>OY970297.1:0-3057500 GCA_963716155.1 uncultured Alphaproteobacteria bacterium
ACCGCTGCGGTGCTTTGACCGCAAGGTTCGGGATGTGGAGGCCGCGAATCGGGTCTAGAAAGTCGTCATGGAACAGATGCTCGCACTCGACCCGGACCGCGCCTGGAGCGCGGTTCTCGCCCGCGATAGGGCCGCCGACGGCCGTTTCGTCACCGGAGTGCTCACCACCGGAATCTATTGCCGGCCGTCCTGCGCCGCCCGCCATCCCAAGCGCGAGAACGTGCGCTTCTTCGCCACCGGCGCCGAAGCCGCGGCGGCCGGGCTGCGCGCCTGCCTTCGCTGCCGGCCCGACGAGGTCAGCCGCGATTCGGCCGCGATCGAGGCCGCCCTTCGGCTGATCGAGGCGGCCGAGGAGCCGCCCTCGCTCGACGCGCTCGCCACGCGCGCCGGCTACTCCCCCTTCCACTTCCACCGCCTGTTCAAGCGCGCCACCGGAGTCACACCGGCCGCCTATGCCCGAGGAAAAAGAGCCCGAGCCATGACCCAAACCCTCGAAACCGACGGCCGCGTCACCGACGCGATTTACGACGCCGGCTATTCCGGACCCGGGCGCTTCTACGCCGAGGCGAAGGACCGGCTCGGAATGACGCCGTCCCGCTGGCGCGACGGCGGCCGCGGCGAGACGATCCGCTGGGCGACGGCGGAAACGTCGCTCGGCACCATGCTGGTCGCGGCGACCGGCCGCGGAATCTGCCGCTTGTCGTTCGACGAGGGCGAAGACGAATTGCGCCGCCGCTTCCCCAATGCCGCGATCGAGCCGGGGGGTCCGGCGATGGCCGAGCTGGTCGAGCGCGCGGTCGCCGCGGTCGAGGCTCCGGCGCGGCCGCACGACCTGCCGCTCGACGTGCGCGGAACGGCCTTCCAGGAAGCCGTCTGGCGCGAGCTCGCCCGAATCCCGCCCGGCGAGAGCCTGTCCTATGCGGCGCTGGCGGCCCGGGCCGGGCGGCCGCAGGCGGTGAGGGCGGCCGGGACGGCCTGCGGCTCGAACCAGATCGCGGTCCTCATCCCCTGCCATCGCGCCCGCCGCGGCGACGGCTCGCCCGGCGGCTACGCCTATGGGCTGGAGCGCAAGGCGGAGCTGCTCGAGCGCGAGGGGTGGCGCGGCTGAGCCTCAGCCGGCCTTCCGCTTGGCCTCGAGCCTCGCCAGCATCTCGCGCGCCGTCTCGCGCTTCGTCTGGCCGGCGCCGCGATACTTCTCCTCGCGTTCCTCGCGCCGCTTCTTCTCCTTCTCCGACTCGCCCTTGCGGTGCGGGAGCCGGTAGGCGTCGGGGCGGATGATCGCGATCGCGTCCTCGATCATTCCACGCTTCTCGAAGTCGGCGGCGACCTTGTAGCGGATGTCGCCGTCGCTCGGCGCCAGCTCCATCGCCCGGTAGAGCGCGGCCTGGGCGGCCTCCGGAGGCACAGGCCCGAGCGCCGCGTAGGAATCGTAGAAAGCCTCGAACACGAGCGGATCGTTGGGCGCCGCGCGGCTCGCCCGGACGAGATGCTGGCGCGCCGCCGCCCAGGCCCGGGGATCCCTGGACGAGGCCGCCCGAAGCCGCTCCATCTCGGCGAGCGCCTTCTGGAGCAGTCCGCGGGGATCGTCGGGAGCCGCGGCGAGGAGGCGATCGGCCGCGGCGGAAGCGGCGTCGTGCTTGCCCGCCAGCCGCTCGGCTTCGGACAGCAGGGCGAGGGCGAAGGGATCGTTCGGGAATCGCGCCGCCGAGTCGCGCACCTTGCCGGCGAACTCGGCCGCCTCGCGCTTGAGGATGCCCTGGGCGAGCTCGATCGACAGAGTCATCATCGAATCCTCGGCCGGGCTCACCGAGCGCAGCGCCATCGGGCCGACGTCGATCTTCTTGAACGGCAGCCGAAGGACGGAAAACTTGCCCTTGCCGGCATAGCCGTGGAGCTGCCGGTCGAGCGCGCCGACGTCGCCGAACGCGTCGTTCATCGCCTTTTCGTAGCTCGTGCCGGCATTGATCGCGTTGAGATAGGTCTGGAGCTGCTTGCGCCGCTCGCTGTCCTCGAAAATGTAGCGGACCAACAGCCAGCCCTCGGCGTAGAGCAGGTCGATCTCCGGGACGTCGGCATAGCTTTGCGCGGTGAGCAGCTTCCTCAGCGGAAGCCAGCGGTTCTGGACGAAAGATCCGAAGCGGAAATTAGCGGGCAGCCCGACCTCGACCACGTCGTTGGCGAGGATGTCGGTGGCGCCCCAGAATTCGGCGAAGCCCTCGCTGTACCAGGTCGGGTAGGTGGCGGGGAAATATTGATACATGAAATGATGGGTATATTCGTGGAGCAGGATGCTCTCCGCATCCATCTCGGCGACCGAGCGGTCGGTGCGCATGTCGCTGCCGCCGTATATGACACGGGCTTTCGTGCCGACGAACATCAGCCCGCGCGCGCGGGAAATGTAATAGCCGGCGATGCCGTCGCCGCCGGCCATTTTCTGGACTCCGGCGATGCTTGGGAAGAGATAGACCTTGAGCTTGATCGGGCTCGGCGGCGCGGTGACGCCGTGATAGGTGCGAAGGACGTAGTTGAACTTCTCGAGCTTGGTCGCGAATTCGCGGAGCTGGGCCTCGCTGCCCTCCGCATAGACGACGAAATTGGCGGTCGTCGCCTCCTTCCACTCGGCGCGCGCCGCCGCCGGCGCGAAGAGCAGCGCCGCGAGCCACGCGGCCTTGATCCAGAGTCTCATGATCGCCCCCATTTCGCTTTCGGGTCAGGCGCTTAGCGAATTTCTCCGGGGATTGGAAGTTGAGCTACAGGAAGGAATAGGGGTCGACGTCGATCGTCACCCGGACACCGCGGGGCCAGCTGAGCTTGCCGAGCCAGTCGCGGATCACGTCCTGCATGTCGACCGAACGGGCCGCGTGGACGAGGAGGCGCTGGCGGTGGCGGCCGCGAAGCATGGCGAGCGGCGCCGGCGCCGGGCCGAACACCGCCATATTGTCCACCCGCGGCGCCGACCGGCCGATCAGCTTCGCCGCCTCGGTCGCCTCGCCCAGATCCTCGGCGGAGACGACGATTCCGGCGAGCCGGCCGAACGGCGGCATCGCCGCCTCGCGCCGCGACCGGGTCTCGGCGGCGTAGAAGCTCTCGGCGTCGCCGCTGACCAGCGCCTCGATCACCGCGGCCGACGGTTCATGGGTCTGGACCAGCACCCGTCCCGGCTTCTCGCCGCGCCCGGCCCGGCCGGCGACCTGGGCGATCTGCTGGAAGGTGCGCTCCGCCGCCCTCAGGTCGCCGCCCTGGAGGCCGAGGTCGGCGTCGACGACGCCGACCAAAGTGAGGTTCGGGAAATGATAGCCCTTGGTGACCAGCTGGGTGCCGACGACGATGTCGATCTCGCCCGCCTCCATCCGGCCGACGAACTCGGCCGCCTTGGCCGGCGACCAGATGGTGTCGGAGGTGACGATCGCGGTGCGGGCGTCGGGGAAGAGTTCGGCGACCTCGTCGGCGATCCGCTCGACCCCCGGCCCGACCGGAACCAGCGACCCTTCCTCGCCGCATTCCGGGCAGGCGGCGGGCGGCGGCATCATATGGCCGCAATGATGGCAGGCGAGGCGGTGGACGAGCCGGTGCTCGACCATCCAGGCGGTGCAATTGGGGCATTGGAAGCGGTGGCCGCAATGGCGGCACAGGGTCAGCGGGGCGTAGCCTCGGCGGTTGAGGAAGAGCAGGGCCTGCTCGCCGCGCTCGAGGGTCTGCTCGAGCTCGCGGACCAGCCGCGGCGCCAGCCACCGCCCGCGCGGCGGCGGATCGGCGGTGAGGTCGAGCGCCTCGATCTCGGGAAGCTCGGCGACCCCGTAGCGCTCGGGCAGCCTGACCTCGGTGTAGACACCGATCTCCGCCATCTGCCGGGACTCGATCGCCGGAGTGGCCGAGGCGAGGATGATTGGTATCGCTTCGAGCTTGGCCCGCATCACGGCGACGTCGCGGGCGTGGTACTGGACGCCGTCCTCCTGCTTGAAGCTGGTCTCGTGCGCCTCGTCGACGACGATCAGCCCGAGCTTCGGGTAGGGGAGGAAGAGCGAGGAGCGGGCGCCGACCACCACCCTGGCGTCGCCGCTGGCGATCGCCCGCCAGGCGCGGCGGCGCTGCGACTGCCTGAGGCCCGGAATGCCAGGCCACCGGCTCGTGGCCGAAGCGGGCGGCGAAGCGCTTGAGAAAGGGCTCGGTGAGCGCGATCTCGGGCAGCAGGACGAGCGTCTGCCGCCCCCGCCGAAGCGCCTCGGCGACCGCTTCGAAATAGACCTCGGTCTTGCCGGACCCGGTCACCCCGTCGAGCAGGAAGGGCGCGAAGGCCGCGGTCCGGACCGCCTCGACGAAGACGTGCGCCGCCGCGCCCTGGGCCAGCTCCAGCTCGGGCGGATCGTGATCCGGGTCGGGGAGCGGGAAGGGGTCGTCGACCGAGACTTCGACCGCCTCGATCGCGCCCGCCTTGACGAGGCCCCGGATCACCCCGTCCGAGACCCCCGCCGCGATCGCCAGCTCGCGCACCAGCCCCTGCCGCTCGCCGATCCGCTCCAGCGCCTGGGCGCGAGGGGCGGTCAGCCGTTCGGGGACGAAGCCGGTCAGGCGATATTCGGTGACCGTCCGCCCGCCCTCCAGGGCGCTGGCCGAAGCCAGGGCCATGCGCAGCACCGAGGCGAGCGGGGCGAGGTAGTAATCGGCGGTCCACTCGATCAGCCGCCGGAGCGGCTCGGCGAGCGGCGGCAGGTCGTAGGCGGCGACGAGCGGCCTGAGGCGATTGTCGCCGACCGACTCGGCTTCGAGCCGGTCCTCCTCCCAGACCACGCCGGTCAGCTGCCGCGGGCCGAGCGGAGCGAGCACGATCGAGCCCGGGCCGACCTCCATGCCCTGCGGCACGCGATAGTCGAGCGGCCCGATCGCGGCATTGAGCAGGAGGACTCGGCAGCGGTTCATCCCCGCCTAGATCGAGTCGCGGGGAGCGAAACGCAACCGGCAGGGTGCAGGCATGCGGTAATGGCATTCCTCTCCCGTTCTTCACGGGAGAGGAGGGGCCCACCGCGCAGCGGTGGGAGGTGAGGGTCTTGCCGAGTCCGTGCTACAGACCCTCACCTCCCAAGCTTCGCTTGGGCCCCTCCTCTCCCGCGAAGGGCGGGAGAGGGGAATTGTCGGAGGCGCTGATGATCGCACGCCGCTGGCACGGCCGGGTTCCGGCCTCGAAAGCGGAGGAATATCTCGCCTTGATGCGCGAGGTCGCTCTGCCCGACTATCGCTCGACCGAGGGCAATCGCGGCGCCTGGTGCCTGCACCGCGCCGAGGACGACATCGTCCATGTCGAGATGTTCACCCTGTGGGAGGACGAGTCGGCGATCCGCCGCTTCGCCGGCGAGGATATGGCGGCCGCCAAATATTACGATTTCGACCCGGATTTCCTGCTCGAGCTGGAGCCGGAGGTCGTCCATTTCGAGGCGATCGCTTGACGGCGATTGCGAAGCTGCCCGGCCCCGCTTGCCACCGCCCCGCATTTGGGGACAGGTACCGGTACCTGTCCCCATCGAGGAGGCGGCCATGAACGATCTCGACCCGGAAGGCCGGCGCCTTCCCATCAAGCTCGATTCGACCTCCAACGGCGAGTTCGTGCCGATCCCGCTCGATGCGAGCCTGCTTCGCGCGCGGGCGCTCGCCTCGGAGCGGGCCGGCGGACCTCGCCCGCCGGCTCGGCCTTCGCCGCCGCGACTTCCTCGTCTCCGCCTGCGGCGCCGCCTCGACCCTGCTCGCCTTCAACGCCGCCCACGCCGCGGCCGGGCGCACCGGCGGCTATTTCGCGCTCAGCGCCGACGCCGCGAGCGAGCCGCAGCTCGCCGCCGCCGAGCTCGGCAAGAAGGAATGGATCTTCGACGTCCAGGGCCATTTCGTGAACCCGACCGGCGCCTGGCTGAAGAACGTGCCCGCCGGGCGCGAAGCCGCTGTCGAGCTTCGAGAAGGCGCAATGCGGCCTCGCCGGCCAGCCCGGCGAGCGCGCCTATCTCAACTGCCTCGGCCCGACCGAGTTCATCAAGGACGTCTTCCTCGATTCCGACACCGACCTCATGGTCCTCTCCTTCGTCCCCTCGTCGCGCGAGGGCGAGCCGCTGACCATCGAGGAGGCGGCGGCGACCCGCGAGATCGTCGACAAGATGGAAGGCATCGAAGCGGCTGATGCTCCACGGCCGGGTCAATCCCAACCAGCCCGGCGACGTCGAGGACATGGAGCGGCTCGCCGGCTTCGGGGTCAGCGCGTTCAAGACCTACACCCAATGGGGGCCGAGCGGGCAGGGCTTCTGGATGACCGACGACGTCGGCATCGCCTTCGTCGAGAAGGCGCGCAAGCTCGGCATCCGCAACATCGCCATCCACAAGGGCCTGCCGTTCGGCCCGAGGAGCTACGAGCATTCGACCTGCCGCGACATCGGACCCGATCGCGAAGCGCTTCCCCGACATGAACTTCCTCATCTACCATTCGGGCTATGTCGCCGGGGAGAAGGAGGGGCCGTACGACGAGGCTCGGACCGACGGCGTCGACTCGCTGATCACCTCGCTCAGGAAGGCGGGAGTGGGCCGCAACGCCAACGTCTATGCCGAGCTGGGCTCGACCTGGCGCTTCGTCTCGACCCGCGACCCGGACAGCGCCGCCCACCTGCTCGGCAAGCTGTTCAAATATGTCGGCGAGGACAATGTCCTGTGGGGCACCGATTCGATCTGGTACGGCTCGCCCCAGGACCAGATCCAGGCCTTCCGCGCCTTCCAGATCTCCGAAGCCCTGCGCGACGCCCACGGCTATCCCGAGATCACCGCGAAGCTCAGGCGCAAGGTGTTCGGCCTCAACGCCGCGAAGCCGTACAAGCTGGACGCCGGCAAGCTCGCCGCCGAGGGCCAGCACGACGCGGTGGCTCGCAGCCGTGCCGCTTATGCGGAACGGCCCAATCCGAGCTTCGCCACCCACGGCCCGCGCACCCGCCGCGAGTTCGCGAATTTGCTGAAGGCCAGCGGCGGCCAGCCCTAGGCGACTTTACGCGGTCTGCAGCAGGTCCGGCAGCGCCGCTCAGGCCGCGGGGGCCTGCCTTGGCCGGGTGTTTCGGCGCGGCCGGGAATATTGGGCCGGCTTGAGCGAGCCGTGGACGATCGCGATCTGGTCGAGAACCTCCCCCGCCCGCCCGGCAAAGCCGAGCACCACCCCGCCCTTCGGCGGCTTCCATACCGCCGTGACCCCGCCTGGGCCGCCGGCGGAGGTCGAATCATCGTTCTGGAGCGTGAGCTCGATCGCGTCGACGAACCCGCCGTGGCGAATAGTCAGCATCGAGGGGAAAAAGCCTTCGAAGTTGAGTTTCCTCCGGGTGTTCCCCTTGTGGCCATGGCCATGAAGCTTCGTCCACTTCCCCTTGTCGGAAGCATAGCCGATCGCGATCCCGCGCATCACTTTATAATCGCCATAATCGCCGTCCGCGAGCTGGATCCATTCGATCCGCACCCGGTCGTGGAACGCGTCGCCGACCGTCATGAACTCGAAGGGCGGGCCGGACTCGCCGCCGAACGCAGCGATCGGCCCGACGCTGTAGGCAAGCCGCGGTTCGCCGACGGCCACCGACGGCAGGACGGGCTTGGAGAATTTTCCCAACGGATTGTCGCGCCAGGCGTCGATCTGGGCGTCGATCGTCGCCAGATCCGCGTCCACCAGCTTGTCGAGCTTCTCGAGGTCGGGGTCCTCGAACTTGTAGACCTTGTAGATGTCCAGCAGCTGGTCGATCTGGTGCGCAACGCCGTTGAGGCGCGCGAGACTGGCCAGCACGCCGCCTTTGTCGGTGAAGTGGTTGCGGTTCCTGGCCACCGTGGCGAAACCGCGTCCGAAATTCTCGACGTTCTCGTACCGCGCGACCGCGAAGTCGGTCATCACCGGCGAATTCATCTTCTTCCCCGAGAATTCGAGCGCGAATTGGATCATCTTGTCCGAGGTCGGCAGGTTTATTCCCGTGATTCCGGTGATCTGCTGCTCGAAGGACGATCGCACATTCGTGCTTTTCAGGAAATTCGTGATCTTCGTCTGCACTTCCGTCCCGGCGGTGACGCCGCTGTAGACACCCCCTGCCTTGAGCTCCGCCGAGAGCTTGCTCTGCTCTTCTTTGGTCGTCGTTCGGAAGGTGTAGACGGCATAATATTCGCCGCCCAGAGCCACTGCGCTGATATAGGAATCGCCGTATGTGCGGACGAATTCCTCTGCCGCCGCATCGTCACCCACGGCGGGCAGCTTTGCCTTCGCTTCCGGAGTCAAAGCAACCTTCTTGACTAACCAGCGACCGACTCCCTTGGCGATGTGGACGACGATGCTGAGGCTGTGCTCCGTCAACTTGAGGCTTCTCATGAAGCTCATCTTGGCGCTGAAGTTGGCCGCCTTGAGGAAGCTGACCGACATCGAGGCGTCGATCTGCAGCCCCTGCGCCAGCTCTTCGAGGCTCTCGCACACCTTGATGGTGACGTTGGATTCGATGCCCTCCTCAAAATAGTCGCCTGTGACCGCGCTCGCCTGGAGCATCTCGCCCGCGACGCTGTTGAAGCCGATGAAAAGTCTGCTCGTCGTGTCGCTGACCGCCTTCGTCACCTGTGTCATGATATATTCCCAGAGGGATATCCCCGTTCCTAACTTATCATAATGTTGCAATGACCCACCTATGTTATTACGCAAGCGTACTGAACGACTTGCGCAAAAGCTCAGGGGATTCGAGTGAATTCTCGATGCAACAAGCCCGCCGGAGCCTCGTTACCGCTCCGTCGCGACCGCAAGAGGATGACATGGAGCTTTCCCGCCGCCGCCTGATCGCCGCCGGCCTCGCCCTGCCGCTGCTCGCTCTTCCCGGCTGCGCGACCCGGCTCGGCGACCTGTTGAACCTCGAGGATGCGGTCCGGCGCCTTCTCACTCTGTCCTCGCAGCGCGCCTTCGCCCGGCTCCTCGCCGACGAAGGATTCTTCCGCGACGACCTCGCCCGGATCGAGCTTCCGCCCCAGCTCGGCGGCAGCGGGGTGACGAGGGCGCTGGCGATCGCGCTCGGGACGAAGGCGGTGCAGGAACGGCTGCTTCGGGTCGTCAACGACGCCGCCCGGGAAGGGGCCGAGCGGGCCGCTCCGCTCGTCTACGATTCGATCCGCGACATGACGATCACCGACGCGCTGGCGATCGTCCGCGGCGGCCCGACCGCGGCGACCGACCACCTCTCGCGGGCGATCGGCGAGCGCCTCTTCGACGCCGTCTTCCCCGAAGTCGGCCAGGCGCTCCGGCTCGCCGAGAACGGGGTCGTCCAGCGCGTGCTGCAGGTGGCGACCGGGATCAACTTCGTCGGCTTGCAGGCCGACGTCGCCCGCAAGACCTCCGCCGCCATCTACCGCGCCATCGGCCGCGAGGAGGCCGCGATCCGGGCCGACCCGGGGGCGAGCGGCGATCCGGTGCTGGCGGGTGCGCTCGGGACGCTCGGTTAGTCGAAAGTCGCGCTCCGAAGCCTCGGCAGAAGGACGGCCTGGGCGGCGGCTCGCGCCGCCAGGAACAGGCTGAAGGCGAGCCACAGGCCGTGATTGCCGAGCGGCGCGGCGGCGAACAGCAGGGCCGCATAGACGGCGATCGCCGCCGCCATGGTCAGGAGCATGGCCCGGGTCCAGGTGGCGCCGATATAGACTCCGTCGAAGACGTAGGAGGTGACCCCGAGCAGCGGCAGAAGCACCGCCCACGGGGCATATTCCAGAGTCGTCGCGACCACCGCCGGGTCGGTGCTGAAGCTGGCCGCGAAGCGCTCTCCGAGAAGGGCGTAGAAGAGGCTGAACAGCGCGCCTCCGCCCAGGCCCCACAGCACCAGCCGCCGGACCAGGGCGTCGAAGCGGCCGCGGTCCCTGGCTCCGACCGCCTCGCCGCACAGCACCTGGGCGGCGCTCTCGAAGCCGTCGAGGATCAGCGCCGAGAGGATGAACAGCTGGTAGAGGATGCCGTTGGCCGCCAGCACCAGGGCCCCCTGCTGGGCGCCCTGCCGGGTGAGGAGGAGGATCGCTCCGGTCAGCAGCAGGGTGCGCAGGAAGAGGTCGCGGTTCAGCCGGAACAGGGCGCCCATCGCCGCCGCGCTCCAGGTCTGGCGCCGCCGGGCCGCGGCCAGCGCCGAGCGCGCCGGCGGCTCGCGCGCGGTCACGGCGAGGAGCGCGAGCGTCTTGCCGCCTTCCGACATCAGGGTCGCGGCGGTGACTCCCGCGACGCCCCAGCCGAAGGCGAGCACGAACAGCAGGTCGAGCCCGACATGGACGAGGTTGGAGCCGATCTCGGTCCACAGCACCGGGCGCACCCGGCGCCGGCCGATCAGCCAGCCCATCAGGGCCACGTTGGCGAGCCACAGCAGGCCGCCCCAATAGCGGATGCCGACGTAGAGGCCGGCCTCGCGCGCGATCCCGCCTCGGGCGTGGAGCAGGTCCATCCCCCACGGCACGATCAGCGGCTTCAGAGCCAGCAGGGCCAGCCCGATCGCCAGCGACACGCCCAGCGCCCTCGCCAGGGTCGCCGCCTGAGCATCCTCGTCGCCGCGGCCGGCCGCCTGGGCGGTGAGGGCGATCGTCCCGGTCCTCAGGAAGTTGAAGACGATGAGCAGGCCCATCATGAACTTGGCGCCGAGCTCGACCCCGGCCTGGGGCTCGGCCTGGCCGAGCTGGCCGATCACCCACAGGTCGGCGAGCCCGAACAAAGCGGTGGCGACGTTGGTCAGCATCGAGGGCAAAGCGATCGCCCAGATCGCCCGGTTCAGGCCGCCTCGCTGATCTCCGGTCGCCAAGTCCGCGCCTTCTCATCCTTGATCGCACGCCCGCCATGCACCGTTCGGGCTGAGCTTGTCGAAGCCCTTTCCTTAGCCTTGGCCTTGACCGAAAGAGAGGGCTTCGACAGGCTCAGCCCGAACGGTTTCTCACCGGCACTCCCCGTTCCAAGGACGCGACCCCCCATGAAATTCTTCGTCGACACCGCCGACACCGCCGAAATCCGCGATCTCGCCGAGACCGGCCTGCTCGACGGGGTCACCACCAATCCGTCGCTGGTCCACAAGGCGGGCCGCGACTTCCTCGAGGTGGTGAGGGAGATTTGCGGCATCGTCACGGGACCGGTCTCGGCCGAGGTGGTCGCGCTCGATCACAAGGAGATGATGCGCGAGGCGGACGTGCTTCGGAAGATCGCCCCCAACATCGCGGTCAAGGTGCCGCTCACCATCGACGGCCTCAAGACCTGCAAGGCGCTGACCGGCGAGGGGACGATGGTCAACGTCACCTTGTGCTTCACCGCCAACCAGGCGCTTCTCGCCGCCAAGGCCGGAGCGACCTTCATCTCGCCCTTCGTCGGCCGCCACGACGACACCGGCTTCGACGGGATGCAGATCATCTCCGAGATCCGCACCATCTACGACAATTACGATTTCGAGACCCAGATCCTCGTCGCCAGCATCCGCCACCCGATCCACGTCCTCCAGTCGGCGATGATCGGCGCCGACGTGATGACCGCGCCGCCCGCCGTCATCCGCCAGCTGTTCAAGCACCCGCTGACCGACAAGGGCATCGAGGGCTTCCTCGCCGACTGGGCGAAGACGGGGCAGAAGATCGGCTGAGGCCCCCGCGCACTGTCCGGAATCGGACGAAGTGGACGAAGTGGACGCAAGTCGCGCCGATTTTTCGGGGCCGTGGAGTCGGTGGTGTCAACTTGCCGACCAACTTCGGTGTCGGGATCTCGCATTCGGATCGAAGCCTGTGATGTCAAAGAGCCAAAACGGAACATAGTACGAACATCGGCGCCTTGCAAGAGGCGTCGTCCCCGCGAATGCCGGGCGGCCCTCGTCGGGATGACGGCCGGGGGGCCTGGGCGCCGGGTCTAAATCGGTGTCCGACGCCGAATTACCGCGGTTCGGACCGGGCGGGGCTCGGGCGGCCGTGGCCCCGGGTTGCGGGTTTTGCCGGAATGACGGCGGGGGCGGGAAGGGCGTAGCTTATTAACCTTGTTCGGTTTAGCTTCGGGGGCATGGGCAAGGTGATCAACTTCGAGGACCGGGCGGTGGCCAAGCTTCGCGCCCGGGTCGCGGCGGCGGAGGAGGCCAATCAGGACCTCATCGCCTTCGCCCGCGGCCACTCCGGCGCGGTCGCCTCGATCCACGAGGCGGTGCTGGCGGCGATCGAGGCCGAAGGTTTCGACCATCTCATCCACATCGTCACCCAGGAATGGCCGCAGATCCTCGGCCTCGACGCCGTCGCCGTCGCCCTGTTCGCCGGCGACAAGGGCGTTCGCGCCGACGCGTCGGGCCTGCAGTTCGTCGACGCCCGGGTCATCCGCCGCTCGCTCGACGGGCTCGACGGAGTCGTGCTCCGCGGGGTCGGCCGAGGCCATCCCCTGTTCGGACCGGCCTGCGAGCTGATCCGGGCCGAGGCGCTGGTCCGGCTCGACAGCGAGCCGCCGCTGCCGAGCGGCCTGCTCGCGCTCGGCCAGCGCGAGGCGCAGGGGTTCGAGACCCGCCACGGCTCGGAGCTTCTGATGTTCCTCGGCCGGGTGCTGACCCGCTCGATGGGCCGGTGGCTGATTCCCTAGGCGGCCACCCGGCCGCCGCCACCGCCCTGCGCTGGCAGCACCACCTCGCGCGGGACCGACGCCGGTCCCCCCATACCGTCCGCGCCTACGCCGCGACCGCGCATCGCCTGATCGCCTTCCTCGCCGGGCATCTCGGCGGCGCCGTCGACGGGCCCGGCCTTGCCGCGCTCGAGGCGAAGGACCTGCGCGCCTTCCTCGCCCACCGGCGCGGCGAGGGGCTCGGCAACAGCTCGGCCGCCCGCGAGCTCTCGGCGGTGCGCGGCTTCCTCGCCTTCGCCGCGGCCGAGCGGTGCGGGGAGCCCAGCCTGCCCCGCCTCAAGGGCCCGAAGCGGCCGCGCAGCGTTCCCCGGCCGGTCGCGCCCGACGACGTCGTCGCCCTCGCCGAGGAGGCGGGCGAGGAGGCGAGCGCCGAGTGGATCGCGGCGCGCGATTATGCGGTTCTGCTGCTGCTCTACGGCTCGGGCCTTCGGGTCGCCGAGGCGCTCGGCCTGACCGGCGCGGCGCTTCCCCTCGGCGAGGCTCTGAGCGTCACCGGCAAGAGGGCCAAGACCCGGATCGTGCCGCTGCTGGCGCCGGTCCGCGCCGCGATCGAGACCTATCTGGCGCTCTCCCCCTATCGGCCGGAGCGCGACGAGCCCCTGTTCCGGGGCGCCCGCGGCGGTCCGCTCAACGGCGAGATGATCCGGCGGGTGGTGCGGCGCGCCCGCGCCCGCCTCGGCCTCTCCGACCGGACCACGCCGCACGCCCTTCGCCACAGCTTCGCCACCCATCTGCTCGGCCGCGGCGCCGATTTGCGCTCGCTCCAGGAGCTGCTCGGCCACGCCAGCCTGTCCTCCACGCAGATCTACACCGCCGTCGACGCGGCCCACCTGATGGACGTCTACCGAAACGCCCATCCGCGGGCGTGAGAGGCCATCAAAATCACGGGCAGGGGGAGGCTCCTCGGGCTCCCCGCTATGGGCTACTCGGTTATCGGACAGGAATATGGGCTTACATGGCGTCCTGATTGACGGATGATCCTGATTCGTGGGCCCCTGCGGGCTCCCCTCCCCGGGCTTTCAATGGCTAGGGAGGGGGCGACCCTACGGGCTTCCCCCCTAGCCCCTAGCGCCTCCCGGCTAAACTTGAATCCCGCGCGAAACAGGGACATATCGGGGCCACGAAAGGACTACTCCGATGACGACGAAAAAGCAAACGGGCAGCAATGCCGATCTCCGCACAAACGAAAAGAAATGGTCTAAGCTGCTAATGGATGCGGGCTGGACGGCGCTGCCTAGCGTCATCATTGAAAATCAGCGCCAACTCGGCCTGACGCCGCTCGATCTGAACATTGTCCTTTACCTCGCCAGCAAGTGGTGGACGGCGGAAGGAAAGCCTTTTCCGTCCAAAAGCACGATGGCGAGAGCGATGGACGTGCACCCGCGCACGATCCAGAAGCACGTCGCTGCGCTTGAGGCGGCGGGTTACATCCGGCGCGAGGAACGCCGGACCGATGTCGGAAGCAAGACCAACATCTATCATCTCGACGGTCTGATTAAGGCCGCGAAGCCCTTTGCCGAGGAAAAGGTCGCTGAGATGAAGGATAAGGCTGAGCTGGCGAAGCGCAGGCAGAATCGCCGGGGAGCGCCTAAGCTGCGCTTGGTGAAAACCGAGGATTGATAGCTCCTAATGACCGCTCACCAGCAAGACCCGCCCCCCAAGGTCGCCCCGCGCCTCGTCGCCGCTCCGAAAATCCGCCAGCTTTATTGGTGCGATTTTCCGTTAGACGCGCAGCTTCCTGAGTTCTGGAAGCGGCGGCCTGTCGTGATCCTCTCGTTCAAAAACACGCTTCATGGCGCGGTCACAGTCGTCCCCTGCTCGACACAGGCGCAACCGGGCAACAGATGGGCCTTTCCTCTGCAAACGACTATCGACGGTCGCGCTGCCTGGGCGATCTGCGACAAGGTGACGACTGTAGCTGTCAGCAGGCTCCTTCCGGACAAGGGCGGCATTGTGAAGGTGCCCGAGGCTGAGTTTGACGATATGCTACGTGTGGTCCTTTCGTGGCTTCCGGTACCGTCAACGCCTCCCCCCGCCGATCCTGCCCCCGCGCCCTAGGAACCTCCCGGCGTCTCAAAAATTAGTTGAATGTCCATGATTGGGCATCTATATAGGGAGCACCTGCGGCCTCCCCCCGGGGAGTGTCCGTTTCCCGCAAGGGAACTAAGCGCCAAGGCGGTCCTAACGGGCCGCCTTTGGTTTTTCTGGGTTTTGGGTTCGAAAAAGGGCCGCCCTCCACGCTGTCACGGAAGTCCATTTTAGGTTCAATGAGCCGTCATTGCGAGGAGCGGAGCGACGCGGCAATCCGGCTGCGGCGTCTCTTGCGAACTCAGCCTGGATTGCTTCGCTTCGCTCGCAATGACGGTTACGGATGCCGCCTGCGCCAGGTGAGCTGGCGCCAGAGGTAGGCGGCGACGATCAGGACGATGATCGCGGTCGACAGCGGGCCCAGTATCTTCTCGACGTCGTCGAAGGCCATTCCGAGGCCCCAGCCGGCGGTCGCGAGGATCGCGGTCCAGGCGGCGGTGCCGAGCGTCGACCAGATCAGGAAGGTCTTGAGGCGCATGCTGAGCAGGCCGGCCGGGATCGAGATGACCGAGCGGATGGTCGGAAGCATCCGGCCGACCGAGACGATCGTGCCGCCGAACCGGCCGAACAGCTTCTCCGCCTTCTCGACATCGTCCCAGTCCATCGTCAGCCAGCGGCCGTAATTCTCGATGAACGGCCGGAAGCGCTTCATCCCGATCACCCGGGCGAGGGCGTACCAGAAGAGGTTGCCGAGCATCGCTCCGCCGGTGCCGCTGGCGATCACGCCCCACAGGGTGAGCGGGCCGCGGGCGGCGCGGACGCCGGCGACCGGCATGATCACCTCGGACGGGATCGGCGGGAAGATCGTCTCGAGGAACATCAGCAGGAAGATGCCGACATAGCCCGTCTGATCGATCAGGCGGATCGTCCAGTCGCCCATGAGCTCATGCCGAGCTTCGCTTCGATCGCGTCCCAGATGAGGGCCGGCGTGTCGGTGCCGTTGAACCTGTCGATGGCGACGATCCCGGTCGGCGAGGTGACGTTGATCTCGGTCAGCCATTTGCCGCCGATCACGTCGATTCCGACGAAGAGCAGGCCGCGCGCCTTGAGCTCGGGCGCCGAGCGCGGCGCAGATCTCGCGCTCGCGTCTCGGTCAGCTCGGTCTTCGCCGCGGTGCCGCCGACCGCGAGGTTCGAGCGGATCTCGCCCGCGCCGGGGATCCGGTTGATCGCGCCGGCCACCTCGCCGTCGACGAGGACGATGCGCTTGTCGCCCTCGGCGATCTCGGGGACGAAGGCCTGGACGACGTGCGGCTCGCGATAGGCGGTGTTGAACATCTCGATCAGCGAGGCGAGGTTGGCGCCGTCGCGGCCGACCTTGAAGACCGCCTTGCCGGCATTGCCGTGGAGCGGCTTGACGACGATCTCGCCATGCTCGCTCGAGGAATTTGCGGGCGGCGCCGAGCGAGCGGGTGAGAAGCGTCGGCGGCATGAAGCGGGCGAAATCGAGCACCCAGATCTTCTCCGGCGCGTTGCGGACCGAGGCGGGGTCGTTGACGACCAGCGTCTCCCCCTGGATGCGCTCGAGCAGGTGGGTGGCGGTGATGTAGCCGAGGTCGAAGGGCGGGTCCTGGCGCATCAGCACGACGTCGACGTCGCGGCCGAGATCGAGGAGGAGGTGGTCGCCCAGCGTGAAATGATCGCCCTCGACCGGCTGCACCGTCACCGGCTGCGCCATCGTCCAGAGGCGCCCCTCGTGTAGCTGAGGTCCTCGGCCCGGTAATGGAACAAGGCGTGGCCGCGCTCCTGCGCGCCGAGCATGATCGCGAAGGTCGAATCCCCTGCGATGTTGATCCCTTCGAGGGGATCCATCTGGACGGCGACGCGCAGGCTCATCGGCGGGCGCTTAGCGGGGCGGGGCGAGCGCTGTCATCCCGTGCCAGACGTTGGCCAGGTGCCGGGGCAGGCGGCGCGGGAACGATGAAGATCGCGTCGATGCGGATGTCGTCGCCGGCGCGGGCGTAGCGCTGGGCGAGCGCCTCGGCGGCCGCGGCGACCCGCCGCAGCCGATATTCGTCGAGCGCGAAGCCGGCCTCCTCGGCCGTCGCCCGCGCCTTGACCTCGACGAAGGCGACGGTCCGGCCGCGGCGGGCGACGAGGTCGACCTCGCCGACCGGGGTGCGGACCCGGCGGCCGAGGATCTTCCAGCCCTTGAGCTGGAGCCAGAGGGCGGCGAGCCGCTCCGCCCGCCGGCCGCCGCGCTCCGCCCGCTGCCGGGTCATTTGAGCCTGAGCGCCCGCTCGTAGGCCTGGCGCCTCGGCACGCCCGAGCCTCTCGGCGACCTCGGCCGCGGCGCGGGACGGCGGAGAGCCGGCCCATCGCCTCGCGAAGCGCCGCGTCGATCTCCGCCTCGCCGGCGGCCTCGGCCTCGCCCGGCGGGGCGACGACGATGACGATCTCGCCCTTCGGCGGGGCCTCGGCATAGCGCCCGGCGAGCTCGGACGAGCGTGCCGGTCACCGTCTCCTCGAACTTCTTGCTGATCTCGCGCGCCACCGCCGCCTCGCGGTCGCCGAGGCCCGTCGCCGAGGGCGCGCGAGGGTGGCGGCGAGGCGCGGGCCGCTCTCGTAGAGGACCAGGGTCGCTCGGACCTGCGCCGACCTCGGCGATCGCCGCCGCCTTGGCGCCGGCCTTGGCCGGGAGGAAGCCGAGGAACAGGAAGCGGTCGGTCGGCAGGCCGGCCAGGGTCAGCGCGGCGACGACGGCGGAGGGGCCGGGGATGGTGGTCACCGGGATGCCGGCCGCGCGGGCGTCGCGCACCAGCTTGTAGCCCGGGTCGGAGATGAGCGGCGTGCCGGCGTCGGAGACCAGCGCTACCGCGCCGCTCTGCATCCGCTCGATCAGCTGCGGCCGCACCCGCTCGGCATTATGGTCGTGATAGGGGAGCATCGGCCGCTTGACGCCGATATGGGCGAGCAGCTTGGCGGTGACCCGGCTGTCCTCGACCGCGATCAGGTCGGCCCGGGCGAGGACGTCGGCCGCGCGCGGCGCTGAGATCGGAAAGATTGCCGATCGGGGTCGCGACGATATAGAGGCCGGGGGGCAGCGCGTTCATGAGGAAGAGGGTCATGGCAGAGCAATCCCCCGGGTCGCAAGCGCGGCGCTCTTTCCTCGGCCTCGGCATGACGGCGGCGCTGGCGCTGGCGCTGGGCGGCTGCCAGCTGGTGCCCAAGGCCCGGCCCGAGCGGGTTCCCGAGCCGGTCCAGCCCGAGGCGGAGGCGGTTCCGGAGGAGGAGCCGGGCCCCGCCTGCCGCCGGAGGAGACCCGCAACCGGGTCGCCGTGCTGGTGCCGACCTCCGGCGCCAATGCCGGAGTCGGCCAGTCGATCGCCAACGCCGCCAACCTCGCCTTGCTCGACACCGGCGGCGAGCGCATCCGGATCACCGTCTACGACACCGCCCGCGGCGGCGCCGCGGCCGCCGCCAACCAGGCGCTCGCCGACGGCAACGGCCTGTTCCTCGGCCCGCTGCTCGCCGAGGACGTCCGCGCCGTCGCGCCGGTCGCGCGCGCGCGCCGGCGTCCCGGTGATCAGCTTCTCGAACGACGCCAGCGTCGCCGGCAACGGCGTCTATCTGATGGGCTTCACGCCCGGCCAGTCGATCGCCCGGGTCGTCGGCCTACGCCCGCGAGCGCGGGGCTCGAGCGGTTCGGCGGCGCTGACCCCGACCGGGCGTCTACGGCCGCCGCGCCTCGCAGGCGATGATCGACAGCGTCGAGCGGAGCGGCGGCCGGCTGGTCGCGATGCAGGCTTACGACGCCGGCCCGGCGGGCCTGCAGGACCGCGGTCGGCCGGCTCAACGCCCAGGGCGGCTACGACGCGGTGCTGATCGCCGACGGCGGCCGGAGCGCCGCCGCCGGCCGCGCCGCTGCTCAAGACCGGCGCCTCGCGCGGGGTCCGGCTGCTCGGCACCGAGCTGTGGGCGACCGAGACCGGCCTCGGCCGCACCGCGGCGCTTCGCGGCGCCTGGTATGCCAGCGTCTCGGACAACGATGTTCAACCAGCTCCGCACCCGCTACCGCGCCCGCTACGGCGCCAATCCCTACCGGCTCGCCAGCCTCGGCTACGACGCCGTGCTGCTGACGGTGCGGATCGCCAAGAACTGGCGGCTCGGCCGGCCCTTCCCGGAGCGCGAGCTTCGCGATCCGGCCGGCTTCGCCGGGGTCGACGGCGCGTTCCGCTTCGGCCGCGAACGGGATCGCCGAGCGCTCGCTGGAGGTGCGCGAGGTCACGGCGGCGGGGACGATCATCGTGTCGCCGGCGCCGCGGAGCTTCGACTGATATTCCTCTCCGCTTTTGGCGGAGAGGAGGGGCCCAAGCCGAAGGCTTGGGAGGTGAGGGTCTTGCCGACTCAGCGGTACAGACCCTCACCTCCCACCGCTTCGCGGCGGGCCCCTCCTCTCCCGTAAGGACGGGAGAGGGGTTTAGAGGGCGATCTCGGCGAGGATCGCGTCGAGCAGCAGCCGGCCCGTCGGGTACAACGACCAGCCGATCCCGGGTCCGCTCAAGCAGCCCCTGCCGCTCAAGCCGCTCCACCGCGCCGAAATTCGACGCCGTCCCGCACCGTCGCCAGCTCCACCCCTTCGCTCAGCCGCAGCCCCATCAGCAGCGCCTCGGTCGCCCGTTCCTCGCCGGCGTCAGCGGCGTCTCCTCGGCGAGGCCGTGGCCGTTGCGGGCGAGGGCGGCGAGCCAGTTCTCCGGCTTGCGGTGGCGCAGCGTCGCGCGCGCCGCCGCGCCGGCCGTGGGCGCCGGGGCCGACCCCGAGCATAGTCGCGGTAGCGCCAGTAAGCGAGGTTGTGGCGGCTCTCCTCGCCGGGGCGGGCGTGGTTGGAGATTTCGTAGGCGGGAAGGCCCGCGGCCTCGGTCATCTCCTGGGTCAGCTCGTAGAGGCGCCGCCGCCTCGTCCGGATCGCGCGGCTCGAGCTCGCCGCGTGGCCGCCATCGCCGCGAAGCGCGTGCCGGGCTCGATGGTCAGCTGGTAGAGCGAGAGATGGCCGGTGCCGAAGCCGAGCGCGCGGTCGAGCTCGCCGCCCAGGCCGCCTCGTCTCTGGCCGGGCAAGCGCGTAGATCAGGTCGAAGCTGACCCGGTCGAAGCAGCTCTGCGCCGTCGCCAGCGCGGCCAGCCCCTCGGCCGCGTCATGGGCGCGGCCGAGGAAGCGAAGCGCGCCGTCGTCGAGCGACTGCAGGCCGAGCGAGACCCGGTTGACCCCGGCGGCGGCGAGGTCGGCGAAGCGCGCCGCCTCGACCGAGGAGGGATTGGCCTCGAGCGTGATCTCGACGTCCGGCGCCAGGCCCCAATGGCGCTCGCGCCGCCTCGATCAGCGCCGCGACCGTCGCCGGCTCCATCAGCGACGGGCGTGCCGCCGCCGAAGAAGATCGAGGTGAGCCGGCGGCCCGGGACAGGCCGCGGCCTCCCAGGCGAGGTCGGCGAGCAAGCGCCTCGCGCCACGCCGTCCTGGTCGATCGACTCGCGGACGTGGCTGTTGAAGTCGCAATAGGGGCATTTGGAGACGCAGAACGGCCAGTGGACGTAGAGGGCGAGCGTCGCCCCAGCGCAGGCTGGGGCCCCGACGGGCGAAAGGCGCGGCCGTTCTTCACCCCCCGGGATGCCAGCCTTCGCTGGCATGACGGCGATCACAGCAAGGCCGCCACCAGCTTGCGGAACGCATCGGCGCGGTGGCTGATGCGCGTGCTTCTCGGCCGGGTCCATCTCGCCGAAGGTGCGGTCGTGGCCGGCGGGCACGAACATCGGGTCGTAGCCGAAGCCGCGGTCGCCGCGCGGCGGCCAGACCAGCGTGCCGTCGACCCGGCCTTCGAAGCATTCGCTGCCCGCCGTCCGGCCAGCAGACCGCCAGCGCGCAGACGAAATGGGCGTCGCGGCCGGCTTCGGCGCCGGCCGCCAGCCGCCTCGACCTCGCGCCAGACGCGCTCCAATCGCGCCGGCCTCGACGTCGCCGGTCTGCCGGGCGACTGCGTCGCTCGGCCCAGCGCGCGGAGAAGATGCCCGGCCGGCCGTCGAGCGCGTCGACGCACAGGCCGCTGTCGTCGGCGAGCGCGGGCAGGCCGGACAGGTCGGCCGCCTCGCGCGCCTTCAGGTCGGCATTGTCGACGAAGGTGTTGCCGATCTCCTCGGGCTCGGGCAGGTCGAGCTCGGCGGCGCCGACGCAGCTCGATGCCGTAGCGGCGCCGAGCAGCTCCGCGATTTCGCGCAGCTTGCCCGCATTGTGGGTGGCGATGACCAGCTTGCCGGGCCGATCTTCCTCATCGGCCGGCCGCCTTGTCGCTGCGCGGCGAAGATCTCGGCGCAGCCGATCCGGGCGAGGCGCAGCAGGCGCAGCAGGCCTTCCTCGTCGATAGCATTCGCCCTCGGCGGTGACCTGCGCCTCGACGATGCTGCCGTCGCCGGTCAGCACGAAATTGCCGTCGCAGCCGGCCGTCGCTGTCCTCGATCATAATCGAGGTCGAGCACCGCGGTGCCGTCGTGGATGCCGCAGCTGACCGCCGCGACCTTGCTGCGGATCGGGTCGGCGGCGATCGGCCTTGCTCGGCGAGCAGCTTGTCGACCGCGATGCGCAGCGCGACCCAGGCGCCGGAGATGGCCGCGGTGCGGGTGCCGCCGTCGGCCTGGATGACGTCGCAATCGACGATGATCTGGCGCTCGCCGAGCTTCTGGCAGGTCGACGACGGCGCGCAGCGAGCGGCCGATCAGCCGCTGGATTTCCTGCGTCCGGCCCGACTGCTTGCCCTTGGCCGCCTCGCGGTTGCCGCGGGTGTGGGTGGCGCGCGGCAGCATGCCATATTCGGCGGTGACCCAGCCCTGGCCCTTGCCGCGCAGGAAGGGCGGGACCTTGTCCTCGACCGAGGCGGTGCACAGCACGCGCGTGTCGCCGAAGCTGACCAGGCAGCTGCCTTCGGCATGGCGGGTGAAGCCGGGCTCGAAGACGATGCTCGCGCATCTGGTCGGGGGCGCGTCCGGACTGGGCGCATGGATGTCTCCTTCGATGAGTTGGCGACGCCTTAGCCGCGCTCACGTAGACCGGGCAGCGGCGTCAATCCTAGATGCGCCGCGCATGACCGCAGCCCGATCAGCGAGCTCACCGACCGCATGCGCGACGATCTTCCGGCTGGTGGTCGAGGCCTATCTCGAGCGCGGCGCGCCGGTCGGGTCGAAGACGCTCGGCCGGCGAGCGTCAGCCTGTCGCCGGCCTCGATCCGCGGCGTGATGCAGGAGCTGGAGGAGCGCGGGCTGCTCACCCATCCGCACACCTCGGCCGGGCGGATGCCGACCGAGAGCGGGCCTCCGGCTGTTCGTCGACGGGATCATGCAGGCGGCCGCGCCCGAGCGCCGCAGGAGCGCGCGGCGATCGAGGCGCAGCTCGAGCGCGACCGGCCGATCGAGGAGGCGCTGGCGGCGGCCACCGCGGCGCTTGTCCGGCCTGTCGGCCTGCGCCGGCGATCGTCCTGGCCCCGAAGCGCGAGCCGCGTGCTGCGCCAGCTCGAGCTTCGTCCCGCTCGTCGCCGGGCCGGGCGCTGGCGGTGCTGGTCGGCGCCGACGGCAGCGTCGAGAACCGCGTCGTCGACCTGCCGCCGGGAGCCACCGCCGTCGGCGCTCGACCGAGGTCGGCAATTACGTCAGCGCCCGCCTGTCCGGCCTGACCCTGGCCGAGGCGCAGGCGCCGGCTGCGCGCGCGAGATCGCGGCCGGCCAAGGCGGCGCTCGACGCGCGCCGCCGCCGAGCTGATCGCACCGCGGCCTCGCCGTCGTGGAGCGAGGACGCGCGCGCAGCGCCCGGTGCTGATCGTCCGCGGCCAGGCCAATCTGCATCGACGAGAGCGCCGCCGCCGACCTCGAGCGGGTCCGCCAGCTGCTCGACGAGCTCGAGGACCGGCAGGAGATCGCCCGGCTGCTCGAAGGCGCGCGCGACGGGCCAGGGGATGCCGGATCTTCATCGGCTCGGAGAACCGAATGTTCGCTCTGTCGGGCTCGTCGGTGATCGCCGCGCCCTATCGCGGGAGCGAAGGGCAGGTGGTCGGCGTTGTCGGGGTGATCGGCCCGACGCGGTTGAACTATGCGCGGGTCGTCCCCATGGTGGATTTCACGGCCCAGGCCCTGACGAGATTGATGGCATGAACGACGAACGAGAACTTGCACGACGAAGCCGAGCGAGATCCGCGCCGAAACCGCGGCCGAGAGCGCCCGAGCTGGCCAGGAGCACGACCGGCTTCGCCGAGCTCGAGCAAGGAGCTCGAGGAGGCCACGCCAGCACGTCGCTCTACGCCGCAGGCCGAGACGCAGAACGTCCGCCGCCGGCTCGAGCAGGAGAAGCAGACCGGCGCCGACCTATGCCGCGACCGGCTTCGCCCGCGACATGCTGTCGGTCAAGGACAATCTCGACCGCGCGCTGGCGGCGGTCCCCGACGAGCTGCGCGCCGGACGAGCGGCTGCAAGGCGTTCGTCGCCGGCATCGAGGCGACCGCGCGCGAGCTCGACACGGTCTTCGCGCGCAACGGCATCACCCGGATCGAGGCGATCGGCCAGCCGCTCGACCCGCACCAGCACCAGGCGATGATCGAGATCCCCAGCGACGAGGCCGAGCCCGGCACGATCGTCCAGGAGATGCAGGCCGGCTACATGATCAAGGACCGGCTGCTGCGGCCGGCGCTGGTCGGGGTGGCGAAGAAGGGCTAAATCGCGCTGGAACAGACTTTAACCGTCACCCCGGACTTGATCCGGGGTCCACCTTTTCAAGTCACTGCGGTTGGAAGAAGGTGGATCCCGGATCAAGTCCGGGATGACGGGGCTTGCTGGCCGATTTGATTGGCGAGATCGCTTACCCGCTGGATAATCTGGCAAAATTCGCTTTGCCGCAGGGTGAGCCGCCCATTCCAAGGCATCGAAGGGTCAGAATCCGCGCGCTCGAACACGCACAGGATAGAGCCGTCTTCAGCGCGCGTTTGTGTGAGCTTGGAGTGCGCCAAGCTTGAACGCAGCTCATGAAATGGCCTTAGCTCGTCGAGCAGCCGCGCTGCCGTCGCCGCCTTCTTGAACAGGTGGGAATGGGTATCTGTCAGCTTTCGTGCGGCGCCCAGCCGTAGGCCAGAGGTTCCCGGCAATTTCTTGGCATCTCCCGCCGCTCGGAGCCTATCGACGGCCCATGTTTCGACTTCGGCCAGCTTGTCGATCAAGCGGCTTCGAAACACATCGCCGCTCCACCGGGCATCCCGGTTCGGGCCGCGAGCTTCTTCCTCTACGAGAATCGGAGAAACGGCATTCATGAGGCCAGGAAATAAGGAGCCTGATTTTAGAAACAGTGAACCTGCAGCCTCAATAATCTTCGTGCATCATGTCGATCTCGCGGACCCGGCGCTTCTGGCGGGCGGTCTCGACCAGGCCGCGCAGCTGCTCGCGGCGGGCGCCGGCGCGCTCGACGTGGCGGAGGCGCAGCGGGGCGGCGCGGGTGGTCTCGTCGCTCGAGGTGACGGTGATGGTGCCGATGCCGGCCATCTGGTTGACCAGGGTGAAGTCGAGGCGGACGTCCTTGACCCGGTAGAGCTCGACCTCGTCGAGGCTCTTGACGAAGATGCCGCGGCGGACGATCAGCCGGTCGGGGCAGATGTCGAAGCGGGCGGCGAGGTTCTCGAACCATTTCCACAGGATGATGAGCAAGGCGAGGACGGGGAGGGCGAGCGGCCAGAGCCCCACGTTCCCGGCGCGCGACAGCAAGATGCCGATCGGGATGAGCGCGATCGTGCCCCAGCCGGCCAGCGTTCCCCTGAGCCAGCCCCAGGTCGAGGAGCGGAAGGTGTCGATCGGCTGTTCCATCTTTCTCTCCTAATGGACCGCCCGGTCCTGCCGCTCGCCCTTGGTCGCGAGCGAGAAGCGGGGCTCGGGGGCGGCGAGCGTGCCGGTGACCAGCTGCGCGGCATAGGCGCCGACGGCGGGGCCGTGCTTGAAGCCGTGGCCGGAGCCGGCGCCGACCAGGAAGAGGTTGGGCCGGCCCGGGTGGACGTCGATCAGCAGGTCGCCATTGGCGCTGTTCTCATATTGGCAGACCCGCGCCTCGCTGAGCGGCGCGCCGCGAAGGCGCGGGGAAGCGGCGCTCCATGTAGGCGCGGACCTCGGCGAGGGCGGCGGGGGAGGGGGTCCGGTCGCCCAGGTCCGGGTCGATCGGCGGGCCGTGCAGGTCGTGGGCGATCTTGAAGCCGCGGCCCTCGAGGTCGGGGAAGCCGTAGAAGATGTCGCCGGCGTTGAAATCGGCCCAGCCGGGCAGAGCGGCCGGGCCGAAGCGGTCGTCGCCCGGCCGGCGGGCGGAAGAAGAACACCTCCTGGCGGGTCGGGAAGATCCGGCGGCCGAGCAGGTCCGGGAACAGCTTGGGAAGCCAGGGCCCGCAGGCGAAGACGAATTGCGGCGGCGGACAGGCTTCCGCCGCCCTGCAGGCTCATGCGCCGGAGCGGCCCGTCGCCCCGCTCGGGAGGCTCGACCGCGCCCTGGCGATATTCGCCGCCGGCGGCGACGAACTCGGCGACGAGGGTCTGGACGGCCCGCCGCGCCATCAGCGCGCCGAATTCCGGCTCCCACAGGCCGAGCTCGATGCCGTCGAAGTCGATCATCGGGAAGCGGCGCCGCATCTGCGCGGCCGCTCCAGCAACTGGGTCGGCAGCTTCAGGCGCCGGTGGACCTCGACGGTCCGCTGGACATAATCCTCCGCCTTCGGGAAGAAGAAGAGCACTCCGGCCTTGTGGAACAGCGGCAGCTCGGCCCGGGCCGACAGGGCGCTCCACTCGGCCGAGCGAGTCCCAGGCCATTCGGGTATAGACCTCGTCGGCGCCGTAGCTGCCCCGGGTCAGCCGCGATTCGCCGCCCGACGAGGCGCGGGCATGGGCCGGGCCCCAGGCGTCGATCAGCAGCACCTTGCGGCCGGCGCGCTGCAGCGCTCGCGCGGTGCAGGCGCCGAACACGCCCGGCGCCGACGACGACGACGTCCGGGCGAGCGGGCCGCGGCCACGGCCGGAGCGTCGATCGCCGCGGCCGCCGCCGCCGCCGCTCCCGCCTTGATCGCCGACCGACGCGTCATTCCCGCCATCCACCCCTCCGAGCCGCGCAGCATTCGGGCGGGGCGGCGATGAGTCAAGCGTGGCACCGCATTCCCCTCTCCCGTCTTTCACGGGAGAGGAGGGCCCCGCCGCGAAGCGGTGGGAGGTGAGGGTCTTGTTGACTCCGCCGTACAGACCCTCACCTCCCAAGCCTCCGGCTTGGGCCCCTCCTCTCCCGCGAAAAGCGGGAGAGGGGAAGAGGACCCATCCTTCCACCCCCCTGTAACGCTTCTGCAACAGTGTGGCGGATTTTCCGCTCCGACCGTGCGCGCTCGCCTTGATCTTCGGCGTCCGGGCGCAGAGATTGTTGCACTGCCACAACGAAGGGGAACGTAAGATGGCTCGTCTCTGGAACTCGCCGCCGCGCTCGGCAAGACCGCTTTCCTGGCCGGGGCCTCGCTCGCCGCCTGCCTCGCCGCCGCGTCGCCCGCCTTGCCCAGGACGAAACCACGGCGACGCCGCCGGGCCAGGCCGCCGGCGAGGATGGCGAGACCATCGTCGTCACCGCGACCAAGCGCGAGACGACCCTGCTCGACGTGCCCTTCTCGATCAACGCCCAGACCGAGGAGGACATCCAGCGCTCCGGCGCCGGCGACGATCGAGGATCTGTCGCGCAACGTCGCCGGCCTCACCGTCCAGAATCTCGGCCCGGGCCAGAGCCAGGTGTCGATCCGCGGCGTCTCCGCCGGCCAGATCATCCGCGACCAGCCGGGCGTCAAGGAGCAGGTCGGCGTCTATCTCGACGAATCGGTGATCTCGCTGTCGCTGTTCACGCCCGACCTCGACCTGTTCGACCTCAACCGCGTCGAGACGCTGCGCGGCCCGCAGGGCACGCTGTTCGGCTCCGGCTCGGTCGGCGGCACCATCCGCTACATCACCAACCAGCCCGACCTCGACGCGCGTCGAGGGCACTGGTCGAGGGCAATCTCAACCTGGTCGACGGCGACGATTTCGGCGGCCACCTCAAGGGCGCGGTCAACCTGCCGCTCGGCGACAGCGGCGGCGATCCGCGCCGTCGGCTATCACACCGAATATGCCGGCTTCATCGACGCGCTGCGCGAGGGCGGCGGCGATCGACGAGGACGTCAACGACGGCCACCGCACCGGCGGCCGCATCGCGCTGCTGTTCCAGCCGACCGACGGACATCTCGATCACGCCGCGCATCGTCTACCAGGAGGTCCGGGCCAACGGCTTCAACCGCGCAGGAGGTCTACAACCTCTACGCCAACCCGTTCACCACGACCCGCCCGCCGGTGACCTTCGGCGAGCGCGAGCAATTCCTGCTGCTCGACGAGGAGTTCGAGGACGAGACCTTGCTCGCCGACCTGACCGCCAGCATCGGCTTCGGCGGCGTCGAGCTGACCTCGGTCACCAGCTACATCGACCGCGACATCCTGGTCAGCCGCGACGCCAGCGCGCTGACCGGCAGCGTCTCGGTCGATCTCGGCTTCCCGACCGCCGGCGTGCTGCTGCCGTCGAACCTGCGTCGACACCACCGACCTCAAGACGCTTCACGCCAGGAGCTGCGCCTGGCCTCGAACGGCGACGGGCCGTTCCAGTGGCTGATCGGCGCCTTCTATTCGGACGTCGACCGCGTCTACGCGCAGCGGCTGCCGACCCCGGGCTACGACGCCTTCACCGACGCGCCGCTTCGGCGCCGGCACCTCGGCGGCGGTGGCCAACGGCTTCCCGCTCGAACTCGCCCTACAATGCCGACCTGCCCTACGACATCAAGCAGAAGGCGGTGTTCGGCGAGGCGAGCTACGACTTCACCGAGCAGCTCTGACCGCGACCGCCGGGCTTCGCTATTACGACTTCAAGGAGGAGCGCAGCTTCAAGTCCGGCGGCCTCTTCTCGAACGGCGACAACCAGACCGACGAGACCAAGTCCGACGGCTTCTCGCCGCGGCTTCTGCTCAGCTACGAGGCGACGCGACAACATCATCGTCAACGCTCCAGGCCTCGAAGGGCTTCCGGCTCGGCGGCGTCAACGATCCGCTCAACCTGCCGCTGTGCAGCGCCCAGGACGCGATCGATTCGGCGGCTTCGACACGCTACGACGACGAGACGCTGTGGAACTACGAGGCCGGCGTGAAGTCGCAGTTCGGACGCGATCACGCTTCAACGCCGCGGCCTTCTACACCGACATCAGCAACCTGCAGGTCACCGCCGACGCCGGCTCCTGCTCGTCGCGCGTCGTGTTCAACGCCGACGCGCACACGATGGGCCTCGAGTTCGAGCTGACGCGCGCGGCCGGTCCAGGGCCTCGACCTGTCGCTCGCCGGCAGCTGGGTCGAGGCCGAGTTCGACGCGACCGCGGCTGACAGCAGAACGGCCAGGTGCTCGACGGCATTCGCGAGGGCAACCGGCTGCCGTCGGTGCCCAAGTTCCAGATCGCCGCCAGCGCCTTCTACACCTTCCCGCTCGGCGACGGCGAGGACGAGGCCTATGTCGGCGCCACCGTTCCAGCATGTCGGCAGCCGCTTCACCCAGCCCGGCGACCAGGAGAACAACCCGCGCACCTTCGTCCACGGCCTGCCGTTCGGCGGCGCTCCGGGCGGACGCGTCGACGACGCTCGACCTCAAGCTGCCGGACTATCAGCTGGTCAACCTCAGCGCCGGCATCGAGTTCGACAACGGCTTCGACGTCACCGTCTACGTCAACAACCTGTTCGACGAGAACGCGCTCCTGTCCTTCGACCGCGAGCGCGGCGGCCGCGCCCGGCTCGGCTTCCACGTCGGCCAGCCGCGGACGATCGGAGTGACGGTCCGCAAGCGCTTCTGAGCCGCGGCCCGCTCAGCGCGACGCGGGCAGGGCACGGGACACCATCGGCGCGCGCGCCAGCCAGACGGCGGCCGCGCGCCGGACGTCCTCGACCGTGACGGCCTCGAGCTCGGCGCGAAGGCCGGTCAGCTCGCGGGTCGCCAGAAGGTCCCGGGCCGCATAGGCGATCACCGACGCCCAGGCCCCGTTGTCGCGCTGGGCCTGGTCGGCCGAGGCGAGCATCGGCGCCCGGGCGGCGTCGACCTCCCCGGGCGCGATGGCGCCGCCGGCGAGCTCGCCGGCGACCGTCCGGGTCGCTTCGATCAGGGCGTGGAGCTCCGCCGGGCTCGCTTCCAGCGAGGCGGCCATCACGCCCTGGTCGGCATGGTCCGGACGTCTCGACCGACACCGACGGCGCATAGACCTTGCCCATCACCACCCGCACCCGGTGCATCAGCCGGGTCTCGAAGATCGAGCGAAGCAGCTGGACGGCATATTCCTCCCGCCGGCGTTCGGGACTGGCGACCCAGAGCGGCCAGGCGAGGATCGCCGCCGCCTTGTCCGCCGAGGCTTCGTGGGTCTCGGTGACGGGGGCGGGCAGGGGATCGGGGAAATGGCGGAACGGGCCGGGCCCGTCGGGCGCCGGAGCCAGCGCCGGGCGGGGCGGAAGCGCTCCGAAGGTCGCCGCCACCGCCCGCTTCGCGTCCTCCTCGCCGATGTCGCCGACGATCGTCACCTCGATCGGCGATCCGGTCAGCACCGGCTTCAGCATCCGCTCGAAATCGGCGGCGCGATAGGCTTCGATCTTCTCGCGCGGCGGAAGCGACTCGCGGCCCGGAAACGCCGCCCGTTCGAGCGCGACGGTGGCGACGAGGGACGGGTTGGTGCCGAGCATCCGGTAGCTCATGTCGAGCGCGGTCGGCAGCTTCTCGTCCATCAGCGGGCGGAATCCGGGATCGGTCATGAAGGCGGCGAGCAGACGCATCTCGGCGTCGACATTGTCGGTGAGGGTGCTGCTCCTGAGCTGGTAGGCGGTGGTCAGCGCCTCCAGGCTGAAGGCCCAGGTCGTGTTGGCCAGCGCCTCGGCGATCTGGGCATAGTCCATCCGGCCGAGGCCGCCGTGCGGAAACAGGCCGGCGGCGAGGATCATCGGAGTGCGGTCGGCCGGGCTCAGGCCGCGTTCGCCGTGGCCGAAGCGGACCCTTATCTCGACTCCGCCCGACTGGAAGTCGGTCTGCTTGAAGTTGAGCATCGTTCCGTTGCGGAAGGTCAGCCGGGTGAATTCGGGGAAGACCCGGCGGCTCGCCACCTTGCCGCGCTTGCCGAACTTCCAATAGGCCCATTCGGCCGCCTCGGCATCCGCGAAGCCGGCCAGCGGCGCGGCCGCTTCGTTCTCGCGCCAGGCGGCGGCCAGCTCGGCGCTCGGCACCTCGGACGGCCCGGTCAAGGCGAGGAGGGGACCGCTGCCGGTCCAGTCCGACTCGAAGGCGCGCTTGACGTCGGCGGGAGTCAGCCCCGCGACCAGCAGGTCGTAGACCCGCATCGCCTCCTCGGGATCGAGGAAGGGCAGGCCCTGCATCTCCGCCTCGACGATCGCCTGGGCGAGGTCGCGGCTTGAGCGCGTGCCGCTCTGGTAGAGGGCGGCGCGAAGCCGCGAGCGCAGGGTCTCGGCGGCCGTCTCGACCTCGAGCTCGGTCGGCCCGGCCGCGGCGAAGCGGCGAAGCTCGGCCTGCGCCTCGGCCAGCGCTTCGCGCCATTTGCCCTGGGTCGGGACGACCAGCAGGCAGGCGATGCGCGCGTCCGGCAGGCCGCGATTGGCGACCGGCGCCGCTCCGAGCAGCGCCGATCCCGGCCTCGCCGCCAGCCTTTGGGCCCGCTCGGTGAGGATGTGGACCCAGAGTTGCGCGAGCGTGTCGCGGCGCATCCGCTCGAGGCTCGAATCGCGCGGCCCGTCGGGCGGCGCGATCCGGCAGGCGGTCTCGGCCAGCGGCAGGGTCGGGCCGCTCTGGGTGAAGGAGTCGAGGCCGCGTTCGGCCAGCGCCCCGGGAGGCTTGCGAACGCCCGCAGCGCCGCGCCCGGTCCAGCTTCCGAAAGCGGCTTCGGCCGCCGCGAGGATCCGCTCGGGCTCGGAGTCGCCGACGATCACCAGAACCGCGTTGGCCGGCCGATACCAGCGATCGTAGAAAGCCTGGAGGGCCGCCGCGGTCGCCGCCCCGACCGTCGCCTCGGTGCCTCCCGTCTCGCGCTCGAAGGAGCGCAGGCCCGGCGCCTGGAAGCGCGCGGTGGCGCGGGTCGCCGCCGTCGCCGGGCTGCCGCGCGCGCGCAGCTCGGCGATGACGACGCCCTTCTCGACCTCGATCGCGGCGGGCGTGAACAGGATTCCGTCGGCGGCCCCGCGCAGCCATTCGAGCACCCTGGCCATGGCCTCGGGGTCCCCTTTCGGGACGTCCATCTGGTAGACGGTCGAATCGAGGTCGGTGGCCGCGTTCTGGTCGCGGCCGAACGCCACCCCGAGGCTCGAGAAGCGGGTGTCGATCGACCCTTCGGGCGCCTGCCGGGTCGAGCGGAAGGCCATATGCTCGATGAAATGGGCGAAGCCGAGCTCGCCTTCCTCCTCGTCATAGCTGCCGGCGTGGATGGCGAGCCGGATCGAGAGGGAGCCGGCGGGAGCGCCGTTGGGCAGGATCGCGTAGCGCAGGCCGTTGGCGAGCGTGCCGGTTTTCAGCGCCGGGTCGGGCGCCGCCCTCGCTCCGGCCGGGATCGGATCGATCGCCAGCGCCGGCCCGCCCACGAGCAGCAGGACGGCCGCCGCAAGGCCGCGGGCCAACTTACCAATCATCATCACCGAACCCCACCCTTCGGCCGCCCAGGAGCCTGAGAAGGCTCGACAACTAGCTGGAAAAAGGCCTGTTTTCAACCGATCCCGGCGGACGGGACTTGAGCTCGTCGCGAATCTCGCGAAGCACGAGAAGCTCCTCGCTGGGGCCCGCCGCCGCCGCTTCCGGCCTGCGGTCGAGCCTGGCGGCCGCCCTGACCAGCTGGTAGATGACGAAGGCGAGGATCAGGAAGGCGACCACCGCCGTGACGAACTGGCCGTAGCCGATCATCGGCACCCCCGCTTCCTTGAGCGCCGCATAATTGTTGGGGTCGCCCTCATAGCCCGCGGGAATCTCGCCGAGGCGGACGAAATAGCTGGAGAAATCGAGCCCGCCGAACAGCCAGCCGATCACCGGCATGATGATGTCGCTGGTCAGCGACGTCACGATCGTCGCGAACGCCGCCCCGATGATCACAGCCACGGCGAGGTCGAGCACGTTGCCCTTGGCGATGAAGTCCCTGAATCCCGACATGCCGGCCTCCCCCTGTTGTCCCCGGCGGGAGGTTAGCGCACTCCTTCGTCATGCTGAACTTGTTTCAGCATCCAGCCTTCCGCCTCCCGGCGGGTGACCAGCTGGACCCTGACCCTGAACTTGTTTCAGGGGAGTTCAGGGTGACGGTTGGATTCAATGCCCTTCGTGTGGGCTCCCGTCCGCCGGGCCGCGCACCTCGGCCTCGAGCGTGATCGGTGGCGCGACGTTGAACGAGAAGGTGAGCGGGATGCGGTCGCCGGGCTTCGCGCTTTGGCTGAGGCCGAACAGCATGGCGTGGTGCCCGCCGGGCTCGAAGACGAGCTCGCCCCGGCTCGGGAACTCGATTTCCTTGCGGCGTTTCATCTTCGCCGTCGTGCCCGACATCTCAGTCTCGTGAAGCTCGATCCAGCGCGCCGCCGAGCTCGACACGCCGACCAGCTTCGTGCCCTCGCTCCCCGCCTCCATCCGGAAATAGGCTGCCCCGGGCCGGTTCTTCGCGGCCGGCAGGCGAACCCAGGCTTCGCTCACCCGGACGGTGCCGTCGGGGGGCGGGCGATCGCACCCGGCCACCAGCGCCGCCCCCGCGAGGCCGGCAAAGGCGAGGCTTTTGAGCATCTTCTTCATGGGTCCGCTTCCCTAGCGGCGAGCCGACTTCTTGTCGCGTCGGAATCCACCCCTATATCGCTTCCGAAACACTCCGCGTGCCTCGTTCGAAGGACGCAGGGGTGCCGTAAACTTTTGGGGCACAAGAGGATTAAGCATGGCTAGAGTCATCGGAATCGACCTCGGCACGACCAACAGCTGCGTCGCCGTCATGGAAGGCGGCAAGCCCAAGGTCGTCGAGAATGCGGAAGGCGCCCGCACCACCCCCTCGATCGTCGCTTTCGCCAAGGACGGCGAGCGGCTGGTCGGCCAGCCGGCCAAGCGCCAGGCGGTCACCAATCCCGAGAACACCGTCTTCGCGGTCAAGCGCCTGATCGGCCGCCGCTTCGACGATCCGATCACCAAGAAGGACACCGAGCTGGTGCCCTACAAGATCACCCGCGGCCCCAATGGCGACGCCTGGGTCCATGCCGGCGGCAAGGATTACAGCCCCTCGCAGATTTCCGCCTTCATCCTCCAGAAGATGAAGGAGACCGCCGAGGCCTATCTCGGCGAGACCGTCACCCAGGCGGTGATCACCGTCCCCGCCTACTTCAACGACGCCCAGCGCCAGGCGACCAAGGACGCCGGCCAGATCGCCGGCCTCGAGGTGCTGCGCATCATCAACGAGCCGACCGCGGCGGCGCTGGCCTACGGGCTCGACAAGCAGGACGGCAAGACGATCGCGGTCTACGACCTCGGCGGCGGCACGTTCGACATCTCGGTGCTCGAGATCGGCGACGGCGTGTTCGAGGTGAAGTCGACCAACGGCGACACCTTCCTCGGCGGCGAGGATTTCGACGCCAAGATCGTCGATTACCTCGCCGACGAGTTCAAGAAGCAGGAAGGGATCGACCTGCGCGGCGACCGCCTCGCTTTGCAGCGCCTCAAGGAAGGCGCCGAGCGGGCCAAGATCGAGCTTTCGTCGGCGCAGACCACCGAGGTCAACCTGCCCTTCATCACCGCCGACCAGAACGGCCCCAAGCATCTCGTCAAGACGATCACCCGCGCCGACCTCGAGAAGCTGGTCGAGGACCTGATCAAGCGCACGCTCGACCCGTGCAAGAAGGCGCTCGCCGACGCCGGCGTCAAGTCGGAGGACATCAGCGAGGTCGTCCTCGTCGGCGGCATGACCCGCATGCCGCGAGTCCGCCAGATCGTCCAGGATTTCTTCGGCAAGGAGCCGCATACCGGAGTCAATCCGGACGAGGTCGTCGCCATGGGCGCGGCGATCCAGGCGGGCGTGCTGCAGGGCGACGTCAAGGACGTGCTGCTTCTCGACGTCACTCCGCTGTCGCTCGGCATCGAGACTTTGGGCGGGGTCTTCACCCGGATGATCGACCGCAACACGACCATCCCGACCAAGAAGTCGCAGACCTTCTCGACCGCCGAGGACAATCAGAACGCGGTCACCATCCGGGTCTTCCAGGGCGAGCGCGAGATGGCGGCGGACAACAAGATCCTCGGCCAGTTCGACCTGGTCGGAATCCCGCCGGCGCCGCGCGGCGTGCCGCAGGTCGAGGTGACGTTCGACATCGACGCCAACGGCATCGTCCACGTCTCGGCCAAGGACAAGGGCACCGGCAAGGAGCAGCAGATCCGGATCCAGGCCTCGGGCGGCCTTTCCGACTCCGACATCGACAAGATGGTCCGCGAGGCGGAGCAGTTCGCCGAGGAGGACAAGAAGCGCCGCGAGGGCGCCGAGGCGAAGAACAGCGCCGAGGGCCTCGCCCACAGCACCGAAAGGCAGCTGGCGGAGCATGGCGACAAGATCGACGAGGCTCTGAAGTCCGAGATCCAGGCGGCGATCGACGAGACCAAGCAGGCCGTCGAGGGCGGCGACGTCGAGGCGATGAAGGCCAAGACCGCGGCGCTGAGCCAGGTCGCGATGAAGCTCGGCCAGGCGATCTACGAGAAGGAGCAGGCCGGAACGTCGGACGGCGCTTCCGATGACGCCGGCGCGGCCCCGGACAGTGAAGCCGGGGCCGGCGAGGAAGAGGTCGTCGACGCCGAATTCTCCGAGGTCGACGACGAAAACAAGGCGTGAGGGATGCACCCCTCCGTTCGTCCTGAGCTTGTCGAAGGACCTTCCTTCCTTACCGAATTAGGGAAGGGCAGGGCTTCGACAGGCTCAGCCCGAACGGCTGTGGGCGCGCGGGGCAAACGTCATGGTTGAGACCGATTATTACGAGCTGCTCCAGGTCCAGCGCGGCGCCGACGAGCGCACGCTGAAGTCCGCCTATCGCCGCCTCGCCATGGAATGCCATCCGGACCGCAACCCGGGCTGCAAGGACAGCGAGGCCCGGTTCAAGGCGATCAACGAGGCCTATGACTGCCTCAAGGACCCGCAGAAGCGCGCCGCCTACGACCGCTTCGGCCACGCCGCCTTCCGCAACGGCGGGATGGGCGGGGCGGGGGCCCAGGATTTCGGCTCGTTCTCGCGACATCTTCGAGAATATCTTCGGCGAGTTCATGAACGGCCAGCAGGCCGACCGGCGGTCGAACGCGCTGCGCGGCTCGGACCTGCGCTACGACCTCCAGATCAGCCTCGAGGACGCTTTCGCCGGCAAGCAGGTCGAGCTCCGGATCGACACGACCGCGAAATGCGAGCCGTGCGGCGGCTCGGGCGCCAAGTCGGGCACGAGCGCTCGGACCTGCACCATGTGCCACGGCCGCGGCCAGGTCCGCGCCAGCCAGGGCTTCTTCGTCGTCGAGCGGACCTGCCCGACCTGCCGCGGGGTCGGCGAGGTGATCGCCGATCCGTGCGACCAATGCCGCGGCGAGGGCCGGGTCGAGCGCCAGCGCTCGCTCGAGGTGCGGATCCCGGCCGGGGTCGACGAAGGCACCAGGATCCGGCTCGCCGGCGAGGGCGAGGCGGGCGTTCGCGGCGGCCCGAACGGCGACCTCTACATCTTCGTCCACCTCGCCCGCCACGCCCTGTTCCAGCGCGAGGGCACGACCCTGTTCGTGCGGGCGCCGGTCAGCATCACCACCGCCGCTCTGGGCGGCTGCATCGAGGTCCCCGGCCTCGACCGGCAGAAGCATTCGATCGCGATCCCGGCCGGGATCCAGTCGGGCAAGCAGCTCAGGCAGCGCGGCGCCGGGATGCCGATCCTCAACGGCCGCGGCCATGGCGACATGGTCATCCAGGTCGAGGTCGAGACCCCGACCCGGCTGAGCGCCCGCCAGCGCGAGCTGCTCGAGGAATTCCGCGAGACCGAGACCGGCGAGGAATGCCCGGCCAGCAAGAGCTTCTTCGGCAAGCTCAAGGGGCTTTTCGAGGCTTGAATCCCCCTCCCTGCACGCAGGGAGGGGCTAGGGGTGGGTAGGTTGCCACCGGCAGCGAGTTTTCCGGAGATGCACCCACCCCCGGCCCCTCCCTGCGTGCAGGGAGGGGGGTTATCCGCGCCCGATCCTCCGCTATGGTTCCGGGATGCGCCTCCTGCACCCACTCCTCGCCCTGATCGCCGCCAGCTGCGCGAGCGTCCCCAACACCCCCGCCCCCTTCGCCAACCCGGTCATCGACTCGGACTTCCCCGATCCCGCCATCCTCCGGGCGAAGGACGGCTTCTACTATGTCTACGCCACCCAGACCGAGCGCGACGGCAAGTGGATCAACCTCCAGGTCGCCCGCTCGCGGGACCTGGTGGCCTGGCAGCATCTCGGCGACGCGCTTCCGGCGAGGCCCGGCTGGGCCAGCAAGACCCAGGACTTCTGGGCGCCGCACGTCGCCGAGCATGGCGGCCGCTACTTGCTCTATTATTCGGCCAAGCCCGACGAGGCGCTGACCGACGACAAGAAGGGCCTGTGCCTCGCCGTCGCCACCTCGGAGCGGCCCGAGGGGCCGTTCACCGACATCGGCCGTCCGCTGCTGTGCGGCGCGAGCTTCGTCAACATCGACCCGATGAGCTATGACGATCCGGCGACCGGCAAGCGCCTGCTCTACTGGGGCTCGGGCTTCGAGCCGATCAAGGTCCGCGAGCTGGCGCCGGACCGGCTGTCCTTCGCCCCGGGAAGCGCCGCGGTCGACCTCGTCCGCGCCGACAAGAATATTCCCTACCATGCGCTGGTCGAGGGCGCCTGGGTGATCCGGCGGGACGGCTGGTACTATCTCTTCTATTCGGGCGACAATTGCTGCGGCAAAGGCGCGCATTACGCGGTCATGGTGGCCCGCTCGCGATCCGCGACCGGCCCGTTCGAGACCCGCCAGGGCGCGATCCTCGAGGCCCGCGACGTCTGGCACGCGCCGGGGCACAACAGCCTCGTCGAGGACGCCCGAGGCGACCAGCTGGATCGTCTACCACGCGGTCGACGCCAACCGTCCGCGGACCAAGCCGACGGACGAGGTCAACACCCGCCGGATCATGCTGATCGACCGGCTCGCCTGGAAGGACGGCTGGCCGGTCGTCGAGGGGCCGACGCCCGGACCGCAGCCGCGCCCGCTTCCGCCTCGGCGCCGGGACCGCTAGAGACGAAGACCGCCAAAAGGGGATGACCATGCGCCGCCTGCTTGCCTTCGCCGCCGCCATCTCGCTCGCCGCGCCCGCCTCGGCCCAGCAGGACCTCTCCAAGGTCGAGGTGAAGGTCGAGAAGATCGCGCCGGGAGTGGCCGTGCTGTTCGGCGCGGGGGGCAATATCGGCCTCTCCTACGGCGCCGACGGCAACATCATCGTCGACGACCAATATGCGCCGATGAGCGACAGGATCCTGGCCGCGATCGCCACCGTCGATCCCGATCCGGTGCGCTTCGTCGTCAACACCCACTGGCACGGCGACCATACCGGCGGCAACGAGGCGATGGGCAAGCGCGGCGCCGTCATCCTCGCCCACAGCAACGTCCGCGAGCGGATGTCGAGCGAGCAGTTCATCGCCGCGCTCGACTCCAAGGTTCCCGCCTCGCCGGCCGGCGCCCTGCCGGTGGTGACCTTCGAGGACGGCGTCACCCTCCACCTCAACGGCGACACGCTCCACGTCGTCCACGTCGCCGACGCCCATACCGACGGCGATTCGCTGGTCCACTGGCAGAAGGCCAACGTCCTCCACATGGGCGACACCTTCTTCCACAAGGTCACCTTCCCGTTCATCGACCTGAGCTCGGGCGGCTCGATCGACGGGCTGATCGCCGCCGTCGACAAGGGCGCTGGCGTGGAGCACGGGAGTCGACCCGGATCATCCCCGGCCACGGCCCGGTCGCCTCGAAGGCGGACCTCGCCGCCTATCGGGCGATGCTGGTCGACATCCGGGCCAAGGTCGCCGCCGGGATCGCGGCGAAGCAGAGCCTCGCCGAGATCCAGGCCGGCAAGCCGGCCGCAGCCTACGGGATGCCCGACGGCTTCATCAAGCCCGACCAGTTCGTGGCGTTCGTCCACGAGAGCCTGAGCAAGCCGACGCACCGACATTGATTTGCTCCCAGTCGCCCGAGTTCGACGGGAACCATCGGCGAAATGCGGCGGGCCACCGGCGAAGCGGTTGACAGGCGATCGCGGAGCGGCGGCTGCCGGAGCCGATCATTCGATGACTTCGATCAGCGGTTCCTTCTCGCGGCTTGCCCAGATGGTCTCGCGGATCGTGCGGTTGAGGATGATGCAGCCTTCGCTCGCGGTTCCGGGCGCTTTGCGGCTGTCGCCATGGATGCGAAACTCCGACCGCCCACGAGTGTCCGTCCCCGGCTCCGGCATCAGGACGATCGTGAACTGGCCCGTCTTCGGACTGTCCTTGACCGACACCATCCGCCACAGGCCGGCGGGGATGGGCCCGACCGAGCGCACATCCTGCATGGCCGGATTGTTCTTGCCTTCGCCATGCCCTGCATAGCCCTTACCGACCGCCTTGCCGTTGTGCGAAAGCGTTCCCGCGGACTGGTCCCATCGCCAGGTGGCCCGAGGCCGAAAGACCTTGAGCCACGCCGCAGCGCCCGCGGCGGCGGCGGCGGCGACCATGGCCCGGGTCGCCGCAGACATTTTGCGCAGGACCAAGAGCCGCTGCGCGTTCGTTACGAGCTTGCCGGTCGCCGCGTCGAGAAACACCAGCTCGCCCGTAGTGTGGCGGTCCGGGATCAGTTTGCGCTGCAGAGCGGCGGAACGTCCCACTTCGTTATTGTGCAGGTCCATGGCGGTTTCGCTGCCGCCGGCGCCTTTCGACATGCCCCAGGCTTCCTTGAGGGCGCCGATCGCTTTTCCAGCCCAGGCGCCCACCTCGCTCGTCAGGCGGTACATCCACCGCGCATGGCGCTCTGCGTCGTAAATATCGTTATGGCCCGCATCCTTGCCGGTCACTCCGTCCTGCTGAAGCTGTTGGCGGGTGCGCAGCTCCTCCGATCGGCTGATCACGGCGGCGCGGACGATCCAGTCCGGCGCCGAGGGCGAGGCGGCCTTGATCTTCGAGCCCAGCTGCTTTTCAAACGCGGCCATTCCCGAATTGCCGATCCGGCTGCGCAAGGCGGCGCTCTGGGAGGGCGTCGGATCGCTTTTGGGCGTGGGCGTCACTCGCGCCGTCGGGGCGGCGCCGATCTTGTCTTCGCGAACGGGCGGCATAGCCGTTTCCTTTCCGCTGACTGCGCCGGCAAGCTGCATGTTTCGAGGGGGGCAGGCAAGCACAGCGGCTTCAGGGCGCGGATGGGCCTCGCGCCGGGATGCCGAGGCCCCTCTGCACGGCGGGCCTCTCAAGCCCGCGCTCCAGCCAGGCCGGAACGGCGCGAAAGGCGTCATACTCGACCAGCTCGCGCGCCTCGTAGAAGGTGACGAGGTTGCGGACCCAGCCCAAGGTGGCGACGTCGGCGATGCTGTACTCCTCGCCCATGATCCAGTCGCGGCCCTCGAGCCTTCCCTCCAGCACCCCGAGCAGCCGCTTCAATTCGTCGACGTAGCGCTGCAGCGGGCGCTTGTCCTCGATCGCCTTGCCGGCGAAGCGGTGGAAGAAGCCGAGCTGGCCGAACATCGGTCCCACCGCGGCCATCTGGAAGAAGAGCCACTGGATCGTCTCCCAGCGGCGGTTCGGGATCGGCCGGGATCAGCTGTCCGGTCTTGTCGGCGAGGTAGAGCAGGATGGCGCCGGATTCGAACAGCCCGAACGGCTTCCCGCCGGGGCCGTCCGGATCGATGATCGCGGGGATCTTGCCGTTCGGGTTGAGCGAGAGGAATTCGGGGGTCCAGCTCTCGTTCTTCGTGATGTCGACGAGATGCGGCTCGTAGGGGAGGCCGGTCTCCTCGAGCATGATCGACACCTTCACGCCGTTCGGCGTGTTGAGCGAATAGAGCTGGATCCGGTCGGGGTGCTCGGCCGGCCAGCGGCGGCTGATCGGGAAGTCGGAAAGATCGGTCATCGAAAAAATTTATCCCACAAGACGCAAAATCGAGCAAATGTGGGATAAAGATCAGGGATCGGGAGCGAACACCCGCTCGAAGATCGTGTCGACATGCTTGAGGTGGTAGGCGAGGTCGAAGCTCTCCTCGAGCTGCCCGGGCGGAAGCAGCGCCGCCACTTCCGGATCCGCCTTGAGCAGCTCGAGCAGCGACAGCGCGCCGTCGCTTTCCCAGACCTTCATCGCGCTCCTCTGGACCAGCGAATAGGCCTGCCTCGCGGCTGGCGCCGGCCTGGGTGAGGGCGAGGAGGACGCGCTGCGAATGGACCAGGCCGCCCATGCGGTCGAGATTCCTCTGCATCCGCTCGGGATAGACGAGCAATTTGTCGATCACTCCGGTGAGGCGGGCGAGGGCGAAATCGAGCGTCACCGTCGCGTCCGGGCCGATGTAGCGCTCGACCGAGCAGTGGCTGATGTCGCGCTCGTGCCACAGCGCGACATTCTCCAGCGCCGGGTTCACATAGGCGCGGACCATCCGGGCGAGGCCGGTCAGATTCTCGGTCAGCACCGGGTTGCGCTTGTGCGGCATCGCCGAGCTGCCCTTCTGGCCGGGCGAGAAATATTCCTCGGCCTCGAGCACCTCGGTCCGCTGCAGGTGGCGGATCTCGGTCGCGAGCCGCTCGACCGAGGAGGCGATGACTCCGAGCGTGGCGAAGAACATGGCGTGGCGGTCGCGCGGGATGACCTGGGTCGAGATCGGCTCGACCCTGAGGCCCAGCTTGGCGGCGACATGGGCCTCGACCCGCGGGTCGATATTGGCGAAGGTGCCGACCGCGCCCGAGATGGCGCAGGTCGCGATCTCGTCGCGCGCCGCGACCATCCGGGCCCGCGCCCGGGCGAACTCGGCATAAGCGTAAGCGAGCTTGAGCCCGAAGGTGACCGGCTCGGCATGGATGCCGTGGCTTCGGCCGATCGTCGGCGTCAGCTTATGCTCGAGCGCGCGCCGCTTCGAGCACCTCGAGCAGCCCGTCGAGATCCTCGATCAGCAGGTCCGACGCGCGCTTCAGCTGAACCGCGAGGCAGGTGTCGAGGACGTCGGAGCTGGTCATCCCCTGGTGGAGGAAGCGCGCCTCCGGCCCGACATGCTCGGCGACGCTGGTCAGGAAGGCGATGACGTCGTGCTTCACCTCCGCCTCGATCGTGTCGATCCGCTCGACGTCGAAGCCGCCCTTCGCCCACACCGCCTCCGCCGCCTCCTTCGGGACGATGCCGAGCTCCGCCATCGCGTCGAGCGCATGCGCCTCGATCTCGAACCAGATCCGGAAGCGGGCCTCGGGCGCCCAGATGCTGCTCATCTGCGGCCGCGAATAGCGGGGGATCATCGGCGCTCCTGACGGTGTGAGGAGAGGGGCGGTTAGCAAAGTCGACCCCTGGCTTCAATGCGAGGGAAAAGGAAGAAATCCTCCCCGAGGCAAGCTCGGGGAGGAATGATTCAGCCCAGGCCCCAGCGGTAGCGGCCGGTGATCGGCCAGGCGGCGAGGGCGTCCTCCTCGCGGGTGCCGGAGCCGATATTGTGGACGATCATCCAGCCGTCGGCGCCGCGCCGGTCCGAGACCAGGCCGATATGCGGCGCCGAGCCGCCGACGAGCGCGGTGAAGATGTCGCCGGGGCGCCAGCCGGCGCCGGCGGCGGGGACCGGCAGGTCCGCGCCCTGCCGGGTGAGCCAGGTGCGAAGGTTGGGCACCCGGCGATGGTCGATGCTCCGGTCCGGCTTGCGAAGGCCCCAGATCCGCGGATAGGCGCCGAATTCCTCGCGCATGTCCTCGTTGACCAGCGCCTGCAGGTCGATCCCGAGCGCGTCGCGATAGGCCCGGATGACGACGTCGGTGCAGACCCCGCGCTCGCGCGGGACGTCGCCGCCGGGGAAGGCGAGGGGGGTGTAGGCCGGGTCGTAGCGGACCGTGACTCCGATCTGGGCTCGGGCGGCGGCGATCAGCCTGCCCGCCTTGCCGGCCGAGGCGGACGGCGGATTCGGCGCCGCCGCGGTCGCAGCCGGCGAGGGCGAGGGCCGCGCCGGCGCCGATCAGAAGGGTCCTGCGATCAAGGCTCGTCACGCGCCGATCCTATCACGGCGCTGCGGCGGATTGCACCGGCTTGCCGTCGACGATCATCGGCCCGCAGATCGGCACCTTCGCCACCCTTTCCCGGAAGTCGCGCTCGGTCCAGGTCTCCTTGTCGTCGAGGATCGCCGGGATTCCATATTCCGCCATGTGGCGATCGCCCTCGAGCGCGATGATCCCGATCAGCCGGCCCTGGCTTTTCGCGTTGATCCAGGCCTGGAGGAGGACGGTGACCAGGTCGCCGCCGATCGGCCCGCCCGGCCCCTCGAGCAGCTGGAGCGTCCGCCAGCTTTCCTGCTCCTTCTCGACGAGCTCGCCGTAGAGGCCGGTCGACATGTCGTAGAGCAGGGCGACCTGGCGGGCCTCGGCCCGGTCCATGTGGAGCGGGACGCCCTCGGACTGGGAAACCTCGAAGGCGGAGGTGTCGATCATCCGGTAGGCCGTCGTCCCCGCCGCCTCGATGCGAGGCAGCGCGCCCGTCCGCCGAGCCTCGGCGAGGATGGCGCCGATGGCCTCGAGCCGGCGCTCCATGCAGGGCTGGATGGCGACCCGCTCGGCGAGGTTCCAGCGGTTGCCGGCCATCTCGATTCGGACCGCCGCCAGGCTGTTGTCGACCCTGATCTTCCAGCGCACCGCCTCGGCGATCTCGCCGATGCCGAGCGCGATCAGAACGCCCAGCACCACGCTTCCGACCTCGCGGGCGAACTTGAGCTGTTTCTCGCTCAGCAAAGGCTTGCGCATGGTCGGTCTCCCCCCGAGCCAGTCTTCCATCTCGATCGAGCGACTGCAATGGGCGCCTGCTTCCCGTCCTCCCCATCTGGCGATGAGGAGGATGAATCAGATCAGCCCCAGCGAGCGCATGCTGGCGCAGGTCCTCGCGCCGACGATGACATGGTCGTGGACGGCGATCCCGAGCGGCCGCGCCGCCTCGACGATCTCGCGGGTGAGGCGGATGTCCTGCTGGCTCGGCTGGGGGTCGCCGCTCGGATGGTTGTGGACGAGGATCATCGCGGTGGCGTGATATTCGAGCGCCCGGCGGATGACCTCGCGGACGTAGACCGCCGCCTCGTCGACCGAGCCTTCCGAGAGCGGCTCGTTGCGGATCAGCATGTTGCGGGCGTTGAGGTAGAGCACCCGCACCCGCTCGACGGCGAGCGCGCCCATGTCGGCTCGGAGATAGTCGAGCAGGGCCTGCCAGCTGCCGAGCACCGGCTGGTCCTTCACCTCCGATTCGAGCAGCCGCAGCGCCGTCGCCTGGGCGATCTTGATCGCCGCGGCGGCGCCCTCGCTGACCTCGCCGACGCGCATGATCGCCTCGGCGTCGGCCGAGAGCAGGCGGCCGAAGCCGCCGAAATCGTGGATCAGCTTCTTGGCGAGCGGCTTGGTGTCCCGGCGCGGCAGGGCGAGAGCGAGCAGATATTCGATCAGCTCATGCTCGAGCAGGGCGTCCGGCCCGCCCTCGAACAGGCGTCTGCGCAGCCGCGCCCGGTGGCCGCTGCCGTCGAGAGCCCGTTCCCGCATCGCTCCGCTTACTGCCCATCGGTTTCGATGAAAACAGCCGTAGCAGACATTGCTTTTGGCGACAATCGTGCCGTGCCGGGCGAGGGGCGCACCCTCGTCGCCCGCGAAAGCCGGGCATACACCGATGGCTCGGACCGGGGATCAGCGAAGATTAAGCTTGGCGAGGGCCTTAGCCAAAGCGCTTGACCCTGAGCGTCCGGAAAGGTGACGGAGGCGGAACGGGATCGAGCCGACGGAGGTTGGAAGGCCGGTGGACGAGGAAGGCCGGAGTTGAGGCGCGGCGGCGCCCGGTGAAGCGCCTGATCGCGCTCGCCCTGCTCCTGCTCGTCCTCCTCGCCCTGGCCGTGCTGTGGACCCAGCGGAAGCCGATCGCGGCCGACTTATCGACCGCGAGCTCGCCCGCCGCGACGTCCGGGCGACCTACGAGGTCAAGCAGGATCGGCTTTCGCACCCAGCGGCTCGAGAATCTGGTCATCGGCGATCCGCGCGCGCCCGACCTCACCGCCCGCTGGGTCGAGGTCCGGCTGAGCTGGGCGCCTGCGGCGCTCCGAGGGTGACCCTGATCACGGCGCGCGGAGTCCGGCTCAACGCCCGGCTCGCGAACGGCAAGATCAGCCTCGGCGAGGTCGACCGGCTGCTTCCGCCGCCGACCGGCCTGCCGTTCCGATTCCCCGACCAGGAGGTCGACATCGCCGATTCGACTCGGTCCGCTTCGACACTCCGGCCGGCCGGGTCGGACTCGCGCTCGAGGGCACAGGGCAATCTCGCCGACGGCTTCCGCGGCCGGATGGCGGCGGCGGCGCCCCGGCTTCGGCTCGGCAGCTGCCGGATCGATTCGGTCAGGGGCAAATGGGACGTCGCCATCGCCGATCTCAAGCCGAGCTTCCGCGGCCCGGCCGGAGCCGCGCGGCTCGCCTGCGGCGACCGGCTGGCCGTGCCGGGTATCGGCCTCGATCTCGACGCCCGCCTCGCCCCCGGCTCTGGACCGCTGGACCGGAACGCACCGCCTTCCGGGCCGACCCGGCTGGAGGCCGGTTCGACCCTGCTGACCGGGCTGGGCGGACGGCTGGGCCTCGCACGGCGATGCGCAGATGACCCGGGGCCCGCTCAGGCCTCGACTCCGCCGCCGCCCGGATCGGCGGGATCGCGCGCGGCGCGCGCCGCGGTCGACGGCCGCTACGGCCTGTCGCTGGACAATGGCGGCTTCACCCTGCTCGGCGAGGCCGGCGCCGGGGCGTCTCGGCGCGCGGCGCCGCTGGCCGGAGCGGTCGCGGCGCTCGGCTCGGCCGGCGGCACCCCGATCGAGCCGGTCGGCGACGCCTTCGCCGCCGCCCTGGCCCGGGCCGGAGCCGCGTTCGACGCCGACGCCGCGCTCCGCCTCGTCAACGGCCGCGGCTTCGGCGGGGTGCGCTTCGAGCGGCTCAGCGCCGCGGCGCGCAGCGGCGCCCGGCTCGAGCTCGGCGGCGGGCAGGGGCTGACCTATTACTGGCCGAGCGGCCTCACCCGGCTCGACGGCCGGACTCGAGGTGGCCGGCGGCGGCTTCCCGGCGATGCGCTTCGCCTCGACCAGCCCCGCGCCGGCGGCGCCGATCCGCGGCAGCGGCCGGATCCAGCCGATGCGCGGCCGGCGATTCGCGGCTCGCGCTCGGCGAGATCGCCTTCACCGCGGCGCCGGGCGGCGAGACGAGGATCGAGACGGTGGCGACGATCGACGGGCCGTTCGACGAACGGCTGGGTCGCGCGGCCTGGTGCTGCCGATCGCCGGCCGGATCGACGGCCGCGGCGGCTTCGCCTTCGGCGAGCGCTGCACGGCGGCGCGCTTCGAGTCGCTGCGCGTCGGCACGCCTGCTGCTCGGCCGGACCTCGCTTCCGCTCTGCCCGACCGGCCGGGCTCTGGTCTGGAAGGCGCCGGGCGGACGGGTCGCCGGGCGGCGCCGAGCTTCGCAATCCCCGCTTCGCCGGGACGCTCGGCTCGTCGCCGCTCGACATCGCCGGCAAGCCGGCTTCGCTTCGGCTTCGACGGGCCGAGCTTCGCCGCCTCCGACCTCGCGGTGCGGCTCGCGGCCAACCGCTTCGACCTCGCCTCGCTCACCGGCGATTTCGGCCGAAGCGGGGTCTCCGGCCGCTTCGCCGGCCTGTCGGGCAAGCTCGGCAACGTGCCGCTCCTGTTCAGCCAGGGCGCCGGCACCTGGCGGCTGGACGGCGCCGACCTGACGATGGCGGGCGAGCTGCGGGTCTCCGACGAGAGCGACCCGCCCCGCTTCCACCCGCTCGTCACCAGCGATTTCCGGCTCGACCCTCGCCGACAACCGGATCCGTGCCGGCGGCTGGCTCGACGATCCCGAGACCGGCACCCGGATCGCCCGAGCCGACATCGACCACAGCCTCGCCGACCGGCCGCGGCCGGGCGCGCTCGACGTGCCCGGGATCCGCTTCGACAAGGACTATCAGCCCGAGCAGCTGACCCGGCTGACCACCGGGGTCGTCGCTTTGGTCGAACGGAATCCTCAAGCGGCGAGGGCGAGATCGCCTGGGACGAGCGGCGGAATCCGCTCGAGCGGCACCTTCTCGACCGACGACATGGACTTCGCCGCCGCCTTCGGACCGGTCGAGGGGCTCGCCACCACGGCTCCATTTCACCGACCTGCTCGGCCTCGCCACCGCGCCCGGCCAGGAAGCGAAGGTCGACCTCGTCCGGGCCGGAATCGACGTGCTCGACGGCCGGATCCGCTACCAGCTGCTCCCCGGCCTGCAGGTGAAGGTCGAGAGCGGGCGCTGGCCGTTCGCCGGCGGCGAGCTGATCCTCGAGGAGACGATCCTCGATTTCTCGCAAGCCGTCGGCGAAGCGGCTGACCTTCCGGGTCGAGGGGCTCGACGCCGCCTTGTTCATCCAGAAGATGGAGTTCGCCAACATCACCGCGACCGGCACGTTCGACGGCATCATCCCGATGATCTTCGACGAGCGCGGCGGCCGGATCGTCGGCGGCCGCCTCGTCGCCCGGCCGCGAGGGCGGCACCCTCTCCTATATCGGCGAGCTGACCGACAAGGAGCTCGGGGTCTACGGCAAGCTCGCCTTCGACGCCCTGAAGTCGCTGCGCTATTCGAAGCTGGTCATCGACCTCAACGGCTCGCTGGAGGGCGAGTTCGTCGCCGGCATCGAGCTCGACGGAATCGCCCGCGACCCGGTCCTGACCGTCGGCCCCGTCGGGCGGTATCCGGGGCATGATCGCCGGCCGGGCGCTCGGCCAGCTCGCCAAGATCCCGTTCGAGTTCAACATCACCGTCAAGGGGCCGTTCCGGGCGCTGATCGGGACGATGCGCTCGCTCCACGATCCCACCTTGCTCATCCAGTCGACCCTGCCGGACCTGATCCGCGGCCAGCCGGCGCCGCCAACCCCCCGTTCAGCCCCAGGAAAGCGAGATTGTGCGATGAAGCGGTCGTTGTTGACGTCGATGCGCCGCGGTGCGACGCAGGGTGCGATGAGACGGATGAAGATCCTCCTCGCCGCGCCGGTTGTTTTCGGCTCGGCCGGATGCGTTCAGGTGAGCGCTCCGGAGAAGCCGATCGAGATCAACCTCAATATCAACATCAGGCAGGAGGTCGTCGTCCGTCTCCAGCAGGACGTGCGCGACCTCATCAAAGAGAATCCGGGAGTGTTTTGACATGAGCCGCCGAATGAAACTGATCCTCGCCGCGGGTATCGGGCTGGCCGCCGTGCTCGGCACGACCACCGCTTTTGCCGTGCATGCAGGACGCCTCCGCGCAGCTTCGCGCCTCCGGCCAGGCCGGCGAGCAGGCCGACGGCTATCTCGGCCTCGTCGGCTCGGCCTCGGCCGACGCTTCGCGCCCAGGTCGACGCGGTCAACATCAAGCGCCGCGCTTATTACACCGATCTCGCCGCCAAGCGCGGCGCCAAGATCGAGGAGGTCGCCGCGACCACCGCCTGCGAGCTGTTCCGGACCAAGGTCGGCGCCGGCCAATATTACCGCCTGCCCGACGGAGTCTGGCGCCAGCGCGACGGCAGCACGCCGATCCCGCTGCCCGGCTATTGCGGCTGATTTCGGTAGGGTTTCGAACGCGGCACGAGCAGTGTAGTTCGTATTTGCGCCACAGGCTTCGGCGGCCTTTTGCCGCACCGCACAACGTGTTGACTTGACCACCCCCCTTTCCTAAAGGGGCGGCGCCTTGGCGGGGTTCGTTCGCCGGCATGTCCTCGCACCCTCATGCAGCCCGCTTGCCAGCGCCGCTGCCCATGGAAGAACGACATGGCGGAAGACGAGCCCCGGCAGGACCCAGAGCTTCCCCCGGATGCGCGGCTGGACTCGCTCGACGAGCGGCTTCGGCAGGCGCAGGCGGCGGAAGCGGCGACGGACCCGGCCCAAGGCGCGAGCGCCGCAGACCGGCCAGCGCCAGGGGATGCGGATCCTCTCGGTGCTGATCAGCTATCCGCTCGGCAGCGCGCTGATCGGCTGGGTGATCGACCGCTGGCGGGGACTCGGGCGATCTGGGTGGCGATGCTGTTCCTCGGGTTCGGCGCTCGCCATGTGGGAAGTTTGGAAGATTTCGAAGCAGAAGCCCGACTGACGGGCTGAGGGACGTAAAGAGTGGCGGCCGAAAGCAAGATCGACCCGATGCACCAGTTCCAGATCAGCCCGCTGGCGGGCGATCTGGACGGTAGCCCTTTCGCCTTCACCAACAGCGCCTTGTGGATGCTGTCGTCCTCGCTCTGATCTGGCTGTTCATGCTCGGCGGGATGAAGCGCCAGCTCGTGCCCGGCCGCTGGCAGGTCGATGGTCGAGGGCGTGACCGGCTTCATCAGCTCGATGCTGGACGACCAACATCGGGCCCGAGGGGCGCAAGTACATGCCCTGGGTGTTCACCGTCTTCATGTTCATCCTCTTCGCCAACCTGCTCGGCCTGATGCCGTTCGCACTGGTCGGGCGCGCACCCGTTCACCGTGACCAGCCAGTTCACCGTCACCGGCGTGATGGCGATCATCAGCTTCGCGATCGTGCTGATCGTCGGCTTCTGGAGGCACGGCTTCCACTTCTTCTCCCTGTTCATCCCGCACGGCACGCCCAAGGTGCTGCTGCCGCTCATCTTCCTGATCGAATTGCTCTCCTTCATGGTGCGCCCGTTCAGCCTGGCGCTTCGGCTCTTCGTCGCGATGATCGCCGGCCACATCCTCGTCGAGGTGTTCGGAAGCTTCGTCGTCAGCGGCATCAACGCCGGCGGGGTGGCCGGGCCGGCCGTCAGCCCTGATCTCGTTCGTCTTCATCGTCGGAGTGATGGCGCTCGAGCTGCTGGTCTGCGCGATCCAGGCCTATGTCTTCGCCCTTCTGACCTCGCTCTACATCAACGACGCGGTCAACCTTCACTAATTTTCAAAACGGTTTCCCAAAGGAGATAATCATGGACCTCGCATCTGCCAAAGTGATCGGCGCCGGTCTCGCGGCGATCGGAGTCGGCGCCGCCGCGATCGGCGTCGGCAACGTCTTCGGCTCGTTCCTCGAGAGCGCGATCCGCAACCCGGCCGCCGCCGACAGCCAGCAGGGCCGCCTGTTCATCGGCTTCGCCGCCGCCGAGCTGCTCGGCCTGATCGCTTTCGCCGTGGCGATGATCATCCTCTACGCCATCTAAGGAGAAAGGGGACACGTACCTTTTCGCTGAAAAGGTACGTGTCCCCGAGCCCGCCATGCCTCAGATCAACCAGCTCGCCGACGTCGCTTATTCCCAGTTCTTCTGGCTGCTGCTCGTGCTCGGCCTCATCTATTTCGGGATCGGCAAGGCGATGCTGCCGAAGATCCAGTCGACCGTGGCGATGCGCGACCAGCGCATCGCCGACGATCTCGCCGCCGCCCAGGCGGCGCGCGCAGGCGGCCGATGCGACCGAGGCGGCCTATCGGGCCCGGATGGACGAGAGCCGGGCGGAGGCGCTCAAGGTCGCCGCGGCGGCCAAGCAGTCGAGCGCCAAGGCGACGGAGGAGCGGCTCAAGGCCGCCAATGCCGAGACCGCGGCGAAGGTCGAGGCGGCCGAGGGGCGAATCCGCGCCGCGACGCAATGCGGCCCTGACCGAGATCGAGGACGTCGCCGCCGACGCGGCGCGCGACCTGGTGCAGAGGCTGGCGGGGCTCTCCGTCACCAGCGAGGAAGCGGCCGCGGCCGTGAAGGCGGAGATGGTCCGTGGCTGAAGACAACGTCCACACCGTCGCCCCCACCGGCGAGGGCGCCAATCCCGAGGGCCACTCGACCGACGCCCATGCCGGCGCTCCGGAGCATCATCCGACGCCGACGGCGCTCGGTCTCGACGCTCCCGCCTGGATCGCCCTGGCGATGGTGCTCGTCTTCGCCATTCTCCTGTGGAAGCGGGTTCCGGCCCTGATCGGCCGGGCGCTCGACACCAAGATCGCGGCGATCCGCGCCCAGCTCGACGAGGCCGCCCAGCTCCGCTCCGAGGCCGAGGCGATCAAGGCCGAATATGAGGCCAAGGCGGCCCAGGCCGATGCCGAGGCCGCGACCGTGCTCGACCGCGCCCGAGCCGAGGCCGAGGGCATCGTCCGCCAGGCCGAGGGCGACGCGTCGGCGCTGGTCGAGCGCCGCACCCGCATGGCCGAGGACAAGATCGCCGCCGCCGAGCGCGCCGCCCTCGACGAGGTCCGCGCCAAGGCCGCCCGGGCCGCCGCCGCCGCCGCCGAAGCGCTGATCCGCGAGAAGCTCGACGCCGGCGCCGACAAGGCCCTGGTCGACCGGACGATCGAAGGCCTCGGCGCGCGCTAATCGTCATCCCGGCGAACGCCGGGACCCGGGAACGCGGCCGTCTCCAGTCGGCCAGTGCGGTCCGAGTCAATCGCCGCCGCTGTGCCGGTCGATTTTTTCGACGCAACGACGCAACGACGCAACGACGCAACGAGCGCGGAGCGCTCCGCCTCCGGTGGGCCGACCGGACGCGCGGTCTCTTTAATCCGCTTCGCGGAATCGTCGCGTCGTCGCGTCGTCGCGTTCAAAAATGAGTTCGCTCGGCGTCGTCATTTCTGCGGCGCGCGCTTCCGCCACGCCGCCGCCAGCGCCGCCTCGAGCAATTCCTCCGGCACGGTCTCCAGCCGGACCAGCGTGCTTCCGCCGCGTCCCCACGCCCCGGCGGCCGGCTTGAACGCCTCCGGCGCCAGGGTCATGAAATCCTCCTGCTGCTCCGGCATCAGCGACGCCATCCCCCAGGCCTCGTCCGGCGACCCCAAGGTCGCGAAGATCTTCCCGCCGACCCGGAAGTCGGCATGGCCCATATGGCTTCCTTCCTCGGCGCCCGGGAAGGCGAGGGCGATGCGGCGGAAATCGTCGGGCGTCGGCATGGCTCACCTTAACATGGCGGGCCGCGGCATCTAGATCGGCCCGGTGACCGATATTCCGCCCACCGACCGCTTCAACGAGGAGAAATCCGCTTACACCGTCCGCGGCAGCGATCAGCCGGACCTGGAGACCGGCATCGCGGCGATCCGCAAGACCGTGAAGTCGCTGCCGGTGCGACCCGGAGTCTACCGGATGCTCGATGCCAAAGGCGACGTGCTCTACGTCGGCAAGGCACGGATGCTGAAGAACCGGGTGACCCAGTACACCCAGGTGGCGCGGCTGACGAAGCGGCTGCAGCGCATGGTCTCGCAGACCCGCTCGATGCAGATCGTCACCACCAACACCGAGGCGGAGGCTTTGCTGCTCGAGGCGCAGCTGATCAAGCGCTACCGGCCGCCCTACAACGTGCTGCTGAGGGACGACAAAAGCTTCCCCTTCATCCTGCTGCGCGAGGATCATCCCTTCCCGCAGATCCGCAAGCATCGCGGCGCGCGGCGGCACAAGGGGCAATATTACGGCCCGTTCGCCAGCGCCGGCTCGGTCACCCGGACCCTGAACGCGCTTCAGAAATTGTTCCTGCTGAGGAGCTGCACCGACACCTTCCTCGCCACCCGCAAACGGCCGTGCCTGCTCTTCCAGATCCGCCGCTGCTCGGCGCCCTGCGTCGGCCGGGTGACGCCCGAGGCCTATGCCGAGCTGGTCCAGGACGCCAAGGACTTCCTCGCCGGCAAGTCGAGCCAGGTCCAGCAGAAGCTGGCCAAGGCGATGAACGAGGCGGCGGAGGCGATGGATTACGAGCTCGCCGCGGTGTTCCGCGACCGGCTGCGCTCGCTGACCTTCATCCAGGGCACCCAGACGATCGCCGCCGAGGGGCTGGGCGACGCCGACATCTTCGCTCTGGCCTGCAAGGGCGGGACGATGTGCGTCCAGGCCTTCTTCATCCGCGGCGGCAACAATTGGGGCCATCGCAGCTTCTTCCCGGCCCACACCGCCGACGTGCCCGAGGCGGAGGTGCTGGCGAGCTTCCTGATGCAATTTTACGAGGAGGTGCCGCCGCCCAAGCAGGTGCTTCTCGACCGGGAGGTGCCCGAGGCCGACCTGCTCTGCGAGGCGCTTTCGGATCGGGCCGACCGCAAGGTGGCGATCCGGGTCCCCAGGCGCGGCGATCATGTCCGGATGATCCGCCAGGCGTCGCGCAACGCCGAGGAGGAACTGGACCGCCACCTCGCCGAGACCAGCACCCAGGCCAAGACGATGCGGGCGCTGACCGAGGCGCTGGAGCTGGCCGAGCCGCCGGAGCGGATCGAGGTCTACGACAACAGCCACGTCATGGGCACCAACGCGGTCGGGGCGATGATCGTCGCCGGGCCCGAGGGCTTCCGCAAGAACGCGTACCGGAAGTTCAACATCAAGCGTCCGGAGACGGCGCCCGGCGACGATTTCGCGATGATGCGCGAGGTTCTCGGCCGCCGCTTCGCCCGGCTCGAGAAGGAGGATCCGGACCGCAGCCGCGGCGAATGGCCGGACCTGCTGCTGATCGACGGCGGCAAGGGGCAGTTGAGCGCCGTCGTCGAGACCCTGGAATGCGCCGGGATCCACGACGTGCCCGTCGTCGGCGTGTCGAAGGGCCCAGACCGCAATGCCGGCCGCGAGACCCTTCACCTGCCGGGCGGCCGCGATTTCCAGCTGCCGCCCAATTCCCCGGTCCTGTTCTACATCCAGCGCCTTCGCGACGAAGCCCATCGCTTCGCCATCGGCGCCCACCGCCAGAAGCGGGCGAAGAGCATGACCGCAAGCCCGCTCGACGAGGTGCCGGGGATCGGACCGAGCCGCAAGCGGGCGCTGCTGATGCATTTCGGAACGGCGAAGGCGGTGCGCGGGGCCGGGCTCGAGGATCTGGAGAAGGCGCCGGGAATATCGAAGGCGATGGCTCGGGGGATTTACGATTATTTTCACCCGGGAGGGTAAAGGGAGGGGGATGACCCAGGTCCTCCTCACCGTCGACACCGAGCTCCACTGGGGCCCGCACGCCCGCGGCGCTTCGTGGCAGGAAAATCTCGCCATCGCCTTCGATCCGGCCGGAGTCGGCGTGCCCTGGCAGCTCGAGCGTTTGCGCGAGCACGGCCTCAAGGCCTGCTTCTTCGTCGATCCGATGCCGGCCACGGTCTACGGGCTCGATCCGATCCGGCGCATGGTCGAGCCGATCCTCGCCGCCGGGCAGGAGGTCCAGCTCCATCTCCACCCGGTCTGGCAGAGCGTCGCCGAGGGGATCGCCGAGGGCGCCCGGTTCGAGCTCACCGCTTATGACGCCGAGGACCAGCTCGACCTCATCGAAACCGCCCGCGACCTGCTGGTCGAGGCCGGTGCGCCGGACCCGATCGCCTTCCGCTCCGGCGGCTATGCCGCCGACGTCCGGACCCTGGCCGCGCTGGTCCAGGCCGGCATCCGCTTCGATTCCAGCCACAACGGCAGCCATCATCCCGATCCGAGCGCTCTGCCGCTCGAGCCCGACCTGGTCGGGCCGGCCGACCTCGGCGGGCTGATCGAGGTGCCGGTGACCCAGATCGGCGACCAGGGCGGCCGCCTTCGCCACCTCCAGCTCTGCGCCGTCTCCGCCGAGGAGATCGAGGCCGCGCTTCGCCACGCCCTGCGCCGAAGCCACCCGGTCGTCACCCTGGTCAGCCACAGCTTCGAGCTCGCCAGCCGCGACGGCCGCCGCGCCAACCGGACCCTGTGCCGCCGCTTCGAGCGCCTCTGCGCCTTCCTCGCGGAGCATCGCGACACTCTGCCGACCGCCCATTTCGCCGACCTCGCGCCGGTCGCGGCGGCCCGGGCCGCCGAGCCGCTGCCGGCCCAGCCCTGGCGCCGCGCCCGCCGGCTCGCCGAGCAGGCCTGGTCGAACGCGCTTTACGAACGGTCCCTGTGATATATCCGGGGAGGCCATGCACCTCCTCACCCCGGCGATCATCTGCGCGGTCCGGCCGCACGGCGAGCATGGCGCAATCGTCCGGGCGCTGACTCCGGCCGACGGCGTCCAGGCCGGCTACGTCCGCGGCGGCCGCTCCCGCCGGCTCCGCCCGGTCCTTCTCGCCGGCAACCTCGTCCAGGCCGAATATCGCGCCCGGACCGAGGACCAGCTCGCCCAGCTCAGCGTCGAGCTCGCCGCCAGCAGGGCGCCTTTGCTCGGCGAGGCTTTGCCCGCCGCGGCGATCGAGTGGACGACGGGCCTCGCCGCCACCGCCCTTCCGGAAGGCCAGCCCTATCCGCGGCTCTATGAGGCGCTCGACGGCCTGCTCGCCGCGATCGAGGCGTCGCCGAGCGCCCGAAGCTGGGCGCCGTCGCTGGTCCGCTACGAATTGTTCGTCCTCGCCGAGCTCGGCTTCGGCCTCGACCTCAGCGAATGCGCCGCGACCGGCTCGACCGACGACCTCGCCTTCGTCAGCCCGAAGAGCGGCCGGGCGGTCAGCGCGGCGGCCGCCGGCGCCTATCGCGACCGGCTGTTCCCGCTGCCGCCGCTGCTGGTTGAGCCGGGACCGGCGGACTGGCCGGACATCCTCGCGGGGCTTCGAATCACCGGCCATTTCCTCGCCCGCGACGTCCTCATCGAGCGCCAGGCGGAGGTGCTGGCGGCGCGCGAGCGGCTGCTCGACCGGCTGAAGCGGGCGGTGGGCTAATTGTCGGCTACCGCCGCTCCCCAAGCCATTGCTCGATCGCCTCGACGATCCGCTCCGACGCCCGGCCGTCGCCGAACGGGAAGGCCGGCCGCGCCATGCGCGCATAGCGCTGGCGATCCTCGAGCAGGCCCGCCACCGCCGCCAGGATCCGCTCCGGGTCGGTCCCGACCAGCTCGGCATTGCCGGTCGCCAGCGCCTCCGGCCGTTCGGTGACGTCGCGCAGCACGAGCAGCGGCCGGCCCAGCGCCGGCGCCTCCTCCTGAAGCCCGCCGCTGTCGCTGAGGATCAGCCAGCTCTCGTCCATCAGGCGGACCATCGCGTCGTAATCGAGCGGCTCGGTCAGCTCGACATGAGGCGTTCCGGCGAGCGCTTCCTCGATCCCGCGGCGCACGTGGCGGTTGGGATGGAGCGGCAGGACGATCCGGACCGGCAGCCGCGCCGCCATCCGCTTGAGGGCTTCGCAGACGGCCCGCGCCCTCTCGCCCTGATTTTCGCGGCGGTGGCAGGTGGCGAGGACCAAGCGCCGCTTCGAGCGAGACCGGCGGCGGGGAAGGAGCTTCTCCCGGCTCTGCAGCAATGCGTCGATGCCGGTATTGCCGGTCACCCGGATATCGCCGCGCGCCCGGGCTTCGCGGCGAAGATTCTCCGCCGCTTGCTCGGTCGGCGCGAACAGCAGGTCGGCGAGGCTGTCGATGGCGATCCGGTGCGCCTCCTCGGGATGCGGCCGCCGGAGGTCGAACGAGCGCAGCCCCGCCTCGACATGGCCGATCGGGACTCCGCACCGGCCCGCCGCCCGGGCCCCGGCGACGGCGCTCGCCGTGTCGCCCTGGACCAGGACCAGATCGACCGGCTGGCAGTCGAGATCGCCGCACAGCAGCGCCTCCAGCGCCCGGCGAAGCCCGCTCGCGGTCCGGCCGCGCGGATCGAAGCCGAGTTCTCGGACATGCGCCGGGGGCAGGTCGAAGCAGCGTCGGAGGTCTCTATGCTGGCCGGTCAGGAGCAGGCGATGGTCGAGCGAGCCGCACGCCGCCAGCGCCTTCGCCAACGGCGCCATCTTGATCGCCTCCGGCCGGGTCCCGACGATCGACACGACCCGATGCCGCCGCTCGCGCATGTCCCCCGACGCCCCGCGTTAATGACGGATAACCGTTAGACTGTGAGGACAAAGCTGTCAAAAACGATTAATAGATACGCACTCTCAGCCGCACCCAGGACTCCGACGGGTGAGGCGCGGCGTGCCTTTCACCGCCTTGGGGCCCCGGCCTTCGCTGGGGCGACGGGACAGTCTACGCGGCCGCGCTTCGGAAGGAGGAGGGGCGGCGCACCAGCTTCCTGAGCCTGGCCAGCCAGGAGGTGCGGCCGGCGCGGGCGAGGGTGAAGGCGGGGTCGGCCGGCAAGTCCTCGTCGCGGTAGATTTCGAGCGGCTCGGGCAGCCGCCGGCGGAGGACGAGCTTGGGGCGGCCCTTCAATATGTCCTCGGCCTCGGTCAGGGCTCGGACCAGATCCTCCTCGCGATAGGGCTTCTGGAGGCAGCCGATGGCGAGGTCCCTGACCGCGAAGCCCGGCGCCCTGCCAGTGGTGAACAGGCAGGCGACCGAGACGTCGCGAAGCCGGGCGGCGACCGCATAACCGCTGCTGCCGTTGGCGAGCTGGAGGTCGACGAGCGCGAGGTCGGGCCGGCGGGCCTCGACGGCGGCGACCGCGCTCGCAAGATCGTTGGCGAGCGCGGTGACCTGGAAGCGCGGGTTGAGCTCGATCAGGCTCCTCACCGTCTCGGCGAGCAAAGGATCGTCCTCGACGACCAGGATGTTGAGCACCGCCACTCCCCCGACGCTTCCGTTGCCCGAAGCTGACTTATCCCCAGGGCCAAGGCCATGGCTTCCAACGGCTTTTGCGGCGAACGATTCCTTTCATGAGCCGAAACGAGTCGGGCGGGCACGAACGCCGCCGCCCGCGACCGCGCAGCTTTTGCGGCGATGCAGCAGGTGACAGTCACCTACCGCACCGCAGCAGGTGACAGTCACCTGGTGCGTTGCACAAATGCGCAAGGTCGGGCGAGTTGCGGGGGGGTCATGGCCGAGGCTATAGAGCCGTCGCGGCCGCTTTTCCGCAGGCCCGATTTGCCCGACCGGAGAGAGAGAGACTTGAAGCACATCCTGCTCACCACCGCCGCCGCGCTCGCGCTCGGCGCCTGCGCGTCCACCGCCGCCGACGAAGCGCCGGCCACCGCCGCCATGGCCGCCCCCGAAGCCGCCCCCGCCGAGCCCGCGATCGCCGTTCCCGACAACATCCTGCTCGCCGACTGGACCGGCCCCTATGACGGCGTTCCGCCCTGGGACAAGGTGACCCCGCAGCTGTTTCCCGAGGCCATCCAGTTCGGGATCGACGAGCAGCGCCGCGAGGTCCTGGCGATCGCCGACAGCCCCGACGCGCCGACCTTCGCCAACACGGTCGAGGCGCTCGAGAAGGCGGGCCAGAGGCTCGACCGGGTGCTGTCGCTGTTCGCGGTCATGACCGACAACATGACGACCCCCGCCTATCAGGCGCTCGAGAAGGAATGGTCGCCCAAGCTCTCCGCGGCGAGCGACGAGATCATCCTCAACCCGAAGCTCTTCCAGCGAGTCAAGACGGTGTACGAGATGCGCGAGAGCGCGAACCTCGATGCCAAGCAGCAGCGGCTGGTGACCCGGCTCTACGACAGCTTCGTGCGCCGCGGCGCCAATCTGTCGCCCGAGCAGAAGCAGCAGCTGACCGGCTACAATTCGGCGCTTGCCGGCAAGTTCGCCGAGTTCGGCGAGAAGGTGCTGGCCGACGAGAGCACCCACATCACCGCCACCGAGGCGGAGCTGAAGGGCGTCCCGGCCGACGTCAAGGCCGCCGCGGCCTCGGCGGCCCAGGAGCGCAAGCTGCCGCCGGGAAGCTATGCGATCGTCAACACGCGCTCGGCGGTCGACCCGATCCTGACCTTCGCCGACAATCGCGCGCTTCGCGAGAAGGTGTGGCGCGCCTTCGTCAATCGCGGCGACAATGGCGGCGCGAACGACACCAACGCGGTCATCGCCGAGATCGTCAAGCTTCGCGCCGACCGGGCGAAATTGCTCGGCTTCTCCAGCCATGCCGAGTTTCGGATGCAGGACACGATGGCCAAGTCGCCCGCCAAGGCGCTCGATCTGATGAACCGGGTGTGGCCCGCGGCGGTCGCGCGGGTGAAGGAGGAAGTGGCGGACATGCAGGCGCTCGCCCGCAAGAGCGACCGCAACCTCACCATCGAGCCCTGGGACTATCGTTACTATCAGGAGAAGGTGCGCAAGCAGCGCTACAACCTCACCCAGGAGGAGGTGAAACCCTATTTCGAGCTGAACAACATCATCGAGGCCTCATATTGGGCGGCCGGCGAGCTGTACGGGCTCGACTTCAAGGAGGTCACCGGAACGGTGCCGGTCTGGCATCCGGACATCCGAGTCTACAGCGTCACCGAGCGGGGGACGGGCAAGCAGATCGGAGTCTTCTACCGCGACGATTACGCCCGTACCGGCAAGCGCTCGGGCGCCTGGGCGACCACCTACCGGAGCCGGGCGGGGCTGCTCGGCGACGACATCGTGCTCGGCTCGAACAACAACAATTTCGTCAAGCCGGCGCCGGGCCAGCCGGTGCTGATCAGCCTCGACGACGCCGAGACCCTGTTCCACGAGTTCGGCCACGCCATCCATTATTTCCTGTCGAACGTCCATTATCCGAGCTTCGGCGGGACGCCGCGCGACTTCGTCGAATATCCGAGCCAGGTGAACGAGAACTGGCTCCTGACCCAACCGGTGCTGAGCCGCTTCGCCAAGCATTACCAGACGAAGCAGCCGATGCCGGCCTCGCTGATCGAGAAGATCGAGAAGGCCTCGACCTTCAACCAGGGCTTCGCGACCGCGGAATATCTCTCGTCCGCGATCGTCGACATGATGCTTCACATGGACCCGAACGGGGTGGTCGATCCGAATGCGTTCGAGGCCGAGGCGCTCCGGAAGATCGGGATGCCGAGGGAGCTGGTGATGCGGCACCGGCTGCCGCAGTTCAACCATCTCTTCTCGTCCGACGCCTACTCGGCCGGCTATTATTCCTACCTGTGGTCGGAGACGATGGACGCCGACACCTGGGCGGCGTTCGAGGAGGCGGGCAATCCGTTCGACAAGGCGACCTCGGACCGCTTCCGCCAGACCCTGCTGTCGACGGGGAACGAGACCGACCGGGCGGAGGCCTATCGCCTGTTCCGCGGGCGGGATCCGGACGTGAAGGCGCTGATGCGGAAGCGGGGCTTCCCGACGGGATAAGGAGCGAAAGCGTCGTCCCGGCGAAGGGCGGGATCCCGGCGGGTGAGGGCGTCGGCGCCTTTCACCCACTGGGGCCCCAGCCTGGCGCTGGGGCGACGGCAGGTTTCGCCTTATCCCTGCTCGTCAGGGAAAGACCGGATTGCCGGAGAGCTGCCGGCCCCGGCATCGACGGGGCCGAAGGAGCAAGCCCGATGGCCCGGATGCCGCGCTCGCCGCTGTCGGCAGGCCTGCTGCTGCTGGCCGTCGCCTGCTCTTCCGGCATCAAGGAGGAGCGGGAGTCCGCGAAGAAGGACAAGCCGAGCTTCGAGCAGGTCCTCCCCGAGGCGCTCCGGCCGGTGGTGGACAAGCCGTTCAAGGGCGACCTCGAGGAGATGGTGAAGCGCCGGCAGATCCGGATCGCCGTGCCCTACAGCCGGACCCATTATTTCATCGACCGCGGAGTCCAGCGCGGCCTGTCCTACGATTACGGCAAGCTGTTCGAGGACGAGCTGAACGAGGCGCGCGGCAGCGGCAACCTCAGGATCAACCTCGTCTTCATGCCGCTGCCGCGCGACGCGATGCTGCCCGCCCTCGTCGAAGGACGCGTCGACATGGTCGTCGCGCAGCTGACCGTCACTCCGGAGCGGCTGGAGGTGGTGGACTTCACCGAACCGACCCGGACCGGGGTCAAGGAGGTGGTGGTGACCGGGCCCGGCACGCCGCCGCTCGACTCCGCCGAGCAGCTCGGCGGCAGGCGCGTCTTCGTGCGCAGGACCTCCAGCTATTTCGAGAGCGTCCGCAAGCTCAACGAGCGGCTCGCGGCGGCCGGCAAGGCGCCGGTCATCGTCGACCTGGCGCCGGAGAGCCTGGAGGACGACGATTTGCTGGAGATGGTCAATGCCGGGCTCGTCCCCGCCATCATCGTCGACGACTATCTCGCCCGATTCTGGAAGCAGGTCTTCCCCTATCTGCGGATCAACGAAGGCGCGGCCCTGCGCACCGACGGCCGGCTCGCGATCGCCATCCGCAAGAACAGCCCCCGGCTCGTCGCGGAGCTCAACGGATTCATCGCCCGCCACGGGCTGGAGTCGGTGATGGGGCGGACGCTCAGCAAGCGCTACCTGCAAAGCACCAAATACGTCACCGGAGCGGCGATCGGGCGCGAGCGGCAGAAGCTTCTGTCGATCGTCGGCCTGTTCCGCAAATATGGCGAGGAATATCGCGTCGACCACCTGCTGATGGCGGCCCAGGGCTATCAGGAATCGAGGCTCGACCAGGAGGCGAGGAGCCCGGTCGGGGCGATCGGGGTGATGCAGATCATGCCCGCGACCGGCGCCGAGCAGAAGGTCGGCGACATCCGCCGGCTCGATCCCAACATCCATGCCGGGATCAAATATATGCGCTTCATGATGGACCGCTATTACAGGGACGAGCCGATGGACCGGCTCAACAAGGGGCTGTTCACCTTCGCCTCCTACAATGCCGGCCCGGGACGCATCGCCAGGCTGCGCCAGGAGGCGGCGGCTCGAGGCCTCAACCCCAATGTCTGGTTCGGAAGCGTCGAGCAGGTCGCATCCGAGAGGATCGGCCGGGAGACCGTCACCTACGTCGCCAACATCTACAAATATTACATCGCCTACCAGCTCGTCATGAAGGAGCGGCAGGCGAAGGATTCGGTGCGGGCCGCGGTCGTCGCCGCCGGGCGCCGCTAGGGTCGAGGCGCAGCCGGCGGCCGTCGGGACGGGGCTTACGCCCCGGCCCTGACCGCCTGCTCCCACGCCCGCTCGGCGAGGGGCTCGAGGCTGGCGGCCATCTGCGCCGCGTGTCCGGAGGAGGCGGTGCCGCGAGCCAGCCGCCCCTTGATGCCGTGGACGATCGCGGCGAGGCGGAACATGTTGAAGGCCATGTAGAAGTCGATGTCGGCGATTCCGTCGCGGCCGGTCCGCCGGCAATAAGCGGCGACATAGTCTGCCTCCGACGGGATGTTGAGGGCGGCGAGGTCGAGCCCGGCGAGGCCGGTCGAGACTCCGGCGGGCATCCGCCAGACCATCAGATGATAAGTGAAGTCGGCGAGAGGGTGGCCGAGCGTCGACAGCTCCCAGTCGAGCACCGCCAGCACCCTCGGCTCGGTGGCGTGGAAGATCATGTTGTCGCAGCGGAAGTCGCCGTGGATGATCCGCGCCTCCTCGTCGCCGGGCGGGATGTTCCGCGGCAGCCATTCGACGAGACGGTCCATCGCCGGCACCCGGCCCGCCTCGACGTCGCCGAGATATTGCTTCGACCAGCGTCCGATCTGGCGCTCGAAATAATTGCCCGGCTTGCCATAGTCGCCGAGCCCCGCCGCTTGCGGATCGATCAGATGGAGCTGGGCGATCGTGGCGTTCATCGCGTCGAAATAAGCCGGCCGCTCGGCGCTCGGCACCTCCGGGAAATCGGCTTCCCAGAAGATCCGGCCCTCGACCATCTCCATCACGTAGAAAGGGGTGCCGATCACGCTTTCGTCGAGGCACAGGCCGAAGGTGCGCGCGACAAGAAAGCCCTGGCCGCCGAGCGCCGTGATCACCCGATATTCGCGGTCGACGGCGTGGGCTCCGGGAAGCAGCTTGCCCGGCGGCTTGCGCCGAAGCACGTAGGACCGCGCCGGGGTGATCAGCTTGTAGGTCGGGTTGGACTGGCCGCCGCGGAACTGCTCGATCCTGAGCGGTCCGCGATAATCCTCGATTTCACGCCGAAACCATGATTCGAGCCGGTCCGAGTCGAAGCGGTGGGCGTTCCGGACCTCGATCGTGCCGCTGTTCTGCGCGCTCCGCTCCATCGGGCTAAAATCCTTTCCCGCCACGAGAATTGATCTTCCCCGGGCGATCCTTCACAACTACCGCGGGCGGGGGTCCGGCCCGGGGCGCACCGGAGTAGCAATGGCCACGAATGGCTCAAAGGAGCAACTCTTTGCGGAGGTCGCCTCGTCCTGCACGGGGCTGATCAACCGCATCGCCTTGTCCTATGAAGCCGACCCTTCGCTCCGCCACGAGCTGATCCAGGACATATTGCTCGCGATCTGGGTGGCGCTGCCGAACTTTCGCGGCGACGCCTCGATCAAGACCTTCGCCGCGTCCATCGCCCAGAAGAGATGCATCTCGCACGTCTCGAAGCGGGCGCGCGAGCCGCGCCAGGTCGAGCTTCCCGGCGACCTCGTCTCGGCCGCGCCGGCGCCGGACGAAGCGGCGCTTCGCAACGACGAGAAACGGCTGCTCGTCGAGTTCGATCCAGCTCCTGCCCATCCCGCAGCGCGAGGCCATCGTCCTCTGCCTGGAAGGGTTCAGCTATGCCGAAATGGCAACGATCCTGGGGATATCGCCCAATGCCGTGATGCTTCGATGCCAGCGGGCGAAGAGCGCGCTGAAGGCGATCGTGGAGCGACGCTCATGACCGATCCTGATCTCCAAAACCTGGCCGAGCTGTGGAGGCAGGCCTGTCCCGGGGAGGAGCAGCGCAAGTTCGAGGCGATGGCCCGCAAGGCGCGGCGTTGGGGCCGCGTCTTCGCCTGGCTCGATTTCGCCGCGGTCGCCTTCATCCTGGTCACCAGCCTCGTCGGGGTCTTCATGGAGCCCGGGCCGATCACGATGGTCGCCGCCATCGCGCTCATCGTCACCACGGTCATCGTCACGCGCAAGCGGCGCCAGATCAAGCAGATGACCCGGACGCTCGACACCGCCAGCCGGCACTCGTTCATCGAGACCAGCATCAGCAACGCGACCGCCAACCTCAGGCGGACCCGGCTCAGCCTCGCCTTCTTCCCGCTGGGCGTGGCGATCGCTCTCGCCTACAAGATGGCGCTGCGGGCGGAGGGGCGCACCGAGCTCATCCCCGCCACCTTCGTCGACTGGGTGCAGACCCCGCGCGGGATCATCACCCTGGCGCTGCTGGCGCTGGTGTTCGCCTGGGGGCTGAGGACGGCGCGGCGGACCCGGAGGGAGCTGCGGCGGCTGGAGGAGCTGCGCGCGGCCTATTCGGAAGAGGACCGGCAGGACGAGAGCGACGCCGCGTAGATTTTATCCCGCTTTTCCCCCTGAAATATCCACAGCTTAATTTCGCCTGGGGCGAAAGATTCCGACGGTCCGCTCCGACTTAGCCATCGGTACGGGTGGGGGACGATCGCCATTTGCGGTGAGGACCGCGATCGTGGGCGCCCCTCCTCCGTCGTCACAGCCGGAGGAGTAAGCGCGATGAAGACGATCGATATCAGGAAATTGCCGGAGCTCGGCACGAAGGTCGGGATCCACGGATCGGCGCGGCAACAGGAGGTCGGCGGGGTGTTCTGCGCCGGCGTCGTGATCGTCGTTTCCAGCGGCTGACTCGGGAGGCTCCGCCCCAGGGCGGCGGTTCGAGGCGGTCCGGGAGAAAAGGAAGATGATCGAAAGCGAGGCCCTGAGGTCCTGGCTTGAGGACAAGGCCGCGCGCGCGGCGACGGCGGCGGCGATGCGCGACCTGGCGGAGGCGATCGCCGCCATCCCCGCCATCGTCCGGCTGAAGCAGCGGCTGAAGCCGGCAGCGGAGCGCGGCGCGGACGCCGTCCTGGCGCTGGCGGGCCGGCTGATCCGGGACGATTCGGCGATCGCGGCCCTGCTCGGCGCGGCGATCTCGGCGGCGGCGGCCGACCCCTTTTGCCGGCCGCCGCTGCGGGCGTCGAGGAACCCGGTGCAGGACGGCCTGCTGCTGTTCGCCGACCCCCTGCTGACCGTCCAGGTCGCGGTGATGAGCGCCGACGCCCTCGCCGTCAAACGCGCCTCGGGAGGGCCGCCGCCGGCCATCTCCTTCACCGGCCAGCGCAGCCTGTTCCGGTTCGTCAAGGCGGGCGGCGCCGTCATGTCCGTCTGGTCGGCGCCGTTCATCGGCCCCGATTTCACCTTTACGGGGAGCGGCCGATGCCGGCTTCGCGAACGCCGCCGGCTCGGCGAAGGCGAAGTCGTCGAGTTCGACGGAAGGCGGGAGACCTTCCTCATCGACAGCATCGACGGCGACCTCGTCTATCTGTTCGCCTCCACCCCGCTGGAAGCGGCGCCGGTCGGGGTCGATTATGATCCGCTGACCCTCGAGCCGGTCGCGGCGAGCAGCACCGACGACGCCGGCTCGCGAATCCAGATGATGCTCGCCCTGCTCCGGACGCTCGGCCGCCGCGACGCCGCTCCGCTGTTCGCCGAGGCGCTGTCCGACCGCCATTTTCACATGCGGTGGCAGGCGATGCGCGAGTTCCTCGCGCTCGATGCCGAGCTCGCGCTTCCGCACCTGGAGCGGATGGCGGGCGCGGATCCCCATCCGGAGGTGCGCGCCGCCGCCGCGGCGACGCTCGCCGCTTTCTTCCCGGAGACGGCGGAGCGGCTCGAACCATGCCCCTCGTGATCGACGCGAAGGCGAGCGAAGAGCTCGATCTCGGCGATTTCGTCGAGAGGCTCGAATCCGGGGGGTTCGACCCCGACGACGAGGACAGCATCGCGGCCTTCGGGCCGGCGCTGGCCGGGCTCGGCGCCAACCGCCGCTTTCTGGGCGACCTGGTGGTCGAGGAGCTCAAGCGAAGCTGCGCCGGCCAGCTCGAGCGCAACCGCTATACCGCCCAGGTCATCCTGCTCCACTCCGCCCCGGGTTTCGCCATCCGCGCCAATTTCTGGCCGGCCGCCGACGACAGCGTGGTCGTCAACAGCGGCTCCGACCCGTTCTTCTACGGCGTTCCGCACGACCATAATTTCAGCTTCCTGACCGTCGGCTATATCGGCCCCGGCTATTGGAGCGACTATTACGAATATGAATATGGCGAGGTGATGGGGCTGGCCGGCGAGCCGGTGGCGCTCCGTTTCGTCGAACGCTCCCGCCTCGCGGAGGGCAAGGTGATGCTCTACCGGCGGTTCCGCGACGTCCATTCTCAGCTGCCGCCGGATTCGCTGTCGGTGTCGCTCAACCTGCTCGCTTTTTCCGACCGGTCGGATTTCTGCGACCAGTATCGGTTCGACCTCGAGCGCCGCCAAATCGCCGGCCTGGTCAACACCAGCCCGCTGGAGGTGCTGGTCAAGCTGGCCGTCCATCTCGGCGGCGGCAACGGCCGCGACCTCGCGGAGGCGTTCGCCGCCGGGCATCCGAGCGAGCGGATCCGATTCGCCGCGATCGAGGCGCAGGCCTCGGCCGAGCCCCGGCTGGAGAACCGGATAGCAATCTACGAGCGCGCCGCCGGGGCGGGCGGCCTGGTTGGGGCGTTGGCGGCCCGCAAGACTCACCGGCTGGAAGGGATGCTGACGCGCCGGCCGTGACGACTTACCGCGGCGAGGGCGGGTCGACAGACAGGGGCGGAGACTCCTTCGCGCTTTCCGCGGAAATGCGGCGAGCTTCATTGCCCCATCGACGGGAAAGAATGAGGACGGAGACGGCTCCGACAAGCGCGATGATTGGCGGCCCAAGCAGATCAAATTGTATCATCTACGCGTCCTTCAGCATCGTCAGCGATTGCGATGCCGCCCATAGCAGCGAAAACGCACACATAAGCCACAGCAGCACATACGGGTCGAAGCCGCCGAGCGCCCATTTCCCACCGCCTGCGATCACCAAGGCGTTTCCCCATGCGGTAACGGCCGTCGCAGCATGCTTGATCCGTTCATTGTCCTGAAGAACTTTCGACCGGGTGCTTTCGCTCAACACAAACGGGGCCTCTCGGGCTGGCGAGCGACATGGTGCTAGCAACGAACGAGCCTGTCCAGCGGTCAATGGCCTGTATGCAAAGTTGATATGCAGCGGCGTGAGCTCTCAAGCGCTATCGCGCCCGGCCTTCAGCGCCAGGCGGTGCGCATGGAGCAGGGGCTCCGTATAGCCTGACGGCTGCTTCGTGCCTTCAAAGATGAGGGCGCGGGCGGCCTGGAAGGCGATGCTGCGCTCGAAATCCGGCGCCATCGGTTGGTAGAAGGGATCGTTCGCGTTCTGCCGGTCGACCACCGCAGCCATGCGCTCCAGCGCCTCCTCGACCTCGGCCTCGCTCACTACGCCGTGAAGCATCCAGTTGGCGACGTGCTGGCTCGAGATCCGGCAGGTGGCGCGGTCCTCCATCAGGCCGGTGTCGTGAATGTCGGGCACCTTCGAGCAGCCGACGCCCTGGTCGATCCAGCGGACGACGTAGCCCAGGATGCCCTGGACGTTGTTGTCGAGCTCCTCGCGGATCGCCTCGGCCGACCAGCCGCGCTCGCTCGCCACCGGAATGGTGAGCAGGCCGTGAAGTCCCGCCGGCGCCCGGCCGGCGAGCTCGCGCTGGCGGGCGGCGACGTCGACCCGGTGATAATGGACGGCGTGGAGGGTGGCGGCGGTGGGGGAGGGGACCCAGGCCGTGCTCGCCCCCGATTGCGGATGGGCGACCTTCTGGGTGAGCATGTCGGCCATCAGGTCCGGCATCGCCCACATCCCCTTGCCGATCTGGGCGCGCCCCGCGAAGCCGCAGGCGAGGCCGACGTCGACATTGTTGTCCTCGTAGGTCCGCAGCCACTCGCTGTTCTTCATCTCGGCCTTGCGGATGACCGGGCCGAGCCGCATCGACGTGTGGATCTCGTCGCCGGTGCGGTCGAGGAAGCCGGTGTTGATGAAGACGACCCGGTCCCTCACCTCGCGGATGACGGCGGCGAGATTGACGCTGGTCCGGCGCTCCTCGTCCATCACCCCGATCTTGAGGCTGTGGCGGGGGAGGCCGAGCAGGTCCTCGGTGCGGTCGAACAGGCGGCCGGCGAAGGCGGCCTCCTCCGGCCCGTGCATCTTGGGCTTGACGATATAGACCGAGCCGGCCGGGCTGTTGGCGCGCGCGCCGTTGAGGTCGTGGAGGGCGCAGAGCGCGGTGAGGACGGCGTCGGCGAGGCCTTCCTGAACCTGCTCGCCGTCGATCCGCATCATCGGATTGGCCATCAGATGGCCGACGTTGCGGACGAACATCAGGGCCCGGCCCTTGAGGGTGAGCGAGCCTCCGCCGGGGGCCTCGTAGACCCGGTCCGGGGCGAGCCGGCGCTCGATCGTCTGGCCGCCCTTGGCGAAGCCCGCGCTCAGGCTTCCCTTCATCAGGCCGAGCCAGTTGCGATAGACGGCGACCTTCTCCCCGGCGTCGACCGCCGCGACCGAATCCTCGCAGTCCATGATCGCCGTCACCGCGCTTTCGAGCAGGATGTCGGCGACCCCGGCCCTGTCGCCGGCCCCGATCGGATGGCCGCGGTCGATCACCAGCTCGGCGTGGAGGCCGTGGTGGCGAAGCAGCGGCGAATCGCCGCGCCAGCCGGCCAGCAGGGCTTCGTCGCGCAACGTGCCGCGGTCGGTGACCAGCCGGCCGTCCTCGATCGCGTAGCGGGTGACGTCGGCGTGGCTGCCGCCGGTCAGCGGCGCGATCTCGTCGAGAAAGGCCCGGCCCCAGGCGACGACCCGGGCGCCGCGCGCCTCGTCATAGCCGCCGCCGGCCGGGCGGTCGCCGAGGGCGTCGGTGCCGTAGAGGGCGTCGTAGAGGCTGCCCCAGCGGGCGTTGGCGGCGTTGAGGGCGTAGCGGGCGTTGCTCACCGGCACGACCAGCTGCGGGCCGGCGATCAGGGCGATCTCGGGATCGACTTCGGAGGTGCCGATGGTGAAGGGGGAGGGCGGATCGACCAGATAGCCGATGTCGCGCAGGAACTCCTCCTCCTCGCCCGGGTCGGGCGGGCGGCCGCCGAGCGCGGCGTTGCGCGAGTCGATCCGGGCCTGGAGGCTTTCGCGCTTGCGCAGCAGCCGCCGGTTCTCCGGGGTCAGCTCGCGCAGGAGCGCCGAGAAGCCGAACCAGAAGGCGCCGGGCTCGAGGCCGCTGCCGGGGAGCGCTTCCTCCTCGACGAAGGCGCGCAGCTGCCGGTCCACCTCGATGCCGGAGATCAGTTCATATGCGGCCAAGGCGGCCCCCTCTTCCTTGCGCCAAGCCTCGCCTGGCCTCTTGACCCGATCAGCCCGGCACGGGCTGCGCGACCGCGTGGTCGCTGAGCCGCCGGGCCTGCTCGTCGAAGCGGTCGAAGCCCCACAGCCGCTGGGCCCTGAACACCGGCACGGCGCGCGCCACCCTGACGCAGGCGGACAGATGCTCGCGGGTCCGGCCGATCATGTTCAGATAGCCGCCGCGATAGGTGTTCGACACCAAAGTGTCGACCGCCTCGACGCCCTTCAATCGCTCGATCTCGGCACTGCCCCCGGCTTCCTCGGCTTTCCGAAGCAGGTAGATGGCGGCCAGCGGCATCGGCTCGGCTCCCGCCTCGTTCAGCGTCGGCACGTCATATTTGTCGGTATCGTCGAACGAGCGCGCATAGGCCTGGGCGTCGCGGCCGCTCGCCTCGAGCGCCTCGCGCCACAGCCTCAGCCGCGGGATTCCGGGATAGGCGAGGGCGCGGCCGGAATCGTCGAAGCCGATCACGCAGACGTCGTCGGCGAGGATGGTGTGGCCGCGGTCGTGGAACCAGGCCGCGATGGTCGACTTGCCCGCCCCCGAATGGCCGGAAAAGGCGACCGCCCGGCCGTCGATGTCGATCGCATTGGCGTGAAGCGGAAGCAGCCCGCGCTGATGCAGCAGCGCTCCGATCGCCGAGCCGAGGAGAAACAGCCGCACGTTGCGCTCGGACGCGCCGGGGGCGGGATCGATCAGGATCCGGCCCTCGCTGATCAGGTAGCGGCCGACCTTGGCGACCGCGAGCAAGGTGCCCTCCTCGGTCGCCCGATAGCCGTGATGGTCGCTGGCCGGGACGGGACCGAAGGCGATCTCGACGTCGGCCCGGCCGCCGTCGACCTGGGGAGCGAGGCCGGCGAGGTCCATCTCCGAGCGCAGATCGAGGCCGAACAGCCGGTAGGTGGACGCGGAACGCGCCTCATCGCGAGCTAGCATGCGCCACCCGTTCGCTCCCGGCTTCCTGACTGTCCGTCCCGCACGGCTCGCTCCATAGGAGGATCAGCGGCCGGCTGCCAAGATGAAGTGTCCGGCGGTGAGGCCTTTGAGCAGCCCGATCCGGTAATCGCCGACGATCCGGGGATTCTCCCAGCCGCCATCGGGCCAGTGGCGGACGAGCTCGCTCAGCCGCTCCACGTCGATCAGCCGCGAGGCGGTCGGGTCCGCCGCCATCGCCTCCAGGAGCCGCACGGCCGAGCCCCGGTCGCGGCTCAGCCCGACATGCCAGTCGACGGACTGATAACCCTTGCGCCGCTCGTCGAGAACGGCCGGAGCGACCCGGTCGGCGAGCGCGGCCCGGGCGAGCGGGCGCCGCTCGCCGTTCTTGCTCAGCATGTCGAGCGGCAAGGACAGGCAGAAGTCGATCAGCCGGGCGTCGGCGGTCGGATCGCGCTTGTCGATGCCCCAGCCGCCGAGGATGCCCTTGCGATGCTCGCCCCAGTCCATCTCCATCAAGGCGTCGGCGGCGTCGTCGAAGGTATTCCGGGCCCGACCGACCCGGCTCGACTCCCGCTCCCCGGCGACCTGGGCACGCAGCCGCGGGTGGACCGGATTCGTGCTCCAGGCGTCCGGCCCGGACGCGAGGCCGGAGATCCGGCGCCAGAGGAGATCGGGAAGCCAGGGCCCGAACGAGCTCGCCGCCACCCCCCGCCACCGCGCCCGGCCGACGCGCACCAGCCCCCGCGCCGCCTTCGACCAGGCGAGGAGCCGTCCTTCGCGAAGGAAGTCGGCGAGCAGCGAATTGGGCGCCGCGCTGATCGTCCAGTTGCCGATCTCGCCGCTCAGCAGGACCCGCGCTCCGGCCGCCCTCGCCGCGGCGCGGATCTCCGAAAGCCAGACATGGTTGCACAGGTTGAACACCGGCCGTCCGAACAGCGCCGCATAGGAATCCAGGGCGGCGATCGGCGAGCCCTCCGAGCTGGGGATCGCGACATGGTCTATATTGGCGTGGAGCCGCGCGGTCGCGGCGGCGAGGGCGCCTTCGTCGGCGAAGCGGTTGGACGGCGCGCCGCCCGGGTCGCCGCGGGGCACATGGGTGAAGGCGAGGATTCGGGCGCCGCTGCCGGCGACCAGCCGGGCGGCGGTCGCCGCCACGGCGTTGCTGTCCCAGCCGCCGCTCAGATGGGCGGCGACGAGGGGCCCGGCGCCGCGCAGCCGGCGGCCGACCGCGGCGTCGAGCTCGCAGCGATAGGCATCGACATAATCGTCGAACCGCTTCAATCGAAGCTCGTCCCGCCGCGGCCGCCAGTAGCGTCGGCGGCTCGTCCCGGCCCGGGTCACGGTCACGACATGGCCGGGCTCGACCCGCTCGATGCCGTCGTAGAAGCTTTCCGGCCCGCGGCGCGGGAGGGAGCCGAGAAAGCGGATCAGATTGCCCTCGTCGGCACGGCGCGGGATCGAATCCAGCGCGAGCAGGCCCGCCGGCATCGACGCGAAAGCGACGAAGCCGCGACCGCGATGCCAGAATAACGGCCTCTGGCCGAGCGGATCGCGGGCGAGGAGCAGCTTTCCTTCGGCCGAGTCGAAGCAGGCGAAGGCGAAATCGCCCAGCAGGCGCTCCGCCGCCGCCTCGCCCCAGCGCTCGACCGCGAGCAGGAGCAGGGCGGAATCGGCGAGGCTCGCCGTCTCTCCGGGCCCGATCCCGAGCGCCGCGGCCAGCTCGGAGCGGTTGTCGAGCCTAACGTCCGCGACGAGCAGCAAGCGGCCGTCGCCGCCGACCAGCGGCTGGCGGTCGTTCTCATCTTCAGGAAGGAGGGGGTGGAGCCGCGCGGCAGCCGCGAAATCGTCGAGCCGGGCGGCGGACTGGCGGGTGCCGTAGACGGACTGGGCGGAGATCGCGGCCTGGCACGGCCCGACCGGATCGAACCGGCCCTCGCAGCTCCAGAAACCGGCTATCGCGGTCATAACAAAGCCCCCCGCCCTAGGGCGGGGGGCTCAGCGGCTGCGTCGCAGCGAGGCTTAGGAGCCCTGGTTGCCGCCGCCACCATCCGGCGTGGTGCCACGCTGGCTCTCCGCGGCGCCCGCTTCGATGCGACGGAGCTCGGGCTGAACCCAATCCCGCTTCGGAGCCGCAGTGTGATTCTTAACCTGACGCATTTTGACATGTCTCCCTGGTGAAGCGAACTATCGAATCTCGGAAAAGTTGCTGTGTCGACGGGCGCTTAGTGCTTTTTTCAGCGCCTTGTCGAGCCCGATTGTGGCGGCTGGGCCGCGATGGGCGCGACGGCGATCCCGAAAATGCGCCACTGCCCGGAAATGTTCTGAAAAAGCAGGTCGAAGGCGATCGCGGCCGGCCTGAGCGGGAAGGTGCCGCGGACCCTCAGGAGGCCGCCCTGGACGATGGCGGGCGGGAATTGGTAGCTCGGCGCGACCAGCAAGGTGTAGCCGAGATCCACCTGGCTGGCCCTCAGCGCCTGGAAGATGCCGCCTAGCGTCGCCGCCGAATTGTTGGTCTGGAAGCTCGGCGCCCCGAGGTCGCGCAAAACGGAATAATTGCCGGTCTGGTTGGCCTGGTCGAGCGCGGCCATCGCCGACCAGACGAGCTTGTTGATGACGATCGGATCGGGAACCGCGGCCTGATTGGCCGCCGGGGCCGGAACCGGCGCCGGCTGGGCAGCCGCCGGTGCCGCGCCGGCGGCGAGGCAGGCGGCCAAAAAAAGCCGGGCCGGGGTGATCCACCCCGGCCCGACCTTCGCTTTAGAGCGCCGATTTACCACGCAGTCTGGAACCCGGCGCGGGCGCCGATCTCGCCGCTGTCGAAGCCGAGGCCGACGCCGGCCGAGAAGGACGCGTTCGTGCCGACCCGGGCGGCGAACGACGCGGTGCCGGCGAGGCGATTCTGATAATAGCCGATGCCGCCGGCGACCCCCATCGTGGTGCCGGCCGGGAGGAACGGAGTCTCCATCGCGAGCGCCATGGCGACGCCTTCATTGGCCTTGCGGATGTCGCGGCGGTTGATGTCCGAGAGGTCGAACAGGTCGGCGATCTGGGTCGTATGGGTCGCGGTCAGGGTCTGGAGGGCCCCGACGTTGGTCTGCAGCGTGCCGATGTTGGCGGTGTTGGTCGCCACCTGGCCGAGCAGCGTGGTGTTGGTGCTGATGTTGCCGTTGGCGTCGTTCACCAGCACGCCGGCCGAGGTGTAGCCGCCGAACCGGACGGTGCTGCCGGCGCCGCCGATCGTGACCTGGTTGGCGGCGGTGGTGGCGGCGCCGTCGCCGATCGCGGTCGAGTTGGCGTGGTCCACGGCGACCGTCGCCCCGTTGCCGAGGGCGGTGGAGTTGGCGGCGAGGGCGTTGGCGTTGCGGCCGACGGCGGTCGAGTTGTCGCCGAGCGCGCTGGCGACGTCGCCGACGGCGGTCGACTGGAGACCGGTCGCGGCGGCGAAATCGCCGAGCGCGGTCGAGAAGTTGCCCGTGGCGGCGGCGCGGTCGCCCAGAGCCGTCGACGACTGGCCGGTGGCGGTGGCGCGCCAGCCGACGGCGGTGGAGTTCACTCCGCCCGAAACCGTCTCGCCGCCGAGCGCGGTGCCGTTGGTGGCGGCGGCGGCGACGTTGGCGTTGCGGCCGAAGGCGCTGGAGTTGGTGGCGAGCGCGCTGGCGACGTCGCCGACCGCGGTCGACTGGAGGCCGGTCGCGGCGGCGAAATCGCCGAGCGCGGTCGAGAAGTTGCCCGAGGCGGCGGCGCGGTCGCCCAGAGCCGTCGACGAGGTGCCGCTGGCGGCGGCGCGCCAGCCGACGGCGGTGGAGTTCACTCCGCCCGACGCGGTTTCGCTGCCGAGCGCGGTGCCGTTGGTGGCGGCGGCGACGACGTTGGCGTTGCGGCCGACGGCGACGGCGTTGGTCGAGAGGGCGCTGGCGACGTCGCCGACGGCGGTCGACTGGAGGCCGGTGGCGGCCGAGAAGTCGCCGAAGGCGGAAGAGAAGTCACCCGAGGCGAAGGAACGGTCGCCGACGGCGGTCGCGCCGACTCCGGCCGCCTGAGCGCCCGGACCGCAGGCGGTCGACGTGGCGGTGCCCGGAGTGCCCTGGGCGGGAGCCACCGGCACGCCGGCCGCGTAGGTCGCGCAGGTCGCGCCCTGAGCCGAGACCGGCGAAGCGAGAACGATGGCGAGGGTGCTGGCGGCGGCGAGGGCGCCGGCCCGGATCATCGTGCTTTGAAAGGACATTATGGTTCACTCCCTGCTGGATACGATCGACGCTCGTCGAGGCGCCTCTGCCCGCTATTTAGTTGCGCGACAAGGGGATTCGCAACGCAAATCCTCCCTTTGCGCGGAACCGAGCTGGCAATTTCCCGAGGTGGAGGCCCGAGCCGGAATCGAACCGGCGTGCAAGGATTTGCAGTCCTCTGCGTAACCACTCCGCCATCGGGCCGCCGGCGCGGAATTGTCCGCGATGGGGCGCCAAGTCAACCTCTTTGCTCGTGTCCGCTCGCGGACGCCTGTGTCCGCAATCGGACAGGGGGCGAGGCTCGCTCCGTCGCTCGGCCGGGGCGGCGGCGCTGGCACGGCTCTTGCTGCCTCGCCGGTCATGCCGGGACTATCCGCTTGGCCTGCCGTGGGCTTGCCGATAAAAGCCGCCGCGAGGGCGACAAGGTGTATTGCGCCAGTAAGACAGTTGTGCGATGAGGCAGCCTGAGATGACCGAGCATAATTTCGAGCATATGCGCCGGGCGATGGTCGCCAGCCAGCTCCGGACGACGGGCACCAACGACCCGCGCGTGCTGGCGGCGATGGGCGAGGTGCCGCGCGAGCGCTTCGTTCCGGCCGACAGGCTGTCGCTCGCTTATGCCGATGCGCTCGTGCCGCTGAAGCCCGGCCGCGATTTCAACAGCCCGATGGCGCTCGGCCGGCTCCTGACCGAGGCGGCGCCGAGGACGGGCGAGCGGGCGCTGGCGGTGGGGGTCGCGACCGGCTATGCGGCCGCCGTCCTGGCCCGGCTGGTCGGCCGCTGCGTCGGCGGTCGAGGAGGACGAGGAGCTCGCCGAAGCGGCCCGGGCCAATCTCTCCGGATTCGACGTCCGGCTCGTCGAGGGGCCGCTGGTCGAGGGCTGGGCCGCGGACGCGCCCTACGACCTCATCCTGATCGACGGCGCCGTCGAGCATGTCCCCGACGCGCTGGTCGGACAGCTGGCCGAGGGCGGCCGGCTCGCCACCGGGCTCGTGGAAAACGGAGTCACCCGGCTTGCCATCGGCCGCCGGGCGGGCGAAGGGTTTGGAATGACGGCCTTTGCCGACGCGGCGTCGGCGATCCTGCCCGGCTTCGCGAAGCCGCGGGCGTTCAAATTTTGAGAGTGGAGTTGAGGAAAATGCGGGGAGGGTTGATGGCCGCCGTGGGGGCGGGGGCGCTGCTGACGGGAGCGATGGCGAACGCCGCCGAGACTCTGACGCGAGGCCCTGGTCAAGACGTATAACGGCAATCCCACGATCATGGCCCAGCGCGCCCAGCTGCGCTCGCTCGACGAGGGCGTCGCGGTCGCCCGGGCGGCCGGCCGGCCGCAGCTCGCGGGAACCGCCGGGATCAACCAGGACCTGATGCAGACCGGCGGCGGCGCCGGCCGCAACGTCAGCGCCGGGGTCAGCGTCAGCTACCCTTTGTTCAACGGCGGCCGGGTCCGCAATTCGATCCGCGCCGCCGATGAACGGGTGCTCGCCGGCCGGGCCAATCTCAAGGCGACCGAGGGCGACGTCTTCACCGAGGCGGTCGGCGCCTATATGGACGTCATCCGCGACCGCTCGATCGTCACTCTCAACCAGAACCAGGTCCGGGTCCTCGAGACCAATCTGCAGGCGACCCGGGACCGGTTCGAGGTCGGCGACCTCACCCGCACCGACGTCGCCCAGTCCGAGGCCCGGCTCGCGCTCGCCCAGAGCAACCTCGCCCTCGCCGAAGGCCGGCTCGACGGAAGCGAGGAGAATTATCGACGGGTGATCGGCGAGCTTCCCGACGAGCTCGCTCCGCCGCCGCCGCTTCCGCCGCTTCCCGCGACCGCCGAGGAGGCGATGGAGATCGCTCTCGCCAACAACAGCGACCTCGTCGCCATCGCCGCCCAGATCCGCGCGGCCGGCCGCGACGTCTCGGTGGCCCGGGCCGACCGGCTCCCGACGGTCTCCGCCAACGGCACCGCCGACGCCGCCAATTATCTCGGAACCGCCGATCGCCAGTTCGCGGTCGGGGCTCCGGAGACGATCGTCCAGGGCGGCCTCGGAGTCTCGGCGCGGATCCCGATCTACCAGGGCGGCCTCGTCGGCGCCCGGGTCCGCCAGTCCCAGGCGATCCAGAGCCAGCTGCTCGAGCAGGGAGTCGCAGGTCGAGCGGCTGGTCGTCGCCAACACCCGAGCCGCCTTCTCGAGCTACCAGGCGGCGGTCGAGGCGATCGAATCGAACCAGATCGCGGTCAGCGCCAACACCCTCGCGCTCGAGGGCACCCGGGCCGAGCAGACCGTCGGCACCCGCAACGTCCTCGACGTGCTCAACGCCGAGCAGGAGCTGGTCAACAGCCAGGTCGCCCTCGTCACCGCGCGGCGCGACGCCTATGTCGCCGGCTTCGCCTTGCTCAACGCGATGGGCAAGGCGGAGGCCGAGGATCTCAACCTCGACGGCGGCACGCTCTACGATCCGCTGGTCAACTACCGCCGGGTCTCGCGCCGCTCGTCGGACTGGAAGGACGACCCGACTCCGGCGGCGGTCTCGACCCGCACCGTCCCGGGACGTCGGCCTCGCCGATCTCGGGCCCGCCAAACACCCCCGTGACACCGCCTTCGAATTGAGCGATAAGCCCCTCGTTATGGGGGAGATTAACCAGGAACCCTCGATGGAGGACATTCTCGCCTCCATCAAAAGGGTGATCGCCGAGGACGGCCGCCCGGCGGCGCGCCCCGCCCGCGGCTCGCGTCCGGCCGAAGCGCCGCGCCCGGCGCCCGCCGAGGACGACGTGCTCGAGCTCCAGGACCCGGTGGCGGAAGGGGACGGCCTCGTCTCCGAGGATGCCGCCGTCGCCAGCCGCCAGTCGCTCGCCGCGCTCGCCACGCTGCGCAGCGGGGCGGAAACCCTCCCGGCCGACGACGCCGCGCTCGGCGCCGCGGTTCGCGAGATGCTCAAGCCGCTGCTCAAGGAGTGGCTCGACCGCAACCTCCCCGACATGGTCGAGGCGCTGGTCACCCGCGAGATCGCCCGCATCACGGGGAAGAGCTTCTAACCGTCGCCCCAGCGAAGGCTGGGGGCCCCGGCGGGTGAAGGACACCGCGCATTTCGATCCCTGGGATCCCAGCCTTCGCTGGGGTGACGGGGTTTGCGGCCTGCAATCCTTCGTCTAAGCGCCGCTTCATGACCGAGCTTGCCAAGACCTTCGACCCCGCCGAGATCGAATCCCGCTGGTATGCCCGCTGGGAGGAGCAGGGGCTGTTCCGTCCCGAGCGGCCCGAGGCGGAGCCGTTCACCATCGTCATCCCGCCGCCCAACGTCACCGGTAGCCTGCATATCGGCCACGCGCTCGACAATACGCTGCAGGACATCCTCGTCCGCCACGCCCGGCTGCTCGGCAAGGACGCCTTGTGGGTGGTCGGCATGGACCATGCCGGGATCGCCACCCAGATGGTGGTCGAGCGCAACCTCGAGAGCCAGGGCGTCAGGCGGACCGACATGGGCCGCGAGGCCTTCATCGAGCATGTCTGGGAATGGAAGGCGCAGTCGGGCGGCTCGATCACCCGCCAGCTCCGCCGGCTCGGGGCGTCGTGCGACTGGGCGAACGAGCAGTTCACGATGAGCCCGCATTTCACCCGCGCGGTGCTCAAGGTCTTCGTCCAGCTCTACCGCGACGGGCTGCTCTACCGCGACAAAAGGCTGGTCAACTGGGACCCCAAGTTCGGAACCGCGATCTCCGACCTCGAGGTCGAGACGAAGGAGGTGCAGGGCCAGTTCTGGCACCTCAAATATCCGCTCGAGGACGGCAGCGGCGCCGTCCACGTCGCCACCACCCGCCCCGAGACGATGCTCGCCGACATGGCGGTGGCGGTGCACCCGGAGGACAAGCGCTACGCCGCGCTGGTGGGCAAGCGCGTTCGCCTTCCCATCACCGGCCGGCTGGTGCCGATCATCCGCGACGAGCATGCCGATCCCGAGCTGGGCTCCGGCGCGGTCAAGATCACCCCGGGCCACGACTTCAACGATTTCGAAGTCGGCAAGCGGGCCGGCTTCAAGCCGGCGGCGATGCTCAACATGCTGAGCGCCGACGCGAGGGTGGTCCAGACCCAGGACGGGCTCGTCCCCGATGAGCTGCTCGGCCTGGACCGCTTCGAGGCCCGGAAGCGCGTGGTCGAGCTGCTCGAGGCGGAAGGCGCGCTGGAGAAGGTCGAGGAGCGGACCATCCAGCTTCCCTATGGCGACCGCTCCGGGGTGGTGATCGAGCCCTGGCTGACCGACCAATGGTATGTCGACGCCGCCACCCTGGCGAAGCCCGCGATCGAGGCGGTGCGCTCGGGCGACATCAAGGTCGTGCCCAAGACCTGGGAGAAGACCTGGTTCAACTGGCTCGAGAACATCCAGCCCTGGTGCGTCTCGCGCCAGCTCTGGTGGGGGCACCAGATCCCGGCCTGGTATGACGAGGGCGGCAACGTCTTCGTCGCCGAGACCGAGGAGGAGGCGCGGGCCGAGGCCGGCGATCGCCCGCTTCGGCGCGATCCCGACGTGCTCGACACCTGGTTCTCCTCGGCCTTGTGGCCGTTCGCGACGCTCGGCTGGCCGGAGGAGACGGAGGAGCTGAAGCGCCATTATCCCAACGACGTGCTCATCTCCGGCTTCGACATCATCTTCTTCTGGGACGCCCGGATGGCGATGCAGGGCTTCCACTTCATGGGGGAGAAGCCCTGGAAGACGCTCTACCTCCACGGGCTGGTCCGCGATGCCAAGGGCCAGAAGATGTCCAAGTCGAAGGGCAACACCGTCGATCCCCTCGGCCTCATCGACCGCTTCGGCGCCGACGCGCTTCGCTTCACCCTCGCCGCGATGGAGAGCCAGGGGCGCGACATCAAGCTCGATGAGAAGCGCGTCGAGGGCTACCGGAACTTCGCCACCAAGCTGTGGAACGCGGCCCGCTTCTGCCAGGCCAACGGCATCGGCGCGAGCGGCGGGCTGGAGCCGCCCGCGGCCGAGCTGCCGGTCAACCGGTGGATAATCGGCGAGACGGTGAAGACGGTGCAGGCGCTCGACCTCAGCCTCGCCGAGCTTCGCTTCGACGAGAGCGCCAACACTATCTACCACTTCGTCTGGGCGACCTTCTGCGACTGGTATCTGGAGCTGATCAAGCCGGTGCTGCAGCCGGAGGCCGTCGTCTATGCCGTGCAGAACGATCATGCGGCCGAATGCCGGAAAGTGGCCGGGTGGGTCCTCGACCAAATCCTAGTGATGCTCCATCCCTTCATGCCGTTCGTGACCGAAGAGCTGTGGAACGCGCTCGGCGAGCGGCCCTATCCGCTCATCCTCGCGAAATGGCCGATGCCGGACGCGCGGGCGCTGGATCCGGACGCCGGCGCGGAGATCGATTGGCTGATTCGCCTGGTGAGCGCCATTCGGGCGGCCCGGACCGAGCTGAACGTTCCGCCCGGAAGCAAGCTGATGCTGCTCTGCCGGGATGCGTCCGGCGAGACTCAGAACCGAATCAATCGCAATTACCCAACCTTGCTTCGGCTGGCCCGGCTCACCGGTGTGGATATCATGCCGCCGGCGTCGACAAGGGGCGCGCAGATCGTCGTCGACGAGACGACCTACGTTCTTCCTCTCGAGGGCGTTATCGACCTGGAGGCCGAGAAAGCGCGTCTGGCCAAGGCCATCGCAGCCGCGGAGAAGGAGCGCGACTCGCTCGCGGCGCGGCTCGCCAATCCCAGCTTCGTCGAGCGGGCTAAGCCGGAGGCGGTGGAGAAGGCCCGGGCCGATCATGAGGAGAAGGCGTCGGACGCCGAGAAGTATCGGGCGGCGCTGGCGCGGCTGGGGTAATCGTCATCCCGGCGAAGGCCGGGACCCAGGAGCGCCCGCGCTTGGAAGCTTCGGCCGTCCGTGTTCTTGGGTCCCGGCCTTCGCCGGGATGACGGGGGAGGGGGAGAATGGCCGAGAGTATAGAAGAGGCCCCGGCTCGCCCCGGCCAGCGCGACCTCACCTCCGGGCCGATCGCCCCGACCCTGCTCGCCTTTGCTTTGCCGACGCTGGGCTCCTCGATCCTTCAGTCGCTCAACGGCTCGATCAACGCAATCTGGGTCGGGCGCTTCCTCGGCGAGGACGCGCTGGCGGCGACGTCCAACGCCAACATCATCATGTTCCTCCTGACCGCCTTCGTGTTCGGCTTCGGGATGGCCGCGACGATCCTGATCGGCCAGGCGTTCGGACGGGGCGACATCGACTCCGCGCGGCGGGCGCTCGGAACGGCGGCGGGGGCGGCGGTCGCGGTCTCGATGGCGATCGCCGTGGCCGGCTGGATCTTCGCGCCGCAGCTGCTCCGGCTGCTGGCGACGCCCGGCGGCGCCTTCCCGCTCGCCCTCGACTATCTTCGGGTGATCTTCGTCGCCATCCCGGGCTCGCTCATCCTGGTGATGCTGATGATGGCGCTGCGCGGCGGCGGCGACGCCCTCACGCCGCTCTGGTTCATGATCGTCGCGGTGCTGCTCGACAGCGCGCTCAACCCGGTCTTCATCCTCGGCCTAGGGCCCGTGCCGCGGATGGGCATCGCCGGTTCGGCGACGGCGACGGTCATCGCCAATTATGCCAGCCTGCTGGGCCTCATCGGCTACGTCTACGGCCGCGACCTTCCGCTCCGGCTGCGCGGGCGCGAGCTCGCCTATCTGAAGCCGGACCCGGCCCTGCTGCGCACGATCGTCCGCAAGGGCCTGCCGATGGGCCTCCAGATGATCGTCATCTCGGGCTCGGCTTTGGCTCTGATCGGCCTCGTCAACCGCGAAGGGGTCGAGACCGCCGCCGCCTTCGGCGTGGCGATGCAGCTGTGGACCTATCTGCAGATGCCGGCGATGGCGCTCGGAGCGGCGGTGAGCGCGATGGTCGCCCAGAATATCGGCGCCGGCCGCTGGGAGCGGGTGAGCGCCGTCACCCGCTCGGGCGTCGCCTTCGCGGTCCTGATCACCACCGGGCTCGTCATCCTCCTCGCCATCGCCGACCGGCCGGCCCTCGCCCTGTTCCTCGGCGGCGACAGCCCGGCGCTGCCGATCGCCCGCCACATCCAGATCCTCGCCACCTGGAGCTTCCTGATGTTCGGAGTGACGCTCGTGCTGTTCGGAACGGTACGGGCGAACGGCTCGGTGATCGGGCCGCTCGTCATCCTGTTCGTCGGGCTGGTGCCGGTCCGCCTCGGCTTCGCGATCGGCGCCTATCCCTGGCTCGGCGCCGACGCCTTGTGGCTGAGCTTCCCGGTCGGCTCGTTCGTCAACATGGCGCTGGCGATCGCCTTCTATCGCCACGGCGGCTGGCGCAAGGCGCGGATGGCGCCGCCGCCCGACCCGGCCGAATGCGTCGAGGGGGTCCAGGCGGGCGCGGAGCCCGGGGGGAGGCTCAACCCGTCGGGCTGACCGCTTCCACTGTCCGAATCCGGACGAAGTGGACGAAGTGGACGCGAGCGGGGCCATTCGAACCGGCCCATCGCTGTCCGATTCCGGACGAAGTGGACGAAGTGGACGCGAGGGAGGGGTTTTAGCGGTGTTCGTCATGCCGGACTTGATCCGGCATCCACCTTTGTTGCGAAGTCCGACGCGTTGCAGAAGGTGGATCCCGGATCAAGTCCGGGATGACGATACAACAGTTCAAAGAGCCGGCCGCACCACGAACATAGCAGGAACATCATGCTGGGTCAAGCGCACCTAGGCCGGCACGACCACCTCGATCGCGCATTGGGCGACCCGGGCGACGACCGGGGTCTTCGCCAGCACCTCGCCGTCGATCGAGATCCGCTGCCTCGGCCGGGTCTCGATGACGATCTCGGCGGCGTGGAACTCGCGGGTCGTGCGGTGGCGGGCGGGAAGCTTGAAATATTTGGCGAACCAGTCCCAGATCAGGCTCGAGGCGCGTCGGCCGACGACGGCCTGGACGATGATCTGGCCGCTGTCGACCTCGGCGCTCTCGATCAGCTCGACCCCGCCGTGATGGCCGCCGTTGGCGATCCTGACCTCGGTCGCCCACAAGGTCTCCTCGACCCCGTCGGCTCGAATTGTGAGCCGGAAGGCGTGGAAGCGGATCAGGCACCAGACCGCCCAGACCAGGTAGCCGACCCGGCCGAGATAGCGCTTGAGATTGTGCGGTATGCCCTCGCCGATCATCGGCGACAGGCCCATCGCGGCGCAATTGGCGAAATAATCGTCGTCGATCATTCCAAGGTCGATGCGCCGGCGCTGGCCGGTCGCGATCACCTGGATCGCCCCGTCGAGGTCGAGCGGTATGCCGAGCGTCCGGGCGAAGCTGTTGGCGGTGCCGAGCGGCAGCAAGGCGAAGACGCAGTCGCGGTCGACCAGCTCGTCGACCGCGCAGGAGAGCGAGCCGTCGCCGCCGCCGACGATCACCATCGGCGCCCCGTCGCGGACCGCCTCGCGGACCTTGGGAACGAGCTTGCCGGGGTCGCGGATCGCATAGGAGGCGATCAGCTCGATGCCGGCGGCGCGAAGCTTCTCGACCGCCTGGCGGAACAGCGTCCCGGCCCGCGCCGCGAATGGGCGTTGACGATCAGGACGGCTTTTTGGGGAACGGGAACGGTCAAGGGCACAAGGTGGCAACGCCGGCAGGAGGGCGCAAGTGCCGACGTTTCGATTCCTCCCCCGCAAAGGCGGGGGAGGAATTTCAGCGGCTAGAGCGTCGTTTCCGCCAGGTTGGACTTGTACTTCTTGTTGGTCTGGCGGTCGTGGATCACGATGTAGACGTAGCTGGGCGGGACCGTGCCTTCCTCGGTCGCGAACCAGATCTTGCCGAGATTGGCCGGATCGCCGAGCGCGCAGAAGCCGTAGAGGCGCTTGCCCGTCTGATCGAAGAAGTCGACCCAGGAGCGCGACGAATTGGTGTTGGTGCCGCAGGGCGGCAGCGCCGGCGCCGCGGCGAACATCGCCGCCGGATACTGATCCTTGTTGAACACGTCGTAGCGGTGGCGGACCCAGTTCTTCCCGCCGGCCGAATAATATTCGAGGCCGGTGATGTAGAGGATCGGGTTGGGCTGGGCCTGGGCCGGCCCGGTTCCGGCGACCATCGCCGCGGCGACGATCCCGATGCGCAATGCGAGCTTCCTGGTCGAACTTCATCGATGGCCCCTTTCATCCCCAAGAGTGAGCTCCGGAAGTCTGTATTCGCATTTGAAGAATGCCATCGTTCCGCCTGCGACACAAGGAAGTCGAGGACGGCCTTCCGGCCGCGCTTTGCAGCCGCGCCAAGGAGCGTTACAGCCTCGCCCATGAGCCATGCCGCCTTTCCCGCCCTCCGGCTCCGCCGCACCCGCGCCGCCGCCTGGAGCCGGGCCCTGTTCGCGGAGACGGTGCTGACCCCGGCCGACCTGATCTGGCCGCTGTTCGTCGCCGAAGGGCGAGGGGGCGGAGGAGCCGATCGCCAGCCTTCCCGGCGTGTCGCGCTGGTCGGTCGACCGGCTCGGCGACAAGGCCCGCGAGGCGCGCGAGCTCGGCATTCCCTGCATCGCCCTCTTCCCCAACACGCCGCGCGGGCTTGCGCACCGACGACGCGCGCGAGGCGCTCAACCCCGACAATCTGATCTGCCGCGCGGTCCGGGCGGTCAAGGAGGCGGCGCCCGAGGTCGGCGTGCTGACCGACGTCGCGCTCGATCCCTATACGGCGCACGGCCATGACGGGCTGGTCGACGAGGCGGGCTATGTGCTCAACGATGCGACCAGCGCGGTGCTGGTCGAGCAGGCGCTGGTCCAGGCGGCGGCCGGGGCGGACATCGTCGCTCCGTCGGACATGATGGACGGCCGGGTCGGCGCGATCCGCTCGGCGCTGGAGCGCGAGGGCCATGTCAACGTCCAGATCATGGCCTATGCCGCCAAATATGCCTCCGCCTTCTACGGCCCGTTCCGCGACGCGGTCGGCTCGCGCGGCCTGCTGAAGGGCGACAAGAAGAGCTACCAGATGGATCCCGGCCAACGCCGAGGAGGCGCTGCGCGAGGTCGCGCTCGATCTCGCCGAGGGCGCCGACAGCGTCATGGTCAAGCCCGGCCTGCCCTATCTCGACATCGTCGCGGCGGGTGAAGGAGCGGTTCGAGGTGCCGGTCTTCGCCTATCAGGTGTCCGGCGAATATGCGATGATCGAGGCCGCCGCCGCCGCCGGCGCGGGCGATCGCGACGCGCTGGTGCTCGAGACCCTGATGGCGTTCAAGCGGGCGGGCTGCTCGGGCGTGCTGAGCTACCACGCGCCGCTGGCGGCGAGGCTGCTCGGCGCATGACCGAAGCGGCTCGGGCCGAGCTCGTCAGGCTGCGGGGCGAGGCGGCGCCGCTGGAGCCGGGCGCGGAGGCGAGGGCCTCGCTGGCGGCGGCGGCGATGGCGCATGCCGAGCATTTCCTGGAAGGCCTCGCCGAGAGCCCCACCTATCGCGGCTGGCGGGAGGCGCCTGCCGAGCCGCTCGACGCCGAGTTCGCGGAGGAAGGGCGTGCGGCGGAGGCCGCGCTGGCCTATCTCGACCGCTGCGTCGACCGCCCGGGCATCACGACGGCTTCGCCCCGCTTCATGGGCTATATTCCGGGCGGCGGTCTCTTCCATTCGGCGATCGGCGACTTCCTCGCCGCGGCGTCGAACAAATATGCCGGCTTCGCTCCCGCCGCGCCGGGCGCGGTCCGGCTGGAGAACGCCACCACCGCCTGGCTCGCCCGGGTGATCGGCTTCCCGGCGACCGCCGCGGGGACCCTGACCTCCGGCGGAAGCATGGCCAATCTCACCGCCATCGTCACCGCCCGCGAAGCCCGGGACGAGGAGGGCGGCGGCGCCGTCTATCTGAGCTCGCTCCGCCCACCATTGCATCGACAAGGCGCTTGCGGATCGCCGGCCGCCGCCGGGCGCCGCGCCGCTTCGTCGCGACCGACGAGCGCCACCGCATGCGCGCGGACGCGCTCGCCGAGGCGCTGGAGACGCGACGAGGCCGACGGCGTCCGGCCCTGGCTGGTCGTCGCCTCGGCGGGCACGGTCGATACCGGCGCGGTCGACCCGCTCGCCGATATCGCCGACCTCTGCCGGCGGCACGGCGCCTGGTTCCACGTCGACGGCGCCTATGGCGGCCTGTTCATGCTGTGCGAGGAGGGGCGGAGCGTGCTGGCCGGGATCGAACGGGCGGACACGGCCGCGCTCGATCCGCACAAGACCCTGTTCCTCCCCTACGGCACCGGCGCCGTGGTCGCCCGCGACGGCAGCGCCCTGCTCGACGCGTTCAGCGCCAGCGCCGATTATATCCGCCCCTTCGCGCGAAACCGACGTCGGTCCGTCGCCCGGCGATCTCTCGCCCGAGCTGACCCGCCATTTCCGGGCGCTGCGGCTGTGGCTGCCGCTGCAGCTCGCCGGGGTCCGGCGCCTTCCGCGCCGCCCAGTCGGAGAAGATCGCGCTCGCCCGCTATTTCCACGAGCGGCTGTCGGCGATGGCGGGCTGGGAGACGGGGCCGGCTCCGGACCTGTCGATCGTCGCCTTCCGCTACCGTCCCGGCAGGGGCGATACGGACGGCTTCAACCGGCGGCTGCTCGAACGGCTGCAGGAGGACGGACGCGTGTTCCTCAGCGGCACGCGGATCGACGGGGCGGACTGGCTGCGCTGCGCGATCCTGTCGTTCCGCACGCACCTCGACCATGTCGACGAAGCCCTCGAGGTCCTCGCCCGCCTCGCTCGCGCGCTGGAGGCCGAATGAGCGTCGCCGGCGAGAGGGCCCAGGATCGGGAGCGGTTCGCCAGGCCGCTCTTCCTGCTCACCGTCCTGACCGGCTCGTTCCTGCTCTTCCTGACCCAGCCGATGGTCGCCCGGATGGCGCTGCCGCGGCTGGGCGGGGCGCCGGCGGTGTGGAACAGCGCGATGCTGGTCTATCAGGGCCTGCTGCTCGCCGGCTACGCCTACGCCCATTTCCTGACCCGGCTTCGGCCGCGGCGGCAGGCCGGCGTCCATCTCGTCCTGTTCGCGATCGCCGCCCTGTGGCTTCCGATCGGCCTCACCGGAGCGACGCTCCCGGCCGATGTCGGCGCCGGCCTTGTGGGCGCCCTGGTTCCTGGCGAGCTCGATCGGGCCGCTCTTCTTCATCGTCTCCGCCCAGGCGCCGCTGATGCAGCGCTGGTACGCGCTGGAGGGCGCCCGCGGCGATCCCTATCCGCTCTACGCCGCCTCCAATCTCGGCAGCTTCGCCGGCCTGCTCTCCTACCCGCTTGCTGGTCGAGCCGCTGCTGACGCTCGAGCAGCAGAGCCTGGTCTGGTCGGCGGGCTACGCCCTGCTGGTGCTGATGGTCGCCGGCTGCGCCCTCACCGTTCCGGCCGCCGCGGTCGAGGCGCCGCCGGAAGCGGCCGGGCCGGCGCCGACGTGGCGGCGGCTGCTCCACTGGGTGGTGCTGGCTGCGGTTCCGTCGGGGCTGATGCTCTCGACCACCACCCACCTCACCACCGACATCGTCGCCGTGCCTTTGCTCTGGGTGCTTCCGCTCGCCCTCTATCTGCTGAGCTTCGTCATCGCCTTCGCGGCGACGGCGGCGGCCGGCGAACATCGTCGTCGCGATCGCCCCGCTCTTCCTGCTGGTCGCCGGCGGCTTCGCGTTCAGCCACGGCAGCGAGCTTCCCTTCTTCACCGCCACCCTGGGGCTGGCTGCTGCTGCTCATCATCGCGGTCGCGCTCCACGCCGAGATGTACCGGCTCCGGCCGGAGGCGGCGCATCTCACCGCTTTCTACCTGGCGATGGCGGTGGGCGGGGTGCTGGGCGGGATCTTCTGCGCGATCCTCGCCCCGACCCTGTTCGACTGGGCCTATGAGCATCCGCTGCTGATCGTCGCCGCCGCCCTGCTCGTCCCGCAATCGCCCTTCCTCCCCTGGGCGGCGCGGATGCACCCGGCGCTGCGCTGGGGCCTGGTCCTCCTCGCCTTCGGGATCTCCTTCGCGGCGGACATGCGGATGGGCCCCTTCACCAGCGAGATGACCGCTCTGCTCGGAAGCATCGCCATCTCGCTGATCGTGCTCAACTTCATCGGCTCGCGGGCCGCCTTCGCGCTCGGCGTGGTGGCCCTGATGATGAGCTACGGCGGCTGGGCCAAGCTCGAGGAGAGCCGGATGGGGATCCGCACCCGATCCTATTTCGGAATCTACACGGTCAGCTTCCGATTCAGGCCGCCGACCCGCCAGCTCACCCACGGCACCACCCTCCACGGGTCGCAGAACCTGACCGCGGGGATGGAAGCCGAGCCGACCACCTATTACGCGCCGCGCTCGGGCATCGGCTACGCCATGGCCTCGCTGCCGACCTTCCACGGGCCGAACTCCGCGGTCGGCGTGGTCGGGCTCGGCGCCGGAACGCTCTCCTGCTTCGCCAAGCCCGGCCAGGACTGGCGCTTCTTCGAGATCGACCCGGCGATGGTCAGGATCGCGTCCGACCCCTACCGCTTCACCTTCCTGTCGCGCTGCGCCCCGACGGCGAAGATCATGCTCGGCGACGCCCGCCTCAGCCTCGCCCGCGAGCCGGCCGGGCGGCTCGACCTGCTCGCCGTCGACGCCTTCTCCTCCGACGCGATCCCGATCCACCTGCTCACCCGCGAGGCGCTGCAGGTCTATCGCCGGGCTCTGAAGCAGGACGGGCTGCTGCTGATCCACATCTCCAACCGCTATCTCGATCTCGAGCCGGTGCTCGCCGCGGCGGCGAAGCGCGACGGCTGGCACGCCGCGGCGCTGCGATTATTCGCCGAGCCCGCTCGAGGAGGGGCGCAACCTCAGCCGGCTCGATCTGGGTGGCGATGGCGAGCGACCGCGACACGTTGCTGACGCTCGGAATCGCCAGCGGCGACGACGCCCACCTGTGGCGGCCGCTGCGCAGCCGGCCCGGCTTCACCGGCTGGACCGACGATTATGCCAGCATCCTGCCGGTGCTCGAGGATTGGCGGGCCTGGCTTCCGGGCCTGCTCAAGCCATGATCGATCGAGACTCCCCGCCTCCTGCTGAGGAACTGGCGCGAGGCGGATATCGAGCCCTTCATCCGCCACCTCAACACCGAGCCGGTGATGCGCTGGCTGGGCGGCCTGCGCACCGCCGAGCAGCAGGAAGCGGCGGTGCGCGAGCGCTTCATGGCGTGGCAGGCAGAGCGCGGCTTCACCTTCTGGGCGGTCGAGCGCAAGTCGGACGGCGAGTTGCTCGGCTTTTGCGGCCTCAAGATCGCCGACGATCCGCAAAGCCCGGTCGAAGGGCGAGCATGAGGTCGGCTGGCGGCTTCGCGAGGACGCCTGGGGGCAGGGCTATGCGAGGGAGGCGGCCGAGGCGACGCTCGATTTCGCCTTCGGCCGGCTCGGCGTCGATCGCGTGGTCGCGCTCACCGTCGACGGCAATTCGCCCAGCTGGGGGCTGATGATCCGGCTCGGCATGACCCGGCGGCCCGACCTCGATTATGCCACCGCTCAATGGGCGGACGGGAAGGTCATCGTCTACGAAATGAGGCGCGAGCAATGGCGAAGCTGATCTCCTTCGGCGGCAAGGCGCCGCGTATCGATCCCACCGCTTTCGTCGCCCCGGGCGCCGTCCTGATCGGCGACATCGAGGTCGGCGCCGAAGCGAGCGTCTGGTACAATTGCGTGCTGAGGGCCGACGTCAACCACATACGGATCGGCGCCCGCTCCAACATCCAGGACGGCAGCGTCCTCCACGTCGATTCGCCGCGGCCGGGCAACGAGGCGGGCCTGCCGACGCTGATCGGCGAGGACGTGCTGATCGGCCATATGGCGATGGTCCACGGCTGCATCCTCCACGACCGCGCCTTCGTCGGCCTCGGCGCGATCGTCATGGACGGCTGCGAGATCGAGAGCGGCGCGATGCTCGCCGCCGGCGCCCTGCTCGCGCCGGGGCGGCGGATCCCCGCCGGCCAGCTCTGGGCCGGGCGGCCGGCCAAATATGTCCGCGACCTCAGCGCCGAGGAGCTGGCCGGCCAGCAGGCGGGGGTCGCCCATTACGTCGCCCTCGCCCGGCTCCACGCCGCCGCCCTCGCCGAGGGCGCGGCCTAGGGCCTGTTCCCCGGCGAAGGCCGGCGCCCGGCGCCGCCGCCGTAAGCCTGGATCCCGGCCTTCGCCGGGAAACGATTCAGAGGCTCAGGAGGCTTTCGCCGAGCCGGCGCAGGCGGTCGGCCTGGGAATCGGCCAGGGCCTGGATCCGGGCGGTGGCGGCGCTCAGCCTTTCGCGGTCGCCGTCGCCGAGCGTTCCGGCGCTGGTCCGCTCGACCTCGAGCCGGTCGAGGTCGGCCAGCGCCGCCGTCGTCCGGGCCCGAGCCGCCTCGAGCCGCGAGAGGACCTGCTGGGCCTCCACCCAGGAATCGCTTCCGGCCCCGCCCGCCGCCGCGGCCGCCGCCTGCGCCGCCGGCAGGGCCGAGTCGAACTCGGCCGCGCCCGCCGCGGCGGCGGCGGCGAGGCGGTCGATCTCGGCGGCGAGCGCCGGATCGTCGGGCTGAGGCGTTGGCCTGCGTTCGTCGGCATCCTCGGCATAGGCCTTCTCGGCCGGCCGCGGGGCGAGCGAAGGGTAGGGGCCGGGCGCCGCGCAGCCCGCCGCGGCGAGGAGCGAGAGGAGGATCGCCGGGAAGGCTTGGGAGGCGGCCATGACTCCCTCCTAGGGGGCGCCGCCGGACCGGGCAACGGGGTTGCGCGGCACGCCTCTTGCCCCTATGTCCCCGTCTCCCGCGCGCCCATAGCTCAGCTGGATAGAGCACCAGACTACGAATCTGGGGGCCGGAGGTTCGAATCCTTCTGGGCGCGCCACTTCCCCTCCCGAGCCTGAAGCTCATTCATATTTCAGGGCGATCGCCGGGCTGGTTCGGGCGACCCTGAAGCTGTGCGCGGCGACCGCCGCGCCGGCGACGAGGACCGCCGCGAGGCTGGCGAGCAGGAAGGCCGAGATCGGCAGGTCGATCCGGTAGGCGAAGCGGTCGAGCCACTGCCTGGCGACGAGGAAAGCGACCGGCCAGGCGATCAGATTGGCGGCGACGACCGGCTTGAGGAACTGCCAGAGCAGGAGCCTGAAGATATCGCCCGACCGGGCGCCGAGCACCTTGCGGATGGCGATCTCCCGGGTCCGCCGCTGGACGGTGAAGGCCGCCATGGCGAGCAGACCGAGGCAGGAGACGAGGATGGCGACGGCCGAGAACAGGCTGAGCAGGGCGGCCTGCACGCTCTCGCGTCGGTAGAGCCGGTCGAGCGACTCGTCGAGGAACTCCCGTTCGACCGCGTGGCCCGGAAGGCGGCGGCTCCACATCCGGTCGATCGCGGCGAGGAAGCCGGGGAGGTCGGCGGTCCGGTAGCGGATCGAGACGGCCGTTCCGGGCGCATCGTCGAGGACGTAGATTTCCGGCCGCACCGGCTGGTGGAGGGAGCGGAAATGGAGATCGGGAACCACGCCGACGATGGTGAAGGCCCGGGTCCCCGAGCGGACGACCTCGCCGAGCGGGCGGACCGGGTCGCGAAAGCCGAGCGGGGCCAAAGCGGCCTTGTTGACGACGATCGCGGCGGCCCCGTCCGTCCCCGCCGCCGCCCGGCGGAGGCTGTCGGTGCGGCCGCCCAGCGGCCGGACGCCATAGGTCGGGAAGAAGTTCGAAATCGACCCGGTGGAAGCCGAGCTGGACCGGCTTGGCCGAGCCCGGACGGTCGATCGAGATATTGTCCTCGGACAAATCGGACGGGACGGCCGAGGACAAGGCGGCGGCGATCACGTCCGGGCGCCGAGCCGCTTCGTCGCGGAAAGCCGCGGCGAGCGCGGCGCCGTCGGCGCCGGCCGGGGCCCGGACGATCAGCATGTCGGCCCGGTCGAAACCGAGATCGACGTCGCGGGCGAAGCGGGTCTGCAGGACGATGACGATCGTCGTCGCGATGAGGGCGATGGAGATGGCGAACTGGGCCACGACGAGGGCGGTGCGAAGACGCCCTCCGACGATTCCGGAGGCGCCGCGGTTGAACACCGCCGCCGGCCGGATCCCCGCCGCCACCACCGACGGATAGAGTCCCGAGCCCAGCGCGGTGAGAGCGATCGCCCCGCCGAGCAGGGCCCAGAGCGCCCAATAGCTCGGCACCGCCGCGCCCCGCTCCAGCCCGAGCCAGTCGCCGAGCCAGGGTAGGGCGAGCTGGGCGAGGCCCAGGCCGAGGAGCGCCGCGATGGCGGTGAGGGTCACGGCTTCGACGAGGAACTGGGCGAAGATCTGGCCGCGCCTCGCCCCGACCGTCTTGCGCAAGGCGACCTCGCGCGCCCGAAGGGTCGAGCGGGCGGCCGACAGGTTGGCGAAGTTGATCGCCGCGATGAGGAGGATGAGGAGGGCGACCAGCGACAAGGCGAGGATCGTCGTCCGGCTCGCCGGCGGCTTCATCGCAGCGAGCGGCGCGCCGTCGAAATGGACGTCGCGAATCGGGATGAAGCGGAATTTGAAGAAGTCGTGCGGAGCGGTCTTCAGGAGGCCGGTGAGCCAGGACGGCAGGCTGCGGTCGACGAAGTCGGGCAGGCGGCGCTCGATCGCGGCGAGGTCGGCGCCCGCTTTCAGGCGCGCATAGGTGTGGAAATAGGCGCCTCCCCAAGCCTCCGGGATCGAGCGCGTCTCCTCGTCGCCGAGCGGGAAATAGCCGTTGTGCGGGATGACGATGTCGAACTTCATGTGGCTGTTGTGCGGAATCGTCTCGAACACGGCGGTGACGACGAAGTCGCGCGGCTCGGGCGTGAGGATGACGAGCCTTCGGCCGACGGGGTCGGAATCGCCGAAAAACTTCGCCGCGGCCCGGGCGCTCAGGGCGACCGAAGCCGGGTCGCGCAGCGCCTGTCCGGGGGCGCCGCTTTGGAAGGGCAGGCCGATCAGGGTGAAGAAGTTCGGATCGGCGACGAATATCTCCTCCCGGAACGACTGGCCGTCGCGGGCGACGGTCAGCGGCGCGACATGGCCGCGGGCGATCTCCTCGATCTCCGGAAAGTCCTTCAGCAGGGCATCGCGAATCGGGCCCGGAGCGAGGGCGATCTCATTCGGCTCCTGCCCCGGAACGGTCTCCACCGTGTCGATCCGGTAGAGGCGCTCATGGCCCGGAATCCATCGGTCGTGGCTATATTCGGCGGTGACGTGGAGGAAGATGAGGATCACCGACGCCAGGCCGGCGGCCAGCCCGGCCAGGTTGATGGCGGAGAGGAAGCGCTCGCTCCGCATCGAGCGGAAGCACATCTTGAAATAGTGGAGCCACATCAGCCGCCCAGCCCCTCCTCGAACCGGCCGTCGATCAGGACGAAGGCGATCCTCGCACGGGCGTTCGAGCGGTTGGCCCAGGCGTGGCTGGTGCCGCGCTGGACGACGACGTCGCCGGCCCGGACGATCGTCTCGCCCTTCGTCGAGGATGAGGACGAGCTCGCCTTCGAGCATGATCCCGTAATCGATCGTCTCGGTGCGGTGCATGAGCGGGTGGGGCGGGTCCTCGGCGAGGGCGTGGCCGGCGCCGATCGCCTCGAACAGGGCGCGCACCGCCTCGCGCGGCAGGGATTCGACGGTGCCGTCGTCGGGCGGGATGTCGAGGATCCGGATGCGGGTGCCGCCTTTCGGGGGCAGAAGCGAAATGCCGGGCTCGGCGGCCTCGTCGGAGGCGCGGTCGATCGGGGCGGGGGTGGCCCGGGTGTTCCACAGCTCGTGGAAGGTGGTGCCGAACTCGCCGCCGAGCGTCGCCACTCGGGCCGGCGGGCCGTCCTCCTGGATCACCGACCGGCCGGCGCCGTCATGCCCGGTCACGATCCGGCGTACCGCTCCGCCCATCTCCATCTCCTTCCTGCGCTTGGTGGCGGAAAAAGGGCCGCGGTTGCAAGCGCGTCGCCACCCCCCTAGGTGGCGCCGGGATGAAGCTTCCGCTGTTCGCCTCCCTTCTGATCCTGCCCGCCGCTCCCGCTCTCGCCCAGCATGAAGGCCATGGCGCACCGCCGGACGAGCCTGCGGCGGCGGAAGCGATGAACGCCGAGGCGATGACCGGGGCGCTCGGTCCCTATTCGGCGACCCGGGAGGCCTCCGGCACCGCCTGGCAGCCCGAATCGACGCCCCATTCCGGAGCCCATGTCACCGCCGGCCGCTGGTCGCTGATGGGCCATGCGACGCTGTTCGGCGTCTACGATTGGCAAAGCGGGCCGCGGGGCGGCGAGAAAGGCTTCGTCGCCGGCATGGCGATGGGATCGGCCCGGCGGCCGCTCGGGCCCGGCACGGTTCAGCTGCGCGTCGAGCCTCAGCCCCGACGCGCTGATGGGGCGGAGCGGCTACCCGCTGCTGCTCGCCTCGGGCGAGACGGCGGACGGAATCGAGCCTTTGGTCGACCGCCAGCATCCGCACGATCTCTTCATGGAGCTTTCGGCGAGCTACGCGCTGCCGCTTTCGGAGCGGTCTAGCCTGTTCGTCTATGGCGGCCTCCCCGGCGAGCCGGCCTTCGGGCCGCCCCCCTTCATGCACCGCGCGTCCGGCGATGAGCTCGCCGGAAGCGCCGATCAGCCATCACTGGCTCGATTCGACCCATATCAGCTTCGGGGTTGTCACCGCCGGACTCGTCCTCGGCGAGGTCAAGCTCGAGGCGTCGCGCTTCAACGGCCGCGAGCCCGACGAGCACCGCTTCGACATCGAGACCGGGCCGCTCGATTCCACCGCCGTGCGGCTGTCCTGGAACCCGACGCCGACCCTTTCGGCGCAGGCGAGCTGGGCCCGGCTGAAGAGCCCCGAGCAGCTCGAGCCGGGCGAGAACCAGACGCGCTGGTCGGCGAGCCTGCTCTACGGCCAGCCGCTGGGCCGGCGCGCCCACTGGTCGACGACCGCCGCCTGGGGCCGCCGCTCGGGCGGCCATGGCCACCTCGACGCGTTCGTGCTGGAGAGCGCGGTCACCCGGGGGCGCTGGACCCTGTTCGGGCGGGCGGAGCGGACCGACAATGACGAGCTGGGCGCGACCGGCGGTCATCACGGCCCCGCCGCCCGGGTCGGCAAGCTCTCGCTGGGGGCGCTTCACGACGTCCGGCTCGCGCCGCACCTGAGGCTCGGCGCCGGCGGCCTGTGGGCGTTCAACTTCGTCCCCGCGGGGCTGGAGCCGAGCTACGGCGGCGACCGCGACGGGGCGATGCTGTTCCTTCGAATCACGATCGATTGACGATGAGGCTGTCCAGGCCCCTGATCCGGTTCGTCTTCACCTTCCTCCAGGGGCTGAGGAAGCTGCTCTGGCTGGTCACCGGGCCGGGGCGCGACGGAGTCCATGCGGTGCCCCTGACTCCGCAGGGGAGGGTGGTGCTGGTGAGGCTGACCTACGCTCCCGGCTGGCGGCTGCCGGGCGGCGGGCGCAAGCGGGGCGAGACGCCGGAGGCGGGGATGCTGCGCGAGCTGAGGGAGGAGATCGGCCTGGTCGGCCACGGCGCGATCGAGCGGCTCGAGGACGCCAGCCCGAGCGCCCTGCCCGGCGACCGCTCGGCGATGTTCCTCGTCCGCGACGTCGCCTACCGCCCGCGCCAGACGATCGAGGTGGAGGACGTGCGCGAGTTCGACCCGGCCGACCTCCCCGACGACGCCTCCCGCTCGACCCGGGAGACTCTCGGTCGGCTGTTCCCCGGCGAAGGCCGGGGTCCAGCGGTACGGTAGGAAAGACCGGGTCCCGGCCTTCGCCGGGAAACGATTCAGCTTCAGCGGGGCTGGCTAGTCGCCGACATGCTCCGGCTTGCCCTTGCGCTTGGTCGAGGCGAATTCCTCGAGCTGCTTCTCGCTCATCGATTCGGCCATCTGCTTCGAGGCGCCCTTGAGCTTGCTCTTCGGCGTGTCGCCGCGCTTGGCCGACAGGGCGGCGCCGGCGGCCTTTTGCTGCGCTTTCGATTTGGCAGGCATGGTTTGTCTCCCTAAGGCAACGCGGTTGGAACGGGTTGCCCGAGCGGGCGGTTCCTCGGTCCTCGACAGGGAGAGATGCACGGCATGGACGAGATCGAATGGTGGGAGTTCGACACCGCGAAGGAGATGGCCGAGCAGGCGGCGGGGGACATCGGTTTCGTCATCGAGAGCGCGATCGAGGCGCATAAGGGCGCTCGAATCGCCCTGCCCGGCGGCTCGGGGTCGGACCTGATCTGCGGCCAGCTCGCCAAATCGAAGGCGATCGACTGGTCGAAGGTGACGATCATGCCGACCGACGACCGGCTGGTGCCGCTCGGCGACGCGCTCAGCCGCTATCGCAAGCTCGAGGGCTTCTTCGCCGCGAGCGGCGCCGAGATCGTCTCGCTGGTCGACGAGGCGGCGCTCGGCGACCGGCAGGAGGCGGGACGCCTCGCCGACGCGCGCCTGTCGCTGATCGGCTGGCCGCTCGACCTCGCCTGCCTCGGCATGGGCGAGGACGGCCACACCGCCGGAATATTCGCCGGCCCCGATCTCGACCGCGCCGTCGCCGGTCCCCGCGAGCGCCGGGCCGTCGGAGTCAGGCCCGAGCCGATGCCCGCAGGACGCTCCCGTCGAGCGGGTCACCCTGACCGCGTCGGCTTTGAGCTCGGCGCGGGCGATCATGATCGTCGTCGCCGGGGCCGAGAAGCGCCGGGTGCTCGAGCAGGCGATCAAGGAAGGCCCGCTGTCGTCGGCCCCGATCGGGCGCCTGCTCGCCGCCGTCGAAGCCCCGATCGACATCTTCTGGAGCGCGGAGGGGTAGGCGGCCTTCGTGTTTCCCGGCGAAGGCCGGTATCCAGGCCTCCGCCTGCGCCACTGGGCCCCGGCCGTCGCCGGGGAACTCAGATCAGCTCCTCGAGGTCCAGCGCCCCGAGCAAGGCGTCCCTCGCGCCGTCCATCCTCGCCCAGAGCATCGGGTCCAGCAAATCCTCCGGCGCGATCCGCTCCGGCCATTCGGCTTCGACCAGGGCGGCGAGGCGATCGAGCTTGGCTTCGTCGGCCATGAAGCGCGGGTCCACCGCCTCCGGCTCGGCGACCACCCGCAGCCGGAGGCAGGCGGGTCCGCCGCCATTGGCCATGGACTGGCGGACGTCGACGACGAACAGCTGCCGCATCGGGCCGTTGCCGGCGACCAGTCTCCTGAAGCCAGGCCCAGACCGCGGGAGTCTCGCGCGCCTCCTCCGGCAGGACGAGCGCCATCCCGCCGGTCGGCAGGGTGACGAGCTGGGCGTTGAACAAATAGCTCGAAATCGCGTCCTCGAGGCTGATCGCGCTCGCCGGCACCTCGACGATCTCGACCTCCGGGATCAGGCGCTTCAACTCGGCGTAGAAGGCCGACCGGTCCTCGAACGCCTGCTCGTGGGCGAACAGCACAGGTTTCGTTGGCGACGGCGACGACGTCGTTGTGAAAGGCGCCGGCGGCGATCGCCTGCCTCGGACTGGGCGACGAACAAGGCGCGGTCCGGATCGAGGCCGTGGCAGGCGGGCGATCGCCCGGCTCGCCTCGTCATGCTGGCGGACCGGGAAAGGCGCCGCCGCGGACGCCGTAGACGAACACCTCCACGCCCGGCTCGCCATGGGCGGCGCACAGCCGCATGTGGTTGGCGGCGCCCTCGTCGCCGAACGTCGCGGGGACGGGCGGGTGGACGGCGAAGCGGCGCTCGTCGGCGAAGGCGAGGCGCAGCTGGGCGAGAGTCTCGGGCCATTCGTGGCTGCGATGGGCCATGGTGCGAAGATTGGCGACGGTGAGGTGGCAGCGGCCGTCGGCGGTGTCGGGGGCGGGGGAGACGGTGGCGGCGTTGGCCGCCCACATCGCCGAGGCGGAGAAAGCGGCGGGGCGAAGCGAGGCGGGCACCTCCTCGACGCTCGTTCCGAGCTCGGCCAGCCAGGCCCGGTCGGCGCGGCGGTGGGGAAGGAGCAGGCCCTGGGGGAGGCCGAGCCGGAGGTTGTGCCGCATCTTGGCGAGGCCCTGAAGCGCCGCCGCCTTGGGGTGCGAGACCAGGCCCTTGTGCGTCGCCGAGGCGATGTTGCCGAGGCTGAGGCCGGAATAATTGTGGCTCGGGCCGATGATCCCGTCGAAGTTGATCTCCCGCGAGCGCCATGGCTCAGCGCGGCGAGGCGACGAACCGGTCGCCGGGTTGCAGGCCGAGCAGGGCGGCGGATCTCGAATCGAGGATGACCCGGCCGTCGGCCTCGGTCCGCATCCGGCCCCAGCAGGCGGCGAAATCGGCGAGCCGGCCGCTCGCGAGCAGCATCGGCTGCCCGCCTTCCTCGTCGCCGATCGAGTCGAGCACTTCCTCGCGCATGCCGGCTATGGTGCGGATCCGGTCGGTCGGAGCCGCCATGGTCGGGCCGCCGTCGAAAATGTCGATATAGCCGTCGAAGCTGAACCCTTCCGCTTCCAGCATCTTCATCGCCGCCCGGCCGGAAGGATGGGGAACGCCCATCACCGCTCGCGCATTTTCGGGGAGCATGGCGGTGTAGATCGGGGTCTTGGGCATCAGATCGGCGATGAACTGGGTGCCGTGCATGGCGTTGAACTCGTCCGCCTCGCGAAAGCCCATGCCGAAGAAGCGGCCGGCGATCGCGTCCCAGAAAGGCGAGTTGCCGCCTTCGTCGATCACTCCGCGAAGCTCGGCCAGCACCTTGCCGGCGAAGCGCTCCCGATGGAGCTTGATGAACAGATAGCGGCTTCGCGCGAGCAGCATCCCGAGCCCGCCGGCGCGGGCTTGGGGATGAAGGAACAGGCCGCCGACCTCGGAGCAGCCGTCGAAATCGGTGACCAGGTTGAGCATGTCCGCCCGGAAGGTCCGCCCCAGCTCCCGGGAGGTCTGCGACAAAGTGGTGATCCGATAGCTGTAGAAGCGGCATTCGCTGCCCACCTTGCTGAACACCTGGCAGGTGCCGCGAATCTGGCCGGTCTCGGCCTCCTCGAGCATGAAGACGAACATGTCGTCTTCCTGGCCGTCCGCACTCGCGGGCGAAGGCCTCTTCGGAACGGACCAGCTTGTCGACCAGGGCGCCCTTGTCCGCCGGCAGGTTGGTGAACCCGCCGCCGGTCAGCTTGGCCATTTCGTAGAGGGCCTTGAAATCCTCGTTCCTCGCCGGACGCACCCTGAAGCTCACAAACCCTCCCCTTGAGCCAGCCTGAGCATGGCCAGGGTCGACAGTCGCGGCGCGCTCGGCGAGGCTGTCGACGATCAGATATTCGTCCGGCGAGTGGATCGCTCCGCCGCGAACGCCCATCGTGTCGACCACCGGCACTCCGCAGGCGGCGATGTTGTTGCCGTCGCAGACTCCGCCGCTGTCGCGCCAGCCTATCGGTCTGGCCGAGGTCGGCGCCGCAATCCCGGACCAGCGCGAACAGCCTCTCCGCCGCCGGGTCGAGCGGCTTGGGCGGCCGTCCCCAGCCGCCGTGAATATTTATGCGAACGTCGCGCCTGGCGGCGACTTCGGCGATCGCCTCCTCCAGCGCGGCCTGCAGCGCGCTCCTGGTCGGCCAAGGTGGCGGGCCGCATATTTATGCGCAGTATCGCATGATCGGGAACGACGTTGTTGGGTCCGCCGCCGTCGATCCTCGCCGGATTGACGCTGAGGCCTTCGGCTCTTCGCCTCGGCCAGCCGCAGGGCCAGTTCGGCCGCCGCCAGCACGGCGTTGCGGCCGTCCTCCGGATTGCGGCCGGCATGGGCGCTCCGGCCGGCGACGACGAGCGAGAAATTGCCGCTCCCGGGGCGCGCTCCGGCCAGCGTGCCGTCGGGCAGGGCGGAGGGCTCGTAGGTCAGCGCCGCCCTCTTGCCGCGGGCGGCGCCGGCGATCAGCGCGGCCGAGCCGGGGGACCCGACCTCCTCGTCGGAATTGATCACCACCTCGTAGCCGAGCGAGCCGGCGAGCGGCGAGGCCTCGACCGCCTTCAGCGCGGCCAGAAGCACGGCGAGGCCGCCCTTCATGTCCGCGACTCCCGGGCCGCCGAGCACGCCTTCCTCGCGCCAGAAGACGTTCTGGAACGGATGATCGGCGGCGAAGACGGTGTCCATGTGGCCGGTGAAGAGGAGCTGCACCGGCGCTTCGGGGCGGACCGCGAGGTGGAGATTGCGGCCGTGCCCGATCGCCCGGAGCGAGCCGTCGGCGGCGACGGAGTCGACGGGCGAGGGATCGCGCAGGGTCAGGGCTCCCGGAAGAGCCGAGAAGGCGTCGGCGAGCAGGCCGGCGACCCGCTCGAGGCCGTCGAGGTTGCGCGAGCCGCTGTTGACCGCCGCCCAGGCCTCGACCTGGGCCAGCATCGGCTCGGCCGCCGCCCGCTCCACCGCCGCCGCTTCGTCGCTCGTCAGGCCCCGCATGGCCAAGCTCCTAGCCGACCCTTTGCGGCGAGGCCACACCCGCGCCGCAGTGTCGGAGCGGGCCTGTCCGATTCCGGACGAAGGTCAGGAAAGTCAGTCGGGTTCGCGCGCGCGCGCGAGGCCGGCCTCGATCGGCGGCGCAACTCGGCCGGGCCGGAGCGGGATTGAGGGACGGGGCGGATCGACATGAATGCGAACATAGCACGAACGCTCCGCCGGTCAAATCGGTCTCCGACACCGATTTTCAGAGGCGGTCGCGGAAGGCGGCGAGGACGTCTTCGTAGAGCTTCTTCTTGAACGGCACGATCATCGCCGGCAGGTCGGCCGGCTCGGCCCATTTCCAGGCCCGGAACTCCGGGTCGGGGGTGGCGATGTCGACGTCGGCGTCGCGGCCGAGGAAGCGGGCGAGGAACCAGGTCTGGCGCTGGCCTCGCCACGGCTTCTTCCAGACCTTGCCGACCATGTCCTCGGGCAGGTCGTAATAGAGCTCCTCGCCGTGGCGGGCGACGATCTCGACGAGGTCGGGGCGGATCCCGGTCTCCTCCTGGAGCTCGCGAAGCGCGCCCTCGAGAGCGTCCTCGCCCGGATCGAGCCCGCCCTGCGGCATCTGCCAGGCGTCGAGGCTGTTATCGAGCCGCTGCCCGACCCACACCTTGCCCTCGCCGTTGACGAGCATGATCCCGACGGCGGGGCGGTAGCCGGCGTCCTTCACGGCGCGTCGTCCCTCGACGCCGCGAGGGGACACGTACTTTTTCGCGAAAAAGTACGTGTCCCCATTTCCGCCGCCGGGTTCCCAGCCTGCGCTGGGACGACGGTCATGGCTCCACCTCCCTCAGGATCAGCTTCAGCGCCTCGACTCCGGAGTCGATGTCGTCCTGCGAGGAGGGGATGGCCCGGCGCAGGTTGATGAAGCCGTGGATGTTGCCCTTCGCCTCGAGGAAGACGGTCGGCACTCCGGCCTCGCGCAGGCGGCGGCATAGGCTCGGCCCTGGTCGCGGATCGGGTCGAGGCTCGCGGTCTGGACCAGCGTCGGCGGCATCCCGGCCTGGCTCTCGAGCAAAGGCGAGTAGCGCCAGTCGGACTTGTCGGGCCGGTAGCAACCGTCGAACCATTTCATCCCGTCGCGGCTGAGGAACCAGCCTTCGGCGAAATCCTCGTAGGAGGGATAGCCTTTGGCAGGGTCGGCGGCCGGGTAGATCGGCCATTGCGCGATCACCGGCACGGCGGCCGGCTCGTCGCGCAGGGCGAGTCCGGCGACGATCGCGAAATTGCCGCCGGCGCTGTCGCCGCAGGTGACGAGGCCGGTGACCTGGCGGCCGAGCGCCGCCGGGCTCGCGGCCGCCCAGCGCGCCGCGGCGATGCAATCCTCGCGCTCCCGCCGGGAAGGGATGCTCGGGCGCGAGCCGGTAGTCGACCGCCAGCACCGGCAGGTCGAGCTGCCGGGCGATCTCGGCGCAGAAGGGCTCGTGGGTGTCGAGATCGCCGAAGACGAAGCCGCCGCCGTGGAAGAAGAGGACCAGCGGCCCGCCGCCCCGGCTTCCGCGCGAATCGTAGAGGCGCAGGCCGATCTCGCCGCCGGGGCCGGGGCAGGAAAGGTCCCGAATCACCGCCAGCTCGCCGACCGGGGCGTCGGAGACGTGGCGCGACGCGACGATCATCGCCCGCGCCTCGTCCGCCCCGACCTGATGGGCGCGCGGGCCCGGCAGGCGGTTGTAATGTTCGAGAAAGGCGCGGACGTCCGGCCGCACATAGGGATCGCTCATCCCAGCGCCATAGCCCAAGGAGTGCGACGGGCAAGGCGGGATTTCCCCGCTCCCGTTCTTACGGGAGAGGAGGGGCCCGAGCGAAGCTTGGGAGGTGAGGGTCTGTACTTCGGACTCGGCAAGACCCTCACCTCCCACCGCCTGCGGCGGTGGGCCCCTCCTCTCCCGCGAAAAGCGGGAGAGGGGTTTTTCGGCGCGGCTGCCTTGTTGTCGCTCCGGCCTCGCCCCGCTAGGGTCATTCCCGTAACCGGCGATGAAGGAAGCGAGCTTGGCGACGGCCACCCATATCGTCACTCCCGAGGAAGCGGCCGCCGACACGGCGCCCGAGGCCGTCGTCGTGCGCTTCGCCGGCGACAGCGGCGACGGCATGCAGCTGACCGGCGGCCAGTTCACCTTGTCGACCGCGCTCGCCGGCAACGACCTCGCCACCTTCCCCGATTTCCCGGCCGAGATCCGGGCTCCGCAGGGGACGACCTTCGGGGTCTCCGCCTTCCAGATCAATTTCGGCTCGGCCTCGATCGAGACCGCCGGCGACGCGCCCGACGTTCTGGTCGCGATGAACCCGGCGGCGCTGAAGATCAATGTCGACGATCTCAAGCCCGGCGGCCTGATCATCGCCGACGAGGGCGAGTTCGGGGCGCGCAACCTCGCCAAGGCCGGCTACGAGGCCAATCCGCTCGAGGACGGCAGCCTGGCGCGCTGGCAGGTGATCAAGTTCAACATCTCGCAGCTGACCCTCGACGCGGTGAAGCCGTTCGGCCTCGGCAACAAGGAGGCGCTGCGCTGCAAGAACATGTGGACGCTCGGGCTGGCGCTGTGGATGTTCGACCGCGACCGCGAGCCGATCGTCGAGTGGCTCAAGGCCAAGTTCGCCAAGAAGCCCGAGCTGGCCGAAGCCAATATCGCCGCCCTCAACGCCGGCCACGCTTATGGCGAGACCGCCGAGATCGGCGGCCAGATCCCGCAGCGCCACATCGATCCGGCGCCGGCCGAGCCCGGCCTCTACCGGACGGTGACCGGGGCCGAGGCGGTGTCGCTCGGGCTGGTCGCCGGAGCGCAGCTGGCCGGGCTGCCGATGTTCTTCGGCGGCTATCCGATCACCCCCGCCTCGGCGATCCTCCACCATCTGTCGCGGCTCAAGGAATATGGGGTCACCACCTTCCAGGCGGAGGACGAGATCGCCGCGATCGGCTCGGCGATCGGCGCCGCTTATGCCGGCAGCCTCGGAGTCACCTCCTCCTCGGGCCCCGGAATCGCGCTCAAGATGGAGGCGATGGGGCTCGCCATCATGGCCGAGCTGCCGCTCGTCATCGTCAACTCGCAGCGCGGCGGGCCCTCGACCGGGCTTCCCACCAAGACCGAGCAGTCGGATCTCTACCAGGCGGTCTACGGCCGCAACGCCGACGCTCCGCTGCCCGGTCATCGCCGCCCGCTCGCCGGCCGACGCCTTCGACTGCGCGATCGAGGCCTGCCGGATCGCCGTCCAGTACATGACTCCGGTGATGCTGCTCACCGACGGCTATATCGCCAATGCCGCCGAGCCGTGGAAGGTGCCCGACATGGCCGGCTACGAGCCCTTCCCGGTCGCGCTTCCACGACGAGCCGCCGGCGGAAGGCGAGGGGGTCAACCCCTATGCCCGGGACGAGCAAGCTCGCCCGGGTCTGGATCCGCCCCGGAAGCCCCGGCCTCACCCACCGGATCGGCGGCATCGAGAAGAATGTCGGCACCGGCCATATCGATTATGCGCCGGCCAACCACCAGGCGATGACCGACATCCGGGCGGACAAGGTGCTGGGGGTCGCCGATTCCTGCCCCGAGCCAGGACGTGTGCCTCGGCGCGGCGGGCGGCAAGCTGGCGGTGGTCGGCTGGGGCTCGACCTTCGGCCCGATCCACCAGGCGGTGCGCCGGGCGCGCGGGCGCGGGGCCGACGTCAGCCACATCCACATCCGCCACATCTGGCCGCTGCCGCAGCAACCTCGGCGAGCTGCTGCGCTCCTACGAGCGGATCATCGTCCCCGAGATGAACAAGGGCCAGCTCAAGACCCTGCTCCGCGACCAGTATCTGGTCGACGCCCGGCCGGTGAACAAGGTCTCCGGCCAGCCCTTCAAGATCGCCGAGATCGAAGCCGCGATCGAGGAGGCGCTGGCGTGATCGGTAGGATGATCGTCGCATCGCTGCTCGCGGCCGCCGCGGCGCCGGCGACGGCCCAGCAGCCGGATGAGGGGATCGTCCTGCAAGCCGAGAGGGTTCCCGCTCACGTCCCGAAGTCCGGGCTTGTGCCGGCCGCGGACATCATCGCCGCCTTGCCCGACACTCTGGTGGGCGCCGTCGCGTTGAAGATGCCGGACTCGCCCTTGGTCATGTACATGCCCAGGAGCCTCGGCAGGGACCCGCTCGCACTGGTCATGGCCACCCGCGGCTCCGAGCTTCCCAGGGCCGAGAATATCGCCGAGCAGGTGCGCGGCAGCTTCCACGAATCGGGTCTCCGCGAGATCGTCCGGGAGGGGACGTTCACCACCCCAAAATGGCCGAACGCGACGACCTTCTTCGGGGAATATGTCGCGGGCAGCGGACGCAAGCAGAGCTGGACCGTGATCGACGGCGACGACCGGATCAACGTCATGGTCACCTATCACAAGGCCAAGGACGGTCCGCGCCTGCAAGCGGAAGTGGCGCAGAAGATATTCGGCGGGGCGATCGTTACCGCCGCCAAGGGAAAGCGCAAATGAACGAACTGACCAAGCTCACCGCGAAGGATTTCGCCACCGACCAGGAGGTGCGCTGGTGCCCCGGCTGCGGCGATTATGCGGTTCTGAAGGCCGTGCAGCGGACCATGCCGGAGCTCGGCGTCCGGCCGGAGAACACCGTCTTCGTCTCCGGCATCGGCTGCTCGTCGCGCTTCCCTTATTACATGGAGACCTACGGCTTCCACACCATCCACGGCCGGGCGCCGAGCTTCGCGACCGGGATCAAGCTGGCGCGGCCCGAGCTCGACGTCTGGATCATCACCGGCGACGGCGACGCTCTGTCGATCGGCGGCAACCACACGATGCACGTCCTTCGCCGCAACCTCGACTGCCAGATATTGCTGTTCAACAACGAGATATACGGCCTCACCAAGGGCCAATATTCGCCGACCAGCCGGGCCGGGACGCGCTCGCCCTTCGACCCCGTTCGGCTCGGTCGACCGGCCGGTCAGCCCCTGCGCCTTCGCTTTGGGCTCGGGCGCGCGCTTCATCGCCCGCGGGATCGACGTCCACAAGAATTTGCCCGAGGTGCTCAAGGCCGCCCACGCCCACAAGGGCGCCAGCTTCGTCGAGATCTACCAGAATTGCATCGTCTACAATGACGACGTCTTCGCGCCCTTCACCGCCAAGGAGAATGCGGGGAAGCAGCTCTGGCTGAAGGCGGGCGAGCCGATGCTGTTCGACGGCGGCACCACGCGGCATCGCGCTCGACCGCGAGGCGCTGGCGCTGAAGGTGGTCGACGTCGAGGGCGGCGACTGGCAGGCGGCCGGCGTGCTCGTCCACGATCCGAGGAACCGCTCGGTCGCGCACATGCTGGTCGAGATGCCGTTCGGCGCCTTCCCGACCGCTCTGGGCGTCCTCTACGAGGACCCGGCGCCGACCTTCGAGAGCGCGGTGGTGCACCAGAACCAGGAAGCCGCGCCGGCAAGAAGGCCGACCTCCAGGCCCTGGTCTCGAAGGGCCAGAGCTGGATGGTGACCAAGGAGCCGCACGTCATTTGAGGCGGCCTCCCGCCCTGGTTCCGGGTCCGCTTCGCCTCCTCGCGCCCTTTCCCGCCACCAAGCCCGCCATGACCGACCAGCCCCGCGGCCGTCATCTCGTCGCCGCCGACCGCCGCTTCGCCACCGGCGGCGGGCTGCTGGCGCGGCTGCTCTCGGGCGGCTTCGCGCCGGATCCTCGACCGGATCGACCGCGGGCTCGAGCCGGGCGCGATCGAGGCGCATCCTGCCCGACGGCTCGCGCCGGATCCTCGGCGGGCGGGCGCCGGGGCCACGGCCGGTCGTCCACCTCAGGAGCTGGCGGGCGCTGGCCCGGCTGATCAGCTCGGGCTCGGTCGGCTGGTACAAGGCCTGGGAGCTGGGCGAATGGTCGAGCCCCGATCCGGTGCCGCTGTTCGAATTGTTCATGCTCAACGCCGAGACGCTCGGCGACACGGCCCGGGCCAAGGGCCTGTTCCGGCTGGTCAACACGCTCGCCCACGGCTTCCGCGGCAACGACAAGGCCCGCGCCCGCGAGAACATCGCCCACCATTACGACCTCGGCAACGATTTCTACCGGGCCTGGCTCGACGAGGGCATGACCTATTCGAGCGCGGTCTTCGCCGAGCCCGGCCGAGCCGCTGGAGGAGGCGCAGGCGCACAAGCTCAGGCTGCTCCTCGACCGGCTCGGGCTGAAGCCCGGGCAGAGGCTGCTCGACATCGGCTGCGGCTGGGGCTCGCTCGCCGAGGCCGCGGCGCGCGATTATGGCGTCGGAGGTCACCGGCCTCACCCTGTCGGAGGAGCAGAAGGCCTATGCCGAGCGCCGGCTCGAGGCGGCCGGCCTCGGCGGCCGCTGCGCGATCCAGCTCACCGACTATCGCGACGCACAAGGCCGTTATGACGCCGTCGCCAGCGTCGAGATGGTCGAGGCGGTCGGCCAGGATTACTGGCCGGACTATCTCGGCGCGATCGCCCGCCTGCTCAAGCCCGGCGGCCGCGCCGCCCTCCAGTTCATCTCGATCCGCGAGCTCCCTGTTCGAGGATTATGCGGCCAATGCCGACTTCATCCAGACCTACATCTTCCCCGGCGGCATGCTGGTCAGCGAAAGCCGCTTCCGGGCGCTTGCCGAGCGGGCCGGGCTGAGCTGGGAGGACCGCCAGCGGCTACGGCCTCCATTATGCCGAGACCCTGAAGCGCTGGCGCCGCCGCTACGACGACGCGGTCGCGCGAGGGACGCTTCCCAGCCGGCTTCGACGAGCGCTTCCACCGCCTCTGGCGCTACTACCTCATGTATTGCGAAGGCGGCTTCCGCGGCGGCGGCATCGACGTCGCGCAGGTGACCTTGGTGAAGGGGGCCTGACCCGAGTCATCCCGGACTTGATCCGGGATCCACCTGTTCTTTCACAGCCCTCGACGAGGAAGGTGGATGCCGGATCAAGTCCGGCATGACGGTTACGCCCGAACCTCCAGCCGCTCTCCCGTCTCGAAATCCCGCTCCAGCAGCGCCAGCACCGCGTCGGCCACCGCGCTCGGGGGCTTGACGGTCGCCGGGTCCTCGCCGGGATAGGCTCGGGCGCGCATCGTCGTGGCGGTGGCGCCGGGGTCGACGATCGCGACCCGGACCGGGGAGAGGTTGCGGACCTCCTCGGCATAAGCGAGGGCCAGGGTCTCCAGCGCCGCCTTGGAGGCGCCGTAGGCGCCCCAGTAGGCGCGCGGTGTGCGGCCGACGCTGGAGGTGATCGCGAGCAGGCGGCCCGCCTCGCTCTTGCGCAGCAGGGGGTCGAAGCCGGCGATCAGCGCCTGGCTCGCCAGCACGTTCAAGGTGAGGACCCGGTTGAACTCCTTGCCGTCGATCTGCGCGACCGGGGTGAGCGAGCCGAGGGTGGCGGCGTTGAGCATCAATATGTCGAGCCGGCCCCAGCGCTCGGCCACCGCCGTCGCCAGCCGGGCGATGCTGTCGGTCTCGACGAGATCGAGCGGGGCGATGGTCGCGGTGCCGCCGGCCTGGTGGATACGCTCCTCGGCGAGCTCGAGGTCGGCGGCGGTTCGGGCGGTGAGGACGACATGGGCGCCGGCCTCGGCGAGCGCCTCGGCGGTGGCGGCGCCGATGCCGCGGCTGGCGCCGGTGACGAGGGCGATGCGGTCTTTGAGAAAAGGTTCGGCCATTGTCTCTCCGTCGTCATGCTGAACTCGTTTCAGCATCCAGTTCGATGAGGGTGGCGATGCTCGAAACTGGACCCTGAAACAAGTTCAGGGTGACGGGGAAGCGGTCAGGCGTAGCGCTCCGCCAGCAGGGCGAGCTGGTCGGGCGCTTCCAGATCCTCCTGGTCGGTCAGCCGGGTCGGATAGGCGCCGGTGAAGCAGGCGTCGCAATATTGCGGCTGGGCCTCGTCGCGAAGGTCCTCGCCCAGCGCCCGGTAGAGGCCGTCGATCGAGATGAAGGCGAGGCTGTCCGCCTTGATGTAGTCGTTCATCTGGGCGACGTTCATCTGCGCGGCGAGCAGCTTCGCCCGCTCGGGCGTGTCGACCCCGTAGAAGCAGCTGTGCCGGGTCGGCGGCGAGGCGATCCGCATGTGGACCTCGCGGGCGCCGGCCTCGCGGAGCATCTGGACGATCTTCAGGCTGGTCGTGCCGCGGACGATCGAATCGTCGATCAGGACCAGCCTCTTGCCCTGGATGAGGGCGCTGTTGGCGTTGTGCTTGAGCTTGACTCCGAGGTGGCGGACCGCGTCGCTCGGCTGGATGAAGGTGCGCCCGACATAATGCGAGCGGATGATTCCGAGCTCGAACGGGATGCCGCTTTCCTGGGCATAGCCGATCGCGGCCGGGACCCCGCTGTCCGGCACCGGAACGACATAATCGGCCTCGACCGGATTCTCCCGCGCCAGCTGGGCGCCGATCGCCTTCCTCACCTCGTAGACCGAGGCGCCGTCGAGGACGCTGTCGGGCCTCGAGAAATAGATATGCTCGAAGATGCACGGCCTCGGCCTCACGTCGGCGAAGGGCCGGTGCGAGCGCACGCCCTGGGCCGAGACGATGACGATCTCGCCCGGCTCGACGGTCCGTATGTAGGTGGCGCCGACGACGTCGAGCGCGACCGTCTCCGACGCGAAGATGTAGGATTCGCCGAGCCGGCCCATGACCAGCGGCCGGACGCCGAGCGGGTCGCGGCAGGCGATCATCCCCTCGGTGGTCAGGCAGATGAGCGAATAGGCGCCCTCGACCTGCTTGAGCGCGTCGATCAGCCGGTCGAGCAGGGTCCGGTAGGTCGAGGTGGCGACGAGGTGGATGATCACCTCGGTGTCGGAGGTCGACTGGAAGATCGAGCCGCGCCGGTTGAGGTCGCGGCGGAGCCGCATCGCGTTGGAGATGTTGCCGTTGTGGGCGACCGCGAAGCCGCCCGAGGCGAGCTCGGCGAAGAGCGGCTGGACGTTGCGCAAGCGCGGTCTCGCCGGTGGTCGAGTAGCGGACGTGGCCGATCGCGGCGGCGCCGGCGAGTCGGCGGATCACCTCGTCCTTGTCGAAATTGCCGGCGACATGGCCCATCGCCCGGTGCGAGTGGAAAGTGCGGCCGTCGAAGCTGGTGATGCCGGCCGCTTCCTGGCCGCGATGCTGGAGCGCGTGGAGCCCGAGCGCGACCACCGCCGAGGCGCTGTCCGAGCCCCAGATTCCGAACACGCCGCATTCCTCGCGCAGCTTGTCGTCGTCGAAGGGATGCGTGGTCAGCATGTCTAAAACGCCCGCTTTTCTCGCCCGATTTGCCCCACCGCCATATAGGAGGCGGGCGGCGGTTTGTCGCCCCGGCGGGGTTAATTTGATGTGGATAATGGAACGGCTTGCCCCGTCGCGCCTTGTCAGGAGGCTTGCCATGAAAAAGTCCCTTGCCCTCCTCCTCCTCCTCGCCGCCTGCGACCGCTCCGAGCCCGCCGCGGACCAGGGCAACGGAGCGGCTCCGGCCGCCGCCGGACAGGAAGCGAGGCCCGCCGCGGCCGCCGCGCAAGGCCGCCTGACCGGTCTCTACGAGGGCGGCGCGGGGGCCCAGAAGAACCAGCTGTGCATGGTCGAGAAAGGCGGGCGAGGCCCAGTTCGGGCTGATCGTCTGGGGCGCCAACCTCCACAGCTGCTCGGGCGCCGGGCGGGCGGTGCGCAGCGGCGAGCGGCTGACCCTCAGCATGACCGGGGACGAGACCTGCACGATCGAAGCGACCCTGAAGGGCGGCACCGTCGCCCTGCCGGCGACGCTCCCGACCGGCTGCGCTTATTATTGCGGCGCCCGGGCGCAGCATGGCGGGCGCCACCTTCGCCCGCGACCGGCGACGACGCGAAGAAGGCCACCGACATCGCCGGCGACCCGCTCTGCGACTAGGTCCCCCTCCCTGCACGCAGGGAGGGGTTAGGGGTGGGTAGGTCTCCGCCGGGCAATGCCTTTTCCGCGAACGCACCCACCCCCGGCCCCTCCCTGCGGGCAGGGAGGGGCGAAGTGCTTGACGTTGACGTGAACGTAAACTAACCGGCGGCCATGCCGCAGGCGCTCCATTCCGACTTCGACGCCCCGCCCCGAACCGCCCGGACCTGCTCGATCACCGATCTGTGCGAGGAGTTCGAGGTCACCCCGCGCGCGCTGCGCTTCTACGAGGACGAAGGGCTGATCACGCCCCGTCGCCAGGGCCTCGCCCGGATCTACAGCTGGCGCGACCGCGCCCGCCTCGCCTGGATCCTGCGCGGCAAGAGGGTCGGCTTCAGCCTCGCCGAGATTCGCGAGATGATCGACCTCTACGACCTCGGCGACGGCCGCGCCTCGCAGCGCCGGGTGACTCTCGAGAAATGCCGCGGCCGGATCGACCTCCTGACCAAGCAGCGCGCCGACATCGACGCCACCATCGCCGAGCTCGAGAAGTTCATCGCCATGGTCGAGGCGGCGGATCGGCGGCCATTAGAGGGATGCGGGTCCGTCATTCCCCCTTTTCGTCATGCCGGACTTGATCCGGCATCCACCTTCTTCGACAGCCGTGGCTGGAGGAAGGTGGACCCCGGATCAAGTCCGGGGTGACGAGTTCAAACCACCTTCCGACGCTCTAGAGGAAAGCCCGATGCCCAGCTACACCGCCCCCGTCCGCGAGACCCGCTACATTCTCGAGGACGTGCTCGGCATCGAGCGCTACTCCAACCTGCCCGGCTTCGAGAACGCCACGCCCGACATGATCGAGGCGATCCTCACCGAGGGCGGCCGCTTCGCCTCCGAGGTGCTCGCGCCGCTCAACCGGATCGGCGACGAGGAAGGCTGCGTCCGCCACGAGGACGGCAGCGTCTCCACCCCGCCCGGCTTCAAGCAGGCCTGGGACCAGTTCATCGCGGGCGGCTGGACGACCCTTTCGGCGCCCGAGCAATATGGCGGCCAGGGCCTGCCCCAGACGGTCGGGACCGCGGTCACCGAATATCTGCTCTCCGCCAACCAGGCGTTCGAAATGTATCACGGCCTCACCGCCGGCGCCGTCGCCTCGATCCTGATCAAGGGCTCGGACGAGCAGAAGGACGAAATATCTCCCCAACATGGTCGCCGGCAAATGGACCGGGACGATGAACCTCACCGAGCCGCATTGCGGCACCGACCTCGGCCTGCTCCGCACCAAGGCCGAGCCGCAGGCCGACGGAAGCTACAAGATCAGCGGCACCAAGATCTTCATCTCCTCGGGCGAGCACGACCTCGCCGAGAACATCATCCACCTCGTCCTCGCCAAGATCGCGGGAGCGCCCGGACACCGTCAAAGGCATCTCGCTGTTCATCGTGCCCAAGTTCCTCGTCAACGAGGACGGCAGCCTCGGCGAGCGCAACGGAGTCTCCTGCGGCTCGATCGAGGAGAAGATGGGCATCCACGGCAATTCGACCTGCCTGCTGAACTACGACAATGCGACCGGCTGGCTGGTCGGCGAGCCCGAGAAGGGCCTCGCCGCCATGTTCATCATGATGAACGCGGCCCGCCTCGGGGTCGGCCTGCAGGGCCTCGCCCAGGGCGAGGTCGCCTATCAGAACGCCGTCGCCTATGCGAAGGACCGCCGCCAGGGCCGGGCCCTCGTCCCCGACCAGCGCGAGCCGGACGCCAAGGCCGACCCGATCATCGTCCATCCCGACGTCCGCCGGATGCTGATGGAGATGAAGGCGTTCAACGAGGCGTCGCGCGCGCTCGTCCTGTGGGGCGCGCTCCAGGTCGACATCTCGCCGCCGCGCCCAGACCGAGGAGGAGCGCGAGGCGGCGTCCGACCTGCTCGGCCTGCTCACCCCCGTCATCAAGGGCTATATGACCGACCAGGGCTTCAAGGTCGCGGTCGACGCCCAGCAGGTCCACGGCGGCCACGGCTACATCCGCGAATGGGGCATGGAGCAGTTCGTCCGCGACGCCCGGATCGCCCAGATCTACGAAGGCACCAACGGCATCCAGGCGCTCGACCTGGTCGGCCGCAAGCTCGGCGCCAACGGCGGCCGGGCGATCCAGGCCTTCCTCAAGCTGCTCGGCGAGGAGATCGCCGACGCGAAGGCCGGGGAAGGGGAGGCGGCGACGGTCGCCGACCGCGCTCGAGAAGGGCGGTCGCCGACCTCCAGACCGCGACGATGTGGCTGATGCAGAACGGCCTCGCCAACCCCAACCACGCCGGCGCCGCCGCTTACCCCTACATGACGCTGACCGGGATCGTCTGCGCTCGGCCTGATGTGGCTGCGCATGGCCAAGGCCAGCAAGGCGGCGCTGGCCAACGGCGGCGCCGACAGGGCCTTCCACGAAGCCAAGCTCGTCACCGCCCGCTTCTTCGCCGAGCGGGTGATGCCCGAGACCGGCTCGCTGAGGCGCCAGATCGAGGCCGGCTCCGACACCCTGATGGCGCTCCCGGCGGAGGCTTTCTAGGCCGCCCAGACAAGCGAAAATCCGTTCGGGCTGAGCCTGTCGAAGCCCTTCTTTTCCTCCTCGCGGTGAAGAAGGAGAGGGCTTCGACAAGCTCAGCCCGAACGGTTGTCGCTCCTCACTCCCCGATCAGCAGCGCCACCTCCGCGATGCGCAGATCCTCGGTCCTCGGCGCCTCCCGCCCCGCCGCCGGGGCGAAGAGGCTGTAGGGGACGATCTGGACTTCGAGCGCCTCGGCCTCGACCCGGTCGATCAGGCGGGTCGCGTCGAAATCCTGGTAGCCCATGTGGGCGGTCTGGTGCATCGCCGCCCGTCCGCGGGCCGGAGTCGCCGTCCCCGCCCCGGTTCCGAACAGGTTGAGGGTGCCGAGGAAGTAAGGCGAGCTTTCGTCGAGCTCGGCCCGGCGCGGCGCCAGGTAGATGGCGAAGCCGCTCGCCGGCAGCCGGTCCCAGGCGATCCCGCTCAGCCGCACGGTGAGGGTGCGCTTCGGCGGAGGGGGTGGAGGGGGTGGGGGCGGCGGCGGCGGCGGCGGCTCCGAGCCTGGCGGCCACGATACCGGCGGCGGCGGCGGCGGTGGTGGTGGAGGCGGCGGAGCCGGCGGGGGCGGCGGGGGAGGCGCCTCGTCTCCGCCCCTTCGGCCGCCGCGTCGAGGCGGAGCGGCGACCCGGGCGACGGCGCGGCGCGGAGCGGGCTCGGCGAGGCTCGCGGCCGGCCGGTCGGCGGAGACGACGACCGCTTCGTCGTTGCGGAACAGCGCCCTCCCCGGCGGCGCCGCGGCGGCGGCGAAAGCGGTGCCGCCGCTCGGCAGGGGGAGCCCGCCCAGGGTCGTCGGATCGGCATAGGCGACCGGGAGATTGTCCGCTTCGAGGTAGAAGCGCCTCGGCTTCCTCACCTCGGAGCCGTCCGAGTCGACGAAGGTCCAGGGCGCCTCGTCGAACCAGCCGTCGGGCGGCAGCGGCCCCCATCTCTTGCCGGGGCTCGCCGCCCATTGCCGCCACAGCCGGTCGATATTGGCGTGGTGGACCCAGAAGACCGGGTCGAAGGCCGCGGTGGTGATCTCGGCCATCGCCCCCTTGCCGCTTCCGACCACTCCGCCGACCGCGACATGGAGGTCGTTGTGCGGCCTCTGCTCGACCGCGCCCGGCTTGCTGCCCTCGGCGAGGACGTCGCCACCGAAGCCGACGACCCCCGGCTCGGAGAAGAATTGCGCCGCCTCGCGGGCGTGGGTGGCGGCTCCGACCGGCTCGCTCAGGGTGAACAGGCCTTTGACGAAGGCGAGCTCGCGATTGGGGTGGTGGAGCGGATTGGGGATTTTCTTGTCGCGGTCGAGATATTGGGCGGCGAACAGCTCGGGGAAGCCGCGCTGGGCGATCTCGTCGTAATTCCAATAGGGCACCGCCAGCTCGGGCTCGCCCGACGCGTCGCGCAGGATCCGCTCGAAATGGTAGAGATAGGCCCGGTGCCAGATCAGGAAATTGGCCGAGCTCTGCCCGAAATGCGGGCATTGCTTCCAATATTTGCCCGCCTCGACCTTCTTCATCGCCGGGTCGAGCGCCAGCTGGTCGGCGTAGATCTCCTCGGAATAAGCGTGGACGGCACCCTGCCAGAACCAGCTTCTCGGGTCCGAGCCGGGCCGGTCGCGCATCACCTGGACCCCGCGCCTCAGCGCCTCGACGAGCTTCGGATTCTTCGCGAACTCGCTGAGCGGGAGGCGCCGCGGCGGCGTCTGCGCCAGCGCCCGGCGGCCGCCCGGCAGAAGCGAAGCGCCGAGGCCGAGAACCGCCGCGCCGAGCACCTTCCTTCGAGTGAACTGCATCGCGACCCCCCGTTGGGATGCGGTTCTACAACCTGGCGGACGAGACGCAACCAGACCCTCTCCCGTCCTTGCGGGAGAGGAGGGGCCCGCCGCGAAGCGGTGGGAGGTGAGGGTCCGAGCCTTCGGCTTCTCGTCGACCGCCTATCTCAACCTCGGGCTGCTGCTCTCCTCGGTCTGGCTGGCGGCGGCCTGAGCCCTGAGCGAGGCGAGGCGGGCCTGGCGCTGCTCGCGGTTCATCGCCAGCGCCCAGTCCCAGGCGGCTCGGTAGCCCGGCCCGATCCGGCGCTCGATCGCGACCATGCGGTCGGCGAAGTCGCGGCCGTAGAGGTCGGTCCAGGCGTCGTAGAGGAAGAGGTAGAGCAGGCGGTGGTCGTCGAGCTCGCCGCGCGGGGCAGGGCGAGGGCGAGGCGGTGGCCGAGCTCGTGGACCAGGGTCGCCTTCTTGTAGGCGGGGGAATAGCTCGCCCTCAGGCGGATGGTGCGGCCGTCATAGGCGGTCATCGGCCGGCCCTCAGAGACGATCGCGTCGATCCGGCCGGGCGGGAAGGACAGGCCCGCCGCTTGCTCGAGCGCCGCCGCGATCCGAGCCCCGTCCGACTCCCAGACCCTTCGATACTCGTCGCCGGCGGGCGCGAATTGCGGGGTCACGGGAACGAACTCGACCGGCGGCGCGGCCGCCGCGAGAAAGGCGGCAAGGCCGGCGGCGATGAACGGCTTCGAAGTCACCCCCGGGAGCATAACAGCGCCGGCCGGCCTTGCAATTCCTCGATGTTCATACTATGTTCTACATCTTCGAGTCGCGAGGGGGCGGCGTTGACCCTGGTCCTGATCATCCTTGCCATCGTCGCGGCCTTCGCTGCCGGGCTCGCCGACCGTTGCGCCTGGGCGCGGGGCGCTCGACTGAAAACAAAGGATTTTTCGAGGCGAGATGAGGGGCTTTTGGGGCTTTTGGAGGCGGAAGCAACGGAGGCTTTAGCCTGCCTGCTTTCGGCCGGCCCGCGCACCGGCCTTCGCCGACCGGTCCATCACCACGCCCTCGAAATGGGCGATCGGGCCGGGCCGGCTGATCCAATAGCCCTGGACCTGGTCGCAGCCTTCGGCGCGCAGCGCGTCGAGCTGCTCGGCGGTCTCGACGCCTTCGGCGACGACCGGCATCCCCAGCCCCTGGCCGAGGCCGATCACCGAGCGGATGATCGCCCGCGCCTGCGGGTTGTCGATCATGTCGCGGATGAAGCTCTGGTCGATCTTGACCTTGTCGAACGGGAACATCCGGAAATAGCTCAGCGACGAGTAGCCGGTGCCGAAATCGTCCATCGCGATCTGGACTCCGAGCGCCTTGAGCCGCTCGAGGATGGCGATCGCCTTGTCGGCGTCCTTGATCAGCAGGCCCTCGGTGATCTCGAGCTCGAGCCGGGCCGGATCGAGCCCGGTCTCGGCGAGCACCGCCTCGACCTCGGCGGCGAGGTCGCCCTGGGTGAACTGGACCGGCGACAAATTGACCGAGAGCTTGAGCGCCGGAGTCCAGCGCGCCGCCTCGGCGCAGGCCTCGCGGAGCACCCAGTCGCCGAGCTTGAGGATCAGCCCGCTCTCCTCGGCGAGCGGGATGAAGGTCGCCGGACCGATCTCGCCGAGCCGGCCGTGGGTCCAGCGCAGCAGCGCCTCGAAGCCGAGGATCGCGCCGCTGCCGAGATCGGCGAGCGGCTGGTAATGGACGGAGAGCTCGCCTCGGCCGATCGCCTGCCTGAGGTCGGCCTCGAGCTGGCGGCGGCGGCGCAGCGCCTCGTCCATCGCCGCCTCGTAGAAGCGGACGGCGCCGCGGCCTTCCGCCTTGGCGCGATAGAGGGCCATGTCGGCATTCTTGACCAGGCTGCCCGGGTCGGCGGCGTCGGCCGGGAACAGGGCCACTCCGACGCTGCCGCTGATCCGAACCGTGTCGGGGCCGATCGCGAAGGGCTCGGCCAGAGCCTCGAGGATCCGGCCGGCGAGAAGGCCGGCATGGTCGGGCTGCTGGCCGCCGGCCTGGACGATGGCGAACTCGTCGCCGCCGAGGCGGGCGACCAGCTCGTGGCCGCGAACCGAGGCTCGGAGCCGCTGGGCGGCGGCGATCAGCAGGGCGTCGCCGGCCGGGTGGCCGTAGAGGTCGTTGACCGCCTTGAAGCCGTCGAGGTCGACGCAGAGCACCGCCACCGGCTCGACGGTCTCGGCGGACTTGGCGACGATCCGCTCGAGATGGTCGGCGAAGACCGCCCGGTTGGGAAGGCCGGTCAAAGCGTCGTGGAAGGCGAGATGGGCGATCCGCTCGGCCGCTTCCTTGCGCTCGGATATGTCGCGCACGGCGAGGATTCGAAGCTCGCGCCCGCGCCAGGCGAGCGGACGGAGCAGGAGCTCGACCTCGCGGGTCTCGCCGTCGGCGCGCATCAGCCGGCATTCGGAGGGCGGGGCGTCGGCGGCCATGGCGAGGGTGCCGAGATGGGCGTCGATCAGCAGGTCGGACAATCGCTCCGGCGCGGAGCCGAGGCTGTCGAAGCCGGCGAGGCGAAGGAAGCTTCGGTTGGCGTCGACGATCCGCTCGCCGTCGATCACGACCAGCCCTTCGACGGCGGCGTCGGCGAAGGTGCGAAGCCGCCGCGATTCCTCGATCGCGTTCTTCGCGAGCTTGCGGTCGAACAGCACCATCATGAAGCCGATGGCGAGGATGACCAGCGCCATCGCCACCACCGCGAGGGTCAGAACGTCGCCGTCGATCGCCGAGGGCGGCACTTCGAGCCGGGCGTCGGGGAAGATCGAGGCGGCCGCCATGGCGGTGAAATGGAGCCCGCAGATGGCGAGCGTGAAGAGCAGGGCCGGCCGCCAGGGCAGGGCGCTCGGCCGGCGCCGGTGCTCGGCCAGGGCGGCGGCGCTCAGCGCCATCCCGATCAGCAGCGAGGCGGCGACCATCGCCTCGTCCCAGGCGAAGCGGCCGGGCAGCTTGACCGCCGCCATGCCGATATAGTGCATGGTGCCGATGCCGGCGCCGATCACCGTCCCGGCGGCGAGCATGCCGCCGCGGCCGCCGCGCAGGGCCGCGGTCCAGCCCGCGCCGGTGACGAGGACGGCCGCCGCGATCGAGACCAGCGTCAGATCGAGGTCGTAGCCGATCGGCAGGTTGGGCCGGTAGGCGAGCATGGCGACGAAATGGGTCGCCCAGATGCCGGTGCCGGCGACGAATCCGGCCAACGCCGTCCACGCCCATCGCCGCCGCTCGGCGCGCCGCGCCTGCTCGAAGATCGAGAAGGCGGTGAAGGCGGCGAGCAGGCAGAGGGCGCCGGCGACCAGCACCAGCCTGATGTCATGCTCGCCGGTGACGCAGGCATAGACCCGCAGCATAAGTTGGTTCCGCCCCGTGAGGCGGCGCTTATGCGGCGAAGGGGGTGAACAAGGCGTAAAGCATCGGGGGGGGCAGAACCCCTCTCCCGTCCTTACGGGAGAGGAGGGGCCCAAGCCGGAGGCTTGGGAGGTGAGGGTCTTGCCGACTCCGGTGTACAGACCCTCACCTCCCACCGCTCCGCGGCGGGCCCCTCCTCTCCCGCGAAAAGCGGGAGAGGGGCTTCTCAGGTCGCCGTCTCGAGCTGGGTGAAGCGGGTCGGGAGGACCTCGCGGATCGTCACTTCCCCGTCCGCGCCCTTCGTCACCACGCTCAGCTGCTGGACGTCCCTGCCGCCGAGCGGGATCACCATCCGGCCGCCCGGCGCCAGCTGCGCCGCCAGGGCCGGAGGCGGCGCCGCGGCGGCGGCGGTGACGAGGATCCGGTCGTAGGGGGCGAATTCGCTCCAGCCGCGCGAGCCGTCGCCGACCCTTATCTCGACGTCATGGTCCTCGGCGGCGAGGCGCAGCCGGGCGCCCTCGGCGAACTCCTCGACGATCTCGACGCTCCAAACCCGGGCGCCGAGAGCGCCCATCACCGCGGCCTGCCAGCCGAGGCCGGTGCCGACCTCGAGCACGCGCTGGCCCGGCCGCAGGTCGAGCAGGTCGAGCATCAGCGCGCCGATGAACGGCTGCGAGATGGTCTTGTCGAAGCCGATCGGGAGCGGCGTGTCCTGATAGGCGGCGACCGCCAGCTGGTGGGGGACGAACAGGTGGCGGGGCACGCGCAGCAGGGCGAGGCGAAGCGTGGGGTCGAGGGCGTCCTTGCCGAGCTCCTCGCTGGCAAGATCGAAATGCAGATCGACGATCTCGACCATGTGGCGCCTCAAGAGGGCCAGATGCTGCTCGCCCATCGGCTTCATTCCAGCGCGCCTCCTTGACGCGCCCAAAGGCGCAGAATGCGCTTGGGAACGCAAGGGGAGGCCATCCGTTCAACCGTGCCGCAGCCATTTGATTTCGCTCGTGCAATGACGCACCGGGCGGGTCCAAGGGAGACAGCAATGACCGAAACGGACTCGCCCGGCGGCGAATCCGACGCGGTTCCGTCCGGATCGGAGCCGCTCGATTACATCCTCGGCGGCGGCTACGCGTCGAGCCACATCCACCTCCTCGAAGGGGCGCCCGGTTCCGGCAAGACGACGCTCGGGCTGCAATTCCTGATCGAGGGCCGGCGAGCGGGCGAGGGCTGCCTCTACATCACCCTGTCCGAGAGCCGCGACGAGCTGGTCCAGGCCGCCGCGACCCATGGCTGGGACCTGGCGGGGATCGAGATATTCGAGCTGGTCCCCCCCGAGCTCAGCCTCGACCCCGAGCGCGAGCAGTCGATCGTCTACGCCTCCGACCTCGAGCTCGGCGAGACCGTCAGGCTGGTCATGGAGGAGGTCGAGCGGCTCGCCCCGGCGCGCGTCGTGTTCGACAGCCTGTCCGAGATCCGCGTCCTCGCCCAGGGCTCGCTTCGCTATCGCCGCCAGGTCCTTGCCCTGAAGCATTTCTTCGCAAGGCGGCGCTGCACCGCCTTGTTCCTCGACGATCTCACCGACGTCGCCGAGGACCTCAGCCTTCACAGCCTCGCCCACGGCGTCGTCCGGCTCGAGCAGATCGCGATGGGCTACGGCGCCGAGCGGCGGCGGCTGCGCGTGTTCAAGATGCGCGGGCGCCGGTTCCACGGCGGCTTCCACGATTTCGTCATCCGCACCGGCGGCCTCGAGATTTTCCCCCGCCTGGTCGCCGCCGACCATCCCGATACCGGCTTCGAGCAGCGCTCCGCGACGAGCGGCCTTCGGGAGATGGACGATCTCGTCGGCGGCGGGCTCGATTACGGCACCACCACGCTCGTCATCGGACCCTCCGGGTCGGGCAAGTCGACCCTGTCGCTGCAATATATGTGCGCCGCTTTGGCGCGCGGCGAGAAGGTCCTGGTCGTCAGCTTCGACGAGACCGAGCGGATATTCTACCGCCGAGCCGCCGGGCTCGGCCTCGACCTGGCCGGGTGGAGGGACGAGGGCGGCTTCATCTTCCGCCAGGTCGATCCGGCCGAGCTGTCGCCGGGCGAGCTGACCGGGATCATCCGCGAGCATGTCGAGGGCGTCGGCGCCGGAGTCGTCGTCATCGATTCTCTGTCGGGCTACCAGCACGCCATGCCCCAGGAGCAGTATATGCTCCTCCAGATGCACGAGATCGTCACCTATCTGAACCAGCAGGGCGTGCTCACCTTCCTGATCCTGGCGCAGTCGGGGATGGTCGGCCACATGCAGTCGCCGGTCGACCTCACCTACCTCTCCGACAACGTTCTCCTGCTCCGCTTCTTCGAGGCGCATGGCGAGATCCGCCGCGCCCTGTCGGTGCTCAAGAAGCGCACCGGCGGGCACGAATCGGCGATCCGCGAGTTGAAGATCGGGAGCGGCGGGATCGAGGTCGGACCGCGGCTCGCCGGCTTCCGCGGAGTCCTCACCGGCACTCCAAGCTACGAAGGTCAGTCCGCTTTGCTCGAGGACGGAATTGGCCGCAACCGATAGGTCCTCCGGCGACGGCAACTTCCTGGTCGTCGCGCCGAGCGGGCGCGACGCCGAGGTGATCGGCCAGCTGCTTCGAAGCGCCGCCATCCCGTTCGCGATCGACGGCGGCGGCGACCGGCTGTTCGCGGCCATCGCCTCGGGCGACGAGGCCGGGGCGATCGTCACCGACGACGCGCTCGCCCGCCTCGACACCGAGCGGCTCCGGGCCGCGATCGAGCGCCAGCCGCCCTGGTCCGATTTCCCCTTCGTCCTGCTCGTCCGGCGCGGCGAGACCCGCGAGGGTTCGAAGGCGATCGAGGAGCTCGTCAACGTCACCGTGCTCGAGCGGCCGCTCCACCCGGCGACGCTGATCAGCGCGGTCCGCTCGGCGATCCGCGGCCGCCTGCGCCAGCGCCTCGCCGCCGCCTATCTCGCCGAGCGGGAGGCGGCGGAGGCCCGGCTTCGCGAGCTCGCCGACACGCTCGAGCAGAAGGTCGACGAGCGCACCCGCGACCTCGCCGCGGCCAACGACCGGCTCACCGCCGAGATCGCCGAGCGCGAGATCGCCGAGGCTCGCCTCGTCCAGGCCCAGAAGATGGAGGCGATCGGCCAGCTCACCGGCGGGGTCGCCCACGATTTCAACAATCTGCTGACCGCCGTCGTCGGCTCGCTCGAGCTTCTGCTTCGCCGCACCGACGACGAGAAGCTGCGCCGGCTCGCCGGCAACGCCCTCCAGGCGGCCGAGCGCGGCGCCCGCCTCACCGCCCAGCTGCTCGCCTTCTCGAGGCGCCAGCGGCTCACTCCGGCGCCGCTCGACGTCAACGCCATCATCGCCGGCATGGGCGACCTGCTGACCCGGAGCATCGGCCGCCATGTCGAGGTCGACATGAAGCTGGCCGAGGGGCTGTCGCGGGCGCTCGCCGACCCGACCCAGCTCGAGGTGATGATCCTCAACCTCGCGATCAACTCGCGCGACGCGATGCCCGGCGGCGGCCGCCTGCTGATCGCCACCCGCAACCTCGACCGGGTGCCCGAGCTGCTCGCCGGAGAGCTGGGGCCGGGCCGCTACGTCGCCATCCGGGTCACCGACACCGGCGTCGGGATGGCGCCCGAGGTCCTCCAGCACGCCTTCGAGCCCTTCTTCACGACCAAGCCGCAGGGCAAGGGCACCGGGCTCGGCCTCGCCCAGCTCTACGGCTTCGCCCGCCAGTCGGGCGGGACGGTCCGGATCGAGAGCGAGGAGGGGCGCGGCACCAGCGTCACCATCTACCTCCCCGCCACCGAGGCCGAGGCGGCGGCGGCGCGCAACGCCCCGGCCGAGGGGCTTCGCCGGCGGCGCGGGCGGGTGCTTCTGGTCGACGACGACGACGACGTGCGCAGCGTCGCGGCGGCGATGGTCGCCGAGCTCGGCTACGACGTGACGTCGGCGGCCACCGGCGACGAGGCTCTGAGGCTGCTCGGCGAGCGCCGCTTCGATCTTCTGCTCACCGACGTGGCGATGCCGGCGATGAACGGGGTCGAGCTCGGCCGGCGGGCCCGGGGGCTGGTGCCGGAGCTGCCGATCCTGTTCGCCAGCGGCTATGCCGACGTCCAGACCTTCGGAGTCGAGCTGTCCGACCAGGCGGTGCTCCGCAAGCCGTTCCGGATCAGCGAGGTCGCGGCCCGGCTCCATCACCTGCTCGAGGCGGGCCCGGCGCCGGCGGCCGCCTCGCTGTTCGCGGTCCCGGTCGAGGGCAGCGAGCCTTAAGAGCGGTGAATGCTTAGATGGCGCATGTGTTCGTCATGCCGGACTTGATCCGGCATCCACCTTTCTTCCGGATCCCACGCGTTGAAAAAGGTGGATCCCGGATCATCCCGGACCTGATCCGGGACCGGGATGACGATTCAGCCTAAACGCTCACTGCCTCAGCCGAAGCTTCCCCGCCCCGAGCCGAGGCTGAAGATCAGCTGCAGGCCCGCCCCGACCAAAGCGGCGAGGACGAGCAAAGCGGGATATTGCGGCTCCTCGCGCTCGACCGCGGCCGCCGCGGCGGTTTCGGGCGCCGCCCGAGCCGAGCGCCGCCGAAGCCCGACGATGTCGCGGCTCCACGAAGCGAAGGGCGGCTTCACCGCGGGCAAATTGGCCTCGCGGTGGAGGACCGGAAGAGCGCCGGAAAGGTCGGGCTCGAGCGAATGCTGGTGGCGCCCGGAGCGCCAGACGACTCGGTGGCCGCTCGGCACCATCCGCCAGGCCGCGCCGCAGCGGATCATGTCGCATCGGCAGCGCCGGCAGCGGGCGAAATAATAACCGCCGTTATAGACTTCGTCGGGTCCCGCTTCATGACCGCCCAGGGCGCACAGCAAGCTCATCTCTCTTCCTCCTCGTCCAACGGCCGGTCCGCTCCGCCGAGCCGGTATCGCGCCACGAAGCGCAGCTCCTCGTCGCCCTCGGCCATCGCCAGCGACGCGTCCCAGATCTCGAAATGGCTGCCCGCGCCGATGAACAGCAGGTCCCGCTCGAGCCCGCCGCGGCGGCGGGCGAGGGGCGGGAGGGTGAGCCGGCCGCCCTCGTCGTAATGCGCCTCCTCGACCAGGCCGAAGGTGCGCCGGGCGCGGGCATGGTGGTCGTCGGCCGGAAGGCCGAGCGCCTCGTCGCGAAGGCGGCGCCGCTCGAGCTCGGCCTCGAGCCGCGGCTGCAGCCCGGCGCTGTAGCCGGTGATGCAGGGATCCGTCTCGTGCACTCCCAGCAGCAGCCGGCCGCCGTCGCCGTGACGGGCCACTTCGCGAAGGATGAAGGGCGGCAGACGGACCCGGCCCGCTTCGTCGAGGGCGCCGAGCGCATTCCCGCTGAAGATGTGCGTGCCTTCCACGGCCCAGTCCGCCCCCCCGCTAACCTTACGGCCCGGACGCCTTCCGCGACCGGCAGGGAGAAGGTTAATGGTTAATAGCGGGTTTCCGCAGATCGGAGTTGTACACTGGTAAAGCTACGATGATTCGGCATGGAATCTACCACCGGAACTGGTTTCAAACCCGTCCGGGAATCAAACCCGGACATTGCGGGTTATTCCGGGTTTGCTGGGGACATCTCCTAGGTTAAACCGCTGACGCTACACATTTTTCCTGAGCTTAGTCAGCCGCGGTTCACCGTAGTTTTGCTAGGTTGTGCACCAGTCGGCCGACTCAGAAAGTTGGCTGTGCGTGGCCTTGTATACTGGCCTTTGGGGGAGCGGGCTTATGGCGCACCAACGCACTGTGTATGTGGTTGATAACGACCTCGAGACGAGGAGGTCGCTGACGATCAGTCTGGCGTCGATCGGCGCCGAAGCGTGGCCGTTCGGCGGCGGCGGCGAGTTTCTCGAGATATTCGGCCATCTCATGCCGGGATGCATCCTGCTCAACCTCGACGGACCCGACGGGCTCAAGACGCTTGCCGCGCTGGTGCGGCGGGAGGCGGGCTGGCCGATCCTCGTGATGAGCGCCCAGTCCGACGTCGCCCTCGCCGTCGAGGCGATGAAGCTCGGCGCCCTCGACTTCCTTGAAAAGCCGGTCGACGCGGCGAAGCTCGCCGCCGCCTTGCTTCCCGCCTGGGCGGCCCTGGAGACGTCGCTCGAGGAGGGCGAAGCCCGGCGCGTCGCCCAGAGCCGGTTCGCCCGGCTGACGGCGCGCGAGCTCGACATCTCGCTGGCCCTGTTCGGTGGCCGCTCCAACAAGGCGGTGGCGCACGATCTCGGAATCAGCGTCCGGACGGTCGAGATGCACCGGGCGCACATCATGGCCAAGCTGGGCGTCAGGAGCATCGCCGAGGCGGCGGTGATGGCGACCCATGCCGGCCTCGCCCTTGCCCAGCGCAAGCCGGCCGGCCCGGCGCTGGCGCCGGTCAGGCTGGCCGGCGGCGCATCCCCTTTCGAGGGCCGCGGCCTGGTCCGAAGGGCGTCCTGATCCCAGGAACATAGCGGATCGCGAGCCATTCAGCCGGTGACGGATCACCGGCCTGGAAAGGAGCGCGGCATGGACGAGAAGACGCACGGGCGCCGCGGCGGCGGCGAATCGGGCGGCGGCGCCTATCCCAACCCGCATCGCGGCAAGGCCGCCGGCAAGGACGGCTTCCTGGGCAGCGGCGGCCAGACCGAAAAGGCCTATCACGGCCACGGCCGTCTCGGCGAGGACGAGACCGGCGACAATCCCAACGCGCCGGCGCGGGAGGAGGGGGATTAGGGCTGAGCGTTCCAGTTGAATCGTCATCCCGGACTTGATCCGGGTGTGGATTCACATTTGAAGTGCAACGGATTGATGAAGGCTTCGGCTGGCGTTTGGAAGCCGAGGCATTTTCGGGGGGTATTGTTGTAGCGGGCGACGAGCTTGTCGATGGCCTTGTTGGAGAGGGCGTCGAGGTTGGTTTTGCGTGGCAATGCCCGTCTGAGACGTCCGATGGCGTTTTCGACGCCGCCTTTTTGCCAAGGGCTGTGGGTGTCGCAGAAGTAGGTCTGGATGCCGAGCTGCTGGGTAAGCCGGTAGTGCCGGGCGAACTCGGTGCCGTTGTCGAATGTGATGGTCCGTCGCATGTCGGCCGGCATGGGCCTGAGGATGGCGGCGAGCGCGGTTGCGGTCGGCTCGGCCTTGAGGCTTGGCGGCCGGACGAGAAGGGTGATGCGGGAGCGTCTTTCGTGGGCGACGAGGACGGCCTGGCCGGGCGTGGAGAAGAGCATCGCGTCGCCCTCCCAATGTCCCTGGACGAGGCGGTCGGCGGCTTCGGCGGGGCGGTCGTGGATGGACCTTCGGTCGGTGAAGCGAGGAGCGCCGCCGCCTTTATTACGCCAGCCGCGCCTAAGCCTGCCCCGGAGGAGGTATCGGCGCCAGCTGACGTCGTTGGTGCGCTTCATCTGGGCGTGGACGAAGCGATAGATGGTCTCGTGGCTGATGACCCGGCGCCCCGCGTCGAGGGCGAGGCGGCCACAGATCTGCTCGGGCGACCAGCCGTCGGCCATGCGATCGAGCACGTTCTCGCGCAGGACGTCGTCGCGCTCGAGCCGCGACCCCGACCAGCGCCGCGCACCCGCCTGCTGCTGGGCGTAGGTCGGGCTGTAGCCGATCTTCGAGCCTTTATTGCGCTTCAGCTCCCTGGAGATCGTCGACGGCTGGCGATCCAGAGCTGCAGCGATCTGCCGGAGCGATTGCCCGCCTTCATGAAGGCGGGCAATCTCACACCGTTCCTCGATCGAAAGCTGGCGGTAGGTCGACATGGCAACACCTGTCTGAGGTGTTGCACTTCGTTTGTGAACTCAGAGGGATCCACCTTCTTTTCCGGGCCGTTGTGCTCGAAGAGAAGGTGGATGCCGGATCAAGTCCGGCATGACGAACGCGAGCGCCCGTCTAAACGCTTGCCGACCCTTGGTCCCGCGATTGCCCTGAAAAGGTCAGGGGCCGGCAGCGTGAGCTGCCGGCCCCTCCCTCGTTACGCGACTCGAGGGGTCGGCCCGCGGGTCGACCCCGTCCTTATGCATTGATTCGGTTGATGAATCGCTGAATGACCCTGACAGCCCCCATTCACCAAGCGGGCGCTCAGTTCGCCTTGTTGCCGTCGCCGTCCGCTCGGGCGTCGACGTCGGGGACCTTGACCTCGATCTTGTCCGGCACGTCGAGCTTGACGTCGGGCATGTCGACCTTGGGAGCCTCCACGTTGACATTGACTCCCACCTCGTCCGCGGCGCGGTTGAACGAGCCGCTGAACACGAAATAGAGCACGGCCAGAAGGGCGATGATGACGAGAACGGCGAGCAGGGCGCCGCCGCCGCCGCGGTCGCCGCCGGTGGAGACGACGGTCGTCGTCCGCTCGACCTCGCGCACGGTTTCGGGCTCGCGGTCGCGATCGGGATCGGGATCGGTCATGTCATTCTCCTGTCTGGCCGGCGCTCGGACGCGTTCAGCTGCTCTTCGCCGGAGCGGTCACGTCGACCTTGACGTCGGTGCTCTTGTCCGCGCCGCCGAGGAGCTGGCCGCCGAACAGGTAGAAGAGGAGGGCGATCACCGCGATCAGAAGGACCACCGCGATGATCGTGCCGCCGCCGCCGCCGCCGCTGTCGGTATGCACGATGGTCGTTTCGCGCTCGCGAACGGGTTCGGTCATGTCGAGTCTCCATTTGTTTCGGAGCCTCAACGCTGCGCCGCATGGGGGGTTCCTCGCCCTTGCCAGAAGCCTCCGCGCCGTGGAGACTGCGGCGATGCTCGTGACCGAGATGATTGAGTGCGGCGCTCGCGATCATCGGGACCGGGTCGCGGTCGCCTTCGGCGGGGAACGGCTGAGCTTCGGCGACGTCGACCGGCTCGCGACCCGCTTCGCCAACGCCCTCGTCGGCGGTCTTCGCCTCGACCCTTTCGAGCGGGTCGCGATCCTCGCCGGCAACGGGCCGCTGGTCATCCCGTTCGACTTCGGCTGCGTCAAGGCGCGGCTGACCCGGGTGCCGATCAACAGCCGCCTCTCCGCCCCCGAGCAGGGCCGGATGCTGGAAGCCGCCGAGGCCCGGCTGCTGATCCACGATTCCGCGCAGTCGGAGCGCGCCGCCGAGCTCGCCGCCCGGATGCCCGGATTGCGCCGCTTCGGCTTCGAAGAGCTGCTGGCGCTCGCCGACGGCCTGGCCGGCGACCTGTCGCGCCGGCCCGAGCCCGAGGACGTCCTCCTCGCCCTGTTCACCTCCGGGACCACCGGCATCCTGAAGGGCGTGCTCCACAGCCAGCGCACCTATGCCGCCGTCGTCGCCAACGTGCTCGCCAACCTCGTCGATCCGGGGCCGGGCGACGCCATTCTCCACGCCGCGCCGCTCGTCCACGCCAGCGGCACCTTCATCATGCCCTTCTGGCTGCGCGGCGGCGCCGCCGCGATCCTGCCGGGATTCGATCCCGCTTCCTACCTGGCCGCCGTCGAGCGCTGGCGGCCGGCCGCGCTGGTGCTGGTTCCGACCATGCTTCAGATGCTGGTCGAGCATCCCGGCATCGAGCGGGTCGACATGAGCAGCGTCGAGACGATCCTCTACGGCGCCTCGCCGATGCCGAGGCCGCTGATCGAGCGCGTGCTCGGCCTGTGGGGGCAGCGCTTCGTCCAGTTCTACGGCCAGACCGAGGCGCCGCTCGCTATCGCCTGTCTCGGCAAGACGGATCACGATCTCGACCGGCCCGAGCGGCTGGTCTCGTGCGGCCGGCCGGCGCCCGATTGCGAGCTTCGCCTCGTCGGGCCGGACGGGCTCGACGTGTCCGAAGGCGAGCCCGGCGAGATCGCCGTCCGGGCGCCCTTCGTCATGGAAGGCTATCTCGGCGATTCGGAGCTCAACTCGGCCAGCTTCCTCCCCGGCGGCTGGCTTCGCACCCGCGACATCGGCCGCTTCGACGAGGACGGCTATCTCTACCTGATCGAGCGGACCTCCGACATGATCGTGACCGGCGGCTACAACGTCTATCCGCGCGAGGTGGAGGACGTTCTCGCCAGCCATCCCCAGGTGCGCGAGGCGGCGGTGGTCGGCATTCCGGACGAGACCTGGGGGGAAGCGGTGACCGCCTTCGTCGTCCTGCGGGCGCCGGTGGCGGAGGAGGCTCTGCTCGCCTTCGCCCGGGGCCGCCTCGCCGGCTACAAGGTGCCCAAGTCGATCCGGACGGTCGGCGAGATCCCGCGCAGCCCGGTCGGCAAGCCGCTCCGGCGGGCTCTGCGCGATCCGTTCTGGGAGGGGAGGGAACGCCGGATATGAGCGTCGCCGTCGAACTCCGGGGAGCGGTCACGACCGTCACGATCGATCGCCCTGAGCGGCGCAACGCGATCGATCCCGAGACGGCGCTGGCGCTTCGGGCGGCGTTCCGGGCGTTCGAGGCGGACGAGACGGCGGCGGTCGCCGTTCTGACGGGGGCGGGCGCAAGCTTCTGCGCGGGGTGGGACCTCAAGTCCCTCGCCGCCAGCGACTATCGCTACGAGCCGGGAGGGGAGGGGCCGCTCGGCCCGACCCGGTCGCTTCTTTCCAAGCCCGTGATCGCGGCGGTGGAGGGCCATGCCGTCGCCGGCGGCCTGGAGCTCGCCTTGTGGTGCGACCTCAGAGTGGCCTCGGCGACGGCCGTGTTCGGGGTGTTCTGCCGCCGCTGGGGCGTGCCTCTGGTCGACGGCGGCACGGTGCGGCTGCCGCGGCTGGTCGGCCAGGGCCGGGCCCTCGACATGATCCTCACCGGCCGGCCGGTTTCCGCCGAGGAGGCCCTGGCCTGGGGGCTCGCCGACCGGCTCGTTCCCGCCGGCGCGGCGCTGGCCACGGCCCGGGCGCTGGCCGCCGACATCGCCCGCTTCCCGCAGCTCTGCCTGCGCACCGACCGCCTCTCCGCCTGCCGGCAATGGGACCTGCCGCTCGACGAGGCGCTGCGCGCCGAGGGCCTCGCCGGCGAAGCGCCGCTCCGCGAAGGCGCCCGCGAGGGCGCGGCGCGCTTCGCCGAGGGACTGGGCCGGGGCGGCCGGTTCGACGAGGTGTGGGGCGCGAGCGCTTGGATGGCGCCTCCGTCATGCCGGACTTGATCCGGCATCCACCTTCTCCACCTCGCACTATCGAAAGGGAAGGTGGATCCCGGATCAAGTCCGGGATGACCAGTCAAGCCGACTCCCGCCGGTCTAGGTCGACGAGCGGCCCGGCCAGGGGCCGTTTCGGATGAATTGTTTCACCGCCTTGTCGGTCTTGACGCCGATCGGCGCGCTCACCCGATATTTCACCAGCCAGTCGCCGCCGACATAGCAATAGAGATGCGCCTCGGAGCGAATGTCTTGGAAGCGGTCGTCGAACCAGGTCACGAGGCGATAGACCGACCGCCGGCCGAGCTTTCGGTCGCTCCCTTTCGCGGGCAGGGCGCCGCCCTGCTCGATCGGCGCGGCATTGGCGTGCTTGCTGGAAATGGCGGTGTTCGCCGCGGCGAATTCCTCGTCGCACGACTTCGCCCGCTCGGCCGGGTTCGCCGCTGCGGCCGCGGGATAGATGTAGACCGTGATCAGCAGCCGGCCGGCGGGCGTGGCGAGAAGGTAGCTGGCGCTGACGTCGTCGCCGGTCGCGCCGTAGCGGAGGATCTGCGAGCGGCGGAACTTGCCGATGCGGGTCGGGAATTCGGCGCGGGCCGGGGCGTGGAGATAGGCGCCGTCGGAGACGACCTCCTGCTGCGCCGCCGCCGGGTGGATCGCCGCGGCCAGCAGCAGGAAGCCGGTCGCCGCGCGGGCGAAGCGGTGCGGGATCATCGCTTTGTCCTCCTCACTGGCGGCTGAACGCCAACTTGAGTCCGAAGAAGATGAGCACGCCGCCGGTCAGCCGGTCGAGCGCGCGCACCAGGCGCGGGTCGCGCAGCCGCCGCGCCAGCGGCCGGGTCGCGCCGATCAGGAGCAGGAACCAGGCGAGGCCGAGCCCGGCATGGATGGCGGCGAGCAGCAAAGTGGTCGCCGGCACGCTCGCCCCCGCCGGGACGAATTGCGGAAGAAAGGAAACGTAGAAGGCGCCGACCTTGGGGTTGAGCGCGTTGGTGAGGAGACCGCGGAGGAACCAGTTGGCCCGCGGCGGCGGCGCTCCGGGCGCCTCCGGCTCGTCGCGGGGGACGAACAGGAGCCGCACTCCGAGATAGAGGAGATAGGCGGCGCCGATCCATTTCAGCGCCAGATAGGCGAGCTCCGACGCTTCGAGCAGAATCCCGAGCCCGACCGCGACCAGCATTCCCCAGGCCAGGCAGCCGAGACAGATTCCGAGCGCGGCGGCGAAGGCCCGGCGGGCGCCCTCGGCCGCGGCGGTGCGCAGGACGAGGGCGGTGTCGAGGCCGGGAGTCACCGTGAGCAGGGCCGCGGCGAGGGTGAAGGCGATCAGCGACTGCTCGAGCGGCGACATGGTGGACGCATAGCATAAGGCGGTCTTATGGTTGAGCCATGGAAGAGACGCCCCCGACCCCCCTCGACCGCGGGCTGCTTCGGCTGATGCGGATCCGGGGCGTGATCGCCGGAACGGTGCTGAGCGCGGCCGCGGCGGCGGCGGAGGTCGGCCTGCGCGGGGAGCTGCCGATCCCGTGGGGCGTCCTCCTCCTGCCGGCGCTGCTGGTCCTCGCCTATCTCGCCTTGTGGGCGCCGCCGCGCCGCTACGCCGCCTGGGGCTATTGGATGGACGGCGAGGAGCTCAGGCTCCGGCGCGGGCTGTGGACCCGGGTCCACACCCTGGTGCCGCTCGACAATGTCCAGCATATCGACGTCAGCCAGGGGCCGATCGAACGCTCGCTCGGCATCTGCAGCTTGGTCCTGCACACCGCCGGAACGCTGCACAGCCAGATCGTCGTGCCCGGCCTGACCCGCGAGCGGGCCGAGGCGATGCGCGACGAGATACGCGCCCGGATCCGCGAGGAGCCGGCGTGAGCGACGGCGCCGGGGCCGAACGCCGCCTCCATCCGGCCACGATCGTCCTCGGCTTCGTCAAGGAGGCGCCGCAGACGATCCTGGCGCTTCCGGCCGGCCTCGCCTTCGCCTCCCGCTCCGGGCTCACCGGAGCGCTTTTCCTCGCCGCCGCGCTCGCCGCGCTGCTTCTCGGCGTCAAATGGCTGGCCTGGCGGCGCTTCCGTTACAATGTGGGTCCGGTCGAGATCGTCATCGAGAGCGGCATTTTGAGCCGCAATCGCCGCTCGATCCCCTTCGACCGGGTCCAGGACGTCGACATCGAGCGCAGCTTCCTCGCGCGCCTGTTCGGGCTCGCCAAGGTGCGAATCGAAACCGGCGCCGCCGGCAAGGACGAGGGCCTGCTCGACAGCGTCTCGCTGGCCGAGGCGCACCGGCTTCGCGACCTCGTCCGAGCCCGGCGGACCGCCGCCGCCCCGGCCGGGGCCGAGGCGCCGGACGAAGCGGCGGGCCGGATCCTGTTCGCGATGGACGTGCCGAGGATCCTGCTGTCCGGCTTCTTCAACTTCTCCCTGGTCTATATCGCCGGCCTGTTCGCCCTGCTCCAGACCTTCGACCGCTTCCTGCCCTTCGACATTTACGATCCGGCGCGCTGGGTCGGCCTCGCCGACGACTATCTTCCGAACCGGTGGACGGCCGGGGCGATCGCCGCGGTGCTGTTCGTCGCGGTCCTGCTCGGCTCGGTCGCCGGAGTGCTTCGAACCCTGGCGCGCGATTACGGCTTCCGGCTCTCGCTCGAGGACGACCGCTTCCGCCGCGAGCAGGGCCTCTTCACCCGCAGCGAGGCGGTGATCGCCCGCCGGCGGGTCCAGCTCGCCACGGTGACCGGCGGACCGCTGAGGTCGCTGTTCGGCTGGTCGGGCCTGTCCTTCCAGACGCTCGGCGCCGGAGCCGACCGAAGCGGCCGGCAGAGCGCGGCGCCGTTCGCGACCCGCTCGGAGATCGAGGCGGTGCTGGCCGAGGTCGAGCCCCTGCGCCTGCCGCCGCCGCCCGAGCTGGCCAGCGTCTCGCGGCGCCACATCCTGCGCAGCTCGGCGGCCAAGCTCCTTCCCGCCTCGGCCGCGATCCTCGCTTTGGCGGCCTGGGAGCGGTCGGCCTTGCTGCTGCTGGGGCTGCTGCCGCTGCTCGCCGCCGTCGCGGCTCTGGAACGGCGCTACCACCGCTATGCGCTGACCGACGACCTGCTCTTCGTCGCCCGCGGGGTCTGGCGCCGGCGGCTGTGGCTGGTGCCGCTCAAGAACGTCCAGTCGCTGGGCCTGAGCCGCGGCCCGATCCAGCGCCGGCTCGGCCTGGCCACGCTCGCCGTCGACACGGCCGGCGCCTCGCTGCTCGACTCGCCCCGGATCGTCGACCTCCGTTCGGCCGACGCCGAGGCGCTGGCGGCGCAGATATCGCTCCGCCGGCGCCTCTATTCCGGAAGGAAATCCGGGACCGACAGGTAGCGCTCGCCGGTGTCGTAGTTGAAGGTGAGGACCCGCTTGCCGGGGCCGATCTCGTCCAGCTTCTGGCGCACCGCGGCGAGGCTCGCGCCCGAGCTGATGCCGACCAGTATCCCTTCCTCGCGGGCGGCCCGGCGGGCCATCTCCTTGGCGTCGGCCGGATCGACCTGGATGATCCCGTCGAGCAGGCTGGTGTCCATGACGCCGGGAACGAAGCCGGCGCCGATGCCCTGGATCGGGTGCGGCCCGGGCTGGCCGCCGGAGAGGACCGGCGACAGGGTCGGCTCGACCGCGAACACCTGCAGGCCCGGCCATTCCTTCTTCAGCACCTGGGCGCAGGCGGTGATGTGGCCGCCGGTTCCGACCCCGGTGATCAGCACGTCGATCGGCGAATCGCGGAAATCGTCGAGGATCTCCTGGGCGGTGGTGCGCACGTGGACCTCGAGATTGGCCGGATTCTCGAACTGCTGCGGCATCCAGCCGTCCTCGGTCTCGGCGATCAGCTCCTCGGCCCGCGCGATGGCGCCCTTCATCCCCTTCTCGCGCGGGGTGAGGTCGAAGGTCGCGCCATAGGCGAGCATCAGCCGGCGGCGCTCGAGGCTCATGCTCTCCGGCATGACCAGGACGAGCTTGTAGCCCTTGACCGCGGCGACCATGGCGAGGCCGATTCCGGTATTGCCCGAGGTCGGCTCGATGATCGTCCCGCCCGGTTTGAGCGCGCCCGAGCGCTCGGCATCCTCGATCATCGCCAGCGCGATCCGGTCCTTGATCGACGCGCCGGGATTGGCCCGCTCCGACTTCACCCAGACCTCGGCGTCGCCGAACAGGCGGTTGACCCGGATATGGGGGGTCCGGCCGATCGTCTCCAGGATGCTGCCTGCTCTCATCGCCACGTCTCCTTGGTGCCTTTACGCCCTAATGGGGTGGAGCCCGGCCGTCTTCAACTCTCGCTATCGCTGCGGCGGCCGGGGCGGTAGCAGTTCGGCGATGACGCGCATCCATGTCGACCGCTCCGCCGTCTTCTCCGCGGAAGAATGCGACCGGCTGATCGGGCTCGCCCGGAACTCGGAGCTCGCGCCGGCGCCGATCTACGGCGGGGCGGACCATGTTCCGCCGGACCGGGTCCGCCGGGTCGCCGTCTCGATGCAGGTCCGCGGCGAGGCCAATGCCTGGTTCTTCGACCGGCTCGACGCCCTCTTCGCCGACGCCGGAGCGGAGCTCGGAATCGCGGTCGCGCCGATGACCGAGCCGGTGCAGATCCTGCGCTACGCGCCGGGCGACCATTTCCAGGCCTGGCACACCGACGCCGGCTTCGACCGCACCGGCGACCGCCTGCTGTCGGTCTCGGTCGAGCTGTCGGACCTCGGCGATCACGAAGGCGGCGACCTCGAGATCCTCCCCGACCTGATCGGCAAGGCGCGGGCGCTGCCGCGCGGCGGCGCCCGAATCTTCCTGTCGCGCGCGCTTCACCGGGTGACCCCGGTGCGGAGCGGGGTGCGGTGGGCGCTGGTCAACTGGACCGGGCCGGCGGCGGGCTGACCGGCTCATGCCGCCCCCTCCCGCGCTTCCGGGCTGGGCGGGTCGAAGGTTCGGGCTCGGCGAAGCTCGGGGAACCAATGGGCCCACAGCAGGGTCACCATGATCGCTCCGACGCCTCCCGCGACGACCGCGACGACCGGGCCGATCAGGGCGGCGAGGAAGCCGGATTCGGCCTCGCCGAGCTCGTTCGAGGCGGAGATGAACAGGGTCGAGGCGGCGCCCACCCGGCCGCGCATCGCATCCGGCGTGTAGAGCTGGATCAGCGACTGGCGGACGTAGACCGAGACCATGTCGGCCGAGCCGAGCAGGGCGAGGCAGGCGACCGACAGCAGCAGGTTGCGCGACAGGCCGAAGGCGATGGTGGCGGCGCCGAACACCGCCACCGCGACGAGCATCTTGGTGCCGACGTCGCGCTTCAGCGGCCGCCAGGAGAACCAGAGCGCGGTCAGGGTCGCGCCGACCGCCGGCGCGGCGCGCAGGTGGCCGAGGGCGGTGGCGTCGGAATGGAGGATGTCGCGGGCGAAGACGGGAAGCATCGCCGTCGCCCCGCCGAGCAGGACCGCGAACAGGTCGAGCGAGATGGCGCCGAGGACGAGGCGGTGGCGGCGGACATAATGGAGGCCATCGATCATCTGCCGCCAGGGATTGGCGGAGCCCTCGATCGCGCTCCGGGCGACCGGGCGGATCATCAGCATGCAGAAGAGCGACAGAGCGAACAGCCCGGCCGCCACCGTATAGGGCATGTGCGGGTCCCAGGCGTAGAGGTAGCCGCCCACCGCCGGCCCGGCGATCGCCCCGGTCTGCCAGGCGATCGAGCTGAGCGCGATCGCCCGCGGCAGGGATTCGCGCGGCACGAGGTTGGGAGCGAGCGCTCCCAGCGCCGGCCCGGCGAAGGCGCGGGCCACGCCGAGCAGGGCGGCGACGACGAACAGCCAGGCGAGGGTGACCTGGCCGCTCCAGGTCAGCCAGGCGAGCGCGGCGGCGCAAGCGAGCTCCAAGGCGATCGAGGCGCGGGCTATGATCCTCCGGTCGACCCGATCGGCGACCCAGCCGGTCACCAGAGTGAGCGCGAACAATGGCACGAACTGGACGAGGCCGATGAAGCCGAGCTGCAGCGCCGCTTTCTCGACGTCCATCGTCTGCCGGGCGATATCGTAGACCTGCCAGCCGATGACGACGATCATCGCCACCTGCGCGACGGTCGAGGCGAAGCGCGCCGTCCAGTAGAAACGGAAATCGCGGATTCGGAGGGGATGGGGAGCGGCGGAGGAAGCCATGACAGGGCGCTTAGGCACAGGCTTGGCCTCCCGCAACCTGGACGAAGGTGACGAAAGTGCCGGAACGCTGGACGAGAATTGCGACGAAGCGAGCCATTTCCCTACTCGCCGTCCTGCATCCGCTCGATCGCGCGCAACGCCGCGACGAGCAGGCGGTCGTCAAAGACCCGCCGCGTCCCGCGCTGGAGGCCGCCGTAGAAATAGGGGATTTCGACTCCGTTGAGGGCTCGGTCGATGGCGGTGAACCTCGTCCGGGTCCGGCCCATCGCCCGGGCCTCGCGCCAGGCGCCGGCGAAGGAGCTGTCGGGCCCGGCGCGCCTGAGCAGCTCGTAAGCCGACTTGCGGCTTATGCCGACGGCCTCCGCCGCCCAGGCGACGATCCCGATCCGGGCGAGGGCGTGGATGAAGCCGCGCTGCCGCTCGGGGGTCCAGCCGTCGTGGCGGTTCGAGGCGGACGGCACCGGCTCGAAGGCGAGCTCCTCGTCCGGATCGTGATGGCTTGGCATGTCGGAACTCCCTGGGAGAGAACATACCACGAACAATTCACGGAGTAAAGGCGAGAGCGAGGGCGCCGCGGTCGCGACAAACGCGCAAGGACCGCACTCGTCATGGCGGCGAGGGACGGCTAACGGATCCGGGTCCTGCAGGAGAGTTCTCCGATGTCCAAGCCCTTGCTAGCCGCGGCCTCCGCTCTCGCGATCCTCCTTTCCGGTTGTGCGTCGACCGACCGCGCGGAGCCGTCGACGGAGGCTCGGCCTTCCGCCTGGTCGGCTTTCTCGCAGAGCTTCATCGACGGATATTTCCGGGGGAACCCGGCCTTCGCGGTCGTCCAGGGCCGCCACGAATATGACGGCCGGCTGCCCGACTGGAGCGAGACCGGGCTGGCCAACGCGAAGGAGTTCCTGCGCTCGTCGATCGCCGCGGCCGAGGCCTTCGACGCCCGGCGGCTTGAGCAGGACCGAGCGCTTCGAGCGCGACTATCTGATCGCGCGCGCCCGGGGCGACCTGTTCTGGCTGGAGACGGCCGACCAGCCGCACCGCAACCCGGCCTATTACATGGGCAACGGGCTCGACCCGTCGGTCTACGTCACCCGGCCCTATGCGCCGGCCGAGACCCGGCTTCGGGCGTTCATCGCCTATCTGAAGGCGGTGCCGGGGGCGGCGCGGCAGATAAGGGCCAATCTGCAGGACCCCGCTGCCGTTGAGCTTCATCAATTACGGCAAGGCCGGCTTCGGCGGCTTCGCGGAATATTATCCGAATGACGGCAAGGCCGCCTTCGCTCGGACGTGTCCGATCCGGCGATCTGCAGCTCGAGCTCAGGCTCGCCGCTCGAAGCGCGCTCGCAGGCGATGCAAGGGCTCGCAGACTGGCTGGAGGCGCAAAGGCCCAGCGCCACCCAGGATTTCGCGCTCGGCGCCGACAAGTTCGCGCAGATGCTCCGCGACACCGAGATGGTCGACATTCCGCTCGCCGAGCTGGAGGCGATCGGGCGGGCGGACCTCAAGCGCAACCAGGACGCCCTGCGCGGCGCCTGCGTCCGCTACGCGCCCGGGGCGACCCTACAGGCCTGCATGAACAAGATGGCCGCGAACAAGCCGCAGGGCGGGGCGGTCGCAGGCGGCGCGCGCCCAGCTCGCCGGGCTGAAGCGCTTCATCGAGGAGAAGGACCTGGTCTCCATCCCCGGCACGGAGGAAGCGCAGGTCGAGGAATCGCCGCCCTACAACCGGCAGAATTTCGCCTACATCGACATTCCCGGGCCGTACGAGACGGGGCCTGCCGTCGGTCTATTACATCGCCCCGCCCGACCCCTCATGGCCGCCCGAGGTGCAGGCCGGCTTCGTCCAGGGCGAGGCGGCTCTGCTCTTCACCTCGGTTCACGAGGTCTGGCCCGGCCATTTCCTCAACTTCCTGCACGCCAACCGTTCGCCCTTCACCTTCGGCCGGGTCTTCGTCGGCTACGCCTTCGCCGAGGGCTTCGCCCATTATGCCGAGGAGATGATGTGGGACGCGGGGCTTCGGGACGGGGACCTGCGAGACGCATATCGGCCAGATCTCCAACGCCTTGCTGCGCGACTGCCGCTACCTCTCGGCGATCGGGATGCACACCGGGCGGATGACCCAGGAGCAGTCGCGCCGGCTGTTCCTCGACCAATGCTATCAGGACGAGGGCAATGCCCGGCAGCAGTCGGCACGCGGGACCTACGATCCGGCCTATCTCAACTACACGATGGGCAAGCTCCTGATCCGCAGGCTGCGGGACGACTGGACTCGGACGAGGGGCGGGCGGGCGGCCTGGAAGCAATTCCACGACAAGTTCCTGAGCTACGGCGGCCCGCCCATCCCGCTGGTTCGCGCGCAGATGATGGGAGGCGAGGCGAGGGCGGTGTTCTGATTCATCGTTCCGAAGAAACGAAATATGCTTCAAGCCGGGATGGCGTTGAACGACCTCCAGGTTGGGCTTATTCTCCCCTCAAGCGAGGATAAGGTCCGCGAGGGAACCGCCTTATGGAAACCATACGAAGGCTGGAGGTTGAATTGCCGGAAGCTCTCGCCGACAGCGTGCGGGCCAGGGTCGAATCCGGCGAGTTCAGCGACGAAAGCGAAGTCGTGGCCTGCGGCCTCGCATTGCTGGCGGATCGAGATGCCGAGAGGGACGATCACGAACTGGAAGCTTGGCTGCGCGACGAGGTCGTACCCGCTTACGATGAATGGAAGGCTAGCGGCGAGAAGGGCCTCACGGCCGATGAAGTGCGCGCCTCGCTCGCACGCCGCCGCTCCGCCAGACGTCCCGCAGCGGCGGAGTGAAGCGGTACAAGGTCATCTTTCTGCCGCACGCGGAACACCGGCTGGGGGAGATCGAGTCCTACGTCGCCGAGCATTCCTCGTCGGCAATCGCCGAGCGCTTCGTAGCTTCGATCGTCCAGAGGGCTCTCAAGCTGGAGAGCTTCCCGTTTCGCGGGACACCTCGCGACGACCTGTTGAACGGACTTCGAACGATCGTCCATCGCCGGACGGTCACGATCGCTTACGTGGTTGAGGGTGAAGAGGTTGAGGTGATGGACTTCCTGTACCGCGGCGAAGACCGTGGTCCTTTCGGAAGATGAGAGCCGTCGCGGCTGATCCGAAAAAATGTATAGTGTCCCCGCTATTTCCCGGACCCCTGGGGTTCGTCGTGCCAAGCGCGTGCCTGGCACGTAGCTGGCACCAGAGGCGCTGAGCTACGGCGGCCCGCCGATCCCGCTGGTGCGGGCGCAGATGATGGGGGGCAAGGCGAAGGCGGTTTTCTGATCGGTCTTATACGAACGGCCTTCGCCGCAATGACGGCTGAGTCTCTCTCATACGATCTTCGCATAAGCCTCTGTGCCCGCGGCATTTTACTGGACAAGGGGCTCACGGAAAATCATTCTGAAACGGCTATGGGTCACACGAGCCGCTCGCGGCGTCTCCAGCGCAATGAGCAGGTCAAGGCTCTGTCGAATCTGGCCGGGAATGGTGGACTGGCGTTTTTGGTCGCCGGCGCGGGTCGATGGTTTATCGAAGGGCTCGACGGGCACGTGATGCTGTGGCTTCTCGACGGCGCCGCGATTATAGGCGTGGGCGTGATGCTCCTGACCCGGCTCAAGGCGGAGACGTAGAATGGATGGGCTGAACGACTGGGGTCCAACGATCGTCGGTCTCGGGCTTCTCGCCTACTTATTATACACCTATTTCCGCATCGGGCGCGAGCAGGCGCGGAGTCTGGCGGAAGAGGAGGCGGCGGAATAGGCGGCAAGCCGCCGAGCGGGCGTCATCGATACCCGGGACCCTTTGGCAGGCCCTCGACGAGGCGGCGGCCGAGATCGACCGCGAGGCGGGCTCGGCGGTCGCCGCGCTCGAGCGCCCGGAAGCCGTCCTTCGCCGCAAATCCGTCTACGACCGGGTCCGCGAACGCCTCGCCCCGGATGACGAAGGCGCCTCATGACGCTCAACTTCTGCGGTGGATCGACCGCCGGAGCCAGCCCATGCTTGCAGTTGCGCCGAACGCCGCTACACGAGGAAGAGACGAGCCCCGGGGGGGCTTCGGGGGGAGAGTTACACATGAAATTTGCGTTTTACGCGGGCCTTTGCCTCGCGATCGCCGGTGCGCCGGTGGGTTCCGCCGCGATCGCCGCCGGACCGGCCGGCGCGGTGTCCGACGAGGCTCGAGCCGTCGAGGGCCGGGCCGTCCAGGTGCTGGTCGCCCAGTCCGAGATCAGGTCCAACATCAATCCGTCGAACATCGCCGTCGCGACCGGCGGCGGGCTGCTCGGGGGAGCGCTGGCGGCATCGCAGAACGCGTCGCGCACCAAGAAGGCGGAAGCTCTGGCCGAGCCGGTCCGCGAGGCTCTGACCGATTTCGACGCCGACCGGCTCGCCCGCGACACGACGACCGCGGCGCTCGCCCAGGTGCCGTGGCTGCAGGCGGCTTCGGTTTCCTTCAGCAAGGACAGCTCGCCGGTCGGCAAGAGCTCGGCGCTCGACAGCCTCGGCGCGGCCCAGATCGCCTTCATCGAATATAGCTACGATTTCTCGCCCGATTTCGCCGACCTTCGAGTCGTCGCCAAGGTGGAGTTCGCCAGCAAGGCGATGCCGGCCGCCGCGACGAAGCCCGAGGCCCGGGTCAACCGCAAGAATCTGGCCTATGCGCAGCAGGTGACGACGATCGTCTCGCTTCCGGCGGGGCCCGAAGAAAAGGCGGCCAAGGCGGCGCAGTGGAGCGCGGACGGCGGCAAGCGGACCCGGGAAGCGCTGACCCTGGCCTTCGCCGAGATGGAGAAGCTGCTTCCGCGCACCCTCGCCCTCAATGACGCCGACGTGGCGGCGCTGAGCGCCAAGACCAACCCGAAGGCCAATGTCGGCGGCTATGCGGGCCGCGTCCAGCAGAGCGCGGCCGGCGAGACTTTGTTGTGGGGCCCGGGCTTCATCTGGCAGCGCACGCTGCCCTGACTGCGGTGCGGCCGCCTTATCCGATGGGCCGGCTCGGCTTCGGCTGCGCTTGGCTTCTCGCCGCCGGTTTGGCGGCGGGGTCTCCCGCTTTCGCCGCGCCTAAGCCCGCGCAGCTGACGGCGACCTTCAAGGATCGCGATGCTCCCGCGGGGAAGCCGTCCGGCTGCACGGTCAACTTCGCAGAGATCGTCGACGAGCGGCGCTCGCCCGACCTGGTGGGAGTCATCGAGCGTCGCGCCGTGCGGGCGCCGGCGGACGTCCAGGCGTGGATGCGGGCGGTGCTGGGCGGCCTCATCGCGCGCGGCGTGGACGTGCGTTTCGACTCCGCCGCCGCGCCGGGGACGATTCCGGCCCGGTTCACGCTTCAGACCGCGTGGATGCAGAGCACCGTCTCGACCTACAGCGCCAGCGTCGTGGTTCGGCTCCAGGCCGAGGGCTCGGCCGGCGCCGCGATCGACCGCAGTTATCGCGGCCGGGTCGCGCGCACCTCCTATTGGTCGGGCGGCACCGCGACCCTGCAAAGCGCCGTCGACGGCGCCTTCGCCGATGCGCTGGACGCGATGGCCGCGGATCTGAAGGCGGCGTGCGTGCCGGCCCGGCCGGCCTCCTAGCCCAGGCCAGTGCCAGGAAAATGCCTGGCACGTGCCTGGCACGTGCAGGCGGTGATGTGGCTTCTCGACGGCGCCGCGCTTATATGGGCCGGCGTGATGGTCCTGACCCTGCTGGAAGCGCAGAGGTGAGATGGATGGCCTGAACGAATACGCCCCCGCGATCGGCGGTACCGCGCTCCTGGCGTATGTCCTGTACACCTATTTCCGCATCAGGCGCGAGCAGGCCAGGAGCCGCGAGAGGCCGGACGCGGCGGAATAGCCTCGATTGTTGCAGGACACTCGCGAGCGACGTCGCGACTACCCCCCTCTGGTCGATCAAACCTCGAACCCTCAAGCCAGGTCGACGAAGCTGTCCAGCACCCGCTTGCGCCCGGCATGCTCGAAGTCGATCTCGAGCTTGTTGCCTTCGATCTCCGCCACCTTGCCGTAGCCGAACTTGGCGTGGAAGACGCGCTGGCCGACGGCGATATCGCCTCGGCCGGGGTTGCCGAGGCTGATCGCCGAGGCCCGGGCCTCCATCACGCGCGGGGGAGTGCGTTCGAAGCCGCCCTGCACGGCACGGCGCCAGCCCGGGCCGCGGGTCTGTCCCCGCGCCACGTCCGCGAAGGGATCCGCCCGCTCCGACCAGTTGGCCCGCCACAGGCTCTCCCCGCCCGACATCGTCTGCTCCTGCTCGATATGGTCGGCGGGGAGCTCGGCGATGAAGCGGCTCGGGATGCTGCTCGTCCACTGGCCGTAGATGCGGCGGTTGGCGGCGTGGAAGATGAAGCTCTGGCGGCGGGCTCGGGTGATGGCGACGTAGGCGAGGCGCCGTTCCTCCTCGAGGCTGGCCTGGCCGCCTTCGTCCATCGCGCGCTGCGAGGGGAAGACGCCTTCCTCCCAGCCGGCGAGGAAGACGGTTCCGAACTCGAGGCCCTTGGCGGCGTGGATGGTCATGATCGTGACCTTCTCGGTGTCGCGCTCGGCGTCGTTCTCCATGACCAGAGAGACGTGCTCGAGGAAGGCGCCGAGCGTCTCATATTCCTCCATCGCCCGGGTCAGCTCGGCGAGGTTCTCGAGCCGGCCGGCGCTCTCCGCCGAGCGGTCGGCCTGGAGCATGGCGGTGTAGCCGCTCTCGTCGAGGACGAGCCGGGCGAGCTCGGGATGGGGAAGCTCGGCGAGGCGCATCCGCCAGCGGGCGACGTCGCCGACGAAATTGCCGAGCGAGCGGCGGGCCTGGGGAGTGAGCTCGTCCGTGTCGAGGATTTGCGCGGCGGCCATCAGCAGCGGCGTGCCCTGGGCGCGGGCGAGGCTGTGGATCTTGGCCACCGCCTTGTCGCCGAGGCCGCGCTTGGGGGTGTTGACGATGCGCTCGAAGGCGAGGTCGTCGGCGGGCTGGGCGATGATGCGCAGGTAGGCGAGGGCGTCGCGGATCTCGGCGCGCTCGTAGAATCGGAAACCGCCGACGATCCGGTAGGGCAGGCCGATGGCGATGAAGCGGTCCTCGAACTCGCGGGTCTGGAACTGGGCGCGGACCAGGATGGCGATGTCGTCGATGCGGCCGCCGCGGCGCTGGACGGTCTCGATCTCCTCGCCGATCCGCCGGGCCTCCTCGGGCCCGTCCCAGACTCCGACGACCCGGACCTTCTCGCCCTCCGCCTCCTCGGTCCACAGCGTCTTGCCGAGGCGGCCGCCATTGTGGGCGATGAGGCCCGAGGCGGCGGCGAGGATGTGCGGGGTCGAGCGGTAATTCTGCTCGAGCCGGACGATCTTGGCGCCGGGGAAGTCCTTCTCGAAGCGAAGGATGTTGGCGATCTCGGCGCCGCGCCAGGAATAGATGCTCTGGTCGTCGTCGCCGACGCAGCAGATGTTCTTGCGCTCCTGGGCGAGCAGCCGGAGCCACAGATACTGGCTCTGGTTGGTGTCCTGATATTCGTCGACGAGGATATATTTGAAGCGCGCCTGATAGTGGGCGAGGACGTCGCGGTCGCGTCCTGAGGATGACCAGCATGTGCAGCAGCAGGTCGCCGAAGTCGCAGGCGTTGAGCTGCTTCAGCCGCTCCTGGTAGCGGGCGTAGAGCTCGGCGCCCTTGCCGTTGGCATAGGCCTCGCTCTCGGCGGCGTCGATCTGGTCGGGGGTCCAGCCGCGATTCTTCCAGCGGTCGATGAGGCCGCCGAGAAGCCGCGCCGGCCAGCGTTTCTCGTCGATGTCGGCGGCCGAGATGAGCTGCTTGAGCAGGCGCAGCTGGTCGTCGGTGTCGAGGATGGTGAAGTTGGACTGAAGGCCGACCAGCTCGGCGTGGCGCCTGAGCATCTTGGCCGCGACGCAATGGAAGGTGCCGAGCCAGGGCATGCCCTCGACCGCGTCGCCGACCTGCCGGCCGACCCTTTCCTTCATCTCGCGCGCCGCCTTGTTGGTGAAGGTGACGGCGAGGATCTCGGACGGCCAGGCGAGCCGGGTGTAGACGAGATGGGCGAGCCGGGCGGTCAGGGCCGCGGTCTTGCCCGTGCCCGCGCCGGCGAGCACCAGCACCGGTCCGTCGGTGGTCAGCACGGCCTCGCGCTGCGGCGGGTTCAGGCCGCGCAGATAGGGGGGCTCGGGGGTCTGGGGCTCGGGGAGAGTCACCCTCGTGAAGTAGGGAACATAAGGGGCAGGAGCAAGCCATGGCCGGCTTGCGCGGCCCGCCCGTCGGGGGTAGCAAGGGTTCGGAACGAAGGGGGATCAAGCATGCCGAAGGGTGGCTGCCATTGCGGCGCGGTGCGCTACGAGATGCCGTCGGAGGTCCATTCATCAGGCCCTGTGCCATTGCCGCGATTGCCGACTCCACGCCGGCGCGCCCGCGGTCGCCTGGGGGCTGGTGTCGAAGGATCGGCTCGACGTGGTCGGCGAGACCCGGACCTATGCCTCGTCGGAGCATGGCCGCCGGCACTTCTGCGGCACCTGCGGGACCGCGCTCTTCTACACGAACGAGGTGATCTTTCCGGGGCAGATCGATGTCCAGATCTGCACCCTGGACGATCCCGACTCGATCCCGCCGGCCGTGCAGATCCAGGTTGCGGAGCGGATCGGCTGGATGGCGCGGGCGCACGAGCTGCCGGCCTTCGAGCGTTATCCGGGCTGAGCCGAGCTTCGCGGCCGGCAGGTCACCCCCCGCCATCCTGCCGGGGCTTGCGGCAGTGGAAATTGTACATCGCCTGGAAGATGAAGGGATCGCGCTTCTCCAGCGCCGCCCAGGCTTCGACGTCCCGGAAGTCCGGGTCGCCGGGATTCTGCTCGCGGTAGCGGGCGCGGTGCCCGGGCGTCGGCAGGTGGAAGGCGAGCAGCTCCAGGCCGAGGCGGTCGAGCGCCCGGGCGATCCGCGGCACGTCGAACGGATCTTCGTGGCGGTGGAGGAGCAGGTCGTGGACTCCGGCCAGAGTGTGGAAATCGGGCCATGAGGCGAGCAGGTGCGGCGCCCGTTCGATCAGCCGCCGGCGAGCCTCGCGGAGCAGGTCGGGATCGACCGGCCGGTCCTGGAGGTCGGTGAGAAGGCGCTGGGCGGCGCGAACCTTGAGCCGGGCGATCTTGCTGTAGACCATCACCCGCATCGCCCCGCCGGGCTTCAGGACGCCGGCGAGCGCCGCCCAGCCCGCCTCGGGGTCGGGGAGGTGGTGGAGCACTCCGCTGCAGGCGATGAAGTCGAAGCTTCTGCCGAGATCGGCGACGTCGTGCAGGTCGAGCTGTTTGAACTCGATCCGGTCGAGCCCGAGCGCCCGGCATCGCGCGCGGGCATAGGCCAGCGAGGCGGCGCTGAGGTCGATGGCGGTGATCCTGGCGTCGGGGAATCGGAGCGCCCACAAGGCCGCCTCGCGACCCGTGCCGCAGCCGGCGACGAGCAGGTCGGCCTCGACGGGCAGGCCGGACGGACGGCCCCGGTCGAGCTTCTCGACCGCCTCCGGCAGGGTCCGCGGCCGCGGCGGCGTGATCCGGGACCAGGGCGGGTAGGGCCATTCCTCATATTGAGCGGCGACCGCCTCGGTGACCGGATCGCCGAAGCCCGCCGTGGCGGGAGCGCCCGGGGTCGAGGGGAAATAGGCGGCGGCGATCGGCACCTCGGGCTCGGAGTCGAGCAGCGCCCGCTCGTCCGGCGCGATCGGCCAGGCGCCGCCGTTGGCGGCCGCCTGGGCGGCGAGGGCGGCGGTCGCCCGCGGGAAATCGCTCCAGCGCCGAGACAGCAGCAGCCAGCGCCGCAGCCGGCTCAGCGCCCGCTCGGCGTCGAGGACGGCGACCGGGCTTTCCTCGAGCAGCCGGGCGGCGAGAGGATCGGTCTCGGCCCATCGCGCCAGCGCCTCCGGATCGGCCTCGCAGTCCGCCAGCGGCCGGCCGTCGGAGAGCAGCAGGTGCCAGGCGGCGCGCGCGACGAACGACGGCTCGACGTCGGGATCGACGAGCAGGCGCTCGAGGCCGTCGCGCCGCTCGGCCGGGGCCGAGCGCGGATAATGGCGCAGGATCCGGGCGATCAGGAATTTCGCCTCGGAATCGGCGGGCTCGAGGTCGAGCACCGCCCAGGCCTCGCGGAGAGCCTCGCCCGGCCGGTCGGCCTGCTCATGGTCGAGCGCCGCCGCCAGGCGCCCCGCCGTCATTGGGCCGTCCCTTCGGCCGCGACCCGGCGCAGCAACGTGATCCGCGCCTTGCCGTAGCGGCGCTCGACCTCGACCTCATAGCCTTCGGCCGCGCCCGGCTCGCCGCGCCCGGTCTCGACGCTCGCCCAGCCGCCCGGGGCGACCGCCAGCTTCGCCAGCACCGCCGGCGCGAGGCCGCTCCCGTAGGGCGGGTCGAGGAAGGCGAGGTCGACCGGACGGGCGAGGGCGGCATGCTCGGCGCTCCGGGCCAGAATCTCGCCCGAGGCTCCGAGCGCGGCGATATTGGCGCGGATCGCTTCGACGGCGGAGCGATCGTTCTCGACGAAGACGCAATGCGCCGCGCCGCGCGACAGGGCCTCGAGGCCGAGCGCTCCGGAGCCGGCGAAGAGATCGGCGACCTGCAGTCCCTCGAAGCTGCCGACCCGGCTCGCCAGCATCGAGAACAGGGCTTCGCGGACCCGGTCGGCGGTCGGGCGGGTGGCCTGGCCTTGCGGAGCGAGAAGCGGACGGCCGCGCCACCGGCCGGCGATGATGCGCACTAATTCCTCCCCGGATTTTTCCGGGGAGGGGGACCGCCCGAAGGGCGGTGGAGGGGTTCTTTACGGCGCCGAAGAGCCCCTCCACCACGGCGCTGCGCGCCGCGGTCCCCCTCCCCCGCAAAGGCGGGGGAGGATTTTCCGCCCTTCAGCCCCTTCCTGAACGCGACCAGGTCGTGCTGCTTGACCTCGTCGACCGCGCCGACCGGCAGGTCCGCCAGCGGGAAGGGGCCGTAGGCGGTGCGCAGGAGGCGGGAGACCTGGAGACCGAGATGCTCGAGCACGCGGCGGACCTCGCGATTCTTGCCTTCGGTCAGCTTCAGCTCGATCCAGGCGTTGCGCCCGGTGCGCCGCTCGAGATTGGCGTCGATCGAGCCGTAGCGCACGCCCTCGATGTCGATGCCCTGGATGAGGTCCTCGAGCCGCTCCTGGCTGATCTCGCCGAACACCCGGGCGCGGTAGGTGCGCTCGACTCCGGTCGAGGGAAGCTCGAGCTGGCGCTTCAGCTCGCCGTCGGTGGTGAGAAGCAGCAGTCCCTCGGTGTTGAGATCGAGCCGGCCGACCGGCATCACCCTCGGCAGACCCTTGGGGAGGCGGTCGTAGATGGTCGGTCGGCCCTTCGGGTCGCGCTCGGCGGTGAGCAGCCCCGCCGGCTTGTGGTAGCGGAACAGCCGCGCCGGCGCCGGCGCCTTGACCGGCTTGCCGTCGACGGTGACTCCGTGGAGCGAGGTCAGCAGGGTCGCCGGGGTTTCGACCGTCTTGCCGCCGATCGCCACCCGGCCCTCCGCGATCATCCGCTCGACCTCGCGGCGCGACGCGATGCCCGGCGCGGGCGAGCAGCTTGGCGATTCGCTGCGAATCCTTGGGCGGGGCGGGGGGCGGGGGCAGCTTGTCCTCCTCATGAGTAGCCGGACGGGCGGAAATACGCGCTCAGTCGAACCGCCCCCAGGCACCGTTGCTCCGCGCGCTCGTTACGCTAGAGAAACCGATCCCCGGTGGGCCAAGGGCGCGCAATAGATGTTGTTCGGCAAACGCGAAAGGGCGATCCGCCGCATCCTCATCGTCGAGGACGAGCCGCTCGTCGCCTTCGACAACGAGCATCTGCTTCGCGAATGCGGCTACGAGGTCGTCGCAACGGTCGACTCGCTCGCCGACGCGGTTCGGGTGCTCGGCGAGGAGGAGGTCGACCTCGTCCTCGCCGACATCAAGCTCAACGGCGACGGCGACGGGATGGACGTCGCCCGGGCGGCCGCCGCGGCCGGGGTGCCGGTGCTGTTCGTCACCGGCAACTGCCCGCTGGAAGCCCGCGGCCTCGGCCTCGGCTGCCTCGCCAAGCCCTATACGGACAAGGTGCTGAGGAACGCGCTCGAGGCGGTGGACCGCAAGGTGCAGGGCAAGAAGGTGAGGCGGCTGCCCGCCGGGCTGAGTTTGTACGAGGAAGAATCCCCCTCCCTGAATACAGGGAGGGGTTAGGGGTGGGTTAGCCTCCACGGGCAGCCAGTCTCCGGAGAAGTACCCACCCCCAGCCCCTCCCTGCGTGCAGGGAGGGGGGTCAAACCAGAGCCGCCGCCACTTCCTCGTGGAAATGGCGGATTCCCGTTTCCAGCGTGCCCAGGGTCAGCTCCTTCACCACCCCTGTCGCGAGCCCCTCCTGGCCGAGCGCCGCGGCGCGATAGTCCTCGCCGCCGAACACGCCCTCGTCGAGCAGGGCCCAGCTGCGCGCCCAATGGTCCTCCTCCTCCGGGGTCGAGGGCGGCTCGGGGATGAGCATGAAATCCTCGACCAGGGTGCGGCCGACGCCCTGCGGCATCAGCACCATCAGGTTCACATAATCCGGGCTCATGATCATGATCGTCGCCGGGAAGAGCTGGTAGGCGAAGGTGATCACCGCCCTCAGCGCCGCCCAGTCTCCATGGTCGATCTCGGCGAGATGGTCGATCCGGCCGACCGCCGAGCGCTGGTGGCGGCCGAGCCTGTCGCCGGCGGTGACCCCGTCGGTGAAGAATTTGGCGATGGTCGGGGCGTGCAGCCGCTGGACGTGGTAGCTTTCCAGGAAGGCGTCCATGATCAGCTTCCAGTTGGACGCGACGTCGTGGACCCGGCGGCGGTAGAGATGGTGGCCGGCAAGGCCGAAGGCGTCGAACTCGGGCGCGAGCGACTTCGCGTCGCTGAAGTCGGCCGACTCGTCCCGAGCGAACCAGATCAGCCCGCCCGCCTCGCAGGAGGGCAGCTCGGCGAGACGATATCGGCCCTTGTCGAGGCCCGGGAAGGTGTCCGGCCTCGGCATTCCGGCGAGGGCTCCGTCGAGGGCATAGGACCAGGCGTGATAGGGGCAGACGATGCGCGGAGCGCACAGCGCCTCGCCGCCCTCGATCAGCCTCGTGCCGCGATGCCGGCAGACGTTGTAGAAGACGTGCGCCTTGCCCGCCTTGTCGCGGGCGAGAAGCAAAGGAAGGCCGAAGCCGTCGTGCGGCACCGCCATGTTGTTGCGCGCAAGCAGCGCCGACGGCGCGATCACCTGGGGCAGGCGGTGGAACAGCTTCGACTGCTCCAGGTCGAAATTGGCCGGGTCGGTATAGACGGAGGCGGGAACGGTGGTGACCGCCCCTCCGTGGCTGCTCTCGCCGCGCGCGACGACCGCCGCGAGCGCGAGCTGCCCCTCGGTCGGGCGCAGGCGGGTGGGCATGTCCATGGCCCCGGAACGTGCGTCCGCGCCGGTCGGAAGGCAAGCCCCAGCTTCCCGGCGAAGGCCGGGATCCAGCCTTCTCACAGTGCCGCCGGGCCCCGGCCTTCGCCGGGGAGCCAATGCTCATCTAGGGTCTGGCCCGCCGCCCCGGACTCGTTAAAAAGGCTCATGAGCACCGCCCCCACAGCCGCCGCGCCGAAGCCCGGCTTTGCCGCCACTGTCGCTCCCTATTTCCGCAAGCGGCCGTTCGCCGCCCTGCTGCTGGGGATTTCGAGCGGCTTCCCGCTGTCGCTGCTGCTCGGGACCATGGCCTTCTGGCTGACCAAGGTCGGGATCGACAAGAAGACGATCGGCTTCGCCGTCGGCCTGACCACGCCCTACACGCTCAAATTCCTCTGGGCGCCGTTCATCGACCGGATCAAGCTGCCGGTGCTCACCGGCCTGTTCGGCCAGCGCCGCGCCTGGCTGTTCTTCATCATGGCCCTGCTGTTCGGAGCGGTGTGGATGCTTGGGTTCAGCGACCCGGCCAACAATCTCGGCCGCTTCGCCTTCTGGGCGATCGTCGTCGCCTTCCTCGGAGCGACCCAGGACATCGTCATCGACGCCTACCGGATCGAGATCCTCCCCGACGAGGAGCTTCCGCACGGGACCGCCAACAACCAGTTCGGCTACCGCCTCGGCGCCTTCTTCGCCGGAGTCGGAACCATCGCCATGGCGTCGTCCGAAGGGTTCGGGCTCGGCTGGGAAAGGGCCTACGGGCTGACGGCCTTGTGCGTCATCCCAGGCATCCTCGCCGCCTTGTGGGTCGGGCCGGGCCTGCACGATAAAGTCCTCGCCAATGAGCCGATCGAGAGCTTCGGCAAGTGGCTCCAGACGACGATCGTCGGGCCCTTCCGCGAGTTCCTGCGCCGCCGCGGCGCGATCCTGATCCTGCTGTTCGTGCTGATCTACAAGCTCGGCGACGCGATGGGCCAGATCATGCTCAACCCGATGATCGTCGAGCTGGGCTTCAGCGACACCGAGTTCGTGGTGATCAACAAGGGCGTCGGCTTCTGGGGCCTGATCGTCGGCGTGGCGCTCGCCCCGCCGTTCATGGCCTGGCTGGGAATGGGCCGGGCCCTGTTCCTGTCGGGGGTTCTGATGATGGTCAGCAACGGCATGTTCGCCATCCTCGCCACCCAGGGCCATTCGACCTTGTGGCTGACCATCGCCGTCGTCACCGAGCAGGTGACCAGCGGGATGGGGCTGACCGTGTTCGTGACCTATCTCTCGGGCCTCTCCAACCTCGCCTATACCGCGACCCAGTTCGCTCTGCTCTCGTCCTTCGCCGCGGTCGGTCGGACCTGGCTCTCGTCGCCGGCCGGGATCGCGGCGGAGCAACTGGGCTGGCCCGGCTTCTGGCTGATGACGATGCTCGTCGCCCTCCCCGGGCTGTTCCTGCTCTGGCTGCTGTGGAGGCGGGGATTCGTCGTCGATTCGGTGCGCCAGCCGAAGAGCGAGGACGACGAGACCGAGGCGGGCGAAGGCAAGCCCCGGCCGGCGACGGGCTGACCATGGCCTTCATCCTCGGCACTTTCCTCCTCCAGGTCGCCTGCGTCGTCCACCTGTTCCGGAATCATCGCAACACGCTCTGGCTGTGGGCGATCCTGTTCCTGCCGATCGCGGGTTCGGCGGCCTATCTCGTCGTCGAGGTCTTGCTCCCGCTCTTCGGACGCCGCGAGGTTCGGGCGGTGCAGGCGGCGGCGGTAAGGAAGCTCGACCCCGATCGCGAGCTTCGCGCCGCCCGCGAGGCGGTCGACGTCGCCGACACCGCCGCGAACCGGACCGCCCTCGCCGACGCCCTCGCCGGCGCCGGCAATTGGGACGAGGCGGTCCGCCATTATCGCGAGGCCGTCGCCAAGACCCCGGGGCAGGACCGCTCCGCCAGCCTCAAGCTCGCCCGCGCCTGCCTCGAGGCCGGCAATATCGCCGAGGCCCGGCGGCTTCTGGAAGCCCTGCCGCAATCGGGCTCGCCGGCCGAGAACGACCGGGCCGCCCTGCTCCTCGCGCGAAGCCTCGACGAGCTCGGCGAGATCCGACCGCGCAGCGGCCCTCTACGCCGAGCTGGGCGAGCGGATGCCCGGCGCCGAAGCCCAGTGCCGCCACGCCGCCCTGCTCATCGCCCGCGGCCGCGGCGGCGAGGCCGTCCCGCTGCTCGAGGAGACCGAACGCCGCGCTCGCCGGCTCGACAAGATGGAGCGGGCGAAGGACTCGGCCATGTACGACTGGGCGGCGAGGACTCTTGCCGAGCTGAGGCAGTAGTTCGCTTCCCTAGGTCGGCGCCTGCCCGTTCGCCCGGAGCACCTCGCCGGCGAGATAGAGCGAGCCCATCACCAGCACGATGGGCGGCCGTTCGCGGTCGGCGTGGCGGGCGATCCAGCCGAGCGCGGACGGGACGTCGGCGGCCGTCATCGGGGCGAGGCCGGCGCCTCGGGCCGCGGCGGCGAGCTCGGCCGGCGGATGGTGGGGATGGCCGGGCACCGGCACCGCGTGGAGGGTGGCGGCCCGGTTGCCGAACGGCTTGAGCACGCCCGGCCGCATCCTTGTTGGCGAGCAGGCCGAGGACGATGTGGAAGGGCCGGCCGCCGGGCACATGGCCGCGGAAGAAATCGGCGATCGCTCGCGCCGCCGCCGGGTTGTGGCCGCCGTCGAGCCACAGCTCCGAGCCGGCCGGAAGCCGGGCGGCCAGCGGACCGGGGCCGAGCCGCTGAAGCCGCGCCGGCCAGTCCGCCCAGCCCATCGCCGCCTTGAGCGCCGCTTCCGGCACCGCCACCGCCCGCTGGTGGCGAAGCATCGCCACCGCCAGCGCCGCGTTCATCGCCTGGTGGGCCCCGTTGAGGCGCGGCAGCGGCAGCTCGAGCGATCCGGCCTCGTCGCGATAGAGGAGCTTCGCGCCGGAGACGGCGGCATCCCAGCGCCCGCCGCGCGGCAGCCAGGTCGCGCCCGCCGCCGCCGCCGCCTCGCCGATCCGCTCGGCCAGCCGGTCGGGATAGAGCTGGGTGACCAGCGGCGCGCCGGCCTTGGCGATCCCCGCTTTCTCCGCCGCGATACCCTCGATCCGGTCGCCGAGGAATTGCTGGTGGTCGAGGCCGAGCTGGGCGATTCCGCAGGCCGCCGGGGCGGGGACGACGTTGGTCGCGTCGAGCCGGCCGCCGAGCCCCACCTCGACGATGCAGGCGTCGGCGGGCGTGCGCGCGAAGGCGAGGAAGGCGGCGGCGGTGGTCGCCTCGAAGAAGCTGATCTCCATCGTCCCGGCCGCGTCGAGCGCCTCGGCGAGCAGGTCGGCCAGGGCCTCGTCGTCGATCAGCTGTCCGGCGAGGCGGATGCGCTCGTTGAAGCGGACCAGATGGGGGCTGGTGTAGACATGGGCGCTCAGCCCGGCCGCCTCGACCGCCGCCCGGAGGAAGGCGCAGGTCGAGCCCTTGCCGTTGGTCCCGGCGACGTGGAGGACGGGCGGCAGACGGCGCTCGGGATTGCCGAGGCGATCGAGCAGGGCCGTAGATGCGCTCGAGGCCGAGGATGTCGGCGCCAGGCGACAGGGTCGCGAGCCGGTCGAGCTGGCGCTGGACGGCGGGATGGTCGGAGACGGCGCGATCCATTCCTTAGCCCCTCCCCTTCAGGGGAGGGGTTGGGGTGGGGCCTGTTGGGAACGCGGAGCTTGCGACATCCCCCACCCCCGGCCCCTCCCCTGAAGGGGAGGGGAGATCATTCACGCCGCCGCCTTCGCTTGCGGGGTCAGATAGCCGATCAGCTTGGCCAGCGTGCCGCGCAGGTCCTTGCGGTGGACGACCATGTCGACCATGCCGTGGGCGAGCAGATATTCGGCGCGCTGGAAGCCTTCGGGAAGCTTCTCGCGGATGGTCGATTCGATCACCCTCTGGCCGGCGAAGCCGATCAGGGCGCCGGGCTCGGCGATCTGGATGTCGCCGAGCATCGCGTAGGAGGCGGTGACCCCGCCGGTGGTCGGGTCGGTGAGGACGACGATATAGGGCAGGCCCGCCTCCTTCAGCTCGGCGACGGCGACCGTCGTCTTGGGCATCTGCATCAGCGACAGGATGCCTTCCTGCATGCGGGCGCCGCCGGCGGCGGTGAAGATGACATAGGGCGCACCGGTCGGCGATCGCGGCCCGGGCGCCGTCGAGGAAGGCGGCGCCGACCGCCATGCCCATCGACCCGCCCATGAAGGCGAAATCCTGGATCCCGATCACCGCTCCGTGCCCCTCGATCGTGCCCCGGGCATTGATCAGCGCGTCGCTCTCGCCGGTTGCCGTCCGAGCCGCCTTGAGGCGCTCGCGAATAGCGCTTGGAATCGCGGAACTTGAGCGGGTCCTCGCGGACCTGCGGCGGCGGCAGGATGGTGTAGCCCGGGTCGAACAGGGCCTCGAAGCGCTGGCGCGGCCCGATCCGGCCGTGATGGTCGCAGCGCGGGCAGACCGAGTCGTTCTCCTCCCATTCGCGGGTGAAGATCATCGCGTTGCACTGCCGGCATTTGTGCCAGAGATTCTCCGGCGTCTCCCGCTTGGGCAGGAAGGGGATCGAGTTGCGGACGCGGTTCAGCCAGCTCATCGGGCGGGGTCTCCTGAAGGGGGCGAGATAGGAGCGTGGCGGGAGGCTGTCCAGAATAGTCGTCGCCCCAGCGGAGGCCGGGGCCCCAGCTTGCGAGAAGGCGCTGGCGGACTTCACCCGCCGGGGCCCCAGCCTTCGCTGGGGCGACGGCCCTTACAGCGTCGCCTCGATCGCCCTTGCGGCGAGGTCCGGGTCCTCGGCCTGGGTGATCGGCCGCCCCACGACCAGGATCGACGCCCCGGCGTCGAGCGCCTTCCTCGGCGTCATCACCCGCTTCTGGTCGCCGGCCTGGCCGTCGGCGGGCCGAACGCCGGGGACGACGAAGAAGCCGTCGGGCCACAATTTCTTCGCCGCCGCCACCTCGTTGCCGGAGCAGACGACGCCGTCGAGCCCGGCCTCGCGGGCGAGGGCGGTCAGCCGCTCGACCGAGTCGTGCGGATCGCCGCGAGCCCGATCGAGGCGAGGTCGCCGCCGTCGAGGCTGGTCAGGACCGTCACCGCCACCACCCTGGTGCCGGTCGGCGCCGCCGCCTTGGCGTCCTCCATCATCGCCCGGCCGCCGGCGGCGTGGACGGTGAGCACCGCCGGCTCGAGCGGGCGAAGCGCCTGGATCGCCTTGCCGACCGTGTTGGGGATGTCGTGGAACTTCAGATCGAGGAAGATCGGCAGATGCGAGCTCGGCCATCTCGCGCACGCCGTGGCGGCCGTTGGCGCAGAAGAATTCGAGGCCGAGCTTGATCCCGCCGACATGGTTCCTGACCCGCGTCGCGATCGCCTTGGCCCGCTCGAGGTCGGGCGTGTCGAGGGCGACGAAGATCGGGCTCCTCATGCCGTCGGCCAGGCCTTGCTGTCGGTCGCGACCCGCCCGTCCGCACCGTTGTCGACGACGACCGGGGCGGGGACCAGCGGCGGCGGCGGCACCGCGCTGACGTGGCGCTCGCCCGGCTCGAGCCGGCGCCTCAGCCCCCACAGCCGCGTCCGGTAGAGGATGAAGGTCGGAAGGAAGCCGAGCAGGAAGGCGAAGAGGACGAGCACCGGCAGCTTCACGTCCGCCTCGAGCCCGCCCCACAGCTTGAGCGTCACCGCATTCCAGTTCGCCTTGGCGAAGAGGACGAGGACCACGGTGAGGGCGATCCAGAAGAGGGTTTTCAGGAACTGCATTCGAGCCCTCCCGAGTCTCGGCCTAGCTCTATGTCCGAGCGGGCGGCGGCGCAACCGGTGCACATTCCCGGCCCGGCCGGGGGTGTTCAGCCCAGCTCCTTCTCGATCTGCTCGAACAATGGCCCGATCTCGCCCAGCCGCGGCCGCTCCTCGGCGAGGATGGCTCGGAAGGCCTCGCGCTTGAGCCCGTCGGCCAGCCCCTCGGGCAGGCTGAGCCCCTCGGGCAGGGTCGAGACGAGGATGTCGATCAGCCGCTCGGCGCCGTGCAGGCGGCCCCACAGATAGTCGTTCTCGCGATAGGCGCGGCTGAAGAAGGCGCCGAAGCTGTTGAACTGGATACCCTTGAGGGTCGCCTCCGGCCCGCCCGCGCGGATCGACCGGTCGCGTCCTCGGGCGAGATCCGGTCGACCTTGACCTCGTCATATTCGTCGAGCCCCTCGCCCTGGAGCAGGGGCAGGGTGGCGATGTCGTAGAAGGGGAAGCCGAGATAGGCCAGCATCAGCGAGCGCCGCTCGCGCCTTCGGAAAGGCGGCCAGCGCCTCGGTCAGCCAGACGTCGGCCTCGTCGTCGACCGCCCTCAGGCCGAGCGCCTCGCCGAGCGCGTCGAGCGCCTCGCCGGGACGGGTCTCGGCCTGGCGGAAGACGTCGGCCGGGGCCGGGCATGGCGGCGTAGCGGCCCATCAGCCGGTAGACCGCTCCCCGCGCCGCTCCGATCGCCTCGCGCGGGGCGTCGGCCCGCTCCTCGATCTGGCCGAGCCGGCGGACCAGGAAGCGCAACCGCCGGGTCCGGAAGGCGGCGTCGAAATTGCGCAGGAAGCAGGATCATCTCGGGCCGGGCGCCGGTCGCCGTGATCGCTTCCTCGCCGGCGAGGCCGCGCGCGCGGATCTCGTTCCACAGCGCCTGGCGGACCCGCTCGTGGCGGCCGCGGTCGCCGCCGCCGCCGAGCTCGAAGATCCGCTCCGCCGCCTCCTCGGCGACGCTGGCGAGCTTGAGATGGCCGTAGGCGGCATAGGCATAGCCGGCCTCGCGCGCCGCCACGGTCTGGGCCCGCGCGCGCCAGGCGGCGAGCCGCTTCGGAGTCGGCCTCAGCAGGAAGATCGCCGAGCCGAAGGCGCGCTCGATCGCCGCCTCGACCTCGGGCCGCATCGCCTCGACGATCCGCCGCAGCCGCCGGATCGTCGCCGAGCGCTGCTCGATCGCCTCGAGATTGTCGCGGATCGGCTGCTCGCGCGGGATGTCGGAAAGGGCTCCGAAGATGGTCGCGAAGAAGCCCGGCGCCTCGCCCTGGCCGCCGCCGCCGAGCCGCACCGAGCGGACCCCGGGCTTCGGGTCGATATAGACGAAGCGGCGGTCGACCTCGCGCCGCGCCGGCCGGCTCTGAAGCGCCCGGATCGCCGGCCGGAAGGGCGCGTTGGCGAGCACCGAGCCGTCGATCAGCACCGCCGTCTCCGCCGCGCCCAGGGCCGCCTGGCGCGGGAGGGCGCGGGTCAGGAAGTCGTCCCGGCCCGGCCAGTCCGTCCGCGCTCGGCGAGCACCTCGTCGAGCTCGGCGACCTGGAAGGGCGGGAAGGCGCCGGGGAAGCTCGCCGTCGCCCGCGCCGCGAAGGTCAGCTCGGCGGCGTCGGCGAGGGGTTCGGATCCGTCCTTGCGGAAGGCGAGGATCAGCCGGTGCTCCTGCTCGATCACCTCGGGCGGCGAGTTGAGCCGGAGCAGCTCGGCATAGCCGTAGAAGTCGGTGACGGTGACGAACAGGTCGAGCGGATGATAGCGGGGCAGGAGCGGCGCGCCCGGCCGGGCTCGCCGCCATCGCGTCGAAGGCGTCGAGCAGGAGCCGGGTGAAGCCGGCGCCGCTGAACGGCGGCGCGAACCAGCGGGCGCGGATGAAATTGGCCAGCTTGCCGCGAATCTCCTCGCGATGCTCGGCCTCGACGGTCTTCTCGAGAGCGCCGCGCCGCGACGACCAGGCCCAGGCGAGCGGCACCGCCGCCGCCTTGGCGAGGCGCGAGACCCGGCTCACCTCCGGATCGAGCAGGCGGTCGACGTCGGCGGTCTCGAGCCAGAGGTCGGTGAGCGGATCGAGCGAGCGGCCGGTGGCGATCGCCTCGGCGAGGAAGATGGCGTTGATCCCGCCCGCGCTGGCGCCGGCGAGGATGTCGACCAGCACCCGGACGTCGAGCTCGCACTCGCGCGCCATCGCCTCGATGCAGCGGGCGATAGACCGCTTCGCTTCCCTCCGCCGGCGGCCTCGCCGGCGTGGAAGGCGCGGCTGGCGCGGGCGAGCCGCCAGACTTCCTTGGTGATGCCGTGCATGTAGACGGCGAGGCTGATTCCGCCGTAGCAGATCAGCGCCAGCCGTAATTCCTTCTCACGCACCGGCGAACCGTGGCAGGGGAGCGACGAGTTGTCGAGTTCCCACCATTCGTCCCGGAATCCCTGCACGCCGCCGTAACGAACGGGACTCTTCAAAACTTCGGCGTTTAGCCCGACTCCCATCGGAGGCTGAGGGGCTTCAAGAGATGATGATGTTATCGCGTTTGCGTCGCCGCGGCACCCAATTGGGCGTCACGCTCGCCATTTTCGGGCTGACGAGCTCCGGGGCCGGTCCAGGCCGACGAGCTCGCCGCCGGCGATCGAATCGCCAGCCTGACCGCCACCGTCGCGTCTCTCGACGAGAGCATCCGGATCGCTCCGCCGGCCGAAAAGGCCGAGGCGGTCTACGAGATGATCGGCCAGGGCGAAGCCAGCTATTACGGCCACGAGCTCGCCGGCAACCGCACCGCCAGCGGCGAGCGGTTCAACCCGAACGGCCTGACCGCCGCCCACCGCACCCTGCCGCTCGGCACCCGGCTTCGGGTCACCAACGTCGCCAACGGCCGAAGCGTCATCGTCCGGGTCAACGATCGCGGGCCGTTCGTCGGCAACCGGCTGATCGACGTCTCGCTCGGCGCCGCCCGCGAGATCAACATGGTCCGCTCCGGCAAGGCGCAAGTCCGCCTCGAGATCGTCCCGACGATCTGAGCTTCCTGTCCCGGCGAAGGCCGGGGCTCCGCCACCAGCCGTTCGAGCTTCGCGACGGAAGGCTTTACTTGCCCCCTGAACAGCGTATCAGGGTCTGGTAGGCAGTCGACGGACCGGGCCGGCGGATCGTCGCCGGCCCGGCCGTGAATCGCGCGGGAGAGTGAAGCTGAAGCGGCCGTTCTTGTACCTGTCCGTCGCCGGTCTCCTTCTCGTCATCCTCTACTGGGCCGCGACCCATATCAGCTTCCGAAGCCCTCCGGCCGAGCCGGCGCTCGGCATCTCCAACGAGCAGCTCGCCAGCATCGAGGAGCGCCAGCAGGCGCCCGGCAGCGTCGTCGACTACAAGCGTCTCGACGCCGCGCCTGCAGGCGCTGATGCGCGGCGAGCGGATGGTCGGCCTCGCCGTCGGAGTGGTCGAGAAGGGCGAGATCCGCTTCCTCAAGGGCTATGGCGAGACCGTCGCCGGAAGCGGCGAGGCGGTCACCACCGACACCGTCTTCCGCTGGGCCTCGCTCTCCAAGGGCGTCGCCGGCGACATGGTCGCCTTGCTCGCCGACCGCGGCAAGCTCTCGCTCTACGAGCCGGTCGCCAGATATTCGACGTCGCTCCGGCTGCCGGCCGGCAACGAGCAGAAGGCGACCGTCTCCGACCTGCTGTCGCATCGGCTCGGCCTGTTCGGCCATGCCAACGACAGCAAGCTCGAGGACGGGATGGACCCGCGCTTCCTTCGCGCCTCGCTCTACCAGCTCAACTCGATCTGCCCGCCGGGAAGCTGCTGGGCCTATCAGAACGTCGCCTATGACGCCTCGGCCGAGATCGTCGAGAAGGTCACCGGCCAGAGCTATGCCGACGCGGTTCGCGAGCATCTGTTCGGGCCGCTGGGCATGGCCAGCGCGAGCATGAGCCGGGAGGGGCTGGTCACCTCGCGCCGCTGGGCCCGGCCGCATGTCGGAGGCAAGAATTCGAAGCCGGTCGAGGTGTCGGAGGCCTATTACCGGGTGCCCGGCCGCGGGCGGGGTCAATTCGACGATCAAGGACCTCGCCATCTGGATGCAGGCGCAGATGGGGATGGAGCCGGGAGTGCTCTCGCCGCGGGTGCTGGAGGCGGTCCAGACCGCGCGGGTGAACACGCCCGGCGAGCTCAGGCGGATGCGCAAATATCGCGAGCGGGTGCGAACCGCCGCCTACGGCCTGGGCTGGCGGGTCTACGATTATGCCGGCCACCGGGTCGTCGGCCATCATGGCGGAGTCCGGGGCTACCGCTCGCTGATCATGTTCGATCCGGCGCTGAAGTCGGGAGTCGTGGCGCTGTGGAACGGCTCCAGCGGCCAGCCCTGGGGCCTCGAGCTCGAAGTGATGGACATGATCTACCGCCTCGAGCCGCGCGACTGGCTCGAGCTCGACGGCAAGCCGGGCGCTCCGCCGGCGTCGGCGGACGAAGCGAACGGCAACAGCAGCGCCGACGCCTGAAAACCGATCGTCGTCCCGGCGAAGACCGGAGATCCCGGCGGGCGAAAGCGTCCGCGGCCATTCCAGCCCCCGCCGAAATTGGGGACAGCTACCGAATTCCGGAATTTGGGGACAGCTCCCGAATTGCGGTCCCAGCCAACGGCCCACAATTCGGTCCGGCAGCGAATTTGGGGACAGCGAACCTAATCCGATGCCGGCGACCGGGAATGATGCCTCGAAAGGCGCGAATTCGGTAGCTGTCCCCAAACTCAGAGGCGGCGAAGCTTCGCCCAGACCGGATAATGGTCGCTCGCCTTGCGCGCCGCCGGCGCTCTGGTGGACTCCCGCCTCGTCGATTCCGAGCCCCTGCGTCACCATGATCCGGTCGAGCTGGACGACCGGGCGGCGGGTGTGGAAGCTTCGCCCGCAATCGGCGAAGGCGAGCGGATGGTGGGCGAAATCGCGCAGGCAGCCGCCGCGCACGCTCCATTCGTTGAGGTCGCCCATCAGCACCGCCGGCATCGCCGTCTCGCGCGAGTCTGAGATGGTGGAGGATGTAATGCGCCTGCTGCCGCCGCCACAGGCCGGACAGGTCGAGATGCATTCCGACCACCCGAAGCACCTCGCCGTCGAGGCTGATGTCCGCCATCACCGCGCCGCGCGGCTCCAGCGAGGGGAGGTGGAGCAGCTCCTTGCGCAGCACCTCGACATTCTTCCTGACCAGAAGCGCGTTGCCGTGCCAGCCGATGCTTCCGTCGCGGGCGTCGAAGGCGACCGGCTTGTAGTCGCTATGCTCGTCGATCATGTGCAGCGGGATCGCGCTCGCCCGGGTCCCGAAGCGCCGGTCCGCCTCCTGCAGCGCGATGACGTCGGCGTCGAGCTCGCGAAGCACCTCGAGCGTCCGCTCCGGGCGCCGCCGGCGGTCGGTGCCGATCGCCTTCCTCATATTGTAGCTGGCGACGCGGATCATGGGGCGTTGGGGACAGTCACTTTTTTCCTCGGCCCCTCATCCCCGCTTCACCGGTCCGTGCAAGGAAAATAGTGACCGGCCCCGCTCGGGTCAGCGCCCGCGGCTTCGGTCGTTGAGCTTGCCGAGCTGGTGGTCGAGCGCGCGCACCACCTTCTTGGCGGCGCCGATCACCGCCCGGTCGACGGTGTCGCCCTCGTCGATCGCGGCGACCGGCGCGATGCCGTTGACCCGCGCCTCGATCGAGCATCGCAGGTCGGCATTGCCGCCGCGCGGGCCGTTGATGTCGGAGACATGGACCTCGACGTCGGTGATCCGGTCCTCGAACCGGGCGAGGCGCTGGCGGATCTGCTCCTCGAGCCGGCTGTCGCGTTCGTTGTCGCTGTCGATCTGGTTGTCGGCGTGGATCTGGATGAACAAGACACTCTCCATTGCTGGCGAGAGGGTGAATGCCGGGGAGGGGAGGGGGTTCCCTCTGAAATTCCTCCCCGAGCTATGTCTCGGGGAGGGAGACCGCGACGCGCAGCGGCGTGGTGGAGGGGAAGTTCGGAGGCTCGCGCATTTCCCCTCCACCAGGCTTCGCCTGGTCCCCCTCCCCGAGCATGCTCGGGGAGGAGAGTAACGTTCCCCTTCCGTTTCTCAACTGCGTCCGCGCTAGTCTCCCGCCATGGCCAAACCCAAGAAGCGCTACGTCTGCCAGGCCTGCGGCTCGGTCCAGAACCGGTGGATGGGCCAGTGCCCCGACTGCACCGAGTGGAACACGCTGGTCGAGGATGCCGGGGCGGTGGTGACGCCCTTCTCGGCGCGCCACAATCTGCGCGGCGGCGGCCGGGCGATCGAGCTGGTCGGGCTCGACCGCGACGTCGCTCTGCCCGAGCGCATGTCGACCGGAATCGCCGAGCTCGACCGGGCGATCGGCGGCGGCCTCGTCGCCGGCTCGGCGACCCTGATCGGCGGCGATCCCGGCATCGGCAAGTCGACCCTTCTGCTCCAGGCGGCGGCCCGGATGGCCGAGGCCGGGCTCGCGGTCGCCTATATTTCCGGCGAGGAGGCGACCGACCAGGTGCGGCTCCGCGCCCGCCGGCTCGGCCTCGGCGGAGCGCCGGTCCAGCTCGCCGCCGCGACGTCGGTCCGCGACGTCCTGACCACCTTGGGGGAAGGGCCGCCGCCGGCCCTGCTCGTCATCGATTCGATCCAGACCATGTATTCGGACCTGATCGAGGGCGCTCCGGGAACGGTCAGCCAGGTCCGCGCCTCGGCCGGCGAGCTCATCCGCTACGCCAAGGAATCGGGCGACGGCGGTGGTCCTCGTCGGCCACGTCACCAAGGACGGAGCGATCGCCGGGCCGCGAGTGCTCGAGCATATGGTCGACACGGTCCTCGCCTTCGAGGGCGAGCGGAGCCACCAGTACCGGATCCTGCGCGCCACCAAGAACCGCTTCGGCGGAACCGACGAGATCGGGGTCTTCGCCATGGCCGAAGCGGGACTGGAGGAGGTCGGCAACCCCTCCGCCCTCTTCCTCACCCACCGCGGCGAGGCGGTCTCCGGCGCGGTCGTCTTCCCGGCGCTCGAAGGCACCCGGCCCGGTCCTGGTCGAGATCCAGGCGCTGACCGTCCGCCTCGCCAGCGGCGCCACGCCGCGCCGCGCCGTGGTCGGCTGGGATTCGGGCCGCCTCGCGATGATCCTCGCCGTGCTCGAGGCGCGCTGCGGTCTCAGCTTCTCGACCGCCGAAGTCTATCTCAACGTCGCCGGCGGCTACCGGCTGAGCGATCCCGCCGCCGACCTCGCGGTGGCGGCGGCCCTGGTCTCGGCGCTGGCCGAGCGGCCGGTCCCGCCCGAGGCGGTGGCGTTCGGCGAGGTCGCGCTGTCGGGCGAGCTCCGGCCGGTGGCGCACGGCGCGCTGCGGCTCAAGGAGGCGGCGAAGCTCGGCTTCGAGCGGGCCCTGGTCCCGGCCTCGGTGAAGGGGGAGGGGGGGATGACGCTGTCGGGGTTCCGTACGCTCAAGGATCTGGTCGATTATCTTCTCGGGCGATACATTCCTCCCCGTTCCGGGGAGGAGCAAGCTCACCGCTTCTCAATCCGGAAATCCTCATCTAACCCGTGCCGCCATGACCGCGCTCGACATCATCGTCCTCCTGCTCGTCGGCTGGAACCTCGTGCGCGGCGCGATGAAGGGCTTCGTCGGCGAGGTGCTCAGCCTCGCCGCCTGGATCGTCGCGATCGTCTTCCTGAAGCTTCTCCACACCCCGGCGACCAACGCGCTCGAGGGCGCCGTCGGCACCCGCTCCGGCGCCGCCGTGCTCGCCTTCGCGCTCGTCTTCGGCCTCGTCTTCCTCGCCGGCAAGCTGGTCGCCCGCCAGGTCGGCGGCGGCATTCGCCGCTCGGTGGTCGGACCGATCGACCGGATCCTCGGCGCCGGCTTCGGGGCCCTCAAGGGCCTCATCCTCGCCACCCTGCTCTATCTCGGCGCCAACCTCGTCTACGACACGATCTGGGGCGCCCAGGCCGAGCGGCCGGCCTGGATGGCCCAGTCCGCGGACCTATCCCCTGCTCTACGCCAGCGGCCGGGCGATCGTCGATTTCGTCGAGTGGCGCCGAGGCGCCCCCGCCGAGCCGCGCGTCCGCCAGCCCGCGAGGGAAGCCGAGCCGGCCAACGCGTCATGATCCGCCTCCACGACACCAAGGCGAGGGAGAAGCGCGACTTCGTCCCCGGCGATCCGGAGCGGGTGACGATGTACGTGTGCGGCCCCACCGTCTACAACCGAGCCCATATCGGCAACGCCCGCCCGGCGGTGGTGTTCGACGTCCTCGCGCGGCTTCTCCGCCACGCCTATGGCGAGGACCGGGTCGTCTACGCCCGCAACGTCACCGACGTCGACGACAAGATCATCGAGGCCGCCCGGGCCGAGGGCGTCGATCCGGCCGTCGTCACCCGCCGCTTCGAGGATTTCTACCTCGCCGACATGGGCGCGCTCGGGGTCCGGCCGCCGGACCTCGCGCCGAAGGCGACGGAGAGCATCGCCGAGATGGTGGCGATGATCGCCCGGCTGATCGAGACCGGCAACGCCTACGAGGCCGACGGCCACGTCCTCTTCCACGTCCCCTCCGACCCCGGCTACGGGGCGCTCGGCCGCCGCGACCGGGAGGCGATGATCGCCGGCGCCCGGGTCGAGGTCGCGAGCTACAAGAAGGACCCGGCCGACTTCGTCCTCTGGAAGCCCTCGCCCGAAGGCGTGATCGGCTGGGACAGCCCCTGGGGCCGCGGCCGCCCGGGCTGGCACATCGAATGCTCGGCGATGATCGAGCGTCACCTCGGGCGGACGATCGACATCCACGGCGGCGGCCTCGACCTCATCTTCCCGCACCACGAGAACGAGCTCGCCCAGAGCCGCTGCGCCCATGAAGGCGCCGACGCTCGCCCGCTACTGGGTCCATAACGGCTTCCTGTCGATGGCCGGCGGCGAGAAGATGTCGAAGAGCCTCGGCAATGTCGTCACCGTCGGCGAGCTTCTCGACGAGGGCCACAAGGGCGAGACCCTGCGCCTCGCTCTCCTCTCCGCTTATTACCGCCAGCCGCTCGAATGGTCGCCGCAGCTCGTCGCGCAGTCCAGGGCGACCCTCGACCGGCTCTATCGCAGCCTGATGGCGCCCGCCTCGGCCGGCCAGGGCGATCCCGCGTCGGTGGTCGAGGCCCTGGCCGACGATCTCAACACGCCGCTGGCGCTGGCCAGGCTGGCCGAGCTGGCGAAGCTCGGTGACGTCGAGGCGACGAAGCAGGCCGGCGCCCTCCTCGGCCTCCTCCAGCAGGATCCGGTGGAATGGTTCCAGGGCGGCGGAGCCGCGGCCTCCGAACGGGTCGATCCGCGGCTTCGCGAGGAAGCCGGGTCCTTCCTCGACGCCGCCGAGATCCAGCTCAGGATCGACCGCCGGGTCGACGCCAAGAAGGCACGCGACTATGCCGAAGCGGACCGCATCCGCGCCGATCTGGCCGCGCAAGGCGTGCTTCTGGAGGACGGACCCCAGCGGCACGACCTGGCGCCGCGCCTGACCCCCCTCCCTGCACGCAGGGAGGGGCCCGGGGGTGGGTGCGTCTTCGCAGATTCGTTGCCGGCGGAGGCCCACCCACCCCTGACCCCTCCCTGTATTCAGGGAGGGGAACACTCTATATGCCCCCCGTGCCCACCGCCCTCTACAATCGCGACATCCTGCGCCTCGCCGCCTCGATCCCCCATCTCGGCCGGCTCGACCGACCCCAGGCGAGCGTCGAGAAGAGCTCGCCGGTCTGCGGCAGCCGGGTCGTCGTCGACCTCGGTCTCGACGGCGAGGGCAGGGTGACCGCGCTCGGCCAGGAGGTGAAGGCCTGCGCCCTCGGCCAGGCCTCGGCCGCCCTGATGGGCGCCCATGCCGAGGGCCGGACCCGCGAGGAGCTGGCGGAAGCTCGCGACTCGCTCGCCGCCTACCTGAGGGGCGAGCGCGACGACCCCGGCGACTGGCCCGGCCTCGACGTCTTCGCCGACGCCCGCCGCTTCCCGGCCCGCCACGCCTCGATCCTGCTCGCCTTCGACGCCGCTGCCGAGGCGGCCGAGCTCGCCGGAGCGGAAGGGGGCCGGCCTTGAGCGAGGGCGCTCACGCGTCGGTGTCGCTGCTCCGCGACGGAGTCATCCTGCTCGGCTTCGCGCTCGTCTTCGTCCTGCTGTTCCGCCGCCTCGGGCTCGGCGCGACCCTCGGCTATCTCGTCGCCGGCGCGCTCGTCGGGCCGCAGTGCTCGGCCTCGTCGACGGCGCCGAGACGATGCTCGGAGATCGCCGAGATCGGCATCGTCCTGCTGCTCTTCCTCGTCGGGCTCGAGCTCAACCCCGCCCGGCTGTGGCGGATGAAGCACGACATCTTCGGCTTCGGGCTGCTCCAGGTCGTGCTCTGCGGACTCGCCGCGCTCGGCGCTGGTCTGGCTCGCCACCGGCTCCTCGCTCGCCGCGGCGCTGGCGCTCGGGCTGCCGCTGGCGCTGTCGTCGACCGCGCAGGTGCTGCCGATGCTGCAGTCGGCCGGGCGGCTGCGCACTCCGTTCGGCGAGCGCGCCTTCTCGATCCTGCTCTTCCAGGACCTCTCGATCGTCCCGCTGATCACCATCATCGCCGCGATGTCGCGCAACCCGGCCGACGTCGGCGGCCCGCCCGGCTGGCTGCTCGGCGCTCTACACGGTCGGCGCCATCGTCGGCCTGATTCTCGCCGGCCGCTACCTGCTCGCTCCGCTGTTCCGGCTGATCGGCAATCTCGGCGAGCGCGAGATGTTCGTCTTCGCCGGCCTGTTCACCGTCATCGCCAGCGCCGCGGTGATGGAGCTGCTCGGCCTCTCGACCGCGCTCGGCGCCTTCATCGCCGGGGTGATGCTCGCCGATTCGCCCTATCGCCACGAGCTCGAGGCCGACGTCGAGCCGTTCCGCTCGATCCTGCTCGGCCTGTTCTTCCTCGCCGTCGGCATGATGCTCGACCTCGGCGCGATCGCCGAGCGGCCGCTGTTCGTGATCGGCGATGGCGCTGGCCCTGATCGCGATCAAGGCGGCGGTGATCTTCGCCCTCGCCATGGCTTTCCGGATGGCCTGGCGGCCGCGCGCTCGCGCTCGGGCTGCTGCTCAGCCAGGGCGGCGAGTTCGGCTTCGTCCTGTTCGCCCAGGCGCAGCAGGCGCTGCTGATCGCGCCGAGGCGGCGAGCCTGTTCGGCGCGATCGTCACCCTGTCGATGGCGACGACGCCGTTCCTGATGATGGCGACGGCGCGGCTGCGCTCGGAGCCGGTCAGCCAAGGAGGTGCGCGGCGGCCCCGTCGCCGACGGCTCGAACGCGATCATCGTCGGCTACGGCCGCTTCGGCCAGACCGTCGGCGCAGATGCTGATCGCCCAGGGCATCGCGGTCACCCTGGTCGACACCGACATCGAGATGATCGACGTCGCCGGCAGCTTCGGCGCCAAGGTCTATTATGGCGACGGCACCCGGCTCGACCTGCTGCGCCAGGCCGGCGCCGCCGACGCCGAGCTGATCCTGTTCTGCATCGACGGCGACCAGATCGAGCCGGAATTCCTCGAAGGGGTGCACGAGGCCTTTCCGCAAGGCGGCGATCTTCGTCCGCGCCTTCGACCGCCGGGCTTGCTCAAGCTGCGCGACGCTCCGATCGCCGGGCGCGGTGCGCGAGGTGCTCGAATTCGGCGGTTCGGATGGCGCGGATGGCGATGGCGAAGGTCGGCGTCGGCGCCGAGAGATCGACCGCACCGAAGACCTCTACCGGGCCCGCGACCACGAGCGGCTCAAGGCGCAGCTCAAGGCCAACGACCTCCGCGTGAGGACCGAACCGATGTTCGTCGAGCCCGCCAAGACGGCGGAGGAGGAACCGGGCTGATCCGTGCACATCCCTCTTCCGCAAAAAGCGGGAGAGGGGATTCAGCCGGCCTCCCCCCTCTCCAGGAACGCCTTGCCGATCCCCCGCGTCAGCACCCGCGCCCCGCCCTTCTTGTCGTGGCGCATGCGCTCGGCCAGCCGATCCGCCGGCACGTCGGTCTCGGTCGGCAGTCCGACCGAGCGGAGATGCGCGATGGCCCGTTCCGCGTCCTCCGCCGGGCACAGCCCCCGCTCGACCGATCGGCGGAACGCCGCCGCCATCCCGATCGCGACCGCCTCGCCGTGCAGAATCCCGGTCTCGGCCTCGACCGCATGGCCGAAGCGTATGGCCGAAATTGAGCAGCGCCCGCCGTCCGCTCGTCTCCCGCTCGTCCTCGGCGACGATCGCCGCCTTGGCCCGAACGCAGGTCTCGATCGCGTGCAGCCGGGCGCTCCGGGTCGCCGGCGAGCAGAGCCGCGCCGTTCGCCTCGCACCAGTCGAAGAAGCCCGGATCGCCGATCAGGCCGTATTTGACCACCTCGGCATAGCCGGCGCGGAGCTCCCGCTCAGGCAAGGTGTCGAGCGTCGTCGGATCGATGAGCACCGCCGCCGGCTGATGGAAGGCCCCGATCAGATTCTTGCCCGCCGCGGCGTTGATCGCGGTCTTGCCGCCGACCGAGGAATCGACCTGGGCGAGCAGGCTCGTCGGCACCTGCACGAAGGCGCAGCCGCGCTTCAGCACCGACGCGGCGAAGCCGGCGAGGTCGCCGACCATGCCGCCGCCGAAGGCGAGGATCGTGTCGCCCCGATCGACGCCGAGCTCGAGCAGCCGCTCGCACAGGGCCTCGAGCTGCGCCCAGCTCTTGCTTCCCTCGCCGGGCGGAACCACCACCGGCACGATCTCGAGACCCGACGCCGCCATGCGCGGCCCCTGCGCCGCCCAGACGTTGTCGTCGGACACCGCGACGATCCGCCCGCCGCGGGCGTGCGGCGCCAGCAGCTCGCCGGCGCGGTCGAGCAGGCCGGCGCCGATCGCGACTTCATAGCTTCGGTCGCCGAGCCCGACCTCGATCCGCTTCACCGGGCCCGCTCCGCCAGGGCCTCGAGGATCCGCTCGACCGTGCGGTCGTGCGGCCCGGAATCGCTCAGCACGCGCAGATGGGCCTCTGCGTAGACCGGGTTCCTGACCGCGGCGAGCTCACCCAACAGCCGCCGGGGGTCCTTGCCGGCGAGCAGCGGGCGGTGGCTCCGCCGGGCCACCCTCGCCGCGAGCGTGTCGACATCCGCATCGAGCCAGACGGCGAGGCACCGGCGGAGGATCAGCGCTCGCGTTTCCTCGTCCATGAACGCGCCGCCGCCGGTCGCGATCACCTTGGGCTCGCCCTTCGATCAGCCGCCTCAGCACCCGCCGCTCGCCGTCGCGGAAGCTCGCCTCGCCGAACCGGTCGAAAATCTCGGGGATGGAGTGGACCGCGGCCCGTTCGATCTCCTCGTCCGAATCGACGAAGGGGAGTCCGAGCCGCCTCGCCAGCCGCGCCCGACGGTCGATTTGCCGGCCCCCATCAGCCCGATCAGGACGATTGGGACCTCGGATCGGGGAAGCGCTTCGGCCATTGCCGCAGGGGCTATACAGGGGGGCGGCTCGTGGGGCAAAAGGCCGGCCATGCGTATCTCTCCAATGCCGCGGCGGCGTAAACCGATTCTGCCGAAGATCCTCCTCGCCCTTCTCCTCGTCTTCCTCGGCTGGCTGGTCTGGCTCGGCACTGCGCGACACCGAGGTGCCGACCCAGCGGATCGAGCAGGACGTCACCAATGAAGCCCTTGCGGGCTAGGCTCCTCCTCCTCGCCGGCGGCGCGGCCCTCGCCTTCGCCATCCCGGCCGCGGGCCAGCGCGAGAAGGCCCCGGAATCGCTGTTGCCGCCGGGCTTCGGCGAGACCCCTCCGCCCGCGCCGAAGGAACCGCCCACCGGCAACGAAGCGTCGCCGGCGACTCCGGCGCCGCCGCCGCCGCCCGCGAGCAGCGTTCCCGTCGCTCCCGGCGCTCTTCCCGTCCAGGACAGCGCGCTCGAGGATCTGGAGGCGCTGGCCGAGCAGAACCTGCCGCCGCCGATCGAGGTGCCGGAGGCGTCGCGCCGCCCGACCAACCCGGTCGGCCCGCTCGGCCCCGACAATCGCGGCCTCGGCCTCGACGCCTTCGGCAACGCCGACGGCCGCTTCCTCAGCGGCGCTGATGGGCCGACTCAACGCGCCCCTGCCGTCGCGCTGGACGTCGATCCTGCTCCGCCGCGCCCTGCTCTCGCAGGCCGCCGCGCCGCCGCTCGGTCAACGACGTCGACTGGATCGCCGAGCGCGCCTGGCTGCTGCTGCGCATGGGCGAGGCCGACGGCGCCCGGATGCTGGTCCAGGCGATCGACGTCGACCGGTTCACGCCGCGCATGTTCACCGTCGCCGTCCAGGTCGCCCTCGCGACGGCCGATCCGGCCGCTCTGTGCCCGCTCGTCGGCCCCGGCCGGAGGATTTCGGACCAGCCGGTGTGGCCGCTCGCCGACGCCATGTGCGCGTCGCTGGAGGGCGACGCCGCCCGCGCCAGCCAGCTGATCGAGCAGGCCCGGCGCCGAAGCGGCGGCGGAATCGACACCTTGCTCGCCGAGAAGGTGATCGGCGCCGGCACCAACACCCGCCGGGCGGTCACCATCGAATGGCAGGGGGTCAGCGAGCTGAGCAGCTGGCGCTTCGGCCTCGCCAGCGCGACGGGCCTCGAGATTCCCGGCCGAGCTGATGAGCCGGGCCGGGCCGGCGGTCTGGGCCTGGCAGGCTCGGGCGCCGATGGTCCCGCTCGAGCAGAGGGTCGCGGCGGCGGAGCGGGCGGCCGAGCTCGGGGTCTTCTCCAACGCCTCCCTGGTCGAGATCCACAGCCTGATCGCCGACGCCACCGATCCCTCGGAGATCGAGGGCAGCATCGGCGACCGGCTGCGCAGAGCCTATGTCGGCGGCTCGGTCGGCGACCGAATCGACGCGATGCGCAACCTGTGGGGGGAGGGGGACGGCCGCTACGGGCGCTTCGTCCTCACCGCCGCCGCCGCCGCCCGGATCCCGCCCTCCGGCGATTACGGCAACCGCGCCGACGAGCTGCTCGGCTCGATGATGACCGCCGGCTACGACCGCTACGCCGCGCGCTGGGGGAGCGTCGCCGACACTCTCGACGGGGACGACGGCGAGCGCGCCTGGTCGATCCTCGCCGTCGGCGCGCCGCGCGCCGTCGTCGATCTCGGCGCCGATCGGGTCGAAACCTTCACCGATTCCGCCGACGGCCATCGCGGCCGGATGCTGGTCGCCGCTCTCGCCGGGCTCGGCCGTCTGTCCGATCCCGCCGCCTACGGAGTCGATCCGGCGCCGCGCAGCCGCTGGGCCAATCTCATCGCCGCCGCGGCGCGGTCCGATCAGCCCGGCACCGTCGCCTTGCTCGCCGGGGTGGGAATGCAGACCCCAGGCTGGCGCGGGGTCCCGCCCGAGCATCTCTACCAGATCGTCAGGGCGCTCAGGGAGGTCGGCCTCGAATATGAGGCGAGGATGATCGCCGCCGAGGCGATGACCCGGCTGTGACCGCCGCCAAAGAGGACGGGCAGCTGATCGCCGCCTTCCTCGAGATGCTGGCCGCCGAGGCCGGAGCCGCCCTCAACACCCGCCACGCCTATGAGCGCGACCTTCGCGGCGCCTCCGAGCTACTCGGCGGCCGGCTGTCGGGCGCCTCGCAGGACGAGCTCGAGCGCCTCTCCGAAGCCTGGCTTGCGCTCAAGGCGACGACCGTCGCGCGCAAGGCGGCGGCGCTGCGCCGCTTCTTCGGCTTCCTCCACGACGAGGGGCTTCGCGCCGACGATCCCTCCGCCGCTCTGCCCCGCCCCGCCGGCGCCCGGCCGCTGCCCAAGATCCTCGGCCACGAGGCCGTCGCCGCCCTGTTCGCCGAGCTCGACCGCCGCCGCCGCGAGGAGCCCGGCCCCGCGGCCGCTCCGCCTCTCGGCCCTCGTCGAATTGCTCTACGGCTCGGGCCTGCGGGCGACCGAGCTGGTCTCGCTGCCCCGCCACGCCATCCACCCGGACAAGCCCTTCCTCATCCTCCGCGGCAAGGGCGTCGAAGGAACGGCTGGTGCCGATCTCCGACCGCGCCCGGGCCGCCGTCGCCGAGTGGGCCGCCCTCGTCCCCCGCGACAGCCTCTGGCTCTTCCCCTCGGGCAAGGCCCATCTCAGCCGGGTCCGGCTCCACCAGCTCCTGAAGGCGCTCGCCGCCGCCGCCGGGATCCCGCCGGACCGGGTCAGCCCCCACGTCCTTCGCCACGCCTTCGCCACCCATTTGCTCGAAGGCGGCGCCGACCTTCGCGCCCTCCAGCTCCTGCTCGGCCACGCCGACATCGCCACCACCCAGATCTACACTCATGTCGACAGCCGCCGACTGATCGACCTCGTCAACGCCCGCCATCCGCTCGTTGACGCAACGCCCCGTCGCGCTTAACCCCGCGCCCGGACATGCCCACCTTCCTCGACTTCGAAAAAGCCGATCGCCGAGCTCGACTCGCGCATCGAGGAGCTGCGCGAGACCGCCGAGGGCTCCGACATCAACATCGACGCCGAGATCGCCCGGCTCGAGGCCAAGTCCGAGCGCATGCTCCGCGAGACCTACGGCCGGCTGACCCCGTGGCAGAAGACCCAGGTCGCCCGCCACCCCGACCGGCCCCATTTCAAGGATTATGTCGCCGCCCTGGTCGACGATTTCATCCCGCTCGCCGGCGACCGCGCCTTCGGCGAGGATTCGGCGATCGTCGGCGGCCTCGGCCGGCTCGGCAGCCGCAAGGCTGATGCTGATCGGCCACGAGAAAGGCGACGACACCGCCAGCCGCCTCACCCACAATTTCGGAATGGCCAAGCCCGAAGGCTATCGCAAGGCGATCCGGCTGATGGAGCTTGCCGACCGCTTCGCCATCCCCGTCGTCACCCTCGTCGACACGCCCGGCGCCTTTCCCGGGGTCCAGGCCGAGGAGCGCGGCCAGGCCGAGGCGATCGCCCGTTCGACCGAGGCCTGCCTCGCGCTCGGCGTGCCGATGGTCGCGGCGATCGTCGGGGAAGGGGGCTCGGGCGGCGCCATCGCCATCGCCACCGCCAATCGGGTGCTGATGCTCGAGCACAGCGTCTACGCCGTCATCTCGCCGGAAGGCTGCGCCTCGATCCTCTGGCGCACCGCCGAGAAGGCCGCCGACGCGGCCGAGGCGATGCGGGTGACCGCCCAGGACCTGCAAGGCGCTGGGAGTGATCGACCGGATCGTCCCCGAGCCGGTCGGCGGCGCCCACCGCGACCCCGCCGAGGCGATCGCCGCTCTGGGCGAGGCGATCGGCGAGGAGCTCGACCGCTCGCCGCCCTCTCCCGCCGCAGAGGTCCGCGCCGACCGCCGGGCCAAATATCTGGCGATCGCCTGAGTCGCCTCCCCATGCTCCGCATGGGGAGGCAGAGGAACCTCTCCGTCAGCTTCCCGTTCCTTACGCGGAGGGAACCCTCCCGGTGTGAGGAGTATCAAGCCATGAAGATGAGAGCGCTGAGCGCGCTGTCCGTCTCGCTCGCCGCCATCGCCGCGGCCGCCGGCCCGGTCCTGGCGCAAAGCAAGACTCGCAGCATCTCCCAGAGCACCGCCGCCACCGCGGCCAAGCAGCATCCCCAGATCGTCGAGGAATTCGGCGGCGAGGAGACCGGGCGCTCGAAGCGCCTATGTCCGCGAGGTCGGCGCGAAGGTCGCCGCCCAGACCAACATCGCCGGCGGCGGCAGCGCCTTCCGGATCACCATGCTCAACTCGCCGGTGATGAACGCCTTCGCGGTGCCGGGCGGCTATCTCTACGTCACCCGGCAGCTGGTCGGCCTCGCCAACGACGAGGCCGAGCTCGCCTCGGTGCTCGGCCACGAGGCCGGCCACATCGCCGCCCGCCACAGCTCGCAGCGCAAGCGGGCCGGACTGCTCAGCCAGATCCTCGCCGTCGGGCTCGGCGCCGTCACCGGCTCGAGCCAGCTCGGCAGCCTCGCCGGCCAGGTCACCCAGGGGCTGGTGCTCGGCTACTCGCGCCGCCAGGAGCTGGAAGCGGACGATCTCGGCGTGCGCTACATCGCCGCCGCGGGCTACGACCCGACCGCCTCGGCCAGCTTCCTCGGCTCGCTCGGCGCCGCCGCCTCGCTCGAGTCGAGGGCGGTCGGCGGCAAGGACGAGCGCTCGACCCCGAGCTGGGCGCGGACCCATCCGCTCAGCGCCGACCGCGTCACCCGGGCGACGAAGACGGCGAGCGCCACCGGGCGGGCGGGCACCGGCCTCAGGAATCGCGACCTCTTCCTCGCCCGGATCGACGGCATCATGGTCGACGACGATCCGAAGCAGGGCGTGATCGACGGCCGCGACCTTCACCCATCCCGACCTCAGGCTGCGCTTCGCCGTTCCCGACGGCTACGGCATGCAGAACGGCGTGCGGGCGGTGAGCATCGTCGGCCAGCGCGGCCAGGCGCAATTCTCCGGCGGAACGTTCCGGGGCGATCTCGGCGCCTATCTGCAGCCAGGCCTTCCAGTCGATCGTCGGCCAGAAGGCACGGATCGCCTATGCCCAGCCGCGGGAGACGACGATCAACGGCCTGCCCGCCGCCTGGTCGACCGCCCGGGTCAACACCCAGTCCGGCCAGGTCGATCTCACCATCATCGCCTATCGCTGGGATTCGGACACCGCCTATCATTTCGCCATGATCACTCCGGCCGGGAGCGGAGTCGGCCCGTTCGAGCCGATGGTTCGGTCGCTGACCCGGATCGGAGCGTCCGAGGCGGCGGCGATCCGGCCGAGGCTGATCGACGTCGTCACCGTCGGCCCGCGCGACACGGTGGCGGGCCTGGCGAACCGCATGGCCTATAACGACCATAAGGAGGAGCGCTTCCGGGTCTTGAACGGCCTCGGCTCCGGCGCGGCGCTGCGATCGGGCCAGAAGGTCAAGCTGGTCGTCTACGGCAACCGGGCCTGAACCAAAGAAAAGAGGCGGCGGAACCTGGGTTCCGCCGCCTCCATTGCAAATCGCTGGTTAGGCGATTACGCCGCCGACATGTCGTTGGCGACGGTGTTGAAGGTCGTGCCGAGGCTCGTGCCGATGTTCTGCATGGCGGCGATCGCGGCGACGGCGATCAGAGCGGCGATCAGGCCGTACTCGATGGCGGTGGCACCCTTTTCGCTCTTGCAGAATCTTGCGAATGAAATTCATTTCCGGTCTCCTGTTCCAAAGCTTTGGAAGTCCACACTTCCTACCGCCCCCCGTTCCACTTCGCGGGCGGACCCTTCCGATTTAGGCCAAGGAAGTTTCCAAAAGGTTATCGCCCTGCGGTTAGTTCGAGGTGCTGACGACGTTATTCGAAACGTCGTTCCACATCCCGATGGTCGAGCCGGCGACGGCGTTCAAACCGGCGATCATCGCCAGCACGATCAGGGCGCAGATCAGCGCATATTCGACGGCGCTGGCGGCCTTGGTGTCGCGGATCAGCTTTGCAAAGAGTCGCATCGGCCTTACCTTCCCCACGTCTGGCTCTCGCCCATCCCTTCGGATAAGTCGCTTTGAGTTAACGGAGTCCTTCCGCTGGCCTCGAATCTGCAAAAAAATCCGACACTCACCGTGGTGGCGGCGGCGCTCGCCGACGGCGCGGGGCGGGTTCTCCTGCAGCGCCGGGCGCCGGGGCGGGCAATGGCGGGCCTGTGGGAATTCCCCGGCGGCAAGGTCGAGCCCGGCGAGCGGCCCGAGGCGGCGCTGGTCCGCGAGCTCGAGGAGGAGCTGGGAATCGCGGTGGACGTGGCGGCCCTCAGCCCCGCCGCCTTCGCCAGCGCCGACAACGCCGGCCGCCACATGCTTCTGCTCCTCTATCTGTGCCGCGAATGGAGCGGCGAGCCGCGCCCGCTCGACGCCGCGGAGTTGGCCTGGGTGCTGCCCGCCGACATGAGGACGCTGGCCATGCCTCCCGCCGACGAGCCGCTGATCCCCCTGCTGGAGCGGCTGATCGTCACTCCCGCCGCTTCAGCGCCTCGGCCAGCGACACCGTGCCGCTGCCGCGCCGCGCCGGCCGGGGCTGGTCGGGGGAGGGGGCCCAGCCGAGCAGGTGGAGGATCTCGAACCGCTCGGTCGTCCGACCTTCGCCCTCCTCGAAATCGGCGATCGCGGCGGCCAAGGCGCGGCGTCCGAGCGGCCGCCGCGATCGCTGGGCGAGGATGTTGGTCGCCCCCATCGCCCTCAGGTCGCCGACCAGGTCGAGCAAGGCCGAGAAGCGGACGTCGACCGGCACGGCGTCGACCACCGGCAGGGCGAATCCCGCCCGGGTCAGCAGGTCTCCGGCGGCCCGAACGTCGATCTGCGGATGGACCCGCGGCGCGGCGCCGCCTTCGACCGAATCGGCCGCCAGCATCGCCCGCTTCAGCCTCGGCAGGCTGCCCGCGCCGGCGAAGGCACCGAGGAACAGGCCGTCGGGGCGAAGTGCCCGGCGGATCAGCAGCAGCGCTCCGGGCAGGTCGTTGACGCTGTCGAGCGCGCCCGCCGAGACGACGAGGTCGAAGGCACCGTCGGCGAAGGGAAGGCGGTCCTCGTCGGCCTGGACCCCGCCCGCCGCCCGGGCGAAGGCGCCGCCGGAATCGCAGGCGACCACCTCGAGCCCGCGCTCGCGCAGCCGCCCGGCGAGATAGCCGCCGGCGCAGCCCAGATCGAGCGCCCGGCGGAAGTCGCGCTTGACGAAGCCGAGCCGCTCGACCAGCTCGTCGGCCATCAGCCGGTGCAGATAATCGGCCCGGTGGAAGCGGCTCGCGGCGCGATCGCGGCGCAGCCGCCGCAGCCCACGGTCGAAAGGCGTGTCCTGGCTCATCGCGCCTGCGTTAGACGCGGGCGGCCCGCCGGGAAAGCTTGAGGATATAGCCCTTGCGGCCCTGGAGGTCGCTCTGCACCGAGAGGTAGAGGGCGCCGCTCTCCTCGGCGGCGATGCCCTGGATGTTGGCGAAGCTGCCGCCGAACAAGGCGATGGCCTTGAGCCCGTCGGCCGGCGTGTAGCGGAACAGCTTGCCGTGGTCGCTGTCGGTGACGAACAGCGCGCCGCCGGCGAAATGGAGCGATTCGGGCGAGAAATCGCCACGGTCCGCCACCAATCGCTGCAGGACGCCGTTCGCCGTCAGGCGATAGAGGACGTTGTCGCGATTGTCGGCGATGTAGAGATTGCCCTCGCCGTCGAAGGCGAAGCTCTCCGGCTTGGCGATCCCGCCGACCAGCTTCGAGACCCGCCCGTCCGGCGCCACCTTGAGAATGCGATGGCCGGGCGCGTCGCCGACGATCAGGTCGCCGGCCGGGGACAGGCCGAGGCCTTCGGTCGAGGGCAGGCCCTGGTCCGGGCGCGACCAGGGCGGCCGTCCGGCCGAGCCGGTCGGTCCGCCACAGGCCGCCGCGCGTGTCGTCGGTGAAATAGAGGTTGCCGGCGGAATCGCGGACGACGTCCTCCGGGGAGGCGAGTCCGGCGCCGGCGTCGGCCAGGGTCGCCGGCCGCGCCCCCGGCCGCCAGGACCGGAGCGCCGAGCCGCCTTCGTCGGCGACGTAGAGCGCTCCGTCGGCCCAGAGCAGCCCGTCGGGAGAGCCGAAGCCGTCCCGCTCGTCGGCGACCAGCTCGGCCGTCCAGCCCGGCTCGAGCGCGACGACCATCGCCTCGCGGTCGAGCGGACCGCAGGCGGCCAGCGCGAGCGCGGCGAGGAGGGCGAGGGCGTGGCGCACCGGCTCAGGCTCCCGCGACATATTCGATGATGTCGACGCCGGTGCCGGCCAGGTCGCGGGCGTCGCCGAGGACGTCTCGGCCAATTCGACGATGACGAAGAAGAGCAGGGCCGCCGCCAGCGCCTCGTGCCGGACGGTCCAGCCGGCGATCGGATCGAGGCGCCCGGCGCGGGATTTGCCGGGCGGCGAACTGGACCGCGAGCAGGAAGCCGGCGCCGATGCCGGCGCCGGCGGCGATGTCGAGCGGCGAGTGCATGCCGGTGACGATGCGGGGAAGCAGGACGATCGCCGCGGTCCAGGCCAGGGCGATCGAGCCCGCCCGGCGCGAGGCGAAGAAGATGCCGAGCGACAAGGCGACGAAGAAGCCGGCATGGTCGCTCGGGAAGGAGACGAGGTCGTTGGAATCGATCTCGCCGCGCTTGAGCGAATCGGTTCGGGCGCGGACCTGGCCGGCGAGCGGCTGGCGATAGGGGATGATGTCGCTCTCGACGAGCTTGCCGTCCTCGAGGTGCCAGGCCTGCTCGGCGTGGACGAAGGGCCGCGGCTGGAAGACATGGTCGCCGATCGTCTTGGTCGTCGCCATGACGAAGAGCAGCGAGGCGATGGTGACGAGCAGGGTCGCCCGGCGGCGGCGAAGCTCGGCCTCGTCGCGCGACGACCACCAGGCGTAGACGAAGCAGGCGCCGATCGGCCCGGCCTTGACCAGGTCGTTGTCGAGCGGAAGCGTGATCAGGGTGTCGAGCAGCCAGGAGCGGCCGGCGAGGCCGTTCAGAAGGACGTAAATCCAGTCGCTGAGGCGGATGATCGTCTCCATGGCTCAGGCCTCCCCCGCGGCGGGGCGCCGGCGCAGCCGCTGGCGGACCTCGCCGAGGAACAGCAGAACCTCCCGTTCGCCGCCCGCCGGCCGCCCGCTCGCCCACCACAGGCCGAGGAGGAGGAGCGGATAGGCGGCGATTCCGATCGCCACTCCGCCGAGCAGGTCGAGGATCGGGGTGCCGCTGTCGGGACCGAGGATCCGGACCGCCGCCGCCATCGCCGCGGCCGCTCCGAACGGCCGGAAGACGTGGAGGCCGAGGGCGAAGCCGTTCTGGCCCGAATAGCGGGCGATCACCGCGATTCCGCTGCCGAGCACCAGCAGATTGGCGGCGAAGGCGGCGAAGGCCACGGTCATCACCGTCGGCGACAGCCAGGCCGCTCCGGCGACGGCGAGCGCCAGGCACAGGGCGCCGGCGCCCGACATATAGGCCGCCTGCCGGGCATGGCCGGCCGCCTGGAGCGACGAGGCGATCACCTTGTAGACCGCGTAGAAGGCCGAATAGACGGCGACGATCTGGAGGAAGGGCGCCGCCGCCACCCATTCCCATCCGAGCAGCAGCGGGATCGCGCTTTCCGCCGTCGCCGCGAGGCCGAAGCCCATCGGCGCCGCGATCATCGCATAGGCGCCGAGAATCTGGGCGGTCCTCAGCGGCGCCTCGTTGAGCTCGCCCGATTTGGCGACGGTGACGAAGGTGACCCGGTTGAGCGCGGTGGCGATCTCCTGGGTGAAGATCTCCGACAGGTCCTTCGACACCGAATAGAGGCCGATGACGTGGGGGCCGGTGAAGCGGCCCATCACCAGCCGCTCGATCTGCATCTGTACCGTCTGGGTCACCGAATGGACGAAGATCCACAGCGACGTCCCGAGCAGCTCGGCGCGGCGCCTGAGCGACAGCCGCGGCCGGTAGGGATGGCAGATATAGGTGGCGATCGAATAGAAGCTGTTCTGGGCGACCAGGCCGATCACCAGCGCCCAATAGTTGCGGAACCAGAAGGCGGCTGCGATCGCCACCACGAACGAGGCGAGGCGGGCGCCGACCCGCATCCTGAGGTCGCGGCCGAAGGCGAGCTTGCGGTCGAACTCGACCACTCCGATATTGGCGAGGCCGAGCGCGAGGAAGCGAAGCGACAGCACCGCGAGCACCGCGGTCAGCGCCGGCTGGTCGTAGAAATCGGCGACCAGCGGCGCGCTTCCGAGCGCGAGCAGGCCCATCGTCGCGAACAGGATCAGCTGGATCGTCCAGGCGGTGTCGAGATGCTCGCGGTCCCACTCCTTGATCCGGAGCAGCGCCTGCCACAGGCCGACCGCTCCGAGCAGCTCGACCAGCGCCAGCGCCGCGACGGCGAGGCCCATGATCCCGAAGTCGACCGGGCTCAGCAGCCGGGCGAGGATGAAGACCGAGATCAGGCCGATGAAGCGCAGCGACCATTGCATCGCCACGGCGACCATGGCGCTTCGGTAGAGCGCGTTGCGGGGAGTGGGGTCGGTCGCGGGGGCCATGTCAGGCGGCCTGGCGGCGGGCGGCCGGCGCCTCGCCGAGGGCGGGCGGGGGCGGGGCCGGCTGGAGGCTTCGCCGGATCACGGCCGCGAGGCGTTCGACGGCGGCGGCGACGTCGGCGAGGGACTCGGCCTCCGCGAGGCTGACCGTCGCGGCCTTGAAGTCCGGGCACATCTGGCGGACCCGCCATTCGGCATCCGCGTCGAGCAGGACCAGAGCGTCGGCCTGCTCGATCGCCTCCGCCGATAGCGCGCTCGAGCTGTGGCCGGAGAGGTCGACCCCGAGTTCCCGGGCGGCGGCGAGGGTGGCGAGGGTCGGGAAGGGCGCCGCGGCTCGGCATGTAGCCGGCCGAGGCGACCGCGACCGGCAGGCCGGCGCAGCGCAGCCGGAGCAGCCGCTCGGCGAAGGCGCTGCGCCGGACATTGTCGCGCCCGACCACGACGAGCCTCACGCGCCGCGTTTCGGCGCGCTCGGAGAGGCGGCGGGCGAAATCCTCGAAGCGGATTCGATGACGGCGGATCCGGCCCGGCAGCCGCTTGCGCAGCGCGCTGCCGAGCCGCGCGGCCAGGTCCCGCCTTTCCTCCCGCCAGGGGGCGGGATCGTCCGGCGCCCAGGAATCGGCGCGCCGCCGCCGGGCGAGCAGCGCGACGGTGCCGAGCAGGCCCGCCGCCGCGCCGCGCAGGCCTCCGGCCGCTCGACGCGGTCGACGACCCGGTCGAACTCGCCGGTGAGGTCGGCCTTGACCATTCCGGCCCGATAGGCGCCGACGCCTTCGCGGCCGTGGACGGCAAGGTCCCACCACAGCGCCGGGAAATCCGCGCCGGCGGCGACCGCCAGCGGCAGCGAGCCCCAGAAGCGGGGATTGACCTCGAGCAATATGTGGCGGCCGGACCGGCGGTCGACCCTGAACTCGAACATGGCGACCCCGTCGAGCCGCGCCGCGGCGGCGAGCGGCCCGACCGCGGCGAGCAGGGCCGGATCGACCTTCTCGCTCACCCGCCGGGTGCTGGCGCCGGTCTCCGAGCTCTCGCGGAGCCGGCAATGCTGATAGGCGAACAGCACCCGCCCTTCGCTCGCCAGCACCGAGACCCCGACCCCGATGCCCGGGAAGAAGCTCTCGGCGACGCAGCCGTCCCAGGCGCCCGAGCCGAGCTGCTCCGCCAGCGTCGCGGAGTCGCGCACGACCATGGCCGATCGCTTGGTCCTGACGTCGCCGAGGGCATAGGAGGCGCGCGGCTTGAGCACGAGCGGCAGGCCCAGCGCCGCCGCCACCGCCCCGGCGTCGGATTCCCGGCCCAGCAGCAGGCCCTCGGCGACGGCCACTCCGTGCCGCGCGGCGAGGGCGCGGGTATTGGCCTTGTCGCTGAAGATTTCGAGCGCCTCGTCGTTGGCGATCCCGATCCGCTCGCGGCCAAGGGCCGCGGCGTGGTGGCGAAGCATGAACAGCCCGCTGTCGCTGGTCGGAACCACCTTGCGGAAATTGTGGGTCGCGATCAGCTTCGCCAGCGCCGCTTCCCAGGCCCTGGAGTCGAGCGGATGCGGCGGCAGACGATGGACGGCGGCGATGTAGCGCGACTTCAGCGCCGGCGAGGAGAAATCGGACGGCGCGGCATGGACCTCGATTCCCCGCCGCCCCAGCGATCGGGCGATGGCGAGGAAGGCGCGCAGGTCGTCGCCCAGCAGCAGCACGCGTTCCGGCATCGTCCTCGCTTCGCCCATGACCTTCGAGGCGACCCTATGCGCGCCGGGCCGTTCAAATATCCCTAACGGGCGGGGAAGAATTGGGGGTGGCGGGAATTGCCCTCTCCCGCTCTTCGCGGGAGAGGAGGGGCCCGCCGCCGAAGGCGGTGGGAGGTGAGGGTATTGCTGAGTCCGACGAACAGACCCTGACCTCCCAAGCTTCGCTGGGCCCCTCCTCTCCGGCGAAGAGCGGGAGAGGGGTTTGTCGCAAGCGCTTTTTGGATGCCTGCGGGAGCGTGATATTCTCCGCGCCATGCCACCGGTGAAGCGTCGGATCAGCCCTCACGCCGCGCAATTGCGCCGCCTTGCCACCGACGCCGAACGCCTCCTCTGGTCACGCCTGCGGGGCCGGCGACTTGGCTGGAAATTCCGCACTCAGCACAGCGTCTGCCCATTCGTCGCGGATTTCGCCTGCCTCGAGCGCAAGCTGATCGTCGAGGCGGACGGAGGCCAGCACAATCCCCTGTCCGACCGGGCCCGCACCGCATACCTCCGCAAAAGAGGGTTTCGTATCGTGCGCTTCTGGAATCATGACATCCTGCAGAATATCGACGGCGTGATCGAAACCCTCCTCATCATCCTCGATGGAGGCGAGGATCCGCGGAGCTGAACCCCTCTCCCGCTTTTCGCGGGAGAGGAGGGGCCCGCCGCGCAGCGGCGGGAGGTGAGGGTCTTGCCAAGTCCGGTGTACAGACCCTCACCTCCCAAGCTTCGCTTGGGCCCCTCCTCTCCCGTAAGTACGGGAGAGGGTGATGCCGCCCCGGTTCGCCCGCGCCACACTGCCGCCATGAATGCCACGGCCGCCGCCGCTCGTTTCGCGTTCGCCCGGATGCTCGATTTCGCGCTTCCGCCGCGCTGCCCGGGCTGCGGCGCGATCGTCGCCGATCCGCACCGCTTCTGCCTGGACTGCTGGCGGAGCCTGACCTTCCTCGGCGAGCCCTGCTGCCGCCGCTGCGGCCTTCCGTTCGAGTTCGAAGGGGAGGGGGAGTGCGGCCGCTGCCTCGCCGAGCCGCCGCCGTTCGAGCGCCTGCGCGCGGCGGTCGCCTATGGCGACGTCTCCCGCCAGGTCGCGCTGCGGCTGAAATATAGCGGCCGCCCGGGCCTCGCCGAGACCCTCGCCCATTTCATGCTCCGCCACCTCGACGCGCGGGAGGGCGCGGGCGAGCCTCTGCTCGTGCCGGTGCCGCTGCATCGCTGGCGGATCTGGCGGCGGGGCTATAATCAGGCGGCGCTGATCGCCTCGGCGCTCGCCCGGCGCTCGGGGCTCCCGGCCGAGCTCGACCTCATCCGGCGGATCCGGGCGACACCGCCGCTCAAGGGGCTGGGCCGCCGCGAGCGCGCCCTCGCGGTTCGCGGCGCCTTCAGGGTTCCGGGCGAGTCGCGGTCGCGCCTCGCCGGCCGCCGCGTCGTCCTCGTCGACGACGTCTATACCAGCGGCGCCACCGCCTCGGCCTGCGCCCGGGCCCTGAAGCGTTCGGGCGCCTCGTCGGTCGAGATACTCTGCTGGGCCCGCGTCGTCGCGGTCGACGGGGCCGGCGGGTGAACCTATCGCCGGACGCCGGGTTGTTTACATCCAAGCCCTCCACCTGCCAGGAGCCGTCCATGCCCCGAGTCGAGATCTACACCAAGTTCGGCTGCCCCTATTGCGCGCGCGCCAAGCACCTGCTCGAGGACAAGGGCGTCGACTATGAGGAGTATGAGCTCAACTCGACTCCGGGCAAGCGCGAGGAGATGCTTCAGCGCGCGCCCGGCCGCACCACCGTCCCCCAGATCTTCATCAACGGCCGCCACGTCGGCGGTTCCGACGACCTCGCCGAGCTCGAGCGCAGCGGCCGCCTCGACCCGATGCTCCAGGAGGAAGCCGCCGAGGGCTGAGGGCGCTCCTTGACTTGCCGGCGCGGCGCGTCCCACCTGTGCCGATGACGCGCATCGCCCTCTACCAGGCCACGACGGGAATCGACTCCGAGGCCAACGCGCGCGCCCTCGTCGCGGCGGTGGAGGAGGCGGCGGCCGGCGGCGCGTCGATCCTGTTCACGCCGGAGATGTCGGGCCTGCTCGACCGCGACCGGGCGCGGGCGGCGCCGAACCTCAGGACCGAAAGCGAGGATCCGGTGCTCGCGGCGGTGCGCGGGGCCGCGGCCCGCGCCCGGATCTGGGTCCATCTCGGCTCGCTCGCGATCAAGGGCGGCGAGGGCGGGAAGCTTCGCAACCGCTCTTTCCTGATCGACGTCGGGCGGCGAAGTCCGGGCGACCTACGACAAGCTCCATCTGTTCGACGTCGACCTCGCCACCGGCGAGAGCTGGCGCGAATCCGCGCTGTACGCGCCGGGCGGCCCGCGCCGTCGTCGCCGAGACGCCGGCGGGCCGGCTCGGCCTTTCGATCTGCTACGACCTGCGCTTCCCCGACCTCTACCGGGCGCTGACCGACGCCGACTCGCAATTGCTGGCGATTCCGGCCGCCTTCACGGTTCCGACCGGCCGGGCGCACTGGCATGTGCTGATGCGGGCGCGGGCGATCGAGGCCGGGGTGTTCGTCGTCGCCGCCGCCCAGTCGGGCCGCCACGAGGACGGCCGCGAGACGTTCGGCCACAGCCTCGTCGTCGGCCCCTGGGGCGAGGTTCTGCTCGACATGGGCGAGGGGACGGGAATCGGCTTCGCCGAAATCGACCTGGCCGAGGTGGACCGGGTCCGCGCCCGCCTGCCGGCCCTCTCGCACCGCCGGCCGATCCCGCCGCCGGAGCGGGTGCAATGATCATATTCGATCTCAAATGTACGCCGCAAGGCCATGTTTTCGAGGCCTGGTTCGCCTCGTCCTCGGCTTTCGAGGAGCAGCTCGGGCGGGGCCTCGTCGCCTGTCCGATCTGCGGCTCGCCCGAGGTCGCCAAGGCGCCGATGGCGCCGGCCGTCGGGCCCCGCTCCAATTCACGTTCCGAGGCACCATTGGCAACATTGCTCGCCGCCCAGAAGCGCCTCCTCGAAAGCTCGGAAGCCGTCGGGACCCGCTTCGCCGACGAGGCCCGCGCGATCCATCTCGGCGAGGCCGAGGCCCGCGCCATCCACGGCGAGGCGACCCGCGCCGAGGCCGAGAGCCTGCTCGACGACGGCATCCCGATCGCCCCTCTGCCCTTCCCGGTCGTCCCGCCCGGCGAGGAGAATTGACCCGGCGCGTCCTTCGCCCTAACTCGGCCCGCTTCAGGCGGCGCGGCCCCGTAGCTCAGCAGGATAGAGCATCAGATTCCTAATCTGAGGGCCACAGGTTCGAATCCTGTCGGGGTCACCACCGCCGCCGCGGCGAAAGGGGATCATGGCCGAACATCGCGAATCCGCCGACGGCGATCTCGTCCGCTCTCCCGCCAGGCTGCCCGTGCCCGAGGAGGTGCAGGAGGCGGTGCGGACCCTGATCCGCTGGGCCGGCGACGATCCCGACCGCGAGGGCCTGCTCGACACTCCCGCCCGGGTCGGCCGGGCCTGGAAGGAATATGCCCGCGGCTACGAGGAGGATCCGTCCCATCACCTCAGCCGCACGTTCGACGAGGTGGGCGGCTATGACGAGATCGTCCTTCTCAAGGACATCCCCTTCCAGTCGCATTGCGAGCACCATCTCGCGCCGATCATCGGCAAGGCTTCGATCGCCTATCTGCCGGCCGAGCGGGTCGTCGGGATCTCCAAGCTCGCCCGGGTCCTCCACGGCTTCGCCCGCCGGCTCCAGGTCCAGGAGCGGCTCACCGCCCAGGTCGCCGACTGCATCTGCGAGCATCTGCGGCCCCAGGGCGTCGCCGTGGTGATCGAGGCGAGCCACGCCTGCATGACCGCCCGCGGGGTCCATACGCCCGGGGTGATGATGACGACCAGCCGGATGATGGGCGTCTTCCGCGAGGACGAGCGAAGCCGGAGGGAAGTGCTGGCCCTGATGGGCTATTGACGCCAAGCCACCTGGCGCTCCAGCACGCTCGACCCGTCCTCAGCCGCTCGATCCCCATGCCCTTCTCGGCCGAGGTGACGATGATCTCGGGATGCGCGGCCGGGTGCTTGCGCCCTTCCTCCGCCGTCGCGGCCTGGACCGCGGCGAGCTCCGACGCCTTGACCTTGTCCGCCTTGGTGAGGACGAGGTGGTAGCTGACCGCGGCGTCGTCGAGCATCTTCATCACCTCGAGGTCGATGTCCTTGAGGCCGTGGCGGGAGTCGACGAGGACGAGCGCGCGCTTCAGCACCTGGCGGCCGCGCAGGTAGGAGTTGATCAGCTGGCGCCACTGCTTGACGACGTCCTTGGGCGCCTTGGCGAAGCCGTAGCCGGGCATGTCGACGAGCCGGAAGCGCAAGCGGTTCGCCGACGTCGAAGAAGTTCAGCTCCTGGGTCCGCCCCGGCGTGTTCGAGGTGCGCGCCAGCCCGTTGCGGTTGGTCAGGGCGTTGAGCAGCGACGACTTGCCGACGTTGGAGCGGCCGGCGAAGGCCACTTCGGGAGCGGCCGGATCGGGCAGGAACCTGAGCCCGGGCGCCGATTTGAGGAAGGCGATCGGCCCGGAAAAGAGCTTCCGGGCGGTCTCGCCAAGGTCGGCCTCGGGGTCGCTCACTTGACCGGCGCGGGCGTTTCCGGCGCCGCGTTCATCCCGGGATAGCGGCTGTACAGCCACTTCTGCTGGATGATGGTGAGGACGTTGTTGACCGTCCAGTAGAGCTGGAGCCCGGCCGCGAAGGGCGCCATCGCGAACATCAGCACCCAGGGCATGATCGCGAAGACCTGCCGCTGCACCGGATCGGTGGCGGGCGGGTTGAGCTTGAACTGCAGCCACATCGAGATCCCGAGCAGGATCGGCAGCACTCCGAGCGCGAGGAAGGAGGGCGGCGTGAACGGCAAATAGCCGAACAGGTTGACCGGAGTCAGCGGGTCGGGCGCGGAGAGGTCCTTGATCCACAGCACGAACGGCTTGTGGCGCATCTCCACCGAGACCATCAGCACCTTGTAGAGCGCGTAGAAGATCGGGATCTGGATCAGGATCGGCAGGCAGCCCGCCATCGGGTTGACCTTCTCCTCCTGGTAGAGCTTGAGCATCTCCTGCTGCTGGCGCGGCTTGTCGTCCTTGTAGCGGTCCTGGAGCGCCTTCATCTTCGGCTGGAGGACGCGCATCGCCGCCATCGACTTGAACTGCTTCTGGGCGATCGGGAACATCAGGGTCCTGACGATCAGGGTCAGGCAGATGATCGCGAGGCCGAAATTGCCGATCTGGGCGTAGAGCCAGTTCAGAAGCGAGAAGATCGGCTTCATGAACCATTCGAACCAGCCCCAGTCGATCGCCTGCTCGAGCGGGGTGCCGAGCTGCTCGGTATAGCGGTCGAGCAGCTGGATCTCCTTCGCCCCGGCGAAGAGATGGGAGGTGTAGCTCGATATCTTGCCGCGCGGAGCGATGATCGGCTGGGCGATGGCGTCGGCCTGGTAGCTGTCGCTGGCGCGGTTGTGGCGGAAGGCGGCGTCGACCGCGCTCGCCTGGGCGGGGATCACCGCGGTCAGCCAAAAGGTGTCGGTGAAGCCGATCCAGCCGCCGCGGCTGCTGAAGCGGCGCTCGCCGGCCTCCGCGACGGTGCTGTAGTCGTTGTCGTAATCGGCGGCGCCGTTGAACACCCCCATCGGCCCGGCATGGGTGGTCCAGGGATCCGGGTCCTTGGAGACCCCGATCCGGCTCAGCACCGAATAGGGACGGACGGCGACGTCGCCGGCGCCGCGGTTGACCACCTTCTGGTCGACCGTGAACAGATAGCCGTCATCGACCGCCAGGCCGATCTGGAAGAGCTGCCCCTGGCCGTTGTCCCAGCTCAGGGTGACCGGGCTGCCCGGAGCGAGCCGGGCCGCGCTCGCCGTCCAGACCGTGTCCGGGCCGGGCACGTTCGTCCCGGCCCAGCCGAAGCTCGCGAAATAGGCCCCGGGGCTTCCGCCGGGGGAGAGCAGGCGGATGGCGGGCGAATCCTTCGCCAGGCCCTCGCGGTGGGTGGTGAGGACGAGATCGTCGAGGCGGGCGCCCTTGAGGTTGATCGAGCCCGCGAGATGCGGCGTCCGATCGCGATTCGCGGAGTCTCGGCCAGCACCTGCCGGCGGTCGCGGATCGCGACCGGCGCGTCGGCGGTCGGGTCGGCCTTGGGCTGGGGAAGGGGCACGGTCTTGCCGTCGACGACCTTGGTCGCGGGCGGGCGCGCGGTCGGCAGCCACATCTCGCTGAGGAAGCTCCAGCCGATCAGAACGATCGCCGACAGGACGATCGCCAGGATCATGTTGCGGTGTTCGTTCAACCTGATTTCCCTCTCACGGTACCGGATCCGGGCCCGAGCCCCCCCAGGGGTGGCATCTAAGCAGTCGTTTGGCGGCCAGCCAGGAGCCGCGCAGCGCCCCATAGCGCTGGAGCGCGGTGATTGCATAGGCCGAGCAGCTCGGCTGGTAGCGGCAGCTCGGCGGAAGCACCCGGGACGGGCCCATTTGCCAGCCGCGGGCGACCAGGATGAAGAGCCTTGCGATCATCGCCCGAGCTTGGCCAGGGCGCTCTCGAGCTCGGAGCGAAGCAGGGCGAAATCGCGCTCGAGGCCGCCCTGGCGGCCGATCAGGACGTGATCGGCGCCGGCTATGCCGCGGGCCGGCAGCACCTCGCGCGCCAGCGAGCGGAAACGGCGCTTCATGCGGTTGCGAACCACCGCTCCGCCGATCTTCTTGGTCACCGTGATTCCGAGCCTGATCGAGGGGTCGCCGTCGTCGCGCGGCCGGACGAGCAGGACGAAGCCGGGCATGGGGGCGCGGCGGCCGCGATTGGCGGCGACGAAATCGGCTCGGCGGGTGAGGGAGCTCAGGCGGAGAGGGTCTTGCGGCCCCGCGCCCGGCGCGCGGCCAGGACCTTGCGGCCGCCGACGGTCGCCGTCCGGGCCCGGAAGCCGTGCCGGCGCTTGCGCACGAGATTGCTCGGCTGGAAGGTGCGCTTCATCGCTCTTACCTCGAATATCGAAATTAAAAGGGCCGCCCTGGGACCCCATGAAAGCACTACTTTCATGGGCACCCCCGCGAGAGCGGCCTTCGTTGCCGGTCCCGTTAGGCAAATCGGCCCCGGAAGTCAATTCCTGCTGCGCCTTGGCGAGCTCCTGCCGCCGCTTCGCGCTGGCCCGCCTCAGCCCCCAGTCGGCCCAGTCGCCCTTCTTCGGGTGGCGGCGCTTGAAGCGCACGTAATAGCGCTTCGCCCAGGCGCTGTACTTCAGGACGAGGGTTAGCCCGGCGGCGAAGACGACCAGGCCGCCCGGTCCGGGAATCGGTCCGACCACCGGCGTCAGCCCGATCAGGATGAAGCCGAGCACGACCAGGGCGCTCCGCACCGCCGGGTAATTCGTCAGGTGCCGCCAGTCGATCTTGCCCATGGGCCCGATGTGGGAAAGCTGTGTTAGCCGCGCAAGACGCTTCGTCCGCCTTCGATCGAATCGGCTGTCGATGATCTCGCCGAGGAGGTCAATCCGCCGCAGGGTTCGTTCGCCGAAAGCGTTGACTCCGGCATCCCTATCCCCCGAAAAGGCCGCAGGGAGGGCTTGAACTTCATGGTCGCTCATGTCGCCACGGTGGCGTTCCTGGGGCTCGAGGCTCGGGCGGTCGAGGTGCAGGTGCAGATCTCGGCCGGCCTGCCGAAATTCCTCGTCGTCGGCCTGCCGGACAAGGCCGTGGCCGAGAGCCGCGAGCGGGTCCATGCCGCCCTCGCCGCGATCGGGCTGTCGCTTCCGCCCAAGCGGATCACGGTCAACCTGTCGCCGGCGGATCTGCCCAAGGAGGGGTCGCATTACGACCTGCCGATCGCGCTCGGGATGCTGGCGGCGCTCGGGGCGATCGATACGGAGACGCTGGCCGGCTATGTCGCCGTCGGCGAGCTCGGGCTCGACGGCCGGATCGCGCCGTCGCCCGGAGTGCTGCTGGCGGCGATGAACGCCTCGGCGCGAAGCCTCGGCCTCGTCTGCCCCGCCGCCCAGGGGGCGGAGGCGGCCTGGGCCGGCGACGTCGAGATCGTCGCGGCGCCCGACCTCATCGCCCTGCTCAACCATTTCCGCGGCAGCTCGGTGCTCTCGCCGCCGGCCCCGGGCGAGGCGGAGCCGCCGGGCCTCGGCCCCGACCTCGCCCAGGTGAAAGGGCAGGAGACGGCCAAGCGCGCGCTCGAGATCACGGCGGCCGGCGGCCACAATCTGCTGATGGTCGGGCCGCCCGGCGCGGGCAAGTCGCTGCTCGCCGCCTGCCTGCCGGGCATATTGCCCGAGCTGACTCCGCCCGAGGCGCTGGAGGTGTCGATGATCGCCAGCGTCGCCGGCACCCTTGCCGGCGGCCGGCTGATCCGCACCCGACCCTACCGGGCGCCGCACCACAGCGCCTCGATGGTCTCGCTGGTCGGCGGCGGGCTCAAGGTCCGGCCGGGCGAGGTCAGCCTCGCCCATCTCGGAGTGTTGTTCCTCGACGAGCTGCCCGAATTCCAGCGCTCCGCCCTCGATTCGCTGCGCCAGCCGCTCGAGACCGGAACGGTCAGCGTCGCCCGGGCCAACGCCCATGTCACCTTTCCGGCGCGGGTCCAGCTGGTCGCGGCGATGAACCCGTGCCGCTGCGGCCATCTCGGCGATCCGGCGCTCGCCTGCTCGCGGGCGCCGCGCTGCGCCGCCGATTATCAGGCGCGCGTGTCGGGTCCGCTGCTCGACCGGATCGACCTCCATGTCGACGTCCAGGCGGTCGCCGCGGCGGATCTGGTCCTGCCGCCGCCATCGGAAGGATCGGCCGAGGTCGCGCGACGGGTCGGCGCCGCCCGGGCGGTCCAGACCGCGCGCTACGAGGGGCAGGGGATCCGAACCAACGCCGAAGTCGGACGGCGACCGGCTCGAAGCCGTGGCGACCCCCGACGAGCCCGGCCGGCGCCTGCTCGCCCAGGCCGCCGAGGCGATGCGCCTTTCGGCCCGCGGCTTCCACCGGGTGATGCGGGTGGCGCGGACCGTCGCCGACCTGGCGGGAAGCGAGGAGGTGCGGCGAATCCACGTCGCCGAGGCGCTCAGCTACCGGCGCCAGGCGCCGCGCAACTGAGGCCGCTCAGATTCCCGGTTGAAACTGGCCGTACAAATTCGGAGAGTGGCCCCCGACCGCAATCATGCGGCAGGGGGATTTGCCATGCATTGGATGATTTTGCCGCTGAAGCGCTATGCCGAATTTTCGGGCCGTTCGCGGCGCAAGGAATATTGGCTGTTCTTCCTCGCGGTGATCCTCGTCTACCTCGCCCTCTTCGCCCTGCTGATGCTCTTCATGGGAAGCGCGATTCTCGGCGCCTTCGGCAGCGCCGGCACCACCGGCGCCGAACCGGGCGCGGGGATGATGGGCGCGATGCTCGGCGGCGGAATCGTCGGGATCGTGATCATGCTCACCTGGCTGTTCCTGCTGATCCCGTCAATCGCCGTGGGAATCCGCCGGCTCCACGACATCGATCGCAGCGGCTGGTGGCTGATGATCGGCTATGGTCCGTGGCTTCTCAGCGTGATTCTCAGCGCGGCTCAGTCGGAAGCGCTGGTCGCGATCTTCAACCTGCTTTGGATGGTCGGTTTCATCGTGCTGCTGGTGTTCGCGGTGCTGCCGGGGACCCGGGGGCCGAACCGGTTCGGCCCCGATCCCAAGGGCGAGGATCTCGGCCAGGTCTTCGCCTGAGGCCCGGCGGGCGGGTCATTGCGGCCCGCCTCCCGCTCGGCTAGAGGCGCGCTCGAGTGCCCCTGTGGCGGAATTGGTAGACGCGCTCGACTCAAAATCGAGTTCCGCAAGGAGTGCCGGTTCGATTCCGGCCGGGGGCACCAGCGGCCTATCGGATGACGTAGCCGAACAGCAGGCTGAAGCTCGAATTGGCCGCCATCGCGCCTTTCGGGCGAATCCGGATCCGGTTGACCGCCGGGTCGGCGCCCTGGGCGTCGGGGGTCGGGACGTAGGTCCAGGTGGCGCCCCCGTCGCTGGAGAAGTCGACGTCGTCGGTCGTGCTCGCGAGGCTGGTGAAGGTGTAGGTGAGCCCGGAGGCGGTGGCGCCGTTCTGGAAGCGTATCGGGCCGCCGCTCGAGCCCGATATGTGGCTGACGAAGAGCGACAGGTTGGCCGGCGTCGAATCGAGGATGATCATGCTGTCCGCGGTCGTGGCGAACGCATTGGGATTGGCGACCGTCACCGTATAGGCGGCGCGCGCCCCGGGGATCAGCTTCGGGTTGACGACGCCGTTGACCGGGTCGGTGCTCGCTTGGCTTGACTTGACCATGGTCAGAGGCGCGGGCGTGACGACGTTGAACGTCGCGCTCACCGTCGAGGTGGTCGCGGTTCCGAACACGGCCCGGGCGCTGTTGGTGTAGCTGCCGGCGGCGGACGGCATCTGGACGGTGTAGATCAGCCTCACCGTGCCGCCCGCGGCGATCAGGTAGGACTGGTCCTGCCTCCCGGTGAAGGTCAGCGTGCCGGTGGCGTTGGCGGCGGGGATGCTGCTCGAGTTGGCGACCGTGACGTTGCTGGCGGAATCGAGCGCGAGGAACCGGGCGCCGGCCGGGAGCGTGTCGACGAATTGGGAGATACGGCTCGAATAGGCGGAGGGGTTGCTGACGGTGATCGTATATTTGACCGTCGCCGCGGTGCCGGCGACGGCGCTGCTTATGTCCTGCGCCTTGCTGATCGTGAACGGGTTGGTCGCGCCCGGGAAGCTGATGCTGAAGCTGCTCGCGCCGTCGTAATTGCCGGTATATTTGAGCGCGTTGCCCGAGGTCATCGTCGCGTAGGGGCGGGCCGTGGTGGTCGCTCCGGCGCACTGATATTCGAAGAAGTAGCGCACCGTGGCGTAATAGCCGTTGCCCGACTGCTTCTGGGTCTGGCGGAAATAGATTCGGTTCGTCGTCCCGACCGTGATCGGCGTGATGTTGCTGGCGCGGATCTCGGTCCCGACCAGGCGGAAGCAGACCGCGTCGAACGCCGGATTGCCCGCCGGCTGGAGGATGAACTCGTCGCCGACGTCGGTGCCGCCGAAATCGTAGGAGGCGTCGAACCAGATGGTCTGGCCGACCACCGCGCCCGGCCCGAGGGTCGAGGAAAGCACGTTGCCGCCGGCATTGGCGCTGATCGAGCTGACCGTGCCGAGGCCGACGTTGCGCGAGACCGGGGCCGTGCTCGACGTGATCGCGATCGTCGAGGTTATGGTGGAGATGCTGCAGCCATAATCGACATGCCAATAGACGCCGGTGCTCTGCCCCGGTCCGAGCGAGCCGACCGCCTGGGCGGCGGCCTGGCCGAGCGCGAAATTGCCGGTCACCCCGCTCATCGTCGCGACGATGTTGTTGACCGTGGTCGCGCCGCTGTTGGTGATGACTCCGCCGACATACATCGCCCTCGGCCCGGAGCCGGCGCAATTGTTGCTGTCGATCGGCATCGACTGGACGTTGGACACGGGATCGCCGGTGCGCAGCTGGAAGGTCAGCTGCGCGTTCGCGGCCGAGGCGAAGCCGAAGGCGGCGAGCAGGAAGGCGAGGAGGCGGATGAGCCGCATCACCGGGCTCCCAGCCCGAGCGACTGCAGCGACAGCTGGTCGAACTTGAAGCGCATCGTCACATAGGGGCCGCTGCGGGTGTAGCGGGCCTCCTCGAAGTCGCGGTCGTGGAAGCCGGCGAGGTTCCAGCCGACCGACAGCCAGCCATTCTCGAACGGGGTGAAGCCGAGGCTCGGCCCGGCCGACCAGGCGAAGGCGCGGCCGCCGAGCCCGCCGCGGACGGTGCCGGCGACGCCGACGTCGATCGTGTCGCTGAGGTCGAAGCGGAAATCGGCGCCGACGACGTTGCTCCAGCCGCCGACATCCTGGTCGCCGAACTTCTCGGAGACGTAGCGCGAGCCCCAGAAGACCGAGATCTCGGAGCGGCCTTCCGCGGTGTAGTTGACCGAGAGCGAGTTGACCACCCGGCGCGAGCGGGCGTCGCCGCTGATCGTCGAGCGGGATCCCGATCGGCCCGGGCCGGCCGGCGACGGCGCCGGCCACCCGGTCCTCGCGCAGCTCGAACTTCTCGAGCCAGGACCAGCGGCTTCCGGCCGGCCGATGGGCCCAGCTGAGCTGGAGGTTGGCGGTGCGGGTCTCGGCGCCGTCGGCGCCCTTGGCGGTGAACCAGTTGAACGCGCCGCCGATCGCCTCGCCTTCGCCGATCTGGCGCAGCGCCGCGGCGGTGACGCCGTAGCGGTCGCCCTGGTCGCCGGCGCGATATTCGGCGCGGCCGGTGACGCTCCAGCGGCCCGGCGCGGTAGGTGGCGCCGGCGGTCACCGCGGTGAAATCCTCGGTCAGCGTTCCCGCCGCTCCGCCGACGAAGCCGCCGCTGGCGACCGGGTGGAGCGGGTTGAGCACCCGGGCCGGGATCGATCCCGCCGAGCGTCTTGTTGGCGTCGACCGAGAAGTCGACCGACCAATGCTCGTCGAGCACCAGCGACTGCGAGAGGCCGAAGGCGGCGAAGCTGCGCGGGCCGTATTCGGCGATGTCCTGGAAATTGCCGCTGACGCGCGATCCGGGCGCCGGCCCAGGGCTGGAGGTCGAAGCCGATCCGGGCGGTGCGCGCGTCGATCGTCTCGCCGTCGGCGATCTCGTAGGCGCCGACCAGCTGGATGTCGCTGGTGACGGCGTAGCGGGCGCTGACCCGGTGGCGGGCCGGGAAGTCGATGCTCTCCGCCTTGCCGAGCGGGATCTCGGTCTGGCCGTCGAGCTCGAGCTTGTTGTCGAGCAGCCGCTTGGTCGCGCCGAGCTGGAGGATGGTCGAGCGGGCGCTGCGGCCGTCGGCGAGCCGGTCGTCGGCGAAGGTGAGGCCGGCGCGCGCGGCGAGGTCCGGCCGCGATATTCGACCAGCGCCCGGGCGGCGATCCGGCGCGCGTCGCTGCCGAGATAATCCTCGTGCCAGGCGCTGCCGGTCAGCGACCAGGTGTCGCCGAGGCGGGCGCGGGCGTCGAGGCCGAACTTGCGGGTGCCGTTCTCGGCGCGCGCTGGTCTGGCCGAGGCCGAAGCCGGCCTCGCGCTCGCGCGCATAAGCGAGCAGGTCGAGGCGCGAGCCGTGATGCTCGGCCTCGACCTGCCAGGCGGTGGCGGTGCCGGCCGACGGCGCCGCGGCGCCGGCCTTCGGCTCATTGTCGCTGACCGCGACCTCGGCGCGGATCTCGGTCGAGGCGGAGGGGCGGTAGCGGACGTCGGCGCCGGCGAGGCTGGTGCGCGCCTGGCCGTTCGAATCGCTGGATCGCGGTGGCGGCGACCTGGACCTTCTCGTCGCGGCTGCGCCAGCTCGCCCGGCCGCCGGCATTGACCGTCCGGCTCGGCGATCCCGTCCACCTCGTAATCGGCGACGATGAATTGCGGGTCGAGGCCGGAGCTGCGGCTGAGGATCGGCTCGCGGAAGCGCAGGGTGCCGGCCACATAGTCGATGTCGTAGTCGACGTGGCGGGTGAGCAGGCGGCGCTCGACGATCCGGTCGGAGCGGAGCCGGTCGCGCACCTCGATCGAGATCCGCTCGCGAGTTGGCGAGGATGTTGCGGGCGCCGAGCGCATAGGGGCCGCTGAGGCCGTTGCCCTGGATCTCGTCGTGGCGGTGGCGGTTCGGGCTGTCGGCGGCGAAGGCGATCGCCGAGACCCGGTCCGAGCGATATTCGGCTTTGACGCCGTTGAAGGCGCGGACGTAGCGGGCGAGCTCGGGCTCGTCGATGCCGGTCTCATAGTCGCCGAACAGAGCGTAGAATTGCGGCCGCTCGAGCTTCAGGTAGAGCTTGCGCACCGAGGCGGCGTCGTAGCGGCGCTCGCTGCGGTCGGCATAGACGGTGTAATAGGCATCGGGATCGATGACTCCGCCGAAGCGGGTCTCGTCCTCTTCCTTGTCGCTGTCATAGGCCAGCGTCATCAGCCATTTGCCGCGGATCCGGCCCTTGGCGTAGAGCGCGAGCCGGCCGTCGGTGAGCAGCTTGTCGTCGTCCTCGCCGAGATCCTCGACCTTGCCCTGCAGCCGGTTGTAGCCGAGCGTTCCCTCGGCGAGGCCGACGATCGTCCACGGCCGCTGGCCCGGATCGAGCCAGGCTTCGAGCCGCTGCTCGCGCTGCCGCCTCGCCGTCGCGGAAGTTGAAGCGCAGGCTGACCGTGCCCGAGGCGGTGGTCGGCTCGAGCTCGATATAGGCGATGCCCTCCTCGCCCTCGACCCGCCAGAAGGGGCGGGCGCGCTCGAGGCCGGCGAGCTGGCGCGCCTGCTGGGCGTCGGCCTCGACCGCGGGATAATAAGGCGCGGGCACCTCGAAATCGCCGGTCAGGCCGTGGCGGACCGGGCGGCCGTCGCGGTCGGTGAGGCGGACGGCGAAGCACCGGGCGGGTGACTCCGTCGGCGACCAGCACGCGACTTGTCGCGAAGCAGCTCGGCGCGCATCGGGCTGGCGCCGTAGCGGACGGTTCGGCGCAGGGTCTCGGCGAGGCTGCCGTCGGCGTTGCGCACCTCGGCGACGAGCTCGGTCTGGCGGCCCTCGATCGGGATCGCCGCGCCACACGCTGACGGCGACGGTTCCGGCCGCATTCTTGCGGCTGCCGTCGAAGGCGATCGGATCGACCGGCTCGGCCGCCGGCGAGCAGCTTCACGCTCTGGCCCGGCAGATGCTTGATCGCGACCCGGACGATCGGCGCGCGCGGATTGTGCTCGGGCTCGGGGAACAGCCAGGCGATTCCCGGCTCCTCGCCGGCCAGCCAGTCGCGCTCGGCGCCGGCCGCGGCGGCATCGCTCGTCGGCGCCGGCCGGGGCCGGCGGCCGCGGCCGCGGCTCCGGCGCGCGGCGCGACCTGCGACGAGCTTGAAATCGACCCGCTTCAGGGCGCCGCCGCGGCCGTCGACGAAGCGCGAGAAGGCGCGGCCGGCCGAGCGGCTGTTGCGGGCGCAGTCGGCCGCGGCGCGGTCGGCGGGCAGGGTCATGTCGTCGAGCTGGACGACGTGGGTGCCCGGCGTCACGCCCTCGAAATGGTAGCGGCCGTCGCGGTCGGTGACGGCGTAGCTGCCGTCCTCGAGCATCACCCGGACTCCGGCGACTCCGGCGGCCTTGGCGGGATCGGCGCCGCAGCCGCCGTCGGTGACCCGGCCGAGGATCGTCATCCGGCCGGCGATCGAGTCGCGGCGGATGCGGACGGCGGCGTCGGCGACGTTGCTGGTCGAGGCCGCCGTCGCCGACCGCCTGGGCCCGGTTGACGGCGTCGCCGTCGGCGGCGCCCGGCCTCACCTCGGCGGCATAGCTGATCCGCCGGCGCTCGCCGGGGCGCCAGCGAGGGCAGGGAGACGGTGAAGCTGGAGCCGTCGCCGGCCATCTCGGCCGTCGCCGGCAGGCCGTCGACCCGAAGGCTCGCCGGGCGCAGCCGAAGCGCCGGCGGCAGCAGGTCGGTGACCCGGACCGTGCCGGTGGGCAGCCGGGCATCGGCATTGCGGACCTCGATCGTGAACAGGAGCGCCTCGCCGGGCTCGGCGGTCGCCCGCGACGCCTGCTTGACGAGCTGCAGCGGAGCGCGCGGCCCGTCGACGCGGGATGCTGATCCGCACCGGCTCGGGGCCGGAGAGGGTGAAAGGCCGGCCGTAGGAGGCCTCGACGATGGTGAAGGGGCGGCCTTTCGGGCGTGCGAAGGCCCGCCATGTCGGCGGGCGTGCGGACCGAAGGCGCGCTGTAGCCGGAGGGCGGCTCGACCCGGAGCCGGTAGACTGCCGGGCCGGATCAGCGGGAAGCGGTAGAGGCCCGGCGCGAAATTGTAGACCGTGCCGCCGCCGTCGGTGACGGTGCCGCCGGTGATCACGCTGCTCGGATAGGCGGAATTGCCGTCGTCGCCGAAGACCTCGGCGGGCTGGCCGGTGGCATCGTCGATCAGGGTGACCCGGGCGCCGTTGAGGACCCTGCCGTCGAAGCTGTCGAAGACGTAGCCGAACGGATCGGCGAGCACGTCGAGGGTGGCCGTGGCGGCGGTCGTGCGATGATCGGCGCTGAGGCTCTCGACGGTGAGCAGGTCGCCGGGCTCGACGGCGAGCCGGCAGTCGCCGCCGGCGGCGGCGGCGCTCTGGACGGTCTGGAGGAAGCCGGCGAAGCTTGCCCGAATCGGCCGCGGTCTCGAAGACGGTCAGGGCCTCGCTGTCGCCGCTTCGGGCGCGGACGACGACGTCGATCGATCTCGATCGCCGCCGGGATCCTGGTTGCGGCCGGTCATCTTCGACCATGAAGAGGAAGGGCTCGCCCGGGCAGGATCTCGGACGACGGCGAGCAGCGACGCCGGCTCGAGACTCGCGGCCCTGCCAGGCGGCGGCGAGCGCGGCTCGAGCGCCGGCGGTCGCCGCATTGCGGCGCGCTGACCGGGAGCGAGATCGTCTGCGCTGTTCGAGGCGAAGCGATAGACCGACAGGGAAAGCGGCAGCGGGCTCGGGCCGACGCTGAGGTCGACCCGGTTGGATTGCTGGCTCGTCCGGCCGCCGGCGAGCATCCCACTCGATCGTCGCGACGTTCGAGATGGTGCGATGGCTCAGCACGCCCGCGGCGAGCGCGGGCGCGGCGACGGCGAGCCAGAGCGCCGTCAGCAGGGCGAGCAGAATCGCCCCCGGAAAGTGGAGTGGTCGCGTCCCATCGCGAGGAAGGGGAGGGGGCGCCGTGTCGCCGACACGTCGCCGCTCCTCCCCTCGTCCGCTTAGTTCACCGATCACCCGGAAGACGAGCGTCCGGGTGACGCCGGCGGCGATGTCGCTGAGCGTGCCGCTGACGATTCCGGCGGCATAGGAGCCGCCGGCGACGCCGTCGGCGTTGCAGGTCGCTCCGGTGACGGTGCCGTTGAGCTTGATGCCGAACGCGGCATCGTAGGTCGTCTCCGTCGGCAAGCTCGTCGGACACGTTGACGTTGGTCGCGGTGGCGCTGCCCGCGGCGTTGGCCACCGCGATGCAATATTCGACCACCGCGCCCGGGATCATCTTCGGGTCGGTCGTGCCGTTGAACGGATCGCTGATCACCCGGCTGGTCTTGGTCGCGGTCAGCGACGCGGCCAGGATCGTGTAATCGTCCTCGGCGAAGTGGATGCCGTCGCGCGCGACGTTGCCGCTCGGCGTTGCCGTCGGCGAAGACGGTGTCGACCCCGGCGGTGTTGGCGCCGCTGGTCTGGGTGACGGTCGCGCCGAGCGAGCCGGCCGCGGTCGCTTCCGACGCGGTCGCGGTCAGCCGGACGCCGGCGACGTCGTTGGTCGAGCGGCCGAGCGGCACGTCGGCGACCACGAACACGGTCCTGCTGGCGTCGGCGGCGACCTGGTCGAGATAGGTGATCTCGACGTCGGTGCCGGGGTCGTAGCTGCCGTTGGTATTGGTATCGACGTAGATCTTGATGTTCGATGACGTCGAAATTGTCGGTCCCGCCATGCGCCGCCGTGCCGCCGCTCAGCTGGCGTCACGGCGAGCGCGAGGTCGAGCGGAGCGTTGGACGCGTTGGTGACGGTGAAGGCGGTCACCGCGGCGGTCTGGCCCGGGCGAGACGCTGGTCGTCGCGGTGCCGACTCTCGGCGACGGTCAGGTTGACCTTGCGGTCGACCGTGAAGCTGTCGCTGGCGGTCACCTGGTTCTGGTCGATGCCGCCGACCTTATAGTCGAGGGTGACGCTGTTGGTGATCGGTGGTTCCGGCGGTCGTCCCGGCCGCGAAGGCGGGGGTGACCGCAATCGCCGACACCGCCAGCACGCTGGCGGAGGCGAGCAATCGCATGTTTCTGGTCATCTCTGGTCCAATCGTCTTCCAGTAGGCGCCAATATCCCCCCCGCCGGCGCCCGGATGCGGGTTACGAAATTATTCGACGACGCCCCGGAAGCTGAGCTCGCCGCCGCTGCCGGCGGCGATCGGCTGGTCGAACGACCAGCGGATGTGGGTGACGTCGGCCGCGACGGCCGGGCGGCTGGTGCCGTCCGCCTGCACGACCTTGAGGGAGGCGAGCGCGCCCCCAGCTCTTGCCGCCGTCCACGGAGACGGCGGCGCTCGAATCGTCGGTGCCGGTGAAGGCGACCGACGGCGGAATCGGGTTGGTGAGGGTGAAGCCGGTGGCCGGCTGCGGCGCCGCCGTTGCGATAGCTCAGGACGAAGACGAGCCGGTCGCCCGGAGTGACCACGCCGGGCTCTTCGCGGACGGTGACGGGCTTGCCGTCGGCGCCGGGCTTGACCCGCTCGACGAACACCTTGCTGGTCAGCGAGACGTCGTCGGCCGCGAAGGCCGGCGGCGGGAGCGAGGAGCGCGAGCAGCGCAAGCAGGATCTTCATGGCGTTCATCCTTCTCAGTCGATCTTGACCTGGAACGTGATGGTCCTGGTGGAGCCGGCGGCGACGGTGCCGAGGCCGACGTTGATTGCGGTGCCGGTGAAGCTCCCCGCATCGGCGTCGGCCGCGTCGGTGAGCGCGCGCGCCCTCGAGGGTGAGGGAGCCGGCCTGGTAGGTGGTGCCCGCCGGCACGGCGTCGGCGACCCGGAGGTTGGCGAGGCTGCCGGTGCCGCTCACCGTCGCGGCCAGGGTGTAGGTGATGGTCGAGCCGGGCGCGGCGGCGGTGCCGCCGAACGGCGTCGGCGACGGTCGCGCTCTTGACGAAGGCGACGCTCGCCCTGGCGACCCGGTAATAGCCGTCGTCCTCGGCATCCGCGCCGGTCGCTCCGACGACGGCGTCGCCGCCGCCCTGGCCGAGGCCGGCGAAGCTGGTGCCGGGCGCGCCCGAGCCGGTCTTGGCGACGGCGGTGAGGTCGATCCGGCCGCGATGGCCGTCGCCGGCGCCGGCCGGGATGGTCGAGAGGACGAAGACGGTGATCGACTGGTCGGGGTCGAGCTGCGGGATCGTTGCTGCCGCTCGAATAGACGGTGTCGACTCCGGCGTCGTAGGCGCCGTTGCCGTTGGTATCGAGGACGATCGAGGTGACCGCCGGGTCGAAATCGTCGCCGCCGCCATTGGCGACGGTGGCGAGGGTGAAGCTCTCGGCGCCGTTGCCGCCGTTGGTGACGGTGAACTTGAGCAGCTGGCCGGTCGCGCCCGGCCGAGGTGGCGACGTCGGCCGGATCGCCCCAGGCGACGCTGACGTCGAGCAGCTCGTCGACCTTGAGGGTGACGACGTTGGAATCGACGCTGGCCTCGCCGCCGCTCGGGCAGCTCGTAGGTCGCGGTGGCGACGTTGGTGATGTTGGTGCCCGCGGGGGTCCCGGCGGCGAGCGCCGGGCTCGCGAGCACGCCGCGGAGACCGCCGCGAGCGGCGGCCAGCAGGCTGCATTTTTGCGGAAGGCCGATGATTTGGCGCCCGTAGCCTGATATCGCATTGCTAGCTCCCCCACGAGCTTTGGTTCGATCTGGGCTAATGCGGGGGGAGTGGCTAAGAATGCGTTAACGGCCGATTAGTCATCGGGGCTTAAGCCAAGTTCGAAGGACGGCGGTAAGGAAGATGAAGAAGCTCGCAGGGCGAGGAGGTCGGTGCCGGCCAGCGACGCCGGGCGAGCATGGCGATCCCGATCCTGGGAGCCGGAGGCGATCGCCTATCGCCGCGACCGGCTGCTCGCCGCTCTGACCCTGATCGCCGGCGCCGGCCTCGCCCTCGCGCGTCCCGTTCGCGCTTCGGGCCGGCGCCGAATTCTTCCTTCCGGTCACCGCCGCGCTGGTCATCGCCATCGCGCTGGTGCCGATGCTCGAATGGCTCGAGCGGCGGCGGGTGCCCTCGACGCTCGCCGCCCTCGATCTGCGTGCTGGTGCTCATCGCCATGGCCAACGTCGCCGTCGCCTCGATCGTCCTTCCGGCGGCCGAATGGGTGCGGCTGCTGCCCGAGCGGATCGGCCGGGTCCGCGACACGCTGGCGCCGCTGATGGAGGTCTATTCGGACCTCGAGCGGTTCATCAACGACATCGTCGAGCAGTTCGGCGCCCGCGCCAGCGCCCAGCGGACGGTGGCGCTCGAGACCCCCAACTCGCTGCTCGACATCATCGCCACCTCGGCGCCGTTCGCGGCGATCCAGATGTTCTTCGCCGTGCTGGTGATCTTCTTCTTCCTCGCCGGCTGGACCCGGATGCGCCGGCGGACGATCACCGCCCGGACGAGCTTCGACGGCGCGATGACCACGGCCCGGGCGATCCAGCAGGTGGTCGACGCGACCTCGACCTATCTCGGCACGATCACGATCGTGAACATCGCCATGGGCCTCGCCGTCGCGCTGATCCTCTACCTGCTCGACATGCCGACCCCGCTGATGTGGGGCGGGATCGTCGCGGTGCTCAACTACATCCCCTATCTCGGGCCGATCGCCTCGGCCCTGCTGCTCGCCTTGGGCGGGCTGATGGCCTTCGCCGACCCCTGGTACGCCTTCCTTCCGGCGCTCTGCTTCATCGGCGTCCATCTCGTCGAGGCGAACCTCATCACCCCCTTCTTCGTCGGCCGGCGGCTGACCATCAACCCGCTGCTGATCCTCGTCGCCCTGAGCTTCTGGGCCTGGGTGTGGGGGACGACCGGGGCGCTGCTCGCGGTGCCGCTGCTGATCATCATGAAGACGGTCCTCGACGCCGCCGGCAAGCCCGACATCGCCGGCTTCCTGTTCGAGGAGGGGACGCTGACCGGGCACTCACCACGAGGAGCATGGCGACAGCGAGAGGTCTGTGACGGGGAAGCCCTAGGTTGTGTGGACACTTATCGTAACCAGAGGATGGTTGCGGCGAGGGTGACGACGGCGAGGTAGTTGCGCGCGGTCTTTTCGAAGCGGGTGGCGACGCGCCGGAACTGCTTGAGCCTCGAGAAGCAGCATTCGATGAGGTGGCGCTGGGCGTAGAGCGCTTTGTCGAGGGGCTGCTTTCGAGCGCGCGACGGGTTGCTTGGGATGACGGCAAGAGCGCCCTTGTCGGCGATGATGCGGCGCAAGGAGTCGGCATCGTAGGCGGTGTCGGCCATGACGATGCTGGCCGGCAGGTCTTCGATCAGGGCGGCGGCCTGGGGCGCATCGCCCATCTGCCCGGCGGTGAGGTGGAAGCGCACCGGGCAGCCGAGCCCGCGAACCGCCAGGTGGATCTTGGTGCTCAGGCCGCCGCGGGAGAGGCCAATGGCTTGATCTTCAGGCCCCCCTTTTTGGCCCCCGCCGAGTGCTGGTGAGCCCGGACGATGGTGGAGTCGACGATCAGATACTCGAAGTCCTCATCGTCCGACATCGCCGCGAAGATGCGCCACCACACCTCCTTGCGGCTCCACCGGCTGAACCGCCTGAAGGCGCTGTTCCACGACCCGAACACGTCCGGCAGGTCGCGCCACGGCGACCCCGTCCGAACCACCCACAACACCGCTTCCACGAACATCCGGTTGTCGCGCCCCGACGAACCGCGCGTCTTCTCGTCGCCGATAATGTGCCGCGACATCCGCTCCCACTGGTCGTCCCGAAGAATGAGCCGATCCATTGCACCCATGACTGCCTCCAAAAGACAGCCTTGAATCAGACTTCACCCCCAATGGGAATCCCAAAAGTCCACACTGCCTAGAGGGAGAGGGGTGATTGCGGCGCCTTCGGATAGGCCTCCAGCACCGGCCCCAGCGCGTCCTTGAGCGGCTCCAGCCAGGGCTCGAAGGCTCGCCACTGGTCGAGGCCTTCGCGGTTGATCGGCCGGCGGACCTGCTCGGAGCTTGCCGTCCGCACCGCCCGCTCGTTCTCGTGGAAGCGAAGGCAGGCCGGCTCGAACGGCAGGCCGAGATAGTCGAGCAGGCGGCGCACCTCGGCTTCGGGATCCTCGACCAGGCGTTCGTAGATCACGCGGTGGACCCGGCCCGGCAGAACCGCGTCGAAATGGCGCCATCAGCTCGACATAGTCGCGGTAATAACGGCCGAGCTCGGCGAGGTCGTAGCTGAAGCCCTGGCCGCGGGCGAAATGCTGCTTGAAGTTGGAGAAGCAGCAGGCGAGCGGGTGGCGGCGGGCGTCGACGATCTTCGCATTCGGCAGGATCAGGTGGATCAGCCCGACATGGGCCCAGTTGTTGGGCAGCTTGTCGATGAACAAGGGCCGGCCGGTCTTGCGCTGGATTCGGGTGCGCTCGAGATATTCCGTCGCCGAGCGCCTCCAGCTCCGCCGCGGAGAGGCCGGCGAGGCTCTCGGGATAGGCGGTCGGCTCCGACTTGAGCTTGCGGCCGCCCAGGCGCTTGGCGAGGGCCGGAATGTCCGGCAGCTCCATCGTCCCCTCGACCTCGGAATGGCTGGCGAGGATCTGCTCGATCAGGGTCGAGCCGGCGCGCGGCATGCCGAGGATGAAGATCGGGTCGCGCGTCGGCGCAGCCCTGGCCTTCGCGCCCGGCGAAGAAAGCGGCGGGTGAAGAGCGCGACGCTGCGCTCGACGTGGCGCTCGATCTCGCCGGGGTCGTAGGCGAGCCCGGCCCGGCGCAGCCGGTTGCCCTCGGCGTAATGGGCGAAGGCGCGCTCCGGCCTCGCCGGCATCCTCGAGCGCCTTGCCGAGCGCGAAATGGAGATGGAAGCGATCCTCCTCGGCGAGGCCGGCCGCGGCCAGCGCCGACTCCATCGCCGCCACGTCCGCCTCGCCGAGCTCGACCGTCTTCAGATTGGCGAGGCTCCACCAGGCTTCGCCGAGCGTCGGGGCGGCGGCGATGGCGCGGCGATAGGCGGCGACGCTCTCGCCCTGGCGGCCGACGGTCTTGAGGACGTGGCCGTAGCTCATCCACACCTTGGGCTGGCCGGGGAAGCGCTCCAGAACGGCCGCGTAGAGGCGCGAGCGCTTCCTCATAGCCGCCGATCCGGCCGAGCGCCGCGGCCTTCAGATTCTGGTGGGCGGGATTTTCCGGCTCGCCGTCGAGCAGCGAGTCGAGCATCTCGATCGCTTCGGCCGGGCGGTTCTGCCGGTAGAGCACGGTCGCGAGGTTGGCGCGCGCGGCGGTGAAGGCCGGCGCCAGCTCGAGCGCCCGGCGGAGCAGGTTCTCCGAATCCCCGTAGCGGCCGAGCCGCGCCGCCAGCTCGGCCATCATCCGGATGGCGGCGATGTCGGTCGGCTTCTCCTTGAGGTGGGGGCGGAGCAGCCGCTCGGCGACGGCGAGCCGGCCCTCGACCAGGGCCAGGCCGGCCTGCATCAGCCGCGGGTCGCGGACCGAGGCGGCGAGCGCTTCGTCGACGTTCGGGATCGGTGCTTCGCCGGCCATGGCCCGGCTATAGAGGAGGGCGGCGGCGGCAGGCGAGTCCCGGCCGCGCGGAAGGTTCGGCGGGGCCTTTGTGCCGCGCCGGGACAGGGGCGTTAAAGCCCGCTTCGGGCCCTTGCCGGCGTGGTAAAGAGCGCGTTAACCCCGGCCCATGGACCGCTTGATTCCCGCCTCCGAAGACGTCCGACTCTTCCTTCTGACCTTCGCCGGAGGGCTGGTCTTCTTCTCGGCTTTTCTGGCCTAGTCACCCCTCTCCCCTGGAGGGAGAGGGTTTACTAGTCGCAGGCCTTGTGGAGCTTCCAGGCGAGCCAGGCGGCGCCGAGGCTCGAGACGGCGACCAGCAGCAGGGTCTCCTCGACCGAGACGCCGAGCTGGACCATCGCCGACAGGACCAGGGCGGCCAGCACCATCGCGCCCGAATTGACGATATTGTTGGCCGCCACCGTGCGCGCCGTCTCCGACTTGGGGACGGTGGTGGTGAGGAAGGCGTAGAGCGGGACGACGAACATGCCGCCGGAGACGGCGACCCCGAACAGGTCGAACATCACCCATTCGGCCTTCGGGTTGAGGATGAAGGTGCCGACGTCGATCAGCTCGCCGCCGCCGGCCGGCCAGCCGCGGGCGTTGTAGTAGAGGTGGCAGATGAACAGGCCCATGGCGATCGCCGCGGCCGGCGAATAGACGGCGAGCACGCGGCCCTTGAGCAGCCGGTTGATCAGCACCGAGCCGAGCCCGACCCCGACCGAGAAGATGGCGAGGAAGAGCGTCGCCACCTGCTCGTTGGCGTGGAAGACGTTCTTGACCAGAGGCGGGAACTGGGCGGCGAGGATCGCGCCCATCATCCAGAAGAAGCTGATGCAGACGATGGCGAGGAACAGGCGCGGGATGTGCAGGGTGGCGCTGACCAGCCGGATCGAGGCCCGGATGATGTGCCAGTCCATCTTCGCCACCGGAGCGTCGGGCTCGGGCGGCGCCGGCGGCACCTGGCGGCCGGCGAGCCAGCCGAGCGAAGGCGACCACGAGCACCGCCGGCGGCGGCGACCGGCGGCTTGATCAGGCCGCCGGCGATCGTCCCCATCAGGATCGCGACATAGGTGCCCGGCCTCGACCAGGCCGGTGCCGGCCGAGCACCTCGTCCTTCTGCAGATGCTGCGGCAGGACCGCATATTTGATCGGGCCGAAGAAGGAGGAATGGACCCCCATCGCGAACAGGGCGAGCAGCATCAGCGGGATCGAGTGGATGAGCAGGCCCGCGGCGCCGAACACCATGATCGACGATCTCGGCCGTCTTGACGATCCGGATGATCCGCGCCTTGTCGCTGGAATCGGCGAGCTGGCCGGCCAGCGCCGAGAAGAGGAAGAAGGGGAGGATGAAGACGGCCGCCCGCGATGGCGTTGAACATCGCCTCCTTGGTCGGATCGGAATAGACGTAATAGGTGACCAGGATCACCATCGCCGTCTTGAACAGATTGTCGTTGAACGCCCCGAGGAACTGGGTGACGAACAGCGGCAGGAAGCGCCGCTTGCGGAGCAGGTGCATCGAATCCTGCACGGCGGTCAGACGCGAGCGGCGGTGGGGCGTAACAACATGCGCGGGCGGTCATAGCCGCAATGGCGCCCGGGTCAAACGTTCAGCCGCTCAAACGCTGCGCAGCATCGCTCCCCGGCGGAGGCCGGGGCCCAGCGGCACCGGCTGAAAGACTGGACCCCGGCCTTCGCCGGGGAACAGATGCGTTCACAGCCGGGCGGCGACCCGCTAGGGACGAAGGCCGCGATGCTGACCCTGCCCAACATCCTGACGCTGTCGCGGATCCTCGCGGTGCCGATCCTCGTCTATCCTGCTGTGGAAGCCGAGCTGGTACGATTACGCCATCACCTTCGGCCTCTACTGCCTGGTCGGGATCACCGATTATTTCGACGGCTATGTCGCCCGCGCCCAGGGCACGGTGTCGAGGCTCGGAATCTTCCTCGATCCGATCGCCGACAAGATCATGGTCGTCGGCAGTGCTCGTCATGCTCGTCTCGAGCCGACAGCCGCACGCCGAGCCTGTGATCCACGGCTTCCATATCGTCCCGGCCCTGATCATCCTGCTTCGCGAGATCGCCGTCTCCGGCCTTCGCGAGTTCCTCGCCGGGATCCAGGTGTCGCTGCCGGTCAGCCGCCTCGCCAAGTGGAAGACGACCTTCCAGCTGATCGCGCTGGGGGCCCTCATCCTCGGCGGAGCGGTGCCGCAATGGGCCTGGGTGCATTGGGTCGGGCTCGCCAGCCTGTGGGCGGCGGCGACGCTGACTTTGGTGACGGGCTGGGATTATCTGCGGGTCGGGCTGAAGCACATGGATTGATCACATCCTCCCCGAGCCAGGCGAAGCCTGGTGGAGGGGTAAAGCTGAGTCCGAATTCCCCTCCACCACGACGCTTCGCGCCGCGGTCCCCCTCCCCGAAGCGAGCTCGGGGAGGAATTAGGTTAGAACGGCTTCACCCGCTCGAACTTCACACCTTGCAGCTCCGGCAGGGCCTTGAGCTGCGGCTCGACCTTGGCGAGGTCGCCGACGACGACGATCGTCATCCGCTCGAGCGGCAGCTGGCGGCCGGCGATGGCACTGGATCGTCGGAGCGTCGACGGCGAGCACGCCGGGGACGTAGCTCTCCAGCCAGTTCGCCGGCAGGCCGTGGAAGTCGCGGTTCGCGATCGAGTTGATCAGGCCCGCGGGGCTGGCGTTCTGGAGGACGAAGATGCCGGCCATGTAGGTGCCCATGCCGCGCGCCTCGAGCGGCGCCGGCGGCTCCGTCTGGAGGCGCCTGATCTCGCCGATCACTTCCTTGAGCGCCGGGCCGGTGACGTCGGTGGTGACGTCGGCGTTGAAGGTCCACATCGCCTCGCCCGGATTCCAGGTGACCGCCGAGCCCGGCGAGTAGGTATAGCCCTTCTTCTCGCGGATGTTGGTGGTGATGCGCGAGTTGAAGGCGCCGCCGAGCAAAGCGTTGGTGACCCGGAACTGGAGGTCGCTCGGGTCTCCCGCGACCGGCGCCGGGAAGGCGATCCGCATCGTCGACTGGGCCGCGTCCGGGCGGTCGACCAGGATCAGCCTCGGCCCCGCCTGGGGCTGCGGCGGCAGGCGCAGGCGCTCCGGGCCCGCGGCCCAGTCGCCGAAGGCGAGCTCGACGGCCTGCTTGACGGCCGCGGAATCGAACCGGCCGGCGACGTAGAGGCGGGCGCGGCGGGCGCCGAAATTCGCCTGGTGGAAGGCTCGGACCTCGTCGAGCGTATAGCCGCTGAGCTGGGCCTCGGTGGGGAAGGGGCGGCCGTAGGGATGGCCGGGGCCATAATAGGCCGCGGCGAGGGCGGCGTCGGCCGCGGGCTGCGGCTGCGACTTGGCGACCGCGAGGTTGCGCAGCAGCGAATCTGCGGACCCGCCGAACTCGGCTTGCGGGAAATCGGGCCGCCGGGCGACGTCGCCGATCAGCCGGACCGCATCGTCGGCATATTCCGAGAGGACGCTGATGTTGAGCGAGCTTTCGTGCTGGGTCGTGCCGATGCCGAGCTCGCCGCCCATCCCGGCCGCGGCCTCGGCGATGGCGGCGCCGGTCCGGCCGGCCGCGCCTTCGCGGAGCATCTGCGCGGCGAGCGTGCTCAGCCAGCGGTCCTCGCCCTCGTTGAGGCCGCCGGCATAGACCCGAAGGCTGACCGTCGCCTTGGGGATCTGGCCGTAGGGGATGAGGGTGACCTGCATCCCGTTGGCGAGGGTGTAGGTCTCGGACGCGGGCACGGTGAACGGCTTGGGCGTTCCCGCCTCGGGCATGGTCGTCGGGAAGGTCTGCGCCGGGGCGGCGGCCGGCGCGGAGGCGAGGCCGGCGGCGGCGAGCGCGGCGAGGAGGCGGCGGATCATTTCGAAGCTCCCGTCTTGGCGCCGGTCGGCTGCGGCGCCGGCTGGATGACCAGGATCGACCGGTTGGTCGGCCTCAGATATTCGCGCGCCGTCGCCTGGATGAGCTCGGGCGTGACCTTGTCGAAGCCGGACTCGAGCCGGTTCACCCATTTCGGATCGTTCTCCCACATCGCGCCGACGGCGAGCAGGTCGACGAGGCCGAAGCGGGTCGCCGGATCGGCGAGGTTGTAGAGGTTGGAGCGGATCTTGGTCCGGGCCCGGGCCAGCTCCTCGGCGCCGACCGGATTGGCGCGGATATCCTCGATCACCGCGTCGATCGCGGCGGTGATTTCCTCGTGCGACTTGCCGGGATCGTGAATCAGCCCGATCGTCCAGAGCATCGGCCCGTTGTAATTGTACATGTTGCCGAGACCGATGTTGATGCCGCCCTGGAGGCCGCCGGCGAGGCCGCGTTTCCGCACCAGCTTCTCGAACAGGCGGCTGTCCTGGCCCTGGACCAGGATCTGGTCGATCAGGCCCATCGCATACCATTCGGGCGTGTTGCGCTCGGGGACGTGCCAGGCGGCGCTGTAGGCCGGGCGAGGGGCCAGCTTGTCCTGCTTGATCCTGAACTTGCCGGCGATCTGGCGGGGCTCGGAGATGTCGGGGAAGACAACCTTCGTGCCGCCGCGGGATCGGCCGGAAATAGCGGTCGATCATCGCCCGCGTCGCCTTGTAGTCGATGTCGCCCGCGACGACGAGCACGGTGTTGTTCGGGCGGTAGAAGTCGCCGAAGAACTTCTTCGCGTCGTCGACGGTCGCAGCTTCGAGGTCGGCGAGCTCGCCGTAGAAATTATGGGCGTTGTGCCAGTTCTGGTTGGCGAGCTGCGGCATGTCGAGCCACGGCCACCCGCCATAGGGCTGGTTGATGACGTTGACCTTGACCTCGTTGGCGACGACGCCCTGCTGGTTGGCGAGCACCTCCTGGTTGATGACCGGCCGCGCCATGCGGTCGGCCTCGAGCCACAGCACCTGCTCGAGCGCGTTCGAGGGTACGACCTCATAGTAATTGGTGAAGTCGAACCGGGTCGATCCGTTCATCGCCCCGCCGGCATTGGTGATCGAGCCGATGAAGGTGCCTTTCGGGGCGTGCTCCGACCCCTGGAACAGCAGATGCTCGAACAAATGCGCAAAGCCGGTGCGGTTGCGCGGCTCGATCCTGAAGCCGATCCCGTAATAGACCCCGACCGTCGCCGTCGGCACCGACGGGTCGCGGGACAGCACCACCTTGAGGCCGTTGGGCAGGGTATAATATTGGCTGTCGACCCTGAGACCGGCGGGCGTGGCGGCGGCGGCGGTGGCGGCACCGGTCCTGCCGGAATTGCTCGCGCAGCCGGCGAGCGCCAGCCCGAAAGCGGCCGCGACCATGACGGGGATTCGCATCTGTTTCCCTCTCCTGTTTTGCGCCAGCCCTAGGCGTCGGTCCCGGGCCGGTCAATTTACAGTTATTGCTGGAGAATCCGGTTTCAGCACGGCCGCTTCAGGGCCTCGGCGAGCATCCGGAACTCCTTCTCCCTCGGGCTGGCCTTGCGCCAGAGCAGGGCGATCCGGCGATAGGCGTGGTCGGCCTCGAGCCGGCGGGCGGCGACTCCGGTGCCGTCGAGGATCCCGGCCGAGATCGCCATTTCGGGGACGAGCGTCTGGCCCAGGCCGCCGGCGACCATCTGGACCAGGGTGTGGAGCGAGGTGCCGAGCATCGCGGCCTCGGCGCGAAGCTCGGGCCGGTTGCAGGCGGCGAGGGCGTGCTCCTTGAGGCAATGGCCGTCCTCGAGCAGGAGCAGCCGGTCCTCGTCGATCGCCGTGGCCGGGATCGCCTCTTCGCGCGGCGGAGCCTCGCCGGGCGGGAAGGCGACGAACAGCCGATCATCGAAGAGGGGCGCGGAATCGACCTCGCCGCAGGCATAAGGAAGGGCGAGCAGGACGCAGTCGAGCTGGCCGCGGTGGAGGCCGTCGCACGCCGCCTGGCTCGTCTCCTCGCGCAGGTAGAGCCTGAGCTCGGGGAATTCCCGGCGCAGCCGCGGCAGCAGGCTCGGCAGCAGGAAGGGCGCGATCGTCGGGATCACACCCATCCGCAATTCGCCAGCGAGCGGCTTGCCGGCCGCCCGGACCATGTCGGCCAGCTCCTCGGCCTCGCGCAGGATCCGCCGGGCCTTGGCGGCGACCCGGGCGCCCAGCGGAGTGAAGCGCACCACCCGCCGCGTCCGCTCGACGAGGACGATCCCGATCAGGCTCTCGAGCTCGCGGATGCCGCCGGACAGGGTCGACTGGGTGACGAAGCAGGCGTCGGCGGCGCGGCCGAAATGGCCCTCCTCCTCGAGCGCGACGAGATACTGCAGCTGCTTCAGGGTGGGGAGATGGGTGGACATGTCAATCCTTCCAATTCCTCCCCCAGCTTGTCTGGGGGAGGGGGACCGCGACGCGCAGCGTCGTGGTGGGGGGAAAAGCAGCGCCGTCTTCCCCTCCACCAGGCTTCGCTTGGTCCCCTTCCCCGAGCAAGCTCGGGGAGGAATGGTTATGATCGGCTAATCCGATCAAAGAGCGCGAACTAATCAATTTGTCCAATAAGCGCCAGCCCCCATATGGGCGTTCCAGCAGTTATGCTGCACCGCAATATCTTGATAACAGACCCCAACAGGAGGCTTCGTTTACATGCTTACCGTCGGCGATCAATTCCCCGCCCTCACCGTCCCCGTCCAGCAGGGCGACGCTCTGCCCGCGGGCGAGACGCTCGACCTCGCCGAGACCAACGGCAAGTGGAAGATCGTCTTCTTCTGGCCGAAGGACTTCACCTTCGTCTGCCCGACCGAGATCATCGGCTATGGCGAGCTGCTCGGCGATTTCGCCGATCGCGACGCCGTCCTGATCGGCGCCTCGACCGACACCGATTTCGTCCACCACGCCTGGCGCAAGGCCGATCCGCGCCTCGCCGCCTGTGACTTCCCGTGGATCGCCGACAACAAGAAGGCGCTGGCCGAGGCGCTCGGAATCGTCGACCGCGAGGCGGGCGTGGCTTATCGCGCCACCTTCGTCGTCGACCCCGACAATTTCATCCAGCACGTCACGGTCAACGGCCTCAACGTCGGCCGCAACCCGCAGGAGACCCTGCGCGTGCTCGACGCGCTCCAGACCGACGAGCTCTGCCCCTGCAACTGGCAGGAAGGCGAGGAGGTCCTGCGCCCGGCGGCTTAAGCCCCCCTGGGCCGCTTGGCAGCAGACCTCGCGACGGGGGGCGCGGGAGCCGAGGCTTCCGCGCCCCTTTAGTTTTTCAGCGTCCTCCTCCCCGTGCCGGGGAGGAGCAAGAAAGGAAACCCATGTCCCTCAAGCAGTTCGCCGACGCGCTTCCCGATTACGCCAAGGACCTTCGGCTCAACATCTCATCCCTGCTGAACGACCAGACGCTCGGCGACCAGCGCAAATACGGCCTTCTGCTCGCCTGTGCCCACGCCACCGGCTACAGGCCGATCGTCGAGGCCGCCGAGGCCGAGGCGGAAGGGAAGCTGAGCGCGGAGGCCGCCAACGCGGCCCGTGCCGCCGCGGCAGTGATGGCGATGAACAACGTCTATTACCGCTTCGTCCACCTCGCCTCGAACCCCGAATATGCGACCCTTCCGGCGCGCCTCAGGATGAACGTGATCGGCGCTCCCGGAATCGAGAAGGACGATTTCGAGCTGTTCAGCCTCGCCGTCTCGGCGATGAACGGCTGCGGCATGTGCATCGACAGCCACGAACGGATCCTCCAGCAGCACAAGGTCAAGTCGGAGACGATCCAGACGGCGGTGCGGATCGCCGCGGTGGTCAAGGCGGTGGCGACGGTTCACGCCACGCTCTAGAAGCCCGCGCGCTTCCGGCTTATCCTCCCGGCGGGAGGGGATGCCCATGAAAAGAGCGCGAAGCCTGATATTCCTGCTCGGACTGGCGCTCGCCGCGAGCGCCGCCGGGCAGGACCGCAACCCCTATGACGGGGACCTCGTCTTCGACGACGCGGAATCGACCGCGGTGCCGACCCGCAAGCCCTGGACCGCCGACCAGGTCCTCGCCGCCGAGAAGCAGCTGGCGCGGTTCGCCAGCCCGACTCTGACGCGCTTCTCCGGCGAGGAGGAATTCGCCCGCTATGTCGAGGCGGTGAAAAGCGTCGGCCGGGCGCACGGCCGCTGGTGGGCGTCGCGTCCGGTCCACTTCGCCCAGGCCGGCGCCGACGCCGGAGTCCAGTCCGACGCGGTGGCTCCGGTCTGCGACCGCGGCGATCTCGAATGCCCACTGCCCGAGGAGGCGGACTCCGGCGGGGAAGCCATCATGGTCACGGGCGCACGGATCGCGGCCCGCAACGCTTCGATCACCAACAACCAGATGGCCGGGGTCGAGGAAGGCGACATCGTCAAGCAGATCGACCATTACCTGCTCATCCTCCAGGACGGCCGGATCTTCGTCGTCGACATCCGCGCCGGCGGCCGGCGGCTCGCCCTGACCGACCGGGTCGACGTCTATCGCAACCCCAAGTCCGACATGTGGTATGACGAGATGCTGGTCTTCGGAGACCGTATCCTCGTCGCCGGCTATTCCTACGACGAGGAGGAGACCGAGCTGGCGGTCTTCCGGCTCGGAGCGGGCGGGAAGCTGGCTCGCGAGGGCGTGTTCCGGCTGTCGTCGAACGACTATTACAGCAGCAACAATTATTCGACCCGGCTGATCGGGGACCGGCTCGTCACCTACACGCCGCTCAGCGTCACCGACATGGCGCGCTCGGGCTTCCAATGGCCGATCCTGCGGCGCTGGCTGCCCGACGCGAAGGCCGACGGCGAAGCGAGGAGCGCGCGGCGGGGACGGCCGTTGCTCGACGCCGCCTCCATCTACCGCCCGGTCAGGACCACCTTCGAGCCGACCATCCATACCGTCTCGGTCTGCCCGCTCGCCGCCGCCGGCGCCGCCGACATCGCGTGCCGGACCACGGCCGTGGTCGGCCCGCCGGCCGTGCAATGGTATGTGACCGACGAGCAGGTGTTCCTGTGGACGGCCGCGGCGGACGACGATCTCGGCGAGCGCGACGATTGCGAGGCGGAAGTGTCGGGGGCGCTTTCCGACGCCGTCCCCGCGCTCCTTTACCGGGTCCCGGTGGCGGGCGGCGTTCCCGCGGTGGCCGGAGCGCGCGGCGCTCCGCCCGATCATTTCGCCATGCAGGCCGACCGCGACCGGATCCACGCCCTGCTGAGGATGGAATCGGCGCTCTGCTACGAGGGCTATTACGCGCCGCGCCGGCTGAACTTCTTCAGCCTCGACCTGGCACGAATGGGCTCCACCCTGACGGAAGCGCCCGACTCCGCCTTCACCGAGCTGCCCTCGATCGACAGCGCCTTCATCGTCAGCCGATTCACCGACCGCCACCTCGTCTACGGCGGGCTCAGCCGCTATCGCCGGGGGCCGCCGGTCATCCGCCGCCATTTCGACGAGGACCATATCCGCCAGCTCCGGGCGGAGCCGCGCCAGCCGGCTTATGCGCTGCCGGTCGCCCGGCCCGGTGAGGTCCAGCCGCTCGCCGTCCGCCACAGCGTCATCCGGGCCGAGCGGGTCGCAGACGATATCGTCCTCACCGGCTATCGCGACCGCGAAGGGCTGGTCGTCAGCCTGATCTCCCTCGACCGGGCGATCGGGATCGCCTCGCAGCTCGAGCTTGCCGGCCGCTATGAGAGCGAAGGGCGGAGCCATGCCTTCAACAGCCTGGTCGAGGAGGGCGGCAGCGGGCTGCTCGGCCTTCCGACGGTGCCGCGGATCGCCGACAGCGGCCGCGAATATTGGCGAAGCCGGGCCTCCGACCTCAGCTTCCTGCGGCTCGCCCGCGGCGGCCGGCTCAGCCACCTCGGCGAGATCGAACGCCGGTTCGACTATGTCGAGGAGGATGCCGACGGCGAACAGGACGAGGACGGCGTGCCGGGCTACAAGTGCGAGGTGTCGTGCGTCGACTGGTACGGCAATTCGCGGCCGATCTTCACCGACGGCCGGATCTTCGCGCTGATGGGAACCGAGATCGTCGAGGGACGGGTCGCGGGCGACGACGTCCTCGAGGTCCAGCGGCTCAACATCGCCCTCGCCGGCCAGCCGCGCCTGGAGCGGTGAGCCTTCGGGTCGAAGGCGATTATCCGCTCCGCGCCGCCAGCGCCGCCTGGACCTCGGCATGGGCCTCGCGGGTCAGCGGCCAGCGCGAGGCGATCCAGGCGGCGGCGAGGACGAGCAGGGTGGGCGGGACGATGAACAGCAGGGTCATCCCGAAGATCGCCCCGTCACTATTGTGGTGGCCGGGCTTGGGATCGAAGCCGATCAGGTCGAGCGCCGGGTAGAGGATCGCGACCGGCAGGGCGTAGCTGATCTTCTGGGTGGTGGTGAGCAAGGCCTGGATGAGGGCGTTGCGGTCGAGGCCGGTCTCGAGCCGGTCGACGTCGCTGGCGTCGTTCATCATCGCCCGCAAGAGGGACGGCCCGGCGATATAGGGCAGGCCGGCGATCGCCATGGCCGGCGCGGCGACGAGGAAGCCGGCGGGCGGAAGCAGGCTCAGGCTGAAATGGAAGCCGGCGAAGCACAGGCCGGCGACGGCGAGGGCGCGGTGCTTGCCGATGCGCCTGGCCAGCGCGATCCAGAGCGGCGCGGCGGCGAAACCGGCCACGAAGTAGATGAGCAGGAGAAGGCTCGCCTGGCCGCCGTCGAAGCCGAGCCGGTGCTCGAAATAGAAGAGGAACATGGCGCCGGTGATGCCGGGCGCGATGCTGGTCAGGACGTCGAGCACGATCACCCGGACGAAGAGGGGGTTGCGGGCCAGCGCGCGCAGTTCGGCGAGCCCGGCCTTGGGCCGCTCCGCCGGGCATCGGCTCTCCGGCACCGCCGCCGCCATCAGCAGCGCGGTGAGCGGCGCCAGGACGATGACGAACCACCCCATGGCGTGGATCTTGCCCGCGCCGCCTCCGATCATCGCCGCGAGGACCAGAACGAGGATCATGCCCAGCACCTGGACCGCCATCCACCAGGAGAAAATGCGCGACCTCTGGTGGTAGTCGCCGGAGAGGGTGGCGCCCCAGCCGACCTGCGCCACCACGGTCAGCGACAGGCCGAGGTAGAGCAGCATCAGGGCGGCGAAGGTGTAGGCGGCGCTGACGCCGGGCTCGGCCATGAAGACGAGCCATGCCCCGGCCGCGAGGGCGAAGCCGCCGGCGACCAGCCAGGGCCGGTAGCGGCCGTGGCGGCTCCGGGTCCGGTCCATCCAGTGGCCGAGCAGGGGGTCGAGCGGGAGGTCGATGGCCCGGACGAGGAAGAAGACGAAGCCGACGACGGCGAGGTCGAGCCCCAGCGTCCCGGCATAATAAGGCGGCAGGTAGACGATCATCGGCAGCCCGACCGCGGCGATCGGAAGGCCCGGCGCGGCGAAGGCCGCCAGTGTCGAACGCTTGAGCAAGGCCATCTCCCCCGTCCGCCGGTTCGTGGAGGACTATGGCTTCGGCGATCGCGGCGCAATCGGCGGGTCGATACAAATTGCGACAATAAGGGCCGTCGGCGGGGATGAAGCCGCGACAATGGCGGTCGATTGCGGCAAGGCGCCGTAACGGCGCTCGACAAGGAGATTCGAAGATGACGAACAAGTTGAGGATGGGCTTCGGCGCCGCGGTCGCCGCCGCCCTGCTGGCCGGCGGCGCGGCCCTTTACGCCAATACCGGAATGCGCGGGCCGATGGCGCATTTCGACTCCGACGGCAACGGCGCGATCACCCTCGCCGAGGCCCGGGCGGGCGCGGCGAAGATGTTCGCCGGGGCCGATTCGGACAAGGACGGACGCGTCACCCAGGAGGAGATGCGGGCCTTCCACGGCAAGATGGGCGCCCACCATCGCGGCAAGGACAAAGGCGGCGATCACGGCGGCCGGCCGTCCCACGCCGGGGGCGATCGCAAGCCGGGCGGTCCGATGCACCTCGATTCGGACGGCGACGGCGCCCTCACCCTCGCCGAGACTCAGAGCGGCATCGAGCGCCATTTCGGCGAGATCGATTCCAACCGCGACGGCTCGGTCACCGAAGCCGAGATGCGCGCCGCGCACGAGGCGCATCGCGCTCGCCGCTGAGGCCGACGGCCGCCGGTGACGGTCGTTAGTGACTGTCACCGGCGACTGCCCCTAACGTGCCCCATGGCGACCGCCGCTGAGCCCCACATCCTGCTCGTCGACGACGAAAGGTCGATCCGCGATCCGCTCGCCCAATATCTGGCGAGGAACGGCCTGCGCGTCACCAAGGCGAAGGATTCCGCCGAGGCCCGTCAGGTCCTCGCCGCTTATGCGGTCGATCTCATCCTGCTCGACGTGATGATGCCGGGCGAGGACGGCCTCGCCTTGTGCGCGCCACGTCAGGGCGACGAGCGGGATCCCGGTGATCCTGCTGACGGCGCGAGCGGAGGAGACGGACCGGATCGTCGGCCTCGAGATCGGCGCGGACGATTATGTCGCGAAGCCGTTCAGCCCGCGCGAGCTGCTCGCCCGGATCAAGTCGGTGCTTCGCCGCGCCGGGGAGCGGCCGTCGCGGCTGCGCGCCGCCGACGCCGAGGCCTATGCCTTCGGCCCCTGGGTGCTTCGAACCGGCGAGCGCGAGCTGATCGACGCCGAGGGCGTGGCCGTGCCGCTGTCGACCGGCGAATATAACCTGCTGCTGGCGCTGGTCACCCATCCCCGCCGGGTGCTCACCCGCGACCAGCTGCTCGACCTCGCGCAGGGTCGCGAGCTCGCCGCCTTCGAGCGCAGCGTCGACAATATGGTCAGCCGGCTGCGGCGCAAGATCGAGGCGGATCCACGGCAGCCCGACCCTGCTTAGGACGGTGCGCGGCGGCGGCTACATGCTCGCCGCCGACGTGCGCCGACCGTGAGGCGGCGGTCCCGGCATCCCGACGAAGGCCGGGACCCAGCTCCTTCGCGGTGGCGCTGGGCCCCGGCCTTTGCCGCGGAACGAGGACTCCGCCCGTGAGGCGGTGGCTGCCGTCGAGCCTGCTCGGCCAGATGCTGCTGCTGATCGGCGCGGCCCTGCTCGTCGCCCAGGCGGTCAACCTCGCCTTCATCCTCAACGAGCAGCAGAAACTGAGCCTGGCGCGGAGCGAGGGGCCGGCGATCGGCCGCTTCACCCAGGTGGCGGCGGTGGCCGGCTCGACCCTGCCGGAGCAACGGGCGCTTCTGCTCGGCGCGCATCGGGCCGGACCGGGCGCCGACTATCGGCTGCTCCTGAGCCCCACCATCGACCGCCACGGCCTGCGGCGCGACGCCGAGATCGAGGAGCGGCTCGCCTCCGCTTTGGGCGAGGCCGGAGTCCGGGTGCGGGCGGTGCGCGGCGCCTCCGCGGCCGAGCCGGCACCGGGCGGCCACCATCCGCCCGGCCACCGGCGCCACCACCGGGTGGTGCTGCTGGCCGCCCAGCTCGACGACGGCGTCTGGCTCGACGCGCGGCTTCACGCGCCGGGCCCCGATCCCTGGCTGATCCACCGCCTGCTGCTGGCGACGGCGGCGCTGTTCCTGCTCGTCTTCGGAGCGGCCTGGTGGATCGCCCGGCGGCTGGCGAGGCCGCTCAGGGACCTCACCCGGGCCGCCGAGGGGTTCGAGGGACGCTCACCGGCCGAGCCGGTGGAGCCGAGCGGTCCCGCCGACGTCCGCCGAGCGGTCGAGGCGTTCAACGCGATGAACCGGCGGACCCTCGCCCTGCTCGACGAGAAGGACCGGATGCTCGGAGCGATCGGCCACGACCTTCGGACGCCGCTCGCCTCGCTTCGAATCCGAGCCGAGAATATGGGGCCGGAGGAGGAGCGCGAGAGGCTCGCCGCCACGGTCGAGGAGATGGCGGCGACGCTCGAGGACATCCTCACGCTCGCGCGCACCGGCCGCGCGCGCGAGCCGGTGCGGCCGGTCGATCTCGCCGCGCTCGCCGATGCGCTGGTCGAGGAATATCGCGAGCTGGGCCGGCCGGCGGCCTTCGCGCCGTCGCCGCGGGCGGTGCTGGCGGTGCAGCCCAATCTGCTTCGCCGGGCGCTGCGCAACCTGATCGACAATGCGATCGCCCATGGCGGCGGGGCGGCGGTGGCGGTGGAGGAGCGGCCGGAGGAGATCGAGCTTCGGATCGAGGACAAGGGCCCCGGAATCCCCGCGGAGCGGCTCGCCGAAGTGCTCGAGCCGTTCCACCGGCTCGACGAGTCGCGCCACCGGGAGAGCGGCGGCGCCGGGCTGGGCCTCGCCATCGCCTCGGCCGTGGCGCAGGCGCATGGCGGGCGGCTCGACCTGGCCAATCGGCAGGAGGGCGGGCTGCGCGCGAGCCTGGTGCTGCCCAAGCGCTAATTGGGGACAGCTACCGAATTCTCCACGCGCCGGCCCCGAATTCGGTAGCTGTCCCCAATTACGCAGCTGTCCCCAATTACGCAGATTCGTGTTCGTGGGTCCCGGCCTTTGCCGGGATGCCGCTAGGCGCCTCTCGCCTCGAGGAAGCGGTCGGGCGGGCGGTGCTCGCGGATGAAGTCGATGAAGGCGCGCAGCTTGGGAAGCATCTGGGTCCGGCTCGGATAATAGAGATAGGCGCCCGGCGACCAGGCGGCATGCTCGTCGAGCACGAGCTCGAGCCGGCCGGCCTCGAGATGCTCGCGGACCAGCGGCTCGGCGAGATAGGCGAGGCCGACTCCGCGCAGCGCCGCCGCCTTGGCGACGTCGAGATCGTTGACGATCAGGGGCCCTTCCACGCTCATCTCCAGCGGCTGGCCGGCGATGTCGAAATGCCAGCGGAAGATCGCCCCGGTGCTCGGCGCCCGCGAGCGGATGCAGCGATGGCGGCGAAGGTCCGCCGGAACCGCGGGCCGGCCGTGCTTCGCGAAATATTCGGGCGAGCCGGCGACCACCAGCCGGAACGGCGGGGTCAGGCGGATCCCGATCATGTCCGCCTCGAGATAATCGCCCATCCGGATGCCGGCGTCGAAGCCGCGCTCGACGAGGTCGATCAGCTCGTCCTCGCCGCAAATCTCGACCTCGACGTCCGGGTAGGCGGCGGCGAAGCCCTCGATGACCGGCTCGATCAGGAAAGGGATGGCGGCGCGCGGGACGTTGAGGCGGAGCAGGCCGGCCGGCCGCTCGCCGAAGCTTCGAGCCGCCTCGAACGCGGCGGTGATGCCGGCGAAGGCCGGCAAGGCGTGCTCGAGGAAGCGCTCGCCGGCCTCGGTAAGGCCGACGCTTCGGGTGGTGCGGGTGAGCAGGGGCACCCCGACGCGCCCCTCCAGCGCCCGGATCGTCTGGCTGATCGCCGAGGGCGAAACCCCGAGATCGTCGGCGGCGGCGCGGAAGCTGCGCCGCTCGGCGACGCGCAGGAAGGCCTCGACCCCGTCAAGCTGGTTGCGGGCGATTGTGTATTCCTGCTTCATGGCCCATCGAGATTATAGCGGATTATAAATTAAATCCAGCGCGCTTATCTGCGTCCCACAATCAGGGAAGGATATCGACATGCGCAATCTCATCGTCACCCTCGCCGGCGTCGCGCTCAGCGCCACCATCGCTCTCAACCCGGCCCCCGTTTCGGCCGCCGATCCGCGCTGCGAGGCGATGCCCGAGCAGGTCCGTTCCGCCCTCGCCGGCGCCGAGCCTTCGGTCGCCAAGAACGCCGCGCGCCGTCTCCGCACCGGCGAGGCGCTGTGCCGGGCCAACAACCAGCGCGCCGCCGCCAAGGAGTTCCAGGTGGCGCTGAAGCTGCTCGGAGCCAACGGCGCCGGCACGACGATGGCCGGCAAGTAATCGCCGCCTCCCCTTGGTCAGAGGGGGAGGGGGACCCTGCTATCAGGCTCCGCCTCCCCATGCTGCGCATGGGGAGGCAAAGTCGCCTCGATCTCGCAGACTAGCCCTTGCGGCCGGAAATGGAGCTTCGCCTGGCCTCCGGTTTCGGCGGCGAGCGCCCGCTCGATCATTCGGGTGCCGAAGCCGCGGCGGCGGGGCGTCTCCACCCTCGGGCCGCCGCTTTCCGTCCAGCGCAGGGCAAGCCGACCCGCCTCGAGGGTCCAGACCACGGCCACCCGGCCGGCATCGACCGACAGGGCGCCGTATTTGACCGCGTTGGTGCACAGCTCGTGAAGCGCCAGGGCGAGGGTGACGGCGAGCCTGGGCGGCAGCTGCACGGGCGGTCCGTCGATCGCCAGCCGGTCGCCGCAATGCGCCGCGACCACCGCGACGACGAGCTCGCGAAGCTCGGCGCCTTCCCAATTCCGGCCGGTGAGCAGGTCGTGCGCCGCGGCCAGAGCCGCGAGCCGGCCTTCGAAGCTGCTGCGGACGTCGACCGACACGCCGCCGCCGCGGAAGCTCTGCTGGGCGAGGCCCTGGACGATGGCGAGCGTGTTCTTGACCCGGTGATTGAGCTCGTCGACCATCAGCCGCAAATGCCGCTCGCTGTCGCGCAGCTCGGCCTCGGCCCGCCGGCTTTCGGTCACGTCGACCGCCATCCCGACATAGCCGAGCACCTCGCCCTGCGCACCCAAGCGCGGCGCGCAGCTGGCGTGGATCCACAGCCACTCGCCGTCGCTGCGCTGGAAGCGCGCCTCCCAGCCGTAAGGCGAGCCGGTCTTCCAGGCCTCGGTGCGAAGCTCGAGGATGGCGGGGATGTCCTCCTCGTGAACGTAGCCGATCCAGCTGTGGCCGAGCAGCTCCTCGACCGGCCGGCGGGCGAATTCGCCATAGGCGCGGTTGGCGAACTCGACCCCGTTCGGGCCGGTGACCCAGACCGGGGCCGGAGCGCAGTCGGCGATGGTGCGGAAGCGGGCCTCGCTCTCGGCTAGGGCGACCTCGGCGGCGTGGCGGGCGCTGTCGTCGCGCAGGGTGAGGATCGCGCCCTGCTGCTTGCCGGCGGAATCGTAGAAGGGCCTGGCGTTGCCGATGGCGACGAGGTCGCGCCCGTCGGGGCGGCGGATTCGCCAGCGCGCCTCGCTGACCGTCTCGCCCCGCGCCGCCCGGGCCAGCGGAAGCTCGGCGGGAGGATAAGGGTCGCCCGACAGGGTGAACAGGCCATAGGCTTCGCTATAGCCCTCGGGTCCGACCCCGAGCGACCTCACGCCGTGCAGCCGCTCCGCCGCCGCGTTGACGAACATGATCCGTCCGTCGCGGTCGGCGACGATGATTCCGTCGGGTATCTGCTCCAGCACCGCCGCCGCGCCGAGCCAGCCGGCCGCATCGCCGCCGTCCGATATTGCCGGGATCTCCGTCGCTGGCGGCATCGCTTTCCCCGCTTTTGCCGGGCGATAGCGCAAAGGCGGGGGGCGGGCCAGCCCGGCGGGGGCGGCGAGGGGAGTCCCGATCCGGGAGCCTCGCCGCAGGGGTCTTTAGCGGCCGGCGGGACGCGTGCTATCCTTGGCGCGATGCTGTCCCGACCGCTCCTCGCCGCCGTCCTGCCGCTCGCCCTCGCCGCCTGCGGAAGCGAGCCGGCGCCGGCCCCGCCGGCGGCCCCTGGCAAGGCGGCGGTGGCCGGGCCGCCGGTTCGGGTGTCCGCCGAGATAGCCGCTTTCTACCGCGAGCGCGGCAACCGTCCGCTCTGGGTGACCCGCTTCGGGCCCCGGCCGGAGGCGCTCCGGCTCGCCGGCGAGATCGCCCGGGCCGCCGACCACGGGCTCGATCCGGACCGCTACGCCGCCGCCGACCTCGCCGCCGCCCTGGAAACCGCCGCATCGGGCGGAGCGGCGGCGCGCGCCCGCGCCGAGCTGCTGCTGTCGCGCGCCTATCCGGCCTTCGTTCGCGACCTCAGGGTGCCGGCCGGCGGCGCCAAAGGCATGACCTGGGTCGACGAGGAGCTCGCCCCGAAGGCGCCGGAGGCCCGGGCGCTGCTCGAGGCCGCCGCCTCGGCGCCGGATCTCGGCCGCCATCTCGACGAGGCCCTGGCGGTCAACCCGCTCTACGCCGCACTGAGCCGGGGCTATGCCCGCCGTCGAGCCGCCTCGCCGGGCCTCGCGCCGGGCGAGGAGGCGCTGGTCCGCGCCAATCTCGACCGCGCCCGGCTGATCCCGGCGCTGCCCGGCCGCTACGTCATCGTCGACACCGCCTCGGCGCGGCTGTGGATGATCGACGGATCGAGGGTCGAGGGACCGATGCGGGTGATCGTCGGCCGGCGCGACATGCAGACTCCCGCCATGGCCGGGCTGATCCGCTACGTCACGCTCAACCCCTGGTGGAACGTTCCGCCCGACCTCGCCCGGGAGAGGGCGAAGCGGGTGTTGAAGTCGGGCCCCGGCCTGCTCCGCCGGGAGCGAATGGAATTGCTTTCGGACTGGAGCGACCGGGCCCGTGTGATCCCGGCCTCGCAGGTCAACTGGCCGGCGGTGGCGAGCGGCCGGACCAGCCTGCGGATGCGGCAGCGGCCCGGCGGAAGCAATGTCATGGGGGCGATGAAGTTCATGCTGCCCAACCGGCTCGGCATCTATCTGCACGACTTCCCCGACAAGCGGCTGTTCGCCCGCGAGGACCGCCGGCTGAGCTCGGGCTGCGTCCGCCTCGCCGACGCACCCCGGCTCGCCCGCTTCCTGTTCGGCGGGGCGGCGCCTCGCCCCAATGGGCCGGCGCCCGAGCAGCGAGTCGACCTGCCCGAGCCGGTGCCGGTCTTCATCACCTACCTGACCGCTCTGCCGGATCCGGCGAGGGGGGTCGCGGTGCAGCGCGACGTCTATGCCCGCGACCCTCGGCGCGCCGCCCGGCGGGCGGCGTGAGCGGCGGGCTTCACCGGCCGGGCGGTCTGGGCTATCGCGCCGCGATGCGTGGATACGGACCAGCCCTGTTGCCCCTCCTCCTGCTCGCCGGCTGCGCCGGCTATGCGGCCGATTACTGGAGGCCCAAGGACAGCCTGATCGCGGCGCAGCTGCCGCGCTACGGAATCAGCGCCGAGGACAGTCGCTGCGTCGGCGAGCGGCTGACCAGGAATCTCGACGTCTGGCAGCTGCGCCAGCTCGCCGACATCGCCCGGCGGCTGGTTCCCAAGGACGGCGGCGCTCTCACCCCGCGCGATCTCGCCTATGTCGCCGGCCTGGTCCAGGATCCCAAGGTCGGGCCCGAGGTCGCGGCGACGCTCGAGGCGTGCAACGTCAGCCGGGCCGCCCCCACCGCGGCGGTCGTCCCCGATCCCTCGACCGGCCAGCCCGGATTGGTTCCGGGAGCCACTCCGCCGCAGGCGCTGCGCTGGATCGATCTCGGCGCCGCCGAGACCGGACAGCGGATCGCGGTCGACATCTCGACCGTGGTGATGAACGCCGAGAAGCGCGAGGGCTGGTTCAGGCTGTCCAATCCCGGCGAGACGGTGCCAAGCCTCGACGCCTATCGCCTCCGGGTCGACTGCCCGGGCAAGACGATCACGCCGACCGCGGCGCGCAAATATGATTCCGACGGCAAGGTCGTTCAGCAGGAGGATTATACCGCCAACTGGCAGCAGCCGCTGCCGATCGAGGCGGGCACGGTGATGGAGATCGCCTGGAAGCGGCTCTGCGAATAGGCGGGAGCGGCGGCGCTCGCTATTGGCGGGCCGACGTGCTAGGCCCTCGCCATCACCTGATCCAGCCCGCAAGCCTTGCGTGACAGGGAGACGAGATGCTCCCGCTTGCCGACGCGAAAGTCGAGTCATGAAAGACGCTTACCGGGCGGCCGACGTCGGCCATTACACCCAGCTGGAGACCGGCGCGCGCTGGCTTGCCGAGCGCTCGGACGGGGCGGAGCGGGCGGGCCATCTCGCCCATGCCGAGCGCTATTCGAGGCTTCGCTGCGACGCGGAGGGCTGCTGAGATGGCGGACCTTCCGAACCGGCCGACGACGGTCGAGCGCGCCTTCGAGCTGGCCCGGTCGGGCACCTGCGCCAACGTGCCCGCGATCGCCGCGGCGCTGAAGGGCGAGCGGCACGAATCGGTCGACGCCCATCTCGCCGGCCCGTCGATCCGCCGCGACCTCAAGCGGGTCTGGGAGGCGGCGGCGCAATAGCGCCCGGACCCTAGCCCTCGACCTGCGCCTTGAGGCGGCCGAGGGCGTCCTCCCATTGGGCGCCGACGCGGTCGAGCCAGGCGCGGGCCTCGGCGAGGCGCTCCGGCTTCAGGGCGTAGAGCGTCCGCCGGCCGGACGGTCGCCGGGCGACGAGGCCGGCGCCGCGCAGCACGGCGAGATGCTTGGTGACGGCCTGGCGGGTGAGCCCGCTTCCCGCCGCGAGAGCGACGATCGGCCGCGGCGCCCCGTCGGCGAGACGCTCGATCAGGGCGAGCCGGGTCGGGTCGGCGAGGGCGGCGAAGAGCGGCGCCGCCGATTCAGCGCTCGACATGGGCCCTGACGTTGCCGACCTGGGCCTCCCAGCCGCCGCTGTTCATCCTCAGAGCCTCGTCGCGGCGATCGGCGGGTATCGAATCGAAGCCGCTTTCGGTGACGGTGAGGCGGGTGCCGCCGGCTTGCGGCTCGAGCCGGAACTCGACCCGGGTCGGCGGCTCGCCGGAATAATCCCGGCCGGGATCGACCGCATAGGGGTGCCAGGTGAAGGCGAAGAGGGACGGGGGCTCCATCGCCACCACCCGCGCCTCCCACTCGAGATGCTCGTAGCCGGGATGGGTGATGTGCCCGGTCGACAGCTCGCCCAAGGCGAACGGGCCGTCCAGCCTCACCCGGAACCACTGGCCGAACTCCTCGAAGTCGGTCAGCGCCCGCCAGACCCGCTCGACCGGGGCGGCGATCCGGATGCTCTTCTCGATCGAATCGGTCATTTGGCAACCTCCTGATTGCCTATTCCTAGCGGCGTCCCGTGCGTCAGGCAACCAAGCAGTTGCCTTTTCGATCAGGCCGGGGGCGACGGAAGCGGAGCGGCGGAGAGACTAAGCTTCGGGAGCGGCCGCGCAGCGATGGTTCGGCGGCCGCCGAGGGAGGGGCAAACCGGGAGTTAGCGCCATGCTTGACCAAATCGGCACCGTCATGGGCGTCATCGCGGCGCTGAGCGGCCTCTACGCCCTGTGGCGCACGACGCGGGAATCCCAGCTTCGCCGGGAGGACGTCCTGGCCTGGTCGAACGAGACGATCACGGCCCTGGAGGGGATCCTGCTCGTGTGCATGCTGAAGGAACCCCAGCTCGACGAAGCGACGGCAAAGGCGAAGATGCGGCAGCTCATGTTCGACACCGCCATTCTCGTCGAGCGCGGGCGGATGTTCTTCAGGAACGTCAAGCCGAACGAGGCCGGCCAGGACAAGGAGCCCGCCTATCGAGGCTACCGGCCGCTCATCCTCGATCACATCGTCGTCGCTCACCAGATCGCCTGCGCATGGCCGACCGGAGAGGCCGACGCCCGGCTGCGCATGCGCGCGGTCGCGGAGGATTGCGTGAAGAAGCTCGTCTCGCTCCTGCAGAAGGAAGTGGGTCGAAGCCGGACGGCCTCCGCCGACACGAGCCAGGGCGGCGAGGGAACCCATCTTCGAACGCTGCTTCAGCGGGTCGACGGTCCACGCCTCGCCCGGCTTCGGCCCACGCCCAGCCTGGGCTGATCGGGTTGCGGCTTCCGCAATTCCGTCAATTCGGTAGCTGTCCCCAAATTCCTGCGCGGGGTACGAGTGTGGCCAGTCGCGAGCCGAGGAGCAGAGCATGATCACCGTCACCGCGTTCAAATCGGTGCCGCCCTTCGCGCAGGGGCTGGTTCGCGACCTTCGGGTGCGCTGGGCGCTCGAGGAGGCGGGGCTGCGCTACGCGGTGAAGCTGCTCGGCGACGGCGAGAAGGACGGCGCCGACTATCGCTCGTGGCAGCCGTTCGGCCAGGTCCCGGCCTATGAGGAGAACGGCCTCAAATTGTTCGAATCGGGGGCGATCGTGCTTCGCATCGCCGAGCGCAGCGAGACCCTGCTGCCGGGCGATCCGGCGGCCCGGGCTCGGGCGGTGGAATGGCTGTTCGCGGCGTTGAACACGATCGAGCCGGCGGTCCAGGGGCTGGCGGCGATCGACCTGTTCTACCCGAGCGAGGAATGGGCGAAGCTTCGCCGGCCGGCCGCCGAGGCGGCGGCGGCGAAGCGGCTCGCCGAGCTCGCCGCGGCGCTCGGCGACAAGGCCTGGCTCGACGGGCCGCGCTTCACCGCCGGCGACCTGATGATGGCGACGGTGCTGAGGATCCTTCGCCACACCGGGCTGGTCGCCGCCGAGCCGGCGCTCGCCGCCTGGCTCCGCCGCTGCGAAGCCCGGCCCGCCTTCCAGCGCGCCCTGGCCGGCCAGATGGCCGATTTCGAGCCGGCCGCCGCCTAGGGGGCGCAGGCCGCCGCTTTCCGGTTCTGCATTTATCCCGGCGTCATCCCGGCGGAGGCCGGGACCCAGGAACCCGGCGTTCGAAGCGGAACAAGCCGCCGCGCCGGCTGCCCACCCCCGGTGTTCCTGGGTCCCGGCCTTCGCCGGGATGACGGGGGCGTTCGAGTCCGGCGCCGGCGACTCGGGCGGGCCGACTCGGCTCTTCCGGCAGGGTCTTTCCGCTTTTCGCGGCTCCGCGCCTCCTGAGAATTGGTGCGAGACACCGGATTGTAAGGCCTTGAAATTGCTGAGGGATAGGAAAGAAAAAAATAGGATTTGACAGGGATACCGTCCTATGTTCTAATTATGTTCTCGACGCGACAGGGACGATTCGACATGCCTGCTCCCGAACATAGCTTTGCCGGCGCCCGGGCGGCGAGCTTCGCCGCGGCGGAGCGGGCGGTGGTGGTGACCGACCGGGCCGGATCGGTCTGGCGGCGCGTCGCGGGCCGGCCGGACCATCCCGCCCGATTCCGCTCCGCCGACCGATTCCTGCCCGACGGCGGCACCAGCGCCGCCCGGGGCGGCTGGTGGGAGCTGGCGCCCGACGTCCAGATCGTCACCCCGGCGATGTTCGGCTGCGGCCCGGCGGTGGCCGACAACGCCCCCGGCCTGAGCGACTTCTACGCCTATGTCGAGACGTTCGGCTGCACCGCCAGCCAGGAGGGCCGCTATCCGGTCCAGGGCAATGTCGTCATGGGCCGGGGCGGCGACGGCGACGACGGTGCGGACGGCGGCGGCGTCGCGGAGCGCCGCTCGACCCTGCTCGGCCGGCTCAGGCTCGAGGCGACCGCGCCGATCGACGGCGCCGTTCTGACCAACCGGATGAGGCGCGGGGCGAGGATCGGCGGCCTCGCCGTCGCCGGCGGCGGCTCGCCCGTCTATGCCGACAAATTGTTCGACATCGGCCTGCTGGTCGAGGCGCCGGCGCGCCGGCAGGCCGTCGGGCATGTCGAGATCGCCGATGCCAGGCTGTTCGGCGTCTTCCTCCGCGGCGGCGGCCCCGGACTCGAGTTCGGCACCGCCTCGATCCATGGCTGCGGCTCGGGCTGCGCCGACGCTGCGGGCAGCCCGGCGCCGGCCGGCGCCTTCCTCCAGGCCAACTACAGCCGGCTCACCCGCGGCGGATCGGCCGGCGCCTATTACCAGACGACCTGCTTCCAGCTGAAGCCGGGCTCGCCGCTTCCGCCGCCGGCGATCGAGGCTCACGGAATGCTGAGCTTCGTCCGGATCGGCGGCGAGGAATATCCGGTCGCCTGCTTCGACCGGAGCTCGAACCGGGTGACGGTCTGGGGCTGGGTTCCGCCCGGGACCCCGACGGCAGGCGGGACGATCGCCTTCGTCTTCGGCGGCGGCTGGGGCTCGGCGGGCGGCGGGGCCGGGGCCCGGTTCGGCCACCTCGCCGTCACCGCGAGCGCGATCGGCCGGCAGAAGGGCTCGGCCGACGAGGCGGAGGCGGCGGTGACGATGCGGCGCAACTATATCGGCCAGACGGTCGGGACGAGCCCGGGCGGAGCGACGGCCGGCGGCGCCACCTTCGGCCGTTTCGAGGGCAACAATGCCGACCTGTGGCTGCTCGGCCGGCCCGCGTCGAACGACTCCGGCTACCGCGTGGTCCCGCCGCTGGACCCGGCCGGCATCCGCCGCCACGGCGGCGACGGCGGCGACGGCGGCGACGGCGGCCGGGGCGGACGGGCAGACCTCGTTTGAGCGACGAGACGCAGTGCGGGCTCCAACACGTGAAGGTGGACCACAAGGCGGCGCACTATGCCGATGCGAGCGGCGTGGGCGTCAACGGTATTGAGGGCTTCTGGGCACTCCTAAGCGCGGGATCAACGGCACTCACATTCACGTTAGCTCGAAGCATCTCCCGAAGTATCTCGGGGAGTTTGAGTATCGCTGGAACATGCGCTCTGTTCCGCATCTGATGCTTGAACGGCTGCTTTTCTCTTTCGTGCGCCAGGCGGCGAGCCGAAGCCATCGCCTTCCAGATGCGGTCGAAACGCGCGGCTTGTTCGTGCACTTATGCCCCTTGTGTTGGGGGACGGTTATACATCACTCTCCGCGACATGGGGAGCGCGGCAAGCGGATTCGAAAAGAAGGTTCGGGTCGTCTTCGGGATAGCCGGCGCACTGCTCGTCGCCGGCTTCATATGGACGACATCAGCCAATCAGGCCGTAAATAGCGAACGCAGCCGTCGCCACGCTGGTTACTACGCCGAACGCGCCAGCGCGCGCATAGCCGAGACTTGTACGGATCGGCGCCCGGCTCCCCACGCCGAGTGCGTGATGAAGATAATAGAGGCCACCCGCGAGAACCAGCGCAGCGAGTACGATTTGGCCGCTCAGGAAGAGATGGCCGATTGGACTTTCGGCATGCTTGGGCTGTCTGTAGCGGCGGTACTGGTAAGCTTGTTTGGCCTCCTCGCCCTTCTTCGTACTGTGAAGCACAGCGAGGATACGCTCGCCATCACCCGTGAGATGATGGAGATTGAAAATCGGCCGATAATGGTACCAGCCGAAATGGAATTTCGGCAGTTCAACGACCAATTTTGGCAATACTCGTTTCGGTGGAAAAACGCTGGCAAGCTGCCCGCCCTGATCGTAGGTGGACGCACGGTTAAGTTCAGCAGCGATCTCCAAAGCTATGAAACGGATCTGGCCGATACCCTCAAATCTTCTAACCCGCATGCCCGAGAAGAGATTGGGAGTCGCTCCGTCATTCCGGCAGGCGAACACCATATATCGCAACCAATGTTTTTCACCATCGACGATGTTAAAGATACTACTGGTAAACCAATGATCTTTGGCTACGCCGTCCTTGAATACAGGAACGCCCTGGCAGAGAGTTCCGTACCATGGCGCACTGAACACTTGGGTATGTTTTCCCCCGGACTTGCTATCGAGTTGCAAACCAACGAGATCACCCTCTCGAACGCCCCGATGCGCCACGAAAACGCTACTGGGATTACGGGGATTGAGTTTTGCACCATTAAGGACGGGGTCAAAATGACATGATGCAGAGACAGCGTAAAGCCAGAAGGGTAAATGCTAACTTGCCCGTTCTAGTTCAGCTTATGGAGTCAAAAGGGTCTGCTCTGGCGGGACCCCTCATGGGACTACATGCCCCAAGGGGATAAATTCCCCGTTATTTAGCGTCATCCCGGCGGAGGCCGGGACCCGTGGACCCCGAGTCGAAGAAGCAGGCCGCCGCGCGGACGCTCGACTTCCGTGTTCCTGGGTCCCGGCCTGCGCCGGGATGACGAGGGGCTTTTGCCCGGCGTCACGGCCGGTTCGATCGAGTCGGAGCCTGGAGCGGCGAGCGTTCAGGTTGAATCGTCATCCCGGACTTGATCCGGGATCCACCTTCTTCGCCGCGTTGAATTCCGGAAAGGAAGGTGGATGCCGGATCAAGTCCGGCATGTCGGGCCAAACGCCCGCTGCCCTAGCGGTTGCGGAGATATTCGTCCTCGGTGGCGGGGGGCGGCTTGTCCGGGCCGGACGCATTCGCGGGGGGCGGCTCGGCCGAGTCCGGAGCCGGGGGCAGATAGCCGTCGGGATGCGACACCGCGTCGGGGGGCGGCACCGCCTCGGTCGCGACGTTGGCCGGAGCGGCAGGCGGGACCGGGTCGGATGCCGCGACATTCGCGGCCGCGTCGGCCTCGGCGGCCGCCATATTGTTATCGGCGGCCGCCGGGTCGGCGCCGGCGCAGGCGGTCAGGAGGAGGGCCGAAAGAGCGGCGGCGAAAGCGTATTCGAGCTTCGACATGGCGGATCTCCGAGCTTGAGCCGACCCTAGCCCATGGCGGCGCTCTCCGCCAAGCCGCGCCGCCGCCGTCATCCGGGCGTTCCAGGGATTCGGACGCTGGTGACGGTCACCAGCTGTCGGAAATGGGTTCACCCAAAGCACCAAAGGACCAAAGAGGCCGAGCGCGGCCAGAAATCCGAGCCTCACCCGGCGGCGCCGCGGGCTAGAGCAGGCTGGCTTCAGGTTGAATCGTCACCCCGGACTTGATCCGGGGTCTACCTCCTTCAAGTCGTTGCAACTGAAAGAAAAGGTGGATGCCGGATCAAGTCCGGCATGACGATATGGTGCAACCTGACCCCTCATTGCTCTAAATGATGGGCGAAGCCCATCCGGAGCGACGGTCGATCGCCGCGGCCTATCCCAATGGTGCGGCGCCTTTGGTCCTTTGGTGCTTCGGGTGAAACGATTCGCGTCCCCTCATCGCCGCGCCGGCGGCGGCCGCTCCTGCCGGCGGCGGAGGCGGCGGCGGGCGGTGGAGGGGGATTCGCCGAAGCGCTCGAGGTGCCAGCGGCTGAACGCGGCGAGCGAGGCGTAGCCGAGCAGGTCGGCGACGTCGGTCAGGCGGAGGCGGGGATTGGCGAGGTAGCGGCCGGACTGCTGGGTGCGGACCCGGTCGAGAAGCTCGGTGAAGCTGGTCTCCTCGAGCCGCAACCGGCGCTGGAGGGTCCTGAGGTTCATTCCGAGCGCGTCGGCGGAGGCGGCGATCGAGGCCCGGCCGGCCGGCAGTCGAAGCATGATCGACTGCTCGACCTCCTCCGAGATGCTGCGCTCGCCCGGGCCGAGCATCGCGTCGACGAGGGTGCGGGCATGCGCGGCGAGCGCGGGGTCGGCGCGCGGGTTGGCCCAGTCGAGCGCCGAGCGGTCGATGACGATGCCGTCGAACTCGCCGCCGAACTCGGCCGGGCAATCGAACAGGCGGCGGTAGATGGCGCGCTGCCTCGGCTCGGGCCTGGCGTAGCTGAAGCTGACGCAGACCGGCTTCCAGGCCGGCCCGAGCATCGTCGCCCCGAGGCGGGCGAGCACGCCGAGGGCGAGGTCGTTGGCCTGGCGCGCCGGAATCGGCGGATCGAGCGCGAACTCCTCGCGAAGCACGGCGACGTCGGCGATGCTCCTCGACGTGCAGCACCAGGTTGGAGTTGATCCGGTTGCGATAGTCGGTGAGCACCGACAGAGCGTCGCGCAACGTCCCCTGGTGGGCGATCAGAAGGCTGACCATGCCGAGATCGGCGAGTTCCGCGCTGCCCGGCCATGTGCAGGCCGAAGGTGGCGCATCCAGAGACCTCGGCGCTCCGTTCGAGGAGGCGGATCACCGAGCGGGCCGGGAGCATCTGCTCGGGATTGCTCATCATCGCGCGTGAAAGACCCGACTCGCGCAGAAGCGGGACGACATCTAGGCCGAGCGAGGCCGCGACGTCGAAATAGCCGGTGAGCGATGCCGACCTGACGAGCTCCAAGTCCAGGCCCTCCTGTCGCCGCTTAGCGAAGTGTTGTCGCGATCGGCAAAATTTACAAGGGCGCCGGGCCCTATGGAGGCGCCGGACCGAAGGGAATATGCGATGGCGAAAGCGGTGCGATTCGATCGGCCCGGCGGGCCCGAGGTGCTTCGCCTCGAAGAGGTCGAGGTCGGCGCTCCCGGGCGCGGAGAGGTGCGCATCCGCCACGTCGCGGTCGGCCTCAACTTCGCCGACACCTATTTCCGCACCGGCTATTATCCGGTGCCGCTGCCCAACGGCATGGGCGTCGAGGCCTCGGGCGTGATCGAGGCGGTCGGGCCGGACGTCGACGGGCTTCGCGCCCGGCGACCGGGTCACCTATACCGGCAGCCCGCTCGGCGCCTATTCGACCGAGCGGGTGATGCCGGCCGGATCGCTGATCCAGCTGCCGGACACGATCGGCCACGAGACCGCCGCGGCGATGACGATGCGCGGGCTGACGGCGGCCTATTTGCTGCGCCGTATCTATCCGTGGCTGAAGGCCGGCGACACCATCCTGCTCCACGCCGCGGCCGGCGGGGTCGGCTGATCGTGTCGCAATGGGCGAAGATCCTCGGGCTGCAGGGTGATCGGCACCGTCTCGACCGAGGAGAAGGCCGCGATCGCGCGCGCGCATGGCTGCGACGAGATCATCTTCTACCGGACGCGAGGACGTGCCGCCGCGGGTCCGCGAGCTGACCGGCGGCGAGGGCGTGCCGCTGGTCATCGACACGGTCGGCAAGGACACGTTCGAGGGCTCGCTCGCCTCGCTGAAGCGGCGCGGCATGCTGGTCTGCGCGCGGCACGGCGTCGGGGCCGATCCCGCCGATCGACGCGCTCCAGCTCGCCATCAGGGCTCGCTCTACGTCACCCGGCCGGCGCTCGCCGACTATCATCGCCGATCCGGCCGAGCGGGCGGAGCTGGCCGGCGAGCTGTTCGGCCATGTCGCCTCAGCGGCCGAATCCGGATCGAGATCAACCAGCGCTACGCGCTCGAGGAGGCGGTGCAGGCGCATCGCGACCTCGAGGCGCGGCGGACCACCGGCTCGTCGATCTTCATCGTCTGAGGCAGGCAAGCATGCGCATCGAACCCCTCACCACCCATATCGGCGCCGAGCTCGTCGGCGTCGACCTCGCCGAGGCGGCCCGCAACGACGATCTGTTCGGGGCGATCCGCGAGGCGCTGCTCCGCCACAAGGTGCTGTTCCTGCGCGACCAGGAGATCGAGCCGGGCCGACCATGTCGCCTTCGCCCGCCGCTTCGGCGCGCTCGAGGACCATCCCGTCGCTCGGCAGCGATCCCGAGCATCCCGGGCTGGTCCGGATCTACAAGGACCTCGACTCCCCGCCGGACCATTATCGAGAATGCCTGGCATTGCGACGCCACCTGGCGCGAAGGTGCCGCCGATGGGCGCGGTGCTTCGCTGCATCGAAGGCCCGGCGGTCGGCGGCGACACGATCTGGGCCAACATGGCGCGCGCCTATGAGGAGCTTCCCGAGCCCATGAAGGCGACGATCGACACCCTCCATGCGCGCCATTCGATCGAGGCGACGTTCGGCGCGCGACTGCCGATCGAGCAGCGCCATGCGCTGAAGGCGCGCTATCCCGACGCCGAGCATCCGGTGGTGCGCATCCATCCCGAGACCGGCGAGAAGGTGCTCTTCGTCAGCGGCTACGCAACCCACTTCACCAATTTCCACACCTCGGCGAACGTCCGCTACGGCCAGGATTTCGCGCCCGGCGTCGGCCAATCTGCTCGCCTATCTGATCGGCCGCGCGGCGATCCCCGAATATCAGGTGCGCTGGCGCTGGAAGCCGAACAGCGTCGCCATCTGGGACAATCGCTGCACCCAGCATTACGCCGTCATGGATTACTGGCCCGCCGTCCGGAAGATGGAACGCGCCGGAATCATCGGCGACCGCCCCTACTGATCCGGACAAGGAGCAAGACATGCAATTCCTCGACGATTCGCTGCTTCCCGAGACCCAGGAGAAGCTGGTCATCACCGTCGCGCCCTACGGCCCGGAATGGGCGTCCGGAGCGATTTCCCGGAGGACATTCCGCTGACCATGGACGAGCATGTCCAGAAGGCGGTCGACTGCTACAATGCCGGCGCGACCGTGCTGCACATCCACGTCCGCGAGCTGGACGGGACGGGCTCCAAGCGGCTGTCGATGTTCAACGAGCTGCTTCGGCGGCTCCGCGAGGCGGTGCCCGACATGATCCTCCAGGTCGGCGGATCGATCTCCTTCGCTCCGGAAGGCGAGGGCGCCGAGGCCAAGTGGCTGTCCGACGACGCCCGCCACATGCTCGCCGAGCTCGACCCGAAGCCGGACCAGGTGACGATCGCCGTCAACACGACCCAGATGAACATCATGGACCTGATGACGCGACGCGGAATATCGCGACACCAGCCTGGCCCGCCCGGAGCTCTACCACGCCTATCGCGAGATGGTCGTGCCGGCCGGCCCGCAATGGGTCGAGGAGCATCTGCGGCGGCTGATCGCCAGCGGCATCCAGCCGCATTTCCAGCTGACCTGCATGCCCGACCTCGAGACGGTCGAGCGGCTGGTCCGCCGCGGCCATTACAACGGGCCCGCTGAACCTCACCTGGGTCGGCATCGGCGGCGGCTTCGACGGGCCGAACCCGAACAATTTCATGGAGTTCATCCGCCGCGCTCCCGACGGCTCGACGGTCACTCTGGAGACCGTGATGCGCAACGTCCTTCCGGTCAACGTGATGGCGATGTGCCTCGGCCTGCACACGCGCTGCGGCAACGAGGACACGCTCTACGACAGCCGACGGCGCGAAGATGACGTCGGTCCAGCCAGATCGAGCAGCTGGTCCGGATCGCCGGCGAGCTCGGCCGCGACGTCGCCAGCGCGGCGGAAGCGCGCGAGATCTACAAGATCGGCGTCCAGTACAACAGCGTCGAGGAGACGCTCGCCAAGCTCGGCATGGCGCCCAATCGCGAGCCGAGGGCGCGCGGCGTTCCGAACCGGTACGCGGCGTGACCGGCGAGGCCGACGCTGCGGCCGGTCCCCCGCTACGCCTGGCTGGTCTTCGCTCTGACCTTCGGGCTGCTGATCTCGGACTATATGGCGCGGCAGGTGCTGAACGCGGTCTTTCCGCTGCTCAAGGCGGAATGGGCGCTGAGCGACGCGCAGCTCGGCGCTGCTCTCCGGCGTCGTCGCGGTGATGGTGGGGCTTCTCACCTTCCCGCTGTCGCTTCTCGCCGACCGCTGGGGACGGGTTCGGAGCATCACCGCGATGGCCCTGCTGTGGAGCCTCGCGACCCTCATTTGCGCCTTCGCCCGGTCCTACGAGCAGATGCTGCTCGGCCGGATCCTCGTCGGGATCGGCGAGGCCGCCTACGGAAGCGTCGGGATCGCGGTGGTGATCAGCGTCTTCCCGCAGCGGCTTCGGGCGACCCTGTCGGCGGCGTTCATGGCCGGCGGGCTGTTCGGCCAGGTGCTCGGCGTCGGCTTCGGCGGAGCGATCGCGGCCGCGCACGGCTGGCGGACGGCGTTCCTGGTCATCGCGGCGGGCGGGCTGGCGCTCGCCTTGCTCTATCCGCTGCTCGTTCGCACCGGCCGGATGGCGGCCGCCGCGGCCCAGAGCGGCGGGGTGGCGGCGGCGATCGGCCTCGACGAGCGCCCCGGCCTCAGGGCGATCTTCGCGACCCGGTCGATCCTGTGCACCTATGTCGGCAGCGGCCTGCAGATCTATGTCGGTCGGAGCGCTGCTCGGCCTGGCTTCCGACCTATTTCCACCGTTATTACGGGCTGGGCGTCGACCGGGCCGGATCGCTGACCGGGCTCCTCCTGCTCGTCGCCGGCGCCGGAATGGTGGCCTGCGGGATGCTGAGCGACCGGGTGGCGCGGGGCTCGCCCCACCGGATCGTCCCGCTCGCCATCCTCTACTGCCTGGCCTGCGCGGCGCTGCTGTGGATCGCTTTGGCGGTGCCGCCGGGGCCGGCGCAATTGCTGATCCTCGGCGGCGCGGTCTTCGTCGCCGCGGGGACGACCGGACCGGCGGGAGCGATCGTCTCGAACCTCACCCCGGTCGCGATCCACGGCACCGCCTTCGCGACCCTGACGCTGGCCAACAATCTGTTCGGGCTCGCTCCGGGCCCGATCGTGACCGGGCGGCTGGCCGATTCGATCGGGCTTCTCGACGCCCTGCGCCTGCTGCCGCTGGCCTGCCTGCTCGCCGCCGGCGCCTTCGCTCTGGCGATGCGCTCCTATCGCGCCGATCTCGCCGCCGCGACGGCATGACCGCGGCGAGGGGCCGGGCGGCGGCGGCCGCGACCGGCGGAATCCTGCCGGGGCTGATCGCCGCCCTGGTGATCGCCACCGCCGCGCACTTCCTCGGGGACCATTACGGCGCTCCGGTGCTCCTGTTCGCCCTGCTGCTCGGCCTGGCGATGAACTTCCTGTCGGAAACGCCGCGCTGCAAGCCGGGCCTCGACCTCGCCTCGCGGCGGCTGCTCCGGATCGGAGTGGCGCTGCTCGGCTGCCGGATCACGCTCGACCAGATCGTCCTGCTCGGCTGGCAGCCAGTGGCCCTCGTCGCCGCTGCGGTGGTCTGCACCATCCTCGCCTCGGTGGCGCTGGCCCGCCTGATGGGCTTCAACGGGCTGTTCGGGCTGCTCTCGGGCGGCGCCACCTCGATCTGCGGCGCCTCCGCCGCGCTGGCTTTGTCCGCCGCCCTTCCAAATCATCCGCTGAAGGAGCGGGCGACGGCCTTCACCGTGATCGGGGTCTCGACCCTGTCGACCCTGGCGATGATCCTCTATCCCGCCGTGGCGCGCCTGGCGGGGCTCGACGACGAGGCGGCCGGCACGTTCATCGGCGCCACCATCCACGACGTCGCCCAGGTCATCGGCGCCGGCTACGCCATCTCGCCGGAGGCCGGCGACCGGGCGACGATCGTCAAGCTGCTCCGCGTGGCGATGCTCCTGCCGGCGATCCTGGCGGCGGGAATGCTCGCGCACACGGGGCAGCGGACCGGCGCCCGGCCGCCGCTCCTGCCCTGGTTCATGCTCGGCTTCCTCGCCATCGCCGCGATCAACAGCCTCGGCCTGCTCCCGGCGAGCGCCGCCGCGGTCGGCCAGGAGGCGTCGCGCTGGGCTTTGGTCACCGCGATCGCCGCGGTCGGGGTCAAGACCCGGCTTCGCGACCTGGCGGCGGTTGGAGCGAGGCCGGTGATCCTGATGATCCTCGAAACGCTTTTTCTGGCCGGCTTCGTGCTCGCGGCCATCAAGGGAGGGTGGCTGTGACCGCTTTCAATGAGGTGACGATCCTGTTCGTGCCCGGCCTTCGGGATCACATGGCCGATCACTGGCAGACCCACCTGGCCGCGCAAATCCCCGGCTCGGTCACGGTCGAGCCGCTCACCGAGCAAAGGCTGAGCCGGGCCGCCCGGGTGAAGGCGCTCGACGACGCGCTTCGGGGCATTTCCGGCGAGGTGGTGATCGCCGCGCACAGCGCGGGCGCGCTGATGGTGGCCGCCTGGGCCGAGGCTCCGACCCGGCGGATCCGCGGCGCCCTGCTCGCCACTCCGGCCGACGTCGAGCATCCGCTTCCGCCCGGCTACCCGGCCTTTGACGATCTCGCCGCCAACGGCTGGCTTCCGATCCCCCGCTCGCTTCTGCCCTTCCCGTCCATCCTCGCCGCCAGCCGCAACGATCCGCTCGCCGCCTTCGACCGGCTGGAGGGGCTTGCCGCCGACTGGGGCAGCGAGTTGTTCGACGCGGGCGCGGTCGGCCATCTCAACCCGGCCGCCGGCTTCGGCCCCTGGCCCGAGGCGGAGCGTCTGCTCGCCCGACTCGCGGCCTGAGGCGGATTGTCATCCCGGACTTGATCCGGGATCCACCTTATTTCCCCTGAACCAGCAAGAAAGGTGGATGCCGGATCAAGTCCGGCATGACGCAGACCGGTGAAGCCAAAGGCGCGGCGTTGCTGCCGTCGCCCCGCACTTCCCCTCCGACCGCTCGCCCGCGCTGTCGTCAAAAGACAAATCGGTGACGCCGAGCGCGCGATTGCGCCCGGCGCGCCGGGCTAGCCCGGCCTGCAAGGAAAAACAGGCGGGAGGGGTTGATGCGGTCCAGAATTCGGGTGTCGTTGATGTCGGGCACGATCGTGCTCGGGATGGTCTTCGGCGGCGCTTCGGCGCACGCCCAGGTCGCGGCGGCGGAGCAGGACCCCGTTCCCGCGGCTGACGCCGCCGAGCCCGCCGCGGAACCGGGCAGCGCCGCCGGCGACGAGGGCGACATCGTCGTCACCGCCCAGAAGCGGGCCGAGACGGTTCAGGACGTGCCGATCTCGATCGCCGCCTTTTCGGGCGCGCTGCTCGAGAAGGCGAACGTCACGACGGTGCAGGACCTCGGCCGGATCGCCACCAACTTCCAGGCCAGCAAGGGGGTCCAGTCCTCCTTCCTCAGGGTCAACATCCGCGGCATCGGCGCGGCCGGCAACACGACGATCGAGCCGAGCGTCGCGATCTTCGTCGACGGGGTCTACGTGCCGCGCGCCGGGGCGATCGTCGGAACGATGCTCGACATGGAGAGCGTCGAGGTGCTTCGCGGACCGCAGGGCACATTGTTCGGCCGCAACGCCAGCGTCGGAGCGCTCTCGCTCCACACCGCCCCGCCGGAAGACCGTTTCAGCGGCAGCGCCACCGCCGAGATCGGCAACGGCGACCGCTACAAGCTCGCCGGCCACGTCAATGTCCCGATCGGCGAGGGGATCGCCGTCCGCCTCGCCGGGCAGCAGCAATGGTTCGGCGGCTATTGGACCAACGCCCTCGACGGCGAGCAGCTCGGCGGAACCGACGAGGCGTCGCTGCGCGGCAGCTTCCGGCTCGAGCGCGGCAAGGTCGAGTGGATCTTCCGGGCCGATTAGTCCGAGACCAACGGCGACGGCTTCACCAACCTGGATTTCGATCCGCGGCTCGGTTTCCGCCGCCCAGCTCGCCGCCTTCCAGGCCCGCCTCGGCGGCGCGCTTCCCGATACCAATCTCGACGACCGGATCCTCAACCAGCACGTCACCGCCGACCTCCACGACCGGCAATGGGGCGTCTCGAGCCATCTCTCCTACGATCTCTCCGGCACGACGCTCCGTCTGATCAACAATTATCGCGACTGGCGCAGCGACCAGCTCGACGGCGACGTCGTCTTCACGCCGGTGCCGCTCGCCTCGCGCTTCGGCGCCTATCGCTCGAAGAGCCAGAATCACGAGCTTCAGTTGATCTCGCCGAGCCGGCAGTGGCTGGACGGCCGCCTCGATCTCGTCGGCGGCCTCTATTATTTCCATGAGGACTACCGGCTCGACGAGCAGCTCCACATGAACTGCGCAATATTGCAACGTGCTGACCGCGGGCCGGCCCGGTCCGCAACGCCTGCAACGCCTTCCTGACCGCCAACGGCGGTCTCAACGCCACCGATCAGGACGTGCTCCAGACGGTGGACAGCCTCGCCGCCTACAGCCAGGCGACCTTGCACCTCGCCGAGCCGCTTTCGCTGGTGCTGGGCGGGCGCTTCACGCATGACGAGAAGCAGGGCTCCTACGCGCAGCGTATCTCCAATCCGTTCGTGATGCCGCTCCGGGCGCCGGAAGTGCTCACCTCTCCCCGACATCGAGGAGGAGCGCTTCACCTATCGGCTCGGCCTCAATTACGAGCCCAGCCGCGACATGCTGTTCTTCGCCAGCTTCTCGACCGGCTACAAATCGGGCGGCTACAACAGCGGCGCCGGCTCGCCCGCTCTGTCCAGCTTCGATCCGGGGGGCAAGCTGATCTCGACCAAGCGCGTGTTCGGGCCGGAGACGGTCAGGAATTACGAGCTCGGCGCGAAGACCCAGTGGCTCGACCGCACGCTCACCGCGAACCTGACCTTCTACCGGATGGACATCAGCGGCTATCAGGACCGCGCCTTCGACGGGACGAGCTTCACCGTCCGCAACGCCGGCAATCTGCGCCAGCAGGGCTTCGAGCTCGACCTCGTCGCCCGGCCGAGCCGCAACCTCACCTTCACCGGCTCGATCGCGCATCTCGATTCCGAGTTCACCCGCTATCCCAACGCTCCGGGCCTGCCCGGCCTCGGCGGGGTCCAGGACCTGAAGGGCAAGCCGGTCACCTTCTCGCCGGAATGGACGGGCCGGGTCGGTTTCGACTGGACCGGCGCGTTCGGCAACGGCTGGAGCTGGGACCTCAACGGCAATCTGTCCTTCGTCTCCGACCAGTATCTCGGCCTCGTCACCGACGCCAATCGGCAGACGATCGAGGACGGCTATGCGCTGCTCGGCGCGCGATTCACCGTCAACGGCCCCAATGACCGCTGGTCGGCGTCGATCTTCGGCAACAATCTCACCAACACCCATTATTCGCCCGGCAACCTCTACCAGGTGCTCGACGGGGCGTTCGGGCTGCGCAACGGAATTTTCCCGGGCAGCACCGCGGTGCGCCGGCTCCACGCCGACCCGAGGACCTACGGGGCGGCGGTCACCTTCCGCTTCTGACCGGCGAGCGCCGCCGCTATTCGACGGTGACGCTCTTCGCCAGGTTCCTCGGCTGGTCGACGTCGGTGCCCTTGGAGACGGCGACGTGATAGGCGAGGAGCTGGACCGGGATGGCGTAGACGAGCGGCGCGATCAGGGGGTGGACCCTGGGCATCTCGATCGTCGCCAGCAGCCGGTCGTCGGCGGCGGCCTTCAGCCCTTCCGCGTCGGAGATGAGGACGACCTTGCCGCCGCGGGCCTGGACCTCCTGCATGTTGCTGACCGTCTTCTCGAACAGGGGGCCGGACGGGGCGAGGACGATGACCGGGACGTTGTCGTCGATGAGGGCGATCGGGCCGTGCTTCATCTCGCCGGCGGCATAGCCTTCGGCGTGGATGTAGCTGATCTCCTTGAGCTTCAGCGCCCCCTCCATGGCGAGCGGATAATCGGCGCCTCGGCCGAGATAGAGGACGTCGCGCGCCGCCGCGATCAGCGGCGCCATCGCGGCGATCTCCTCGTCATGGCCGAGCGCCGCGTTCATCGCCGCGGGCGCCTCGGAGAGATGGTCGACGATCTCGCGCTCCTCCTCCTCGCTCATCCGGCCCTTGTCGCGGGCGAACTTCGCCGCCAGCGCCGCCAGCACGGCTAGCTGGCACGTAAAGGCCTTGGTCGAGGCGACCCCGATCTCCGGCCCGGCATGGGTGGGGAGGAGGAGGTCCGCCTCGCGCGCCATCGAGCTGGTCGGGACGTTGACGACGACGGCGATGCGCTGGCCCTCGGCGCGGGCGTGGCGAAGCGCGGCGAGGGTGTCGGCGGTCTCGCCGGACTGCGAGATGAAGAGGGCGAGGCCGCCCGGCTCGAGCACCGGCTCGCGGTAGCGGAACTCGGAGGCGACATCGAGGTCGACCGGGACCCGGGCGAAGCGCTCGAACCAATATTTGGCGACCATTCCGGCGTAGAAGCTGGTGCCGCAGGCGACGATGGTGACCCGGGGCACGCCGGCGAAATCCTCGTCCATCGCCGGGAGCGCGATCTTGCGCTCGAACGGGCGCAGATAGGAGGAGAGGGTCTGGGCAACGACGATCGGCTGCTCGAATATCTCCTTCTGCATGAAGTGCGCGTGATTGCCCTTGTCGGCGGCGGCGTCGGAGGCGCCGGAGGTGACGATCTCGCGCTCGACCGGCTCGTTGGCGCGGTTGAAGATGCTCGCGCCGTCATGGCCGATCACCGCCCAGTCGCCCTCCTCGAGATAGGCGATGCGCTGGGTGAGGCCGGCGAGGGCGAGGGCGTCGGAGCCGAGATAGGTCTCGCCCTCGCCATAGCCGACGGTGAGCGGGGCGCCCATCCGGGCGCCGATCAGCATGTCGGGATGGTCGCGGAACAGTATGGTGATGGCGAAGGCGCCGTGCAGGCGGGGGAGCACCGCGGCGACCGCCTCCCTGGGCGACTTGCCCTGCTCGAGCTGGTGGTCGATCAGATGGGCGACGACCTCGCTGTCGGTCTCCGACTGGAAGGTGCGGCCGGCCGCCTGCATCTCCTCGCGGAGCGGCCGGAAATTCTCGATGATGCCGTTGTGGACGAGGGCGACCCCGCCGACGATGTGGGGATGCGCGTTGCCGACGGTCGGGGCGCCGTGGGTCGCCCAGCGGGTGTGGGCGATCCCGATCGTCCCGGCGAGCGGCGAGGCGGCGAGCTCGGCGGCGAGATTGTCGAGCTTGCCCTCGGCCCGGCGGCGCTCCAGCCGGCCGTCGAGGATCGTGCAGATTCCGGCCGAATCATAGCCTCGATATTCGAGGCGCCTGAGCCCCTGCATGAGCCGCCCGGCGACTTCCTCGCGTCCGACGATACCGATGATTCCACACATAAAGCCCGAGCCTGCCCCGAAAAATTTGTCGACCCCTATCGCGGCGGCGCGGCCGCCGCCAGTGGCGGCGGACTTTTCCGCCTTGACCCCGGTCCAAGGGCGGTACACCAAGGCGCCGGGGAAGGGGATTAGGGATGATTTCTCAGAGCTTTGCGCTGGCCGCCGGGGCGGCCGCGCTGGCCGCTGCCCAGCCGGCGGAGGCGCCGATGGAGCCGGCCGAGCCGGTCGCGGCGCAGCCGGCGGCGGAGCCGGCCTGCTGCGCGATCGCGGCGATGACCGAGGTCGAGATCGAGATCGCCGAGCATGTCACCAGCAAGAGCAAGCGCCAGGGCGAGCCTTTCGCGATCCGGCTGGCGGAGCCGATCGTCGTCGAGGGCCGGCTGCTGGTCCCGGCCGGGACCCCGGGCGTCGGCGAGGTGGTCCATTCCGCCAAGGCGGGCGCGGCGGGCAAGGCCGGCGAGCTGATCCTGGCGGCGCGCTATCTCGAGCTCGACGGCCGGCGCATCCCGCTGCGCAGCTTCCGCTACGGCCGGCGCCAGGGCAAGGACAAGTCGGGCGCGGTCAATACCGGCAACATGGTCGCGGCGGCGGTGCTTCCGGCGGCTTCGGTGGTCGGCTTCCTGATCAAGGGCGGCGAGGTCGACATACCGGCCGGCACCCGCGCCAATGCCAAGGTCTCGGCGGCGACTTCGCTGCCGCCGCGCGACTGGCAACAATCTCAAACGGGGGACTGAAGATGCGTAAATTGGGGATGACGGTGGCGCTCGGCGCCGTGCTGCTGGCCGCTCCGGCCCAGTCGGCGGAGACGGAGAAACCGAAGAAGACCGCCGCCGCCGTGCCGGCGCCGCCGGCCGGAATGGGCCAGGTGGTCTTCTACCGCAGCTCGATGATGGGGGCTCTGATCAGCTGCCGGGTCCGCGAGAACGGCGAGGTCGTCAACAAGCTGCCGCCGGGCAAATATTTCATCCACCAGACCACGCCCGGAATCCACGAATATGCCGTCAAGAGCGAGGCCAAGGACATGCTCCGGGTCGAGGTCGAGGAAGGCGAGACCCAATATGTCCGCTGCGCGATCAACGCCGGGATCGGGGTCGGCCGGCCGAACCTGTCGCCGCAGAGCCGCGAGGATTTCGACAAGAGGGGCCGCGGCCTCGACCTGCTGCCGCCCTACAAGGGCGACAAGGGCAAGGACGACTGAGCTTCAGCCGGCCCGCTTCTTCGCGGTCATCGCCGCGCGGAAGCGGGCGGCCCAGCCCGGCATCACCTTCTGGGTCCCCCTCGCCACGGCGAGGGCGTCGCCCTCGACGTCGCGGGTGACCACCGAGCCGGCGCCGACGATCGCGCCCGGGCCGATGCTGACCGGGGCGACCAGCGCCGTATTGGAGCCGATGAAGGCGCCCTCGCCGATCGTCGTGCCGTATTTGAAGTAGCCGTCGTAATTGCAGGTGATCGTGCCGGCGCCGATATTGGCCCCGGCGCCGACCTCGGCGTCGCCGAGATAGGTGAGGTGGTTGGCCTTGGCGCCGGGGCCGAGCCTCGCCTTCTTGGTCTCGACGAAATTGCCGACCCTGCGCCTTCTCGCCGATCTCGGTGCCGGGGCGAAGCCGGGCATAGGGGCCGATCTCCGCGCCTCGGCCGATCGCCGCGCCCTCGATATGGCTGAAGGCGCGGATCCGGGCGCCGTCGGCGACGCTCACGCCGGGGCCGAAATAGACGTTGGGCTCGATCGTGACGTCGCGGCCGAGCCTGGTGTCGAAGGCGAACCAGACCGTCTCGGGCGCGATCAGCGTCGCTCCCTCGGCCATCGCCTCGGCGCGGCGGCGCTCCTGCCAGGCGGCCTCGGCGGCGGCGAACTCGCCGCGGCTGTTGGGGCCGATCGCCTCGGCCGCCTCGCATTCGACGAGCAGCGCCGGACGGCCGTCGGCCGCCGCCAGGTTGACGATGTCCGGGAGGTAATATTCCGACTGCACATTCTCGTTGCCGACCCGGGCGAGAAGCGGCCACAGGTCCGAGGCGCGCACGGCGAAGATGTTGGCGTTGCACAGGGCGATCGCCCGCTCCTCCTCGGAAGCGTCCTTATGCTCGACGATCCTGGCGACCCGGCCGTCCTCGCCGGCGACGATCCGGCCGTAGGCGGCGGCGTCGGCGGGGCGGAAGCCGAGGGCGACCATCGCCGCCTCCGGCTCCGACTGGAGGGCGCCGAGCATCAGCTTCATCGTCCGGGCGCGGATGAACGGGGCGTCCCCGGAGAGGATGAGGACGTCGCCCTCGAAGCCGGCGAGCGCGGCCTCGGCCTGGCGGACGGCATGGGCGGTGCCGAGCTGCGGCTCCTGGACGGCGAACTCGATGCCGGGCGCGGCGAGCCGGGCCTCGAGCTGCTCGCGCTGGTTGCCGACGACGATCACGGTCTGCTCCGGCCTGAGGGTCGCGACGCTCTCGAGCAGATGCTCGATCATCGGCCGCCCGGCGATCGGATGGAGGACCTTGTGGAGATCGGATTTCATCCTCGTACCCTTGCCGGCGGCGAGGATGATGGCGGCGAGGGGTCGGCTCATGACCGCGGCCAATCGCACGGAAAGCTTGCCATTTCCATAGCCGCGGCCCGATGGCGCCCGTCATGGCCCGATTCCCCTTCGACGTCGTCGCCTTCGATCTCGACGGGACGCTGGCCGACACCGCGCCCGACCTCGCGGCGGCGCTCAACCATGTGCTGGGCGAGCTCGGCCGGCCCGGCGTCGAGCCGGAGTCGGTTCGCCACCTGATCGGGCACGGCGGGCGCGCTCTGCTCCGGCTCGGGCTGGCGGCGACGGGGGAGGCGTCGGAAGCGCTGGTCGAGCTCGGCTACCCGCTCTTCCTCGACCATTATGGCGCGCATATCTGCGACCGCACCGCCGCCTATGAAGGGCTGGAGGCGGCGCTCGACGAGCTCGCGGCCGCCGGCGCGGCGTTGGCCGTCTGCACGAACAAGGCCGAGGCGCTGACCGCGAAGCTGCTCGCGGCGCTCGGCTGGGAGAGGCGCTTCGCGGCGGTCGTCGGCGGCGATACGCTGGCGGTGCGCAAGCCCGATCCGGCGCCGCTGCTCGAGGCGATCGCGCGCGCCGGCGGCGGCCGCGCCGCCTTCGTCGGCGATTCGATCGTCGACGCCGAGACGGCCCGGGCGGCCGGGGTGAGGTTCGTCGCGGTGAGCTTCGGCTTCTCCGACCGGCCGGTCGAGGCGCTCGGCGCCGACGCGGTGATCCACGCCTATGGCGAGCTGGCGGCGGCGCTTCGGCGTTTGTGAGCGCGACTTGGCCCGGGCTTTGGTCTATGCCGGGCGGGAAGAGGAAAATCGATATGGACGGCAAGGGCACCTACAGGACCCGGGGCGCCGAGGGCGCGCCCGATACGGCGCGGGTGGTCGACCGCAGCGTCGCCTTCGACCTGCCCGAGCAGCAATATCGCCGGCGCGGCTACAGCCCCGCCGTTCGAGGAGCTGGGCTGGAAGCCGGGGCTCGACGAGCCGGTGGGCTAGGACAGTCGCGCGGAAGCCGAAGCGTTTCCCGGCGAGGCCGGGACCCAGCCTTCCTGCGGCGGCGCTGGACCCCGGCCTTCGCCGGGGAACAAGCGTTTCCATCCGGGCCGGACAGAGTTCTAGGAGCGGCCATGGGCGCCGGCTCGGCCGGGGCGTCCGGACTAGCGCTTGCGGGCCTTGGTCCAGAGGTGCCGGGCGAGCATCAGCGGCGGCATCCTCAGCATGTGCGAGCGGACGTAGAAGCCGAGCCGGGTCGCCGGCCGGGTCGCCCGCCCCCAGCCGTCGCGCGCGAGCAGCCGGCGGATGTGGGCGCGGTCGGCGACCGTAATTGGCATAATTGATTTTATCGCCCTCAGCCCCGTCGTTCCAAATCACTGACTTAGACTTCGGTGCCAGGCACCGAAGTGGAGTTTTGTAGATATGGTGGGCGAGGCGGAGCGCCCGGGCGACCGAAGCAAGCAGGCCATGCCGCTCGGCCCTGCGCCGCAGGTTCGACTCGAAGTCGGGGTCCCGCCCGGCGAACTCGCGCAGCAGCCGGTCGATGTCCCACAAATTCCGCAAGCCCCCGGCGAGGTCGCCGTCGGCGAACAGGTGGGCGGCGGCGTGGACGATCATGTCGGGCGGCGACAGGGTGAAGAGGCCGTCGGCGAGCGGCGACGCGGGCCTCGATCATCGCCGCCATGTCCGGCTTCGGCCGGGCGGTCAGCGGCAGGATGGCGTGGTGGACGTCGATCATCCGGTCGCGCTCGCGGTGGATCAAGGGCGGAAGCTCGTGCATCCAGCGGCGGTAGTAGAGGTCGTCATAGGCGTCCTCCTTGACCCATTCCCAGCCGGCGGCGAGCAGGGCGCGCTCGACGTCGGCGAGGGCGTCGCGGGGGACGAGGATGTCGAGGTCGCCGATCGAGCGGCCGCGCCCGGCGTCGAGCCCGGCGGCGGCGTAGGCGGTGCCCTTGAGGAGGATCACCGGCACTCCGAGCGGGGCCAGCGCCCGCCGCGCCATCTCCGCCTCCCACAGGGCCTGCGCCCGGGCGCTCTCGCCGTCGCGCCGGGCGGCGGCGAGCAGCGCCTCGACCCGCTCCGGAAGCGCGGCGCCGTCGAGCCGCCAGGCGAGGGCGCCGATCAGCGATTCGGCGCGGGCGAGGGCGATCAGGCCGGTCCAGTCGGTCACGGCGGCCGCCGCCGAGGGGTCGGCGAGCAGCCGGACGAGCGGGCGGGCGTCCCTCACGCGGCGCTCCACAGGGCGTCGACCAGAGCCTCGGCCTCGGCGGAGCCGGAATAGTCGATCGCCTTCGACGGCACGCTCGCGACCAGCCGGGTGAGCGAGTCGAAGCCGCGCTCGCCCAGCGCGACGTAGTTGGTCGAGGCCTGGGTCAGCCGCATGAAGGCCTCCGCCGCCCCGACCTCGCGCACCGCCGGCTCGAGGTCGGGGCCGAAGCGGGGGAAGAGGATCAGGACCGGGCGGGCCGGCTCGCCCATCCGGGCCAGCGCCTCGCCATTGGGGCGCAGGTGGCGGATCGTGCCCTTGGGAGTCCCGGCGAGCATCGGGCCGAGCCGCTCCGGATCGACTTCGTCGAACAAGGCCGAGCGATTCGTTCTTGAGGCTGACCGCGCGCGGGAAGGGGTGGAGGAGGCCGTCGTCGAGGCCGAGAAGGGCGAATTCGTCGCCCATGAAGCGCCAGCCGCGCTCGCCGAGCAGGGCTCCGAGGGTGGACTTGCCGGCCCCGGAAGGACCGGTCATCAGCAGCGCCCGGCCGTCCTTCTCGACGCTGGCGGCGTGGAGCAGGAGGAAATTCTTCTGCCCGAGCGCCATCTGCAGGTTCATGCCCATCTCGGCGGCGAGCAGGCCCTGCGCCAGCGGCAGCGGCGCCGCGTCGGGCAGGACGTAGTCGCCGCGGATCGCCACCGACGGCCGAAGCCAGCGCCGCCACGGCCGCTCCGCCTCCAGCCGCACCGTGAAGTCGCAGACCCCGTCCGGCTCCGGATAGCCGGCATAGAGCCGCCGCAGCTGAGCGACCGGACCGCGCCACTGCGAGCCGAGCCGGAAGGCGACGGGCCCGACCTGGAGGCGGAAGACGTGGTTCATGCCACAGGCCGCCCGGGCGTACGGGGCCTCTTTACCCTCTCCCGCTTTTCGCGGGAGAGGAGGGGCCCATCCGCGCAGCGGATGGGAGGTGAGGGTCTTGCTGAGTCCGAAGTACAGACCCTCACCTCCCAAGCTTCGCTTGGGCCCCTCCTCTCCCGTAAAGGACGGGAGAGGGGAAAAGTCGCGGCCGCAAATCGGTCCAACCTAGGCCCTCCCCGTTTCCAGGGCGGGCGCGCCCGTGCGCCAGACCAGCCCTGCCGCCTCCAGCTCCGCCAGCCGGGCGGCGATCGCCGCGGCCGGATCGTCGGCCTCGACCTCGAAATCGGCGCCGATGCGCTCGACGATCCCGGCCACGTCGGCCGGGCCGGCGGCGAGGGCGGCGAGGATCTGGGGGGCGGGCGGGGCGAGGATGTGGGTGAGGCCGGAGCGGCGGTGGAAAAGCAGGGTCAGGCCCTCGAGCTCGACGAAGCGGAGCGTCTCGGGCGGGTCGGCGGCGTAGCGGGACGCGGCCATTTTCAGGCCGCCCCGCGGCTCAGCGCGGCATCTGCAGCGAGGCGTAGCAGGTGAAGCCGCTCATCCCCGCCTGCAGACGGCGAATATAGTTGGCATAGGCCTGGGCGGCCTCGGCATTCACGCCGGCGGGGCTTCGGCCGGAGTTCAGCATCGCCCGGACCTCCTCGCCCTTGAGCGGGCGGGCGAGCGGGGGATAGGCACCCGCCGTTCCGGCGGGGACGAGGCTGCCGTCGGCGGCGATGAAATTGCCGGCGCCGGCCTGCGGCGCGGGCACCGGAATCTCGCAATTGAGCACCGAGCCGGCGGTCTGGGCCAGGGCCGGCCGGATCGTCACCACCGTCGAGGCCGCGGCCGCGCCCAGCGCGAGCACGACCCGGCGGCTCGGCCGCCCGCTCGCCTCCTCGCCCGCGCTGTCGTTTGGCTCGCTCATCGCATCCGCTCTACCTGAAGCCTCTTTCATAAGGGTAAAGCGCCGCGATGACGAGATGGGCCGAGCCCGATTGTCCCAGTCGTGGACGTTCCGGGGGAGAAAAATCGTTTCGGCCTCGTTTAGGGAGCGGGCCGCCGGAGTAGGCGCGGCCGCTTTGTGTCCAAGGAGGACTGTTTTCATGAAAATGTTCGTTTTCGCCGCGGCTCTTATGCTCGGCAGCGCCGCCGTCGCCCAGACCGGCAACACGGTCGACGATCCGTCGCAGTCCAGCGGCCCGCGCGGAGTGACCCAGCAGGGCACCGATCCCGACGGCCAGGCCTGCACCCCGGCCGGCTACAATGCCGGCGCCACCTCCTACCCGACCTGCGAGGCCGGCAGCGGCACCGCCGCCAGCACGGCGACCCCGCCGCGCTGCTCGAAGACGGTCAAGGACCATTGCGTCCAGGCTTACGAGCGCGGCGTCCGCCGCTAGCCCTTACTCCTCCCCGAGCAAGCTCGGGGAGGACAGGGAGAAAAATCGTTTCGCCCTCGTTTAGGAACGGTGCGGCCGCGCCGATGCGGCCGTTCGTCCATTGAAGGGATGCAGGAAATGAAGCTCATCGTCATGGCTGCCGCGCTGATGCTCGGCGGCGCCGCCGTCGCTCAGACGACCGATACCGAGACCACGACCACGACCACGACCATGGCGGCCGGCCAGACGGTGGCTCCGGACAACAGCGCGCCCGAGCGCGACGCCCGCGGAATCGCCGTCATCTCGGCGCCCGCGACGGCTCCCGCCGGCTACAACCAGGGCGCCCAGACCGTCCCGGCCGGAACCCCGCCGCCGACCGTCGCGGCGCCGACTCCGACCGCCGCCGGCCCGCTTCCGCCCTGCACCCGGACGGTCACCGACCGCTGCACCCAGACCTACGAGCGCGGTCGGGCGCGCTAGAATTCCCTGTTCCCCGGCGAAGGCCGGGGCCCAGGTTCGCGGCGGCAAAACTGGGCCCCGGCCTTCGCCGGGGAGCGGTCAGGCCGCGCTTGTCCTCGCCTGCCCCGATCTGCCATGAGCCGCCCGCATCAGTTTGAGCGGGAGGATCCATGACCATCAGCTTCGAAGGCCGCGTCGCCATCGTCACCGGCGCCGGCGGCGGCCTCGGGCGCGCTTATGCGCTCGAGCTCGCGCGGCGCGGCGCCCGGGTCGTGGTGAACGATCTCGGCGGCGCGCGCGACGGATCGGGAAGCTCGGATGCCGCGCGCAAGGTGGTCGAGGAGATCGAGGCGGCCGGCGGCGAGGCGACTGGCGAACGGCGCCAGCGTCACCGACCGCGAGCAGGTCGAGGCGATGGTCGCCGCCGCGAAGGAGCGCTGGGGCTCGGTTCACATCCTGATCAACAACGCCGGGCATCCTTCGCGACAAGAGCTTCGCCAAGATGAGCGAGGAGGAGTTCCGCGCGGTCGTCGACGTCCACCTGGTCGGCTCGGCGATCTGCACCAAGGCGGTGTGGGAGACGATGCGCGAGCAGGCCTATGGCCGGATCCTGATGACGGCGAGCTCGACCGGCCTCTACGGCAATTTCGGCCAGGCCAATTACGGCGCGGCGAAGATGGGGCTGGTCGGCCTGGCGAAGACCCTCCACCTCGAGGGCGCCAAATATGACATCAGGGTCAACACCCTCGCCCCGACCGCGGCGACGCGGATGACCGAGGACCTGTTCCCGCCCGAGATGCTGGGCCTGTTCAACCCGGAGAATGTCGTCCCCGCGGCGCTCTACCTGGTCTCCCGGGAGGCGCCCTTCGGGAGCGATCGTCGGCGCCGGCGCGGGCGTGGTCCAGGCCGCCTACGTCACCCTGACGCCCGGCTATGCCCTTGCCCGAGGGCCGCCGCACCCTCGAGGAGGTCGCGGCGAACTGGGACCGGATCGCCGACCGGACGCTCGAGATCGTCCCCCAGTCCGGCGCCGAGCAGGCGATGACGATCCTGAGGACGCTGCAGGGCGGCTAACCCCCCCCGGCGGCTCGAGGCGGCGGACCTTGACTCTTCGTTCTACTTATGTTCCAAAGGATGGGCTCGTCACCGCAACGGCCCGGCCCTCGAGTCCGTCGGCCGGCAGCGGAGACGCGCGCGTCGCTGTCATCTTTCGGGAGGGTGTCAGGCAACGGATGGCATGTGCAAGCTTCGCAAGCTTCGCCGCCCCGCCGTATTGCAACACTAACACACCTGTGCTAGGGCCTGCCGATCCAGGGAGGAGAATCAGATGTACAGCGACAGCGATCTTGACGCGGCGGTGGCGGCGGGGGCGCTCAGCCCCGACGCCGCCAGCCGCGCTTCGCGCCTATATGGACGAGCCGGGCGGCCAGCTCGCCGGTCGACGAGGAGCATTTCCGGCTGCTCACCGGCTTCAACGACATCTTCGTCGCGATCGCCGCCGCGATCCTGCTGTTCGCGGTCGGCTGGATCGGCAATTCGATGGGCGCCAATATCGACGGCGACGGGCCGTCGCCCTTCGCCGGCCTGCTGGTCGCCGGAACCGCCTGGGGCCTCGCCGAATTCTTCACCAAGAAGCGCCGGATGGCGCTGCCTTCCATCCTGCTCCTGCTCGCCTTCGCCGGCGGAGTGCTCCTGACCGCCTTCGCCACGCTCGTGCTCGGCTTCGGCGAGGCAGTGTTCGAGAATAACGAGCGGGCGGTCGCGCTGGTCATCGCCGCGTCCGCCGCGATCGCCGCCGCCGCCACCTGGCTGCACTGGCGGCGTTTCCGGGTGCCGATCACCGTCGCCGCCGGAGCGCTCGCCGTCGTCGGCGTGGTGCTGGCGCTGATCGCGTCGGCCGTCGGCGACGTGCCGCAGCTCGAGAACGTCATGCTGGCGAGCGGTCTCGTCCTCGGCCTCGGCGTGTTCCTGTTCGCGATGTGGTGGGATTCGTCCGACCGCGCCCGCGCAGACCCGCCGCTCCGACGTCGCCTTCTGGCTTCACCTGCTGTCGGCGCCGATGATCGTCCACCCGATCTTCACCCTGCTCGGGCTGAACGACGGCGACGCCACGCATCGGCGAGGCGTTCGTCGTCCTCGCGGTCTACGTCGCTGCTCGGGATCACCGCTCTGGCGATCGACCGGCGGGCGCTGCTCGTCTCGGCGCTGGCCTATGTGCTGTTCGCCCTGATCAGCCTGTTCCGCGAGTTCGGCGCGGTCGAGCTCAACATCGCGCTCGACCGCCTTCGTGATCGGCTCGGCGCTGCTCCTGCTCTCGGCCTTCTGGCACGGGGTCCGCCGCTCGGTCGTCCGGCCGCTGCCGCCGGGACTGCAGGCGCGCCTGCCGGTGCTGGACCGCGCGGTGCCGGCCGCCGCCGCGGCCTGAGCTACTCCCCGCGGGGGAGCATGGGATGGGGACACGTACCTTTTCAATGAAAAGGTACGTGTCCCCTTCCTTATCCGTTGACCGCCTTCATCAGCCGCCGCTCGAGCGGGGCGAGCACCGGGCCGAGCTCGTCGCCGCGGCGGACGCACCATGCCGGCCTCGTTGACCAGCGCCCACATGGCCCTGGCGGTTGCGCAGCGGCGGGCCGCTTCTCGATCTTGTACTCAGGCCGCTCGGCGGTCCGGCGGAAGGCCCAGAAGGCGGCGCCGTCGCGGCCGAACTCGACCGCATAGTCGCGCCACAGGCCGGCCGCGACCATCCGTCCGTAGAGGTCGATGATCCGCTTCAGCTCGGCCCGGGTGAAGCCGATCTGCGGCGACGAGGCTGGACCCGGAAAAGGGAGGATCTGGCCCATCAGGCGCGGCCGCGCTCCTTTCTCGTCTTGGACCGGCCGTCGCGCTCCTCGATCAGCTCGGCGAGCCGGCGGCGGAGCTGCTCGACCTCGCACTGGAGCGATCTCGAGCTTCTGGGTCGCCGGATCGAACTGCTCGGTGCAGGGCGTGCCGTAGGGAAGGAAATTGCCCGGGCTGCTCTGCTCGGCGCTGAGCAGGGTGGAGCGGGCCGGGATGCCGACCATCGTCGCGCCCTCGGGCACGTCCTTGGTGACCACCGCATTGGCGCCGATCCGGCGCCCGGTCGCCGACCCTGATCGGGCCGAGCACCTGCGCGCCCGAGCCGATGATGACGCCGTCGCCGATCGTCGGGTGGCGCTTGCCGGCAACGCCGTCGGTCGGGTTGGTGCCGCCCAGGGTGACCTGCTGGTAGATGGTGACGTCGTCGCCGATCTCGGCGGTCTCGCCGATCACGACGAAGCCGTGGTCGATGAAGAAATTGCGGCCGATCGTCGCGCCCGGATGGATGTCGATCGCGGTCAGGAAGCGGCGCGAGATGATTGACCAGGCGGGCGAGGAAGATAGAGCTCGCCCTTGTACAGCCAGTGGGCGAGGCGGTGGAAGCCGAGCGCCCAGCACGCCCGGATAGAGCAGGACCTCCCAGCGCGACTGCGGGCAGCGGGATCGCGCGCCTTGACCGAATCGAGATAGGCGACAAGCGCCCGGCAGCATAGCCGACTCCCACTCCGCTTCCCCTGACCCGGCAAAATAAGTCCGGTCGCGGCAAAATGCCAGCCGGGCGCCAAAATTCCGTTACCGGCGCTTTTTCCCTTGCGCGAACCGCCCGACGCCAAGCACAGCGGCGAAGGAAGCGACGCAAGGGAGCCGGCATGTTCGAACTTGGGGGCGTCGGGCTCCTCGACATCCTGCCCTTCATCGTGATCGGCTTCGCCGCTCAGCTGATCGACGGCGCGCTCGGCATGGCCTTCGGCGCAGATCTCCATCGACCCTGCTGATCAGCATCGGCGTGCCGCCGGCGGCGGCCTCGGCCGGGGTCCATACGGCCGAGACCTTCACCACCGCCGTCTCGGGCATCAGCCATGTCGCCCACAAGAACGTCGACTGGCGGCTGTTCTTCCGGATCGTCATCCCCGGCGTGATCGGCGGCGTGCTCGGCGCCTATGTGCTGACGCAACATCGAGCGCCGTCGACCGCCAAGCCGATCGTCCTCGCCTATCTCGCCGCGCTCGGCCTCTATCTCCTCTATCGCGGCGTGATGCACCGCCACACCGAGCGCGAGCCCAAGATCGTCGCTCCGCTCGGCCTCGCCGGCGGCTTCCTCGACGCCGCCGGCGGCGGCGGCTGGGGCGCGATCGTCACCTCCAACCTGCTCGTCCAGGGCTCGCAGCCCGCGGAAGACGATCGGCACCGTCAACACCGCCGAATTCTTCCTCACCGTCACCATCTCGGCGACCTTCATCGTCACCCTCGGCTGGGAGGCCTTCACGGTGGCGACGCTCGGCCTGCTGATCGGCGGCGTGATCGCCGCGCCGTTCGGCGCCTGGATCGCCAAGAAGGTCAACGCCGACCGGCTGCTCACCTTCGTCGGCGTGGTCCTGACCGCGACCAGCGCCTACGGCCTGTACCGGGCACTGGTCTGATTTCGAGCGGACTGGCGCGCCCCATCGACTGACCGGAGGCGCACGTCGACTTGGCCGTTACTGCGCGTTGCCAATGAAAACTTCCAACTTCCGCTTCGATTGATTAGATTGAGACCGGGAGGCTTGAGGGCATGCCCGTCAATTACCGCGAACGCGAGGACGATCCCGACATCGCCGCCGAGTTCGCGCTCGCGGGGCTCGGCGGATCCACTCTCGAGACGCTGATCGGCGCGTTGAGCGGGGACGCGCTCGCGCTGTGGAAGGCCGCCAAGGCAGGGTCGCGAGCGATCGATCCCGGCGGATCTCCTGCCGATCTGACGGCCGAGGGCTTTCGGGCGCTGGTGTCGCAAGCGAGCCGGCGCGCCGACTTCCCCGGGCTTCGCCTGAACCAGCCGCTGGGCCTGCGCGGCGGCGGTTCGGATCTCGCCCGCGAAATCCTGGCCGATCCGGGCTATCAGGCCGCCGGTCGCGTGGAACCCTGGGAAAGCGGACTGGCGGCCTTCTCGATCGGCGCCTCGTCCTGGCTTAGGCGAGGCAAGGGACCCGCCTTTACATGGCCGCTGCAAATCCATGGGGCGAGGTCGACCCTTGAGGCGCTTGCCCATTCGAAGGCCGTCACGCGCGGATTGGCCGAGCTGGTCGAAGAGGGACAAAGCGGGGAGATCGACCCGCGCATCGTGTACGCGGACATTGTCGATTTTCCCGAACTGCCCGACGTGAAGCGTGTCCTGGCATTGCGATTCCGGCCGTCCAACGTCGCGACGCCGTCGCTGGGCGGGAAGCTGACCTTCGATCAGCTCGACTGGAGCGAACCGACAATCATCTTCCCGCTCGAGGACGAGCTTCCGGCCGATCCGCTGACCCGCTTCATCTACGGGCTCTCGCACAATCTGCCGCTCGACGTCGCCGCATGGCGGGCAACTCAGCAGGGCCGGGGCCTCTCCCCCCTGGTTATCGCCTCACGCGACATGCTGGCCCAGGCCCGGCTTTCGGACACGATCCCCCTGCTTCAGGGTCGCCTCGGGCGCCTCGATCAGGACGAGATCCTGCCGATCGACGATGACGATCTCCGGAAATTCGGGGACATCCGCTTCCTCTTCGACACGAGCCGCGGGATCAGGGTCGGCGACGCCAGGCGATTGCTCGCGGCTTCGAGCTATCTACCCTACGACCGTGAATCGGACAGCGGCGAGGGCCTCGTCGCGGTCCGACGGGCCGCCGAATCGCTGAGCGGCTCCGGAGTGTCGGTGCGGGGTGAGAGCGGGTTGATCCGGGGGGCGGAATTGTTCGAAGCGACGGGCAATACCGATGAAGGACCGCCAACCGATTCGGGCGACCCGTCCGAGGGGCCGAACGCCAGGTCGAGGGCGCCCCGATATACGGACGTCACGATCTTCGATCCGAAAGGAGAGGTGCAGCCGGCGAGCGATCCGCTCGTCCGCGGCGGCGCCTACACGCTCGACGTGGCGATACGGGTGTACCGGCGCGGCCTCACCAAGGACCGAAGCGACCAGGGGCCCGTCATAATCCCCAACCAGCTCGAAACGGCTTTCGTCTGGGTGGTGATCACCGACGAAAGCGAGCCGGCAAAGGGCGATGGCGGTGGAATGTTTCGAATTCCACAGCGATTCGAAAAGCTGGTCGTGCCTGTCGAAGGCAATTCCGAGGGCAGCGCCCAATTCCAGTTCGTCCCGACGGTCGAGAGCCATGCGGACAGGATCGGGCGAATTGGAATCCGCCTCTATCACAAGCTCAGCCTGATTGATCACCTCCGTCTCGACATGCGCATCGCCGCCGAGGCGGCATCGTCTCCCTCCGGGTCGGACGATCCCGCGATCCAATGTGTTCTCAAGCATCCGAACGAGACCCGGGGCATCGAGGCGCTGGATCCGGGGAGCCGGACGCGCACGCTCACCATATCGGTCAGCCGGACGGCCCCCGGGGGGGACTTCGTCTTCGCCTACGTTCACGGCGACGCCGGGTCCGGGGAGCCTCGGATTGCGGCCAGCAAGCGCCTGTCCGAAACCGAGCTGAACGGCTATCTCGTCGAGTTCCGGGACATCCTGCTTGACCTCGTCTTCGAATCGGCCCTGGCAAAGGTCGCGCTTCCCAAGGCCGCGCTCCAGGACTTCCTCGACAGGATCTCCAGACTCGGGTCGAAGATGGTCACTTCGCTGTTCAACTATCTGGAGCGCGACGACCTTTTCCGGCTTTGGCAGATGGTTCAGCAAGCGCTCCCCGAGACCTCGATCGTCCAGATCGCGCTCAGCGAGGACGCGCAGGATTTTGTCCTTCCCTGGCAGATTCTCGCCATCGAGCCCCGGTTGAGCGGCGCGTCAGGAGATGTCGACAATCTCTGGGGCTATCGCTTCATCGTCGAAGTGAAGCGCTGCGGGGACGGCGCCTCTTCCCCGCCGGCTTCCCGATCTCCGCTGGCGCCGGCCCGAGTCCATTATGCCCGCTGGAACTTCGCCAACGAGGCCGCCCATCTGACCAACCTGGAAGCGATCCTGAGCTCGGCCACGACCCAGGGACATCCATGCGAGCTCGCCAGCCCGGTCATCTCGAACCGCGACTCGCTTTTCAGAGCGCTGAAAGGCGGCGGCGGCGATCTCCTCTATGTCTATGCGCATGGTACAAGCGCGGCCCCGGACACGCCGTCCGCTCACAAGCTTCTCGACAACGTCCTCGCCAAAATCAATGCGCTCGAGCAGCGGATCAAGGCGGACACGCTCGGCCTTTCCGGCGACGAGCTGGTTGACGCGCAGAAATTCTACAAGCTACTCGCCGCGGGCGCCAGGAAAGGCACGGACAGCACTTTGGTCCTCGCCGATGCCACGGTGCACTTGTCCGATCTGGTGTTGCTGGACATCGATTCGCTCAAGGATTCGCCCGTCATATTCGTGAACACCTGCGAATTGGCGCAGGTATGGAATGGGATCGGTTCGTCCTTCATCGGCCTGTTCCTGACCCGCGGAGCGCGCGCCGTCGTCGGCACCGAATCGACGATTCCGGTCGTTTTCGCGGCTGCCTTCGGCCAGTCGATGCTATCCCGGCTCTTCGAAGGAGAGTCGATCGGCGCCGCCCTCCTCAACGCGCGGCGCGAGCTTGTCGAGCTGCACAACAATCCGCTCGGTCTTGCCTATTCGGTCTACGGCGCGGCCGATGCCGGTCTGTTTCCACGCGCCCAATCGGGAGGTGTTTCATGAGCGAAATTCACGATGCCGTGCAACGACTGTCGAGTGCCGACGACGACAGCCTCTATCATCGTCTCGGCGCCTATTCGATCGCTTTCCCCCAGGATCCGTCTCAATTCTCGCGGCCCACCGAAGTCGCGATCGACGCGAACATCGCCGGGCCGCTGGACGAGGCCCTCAAGCTCGGCAAGCGGATCCTGAAGCGCTGGAACAAGGTCTTGCACACCCTGGTGTGCAGCGAGGACGGCGATGCTGAGGCCAAGAAGGCGCTCAACCTAGCTTTACTGAAATCGCCAGAGGCCCTCGCCGCCACCATAACCGGTCTGCTCATCTCCGCCTTCAGCGTCGCGCCCGCGATCGCCGCGGTCGTCGGAGTGCTCCTCGGAAGGGTCCTGCTGCCGGCGGCCGGCAAGGAGATCTGCGAATTCTGGGGCGAGCAGGTCTGAGATCGCCGGCGATCGTCAGCCGAGCTTGAACAGCTCCCGCGCCTTCTCGACCTCGTCGCGGATAAACCCGACGGCCGCCCGCACCCGCGCCAGCTCGGCAAGGTCCTGGTGGACGGTCAGCCACAGCGAGCGGGTCAGGCTGATCTCGTCGGGGAGCACCCGGACCAGCCCGTCCTCGCGCGAGGCGAGGAAGGCGGGAAGGACGCACAGGCCGGCTCCGGCGACGGTCGCCTTGAGCTGGGCGACGAGGTTGCTGCTCTCCACCGACGTGATTCCGCCCGGCGCGACGTGCTGGAGGAAGTCGAGCTCCGGGAAATGGAGCAGCTCGCCGATATAGCTGACGAACCGGTGCTTGAAGAGGTCCGCGGACGAGGCGATGTCGGGGGCCTCGCGCAGATAGGCCGGCGACGCGTAGAGGCCGAGATCGTAGTCGATCAGCTTCGAGACGGTGAGCCGGCCGGCGGGAGGCCGGCTGACCGAGACGACGATGTCGGCGTCGCGGCGGGCGAGGCTGAACACGGCGGGGGCGGCGACGAGCTGGACGGTGAGGCGGGGATGGAGCGCCTTCAGCCCGGCGATGCGCGGCGCCAGGAAGTAGGAGCCGAAGCCTTCCGGCGCGCCGATCCGGACCGTTCCCGCCACCGAGGTGGAGGTACCGCCGACCGCCTCGCCGGCGCCGATCGCGAGGCGCTCCATCTCCTCGCCGATCGGGATCAGGCGGCGGCCCTCGTCGGTCAGGGTGTAGCCCGACGGGCTTCGGTCGAACAATTTGGCCCGGAGCGAATGCTCGAGCGCGGCGATCCGCCGGGACAGGGTCGAATGGTCGACCCCGAGCCGCGCCGCCGCCGCCGTGAGCCGGCCGCTGCGGGCGACGGCGAGGAAGGCGCGGACATCGTTCCAGTCGAACTCGGCCATGGGTATGGGAATATATGCACAACGGTTTCGGCACAATGCCGATGGCATTTCGGCTCGGCTCGTGAGAGAGAGGGCCATCCCTTCAAGAGGCAGAAATTCCATGTTCGAGGCTCGGACCGCCGCTGTGCTCGCCAATCATCAGGCCCCCGTCGATGCCGTGGCTGCGGATTTCCGCACGCCGGCCGATCCCGAGGCCGGCTGGGCCGCCCGGAACCCGGACCGGGCCCTGCTGTTCCTGTTCGTGACCCCGCGCGACTGCGGCGCGCTCGAGGAGCTGATGGCGTTCTGACCCCCCCGTCGCCCCAGCGAAGGCTGGGGCCCCAGAGGGTGAAGAGCGTCGCCGCCTTTCACCCGCCGGGATCGCAGCCTTCGCTGGGATGACGTGCTAAGGGAGCCGCCATGTCCGCGAATCACACCCCCACCGCCGTCTTCAAGCTTCCCGAAACCCTGCCGAGCCCGGCCGATCTCGCCGAGGCCTGGTCGAAGGTGGTCGCCAACGCCGTCCATCTCGCCACCAGCGCCGCCGCCCGGCCGCTCGACCCCCACGTCCCCCAGCCCTTCGACGCCGCCGCTCCGGCGCGCGCCTTCGGCGAGTTCGCGGCGCATCTGTGGACCCATCCCGGCAAGAGCTGATCAAGGCGCAGCAGAAGGCGGCGTCGGACTGGCTGAAGCTGTGGCAGTCCGCCGCCTCGCGCGCCGCCGGCCGGCCGGCCGATCCGGTCGCCGCCCCCGAGCGCGGCGACCGCCGGTTCAACGACCCGGCCTGGAACGAGGAGCCGGTCTTCGACTATCTCAAGCAGGCCTATCTGCTGACCGCGAAGCGCGCGCTCGAGATGGTCGAGGAAGCGGAAGGGCTGGACGAGGGCGCGCGGACGCGGGTCGAATTCTTCACCCAGCAATATCTGAACGCCATCTCGCCGGCCAATTTCGCCTTCACCAACCCCGAGGCGATCCGCAAGGCGATCGACACCGGCTCGATCTCGCTCCTCTCCGGCCTCGCCAACCTTCTCGCCGACGCGGCCGAGACGCCCGGCATCGTCCAGCGCCGCGCCGAACGGGAGTTCGAGCTGGGAGTCGATATCGCCGCGACCCCGGGCAGCGTCGTCTACCGCAACGAATTGATGGAGCTGATCCAGTACGCGCCGGTGACCGACGAGGTCTACCGGCGACCGATCCTCTACGTGCCGCCGCTGGTGAACAAATATTATCTGCTCGACCTCCAGCCCAAATCCTCGCTGATCCGCTGGCTGGTCGAGCAGGGCCACACCGTCTTCGTCATCTCCTGGGTCAATCCCGGCCCCGAGCTCGCCGACAAGGGGCTGGCCGATTACATCCGCCAGGGCCCGATCGAGGCGCTCGACGCGATCGAGCAGGCGACCGGCGAGCGCGAGGTCGACATGTTCGGCTTCTGCATGGGCGGCACCCTGCTCGCCATCGCGCTGGCCTGGCTCGCCGCGAAAGGGGAGGGGGACCGGGTCGCCTCGGCGACGACGATCGGAACGATGTTCGATTTCTCGCGCCTCGGCCAGTGGGCGAGCTTCACCGAGCCCGAGCAATTGCGGGCGATGGAGCGGCACCTGCTGCACAAGGGCTTCATGGCGGCGCAGGACCTCCAGGCTTTGTTCAGCGCGGTCCGGGCGAACGACCTGATCTGGTCGTCGGTGGTCAATCATTACCTGCTCGACCGCGAGGCGCCGCCCAGCGACATCCTCTACTGGTTCGCCGACGGCGCCCACATCCCCCGCGCTTTCCTGCTCGAATGGGCGCAAGGAGGTGCTTAAGGACAACAAGCTGGCGAAGGGCGCGCTCGCCCTCGACGGCGTGAAGATCGACCTCGGCGCGGTCAAGACTCCGCTGCTCGCGATCAGCCTCAAGGACGACCATGTCTCGGCCTGGCAGGCGACCTACGACAGCGCCCGCATGTTCGGCGGCGACGTCGCCTTCCTGCTCGGCGGCAGCGGCCACAATGCCGGGGTGATCAATCCGCCGAGCGCCAACAAGCACGGCTATTGGGTCAACGCGGCGATGCCGGAGACGGCGGAGGCCTGGCTGGAAGGCGCCGAGCGCCGGGAAGGCAGCTGGTGGCCGCACTGGCAGTCGCGGCTGAGCGACGGCGGCAAGGCCGCGAAGGTCAAGGCGCGGCTGCCCGGCAAGGGCAGGCTCAAGGCGCTCGAGCCCGCGCCCGGAAGCTACGTCCGCAACCGGGGCTGACGCAATCCGGTGTCGGACACCGATTTTTAGGCCGTCGATCCGCTAGAGACCGTAGGGGCCGGCGGCGGCCGGCGCGCTGCGCTCGTCGTCGAGGCGGCGGACCACCCCCTGCAGCTGCAGCAGCCGCGACGGACCCCGGGCGGACGGCGCCGCCGGCCGCTGCACGCTGGAGCGGACGAAGCGGCGCCACTGCGTCTCGTCATTGGCCGCGAGGACGACCGGCGCGCCGGCGGCGGCGGCCCATAAGGCTATCGCGATCATGGTCAAAAAATCCCCCATTCCCGAGGCGATCGTAAACGGGAGTGGTAAAGAGCGGGTTAACCTTGATCCGGACGTCCCGGGACGGCGCCGAAACCCGCCCGTCGCGCGGTCGGCCGAGCGAATCGCGGCCGCCGAAAATTTTTTCCTAAACTCCTGGCCAGTCCCGCCGATCATTGCGGTGCAACCGGGCGGCGCGCGGTGTCCGTCCGGCGATGAAGAGGGGCGGTCATGGTCGCGATCATCACGGGCAACGGTCACGGTTTGGAGCGCAGCTCGCTGAGCCTGCTCGGCGCGGGCGGGCAGCTCGGCAGCGCCCAGCTGGGGCGGGGCGGGCAGAACGTCTACGTCAACGCGGCCACCGGGGCTCTCAATGTCCAGCGCCAGGACGAGTTCCTGGTCGGACGCGGCCCGGACCAGGATCTCGCGAGCGAGTTCAGCACCGGCCATCCCTATTGGCACACGCCCAACTGGCGCGCGGTGTTCGGGCTGACCGGCACCGTCAACACCGCCGGGAGCACGATCACCCGAAGCACCGGCTTCAACGACCAGCCCGTCTACACCTACGACGTCGCCCGCGGCGCCTACGTCAACAAGGAGGGCGCCGGCGCGCACGACGAGGTGCGCTTCGCCAACGGCGTCTGGTCGTTCACCGACGGTAATACGAGGACCGTCGAATATTACGAGCAGTCCTTCTACCAATTCTCGCTGGTCAGCCGGATCGTCGACGCCGACGGCAACACCCAGACCTATACCTACGATTCCACCGGCGGCTGCATCGCGCGAATCACCAATGCCGACGGCAGCTACGCGGAGATGACGAACACCAATTGGCGTCCGAACGAGATCAAGAGCAGCTACGTCAACGCCTCCGGCGGCACTTCGACGATGACTCGGGTGCGCTACAATTGGGATCCGGCGAACATCGCGCGCCTGCTGTCCCTCACCGTCGACCTGACCCCGGAAGACAATTCGATCGCCGACGGCAACCTCTACCGGATCGATTACGGCTACAGCGGCTCGTCCCAGCGGCTGACCTCGATCACCCAGACCGACGGCAGCCGGCTCGACATCGCCTACGACGCCAGCGGGCGGGTTCAGACCCTGACCGAGACGATCTCGGCCGGGGTCACCCGCACCACCACCCTGAGCTACGACACCGCCAACCGGATCACCACCGTCACCGACGCCACCGGCCAGTCGACCCAGCTCTGGTACGACGCGCAGCAGCGGCTGACCAAGATCGTCTCGCCCCCCGCCACGAGCGGAGCGGCGGCGCAGACCCAGACCTTCGCCTATGACGCCGACGGCAACGTCGCCAGCGTCACCGACCCGACCGGCAACGCCACGACCTTCCAATATGATTCGAACGGCAACGAGATCTGGCGGCAGGACAGCCTCGGCAACGTCGTCACCCGCACCTACGGGTCCAAGAACGAGTTGCTCACCGAGAGCCGCCATGCCGGCGGAGCCCTCGGCTTCACGACCAGCGGGAGCGCTCCCGCCGTCACCGGCAACAAGGTTGTCGGCGTCGCCTGGGGCTCCTGGGGCAGCGCGACGACGCAGCAGAGCTACACCGGGTCGGCGTTCGTCTCGGCGCGAAGGCTCCATCCCTGGAATGGCTATTCGTTCATGGGCCTCACGGACGGTACCCTGTCCGCCAGCGCTCCCTACAACGACTATGATTACGCTTATTATTTCCATGAGGACAGCATCCGGATCTGGGAGAACGGCGCGCACATCGATGTGCCCGTGCCCAGCGGAATGTCCGACAATCTCCAGTGCGAGATAGAATATGACGGCGCGAAGGTCATCTACCGCATCGGCGGGACGGTCGTTCGCGAGGTCGCGACATCGGCGGGGCGCACCTTCCGCGCCGGCGCCTCGACTCAGCATACCGACCGCGGCGTGCAGGACTTCACATTCGCGGCCAGGGCGCCCGAGACGACGCGCTTCGTCTATGACGCCGAGAATCACCTGCGTTACAGGATCGGCGCCGAAGGCAACGTCACCGAATGTCGCTATACCGCCGCCGGCGAGCTCGAATATGAGATCGAATATCCGGAGCACTCCTTTTCCGGATCGACCTCGGGCATCCACTTCGGCGGCGCCTCGTTCGAGACCCCCGAGATCGGCACCGGCTATCAATATAATCCCGCCATCCCGGGAATGACCTTCAGCGGGCATTCGGGCATCGCCGGCAACAACAGCGCCTTCGGCTTCGTCGCCGCGCCCGACGGGGACCAGGCCGCCTTCGTGCAGAGCGTCGCGACGACCGGGGGATCGATCGACCAGGCCCTGACCGGTCTGACCGCCGGCGCTCAGTACAGTGTCAAGTTCCGCCTCGCCGCCCGGCCGGCGACTGGCGGAACGCCGGTCACCGTTTCCTTCAACGGCACGGTCCTTGGAACGTTCAGCCCCTCGACGATATGGTTCGAGGAGTTCTCGGCCACCTTCACCGCCACCGGCTCGACCGGAACCCTCAGCTTCAACACCCCCGCCGCCGCGGGGGACCGGTCCACGGCCATCGACAAGGTGCGGATCGCCGCGCTGCCGATGGTGGCCCACGCCTCGTTCGAGGCGCCCGAGATCGGCGCCGGCTACCAATATAATCCCAGCATCGCGGGGATGACCTTCAGCCCCGGTTCGGGGATCGCCGGAAACGTCAGCGCCTGGGGCTTCGCCGCCGCGACGGACGGAGACCAGGTCGCCTACATCCAGACCGCGCCCGGCGGTGCCGGATCGATCGTCCAGAGCCTCTCCGGCCTGATCCCGCAGACGGCCTACACGGTGAAATTCTTCATCGCCGGCCGGCCCGGTTACGGAGGCACTCCGATCACCGTCTCCTACAACGGCACGTCGATCGGGACGTTCGAACCGGCCTCGACCGCGTTTCAGGAGATCACCGTCAGCTTCGTCGCGACCGGCGTGGCCGGGACGCTGAGCCTGACCGGCGCCCCGACCGCGACCGACCGCGCGACCGCGATCGACAATTTGCGCGTCATGGGCCCGGGAAGCTCGGTCAGCGAGGCCGATCTCGACCATTGGCGCAACGGCCTCGCCGACCGCAGCACGACGATGATCACCCAGAACACCTACGGCGGGCGCGGCAACCTCACGTCGGTCACCCGCTACAACTCGGCCACCGCGGCGGGAGCCGCCAGCACGGCCAATGGCTATAGCCGAACCGAATTCGCCTACGATCAGTCGGGCCGGCTGATCGCCCGGATCGCCGACGGGCAGCGGCCCGAGACGTTCGTCTATGACGGGCTCGGCCGGGTGGTCGCGGCGACCGACCGCAACCAGGGCACGACCAACATCGTCTTCAACGACGCCGCGACCCAGACCCAGGTCACCCTGGCGAGCGGGCTGGTCACCACCTCGACGTACAACAAGGCCGGCGACCTCGTCAGCGTCGCGGAATCCGGAAGCTACCTTCCCGCCGGCACGACGACCCACAAATATGACAAGCTCGGCCGGCTGCGGATGACGACCGACGCCACCGGCTTCAACCGATACTTCGTCTACGACAGGGCCAGCCGGCTCGTCGCCGAGATCAACCACCGCGGCGACATGATCGAATATCGCTACGATTCCAACGACCGGCTGGTCGCCACCGCGCGCTACACCCACGGGGTCACGGGCGCCAACCTCGCGGCGCTCGCCGATCCCAACTCGACCCTCGAGATTTCGGCGGTGCGGCCGTCCTGGCACCCGTGGGACATCTGGAGCTGGCGCACCTACGACAAGGAAGGCCGCCTCACCTCGACCATGGACAGCACCATCCGGACCTACGAATATGATTCGTCGGGCCGGCTGATCAAGACGGTCGCCTATCAGAACGGGCTCGACTGGAACCAGGTCCTGGCCTTCCAGGCCAACCCGCCGGCGGCGCCGTACATACCGCCTTCCGATCCGCGCGACGTCGTCGCGCGCAACTTCTACGACAAGGCCGGCCGGCTGGTCGCCGAGCTCGACGGCGAAGGCTTCCTCGTCCGCAACAATTACGACAAGGCCGGCCGGCTGGTCGAGAAGATCGCCTATGCCACGGCGACCGCGGTCGCCGACCGCAACGCTCCGCTCAGCAAGCTTCTGGCCAACCAGGCCGCCCACGCCGACGACCGCCGCACCCGCTTCGTCCACGACGGCCAGGGCCAGCTCCGGTTCGAGATCGACGCCCTCAACCAGGTCACCGAATATCGCTACAACGGCGCCGGCGAGGCGACGTCGACGATCCGCCACGCCGGCAGCATCGCGCCGCCCGCCGACTATCGCCTGGCGACGATCGAGGCGCTGGTCACGTCGCTCAGCGCCTCGGCGAGCTCGGCCGCGACCCGCCGCAGCTGGAGCGTCTATGACGAGGGCGGCCGGCTCGCTTATTCGATCGGAGCCGAAGGCGCGGTCACCCGCTTCCACTACGACAATATGGGCCAGGTGACGAAGATGGTCGAGTTCGCCGCGGTGCGCGCGACGACCAGCGGCCCCGATCTCGCCACCATGAACAGCTGGGCGGCCGCGCAGGGCGGCAATGCCGGCAACCGGGTCACCCGCCATTATTACAGCGCCCGGGGCGAGCTGCGCTACACGGTCGACGGCGAAGGCTATGTCAGCCGCACCGATTTCGACGCCGCCGGCCGCACCACCGGCGAGTTCCGCTGGGACGATCCGTTTGCCATCAACGACAGCTCGACCATCGACAATGTCGCCGCGGCCACCAACAACTCCACCCGCTGGGCGGGCAAATGGTACACCTATGCCTTCGGCGGGCCGCTGACCGACTTCCACAACGGCGAGAACAACTGGACCTACTACACCTATTACCAGAACGGCACTCAGATGTTCGAGCTGGCCCCGTACGGGGGCAATGGCCCGACCTATTTCAACTATGACATCTGGGGCCGGCTCACCACCCGCTCGGCGGCGGCCGGCCTGCCCGAGGGGACCACCGTCACCTACGGCCGCGACGGCCTCGGCAACGAGACCAGCTTCACCGACGGCAGGAACCTCACCACCTCCCGCACCTTCGACCATCTCGGGCGGGTGAAGACGGAGACCGACGCCGCCGGCGGTGTCGTCAGCTACGAATATAATGCGTTCGGCGAGGTGACCAAGGTCACCGACGCCCGCGGCAACGCCACCACCAGCACCTACGACAAGCTCGGCCGGCTGCTGACCACCACCGACGCGCTGAACAACGTCACCAGCTATACCTACAACGAGTTCGGCGAGGTGCGGACGGTGACCCGCGGCGCCGCCGTCACCACGTTCGACTACGATCGAGCGGGCCGGGTCACCCGGACCACGGACGCCGAGGGCCATTACGAGGAATATACGCTCGACGCCTTCGGCAACCGGATCAACGTCCGCAACAAGATCGGCGGAGTCGTCACCAACGCCTACGACCGGCGCGGGCTGCTCGTCGCCGAGACGCTGCCGATGCCCTCCTACGACAATCTCGGCTACGTGGTCACCTGGACCGTCACCAACAAGTTCGAATATGACGGGCGCCGCAACCGGACCAAGACGATCGAGGCCTTCGGCCTCGCCGAGCAGCGCACGACGACCTATTATTACGACAAGGCCGACCGCCTCGTCGAAACGAACGGCGACTATGTCCAGGCGATCGACCAGGCGAGCCACAGCGCCCTCACCTGGGTGATCCCGAGCGAGAAGCTGAAATACGACCAGCTCGGGCGGGTGATCGAGCGGACCGATGCGCTCGGCGCCCGGACCCTCTATTATTATGACGGGCAGAACCGGGTCAGCGTCGAGCTCAGCGCGGCAGGCACCTACACCGCCTATAGCTACGACGCCAACGGCAACGTCCTCACCCGCCGGACCTACGCAACCGCGGTCGCTCTGCCGGGCACGGCGGGGGGAACGCCGCCGGCGGCTCCGGGCGGCGAATATCGCGAGGTGAGCCACACCTACGATGCGCTCAACCGGCTCAAGACGAGCACCGTCGCCAACGTCCGCACCGGCGCCTGGAACGGCTCCTATTACGCCACCGGCGTCGGCAGCGTGACGACGACCTTCGACTATGACGCCAACGGCAACCTGATCAAGGCGACCGACGGCAATGGCGGGACCAGCTTCGCCTTCTACGACAAGCTGAACCGCAAGATCGCCTCGGTCGACCAGGAGAATTACCTCACCTATTACACGCTCGACGGCGAGGGCAACGTCACCCAGGAGGAGAGGTTCGCGGCGCGTCTCGGCTTCGCCGTCTCGACCGGCCACGACGCCGCCTGGCTGCGTGCGTGCGTCGCCGGCAATGCCGGCGACCGGATCACCCAGTTCGGCTACGACAAGAACGGCCGCCGCACCAGCGAATGGCGGCTCTACATCAACAGCCACTACGTGTCCGGCAACGCGCTCGGCGTCGACGGCACGCATGGCGGCATCCAATATCATTATAACGGGCTCGGCCAGATCTGGCAGAAGACGTTCGGCAACGGCGACTACGTCTCGTACAGCTACGATTCGATGGGCCGCCTGACCCAGGAGAATCGCTCGCCCTATACCGACATGAACGGCGCGTCGGTGAGGCCGACCACCTTCTATTATTATAACGGTGTCAACAATCTCATGCTGAGCCGTCAGGGCGGAGTCACCCAGGCCGCGGGCGACCGCCTCACCCGCTACACCTACGGCGCCGGCGGCCGCATGGCGACGATGACCGATGCGGCCGGCAATACCTACAATTATTATTACGACGCCGCCGGCAACGTCCTGCGCGAGAATTACCAGCGGACGAAGTCCGACGGCTCCAGTGCGACCGAAGGCCTGCTCTACAGCCGCGATCTCCACGGCCGGGTCACGTCGCAGGTGCTGGCGACCTGGGTCGGCTACTGGGCCAAGGGCGACAGCCAGGATAGCGAATATAACGCCTATGGCGACCTGTCCCGGCGCGGCACCAACGGCGGCTGGCAGGAGCAGTTCGCCTATGACGGCGCCGGCAGGATCTGGCGCAGCAATTCAGGCGACGGGGTGTGGCGCTTCTTCGTTCACGACGCGAACGGCAGGCAGACCCTGGCCCTCGAGAGCGAGGGAGCCAACCTCGCCGGCTACTCGATCGATCAGGCGCTGAGCGCGGCGACCGCCGGCCACGCCTACCACGTCGGCGGCGCCTATATCGACGGCATCAACGCGACCATCAGCCTGTTCGACAAGCGCGGCCAGGCGGTCCAGACCCGGATGCCGCAGCGCCAGCTCAACGACACCTCGGCGGCGACCGAGATCAACGTCAGCCGCACCTACACCGCCTTCGGCGAGGTGGCGAGCGAGACCGACGCCCGCGGCTTCACCACCGACTTCGTCTACAACACGATGGGGCGGCTGATCGAGAAGCGCAGCCCGGGCGTCAACTACACGACGGAAAGCGGCGCGGTCGGCTACGCCCGGCCGACCGAATATTATTATTACGACCGCGCCGGCCGCCTCATCGGAGCGCGGGACGCCAACGGCAACCTCACCACCCGCGCGCTCCTCGGCGGCACCGGCCATGACGGGTCGGAAGCCCTGGTGACCTACGAATATCATGCCGACGGCGGCTACCTGCGCAACGATTACGACGTTTTCGGCGACAAGCGCGTCAGCTGGGACGAGATCAACCGCCGAACCGACCTGGCCTATGACGCGATGGGCCGGGTCACCCAGATCACCCGGCCCAACGGGCTGATCGACTATTTCGGCTATGACCAGCTCGGCCAGAAGACCAGCCACTGGAACAACGTCCTCGCCGACAGGGAATATACCGACTACGACCTCCAGGGCCGGGTGACCCGGCAGGCCGCCTTCGGCGGCGACGTCACCACCATCAGCTATGCGTGGAACGGCGCCATCGCCACGGCAGGCATGGGCACGTTCGGCGGCTGGACCGAGACCACCACCGTGGCCAACGGCCGGAGCGCCACCGAGCAGACCGACGTCTTCGGCCACCAGGTGTACCGGAGCGACCTCGGCGGCCACGTCTATACTTTCAGCTACGATCTCGCCGGCCGGATGACCCAGCGCACCGGCACCGAAACGCTCAACTACACCTGGCTCAACACCGGCAAGGTCGCCCAGTCGTTCAGCGCGACGGGGACCTATGGAAGCCAGCAGTGGACCCGCAAGGGGACGACCTACGGCTACGACGCCAGCGGCAACCTCACTTCCGAGCGGTTCGCCGACGAAGGCCATTCCGTCTACGAATATTGGGACCCCTATTACGGCTACCAATATTCGGATTACAGCTGGTCGACCGTCTCGAAGAACGCGACCGCCGCCTATGACGGCCTGAACCGGATGGTGACCTGGGCGGAGGCGGGCAGCGCCAGCATGGCGAGCGCCAGCACCGCCTTCGAATACGACCTCACCGGCAACATAAGGCGAAGCAACTCGCTCTATCGGGCGCTCGACCACAACGGCGTCCAGACGAGCTACAACAACGCCCAGGACAATTGGTACCGCTACGACAGCATGAACCGGCTGGTCACCAAGGGCAGCCTCGTCGGCGGGCAGATCGTCCGCGGCTATGGCGGCGCCGACTATCTCTACGACAAGGCCGGGCAGCGGGTGAGCGCCTACCTCACCACTCAGGGCGAGGCCTATATTTACGATCCCTACGCCTGGGATCCCTATTACGGCGGCAACCAGTACATGCTGGTCTATTACGATGCCGAGACCCGCGAGGATTATACCTACGACGGTGGCGGCGTCCTCTCGAGCGTTCGGGTCGCCCAGGGCGGCTACACCGACAATTGGGACGGTACCCTGACCGTGCACGGGGCGCCCGCCTACGCCCAGCTTCGCGCCAGCTACACCAACGATCTGATGGGCCGGGTCACTCATCAGATCGACTGGCTCGGCGACGGCGCCTATGCGGGATACGACCGAAGCGTCACCTATAACGCCAAGGGGCAGGTCACCAACGAGACGGTGGTCAGCAAGCAGGGCGCCGACACGATCACCACCTATTCGACCCACGATTACGGCTACGGGTCCAACTATGCGCTCGGAGCGGTGACCTACAGCAGCAGCACGACCTACAAGAACGGCGGCTACCACAGCGCCTCGAGCACCAGCACCGGCTATATTTGGTTCGAGGGCGCCCTCCAGTCGTCGATTTCCACGACCACGACGACCTATTCGCCAAGCTATTCGCACACGACCCACACCACGACGCTCACCTACGACGGCTCCGGCAGCCTCTCGACCATCTACGTCGGAGACGGCCGCCCCCGCTCGATCACCTTCGTCAACGACGCCAACGGCCAGACCATCAAGCGCGACGAGAGCGACAACAACTGGAACCAGTATACGGGCGGCGACCCGCACGAGATCTGGCACCGCTTCGGCGGCAAGCAGATGGGCTATGTCGGCAATAACGGCACGCTCGAAACCGATTACGCGACCTCGATCACCAACCGCACCCGCACGCCCGGCACCGGCGCGTTCCGCTTCGGCGCCAGCTACGGGGGAATGAACGCCAATTTCGACCTCTCGAACGAGGCGATCACCAGCTACAGCCAGGGCGTCGTCGCGGGCGGCTACACCGTCCGCCAGGGCGACACTCTGGAATCGATCGCCGCCAGCCTGTGGGGCGACAGCTCGCTCTGGTACAAGCTCGCCGCCGCCAACGGCATGTCGGCTCCGAACGGCCTTTCGGAAGGTCAGCGCATCACCATCCCCGCGGGGGTGATGAAGAGCCACCACAACGCCTCCACCTTCAGGCCGTTCGACCCGTCCGAGACGCTCGGCGACATCAGCCCGACGACGCCGCAGCCGCAAAAGGCCGCGGCCAAGCGCGGCGGCAAGTGCGGCGTGTTCGGGCAGATATTGCTGGTGGTAATCGCGGTGGCGGTGACCGCGATCACCTATGGCGCCCTGACCGGGCCCGCTACGGGTCTGCTCGGAACGGTCCTGGCGGGCGCCGCATCCGGGGCGGCCGGCTCGATCGTCAGCCAGGGCTTCGGCGTCGCCACCGGAATCCAGGAAAAGTTCAGCTGGAAGGGCGTGGCCATGGCCGCGGTCAGCGGCGCCGTCGGCGGCGGCGTCGGGCATGTGCTTGGGAAGGGAGCCATGCTCGGCAGCCAGTTCCTCGGCGATGCCGTTCGCGGCGCCGTTTCAAGCGCTCTGACCCAGGGCATTGGAGTCGCCACCGGCCTTCAGAGGAAATTCGACTGGGCCGGCGTGGCGGCAGCCGGTATCGGCGCCGGCGTCGCCAACGGGGTCGCCCGTCACCTCGCCGACAAGGGCCTGGGAGTTCGCCCCGAGCTGGTCAATCCGAGCACGGTGCGCAATGCGGCTTTCTACGCGAACCAGGCTGTTTCCGGGATGGCCGGGGCCATTGCGGGCGCCGCGACGCGAAGCCTCGCCAACGGATCGGACTTCGGCGACAACATCCTCGCCGCTCTGCCCAACGTGATCGGCACGACCATCGGCAACATGATTGCCGATCCGATCGTCGCCGACATCGCGGCGTCCAAGCAGCGGGCCGCGGTCGAACGGTCGCGCGCCGCGGCCGCCACGGCGTTCCGGAAAATCGCGATGACTCCGCAGGGCCAGGCGGTGCTCCGGCTCGCCGGAATCACGTCGAGCGACCCGACGGCGGCGGATCTGCTCAATTCGCTCGGCTTCAGGCCGGCCGGGATGAGCATCGAGGACGCCACCGAGCTGTTCCGCGGGAATATCGAGGGCTGGATCTCCCGCGCCGCCAGCGACGCCCGGGCGCAGGGCCAGGACTTCACCGGAGTCATAATGACGCAGAACCATGCTCTGCGGGTCTTCTATGCGGCCCTCGCCACCGAGATGCCGCACTTCCAGTGGACAGCGGTCGGCGGCGTCGTCGCGGGACAGGTGGGCGAGGAGCTCGCCCGGCTCGGCACGATGGTTCGCGGCCTCGAGGCGGCCGGCTTCGGCGACGCTCTGCAAAGGATATTGCCGGGCGGACGCATCCTCGGAGCGACCGAGGCCTCGTTGAAACACGTCATGTCGACGCTGATCCGCGGCCAGATCGACGTCGTCACCGACATCGGCAAATATGCGCTGGCCTATCGCACCTACGGCAGCGCCGATGCCGTCTCCCGGTCCGTTTCCAGCCCGTTGATCCGGGACGCGTTCAGGCTTCAGGCCCGGTCGGATCAGGCTCGCGCCCAAGGCAATTTCGGACTGGCGGCGAGCCTGGGCCGGGATGCGGCATTCCGGCTCGGCGTCCATGAGCAGCAGCGCCTGCAGTCGATGTGGAATGATCCGATGCTGCAGCTCTCCGCCCGGGGCGGGGACATGGTCGGCATGGTCACCACCGACATCCGCACGCCGGTTGGAACGATCGTGACGCCCCAGGGGCTCGAAGGCGGCCCGTGGGACCTCGACTACCGTATCGCGATCGCGCGGAACGCCTTCAACTTCATGCACGACCGGGTCTTTTCGCCCGCCGCCGGCAATGCGGGCTCGTCTAGGATGCGCCAGTTCTTCGAGGGGGTGTTCGATTCGGGCAATCTGCGGTGGTCGACGCCACCACCCGACCGCAGAACCTGAGCTTGACCTGCCGGACCGGTAGCGACAGGTTCCGGGGATGCTGACAAGCATCCTGAGGACGCTGGCGACGGCGGCGCTCCTGGCTGGATGCGACAATTTCGCCAGGGGAGAATCCACGATGCCGGAGACGATCCGCGTGGCCGTCGGCATGTCGGTCGAGGAGTTCAACGCACAGCCGGCGGTGGCGCGGCAGCCGGTGCGCCTGGATCCGCGCGAAGCCGGCGTGTTCGTGATGGGCGAGCCGCACCGCCTGGCGCTCGACGTGAACGGTCACGCCGTCCGGTTCGAAACCGGGGCCCCGCGGGCCTTCACCTACGTGACGAGCGGCTTCTACGTTCACGAATCCCTGGAAGGGCGGGACCGCATCGCCTCGGTCGATTTCGAGGCCCGCCCGGAGCCGGCCACGCTTCGCGAGGCGGTGGCGCTTGCCCGTTCCAGCTGCGCCTCGATGCGCGCCGCCGGCCTGTCGCCGCGGCGCGAGCCGGCGCGTTTCGGCGTGATCAACGAGGCGCTCGGCTCAGGCGCCAACCGGCCCGTGGCGGACGAGGAGGCGCTGATCGCCGCCTTCACCGATCCCGCCATTCGCGCGAGGACGGTCGTGTTGTGCGAGCTGGAGGACGACGGACACGTCTTCGCGCTGTCGATCACCAATGGCCGCCGCGCCCGGGAGCAACACGGCGACGGCGACGGGAGTGAGGACGATGTCGAGTCGGAGCGGGAATATGGAGTCACCGTTCACTTCGCCCAGAATCTCGACGCGGCGATAAGCCGCGGCGAGGGCACCGCCCGGGACTGACCGGGCGCGGTCCGCCGATCGTCCCTGGCCTTCCCGGCGGATCCGGCACGAGTCCGGCCTAAGGCGTCGTCAGCGTCTCCCTCGTCGCGTTGCTGACGGCGCCGATGGCCCGCTTCATCTGGTCGAGGGTGAAGGGCTTGGTGAGGACGACCGATTCCGTCGCCGGGCGGGCGATCGAGCGGCTGTCGGCATAGCCCGAGATGATGATCCCCGGCATCCCCGGGCGGATCTCGCGCGCCTGCTTGAGGACGTCGGCGCCGGACAGCAGGGGCATGGCATAATCGGTGATGATGAGGTCGTAATCGGCCGGGGCGGCGCTGAGCTTGCGGAGCAGCCCGGGGCCGTCGGCCGCGGTCTCGACCTGATGGCCCATGTCGGACAGCATTCCCGCCGTGGTCTCGCGGACGGCGTCGTGATCGTCGACGAGCAGAATCCGCAGCGGCCGTCCGGCCGCCTCCGAATCCGGCTCGGCCGCGGGCTGCTCCTCCTTGGCCGCCTGCTCGGCCGGCGCGCGGGGCAGCCAGATCTCGACCTTGGTGCCGACGCCTTCCTGGCTGTCGATGTGGATCGCGCCTCCGGACTGGTGGGCGAAGCCGTAGACCATGGAGAGGCCGAGGCCGGTGCCCTTGCCCACCGCCTTGGTGGTGAAGAAGGGCTCGGTGACCTGCTCGAGGATGGCGGCGGGGATGCCGCTGCCGTCGTCGGACACGGCGAGGACGACATAGTCGCCGGCCGGAAGACCGAGCGGATTGGTCGAGCCCGCCTCGGCGTTGCGGGCCGTGACGGCGATCGTGCCGCCCCCGGCATGGCGTCGCGGGCGTTGATGATGAGGTTCATCAGCGCCAGCTCGAGCTGGGTTGAGTCGGCATAGGCGCACCAGATTTTCGGCTCTGAGCGCCATTCGAGCTGCACCAGCCCGCCGAGCGTGTGGGCCAGCAGGTCGGTGACCGTCGCCGAGAGCCGGCCGATGTCGATCGCGTCGGGCTGGAGGGTCTGGCGCCGGGCGAAGGCGAGCAGGCGCTTGACCAGCTCGGAGCCCTGCTCGGCGGCGCGGCGGGTCATGCCGATGATCTTCCTGTGCTCCTCCTCCAGCGGCAGCCGCCGCTCGATCAGCCCGAGCCCGCCGAGTACGGCTGCGAGCAGGTTGTTGAAGTCATGGGCGATACCCCCGGTCAACTTCCCGATCGCGTCCATCTTGCGGGCCTCGAGGAGCTGGTTCTCGAGCTCCTTGCGGTCGCTGACGTCGAGCAGGGTGCCGGCATATTGGGCGGCATCGCCGTCGCCCGCTCGGAGCAGGACGGCCTGGTCGAGGAAATGCTTGTAATGGCCGTCGGCGCACTGCCAGCGATATTCGATCGCCATCGCGCCGGTGCGCTGGCGGTCGCGGATCGCGCCGAGCGCTCGCTCGCGGTCCTCGGGATGGAGGCGATCCGCCCACAGGGTCGGCTGCGCCTCGACCGCGTCGAACGGGAAGCCGGTCACCGCGGTGAAATTGCCTCCGACGAATTGCGGCACCGCGAGGAGCCGCGCCGTCGCTCTCGAGATAGAGGACGATCGGAAGCGAGGCGATGATCGCCGCCTGGCGCTGCTCGGCGAGGCGAAGCTCCTGCTCGACCCTGAGGCGCTCGGCATTGGCGCGCAGATTGGCGTCGAGCAGCTTCTGCTCCTGGGCGGCCTTGCGCTGGATTTCCTGGGTCATCAGGAACAGGTCGACGAAGACGGCGACCTTCGAGCGCAGCACGACCGGCTCGACCGGCTTGAAGACGTAATCGACCGCGCCCATCGAATAGCCGCGCATCAGATGCTCTTTCTCCTTGTTGACCGCGGAGAGGAAGACGATCGGAATGCGCTTGGTCTGCTCGCGGCCGCGGATGATCTGGGCGGTCTCGTAGCCGTCCATTCCGGGCATGTAGACGTCGAGCAGGATCACCGCGAACTCGCCCTTGAGGAGGTGGCGAAGCGCCTCGTCGCCGGACGAGGCGACCTCGACCTCGGCGAGATCCTCGAGCACGGTCCGGATGGCGAGCAGATTATGGTCGTCGTCGTCGACGACCAGCACCCGCGCGCGGGGCGCGGGCGCCGGATCGGGCTCCGTCGTGGAGGCGGCGCCGGGGTCGGCGGGGCCCACCTGCCGTGGCGCGTTCATGCCGTCACTCCGCCGCCGTCTGAACGGGCTGCGGCCGGGCCTTCGGTCGGGCGGCACGGCTTCGGGTCTTGCCGATCCACACCCGAAGCAGGGCGAGCAGGAGCTCGATGTCGACCGGCTTGGCGATATAGTCGGAGGCGCCGGCGTCGAGGCACTTCTGGCGGTCGCCCTTCATCGCCTTGGCGGTGACCGCGATCAGCGGCAGGCTGGCCAGCGCCGGCCGCTCCCTGATCTGCTGCATCGTCTCGTAGCCGTCCATCTCGGGCATCATGATGTCGATCAGGGCGACGTCGACTCCCGGCGTCTGCTCGAGGATGAGGATGCCGTCGCGGCCGCGCTCGGCGTGGAGAACTTCGACGTCGTAGCTCTCGAGGACGCTGGTCAGCGAGTAGATGTTCCTTATGTCGTCGTCGACGATCAGGATCTTGGTTCCGGCGAGCTCGGGAAGCTTGCGCGGCTTGGCGGGAGCGTCGTCGCTGCGGGTGCGACCGCGGCGCCGGCGCCGGCTCTTCGCTTCCGCCTGGATCCGGCTGAAGACGTCGGCCAGCTCGTCATGGTCGGCGGGTTTCGCGGTCACTCCGAACGCCCCCATCTGGGTGACGGACGAGACCTCGTCGGCGCCCGAGATGACGTGGATCGGGATCTCGGCCGTCTCGCTGTCGTGCTTCAGCAGGTCGAGAAGGACGAAGCCGTTGATGTCGTCGAGGCCGAGATCGAGCGTGATCGCGTCGGGCCGGAGCTTGCGCGCCATCGCCAGCGTGCCGGAGCCCGCCGGCGAGATCACGCCCTTCAGCCCCGCCTCGCGCGCCAGATCGAGCAGGATCGAGGCGAAGGTGGTGTCGTCCTCGACGATGAGGACGAACGGCTCGCCGCCGAGATTGTCGCGGTCGTCGCTGACCTCGAGCGTGACGGGGAGGGCGGTCGGCACCGTCGCGCCGCTATTCTCGTAGCGGGCGGTGGTCGACGTGCCCTCGGGCGCGGCGACGGCGGCCGCCTCGAGCGGGACGAACAGGGTGAAGGTCGAGCCCTCGCCGGGCTTCGAGCGGACCTGCAGCTCGCCGCCGAGCAGGCGCGCGATCTCGCGGCTGATCGAGAGGCCGAGGCCGGTGCCGCCATATTTGCGGCTGGTCGTGCCGTCGGCCTGCTGGAACGCCTCGAAGATCAGCTTCTGCTTGTCCTCGGGGATGCCGATGCCGGTGTCGGTGACGGCGATCTCGATCGCCCGGTCGACGCCGCGAAGCACCGGATGGTTGGTGCTCCAGCCGCTGTCGGCGCACGCGCACCGCCAGCGTGACCCCGCCGTGCGAGGTGAACTTGAAGGCGTTGGAGAGGAGGTTGAGCACCACCTGCTGGAGCCGCTTCTCGTCGGTGCGGATCGAGGCGGGGAGGTTGTCGTCGAACTCGACGTCGAACTCGAGCCCCTTGTCGGCGGCGAGCTGGCGGAAGGTCCGCTCCATATGCTGGCGGAGGCTGCGCATCCGCATGTCGCCGAGCTCGATCGAGACGGTGCCCGATTCGATCTTGGACAGATCGAGGATGTCGTTGATCAGGCTCAAGCAGGTCCGAGCCGGCCGAGTGGATCGTGCGGGCGAACTCGGTCTGCTTCTCGTTGAGATTGCCCTGCGGGTTGTCGGCGAGCAGCTTGGAGAGGATCAGCAGCGAGTTGAGCGGCGTGCGCAGCTCGTGGCTCATGTTGGCGAGGAACTCGGACTTGTACTTGGAGGTGAGGGCGAGCTGCTCGGCCTTCTCCTCGACCGCGCGGCGGGCCATGTCGATCTCGAGATTCTTGGCCTCGACCTGCTTCTTCTCATTCTCGAGCAGCTGCGCTTTCTCCTGAAGCTCCTCGTTGGTCGTGTGGAGCTCCTCCTGCTTGGTGGTGAGCTCGGTCTGGCGCGCCTGAAGCTCCTGGGTGAGCAGCTGCGACTGCTTGAGCAGGCCCTCGGTGCGCATCGTCGCGGCGATCGTGTTGAGCACGATGCCGACCGATTCCATCAGCTGGTCGAGGAAGCTCTGGTGGGTCTCGTTGAACTCGCTGAACGAGGCCAGCTCGATCACCGCCTTGACGTCGTCCTCGAACAGCGCCGGCAGGATGTTGATGTTGGCGGGCGCGGCGTGGCCGAGGCCCGAGCCGATGCGGATGAAGTCGCCCGGCACGTTCTGGAGCAGGATCGGGCGCTTGTCGGCCGCGGCCTGGCCGACCAGGCCCTCGCGCAGGCTGGAACTCGCGCTTGCAGCTGCGTCGTGGCTCTCGGCGCCGTAGCTGGCGACCAGCTCGAGCTTGGTGTCCTCCTCCTCGCGCTTGGTGACGTAGAAGACGCCATATTGGGCGTTCACCAGCGGCGCGAGCTCGGACATGATCAGGTTCGAGACGGTGGCGAGGTCGCGCTCGCCCTGGAGCATGCGCGAGAAGCGGGCGAGGTTGGTCTTGAGCCAATCCTGCTCCGCATTCTTCAAGGTCTGCTCCTTGAGGTTGCGGATCATCTCGTTGATATTGTCCTTGAGCGCCGCCATCTCGCCCGACGCCTCCACCGCGATCGAGCGGGTGAGGTCGCCCTTGGTCACGGCGGTCGCCACGTCGGCGATCGAGCGAACCTGGTTGGTGAGGTTCGCCGCGAGCTGGTTGACGTTGTCGGTGAGGTCGCGCCACAGGCCGGCGGCGCCCGGCACGCGCGCCTGGCCGCCGAGCTTGCCTTCGATGCCGACCTCGCGGGCCATGTTGGTGACCTGGTCGGCGAAGGTGGCGAGGGTCTCGATCATGAAGTTGATCGTCTCGGCGAGCGCCGCGATCTCGCCCTTGGCGTCCACGGTCAGCTTGCGCTTGAGGTTGCCCTGCGCCACCGCGGTCACGACGTCGGCGATGCCGCGCACCTGGTTGGTGAGGTTGGTCGCCATCAGGTTCACGTTGTCGGTGAGATCCTTCCAGGTGCCGCCGACGCCCGGCACCTGCGCCTGGCCGCCGAGCTTGCCTTCGGTGCCGACCTCGCGGGCCACGCGGGTCACCTCGGAGGCGAAGCCGTTGAGCTGGTCGACCATGACGTTGATCGTGTCCTTGAGGGCGAGGATCTCGCCCTTCACGTCGACGGTGATCTTCTTGGAAAGGTCGCCCCGCGCCACGGCGGTGGTCACGTCGGCGATGTTGCGGACCTGGCCGGTCAGGTTCTCGGCCATCAGGTTCACGTTGTCGGTCAGGTCCTTCCAGGTGCCGGCGACGCCGCGGCACCTGCGCCTGGCCGCCGAGCTTGCCTTCGGTGCCGACCTCGCGGGCCACGCGGGTCACCTCGGAGGCGAAGCCGTTGAGCTGGTCGACCATGACGTTGATCGTGTTCTTCAGCTCGAGGATCTCGCCGCGCACGTCGACGGTGATCTTCTTGGAAAGGTCGCCCAGCGCCACCGCGGTGGTCACCTCGGCGATGTTGCGGACCTGGCCGGTCAGGTTGGCGGCCAGCTCGTTCACGTTGTCGGTCAGATCCTTCCAGGTGCCGCCGACGCCCTCCACCTTGGCCTGGCCGCCGAGCTTGCCTTCCGAGCCGACCTCGCGGGCCACGCGGGTCACCTCGGAGGCGAAGCGAGTTGAGCTGGTCCACCATGACGTTGATGGTGTTCTTGAGCTCGAGGATCTCGCCCTTCACCTCGACGGTGATCTTCTTGGAAAGGTCGCCCGAGGCCACCGCGGTGGTCACCTCGGCGATGTTGCGGACCTGGCCGGTGAGGTTGCCGGCCATGGCGTTCACGTTGTCGGTGAGGTCGGCCCAGGTGCCGGCGACGCCTTCCACCTGCGCCTGGCCGCCGAGCTTGCCTTCCGAGCCCACTTCGCGCGCCACGCGGGTCACCTCGGAGGCGAAGCAGTTGAGCTGGTCGACCATGACGTTGATCGTGTTCTTCAGCTCGAGGATCTCGCCCTTCACGTCGACGGTGATCTTCTTGGAAAGGTCGCCGCGGGCCACGGCGGTGGTCACCTCGGCGATGTTGCGGACCTGGCCGGTCAGGTTGGCGGCCATCAGGTTCACGTTGTCGGTCAGGTCGGCCCAGGTGCCGGCGACGCCGGGCACCTGCGCCTGGCCGCCGAGCTTGCCTTCGGTGCCGACCTCGCGCGCCACGCGCGTCACCTCGGAGGCGAAGCCGTTGAGCTGGTCGACCATGATGTTGATCGTGTTCTTGAGCTCGAGGATCTCGCCCTTCACGTCGACCGTGATCTTCTTGGACAAGTCGCCCGAGGCCACGGCGGTGGTCACCTCGGCGATGTTGCGGACCTGGCCGGTGAGGTTGTCGGCCATCAGGTTGACGTTGTCGGTCAGGTCCTTCCAGGTGCCGCCGACGCCCGGCACCTGCGCCTGGCCGCCGAGCTTGCCTTCGGTGCCGACCTCGCGCGCCACGCGGGTCACCTCGGAGGCGAAGGCGTTGAGCTGGTCGACCATGACGTTGATCGTGTTCTTGAGCTCGAGGATCTCGCCCTTCACGTCGACGGTGATCTTCTTGGAAAGGTCGCCCGAGGCCACGGCGGTGGTCACCTCGGCGATGTTGCGGACCTGGCCGGTCAGATTCTCGGCCATCAGGTTGACGTTGTCGGTGAGGTCCTTCCAGGTGCCGGCGACGCCTTCCACCCGCGCCTGGCCGCCGAGCTTGCCTTCGGTGCCGACCTCGCGGGCGACGCGCGTCACCTCCGAGGCGAAGCGAGTTGAGCTGGTCGACCATGACGTTGATGGTGTTCTTGAGCTCGAGGATCTCGCCCTTCACCTCGACGGTGATCTTCTTGGAAAGGTCGCCCGAGGCCACCGCGGTGGTCACCTCGGCGATGTTGCGGACCTGGCCGGTCAGGTTGGTCGCCATCGCGTTGACGTTGTCGGTGAGGTCCTTCCAGGTGCCGGCGACGCCCTTCACGTTCGCCTGGCCGCCGAGCTTGCCTTCGGTGCCGACCTCGCGCGCCACGCGGGTCACCTCGGAGGCGAAGGAGGCGAGCTGCTCGACCATCGTGTTCACGATCTTGCCGATGCGCAGGAACTCGCCGCGCAGCGGCCGGCCGTCGATCTCGACCGTCATCGATCTGCGAAAGGTCGCCCTTGGCGACCGCGCCGATCACGCGCGCGACCTCGGCGGTCGGCTGGACCATGTCCTCGATCAGCTCGTTGACCGAGCGGATCGTCGGTTTCCCAGCCGCCGGTGGCGCCTTGACCCGGCCGCGCTGGCTGATCTTGCCTTCCTTGCCGACGACCTGGGAGAGGCGCTCGAACTCGTCGGTCATCTGCTCGTTGAGCGAGACGATCTCGTTGAACAGGCGGGCGATCTCGCCGTCCTCGCCGGGCAGGTCTTCGGACAGGCGGACGGTGAAGTCGCCGCGGCGGAAGCTGCGCAGGGCGCTGAGGAGCTGGCGGCGATCGATGAAATCGCGCGGGGCCTGTACGTTCACCAATTCACTCCTTCGTGCGTCTTCCCCCGCCCGAAATCCGATGCCAGGCCCCCGCCCGTGAGCCGCAGCATAGCCGAAGGATGAAAAAATCCACCCCAGAAATTTGCTTAAGCGTGCGATTAACCCGCCGGTCGCCTTGCCTCGCGCCGCCGAGGCCGGTAGAAGGCCGCCTGGGCGGGGGCAGATTATCAGGAGGCGCTGAACGGCGCCCGAGGGTCGATCGTCTCCAATGCCGCCCGACGAGCAGGTCTCAAGCTTCATCCGCGCCACCTTCCGGTCGGTCTGGGCGCTGGAGTTGCTCTGCTTTCTGAGGCAGAACCGCGATCGCAGTCTCTACGCACGCCGAAATGGTGACCGGGCTGAGGGGAAGCGAATCTGGTGGTCACCCAGAGCATCGAGGGCCTGACCGCCGCCGGCCTGGTCCTCGCCGATGCCGACGGGTCGGCTCGCTACGGCCCGGCCTCGGACGATCTCGACCGGCTGGCCGAGCGGGCGGAAGCCTTATACGCGAAGAGCCCGGATGCGGTTCGGCGGATGATCGTCGCCGCCGCCAATCCCGGCATCACCGCGTTCGCCGACGCTTTCAGGTTGTGGAAGGACTGAGGGGGATGGCGCACCTGGTTCCCGACGGCGGTCTATCTGCTCTGCTTCGCTCACCAGCGGCGCCTGCGCGCTTCTGCTGGCGCGAAGCTACCGCCGGACCGGGGCGAGGCTGCTCTTCTGGAGCGGGCTGTGCTTCCTGTTCCTCGCCGCGAACAACCTCGTCGTCATCTTCGACCTGCTCGTGCTCACGGACGTCGACCTCCGGCTCGCCCGCCACCTGCTCGCCCTGGCCGCGCTCGGGGTGCTGCTGTTCGGGTTTATTTGGGACCTGGAGGACTAGGTGGTGGACTTGCTCCACTTTCTCGCGGGAGCGATCGCGGCGGGCTTCGTGATCGCCGGCTTCTTCTTCCTGCGCTTCTGGAAGCGGACCCGCGACGGCCTGTTCCTCGCCTTCGCGGCGGCCTTCTGGCTGCTCGGCCTCGGCCAGGCGCTGCTCGCCCTCGCCGACATACCGGTCGAGGAGCGGAGCTGGCTCTACCTGCTCCGGCTCGCCGCCTTCTCGCTGATCCTCGTCTCGATCTGGATGAAGAACCGGCGCGGGTGAGCGAGCGCCTGTCGACCGCCTCGGCGCGCCGGATCGCGCTCGCCGCGCAAGGCTTCGGACGGCGCCGCCCCCAAGCCGCGACCCGGCGGCACCTCGCGGCGACCCTCGACCGCCTCGGCCTCCACCAGATCGACAGCGTCAACGTCCTCGTCCGGGCCCATTATCTGCCCGCCTTCTCGCGGCTCGGCCGCTACGACCGGACCCTGATCGACCGCTCCGCCTGGGGGCCGAAACGCGAGCGGCGCCTGTTCGAATATTGGGCCCACGAAGCCTCGCTCCTGCCGCTCGAGCCTGCATCCGCTGCTGCGCTGGCGGATGGCCGAGGCCGAGCGCGGCGAGATCGGCTGGGGCTCGCTCAAGGCCTTCGCCAGCGAGCGGCGGGCCGAGGCCGAGGCCATCCTCGCTCGAATCCGCTGCGAAGGGCCGCTCGCCGCCTCCGATTTCGAGGAGGGCAAGGGCAAAGGCGGCTGGTGGCAATGGGGCGACACCAAGCGCGCCCTCGAATGGCTGTTCTGGGCGGGGCGGATCACCACCGCGACCCGGCGCGGCGGCTTCGAGCGGGTCTACGACCTCACCGAGCGGGTCGTCCCGGCCGCGATCCTCGATCTTCCGACCCCGGCCCCCGACGACGCCCGGCGGGCGCTGGTCGCGCGGGCCGCCGCGGCGCTGGGCATCGCCACCGCGACCGACCTTCGCGACTATTTCCGCCTGAGGCCCGAGCCGGCGCGGCGGGCGGTGGCCGAGTTGGTCGAGGCTGGGGAACTGATTGCCGTCGAGGTCGAGGGCTGGCGGCAGCCGGCCTATCTCCACCGCGACGCCCGGCGGCCGCGCCGGATCGCCGGCCAGGCCCTGCTCGCGCCCTTCGACCCCCTGGTGTGGGAGCGAAGCCGGACCGAGCGCCTGTTCGGCTTCCGCTACCGGATCGAGATCTACACGCCCGCGCAGAAGCGGACCCACGGCTATTACGTCCTGCCCTTCCTGCTCGGCGAGAAGCTGGTCGCCCGGGTCGACCTCAAGGCCGACCGCAAGGGCTCGAGGCTGCTGGCGCGGAAGACGACCCTCGAGCCCGGCGCTCCGCCCGAGACGCTCGAGAGGCTCGCTCATGAACTCCGCCAGATGGCCGGCTGGCTGGAGCTCGACCGGGTCGAGACGCCTTGAACGGCCGCGCCCGATCGGTAGATTGCAAAAGGGTCCGGATCCGGAGCGACGGGTGAAGCGTCACTGGCTTTCATTGTCCGCGCTGGCGCTGGCGGCGGCGCTCGCCGCGCCCGCCGCCGCCGGGGAGGGCGACTGCACCGGGACGGCGAGCGCGACCCATTTCTACGTCAATGTCGACAATGTCCGCTCGAGCCGGGGGCTGATCGCCGTCACCCTCTACACCGACGACCGCCGCAAGTTCCTGGCCAAACGCGGCTCCCTCTATGTCGGCCGGGTGCCGGCGCGGGCCGGGCGGACCCGGGTGTGCATCCACGTGCCGAGGCCGGGGACCTATGCCGTCGCCGTCTATCACGACGCCGATTCCGACCGAAGCTTCGACCGCACCGGCCTCGGCCTGCCGGCCGAAGGCTTCGGCTTCTCCAACAACCCGCCGACCTTCTTCGGCCTGCCCAATTTCGACCGGGTCAGGCTCAGCGTGGCCCGGACCGGCCTGTCGACGACCGTGCGGCTGCGCTACCGCTGAAGGCGGCGGCTCGCGACCGGCCGGGAAAGGGCAGGCGGCTCGCAAGCCGGCAAGGGGTTCACCCGAAGCACCAAAGCACCGAAGGCGCCTCGCCCGACCTCGAGGCTTGCGAACACCCGCCGGGCCTGGGGCTGGTCCGGACGTCTTTGGTCGCTTTGGTGCTTCGGGTGAACTTCGTCGCCCGGTGCCAGGCGCCGACGCCTGAAGCGTTGGAATCGCTGGGCGCAGCTTCCGTCCTCGGCGGCGCGGGCCGCCGGCGGATGGATTTCACGCGGAGACGCGGAGACGCGGAGGCCGCGGAGGGAAGAAGGGTTAAGCGAAGGTCGTCATGTGGCCGAAAGCGGAATGTCCGCTTTACGGCGCTAAGGTGCCGAACCTGCCATTCGTTCAGCTCGGGCGCGAGCGACCGCCTCCGACTCATCGGGGACGTTAAACCCTTAAGTCGAAACTGAGCGAGAGCAACTGTTTCGCACTCGAGTAATCCGGGCAATGCGCATGCAGGAAAGCTGGCAGTCAGCTCGGTCGCTCGCCATATATCTCAGTCGTTCATCGCGATGCCGGCTACAATGCGCGCGCGTTTGCGCATCTTCTTCGGCAGGTACGGCTTGTTTGCGAGACGAGCCTGCGACCTGCGCGCGTCCTCAGCCGCGTACCGCAGCACGTCGTAGGCATCGAATACGAGGTCCTTGCTGACGTACTTCACGTTTTCTGCAATCTCGTCAGCCATGGAAGGCCACGCATCAACAGGGCCAGCAATTTGCGCCAAGGCTGGCGATTCGACTCTGATGCGATCAATGGCGGTTGCCGCAACTCGCAAACTGATCGGGGAGTCCGTCAGCAGAGGGCGGATGCGATCGGCCGTATCTTCGTCACGCCTGCTGTCATCGACCAGACGTTCAATCGCCTGAAAGCGATCGATGACGTCCTGGAAGAGGATCTCCGCCGTGCGGTGGTGCCGATCACGGCCGCGCTCCAACTGGCGCGACACAACGATCAACGATCCGATGATCGCGATGGCTGCACCGGCAAAAGTGCCCACGAGCGACAAAAAATCCGATGCCTTGGCGTCGCTCGGCAGCCGAACCAGCAAGGCAATGGCGGCGGCAACTGCAGCCGCAACGATCGCAATTGCGGCGTCGCGGGCGGTGAATAGCGGGCTTTTCATCCGGCGGTGCTGCCATGAGCGCCGGTGTTCCGCAACGCCTTGACGATGCGACGACCGAGCGAGCGCGCCATGCGCAGTCGCTCGTGGGGCTGGTGGCGCGGCGGGCGCAGCCGCGGCGGACCGAGGGGGGAAGCGGCTTGTGCCCGTTCCATAACCGTCAGCGAGGAGGTGGGGTGCGACCATTGCTTCATCTGCGGGGGAAGGCATGGGCACGCGATCCGCTGACTCGAGCAGGTCGAGGGGCTGTCGCTCCGCGTCGCGGTCGTGTCGACTTTCCACCATCCCGGTCAAATAGCAGCGGCTCGCCTAGGATTGAGCTTTTTGGCTGATGCTGGCCGTTTGCGGACCGGCCGCTTCTCGGTGGGCTGCTAGGTGATGCAGACATGAAGCGGCAGTCGGTGCAGATGTCCGAGCAAGCGTTTCGGGCAATGGGGTCACATTGGATTGGGAGTTCCTGCATGATATGAGGGGCGTATGAGGATTTACCTGTCGGGCCCGATCAGCGGCACAGCGCGCGAAGAGATTTCGCGGTGGCGGCAGCGAGTCATTGAGATGCTCCCCCGCCGGGTTGAAGTCTTTGACCCCGCGTCCTCGCCCTATGACGCTAGCCTGGCCTTCGCGTCCGAGGAGAGCCCATCGGCCGCCCTCGGGCGCCTGATGCATGGCCGCCTGGTCGTCGACCGCAACAAGCACATGATCCAGTCGTCGGACGTCGTGCTGGCGAACTTCCTAGATGCCGACCGCGCGTCGATCGGCTCGATCGGCGAGCTGTTCTGGGCAAACGCGTTTCGGGTCCCGATCGTCATCATTCGCGAGCAATCGGGCAACGTCCACGACCACGCCATGCTGAACGCGATCGCGAGCGTTGTGGCGTCATCCCTGGAGGAGGGGTGCGACGCGGTCCTGAACGTGCTCGGTACCGACGCACGGGTCGGGGGACGCGGCTAGGTCAATCCGCGAGCTCCCGGGCCAACCGCGACGAATCATAGATCCTGAACCCGCTGGCATCGACCTCGGCGGTGGGCGTCACGCCGTCGAAGAACGCCGGCGAATACGGGCTCTTTCCGCCGTTCCAACGCCGGCCCATGAGCGCCAGCCAGTCGCTGCGCCCGTCGCGCTGGTCGGCCGGGATCCGGCGCCTCCAGTCCATGTAGTTGCCTATGGAGTGTTCTGGCGACCAGAGGTCGGCGAGCATGTCGAAGCTCACGCGCTTGTCCGGCTGGGCAAGTGACGCTCTGATGGCGCCCACGAAGTTCGCCGTGAAGTGGTTGGCGCCCTCCTGCGTAAGCTCGGAAGCGCCGCAGCATCCGTTGCCGTCGCTCCATGGGATGAACTCGGTGTCGCCGGCGCCGAACTTGACGCCGAGAGCATGTGACAGATGCCTCGCTCGCCGGACGAAGGGCCGCTTGGCATCCTTCGACAGCATCCAGTCCGGGCCCAGACGGACTACGCCAAGCCCGCGCATCCGCTCGACGATATCGTATCCGAGGGCCCTGCTGGCGGCCGCGATCTCGGTCCCGACCGACTCGCCCGGTACTTTGAGATACTCGAACGAGAGTTGCTTGGTGCCCGCGGCGGCCGCATTCTCCGCCATCGCCAGGGCCTCCTCCTCATAGCCGGGGAAGATGGGCTGGATCCGCAGCCCGCTGACGATGCCTCGCTCGCCTAGCGCAGCCAGTATCCGGAGGGTCGCCGCGAACCCTTCGCTCTTGGGCTCAACGATCCGGCGGAGGGGCTCGGGGATTCCCGCCGCCGACACCCGGACGACGACGTTCATCCCGGCCAGAATCGAAATATAGGGTTCGCTCACGAGGAGCGATCCCTTCGTGCTGATCAAGGTGGGGTATCCGAAGTCGCGTAGCACGCCGAGCAGTTCCCGGGTCACGCCAAGTTCCCCTTCCATCGGCGTGAACGGGTCTTGGAGCCCTCCAAGCTGCAACGGCACTCGCCGTGCGAGGAACTCATCCACTGCGGATCGCACTTCTCCGCGCGCGATGCGCTCAAGCCTCAGAGCCAGTGCCTTGGCGTTGGCTTGATGGACGCCCTTGGACGCCCATGCCCGGGACCGGTCACGGGAGAAACAGTAAGCGCAGCCGAACTGACAGGTGTCGTACGAATCGAGTCGAATTGGCGCAGCGCAGAAATATATCTGCCCCGTGACGCTCAGCGCGTGCTTGTACGTCCCCTGGGTCTTGCGCATCGGCCTATCTGCGCCTCCCTTGGCTGCCCCTGGCATGCTGATGGTCCATGCCCGCTAGCAAAGCTGGATGCAGGAGGGGGTCTGGATCGCGGGTTTCGGCGTCAGCAGGACATGGCCCACCGCGAGAACGACTGCGACGATCAGCAACAGGCCCGACAGCCTGACGAGCGACCAGGCGATCCAGCGCGACACTGGATTCTCCTTCGCCGCCTCCGTTAGGATGATCCAGAAAAGCTCCTTGCATTTCAGGTCGAGCTTGGGGTCGCTCTCTCGGATGGGTAGAACGTACTTCCGCTCGACGCCGTCGACGCTGGACTTGATCGTGAAACCCAGGATCAAGTCGCGGTCGAAGTTGTAGGGAGCATGGACACACATGTCATAGGTCGGCGTCGAACCATCGCGCTGCGTTATGGCAACGCTCTTCCTTATGCAGGGCCCACCGAACGCCGCAGTCAGCGGCAGGCGGGACCGCGGAAGAGAGGCGACGTCATAGCTGAGCTTCTTCTCGATCGACTCCTGAAGCAGCTTGAATCCATCTGTCAGCGTCGGAACGCCGTGGTAGAACTGCCAAAGGATCCACCGGTGTGAATGCTTCTTGTCCTCGTACGACTTGTAGTCCGGATATTCCAGTAGAATGGGCGGAGCCATCGTCTTTATGATCAGTATTGCCACTGCATATAGTGCTGCGGCCCCAATAAAGGAATAGAGAGCAGGCGTCCCGAGATTCACCAAGTCGGCGAATTTTGTGACAATGGCGATAATGGCGAAGAGCGTGGCTAGCGACAGCGCGCTGTTCATGCGTGACGCCGCTATCAGGAACTGCCAGTCAAACCTGAAGTTGCTCGCAACGCCCTCGACCGAAAACGAGAGAGCCTTTCTCGGCGGTCTTGTCACGCACGCCCCCGATGTTGCGGTCCCGGCTTAGCTTAGCACGCACACGCCGCAGGGCAATCGTGGCGGGCGAATAGGCGGCAGCGCGGCTTGGGCCTGTGAATGGCTACTTTGGGGTGACCCGATAGACGATCGATTGTCCGAAGTTGGCGCAAAGCAGTCCCCCTCTCGCGCGTAACGGCAAGGACGGCCTCACTCCGCCGCGCTGAGCTCCAGCCTCGGCTCGGGCCGGGCCGTTTCCGCCTCGCGCAGGATGGCGGGGGTGGCGAAGAGGATGAGGGCGACCCAGATTGTCGAGCAGAAGGCGAGCAGGAAGGTGACGGTGGCGCCGGCGCCGGCGAGGATGATGAGGGCGTTCCCGAGAGCGAAGAAGTCGCGGCTGGTGATCGCCACGGTGAACTCGACGATGGCCGCCGGCACGCCGTCCGGATAGCGGCGGCGGTAATAGATCTTGATGATGTCGTAGCTGCCTGCTTCGCCGGCCTTCGCGACCAGGCGGCGGATGATGGCGAGGCCGATCACGCCGAGGATCACGCACCATCCGCCGACGAGCGCGTGGACCGGACCGTAGAGGCGGGTCAAAGCGATCGTCACTCCGAGATAGAAGAGCAGGTTGGTCGCCATGTCGACGGTCGTGTCGAGCACGGCGCCGCGGCGGCTGACCCGATAGGTGGCCCGGGCGATCTCGCCGTCGATGCCGTCGGCGACGGAGGCGACGTGGAAGAGGATCCCGCCGAGCAGGAGCCCGGTCTCGCCGCCGGCGAGGAAGGCGAGGAACATGATCAGGCCGAGCGCGGCGGTGACGATGGTGAGGTGCCCGGGCCGGATCCCCGGGACGTGGAGGAGCAGGGCGGTGACGCGCTGCGAGACCGGCCGGTTGAAGAGGAGGGAGACGATCCCGTCGCTCGGCTTGGCGGTGCCCTTGAGGATGGCGCGCGCCGCCGAGCGAGGCCTGGCGAGGTCGAGAATCTCGTCGGCGGAAGCGGCGACGGCCGCTCCGGGCGCTCCGTGCCTCTTGACGGCGAGGCGGCAGCCGTCGCGGAGCAGGAGCCCGGCGTCGGAGCGGGCGAAGCGGTCGAGGCCGGCGGCGGTGACGAGGTAGCGGTCGCAATGGAGAATCATGTCGGCCCACGGCACGGCCTCGGCGACGACGTGGACCGGCGTGTGCGGACAGGCGCGGGCGAGATCGTCGAGCAGGGCCGGCGACGCCGCGCCGCCGTCGAGGACGAGCCAGATCTCGCCGGCGCCGGCGGCGCGGGCCTCGGCGGCGGCCCGGGCGGCGACGGCGAGGCCGGCGATCCGGGCCTCGGCCGCGGCCGCGGCGAAGCACAAGGCGACTCCGCTTCCGGCCAGGCCCCCGCCGTGCATCTCGCTGGTCATCGCGCCGATCTTATTACGGCTTCGGCCCGGATGACGAGGGGGATAATCGCGCCCCGGCGAGCCGGCCGGCGAGGAAGGCGGCGATCCGCTCCGCCCGGGCGTCCCAGGTCAGGTCGAGCGCGGTTCGGGCGGCGTTGCCGCCCAGCCGCCGTGCCAGCGCCGGATCGCCGAGGATCCGGTCGAGCGCCGCCGCCGCCGCCTTAGGATCGTCGGGCGGGACGAGGAGGGCGTTGGTTCCGTCGGCCAGGATCTCGGCGGTGTCGGCGGCGGCGGGGGCGAGGATCGGGCGTCCGGCGGCGAGGTAGAGGAAGGTCTTGAGCGGCAATATGCAGGTGCCGAAGCGGTCGAGCGGGGCGCTGGCCGGCGGGATGATCAGGAGGTCGGCCGCGTAGAGATAGGGGGCGAGCCGGTCGGGCGCCTGCCACGGCGCCACCTCGACGTTGGGCCGCGAGGCCGCCGCCGCCTCGACCGGTCCGGCCCCTTCCGACCCGACCAGCAGGAACAGGGTGTCGGGCCGCAGGTCGGCGAGGGCGAGCAGCTGGTCGAGGCCCTTGCGGCGGTTGAGCCGGCCCGCATAGACGGCGATGGAGCGCCGTTCCGGAAGGCCGACCCGGGCGCGCGCCTCCGCCTTGTCGAGGCGCGGCCGAATCCGCTCCGGATCGTGGCCGTTGTGGGCGACCAGAATCTTTTCGGGCGGGACTCCGGCGCGGGCGTAGCTTCGCGCCGCATAAGCGGAGTGGAGGACGTAGCCGAGGCATTCGGGCCGGGCCGCGGCCCGGCGGACGAAGGGGCGAAGCCAGGGCCAGTCGTCGGGCCAGGGCCGGTAGAGGTCGGTGGCGAAGGGGAGGGGGTAGGGCCCGGGCCAGGCGAGCATCACCGGGACTCGCGAATAGAGCAGGTCGGCGCCGGCGACGAGCGGGTCGGCGAGCAGCCGGCGCATCCACAGGGTCGAGCGGACGGCATCGTCGCCCGACCAGCGACTCGGCCGCTGGACGAGGTGGAAATCGCCGCGCACCGCGAACCAGGCCCGCATTTCGTCGGCGTCGAGCGGCGGATCGGCCGGGCCGCGGGGCAGGACCAGGGTGACCTCCAGCCCCTGGCGGGCGAGGGCGGCGGCGGTGGCGACGCTCTGCTCCTGGCTCGCCTCACGGCCGAGGCGCGGCCAGAGGACGGGATAGACGAGCCGCATCCTCAGCCGCCCCGCCGGGTGAGAAAGTCGTAATAGCCCTCGAGCCGCTCGGTCTGCCGGGCGAGGTCGAAGCGGTCGAGGGCGCGAAGGCGGGCGGCGGCGGCCATCGATTCCCGCATCCGGGGGCTCGCGAGCAGAAGCTCGAGGTTGCGGGCGAGCAAGGCGACGTCGCCTTGCGGGCCGAGAAGCCCGGTCTCGCCTTCGGAAACGGCTTCCGGGATTCCGGAATGACGGGTCGCGACGACCGGCAGGCCCGCCGCCGCGGCCTCGCAGACGACCATCGGCAGGCCCTCGGCGTCGCCGTCGCCGGCGGTGACGCTGGGCGCGGCGAGAAGCCAGGCGCGCTGCATCCAGGCCAGCACCTCGGCCGGCGCCAGGGTGCCGGTGAAGCGGGCCTCGACGCCCAGCGTCCGCGCCCGGCGCTCGAGCGAGGGCCGGAGCGGCCCGTCGCCGACGACGACGAGCCGGGCGCCGTCGACCCTCGCCGCCGCGTCGAGCAAAGCGGCGGTCCCCTTCTTCTCGACCAGCCGGCCGACGTGGAGGATGAGGCCCGGCTCGGGCGGGGCGCCGGAGGGGCGGAAGAAGCCGGTGTCGACTCCGTTGAGGTGGGTGATCACCCGCTCGTCCGGATAGCCGGCGGCGAGGGCTCGACGGCGGATCGCCTCGGACACGGCGAGGAACAGGCCGCCGCGCTCGATCAGCCGCCGCCGGAGCAGGGCATAGCGCATCCAGGACAGCCGGCCGGAGAGGAGCAGGCGAGCCCGCGTCCGGCTCAGCTCATGGCCGTGGAGGGTGGTGACGAGCGGCACCTGGAGCCTCTCGGCGAGCGGCAGGGCGAGCAGGCCGTCGGTCGCGAAATGGGCGTGGACCAGCGCCGGCGCTTGCGCCCTCAGCCTCGCCGCCGCTCGGCCGGCCCGCCCCAGCAGGGCGAGGGCGAGCCGCTCGCCGGCGCTCAGCAGGAAGCGCGGCTCGGCGGACTCGCCCTTGGCGACCAGGCCGACCGCGATCGGCCGGTAGCGGCGAAGCGCGGCGAGATGGCTTCGGACGAAGGTCTCCGAGGCGTTGAACAGGGGCGCTCGAAACACGGCGACCGCGGGCCGGGCGTCGGGAGGATCGGGGCGCATCGGCCCCTTGGTCATCGGTCGCGCGGCGCGATACAAGCCGAAAGTGGGAGGGGCGGGCGCGAGATGAGCGGGAAAGAGGAGAGCAGCCGGCTGATCGTGCGCGGCGCGAAGGCGACGGGCGTCGGCTTCGCCGTCCGGCTCGCGGCCCGGCTCGTCTTCCTGCTGGTCGCGGGGCGCCTGTTCGGAGTCGCCGCGTTCGGCGCTTTCGCGCTGGCCCTTGCGGCGGTCGAGCTCGCCGTCGGCGCCGGCAGCCTCGGCACCAAGAAGACCCTGTTCCAGCTGCTCGACCGCCACGAGGGCGACCCGGCGCGGCCGCTGCCGCACATCCTTCTCGACTCCGCTTTGCTGGTCACCGGCGCGAGCCTCCTCCTCGGCGGGGCGATCGCGGCGGCGGCGGTGGCTTTGCCCGCCACGCTGCTCGGGCCGGCGGTGGCGACGGCGCTGCTGCTGCTCGCGCCGATGGTGGCCGGGCAGGCGCTTCTCGACCTGTTCCTCGCCGCCACGCGCTGGACCCACGCCGTCCGCCACGAGGTGGTGGCGCGAAGCGTGATCGAGCCCTGGGCGATGCTCGCCGGGGCGGCCGGGGCCTGGCTGGTCGGCTGGCGCGCGGAAGGGCTGGCGATAGGCTACGGCTTCGGCACGCTGGCGGCGCTGGCCTATGCGGCGGCGGCGGCGCGGCGGCGGATGGGCGGGCTTCGCCTCGCCGACTGGCGGCCGGACCGGCGCTCGCTGGCCGAGGCCCTGCGCGGCTCGGCCGCCAATGGCGCGACCGATGTGCTCAACGTCCTCTACAACCGGGTCGACCTCTATCTCGTCGGAATGCTGCTCGGCGAGGCGGCGGCGGGCCTCTACGGAATGGCGCGCCAGCTCGCCGCGCCGCTGCGCCAGATCCGCCAGAGCTTCGACGGCCTGCTGATCCCGCTCGCGGCCCGGAGCCTCGCCGCCGGCGGAGCGAAAGGCGCGGGCGAAGCCCTCGCCTCCGCGACCCGGCTCGTGCTCGTCCTGCAGTTGCCCCTCCTGCTCGCCTTCTTCGCCGCCGGACGGCCGTTCCTCGCCTGGATCGGCCCGGAATTCGCCGCCGCCTATTGGGCTCTGGTCGCGCTCGCCGCCGCCGAGACCCTGCAGGCGGCGTTGAGCATCGGCGACCTCGTCTTCGTCTATCTGCGTCCGCGGGTCGGGCTGTGGCTGACTCTCGGGAGCATCCTCGTCGGGATCGCCGCCGCTTTGTGGCTCATCCCCGCCTTCGGAACGGCCGGGGCGGGGCTTTCGGTGCTCGCCGCCTATGGACTTCGCGCCGCGATCCGAAGCTGGGTGCTCCGCGCCCGTTTCGGCTTCGACGTCCCCCGCGGCCACAATGCCGCGCCGCTCGCCGCCGCGGCCTGCGCAGCCGCGGCGGCGTGGCTGATCGGCGGCGGCTGGTGGGCCCTCGCCGCGGCGCTCGCCGTCTACGCTCTCGTCCTGGCAGCCTGGCTGAGGGCGACGGGGCAGGGCCTCGCCCTTTCGGGCTTCGCCGCCGCCGAAGTCACCCCGTCCTGACCGCCGCGCAGGAGCGGGCGACGAACTCGCCATGGGTCGGCATATGCTCGGCCATGGCCGAATAGCTCGCGCGCATCTTGTCCATCGCTCCGGCGATCATGTCGGGGTCGAGGGCGTCGGCGGCGGGCTCGTAATCGTCGGGGACGATGCCCTGGCCGAGCATCACCGCCACCCAGCTCGGAGTCCCGAACAGCTCGCGGCCCTCGCGGAACAGGCGGCCCTTGGCGTTCCACAGCTCGATCTTCGCGGCGAGGCTGTCGGGGACCTCCATCGTCCGGCAATAATCCCAGAAGGGGGAATCGTCGCGCCTCGTCGCCTTGTAGTGGAGGATGATGAAGTCGCGCACGTCCTCGTAAACCTCCTTCATCTGGCGGTTGTACTCGTCGCGCTCGACCGGGTTGAAGCGCCTGTCGGGGAAGAGGGCGAGCAGCTTGACGATGCCGCTCTGGATGAGGTGGATGCTGGTCGATTCGAGCGGTTCGATGAAGCCGCTCGACAGGCCCAGCGAGACGATGTTGCCGCTCCACGCCAGCCGCCGCCGGCCGGCGGTGAAGGACAGCCGGCGCGGCTCGGCCAGCGGCTCGCCCTCGAGGTTGGCGAGAAGCAGCGCCTCGGCGTCGGAATCGGCGAGATGGGCGCTCGAATAGACCAGGCCGTTGCCCATCCGGTGCTGGAGCGGGAATCCGCCACTGCCAGCCGCTCGCGCGAGCGGTCGAGCGGGTGAACGGGTCGGGCTGGCCGGAATAAAGGCTTGGAACCGCCACCGCCCGGTCGCAGGGCAGCCAATGCCGCCAGTCCTCGTAGCCGGCGCCGAGCTTCTGCTCGATCAGCAGGCCGCGAAAGCCCGAGCAGTCGATGAACAGGTCGCCGGCGAGGACGGCGCCGTCGGCGAGGGTCACGGAGCGGACATGGCCGCTTTCCGGATCGAGCGTGGCATCGACGATCTTGCCTTCGGTTCGGCGGACGCCGTTCGCTTCGGCATGGCCGCGAAGGAAGCGCGCATAGAGGCCGGCGTCGAAGTGGAAGGCGTAGAGCAATTGCGAGAAGGGAAGCCTGGCATCGGGGCTCGGGCGGGCGAAGCGCCCGAGCCTCGCCGCGGCGGCGCTCATCGACCAGGCCGAGATGTCGTCGAGCCCCCGGCGCCGGCGCTCGCGCAGGTAGAGCTGGTGGAAATGGACTCCGCGGAAATCCTGGCCGTGGTCGCCGAACGGATGGAAGTAGCGCTCGCCGGGCGCGCCCCAGTCGACGAACTCGATGCCGAGCTTGAACGTGCCCTTGGTCGCGGCGACGAACTCGTCCTCGTTGATCCCGAGCATGTTGTTGTAGGCGATGAGCGGCGGAATCGTCGCCTCGCCGACCCCGACGGTGCCGATCTCGTCCGACTCGACGAGGTTGATCCTGATGCGCCGGTCGAGCAGTCGGGCGAGGGCGGCCGCGGCCATCCACCCCGCCGTGCCGCCGCCGACGATCACGATGTCGCGGATATTGTGCTCGTCCATCGGCGGCGACCCCTAACCTGTCATGGGTCCGCTTGGCCACACCCGCCTATAAATCGGACAAATGGCTTGTCAGCTTCGGCCGCTTGAATGTAGGAACCGGGCACGAGAAAGCCCGGCACGAAACGGGCTCACATAGCTGGGGAGGCCTGCAAAATGCGCCTGAAGACACTCGTCCTGTGTTCGTCGTCCGCAGCCATCCTAGCCTTCGCCGCAAGCCCGGCCCTCGCCCAGGACGACCCGGCGACGCCCGCCGATCCGAACGTCGAGGCCCAGGAATCCCCGGCCGATCCCGAGGCGGGCTCGACGCAGACGGACGATGCGGCCGCGGCGGGGGAAGGCGAGCAGGAGATCGTCGTCACCGGCCTTCGCCGAAGCCTCCAGTCGGCTCAGAATCTGAAGCGCAACTCCGAGCAGCAGATCGACGCCATCATCGCCGAGGACATCGGCAAGCTTCCCGACATCGCGGTTTCCGACACCGCCGCGCGAATCCCGGGCATTCAGGTCGTGCGCGAGCGCGGCGAAGCGGGCTCGGTCCTCCTCCGCGGCCTCGACCGGTCCTTCTACACGACCACCTATAACGGACGCGAAATCTTCACCGCCGAGACCCGCTCGGTCGCGCTCGGCGATTTCCCGGCCGGGGGAGTGAGCGCGATCGAGGCGTTCAAGACGTCGACCGCCAACCTCGTCGAAGCGGGTCTCACCGGCCTCATCAACGTCCGCTCGAGACGGCCGTTCGACTTCACCGGCTTCGAGCTGGCCGGTTCGGTCTGGGGCAATTACCCCAAGCAGTCGCGGGACTTCTCGCCCAACTTCCAGCTCCTGGTCAGCAAGCGCTGGGACGTCGGCGAGGGCGAGGTCGGCGCCCTCATCAACGTCTCGCAGAACCGGCTTCACTATCGCGATTCCATCCGGCGGCACGGCTTCTTCATCGCCGACCTCGCCGGCGGCCGGTCCCCGGACTGGCCGGAGATACGCTATAACGAGGCGGAGCGCTGGCGCCCCTCCGTCAACGGCTCGATCCAGTGGCGCCCGGCGCCCGGAGTCGAATTCTATCTCGACGGCCTGTGGCAGGGCTATCGCGAGGAGATCACCGACCGGATGTGGGCCCAGCCGCTGTGGGGCGGCGCCTCCTATTCGAACCTCACCTTCGACGGGAACAAGATCCTCAGCGGCACCGTCAACCAGCCCACCGCCTGCTGCGGCGGCAATCACACCTGGGGATTCCAGGGCGCGACCAAGCGCAACACCAACACCTATCAGTTCGGCGCCGGCGGCAGCTACGACGCGGGGGCCCTGCGCATCTCCGGCGACATCGCGATGACCGACAGCGAGTTCAAGCTGCGGACAGAGAGCATCGACTACGAGATCAACACCAAGAATTATTCGGTCGACTGGTTCACCGGCCCGGTCGGCGGCCCCGGTCCCACCTTCCGGCTGAACGGCGTCGATCCCTCCAACCCGGCCATCTACGATTATCGCGGCTTCTTCGAGGATTATGCGAATCCCAGCGGCAACGATTTCCAGGCGCGGCTCGATTTCGAATATGAGTCCGGAATGTCGTTCCTTCCGCGGCTGCAGTGGGGCGTGCGCTTCGTCGACCGCAACGCCGGGGACCGGGCGGGATCCTTCTACTGGAACCTCGCCCAGCGCGGCATCCCGATCACCGCCGTCCCGCTCGACTACCAGCTCGCCCCGAGAGGCTTCCGGGGCGACAACAACCAGCCTTTCCCAATGCAGTGGATGATCCCGACCTTCGACAGCGTCTGGGAGAATCTGACCCAGTTTCGCCAGTTCAACATCGACCTCACCAACTCGGGCTTCGTCACCGGACCGCCCATCGACCCGGGCCGCGCGTTCGACATCAACGAGAAGTCCTACGCCGCCTACGGACAGATCCATTACGAGTTTCCGCTCGGCGGCGAAGCGAGCATCGACGGCCAGATCGGCATGCGCGTGGTCAAGACCGAGACGGACACCAGCGGCAACATCACAGCTCCGCCGGCGGCGCCGTTCCCGGTCAGCTTCCAGAACGAATATACCGACTGGCTGCCCAACGCGAACATGCGGATCCGCTTCATGCCGGAACTGCAGCTTCGCCTCGCGGTCACCGAGACCCGGACCCGTCCGACCTTCCAGCAGCTGAACCCCGCGCTCCGGCTGTCGCAGGCGCCGACCTGCGTTCCGGGCATCCGCTGCGAGCGGACCGGCACCGGCGGCAATCCCTTCCTCGATCCGCTCACGTCGAGGAATTACGACGCGAGCCTCGAATATTATTTCTCGCGGACCGGCTTCGCCTCCATCGCCGCCTTCCGCCGCGACATGAAGGGCTTCGTCATCACCCAGACCGCCGAGCTTCCGGAACCCGATCCCGAGAGCGGCGCCGTCCTGCTGATCAACGCGCCCTTCAACAGCGAGAAGGGGCGGATCCAGGGTTTCGAGGCGCAGGTCACCACCTTCTTCGATTTCGAGGGCGTTCCGCGCTTGCTGAGGAACTTCGGCATTCAGGCCAACGCCACCTATCTCGACGCCAAGACCGACCAGCCGGTGCCGGGCGGAACCCGGCGGCTGCGCATACCGGACGTGTCGAAATGGACGTACAATCTCGTCGGCATGTACGAGGGCGGCGGGGTCACCCTGCGCCTCGCCTACAATCACCGCACCGGCTATCCCGAGGGCGCTCTGTCCGACCGAGTCGATTATACGCTCCAGGGCCGCGGGCATCCGGTCTCGAGGCTGGACTGGTCGAGCAGCTATGCGTTCAGCGACAATTTCACCGTCTTCTTCGACTGGACCAACATCCTGAGCGAGCCGTTCAAGTCGGACATCGTTCGGGTCAATTATTCGGGCGGCGCGGTGACCTCGACCGAGATCTTCCCGATGGTCGTCCGCTTCGACGAATCGGTGATCACGGGCGGCGTGCGCTTCCGCTTCTAGGCGGAGTGCGTTCAGGCGTTTGCGTCGTCATGCCGGACTTGATCCGGCATCCACCTTTCTTTTTCGGTAGCAGCAGAGAAGGTGGATCCCTCTGAGTTCACAAACGAAGTGCAACACCTCAGACAGGTGTTGCCATGTCGACCTACCGCCAGCTTTCGATCGAGGAACGGTGTGAGATTGCCCGCCTTCATGAAGGCGGGCAATCGCTCCGGCAGATCGCTGCAGCTCTGGATCGCCAGCCGTCGACGATCTCCAGGGAGCTGAAGCGCAATAAAGGCTCGAAGATCGGCTACAGCCCGACCTACGCCCAGCAGCAGGCGGGTGCGCGGCGCTGGTCGGGGTCGCGGCTCGAGCGCGACGACGTCCTGCGCGAGAACGTGCTCGATCGCATGGCCGACGGCTGGTCGCCCGAGCAGATCTGTGGCCGCCTCGCCCTCGACGCGGGGCGCCGGGTCATCAGCCACGAGACCATCTATCGCTTCGTCCACGCCCAGATGAAGCGCACCAACGACGTCAGCTGGCGCCGATACCTCCTCCGGGGCAGGCTTAGGCGCGGCTGGCGTAATAAAGGCGGCGGCGCTCCTCGCTTCACCGACCGAAGGTCCATCCACGACCGCCCCGCCGAAGCCGCCGACCGCCTCGTCCAGGGACATTGGGAGGGCGACGCGATGCTCTTCTCCACGCCCGGCCAGGCCGTCCTCGTCGCCCACGAAAGACGCTCCCGCATCACCCTTCTCGTCCGGCCGCCAAGCCTCAAGGCCGAGCCGACCGCAACCGCGCTCGCCGCCATCCTCAGGCCCATGCCGGCCGACATGCGACGGACCATCACATTCGACAACGGCACCGAGTTCGCCCGGCACTACCGGCTTACCCAGCAGCTCGGCATCCAGACCTACTTCTGCGACACCCACAGCCCTTGGCAAAAAGGCGGCGTCGAAAACGCCATCGGACGTCTCAGACGGGCATTGCCACGCAAAACCAACCTCGACGCCCTCTCCAACAAGGCCATCGACAAGCTCGTCGCCCGCTACAACAATACCCCCCGAAAATGCCTCGGCTTCCAAACGCCAGCCGAAGCCTTCATCAATCCGTTGCACTTCAAATGTGAATCCACACCCGGATCAAGTCCGGGATGACGATTCCCGCTCCCGCAGAGCCGGCCCCTATTTCCGATCGGGCGGAGGCCTCAGCGAAGCCCGGCGTTCCTGAGCGGGCGCGATCGGCGGAAGCACGCCTCCGGGCCGGTCCAAATAGAAATAGGCGACGGCGGCGACGTCGTCGCTGCGGTAGAAATTGGTGTGGCCGTCGGGCAGCGACGGATCGGACAGCGGCACCGGCGGGTCCTTCGCCAGCAGCTGCTGGAAATGGGTTCGCGAGCCCGGATCGATCGTCACCGGGATGAGCGGCACGCCCTTCTTCTGCAGCCCGAGCACGATCGCCTTGCGGGCGCCGCCGATCATCTGCAGGCTCACCTCGATGTCGCGGGCGAAGAAGATCGGATCGGGCAGGTGGAAGCGGTAGAAGGTCCAGCGGCCGTCGCCGTCCCAGGTCGCGATCGGGGCGCCCTGATAGCGGTTGACATAGGCGCCCTGGCCCCAGGCCGTGCCGATATAATCTTCGGTGCCGGTGCCGACCAGAGTGGGGCTCGCGGAAGCGTCGCCGTCGAGCGCGATCTTGACCTCGCCTTCGCCCCACCAAGTCTTCTCGTAGGCGGGATTGGTGAGCACGGTCACGCTGGCGCCGAGGAACCGGCCGCGGCCGCCGATCCGCGGCAGGATCCGGAAGTCGCGGGCGAGCACCGTCGCCCGCTCGCGGCTCCACCAGGCGTGGAAATAGAGCGAGTCCTTCGGCTGGCGGCGAAGCGCGCGATAGTTGACGTCGTAGAAGATGAGGTTGACCGGCTTGGCGGATTCGTTGGTGACGACGATCCGGGCCCCGCTTCGGAACGGCATCGGCAAGTAGGAGACGAAGGAGCGGCCTTCGGGGCTGGCGAGCAAGGCGGTCTCCATCGCCACCATCTCGCCGGCGCCGTGGAGGAAGAAGTCGCCGAGCGGAACCGACACGGCGGGCCTGGCCGCCCCGTCCCAGAACATCTCCAGCTTCAGCCCGCGAAGGGCGTCCGGCGAGCGGTCCTCGATCGTCATCCACATCCGGTCGATCGTCCCGGCGCCCCTGATGTCGGCGAGGACGTGCGCCGCGTCGACCGGGATGGTCTCGAAGGCATGGCCCTTGGCGCCGTGATTTTCGCGGCCTCCCGCGCCCTTCGCGCCGGTCGGGTTCTCGGGGCTGACCCAGCGCGGCGCCTCGTCCGGGCGGTAGCGGTGGATCTCGTCCCGGGCCGCCGCCGGCGACGCCGCGAGGAGGAGGCCCCAGGCTGCGCCGGTCAGCCGCTTCATCTGGCCTCGCCGCTTCGTTCGCGCAGGCTCATCCCGATCTGCGGCTTGCCGTCCTTCCAGAACGAGCGGCGCGACATAGAGGTAGCGCTCGTCCACGTCCTTGCGGCAGCCCTTGGTCGCCGCCCAGGCGTGGAAGGCGATGAAGTGGCGGCCGCGCGGCCTCGAAGATGCTGGTATGGCCCGGGCCGCTGAGGCAGCCCGCCTCCTTGTCGTTGAAGCTGTTGAGGATCGGGTTCTCCGGCGCGTCCCTGCACGGCCCGAGCGGGCCGGCGCAGGTCGCGTAGCCGGTGGCGTAGCGCGACAGCCGCTCGTTCGGATCCCAGCCGAAGAAGGCGGCCGAGAAGAACAAATGATAGCCCGAGGCGAGCCCGGACCATGGTCGGCGCCTCGACCAGCTTCCACTCCCATTCCTTGTCGTCCTCGACGAGGGCGACGGCCTCGCCCTCGACCTTGAGGCCGTCGGCGGACAGCTTCTGGCCCCAGATCGTCGTCTTCCTGCCGACCGCGGTTCCCGTCGCTCTTGTAATAGAGGTAGAGCTGGCCGTCCTTATCGCGGAACGGATTGGCGTCGATCGTTCCGCCGAGGTCGAACTGGCAGACCAGCGGCTCGGCGGAGCCGTCGCGGAACGGTCCCCTGGGATTGTCGGCGGTCGCCACCCCGAGGCACTGGACGTCGCGCTTGCGGTGGTTGGCGGTGTAGTAGAGCCGCCATTGGCCGCCGACCTTCATCACCTCCGGCGCCCAGGTGAAGCCTTCCTTCACCCAGGGGGCGAGCTCGGGCATTCCGTCGAGCCGCTTCTTCGGATCGTCCGGCCGCGTCACCCACGACCAGTGGACGAGGTCGCGCGAGGACAGCATCGGCAGGTTGATCCCGGCATTGGTCGCATAGGCGATGAACTCGCCCTCGTGGACGACGATCTGGGGATCGGGGAAATTGTCCCGGAACACCGGGACGAAGGACGGCTCGGCCGCGACTGGCGAGCCGATGAAGGCGGCGAGGAGGGCGGCGGCGGTCGATAGGCGCTTGAACATGGCGGATCCGTTCGCTGGCGGGACGCTGGGCCCTATTATCATATCAATCGCCGCAGCCTAGCCCGGTGCGACCGCCTCTTCGAACAGGACCATCGACGTCGTCTATGATGGCGGCCATGGCGGCTCTCGCCCCGTCGGGATCGGCGGCCTGGATCGCCTCGAGCACCGCATGATGGGCGGGCAGGCTGGCGGTCCGGCCCTTGAATCGGTTGGTGAAGCGGATCGAGGTGCGGAGCGCGGTCGCGACGACGTCGCGGAACTGGTGGTAGAAGGGATTGCCGCAGGCCTCGAGCACGGCGATGTGGAAGGCGATGTCGGATTCGAGCGGGTCGTCGCGCGCCGGCCTCGGCCGCCTCCATCCGCGCGATAGCCCGGCGCGATCGCGGCGACGGCGGCGGGATCGGCGGCGCGCGCGGCGAGCGCCGCCGCCTCCGGCTCGATCGCGATCCTGAGCTCGCTGAACTGGCGAAGCAGGTCGAGCGAGAATTTGCGCTCGAGCAGCCAGCGCAGGACGTCGGTGTCGAACAGGTTCCAGCAGGACGGCGGGCTGGACGGTCGTCCCCTTGCGCGGGCGGGCGGTGAGCAGGCCCTTGGCGGTCAGCATCTTGACCGCCTCGCGGGTGACCGAACGGCTCACCATATGCTGGGCGGCGAGCTCCGCCTCGGTCGGGAAGCGCTCGCTCTCATAGGCGCCGGTGACGATGGCCCGGCCGAGCGTCTCCAGCAATCCGAAGGTCAGGTTGCGGGTTCCCCAGTCGCCGCGCCCGCCGAGTTCCTCCACGCGTTCATCCTTCCCTGCGCGGCCGGCTGGACAGCGCGCTTTAATCCTATAATTCCTTGGCGCGGGCGGCAACCTCGCCGCGCAGGGGGTGGCAGGAGTGCAGCTGGCAACCATCGATATCGTCGTCGTCGTCGCCTATGCGATCGGCATCTTCGGACTCGCCCAGTTCGTCAGCCGCGAGAAGGCCGGCCACGCCAAGGACACGTCCGACTATTTCCTCGCCTCGCAAGCTCGCTGCCCTGGTGGGCGATCGGCGCGTCGCTGATCGCCGCCAACATCTCGGCCGAGCAGATCGTCGGCATGTCGGGCTCCGGCTACGCGATCGGCCTCGCCATCGCCTCCTACGAATGGATGGCGGCCCTGACGCTGCTGATCGTCGGCAAGTATTTCCTGCCGATCTTCCTCAGGAACGAGCATCTACACCATGCCGCAATTCCTCGAGCAGCGCTACGGGCCACCATATCCGGACGCTGATGGCCGTGTTCTGGCTCGCGCTCTACATCTTCGTGAACCTGACCTCGATCATCTGGCTCGGCTCGATCGCGGTCAACCAGGTCGCCGGGGTCGACCAGGACTTGGCGCTCGTCGCGCTCGGCGGCTTCGCCCTGCTCTACCAGCTCTACGGCGGCCTCAAGGCGGTGGCGCTGACCGACATCGTCCAGGTCACGCTGCTCGTGATGGGCGGGCTTCTCGTCTCCGGGCTCACGCTCAACCAGATCGGCGGCGACGCGGGCATCCTCGGCGGCTTCGCGACGCTGACCGAGCGCGGCTGCCGGACCATTTCGACATGATCCTCGAGCCCGACCAGCCCCTATCTACAAGGATCTGCCCGGCCTCTCCGTGCTGATCGGCGGGATGTGGATCGCCAACCTCAGCTACTGGGGCTTCAACCAGTATATCATCCAGCGCGCGCTCGCCGCGAAGAGCCTCGCCGAAGCGCAGAAGGGGGTGGTGTTCGCAGCCTACCTCAAGCTGCTGATGCCGGTGATCATCGTCCTTCCCGGGATCGCCGCGGTGATGCTCGCGCCGGGGCTCGCCAAGCCCGACCAGGCCTATCCGACGATGCTGCGCTGCTTGCCGCCGGGCCTGCTCGGCCTGGTCTTCTCGGCGCTGATCGCCGCGATCATCGCCTCGACCGCGTCCAAGATCAATTCGATCGCGACCATCTTCACCCTCGACATCTACGCCAAGTTCCGCCGCGACCCGACGCGCCGTCCCAGGAGGGCGAGATCGCCCATCCCGAGGTCGACGAGACCGCGCCCGCCCAGGCGCGCCGCGAGAAGGAGCTGGTGCTCGTCGGCCGCGTCGCCGCGGTCGCGGCGATCGTCATCGCCATCGCTGACGGCGCGGCCCCTGCTCGGCCAGTCGGAGCAGGCCTTCCAGTTCATCCAGGAATTCACCGGCTTCTTCACGCCGGGCATCGTCGTCATCTTCCTGCTCGGCCTGTTCTGGAAGCGGGCGACCGAGGGCGGAGCGATCGCCGCCGCGGTCTCGTCGGTGCTGCTCTCCTGGCTCGGCAAGCTGGCTACTGGCCGGAGCTCCCCTTCATGGACCGGATGGGCCTCGTCTTCCTCGCCGCTCTGGTGCTGGCGGTGCTGGTGTCGCTGGCGCGGCCGGCGCCGAAGACGCTCGAACCTGATCACCATGGAAGGGGTGAGCTACCGGACCCCGCCGAGCTTCAACATCGGCGCGGCTCGGCGTGATCCTGATCCTGATCGCGCTCTACGCTACCTATTGGTAGGGGGCGACGTCACCAGTCGAAGGGTTCGACCGTCTCGCGCCCACCGGCCAGGAAGGCGTCGGCGACGAGCCGGAGAGGCTCCTTGTCGACATCGCTTTCGGCCGCGTCGATCAGCTCGGCGAAGCGGGCGTAGAGCGAGGGATATTCGCCCAGCGAGCCGACCTGCTGAGCCGCTCCGTCGACGCTGAGTCGGGCGCCGCCGTCGAGCAGCTCGACCGTCGTGCCGTCCTCGGTTTCGACCCGGATCGTCCAGCGTTCGCCCTCAGTGTAGCGCCAGTCGAAGTCGGCCTCGTGGCCGCCGACGAAGCCGATCCTGGCGGCGATCGCAGTCTGGCGGTTTTCGGGGAAGGCGAGAATTGCCTCCCGCACGAACAGCCGCTCCGGCAGGATCCGGGTGGCGATCGACAGGGCGTTGATGCCCGGATCGAACACTCCGAAGCCCCCCGGGGCCCAGATCCACTCCTGGCCGGGATGCCATTTGCGTACGTCCTCGTGCCAGAAGATGGCGAGCGAGCGCACCGTCCTGCCCGCCAGCGCGGCCTTCGCCCCGGCCACTCCAGGGGCATGTTGCGAATGCCAGGCGGTGAACAGGGTCCGGCCCGCCTCGCGCCCCAGCCGCTCCATCTCCTCGATCTCGCCCAAGGTCGCCGCCGGAGGCTTTTCCAGGAGCACGGCGAGGCCGGCGTCGAAGGCGGCGGCGGCGACCTCGAGCCGGACCGTCGGCGGCGTGCAGACCGCGACCGCGTCGAGCCTTCCCGGCATCGCCTTCAGCATCTCCGCGACGTCGGCGAAGACCGGCACCCCTTCGTCCGCCCGGGCGCGGGGGCTGACGATCGCGGCGAGCTCGAAGCGGGGGTCGGCGGCGATCGACGGGACGTGCTGGTCCCTGGCGATCTTGCCGTAGCCGACGATGGCGACTCGGATCGACATAGGAGGCTCCTTCGTCCGCCCCGCCCACAGGGTCAAGGGCGCGGGGACGGTTTGGAAACGGCCCCCGATCGGTTATGGGCGGGGGAGGGAGGGCCGCGCATATGGCCGATCACAGCATCGCGAGGCCGCTGACGGCCGAGGACGAGGCGCGCCGCATCTTCGACCTGCAGCACAAGGCGTCGCGGCACGGACCGCCCGCCGACGCGCGGCTTCGGCGCGACCGGCTCGAGCGGCTTCGCGCCGTCGTCGCCACCAACGCGGCCGCCTTCGCCAAGGCCATTTCCGACGATTTCGGAGTGCGCTCGCGGACCGAGACCGAATTGCTCGAGATCGTCCCGACGATGAGCGCGATCCGCCACGCACGGAAGAACGTCGCGCGCTGGATGCGGCCGGAGCGGCGCCGGGTCGACCCGCTGTTCCAGCCGGCCAGCGCCCGCGTCCGCTACGAGCCGCTCGGGGTGATCGGAATCATCTCGCCCTGGAACTATCCGCTCCAGCTCGCCGTCTCGCCGCTGGTCGACGCGCTCGCCGCCGGCAATCGGGCGATGGTCAAGCCGTCCGAGCTGACCCCCGCTTTCTCGGAGCTTCTGCGGCGCGCCGTCGCCGAGCGGTTCGACGAGTCGGAGGTCGCGGTGGTCACCGGCGGGGTCGAGGTCGGCCAGGCCTTCGCCTCGCTGCCGTTCGACCATCTCCTCTTCACCGGCTCGACCGCGATCGGCCGCAAGGTCTATCTGGCCGCCGCCGCCAACCTCGTCCCGGTCACTCTCGAGCTCGGCGGCAAGTCGCCGGTCGTCGTCTGCCCCGATTACGATCTCGCCAAGGCGGCGCGGAGCATCGCCTTCGGCAAGTTCGTCAACGCCGGCCAGACCTGCATCGCCCCCGATTACGTGCTGGTGCCGGAAGGCAAGGAGCGCGAGCTTCGCCGAGGCGGTGATGGCGCAGGTGCGCCGCTCCTACCCGACCATCGCCGGCAACGACGATTATTCCGGCCTGATCGCCGAGCGCCACCGCCGCCGGCTCGCCGAGGCGATCGAGGCGGCCCGGGAGGCGGGCGCGACCGTCCTCGTCCACGAGGACGAGGGCGCCCGGGCGCAAGGCAAGATCGGGCCGACGATCGTGCTCGGCGCCCCCGAAGGCAGCCTGTTCCTCACCGAGGAGATATTCGGCCCGGTGCTTCCGATCCTGCCCTATCGCGACCTCGACGAGGCGATCGCCTTCATCGCCGCGCGCGACCGGCCGCTGGCCCTCTATTGCTTCAGCCACCGCCGCCAGCCATCGCGAGCGGGTGCTCGAGCGGGGCGATTTCGGGCGGGGTGACGTTGAACGGCACGTTGCTCCACGTCGCCCAGGAGGGCCTCCCGTTCGGCGGCGTCGGGCCGAGCGGCATCGGCGCCTATCACGGCCAGGAAGGCTTCAGGCGCTTCAGCCACGCCCGGGCGGTGCACAAGGTCGGCTTCATCAACGTGTTCGAGAAGCTCGGCCCGCCTTGGGGCAAGATGGCGGCGGCGCTGGGCCGGAGGCTGGCGAAAAGGCGGTAGCGCGGCGAGCGTTTAAATTGCGCTCGTCATTCGTAATTGGGGACAGCTACCGAATTCGCGTAATTGGGGACAGCTACCGAATTCGGCTGCTGGGCGGGCGTCTCCGCGCCCAGGGCTCCCTGAATTCGGTAGCTGTCCCCAAATCCACGGAGGGGGACCGCGCGAAGCGCGGTGGAGGGGTTATTCGGAGTCGCCATTGCCCCTCCACCATGGCGCTACGCGCCACGGCCCCCCTCCCCGAGGCGAGCTCGGTGAGGAACTAAGCCGCCGCCGCCATCGCCTTGCCCAGGATCATGTCGCTCGCTTTCTCGGCGATCATGATCGTCGGCGCGTTGGTGTTGCCCGAGACCGAGCCTCGGCATGATCGAGGCGTCGACGACGCGCAGCCCCTCGACCCCGTGCACCCTGCAGCTGCGGATCGACCACCGCCATCGGCCCATGGCCCATCGCGCAGGTGCCGACCGGATGGTAGATGGTCGTGCCCCAGGTCCGGGCGTGGTCGAGCAGTTGCTCGTCGGTGACCGCGTCGGGCCCCGGCATCAGCTCGCGCTCGATGTAGCGGGCCAGCGCCGGCTGCTCCGCGATCCGCCGGCCCCAGCGCAGGCCGGCCACCGCCACTTCCTGGTCGAGCCGGTCGGACGAGATAGTTGGGCACGATCGCCGGATAGGCGGCCGGATCGGGCGACTTGATCCGGATCGTGCCGCGCGATTCCGGGCGCAGCTGGCAGGGCGCGATGGTCAGGCCCGGCTCCTTCTCGAGCTCCATCTTCTGGGCGTTGGCGAGCTTGTCGGGGTCCATCGTCGCCGGGCAGGATGTGGAACTGGATGTCGGGACCGGCGAGGTCCGGCCGCGACTTGCAGAAGACCGCGACATGGGCGGCCGACAGGGTGAGCAGGCCCGTCTTGCGCGAACAGATATTTGACCGTCTCGCCGAGGAAGCGCGGGCCTCGCGACCAGCTCGTTGACCGAGACGATGCCCTTCTTCAGCCGATAGGTCTCGCCGATGACGAAATGGTCCTGGAGGTTCTCGCCGACGCCCGGGCAGGTCGGCGACGACCTCGATGCCATGCTCGCGCAGCAGTGCGCCGGGCCGACGCCCGACAGCTGGAGCAATTGCGGCGAGTTGATCGCGCCGCCGGCGAGGATCACCTCCGCGTCCGCCCGGGCGATGCGGGTCTCGCCGCCCTGGACGAACTCGACGCCGACCGCCCGCTTGCCCTCGAACAGCACCCGGCGTGGCGAGCGCCCGCGTCTCGACCCGCAGGTTCGGGCGCGCCATCGCCGGGTGGAGATAGGCGACCGCCGCCGAGCAGCGCTTGCCGTCCTTGATCGTCACCTGGTACCAGCCGACGCCTTCCTGCTCCGGCGCCGTTGGGGTCGCGATGCGGCAGCCCGAGCGCCTCGCAGGCCTCGATCACCGCTTCCGAGACTGGGATGGCGTATCGGTCGGGTCGGAGACGTTGAGCGGGCCGCCGACGCCGTGGAATTCGCAGGCGCCGCGCTCCTGGTTCTGGCTCCGGCGGAAATAGGGAAGGACGTCGTCCCACGCCCAGCCCTCGCAGCCGAGCTGGCGCCAGCCGTCATAATCGGCGCGCTGGCCGCGGATGTAGAGCATGCGCGTTGATCGACGAGGAGCCGCCGAGCACCTTGCCGCGCGGCCAGACGTGGGTGCGGCCGCGGGTCCCGGGATCGGGCTCGGTCGTGAACAGCCAGTTGACCTTCGGATCCTTGAGGGTCGCGGCATAGCCGACCGGCACGTGGATCATCACGTTGGAGAGGAATTGCGACGGCTCCCTGAGCGGCCGGTCGTCGCCGCCCGCCTCGAGCAGGAGCACCCGCGTGCGGCCGTCCTCGCTCAGCCGGTTGGCGAGGACGCAGCCGGCCGAGCCGGCGCCGACGATGATGTAGTCACTCCGCAGCGTGTCGCTCATGCTCTTCCTCTTGCCGCGCCGCGGCCCGCCGGACGAAGGCGGCGGTGAGCTCGGGCTGGGTGAAGGGGAGCATGTGGCCGCCCTCGACCAGCTCGATCTCGGCGCCCGGGATCTCGCTCGCCGTGCGCTCGCCGTGCTTCCCGGAATCGAGCAGATTGTCGCCCGGAGCGTAGAGGATGCTGACCGGGACGGTGAGGTTCGGGTAGCGCTCGACCATGCCTTCAAGCTCGCCTTCGAGGTCGACGAGGTCGGTCGAGGAGGCGTAGAAATTGCCCGGCCGCATGGCGAGCAGGCCGCCGCCCTCGGTTCCGAAATCCGCCGGCACCGGCTCGGGCGCGAACACCTCCTTGAGCGCCTGCTCGGCCTTCATCATCCCCATCGGCGTGGCGAGGGTCCAGGCGACCGCCTTGCGGACGGCGGGCGAGCGGATGACCATCGGCCTGAACACCGGCGGCACGTCGTCGATGCTCTGAACCTGGGTGAGCGGGGCGACCAGGGCGAGGCCGCCGACCACGTCGGGATGGTTGAGGGCGAGCGACAGGGCGAGGGCGCCGCCGAGCGAATGGCCGACGATCAGCGGCTTCTCCAGCTTGAGGATGCGGATCAGCTCGGCGATCGTCTCGGCCTGGACCCGGAGCCGGGCCGAGGCGCCGGGCGCTCGGGTCGAATAGCCCGAGCCCGGACGGTCGACGAGGACCAGGCGATAGTCGCGCGCGAGGTCGTCGACCATCGGCCGGCCGAAATTGCGCAGCTGGCCGCCGAGGCCGTGGATGAGGACGATCGGCGGGCCCGAGCCGCGGTCGACGACGTGGAGCTTCTCGCCGTTGACCTCGATCAGCTCGCCGTCGCGCGGCACCGCTTTCTCGATCTTGCGGGCGGTGGCGCCGCTGAAGGCGGCGAGGCCGCCGCCGAGGGCCGCGAGGCCGCCGGCGCCGGCGAGCAGGAACGGGATCATTTCAAGGCCCTCCCAAGGATCTTCCAATAGCAGACCGGCGCCATCCGCTCAACGAGCGCCATGAATCGCGCGTCGTTGCCGACCACCACCCGCGGCCGCTCGCGCTCGACCCCCGAGACGATGATCTCGCCGGCCTTCTCGGGCGGCATGCGGAGGAACTTCTCGAACCGGTCCTTCTGGGCCTCGAGGTCGGGGTCGTTGATTCCGCGCGGCGGCCGGGCGTTCTTGGCGATCGAGGTGGCGACCCCGCCGGGATGGACGACGGTCACCCCGATCTTCGAGCCTTCCGCCTCGAGCTCGCGGCGAAGCGATTCCGAGAAGGCCCGGACGGCGAACTTGCTGGCGCAATAGGCCGTCTGGCCGGGCGGGGCGATGATCCCGAAGATGCTCGAGACGTTGACGATGCGGGCCTCACCGCTGCTCCTCAGGAGCGGCAGGAAGGCCCGGGTCATCCGCACCACGCCCCAGAAATTTATCTCCATCAGCCAGTCGAAATCCTCCTCGGCGACCTGCTCGAAGGTTCCGCCGATGGCGACTCCGGCATTGTTGAACAGGAGGTCGACCCCGCCGTGCGCGGCGAGCACCTTCGCCGGGAAGGCGGCGACCTGCTCCTTGTCGGCGACGTCGAGCCGGTGGCGGCTGACCTTGACCCCGAACGCCTCGGCCAGGGCGGCGGTCTCCGCCAGGCCCTCCTCGTTCAGATCGGCGAGGGCGAGGTTGCAGCCGCGCCTTGCCAGGGCGATCGCGGTGCCTCGGCCGATGCCGCTGGCGGCGCCGGTGACGACGGCGGTCCGGCCCTCGAGCTTCATCCGCCGCCTCCAATTGCCGGGCGGGCCGGCTCGCCGCCGGAGCGCCGCGCGGCAGGAACCGAATCACCCCGTCCTCGACCGAGGCGAACTTCAGGCTGACCATGTCGAGCGCGTAATTCTGGTAGAGCTTCCAGGGCTTCTTCGAGCCCTGCTTGGGCAGGACGTCGAGCGCCCGCTGCACATAGCCCGAGCTGAAGTCGAGGAAGGGGACCTCCTCGACCCCGGCCTCGCGGACCGGCAGGGCGATTTCGGCCCCGGTCTTCTGGCGAGATGGTTGAGCAGCCGGGAGAGATAGCCGCCGGTGAGGTCCGCCTTCAGGGTCCAGGAGGCGTTGGTGTAGCCGAACGAATAGGAGAGGTTGGGCATGTCGCTGAACATCATGCCGCGGTAGCTCAGGGTCCTGGACAGGTCGCGGCGCTCGCCGTCGACGGTGAAGGCGATGTCGCTCGCCAGCTGCAGCTTGAGGCCGGTGGCGGTGACGACGATGTCGGCGTCGAGCGTCCGCCCGTCCTTCAGCCTGATGCCGTCGCGGTGAAGCTCTCGATCTCGCCGGTGACGATCTCGGCGCTGCCGTTGCTGATCGCCTCGAACATGTCCGCGTCGGGGACGAGGCAGAGCCGCTGGTCCCAGGGATTGTAGCGCGGCGTGAAATGGGTGCCGACGTCATAGCCTTGCGGAAGCAGCTTCCTGACTTCGTCGAGCAGCTTCTCCTTGACCTTGGCGGGCCGCTTGCGGGCGAGGTTGAAGAAGACGAGCTGCAGAAGCACGTTCTTCCAGCGGACGATTCCGTAGGCGAGCTTCGAGGGCAGCACCCGGCGCAGGAAGTTGGCGATTCCGTCCTCGGACGGCCTCGACACCATGTAGGTCGGCGAGCGCTGGAGCATGACGACGTGGCCGGCGTCCTTCGCCATCTCCGGGACGATCGTGACCGCGGTCGCGCCGCTTCCGATGACGACCACTTTCTTGTCCTTGTAGTCGAGGTCCTCCGGCCAGAATTGCGGGTGGACGATCCTGCCGTGGAAGCTCTCCTTGCCGGGAAAGCCCGGATCGTAGACTTCCGAATAATTGTAATAGCCGCTGCACATGTGCAGCCAGCTGCAGGTGAAGCGGACCCGACTCGCCGCTGTCGCCGCGCTCCGCCTCGACCGTCCAGCGCGCGTCGGCCGACGACCAGGAGGCGCTCTTCACCTGGTGGCGGAAGCGGATGTGCTCGCGGATCCCGTACATGTCGGCGGTGTCGTTGACGTAGCGCAGGATCGAGGGTCCGTCGGCGATCGCCTTGGCCTCCTCCCAGGGGCGGAAGCTGTAGCCCAGGGTGTACATGTCGCTGTCCGAGCGGATTCCGGGATAGCGGAACAGGTCCCAGGTGCCGCCGATCGCCTCGCGCCCCTCGAGGATGACGTAGGAGCGGCCGGGGCTGCCCTTCTGCAGGTGATAGGCGGCGCCGATCCCCGACAGGCCGGCGCCGACGAGGAGCACGTCGAAATGCTCGATGGTGTCGTTTTCGACCATTTTAGTCCCCGCCCCGTCCTCGTCCCGCCAACGCCTCCGCTTGACACCAATAAGGCGCAAGGGGATTGTGCGACAAGAAGCATAAAGTTGCCGAATGCAACCGGCACCTGGGGAGAACGGGTCCAAAAGGGCCCACGGGGAGGAACATCAATGAACAAGTCCGTGATTCTCGCGCTCGGCGCGTCCGTGTTCGCGCTGGCCGTTGCGGCCCCTGCCTCGGCCCAGACGGTTCCCGCTCCGGAGGACGAGCAGACCGGCGACATCACCACCGGCGCCGGCGCCGACTCGGACCAGACCGGCGACGCCCCGAGCGGGACGACCGACAGCGCCGACGAGGGCGACATCATCGTCACCGCCCAGCGCCGCGCGGAATCGCTGCAGAGCGTCCCGATCGCGGTCTCCGCCTTTACCGGCGAGGCGCTCGAGCGCCAGCAGATCGAGAATGCCAGCGACCTCCAGCAGAGCCTTCCCAACGTCACCTACACCAAGACCAACTTCACCTCGTCGAGCTTCACCATCCGCGGCATCGGCGATCTGTGCACCGGCTTCTCCTGCGATTCGGCGACCGGAATCCACGTCAACGACATGCCGCTGACCTCGACCCGCCTGTTCGAGACCGAATATTTCGACCTCGAGCGGCTCGAGGTGCTGCGCGGCCCGCAGGGCACCCTGTTCGGCCGCAACGCCACGTCCGGCGTGGTCAACTTCATCACCGCCCGGCCGGATCTCAACGACCTCCACGGCTCGGCCAGCGCCGAATATGGCAATTTCAATTCGATGAAGCTGACCGGGATGGTCAACGTCCCGATCGGCAGCATCGCCGGGGTCCGGCTCGCCGGCTACTGGCTCAACCGCGACGGCTATATCCGCAACACGTTCGACGGCAACCGCATCGACGACCGCGATCTCTACGCGCTTCGCGGAACGATCCGGATCGAGCCGACCGACGGAACCACGCCTCGACCTCATCGGCTATTATTTCCACGAGAAGGACAATCGCTCGCGAATCCAGAAGCAGCTCTGCAACCGCGACGAGACCGGAATCCTCGGCTGCCAGCCCGACCGCCTCGACTTCGAGACGGTCAACGGCAAGGCGACGCTCGCGGCGATCCTCACCTCGCGCGAGTTCTTCACGATCAACAGCCCGGCGCTGACCAATTTCGGCCTCGGCAGCCTCTACGGACCCGACGTCTTCTTCGGCGGGGTCGCCAATCCGGCCAGCCTGCGCACCGTGCGGACCGATTTCACGCCGACCTATTTCGCCGAAGAGAAGTATGTGATGGCCCGGCTCGAGCAGGAGATCGGCAGCCAGTTCGACCTCACCGTCACCGGCGGCTGGCAGAAGCAGGAGGTCGACAGCCGAACCGACTACAATCTCGTCGCCGGCAACTCGCTGGCCGGCAATCCCGGCCTTGCTCACCCTGGCCGGAACGGCGGCGGCGCCCGGCTTCCTGTTCCCCGGCGGGGTCAATCCCTACGTCCAGGCCCGCAACGCGCTCATCCCCAACGGGCCGGGCGGCGGAGTCTGCACCTCGGAGACCGACGCTCAACTACACCGGCATCTTCGGCGGCTTCGTCAACCGCTGCTCGGCCGGCAGCACCGACTATGACCGCTCGCAGAGCCATTCGCGCCAATATTCGGTCGAGGCGCATCTCGACAGCGACTTCGACGGGCCGTTCAACTTCCTGGTCGGCGGCATCTACCTCGACAACAAGTTCACCGATTCCAACTATTACGTCGCCTCGTTCGGCCTCGATTACGCGGCCGGAATCCTCGGCGCGGCGACGGCGCTCGGCCAGCGCGCCGCCGGCAACGTCGCCTTCCCCAACGTCTTCCTCGCGCCGACCACCTACAACAGCGAGGTCAACCTCTTCACCCTGAAGAGCTACGGCCTGTTCGGCGAGGTCTATTTCGACGTCAGCGACCGGCTCAAGATCACCGGCGGCCTGCGCTACTCGAACGACAAGAAGCGCCAGGTCGCCCGGGTGCCGCTGCTCAGCTGGCCGGTGCCCTACGGGATCACCGACGCCAACCAGTCGCCCTTCATCGGCAATTTCGACGCCGATCCGACCGTCGCCGGCAACCAGCCCTACAACGTCGCCCGGGCCGCGTTCGACGAGATCACCGGCCGCTTCGTCGTCGACTATCAGGTCACCGACGACAATCTGCTCTACGCCTCCTATTCGCGCGGCTACAAATCGGGCGGCATCAACCCGCCGATCAACCCGATCTTCGCGGTCCCGGCGACCTTCGAGCCGGAGATCATCAACGCCTTCGAGATCGGCTCGAAGAACAGCTTCGCCAACGGCATGATCCGCCTCAACCTCAGCGCCTTCTATTACGACTACAAAGGCCTGCAGCTCAGCCGAATCGTCGCCCGAACCTCGGTCAACGACAATACCGACGCCTCGATCTGGGGCGCCGAGGCGGAGGCGGTGTTCCGGCCGTCGCGCAACCTGCTGATCAACTTGTCGGGCAGCTATCTCAAGACCAAGATCAAGGACCTTCTGCTCTCCGATCCGCGCGACGTCTCCGGCGGCCGCACCGACACGGTGATCATCAAGGACGTCACCAACGCCTCCAACTGCGCCGTCATCCCCAACACCGCCGGCAACGCGATCGGCGCCAACACCCTGGTGACGGCGTTCAACGGCGCGCTCGGCCTTGCCGGACCGGTGCCGGTGCCGGGCACCAACACGACCGGCGCCTTCTCGATCTGCGACGCGCTCGCCGCCACCATCGCCAACCCGTCGGCGCCGCTGCGCGGCCTGTTCGGGGTTCCGACCGGGCCGCTGCCGTTCACCGTCTCGCAGGGCGTCCAGCTCGACCTCAGCGGCAACGAGCTTCCGCAGGCGCCGAGCTGGAAGTTCTCCGCCGGAATCCAATACACCTTCCGCCTCGGCAACGGCATGACGATCGTCCCGCGCGCCGATTACACCTATACCGGCAAGTTCTGGGCGCGCAGCTTCAACAAGCCGATCGACCGGATCGACGGCTACAACGTGATCAACGCCCAGATCCAGCTCAACGGCAAGGACGAGCGCTGGTTCGCCCGGGCCTTCGTCCAGAACGCCGACCGGAAGCGACGCGATCACCGGCCAATATGTCACCGACCAGTCGTCGGGCCTGTTCACCAACGTCTTCACCCTCGAGCCGAGGCGCTACGGAGTCGCGGCGGGGGTGAAGTTCTAGGCCGGAGCCGGTGGCCCAAACCCCTCTCCCGCTTTTCGCGGGAGAGGAGGGGCCCATCCGAAGGATGGGAGGTGAGGGTCTTGCTGAGCGCGGTGTACAGACCCTCACCTCCCAAGCTTCGCTTGGGCCCCTCCTCTCCCGTAAAGGACGGGAGAGGGTGTAGCGTGCTTCGACCGGCGCTATAGCCAGATCGACTCACCCGAGGGACACCACCATGCGCGACTATCTCGATTTCTACATCGGCGGCGAATGGGTGAAGCCCGTCGAGCCGCGCACCCTCGACGTCGTCAATCCGGCCGACGAGAGCGTCGCCGGCCGGATCAGCATCGGCGGATCCGAGGACGTCGACCGCGCCGTCGCCGCCGCCAGGGCCGCCTTCCCGTCCTGTTCGGAGACCACCCGCGAGCAGCGACTCGAGCTGCTCCAGGCCATCGCCGCCGAATATCAGAAGCGCTACTCCGAGATCGCCGACGCGATCACCGAGGAGATGGGAGCGCCCTCGGCGCTCGCCCAGCGCGCCCAGGCGGCGGTCGGGATCGGCCATCTCCAGACCGCGATCGCGGTGCTCAAGGATTATGAGTTCGAGGCGCAGCGCGGCAACACCCTGATCAAGAAGGAGCCGATCGGGGTCTGCGGCTTCATCACGCCCTGGAACTGGCCGATCAACCAGATCGCCACCAAGGTCTTCCCGGCGCTCGCCACCGGCTGCACGATGGTGCTCAAGCCCTCCGAGATCGCGCCTTTCTCCGGCTACATCTTCGCCGAGGTGCTCGACTGCCGCCGGCGTTCCGGCCGGAGTCTTCAACCTCGTCAACGGCGACGGTCCGACCGTCGGCGCCGCCATCGCCGCCCATCCCGACGTCGACATGGTCTCCTTCACCGGCTCGACCCGGGCCGGGATCGCGGTCGCCAAGGCCGCCGCGGACACGGTCAAGCGGGTCCATCAGGAGCTGGGCGGCAAGTCGCCCTTCCTGGTGCTGGACGATGCCGACGTCGGCAAGGCGGTGACCGCCGCCATGCGCCACATGCTGACCAACTCCGGCCAGTCGTGCAACGCGCCGACCCGCCTCCTCGTCCCCAAAGCTCGGATGGAGGAGGCCAAGGAAGCGGCGAGGGCGGTCGCCGAGAAGACCCAGGTCGGCGACCCGAAGGGCGACGCCCAGCTCGGCCCGGTCGTCTCCGACGTCCAGTGGAGCAAGATCCAGGGCCTGATCGAGAAAGGCGTGGCGGAAGGGGCGACCCTGCTCGTGCGGCGGCCCGGGCAAGCCGGACGGACTCGACAAGGGCTATTACGTCCGCCCGACCGTCTTCGCCGACGTCGACAACGACATGACCATCGCCCGCGAGGAGATATTCGGGCCGGTCATGTCGATCATCGGCTATGACGACGAGGAGCAGGCCGTCGAGATCGCCAACGACACGCCCTACGGCCTCGCCGCCTACGTCCATTCCTCGGACACCGGCCACGCCCGCAAGGTCGCCGCCCGGCTGCGCGCCGGCCAGGTCAACATCAACGGCGCCGAACTGGACTTCATGGCCCCGTTCGGCGGCTACAAGCAGTCGGGCAACGGCCGCGAATGGGGCGACCACGCCTTCGAGGAGTTCCTCGAGACCAAGGCGATCCTCGGCCACGCCTAGGTGGGGTCGGTGGCGACCCAGCCGTTCCCCGGCGAAGGCCGGGGTCCAGTGAGACCGCCGGCGCGACTGGGTCCCGGCCTTCGCCGGGAAGCACGCTGATGGAAATCGAGCTCGTCGCCGAAGGGCTCGAATTCCCCGAAGGCCCGGTAGCGATGGCGGATGGCTCCGTCCTCGTCGCCGAGATCAAGGGCCGGCGGGTCAGCCGGGTGCGGCCCGACGGGTCGAAGGAAGTGCTGGTCGAGACCGGCGGCGGCCCCAACGGCCTCGCCGTCGGGCCCGACGGCGCCTTGTGGATCGCCAACAACGGCGGCGCCTTCTCGTGGCTCGAGGAAATGGGGATCACCATCCCCGGCCCGACCCCGCCGGAGCATGAGGGGGGCTCGATCCAGCGCTTCGACTTCGCCTCGGGGCGGCTCGAGACCGTCTGGGAGAGCTGCGACGGCCGCCGGCTGCTCGGCCCCAACGACCTCGTCTTCGACTCCGAAGGCGGTTTCTGGTTCACCGATCACGGCTGCACCACCGCCGACGGCCGCCGTTTCGGAGCGCTCTGCCACGCGGCCCGGCCGGCCTCACCCGTCAGCGCGACGGCCTGCTCGCGCCCAACGGAGTCGGCCTGTCGCCGGACGGGCGCATCGTCTACGTCGCCGACACCTGGCTCCAGCGCCTCTGGGCCTTCGACCTCGAGGCCCCCGGCAGGCTCGTGCCGCCGCCGCCGCTCGGCCCGCCCGGCCGGGTGGTCGCCAACCTGCCCGGCTACCAGCTGCTCGACAGCCTCGCCGTCGAGGCCGGCGGCCGGGTCTGCGTCGCCACCATCGTCAACGGCGGGATCACCGCGATCGAGCCGGACGGGAGGCTCGAGCATTTCCCCCTCCCGGACCCGATCTGCACCAACCTCTGCTTCGGCGGCGAGGACCTGCGCGACGCCTGGATCACCGCCTCGGGCACCGGCCGCCTCTACAAGGCGAGGTGGCCGCGGCCGGGGTTGAAGCTGGCGTTCAACGTCTGACGGAGGAGGCCCACTTCGCCCTTATCATGTCGCTGGTCTCGCGCGAGCCGTCGTGGCTCCAGCCGGGCTCGCGCACCAGATAGGCGAGCTTGGCCCTGAGCCCCGGCGCGCGCCAGGCGTCCCTCGCCATCTCGACCCATTCGTGGAAGGCCGCCCAGAAGAGGTTGTAGGAGCCGAGCGGCTTGACCGTGCCGTAGCGCGGCGGGTCGTCGTCGCGCTCGGGCTCGAAGCTTCCGAACATCTTGTCCCAGACGATGAAGACGCCGGCATAATTGCGGTCGAGATAGCGCGGGTTGACGGCGTGGTGGACTCGGTGGTGCGCCGGCGTGTTCATCACCGCCTCGAACCAGGCGGGCAGCCGGCGGATCATCTCGGTGTGGATCCAGTACTGGTAGACCAGGTTCACGCCGACGCAGAAGAAGACCATCGGCGGCGGGAAGCCGATCAGGAAGAGCGGCAGGCGGAAGATGAAGGCGAGGCTGAGGAAGCCGGTCCAGGTCTGCCTCAGCGCCGTCGAGAGGTTGTAGCGCTCCGACGTATGGTGGACGACGTGGCTCGCCCAGAACCAGCGCACCCGGTGGGCGGAGCGGTGGAAGGCGTAATAAGCGAGGTCGTCGAGGAGGAAGCAGAGCGACGAACGCCCACCAGGCATAGCCGATCTCGAACAGCCGGAACTGGTAGATCCAGACGGAGAGGCTGACGACGAGCCCCGCCGACAGCAGCCCCGCGAACAGGCTGCCGAGGCCGAGGCCGAGCGAGGTCGCCGTGTCCTTGCCCTCGTGAAGCCGCCGCTGCGAGCGCCTCGCCACCCACAGCTCGACGAGCAGCAGGGCGATGAAGCCGGGGATCGACCAGTAGACGGGGTTGGGCAGCTCGGGCACGGCGGCAGTCTATCGAGTGACTGTCACTCCTGCCAGCCCGTGCCGCCGGGCCCGGGCCTTCGCCGGGGAACAATGCCGCTCTAGCCCCCGGCGGAAAGCCGTGCGAAGGGGAGGGGAGAGATGAGCGATCTCGAATCCATCCCCGCCATCATCGACCAGCTCTGCGAGATGTTCGACGAGTCGGTCGCGGCGCTGCGCAGCGCCCTGGCGCGTTACCTGCTGCGCGGCGAGCGGCCCGACCTCGAGGCTCGGGCGCGGGGCCTGTTCGCCTATCCCGAGCTCCGGATCGACTACAGCTTCGACCAGCCGCCCAATTTCCCGCCGCGCGCCTTCGGCCGGCTGAACCAGCCCGGCCGCTACGCGATCAGCATCGCCCGGCCGCGCCACTTCCGCAAATATCTCGCCGAGCAGCTCGAATATCTGGTCCGCGACTATGAGGTCGAGATATCGGTCGGCCCCTCGGCCGAGCGAGATCCCCTATCCCTACGTCCTCGACGGCACCGACGACCTCAGGCTCGACGGCGCCCACGCCGCCGATCTCGCCGCTGGTTCCCGGCGACCGAGCTCGTCCATATCGGCGACGAGGTCGCCGACGGCACCTGGGACTATACCCGTCACGCCGACCGGCCGCTGGCCCTGTTCGACGGCGCCGCGGGTCGACTTCAGCCTCGCCCGCCTGCGCCACTATACCGGCACCCCGGTCGAGCACATCCAGCGCTATCGTGCTGTTCACCAACTACGTCCGCTACGTCGACGAGTTCGTCCGCTGGGCGATCGAGGAGCTGCGCCGCGAGGACAGCCCCTACGAGGCCCTGTCGGCGCCCGGCGGCGTGCTCGCGACCCGCGACACGCCCGATGCCGGGCGCCGAGATCGCGGCGGGCAGCTGGCGCACGGCACCAGATGCCGGCCTATCACCTGATCGGCGCCGAACGGCGGCGGGATCACCCTCGTCAACATCGGCGTCGGCCCGTCCAACGCCAAGACGATCTGCGACCATCTCGCCGTGCTGCGCCCGGAAGTGTGGCTGATGATCGGCCATTGCGGCGGCCTTCGCCCGAGCCAGACGATCGGCGACTATGTCCTCGCCCACGCCTATCTGCGCGACGACCATGTCCTCGACGACGTGCTTGCCGGTCGAGATCCCGATCCCGCCGATCGCCGAGATCCAGCAGGCGCTCTACGACGCCGCCGCCGAGGTCACCGGCGAGGAGCCGCAGGACGCTGAAGACAGCGGCTCCGGACCGGCACCGTCGTCACCACCGACGACCGCAACTGGGAGCTTCGCTACACGACTCTCGGCGCTTCGCTTCAACCAGCGCCGCGCGGTCGCGATCGACATGGAATCGCCACCGTCGCCGCCCAGGGCTATCGCTTCCGGGTGCCCTACGGCACCCTGCTCTGCGTCTCCGACAAGCCGCTGCACGGCGAGATCAAGCTGCCCGGCCAGGCCAACGCCTTCTACGAGCGGGCGATCAGCCAGCACCTGCGGATCGGCATCGAGACGCTGCGACATCCTCAAGCGACGAGGGCGACGGCCTCCACAGCCGCAAGCTGCGCAGCTTCGACGAGCCGCCGTTCCGCTAGAAAATTCCTCTTCCTTACAGGGAGAGGGGATCTCAAGGCTTCGGAGTCCGGTTCTCGACCCGCCCCAGCGCGGGCGGCGTCAAGGTCCCCGCGGCGGCGATATAGGCTTCCAGCGCGTCGAGGTCCGGCACGCCGCCGGTCGAGTCCGGCCCTCGCGGAAGATCGTGAAATTGTCGCCTCCGCTCGCCAGGAAGTTGTTCATCGCCACCCGGTAGACCGCCTCGTCGCTCACCGGCTCGCCGTCCACGCGTCAGCAGGACGATCCGCTGCCCCTCCGGCTTCGACAGATCGTAGGCGAAGCGCAGATTGTGCGAGGGCGAGAGGATGTAGGGGTTCTGCGACGCTGTTGGAGCCACTCGCGAACTGCTGCTCGAGCACGGCGCGGAGCTGGCGCCCGGTCAGGCTCTTCACCACCATCTTGTTGGCGAAGGGCTGGGCGGCGAAGAGCTGGCCGAAGCTGATCCCGCCGTCCGCGGCGGGCACGAGGTCGGCCCGGACCCCGCCCGGATTCATCAGGGCGATCTGGGCGCCGCCATTGGCGGGATCTTGGTCGCCGCCAGCTGGGCGTCGGCGATGAGGTTGCCGAGGACATGCTCGCCATGCTCGTTGGCGGTCTTCAGGGCCGGCCCGGCGAGCCGGCCGACGGCGCGCGCGGCGATCGGTTCCGCGGCCCTGGCATAGCGGTCGACCAGCGCGGCGACCGCAGGCTCGGGGGCGTAGCGGGGGACGGCGTCGGTCAGCGGAGTCGCGCCGCGCGAGCCGGTGAAGGCCTCGCTCTGGACGATGAGGTTGCGGGCCCGTTTCGCGACCACCCGGCCGGCGGCGGGATCGATGGTGAGGTCGATGTCGGTGACGAGCCGGCCGTAGCTCCCGGCGCTGGTGAGGAGGATCGGCCTGGCCGGATTGATCCGGCCATAGTCGCAGACATAGGCATGGTGGGTGTGGCCGGAGACGACCACATCGACCGCCGGGTCGAGCCGGTCGAGGATCGGAAGCAGGTCGCCCTCGATCGCGCCGCAGCTCTGGTCGTTATAGCCGAGCTTCGAATAGACGCCCTGGTGGACGACGACGACGATCGCGTCGGCGCCTTCGGCCTTCAGCCGCGGGCACGAGCGCGTTCACCGTGTCCGCTTCGTCGCGGAAGCTGAGGCCGGCGACTCCGGCGGGAGTGACCACCGTCGGGGTGTCCTTCAGGGTCATTCCGATGACGGCCACCTTCACCTGCCGCCGGCCCTTGCCGAAGCTCCTGATCGCATAGCCGGGGAAGAGGGTGGAGCCGTCCTGCCGTGACGACGTTGGCGGCGAGGAAGCCGAAGCGGGCGCCGCCGAACGGCTCGACCGCGCAGGGCTGGCGGACGCGTATGCTTCTCGCACCCGCCTTTCTGCATGCGCAGCAGCTCGGCCTGGCCGCGGTCGAATTCGTGGTTGCCGACGGCGTTATAGTCGACCCGGATGAGGTTCATCGCGTGGATCGTCGGCTCGTCGAGGAACAGGGCCGAGACCAGCGGCGAGGCGCCGATCATGTCGCCCGCCGAGACGACGAGATGGTTGGCGTTGCGCTGCGCGAAGGTCTCGGATCGCCGAGGCGAGATAGGCGGCGCCGCCGGCCGGCACCCGGACGGCGTCCGGTCCCGGCGCGGGATGGTCGATCGTCGCCTTGGGCGGCTGCAGATTGCCGTGGAAGTCGTTGATCGCGATCAGCTTGACCTCGACCGGCGCGGACGGGCCCGGCGCCGTCGTCGCGCAGCCCCCCAGCGCCGAGCAGGAACGCCGCCGCGCAACCTCTTCCTCATCGTCGAACCTCCCTCGAAACCGCGAGCGGCTGGTGGCACGGACTGGCGCGAATCGCCAATGGCTTTATGGTCGCCGGATGACCGAAACTCGCGACTCCCTCGTCGAGCGCGCCCGGGCCGCCGCCCTCGGCGCCTATGCCCCCTACAGCCGCTTCAGCGTCGGCTGCGCGATCGAATTGGTCGACGGCGAGATCGCGGTCGGCGCCAACATGGAGAATGCCTGCTACCGGCTCGGCGTCTGCGCCGAGATCGCCGCTTTGACCGCGGCCCAGCAGGCCTTCGGACTCGGCAAGGTGGCCCGGATCGCGGTCGCCGGCGGCCATGTCGAGGACGGCGCGCTGGCCGGCGACATGGTCTGCACGCCCTGCGGCGGCTGCCGCCAGGCGATCTACGAGGCGGCCTGCCTGTCGGGCTCGGACATCGAGATATTCTGCGCCAACGGCGGCGGCGGGACGGTGGAGGCGACGCGCATTTACGAGCTTCTGCCGAAGGGGTTCGGACCGGCGAATCTCGAAGGACTTCGGGCTGAACAATCCTCCCCGAGCTTGCTCGGGGAGGATTTCAGGCCAGCTTGATCTCCCGCAGCCGCTCCTGGAGATATTCGTCGGCGGTGCATCGGTCGGCCATTTCGGCTGCTCGCCCGCCGGCACCGTCCCCGGCAGCGCCTCGATCAGGAAGTCCGAGCGGAAGTGGAGGAAGAAGGGCATCGAGTAGCGCGAATGGCCGCGGCGCTCGGGCGGCGGGTTGACGACGCGGTGCGAGGTCGAGCGCAGCACGCCGTTGGTCAGCCGCTGCAGCATGTCGCCGATGTTGACGACGAGCTCGCCGGGCTTGGGCGAGACCGGGATCCAGCGGCCGTCCTTGGTCGAGCAGCTCGCAGCCCCGCTTCCTCGGCGCCGAGCAGCAGGGTGATGGTGTTGATGTCCTCATGCGCGCCGGCGCGGATATGGCTTCCGGGCTCGCCCTCGATCGGCGGATAATGGAGCAGCCGCAGCACCGAATTGCCGTCGCGCACCGTGTCGACGAAATAGTCCTCGTCGATCCCGAGGTAGCGGGCGATCGCCTCGCAGGATCTTGAGCCCGGTCCGGTCGAACGTCGTCGTACAGCTCGAGGAAGGTGTCGCTGGAAGCTCGCCACCTCCTCCGGCCAGACATTGTCGGGCATGGGCTCGCGGAAGGGGTGGCCCGCCGGCAGCTCGCGGCCGACGTGCCAGAATTCCTTGAGGTCGTGCGCCTGTCGCGCCCTTGGCGGTCTCGATCCCGAACGGCGTGTAGCCGCGCGCGCCGCCGCCGCCGGGGATGTGGTAGCTGCGCTTCACCTCGTCGGGCAGCGCGAAGAAGGCCTTCGCCTTCTCCTCGGCGCGGTGGATCAGCTCCTCGGGAATGCCGTGGTCGGCGATGATGGCGAAGCCATATTCCTCGAAGCTGCGGCCGAGCTCCTCGGCGAAGCCCTCGGGATCGCGGTCGGCCTCGGTCAGCGAGACGGAAGCGATGTGGTCGGTGGTCGATAGCGTGGCCATGGGGGGCTAATAGCCTGAACGGACAAATCCGTCACCCCAGCGAAGGCTGGGGTCCCGGCGGGCGAAAGCCGCCGGAGTTCGTCACCCCCTGGGGACCCGGCCTGCGCTGGGGCGACAGTTCAGGGCAGCAGCAACCCCGCCAGCGCCGCGCTCATCAGATTGGCGAGCGAGCCGGCGATCAGCGCCTGATGCCGAGCTTGGCGATCATCGGCCGCTGGTTGGGCGCGAGGCCGCCGGTCACCGCCATCTGGATCGCGATCGAGCTGAAATTGGCGAAGCCGCACAGCGCGAAGGTGACGATCGCCCGGCTCCGGTCGCTGAGCGCTCCCGGCTGCCATCGCGCCGAGGTCGATGAAGGCGACGAATTCGTTGAGCACGATCTTGGTGCCGAACAGGCCGCCGGCCGTCCCGGCCTCGTTCCACGGCACGCCGATCAGGAACATGATCGGCTGGAAGACGTAGCCGACGAGCTGCTGGAAGCTGAGATCTCGGATCGCCGAACCAGCCGCCGACCCCGCCGAGCAGGCCGTTGGCGAGCGCGACCAGGGCGACGAAGGCGAGCACCATCGCGCCGACCGCGACGGCGAGCTTGACGCCGGTCTGCGCGCCCTGGGCCGCGGCCATGATGATGTTGGCGGGCTGCTCGCCCTCCTCGAACGTCTCGGCGACGTCGACCTTCTGCTCGGCCGGCCGCTCGGCGCCGTCCTCGAGCGGCAGCTCGTCCGGTCGCGCGGCTCGTCGGGCATGATGATCTTGGCCATCAGGATGCCGCCCGGCGCCGACATGAAGGCGGCGGCGAGCAGGTAGGGCAGATATTGCTCGCCGAGCAGGCGCGGCATAGGCGGCGAGGATGGTGCCGGCGACGCCGGCCATGCCGACCGTCATCACGGTGAACAGCTGCGCCGGCGGCAGCGCGGCCAGATAGGGCCGGACGACCAGCGGCGATTCGCTCTGGCCGACGAAGATGTTGGCCGCGGCGCCGAGCGATTCGACCCGGCTGATCCCGGTCACCCAGCCGATCGCCCCGCCGACCCAGCGGACGATCCGCTGCATGATCCCGAGATAATAGAGGATCGCGACGAGCGCCGCGAAGAAGATGATCACCGGCAGCGCGCGCGATGCGCGAAGGTGTTGGCCGAGCGGGTTGGTGGCGACGGCGCCGAACAGGAATTCGGTGCCCTTGCCGGCATAGCCGAGCAGATTGGCGACGCCGCGCGACAGCGCCTCGATCCCGGCCCGGCCCCAGCGGCGTGTAGAGCACCAGCACGGCGATCCCCGCCTGCAGCGCGAAGGCGGCGCCGACGACGCGCAGGCGGATCGCCCGGCGGTTCGAGGAGAGCAGGAAGGCGATGGCGAGGATCGCCAGCGATCCCGGCAAGCCCCAGCAGGATCCGGTTGACGTCGCTCCCCATCATTACCCCCTCACCAGACCATTCCTCGGCCGCGCCGCCGCGATGGCGTCGTCCAGCCGGTCGATCGCCTCGCCGATGTCGTCGCCGACGAGCAGCTGCGTCGCGCCGCGCCTGCGACATGAAGCCGCTCGTCGTGACATGGTCGATGAAGCCGATCAGCCCGTCCCAGAAGCCGGCGACGTTGAGCAGGCGAACGGCTTGGCGTGATAGCCGAGCGCGTTCCAGGTCCAGGCCTCGAACAATTCGTCGAGCGTGCCGATGCCGCCCGGCAGGGCGACGAAGGCGTCGGTCAGCTCGGTCATCTTCGCCTTGCGCTCGTGCATCGTTGGTGACGATGTGGAGCTCGGTCAGGCCGGTATGCGCGACCTCGAGGTCGACCAGCGCCTGCGGGATGACGCCATAGACCTCGCCGCCGCCGTCGAGCACGGCGTCGGCGATCGACGCCCATCAGCCCGAGCCGGCCGCCGCCGTAGACGAGGTCGATGCCGCGCCGCGCCATCTCCTCGCCGAGTCGCGCGCGCCGCTTCGGCGAAAGCCGGGTCGGTGCCCAGGCGTCGAGCCGCAATAGACCGCGAGCCGCTTCACAGGGCCTCCACCAGCGCCTTGAGGTCCGCCTCGGGCCGCGCGCCGAAATGCGAGATGACCTCGGCCGCGGCGATCGCGCCGATCCGGAGCGAATCCTCGAGGCTCGCGGCCGCGCGCCTGGCCGACGAGGAAGCCGGCGGCGAACAGGTCGCCGGCGCCGGTCGTGTCGACCACGCCTGTGCCGATCCGGGCGATCGGCACCGCGACGCGTCCGGCCGCCCTCGACCGCGAGCGCGCCGTCGGCGCCGCAGGTGACGACGAGCAGCGGCACCTTGCCCTGGATCGCGGCCACCGCCGAGTCGCGGTCGGCGCAGGTCGGCGAGCTCGCGGATCTCATCCTCGTTGGCGAACAGCAGGTCGATCGCGCCGGCGTCGATCATCGCCATCATCTCGGCCCGGTGCGGGGCGATGCAGGCGATGTCGGACAGGGTGAAGGCGACCTTGCGCCCCGCCTCGTGGGCGATCCGCATCGCCTCGCTCCATCGCCGCGCGCGGCCCCTTCGAGCGCCACAGATAGCCTTCGAGATAGAGGATCGCCGACGCCGCTGATCTGCGCCGGGTCGAGCGCGTCGGCGGTCAGCTCGTGCGCGGCGCCCCGGAAGGTGTTCATCGTCCGCTGCGCGTCGGGCGTGACGAGGATCAGGCAGCGCCCGGTCGGCGGCGCCGCCCTTCAGCGGCGGAGTGTCGAACTCGACCCCGAGCGCGCGCATGTCGTGGGCGAAGATCTCGCCGAGCTGGTCGTCGGCGACCTGGCCGACGAAGCCGGCCGGCCGCCCAGCGCCGCGACTCCCGCCATGCGTGTTGGCCGCCGAGCCGCCGCTGGTCTCGCGCGCCTGGCCCATCTCCGCATAGAGCCGGGTCGCGCCGTCGGCGTCGAGCACCTGCATCGAGCCCTTGACCAGGCCCTCCTCGTCGAGGAAGGCGTCGTCGCAGGTGGCGATGACGTCGACGATCGCGTCGCCGATGGCGACGACGTCCAGGCGGGTTCCAGTCACGCGCGCACGTGATGGCGGCTGAGCGGCCCGGACGGAAAGCCCTTTTTGCGCGGACGCAAACCGGTTACGCAGCCGTCATGATCGATCCAAGCCCCCGCGCCCGCCATTCCCCGCTCGCTCGTTCGCCTTTCGCATCTTCTACGGCGGCATGGTCTGCATCGCCGGCGTGCTCGCCAACAAGCAGGTCGCGCTCGGCCCGCTCGGCGGTCGAGGCCGGCATCTTCGCCTTCCTGCTGCTGGTCGTGATGTCGAGCGCGGTCGCCGAGCTGTACGGCCGCGAGACGGCGAACCGGCTGGTGCTGATCGGCTTCGTGCCGCTGATCCTGTCGATCCTGCTGGCCATCCTCGTCCTCGCGCTGCCGGCCGCGCACGACATGCCGGCGGACCGGCTCGGCGCCTTCGACACGGTGATGGGCGGGACTCCGCGCATCTGGATCGCCGGGATCATCGCCTACGGCATCTCGCAATTCCTCAACGTCACCATCTTCAGCGCTCTTCGCGGCAAGGGGGAGGGGCGGCTGCTCTGGCTCCGCGCCGGAATCGCCGCGTCCTGTCCCAGATCGTCGACACTTTGCTCTTCATCACCATCTCCTTCTACGGCGTCTTCCCGATCACCGAGCTGCTGATCGGCCAGATGCTCGCCAAGGTGGTGCTGTCGATCGTCCTGGTCCCGCCGCTCGTCTCGCTCGCCGTGGCGCTCGGACGGCGCCTGGACGGGCCCTCGGCGGTCGCCGGGACCTGATTCGTTCCGCCCGGTATATCAAGGACTTGGGTGGCGGTGAGGCGCCGCTGCAACCCATGATAACTTTTTTGGGCGCGGACTCAGCTTTGAGTCTTCGAATCGTCCCATCCGGGCTATAGCAGGCGCCGGGACGAGGCGATTCTGCCTCCGATGGGGAATTAGCTACGATGAAGAAGCTCTCGCTGCTTTGCGCGACGACCGCGCTCGTCATGCCGGCCACGGCCTTCGCCCAGTCGACCGGTTCGCAGGACTTCGAAGAGGAAGAGACGATCGTCATCACCGGCAGCCGCGTCGCAGGAGGTCGGCGGAGTCACCGCGCCCGACACGACCAAGGCCAAGGCGGCGCTGACCTCGGAAGTGATCGCCCGCCAGAATCCGGGCCAGACGATCCTCGACACGATCAACCTCATCCCGGGCGTCAGCTTCCAGAACAACGACGCCTACGGCTCGTCGGGCGGCACGCTCAACATCCGCGGCTTCTCGGCCGACCGCATCTCGCTGACCGTCGACGGCATCCCGCTCAACGATTCGGGCAATTACGCGATCTTCTCGAACCAGCAGATCGATCCGGAGATCATCGGCGAGGTCAACGTCAACCTCGGCACCACCGACGTCGACAGCCCGACCGCCTCGGCGGCCGGCGGCACCGTCAACTACCGCACGCATCGTCCCGCGCACGGAGCTGGGCGGCGCTGGTCGTCCGCCTCGCTCGGCGAGTTCGATTTCCACCGCGTCTTCGGCATGATCGAGACCGGCAGCGTTCACGCCCTGGGGCACCCGCGCCTTCGTCTCCGCCTCGAAGGCCGACGAACGACAATCCGTTCAACAATTACGGCAAGGTCGACAAGCAGCAGTACAACGCCAAGATCTACCAGCCGATCGGCACCAGCGGCGACTTCGTCTCGATCGCCGGCCACTACAACCAGAACCGCAACAACTTCTTCGGCTCCTCGCCGCTGCGCCAGGACACGACTCGCGAGCGGCGGCGTGACGGTGCCGCGCATCGTCGGCGGCCAGTCGCAACAACCGCTTCCCGATGAACAACGACGAGCGCGAATATCTCGTCAACTATCCCTGCCACGTCGACACGCCGCAGGCCGGCGTCGCCGATGCGCCGCGCCCGTCGTCCGACCCGCGCCCGGGCTGATCTTCTCGCCGGACCCGCAGGCGAATTTCGCGAGCTGCGGCACCGAGTTCGACCGGCGCTACAACCCGTCGAACACCGGCAACATCCGCGCTTGCCTCGCGCTTCACCTTCGGGCGCGTTCACGCTCACCGTCGATCCGAGCTACCAATATGTGAAGGCGAATGGCGGCGGCACCGTCGACCGGCCAGCGAGGGTCTGCGCGACATCAATCCGGCCGATCCGCCGGCACCGGCCGAAGCCGCGGCCGCCAGTGCCGCACCGCGCCGCAACAGCGCCGACCAGCACCTGCGTCGCCGGCTATCTCGGCGGCTCGCCCTTCTTCGGCCGCGACATCAACGGCGACGGCGACATCGCTCGACACGGTGACCGTGCTCGCGCCGAGCCAGACCCAGACCCACCGCTACGGCCTGATCGCCGGCCTCCGCTGGGACATCAACGACGACCACACCGTCCGCGTCGGCTACACGTTCGACCGCGCCCGCCACCGCCAGACCGGCGAGGTCGGCCTGCTCGACATCGGCGGCGAGCCGCTCGACGTCTTCCCGGTCAACGACCCGCAGGCGGACGTCACCGGGGTCAACCTCCAGAAGCGCGACCGCCTGTCCTACGCGATCCTGCACCAGCTCTCGGGCGAGTATCGCGGCGAGTTCTTCGACGGCAAGCTGGTCGTCAACGTCGGCCTGCGCGCTCCGTTCTTCAAGCGCGACCTCAACAATTTCTGCGCCACCAGCTCGCCGACCTTCGTCGAATGCTTCGGCCGGGACGATCCGCGCTACGCGACCTTCGCCACGCTCAACCCGACCGTCCAGGGCCCGCAGCAGCGCGTCTTCAAATATGACGCGCTGCTGCCCAACATCGGCTTCATCTACGACTTCATGCCGCGGGCGAGCGTCTTCGCCAATTACGCGAAGGGCCTGTCGGTGCCGAGCACGGACAATCTCTACAACGCCTTCTTCTTCGCTCCGACCACGGACGCGGCCTCGCCCAATCCGGAGACGACCGACAATTTCGACGTCGGCGTCCGCTACCGCAGCCCGACAGATCCAGGCCCAGCTCGGCGGCTTCTTCAACCGCTACAAGGACCGCACCGCCTCGGCCTTCGATCCGGAGCTGAACGTCAGCACGTTCCGCAACCTCGGCAAGGTCGATAAATACGGCATCGACGGCTATGTCTCCTACCAGCCGATGAAGCAGCTCAACATCTACCTGTTCGGTTCGGTGCTGAAGTCGGAGATCAAGGACGACCTGATCATCGGCGAATGCACCGCGGCTCAGGTCACCGCCGGCTGTCCCGGGCTGCACCGTCGGCGGCGCCGATCTTCGCTCCGACCGCGCGGCAAGCGCGAAGCCGGCGCGCCGAAATATACGTTCGGCGGCACGGTGCGCGGCAATGTCGGGACCGTTCGAGCTCGGCGTCACCGCCAAGCGGACCGGCCCGCGCTACGTCTTCGACACCAACGAGCCGGTGCGCGCGTTCGTCGTGACCTCGGGCGTGGACATCGATCGTCTTCCCGGCGAGCCGCGCCGGCCTACTGGCTGGTCAATCTCGACGCCCGCCTCAGCCTGGCCGATTACGGGCCTCGAGCGGAGTCCTACCTCCAGTTCAACGTCTACAATCTGTTCGACCAATTCTACGTCGGCGGGTTCGGCGGCGGCCTCAACCAGACGATCACCCGCAACGCGGCGGGCGCGATCACCGGCTACGGCGCTCCGCCCTTCGTCCAGATCGGCGCTCCGCGCACGATCAGCGCGACTCTGGTCCTCGGCTTCTGATCCGGGCTGTCGGAAAAGACGGCCGCCGCGACTCCCGTCGCGGCGGCCGTCTCTTCTTTCGGAGCGCGCAAAGGCAGAAACCGGGCCCCGGCCTTCGCCGGGGAACGGCAAGGCTCAGCCCGCCTTGCGCGCCTTCTTCGGCGGTCCGTCGGAGCGGGCGATGCTCTCGATCGGGCAGCGGACGCCCTGGACCAGGATGGCGCCGTGGCGGTCGAGCTGGCCGAGGGCGGAAGTCTGGAAGCCGATCCCCGGCGCGCTCCTCAGTCGGCTGCAGCGGTTCATCGTCCGGACGAAATACCAGTCTCCCTTCGGCCCCCGAAGATAGAGCGAATCGTTCGACGCCGCCTTCCATTCGACGGCGCTGAGGCTGCTCATAAAGGGGATGACGGTCTCGCCGCTCGATCCCTTGGCGGCGGCGGCCGCGCCGGTGGCGGCGAGGCCGAGGGCGATCAGGCTCAGGATCGTTCGCATCTTGCAACTCCTGCTGCCCGGCCAAAATAGGGCGATCCGGCCCGCTTTGCCAGACCGGCTCTCGCCTGACGCTCCCGGCCGCTCTAAGGCACGCCGATGAAATGTCTGATCATCGCCGCGGGGCAGGGGACCCGGCTTCGCAACATCGCCCCCTCCAAGCCGCTCGCCCCGGTCGCCGGCCTGCCGCTGATCGAGCATGTGGTGAGCGCCGCCGCCGCCGGGGGAGCGACCGGCTTCGTCGTCGTCACCGGCTACGAGGCCGAGCCTCTGGAGGCCTTTCTCGGTGACCTCGCCGAGCGGAGCGGCTTGCCGATCGAGATCGTGCGCAATCCCGACTGGGCCCGGCCCAACGGCCTTTCGGTCCTCGCCGCCGAGGCGCGGCTCGACGGCGAGTTCATCCTGCTCATGTCCGACCATCTGTTCGATCCGGCGATCCTCAGCGACATGATCGCGGCCGACCGGGAGGGCGACGCTCACCCTCGCCGCCGATTTCGCCGTCGACAATCCGCTGCTCGACCTCGACGACGCGACCAAGATCGAAGCTTGGCGAGGACGGCCGGATCGTCCGCATCGGCAAGACTTCTGCCGCGCTACGATGCGATCGACACCGGCATCTTCATCGCCGGCCCCGCCTTGCTCGAGGCGCTTCGCGCAAGCCTCGCCGCGGGCGGCAGCGGCTCGCTGTCCGAGGGCGTTCAGGCGCTCGCCGATGCCGGCCGCGCCTTCGTCTGGGATTGCGGCGGTCGCTGGTGGCTCGACGTCGACGACGAAGCCGCCTTCGCCAAGGCCGAGGCGGCGCTCGCCTAGGTCCCGTCGAGCGGGGACTGGCCCCGGACGCCCTCGACATAGGCACGCGCCTTGGCCGCCGTCTCTTCGGCCGACTGGCCCGGCCGGTAGAGGCCCGAGCCGAGCCCGAAGCCGTCGGCTCCGGCCTCGAGCCAGGGCTGCATGTTGCCCGGGCCGATCCCGCCGACGACGAGCAGCGGCACGTCTCGGGGCAGCACCGCCCGCTGCGCCTTGACCACGGCCGGGGCGGCGCCCTCGGCCGGGAACAGCTTCAGCCCGGTCGCTCCGGCCCGAAGCGCGGCGAAGGCCTCCGACGGCGTGAAGAAGCCGGGCAGCGACACCAGCCCCGCCGCCGCCGCGGCCTCGATCACCGGCGCGAAGCTGTTGGGCGAGACGATGATCCGCCCGCCCGCGTCGCGCACCCTGCCGACGTCGGCCGGATCGAGCACGGTGCCCGCGCCGATCAGCGCCGCCTCGCCGAAGCCGCCGCGCCAGCCGCTCGATGCTGGCGAGCGGCTCGGGCGAGTTGAGCGGCACCTCGATGATCCGGATCCCCGCCTCGAAGATCGCCTCGCCGATCGCCTCGGCCTCGCCCGGAGTCACTCCGCGGATGATCGCCACCAGCGGGCATTCGGCCAGCCGCCGCTTCAGCTCTTCGCGAGGATTCATTGGACCAGCTCCGCAAGATGACGCACTCCGGCAAGGAAGGCCGCCTCGCCGTCCACCGCCCGCGCCGGCCGGCCGGCGACGGCCAGCGCCGCCACGAACAGGCCGGTGAGATCCGGCCGCCCCATCGCCACCACCTCGCCGCCGCCGGCGAGGCGAAGCCCGACCTTGAGGTCGGCGCCGATCAGGAGGCCGCTGACATAGGCTGCCGCCGCCTCGCGCGGCGCCTTGCCGAGCAGGGTGCGGGCCCGGACCGAGAAGAGCTCGGCGGTGAGGTCGTCGCGCTCGAGCCCGTGCCGGACTCCTGCCTCGAAGGCGGGCCCGGGCTCGACCGGTCCAGCGAGCAGATCGGCGAGGATGCTGTGCTCCTTCAGCAGGTTGAACATCTCGCCGGTCATCACCGTCCGGAAGGCGAGGATCCGGCCGCCGGCCAGGCGCACCCACTTGTTGTGCGTGCCGGGATGGCAGAGCGCCGAGTCGGCCCCGATCCAGCCTTGCGGCGAGGGCGCCGAGAATCTGCACCTCCTCGCCCCGCATCACGTCGGCGGACTCCCCCTCGTCGAAGGCGACCCCCGGGACGATCGCCGCCCGCTCGCCATCGATCCAGCACAGCCGTGCCGCGAGGTCGGGGAGGCCGGCGGGGCAGGGCACGTAGGGCGCCTCGATCCAGCCGCGATTGGAGCCGACCATGCCCGCCATCAGCATCGGCAGGTCGCCGAGCCGGCCGCGCAGCTCCGCGACCGCGCCGTGGAAGCCGTCCCTGGGCACCGCCATGATGCCCTGGTCGTCCTCCATCTCGTCGGCGACTTTGCCGTCCGGATCGAGCCGCCAGGCGCGGCGATTGGTCGTGCCCCAGTCGACGGCGATGAAACCTTCAGCCCAACGCATGCCCATCCTCGCTCCGTTAACGCCCTACGCCCGGCGAGCCCAGCGGTTTCCCGATCGACTGCCGGCAAGCGCCGGCTCAGGCATGCTGATCGGCGCTTCGGCCCTCGCGCTCAGCGGCCGCGACCAGAGCGCGGATCGCCCAGCGCTTGACCGTCGCCGCCTCGGCTTCGTCCAGCTGGAGCACGTCCTTGCCGACCAGCATCGCCTCGGTCCCGACGAAGAAGGCGAGGGCCTTGGCGAGACGGTCGCGAGCTTTGGGCGTGAAGGCGCCCGGAGCGATTGCCGCCTCGATCAGCCGCGAGCGGCGGTTCTGGCGCGCGGGCGGGTCGTCGGCGCCCGGCTTCGGACGGGCCTGCAGGGCGTTGGCGAGCATCGAGCGCAACGCCGGCTCGTTCGCCCGGACCATCTCGCTGACCGCCGCTTCGGCCGCCTCGACCCGGGCCGCGGGATCGTCCGGTCCGTCTCGGAACAGCGCGACGGCATCGGGAAAGGCGACGTCGAGCGAGGCTTCGAGCAGCAGCGCCTCCACGCCCGGGAAATAACGATAGGCCGTCGCCCGCGACACCAGCCCCTCCTCGGCGATCTCGTCGAGGGTCGGGCTCTTGCCCTCGCGCATCAGCCGGGCCGCGGCCTCGAGCAGATCCTTGCGGGTTCGGCGGCGCTGGTTGGCGCGTCCTCGCGTGGCGGAATCGGCCATCAGGCTTGCTGCGGCAGCTGCTGCTGGATCGCCGCCAGGTCGACCCAGACATTCTCCCGCTTCATGTCGCCTTTCTCGTCGAATTCGACGACGTGGAGCAGGCGGAACTCGAGCGGTCGGCCGCGGCCGGCGAGCCCGAACGGCCGTCCCGCGGCGCGGCCCCGCCAGAGCGACTCGTCGACCATGAAATCCTCGCCATAATAGCGCCGCAGGGTCTCGAAGCGGCCGTCGGCGAGGTCCTCAAACAAAGTCTCGTAGAAGCCGCGCGGCGCCTCGCGGCCACGGGTCGGCCCGCCGGGCCAGCCGACGATATCGTGCTCGCAATCGTCCGCCAGGGTCGCCAGCACGGCCTCGACGTCGTCGGTCGCCTCGAAGATGAAATGCTCGTCCATCTTCCTATCCATCTGAGCGCGCGTCAGGGCCATCGATACCTCCTTCCCATGAGAGTTATTACACATAATGAGACTGTAATCTTATTACAAGCGGGAATCTATTCAGCGGGCGACGGCGATCCCTTCTCCTTTTTCACCCGGTCCGCCGCATTGGAGGCTGGCACTGCCGCCGATCGCGGGCTAGCCGTTGCACCGCCGCAGCCGAGGGAGGCTTTCCATCGCCAACTTCATGTTCGCGACCGGGATCGAGAACAGCATCCCGACGATCAACGACGGCCGCACCCGCGTCGACCAGATGGAGGTCGTGCGGCCATTACCGGCACTGGCGCGACGGATTTCGACTGCGTCGAGGAGCTCGGCATCCATTTCCTGCGCTACGGACCGCCGCTCCACCGCACCTTGCTCGGCCCCGGCAAATATGACTGGGAATTCGCCGACCTCACCTTCGCCGAGCTGAAGCGGCGCGACATCACGCCGATCGTCGATCTGTGCCATTTCGGAGTGCCGGACTGGATCGGCAATTTCCAGAATCCGGATTTCCCGCAGCTCTTCGCCACCTATGCCGGCGCCTTCGCCGAGCGCTTCCCCTGGGTGCAGCTCTACACGCCGGTCAACGAGATGTTCATCTGCGCGGTCTTCTCCGCCAAATACGGCTGGTGGAACGAGCAGATGACGGACGACCGCAGCTTCGTCACCGCGCTCAAGCATATCGTCAAGGCCAACGTGCTGGCGATGATCGAGATATTGAAGCGCCGGCCCGACGCCATCTTCATCCAGAGCGAGATCGCTCGGAATATTTCCACGCCGACAGCCCGCGCCGCGATCGACCCGGCGGAGCTCCTGAACTCCCGCCGCTTCCTCAGCCTCGATCTCAATTACGGCCGCCGCGTCGACAGCGAGATGTACGAATATCTGATGGACAACGGCATGACCCGGGAGGAGTATCACTTCTTCCTCAACCACCGGCTGAAGCAGCACTGCATCCTCGGCAACGATTATTACATGACCAACGAGCATCGGGTGTATCGCCGACGGCCATACCGAGGCGTCGGGCGAGGTGTTCGGCTACAGCGAGATCACCCGCCAATATTACAACCGCTACCGGCTGCCGGTGATGCACACCGAGACCAACCTGCGGGAAGGGCCGAACGGCGACGAGGCGGTGCACTGGCTGTGGAAGGAATGGGCCAACGTGCTGCGGCTCCGCAACGTCGGCATCCCGACCGTCGGCTTCACCTGGTATTCGCTGACCGACCAGGTCGACTGGGACACCGCGCTTCGCGAGCAGAACGGCAACGTCAATCCGCTCGGCCTGTTACGATCTCGACCGCAACATCCGCAACGTCGGCAAGGCCTACAAGCAGCTGATCACCGACTGGCGCGACGTGCTGCCGGCGTCCAGCCTGTGCCTGTCGTGCCGATCGTCCCGCCCGCCCATACCGACCGGCCACTTCGCGCAGGAGCAAGAGCGAGGCAGCGGCCGAGCATCTCGAAGCGGCTTCGTCACCGAGCCCGCCAATCCGGAGAGCCGCGGCATGAAGATCGGCCGGATCGAGACCTTCTACGTGCCGCCGCGCTGGCTGTTCGTCCGGGTCGAGAGCGACGACGGCGCGGTCGGCTGGGGCGAGGCGAGCCTCGAGGGCCATGCCGAGGCGGTGGACGGCGCCTTCGAGGCGCTTCGCGACCGCTTCCTCGGCCACGACCCCTTCCGGATCGAGGACATCTGGCAGATCGGCTATCGCGGCGGCTTCTACCGCGGCGGGCCGGTGCTGATGTCGGCGCTCGCCGGGCTCGAGCAGGCGCTGTGGGACCTGAAGGGCAGGGCGCTCGGCCTGCCGGCCTGGGAGATGCTCGGCGGCCAGGTCCGCGACCGGATCCGCGCCTATGCCTGGATCGGCGGCGACCGGCCGGACGAGATCGGCGAGGCCGCCGCGGCGCGCCGCGACGCAGGGCTTCTCCGCGGTCAAGATGAACGCCACCGCCGAGCTCGACTGGATCGGCACGCCCAAGGCGTTCGACGAGGTGGTCGCCCGCGTCGAGGCGGCGCAGGCGGCCGGGCATGGACGTCGGCCTCGACTTCCACGGCCGGGTCCACCGGCCGATGGCCAAGCAGCTCGCCAAGGCGCTCGAGCCGCTCGGCCTGCTGTTCATCGAGGAGCCTTTGCTGTCGGAGAATCCGGAAGGCCTGGCGCAGATCGCCCAGCTCGTCTCGACCCCGATCGCGCTCGGCGAGCGGCTCTATTCGCGCTGGGACTTCAAGCCGTTCTTCGAGGCGGGCGCGGTCGACATCATCCAGCCCGACCTCAGCCATGCCGGCGGCATCCTCGAAGTGCCGCAAGATCGCGGCGATGGCCGAGGCCTATGACGTCGCCGTCGCGCCGCATTGCCCGCTCGGCCCGCTGGCGCTCGCCGCCTGCCTGCAGCTCGCCGCCCGCACGCCCAACGTCGCGCTCCAGGAGATGTCGCTCGGCATCCACTACAATGTCGGCGGCGACCTCTCACCTTCTGCACGGACCCGGCGCCGCTCACCGCCGTCGACGGCTATCTGCCGATCCCGGCCGGGCCGGGCCTCGGCGTCGACGATCGACGAGGCCGCGGTGCGCGAGGCGCGACAAGGACCGCCACCGCTGGCGCAATCCGATCTGGCGCCACCAGGACGGCAGCTTCGCGGAATGGTAGGGTCCGTCGCGCTCTAAGCGACGATCCTGAGCTTGCCCGTGCGCCGCGCCGGCACCGGGCAGAAGCCGAGCTCGTCCTGCAGCCGGTTGAGCTCGCGCTCGCGCGACTGGCGATAGGCTTCGGCGTAGCGCGCGTCGCACTCCGCTTCCTCCTCGGTCTGCGGACGGTAGATAGCTGACGCAGATATGCCGGCCGAAGATGTCGTCCCCCCGCATCTTCACTTCCGGCTCCGCTTCGCGGGGAAGGCTGTCGCGGACTTCCGTCAGCCGCTCGATCAACGCGTCGAGCGACGTGACGTCCTTCACTTCGATAAAATCCTTGACTCGCCTACTCATTACGAACCCCTCCCAGCATTCCCCGGGAGGTGATTAGCTTGCCCCGGAATCTCGCTGCAAGACTAATCTGCATTTACCCACAGGAGAGTTTCCCATCGCTGAACACCGCTTTATGGCGGCGTTCAGCCATGGCTTCCGATTCCTTCCTCGAGCTCGCGCGCGGGCCGCTCCGGCTGCGCCTCGCGCCGGCTCGCGGAGGCGGCATTGCGAGCTTCGATTGCTGCGCGGTAAGTGGCGGAAAGATACCGATATTCCGACCGCTGGACGAAGCCGAGAAAGCGCCCGTCGCGCTCGCCAGCTTCCCGCTCGTCCCGTTCGTCAACCGGGTCCGCGGCGGCGACCTTCGACTTCCGTGGCCGCAGAGTCACACTCGCGCGAAATCTGCTGCCCGACCCGAGCCCGCTGCACGGCCAGGGCTGGCTTGCGGCGTGGGAGGTCGAGCGCGCGTCGGACGACGGCGCCGAGCTCGTCTACCGCCACCCGCCGGACGAGTGGCCCTGGGCCTATGAGGCGCGCCAGGTCTTCGCGCTCGACGACGACCGGCCTCACCGTCGACCTCGCCTGCACCAACCGCTCGGACGAGCCGATGCCGTGCGGCCTCGGTCAGCATCCCTATTTCCTCTGCACGCCTCGGACCCGGATCGACACCCTCGTCGACACCGTCTGGGAGATCGACGAGCAGGTGCTCCCGGTGGCGACGCTGCCTGCGGCGGGACGCTACGATCTCGCCGATCGCCTGGTCTGCGGCCAGGGCCTCGATCACGGCTTCGGCGGCTGGGGCGGCCGCGCCGTCATCACCGATCCGGCGCTTCCGTTTCGGATCGAGATGTCGTCGCCCGACGCCCGCTTCTTCCAGCTCTATTCGCCGGCTTCCGGCGGCCTGTTCGTCGCCGAGCCGGTCACCCACGCCAACGCCGCGCTCAACGAGCCCGAGGAGAGCTGGGAGGAGCTCGGGCTGCGCATCCTCGAGCCGGGCGAGACGCATGAGCCTGACGATGCGCGTGGACGTCCTTTAGCCGGTCAATAATCCGCTTCGAGCAGCCCCTCGATGACATGATGCTGGAGGACCGGCCTCAGCTCCTCGGCGACCCGATAGGTGAGGTGGTCCCTCACCCGCGGCGGCAGCGAATCGAGATAGGCCTGGGTCACCTGCAAATCGTGATGATTGGCGTTGGTCGCCTCGGGGGCGTCGACTCCGACCACCAGCACCGGCCGCCATTCGTCGGAGCGGTTGGCGGTGCCGCGGTGGATGGTCAGCGCCGAGCGCGCGGTGATGTCGCCCATCTGCGCCAGCCGGGCGCTGGTTCGCGCGATGTAGCGCGGCCACCAGGATTTGGGCGGGAACATGCCGTCCTTGCAGCCGGTCAGATCGTCCCACTGGGTCCCAGGAGCGATCTCGAACGCGCCATGTTCCGGGCGGGTGTCGACGGCGGTGAGGTTGAAGGCGAGCGAGTTCAGCCGCCGGCCTTTCATCGTCGCCTCGGGGGCCGGGAAGTCGCGGTGCCAGGGCTGGTCGGCGGCGCCGGGGAAGGGGATGTCGAAGCCCACCTCGACGATCCTGTAGTCGGGCCCGAGCACCGCCTCGCACACCGCGACGAACCAGGGATGGGTGGCGATGTCGACGAAGCCGCTTATCCGCTCGGGATGGACCTCGACATACCAGCGCTGCGGGCCGCGCGGCAGGGCGCCGCCGGCTATCTTGCGGGCCTCCTCGAACAGCAGGCCGATCTCGGCGCGCATCCGCTCGACCCAGGGCCGCTCGAAGGCGCCCTTCAGCGCGATGATCCCGTCGCCGTAAAGGCCGGCCATGATCGCGGCCGTGTCGTAGGCCTGCTCTCCGGTTCTGGCCGCCGTCGCCATCGCTCTTCACCCCGCCCCTGAAGCCTTTCGATGATTAATCCAATTGTATGATGATTGCGAGGCCGCTAACCGGCCGCCGATGCTCAAAAATGCACGATTCGCCTTCGAGGTCGACGGGTTCGAGGAAGGGGAGGGCACCCGCTTCCACGTCCGCCGGACCGGTTTCCGGGAGACCGGGACCTATCGCCTCCTCGGCGGGGAGCAGCAGGATTATGTCGCGTTCTTCAGCGCGCTCGCCGCCGATTTCGGCACCCGCGTGCCGCACGCCTTCGCCGAGCGCGAGCCGGCGCCGGAGGGCGACGTCGCCTGGCGGCCCCTGCTCACCGACAATATCGCGCCCACCATCCTCGCCGGCTACGGCGATCCGGCCGTCCTCAAGACTGACCAGGGCTACATCCTGGTCGCGACGTCGAACGACGCGCCCGACGCCTTTCCGATCCTTCGCTCCGACGATCTCGAGCATTGGGAGCATAAGGGCTTCGTCTTCCCCGAGGGCGAGGCTCCGGACTGGACCGCCAAGGGCCGCCGGGTCGCGGATTTCTGGGCTCCGGAAATGGCCCGGGTCGGCGACGAATATTGGCTCTGCTACACCGCCCGCCAGGCTTCGAACGCGCTCGCCATCGGCCTCGCCAGGAGCTCGAGCCCGTTCGGGCCGTGGCGCGATCTCGGCCGGCCGCTGCTCGCCGGCGCCGCGGTCAACACGACCGGCCTTCCGGAAGCGGAGGGGCGGCCGCAGCTCAGCGGCGGAGTGATCGATTCGCATTTCTTCCAGGACGAGAACGGCGAGCTCTACCTGTTCTGGAAGGCCGACACGAACGGAGTCTGGCCTCGCCCCCTGGCCGGGCTGCTGCGCGAGCGGCCGGACCTGATCGACCGGCTGTTCGCCAACGAGGCGGACCGCCGAACCGCCGCTTTCGCCGCCGCGATCGTCCCCTGGGCCAATAGCCGCCGGCCGATGGAACGCTTCTTCCTGATGCAGCCGCTGATCGAGGCGGCGCTCGACAATTGGGTTCCGGTCCGGCGCGCGCTCGAAGGGAGCGGTCTCGCCGGCGCGATCGTCGAGGCGATGCGCACGCCCATCTACGCCCAGCGCCTCGCGCCCGACGGCGAATCCCTGGTCGGCGAGCGCCATGTCGTGCTGGCCAACGACCTCGACTGGGAAGGCCATCTGATCGAAGGCCCCTGGGTCACCCGCCAGCAGGATCGCTACTGGCTGTTCTACGCCGGCAACGATTTCTCGACCCCCGCCTACGGCATCGGAGTCGCCGCCGCCGACCATGTCTTCGGGCCTTACGTCAAGCAGCCGGAGCCGCTGCTGCGCTCGACCCGGGCCTGGACCGCGCCGGGCCACGCCTCGGTCGCGCCGGGCCTCGACGGCGAGCCCCAGCTCTTCTTCCACGCCTTCCATCCCGGCACCGGCGGCTACAACGTCTTCCGCGCCCTGCTCACCGTCCGGCTCTCCTTCGGCCCCGAAGGCGCCTCGATCCTGCCCGCGTGAATTGTTCACCGCGCCGCGTCCCGCCCGCCAAGGCGGGTTGCGCGCCGCCTTCGCCTCGGACAGCCTCGCCGGACCGGGGCGGGAGTGAAGGATGGAGCTGAACCTGCAGGTCTTGACCGTCGACCGGGGCGACACCGCCTGGATGCTCGTCTCGACCGTTCTCGTCATGGTCATGATCCTGCCCGGCCTCGCCCTCTTCTACGGCGGGCTGGTTCGCACCAAGAACATGCTGTCGATCCTCAGCCAGGTGCTCGGCATCGCCGCCGTGACCATTCTGGTCTGGGTCGGCTGGGGCTATTCGCTGGCATTCGGCGCGGGCGGCGCCGTCATCGGCGACCTCACCGAGGTCTTCCTGCGCGGCATCGACGCGGATTCGGTCGTGCCCGCCCTGACCGAGGGGGCGGCGATCCCGGAACTGGTCTTCGTCGCCTTCCAGATGACCTTCGCGGCGATCACCGCGTCGCTCATCGTCGGAGCGTTGGCCGAGCGGGTGAAGTTCGCCGCAATCCTCCTGTTCACGCCGATCTGGCTGACCCTCGTCTACGCCCCGCTCGCGCACATGGTCTGGGCTCCCGGCGGCTTCATCCTGTCGATGGGAGCGATCGATTTCGCGGGTGGGACGGTCGTCCATGTGAACAGCGGAGTCGCGGGCCTGGTCGGAGTCCTGTTCGCCGGCCAGCGGCTCGGCTTCCTCAGGGAAGCGACCCCGCCCCATTCGCTCGCCTTCAGCCTCGTCGGCGCCGGGCTGCTCTGGGCCGGCTGGTTCGGCTTCAACGCCGGCTCGGCGCTCGGAGCGACGGGTCTCGCGGCGGTCGCGATGATCAACACCTTCGTCGCGCCCGCCGCCGGAGTTCTGACCTGGATGCTGATCGAACGGCTCGTCTCGGGCAAGCCCTCGCTTCTCGGCGGCGCCTCCGGAGGCCTGGCCGGGCTCGTCGCCGTGACCCCGGCGGCGGGCACGTCGGGACCGGCCGGGGCGATCCTGCTCGCGACGGCGGCCGCCGCAATCTGCTATTGGTTCGTCGCCTCGCTGAAGCACCGCCTGCGCCTCGACGACACGCTCGACGTGTTCGGGATCCACGGCCTCGGCGGGGTCGTCGGCTCGCTCGGCACCGCGATCGTGACGTCCCGCGACTTGTGGGGCTACGGAGCGGCGGACTATTCGATCGTCGACCAGTTCCTCGTCCAGCTCGCCGCCGTCGCCATCGCCATCCTATGGTCGGCCGCGGGATCGGCCGTCGCCTTCTGGATCGTGCGCCGCGCCCTGGGCCTTCGGGTCACGCGCGACGAGGAGCGCGAAGGGCTCGACCTCGCCGACCATGGCGAGCGCGCCTACAATTATTGAGATTATTGAGCGCGGCTCGGCGGCACTCCATAGGCCTGGCGGAAGGCGCGGGTGAAGGCGCTGAGCGAGCCGTAGCCGAGCCGTTCGGACAATTCGGTCGGCGAGGCCGAGCCGTCGCGAAGCAGCCGGGCGGCGCCGTCGAGCCGCAGCCGGCGGTGATAGGCGAGCGGCGGCAGTCCGTGGACCTCGGCGAAGCTGCGGCTGAGGTGGAAGCGCGACAGCGCCGCCTCGCTGGCGATGGAGTCGAGCGTCAGCGGGCTGTCGCGACGGTCGTGGATGAAGGCCCGAGCCCGCTCGATCCGCTGCAGCGTCTCGATCCGGGTCGAGCGCTTGAGGCTGGTCAGCCGCTCGAGCCGGCTGGCGAAGGTCGACAGATAATCCTCGGCCGCCGCGCCGACCTGCTGGACGATCTTGGAGGCCAGCGTCGTCCCGGTCTCGGGCCGGGCCGACAGCAGTCGGGCGTAGCGGGCGAGCAGCGGCGCGAGCGGCTCGGCGGCGCAGCCTTCGATCACCCGGCCGAGCGGCTCGCGCTCGGGCGCCGGCGCCGGCGAGACGCCGAGATAGACGCACAGCCCGACCGTCTCGTCGGGGCGCGGGGTGGCCACCTCGAACTCGGATCCGGCCTCGACCATAAGGAACCGGCCGGGCCTCAGAGCGCGGGTTCGGCCGTCGATCTTGTAGACCTCCTCGCCGCTCAGGACGAACTTGACCGACGGCGCCAGCGCCCGGATCGCGCTCCGCCCGCCCGGCAGGGTCGAGAGCACGACGCATCCCCGCCGCAGCGGCAGCCGCTCGCCCTCGCCATGCTGCGCAATCCGGAAGAAGGGAGTCGAGTCGATCACAATTGTAATCGTAAGCAAAATCGGTGCCACGTAAAGACTTGGCGGATTTCCGCCATTCCCGGCCGGTTGACCGCGATTGCTCATGTTCGGAACCGGGCGAGAGCGTACGCTTTCGGACGGGATGCGGATCGCCACCTTCAACGTCAACGGGGTCAACGGACGCCTCGCCATCCTGCTCGACTGGCTCGCCGAAACGAAGCCGGATGCGGTCTGCCTCCAGGAGCTGAAGGCGCCTCAGGACAAGTTCCCGATCGCGGCGATCGAGAAGGCCGGCTACGGCGCGATCTGGCACGGCCAGCAGCGCTGGAACGGGGTCGCCATCCTCGCCCGGGGCTGCGAGCCGGTCGAGACCTGCCGGGGCCTTCCCGGCGATCCGGAGGACGTCCAGAGCCGCTACATCGAGGCCGCGGTCGGCGGGGTGCTGATCGGCGGCCTCTACGCCCCCAACGGCAATCCCCAGCCGGGGCCCAAGTTCGACTACAAGCTGGCCTGGCACGAACGACTGGCGGCGCGGGCGGCGCAGCTCGTGGCCTTGAGCGAGCCGGTCGTCCTCGCCGGCGACTACAACATCATCCCGACCTCGACGGTCATCGACGTCTACAAGCCGGAGAATTGGGCCGACGACGCGCTGATGCAGCCCGAGCCCCAGGCCCAGTATCGCCGCCTCCTCGCTTTGGGCTGGACCGACACGCTCCGCCACCTCCACCCGGACGAGCCCGTCTACACCTTCTGGGACTATTGGCGGAACGCCTTCGCCCGCAACGCCGGGATCCGGATCGACCATCTCCTGCTCAACAAGGCGGCGGCGAAGCGGCTCAAGTCGGCCGGAGTCGACCGCGACGTGCGGGCGCGCGAGAAGTCGAGCGACCACGCCCCCACCTGGGCGGAGCTCGGGTAGCCGCCGTCATGGCGAGCGAAGCGAAGCAATCCAGTGCGGCCTCCGAGGCTCTGGATTGCCGCGTCGCTTCGACGACACTCTGGTGACAGTCACGTGACTGTCACCAGAGTGTCCCTCCTGTCCCGGCTGCGTCGATGCCGTTTACACTTTGGGTCCGGCCCAAGGGCGAGAATGGCGGAAATCCGCCATTGGCGCGGGTCTTGCTGCTGAACGGACATGCTGAAGAAGGCGTTAAGACTTTTCGTCATCAAGACCCGCTTCGAAGCCTGGGCGATCATCTACGCCCTCGCCGTCGGAGCGGTCACCCGAGGCGAGCTCTACCTCGTCCAATATCCGGGCCCGGGCGGATGGCTGCTCTTCGCCTGCTGCACCGCCGCGGTCTTCATGGCCGGCGCCAAGATCCTCGACGCGACCCGGGGGCCGAGCTACCGGCGCTCGACGCTGCGCCGCCTCATCGCGAGAGCGCGCTCCGCCTGACGTCGTTGCGGCGCTCCGGCGTCATCCCGGCGAAGGCCGGGACCCAGGAACACCGGGCTGGCCCGGGCGGGCGCCGCGCTTCGCTCCGATTTTTCCATGTTCCTGGGTCCCGGCCTTCGCCGGGATGACGGGCTTCCCAACCGTTGGTGAAAAATCCCAACCCTCGGCGGCAGTGATCGCCTTATTCCTCCCGGCCTAGGCCCATTCTCCGCAGTTTTCCGCCGTTTTTTCGACTTGGCACGGCCCTTGTAACTCTGTTGGCAACCGCTTCGAAAGCGGGGGCAACAAGGTTCAAGGAGCAGTCAGATGTTCGACAAGATCAAGGAAAGCGCCGCCGCCGCCGTGCTGGCGATCATCCTCTCGACGACGGCGGTCACCGCCGCGGTCGGCCCGGCCCGCGCGATCGAGACCGGTCCTTCCCTCGCCGCCCCGGCCCAGGTCGCCTGATCCCATGCCGGAGACGATCCTCGTTCCCGCCGACAAGCTGATGCGGATCCCGCCGCGCCCCGGCGGACCGCGCCGGACCGACGGCTTCCACACCCCGCGCAGGGAGCGCCCCGCCCGGGCCGCCTTCTCGCTGATGGAGCTACTGCCGATGAGCATCTTCTCCCGCACCCGCGACATCGTCGCCGCCAATTTCACCGACCTTCTCGACAAGGCGGAAGACCCCGCCAAGATGATCCGGATGATCATCCTCGAGATGGAGGAGACCCTCGTCGAGGTCCGCGCCTCCGCCGCCCGGACGATCGCCGACCAGAAGGAGATGCGCTTCCAGATCGCCCGCCTCGAGCGGCTCCAGGCGAGCTGGACGGAGAAGGCCGAGCTGGCCCTGTCGAAGGGCCGCGAGGACCTCGCCCACGGCGCCCTCACCGAGAAGCAGAAAGCGGCCGAGACGGCCGACCATCTCAACGCCGAGATCGAGGCTCTCGATAGCGCGATGCGCGCCTCCGAGGCCGACATCGCCCGCCTCCAGGCCAAGCTTCGCGAGGCCCGAATGCGCCAGAGCGCGACCCAGAGCCGGCTCGACAGCGCCAACCAGCGCGCCCGGCTCCGCGAGATGACCTTCGGCCCGAAGGTCGACGACGCCTTCTCGCGCTTCGAGCTGCTCGAGCGCCAGGTCGATCATGCCGAAGGCCGGGCCGAGGCGCTCGCCCTCGCCGCTCCGCCCAAGTCGCTCGACGACGAGATCGCCGAGCTTCGCAACGCCGAGAAGATCGAGGCCGAGCTGGCCGAGATGAAGGCGCGCCGCGCCGCCGCCACCGAGACCCAGGGAGCCTGACCATGGACTCGATTTCGCCCGTCTTCGCCGCGCTGGGAGTGACCGGCTACGACGCCCTGGACGATCTCGCTTACTGGCTCGACGGCGGCGCCGAGCCGGCGGCGGGCGCCGAGCCCTCGGGCTGGGTCCAGAGCCTCGGCGACCTCGCCCTGCGCGCCGCTTTCGGCGCCGCCGGCCGGGAGGGCTGAGCGATGGAGGCTGTCGTTCCCCTTTTCGGCGTGTTCATGGTCTTCGTCGCCTTCCCCTGGATCATCCTTCACTACGTGACCCAGTGGAAGAAGTCGGCGACCCTCACCATCGAGGACGAGCGCCTGCTCGACGAGCTCCACGACCTCGCCCGCCGCCTCGACGACCGCGTCTGCACCGTCGAGCGGATCATGACGGCGGAGAACCCCAATTGGCGGAACCTCGGCTGCGACCCGGCGGCGATCGGGATCGAGGACCGCCGCAACGACAAGACCATCAGGAGGGAAAGATGAAAAAGCGTTTCTATCTGGACAAGCCCAACGGCCGCATCTTCGGGGTCTGCGCCGGGATAGCCCGGCACATGGGATGGGATCCGACCTTCGTGCGGGTCGGGGTCGTCCTGGCCACCCTGCTCGGCGGCTTCCCCTGGACCCTGATCGCCTACGGCGCGGTCGCGGTGATCGCCAAGAACCGGTCGGTCGGCGGCGCCTATGGCGAAGAGGCGCCCGTGCGGGTCGCGAAGATGTCGACCTTCGAGCTCAACCGCTCGATGCGCGACATCGACCGCCGCATGGCCGAGGTCGAGACCTATGTCACCGCCCAGAACACCGGCCTCGCCCGCGAGATCGAGGCGCTGCGCTGAACCCACTCGAGAGACGCAAGGAACGGGAGGAAGTGATGAGCGAACCGATGACGATGGTGGCGATGGCGGGCTTCGGCCTCACCGCGCTCGGCATCATGCTCTTCGCCGCGCTGAAGGGCTGGCAGGGCTGGCTCGACCTCAAGCGGCTGGAGCTGCCAGAGCGGAACGGCCCGCCCGGCGAGCCACGGCGGAATGGCCGAGCGGATCGAGGTGGCCGATTTGAAGGAACGGATCCGCAAGCTCGAGAGCCTCGCGGCCTGCATCGACCTCTAAATTCCTCTCCCGCTTTTCGCGGGAGAGGAGGGGCCCACCGCGAAGCGGTGGGAGGTGAGGGTCTTGCCGAGTCCGGAGAACAGACCCTCACCCTCCCGCTTCGCGGGCCCCTCCCTCTCCCGTGAAGGACGGGAGAGGGGTCAATCGACCCTCAGCTTCCCCGTCCGCCTCGGCGTCCCGAATAAATGCCAGACGTCGCCATAGTCCGTCTCGGCCAGCGGCGCCGGCCTCGTCCCGCCGAGCCTCGCGACGATCTCCGGCACGGTGTTGCTGTGGCCCACGACCAGCACCGGCCCGCGCTCCGCCAGGACCCTCGCGACGAGGCTGTCGGTGTCGGCCGGATCGTAGCGCCGGACCTTCATCCTCAGCTTCTTCGCCGCCGGCGCCGCGGTCTCGAAGGCGCGGCGGGTCGTGCTGACATAGGCGACGCGCGGCCGCTCGGCGGCGAAGAAGCCGATCAGCCGCCGGGCCTTGGCCTGGCCTTCGAGGCTCAGCGACGGATCCTGCCCCTCGCCCTTCTGGAGGTGCCGCATCACGTAGAAGCTCGGCCCGCGCGGGGGCTCCGGAGTCGTCTGGCAGGCGGCCAGAGCGAGCAGCATCAGCGCGGCGAGGGGACGGAACAAGGCCATGGTGTCGCTCCTTTTGCCTGCGCATGCCGTGGCGCGCGCCGCTTCACAAGGCCCGCGCCACAAGCTACGGGCCACGCAGCCGCAACGAACAGGGGTGAGGATGACCAGGAAAGCCGAGCGTTCCAACCGGCCGGCCCTCTCCCTCCACGTTCCGGAGCCGCCGGCGCGGCCGGGGGACGCGGTCGATTTCAGCCATGTCGAGATCCCCGCCGCGGGCAGCGTCCGCCGCCCCGACACCAATGCCGCGGCCGCCGACACCCACGAGCTGGTCTATTCGCTGGTCCGGGTGCTCGACGAGGAGGGGCAGGCGGTCGGCCCCTGGGACCCGAAGCTCGATCCCGACACCCTGCGCCGGATCCTCCGCGACATGATGCTGGTCCGCGTCTTCGACGACCGCATGTACCGCGCCCAGCGCCAGGGCAAGACCAGCTTCTACATGAAATGCACCGGCGAGGAGGCGATCGCGGTCGCCGGCGCCCACGCCCTCGACCGCGACGACATGTGCTTCCCGACCTACCGCCAGCAGGGCCTGCTCGTCGCCCGCGACTATCCGCTCGTCGAGATGATGTGCCAGGTCTATTCGAACCGCGGCGATCCGCTGAAGGGCCGCCAGCTGCCGATCATGTACGCCTCGAACGACGCACGGCTTCTTCACCATCTCGGGCAATCTCGCCACCCAGTTCCCGCAGGCGGTCGGCTGGGCGATGGCCTCGGCGATCAGCGGCGACAGCCGGATCGCCGCCGCCTACATCGGCGACGGCTCGACCGCGGAGGGCGACTTCCACGCCGCCTGCACCTTCGCCGGGGTCTATCGGGCGCCGGTGATCCTCAACGTCGTCAACAACCAGTGGGCGATCTCGACCTTCTCGGGGATCGCCGGCGGCGAGCTCACCACCTTCGCCGCCCGCGCCGTCGGCTACGGCATCGCCGGCCTCGGGTCGACGGCAACGACGCGCTCGCCGTCTACGCCGCCACCCGCTGGGCCGCCGACCGCGCCCGCGCCAACCTCGGCCCGACCCTGATCGAATTCTTCACCTACCGGGTCGAGGGCCATTCGACCTCGGACGATCCCTCGCGTCTACCGGCCGCAGAACGCCGGCGCCGCCTGGCCGCTCGGCGATCCGGTCGCGCGCCTCAGGCAGCATCTCGTCGCGCTCGGCGAATGGGACGACGAGCGCCACCAGGCCCAGCTCGACGCGCCTCGACGCCGAGGTCCGGGCCGCCCAGAAGGAGGCCGAGAAGCTCGGCACCCTCCAGTCCGACCCCTATCTGGACATCGCCTCGATGTTCGAGGACGTGTTCGAGGAATTGCCCTGGCATCTCAAGGAGCAGCAGGCCCAGGCGCTGGCCGAGGCGGAGGCGAAGCGCCGATGAGCGTCATGAACATGATCCAGGCGCTCAACAGCGCCCATCACGTGATGATGGAGCGCGACCCCGACATCGTCGTCCTCGGCGAGGACATCGGCTATTTCGGCGGCGTCTTCCGGGTCACCGAGGGGCTGCAGAAGAAGTTCGGCAAGGCGCGCGCCTTCGACTCCCCGATCAGCGAGAACGGCATCGTCGCCATCGCCGTCGGGATGGCCGCCTACGGCCTCCGCCCGGTCGCCGAGATCCAGTTCGCCGACTACATCTATCCGGGCTTCGACCAGATCGTCTCCGAAGGGCGCCAAGATGCGCTACCGCTCGGCCGGCGAATGGCATCTGCCGATGGTGATCCGCACGCCCTATGGCGGCGGCATCTTCGGCGGCCAGACGCACAGCCAGTCGCCCGAGGCCTGTTCACCCACATCGCCGGGATCAAGACGGTGATCCCGTCCAACCCCTACGACGCCAAGGGCCTGCTGATCGCCGCGATCGAGGACAACGATCCGGTCGTCTTCTTCGAGCCCAAGCGGATCTACAACGGCCCGTTCGACGGCTATCTACGAGCGGCCGGTGACGCCCTGGGCGAAGCATCCCGCGGCCGAGGTGCCCGACGGCCATTACACCGTCCCGCTCGGCAAGGCGGCGGTCGTCCGCGAAGGCGAGGCGATCACCATCCTCGCCTACGGCACCATGGTCCACGTCGCCCTCGCCACCGCCGAGGCGGAAGGGGTCGACGCCGAGGTGATCGACCTGCGCACGCTCGTCCCGCGTCGACATCGAGACGATCGAGGCTTCGGTGAAGAAGACCGGCCGCTGCCTCGTCGTCCACGAGGCGACCGCGCACCTCGGGCTTCGGCGCCGAGCTCGCGGCGCTGGTCCAGGAGCGCTGCTTCTACCATCTCGAGGCGCCGATCAAGCGCGTCACCGGCTGGGACACGCCCTATCCGCACTCGATGGAATGGGCCTATTTCCCCGGCCCGGTCCGGCTCGGGCTGGCGCTCAAGAAAGCTTTGGAGGACTAGGACGGCATGGCGCGCTTCGAATTCAAGCTGCCCGACATCGGCGAAGGCATTGCCGAGGCCGAGATCGTCGCCTGGCACGTCAAGGTCGGCGACGAGGTCAAGGAGGACCAGCAGCTCGCCGACATGATGACCGACAAGGCGACGGTCGAGATGGAGAGCCCGGTCGCCGGCAAGGTGATCGAGCTCGCCGGCGAGGTCGGCGACCAGATCCCGATCGGCTCGGTGCTGGTCGTGATCGAGACCGAAGGCGAGGCGAGCGCCGGCGCCGACGAGGCCGCCGCCGACGGCCAGCGGCACGACGAGGTCGCCCTCGCCGACGGGCTGGTCGAGGAGCGGCCCGAGCTCGAAGCGGCGATCCCGAGCACCGGCGAGAAGCGCCAGGGCGACCGCCGCGAGGGCGACGACCGCCGTGCCGAGCCGCGCGAGGACCCGGACCGGCGGCAGGGCGATCGGCGGGAAGTTGGCGCGCCGGTCACCCCCGGCGAAGCCAAGGGCTTCAATCCCCAGCCCGATCCGCCCCGGGTCAAGGGGAGGGTTTCACCCGGCGAGGCGGAAGGCTTCAACCCGCAGCCCGATCCGCCGCGGGTCCTCGCCTCGCCCGCCGTCCGCGCCCGCGCCCGCGATCTCGGCATCGACCTCTCCCAGGTGAAGTTCGCCGGCGACCGGGTCCGCCACGCCGACCTCGACGCCTACCTTCTCTACAATGGCGGCGGAGTCTCCGGTCGGCGGCGGCTGCCGCCGCGCAGGACGAGACGGTCAAGGTCGTCGGCCTGCGCCGCAAGATCGCCGAGAACATGGCCGGAGGCCAAGCGCCGGATCCCGCATTTCACCCTGGTCGAGGAATATGACGTCACCGCGCTCGAGCAGACCCGCGCGATGATGAACGCCGACCGCGGCGGCAATCCCAAGCTCACCCTGCTGCCCTTCCTGATCACCGCGATGGCGCGCACGCTGGCCGACTATCCCGCAGCTCAACACCCGCTACGACGACGACGAGAACGTCCTCCACCGCTCCGGCGCCGTCCACATGGGCATGGCGACCCAGACCCCGAACGGCCTGATGGTCCCGGTCATCCGCAACGCCGACCGCCTCTCCATCTGGGACATCGCCCGCGAGATCCTCCGCCTCTCCGAAGCCGCGCGCACCGGCAAGGCGAGCCGCGAGGAGCTGTCGCGGCTCGACGATCACCATCTCCAGCCTCGGCCCGATGGGCGGGATCGCCTCGACCCCGGTGATCAACCGGCCGGAAGTCGCGATCCTCGCCGTCAACAAGGTCGAGGAGAAGGTCGTCCCCGTCGACGGCGAGCTCGAGATCCGCAAGCGCATGAACCTGTCGCTGAGCTGCGACCACCGGGTGGTCGACGGCTGGGACGCCGCCAATTTCATGCAGGCCCTCAAGACGCTGATCGAGAACCCGCTCAAGCTCCTCGCCTGACCGCATCGCCGCGCTTGTCGTCGCGGCGACGCCTGACTAGCCTGCGCCCGGCGCCGGGGAGGGGCGCGAGGATGCGCATCTGGTTCATGGCACTGCTGGCGGCGCTGGTCGCCTTGCCCGCCGCCGCCGGCGCGAAGGACAAGGACCATGCCGGCGCCGACGCCGGCTATCTGATCTATTCGGTGGGCAATGTCGGCACCGTCGGATTGGACTTCTCCTTCACCTACCGGCAGATCGCCACCGCCGACGGCCCGCCCGGCAAGACCTGGAAAGGCACGATCGAGCCGAGGCTCGGCGGCGCCATCTATCTCAAGGTCAAGGCTCCCGATTTCACCGGCCCGGAAATCGGCCACGTCGTCATTCGGCGCCTTCCGCCCGGGCGCTACGAGGTGCAGCGCTTTGATTTCGGCGGACACCTCCCCGGAGTCGGGACCTTCGCCTGGCGCCCGACCCGTCCCTTCGCCATGCCCTTCGTCATCCGGAGCGGAGAGGCGACCTACATCGGCAGCTTCATGCGCGCGGTCTCGCTCGGGACCCCGCTCGAGCCCGTCCTCGGCGCCGCCGGCTTCTTCGTCGTGGCGGATCGTTCCGAGCGCGACCTGCCGATCGCCAGGGGCCGCCTGGGCGCCGCGACGAAGGTGGCTTCGGAGGTGGCCGACGTCTCGGCCTTCGAAAGCGCCATCCTGCGCACCGCTGCGCCCTGAGCGAGCGCCTGAAGCCGCCGGCCGGTCCGCCTTCCCGGCTGGCGGCCGGGGAGGCGCAGTTGCCTCCGTCCCGATCCGCCGCCACAACCACCCCATGACCCTCGACCTCGACCGCCGCCTCCTGCTCAAGGCCGCAACGCTCGGCCTCTCCGCCCTCGCCGTCCCCGGCATGGCCCAGCTGGCCGCCGCCCGCGGCTTCGCCCACGGGGTCGCCAGCGGCGAGCCCAGGCAGCGCTCGGTGATGCTGTGGACCCGCCATGTCCCGGGCGGCCGGCTCGCCTGGCAGATGTCGCCGCACCGCCGATTTCGCCCGGATCGCCGCCGAAGGCGAGGTCGCCGCCGAGGCCGAGCACGATTATTGCGTCAAGCCGGTCGCGACCGGCCTGCAGCCCGGCACCTGGTATCATTACCGATTCCGCGACTCGCGAGGCGCCGTCTCTGCCGTCGGCCGGACCCGTACCCTCCCCGAAGGCCGGACGCCCCGCTTCACCCTCGGAATCTTCTCCTGCGCCAACCTCGCATTCGGCTTCTTCAACGCCTACGCCCACGCCGCCGCGCGCCGCGACCTCGACCTACTCGTCCACCTCGGCGACTATCTCTACGAGTTCGAGCGCGGCAAATATCCGTCCGGGCGCGAGGCTCTCGCCGGCCGGGTCCTCGATCCCGCCCACGAGGCGGTGGCGCTCGCCGACTATCGCCTCCGCCACGCCGCCTACCGCGCCGATCCGGATCTCCAGCGCCTCCACGCCTCGGCGCCGATGGTGATGATGTGGGACGATCACGAGACCGCCAACGACGCCTGGTCAGGCGGCGCCGAGAATCACGATCCGGCGAAGGAAGGGACGTGGGACGCCCGCAAGTCGGCGGCGCTTCGCGCCTATCGCGAATGGCTTCCGGTCTCCGACAATGAATGGGAGAGCTACGAGATCGGCGATCTCGCCACCCTGTTCCGGCCCGAGACCCGGCTCGCCGGGCGCAGCCGCCCGCTCGTCTATGCCGAGGCGGTCCGCAAGGGCGAGGACCTCAAGGCGTCGCTGATGCGCTTCCGCGACGCCGCCTGGCGCGATCCGGACCGGACCATGCTCGGCCCGGAGCAGGAGGCCTGGCTGGCCGGATCGCTCAGGCGGTCGGCGGGGCAGGGGACCCGCTGGCAGCTGCTCGCCCAGCAGACGGTGATGGGCTCGTGGGCGCTTCCGGTCGAGGCGCGCGCCTGGATGCGGGCCGACGCGCCCGACGCGGTGAAGCGGATCACCGCGATCGGCGCCGCCGCGTCCGAGGTCGGGCCTGCCGCTCAACCTCGACGCCTGGGACGGCTATCCCGCCGCCCGCGAGCGGCTGCTCCGCTCCGCCCTCGATGCGGACGCCAATTTGATCGTCCTCTCCGGCGACAGCCACAACGGCTGGGCCTTCGACCTCGACCTCGCCGGCACCCCCGCCGGCGCCGAGTTCGCCGGGATGAGCGTCACCTCGCCCGGCCTCGAAGCCTATGCCCAGGGCGTCGCCCCGGCCGAGGTCGAACGCGCCGTCCGCGCCCGCAACCGGGCGCTCAAATGGGTCGACCTCGAGCGGCGGGGCTATCTCACCCTGACCCTGACGCGGGAGCGCGCCACCGGCGAATGGCTGTCGCTGGAAACGGTGCGGACCCGCTCCACCCGCCTGGCGGGGCGCCATGCGATGAGCGTGAGACGGGGCTCGAACAGGTTCACCTGAGATAAACCCCTCTCCCGTCCTTCACGGGAGAGGAGGGGCCCACCGCGAAGCGGTGGGAGGTGAGGGTCTTGCAGAGTCATTGCTACAGACCCTCACCTCCCAAGCTTCGCTTGGGGCCCTCCTCTCCCGCGAAAGGCGGGAGAGGGTTCATGGGCTCACTCCAGCCCGAGCAGCCAGCGGTCGAGCATCACCGCCCGGACCGTCGCTCCGGGCATGTGGCGGTTGAGCTCGGAGCGGTGGCGCATGATCCAGTCGAGGCACAGCGCCCGGCTGTCGAACGGCCCGAACGAGTCGCGGCTCGCGTGGAGCGTCTCCAGATCGACGACGAACCGCGCCCCCCGCCGGCAGCCCGGCGCTCCGGCCCAGTCCCGGCTCGGGGCGACGACCGCCGGCACCCACCAGATCCGGCTGCTATCCAGCCCCTCGACCTCGTGCCGGCGCATCGCCTTTGCTCCCGCTAAGCCGCCTCCTCCGGAGCGTGGCATTTCGGGTCGGCGAGGTCGAAGCGGTCGTTGTTCATCACCTTCGCCCAGGCCGCGACGAAATCCTCGACGAACTTGTCCTGCGCGTCGTCGCAGGCATAGACCTCGGCGATCGCCCGAAGCTGCGAGTTGGCGCCGAAGGCGAGGTCGGTCCGGGTCGCGGTCCACTTCTCCTCGTCGGTCGTCCGGCAGGTTCCGACGAAGACCTCGTCCGCCTCCTCGTCGACCTGCCGCCAGGCGGTGCTCATGTCGAGCAGGTTGACGAAATAGTCGTTGGTCAGCTGGCCCGGCCGGTCGGTGAACGCGCCGTGCTTCGATCCGCCATGATTGGCGCCGAGCACCCGCAGGCCGCCGACCAGCACCGTCATCTCCGGAGCGGTCAGCTGGAGCAGCTGGGCGCGGTCGACCAGCAGCTCCTCGGTCGGAACGCTGTAGCGGACCTGAAGATAGTTACGGAAGCCGTCCGCCATCGGCTCGAGCACCGCGAAGCTCTCGACGTCGGTCTGCTCCTGCGAGGCGTCGCCGCGGCCCGGAGCGAAGGGCACGGTGACTTCGTGCCCGGCCGCGCGCGCCGCCTGCTCGACGCCGACGCAGCCGCCGAGCACGATCAGGTCGGCGAGGCTGACCCGGCCGCCGAAGCCGGCTCGGATATCCTCATAGGCTTGAAGCACCTCGGCCAGCGCCTCGGGCTCGTTGACCTCCCAGCCGCGCTGCGGCTCGAGCCGGATCCGCGCCCCGTTGGCGCCGCCGCGCTTGTCGGAGCCGCGGAAGGTCGCCGCCGAAGCCCAGGCGGTCTTGACGAGCTGGGAGACGGTGAGGCCGGAGTCCGCGATCCGGGCGCGCAGGCCCGCGACGTCGCCGTCGCTCAGCGTCTGCCCGGCCGGAACCGGGTCCTGCCAGATCAGATCCTCCGCCGGCACTTCCGGCCCGAGGTACCGCACCTTCGGCCCCATGTCGCGGTGGGTGAGCTTGAACCAGGCGCGCGCGAAGGCGTCGGCAAATTGGTCCGGATTGCGATAGAAGCGCTCCGATATCTCGCGATATTTCGGGTCCATCTTGAACGCCATGTCGGCGGTCGTCATCATCGTCGGGAGCCGCCGGTCGGGGCTGTGCGCTCCGGGCGCCATGTCCTCGGGCCTCTGGTTTATCGGCTGCCATTGGAGGGCGCCGGCCGGGCTCTTCACCAGCTCGTACTCATATTCCAGAAGCATCCGGAAATAGTTCATCGACCATTGGATCGGAGTCGGGGTCCAGGCGCCCTCGAGGCCGCTGGTGATCGTATGGTCGGCGAGGCCGCTCTCGTGGCTGCTCGTCCATCCCAGGCCCTGCTGGGCGATGTCGGCGCCCTCCGGCTCGGCGCCGACCTTGGAGGCGTCGCCGGCGCCGTGGCACTTGCCGAACGTATGGCCGCCGGCGGTGAGCGCCACCGTCTCCTCGTCGTTCATCGCCATCCGCGAGAAGGTCTCGCGAATGTCGCGGGCGGACTGCAGAGGGTCGGGATTGCCGCCCGGGCCCTGCGGGTTGACGTAGATGAGGCCCATCTGGATCGCCGCGAGCGGGTTCTCGAGCGCCTTGCCCGACTGCTCGTCGATCCGCGTCTCGCCGAGCCATTCCTCCTCGGTGCCCCAGTAGATGTCCTTCTCGGGCTCGAACACGTCGACCCGGCCGCCGCCGAAGCCGAAGATCGGCCCCCCCATCGATTCGATCGCGACGTTGCCGGCGAGGATCATCAGGTCCGCCCAGCTCAGCTTGCGGCCGTATTTCTTCTTGATCGGCCAGAGCAGCCGGCGCGCCTTGTCGAGATTGGCATTGTCCGGCCAGGAGTTGAGCGGAGCGAAGCGCTGGCCGCCCGACGAGGCGCCGCCGCGGCCGTCGCCGGTCCGGTAGGTTCCGGCGCTGTGCCAGGCCATTCGGATGAAGAAGGGGCCGTAATGGCCGTAATCGGCCGGCCACCAGGGCTGGCTGTCGGTCATCAAAGCGGTGAGGTCGCGCTTCAGAGCCGGATAGTCGAGCGACTCGAACTCGCGGGCGTAATTGAAACTGGCGCCGTAGGGATCGCCGTTCTTGCCGTGCTGGTGGAGGATTTCGATCGAGAGCTGGTTGGGCCACCAGTCGCGGTTGGTCCGTCCGAGCAGGGTCCTCAGCGCGGCGGGTTCCTTGCCGGGATCGCTGAGCGGGCTTCCGCTGGTCTTCGCGTCCATGTGTCGTCCTCTCCGATTCTTCGAGTCGCGCCGCCGTCTGAAGGCGCAAGCAGCCTGCCTGCTAGGCTCCCCGCCGGTCCCGCACAAACGGCTAAACCCGCCTTGTCTGATCGGTTCGGCAAATGACGCACCGCACAAGGTGACAGTCACCCGCTGCACCGCACAAGGTGACAGTCACCCGCTGCAGCGCACAAGGTGACAGTCACCCGCTGCAGCGCACAAGGTCGGCCGCTCGTACGATTGCGGTCGAGCGGCTCGGACGGTTCAACCGTCCCCATTTTCCCGGCAGGGCCGCAGCGCCGCCGCCCGGATCCGATCCAGCGCCTCCGGCTCCGGCCCGGAAAGCGTCAATTCCCCGCCGGCCATCGGTTCGTTGACGTTCGGCGCCATGACCGCGTCGCCGTCGATCCTGATGCTCATCGGCTTGTTCAGCCGTCGCTCCGTCTGCGCCAGCAGATCGGGCTTGAGGGCCGGAACGAGCGCCAGGTCCAGGGCCGGCATGCCATATTCCTCGCGGACCGGCCCGACCTTGCCCTCGGCCAGCGAGTCGCGGCACACGCGCAAGGTGCCGATCCACAGCCCCGGCATTCGCGCGGCCACTTCGGCCAGGCGCCGCCGAGCCTCCGCCAGGCCGGCCTCCGCCGCCGCTTCGTAGCCGGCGAAAGCGCGCTCGCCGCAGCCCGCGGCGGCGACCGGCCCCTCCCAGGCCTCGAGCGCCGGCTCCGCTCCGAACAGCGAATCCGCCTGGTCCGCCACGTCGCGCAGAGCGTCGAAGGCGCGGTCGTGGCGCTCCTCGTAGCGCGGCTGGAGGCCCGCGCAGGCCTCCATCGAGACGACCGGCAGCCGCGCGCGCGCCAGGCTCGCCCGCAGCGGCGCCGGATCGATCGGCGCGGCCGAGGCGGCGAGGGCGAGGAGCGGAAGCAGGGTCACCGGCCGAGCATATGCGGGGAACCGGCGCTCAGCCAGCACGAGTATGGCCGCGCGGGAGGACGGGTACCGCGCACCGGCCGACGGTTCCCTCACTTGCTTTTTCGTACCTGTTATGTTCTAATGGCGCCATGCACGCTCGCCGGCCTTCCGATGATTCGAGGCGCTCCTTGCGCGGGCCGCCGCTTGCGGCAGGCCCCCCCCATCAATTCCATGTGCCGTTCGTGCCATTTGCGCCATTCGCTTTTCGCGGCCCCTGCCGCTAAGGCCCGCGCCATGCTGAAGAAGACGACCGCGCCGGACCTCGACGCCCTTCGCCTGCTCGACGACCGGCTGCGCTGGCTCAGCGCCTGGACGATCCACAACGCCAACCATCTTCGGACAAGCCCCGACGGCCTCAAGGTCGGCGGCCACCAGGCGAGCTGCGCCTCGATGACCGCGATCATGGCGGCGCTCTACTTCCACGCGCTCGGCCCCAACGACCGGGTCGCGGTCAAGCCGCATGCCGGGCCGGTGCTCCACGCCATCCATTACCTGCTCGGCTCGCAGAGCCTCGAGCAGCTCGAGAATTTTCGCGGCTTCAAGGGCATGCAGAGCTATCCGAGCCGGACCAAGGACAGGATCCCGGTCGACTTCTCGACCGGCTCGGTCGGCCTCGGCGTGGCGATCACCGCCTTCGCCAGCCTGGTCCAGGATTACCTCGTCGCCCATGGCGAGATGGCGCCGGAGGAGGCCGGGCGGATGGTCGCTTTGATGGGCGACGCCGAGCTCGACGAGGGCAATATCTACGAATGCCTGATCGAGGCCTATAAGCACGACATCCGCAATTGCTGGTGGATCGTCGACTACAACCGCCAGTCATTGGACGCGACGACGGCCGAGCGCATGTTCCGCCGCTTCGACGAGATCTTCGCCAGCTGCGGCTGGCGGGTCGTCACCCTCAAATACGGCAAGGCGCTGGAGGCGGCCTTCGCCGAGCCCGGCGGCGGGGCCCTCAAGGCCTGGCTCGAGGAATGCGGCAATGCCGATTATGCCGCGCTCACCTATCTCGGCGGCGCCGCCTGGCGCGAGCGGCTCCTCAAGGAGGCGCCCGAGACCCGGCCGCTGCTCGACGCCCGTGACGACGAGGCGCTCGCCGCCCTGATGACCAACCTCGCCGGCCACGACATGGCGAGCCTCGTCGAGGCCTTCGACGCCGCCCGGGACGACGTCCCGACCCTGTTCATCGCCTACACGATCAAGGGCTTCGGCCTGCCCTTCGCCGGCCACAAGGACAATCATGCCGGCCTGATGAACCCCGGCCAGATCGCCGCCCTTCGCGAGCGCCTCGGCATCGCCGAAGGTCAGGAATGGGAGCCGTGGGCCGGGCTCGGCGGCAATTCGGCGCAAGGCGTCAGGGCGCTGGTCGAGACCAGCCGAATCGCCCGCTCGAAGCGCGGCCGCGCCTGGAACCAGGTCGACGTGCCGGCGATCCCGGCGCCGGCCGGCGAGGAGCAGTCGACCCAGGCCGCCTTCGGCCGGATCCTGCTCGACCTCAGCCGGGCCGGCGGAGCGCTCGCCGACCGGATCGTCACCACCTCGCCCGACGTCACCGTCTCGACCAATCTCGGCGCCTTCGTGAACCAGCGCGGCCTGTTCCGCCGCCGGGACCTCGCCGACGTCTTCGCCGCCGCCAAGATCCCCTCGGCCCAGAAATGGGGCGCGACCCAGGCCGGCCAGCATATCGAGCTCGGAATCGCCGAGAACAATCTGTTCCTGATGCTCGCGGCCCTGGGTCTGGCGGGGGACCTGTTCGGAACCCGGCTCTTCCCGATCGGCACCGTCTACGACCCCTTCATCGCCCGCGGCCTCGATGCCCTCAATTACGCCTGCTACCAGGACGCCCGCTTCCTCCTCGTGGCGACTCCGTCCGGAGTCACCCTCGGGCCCGAAGGCGGCGCCCACCAGTCGATCAACCCGCCGCTGATCGCGCTCGGCCAGCCGGGCCTTCGCCACTACGAGCCCGCCTTCGCCGACGAGCTCGCCTTGTTCATGGAGGAGGCCTTCCGCCTCATCCAGGCGCCGGACGGCGAGAGCGTCTATCTGCGCCTCACCACCCGCACGATCCGCCAGGAGGTCCGCTCCGGCGAGGCCTGGAAGGCGGACGCCCTCGCCGGCGGCTACTGGCTTCGCGAGCCCGCCCCCGGAGCCGAGGCCGCCCTCGTCTATTCCGGAGCCCTCGCTCCCGAGGCGCTCGCCGCCTGGGAGGCGCTCAAGGACGACGTCGCCGGCCTCGGCCTGCTCGCAATCACCTCGCCCGACCTCCTCCACCGCGGCTGGAGCGAGCGGCGGCGCGGCCGGTGGGGCGGTCAGGGCACGGCATCCTCGCACGTCGAGCGGCTGCTGGCGCCGCTCTCGCCTGGCGCCGGCCTCGTCACCCTGCTCGACGCCGCGCCCGCCTCGCTCTCCTGGCTCGGCGGAGTGCATGGGCCACCGGGTCAGCCCCCTCGGCCTCGACCGCTTCGGCCAGACCGGCACCCTCCCCGACCTCTATCGCGAATACCGCCTCGACGTGGACGCCATAGTCGAAGCCGCGGCGGAGCTGTTCCTCGACTGATCGTAATTGGGGACAGCTACCGAATTCCGGCCGACGCGCGGGGGCCGGCATGGAACTGATCGAATTCGGTAGCTGTCCCCAATTACTGCCGTCGAGCGCCTCCTCGCCCCGCTCTCGCCCGACGCCGGCCTCGTCACCCTCCTCGACGCCGCTCCCGCCTCGCTCTCCTGGCTGGGCGGAGTGATGGGCCACCGAGTCAGCCCCCTCGGCCTCGACCGCTTCGGCCAGACCGGCACCCTCCCCGACCTCTACCGGGAATACCGCCTCGACGTCGACGCCATCGTCGAGGCCGCGGCCGAGCTGTTCCTCGACTGATCGTAATTGGGGACAGCTACCGAATTCCGCCCGCTACCGTAATTGGGGACAGCTACCGAATTCCGGCCGACGCGGGGGCCGGCATGGAACTGATCGAATTCGGTAGCTGTCCCCAATTATTGCCCGAATTCGGTAGCTGTCCCCAATTACTGCCCGGCGGAGGCAGGGGCCCAGCCCGGCCGCGGATCTGGACCCCCGGGCCTCCGCCGGGGAACAAGTGGGGGTCTCCAGCGCTCTGTCTTCCAAATCCATTCAAGGAGTTGAGTAGATGATCGGCAAGATTGCAGGAGCGATGCTCGGCCGCAAGCTGGCGGGACGTTACAATGGCGGCACCGGACTCCTCGTCGGCGCCCTCGCGCCGGCCATCGCCCGCCGCGCCTTCGGGCCTCTGGGCCTCGCGGTCGGCGGCGCCTGGCTCGCCAAGAAGGCCTGGGACCGCCGCAACCGCGCTCCGAGGCCCGCGCGCACCTACTGACGGCGCAAGCCGTCATCCCAGCGCAGGCTGGGATCCCAGGGGGTGAGAAACGCCGGCGCCCTTCACCCCGTGGGGCCCCAGCCTTCGCCGGGGCGACGCGCTAGGCCGGCTTCATCCCGAGCAGCCAGATCGCCGCGACCAGCGCCAGAGTCGCGGCGACCGCCGTCCAGGTCACCACCTTGAGGTTGACCGGCCGCAGCTCGGCCGCCTTGTGCCGGTCGAACCGCTCCATGACCCGCGCCGCGCGGCGCTCGGCGACCACGATCACATAGGCGCCGGCGAGCAGGAAGGCGGTCGCGATCGCCTTGGGCACCCAGGCGGGCTGCATCGCCTGGAACAGGAGCTGGAAGCCAAGCCCGATCCCGACCGCCGCGAAGCCGGTCCGCATCCACCCCGCGAAGGTCCGCTCGTTGGCGAGGATCGTCCGGTCCTCGGCGAGGTCGGTGCGCTCCTCGGCGAGCTTCTCCTTGTCGCCGGCGGCCATCGGATCAGAGCTCGCCGCCCTCGTCGTCGAGCGGCGGCTCCTCCTCCGGTTCCAGCGGGGCCGGAGGCGGAGCGATGGTGACCGGGCCGTCCTCCGGCGGGGGCCCGTCGACCGGCGGTTCCTCGCCCGGCTGGGCCGAGATCGTCACGCCGTTCTCGGTCACCTCGAAGCCGACCTCGTAGCCGGTCCCCTCGATCGGCACCGTCAGCGAGCCGTTCGCGCCCTCGGTCGAGACCGGAACGGCGAGCGGCGGCGCCAGGTTCTGCGCCGGCGCCGAGCCGACCGCCTTGGTCATGAAGTCGCGCCAGATCCGCGCCGGCAGGCCGCCGCCGGCGATCTGTCCGGCCAGCGGGCTGTTGTCGTCATTGCCGACCCACACGCCGACCACCAGATCCTGGGCGAAGCCGATGAACAGGGCGTCGCGGCTGTCCTGGGTCGTGCCGGTCTTGCCGAAGGCGGGGACCTGGAGCGCCGCGGCCCGGCCGGTTCCCTGGCTGACGACGGCGCCGAGCATGTCCCTCAGCTCGTCGAAGGCGGGCTCGCCGTAGGTGCCGGGGCGGGCCCGGTTCCACATCCGCTGCCACCAGGGCTTCTCCTCGTCCTCGAGCCCCTTCGGCCGCACCGGATAGGCGCCGGCGGCGACCGCCGCATAGGCGGAGGTCAGCTCCAGCAGGGTCATTCCCGAAGTGCCCAGCGCGAGGCTGGGATTGTCGCTGAGCGGGCTCCTCACGCCGAGGTCGCGCGCCGCCCGGATGACGTTCTGCCGGCCCACCCGCTCCGACAGCCGGACCGCCGCGACGTTGCTCGACAGGGCCAAAGCGTCGCGCAGGGTCAAGGTGCCGCGGTAGCGGTCCTCGTAATTCCTCGGCTGCCAGTCGCCGACCCGGAGGGGGGTGTCGGCGATTGGCGTGTCGGGGGTCATCCCGGCGCGAAGCGCGGCGAGGTAGACGAACAGCTTGAACGCGGAGCCGGGCTGGCGGCGGGCCTGGGTGGCGCGGTTGAACGGGCTTCGCGCATAGTCGCGGCCGCCGACCATCGCCACCACCCGCCCGTCCGGCCGCATCGCCACCAGCGCCACCTGGGCGCGGCCGAGGCCGGCCCGGCGCACGGTCTGCAGCGCCAGCGTCTGCAGCCGGCTCTCGAGCGTGGTCTGGACCTGCTGGTCGCCATAGCCGACCTCGCCCCGCGCCCGGGCCATCGGCAGCACCCAGTCGGCGAAATAGGTGCCGGTCGGGACCACCTTGACCCGCTCGACCCTGAGCCGGGCCGGCTTCAGCTTGCGGGCCTCGGCGTTGGTGATGAACCCCTGGTCGATCATCGAGGCGATGACGACCCGGCCGCGCTCCCGGGCCTGCTTGTAGTTGCGGGTCGGGGCGAGCCGGGACGGTGCCTTGACCATGCCGGCCAGCATCGCCGCCTGCGGGACGGTGAGCTTCTCGGGCGGAACGCTGAAATAATGGTGCGAGGCGGCGCGCAGGCCGTAGGTGTTGTCGCCGAGATAGACGTTGGAGAGGTAGCGCTCGAGTATCTCCTCCTTGGTCAGCCAGGCTTCGAGCCAGAAGGCGATCAGCACCTCCTGGGCCTTGCGGGCCATGGTTCGGTCGGCGGTGAGGAAGGAGATCTTGGCGAGCTGCTGGGTGATCGTGCTTCCGCCCTCGCGGACTCCGCCGGCGCCGAGGTTGCGCCAGGCGGCCCGGATGATGCCGCGCACGCTGATCCCGAGATGGTCGTGGAAGCGCTTGTCCTCGATCGCGATGAAGGCGTTGGGGACGTGCTCGGGCAGGGCCGCGATCTTGACCGGCTCGCGTATGTCGGCGCCCCGCCGGGCGATCGGGTCGCCCTCGGCCGAAACCAGGGTCAGGCTCGGCGCGGCGATCGGCTGCAGCGACTTGGAGAGCGGAGCGGTGATCGCCAGCCAGGCGACGATCAGCATGAACAGGGCGAGGATGGCGAGGACGATCCGACGCCAGCCCCACCTCAGCGGATGATACCAGGGCCGGCGCGGCGGCGGCGGCGGCGGGGTCTGGGCGGGGCCTCCCGGGGCCTGATACTGGGCCGGGGCCGGCTGCCACTGGGCGGTCTGGTCCAAACGCATTCCTTCTTCTTTAGCGGCAGAACGATGGCGCGGGAATCAGGTTGCGCGGCCTGGCGAAGATCGCAGCCGCTCGGGGCGAATATGCTCCGGAAGCACTCCGAGCTCGGCCAGGCCCTCCGGCCACGGCCCGCCGGTGACCAGGGCCTCGACGATCGCCGCCATCGCCGGGGCGGTCTGAAGGCCGTAGCCGCCCTGGCCGGCCAGCCAGAAGAAGCCGGGCGCCTCGGGATCGAAGCCCGCCGTCGGCACCCGGTCGGCGACGAACGAGCGAAGCCCGGCCCAGCGATGGGCGATCCGGCTGACCGGCACCGTCGTGTAATGTTCGAGTCGGTCGGCGGCGAGCGCCACGTCATAATCGTCCGGAGCGGCGTCGCAGGGGTCGTCGGCCACCTCGTCGACCGGCGAGGCGAGCAGCTGGCCGGCCTCGGGCAGCATGTAGAAGTCGCCGGCCACGCTGTGCGCGAACGGCCAGCTCGAGAGGTCGGTGCCGGCCGGAGGATCGACGACGATGATCGTCCGCCGCATCGGCCGGAGCCCGAGCGGCGCCACCCCGGCGAGCGCCGCTATCCGGTCCGCCCAGGCGCCGGCTGCGTCGATCAGGATCGGCGCCGACCAACGGCCGCCGTCTTCGCTGCGCACCTCCCAGCCTTCCCCGCGCCGCTCGATCGAGGCGATCCGGCGGCCGTTCAGCAACTCGCCGCCGCCCGCCCGGACGGCTCGGGTATAGCCCTGGAGGAGGGCGTCGGCGTCGAGCTTGAGGCCGGTCGGATCGAGCAGGCCGGCGACGGCGCCGCCGGCGCCGGTGCGCAGCGCCGGGCACAAGGCCGCCATCGCCGCCGCGTCGACCCGCCCTATGCGGTCCGTGAACCGCGTCATCGCCGCTTCCAGCGCCTGCAGGGCGGGCAGCGTCTCTTCGACACCGAAATAGAGCGAGGCGAAGGTGCGGGCGATCGGGAAGGGGGCGAAGCCGTCGGGCGGCCTCTCGAGGAAGGGCTGGCTCCAGGCGGTGAGCCCGCGCGCCGCCGCGTTGCCGTTGCCGAAATGGCTGAACGCCACGCTCCGCCCCGAGCTGTGATAGCCGAGCGCGTCCTCGCCCTCGAGGACGATGGCCCGGCCGTGCCCGACCAGCCGCGAAGCGGCGGAGAGGCCGGCGATGCCGCCGCCTATGATCAGGAAGTCCGCGTCCATGGGGCGGCGATAGCGCTCCCGTCATCCCGGCGAAAGCCGGGACCCAGGAACACGGTCAGGCTCGGATCGATCGCTTCGATGTTCTTGGGTCCCGGCTTGCGCCGGGATGACGCTAATGCCCCGGCGGAATCGGAGTGCGCGTCTTGAGGTCGAAGCCGTCGTCGTCGGAGAGCACATGCACCCGCATGTTGTGCATCGACAGCGCCTGCTCGGAGCGCGCCTCGGCGACGTTGGAATAGCTGATGTCGGCGCCGTCGACGACATAGACCGCGCCGCTTCCGATCACCTTGAAGCAGTCGCCCTCGACCACCGCCGCCGTATCCTCGTCGAGCCCGAGGCCGAGGATCCGCGGGTTGTGCGCCACCGCCCCGATCAGCCGCCCGAAACGGCCGCGCTCGGCGAAATGCTGGTCGATGATGACGCCCGGCATCAGCCCCATCCCGGGCGCCATGTGGAGGTCGCCGATCCTGTGGGTGATCTTGTTCGTCCCCTTGATCACCATCGTGTCGCTCATCACCGACGCCCCCGCCGAGGTGCCCGCGACGACCCCGCCGCGCTCGTAGAGCGCGCGCACCTTGGCCTCGATCCCGGTGTCGCCGATCTGGCTGGTGATCCTGAGCTGGTCGCCGCCCGAGAAGAAGATTCCGGCGGCGTCGTCGAGCACCGATAATTTCTCGCGGTCCCCGGCCCGCGAGCGCTCCTCGACGTAGAGCTCGACCAGCTCGCCAATTCCGAGGTCGGCGAAGGCCTTCTCATATTCGTCGAAATAACCTTCGGGCCGGTGGCTCGCGACGGTGGCGAGGACCAGCTTGCCGCCATGGACGTGGCGGGCAACCTCGCGAAGGATCCGCCGCTCGCCGGCCGGGTCGCGGTCCTCGCCGCCGCCGATGATGATCAGGCAGCCGCGGCGGCGGCCCTGGCATTCGTCCACGTCTATTCCGCCGCGGCGAGCGGCGTGCGGCCCGAGGCGCGCTCCGCCGCCGGCCGGAAGTCGTTGACCTGCTGCCACGCGCCCTTGACGTCGGTCGGGGTGACGACGACGAGATCGCCCGGGCGGCCCATCGCCAGCGCCGCCGCCGTCGAGGCGCGCTCGCCGGCGATCAGGTGGAGATGCTCCTCGGAGCGGCCGCATTCGAGCGCCCCGGTGCGGAGCAGGTTCATCACCTCGCCGCGCGGCCGTCCCCGCGTATAGGGGTCCTCGCGGAAGATCAGCTCGTCGAAGATGGCGGCGGCGATCCGGCCCATCTCGATTATGTCCTCGTCGCGGCGGTCGCCGGCGATCGAGACCGCGCCGATGGTGCGCTTGTAGCGGTGGCTGAGACCGCGGACGACCTTGCCGAGCGCCTCGAGGCCGGCCGCGTTGTGGGCATAATCGACGATGACCCGGAAGCCGTGGGCGTCGTGGACGTTGAGGCGGCCGGGATTCTGCTCGAAGGTGGATCGGAACTGCGCCATCGCCGAGCGGATGGTCAGGATCGGCACCTCGTTCGCCAGGGCCATGGCGATGGCGGCGAGCGAATTGGCGATGTTGAACTCCGCCATGCCGTGCAGGGTCGCCGGTATGTCGCCGGCCTTCATGATCAGGTCGCGGCGGGCGTCGTCGTAGAGGACGATGGTGCCGCCCTCGGGCCCGGGCTCGCGGACCACCGCCATCCCGCCCCGATCGACATGCTCGCGAAGCATCGGCGACATCTCGGCGCCGCCATTGAGCGAGAACCAGATGATCCGCCCCCCGGCGCGCCGGGCCATCCTCACCGTCAGCGGATCGTCGGCGTTGAGCACCGAATGGCCGCCGCGCCGGACCGCCTCGACCACCACCTGCTTGACGTTGGCCAGGTCCTCGACCGTCTCGATGCCCTTGAGGCCGAGATGGTCGGCGGTGACGTTGAGGCAGGCGGCGATGTCCGCCTCCTCGTAGGCGAGGCCCTCGCGGAGCAGGCCGCCGCGCGCCGTCTCGAGCACCGCCACCTCGACCGTCGGGTCGCGAAGGATCATCCGGGCGCTGCGCGGACCGGTCGCGTCGCCCTCGTGGGTGAGGATGTCGTTGATATAGACCCCGGTCGTCGAGGTCAGACCGACGGTGCAGCCGGTGTAGCGCAGGATATGCTTGGTCATCCGGGCCACGGTCGACTTGCCGTTGGTCCCGGTGATGGCGATGATCGGCACGCGCGACGGCCGTCCGCGCGGGAAGAGCATCTCGATGATCGGCTTGGCGACGTCGCGCGGCGCGCCTTCCGAAGGCTCGATGTGCATCCTCAGGCCCGGCGCCGCATTGACCTCGATGATCCCGCCGCCGGTCTCGCGCACCGACCGGCCGATGTCGGGGCAGACGAAGTCGACCCCGCAGACGTCGAGGCCGACGATCAGCGCCGCGCGCCGGGCGATCTCGGCATTGTCGGGGTGGATCTCGTTGGTCCGGTCGACGGCGGTGCCGCCGGTCGAGAGGTTGGCGGTGGCCCGAAGCGGCACCCTCTGGTCCGCCTCCGGGATGCTGTCGGGGGTCAGGCCGGAGCGGGCGAGATATTCCTCGACATGGGCGTCGATCCGGATCCGGGTCATGACATTCTCATGGCCCTGGCCGCGGCGCGGGTCGCGGTTCACCTCGGCGACGAGCTGGCGGATGGTGCTGATGCCGTCGCCGGTGACCTGGGCCGGGATTCGCTCGGCGACGGCGACCATCTTGCCGCCGACGACCAGGATTCGGTGGTCGTTGCCCTCGAAGAACGGCTCGACGATGACGTCGCGGCCCTTGGCCTGGGCCTGCGCCTCGCGGAAGCCGAAGCGAAGCTGCTCCTCGTCCATGATGCCGATCGTCACCCCGCGGCCGTGATTGCCGTCGAGCGGCTTGGTGACGAGCGGAAAGCGAAGCCTCTTCGCGCCGCGCACCGCCTCCTCCTCGCTCGCGCACGACGATCCCGCGCGGCACCGGAACGCCGCTCTCGTCGAGCAGCTTCTTGGTCATGGCCTTGTCGCCGGCGAGGTCGGCGGCGACCAGCGAGGTGCGGCCGGTGATCGAGGCTCGAAGCTTCTGTTGATGCCGGCCGTGGCCGAGCTGGATCAGGCTCTTCTCGTCGAGCCGCATCACCGGGATTCCGCGCCGCTGCGCCTCCTCGACCAGAGCCCGGGTCGACGGGCCGAGCGCCGTCCGGCGCACCGTGCGCTTCAGGGCGTCGAGCCGGCGGCCGAGGTCGAAGCCGCCTTCCATCGCCTGGATCCGGTCGAGCCCGCCGATGCCCCTGAGGTCGTCGGGAAGGAGCGAATCGACCAGCTCGAGCGCGATCCGCCCGGCCATCAGCCCGACCTTCTCCTCGTTATAGGCGAACATGACGTTGTAGACGCCCGGCCGGTTCTTGACCGAGCGGGTCTTGCCGCGGGTGGCGCGCGAGCCGGCCAGGGTCTGGAGCTCGAGCGCGACATGCTCGGCGACATGGCCGAGCCAGGTGCCGTCGCGGAGCCTCTTCTCGAAGCCGCCGCGGACCTTCAGGGAGCAGCCGTGGCGGCCGACGCCCGGCAGAACCGCTAGCAGCGAGTCGGTGAAGCCGGCGATCCGGTCGGTCGGCCATTGCTCGAGCCGGCCGAGGTCGAGCTGGATCCGGACCATCGGCCTGTGGCTGTAATAATGGGGGCCGCGATAGACCCCGACCTCGAGGACCGACATTCCGGCGGTCAGCTGATCGGTCCCCGGATCGCTGCCCGCGCCGAAGAAGAGCGGGTTTCGCGGGGCGGTTTCGGAAGGCTGCGCGACGGCGAGCGGGGAGGATCGGTCCGGGGGCGTCATGATCGTGCTAAACCCGCGGAAACAAGCCCCAGTTCCGGGCGAATGCGCTGAAGCAGGTTAACCCCTGAACCCCTCCCCGCCTTTCGCGGGAGAGGAGGGGCCCAAGCCGAAGGCTTGGGAGGTGAGGGTCTAGCCCACTCCTCGCTACAGACCCTCACCCTCCCTCTCCCGTGAAGGACGGGAGAGGGGGAAATCGGCACGGCCGAGCCTGTCCCGGATCATCCACGCCGGCAGATAGGGCCGCTCCAGCGCCTTATCCAGAGCATAGGGCCACCAGCCGGGGCCGAAAGGGACGTAGACCCGGACGGGCACGTCCAGGCGCCGCGCCACCGCCATGGTCCGTCGCGAGGGCAGGCCGCGCAGCTGCTCCAGCTCGCACGGCGTGCCGGCGGCGAGAAGCAGGGTAAGGGCACGCTCGGCGAGGTCGGGATCGTGGGTGGCGACGGCGACCGGGCCGGCGCGCCCCGCCAGGCTCTCGGCCACCCGGACGTAATTGGCCGCGACGTCGGCCTCGTCCCCGTCCGGATCGGCCCATTCGCCCTTGACGATGCGGATCCGGGCGCTGCCGTCGCGGAAGGCCGAGGCGTCCCCCAGGCTTCGGCGCCAGCGGGCCGGCAGGGCGAATCCGGTGCCCGGGAAATCGGCGAGCAAGGCCTCGACCGCGGCCAGGGTCGGCTCCGCGTCCCGGGCGGCATGGGCGTCGAACATCAGCGGCAGGCCCGAGTCCGCGGCGGCTCGGGCGATGCCGCGCAGAAGGCCGCCGTCGAAGCGCAGGGGAGGGGCCTTCACCGCCAGGCAGACGTCGGCGCGCCGGTCCGCGAGCAGGGCGGCGACGGCGCGATGGGAGGCGACGATCTCGTCCGGCCCGGCCCGGCTCGACTGGAAATAGCCGATTGTCGCGGCCAGGCCGTCGCGGGCGAGCCGGCGGCAGCGCCGAGCCGCCGCCGCGGCCCCGGGTCCCGAGGCGACCCGCTCGAGATAGAGCGGCGCCGCGTAGCGCAGGTCGCGGAGGGCGGCCCGCGGGCCGGTCATCAGCCGCGCGCCGGGACGAGCCGCTTGCGCAGCCAGACGAGGGCGTCGCCGGCGAAGGCGAAGGCGCCGCTCGGATTGAACGGATAGGCGCGCACGCACACGCAGGGATGCTGGTCGCGGGTCCAGAATTGCGCGATCCACGGCTCGACATGGCCGAGCAGCTCATAGGCGCCGAGCCCGCGCTGCGCCGCCCAGCCGATCGTGTGGAGCATCAGCAGGGTGCCCGGCGAGCAGCGCTCGAATTTCTCGTCGAAGCCGATCTTGAACAGCCAGAACCGGCCCTGCCATTCGAGCGCCATCTGCATCGCCACGGCCCGGCCGTCGATCCGCATGAAGGCGATCCGGAACGTGCCCCGTTCGCAGGCCGAGCGGAAGAAATGGCGGAAGCAGCTCTCCTTGGCCCGGTCGGCGGCGATCGCCGTCCCGGCTTCGGCCTTCCAGCTTCGCGCCTCGACGGCGACCGCCTCGTCGAACAGGGCGTCGAACTCGTCCGGCCGCGGCGCCGATATCTCGAAGCTTACAGCGCCATGCTCGCTGGCCCGGCGCGCCGCCCGGCGAAAGTCGGAGCGGCGCCCGGAGTTGAAGCGGGACGCCGGGTCCTTCCAGCTCGGGTCGAGGGCGATGGTCGGGGTCGGCGTCGCCGGCCGGACAATCATCCATCCCTTGCCGCGAAGCGCGGCCCGGAGCGCCGGGATCAGCCTCGAGCCGGCGGGGATCCGGTCCATCTCGAGCGCCCGTCCGTCGCCGACGATGGCGTCGGCGAGGCGCCGCGCGGCCTGCGGATCGCGCGACAAGGCGTCGTCGGGCTCACACACCTCATGCGCTCCGACCGCGGTCCAGCGGGCGAGAGTCCCGGGCGGGCGCGACAGCGGGAGCAGGGCGCAAAGCTCCTCGCCCTCGCGGACGAAGAAGATCTCGATATGCGCGTCGGCGAGCAGAGTGTCGGCCAGCGCCGAGATGAAGGCGTGGCTCTGCAGCGGCAGCGAGGCGGCCTCCTCGAGCCGCCGCCAGGAGCGGACCAGCGCCTCCTCCTCCCGGAAGCGGGCGAAGGGCAAAGCGGCCGGCAGCTCCGGCGAATCCGCGCGTTCCGCCGGCCGGCGCGGCGCGAACGCCGCCGTGGCCGCGGACAGCTCCGGCATCGCCTCGATGGCTGGCACCCACCCCTCGATCATTCCGCGCTCTTTAACCCATGTCTGTAAACATTTTGCTCCCCGGCGAAGGCCGGGGCCCAGGGGCGCGGGCCTTGGGGCTGGACCCCGGCCTTCGCCGGGGAGCAGCGACCATTTTGCGTCTTTCCGGCTCGCCCCCCTTCGGCTTAGTGACGGCGCATGGAAAGCCGCATCCCGCCTCCCGCCGCCCTGGCCGCCGCCAGCCATGCCGACGACCGGGCTTACGAAACCCTCTACCGCCGGTCGCTCGACGATCCCGACGCCTTCTGGGCCGATCAGGCGCGGCGCATCGACTGGGTGAAGCCGCCGACGGTCATCGGCAATTGGTCGTTCGACCCCGTCGACATCAAATGGTTCGAGGACGGCATCCTCAACCTCTGCCACAATTGCGTCGACCGCCATCTCGAGGCGCGCTCGGACCAGGTCGCGATCCTGTTCGAAGGCGACGAGCCCGGCTCGGGCCGCAGCCTGACCTACGGCAGGCTCCACCGCGAGGTCGTCGCCATGGCCAATGCGCTCAAAGCGCTCGGCGCCGGCAAGGGCGACCGCGTCACCCTCTACATGCCGATGATCCCCGAAGCCGCGGTGGCGATGCTCGCCTGCGCCCGGATCGGAGCGGTCCATTCGGTCGTCTTCGGCGGCTTCTCGCCCGAGGCGCTGCACGGCCGGATCGAGGATTGCGCCAGCCGCTTCGTCGTCACCGCCGACGGCGGGATGCGCGGCGGCCGGCTGGTGCCGCTCAAGGCCAATGTCGACGCCGCCCTCGCCAAGGGGAGCGAGGTCGAGGCGGTGCTCGTCGTCCGCCATCTCGGCAACGAGATCGGCTGGAGCGAGGGCCGCGACCACTGGCTCCACGAGGTCGCCGCGCTCGTGCCCGACGACTGCCCGTGCGAGCCGATGGCCGCCGAGGACCCGCTCTTCATACTCTACACGTCGGGCTCGACGGGCAAGCCCAAGGGCGTCCTCCATACCACCGGCGGCTATGCGGTCTGGACCGCGGCGACCTTCCACTACGTCTTCGACTACAAGCCCGGCGAGATCTTCTGGTGCACCGCCGACGTCGGCTGGGTGACCGGGCACAGCTACGTCGTCTACGGCCCGCTCGCCAACGGAGCGACCACCCTGATGTTCGAGGGCGTTCCCAACCATCCGGATTTCTCGCGCTTCTGGGACGTCGTCGAGCGCCGCAAGGTCGACATCTTCTACACCGCCCCGACCGCGATCCGGGCGCTGATGCGCGAAGGGGAGGGGCCGGTCAAAAAGCACGACCGGAGCTCGATCCGCCTGCTCGGAACGGTCGGCGAGCCGATCAACCCCGAGGCATGGCGCTGGTATTACGAGGTCGTCGGCGAGAGCCGCTGCCCGATCGTCGACACCTGGTGGCAGACCGAGACCGGCGGGGTGATGATCACCACTTTGCCCGGCGCCCACGACATGAAGCCGGGAAGCGCCGGCCGCCCCTTCTTCGGGGTCGAGCCGCAGCTGGTCGGCCCCGACGGCGAGGTGCTGGAGGGCGCCGCCTCCGGCAACCTCTGCCTGGTCCGCTCCTGGCCCGGCCAGATGCGCACCGTCTACGGCGACCACGAGCGCTTCGTCGCGACCTATTTCACGGCCTACCAGGGCAAATATTTCACCGGCGACGGCTGCCGCCGCGACGAGGACGGCTATTACTGGATCACCGGCCGGGTCGACGACGTCCTCAACATTTCCGGCCACCGCCTCGGCACCGCCGAGATCGAGAGCGCGCTCGTCTCCCACCCCAAGGTCGCCGAGGCCGCGGTGGTCGGCTACCCGCACGACATCAAGGGCCAGGGCATCTATTGCTACGTCACCCTGATGGAAGGCGAGGAGGGCAGCGAGGCGCTCGAGAAGGAATTGCGTCAGCACGTCCGCACCGAGATCAGCCCGATCGCCAGCCCCGACCTCATCCACTTCACCCCGGGCCTGCCCAAGACCCGCTCGGGCAAGATCATGCGCCGGATATTGCGGAAGATCGCGGAGAACGATTTCGGCAGCTTGGGGGACACGAGCACCCTGGCCGACCCGGCCCTGGTCGACGGGCTGATCGAGGGGCGGCGCAACCGCTAGGGTCGGGCCTCGCGAAGCTGGATCGTTTCCAGGCGAAGGCCGGGACCCAGTCCCAACGCTTGCCGCTCGACCCCGGCCTTCGACGGGGCACGGGCGTCCGCTCCAGCGGCCAGGCTCCAATGCGTCGCGCCGACGCTCCGCCCGCACCAGCGATCGATGAAGGACAGGGGTTTCACCCGAAGCACCGAAGGACCAAAGGCGCTGCGGCAGCGAACAGGCGGAGGCCTGACCGAAACACGGTCTGGGAGCGACCTGGTCGCTCTCTCGTCTTCGAGGCCGACAGGCGGAAAAAGCCGGTCGGACCGCTTCGGCCCCTTCGGCGCTTCGGTCCTCCGGGTGAAACCGTCCCGCGCCTCGCCTTCGCTCAGCGCCGGCCGCCCAGCCGCCGCGCCAGCGCCCCGATCCGGGCGTGGAGCACCGGATCCGGCGCCTCGCACTGGCTTCGCATCGTCGCCGCGAGGGCGGCGAGCCGGCCCGGCCGGCCCTTCGGCCGCGGCGACCAGGTCTCCCCCTCGAGCGTCCGGCCCTCCGCCTCCATCGCGAACGCATAGTCGGTGCCGTCGAGGCCCGGCCCGCGCGGGTCGGGTCCGGTCTCGGCCAGCATCCGCTCCCAGGCCCGGATCAGCGCCGCCGCCGTCGCACCGTCGACCGGGACCGAGCAGCGCGCGACCGGCAGGTCGGCGGGATTTTCGGGCAGGTCCCGCTGCAGCCGGGCGATCTCCTCGCCGGTCGTGTCGCGAAAGGTCGGGTCGTCGGGCGGCTCGCCCACCACGTCGATCATGTCTTCCAGCCGGTCGGCGCCGGCCTTGTCCGGCTTCGGTCCGGGGCGCGCGCGCTTCGGCTTCCCGGCCTTGCCCGGCTCGGGGGCGCCCATCGGCGGATCGTCGAGCAGGCCCTCGACCCGCAAGGACCCCATCCGGCCGCTCTTCATCAGGTCGATCGCCTCATATCCCCACACCCGGCGCGAAGGCCGAAGCGCGAAGATCTCGTAGCCTCCGGACCGCCCGCGGAGGCCGACGGCGAACTCGACGTGGAAGGACGGCCGAACGACCGCGCGCAGCTTGACGTCCGGGGAATAGGCTTCGCCGAGGACGATCCGAAGCCGAGCGCCGTAATTGGCGAGCAGGTCGGGCGGCGGCTCGACCGGAGTCAGCCGTTGCTGCGCCATGAGCGGGACGGCGGCGAAGGCGGCGAGGAGGCCGACAAGGATGCGCACCGCCCGAGGATCGCAGAGCCGTCCCCACCGCGCAATGCGGCTTTCCGGACCTCCTCTTGCGCCTACCCCACGTTCATGATATGTTCGCACCGGCTCTTTGACATCGGGACGTCCGACGCGACGGCCGCGCTCGGTCGCTCCACCGAAATCGACACCGGAGTTCGTGGGGAAGTTGTCTCTGGCGGAAAACAGAAGTTTCGCGCGTATTTTCCGCGAAATCCGCAAACTCGACGCGGCCGAAGGGCCTCGAGTCCCGTCCACTTCGTCCACTTCGTCCGGATCCGGACAGGCGAAAGTTGCCGTTTCCGTGTCAGAGTCATCAACCTCATCGAACGCCTGGCGCGGCCCAGGACCCCCGGGTCAGCGCGTGCCGTAGGTCCTGTCCCCCGCGTCCCCCAGCCCCGGCACGATATAGCCGTGGTCGTTGAGGCTCTCGTCCATCGCCGCCGCCCAGATCGGGACGTCGGGATGGGCCGCCCGCACCGCCTCGGCGCCGGGGCGCGAGGCGAGCAGGCAGACGAAGCGCATGTCGCCCACGCCCGCCTCCTTCAGCCGGTCGATCGCCGCGACGGCGGTGTGGCCGGTGGCCATCATCGGGTCGACGATGATGACCAGGCGCTCGGCGCAATCTTCGGGCGTCTTGAAATAATATTCGACGCACTGGAGCGAGACCGGCTCGCGGTAGAGGCCGATATGGGCGACCCGGGCCGAGGGGAGCAGGTCGAGCATGCCCTCGGCCATGGCGAGGCCGGCGCGGAGGATCGGGGCGATGACCAGCTTCTTGCCGGCGAGGGTGGGGGCCTCGGTGGTCGTGATCGGAGTCTCGATCGTGACGAGTTCGGTCGCGAGGTCGCGGGTCACCTCGTAGCAGAGCAGGGTCGCGATCTCGCGGACCACCGAGCGGAACAGCTGGATCGAGCTGTTCTTGTCCCTCAGCAGGGTGAGCTTGTGCTGCACCAGGGGGTGCGAAACGATCGTCAGTCCGTCCATTAGGGTCCGTACTCCGTTCCGGAGGTGGTCGTGATCGGCCGGGGAAGGCGGCTGGGTAGGAGAGCGCCGCCGGGCGGGCCTGGCAGCTCGTCCAAGGTGCTAGACGCCCCCAGCCGCCTTCCCCGGCCGACCGCGAAGCGGCAGGCTGTCCTTTGCCGCCCAGTGGCGTCGTTCGATCGGTCACGATAAATCATCATCGCTCCCTCCTCTCTCCTAACTGGACGACAAATGCCAGCCTGTCACGGCCACCTCCGGGACGGAGTACGGACCCTAAAATACCGTCCCGTCGCTGATGATGGTGAAAGGGGGGCCGCCGCCGGGGCGGCGCTCCGCGGCGATGCGCCGGCCGGCCGCCCAGCTCCCGCCTTCGAGCATCCGCGCCAGCGGAAAGGCCTCGGCGCTCACCCCGAGGCGCTCGCGGACCAGCGGCGCCATCCGGTCGAGCAGCGCGACCGTCATCGCCCGCCAGGCCACGATCAGCGGATCCGACACCTGATGGGACCGGTCCGCATCGGCGGCGTCGGCGAGGCGCAGGACGCCGGTGTCGACGAACAGGCCGCCGTTGCGATATTCGGCGAGGCCGGTGAGCCCGTCGATCTCGCCCACCTCGATGCCGGCGTCCTGGAGCGGCTCGATCAGCGAGTAGGACAGCCATTGCGAGAGCTTGTGAAGCGGCACCAGCCCGTCGCTGCTATCGTCCCTCCGGATCGCCGGGTGCCGCCAGCAATCGCCGAGCGGGACGCCCTCGACGACCAGCCGATCCGCCCAGATCGGCCCGAGCGCCTCGAGCAGAAGCTCGAGGATCGCCGGAGCGGCGAGCCGCCCGTCCGTCGCCCGCTCGGCGAGCCGGTCGTAGAGGCCGCCCGGCCGCCCGCCCGGGAACAGGTCCGCCCGTTCCGCCACCCGCTCGCCGAGCCGGCGCAGAAGGGCGGCTCGACCGTCGAGGCCGGCCAGCGGATTGTCCTGCGCGACCTGGAAGCCGCGCGCCAGGGTCGCCGTCTCGAGGCCGGCCAGGTCGTCCAGAGCTCCGGCCTCGACCATCCGCTGGCTGGCCACGGCGAGGCCCTCGGAACGGGCGAGCGTCCGTCCGCTCTTCGGGTCGACGAACCGCCAGCCCGGCCCGGCGCCGGCGTCGAGCAGGACGGACAGGATGATCAGGTCGAAGGCGGCCCGGGGGCCGGCCGGCTCGGGCGCTCCGGCGACGAAATGGCGCGCGCGGGCGTGGAAGGGGATGGCGAGGTCGGGATAATTCTCCCGGGTCACCGCCGCCGTCAGGTCCGCCGCGTCGTCGAGCCGGTCGAGATCGACCCTCCACCCCTCGACCCGGCCGTCGAGCGCGAGGCCGAGCATCTCATGCGCCCGCTCGCGAACGGCGGCCGCGCCGAGCAGCGCGAGGATCGCGGGATCGGCGGCTGGAGCGCCCCGGCGAAGGCCGGGGCCCAGTCCCTCCGCGCGAGCTGCTGCTGGGTCCCGGCCTTCGCCGGGAGGCGAGTCGGGCTTCATCCCTAGAACTTGCCGAGGTCGCGCCCGACCACCTTCTTCAGCGCGTCCTCGCTCGGCGCCCCCTCGGGCGTGAAGTAACCGGCCGCCTTCTTGGCCTCCATCTCGACGCTGGCATCCTCGGGGACGAGCCAGTCGGGGATCGGCACCCGCTCGCCGATCTCGATCCCGCCGGAGACGAGCGCGTCGTATTTCATGTTCGACATCGAGACGAAGCGGTCGATCCGGCGGATCCCGAGCCAATGGATGATGTCGGGCATCAGCTGCTGGAAGCGGGCGTCCTGGACCCCCGCGACGCATTCGGTGCGCTCGAAATAGGTCGCCGCCTGGTCGCCGCCGGGCTGGCGCTTGCGGGCGTTGTAGACGAGGAACTTGGTGACCTCGCCGAGCGCCCGGCCTTCCTTGCGGTTGTAGACGATGAGGCCCACACCCCCGTCCTGCGCCGCCCTCGTCGCCTCCTCGATGCCGTGGGTCAGATAGGGCCGGCAGGTGCAGATGTCGGAGCCGAACACGTCCGAGCCGTTGCATTCGTCATGGACCCGGCAGGTCAGCGTCTTGCCGGGGTCGCCGAGGAAAGCCGGGTCGCCGAAGATGTAGAGGGTCATCCCCCCGATCGGCGGAAGGAAGACGCTGAGGTCGGGCCGGGTGACCAGCTCGGGATACATGCCCCCGGTCTGCTCGAACAGGCAGCGCCTCAGGCTCGTCTCGTCGACCTCGAAGCGCTTCGCCACGCCCGGCAGCCACCAGACCGGATCGACCGCGATCTTGGTCACCGAGACGTCGCCCGCCTCGTGGACGATCTCGCCGTCCACCTCGAGCCGGCCGGTCGCGATGGCGGACTGGATCTCGCCCAGAGTCAGCCGCGCCTTGGTGATGGCGATCGAGGGGCGGATGTCGATCCCCTCGGCGATGACCTCGCCGAAATCCTGCGCGACCCGATGGCCCCAGGGGTCGAGCGAAACGATCTTGGCCGGGTCGCCCCATTGCGCGTGCGGGCCGATCTCGCAGACGGGCGAAGTGTCCTGCAGGTCCGGCCTGGCGTTGGGGTCCATCGCGCCCGACGAGATCGCCAGCGCGCGGTAGATCGAATAGGAGCCGCCATGCGCCCCGATCGCGTTGCGGTCGGCGCGGGCGTTGACCGTCGCGATCACCGGTCCCCGTTCGGCCGCGGTCGGCGCCCCCCAGGTCAGTGGAAAGCGCGGCGCTCCGCGCGAGCCGGGATGCGACGTCAGCCGGATGTGACCGCTCTGTCCCTCGGGCTTCATCGAACAATCCCTTCGCTTCCTTGGCCGGCGGTCCGGCCCCGAGCCGACGCTACGACAGCCTTGGCGGGGTTGCTAGGCCGCTGATCGATCCGCAACCCGTGGCGCTCCGCCGCCGATCATGTATTACAGTCTCTTCTCAAGCATTTCGGGGACAGGTGGTGACATGGTGACTCGTTGTTTGCGCCCCGCGGCGCTGGTGGCGCTGCTGGCTTTCGCCATGCCGGCGGCGGCGGGGCCCGCAGCCTCGCCGGACGAGCCGCTTCCCGCCGCCGCCCAGCCCGCCGCGGCAACCGTCGACGCCTTCCACGCCGCCCTTCGCCGCGGCGATACCGCCGCCGCCTCGGCGCTTCTGACCGACGACGTCCTGGTCTTCGAGGAAGGGCGGGCCGAGCGCAGCAAGGCGGAATATGCCGCTTCCCATCTCGGCGCCGATGCCGCTTTCTCGAAGTCGGTCGCGGGCGTCGTCAGCCGGCGTCGAGGCTATTCGGAGGGCGATCTCGCCTGGATCGCGACCGAGGGCCGAACCAAGGGCCAGTACCGCGGGACCAAGGTCGATCGGATCACCGACGAGACCATGGTCCTGCGGCGCGTCGCGGGCACCTGGAAGATCGTCCACATCCACTGGTCCTCGGCGCAATCCCCGGTCGAGTGAGCGACTGCGGGTGCGAGGGCCCCGACCGTTTCGCCGCGGCCCTGCTCGGGGAGGGATGAGCCTTAGCGCAGCACCTTCGCCGCGCGCATCCTCATCGCATAAAGCAGCAGCCCGATCGCCACCGCCCAGAGCACCAGGTTCATGACGATCATGGCGCCGGTCATCATCTCCGCCGGCGGCGACTTCAGGACATATTGGTAGACGGTGCTGATCGCGAGACCGGCCAGCGACACCGCGAAGGCCGCGACCGCGAAGCGGCTCCGTGCCAGCAGCAGCAGCGAGCCGAGCAGCCCGCCCCACACGCCGCACGCCCAGGCCGCCTCCATCCAAATCGGGAAGCTGTCGAAATAGGCCCGTTGCGGATCGGTGAAGTGGGCGAGATACTGCTCGTTGCGGGTCTGCGTCATCAGATAGTCGAAGCATCCGAACCCGTTCCAGATCGTCGCCAGGACGGCGACGATCCACAGATGCACCGGTGTCCTGCTTTCCATGTTTTCGCCTCCCCCGTTCGAGCGGCTCGCGCCGCTCCGACGAAAAGGCTCGCATCGTTCACCCGGCTTGGCAAGCGCGCCCTTACAGCCGCATCACGCCCCGGCGCGGCTCGCGCGTCGCCATCGTCTCGGCGGTCAGCGGCGCGCCTGCGGCCAGCAGGGCGGCGCGCCGGCCGGCAGGGCTGTGGCCGAGCTGGACCTGCTCGAACGGCAGCAGGCCGGCCAGGCAGGGATGGGCCAGCGCTCGCTCGACGAAGCCGGCGGTGCGCGGCCAGCGCATCGGGTCCGCCTCGACTCCGACATGGGCGCCGTTGCGGAAGAAGCTGGCGATGGCGATGTCGGCGAGGCCGATCTCGGCGCCGAACAGGAAGCCGTCCTCCGGCAGCTGGCCCTCGAGCCAGTCGAGCTCGCGCGGCAGGTCCTCGGCCAGGGTCTTCTCGATCCGCGCCGCATCGCCGGGCTCGCCCCAGACGATCGGGTGGACGAACTTCGGGTAGAACAGGCCCCAGATGAAGACGTCGCCGAGACGGGTGTCGGCATATTCCTCGAGCCAGCGGGCCGCGGGCCCGGTCGTCGACGTCCGCCGGCAGCAGCGGCCGCCGCGGATGGGCCTCGTCGAGCCAGGCGCAGATCACCGAGGAGTTGCACAAGGTGAGATCGCCGTCGATCAGCACCGGGATCCGCCGCAGCGGGCTCAGCCGCTCGAATTCGTCATTGCCGTAGAAGGGGGTGATCGGATCGATCTCGTAATCGAGCCCCTTGAGCGCCAGGCAGGCGAGCACCTTGCGGACATAGGGGCTGACGTAGCTGCCGATGATCTTCACTGAAGGATCTTGCGCGAGAGGATCGCCGCCACCCGCGAGGAATGGCTGACGAGGGTGGCGACGGTTTCATGGGCGTTGAGGACTCGGGGTTCCGGGTCGATCGCGCACAAGGTTCCGTAGAAGCTCCCGTCGGCGAGCACGACCGGCAGCGAGGCATAGCTTTCGAAGCCGTAGAGCATCGGCACGGGGTGGGTGCGCCAGCTCGGATCCGCGCCGATATGGTCGATGATGATCGCCTCGCCGCACTTCCGGATGTCGTCGCAGATCGTCTTCTTGATCTCCAGTTCGCTGCCCGGATCGAGGCCGAACTCGATTCTGTCGAGAACCTGGCAGGCGATCCACCGGTCCTCGGTAACCCTGGCCACGGCGGCGAAGCCCATTTGGGTCGCCTCGCAAACCTGCTCGAGGATCGCCCTGATGTCGTCGTCGTCGCCCTGCGCCGCGACTTCCCGCGCGAATTCGTCCTTCATCTGCCAGCCTCCTGGCGCCTCTATGCAGAGGCCGGAGTAGCTCCGCAACTCGCGGCCGGTGGCCCGGCGGTGGCGGAGCGGCTAGGCTGGCGGGAAAGGAGCATATGACGAATGACCGCCACCGGAAGCTGCCACTGCGGAGCCGTCACGATCGAGGCGCCGTCGCCGCCCGAATGGGTCGCCTCGTGCAACTGCTCGCTCTGCACCAGGACCGCCTGGCTGGTCGCCTACTATCCCGACGGCGCCGTCAAGGTGGAAGGCGAGACGATCCCCTACATCTGGGGCGACCGGATGATCGGAATCCACCATTGCCCGGTCTGCGGCTGCGGCACCCACTGGCGGACGCTGGGCGAGGATTTCGGCCGGATGGGGGTGAACGCGCGGCTCCTCGACGGCTTCGATCCGGGAGCGGTCGAGATTCGCCTCTTCGACAATCGCGGGCCCTGAGCCGCGGCCGGCTCAGATCGAGCGGCTCACCACTTCCTTCATGATCTCGTTCGTCCCGCCGAAGATGCGGGTGACCCGCGCGTCGCGCCACAGCCTCGCGATCAGATATTCGTTCATGTAGCCGGCGCCGCCGTGGAGCTGGAGCGAGGCGTCGCAGGCCTCCCACTGCAGCTCGGTGTGCCAGAGCTTGGCGGCCGAGGCCTCGGCGGCGGTGAGCTCGCCGGCGACGTGGCGGGCGATCGCCCAGTCGAGATGGGCCCAGCCGACCTGGAGCTTGGCGGCGAGGTCGGCGAGGGTGAATTTGGTGTTCTGGAAGTCGAACACGGTCTTGCCGAACGCCTTGCGGTCCTTGGTGAATTTGACCGCCTCGTCGAAGGCGCGCTGGGCGGCGGCCTGGGCGGCGCAGGCGATCGAGAGGCGCTCCTGGGGGAGCTGGTTCATCAGATAGGCGAAGCCGGCGCCCTCCTCGCCGAGGCAGTTGGTGATCGGCACCCTCACGTCGTTGAAGAAGAGCTCGGACGTGTCCTGCGAATGGAAGCCGATCTTGTCGAGGTTGCGGCCGCGGGCATAGCCTTCGCTGGCTCTGCCTCGACGAGGATCAGCGACACGCCCTTGGCGCCCAATGACGGGTCGGTCTTGGCGACGACGATGACGAGGTCGGCATGCTGGCCGTTGGTGATGTAGGTCTTGGAGCCGTTGAGGACGTAATGGTTGCCGTCGCGCTTCGCGCGTCGTCCTGATGCCCTGTAGGTCGGAGCCGGCGCCGGGCTCGGTCATGGCGATGGCCGTGACGGTCTCGCCGCGAGACCATGCGCGGAAGCCAGTGGCGCTTCTGCTCCTCCGAGCCGTAGGCGACGAGATAGTCGGCGACGATGTCGGAATGGAGGGTGATCCCGGCGGTCGAGCCGGCATAGGCCAGCTCCTCGTCGATGACGGCGTTGAAGCCGAAGTCGAGGCCCGGGCCGCCATAGTCCTCCGGCACGGTCGGGCAGAGCAGGCCCGCCTCGCCGGCCTTGGTCCAGAAGCCGCGGTCGATGATCCCTTCCTCCTCCCAGCGGTCGATGTGGGGGATCAGCTCGCGGTCGAAGAAGCGGCGGACCGAGTCGCGGAACTGCTCGTGCTCGGGGGCGAAGGCGGTCCGGCGGGAGGTGTCGAGCATGGTCAGTCCTTGGTTGAGAAGCGGGGGGCCGGGGCGGGCTGGGTCACTCCCGAAATGTTGAGGAAGGTGCCGCGCATCGCGTTGTGGGGATGTGACGGCGCCTCGGAAAGCGAGAGGATCGGCGCGAAACAGGAGTCGCAATGTTGGAGAATGTTGCACCAATGTTCGCGGGAGTAGCGGAGGAAGGCCGCTTCCAGCTCCGACCGAAGGCCGGGGTCATGCTGGCCGCATTCCAGGCCCATCTTCTCCTTCAGCACGGCGAAGAATTCCGGCTCGAGCGCCCCCACCGCCACCCACAGGCCGTCGGCGCAGCGATAGACGTCGTAATAGGCCCGCCCGGTGTCGAGCAGGTTGACCCCGCGCTCGTCCTTCCACATCCCGGCCGCCTTGAGCGACCAGGTCAGCGCCGAGATCAGCGCGGCGCCGTCGACCATCGCGCAGTCGATCACGGTGCCGCGGCCGGTCGCGCGGGCGGAGAGGATCCCGGCCAGCATCCCGAAGGCGAGCAGCATCCCGCCGCCGCCGAAATCCCCGACCGCGTTGACCGGCGGCGTCGGCGGCCCGCCGGCCCGGCCGTAGGTGTGGAGCGCCCCGGCCAGCGCGATATAGTTGATGTCGTGCCCCGCATGCGGCGGCGAGCGGCCCCTCCTGCCCCCAGCCGGTCATCCGCCCGTAGACGAGCCTCGGATTGTCCTCGAGCAGCAGGTCGGGCCCGAGCCCGAGCCGCTCCATCACGCCCGGCCGGAAGCCCTCGATCAGGCCGTCGGCATCGCGGGCCAGCTCGCGCACCCGGGCGGCGCCCTTCTCGGACTTGAGGTCGAGACGAATGGTGGAGGCGCGCGAGCGTCCGAGCACGTCATATTCGGCCGGGATGACCGGCGGCCGGTCCTCGCGCTCGACGCGGATGACGGTGGCGCCATGGTCGGCGAGCATCATCCCGGCGAACGGCGCCGGGCCGATGCCGGCGAGCTCGACGATGCGGATTCCGGAGAGCACCCCTGCCATGGCCCTGCATAGGGGGAGGGGGCGGGGATTTACAATCCGGGCGAACCATCGTGGGACGTGACGGCGATCACGCGCGGGCGAAGTGCTTGTGCCCCAAGGGCATAATGATAGTCTGCCGATCCGACCTTAGATCGCCTGGGCCCGGGGGGGAACGTCCATGAAGCAAGTCGCGCCGATTCAGCCGCAGACCTCCAATTTCCGGATCGAGGTGCGCCGCTTCGACCAAGGCCAGGCGCAGTATACATTCTATGACGGCACGACGGCGGTGTACGTGGCCCAGGGTTTCTGGGACGACGCCACTCCCTGGGAAGCGCACAGCTACGTCGCCACTCGAGGGAAGGATCGCTTCAGCAACCCGATGTGGGATTTCGTAACCGATCCCGCGGGCCGCACCGGGGTCCAGCTTCACCAGGGCGCGAGCACGGCGCAAAGCCATGGCTGCCTGATCGCCCCAGGCTCCTTTCTCAAGGATGTCGACGCTTACATCAAGGCGACCGGGCAGCCCAATACCATCACGCTGGACGTTCAGAACGATTTCGACGTCAATCTCAACATCTCGACCTCGGTTGCCCAGGTCGAAGAAGGGAATGTCGTCACCGTCACCGTCACCCTCACGGGGGCAGGCGCCGTCAACGGCATCTCCAAGGACCTCTACGTGCGCGTCGATCTCGACAAGACGTCGACCGCCACGACCGCCGATTACGAGATGTTCTCTCCCAATCTCGTCAATCTGTGGACGGACAGGAACGCGGCCGGCGGAAGGCGCTTCGACGCAAGTGCCCTCCATCTGAAGATTCCAGCCGGCCAAACCTCGGCCAGTTTCCAGATCAAGACGATCGCGGATTCGGACAGCGTCGCAGAGACGGCCAAGTTCAAGATCGGCGATTACGCCATATACTGGAAGGACGACCCCTATGGGCTGGGCCTTCTCTATTCGGATTCCAAGAACCCCAAGGTGCTGATCGATCCGGCGAATTCGGCCACAGTGACGATCACTCCGGCCGGGTCGCCCGACGACGGCCTGCTCCATCTCGAAGGAAGCACCGGACGCTACGAGCGGACCATCCAGGTCACCCCCGGCCACAGCTACCATTATGCTTTCGAGGCCTATACGATTCCGGATCAGGTCACGATCACCGACAACACGGGAACCTATTTGAGCACCGGCCTGGTTTCAGGTTTCCACACCGGCGAATTCGTCATCGATCCCAAATCGACGGGCCGGCTGACGGTCGTCGTGACCGGCAACCAGGATAGCGGCACCGCCTGGGTCATCGACGTCGGGCCGACCACCGCGACGACCCCCGCCGCCCTGTCGGCGGCCGCCGCCGCGGCCGCGGCGGCGGCTCCGGCGTCGATCACGCCCGGGTCCGATATCGTGTTCGACCTGACGGCGGGGCAGAGCGCCAGCCTTTCCGCGTCGCTGGTCGCGGGCAAGACCTATACGATCGTGGTCGTGCCGGCCGGCGGGACCGAGATCGACCCTTCGATCGTCGTCACCAACGGCCTGCCCGGTGAAACCCTTCAGTTCGGCAATTTCTTCGGGAGCGGCAATGCCGCGGGCGTCATCCTGGCCGACCGAAGCGAGACGGTGACCTTCCAGATATCGGGCGGGAGCGGCGAGGTTCGGCTCGTGTTCAAGGAGGTCCAGCCGTCCGATCTAAACGTTTTTGCCCTCGACATGGGGCAGCGCCAGCTCTCCGAAATGACCGAGCCGGACGGTGGCTCGACCGGCTTCGCGGTGATGCGCTTCGGCGACGTCAGCGCGGCGGGAAGCGTCGCCTGGCGGCTCGTGCCGTCCGGAGCGAACCCGGTCGGCCCGGCAGATTTCGGCGGGCAGCTGCCGAGCGGAACGATCGTGTTCGTCCCGGGCCAGGTGCAGGCCTTCATTTCCCTCTACATCCCGTTGGACGCCCTCGCCGAGGGGCCGGAAGGCTTCCGAATCGAGCTCTACAACCCGGTCGGCTCCGGCCTCGCCACGGTCGCCACGAACGGAATCGGGGCGACCGCCGAAGGTGCCGCGATCGACGGCTTCTTCGCCCCGTACGACTATGCCGGAACGATCGACAACGACATCGCCTATGGCGGTTCGCCGGATGATCATCTGCAGGGCCAGAATGGCGACGACACGCTCGTCGGCATGGCCGGCGACGATTTGCTGGAAGGCGATGCGGGCGACGACTTCCTGGAGGGCGGGGCCGGGGACGATAGTCTCGACGGAGGATCCGAGAGCGACACCGCCTCCTATGCGGGCGCGGCGAGCGGTGTGTCCGTCGATCTTTCCATCGCCGTGCGTCAGGACACCCACGGGGCGGGATTCGATACCTTGACCGGGATCGAGAATCTGCTCGGATCGGACTGGACGGACGCGCTCTCCGGCAATGCGGCGGCGAACCTGCTCGACGGCGGCCGCGACGCCGACATGATGGCCGGCGGCGGAGGCAACGACATTTATATCGTTGACGACTTCCTCGACGCCGTCGACGAGGCCGTCAATTCCGGACTTCGACACGGTGCGAAGCTCTGTGAGCTACGCGCTTGCCGAAAATGTGGAGGCGCTGCTGCTCACCGGATCGAGCGCCATCGACGGCGCCGGCAACGCCCTCGCCAACCAGCTGACCGGCAACGCCGCCGCCAACCGGCTGAGCGGCGGCGGCGGCAACGACCTTCTCGACGGCGGCGGCGGCGCGGACCTGCTCATCGGCGGCCTCGGCAACGACAGCTTCATGATCGACGATGCCGGCGATACGGTGCGCGAGCTGCCGGGGGGAGGCACAGATGGCGTGACGAGCTCGGTCAGCTTCACGCTTCCCGCCGACGTCGAGAATCTGGCGCTGGCGGGAAGCGCCGCGAACGCCATCGGCAACGCGCTCGCGAACCGGCTCGACGGCAACGGGGCCGCCAACCTGCTCGACGGCGGCCTCGGCGCCGACAGGATGGCCGGCGGCTTCGGCAACGACACCTACATCGTCGACAATGGCGGCGACCTTGTCAGCGAAGCGGGCGGCGGCGGCATCGACCGAGTGTTCAGTTCGGTCACCTTCACTCTGGATGCGGGCCTCGAATATCTGTTCCTGACCGGAAGCTCGGGAATATCCGGCTTCGGCAACGGTCTGGACAATTGGATCGTCGGCAACGGCGCGGCCAATCAACTCGAAGGCAATGACGGCGGCGACCTGCTCGACGGCGGCGCGGGGGCCGACAGGATGACCGGCGGCGCCGGCGACGACAGCTACGTCGTCGACAGCACCGGCGACGTGGTCGTCGAGTCGGCCGGCGGCGGGTTCGATGTCGTGGAAAGCTCAGTCAGCTACCTCCTTTCCTCGGAGGTCGAGGTACTGGTGCTGACCGGCATCGGGGCGGTCAACGGCACCGGCAATGTCCTTGCCAACGTGCTGATCGGCAACGGCGCCGCCAACCGGCTCGACGGCGGTGCCGGCGCGGACGAGCTCCGTGGCGGCCTAGGCAACGACATCTACTTCGTCGACGCCGGCGACACGGTGCTAGAGAAAATCGGCGAGGGCACCGACGAAGTCCGCACCGCCCTCCCATCCTATTCGCTCACCGCGAACGTCGAGACTCTGCGGGGCACCGCCACGACGGGCCAGATACTGACCGGCAACGGCATCGCCAACGTCATCATCGGTGGCTCCGGCAACGACCGGCTCGATGGCGGCGGCGGCGGCGCCGACACCCTGGCCGGAGGGCTCGGCAACGACCTTTATATCGTCGGCGGCGGCGACGTCGTGGGCGAGGCTTTCAATGCGGGCACCGACGAGGTCAGGACCGCGCTCAGCTCCTACGTTCTCACCGCGAACGTCGACAGGCTGACCGGCACTTCCGCCTCGGGCCAGGTGCTGACCGGCAACGGCATCGCCAACGTCATCACCGGAGGCTCGGGCAACGACCGGCTCGACGGCGGCAGCGGCGGCGCCGACACTTTGGCGGGCGGGCTCGGCAACGACGTCTACGTCGTCGGCGGCAGCGATGTCGTGAGCGAGGTCGCCAATGCGGGCACCGACGAGGTCCGCACGTCGCTCTCCAGCTACGTACTCACCTCCAATGTCGAGAGGCTGACCGGCACCTCCACCTCGGGCCAGGTCCTGACCGGCAACGGCATCGCCAACGCCATCACCGGCGGCGTAGGAAGCGACACTCTCGACGGCGGCGGCGGCGGCGCCGACACCCTGGCCGGCGGGCTCGGCAACGACATCTACGTGGTCGGCGGCGGGGACGGCGTCAGCGAGGCGGCGAACGCCGGCACCGACGAAGTGCGCACGGCGCTCTCTTCCTACACGCTCACAGCGAACGTCGAGACTCTGCGCGGCACCGCCACGACGGGCCAGAAGCTGACCGGCAACGGCATCGCCAACACGATCATCGGGGGCGTCGGCAACGACACGCTCGACGGCGGCAGTGGCGGCGCCGACACCCTGGCCGGCGGGCTCGGCAACGACGTCTACGTGGTCGGCGGCAGCGACATCGTGAGCGAGGCGGCGAACGCCGGCACCGACGAGGTCCGCACCGCGCTCTCTTCCTATACGCTCGGAGCCAATGTCGAGAATCTGCGGGGCACCGCCGCCACCGGCCAGGTGCTGACCGGCAACGCAACGGCCAATGCGATCACCGGGGGCGCGGGCAACGACACGCTCGTCGGCGGGGGCGGCGCCGACAGCCTGGCGGGGTCGGGCGGCGCGGATACGTTCCGCTACCATTCCGCCACGGACTCGGCGCCGGGCCAGGAGGACCTGATCGGCGACTTCAAGAGCGGGCTCGACAAGATCGACCTCAGCCGGGTCGACGCCAATGCCAGTGCCGCCGGCGACCAGGCCTTCAGCTGGATCGGGGCGGCGGCGTTCAGCGGGGTCGCCGGCCAGCTGCGCACCTACGACAGCGGCGGCTATCGCTGGATCGCCGGCGACACCGACGGCGATTCCGACGCCGACATCCTCATCGCCTTCCACCCGAGCGCGGCGCCGGTCGGGCCGGCCGACTTCCTGCTCTAGCGGGGGACGGATCCGCCTGGGCCGGGCAAGGCTCTTCGCCCAGGGCGGGGCGGCGCGCTTGCGCAATCGGCCGGGCGGCCCGGCGGACGGCCGGGGCGGCTTCTCTATTTCCGATCCAAATCAATACAATCGGGAGCCTATCGACTCGCAATCCCCTTTTATTCGGATACTGTGCCGACGGGCACCGCAAACATTCACCTTCCGAGTCGTCTGATGCCAGTCGTTACCGACTATACAGCGCTGCTGTCCTCGTCGGCCGTCCATGACGGCTCGGGAAAGGCTGCGTTCTACACCTATTCCTTTCCCCAGGTCGTCCCCGCTTATTATTCAAGCGTCTACCCGGCCGCGGGGCTGGCCACCTTCCGGCCGCTCACCGAAGCGGAAAAAGCGGCGGCGCGGGAGGCGATCGACGCCTGGGCCTCGATTTCCGGGCTGACCTTCTTCGAAGTCCCGCCCGGCGAGGGCGACATGCTGTTCAGCGCCTTCGACCTCGACCTGATGGACGATCGCAACGCCGCCGGCTTCGCTTATTATCCCGGCGGGCGGTCGGACGGCCCGCTCAACAGCGACGTCTTCCTCGACTCTCCTTATGCCGGCAACCTCCACGTCCTGCTCCACGAGATCGGCCACGCTCTGGGGCTGAAGCACCCGTTCGACGGCGACGTCACGCTCAGCCAGGATTTCGACAATTACCGATATTCCGTGATGAGCTACACGTCGGACGGCGTCGCGGGCGACGTGCTCGGCGACTTCGACGAGCAGGCGATCCAGTTTCTCTACGGAAGCCCGGGGGCCGACGGCGGTCAGGTTACCAGTTGGGACTGGGATCCGGCCACCTACACGCTCAGCCAGACCGGCTCCGCCGCCGCGGAATCGATCTTCGGGGTCGGCACCATCGACGTCGTCCTGGGCCTGGGCGGGAACGATTTCATCGTCGGGCGCCGGGGCGACGACCGGCTGAACGGCGGCGACGGCAACGACGAGCTGATCGGCGGCGACGGCGACGATCGGCTCGAGGGCGGAATCGGCGACGACATCCTGGACGGAGGCACCGGGTGGAACAGTCTGGACGCCGGCGACGGCCACGACACCTTGTGGCTGACATGGGCGGGGGGACCGCTCAGGTTCAACGTCGACGGCGGAGCGGGCAGCGACTATCTCGCGATCATCGTCGAATACGGGCTCGCCGGCGCCGTCCTGTCGCTGGCCGCCGCGCTGGAGGCGGGCTCGACCCTCACCAATGTCGAATATTTCTCGATCCTCGCCAACAACGAGGGCAACGACATCACCGGGAGCGGGCGCAAGGACCAGATCAACGGCGGCGACGGCGACGATGTGCTTCGCGGCCTCGGCGGCGACGACGTGCTGAGCGCCGGCGAGGGGGAGGACGCGCTCAGCGGCGGTTCCGGGGCCGACGATCTGGACGGCGGCGGCGGGGCGGATCGCTTCGTCTACGCCTCGTCCGCCGATTCGACCGCGGCGCTGGAAGACCATATCCGGCAGTTCGAATCCGGGGTCGACAAGATCGATGTCTCGGCGCTGGCCCCGGCGACGGTCAGCTGGACCGAAGGCACCTATACCCATTCCGGCGGAATCTTCAGCCGGGTCATCGTGACGAGCGCGAGCGGATCGCTCAGCATCCTGGTCGACGGCCGGGTCGTCCAGGCGGATTTCGTGACGGGCGCCGCGCCGGTTTCCCCCATCGACGGCGGCGCCAACGCCGACGTCCTTCAGGGAACGGCGGCGGACGACGTCATCAGGGGCCTCGGCGGCAACGACATTCTCACCGGGCTCGGCGGTCACGACCTGCTGGACGGCGGCCCCGGCGCCGACACGATGAGGGGAGGGCCCGGCAACAATTCCTATGTCGTCGATCACAGCGGCGACCGGCCGGAAGAGGCCGCGAACGCCGGAACCGACGAGATCCGAACCGGGCTGGCCTCCTACGTGCTCCCCGCCAACGTGGAGTGGCTGACCGGCACCTCCGCCTCGGGCCAGGTGCTGACCGGCAACGCGCTCGCCAACCTCATCACCGGCGGCATCGGCAACGATCGGCTCGACGGCGGCCTCGGCGCCGACACTCTGGCCGGCGGGCTGGGCAACGACGTCTACATCGTCGACGCCGGAGACGCGTTGACCGAGGCCGCCAATGCCGGCACCGACGAGGTGCGCACCTCGCTCTCGAGTTACACGCTCACCGCCAACATTGAGCGGCTGACCGGCACCTCCGCCTCGGGCCAGGTGCTGACCGGCAACGGCATCGCCAACATCATCACCGGCGGCTCCGGCAACGACCGGCTCGACGGCAGCAGCGGCGCCGACACCCTGGCCGGCGGGCTCGGCAACGACCTCTACATCGTCGGCGGCGGCGACGGCGTGAGCGAGGCGGCGAACGCCGGCACCGACGAGGTCCGCACGTCGCTCTCGAGCTATGTGCTGACCGCGAACGTCGAGCGGCTGACCGGCACCTCCGCCTCGGGCCAGGTCCTCATCGGCAACGGCATCGCCAACCTCATCACCGGCGGCTCCGGCAACGACCGGCTGGACGGGGGCGGCGGCGGGGCGGACGCCCTGGCCGGCGGGCTCGGCAACGACGTCTACATCGTCGGCGGCGGCGACGGCGTGAGCGAGGCGGCGAACGCCGGCACCGACGAGGTCCGCACCTCGCTCTCGAGCTATGTGCTCACCGCCAACGTCGAGAAGCTGACGGGGACCTCCGCTTCGGGGCAGGTCCTCACCGGCAACGGCCTCGCCAACATCATCACCGGCGGCTCCGGCAACGACCGGCTCGACGGCGGCGGGGGCGGGGCCGACACCCTGGCCGGAGGGCTCGGCAACGACGTCTACGTGGTCGGCGGCGGCGATGGCGTCACCGAGGCGGCCAATGCCGGCACCGACGAGGTCAGGACGGCGCTCTCTTCCTATACGCTCGGCGCCAATGTCGAGCATCTGCTCGGCACCTCGGCGTCCGGCCAGAGGCTGGTGGGCAACGGCCTTGCCAACACCGTCACCGGCGGCGCGGCCAACGACACGCTCGACGGCGCCGCCGGCAACGACACGTTGCGGGCCGGCGGCGGCTCGGACGTCCTCATCGGCGGCGGCGGAGCGGACAGCCTCGCCGGCCAGGCCGGGGCGGACATCTTCCGCTACAATTCGGCCTCGGATTCGGCGTCCGGCCTGGCGGATCTGATCGGCGACTTCCAGAGCGGGCTCGACAGGATCGACCTCAGCCGGGTCGACGCCAACAGCAACGCCGACGGCGACCAGGCGTTCAGCTGGATCGGCTCGAACGCGTTCGGCAACGTGGCGGGCGAGCTTCGCACCTACAATTCGGGCGGCTATCGCTGGATCGCCGGCGACACGGACGGCGACGGCGACGGCGACATCCTCATCGCCTTCCACCCGACGGCGGCTCCGCTCGGGGCGGGCGACTTCCTGCTCTGAAGTCGATCGGGTCCGATCTGCGGCGCGGGGCCGGATCCGCCGACGGCCGCCAGCTCCCTGAATGGCGACCAAACGGTTGTGCCGCAACGGATTTTCTTGCGCGGCGGGCAAATCCCGTCCACAGGCGGAGCCGGGTGGACAATGGGGCCGGCACGGGCGGCCGATCGGGGCACGCAACTTAATGCCGAACATCTTTACCTTGCCCGGCGCTCGGGACGGACCCGACACGGTCGGCGCGATGCAGTCGCTGGCGTTCAACGAAGTGCGGACCATCGCCTCCGGAACCAATATCTACGCCTCGCTGCAGACGCTCTACTGGGCCGACCACAATCATGCGTCGGTGATCAATTCGGGGCGGATCTGGAACATCTCGCCGACCAACGTCAGCGGCGCGATCACCGGCTATTATGTCGAGGAGGTGCGCAATTCCGGCCTGATCGTGTCGGAAGCGCCCGGCGGCAATGCCGGAGCGATCAACGTCGCCACGGGAGGCTCGCTGGTCCTCAACAGCGGCCAGATCTGGGCGATCGCCAGCGGCAACGCGACCACGGTCGCGCATTGGGATCCCAACGTCACGCTCGACAATAGCGGGCTGATCGCCGCCTACGCGCCGACCGCGGGCACGGCGGGGGTCGGCGACGCGGTCGCGGTCGCCATGTACAACGGCGGACGTCTCGACAATCGCGCCGGCGGCTCGATCCTCGCCGAGGGCCTTTCGGCGACGGCCGTGATCTTCTCGCGCGGCCACCTCATCGATCCCGGCATCCCCGAGATCAGCAATGCGGGACTGATCGAGGCTTATGCCACCGACCCGGCGAAGGAGTCGGTCGCCATCCTCACCGGCGCTCTCACGGTCGAGAAGATGCGGGTGGAGAATTCGGGCATCATCCGCGCCGAAATCGCCTACCGCAGCACCTCGGAGCTCGGCAATTCGCCGCCCGGACAGCCGGCCGACGAGATCTACAACCTCGCCGGCGGCCGGATCTACGGCGTCATCGACACGAGGCTCGGCGACGACATCCTCGTCAACCACGGCCTCATCCAGGGCGACCTGATGATGGGCGAGGGCGACGATTTCGTCGACACCGCCGGCGGGACGCACCAGGGCAAGGTCGACCTCGGCTGGGGCAACGACCGCTTCCTCGGCGGCGCCGGCGACGAGGCCGTGCTCGGCGGGCGGGATTCGGACCGGCTCGACGGCGGCGGCGGCAGCGACCTGCTGCTCGGCGGCCTCGGCCACGACACGATCCTCGGCGGGGCCGGCAACGACGGCCTCTACGGCGAATATGGCGACGACCGGATCGTCACCGCGGGCGGCGACCGGGTCGCCGCGGGCGCCGGCGACGACCGGGTCGAGGTCGGCGATCTGGTGTTCGCGCTGGTCGACGGCGGCTCCGGCACCGATCGCCTCGTCCTCGCCCTGGGTGCCGACAGCCTCGACCTGTCGGCGGTCCGGGCCACCGGGCGGGTGACGGATTTCGAGGAGATCGAGACGCTCGGCCATCAACGCCTGGTGGTTCGGGCCGGCAACTCGACCGGCCTCAGCGGCGGCGAGCCCGGTCTGCGGCTGCTGACCACGGCGACCGACGCGATCGAGCTGATCGGCGGCTGGACCGAGATTTCCGGCGTCGAGATCGAGGGGACGGCATTCCGCCGCTTCAGCCTCGGCGGCGAGACTCTGCTGGTGGCGGGCGCCGGCGGCGTCGTCGTCGCCGGCGCGCCTTCGGCCGCGGCCGGAAGCCTCGACCCTGTCGCGGCGGGCGCGGCGGCGCCGCTCGCCGGGTCGGTCCCGGGCGTCGTGCTGTCGTCGCCGACGACGATCCTCAACAATTACATGCTTCACGACACCGAGACGGTGTCGGCCGGCGAGATCTGGCGATCGACCGACGGCCAGCCGATCCTGTGGACCTATGGCTGGGAATTCTCGCTGATCAACCATGGCCTGATGGAGAGCATCGGCCCGGGCAATGGCGGCGCCCGGGTCGTGATGTACCAGGGCATCGACCGGATCGAGAATTACGGGACGATGCGGGCGAAGGGGAGCGGCGGCGACCCCGCCACCGCGATCTCCGGCGACGGCGCAGGCCGGCTGATCAATCACGGCGTCATCGAGGCGATCGCGGAGGCGGCGCCGGCGACCGGGGCGAGCGTCCGCCTTGCGCTCTGGAGCCAGGACAATTTCCAGAATTTCGGGACGATCTCGGCGACCACCAACGGCTCCGCCAAGGCGCTCGGAGCTTCGATCTCCTACGGCGACAACGGCATCAACGACGGGACCATCGCGGCGACCGGAGGCGACGGCACGATCGGTGTCCAGCTCTACGAGCAGCGCCGGTTCACCAATGGCGGGACGATCGCCGCCAATCTCGCCGCCGGCGCCTCAGGCAGCACGACTGGGCTGACCTACGTTGCGAGCGCGTGGAGCTCGGCCTACGTCAATCACGGGCTGATCAGCGGCACCAGGGCGATCGAAGGCTCCGCCTCGTTCGGCATCGCCGGGCGCGCCGACTTCTACAATTTCGGCCGGATCGTCGGCACGATCGCCCTCGCCGACGGCGACGGCCGGTTCGAGAATTGGGGCGAGGTCGTCGGCGAGGCCCGGTTGGGCGGGGGAAGGAACCTGTGGTTCGGCGCCGGCGCCGCGCAGCAGGGCGCCGTCCTGGCCGGGAGCGGCGGCGACATTCTCGTCGGGTCGGCGGCCGGCAACGTCCTGAACGGCGAGGCGGGCGACGATTATCTTCGCGGCGGCGGCGGCGCGGACAGTCTGACCGGCGGCGCCGGCCGCGACGTCTTCGGCTATCTCGCTTTGGCCAATTCGACCGCCGCGGCGCCCGACACGATCATCGATTTCGTCACCGGCACCGACCGGATCGACCTCAGCGCCCTCGCCGTCCAGTCGGTTTCGCTGACCGCCGGCGCGGGCTTCACCCAGCTCGTCGCCAACACCGCCGCGGGCTCGCTGACCGTCCGGGTCAAGGGCAGCATCGCCCAGTCCGACCTGATCCTCGCCGCGACTCCGACGATCAACGGCACGGCCGCGTCCGATCTCCTCGTCGCCACGGCGGGAGGAAGCGTCCTCAAGGGCGGCGACGGCAACGACATGCTGGTCGGTTCGGCGGCCGGCGACCGGCTCGAGGGCGGCGCGGGCTCGGACCTCGCCTGGGGCGGCGCCGGGAACGACGTCTATCTCTTCAACGACGGCTCCGATCTCATCTGGGAAGTGACCGGCGAAGGCACCGACCTGATCGAGTTCGCGGCGGCGGGAAGCCAGCTCGAACTGCCCGACAATGTCGAGAATGTGACCATGCTCGCCAACGGCTTCGTCAACGGCAACGCCCTGGCCAATGTCATCCTTGGCAGCTCCGGCGACGATTCGATCACGGGCCGCGGCGGCGACGATCTGTTGGAGGGACGCGGCGGCAGCGACCGGCTGACCGGAGGCGACGGCGAGGACACGGTCGGCTATTTTTCGGCGGCTTCGGCGGTGGTCGTGAGCCTCGCCGTCGCCGCGGCCCAGAATACCGGCGGCGGCGGCGTCGACACCCTGGCCGAGATCGAGAATCTGACCGGCTCCGGGTTCGCCGACACCCTCACCGGCGACGGAGTCGCGAACCGGCTCGACGGGGGCGGCGGCGCGGACACGATGCGCGGCGGCGCGGGCGACGATGTCTACGTCGTCGACAATGTCGGCGACAAGGCGGTCGAGAATGCGGGCGAAGGCGTGGACAGCGTCAGGAGCAGCGTCACCTTCACCCTGGGCGCCGAGGTCGAGGACCTCGTCCTCACCGGCGCGGCCGCGGCCAACGCCACGGGCAACGCGCTGGCCAATTTCATCACCGGAAACGATGGCGCCAATCGCCTCGACGGCCTTGGCGGGGCGGACCGCATGGCGGGAGGCCTGGGCGACGATATCTACGTCGTCGACCAGATCCTCGACCAGATCGTCGAAGCCGCCGGCGCCGGCACGGACACGGTGCTGACGGCGATCGATCTCACGCTGGGGGCCAATCTGGAGAATCTCGGCGCCAACTCGGCCGCCGGGCTGGTCCTCACCGGCAATGGAGTCGTCAATCTCATCACCGGAGGGGGCGGGGCGGACCGCATCGACGGCGGCCTCGGCGCCGATACTCTGGAGGGCGGGCTCGGCAGTGATCTCTACCTGGTCGACGCCGGCGACGTCGTGACGGAGGCCGCCGATGCCGGAACCGACGAGGTCCGAACCGCGCTCGCCGCCTATACGCTCACCGCCAATGTCGAGAAGCTGACCGCAACCTCCGCCTCGGGTCAGATCCTGACCGGCAACGGCCTCGCCAACGTCATAATCGGCGGCTCGGGCAACGACCGGATCGACGGCGGCGGGGGCGCCGACGCGCTTGCCGGCGGCCTCGGCAACGACATCTACACGGTCGACGCCGGCGACACGGTCACGGAGGCGGCGAACGCCGGCACGGACGAGGTGCGAACCGCGCTTGCCTCCTATGGACTGGGCGCCAACGTCGAGAAGCTCACCGGAACCTCCTCCTCGGGCCAGATCCTGACCGGCAACGGCCTCGCCAACGTCATCAGCGGAGGCTCCGGCAACGACCGGCTCGACGGCGGCGGCGGCGCCGACACGCTGGCGGGGGGGCTCGGCAACGACGTCTATGTCGTTGTCGTCGGCGACATCCTCAGCGAGGCCGCCAATGCCGGCACCGACGAGGTCAGGACCGCGCTTGCGTCCTACGTGCTCACCGCGAACGTCGAGAGGCTCACGGGCACCTCCACCTCGGGCCAGATCCTGACCGGCAACGGTCTAGCCAACAGCATCGCCGGAGGCTCCGGCAGCGACACGCTCGACGGCGGCGGCGGCGGCGCCGACACCCTGGCGGGGGGGCTCGGCAACGACCTTTACATCGTCGGCGGCGGCGACATTGTGAGCGAGGCCTTCAATGCGGGCACCGACGAGGTCAGGACCGCGCTCAGCTCCTACGTTCTCACCGCGAACGTCGACAGGCTGACCGGCACTTCCGCCTCGGGCCAGGTACTGACCGGCAACGGCATCGCCAACGTCATCACCGGCGGCAGCGGCAATGACCGGCTCGACGGCGGCAGCGGCGGCGCCGACACTTTGGCGGGCGGGCTCGGCAACGACGTCTACGTCGTCGGCGGCAGCGATGTCGTGAGCGAGGTCGCCAATGCGGGCACCGACGAAGTCAGAACCGCGCTCGGTTCCTACTTGCTCACCTCCAATGTCGAGAGGCTGACCGGCACCTCCACCTCGGGCCAGATCCTGACCGGCAACGGCATCGCCAACACCATCACCGGCGGCGTGGGGAACGACACTCTCGACGGCGGCGGAGGCGGCGCCGACACCCTGGCCGGCGGGCTGGGCAACGACATCTACGTGGTCGGCGGCGGCGACGGCGTCAGCGAGGCGGCGAACGCCGGCACCGACGAAGTGCGCACGGCGCTCTCTTCCTACACGCTCACAGCGAACGTCGAGACTCTGCGCGGCACCGCCACGACGGGCCAGAAGCTGACCGGCAACGGCATCGCCAACACGATCATCGGCGGCGTCGGCAACGACACGCTCGACGGCGGCGGGGGCGGAGCCGACACTCTGGCGGGCGGGCTCGGCAACGATGTCTACGTGATCGGCGGCGGTGACGGCGTGAGCGAGGCGGCGAACGCCGGCATCGACGAGGTGCGGACCGCTCTCTCTTCCTATACGCTCGGAGCCAATGTCGAGAATCTGCGCGGCACCGCCGCCTCCGGCCAGCTGCTGACCGGCAACGCAACGGCCAATGCGGTCACCGGCGGCGCCGGCAACGACACGCTCGTCGGCGGCGGCGGCGCCGACAGCCTGGCGGGGTCGGGCGGCGCGGACACGTTCCGCTACCATTCCGCCACGGACTCGGCGCCGGGCCAGGCGGACCTGATCGGCGACTTCAAGAGCGGGCTCGACAAGATCGACCTCAGCCGGGTCGACGCCAATTCGGCGGCGGCGGGCAACCAGGCCTTCAGCTGGATCGGGGCGGCGGCGTTCAGCGGGGTCGCCGGCCAGCTGCGCACCTACGACAGCGGCGGCTATCGCTGGATCGCGGGCGACACGGACGGCGATTCCGACGCCGACATCCTCATCGCCTTCCACCCGAGCGCGGCGCCGGTCGGGCCGGCGGACTTCCTGCTCTAAACGGAAACGCGGTCCCCGGCCGCCAAGAGGGCGCCTCCGCGCGAGGGGAACGCCGCCCCGCCATGGGCGTTGAGAAGGGGCACCGGGAGGGTTGCTCGTGCCCAATAGCGCACCCGTCATGGCCAGGCTGAACGGCGACGGGGTCACGTACGACTCCGGCGGAGGGCCGGTCCGCCTCGATGCCCTCGCCAATGCGGCGATCAGCGATGCCGATCCGTTCGGCTTCGAGGTCGTCCGGGTCGGGACCGGCTTCACGGGCGGGCCCCTGTTCATTCTCGAGGTGCCCGACGGTTCGGGCCGGATGTACGTCGTCGAGAAGAGCGGCTCGATCCGGATCCTCGACCCGGCCACCGGCGCCATCGCCGCGACCCCGTTCCTGAGCGTCGCCGGCCAGGTCGCGACGTCGGGCGAGCAGGGCCTGCTCGGCTTCGCGCTGGCGCCGGACTTCGCGACCAGCGGGATCTTCTACATCTACATGACCAATTTGAACGGCGACAACGAGGTCCGCCGCTACTCGACCCTGCCCGGCAACATGAACCAGGCCGACGCCGCGACCGCCGACCGCATCCTCCTGCTCCCGCACCCGGGGGCGAGCAACCACAATGCCGGCTGGATCGGCTTCGGGCCGGACAATATGCTCTACATCCCGACCGGGGACGGAGCGGTGGGATCGAATGCCCAGTCGCTGAGCAGCCTGCTCGGCAAGGTGCTCCGGATCGACCCGGGCTCGGACGCCTTTCCGGGCGATGCCGACCGCGACTATGCGATTCCCGCCGGCAATCCCTATGCCGGGGCGACCGCCGGCCTCGACGAGATCTGGGCGTCGGGTCTCAGGAACCCGTTCCGGGCCAGCTTCGACCCGGTCACCGGCAATTTCTGGATCGGCGACGTCGGCCAGGGGTCGCTCGAAGAGATCGACCTCGCCCCGGCCGGCCAGGCCGGGCTCAACTTCGGCTGGAACCTGCAGGAGGGGACGATCGGCGCGGACAATCCGGCCTTCACCCGTCCGGTCGCCCAATATGGCCACGGCACGGGTCCCTTCCAGGGCAATTCGGTCACCGGAGGCCTCGTCTATCGCGGGCCGATCGCCGGCCTCGACGGCCAATATCTGTTCGGCGACTTCTTCGACGAAATCTGGTCGGTCCCTTCAGGCTCGCTGGTCCAGGGCTCGACCCTGCCGAGCAGCGGCTTCACGCTTCGCAACACCGCTTTCACGCCCGATGCCGGCGCGATCAACCAGATCACCAGCTTCGCGACCGATTCGGCGGGCCGTCTCTACATCACCGATCTCGGCGGCGAGGTGTTCCGGGTCCAGGCCTCGGCCGCTCCGAACTTCGCCGGCGGGCGGCTGGCGGTCGAGATCGGAGCCGGCGAGGTGGCGGCCGAGGACCGGCTGGGCTTCGCGGCGGGGCCGGTCACCCTTTCGGACGGCACCAATGTCGGCAGCCGGGTCAGCGTCTCCGGCGTTCTGGTCGGGACGGTCGCCCCGGGCGGGACCGGCGCCAATGGCGAGCCGCTCATCGTCCTGTTCAGCAGCGGCGCCACGGCGGCGCGGATCTCGACCCTCGTTCAGTCGGTCGCCTATTCGAACGCCTCGGCGACTCCGACCCCCGGCACCCGATCGATCTCGATCCGGCTCATCGACGGGGCGGGAACCGGGGGCGGCGGCCAGGACATGACGATCGCGACCACCGCGGTGGCCGTTTCGGCCGGCGCGGGTGGCCAGCTGACCGGCACGAGCGGCAACGACGTCCTCGCCGGGGGGATAAGCAACGATTCGCTCAACGGCGGCGGCGGCGACGATCTCCTGATCGCCGGGGCCGGCAGCGACGCTCTGAACGGCGGCGGCGGCGACGACCTGCTGTATCTCGGCCCGAACCTTTCCGCCGGCGACGTCGCCGACGGCGGCACCGGCCGCGACGCCATCGTCCTCCAGGGCAATGTCACGGCGGTGCTCACCGCCGCCAATCTGGTCGGGATCGAGTCGATCTCGATCCAGAGCGGCGCCAATGCGGCCTTCGGCGACATGGCCAACAATTTCTACGATTTCAGCGTCACCACGGCCGACGGCAACGTGCTCGCCGGCCAGCAATTGATCGTCAACGCCCAGTCGCTTCGGGTGGGCGAGGACTTCACCTTCAACGGCTCGGCCGAGAGCAACGGCACGTTCCTCGTCTACGGCGGCCACGGCGTCGACATCCTCAAGGGCGGCGCCGGGGCGGACGTCTTCTTCTTCGAGGGCGGCCGCTGGGGCGCGGGCGACCGGGTCGACGGCGGCGGCGGGCGCGACGCTCTGGTGATCAGCGCGGGAAGCGGTCTGACCCGGATCGAGTTCGCCGCGAACGCCTTTACGAACATCGAGTCGATCTCGCTCAACAACCATTTCGCGACCGATCCCACTCAGAAACCGAGCTATCAGCTGGTCCTCAACAACGGCAACGTCGCCGCGGGCGGCACGCTGATCGTCAACGGCCATTCCATCGCGCTCGGTCAGGTGGTCGGGATCGACGGGCGGGCCGAGCTGGACGGCAATCTGATCCTGCTCGGTGGCGGCGGCCACGATACAATCTATGCCGGCGCGGGTTCCGACATCCTCATCGGCGGCGGCGGGGCCGACAGCGTCGCCGGTTTCGGAGGCGCGGACACGTTCCGCTACGACGCCGCGTCGGATTCGGCGCCCGGCCGCGAGGATCTGATCGGCGACTTCAAGAGCGGGCTCGACAAGATCGACCTCAGCCGGGTCGACGCCAACTCGGCGGCGGCGGGCAACCAGGCCTTCAGCTGGATCGGATCGAACGCGTTCAGTGGCGTCGCCGGGCAGCTGCGCACCTACGACAGCGGCGGCTACCGCTGGATCGCCGGCGACACCGACGGCGACGGCGACGGCGATATCGTCATCGCCTTCCACACGACGGCGGCGCCGGTCGGACCGGGCGATTTCATCCTCTGACCGGCTCGACCCCGGGTTTGAGCGGCTGTTTGGGGGTCGAGGGCGGCAGCGCCGGCTTGGTGATCCCGTTCCCGCTCGGGACCGCGGCGCCGAAATTTCGTCCCCTAGGGAATTGCATAAAAAGATAGCGTTTACAGCCTCCTGGGGCCCGATGGTTAAGGCGGGCCCTCGGCGGGGCCCTCGGTTTCCGAAATTCGTTAGAGAAATCAAGCATATGTCGCTTGACTAACCGTTAACGGCGTCGGTAGATGGGACGACGCGAATCGACCTCGGAAGCAGAATCCGAGGCGGCGCGAGCGGGGGGGAAATTCGGACTTTCCATGCCGAGCTGAGCGGCCGTCAGAGCCGACAGCCGCTCTGGCCATGGAAGCATCCGGCGATGCCCCCCTTTTATTCTTCCGGAAGAGCCGTGGGGGGTCTTCGAATGGTTGAGCCTTTGCACAGCGACCCCTCTGCCGACGGCCTCAGCCCGTCCTCGGCAGCGGTCGGCTCCGACCCCGGAAACATGCAGTGATCGCGGCGGGCCCGCGCCTGGGCGCCGTGGCGAACGGAGTCAGGCGTTCAGCGCGCGAAGCCGAATTTTCGCATCAGCTCCTCCCGAGTGTAGGTTTTCGGCGGCGGCGCGGGCTTCATCGTCGTCACCAGCTCGTAGGAATCCGGGCCGACCTTGCGATACCAGGGCTGATCGACGGTGCCCGCATAGCGGCGCAAATGTTCGAGATATTCGTCGAGCGTGGCGAACGACCGCCCGAAAGACGAAGGCAGGCCGCTCACCCCGTCTGTCCCATTCGTATCCCCTTCCATCCTCGGCGCCTCCTTGCCGGCCTTCGCCCCGTCGGCGGCGCCCGCCGGCCGCTCCGCGCATCCCGCGGCGAGCCCGGCGAGGGCCAGCATTGCACTGAGGGGGATGGGCGGGGGCATGTTGTCCGGGCCGAGCATGTTGCATGTTTCCAGTTTTTGGAAGCTCCGAATTTCCAGTTTTCTAAAAGCACCGCATTTCCGCGGTGAAGGGGATCGATATGTCCAAGGCGTCCAAGACCATCTTCGCGAACGTCGCCGAGATCGCCAGCCCGGAATGGGGCGGCGGCCGGTTCGATCCGGAGAGCCTGAACCTGACGGCGTCCTTCGCCAGCCCCGCGGCCCTCGCCGGCCAGGACCCGGCGGTCGTCGTCAGCCCGCTGGTCACGCCGCAGTCGGACCCGGCGGCGGGCGACCTCGTCCTCGCCGAGGAGGAGGGCGAAGCCTCCGGGATCACCGTGCTCGAATGCTTCGAGCCCAAGGAGATGCTGATCCACTTCCACGCGCAGCGCGGCGGCGACCCGTCGATCGCCGCGGCGCCCACCCCCGGCTTCGAGATTTTCGACGAGGGCGCGATGAGCGTGACCGTCGGCGGCTCGGTCTCCGGAATCGTCGACGTCGACGGCGACACCGACGACATCACCGTCTCGCTGGTCGCCGGCCAGACCTACCTCATCTCCCTTCGCGGCACCGGCCCGGGCGCGATGAACGACCCGCTGCTCCAGGTCTACGCGCCCGACGGAGTGACCCTGATCGGCTCCGACGACGACGGCGGCACCAGCCGCAACTCGCTGATCACCTTCACCGCGGCGGAGACCGGCGACTTCGTCATCCGCGCCGGAGCGTTCAACAACGGCGCCAACGACGTCGGCGCCTATACGGTCGACGTCCGGGTCCAGGGCACCGACTCGATCGGCTTCACCAACGCCACCGCCGGCTCGATCGGCCTCGGCACGACCTTCGGCTTCCGCGAGTTCGGAACCGGCAACCAGTCGCCGATCACCCCCACCCTCGACGGCGACACCGACCGCTATGCGATCACCCTCCAGGCGGGCCATTTCTACCTGTTCGAGGTCGCCGGCGGCTGGGACGGAGCCCCGGCGGGCGGCGGCAACAACGCCCTCAACACCTTCATCACCCTGCGCAATTCGGCGGGCTCGATCGTCAACAACAACCGCGCCCAGAACGACAATATCGGCACCGACCTGAGCTCGGGTCTCGGCTTCACCGTCACCGAGACCGGCACCTATTATCTCGACGTCCACGCCCGCGCCAACACGGTGGGCGGCTACGCGATCAACGTCACCGACGTGAATTTCGCCGGCCTCGATCCGCTCGACGCGATCGACTGGGCGAGCGCCGACGATATCGACACCGTCGACGTCGGCGGAGTGCCGACGGCCTATGTCTATTTCGGAGCGCCCGGCGAGACGTTCGGCGAGCCGGGTCTCGTCACCTTCGGCTGGAACGCCACCGAGAAGGCGGCGGTGATGCAGGCTCTGCTCGAATTCACCAAGATCACCGGCATCCAATATGTCGAGACCAATGACATCAACCAGGCCGAGTTCCGCCTGAACACCGTCAACACCGGCAATTTCGGAGCCTATTTCTACCCGCAGGATCCGGTCTTCGGCTCCCAGCAGGGCATCGGCATCTTCAACGTCAACAGCGGCGGCTGGGACAAGCTGGGAGTCTCCACCCAGGACATTCCGGGCGACCAGACCAGCCTCGAGCGGGGCGGCTTCTCCTTCGGGACGATCCTTCACGAATTCGGCCACGCCCACGGCCTCTCGCACGCCCACGACGCCGGCGGCGGCTCGCAGATCATGCCGGGCGTGCTCAACTCGACCGGCTTCTACAGCGTCTACAACCTCAACCAGGGCGTCTATACCGTCATGTCCTACAATGACGCGTACCAGACGCATCCGGACGGGACGACGTCGCTCAACCTCGGCAATGTCGACAACGGCTGGTCGGGCTCGCTCAGCGCCTTCGACATCGCCGTCCTCCAGCAGCGCTACGGGATCCATGCCCACAATGCGGGCGACAATGTCTACACGATCACCGACGTCGAGAACGACGCCTTGTGGGAGTGCATCTGGGATTCCGGCGGAACCGACACGATCGCCTATGGCGGCACCGTCAACGCCATCATCGACCTCACCGCGGCGACTCTCGACTTCACCGCGACCGGCGGCGGCCCGCTCTCGTTCATCAACGCGCCGGGCGTCCAGACCTATCGCGGCGGCTATACGATCGCCAACGGCGTGGTCATCGAGAACGCGACCGGCGGCGGCGGCGGCGACCAGCTGGTCGGCAACGCCGCGGCCAACGTCCTGACCGGCAACGGCGGCAACGACGCCCTGATGGGGCGCGGCGGCAACGACACGATCGCCGGCGGCCTCGGCACCGATACCGCCCATTACGAGGGCGGCCGGGCGAATTACACCGTCGCCCCGGTATTCACCAACGGCGCGATCACCGGCTATACCGTCACCGACAACTTCCCGCTCGTCGCCGACGCGACGGCCGACGAGGGCACCGACACGCTGAGCGGAGTCGAGACGGTCCAGTTCGCCGACATGTCGATCAGCCTGACCGGCCCGGTCCTGCTCTACGATTCCGGCGACGTCCTCGTCGGCACCTTCACGACCATCCAGGCCGCCATCGACGCCGCCTCGACCGGCTATCGGGTCGTCGCCTCGGCCGGCACCTACAACGAGAATCTGAACGTCAACAAGGACATCACCATCGAGGGCTCCAACGCGGGCACTCCGGTCTCCGGAGCGCGCGTCGGCGAGGCGGTGGTCAACGGCCTGGTCTCGATCGTCGCGGACGGGGTCACGCTCGACGGGCTGACCATCACCGGGGCCCCGCTCTTCGGGCAGGACATCACGGCGATCTGGGTCAACAACGACAACGCCACCCTGGCCAACCTGATCCTCGACGGTCCGGACAGCGGCTACGGCATCCAGACGACCTATAACGGCGGGGTCACCGGCCTCGTCCTCAGCGACAGCCTCGTCACCGACTGGGGCGCCGGCGCCTATTTCAACCCGACCACCGGCTTCACCGCCACCGGCAACAGCTTCACCGGCAACGGCAACCACCTGCTCGGCGACGGCTGGGCCGCCGGCTCGTTCATCGACGACAACGCCTTCGTCGACAGCGTCGGCTCGCACATCGGCTACGGCACCTATCTCAGCGTCGAGGACCTGCGCGACTTCGTCGGCACGAACAACAGCTTCGCCGGCACCGGCGCCCGGGCGGTCGGGATCTTCGCCTACGGCGACGGCAGCGCCGGCGGCCAGGACGTCACCGGCACCGAATATGCCGACGGCTTCTTCGGCGAGGAGTTCGTCGCCGGGTCGGGCAACGATTCCACCTTCCGCGGGCTCGGCGGCAACGACAGCTTCCGAGGCGCGGCGGGCAACGACACGATCCACGGCGACGGTGGCCTCGACACGGCCAATTACGACGGCGCCGCGACGATCGCCGAGACGGCGACCGGCTGGACGGTGACCACGGCGAGCGACGGCACCGACACGCTCGAGACGGTCGAGATCGTCAACGACGGCGCCGCGGGCGTGACCCGCCTCGTCGGCAACGGCGGCTATGCCAGCATCCAGGCGGCGATCGACGCGTCGTCGGACGGCGACATCATCGTCGTCGCCTCGGGCACCTGGACCGAGAACTCTCGACGTGAACAAGGACGTCACCATCCTCGGCGTCAACAATCACGGAGTCGCCGGCACCGCCGCGCGCGGGGACGAAACCGTCATCGACGGCCAGATCGTCATCAACGCGGCCGGCGCCACGCTCGACGGCCTCAAGCTGGTCGGCGCCGCGGCGGGCTCGCTCGGCAACACCGCGGTCGAGGTCAGGGCGAACGGTTTCACTCTGCGCAACTCGATCCTCGACGGTAGCGGCGACACGGCGATCGTCACCCAGGCCGGCACCACCGGGCTCGACGTCGCCTTCAACCTCGTCCAGGGCTATTCGATCGGCGCCTACATCTCGTCCGGCACGTCCGGCTCGATCCACGACAACCGCTTCCAGGGCGACGGCGGGCCGATCAGCGGCCTCGGCAACGGCATCAACTCGGAGAGCGCACTGACCGCGATCGCGAACAACGCGTTCGACGGAATCTATGCCGGAACCCTCAATTTCTACCCGTTCGGCCCGGACACGGTCGATCTCGCCACCTTCGTCACCGGCAACACGATCACCAACAGCGGGATCGCCCGCCCGGTGCAGATCCTGCCGACCAATTTCACCCACAACATCCTCGGCACCGACTTCAACGAGGCGTTCGACGGCGAGACGGCGGCGGGCAGCTACGGCGTCACCGGCGCCTTCGGCTATGACGGCCGCGGCGGCGACGACCGCGCCTGGGGCGGGGAGGAGGGCGACGCCCTTTCCGGCGGCGCCGGCAGCGACCAGCTGTTCGGCAACGGCGGCGGCGATACGCTGAGCGGCGGCGACGACAACGACGTCGTCACCGGCAACGCCGGCGACGACATCCTGCTCGGCGGCAGCGGCGCCGACACGCTTCACGGCGGCGACGATTCCGACAATCTCGACGGCGGCAGCGGAGTCGACACGCTCAACGGCGAGGGCGGCAACGACACGATGCACGGCGGAGCGGGCAACGACAGCCTGAACGGCGGCGACGGCACCGATACGGCCGTCTACGACGGCCATCGCGGCGATTATTCGATCGGCATGATCACCGGCGCGGGCGGGCGGATCGTCGGCTTCTCCTCGGTCTCCGACAACGAGCCGAGCAACGGCAACGAGGGCGCGGATTCCCTCACCAGCGTCGAGCGGGTCCAGTTCACCAACCGAACCCTGGATGCGACCCTGCCGGTCCAGCTGTTCGACCAGACCAACCAGCTGGTCGCGACCTTCACCACCATCCAGGCCGCGATCGACAGCGCCCAGGACAATTATACGATCCGGGTCGCGGCCGGCACCTATGACGAGGACCTGATCATCAACGTCGGAGTCCGGATCCTCGGCGCCCGGACGAGCGCGGTCACCGGCCGCGACGCCGCCGGCGGAGTCGGCGAGACGACCATCGTCGGCCATGCCAAGGTCACCGCCGAGGACAATGTCATCCTGACCGGAATCCGTTTCCTCAACGACTCGACGACGACCGGCGGCGGTCCGTCCAACCCGACCCTGCAGTTCCTGACCGGCGGCGGCCCCACCGGCCACACCGTCTCCAACTCGATCTTCTGGTCGACCGTCGTCGGCGGCGCCAACGGCGTCGAGGACCGGGCGATCTCCTCCGTCGCCCTCCCCGACGGCCAGCTGACCTTCACCGCCAACCTCATCTCCGGTTCGCAGCAGGGCCTGTTCGGCGACGCCTCGTGGGGCATCGGCATCTGGTTCGACGGCGGCGGAACCACCCTGACCGCGACCAGCAACATCATCGAATGGACCCGCACCGGCCTCTCCATCGACGGCGCCGGCGGCTCCATCTCGGTGCTCGAGCACAACAATTTGCGCAACCTCGGCACCGCTTTGTCGGTCGCGACCACCGAGGACGGAATCGCCGCCCTGGGCAACGATTTCCAGAACGTCGGCACCGAGTTCAACTTCCGCAACATCACCGAAGGACGTGACCTTCAACGCCGGCATGGCGTTCGACACCCTGACTCCGGTCGGCAATTCCAACGACCTGATCGTCCTCCTCGGCGGCTCGGGCGACGACATCCTGACCGGCAGCACGTTCGACGACGTCATCGACGGCAACGCCAGCTCCAATACGGGCGCCGCGGACACCGACGTGCTCAACGGCGGCAACGGCAACGACTCGCTGTTCGGCCGCGGCGGCACCGATTCGCTGCGCGGCGGCGCCGGCGACGATGCGATCGACGGCGGTTCCGGAATCGACACCGCCGTCGTCGGCTCGGGCGCGACCTTCGTCGCCAACGGCGCGAGCTGGACGGTGACCTCGTCGCAAGGCGTCGACACGCTCACCAACGTCGAGCGGGTCGACGTCACCGTCGGGCCGGGCGCCGACATCCTGCTCGTCGGCTCGGGCGGATTCGCGACCATCCAGGCGGCGGTCGACGCCGCCAACGACGGCGACATCATCCTCGTCGCGGCCGGCACCTATGTCGAGCAGGTCGTCGTCAACGACCTCGACAATCTCACCATCCGGGCCGCCGACGGCGCCCAGGTGACGATCGAGGCGCCCGCCGACGTCGTCGAGACCGCGCGCTCGTCGAGCGACCGCGAGGTCCACGCGGTCTTCACGGTGCTCAACAGCCAGAACGTCGTCCTCGAGAATATCGACATCGACGGCAACGGCGCCGGCAATACGGTCGACGAGGGCGGCGGCGCGGGCCAGGCCAATTTCTACGGGATCTTCTATCGCAATTCCTCGGGCAGCCTGCTCGACGTCGACGTCACCGGAGTGCGCGATCCCTATCCGGGCGGCAACGCCCCAGGCGGTGAGCCGACGGTGAGCGGCGTGCAGCGCGGAGTCGGCGTGGTCGTCGACAACGACACCCAGCAGCCATTCACGATGACCGGCGGTTCGATCAGCGACTTCCAGAAGAACGCGACGACGTTCAACGGCGCGATCCTCGACATCACCGGCGTGACCATCACCGGCGGCGGCGCCCAGGGCGTGATCGCCCAGAACGGAATCCAGGTCACGCAACTCGACCGGCACCATCTCCGGCAACACCATCACCGGTATCGGCTATGCCGGCCCGGCGAACGCCTATTCGGGGGCGATCCTCGCCTTCGGCAACACCGACCTCAACATCCAGAACAACATCATCGTCGGATCGAACGACGACAGTCTCGCCGCCAAGGTGGTCGGCATCTACGTGTTCGGCACCAACAGCGGCGGATCGATCAGCGGCAACATCATCTCCCACGTCGACACCGGCATCGGCGTCTACGACGACGTGACCCCCCAGGGCATCCTGATCGAGAACAACACGATCACCGACGTCGACACGACCGATCCGTTCGCGGCCGGCGTCGACTTCGAGCCCAATCCGGCGCTCGCGACGCCCTATGACGTCGACGGCTCGGAGGCCGACGACATCCTGTTCGGCGGCGCCGGCAACGACAGCCTGTCGGGCCTCGGCGGCGACGATCTGCTGAAGGGCAATGGCGGCGACGACAGCCTCGACGGCGGCAGCGGCACCGACACCGCGGTCTACGCCGGCCCGCGCGGCGGCTACACGATCGTCACCGTCACCGACGGCAGCGGCCATGTCATCGGCTACAGCTCGGTCACCGACACCGATGCCGGCAATGGCGACGAAGGCGCCGACGGCCTGACCAGCGTCGAGAAGCTGAGCTTCGGCGATGTCGTCCTCGACCTCACCCAGCCGGTCCAGCTGTTCGACGAGAACGGCGATCCTCGTCGGCACCTTCGGCACCATCCAGGCGGCGGTCGACGCCGCCTCGGCCGATTATACGATCAGCGTCGCCGCCGGCACCTATGCCGAGATCGTCACGGTCGACGTCGACATCACCATCACCGGCCCGAACAATGGCGTCCTCGGCAGCGGCGCGCGCGGCGCCGAGGCGATTATCGACGGCGGCTTCTACATGCACGCCGCCGGGGCGACCCTCGACGGCCTCAAGGTGCTCGGCGGGGGCACGATCGCCGGCAACCCGGCCGGGATCTATGTCGACGCCGACGACGTCACGCTCGCCAATCTGGTGGTCGAGGGCGACGGCACCGCCACCCCTGGCCTGCTCACGCCCTACAACGGCGGAGTGACCGGCCTGCTCGTCACCCGGAGCCTCGTCACGGGCTGGGACCAGGGCGCCTATTTCAACCCGACGACCGGCTTCACCGCCTCCGACAACAGCTTCGACGGCAACGGCAACGCCATCGTCGGCGACGATTGGGACGATTCGACGCTGCTTTCGGGCAACAGCTTCACCAACAGCGTCGGATCGCACATCGGCTACGGCGTGCTCGACACGGTCGACGACGTCGGGGCCTATTTCGGCGCCGGCAACACGTTCGGAGGAACCAACCGGCCGACCTCGATCTTCGCTTATGGGGACGGCACGCCGGCCGCCCAGACCGTCTACGGCACCGAGCTCAGCAACCTGATCCGCGGCGAGACCGCCGGCGAAACCTACGTCTTCCACGGCCGCGGCGGCGACGACCGGCTCGTCGGCAACGACGGCAACGACACGCTCGACGGGGGCACCGGCGACGACACGATGATCGGCGGAGGCGGTACGGACACGATCGTCCTGGCCGACTCGACCTTCACCATCTCGCCGGCGGCGGACGCCGATCCGTCGACCCCCGGCAACCAGCCCGGCTGGACCATCACCACCGCCAGCGAAGGCACCGACACGATCACCGGCGTCGAGATCATCGACAGCGGGTCGGGGAGCAACGTGCTCCTGGTCGGCTCCGGCGGCTTCACCACCATCCAGGCGGCGGTCGACGCGGCGAGCGACGGCGACGCCATCCTCGTCGCCTCCGGCACCTATGCGGAGCTGGTGACGGTCGACAAGGACGTCACCATCTCCGGAATGAACTCCGGCATTCCCGCCGGCGACCCGCGCAACCCCGAGACGATCGTCGACGGCGGCTTCCACATGACCGCCGCGGGCGCGACCCTCGACGGCCTCACCATCCTCGGCGGCGGAATGCTCGCCGGCAACCCCGCGGGCATCTACGTCGATGCCGACGACGTCACCTTGACCAACCTCATCGTCCAGGGCGACGGCAGCGCCGGCACCGGCATCCTCACGCCCTATGGCGGGGGGGTCACCGGCCTCGAGCTCAGCGACAGCCGGATCGACGACTGGACCAACGGCACCTACTTCAACCCGACCACCCAGTTCATCGCCATCGGCAACAGCTTCGACGGCAACGGCGTCGCCCTGACCGGCGACGACTGGGAAGACGGCACCCTCATCTCCGGCAACGATTTCACCAACTCGAGCTTCGGCCATGTCGGCTATGGCGCTCTCGACGCGGTCGAGGACGTCGGCGCCTTCTTCGGCTCGGGCAACGTCTTCGACCCGACCGGCGGACGCCCGGTCGGCATCTTCGCCTACGGCACCGGCCAGGACATCACCGCCACCGACTATGACGACTATCTCGCCGACACCACGGCCGGAAGCGGCAGCGCGCTCCACGGCGAAGGTGGCGACGATTATATCGACGCGGGCTCGGGCGACGACCTGCTCGACGGCTGCGCCGGCGACGACATCCTCGTCGGCGGCAGCGGCACCGACACCGCCTATTTCGCCGATGCGATCACCCTCGCCGACCTGACTCCGGTCGTGGACGCGGACCCCGAGACGGCCGGCGACCAGGCCGGCTGGACCGTCGCCACCGCCACCGAGGGCACCGACCGCCTGGTCGGGGTCGAGATCGTCGAGGGCGCGGCCGGCAATATCCTGCTGGTCGGCTCGGGCGGCTTCGCCACGATCCAGGAAGCGATCGACGCGGCCGGCGACGGTGACACCATCTACGTCGCCGGCGGCACCTATACCGAGCAGCTGACGATCGAGGGCTTCGACGGCCTCACCCTCCTTGCCGTCCCCGGCGCTACCGTGGTCGTCAAGGCCCCGGCCGCGCTCGCCGTCAACGCCTTCAGCGAGACCTACGGGCAGGACGTGCGCGCGGTCATCGCGGTCAACGATTCGACCGATGTCGACATCACCGGGATCGACGTCGACGGCAGCTTCGCGGGCGACACGACGCCCGGCAGCAACGGCGACGAGCTGACCGGCATCGGCTATTTCAACTCATCCGGGGCGATCGCCGAATCCGACATCGACGATGTCGGCAACAGCCAGGGGGGCGGCCTGTTCGGGCTCCAGCACGGCTCCGGCCTGTTCATCGACGGCGGGACGACTCCGGGTCTCGAGGTCTCGGTGACGGACAGCAACATCACCGACTTCCAGAAGACCGGTGCGATCGTCACCGGGGTCACCATCGCCTTCACCGGCAACACCATCACCGGCATCAACGAGACCAGCCTGACGGCCCAGAACGGCCTCCAGATCTTCGCCGCGCAGGGCGTCATCGACAACAATGTCATCTCGAACTTCGGCTATAGCGGCGCCTTCTTCGCCGCCACGGGCATCATCGCCTACGAGCCGAGCGGACCGCTGGCGATCACCAACAACTCGATCACCGGCGCCGCCGGCACCACCACCGGCCTCGACCTTTCCGACGTCGAGGGCGTCGCCGTGGTCGTGTCGTCGAACATGTTCAGCGACCTGGATTACGGAATCGCCGCTTACTCCTTCTTCGGCGGCACCATGGGGCTCGACACCGATCCCCTCATGTCCGGCAACGGCTTCGCCGGCATCGAAATCCTCGGCATCTACTTCGCGCCGGAGGAATCGGTGGTCGATCCGTTCCAGACCACCGAGGCTTTCGAAGAGATCGGGTCCGTGTTCGACGATTATCTTGCCGGATCGCTCGGCGACGATATTTTCGTCGGGCACTTCGGCGACGACATCCTCGTCGGCAACGGCGGCGACGATTCGCTCGACGGCAGCGCGGGCATCGACGCGGCGCTCTATTCCGGCCCGGTGACCGTCACCGACAACGGCACCGGCTGGACGGTTACCGGCGAAGGCACCGACACTCTGACCAACATCGAGTTCATCGACGACGACAGCGGCAGCGCCATCCTTCTGGTCGGCAACGGCGGCTTCGCGACGATCCAGGAAGCGATCGACGCCGCCGCCGACGGCGACACGATCTACGTGGCGGCGGGCACCTATGTCGAAGATCTCGACGTCGACAAGGACGTCACCATCCTCGGCACCAACCACGGCATCGCCGGGACCGGCGTCCGGGGCGACGAGGTGGTCATCGACGGCCAGATCGTCGTCAACGCCGACGGCGTCGCGATCGACGGGGTCAGGATCGTCGGCGACTCGGCCGGCTCGCTCGGCAATACCGCGGTCGAGGTCAAGGGCGACGATTTCAGCCTTCGCAACTCGATCCTCGACGGCAGCGGCGACGTCGCCATCTTCGTCGGCCTCGTCAGCGACGTCGACGTCCGCAACAATCTGATCATGGGCTATTCGATCGGCGCCTATGTGGCGGGCGGCGACACCAGCGGCTCGATCCACGACAATCTCTTCCAGGGCGACGGCGGGCCGGCCACCGGCCTCGGCAACGGGGTCAATTCGGAAAGCTCGCACGTGCTCATCGAGGACAATGTCTTCGACGGCCTCTACGCCGGCTCGCTGAACCTCTTCCCGTTCGGGCCCGACAGCGTCGACCTCAACGACTATATCATCGGCAACACGATCACCGACAGCGGCGCCGCCCGGCCGGTCCAGATCCTCCCGACCAACCTGACCCACAACATCATCGGCACCGACTTCAACGAAGCGTTCGACGGCGAGACCGCGGCGGGCAGCTACGGGGTCACCGGGGCGTTCAGCTTCGACGGCCGCGGCGGCGACGACAAGGCCTGGGGCGGCGAGGAGGGCGACAGCCTCGCCGGCGGCTCCGGCACCGACGAGCTCAACGGCAACGGCGGCGACGACACGCTGACCGGCGGCCTCGGCAACGACGCCCTGAACGGCGGCTCGGGCACCGACACCGGAGTCTATGCCGGGCCGCGCTCAGGCTATGCCGTCACCGTCACCACCGGGCCGGACGGCCGGGTCACCGGCTTTACCGCCGTCGCCGACAGCGATGCCGGCAATGGCGACGAGGGCAGCGACGCCCTGAACAGCGTCGAGCGGCTCCAGTTCCAGGGCGTCACCCTCGATCTCGACGATCCGATCCAGCTGTTCGACTCCGGCAACCTCCTCGTCGGAACGTTCGACACCATCCAGGCGGCGGTCGACGCGGCTTCGGCCGGCTACACGATCCTGGTCGCGGCCGGCACCTATGCCGAGCTCGTCACGGTCGACAAGGACGTCACCATCAAGGGGCCGAATGCGGGCGTCGCCGGCAACGGCGCGCGCGGCCCCGAGGCGGTCGTCGACGGCGGCTTCTACATGCATGCGGCCGGGGCCACCCTCGACGGCCTTCAGATCCTCGGCGGCGGCCTTCTGGCCGGCAACCCGGCGGGCATCTATGTCGACGCCGACAACGTCACTCTGACCAACCTCGTCGTCCAGGGCGACGGCAGCGCCGGCACCGGCATCAGCACCCTCTTCAACGGCGGCGTCACCGGGCTCGTACTGACCGCCAGCGTCATCGACGACTGGACCAACGGCACCTACTTCAACCCGACCACCCAGTTCACCCTCACCGGCAACAGGTTCGACGGCAACGGCGTCGCCCTCACCGGCGACGACTGGGAGGACGGCACCGTCATCTCCAACAACGTCTTCACCAACAGCAGCATCGGCCATGTCGGCTACGGCGTGTTCGACTCGATCGAGGACGTCGGAGCCTTCTTCGGTGCGGGCAACAGCTTCGACGCTTCGGGCGGCCGAATCGGCATCTTCGCCTATGGCGACGGCGATGCCGGCGGCCAGTCGGTCAGCGGCACGGAGTTCGGCGACCATATCGTCGGCGCCGAGTTCGTCGCCGGCTCGGGCAACGGCTCCACCTTCTTCGGCCTCGGCGGCAACGACCTGCTCGACGGCGCCGCCGGTGACGACAACCTCTATGGCGGCGACGGCTCCGACCAGCTCCGCGCCGGCACGGGAACCGATTTCCTCGACGGCGGAGTCGGCAACGACGTCCTCTATTTCGGAGGCAATCTCTCCGCCGGCGACGTCGCCGACGGCAATGGCGGCCGCGACGCGGTCGTCCTCCAGGGCAATGTGACGATCGTCCTGAGCAACACCAATATCGTCAACGTCGAGTCGATCTCGCTGCAGAGCGGCGCCAATACGACCTTCGGCGATACGGCGAACAATTTCTACGATTTCGACGTCACCACCGCCGACGGCAACGTCGCCGCCGGGCCAGCAGCTGATCGTCAACGGCCAGTCGCTTCGGGCCGGGGAGGACTTCACCTTCGACGGCTCGGCCGAGACCGACGGCCGGTTCCTCGTCTACGGCGGCCATGGGGTCGACGACCTGACCGGCGGCGACGGGGTCGACGTCTTCTTCTTCGAGGGCCAGCGCTGGGGCGCCGACGACAGGGTCGACGGCGGCGACGGGCGCGACTCGCTGGTGATCAGCGGCGGCAGCGGAGTCACCCATATCGAGTTCGAGGCCGACAGCTTCACCAGCATCGAGTCGATCTCGCTCAACAACCGCTTCGCGACCGATCCCTCGCAGAAGCCGAGCTACGAGCTCGTCCTCGACAACGGCAACGTCGCCCCGGGCGCGACCCTGATCGTCAACGGAAGCTCGATCACGGGCGCCACCCAGTTCGTCAACATCGATGGAAGCGCGGTCGAGGACGGCAACCTCATCCTGCTCAGCGGCGCCGGAAGCGACGTGCTGATCGGCGGCGAGGGCAACGACATCCTGTTCGCCGGGGCCGGGGCGGACGACCTCACCGGCGGGGCCGGGGCGGACATCGTTCCGCTACGACCTGGCGGCGGATTCCCTGGCGGCCTCGCGCGACGAGATCCTCGACTTCCAGTCGGGGGTCGACAAGATCGACCTCAGCCGGATCGACGCCAACAGCGGCGCCGTCGGCAACCAGGCGTTCAGCTGGATCGGCTCCAACGCCTTCACCAACGTCGCCGGCCAGCTCAGGGCGTTCCAGTCGGGCGGCCAGTGGACCGTCGAGGGCGACACCAACGGCGACGGCAATGCCGACCTCGTCATCTCGGTCGTAACCCAGGGCGCCGCGCCTCTGGCCCAGGGCGACTTCCTGCCCTGACCGGAGGCGGGGGACCTGCCTGCTCGCAATGACGTTGCGGCTCAGCCTGAGCCGATCACGCCCCGCGGTTGAGGACGACCTCCGCGACCCGGCGTTCGCCGCCGACCCTCGCCAGCTGGACGAAGACGTCGACGGTCGACTTGACGTAATGGCGGACGTCGTCGCGGGTGAGCTGGGTGCCGGCCTGCAGGACGAGAAGGACGATCTGCTCGATCGCGCGCTCGGCGCTGTCGGCATGGACGGTGGTCATCGAGCCGGGATGGCCGGTGTTGACCGCTCGAAGGAAGGCGAAGGCCTCCTCGCCGCGAAGCTCGCCCAGGATGATCCGGTCCGGCCGCATCCGCAGGGAGGCGGCGACCAGGTCGTTGGCGGTGACGTCGGCCTCGCCGAGCTCGCTCCGGGCGGCGAGCAGGCCCACGACATTGTCGTGGCGCACCTGAAGCTCGGGCGTGTCCTCGATCAGGATCAGGCGTTCGCCGGCCGGGATCTCGCGGATCAGGGCGTTGAGGAAGGTCGTCTTGCCGGTCGAGGTGCCGCCCGAGACGAGGATGTTCCTGCGGTCGCGGACGGCGGCGGCGAGCATTCCGGCGATGTCGCCGGCGGCGAGAAGCTCGGCCAGCGCCCGGTCGGAGCCCGCCTCCTCGAGCCGGTCGCGGCCGCTCGTCGCGGCGAAGGCGCCGGCGGCGACATAATCGGCGAGGGCGAGATCGGCGGCGACATGCTTGCGGATCGCCAGCGCCAGCGCGCCCCGGGTCGCGGGGGGAGCGACGATCTGGACGCGGGCGCCGTCGGGCAGGGTCGCCGAGAGAAGAGGGTGCTCGCGGCTGATGCCCTGGTGGGAGAGGGCGGCGATCTGGCGGGCGAGCCGCTCGAGGGTCGCCTCGTCGAGCGCCGGAGCGTCGTGGCGCTCGATCGCTCCTCCCACCGTCTCGATCCACAATTCGCCGGGGCGGTTGACGTAGATGTCGGTGACGTCGGGGCGGGCGAGCATCCCGGTGAGCGGCGCCAGATAGGAGCGCAGATAGATGCGCCCGTCGGCGGCCGCCGCCGAGGTCACCGGCGGTTCTCGGCGCCGCTGAAATCGAGGTCGCGCGCGGCGAAGATGCTGATGCTGGTGCCGGGCTTGACCTTGAGGGTCGGGGTGACCTGGGCCGGCTGCAGCATCTGGGTCGCGGCCGTGGTCGCGCCCGGCAGGATGACGGTCGTGCCCTCGCCCGACCCCGCGGCGAGATTGACTCCGACGGCGAGGGCCGACTGGAGCAGGGCTCCGGCGAAGCGCTCGAAGAAATGGCTGTTGACCTTGGCCTTGATGCCGCCGCGGCCGAGCGGGTCGGCGGCCGGCGAGCCGATCGCGATGGTCGCCCCGTCGGGCCGGATCAGCCGGACCCAGTTGACCAGCGCCCTTTTCTGGCCCGGCGCCGCCTCCGAGCGATATTCGCCGATCAGCCGGCTGCCGCGGGGGATCAGCACCCGGCTGCCGTCGAAGCCGCGCACGTCGCGCGAGACGATCGCCCGGGCGAGGCCGGGCCGGGTCGAATCGAGCGCGGTCTCGAGCACCGCCGGGATCAGCGTCCCCTGCGGAACGGTGGTCGAGCGATTGGCGAAGGCGCCGACCCGGGCCCGCCCGCCGATGACGGCGGCGGTGCCGGCGACGGCGGTTTCGGGCGGGGCGGCGCCGGCCTGGGCCGCGGCCGGGGCGGCGCCGCTGTCGACCACCAGGGCGGGTCCGGCGGAGACCCGCGGCGGCGGCATCGGCGGCTCGGACGGCGGCGACGGCACCGGCACCGGCTGCGGCACGTAGATGATCTGCGGCGGCGGCGGCGGCGAGGGCGGCGGCGCCGTGCGCGGCGAGGTCGTGGGGATGGGAACGACCGGGACGGCGACGGCGGCGGGGGCGGCGGGCGGAACGTAGAGCGGCGGCGGCGCGGCCGGGGTCTGAGCCCGGTCGGCCGCCCGCATCCGGACCGCCGGAGCGGACGGCTCGCGGCGGCGGGCGTCGAGGACGGCGAAGAGGAGCAGGCCGGCGGCGACCGCGCCCATCCCGATGACCAGGCCCGACGGCCCGGAGCGCGGCCGGCCGACCACCGGCATCGCGCCGGCCTCGCCGGAGAGGCGGGCGAAGGGGCGGGGGTCGCCCGGGGGTTCGCGGCTCGCCATCAGCGCGCCTTGCGCCGCACCCGCTCGGCCGTGGCGACCTGCTGGTCGATCCGGAAGACGAGCTTGGGCGCGACCGAGTCGATGACGAACAGGTCGTCGCGCATGGCGCCATTGACCAGCAACTCGCGCCCCTCGGGATCGAGCGCGTAGACGGCGGGCAGGGTGCGGTCGCGCGGCCATTCGATATAGGTGTGGCGGCCGTCGTCGGCGATCCGGCTCGGCCGGAGCGCCTTCGCCCCGCCCAGCCGATAGGTGCCCCGGGCCTCGGCCGCCGGAGGCTCCTCCTCGACCGCCCCGGCTTCGCCGCCCGGATAGCTGAAGCGGATGGTGTAGGCCATTTGCGGAGTCGGGCCGTAGAGCGGGGCGAGCTCGAACAGATAGGTCCGGGCGCTGGTCACCACCGTCATGTTGGTCGAGACCGCCTGGACCGGCTTGACGAACAGATAGTCGCCGCGGCGGTTGGGCGTGACCTGCCAGGCGCCGCTGTCGCCGACCGCGACGCTCTCGATCTGCTCGTCCGCTCCGAATTCGACGGTGATCAGATAGCCGGGCGCGCCCTGCAGGAGCACGATCTGGTCGGCATTGTAGGGGACGCTCTGGACGCGCGGATCGGCGGCCGCGGCCGGGGCCTCGGCCGGATCGACCTGGGCGGCGGCCGGGACGGCGGCCGTCGCCGCCGCCAAGGCGAGCAGCAGGGCGGACCTCAAAGCTCGGGCTCCGGAACTGCCGGACGGGCGGGCGGCGCGCGGGTCTGGGTGGTCTGGGTGGTGGTCTGGCTGGTCTCCACCTGCACCGTCGCGGGCGGCACCGCCACGACGGGCGGGGCGACGGCCGGCGCCGGCTCGGGGGGAAGCGCCTCGGCGTCGCGGCGGTAGCGAAGCACCTGGAAACCGAGCGGGTTGACCAGCCGGTCCTCGAGCCGAAGCGGCTCGCCGGAATAACGGTAGCGGATCACCGCCACCCACGGCCGCGCCGGCTCGACCCGGCCGCCGGCGTCGCGCCGGATCGTGTCGAAGCGCACCATGGCGACGTTGCGCCCGACCGGCGAGACGCTCTTCACCCGCGTCTCGATCACCGTCGTTCGCGGATAGAGGGCGAGCGGGCTTTGCGGGTTCGAAATCTGCATCCCGGCGATATAGCCGGAACGGGCCTGCTCGGCCGACCACAGGCCGACCTTGCGATAGTCGGCCTGGAGCGTGTCGATGTCGAAGCTCTCGCGGGCGATGACGTACTGGACGAGGAAGGACTGGGTGAGCGCCGTGTCGGCGGCGACCTTGGCCGGGTCGAGCGGCTCGAGCGCCTGGACGAAGCCGGTGTTGCGGTCGACCAGCAGGGTATAGGGCACGACCGTCTTGAGCGGGGTGAGGAAGAGCAGGGCGAGGCCCTCGACCAGGGCGAGGGCGGCCGCGACCGAGGCGACGATCCAGGCCGTCCGCCGGGACGCCCGAAGCGCTTCCTGGCGGTCGTTCGCCCAGCTCTCCGCCTCGGCATAATAAGCGTCGAGCGCTTCGCGGCTTTGCTTGTTCATGAGGCGCGGTCCCTGCGGCCCGCCGAAGCGGAGACCCGGCTGCCCGTGCGCCGGCGGAAGCTCTGGCCAAGCCGCGGCGGCGGCGGCGCGGGCGCCCGGTCATGCACGGTGAGGTGACGCGTGCTGTGGGTCGAGGCGGCGGGCGCGGCGAACGGGCCGGCGCCGCGGGTCGATCCTTCGCGCCTCTGGGTCGCGGCGACCGCGTCGGCGACCATCGCCGCGCGCGAGCGGTCGGCGGCGGCGGGCGCCGGCTCTCGGGCAGGCCCGACGGAGCGCAGCGAGTCGCCGAGGACGATCGTCGCGGGCGCCGGCGAATCGCGCCATGCCGGCGGCAGGCGCAGGCCGTAGGCCGCCCGGGCGGAGGCCGCCAGGACCGCGATCAGGGCGACGGCGAAGACCAGGCCGACGACGAACAATTCGACCGGGACTCCGGTGATCGCCTGGCCGGCGAGCCGGCGGGCGAGGAGATGGTTCAGCCACGGCTCGAGCAAAGCGAGCTCCACCCCCAGCACGATCCCGGCGCCGAGCGCGCCGAGCGCCGCCCCGCCGAGCACCCGAAGCCAGCCCTCGAACAGCCCCCGGGTGCCTCCGAACAGCAGGAAGGCGATGAAGAAGGGGCCGAGCGCCAGCATCAGACCGGCGATCAGCCGGACCGCCGCCAGCGAGCCGATCGCCCCCGCCAGGAACAGCACCCGAGCCCCGGCCATGGCCAGCGAATCGTAGCCCTGCGCCTCGCGGGCGGCCGCGGTCGGAAGCGCCGGCTGGCCCGGCTCGGCGGCCGGGGTGGTCGCGAGGCCTCCGGCCGGATCGCCGGTGCCGAGCGCGGTAAGAGCGACCATCGTCCGGTCGGCCTGGTTCAGCCGGGCGACCAGGCCGCCGCCCGCGCCGGGAAGCCCGGTCGGCCGGCCGATCTCCGCGGCGAGCTCGGCGGGAGCGTGGAAGGCGACGTCGTAGACGAGGGTCCGGTAGGCGGTCCAGCCGGTGGCGAGGGCGAGCACGATTCCGATCTTGATCAGCGCGACGACGCCGTCGCGGACGCTCGGGGACCTGGCCGAGCAGCAGCCGGTAGCCGAACAGGGCCACGAACAGGGTGAGGAAGCCGAGCAGGACCAGGGACAGCGACGAGCCGGGCGCGGCAAGGGCGCGATAGCCCTCGGCGCCGATCGTCTGCGCCTGGCAGTCGATATAATCGAGCATGCCGCTGAGGAAGGCTTCCTCGGAGGGGATGGTCTGGCACGCCATCATGCCACCTCGAGGAGGCGCGGGATCCAGTCGGCCGGATCGTCGCCGCGCTCGGCCCGGATCTCGTCGAGCAGCCGGACGGTGCGCTCGCGCCCCGAAAGGATGGTGAGCAGGTCGCGCTCGCCGGTCAGGTTGAGCCGGGCGACGACGCTGTCGGCGCCGTGCTTGATGAGGAAGCAATGGGCGCTGTCGGGCAGGGTGCGGATCAGCTCAAATTCGTGCGGGGTGAGGCCGAAGCCCTCGATATAATCGTCCGCCCGGGCCTTGGGGTTGGCCATGAAGATCTGGGTCGCCGCCTGCTCGATGATCGCGCTGGCGATCCGGCTCTCGAGCGCGTCCTGGGCGCTCTGGGTGGCGAAGCCGACGATCCCGTTGCGCTTGCGGATCGTCTTCTCCCAGTCCTTGATGCGGCGGACGAAGACGTCGTCGTCGAGCGCCTTCCAGCCCTCGTCGACGACGATGATCGCGGCGCTCCCGTCGAGCCGCTCCTCGACCCGGTGGAAGAGGTACATCATCGCCGGGGTGCGCATCGCCGGATCGTCGAGGATCTGGGTCATGTCGAAGCCGACCGATTCCGCGCTGAGGTCGGTCAGGTCGACCGGGTTGTCGAACAGCCAGGCGCGCTCGCCCTCGCCCCACCAGGGCTTGAGCCGCGACCAGAGATCGGCGCCGTGCGGACGCTGGCCGCCGCGGAACAGCTCGGCCAGGTGGCGCAGCCGGCGATGCTCGGCCGGCTGGCCGTAATTGGCGTCGACCGCGTCCTTGATCCGGGCCATCTCGTCGATGTCGGCGCCGCCGGCGAGCATCGCCAGCCAGTCGATCAGGAAGCGCGCGGTTGACCGGATTGTCCGTCGAGCTGGAGCGGGTTGAGGCCCGACGGGATGCCGGCGCGAAGCAGGTCGTAGCGCCCGCCGATCGCCCGGATGAACAGCTCGGCGCCGCGGTCCTTGTCGAAGAAGATGATCCTCGGCCGCAACTTGCGCGCCTGGGCGAGCAGGAAGTTCAGCACCACCGTCTTGCCCGAGCCGGACGGGCCGATGACGGTGAAATTGCCGAGGTCGCCCTGGTGGAAGTTGAAATAATAGGGCCCCGCCGCGGTCGTCTCGAGCAGGGTGATGGCCTCGCCCCAGTGATTGCCGTGCGCCTGGCCGAGCGGGAAGTTGTGGCCGCTCGCCAGAGCCCGCGAAATTCGCCGTCGAGATCAGGCCGCGACGGGCGATATATTTGAAGTTGCCGGGGAATTGCGCCCAGAAAGCGGGCTCGAGGTCGATCTCCTCGCGCACCGCGATGATGCCGAGGTCGGCGAGCGCGGCCTGGACCTCGGCGACGCCTTCGTCGACCGCCGCCGGCGTGTCGCCGCGGACGGCGATGGTCATGTGATGCTCGCCGAAGCCGGCGCGGCCGGCGGCGACCTCGTCCTTGGCGGTCGAGAGGTCGGCGCGCAGGCTGACCGCCTCGTCCTCGGCCGAGCGCATCCGCCGCAGCGCCAGGTTCATCCGCGACAGCGCCGCCTGGCGCTCGACGAAGCCGAAGGACTGCGACACGACCAGCTCGAACGGCAGCCGCAGCAGCTCGTCGAGCATCCCCGGCGCGGTCTGGCCGGGATAGTCCTTGATCGAGACCAGGCCGAGGAAGCTTCGCGGCGCCGGCCCGGCCGGCCCCAGCTCGACCGTCTCCTGCCCGAAGCTGACCCGCCGGTAGGGCAGATAGGCGCCGAGATCCTGCATCGGCAGAAGCACCGGGCGCATCTCGCCGTTGTAGAGCGCGGCGAGGAATTCGAGCGGCTCCGAGCAGGCCCCCTGGCGCGTCTGGTAGACGCCGAGCAGGCGCGGCTCGTAGCTGCCCAGGGCGGCGATCAGGGCGTCGCGGGCGGTCTCGAGCTGGCGAAGCTCATAGGCCGCCCCTGCGGCGACCTCGGCCTCGCCGCGGCGCAGCTTGCCGCGCAGCCGGTCGAGGCCCCCGACCCGGCCCTGGAGGGGACGCCGGACCAGGGTCAGGAACAGCTCGTTGACGTAGAGCTTCTTGGCCGCGAGCCGCGCCCGCCAGGCGGAATCGAGCCGGCGCGAGAAATCGTCGCGATAGTCGGCGGAAAGCTCGACGTCGATGCGGCGGCGGACGATGTGGTGGTAGAGGGCGAAGCGCGAGGAGCCGATCGACTGCAGCATCGCGTCGCGGAGCCGCTTGCGATAGTTGATCTCGTCGGTGTCGGCGGTCTCGAACAGCAGGCCGCGCAGGTGGATGGTCTGCATGAGCAGGCCGTCGCGGGTCTCGATCGTATGATCGTCGACGTGGCGCGCATAAGGCAGATGATGGCCGGCCGGCCGCTCGCGCGCGACGGGGTCCGCCCGCCGCGGTCAGGCCCGATAGGAGTTGCATCGCCAGATCGCATGGTTGCGCACCCGCGGGCAGCGGCTGACTCGGGTGATCCAGAGGTCGAAGAAGCGCGGCTCGCGCAGGCACAGCACCACGCCGACGAGATGGACGACGAGGGCGGCCGCGAGCGCCCAGATCGACCGGAAGATCAGGAACAATTCGGTGGCGACCACGGCGTTGGCGATGAAATAGGAATAGGTGACGCCGGCGAACATCTGCGGCCGCGTCAGCGCCACGAACAGGGGATCGCGCTCGACTCCGTTCATCCTACTGCCCGAGGCTGGCGGTCGACTGGATCCCCGCGACGATGCTGGCCGCCCCGAACAGGATGAAGCAGCCGAGGATGACGGTGGCGCCGTAGCGCCAGTTGATCCGGCCGGTGAGCATGAGCAGCCCGACCGTGGCCACCGCGATCACCGCCACGACGGTGGCGATCGTTCCGAGCAGGGTTCCTTCCAGCCAGCGCACCGCGGCGACGATCACCCCCGATCCGGCGGGATCGGACAGCGAGCCCTGCGCCTGGGCGGCCGCCGACCAGGCGAAGGCCTGAAGCGCGCCGCCCCAGACGGCGATTCGGCGCCAGCCGGAAATACGCTTCTGTTCCCCTCTGTCGGTCATGCGAGTCGCTCCCCCGCGCAATACTGCGCGGTCGCCGGGCCCTTGCCAATAGCTTACGGCCGACGCGCCTTACCCAATTGTCGCATATTTGACCACAGATAGCCGTTTTTCGGCGAGCGGCGACGGCCGGGCCTACAAGGTGTCGCAGTCGAGGACGGAACCCGCCTTGCGCGCTTCGCGGTCCTCGAGGCACGATCGGAATCGCCGCCACGCCTCGTCCCGGCTGATCCCGCGGCGCTGGGCGATCGCGTCGACCACCCAGGGTCGGACGCTGAACAGCCGCGCGCTCTGCGGCACTCCGACATGCTCGAGCGGGGCGTTGCCGCATCTCCGGCGCAGCTCGGCGACCATCGGCATCGTCTCGCTCGCGCCGATCGGCCCGCCCCAGCTGAACGGCTCGCCGATACGGCCGAGATGGCGCGGCTCGGCCTCGCGGGTGTGCAAGGCGACATGGCCGGCCTCGTCGAGGCCGATCGCGACCTCGCGCCCGAAATAAGCGAGTCGGTCGGGCCGGTTCGGGCCGGTGACGAAGAGGCAGCCGTCGCGCAGGACGATCCGCCCGCCGAGCAGGGCCTGGTTGGTCGCGCCGAGCGCCCGGTCGCTCTGCGGGAAGAGGCGCAGGAGCGGCCGGACCGCCTCGGCGACGGCCGGTCCGATCGCCGGCTGGGCGAAGCGGAGCCTGATCGCCTCCGGCAGCCGCCAGCCTTCCGAATCGGCGACGGCGCGGAACTCGGCCTCGCTGACGACCAGGTCGATGCCGATCTCGCCGAACGTCGCATCGGTGCCGTGGCCGCCGAGCAGCCGGTGGCGGGCGAGGCGCTCGATCCAGGGCGCGGCGATCGCGTCGAGCTCGTCCTGGCTGTATCGCGCCTGCGCCGCCCGGAAATGCGGGTTGCGCGTATATTTCGCCAGGGTCGCGGCGGGCGCGCGCTTGAAATAGAAGACATAGGCCCAGTCGGGCGAATGGACCATCCGGGCGTCGGTGAAATTGCCCTTCTCGCGCGCTCTCAGGGTGCCGAGCAGCCTCTCGAATTGCGGCCGGGCGGCCTGCTGCTGCGCGAGCCGGCGGCCGGCTTCGGCCTCGCCGACGCCCGCCAGCCGGGCGTAATAGCCGGCCTCGCTCCGCGGCCGGTTTTCCGGCGGCGGCAGGTGGTCGGGAAAGGGGGAGGGGGGCATCTGCTCTATCGTCGCGAAGCCCTCGGCCCCGAGGGTGGCTCCGGGCGGCGCCTCGGGGCCGAGCGCCGCTACCGTCAGCAGAGCGATTCCCCAAAGCCTCGATTCCACCGCCCGACTCCTTCCGCAATGCGTGCACAGGAGCATGGCCCGCCTTGCTGGCGGCTGAAGGAGGGCTACGCCGTCAGACCGGATGCCAGCGCGAGGTCCGCGGTTCGCGGAAGAATTCGATCGTCCTCGCCAAGCCTTCGCGGAGCGGCACACGCGGCGCCCAGCCGAGGGTCGAGGTGGCGAGGCCTATATCGGGCATCCGCCGCATCGGGTCGTCCTCCGGGAGAGGGCCATATTCGATCTTCGACGAGGAGCCGGTCAGCTCGATGACGGCGGCCGCCAGCTCGGCGATCGTCGTCTCGACGGGGTTGCCGAGATTGACCGGGCCATATTGGTCGGCCGGGCTGTCCATCAGCCGGATGAAGCCGTCGATCATGTCGTCGACATAGCAGAAGGAGCGGGTCTGCAGGCCGGTGCCGTAGAGCGTGATCGGCTCGCCTCGAAGCGCCTGGAGGACGGTGTTCGAGACCACCCGCCCGTCGGCCGGGTGCATCCGGGGTCCGTAGGTGTTGAAGATCCGGGCGACCTTGATCTCGAGGCCGTGCTGGCGCTGATAGTCGAAGAACAGGGTCTCGGCGCAGCGCTTGCCCTCGTCGTAGCAGGAGCGCGGGCCGATCGGGTTGACGTTGCCCCAATAATCCTCGCGCTGGGGATGGACGGCGGGGTCGCCATAGACCTCGCTGGTCGAGGCCTGGAAGATCCGGCAATTGAGCCGCTTGGCGAGCCCGAGCATGTTGATCGCGCCGTGCACCGACGTCTTGGTCGTCTGCACCGGATCGTGCTGGTAGTGGATCGGCGAGGCCGGGCAGGCGAGATTGTAGATCTCGTCCACCTCGACATAGAGCGGGTGGCAGACGTCGTGGCGGAGGAACTCGAAGCGCGGATTGGCGTGGAGGTGGTCGAGATTCTCCTTGGTGCCGGTGAAGAGATTGTCGACGCAGAGCACCTCGTGGCCCAGCTCGAGCAGCCGATCGACGAGATGCGAGCCGAGGAAGCCCGCGCCCCCGGTCACCAGCACTCTTTTGCGCGAGCCGTAGACGCGCGCCATGTCAGTAGCGCCGGCCGCGGTGGGCCGGCCCGTCGGTCTCGAGTGCCATCTTGCTCCAGATCGGGAAAGGGATGCCCGGCAAGGGGCGCTTAGCAGGCGGGATTCGCCGCGCCAATGGCCCGAATCGCCCGGCTGATGCCGGGGCGGGACCTCAGCGCGCCGGAAACCAGCTCTTCGCGGACGCCGAGTCGGAAAGCTCGGACTCGCCGTTGAGCCGGGCGACGACCTGGGCGAAGGTCCCTTCGACCGCAACCCGATGCTCCCCGAAATAGATGTCGGTGAACGGGCCGGAGGCGGTCCGGACATGGGTGACCCGGTCGGGGTTGATCGCCACGTTGCCCGGCTCGCCGCCCTTTTTCATGATGATCAGCTTCACGATCCGGCTGCGCTCCGACCTGGCCCCGGACCGACGCTTAGCGGCTTCGGGTTAACTAGGGGTTTGTACGAGCTTGAACGGCGACGCCCCGCCGTGAACATTTTGGCGACAATAACCGCCGTCAGAAGCGGGGCGGGGACGGGTAATGAGGGGCTTTGCGTAAGATGACCATGTATGTGTACAGCACGGCCGGCGAGCCGCGCGGCTTCCTGTTCGAGACGACCGTCTACGCTCTGGACGGAACCCCGCTCGGCCGGGTGCTCGGCTCCCGGGTGCACAGGTTCGACGGCGGCTATGCCGGCGAATGGTTCCACCAGATGGTCGTCGACCGCGACACGGCCCGGCCGCGCTCCGTCCCCCCAATCGCCGTCCCGGCCTCCCGCCCGCCGATCTCGGTGACCTGCTGGCGCCGCCACGTCGCCGACTACGGCGCCCACGCCGACGCCTTCGACCGGTTGCTGGCGCCGGCGGAGGTTTACCAGATCGCGGCGGAATAGCCCCAAACCGTCATGCTGAACTCGTTTCAGCATCTAGCTCTCCACCTCCCGGGCGGGCGGCCAGCTGGACCCTGAAACAAGTTCAGGGTGACGAAGCGGGCGCTCACCTGCCATGCTGCGCGCCATGAGCCCCGTGCGCATCCTTCATGCTCATTCGACCTTCGGCCGCGGCGGCAAGGAGGCTCGGGCGGTTCAGCTGATGAATGCCTTCGGAGCGGCGGCCGAGCATGCGGTGATCACTGCCTCGCCGGGCGAGCTCGGCGCCCGCGATGCGCTTGCCCCGGGCATCGCCGTCGAATTCCCCGACGATGCGCCGCCGCTCGGCGGCCGGCCGGGGCTCGCTCGGCTGTTCCGGCTGGCGCGGTACATGCGGCGGTTCGACCTCGTCCTCACCTACAATTGGGGGGCGTTCGACGCGGTGATGGGGCGATACCTGTTCGCCAGGGGCATGAACCTTCCGCCGCTTGTCCACCATGAGGACGGCTTCAACGAGGACGAGGCCGGCGAATTGAAGACCCGGCGCAACTTCTACCGCCGTCTCGGTCTCGGCGCCGCCCATCGGCTGGTGGTGCCGTCGGTCCGCCTGGAGGCGATCGCCCGCAAGGCCTGGGCGCAGCCGGCGGACCGGGTGGTGCGGATCGCCAACGGCATCGACACCGGCCGCTACGCTTTGCCGCCCTCGCGGCCGATACCGGGACTGGACGAGCGGCCGGGCGAGCTGGTGATCGGCACCGTCGCCGGGCTCCGGGCGGTCAAGAACCTGCCCCGGCTGGTCCGGGCCTTCGCCGCGATGACGACTCGGGAGGCGCGGCTGGTCATCGTCGGGGCGGGGCCGGAGAGCGAGCGGATCGCCGCCGAGGCCCGGCGCCTGGGGGTCGGCGACCGGCTCGTCATGCCCGGCTTCCTCGCCGATCCGGCCGGGTGGATCGGCCGCTTCGACATCTTCGCCCTGTCGTCGGACTCCGAGCAATTCCCGATCTCGCTGGCCGAGGCGATGGCGGCCGGCCTGCCGGCGGTGGCGACCGCGGTCGGCGACGTCGCCCAGATGGTCGCCGACGACAACAAGCCGCTGATCGTCGAGCCGGAGGACGAGGCGGCCTTCGCCGCCGCGCTTGACTCTCTGGCCGAGCGTCCCGATTTGCGGCGGGCGATCGGCCGCGCCAACCGGGAGAAGGCCTCGGCGGAGTTCGACGAGGCGGGGATGATCGCGCGTTACGCCCGATTGTACGAGGAAGCCATTAGCCGTCCCGGAGCGTTGACTTATCCTATGATATGAATCTTGGCGCTTTCGGCGCGGGTTGGGATTATAACCGCTCTCGATTTTTTGGAGAAATGCGTGTTCAAGGGTTTGAAGCCGATCCTCTACGGCGGCCGCGAGGTGTGGCCGCTCGTCGAAGGCGGGAAGGGCGTGTCGGCGACCAACCATGCCAGCTCGGGCGCCTGGGCCGCGGCCGGCGGCATCGGCACGGTCTCGGCGGTCAACGCCGACAGCTACGATCCCGAGGGCAAGATCATCCCCCAGATCTACCATGCCCTGACCCGCCGCGAGCGGCACGAGGAGCTGGTCCAGTACGCGATCGACGGCGCCGTCGCCCAGGTCCAGCGCGCCTACGACATCGCCGGCGGCAAGGGCGCGATCAACATCAACGTGCTGTGGGAGATGGGCGGCGCCCAGCGGGTGCTTCACGGCGTGCTGGAGCGGACCAAGGGCCTCGTCACCGGAGTGACCTGCGGCGCGGGGATGCCCTACAAGCTCTCCGAGATCGCCGCCTCCTACGGGGTCAATTACCTTCCGATCATCAGCTCGGGCCGAGCCTTCCGGGCGCTCTGGAAGCGGGCCTATTCCAAGGCCGCCGAATGGCTCGCCGCCGTCGTCTACGAGGATCCGTGGCTGGCGGGCGGCCATAACGGCCTCTCCAACGCCGAGGACCCGCTCAAGCCGCAGGACCCCTATCCGCGGGTCAAGGAATTGCGCGAGACGATGCGCGAGGGCGGGATTCCCGACAGCGTCCCGATCGTCATGGCGGGCGGGGTCTGGAACCTCAAGGAATGGGAGAATTGGATCGACAATCCCGAGCTCGGCCAGATCGTCTTCCAGTTCGGCACGCGCCCGCTGCTGACCAAGGAGAGCCCGATCCCGGAGGGCTGGAAGCAGCGGCTGATGACACTCGAGGAGGGCGACATCCTCCTCCACCGCTTCTCGCCGACCGGCTTCTACAGCTCGGCGGTGCGCAATCCCTTCCTTCGCAGCCTCGAGGCGCGATCGCACCGCCAGATCGCCTTCACCAAGGAGGAATTGGGCGACCATTGCTTCCAGCTCGACGTCGGGGTCGGCAACAAGAAGAATTTCTGGGTGACGCGCGGCGACCTGCTCCACGCCCGCGAATGGTTCGCCCAGGGCTATACCGAGGCTCTCAAGACCCCGGACGAGACCCTGGTCTTCGTCACCCCGGAGGAGAAGGTGCAGATCCGCAGGGACCAGGCGGACTGCATGGGCTGCCTCAGCCAGTGCGCCTTCTCGTCCTGGGCGGACAATGAGAAGAACACGACCGGCCGGCTCGCCGACCCGCGCAGCTTCTGCATCCAGAAGACCCTCCAGGACATCGCCCATGGCGGACCGGTCGACCAGAACCTCATGTTCGCCGGCCACGCCGCCTTCCGCTTCAAGACCGACCCCTTCTACTCGAACGGCTTCGTTCCGACGGTGAAGCAGCTGGTCGACCGGATCCTGACCGGGGATTGAGCGGATTCCCCTCCCTGCACGCAGGGAGGGGAGGTCAGGCGACCCGGTCGGGCAACTCCCGCCCCTCGGCGAAGGCGACGAGGTTGGCCAGCACCTTCTCGCCCATCGCCGTCCGGCTCTCGAGCGTGGCCGAGCCCAGATGCGGGAGCAGGACGACGTTCGGCAGGTCGACCAGCCGCGGGTCGACGCGGGGCTCTTCGGGATAGACGTCGAGCCCGGCTCCGGCGATGCCGCCGCGGGCGAGCGCCTCGATCAGCGCTTCCTCGTCGACCAGCCCGCCCCGGGCGGCGTTGATCAGCCAGGAGTCGGGCCGCATCAGGCCGATCCGGCGGCGGTCGATCAGATGGTGGGTGGCGGGGCCGTAGGGTGCGTTGAGGCTGACCACGTCCATCGCGGCCAGCATCGGGTCGAGATCCGGCCAGTAACGCTGCCCGGCGCCTTCGACCGGCCGGCGGTTGTGATAATGGACCGCCATTCCGAAGGCCTCGGCACGTCTCGCCACCGCCTGGCCGATCCGGCCCATGCCGACGATCCCGAGCGCCTTGCCGGTGAGGCTTCGGCCGAGCTGGTCGGTGGGCCCCCAGCCGCGCCAGCGGCCGCTTCGAAGGATCCGCTCGCCCTCGCCGAGGCGCCTCGGCGCCATCAGGATCAGGGCCATGACGAGGTCGGCGGTGTCCTCGGTGAGCACGCCGGGGGTGTTGGTGACGGCGATCCCGCGCCGGCGCGCCGCCTCGAGGTCGATATGGTCGGTGCCGACTCCGAAATTGGCGATCAGCTTCAGCCGCTCGCCGGCGGCCTCGATCAGGCCGGAGTCGATCCGGTCGGTCACCGTCGGCGCGAGCGCGTCGCAGCGGCGCATCGCCTCGCCCAGCCGTTCACGGCCGAAGGGCGAGTCGTCGGGATTGAGCTCGGCGTCGAACCGCTCCGCCAGCCGCGCCTCCACGGTCTCGGGAAGCCTGCGGGTGACGATCACCTTCATAAGTCCCGCTTGGGGAAGGAGAGGAAAGCCGTCAAGGCAGATCGGCGTTGAACCGGAGCGCCGCTCCTGCCTAAGAGGCTCCGATAAGGAGGCGTCGCGATGGCGAGGAGTGGCATGCTGGCGGCCGTGCTCGGGCTCGGCCTGGCCGTGGGGCCGGCGCAGGCCCAGGACGATCGACCGACCCCCTATTGGGCGTCGATCAGCGCGGGCAAGGCGATGATGCGCACCGGGCCGGGCCAGAACTATCCGGCGACCTGGCTCTACGTTCGAGCCGACCTGCCGATCCGGGTGGTCGAGACCTATCCCAACTGGCGCAAGGTGAGCGACCCGGACGGGACCACCGGATGGATGCTCCAGCGCCTGCTCAGCGACACGAGGACCGGCCTCGTCACCGGCTCGGAGCCGCGGCCGATGCGCCAGGATCCGGGCGAGGATTCGCCGGTCCGCTACCTCGCCGAGCCGGGCGTCGTCGGCCGCTTGTCGAAATGCGGCGGCGGCTGGTGCCTGCTCGATGTCCGCGGGCGGCAGGGCTATATCCGGACCGACCAGTTCTGGGGCCTCGACCCCGGCGGAACCCTGGAGTAGGGATTTTTATGCGGGTTTTGAGACTGGACGAGTTCACTGGCCGGGAAGGCGAATCCTTCACGCTCGTGCTCGGCGACATCACCCTCCCGTTCAATCTCGCCCGCGTCCGGCCCCTGCCCGATACGGGCCGCGAGGGAGGCGCCTTCGTGCTCGACTGGCAGGGCCCGATCGAGCCGCTCCTCCCCCAGGCCATCTACTCGCTGCGCCACGGCGACGAGGAGTTCGAGATGTTCATCGTCCCGGTCGCGCAAAATCCCGACGGCACCAAATACGAGGCGGTGTTCAACTAGTCCCGGCGGCGTTTCAGGGAGGCGGAGCGTCGTCCGCCGGCCGCCACTCCATCAGATCGTAGACGCCATGCTCGTCGATCTTGGCGAAGCCGAGGCGCAGGTAGAGCCGCATCGCCGGATTGTTGCGCTCGACATGGATGGTGAGCGCCTTGCCGGTCTTGGCCGCCATGTCCTGGAGGTCGGCGAGGATCGCGGTGCCGACTCCGCCGCCGCGGCCGTGGGGCAGCAAGGCGATGTCGATCAGCCGGATCTGCTCGGACCATTCCTCGAGGAAGAGCCGCCCGATCGCCTCGCCGCCGCGCTCGATCACCAGCCATTCGGCGTTCGGGTAGGTTCGCCGGTAATGGCGGTGCTGAGCGTCCGCCTGGTGGGTGAGGAACTGAATGCTGCATCTCCTCCGGCCAGCCGGTCGCGGCGACCTCCTCGATCCGGGTCGAGGCGTAGACGGTCGCGAGGAACGGCACGTCCTCCTCCGTCGAAGGCCGATAGGAGACGCCCAGCCCGGCGGCTGCGCGCAAGGGCGGCGGCATCAGCTCAGTTGAAGACGGCTTGCAGCCGCTGGCCGCCGCATTTGTCGCCGCAGGCGCTGAAATAGACCTTCATGTCGCCGCCGGCCGAGTGGCTGACGTCGAGGATCCGGTCGCCCGGCGGAAGGCTTGCCCCGGCCAATTCGAAAACCGCGACGAAAGCGCTCTCGCGAAGCCCGGCGGGACGGCGTCCCGGCGAACGCAGCGGCGTGACCTCGGCCAGCCTGGCAACTCCGCCGGCGAGCGCGAACTCGGTCCCGACCTGGCGGGCCCATTCGTCGGCGCCGGCATTGGCCAGCGACGTGAACTGCCGGTCCCACCAGCTGCCGCTCTCGCCCGGCTCGCGGGTCCAGCTGAGCTGAAGGGCCGGCGCCGCGATAGCCCCCACTGCTGCGACGCCGAAACCCAGTCCCGCCAGCGCTTTGCGGCGGGTTAGATGGGATGATTTCTCCCTGGTCATGTCGGGGGCCCCCTCGTTGTGGTTTATGGGCGCGCGGGGAAGACTCCCTGCATCGCGATGCAGTAATTGAGAGTCAGATAAGGCTGCAGATTGTTGTGCGGCAGGCTTCCGCCCGCGATCGGCAGCGCTTCGGGAGCGAGCTGCTGAAGGGCGTTGCCCTGCGCGTAAGCGGCAAAGGCCGAGCCGTTGACGCTGCGGGCGATGGCGGTCTGGGTGCTCGGCGCCGCGGTGGTCGAGACCACGCCAACCGCGTTCGCGGCGTGGGTGTGCGCCGGCATCTCGGACTGGAGCAGGGTCACCGTCTCGGCGCCGCCCATCTCGCCGAGGTCGCGCAGCGACAGGCCCTGGCCCTGGCCGGGATGCATGGCCGACGAGCCTTCGAGGTCGGGCAAGGCGAAGGTCGACTTGCCGTCGCCGCCATAGGTCGTGCCGAGCAGGGCGAACAAAGCCGTGTTCTGCGAGATCGGCAGCAGCTGGCCGTTGCAGAAGGCCCAGCCCTTGGGCGCGAAGTTGAACGGAAAGATGCGGATCTCAGCGACGAATGGGTCAGCCACCGCGTGAGTCGACTCCTTCGATCAAGCCTTAGGTCGGGCTCGGGAAGAGCCCGAACAGCGAGATGATGAAGTTGATGCAGAGGAACGGCTGCATGTTCTCATGCGGCTGGCTGCCCCCGGTCGGGGCGACCGACACAGCGTTCATCGGCACGTTCGGCGGAGTCGCGTTCGGCCGGTAGATGCTGACCGGTGATTGCGCGGCGAGCACGGCATTGCCGGCATTGGCCTGGCTTCCGAAGTCGTTGGTGGCGACCAGCGGGTGGGTGTGGACCGGGATCTGCTGGGTGGTCAGCGTGACCAATTCGGTCCCGGCCATCTCGGCGATCTGGTAGGTGACCCCGCTGCTCGCCAGGCCCATGTGGATCGGGATCCGGCTCTGCAGGTTAGGCAGGTTGAAAGTCTCCTGACCGTCGCCGCCGTAGGTCGTTCCGATCAGCTGGAAGAGCGTCTCGTTCTCCGAGATCGGCATTTGCTGACCGCTGCAGAACATCCACCCGACGGGCGGAAAGTTTCCGGCGAACATGCGGATTTCACCGACATATGGTTGAGCCATGGAAGTGCCCCCTCAATTTGGCGACGGGAAGATGCCCTGCAGCGCGATGCAGAAGTTGATCACGATGTAAGGGCACATGTTGGTGTGCGGCTGGCTGCCGCCGGTATTCCCGATCGTCCCCGCCAGAAGCGTCGTCAGGTTGCTCGCACTGCGATAGCCGTTGTTGAAATTGGCCAGCAGGTTACCCGCCCGGGATGGCGAGGTCGCCGTCCTTGTTGGCGGCGTTCATGAAGTGGATGTGGGCCGGCATCGTCTGCTGGGTGATCGTCACCGACTCGGTGCCGGCGGCTTCGCCCAGCGTGTGGCCGTTGCCGACGTGCATGGCGCAGCGGCCGCGCAGGTTCGGAAGCGCGAACGTCGTCTGCCCGTTGCCGCCGTAGGTGGTTCCGAGCAGCGAGAACAGCGCCTGGTTCTGATTGATGGGCAATTGCTGCCCGTTGCAGAGAGCCCAGCCTTTGGGCGCGAAGTTGAACGAAAAAAGCCGGATTTCCGACAGAAACGGCTCAGCCATATGCAGCGTCCCCCCCGTCGCAAGGGATACATGAATTTTTGCAGTCATCAACCGTTTCGGACCAAATATCTTTCTACACTAACCGCCGATCAAGCCGTGCCCTGGCCACGATAAACGAGGACTAGTGTTGCGATTCGAGACCCAAATCGCCAACGGGGGGCCATGCCCGAATCCAATCCGCCGCCTTTGTCCCGACTCGCTCCGGCGGCCCTGTTCCTCGATTTCGACGGTACCCTGGTGGAGCTCGCCGATGCCCCGGGAGCGATCGCGGTGCCGAGCCGGCTTGAGGCCACTGCTCGACCGGCTCGCGGAGCGGCTCGAGGGACGCCTCGCCATCGTCAGCGGCCGCGCCATCGACGATCTGCGCGGCCATCTCGACGGCTGCGCGGCGGTGCTTTCGGGCTCGCACGGCGCCGAGCTGCGCTACGCCGACGGCCGCCGCATACCGGTGTCGGCGCCGCCGGGGCTGGCCGGTGCGCGCGAGGAGATCCACCGCTTCGCCGCCGCGATCGGCCGGCCTGCTGGTCGAGGACAAGCCCGCCGGAGTCGCGCTCCATTACCGGCTGGCGCCCGGAGCGCGAGCGCGAGGTCGCCGACTTCGTCGAGGATCTGGCCGGGCGCAGCGGGCTTGCGCTCCAGCGCGGCAAGATGGTGGCCGAGCTCCGGCCCGCCGGCGCCGACAAGGGCGCCGCGCTGCGCCGGCTGATGGCGGAACCACCCTTCGCCGGCGCGCGTCCTGTGTTCGTGGGCGACGATCTGACCGACGAGCATGCGTTCGAGGCCGCCGCCGCGCTTGGCGGGGAAGGGGTGCTGGTCGGCCCCGCCGCGCCCGACCGCGGCGCGGTGGCGGCTGGACGACGTCGCCGCGGTGACGGCGTGGCTGGAGGCGGCGGCGAATGGCTGACCTGTCGCTCTGGCCGATCGGCAATTGCCAGGTGAGCGCGCTGGTCGACCGCGAGGCCGGCTTCGTCTGGGGCTGCGCGCCGCGGGTCGACGGCGATCCCTTGTTCTGCTCGCTGCTCGAGCCGACGGCGCGAAGCCCGCATGCCGCGCGGCGAGTGGCGGATCTCGGTCGAGAACCAGGTCTCGGCCGAGCAGAGCCTATCTGAGGAACACGCCGATCCTGACCACCCGGCTCACCGACGCCGACGGCGGGGTCGCCGAGATTTTCGACTTCTGCCCGCGCTTCGAGCGGTCCGGGCGGATGTACCGGCCGGTCGCCTTCGTCCGGATCGTCCGGCCGCTCGCAGGGCGCGCCGCGGGTTCGGGTCGCGCTCAACCCGGCGACGGGCTGGGGCGGGCGCGAGGCGGAGCGGACCAGCGGCACCAACCACATACGCTATCTGGTCGAGCCGCAGCCGCTCCGGCTGACCACCGACGCCCCGGTCGGCCACCTGCTCGACGGCCGCGCCTTCCGGCTCGAGCGCAACCTCCATTTCTTCCTCGGCCCCGACGAGCCGTTCGTCGGCCATGTCGGCCAGACGCTGGCGGCGATGCTCCACCAGACCGCCGACGAATGGCGCGGCTGGGTGCGCGGCCTCGCCATCCCGCTCGAGTGGCAGCGAGTCGTGATCCGCGCCGCGATCGCGCTCAAGCTGTGCCAGCACGAGGAGACCGGGGCGATCGTCGCCGCGCTGACCACCTCGATCCCCGAGGCGCCGGGAAGCGGGCGCAACTGGGACTATCGCTACTGCTGGATCCGCGACGCTTATTATACGGTGCAGGCGCTGAACCGGCTCGGCGCGCTCGACGTGCTGGAGAATTATCTCGGCTATCTGAGGAACATCGTCGACGAGGCCAAGGGCGGGCATATCCAGCCGCTCTACACGGTGTCGGGCGAGGCGAAGCTCGACGAGCGGGCGGCCGAAGGGCTGGCCGGCTATCGCTGCATGGGGCCGGTCCGGGTCGGCAACGCGGCCTACGCGCAGGTCCAGCACGACGCCTACGGCCAGATCGTGCTGTCCAACGTCCAGGCCTTCATCGACGAGCGGCTGTTCCGCAAGGCGACCGAGGCGGACTTCCAGGCGCTCGAGAGGGTCGGCGAGCGGGCCTGGGAGGTGCACGACCAGCCCGACGCCGGCCTGTGGGAATATCGCACCCGGAGCGCCGTCCACACCTACAGCGTCGGTGATGAGCTGGGCCGCCTGCGACCGGCTCGCCAACGCCGCCGAGGTGCTCGGGCTCGACGACCGGGCGGCGCTTGTGGCGCGACCGGGCGGCGGCGATCCGGGCCCGGATCGAGGCGGACGCCTGGCATTCGCGCCGGACAGCCGCTTCGCCGCGACGCTTCGGCGGCGACGAGCTCGACGCCAGCCTGCTCCAGCTCGTCGACATGCGCTTCCTCGCGCCGCGACGATCCGCGCTTCCTCGCCACCTTCGAGGCGGTGGAGAAGGGGCTGAGGCGCGGCGAGCACATGCTGCGCTATGCCGCCGAGGACGATTTCGGGCTGCCCGAGACGGCGTTCAACTTCTGCACCTTCTGGCTGATCGAGGCGCTTCACCTGGCCGGCCGCGAGGCGGAGGCGCGCGAGCTGTACGAGCATATGCTGGAGCGGCTGACCCCGGCCGGGCCTGCTTTCGGAGGACACCGACTTCGAGACCGGCGAGCTGTGGGGGAACTACCCGCAGACCTATTCGCTCGTCGGCCTGATCAATTGCGCCGTGCTCCTGTCGCGGCCGTGGAGCGCGGTGCGATGCAGGCGGAGCCGGAGATGGACGACGCCGGCTGACGGGGTGACGGGATCATGAGCCGGCTCATCGTCATCTCCAACCGGGTCTCGGCGCCGCGCGGCGAGGGGGTGGGCGCGCAGGGCGGGCTCGCCGTCGCTCTGGCGGCGGCGCTTCGCGACCATCGCGGGCTGTGGTTCGGCTGGTCGGGCGAGACCGCCGAGGACGTTCACCGGCCATATCGACCTTCAGCGCCACGACGGCGTGACCACGGCGACGATCGACCTCGAGGAGCAGGACGTCGACGAATATTATAACGGCTACGCCAACCGGACGCTGTGGCCGCTCTTCCACTACCGGATCGACCTCGCCGAGTACGACCGGAGCTTCGCCGGCGGCTACGAAAGGGTCAACGAGCGCTTCGCCGAGACGGTGGCGCCGCTGATCGAGCCCGACGACCTCGTCTGGGTCCACGACTACCATCTGATCCCGCTCGGCCAGCAGCTGCGCGAGCGCGGCGTGAAGAACCGGATCGGCTTCTTCCTCCACATCCCCTGGCCGCCGGCGCGGCTGATGGTGTCGCTGCCCTTCCACGAGGGGCTGGTGCTGTCGATGCTCGCCTACGACGTGATCGGCTTCCAGACCGAGGAATGGCTCGACAGCTTCCGCCATTATGTCGAGCGCGAGCTGGGCGGCCATTGCGACGACGACGGCTTCATCCATGTCGGCGAGCGCTCGGTCCATGCCGGCGCCTATCCGATCGGGATCGACTATGAGGAGTTCGCCAAGGCGGCGGCGAGCGCCCAGGCCAAGTCGGCCTTCGAGCGGATGCGGGTCAGCGCGGCGGGGCGGCGGACGATCATCGGAGTCGACCGGCTCGATTATTCGAAGGGGCTGGAGGAGCGCTTCCTCGGCTACCGCCGCTTCCTCGAGGACCATGAGGAGCGCCAGGGCGAGGTCTTCCTGCTCCAGATCGCTCCGCCCTCGCGCGGCGAGGTCGCCACCTACGAGGTGATCCGCGAGCGGCTCGACGAATTGTCCGGGCGGATCAACGGCGAGTTCGCCGAGGTCGACTGGGTGCCGCTGCGCTACGTCAACCAGGGCTACAGCCGCGAGGATCTGGCCGGCTTCTACCGGGCCGCCGAGATCGCCCTGATCACGCCGCTGAGGGACGGGATGAACCTCGTCGCCAAGGAATATGTCGCCGCCCAGGATCCCGAGGACCCGGGCGTGCTGATCCTCTCCCGCTTCGCCGGAGCGGCGCTCCAGCTGACCGAGGCGATCCTGGTCAACCCTTACTCCAAGGAGGAGATTTCGGACGCCATCGTGCAGGCGCTCGAAATGCCGAAGGCGGAAAGGGTTCGGCGCTGGCGGGCGATGAACGAGAGCGTCGAGCGCGACGACGTGCTGGCCTGGCGCAAGGCCTTCGTCGAGGCGCTCGAGCGGAGCGGGAAGGACTGACCTGAACCCTGTCCGGATTCGGACGAAGTGGACGAAGTGGACGCGAAAACGGCATCGCGACGATGTCCGGATCCGGACGAAGTGGACGACTTGGACGCGACACGGCATTTTTTGAAGGTGGCCGCATCCGGACGAAGCGGACGCGACCCAGGGTCGGTCCTGCCGACTCTGGATCGTTTCCCGGCGAAGGCCGGGATCCAGGTCTCAGGGCCGTGCCGCTGGGCCCCGGCCTTCGCCGGGGAACAGCTTTCCACCTCAACGGGACAGACTCTAAGGCGTGTTTAAGGTCCGGGCGAGCTTCGAGGGTCACCGTGACGGGCGTGGTCGCTGCGATTCAGGCTGCTGACGGCGACGGCCAGCGGGCCGACAGCAGGGTCAAGGAGCCGATTTCAACCTAGGAACATATCAGGAACTAGACGGCCAGTCAACCCTATTGGCCGACAAAAAAAGGCCCCTCCGGCGGGATTAAGGCCGGAGGGGCAATGAAGGCGGCCGCCCGTGGGGGGGATGGGCCGCGCTTGTGGGGATGAGCCTAGTGGTTGTGGCCGACGTGCATGGTCGGCAGCCAGGTGACGTGGGTGATCACCTTGGTGCCGTTGCCGAGGTCGCGCTCGAACTTGTTCCAGTGGCCCTGCTTGTCGGTGCCGATCACCCGGCCCCAGTCCTTCATCGTGTTGCCGATGGCGAGGGCGGGCGGAGTGGCCTCGTTCGACGGCAGGCTGGAAGCGCTGTGGACGTGGCTGTAGATCGACGCGAGCTGGTTGTAGTCGTGCGCGTCGGGATGCTCGTTGCCCGACGGCCAGCTGGTATATTCCATGCAGCAGTTGGTGGCGTCGGTCGAGAAGTCCTCGTCCTGGTGAGCGAGGCCGTAATCGTGCCCGATCTCCTGGCACATCACTGCGGCGCGCCACGCCGGCGTGTTATACTGCGCCTGGGCATAATAAGTGTCGTTCATCTTCGACGTGCCCTGGGAGATGTGGCCGTCGGACGCCAGCCAGACCGAGGCGATTCCGAGCCAGCCGGTCTGGCCGTAGGCATAGTTGCACACTTCGATCCGGCCAGCGCGGGGCACGCAGGTGCTCGGCGTCGACTGGCCCACGACCTTGCTGCTCTGGATGCGGGTCGAGGCGTTCCAGTCGTTGACCGCGGTGGTGAGATAGCTGTCCCAGGTGGAGTTGACGTTGTCGCCGACCGGCGGGCTGATCTGGGTGGTGGTGCGCTTCCAGTGATAGTTGTTCCAGCTGTGAACCGCGAGGACCGGAGTCGCGAGCAGCCCGGCCGCGGTCGTGAAGCCCGCGATCCTCAGAATAGTCGACCTGCTGCGCCAGCTTCCCTTGAAATGATGCATGACAAACCCCTCGTCCAGTACAGTTGCACAGAGGTAAGTGGAGTTTACCGCCGCTGACCACGGAAAGCAGAACTACTCGCCCCTTCGGCGCCTTCTCTACTTGAGTTGGCGCGGCGTCGGCCACCGGAGTCGTCGACGGTTCCGGCATCAAGCATGATCCGCCTGGAGTCGCAAGTGTCTGAGGGCGGTCTCTTTTTACGGAAACTACGAGGGCTGGGAGAGGAAGGCAGCGCGCTCCAGAGGGGAAGGCGCGGTTTCCCGCTATACTTCGCGGCCGGCAGGAATTTGGTCCGAAACCGATCTATTGGCGCGGTGCTGAAAGAAGCGGCCAACTAACCGGCGGAGAGGTCTCTCCGGCCGACTGCGCCGGGTCGCACGAAAACCCCTCCGGCCGCGGGCCGGAGGGGTCGTTCGGAATTGGCCGTCCCGAAGGGCGGGCCGTTCCTTAGTGGTTGTGGCCGACGTGCATGCCCTCGAGCCAGGTGACATGGGTGACCACCTTCATGCCGTTGCCGAGGTCGCGCTCGAACTTGTTCCAGTGGCCCTGCTTGTCGGTGCCGATGACCCGGCCCCAGTCCTTCATCGTGTTGCCGATCGCCGCCTGCGACGGGACCGCCCGAACCGTGGCGGCCGCGGCGGCCGACTCGGTGTGGTTGTAGATCGTCAGCAGCTGGTTGTAGTCGTGGGCGTCGGGATGCTCGTTGCCGGCCGGGACGCTGGTATATTCCATGCAGCTGTTGGTGGCGTCGGTCGAGAAGTCCTCGTCCTGGTGGGCGAGGCCGTAATCGTGGCCGATCTCCTGGCAGGTCACCGCGGCGCGCCACGCCGGCGTGTTGTACTGCGCCATCGCGTAATAGGTGTCGTTGAGCTTCGTCGTGCCCTGGCTGATGTGGCCGTTCGAAAGCCAGATCGAGGCGATGCCGAGCCAGCCGTTCTGACCGTAGGCGGCGTTGCAGACGAGGATCTTGCCGGCCTGCGGCTTGCAGGTCCTGCCGTTGCCGGTACCCGTGGTATACGGGCTCTGGATCACGGTCGACTGGTTCCAGTCGGCGACCGCCGTGTTGACGTAGCTGGTCCAGGTCGAAGTGACGATGCTGTGGACGGGCGGGCTGATCTGGGACGACGTCCGCACCCAGTGGTAATTGTTCCAGCTGTGGACGGCGGCGACGGGAGTCGCGAGCAGCCCGACGGCTCCGGCGAAGGCGGCGGCCTTGATGATCGTGGACCTGCTACGCCAGCTTCCTTTGGTATGATGCATGACATTCCCCTCGTTGAGAACAGTTTATGCGAAGGAAGTGGAATTCGCCGCCCGGGCTACGGAAAGCAGAACTACGCCCCCCTCTGACGCCCTCTCTTCTTGAGGAGGCGCGCCGACGGCGACGGGAGTCGCCGCCGATTCGAGGATCAAGCACGATCCGGCCGGGGTAGGCAAGTGGTTGATGACGGTTTATTTTTCGGAAACTACGAGGTTCCGGTAACCATAACGGCCGCGAACCGCCGGTCTTCCCGCGCTTTCTCCTTATACTTGGGGGCCGAAGTGAATTTGGTCCGAATCCGATCTATTACGGGGAGGGCGCGAATAGAGGCCGCGCGACCCGCTCTTTTAGTGGGACGTAGTTCCGGGCCGGACCCTGAAATGGGCGGCGAGGCGCCTTCGGCGCCGGCGGCAAGTCGCGGTTTGACAGGGCGGCCCGGCCTGCTAGCGTCGATCGCACCCAGATTGGAGAGCTGAGATGGTGGATCGGCCGGAACGCGCTGAAGCGACCGCGGGAGGTGCGCCCGACGCGGAGCGGAAACCCTGGGCCTCGCCTCGGATTCGGGTGATGAAGACCCATGCCGCCGAAAACGGCCCGAACTTCCCCACCGCGGACGGCATCGAAGGCCAGTCCTGACGCCGCCGGCGGAAGGCCCGCGGCGGCGATGCGCTGGCTCGAGGCGGAGCGCGAGCAGGTCGCCCCGCCGGCCGTCGCGGCGGCCCTGCTCGGGCGGGCGCTCGCCGCCGATCCCGGCAATCCGGATCTCCATCTGAGGAGCGCTCTGCTCGCGCTCGACCGCTTCGACTTCCCGGCGGCGGCGGCCGCGTTCGAGGCGGTGCTCCGGCTCGACCCCGGACGGCCGCACGTCCGCGCCCAGCTCGCCGCCTGCTACAATCTGGCCCGGCGGCCTGAGCGGGCGCTGGACCTGCTCGCCGGCGAGCCCGCCGGCCAGGCGGAGCGGGGAGCGGCGCTCGCCGCGCTCGAGCGGTGGCCGGAGGCGGAAGCGGAGTTCCGGGCGGTCCTCGCCGCCGATCCGCACAACCGCCAGGCGTGCCGGCGGCTGTGCCGGCTGCTTCGCCGGGCCGGGCGCTGGAAGGAATTGCTCGAGACCTGCGAGGCGCTGGCCGGGCGCGGCGTCGGCCACACCCAATTGCTCTACGTCTGGGGCATCGCCCTGGCTCTGAACGGCGCGCCGGCGCGAGCGAAGGCGATCCTGTTCGACCGGAGCCGGGTGGCGGTCTCCGAGCTTCCGGTTCCGGAGGGCTGGGCGGACGTCGCCGGGTTCAACGCCGCTCTGGCCGAGGAGATATTGACCAATCCCGAGCGGCTCAGCGACTTCGTCCCCGAGGAGGCCGCCAATCGCGGCAGCCGGCGGGTCCACAGCCTGCTCGCCGGGCGCAATCCCGGGGTGGTGCGCCAGCTGCTCCGGGCGATCGAGGCGGCGGTGGATTCCTATCCCGCCGGCGGCGGCGGCGGCTTCGACCCCTGGGCCGCCGCCCGCCCGGCTCGCGCCCGGCTCGGCGCCTGGGGCCTGATCCAGCGCGGCGGCGAGCATGAGGCCTGGCACATGCACCGCGACGGCTGGCTGAGCGGGGTTTATTACGTCCGCGTGCCCTCGACCGTATCGGCGGAGGGCGAGGGCCGCGGCTGCATCGAGTTCGGCCCGCCGGCCTCGCTCGAGCGGCTGCTTCCCGGCGTGGTGACCTATTGGCGCTGCGCGCCGCGCGAGGGCCTGCTCCTGCTCGCCCCCTCCCACTATCCGCACCGAACCATCCCGACCGGGGCCGACGACGACCGGATCAGCTTCGCCTTCGACGTGATGCCGGTGCCCGGGCACGGCCGGGCCTGAGGGAGGAACGGGATGGACCTCGCCGACCTCGAGACGCCGGCCCTGGTCGTCGACCGGGCCCGCCTCGAGCGCAACGTCGCGCGGATGCGCGAGCGCCTCGCCGGCCTCGGGGTGCCGCTTCGGCCGCACGTCAAGACCGCCAAGTCGATCGAAATCGTTCGGCGGGCGGTCGAGGGGCAGCCGGGCGGGATCACCGTCTCGACGCTGAGGGAGGCCGAGCATTTCCTCGAGCGGGGCTTCACCGACATCCTGTACGCGGTCGGCATCGTGCCCTCGAAGCTGCCCCACGTCGCCGCGCTCCAGCGGCTCGGCGCCGAGCTGACGGTGATCCTCGACAGTGTGGAGATGGCCGAGGCAGCCGCGCTCGAGGCCGAGGCTCTGGGGACGGTCTTCCCGGTGCTGATCGAGGTGGACACGGACGGCGGCCGCGCCGGGGTCGAGCCCCGGGATCCCCGCCTGGTCGAGATCGGGCGGATCCTCCATCGGTCGGCCGGGACCGAGCTTCGCGGCGTGATGACCCATGCCGGCCTGTCCTACCATTGCCGCTCGCCCGAGGCGCTCCGGGCCCATTCGGAGCAGGAGCGGGCGGGGGCGGTGGCCGCCGCCGAGGCGCTGCGCGCCGCGGGCCTGCCCGCGCCGGTGGTCAGCGTCGGCTCGACCCCGACCGCCTTGTTCGCCGAGCGGCTCGACGGCGTCAGCGAGGTGCGCGCGGGCGTCTACATGTTCATGGACCTGGTCATGGCGGACCTGGGCGTCTGCCCGGAGGAGGAGATCGCCTTGTCGGTCCTCGCCACCGTCATCGGCCACCGGCGGGACCGCGGCTATCTGCTGCTCGACGCCGGCGGGCTGGCCTTGTCGAAGGATGCCGGGCCGAAGCGGCCCAAGCCCGGCTACGGCAGCCTGTGGGACGCCGCGACTGGCCGGCCGCTGGGGCTGGCCATCGCCTCGACCAACCAGGAGCATGGCCTGGTCCCGGCCGGCGAGGCGGATTTCGAGCGGCTTCCGATCGGCGCCCAGGTGAGGATCGCGCCGAACCACGCCTGCATGACCGCGGCCGCGCACGAGCGCTACCATGTCGTCGACGGCGGGACGGAGGTGCTGGCCTTGTGGGAGCGGTGCAACGGCTGGTAGCGCCGGCGGCGGCCCGTTTTCGCCGATCCGGAGCGGCTCGACGATTTCCTTGCCGGGGAAGCCGCGGAACGGGGCGCGTTCCCGGCCGCGCGCGATTCCGGAGGCCGGTGTTCCTGGGTCCCGGCCTTCGCCGGGATGACGGGGAGGGGCGGCGAGGGCCGGTTCGGCAGCTGTCCGCGATTTGAGTGTCATCCCGGCGAAGGCCGGGACCCAAGGACGCCGGAGCCCGAGGGCCTGCGCCTGGGCCGCGGCGCGCGACTGCGGAAGGCGGTGTCCCTGGGTCACGGCCTTCGCCGGGATGACGATGGGGGACGCCGTCCGGATCTCGGCTTCCTTCCGGAGCGCGGCCGGCAAATAAGTTGAGGAAGTTGAGGCTTGCCGAGAGGCCCTCATCCATCGTCTCCCGAGCCCGCATAGTCCTCCGCCAGTCGGTCCCAGACCTCGTGGGGCACCTTCCGGAGCAGGCCGCCGGTCCAGGCCCGGGCGAGCTGGTCCTCGGTCCACTCGTCGAGCCGGGCCAGATCGAGAGCGTCGCAGGGTTCGGCCGCCCCGTCCTCGGCCGGCGGCGCGTTGGCGGCGGCGATAGCGGCCTCGCGGCAGACCTGGAAGCGAAGCGCCGCGCCCAGACCGGATACGCTGTCGCCGAACTTCCCGTCGCCGATGTGGAGCCAGGTCATGAAGCCGCTGCGATAGGCGCGGACCCACTGGTCGGCCTCCCATTCGCCCTTGTTCCCCGGATCGAGGTCGAGGACATCGATGTCCAGCGGGCTGACGTCGAGATAGTCCGGGCAGCCGGAGAGCCGCGCGAAGCGCGTGAGCTCCGGATCATTGTCCGGCCTGGGCGGAGGGGCCGGCTCCGGCTCCGGCTCCGGTTCCGCGGGGCGCCGGGCGGCGACGAAGGCGTCGGCGTCGCCGCCTTCGGCGAGGCAGTCGATGAATTCGTCCATGTCCTCGGACAAGGCGCGCAGATGCGCCTCGCTCGCCGACTCCCTTTCGGCGAGGCGGTCGAGCCGGGTGAGCAGGGCCATGGCGAGCCGATTGTCGTAATAATGATATTCGCCGACGACCACGCCGTCGCGCTTGCGGACGCTGACGCAGCCGGCGATCGCCCGCGACTGGAGCTCGGAGGCGAGCCGGTCGCGCGACCGGTTGATCAGGATCGCGTCCCACATCTTCGCGAAGGCCCGGCCCTGGCGGCGATTGCGGAAGGCGTAGGCGGCCGAGGCGGAGACCCCGACCGCGGCGGCGGCATGCTCGACGACCCCGGTGGCGGCGAGGGCGCGAAGGAAGTCGCCGATCCGCTCGGGCGTGAAGCCGTCGTGGCGAGGCTTGCGCGAGCCGGGCGGGAAGGTTTCGTCGAGCGCGTCCTCGATTTGCTCGGAGAGGATGTCGCCGAGGCAGTCGGAGACGAGGGGCGGGGGCTCGGCCGGGGCCTCGGCAGCGGGAACGCCGGCCGCCGGCGGGTTGAGGGAAGAGGCGCGCTCATCGGTCGACGCCTCGGGCGAATGCGCAGTGCGCGAGTCGTGGTTTTCCATGAAACGCATAAGAACATAAAAAGAACAGAAAGGAAACCTATTTTTACATATGAGGTATTTTCCGTTGCTGCTTGAGGGTTGAACTGGTAAAGGTTTCCGATGAATTCGCCGAAAAACCCCTTCGATTCTTCAAATCCGCAGGCGGACGCGGAGGCGGAGGCCCGTGCCAGGGAAGACGTGCGGGCTGGCAGGCTGATCAGCCACGAAGCCGTTCGGCGATGGCTGCTGTCACTGGGGACCGCCAATCCTTTGCCCCGGCCACGCGTTGGGGACTAGTTGCACAAGGTCGTCTGGACCAGCGCAGCGGCCGAGGAGCTCGAGGCGATCACTGCCTATATCGCCGCCGAAAACCCTTTGGCTGCGATACGGTTAGCACGGCGACTAGTCGCACTTGCCGACAGCCTCGCTGACTTTCCGAATCGCGGCCGCATCGCCGAAGAGGATTCTCGGGAGATGACGACGATATGGCCTTACATTCTTCGATACCTGATCGAGGGTGATACAGTGCTGATCTTGCGCATCCGTCACGGCGCCCGCGGCCCGGAAGGCCGCGAACAGACCGATAGCTGACGTAATATGGAGGCCGACGACGCCAATCTGGATTTGACGATGGAGCGGGTGGCGCGTCTGCCGGACAAGCGTTTCTACCTCGTCATGTACGGCACCGGCGCCGCGATCCTCGGCGGCGTCATCCTGTTCGCCGAGGAGTTGAGGGGCGTGATCGGGATTTAGGTTCGGGCTGCTGGCCGGACGAGCGCCCGGGTAAAAAAGTGACTGTCACTTTTCAGGGGCCTGTCACGTTTCAGGGGCCTGTCACTCAGTAAAAAAGTGACTGTCACTTTTCAGGGGCCGAAACTGCGAGCGATGGCTCGACGCCGCGCTGATCCTCGGGCGGCGGCGTCCTCCGGTAAAAGTGACTGTCACTATTTCCTCGGCGGTGCGGCCGACGCGGAAAAATAGTGACTGTCACTATTTCCCGCGGTCGGCCCTCCGCCGCACTGTGTGCGGTCCCGCTGCGCGAGCGAGCTCGGGGAGGAGCTAGTCGAGCAGCTCCACCGCCATCGCGGTCGCTTCGCCGCCGCCGATGCAGAGGGTGGCGAGGCCTCGGCGCTGGCCGTGGGTTTCCAGCGCGCTGAGCAGCGTGGCCAGGAGCCGCGCGCCGCTCGCTCCGATCGGGTGGCCGAGCGCGGTGGCGCCGCCGTGGACGTTGAGCTTCTCCCGCGGGATGCCGAGGTCGCGCATCGCGATCATGGCGACGCAGGCGAAGGCTTCGTTGACCTCGTAGAGGTCGACGTCGGCGACGCTCCAGCCGGCCTTCTCCAGAGCCTTGCGGACGGCGGGGACGGGGGCGCTGGTGAAGAGGTTGGGGGCCTGGGCGTGGGCGGCGTGGGCGACGATCCGGGCGACGGGCTTCACGCCGAGCCTGTCGGCGACGCTCTGGCGGGTGATGACGAGCGCGGCGGCGCCGTCGGAGATGGACGAGGCGTTGGCGGCGGTGATCGTGCCGTCCCTGGCGAAGGCGGGCTTGAGGCCGGGGATCTTGTCCGGGTTGGACTTGCCGGGCTGCTCGTCGATCGTGACGATCTCCTCGCCCTTGCGGGTCTTGACGGTGACCGGGACGATCTCTCGCTCGAAGGCGCCCGATTTGATCGCCTCGGTGGCGCGGCGGAGCAACTCGATCGCATAATCGTCCTGGTCGCCGCGGGTGAACTGATATTCGCGCGCCGCGTCCTCGGCGAAGGTGCCCATCGCGCGGCCGGCGTCATAGGCGTCCTCGAGGCCGTCGAGCATCATATGGTCGTAGACCGTGTCGTGGCCGATGCGGGCGCCGGAGCGGTGCTTCTTCATCAGATAGGGCGAGTTGGACATCGACTCCATGCCGCCGGCGACGATGAGGTCGGCCGAGCCGGCCGCGACACATGTCGTGGGCGAACATCGCCGCCTGCATGCCCGATCCGCAGACCTTGTTGATCGTCGTCGCCTCGGTCGAGCGGGGAAGGCCGGCGCCGAGCGCGGCCTGGCGGGCGGGGGCCTGGCCGAGGCCGGCGGGGAGGACGCAGCCCATGAAGATCTTGTCGACCGCCTCGCCGTCGATCCCGGCGCGCTCGACCGCGGCGCGGACCGCGGCGGCGCCCAATTCGGTGGCGCTGGCGCCGGCGAGGGCGCCCTGGAAGCTGCCCATCGGGGTGCGGGCGTAGGAGAGGATGACGATGGGGTCGGTGGCTTGCATCGGGAGACTCCAAATCCGTTCGGGCTGAGCTTGTCGAAGCCCGTTACTTCTCCTCCGCGCAAAGGCAAGGAGAGGGCTTCGACAGGCTCAGCCCGAACGGTGTGGGTCTCAGTCCCAGGTCAAGGCCCCATAGGCGCCCGCCCCGCCTTGTTCAAATCCGCGGCGCTCTGCTAGGGCCGCCGCCGAAACGGGAGACTATGCATGGCCGGTATCGGGCTCGACTTCGCGCTCGGCGAGATGGCGGACGCGATCCGCGAGACGACGGAGCGCTTCGCCGCGGACCGGATCGCGCCGCTGGCGGCGAAGATCGACGCCGACGACTGGTTCCCGCGCGAGCTTTGGCCGGAGATGGGCGCGCTCGGACTCCACGGGATCACCGTCGAGGAGGAATATGGCGGACTGGGGCTCGGCTATCTCGAGCATGTCGTGGCGCAGGAGGAGGTGGCCCGGGCCTCGGCCTCGATCGGCCTTTCCTACGGGGCGCATTCGAACCTGTGCATCAACCAGATCCGCCGCTGGGCGAGCCCGGAGCAGAAGGCGAAATACCTGCCGAAGCTGATCTCCGGCGAGCATGTCGGCTCGCTCGCCATGTCGGAGGCGGGGGCCGGCTCGGACGTCGTGTCGATGAAGCTGAAGGCCGAGAAGGTGCAGGGCGGATACGTCCTCAACGGCACGAAGTTCTGGATCACCAACGCCCATCATGCCGACACGCTCGTCGTCTACGCGAAGACGGGGGAGGGGAGCCGGGGGATCACCACCTTCCTGATCGAGAAGGACATGCCGGGCTTCAGCCTCGGGCAGAAGCTCGACAAGATGGGGATGCGCGGGAGCCCGACCGGGGAGCTCGTCTTCAACGATTGCGAGGTGCCCGACGAGAATGTGATGGGTCCCGTCAACGGCGGCGTGGGCGTGCTGATGTCGGGGCTCGATTACGAGCGGACGGTGCTGGCGGGCATCCAGCTCGGCATCATGCAGGCCTGCCTCGACGTCGTCCTGCCCTATGTGCGCGAGCGCAAGCAGTTCGGAACGCCGATCGGCAGCTTCCAGCTGATCCAGGCCAAGGTGGCGGACATGTATGTCGCCCTCAATTCGGCCCGAGCCTATGTCTACACCGTCGCGAAGAATTGCGATGCGGGCAAGACGACGCGCTTCGACGCGGCCGGCGCGATCCTGCTCGCCTCGGAAAGCGCGGTGAAGGTCAGCCTCGAGGCGATCCAGGCGCTCGGAGGGGCGGGCTATACCAAGGACTGGCCGGTCGAGCGCTTCATGCGCGACGCCAAGCTGCTCGACATCGGGGCGGGAACCAACGAGATCCGCCGGATGCTGATCGGCCGGGAGCTGATCGGGGCGGCCTAACCGTCATCCCGGCGGAAGCCGGGACCCAAGAACACCGCCGCCAGCGGGTGCGTTCGGACGTATCCGCCATTCCTCGTCCTTCCGTGTTCCTGGGTCCCGGCCTTCGCCGGGATGACGGTTAGCTCACCACACCTTCACCCGCTTCTCCGGCGGCAGATACAGCTTCTGCCCCGGCTTCACCGCGAATGCCGCGTACCACGGGTCGAGGTTGCGAACCGTCAGGGCCCGGAACTGGCCCGGCGAATGGCCGTCGGCGAGGACCCGCTGGCGAAGCGTCGGCTCGCGCATCTTGGTCGCCCAGGCCTGGCCGAAGGCGAGGAAGAAGCGCTGGTCGCCGGTGAAGCCTTCGATCACCGGCGCCTCCTTGCCGCCCAGCGAGGCGCGCCAGGCGTCGTAGGCGGCGGCGAGGCCGGCGACGTCGGCGATGTTCTCGCCGAGCGTCAGCTTGCCGTTGACGTGGAGGCCGGGAAGCGCCTCGTAGGTGTCGTACTGGGCGGCCAGCGCCGCGCCCGCCTGCTGGAAGCGCTGGAGGTCGGCCGGGGTCCACCAGTTCCTGAGCCGCCCGGTCGAATCGAACAGGGCGCCGTTATTGTCGAAGCTGTGGCTGATCTCGTGGCCGATGACCGATCCGATCGCGCCGTAGTTGAAGGCGGCGTCGGCCGCCGGATCGAAGAAGGGGCGCTGGAGGATCGCCGCGGGGAAGTTGAGCGCGTTCTGGACCGGCAGGTTGACGGCGTTGACCAGCTGCGGCGGCATCCACCATTCGCTGCGGTCCATCGGCTTGCCGATCTTCGCGATCTGGTGGCGATATTCGGCGAGCTCGGCGTTGCGCTTGTTGGCATAGGCGCTGCCGGCGGCGATGCTGAGGCCCGAATAGTCGCGCCAGCGGTCGGGATAGCCGACCCCGACGACGATCGAGCGCACCTTCTTGAGCGCCTCCTCCTTGGTCGAGGCCGCCATCCAGTCGATCGCCTCGACCCGGCGGGCGAAGGCGGCCTTGATGTTGTCGACCATCTTCTGGACCTCCGCCTTGGCGGCGGCGGGGAAATATTTGTCGACATAGGCCTTGCCGACCGCGTCCTGGAGGGCGTTGCTGACCGCGTTGAGGGCGAGCTGGTCGCGCGGCCGCTCCCTGGGCGTGCCCGCGAGCGCGGTCTGGTTGAAGGCGAAGCTGGCGTCGCGGATCGGCCTGGGCAGGACGCTGGCCTGCTGGTTGAGCGTGTGGAAGGCCAACCACTCCTTCCAGCTCTCGAGCGGTTCCGATCCGACCAGAGCGGCGAGCTTCGGGATCGCTCCGGCATGATAGGCCTGGAATTTCTGCGCGCCGCCGAGCTGAGCGGCGCCGAGCAAAGCGGCCCAGTCGATGCCCGGCGCCTTGGCCTCGAGCTCGGCCCGGCTCCAGACCGTCGCGCCCCTGGCGAAATCCTCGCTTTCCTCGCGGGTCGCGTGGGCGCGGGCGATCTTCGTCTCGAGATCGAGGATCCGGCGGGCCGCGGCGTCCGCGTCGGCGGCTCCGGCGGCCTTCATGACGGTGGCGATATAGGCGCGATACTGGTCGCGGAGGCCGGCCATCTTGGCGTCGCCGGCAAGGTAATATTCGCGCTCGGGAAGGCCGATCCCGCCCTGCATCAGATAGGGCAGGGTCTCCCCCGGAGTGGCGAGGCCCTGGGTGACGAAGATGCCGAACAGATTCTCGGTCTGGAAGTTGGTGGCGTTGAGCGGGTCGGTATCGGCGCGCAGGGTGGAGCCGATGGCGGTGCTGAGCTGCTTCCGGTCGGCGATCCGGGCGATCGCGTCGAGATCGGCCTGAGCCGGAGCCATTCCGGCGCGGTCGATCGCGTCGGTGTCGAGGAAGGCGTTGTAATAATCGGCGATCAGAGCTTCGCCGCTGCCCGCGGCCGGCTTCGAGGCGAGGATCGAGTCGAGCAGCTCGCGGGTCTGCCGCTCGCGCTGCTGGTCGGCGATGTAGAAGCCGCCGACGCTTGAGCGGTCCTCGGGGATCGGGGTGTTCGCGACCCAGGCGCCGTTGGCATGAGCGAAGAAGTCGTCGCCCGGAGCGACGTTCTTGTCCATCGCGGCCGCGACGATCCCCACCGACGTCCCCGGAGCCTGCGCCGCGCCGCTTTCGTTGCCGTCGCCCGACCCGGCGACGGAGCAGGCCGCGGTGGCGAGGAACAGGGCGAGCAGGATCGGTCGTTTCATCGAGGGGCCTTTCGCAATCTGGGGCGCGGCGGGTTTATAGGCGGCTTTGCTCGGCGCGCCAGCGCTTCCCAACCCGATGCTCAGCCGTTAGTCAGCCTCGCCAAGACGGGAGCCGTGCAAATGAGCAAGAGCGGGATAGGCGGCGCACAGGTGGGGGCGGCATGACGCAACGCTCCCCGTCATCCCGGCGGAAGCCGGGACCCAGGAACACCGCCGAGCGCGGTGATGCGGGATGCTCATCGCGACCTCCCGCCCTATCGTGTTCATGGGTCCCGGCCTTCGCCGGGATGACGATATCATGAGCTCCGACATGCTGTTCGTCCTGCAATGGTACGGCGCGATCGCCGCCGCCATCGCCGCGCTCGTCGTCGCATTCGACCTCGGCCGCCGGCCGACGGGCTGGGCCTTCGTCCTGTTCACCACCTCGTCGGTGGCGTTCATCCTCTACGGCTTCCTCGACCCCAGGCCGGAGGAGGCGATCGCCAGCCTCAACGTCGTCCTCTTCTTCATCAACCTGTTCGGGGTCTATCGCTATCTGATCCGCAAGCGCGCTCCGGGGGCGCCGGAATGAGCGGCGGTTTCCCCGTCATCCCAGCGAAGGCTGGGATCCCCGCGGGTGAAAGGCGCCTGCGGTCTTCAGCCCCTGGGGCCCCAGCCTTCGCTGGGGCGACGGTGGCGCGATGACCCAGATCGTCTCGAAGATCGACCCGGAGTCCGAGGCCTACCGCACTTACGCCGCGCACAATCGCGGCCTCGCCGAGGCGCTTCGCGCCAAGGTCGCCGAGGCCGCGCTCGGCGGGCCGCAGAAACATCGCGAGCGCCACGTGGCGCGCGGCAAGCTGCTTCCCCGCGAGCGGGTGACCCGGCTGCTCGATCCGGGCTCGCCCTTCCTCGAGATCGGCCAGCTCGCCGCCGGCGGCATGTATCACGACGAGGCGCCCGGCGCCGGGATGATCGCCGGAATCGGCCGGGTCGCCGGGCGCGAGACGATGATCGTCGCCAACGACCCGACGGTGAAGGGCGGCGCCTACTTCCCGACCACGGTGAAGAAGCATCTGCGCGCGCAGGAGATCGCGATCCAGAACCGGCTGCCCTGCGTCTATCTGGTCGACAGCGGCGGCGCCAACCTGCCGCACCAGGCCGAGGTCTTCCCCGACCGCGAGCATTTCGGCCGGATCTTCTACAACCAGGCGCAGATGTCGGCCGAAGGGCATCGCCCAGATCGCCTGCGTGATGGGAAGCTGCACGGCCGGCGGCGCCTATGTGCCGGCGATGTCGGACGAGAGCGTCATCGTCCGCAACCAGGGCACGATCTTCCTCGGCGGCCCGCCGCTGGTGAAGGCGGCGACGGGGGAGGTGATCTCGCGCCGAGGATCTGGGCGGCGGCGACCTCCACGCGCGCAAGTCGGGCGTCGTCGACCATCTCGCCGAGAATGACGAGCATGCGCTGGCGATCGTCCGGAGCATCGTCGGGCGGCTCAACATCGGTGAAGCCGGCCGATCTCGACCTCGCCGAGCCGGTCGAGCCGAAGCTCGATCCGGAGGAATTGTACGGCATCATCCCCGACGACGTGCGCACCCCCTATGACGTCCACGAGGTGATCGGGCGGATCGTCGACGGCTCCGACTTCCACGAGTTCAAGGCGCTGTACGGCTCGACCCTGGTCTGCGGCTTCGCCCGCATCTGGGGGATGCCGGTGGCGATCCTCGCCAACAACGGCATCCTCTTCTCGGAGAGCGCGCTCAAGGGCGCGCATTTCATCGAGCTCGCCTGCCAGCGGCGGACGCCCTTGCTGTTCCTCCAGAACATCTCGGGCTTCATGGTCGGCGGCAAATATGAAGCGGGCGGGATCGCCAAGGACGGCGCCAAGCTGGTCACCGCCGTGGCGACGGCGCAGGTGCCCAAGGTCACGGTGCTGATCGGCGGAAGCTTCGGCGCCGGCAATTACGGAATGGCCGGCCGCGCCTACGGCCCGCGCTTCCTGTTCACCTGGCCCAACAGCCGGATCAGCGTGATGGGCGGCGAGCAGGCGGCGAGCGTGCTCGCGACGGTCCACAAGGATGCGGAGACCTGGACGCCCGAGGAAGCCGAGGCGTTCAAGGCCCCGATCCGCCAGCGCTACGAGGACGAGGGCAATCCCTATTACGCGACCGCACGGCTGTGGGACGACGGGATCATCGACCCGGTGCAGACGAGGGACGTGCTCGGCCTGGCCTTCAGCGCCTGCCTCAACGCGCCGATCCCGGAGCGGGCGCGGTTCGGCGCTGTTCAGGATGTGATGGTGGCGGATGGCCTACAAATCCTCCCCGGCCCGGGGAGGGGGACCGCCCGAAGGGCGGTGGAGGGGCTGGCACTGCCCGGCCAGATGCACCGCATATCTGACGACCGCGTCGAGGTGCGCCAGTACGTCCCGAGCAGGAATGCGCCACGTGCGATAGCCTTGCGCCATCAGCCATTCGTCGCGCGCTTCGTCGCGGGCGGGATTGGAGCCCCTGTCGTGCGTTTCTCCGTCGATCTCGATCACCAGCCGCGCTTCCAGGCAGGCGAAGTCGAGCGAGAAGGGCCCGGCAGGATGCTGCTTCCGCCACTTGAAGCCGCCCAGGCCGCTTGCGCAGCTCGCGCCGGAGAAGCACTTCCGGAAGCGACATATTCTTGCGCAATCGCCGCGCTCTGCGGATTGTCGCGCCCGGACCCGCCAGCATCGTGCCAGCCCCTCCACCGTGCTTCGCACGGTCCCCCTCCCCGTACCGGGGAGGTTTTTAGACGGTTTCCGCTCATGTTGAAATCCCCTGTCGCTGTAAACCGGGGCCAAGAGGTGAGCACTCGATGACCGACGCGCAGATCAGCGACCTGACCGCCGCCGCCCTGCTGCTCGGCGCCGGGCTGGTGGTCGGGCTGCTCGGCCGGCGGAGCTTCGACCTGCGCTGGCTGCTGGTCGCGATCGCCCTGGTGGTCGTCAACAACCTGCTGCTCTCGCGCGGCTACGGGCTGATCCCGCACCTCGTGGAAGGCGAGCGGAACTGGACGGGGAAGGGGCTGGCGCTGGCCGGCACCCTCGCCATCGCCAGCCTGCCCTGGTTCGGCTGGCGGCGGGTCGGCCTGACCCTGGCGCAAAAGGCGGGGAGCCTGCGCTCGGCGATCCCGGTCGTGCTGCTCTATTGCGGCTTCTTCCTGGCCATCGCGCTGGCCTTCCCGTCGGACCCGCCGAGCGGCGAGGAGGTCGCCTTCCAGCTGACCATGCCGGGGCTGGAGGAGGAGCCTTTCTACCGAGGCATATTGCTGTTCGCCTTCGACCAGGCCTTTCGCGGCCGGGCCCGATTCCTCGGCGTCGACTGGGGGTGGGGGGCGGTGCTTTCCTGCCTGGCGTTCGGGCTGACCCATTCGTTCGGCTATTCGGACGGCGCCTTCGCGTTCGATCCGACGATCATGGCGCTGACCGCTCTGCCTTCGTTCATCGCGGTCTGGCTGCGCTATCGCACCGGGAGCCTGATGCTGCCGGTGCTGCTCCACAATTTCGGCAACGCGATCGGGCTGCTGCTATGATCAAATCCCTCCTCATCGCCAACCGGGGCGAGATCGCCTGCCGGATCATCCGCACCGCCCGGCGGCTCGGGGTGCGCACGGTCGCGGTCTTCTCCGACGCCGACCGGCACGCGCTCCACGTCCGCGAGGCCGACGAGGCGGTCCATATCGGCCCATCCCCGGCGCGGGAGAGCTATCTCGTCGGGGAGAAGATCATCGCCGCCGCCAAGGCGAGCGGGCGCCGAGGCGATCCATCCCGGCTACGGCTTCCTCTCCGAGAATGCCGACTTCGCCGAGGCGGTCGAGGCGGCGGCGCTGGTCTGGGTCGGGCCGAAGGCGGCGTCGATCCGGGCGATGGGGCTGAAGGACGCGGCCAAGACGCTGATGAGCGAGGCCGGGGTGCCGGTGACTCCGGGCTATCATGGCGAGGACCAGGCGCCGGAGCGGCTTCAGCGGGAGGCGGAGGCGATCGGCTATCCGGTGCTGATCAAGGCGGTGGCGGGCGGCGGCGGCAAGGGGATGCGCAAGGTCAATAAGGCGGGCGAGTTCCAGGAGATGCTGGCGAGCTGCAAGCGCGAGGCCGCCGCCTCTTTCGGCGACGAGCGGGTGCTGATCGAGAAATATGTCGAGCGGCCGCGCCACATCGAGGTGCAGGTGTTCGGCGATTCGCACGGCAATGTCGTCCACCTTTTCGAGCGCGACTGCTCGCTGCAGCGGCGGCACCAGAAGGTGATCGAGGAGGCGCCGGCGCCGGGGATGGACGAGGCGACCCGGGCGGCGGTGTGCGAGGCTGCGGTGAAGGCGGCGAGGGCGGTCGACTATGTCGGGGCGGGGACGGTCGAGTTCATCGCCGACGCTTCGGAGGGGCTGAGGGCCGACCGGATCTGGTTCATGGAGATGAACACGCGGCTCCAGGTCGAGCATCCGGTGACCGAGGCGATCACCGGCCAGGACCTGGTCGAGTGGCAGCTCAGGGTCGCGTCGGGCGAGGCCCTGCCGCTGAGGCAGGAGGAGCTTCGCATCGACGGCTGGGCGATGGAGGCGCGGCTCTACGCCGAGGATCCGGCGCACGAGTTCCTGCCGTCGACCGGGCGGCTCGACCATTTCCAGCTCGGCCGCGGCATCCGGATCGACACCGGCGTCGAGGAAGGCGACCGGATCAGCCCCTATTACGACCCGATGATCGCCAAGCTGATCGCCCGCGGATCGACCCGCGGGGAGGCGATCGACCGGCTGGTCGACGCGCTCGGCGAGGTCGAGGTGTGGCCGGTGAGAACCAATGCCGGCTTCCTCGCCCGGGCGGCGGGCGATCCCGATTTCCGCGCCGGCGACGTCGACACCGGCTTCATCCCGTCGCGGATCGACCGGCTGGTGCCCGATCCGGCGCCTCCCGAGGGAGTCTGGAACCTGGCGGCGACGGCCCTGCTGGCGTCGAGCTTCGGCAACGGCGGCGAGGGCGACCCCTGGGATTCGCTGCGCGGCTTTCGGGCCAATTCGGCCGGGGATCTGCGCGTCGCCCTGACCCATGGCGGCGAGACCCGCCTGGTCGACGCCGGCGGCGACCCTGCGCTGGAAGGGATGGCGACGGCGGAAGGCGAGCATGTCCTGGTCTTCGCGGACGGCCAGGCCTTCGCCTTCACTCTGCCCGGCGCGGGCGGCGGCGGCGCGGGCGGCGCGGCGGCGGACGGGGCGCTGGTGTCGCCGATGCCGGGGCGGGTCATCTCGGTCGCGGTGCGGCAGGGCGACCGGGTCGCCAAGGGCCAGAAGCTGCTGACGCTCGAGGCGATGAAGATGGAGCACGCCTCGTCGCGCCGTTCGAGGGGGTTGTCGCGGAGCTCGGAGCGGTGGAAGGTGTCCAGGTGAGCGAGGGGACGATGCTGGCTCGGGTGGAGAAGGGAATGATGCCGGGCCGCTATTACGAGCAGTGGACGATCGGGGACCGGATCCTCCACCAGCCGGCGCGGACGGTCACCGAGACCGACAATCTCCTCATCTCGGCCCTGACCCACAATCCGCAGCCGCTCCATCTCGACGCCGAATATGCCGCCGCCACCGAGTTCGGCCGGATCGTCGTCAACGGCACCTTCACCTTCTCGCTTCTCGTCGGGCTGTCGGTCGGCGACACGACGCTCGGGACGCTCGTCGCCAACCTCGGCTACGACAAGGTGCGCATGCCCAAGCCGGTGTTCGTCGGCGACACTCTGCGGGCCGAGACCGAGGTGATCGCGCTCAAGGATTCCGCCTCCCGGCCGGAGGCCGGAATCGTCACCTTCGAGCACCGAATGCTCAACCAGCGTGACGAGATCGTCTGCACGATGGAGCGGACGGCGCTGATGAAGAGGCGCGGGTGACCCGTCCCGTGTCCTTCGCGCCTTCGCGCCTTCGCGTGAACCTAAGCAGCCTTTTTCACGCGAAGGCGCGAAGGCGCGAAGAAGGAAGAATTGGATGAGGCTCCGTTCGCTTCTCTTCGTGCCCGGGGACCGGCCCGACCGGATGGAGAAGGCGCTTCGCGCCGGCGCGGACGCCTTGATCCTGGATCTGGAGGATTCGGTCGCGCCGGCGCGCCAAGCCCGAGGCTCGGCGGCATGTCGCCGAGTTCCTCAACACGCACAGCACGGCCAAGCTGTGGGTTCGGATCAACCCGCTCGACGGCGACGAGGTCGACCGGGACCTCGTCGCGATCCTTCCCAGCCATCCGGACGGGATCGTCCTTCCCAAGGCCGAGGGCGGCGCGTCGGTGGCGCGAGCTGACGCGGCGGCTGACCGAGCGGGGCAACGCCACCGCTCAGATCCTCGCCATCGCCACCGAGACCCCGGCGGCGATGTTCCAGCTCGGCAGCTATGGCGGCTTCAAGCGGCTCGCCGGCCTGACCTGGGGCGCTGAGGACCTGCCGGCGGCGATCGGCGCCGCGACCTCGCGCGAGGCGGACGGACGCTACACGCCGCCCTACGAGCTCGCCCGCTCGCTCTGCCTGTTCGGGGCGGCGGCGGCCGGCGTGGCGCCGATCGAGACCGTCTATCCGGCCTTCCGCGACCTCGACGGCCTCGCCGCCTACGCCGCGCGGGCGCGGCGCGACGGCTTCACCGGGATGATGGCGATCCATCCGGACCAGGTGGCGGCGATCAACGCCGCCTTCACTCCGAGCGAGGCGGAGGTGGCCCATGCGCGGGCGGTGGTCGCGGCGTTCGAGGCCAATCCGGGAGCGGGAGCGCTGTCGCTCGACGGCCGGATGATCGACCGGCCGCACCTCGTCCAGGCGCAGCGAACGCTCGCCGCCGCCGCCGGGACGTGACGGCGATGCCGGCGCCGGCGGACGCCGCCTGGACGGCGCTCGCCTTCGTCCTCGGCGCCGCGATCGGAAGCTTCCTCGCCACCATCCTGGTGCGCTGGCCGCAGGGGCGGAGCGTCGTCGCGGGCCGCTCGGCCTGCGACCAATGCGGAAGGACCCTGGAGGCCCGCGACCTGGTGCCGATCCTCAGCTGGTCGCTGGCCAGGGGGCGGTGCCGGCATTGCGGCGCCCGGATCGACCGGCGCCACCTCGTCGCCGAGGCGGGCGCGGCGATGATCGCGATCACCGCGATCTTCGCCCATCCGATGCCGCTCGCCGCGGTCACCGCGATCCTCGGCTGGTGGCTGTTCCTGCTCGCCGCGCTCGACGTCGAGCACGAGTGGCTGCCCGACCGGCTGACCTGGCCGCTGCTGGCGGCGGGACTGGCGGCGGCCTGGGGCGGGTTCGGGCCGCCGCTCGAGAGCCGGCTGATCGGCGCGGCGGCGGGTTTCGCGGCCTTGTTCGCGATCGCCTTCCTCTATCGGGCGGTGCGCGGCCGCGAGGGGCTGGGCGGCGGCGACCCCAAATTGTTCGCGGCGATCGGCGCCTGGCTGGGCTGGACTCAGCTGCCTTTCGTGCTCGTCGGGGCCGGTCTGCTGGGCCTGGCGGCGCTGCTGCTCAGACGGCTGAGGGGCGAGAAGGTGGCCGCCACGGACCGGTTGCCGCTCGGCGCCTTGATGGCGCTCGCGGCCTGGCCGATCTGGATAGTCATGCTACGGTAACGCTTCGGTGCAAGGCAGGCAGAGGGGCCTCCCGGCGAAGGCCGGGATCCAGCCGTTCGGACGGGCTGACTGGACCCCGGCCTCCGCCGGGGAACAGTTTATCCACAACCCGCTTGCGCCCGGGCGTAAAAGCTGAAAGTTTCACCGGCCGGCGAATCCAGGGCTGGATCTCGCCAAGACATTGCTACGACTGTGGAAAATCGTCCGCGGATGGGCTCGCGGGGAAGAGGGGTTTGGGGTAGATGCGTTTAGCGTTTGACAGCCGGCGGCTGATCGGCCGCGCCCGGGGCGTCAACGGCTGGACGCTGCTCGAGATCGCCTTGCTGGCGCTGATCGCGCTGCAATGCGCCCGGCTGATCTGGACGGCGGCGACTCCCGTCGGTCCGCTCGGCGACTGGCAGGGCGCTGCGGAGGCTCCCGCCACCGGCACCGTCGCGCTCGCTCGGCAGCTTCGATCCGTTCTTCCGGCTCAGCGGCGCAGGCGGGCCGGTGACGGTGACCTCGCTCAACCTCAAGCTGTTCGGAATCCGCCAGGACCAGGCGTCGGGCCAGGGTTCGGCGATCATCGCCGGCTCGGACGGCCAGCAGCGCAGCATCGCGGTCGGCGAGGAGATCGAGCCGGGAGTGACCCTGAAGGCGGTCGGCTTCGACAGCGTCACCATCTCGCGCGGCGGCGCCGACGAGCAATTGTTCATGGACCAGTCGCAGGCGCCGGCCACGGTCGCGGCGCCGACGGGCCCGGCCGCGCCCGCGGCGCCCGTCGCCCAGCCCAGCACGGCGGTCGAGCCGGGCGGTCCGCCCGGTACCGCCGTCGAAGCTCTATCCGAACGAGGTCAGCATGGCGCCGCGGATGAACGGCACCCAGCTGACCGGAGTGACGGTCCGCCCGCAAGGCAATGACGGCGGCTTCCGGGCCCTCGGCCTCGCCCCAGGCGACGTCGTCGTCGCCGTCAACGGCCGCCGGATCAAGTCGATGGACGAGGCCCGGGCGATGGCGAGCCAGCTGACTTCGAACCGAGCGGTCCTCCAGGTCGAACGCGGCGGCCAGATGGTCACCGTCCGCCCGGGGGGCGGCCGGTGAAGCGCGCCATGCTCGCCCTGGCGCTGCTGCTGGCGGCGCCGCTGACTCCGGCCCACGCCCAGCATGTCGTCAACTTCCGCGAGGCCGACATCCGCGCCTTCATCGAGGACGCGGCGCGGGTGACCGGCCGGACCTTCATCGTCGACCCGGCGGTGAGCGGCAAGGTCTCGGTGGTGACCCAGCGGCCCTTGTCGCGCTCCGAATATTTCGAATTGTTCCTGTCCACCCTGCGCGCCAACGGGCTGATGGCGGTGCCGCTCCAGGGCGGCGCCTTCCGGATCCAGCCGATCGCGACCGGCGCCGCCGCCGGCGGCCGGGTCGGCGGGCCGCGGCAGCGCCAACAATTTCGTCACCGAGATCTTCCGGACCCGCAACATCGAGGGCGCCGCGGCGCTGGAGGCGCTGAGGCCGCTGGTCAGCCGCGAGGGCTCGATCACCGCGTCGCGGCAATTCGATTGTCGTCGCCGACTTCGCCGACAATGTCGCCCGAATCCGGCAGGTGCTGGCGGGCATCGACCGGGATACCAGCACCAGCCGGATCGTCGCGCTTCGCAACGCCGGAGCGCGCGAGATCGCGACGTCGCTGAACGCGCTGATCGAGGGATCGGGCGGCCGGCCGGCGACGATCGTTCCGGTCGACAGCTCCAACTCGATCGCGATCCGCGGCGATGCCGCCACCGTCGCGCGCCTCGCCGCCATGGCCGAGGAGCTCGACCAGCGCGCCGCCACCGGCACCGAGATAAGGGTCATCTTCCTCCAGCATGCCGACGCGGCGCAGCTCCTGCCGGTGCTCCAGCAATTGCTCGGCCAGCCGGTCACCCAGCCGCCGGCGACGCCCGGCCTGTCGTCGCGCGACGACGAGACCCGCTCGCGCACCACGAGGTCGGGCGGCGGCCTGCCGACGACCACGACCGTCACCACGCCGACGACGACGGTGACCGAGACCGGCTCGGCGCCGACGGGCCTCAGCATCTTCGGCCCGCGCGGCGCGGTCGTGACCCGCTTCCAGGGCGCCAACGCCCTGGTCATCGCCGCCTCGACCGACGTCCAGCGCCAGCTCGGCGAGGTCATCCGCCAGCTCGACACGCGCCGCGAGCAGGTGCTGGTCGAGGCGATCATCGTCGAGATTTCCGACAATGCCGCCAAGAAGCTGGGGGTGCAGCTGCTGCTCGCCGGGCTCGGCGGAAGCAACATCCCCTTCGCGGTGACCAATTATTCCAACGCCAGCCCGAACCTGCTGACCGTCGCCGGCGCGATCGCGGCCGAGCGAGCTTCGGACGACGACGACGACGGTCAACGGCCAGGTCGTCACCACCACCCAGAATTCGACCGTCGCCGACGCTTCTGCAAGGCGCCGCGGTCAATTCGGTGCTCGGCGCGACCGGCGGGATCGCCGGCCTCGCCATCCGAAGCGGCAACGCCCTGTTCGGAGCGATCGTCAACGCGGTGAAATCGGACAGCAAGTCGAACATCCTCTCCACCCCGTCGATCATGACCCTCGACAATCAGGAGGCGCGGATCCTGGTCGGCCAGGAGATCCCGATCACCACCGGCGAGGCGCTCTCGCCCAATTTCGACAACCAGTTCCGCACCGTCGACCGCGAGAATGTCGGAATCACGCTGGAGGTGCTGCCGCAGATCAACGCCGGCGGCTCGATCAAGCTCAACCTCCGGCAGGAAGTGAGCTCGATCGCCGGGCCGGTCTCGGGCCGCTCCACCGACCTCATCCTCAACAAGCGCGAGATCGAGACGGTGATCACCGTCGACGACGGCGAGATCGTCGGGATCGGCGGCCTGCTCGACGACAATGAGCGGCGCACGATCGAGAAGATCCCGTTCCTCGGCGACCTGCCGGCGATCGGCAATCTGTTCAGTCGAAGAGCCGCAGCCGGGCCAAGACCAACCTGATGGTCTTCATCCGGCCGACCATCCTGCGCTCGCCCGAGGACGCCCGGGCGATGACCGAGCGGCGCTACGGCTACATCCGCGGCATGCAATATCTGCAGAATCCCGACCAGGAGCCGACGATCGACGAGCTGGTGCGCGAATATATGGGGATGGTGCCGCCCGAGCCGCCGCCCGCGCCGCCGCCGCCGCTCGATCCCGCCATCTATGCGCCGCAGACCCGGCCCGGCGACGCGGTGGTGGCTCCGCCGGCCACGCCGGCGCCGGGGAGTCCGAAATGATCTCCTCTCCCGTCCTTACGGGAGAGGAGGGCCATCGCGCAGCGATGGGAGGTGAGGGCCTTACCGCGGAGTCGGCAAGACCCTCACCTCCCAAGCCTTCGGCTTGGGCCCCTCCTCTCCCGCGAAGGGCGGGAGAGGGGTATAATGCCGGCTAGGCCATGGACACGAACCTTCCGTACCTGTTCGCCAAGCGCAACGGCGTCGCCCTGGTCGGCGAGGCGGACGGGCAGGCGCGGGTCGCGCTTCGCGACGGCGCCGACCCGCGCGCCCTGATCGAGGCCCGGCGGGTGCTCGGGCGGCCGCTCGCGGTCGAGGCGGCGACCGCCGAGGGCTTCGACAAGCTCCTCTCCGAGCGCTACGCGATGGACGAGCAGGCGGCCGCCGACGCGGCCGGATCGCTCGGCCTCGGCGACGAGCTCAGCCATCTCGCCAGCGACCTGCCCACCGCCGACGACCTGCTCGACAGCGCCGACGACGCGCCCGCCATCCGGCTGATCAACGGAATCATCGCCGACGCCGCCCGCCAGGGCGTCTCCGACATCCATATCGAGCCCTACGAGACCGGCCTGGTGGTCCGGATGCGGATCGACGGCGTGCTTCGCGAGACGTTGCGGATGCCCGCCCATGTCGCTCCGGTCGTGGTCAGCCGGATCAAGGTGATGGCCCGGCTCGACATCGCCGAGCGGCGGGTGCCGCAGGACGGCCGGATCGGCCTGACGCTCGGCGGCAAGCTGCTCGACGTGCGCGTCTCGACCCTGCCGAGCCGGGCGGGCGAGCGGGTGGTGCTTCGCATCCTCGACAAGGAGAATGCCGGGATCGACCTCGATTCGCTCGGCATGCCGCCGGCCGTGCACAAATTGCTTCGCGAGGCGCTGGCCGAGCCCAACGGCATCGTCCTCGTCACCGGCCCGACCGGCTCGGGCAAGACGACCAGCCTCTATGCCGGCCTTCGGCTGCTCAACGACGGCATCGCGCAACATCCTCACGGTCGAGGACCCGGTCGAATATGCGGTCGACGGGGTCGGCCAGACCCAGGTCAATCCCAAGGTCGGCCTGAGCTTCGCGGCCGGGCTTCGCGCGATCCTGCGCCAGGACCCGGACGTCGTCATGGTCGGCGAGATACGCGACCGCGAGACCGCCGAGATCGCCGTCCAGGCCTCGCTGACCGGCCACCTCGTCCTCTCCACCGTCCACACCAACGACGCGATCGGCGCGATCACCCGGATGCGCGACATGAAGGTCGAGCCCTTCCTGCTCGCCTCGACGCTTCGGGCGGTGATCGCCCAGCGGCTGGTCCGGCGGCTCTGCCCCGCCTGCCGGGCGCCGGTCGCGGCGGACGCCGCGACGGCGGCGCTGATCGGCCTGCCGGCGGGCACCATCGTCCACGAGCCGCGCGGCTGCGCCGAATGCGGCAACAGCGGCTTCAAGGGCCGGACCGGCGTGTTCGAGGCGGTCCGGGTCGACGACACGGTCCGCCGGCTGATCAACGCCGGCGGCGACGAGGTCGAGATGTCGGCCCACGCCTTCCGCAACGCGCCCAACCTCGCCGCGGCGGCGCGCGAGCTGGTCCGCGACGGAGTGACCAGCGTCGGCGAGGCGGTGCGGATCTCGCGCCGCGAGAGCGAAGATGTCTGAATTCGCCTATCTCGTCGCTCGACCGGGCGGGGCGGGAGCGGCGCGGCTCGGTGCGCGCCGAGACGCGCCGACGAGGCGCGCGAGAAGCTGAGCGCGCGCGGCCTGTTCGTCGTCAGGATGGAGAGCGCGGGCGGCGGAGGCGGCGCCGGCCCTGCTGTCGCGGCAGCTGTTCGTGCGCAAGAAGCTCAACGCCCGCCAGCTCACCGTCTTCACCCGCCAGCTCTCGACCCTCGTCCAGGTCAGCCCGCTCGAGGAATCGCTGCGGACGATCGCCCGGCAGACCGAGAAGGACCAGGTCCGCGACGTTCTGATGTCGGTCCACGGCTCGGTGCTCGAGGGGCGACGGCTGTCCGAGGCGATGGCGCGCGAGCCGGCGAGCTTCCCGCCGCTCTACCGCGGAATGGTCGCGGCGGGCGAGGGCTCCGGCACGCTTGCCGGCCATCCTGGAGCGGCTCGCCGGACTGCTCGAGCGGCAGGCGCAGGTGCGAAGCAAGGTGCTGAGCGCGCTCGCCTATCCCGCGGTGCTCGCGATCGTCGCCGCCTTCGTCGTCTTCGCTCTGATGGTCTTCGTCGTCCCGCGGGTCGTCGAGCAGTTCGAGGATATCGGCCAGGAGCTGCCGTTCCTGACCCGGATGGTGATCGGCGGTCTCGCATGTCCTCGCGGCCTGGTGGTGGGCGATCCTGCTCGGCCTCGTCGCGCTCGGCTTCGCCTTCGGCCGGGCGCTTCGCGACGAGGGCGTCCGCCTGCGCTTCGACCGGATGCTGCTGCGCATTCCGGTGATCGGCCGGCTGATGCGCGACCTCCACGCGGCGCGGATGGCGCGCACCCTCTCGACGATGGTGGCGAGCCGGCTGCCCTTGCTCGAAGGCCTGAAGCTGACCACCGAGACGGTCCACAACCGCGCCCTGCGCGCGGCGACGGCCCAGATCGCCGAGGCGGTGCGGACCGGCGGCAGCCTGTCGGGGCGCTCTGAAGCGCTCCGGCATCTTCCCGCCCTTGCTCGTCTATCTCGCCGCCAGCGGCGAGGCGAGCGGTCGGCTCGACCTGATGCTCGAGCGCGCCGCCGACTATCTCGAGCGCGAGTTCGACAGCTTCACGACCACCGCGCTCGCCTTGCTCGAGCCGGCGATCATCGTCCTGATGGGCGCCCTGGTCGCGGTGATCGTGCTTTCGATCCTGCTGCCGATCCTGCAGCTCGACACATTGGCCGGAGGAATGGGATGATTAGAAGTCCGTGGAAGATCCGTCGCCCCTGCGCAGGCAGGGGCCCCAGCGCGAAAAGGGGCCGCGACCAATCCCGCTGGGGTCCCAGCCTTCGCTGGGACGACGAGAGCGGCTTCACCCTCGTCGAATTGATGGTCGTCATCGTCATCATCGGCCTGCTCGCGACGGTGGTGATCATCAACGTCCTACCGGCGACCGACAAGGCGGCGGCGACCAAGGCCAAGGCCGACGTCTCGACGCTCGAGCAGGGGGTGGAGATGTACCGGCTCAACAAGCTGCGCTACCCGAGCGGCGCCGGAGGGGCTGCAGGCGGTCACGGCCGAGGGCTATGTGAAGCGCCTGCCCAAGGATCCGTGGGGCAATGCCTATGTCTACGCCGCGCCGGGCAGGAACGGCCGCGCGTTCGACATCTACAGCTACGGAGCCGACGGGCGCGAAGGGGGCGAAGGCCAGGATGCGGACATCGGCAACTGGGATTCGTAGCCTTGTCCTCCCCATCGGAGATGGGGAGGGGGACCCCGCGAAGCGGGGTGGAGGGGTAGCTGGCGCCGGCCTGCGCGTTTTGCCCCTCCACCACCCTTCGGGTGGTCCCCCTCCCCATCGCCCTGCGATGGGGAGGACTAAGCGGCTTCACTCTCGTCGAGCTGATGGTCGTGCTGGTCATCGTCGGGCTGACGGCCGCGGCGGTGGTGCTGGCGATGCCGGACCCGCGCGGCGGCGCTGCGCGGCGAGGCGCTTCGGCTCGCCGCCCGGGCCGACGCGGCGCGCGAGCGGGCGATGATGGACAATCGGCCGGTGGCGCTGGTGCTCACGCGACAGCGGCTACGGCTTCGAATGGCGCACCGACGGCGAGTGGCGCGCGTTGGCCGAGCGGCCGTTCGTCGCCCAGGAGCTGGAGCGAGGGGACCCGCGCCTCGATCGACGGCGGCGAATCGCGGATCGTGTTCGATTCGACCGGCTTCGCCGAGCCGGCGCGGCTTCGCCTCGTCCGCGGCAAGGAGGAGGCGCAGGTCGAGGTGACCGATGGGGGACGGATCCATGTCGTCCGGTAGGGAGCGCGGCTTCACGCCCCTGCGGCGTTCCGCCGAACACGGCTTCACGCCCCTGCGGCGTTCCGCCGAACACGGCTTCACTCTGGTCGAGATGCTGGTCGCGCTCGCCGTGTTCAGCCTCGCCGCGCTGGCCCTGCTCCGGCTCGAGGGCGCGACGGTGTCGACCACCGCTTTGCTCCAGGAGCAGGCGCTGGCCCAGATCGTCGCCCGCAACCTCGCCGTCGAGGCGCTGACCGACCCGCAGCCGCCCGCCTTCGGGGCGACCCGGGGCGAGGCGATGAATGCCGGGCGCAAATGGCGCTGGGTCCGGGTCGTCGGCCGCTCGCCCGAGCCGCGGATCCAGCAGATCCGGATCGAGGTGCGAAGCGAGCGCGGGCCCGAGGCGGCGAATCTGACCCTGTTCCGGCGGGGGCCGAGATGAGGGGGAGGATCCGTCGTCCACTGCGCAGGCAGGGGCCCCAGCGAGAATGGACGTCTCGGCGGCCAATCCCCCTCGGGGTCCCAGCCTTCGCTGGGACGACGACAGACGGCTTCACCCTCGTCGAGCTGCTCGTCTCGCTCTTCATCTTCGGAATGCTCTCGGCCGCCGGAGTCGCCCTGCTGTCGTTCAGCGTCCGAGCCCAGGAGGCGGCGGATGCTCGGCTCGGCGATCTCGCCGACTTCCGGCGCGCCGGAGCGCTTGCTCGCCGGCGATCTCGCCCAGGCGGCGCCGCGGCTGGCGCGGGACTCGGCCGGCGCCGCCCGGCCGGCCTTCGAGGGGCTCGGCGGCGAGCAGGGCGGGCTGGTGCTCGCCTTCGTCCGGCGCGGCTGGGAGAATCTCGACGATACGCCCGCGCGCCTCGCTTCAGCGGGTCGAATATCGGCTCGCCGAGGGGCGGCTCGAGCGCCGGGTCTATCCGCGGCTCGACGGCGCCGCGCCCCTGCCGGCGACGACGGTCGCCGAAGGCGTTCGCCGGGTCCGCTTCCGCTACCGCGACGGCGAGGGCGCATTGGCGCGAGCGCTGGGACCCGACCAGGGCGACCGAGCTGCCGCGCGCCGTCGAGCTGGTGATGGACGCCGAGGGAAGCGGAACCACCCGCCAGCTCTTCCAGACCGGGACGACGTCGTGAGGCGGCGGCGTGCCTCCGTCCGAGCGCGGCGCGGCGTTGCTCGCGGTGCTGGTGCTCGTCGTGATCATGGCGGCGATCGCCGCGGGCGCGTTCGAGCGGCTTCGGCTGTCGACGGCGATGGCGATGAACGGCGCCGCCCTCGACCAGGCCCGGGGCTATGCGCTCGGAGTCGAGGACCTGCTGGCGCTGAGGATCGACGATCTCGCCGGCGAGGACGCCTATGTCACCACCCTGGCCGGCGACTGGAACGGCACCGCGCGCCGGATTCCCCTGCCGGGCGAGGGGCTCGCCGTCGGGACGATCCGCGACGGCGGCAATTGCTTCAACCTCAACAGCCTCGTCGAGGGCGAGGTGACGGCCACCCTGGTCCAGCGGCCGGCCGCGATCGAGCAGTTCGTCGCTCTGATGGCGGTGATCGGCCTGCCCGAGCCGGCCGCCCGCCGGATCGCCGCGGCCACCGCCGACTGGATCGACAGCGACTCCCAGACCGGCCCCCAGGGCGCCGAGGACGAAGCCTATGGCGGCAGCGAGCCCGCCTATCGAACCGGCAACACCTTGTTCGCCGATGCCAGCGAGCTTCGCGCGGTCGCCGGGGTCACGCCCGAAATCTACCGGCAGCTGAGGCCCTATCTGTGCGCCCTGCCGGCGGCCGACATGTCGCCGATCAACGTCAACACCTTGCTTCCGGCCGACGCGCCCCTGCTCGCCATGTTCGCTCCGGCCAAGACGGGGGTGGACCGGGCGCGGGGGCTGATCGCGGCCCGGCCGCCCAACGGCTGGCGCAACACGTACGATTTCTGGCGCAGCGCCGAACAGGCCGGGCTAGAGACCAACGTAGATCCGATGTCACAGCTCCAGCTCAAGACCTACTGGTTCACGATCGACCTCGACGTCGCCTTCCAGGGCGCGGAGATGGAGGAATGGGCGCTGGTCGACGCCCGGCTCGCCCCGGCCAGGGTGGTGGCGCGGCGGTGGGGCGGCGGCGAATGAGGGACGCTCTGCTGCTCTTCCTCGCCCGCGGCGGCGGAATCGAGGGCTGGATCCGGCTCGCGGACGGGGCGGTCGCGGCGCGCGGCGCCGGCCTCGAGGGCAGCGAGGCGCATCGGGGGGCCCCGGTCGTCGCGGTGGCGCCGGGCGAGGCGGTGACCCTGCGCTGGCTGGAGCTTCCGGCCGGGCTCAGCGCCGGCCCAGGCCGCCGGCGCCGCCCGGCTGATGGCCGGCGGAGTTTAGCGCCCAGCCGGTCGACGAGCTCCACGTCGCCGCCGGCCAGGAGGCGGAGGAGGGCGGCGGGCGCTGCGTCGCCCTGGTGCCGATGGAGACGATGCGGCTGTGGCTGGCCGAGCGTCGAGGCGGCCGGCTTCGAGGCCGAGCGGCTGATCCCCGAGACCCTGCTCCTGGCGGCTCCGGAGGAGGGCTTCGCGACCCGCGACGGCGGACGCGCTTCGGCTCTACCGGGCGAAGGAGGAGGCGTTCGCGGCCGAGCCGGAGCTCGGCGAGATGCTGCTCGCCGGCCGAGCCGCGGTCGCCGTCGAGGGCGAGGACGGGCTTGCCGAGGCGCTGGCGCAGGCGCCGCTCGACCTTCGCCAGGGCCCGTTCGCCCGGCGGCGGGACTGGCGGGTGGCGCCGGCCCGCGCGCGGCGGCTGGCGGTGCTGGCGGCGGCGCTGCTGCTGGTCAGCCTGTTCGTCCAGATCGTCGCCATCGCCCGCTACATCTTCGCCGCCGACGCGGCCGAGGCGGAGACCCGGCGGATCGCCGCCGCGGCGCTTCCGCGCAGTCCCGGGGTCACCGATCCGGAGGCGGCGCTGACCCAGCGCCTGGCCGAGCTGCGCGGCGGCGGCGCCGGCTTCGGAGCCACCGCCGGAGCGCTGTTCGAGGCGGTCAAGGCGACCCCCAATGTCGAGCTCTCGGCGCTCGCCTTCGCGCCGGACGGAACTCTGCGCGCGACGGTCCAGGCCGACGCCCCGGTCGCCGTCGAGGCGCTTCGCCAGCGGGTCGAGGCGGCCGGCTTCGCCGTCGAGGCGGGCGCGCCGCGCTCGTGCGGCGGGCGCCGGGTCGCCGACCTCATGGTGCGGCCGCGATGACCGCCCGGCCTGAAGGCGCTGTGGCTGGCGCGAACGCCGCGCGAGCGCTGGCTGCTCGGCGTGATGCTCGCTCTGGCGGCGCTGGTCCTGGTCTGGTTGCTCGTCCTTCGCCCGCTCGGCGACATGCTGTCGGCGGCCCGGGAGCGGCACGGCGAGGCGGTCGCGGCGCTGGCCGAGGCCCGCTCGCAGGCCGCTGCGATCGCGATGCTCGAGCGCGGCGGCCCGGCGTCGATCGAGGGGCCGATCGACCAGGCCGTCGCGGCGGCGGCGTCGGAGGCCGGCTTCCAGCTGTCGGCGCTGCAGCCGCAGGGGCCGGGGCGGGTCTCCTTCGCCCTCGGCGCGGCCCGGCCGCAGGCGCTGTTCGGCTGGATCGCCGGGCTGGAAGGCGCAGGGCTATGTCGTCGAGCGGCTGAGCGCGAGCAGCAATCCGGACCGAACGCTCTCGGCCCAGATCGTGCTCCGGGCGCGAGGCGGCTGATGCGCCTCCGGCTGCGCTGGTGGCGGGAGCTGTTCTTCCTCGGGGCGCTGCTGTTCGCGCTGGTCGCGCTGCTGCCGCTGCGTTTCGCGATCGACGGCCTCGGCTTCGCCGACCGGGGCCTGACCGCCCGGAGCGCGGCGGGAAGCCTCTGGCTCGGCGCCCTCGACGAGGCCCGGTTCGGCCCGGTTCCGCTCGGCGACGTCGCGACCCGGCTGCGGGTGCTGCCGCTGCTCGCCGGCCGCGCCCGGCTCGACGTCGCTCAGGAGGGCGACGGCTTCCGGGCGGGCCTCACCGTGTCGCGCCACGGCTTCGGCATCGACGACGCTTCCGGCACGATCGAGGTCGCGGGCTTCGGCGCGACTGCCGCCGGCGACGCTCGACCTCGCCGACGTCAGCATCCGCTTCGGCGACGGCCAGTGCGCGGTGGCCGACGGGATGGTCAAGGCGCGGCTCGCCGGCGAGCTCGGCGGGCTGCCGCTCGCCGGGTCCGGTTTCAGCGGCGAGGCGCGTTGCGACGGGCGGGCCGTGCTTCTGCCGCTGAGCGAGCCAGTCGGGAGCCGACCGGCTCGACGTCCGGCTGTTCGCGGACGGGCGCTACCAGGTCGACGCCGCGCTCAGGCCCGGCGGGACGGCCTATTCGCAAACGGTTCGAGGGCAGCTTCTGAATCGCCCCGGTAGCGGGTCTCGAGGAAGCGGCCCTGGGTCTCGAAGGTCATCAGCGGATCGCGGCAGATTTCGCGGCAGAGCTGGTCGAGCGCGTCGGCGATGGTCGCCGAGCCCGCTCGACAGCCGCGCCTCGACCTCCGGATCCTCCTCGCGGCCCGAGGGCGGAATCGCCTCATAGGCGAGGATGAGCCGCGGCAGATGGTCGCCGAGCAGCCGCCGCGCCTCCCAGGCCGCGGCCGAATGCGGGGCGAGGGTGGCGAGATGCGGCTGGAGGTCGCCGAGCCGCCGGAAGATCCGGTCGAGCAGGGGCCGGCAGCCGACCGGAAGCCCGTCGCGACGGGCGAGCAGCCAGTCCTCCGCCTCGCCGGGCAGCGCGGCGAGCTCGGCCTGCGAGAAATCGCCGTCGCCGGCCCGACGCGCGGCTCGGCAGCGCCAGCGCGGCGGCGACCACCACCAGGGCGCCGCCCCGCCGGCGGCGATCAACGCCGGTCCCGCCAGCGGCGCGACCAGCAGGCCGATAGCCGGCAATTCCCGCGCCCGAGGCGCCGCCGGCCCAGGCCGCGCGCCGGATCCGGCGGCCGGCCTCCTGCGACTGGCGCTCGCTGCGGCGTTTCTCGGCCTCACGAACCGCCTTCGACTTGAGGTGGCGCCGCAGATATTCGTCCGCCTGCCGCCACAGGCCGGCGAGATCGAAGCCCATCATTCGCCTCCCGGGCGCCGCCTTCCTTGTAGCGGCTCTCGATGAAGCGGCCCTGGGTCTCGAAGGCCTGGCGGTCGCCCTGGACCAGCTTGTCGCCGATCTCGCCGAGCGCCTGCCGGGCCGCGTCGAGGCTGGCGACGAGCCGCTGGTCGGCGGTCAGGCCCTCGCCGTCGGTCTGGTGGCGATAGTCGGCGGGGATGCGCTCGTAGCGGTCGATCAGCTCGGGCAGATGCTTGCCCATCAGCCGCCGCGCGTCCTGGGCGAGCGGATCGAGCGGATCGACCTCGGCGAGGCGCGATTCGAGCAGGGGCAGTTGCGCGCCGATCGCGTCCGCCCGCTGCGCCGCCGGCGCCGGGCAAGGCGGCCCGGCGCCGAACCAGCATCGATTCGAGCTGGCGGACGACGGTGCCGGTCGGAAGCTGCTCGTTATAGACGACCCGCTTCGGCTCGTTCGGCCAGAAGGAGAAGAGGAGGAGGATGGCGAGGGTGGCGAGGGCGACGACGAACAGGCCGGTCCAGCCGATCGGGCCGACGATCAGGCCGAAGCCGATCGTGGCGACGATGAGCAGGCCGATCGCCATCCCCATCGTCGCGACCCGCCTGACGATCGCGCTCACCGCCCGCCCGTAGTAGCGCCGCCGGGCGCTCGACGCCGCCGGCACATGGCCGTCGAGCCGCGCCGAATATTCGTCGAAGCGGGCGATCGCCTCCTCGACGCTGCGGGGCGTCCGCGCCATCGTCTAGCCTTCGATCGGGCTGAGCAGCAGGGAGGTGCTGCTGCTCCGGCCGGCCAGCCGGTTCTGCTCGACGCCCTCGGCGCGGGCGATGTAGCCGCGGCTCTTCTCGACCTCGCTCGAGAGGGTGTCGACGGTCTGCTTCATGCTTGCCGAGCGCCTCGAGCTTGAAGCGGTCGATCGTGTCCATCGTGTCGTAGATGTTCTGGAAGGCGCGCTGCAGGGTCTCGAGCGGGATGGTCGAGGAGGCCGCCTGCTCGTGGATCTCGCCGGTCTGGCTCTTGCAGCAGCTCGCCGGTCGAATCGATCATGTTGGCGGTGGTCGTGTTGAGCGCGGTGATCTGCTCGAGCACCAGCTTCTGGTTGGTCATCGCCTGGGCGACGGTGACCGCGGTGCGCAGCGCCGCGACGGTGGTGGTCGAGGCGCGGTCGACGCCCTTGATCAGCTCGACATTGTTCTTCTTGACGAGGTCGAGGGCGAGATAGCCCTGCACCGTCACCGCCATCTGGGTGAGCAGGTCGGTGGTGCGCTGGCGGGTGTAGAAGAGCGCGGTCTCGCGGATCGCCTTGGCCTTGGCCGGCTCGGTCGCGTCGAGCTCGTTGGCCTTGTCCTCGAGCTTCTGGTCGAGCTGCTTGGAGATGTGGATCATCTGCTCGAGCTGGCCCATCGTCTTCCACATCGCGGCGCGCTCGGTGTCGATCGCCTCATTGTCCATCAGCAGCTCGTCCTTGCCGCGAGGCGAGGCTGTTCGAGGATCTTCGAGATGTGGGTCTGCGAGCTCTGGTACTTCTGGAAATAATTGCCGAGCTTGTTGCCCCAGGGGATGATGCCGAGGATCTTGCGCGACGTGCTGAGATTGCCCTGCCGGCCCGGATCGAGCTCCTCGACGGTGCGGCGAAGCTCGGCAGGTCGGCGCCGATCCCGGTATCCTTGTCGATCGCCTTGATCGGCCGGTCGAGGAAGCGGTTCGAATGGCCGGCCGCCTCGGCGATCTGCTTGCGGCCCATGTTGGTCAGCTCGTCGACCTTCTTGCCGAATTCGGGGCTGTTGGCGTCGACCGCGACCAGCTCGTCGACGAACTTGTCGACGACGGTCTCGAGCTTCGACTTCACGCCTTCCTCGATCGGGACGAGGCCGGCCGCTTCCGCGGGCGCGATCGTCTGCAGCGCCTCGGGCGCCTCGAGCTTCAGCTTGGTCTCGGTCTGGGTGGCCATTTGCGCGCTCCGTCTGCCTTTGCGGCTAAATGGGGCAGGGGAGCCGTGCAGCGCAAGGGGTAAAGTGTGTTATTCATCTAATACACGGGCTGCGGCGTGACGCAGGTCACGGCGCGCGCGTCGCAGCTATGCTTAACCCCCGCATCAAGACCTCCGGGTGGAGGAACGCTTGCAAGGGGACAGCAAATGGCGACACTTGTTGAACATCTCGCCCTCGTGTCGGAGTCGAGGCTCACCGACATGTCGGATCTCACCCGCGTCTCGGCGGCCCTCCAGAAGCAGGCAACGCGCGATCTCCTTCCGATCTGGGACATCAGCGCCACCGTCGACGCCTTCGTCCGCCTCGAGGACGTTCCAACCGATTACTGGCCGATCATCGTCATGGACGATATCGGGGTCGCGGGTGCGGCAGGTATCCATCAGGACGAGAACGGCCAGCCCTTTGCCCTCGTCACGGCGAGTTCCGATGTCGACGAGTGGTCCCTGACCACCAGCCATGAGGTGCTGGAGATGCTCGCCGATCCGTTTGGCAGGCGCCTTGTCGCCGGAGATTCGATCATGCCGGATCAGGGCCGCGTCGAGTATCTGGTCGAGATATGCGATCCGTCGGAGCATGCGAGCTTCGGCTATTCGGTCAACGGCGTCCTCGTCTCCGATTTCTACTCGCCCCATTTTTTTGATCCCACCTATGCGCCGGGCGTTCGCTATTCCTATACGGGCGCCATCGAGCGGCCCCGACAGGTCCTCGACGGCGGCTATCTGTCCTGGCGCGACTCCACGACCGGCGACTGGTGGCAGCAGACTTGGTTCGGCGGTTCCGAACCGATTTTCGTAAACCTCGGGCCGCTTACCGCCGGCAACAATTTCCGGTCACAGATCGACAAGCTCATCTGCAGGGAAACAGCAGAGGCAGTCGGCGCCGGCCGCCCCTCGGCGCGCCTAGCAGGGATGCCTCTCGCCGCCACCCGCAGTGCCTCCGTCTCGCGGGCGGAATCCTTGCACCGTCAGATCCGGGAGTTAATGTCGGCCGGGTGACGACGGGCCGTCGAGTGAGGTGGACATGGCCGAGGACAGTGATGAGGAAGCCAAGGCAGCCAAGGCGCGCGGACTGAGAAAGAGGATCCGTCAGCTGATTGCCGGTGAGAAGCCGGCCAGCGACGAACCGGAGGTCGAGTCGCCGCGCGACTTCATCCACAGGCGCATGCGCGAACGGGACCACGACTGACCCCTCCGCGCCTTGGAACTACAGCGCGGCTATAGGTCCGGCAGCACCTGGCTCGCCTCGCCCCAGCCCTGGAGGCGCCCGGCCGGAGGCGCGCTCGAGCAGCAGGTCGCCGTCGCGGACGGTGAAGGGGGCGCCGGACTCGAGGTCGTCGAGCTCGTCCCAGCTGATCGGCGCGGCCACCGGCGCGCCGCTCGCGGGCGCGGGCGGAATAAGGCAGGATCGCGGTCGCGCCGCGCTGGTTGCGCAGATAGTCGAGGAAGATGCGGCCCTTGCGCTTCGCCTTGGCGAGGTTGGCGGTGAAGCGCTCGGGCTCGGCGGTGGCGAGCGCGATGGCGAAGCGCTGGGCGAAATCCTTGACCTCCGGCCACTCCGCCTCGCGGGGTCAGCGGGACGACGACGTGCAGGCCCTTGCCGCCGGTCAGCATCGGAAAGCTCTGCAGGCCCATGTCGGCGAGGTGGCGGTGGAGGTCGCGCGCCGTCCTTCTTCACCTCGTCGAAGCCGAGCCCCTCGTCGGGATCGATGTCGAAGACCAGCCGGTCGGGCTTCTCGACCTCGTCGACCTGCGAGCCCCAGCCGTGGAACTCGATCGTCCCCATCTGGATGCAGGCGATGAGCCCGGCCGCGTCCTCGACATAGACATAATCCTCGATCTCGCCCTTCTTCTCCTCGATCGGGATCTGGTGGACATGGGGGCCGAAGCTGCCGGTATCGTGCTTCTGGAAGAAGCATTTGCTCGCCCGGCCCTGCGGGCAGCGGACCAGGCTCAGCGGGCCGGTTCGCGGCCCATTCCATCATCAGCCGGCCCGACCGCGCGGTAATAATCGACGAGCTCGCCCTTGGTGACTCCGGCGTCGGGGAAGAGGATCCGCTCGGGATTGCTGATCTTGATCCCGTCGCCGGCGGCCGGCGCGGCGCGCTCGACCGGCTGCGGGCGTCTCCTCGACCACCTCGGCCGGCCTTCTTGTCGCCGCGCAGGCCGAGGAAGCTGGCGTGGCGGACGACGCCGTCGGAGGTGAATTCGGCGAAGGCGATCTCGGCGACCAGCTTGGGCTTCACCCAGTGCGCGCCGCGCGCGTCCGCCCGCGGCACCGGCGCCGGCCGGCTTGTCCGCCGCGATCTTCTCGAAGCGCTCGCAGCAGATCGTGCTGGACCTGGTTCGAGAAGCCGGTGCCGACCTTGCCGGCATAGCGCAGCTTGCCCTCCTCGTGGACCCCGAGGAGCAGCGGCTCGGAAGCCGCGGCCCTTCTTGTCGCTCTCCGACCAGCCGATGATGACGAATTCCTGGCGGTAGGTGCATTTGATCTTGAGCCAGGCTCTTGGTGCGGCCGCCGCGATAGGGCGCGTCGGCCCGCTTCGAGATGATGCCTTCCTGGCCCGCCTCGCACATCGCGTCGAACAATTTCTCGCCATGGCCGACGATATGCTCGGCATAGAGGATGAAGGGCGGCTTGCCGTCGCCGACCAGCGAGGCGAGGCGCTCCTTGCGCTCGATCGTGGGCAGGCCGGTCAGATCCTCGCCGTCGATCTCGAGCGCGTCGAACAGGAACAGGGTGAGGCCGCGGCCGCCTTCGCTGATCGCCTGCTGGAGCGCCGAGAAGCCGGTATTGCCCTTCTCGTCGAGCGCTGACGATCTCGCCGTCGAGCAGGGCCGAGCCGACTTCGAGCTCGCGCGGCCGCCTCGACGATCTCCGGGAACTTGTCCGACCAGTCGAGGCCCGAGCGGGTATAGACCTTCGCCTTGCCGCCGCCGATCGCGAGCAGGCAGCGATAGCCGTCATATTTCATCTCGTGGATCCAGCCGGAGCCGGCCGGGACATGGTCGACGAGGGTCGCCTTCTGCGGCTCGCGGAAGGCGGGGAGCTCTTCCCGTCACGCCGGCGAAAGCCGGGGCCTCGGGTCGCCGCCCGAGCCTTCTCGTCCTGAGGTCCCGGCTTTCGCCGGGATGACGGTTCGTATCGGGATCCGTCTTCCAGCCCTTCGAGCTCCTTCGCCTTCTTCCCCGCGGCGATCTCCTGCATCGATCCGGCCGGTCTTGATGCTGGTCAGATATTTCTCGGTCAGCCCCATCGAGCTGCCGGCATGCTCGTCGGTCACCTTCTTGAGCATCCAGTTCTCGGCGCGCTCGCCGGGCCGGCGGCTTCAGGCGGAACATCACCCACTCGCCCTTCATCCGCTGCGCCGTCGAGGGTGAAGTGGAGATGGCCCTCCTCGATCGTCTTGCGCGGATCCTTGCCCGGATGCGGGAATCCAGCTGCCCCGGTCCCACAGCATCACCGTGCCGCCGCCATATTCGCCCTTGGGGATGGTGCCCTCGAAGGTGGCGTAGCTCATCGGATGGTCCTCGGTGCGCACCGCGAGCCGCTTGTCCGCCGGATTGAGGCTCGGGCCCGTTGGGCACCGCCCAGCTCTTCATCACCCCGTCCAGCTCGAGCCGCAGGTCGTAATGGAGGCGGGTGGCGTCGTGCTTCTGGACCATGAAAGGCCGGGGCGTTCGGCCCTCGCGCCGGCGCGACCTCGCCCCGCGGCTCCGCGGTCTTCGCGAAGTCGCGCTTGCGGTTGTAGGTTTCGAGCGGATCGGCGGATTTCTTGCGGAGGGCCACGAACGTCACCCTGAACTTGTTTCAGGGTCCAGGCTCTCCGCCCGCGAGGCGGCTCGTCGCTGGATGCTGAAACAAGTTCAGCATGACGACCTAGGCCCGCTTCCGCGCCGGCGCCGCCTTCGCCGGCGCCTTCTTCGCCGCCGGCTTGCGGGCCGCCGGCTTGGCGGCCGCCTTCTTCGCCGCCGCTCCGCCGATTCCTTGCCCGCCCGGCTTCTCGATCGAGCGCTTCAGCGCCGCCATCAGGTCGATGACGTTGGAGCCCCGCGCCGGCGGCTGCCTCCTCCTCGGTGTGGATGGTCTTGCCCTTGCGCTTGCGCTCGATCAGCTCCTCGAGCGCGTCGATATAGCGGTCGTGATACTTGGACGGGTCGAACGGCGCCGTCTTGCGCTCGATCAGCGCCTCGGCGAGGTCGAGCAGCTCCTCGTCGGGCTTGGCGTCGCCGATGTCGCGGAAATAGCTCTGCGCCTTGTTGACCTCGTCGGCGTAGCGCAGCGTCTCCAGCACGATGCCGCGGCCGCAGGGCTTGAGGCTGACCAGATATTCGCGGCCGCGCATGGCGAGCTGGCCGAGCGCCACCTTCTTGGTCCGCTCGAGCGCCTCGCGCAGAACGATGAAGGCCTCCTCGGCGAGGTCGTCGGCGGGGACGACGTAATAGGGCTTCTCGTAATAGAGGACGTCGATCTCGTCATAATCGACGAACTGGGTGAGCTCGAGCGTCTTCTTGCTCTCCAGCTTGACCGCCTCGATCTCCTCGTCGTCGAGCAGGACGTAGCTGCCCTTCTCATATTGGAAGCCCTTGACGATCTCCTCGGGATCGACCGGGCCGACGCCGGGCACCACCTTCTCATATTTGATCCTCTTGCCGGTCGGCTCGTGGATCTGGTTGAAGGCGATCGTCGCGCCGCTCTTGGTGGCGGAGAAGATCTCGACGGGGATCGAGACGAGGGCCAGCCTGATCTGTCCCTTCCAATAGGCGCGTGCGGCCATGGGCGCGTGCTCCGGATGAATCGATTCGTTTCCGATTCAATCAACAGCGGACAGGAGGGTTCCCGTCGAAGAGAGTTGAGGATTCGAGGTGGTTCGCCGTGGGTGGTACGCTACCTTGCGGTTGCACCTCCCCTCTCTAATAAGGTTCTCGACTCGGAGTACGATATGGCCAAATCGAAACTGAACAGTATCACAGACATCGCATTTCGATGGGTCAGAAATATGGAAGCAAAACCATCCACCATCCCCGATGTCGTTTATCACTACACGGACGCTCACGGTTTGATGGGAATGCTGCGATCGAGTGAGATATGGGCGACCGATTATCGATTTTTAAATGATAGATCTGAAGTTGCTCATACAAGGTCCCTTGTGAGGTCGCTGATTAACGAACGAATACAAAAGACAACTGACCATTTAATTACAAGGCTTTGTACACAGATTCTGCAGTTTGACGAATCTGGCGCCCTAGGAGACCCCTATGTGTTTTCGTTTTCAGAGGAAGCGGATGATCTAAGTCAATGGCGGGGTTACGCTCGAGAAGGCCATGGATTTACGATAGGATTTTCCGCGAAATCCATATTTGAAGTAAGTCAAATAAAAGGGGGCGGATTTTCTTTCTATAAAGTGGAATACGACATAGACAAACAACGCGCAGCATTATCGAAAGCATTCGAGGAGATGGTAGAGGCCTTGGAGAAATTAGTAAAGACTGAAAAACTTGATGAAACAAAAGCCATAAAACATACCGTTAGTTGGTTTGATATGCTTGTAGACGCTCGGGCGATAGCAAATAAACATCGCTCTTTTAGAAATGAGAATGAATGGAGAGCGACTTCAATAATAGACAAAGATGATCGCAACGAGGTAAGGGCTCGAGTTAGTGGAACTAGGCTCGTTCCATATATACCACTAGGACTTCGTCGTGAAGGTGAAGACAAGCTCCCAATACTTAGGATTGGAATAGGACCCGGGTTTGTCGGCAATGAAGGAGTTTACGCAGTACAGGCACTTTGTAATGAAACTGGATATCAACCCGAACTCTATTCTGCTGACACTCCATATCGAAGAGTCTAGTGCTAGACCGGTATCTCCGTCGTGTACTTAACCTGCCTCAGCGCGAAATTGCTCGCCGCGTTGGCCACGCTCGGATGGGCCAGCACGCCGCGCATGATGAAGCGGTCGTAGTCGGCGACGTCGCGGACGGCGATGCGGAGCAGATAGTCCCATTCGCCCGACATGGCGTAGCATTCGACGATCTCCTCGCGCGACTGGATGAAATCCTCGAAATCGGCGCGCGCCTCGACCGTCTGGCGGGCCATCCGCACCTGGCACAGCACGTTGACCGAGCGGCCGAGCGCCTGCGGGCTGGCGATCCGGACGGCGCGGCCGAGCACCCCGGCCTTCTCGAGGCTGCGCACCCGCCGCCAGACCGAGGCGGCGGACGCGCCGACCCGTTCGGCGAGCGCGGCGTGGCTGAGGCCGGCGTCGCGCTGGAGCTCGCGGACGATTCGCCGGTCGACGACGTCGAGCTGATCACTTTCTCTCATGAACGGGAGAATACCGGAACGTACGTTTCAAATCCAGCGGGTCGCGCACGCGAATCTGATACGCATTTGGAAGCTGCGCGGGTTAGGTATAGCTGGGCGCCCGGCCTCGCTCGAAAGGGATTCGGATGGACGATGGATTTCTGCTCAGCGACGGGCCGCTCCTGTTCGACCGGCTCGAAGAGCAGAAATCGGATTCGCTGCTCCAGCTGATCGCGCTCTGCGACGCCGATCCGCGGCCGGACAAGATCGACGTCGGAGTCGGGGTCTATCGCGACTCCGCCGGCGGAACGCCGATCCTGCGCGCGGTGAAGAAGGCCGAGCGGCTGCTGTGGGAGCGCCAGGAGACCAAGGCCTATCTCGGCTCGCAGGGCGATGCGCGCTTCACCGAGCTGATCCGGCCGATCGTATTCGGCGAGGCGGGCGGCCGGAGCGAGCGGATCGTCGGGCTCCAGACTCCGGGCGGCTGCGGCGCGCTCCGGCTCGGCGCCGACCTCGTCGCCAAGGCCAATCCCGCAGCGCGAATCTTCGTCGGCCAGCCGACCTGGCCCAATCACGGCCCGCTGATCGCCTCGCGCCGGGGTCGAGATGGTGCCCCATCCCTATTACGACCCGCCGAGCCGCCGGATCCTGTTCGACGAGATGATGGCGGCGCTGGAGACGGCGCGCGCCGGCGACCTCGTCCTCCTCCACGGCTGCTGCCACAATCCGACCGGCGCCGACCTCTCGCACCGACCAGTGGCGGGCGTTGACCGAGCTGGTCGTCCGGCGCGGCCTCATTCCCTTCGTCGACCTCGCTTATCAGGGCCTCGGCAACGGGCTCGAGGCGGATGCGGCGGGCGCCCGGATGGTGGTCGAGGCGGCCGAGCAGGCGCTGGTCGCGCAGAGCTGCGACAAGAATTTCGGGGTCTATCGCGAGCGGGTCGGCAATCTCTTCGTCAAGGCCGCGAGCGCGCGGGCGGCGGAGGTCGCCTACGGCAACCTCCTCCAGCTGTCGCGCACCATGTGGTCGATGCCGCCCGACCATGGCGCGGCGCTCGTCCATATCGTTCTCGAGGATCCGGAGCTGCGCGCCGACTGGCAGGCCGAGCTCAACGAGATGTGCGCTCGCATCCGCTGCCTTCGCGCGCGCCTCGCCGCCTATGACGAGCGGCTCGCCTATATCGACGGGCAGAACGGCATGTTCTCGATGCTTCCGCTGAGCTCCGAGCCAGGTGCTCGAGCTTCGCGAGGAGAAGGGCATCTACATGGCCTCGTCGGGCCGGTTCAACGTCGTCGGCCTCTCCGACGACAATGTCGACCTGTTCGCGGCCGCGGTGGTGGAGAAGATGGATGGCTGAAAGCGCAGCGAAAGCGAGGAATCGCCAGAGCACGCAACATCCCGCCTATGACTGGCGGCGAATCGCCACTCTCGTCCACGTCAGCCGGGCGATGGACAGGCTGGAGGAGGAACGGCTCGTTCCCGAGCGCAAGGTCCTCTACCAGTTCAGCGCGCGCGGCCACGACATGGCCCAGGCGCTGCTCGGAAGCCGGCTGACCCATCGGCACGACGCCACCTGCGGCTATTACCGCTCGCGGCCGCTGCTGCTCGCGCTCGGAGTGCCGGTCGAGGACGCGCTCGGCTCCGGCATGGGGCGCGAGGGCGGCTATTCGGACGGGCGCGACATCGGCGTCGTGTTCAACTATCCCAATCCGAACGGGGCGCCGGCGCTGCCGATGTCGGGCGGGGTCGGAGCGCAATATACGCCGACCGCCGGCTGGGCGCAGGCGATCCGACTATTATCGGGACGGTGCTCGGCGACGAGAGCTATGACGGCGCGATCGCGGTGGTGCTCGGCGGCGACGCCTCCTGCGCCACCGACGGCTTCTGGTCGGCGCTGACCATCGCCACCACCCAGAAGCTGCCGATGCTCTTCTACGTCGAGGACAACGGCTTCGGCATCTCCGTGCCCTCGACCTTCCAGACCCCGGGCGGCGACATCGCCAGGAATCTGGCGAGCTTCGCCAATCTCGCCATCTTCGCCGGCGACGGCACCGAGCCGGCCGAGGCGGCCGGGCTGATCGACCGCGCCGTCGCCCATGTCCGCGGCGGCAAGGGGCCGGCGCTGCTGCGCCTCACCGTGCCGCGGCTGCAGGGGCACAGCTTCCAGGACACCCAGACCTATAAGATCGGCGGAGCTGGTCCGCGACGAATGGGCGCGCGATCCGCTGCCCAAGCTCAAGGCCCATCTCGTCCCCTCGCTCCTGTCCGACGAGGAATGGGACGCGATCGAGGCCGAGGCCGAGCTCGATCGTCGAGCGGCCCGGCGAGACCGCCGAGGCGCGCGGCATCTCCGATCCGGAACGGGTGCTCGACCACGTCTTCTACGACGGCGAGATGCAGCAGCTGGGCGGGCAGTGGACCCACGGCTACCGCGCCCCGCGAAGCCACGACGAGCCCAAGCCCGACGGCCAGCGGATCAACATGGTGACGGCGATCCGCCGAACGCTCGACCAGGAGCTGGCGCTCAACCCGCGGGTCCTGCTGTTCGGCGAGGATATCGGGCCCAAGGGCGGGGTCCATGCCGTGACCCTCGGCCTGCAGGAGAAATACGGGCCGGAGCGGGTGTTCGACACCAGCCTCAACGAGGAGGGCATCATCGGCCGCGCCGTCGGCATGGCGCTGGCCGGGCTGATGCCGGTGCCCGAGATCCAGTTCCGCAAATATGCCGAGCCCGCGACCGAGCAGATCAACGATTGCGGGACGATGCGCTGGCGCACCCACAACCGCTTCGCCGCGCCGATGGTGCTGCGGATCCCCGGCGGCTTCTTCAAGTGCGGCGATCCCTGGCACAGCCAGACCAACGAGGTGCAGTTCGTCCACAATCCCGGCTGGCAGGTGGCGGTGCCGTCCAACGCCGAGGATGCGGTCGGGCTGCTCCGCACCGCGCTTCGCGGCAACGATCCGGTCGTCTTCTTCGAGCATCGCGCGATGCTCGACGACGCCTGGGCGCGGCGGCCCTATCCGGGCGACGATTACGTCCTTCCGTTCGGCCGGGCGAAGAAGGTCCGGCAGGGCGACGCCATCACCATCGTCACCTGGGGCGCGATGGTGCCGCGCTGCGAGGCGGCGGCGAAGGACGTGTCGGCCGACGTGATCGACCTTCGCACCCTGATGCCCTGGGACCGGGAGACGGTGCTCGACAGCGTCCGCCGCACCCGCCGCTGCCTGATCGTCCACGAGGATCTGCGCACCGGCGGCTTCGGCGCCGAGATCGCCGCGGTCGTCGCCGACGAGGCCTTCCTCGACCTCGACGCTCCGGTGGCGCGGGTGACGATGCCGGACATCCCGAGCCCGCATAATCCGGTGCTGCTTGAACTGGGCGGTGCCGAGCGTCGAGAAGATCCGCGCCAAGATCGACGAGCTGGTGGGGTTCTGACGATGATCGACATCCTCGTCCCCGTCGAGCAGGAGGGCACCCAGGCGGTGGTTCGCGCCTGGCTGAGGCAGGTCGGCGACCGGGTCGAGGTCAACGATCCGCTGGTCGAGCTCGAGACCGACAAGGTGGCGATGGAGGTGCCCGCGCCGGCCGCCGGGGTGCTTCGCGAGATATTGCTCGATACCGACGCCGAAGCGGTGCCCGGGGCGGTGCTCGGGCGGATCGCGCCGGTGGCGGAGGTGGCGGGGCACGAGCCGCCCAGTTCCCCGGCGAAGGCCGGGGCCCAGCCTGGGAATGCGCCATCCGGGCCCCGGCCTTCGCCGGGGAACATTGCGGATCGAGAGCAGCGCCTCTCCCCCTCGGTCCGCCGCGCCATCCTCCAGCACGACATCGACCCGTCGCGGATCGAGGGCACCGGCCGCGGCGGGCGGATCACCCGCGCCGACGTCGACCGCGCGGTCGAGGAGGCGACGAGGGTCGGCCGTCCGGTCGAGGGCGTCCTTCCCGCCGGGACGGTCGATCCCTCGACGTCGCTCGGGACAGGCATCCGCTCGCACGACGTCCCGCACGACCGGATGCGGCTCAGGATCGCCGAGAACATGCTCGCCTCGGTGACCCGGGCGCCGCACGTCACCGCGGTGTTCGAGGCCGATTTCAGCGCGATCATCGCGCATCGCGAGAGGCACAAGGACGCCTTCGCGAAGAAGGGCGTCAAGCTCACCTACACCGCCTATCTCGTCGCCGCCGCCGCCGAGGCGATGAAGGTGGCGCCGGCGATCAACAGCCGCTGGCACGACGACCGGCTCGAGATTTTCGACGACGTCAATATCGGCGTCGGCACCGCGCTCGGCGACAAGGGGCTGATCGTGCCGGTGCTCCGCAAGGTCCAGACCCTGTCGCTGAAGGGCATCGCCGCCGGCCTCGACGAGCTGATCGAGAAGGCCCGGCGCGAGCAGCTCACCGGCACGGACGTCTCGGGCGGCACCTTCACCCTCTCCAACCACGGAGTCTCCGGCTCGCTGTTCGCCGCGCCGATCATCATCAACCAGCCGCAATCGGCGATCCTCGGGGTCGGCAAGCTCGAGAAGAGGGTGGTGGTGCGCGAGGTCGGCGGCGCCGACGCGATCCAGATCCGGCCGATGGCCTATGTCTCGCTGACCATCGACCACCGGGTGGTCGACGGCCACCAGACCAACGCCTGGCTGACGCGGTTCGTCGAGGTGCTGGAGAGTTGGCCGCTCGATTAGCAAGAAAGGTCAAGATCGCCGTCGCAAAGCCTGTTGGCCGTTGTGACGAGGTCATGCTAAGGGCTTCGTTTCGTACAATAAATCGGGGTGGGATCGATGAAGGCTCTGGCAGCGGCGCTTTTGGTGATGGGGATGGTTGTGCCGGCGGCGGCGCAGCAAGGCGACGCGGGCGAACGAGCTTCGGCCCAGGCCGCTCCGGCAACTGCGGCGACGGCCCAGCCCAAGAAGGAAAAGAAAATCTGCAAGCGGCAGGAATCGTCGGTCAGCCGGCTGGGCGGCGGGCCCCGGATCTGCAAGACCGCGGCGGAATGGCGCGACGCTCCGGTGCAGGACGACAGCGAGAAGCTGCTGATGAACGAGGGCAACAACCGCTAGGCGGTTTTCGCTTCAGCCGGCGAACAGCGCCTTCAGCTCCTGCTTCAGGATCTTTCCGTTGGCGTTCCGCGGCAGCGGCTCCGGCAGGAAGGCGATCCTCACCGGCGTCTTGAACACGGCGAGGCGCTCGCGCACCCAGGCCTTCAACTCCTCCTCGGTCGCCTCCGCGCCCGGCGCCAGATGGACCACCGCCGCCGGCTCCTCGCCGAGCGTGCGGTGGGGAAGGCCGATCAAGGCGGCGTCGATCACCGCGGGATGGTCGAACAGGACGTTCTCGACCTCGATCGAATAGATGTTCTCGCCGCCGCGTATGACCATGTCCTTGGCCCGGTCGACGATGTAGAGGAAGCCTTCCTCGTCGAGCCGGGCGAGGTCGCCGGTGCGGACCCAGCCGTCGACGAAGGTGGCGGCGGTCGCCTCGGGATTGTTCCAATAGCCCTGGACGATCTGCGGCCCCTTCGCCCACAGCTCGCCCACTTCGCCCACGGCAAGCTCGCGGCCGCCGTCGGGCGACATGATCCTGAGGTCCGCGACCGGCACCGGCGGGCCGGCGCTGTCGGGGCGGTTGAGATAATCCTCGCCGACATGGCTGGTCACCGTCGCCGTCGTCTCGGTCATCCCCCAGCCGTTGCCGGGCAGGGCGCCGAACTCCTCCCAGATCTTCCTGACCAGCTCGGGCGCCGCCGGCGCGCCGCCGTAGCTGATCGTCTCGAGGCTCGAGAGGTCGAAGCGGTGGCGCTCGGGATGCTCGAGCAGCTGCCAGGCGATGGTCGGCACGCCGCCGGTCAGCTGCACCTTCTCGCGCTCGATGATCGCCATGCGCCTCGAGCGGATCCCATTTGCGCATGAAGACGATGGTGTGGCCGGCGACCATCGTCCCCATCAGCATCGCGCTCAGCGCGGTGCAGTGGAAGAGCGGGATGACGATCAGGGCGGTCCTCGGCAGCGGCTCGGGCGGCGCCTCGCCGCGGCGAAGCGCCGCCCGGGCGTTGGAATAGCCGACCGAGAGGATGTTGGTGAGCAGGTTGCGGTGGGTGCCGAGCGCGCCCTTGGGCTGGCCGGTGGTGCCGCTGGTGTAGAGGATCGTCGCCGGATCGTCGGCATCGATCGGCACGTCGGGGAGGTCGGAGTCGGGAAGGGCGCTCCAGGCCGGCGGGGCGCCGATCAGCTCCTCGAGCCGCTCCGCGCCGCCCGACGCCTCGGCGGCGCGGCTGACGAGGACGTGCTCGAGGCCGGGCAGATCGGCCCGGTGCGGCTCGATCCGCTGCCACCGCGCCGAATCGCAGATCAGCAGCTTCGCGCCCGAATCGGCGAGGCCGATATTCGAGCTCCGGGCCGGTCCACCAGGCGTTGAGCGGGACGGCGATCGCTCCGAGCGAGACGATGGCGAAGAAGGCGGCCGGCCATTCCGGCAGATTGGCCATGGCGATCGCCACCCGGTCGCCCTTGCCGACTCCGCGCCGGGCGAGCTCGGCGGCCAGAGCCGCGGTGGCCCGGAACGAGGCTTCGAAGCCGACCCGTTCGTCCTCGTAGATCGTGAACAGCCGCTCGCCGTGGATGCGCGAGTGGCGCGCGAGGAAGGCGAGCGAGGGCGGCGCGTTCTTCCAGACCCGGGTCGGGACGCCGCGGATCATCGCCTCGTCCATCTCCAGCCGCGACCCGGGCGCGGTGAGCAGCGCATCGACCTGCGGCGAGGCTCATCCGCGGCCAGTCCGGATCCAGCTCGAAGCCCTCGATCACCCGCGCCTCCCTTGTCGCCTCCCCGTCAATGACGTTGATTCGGGCGCGGCTCAAGCGCTAGGCCGCGCCTCTTGTTCCTCTCCCGTCCTTCACGGGAGAGGAGGGGCCCGCCGCGGAGCGGCGGGAGGTGAGGGTCTGTACTCCTGAGTCAGCAAGACCCTCACCTCCCAAGCCTTCGGCTTGGGCCCCTCCTCTCCCGCGAAAAGCGGGAGAGGGGTTTTGTGACAGAGGAGCCGAAATGGAGCGGATTGACGCGGCCGAGGCGGGCTTCGATCCGGAGCGGCTTGCCCGAATCGACCGCTTCCTCGACGATCGCTACATCGCGCCCGGCCTGCTCGCCGGCGCCCAGATCCTTCTCGCTCGCGACGGCAGGGTCGCCCATTTCGCCAGCGCCGGCGCCGCCCGAGCCGGCGGCGAGCCGCTCCGCGACGACGCCCTGTTCCGGATCGCGTCGATGACCAAGCCGGTGACCTCGATCGCCTTCATGATGCTGGTCGAGGAAGGCCGAGTCACCCTCGACCAACCGGTCGAGACCGTCATCCCGGAATGGAAGGGCCTCGGAGTCTATGACGGCGGCGGGGCGGGGGTGCCGTTCCGGACCAGGCCGCCCGAGCGGCCGATGATGATGATCGACCTGCTCCGCCACACGTCGGGCCTGACCTATTCCTTCCAGCACCGGACCAACGTCGACGCCGAATATCGCCGGCGCAAGATCGAGGGCTGGCACGGAAGCCACGACCTCGACGGCTTCGTCGCCGCTCTGGCCGAAATCCCGCTCGAATTCTCGCCGGGGACGGCCTGGAATTATTCGGTCTCCACGGACGTGCTCGGACTCGTCGTGCAGCGCGTCTCCGGGCTGCCGCTCGACCGCTTCCTCGAGAACCGGATCTTCGGCCCGCTCGGGATGACGGACACCTTCTTCTCGGTGCCGGCGGACAAGGCGCACCGGCTCGGCGACGCCTGGGCGTTCGAGGAGGGCAAGGGGCGGGTGATGTACGACCCGGCGGCGAAGAGCGGCTGGTGCGTGGCGCCGAAGCTGCTCGCCGGCGGGGCCGGACTGGTCTCGACGACCGCCGATTATCACCGCTTCTGCGCGATGCTTCTGAACGGCGGCGAGCTGGAGGGGACCAGGATCGTGTCGCGCAAGACGGTCGAGCTGATGACCGCCAACCACCTGCCCGGCGGCGCCGACCTCACCGAGATGAGCCGGTCGCTGTTCAGCGAGGCGGTCAACGCCGGCCAGGGCTTCGGCCTCGGCTTCGCGGTCAACCTCGATCCGGCGAGGACGATGCTTCCGGGCACCCGGGGCGAATATTATTGGGGCGGCATGTTCTCCACCGCCTTCTTCATCGACCCGGTCGAGCGGCTGCACATGGTCTTCATGGCCCAGCTGATGCCGTCCTCGACCTACCCGATCAGGCGGCAGCTGAAGACGCTGATCTACTCGGCGCTGAGATAGCGCGGAACGGAGAAGCTTCCGGATCGCACGGTCCCCCGCCATAATGGGCGAATGGAATCGCCTACCCCCGCCCGTCCCCGTCCGCTGCTGCCGGGCGAAGCCCTGCCCTGGTTCCGCGCAAAGGCGATCGGCGGAAGCGACAATTACGCCTTCGACACCGCGGCGGGCCGCTACATGCTTCTGCTCTTCCTCGGCCGGGCGACCGAGGCCGGATCGGCCGAGGCGCTGGCCTGCGTCGAGCGGCACCGCGGCCTGTTCGACGACGTCGGGGCCTGCTTCTTCGGGATCACCTCGGATCCGGAGGATGCGGAATCGGGCCGGGTCGGCCAGACGCTGCCCGGGATCCGCTTCTTCCTCGATCCGGCCGGCGACCTGGCGCGGCTGTTCGGGGCGGCGGGTACGGAAGCGGAGCCGGACCGGAGGCACTGGCTGCTGGTCGATCCGATGCTCCGCGCGGTCGCGGCCTTCCCGCTCGAATCCGGCGAGGACGCGATCCAGACTCTGGCCAAAGCGATTCGCCTGATGCCGCTGCCGGACTGGGCGCCGGTGCTGATGACCGCCAACGTGTTCGAGCCCGCCCTGTGCCGGCGGCTCATCGCCCACCATCGCGAGACCGGCGGAACGCCGTCCGGCTTCATGCGCGAGATCGGCGGCAAGACCACCCTGGTGACCGATCCCAACCACAAGATGCGGCGCGACCGCGAGATCGACGACGAGGCCCTGTGCGCCCTGCTTCGCGACCGGATCCGCAGCCGGCTGGTGCCGATGGTCAAGCGGGCCTTCCAGTTCGAGGCGACGCGGATGGAGCGCTACATCGTCGGCAGCTATTCGGCCGGCGCCGGCCATTTCCGGCCGCACCGCGACAATACCACCAAGGGGACCGCCCACCGCCGCTTCGCGGTGACGATCAACCTCAACGCCGGCGACTATGAGGGCGGCGACCTGCGCTTCCCCGAATATGGCGCCCGCACCTACCGGGCGCCGACCGGCGGGGCGGTCGTCTTCTCCTGCGCCCTTCTGCACGAGGCGACTCCGGTCACCCGGGGCACGCGCTACGCCTTCCTGCCCTTCCTCTACGACGACGAGGCGGCGAAGCTGCGCGAGGCCAACAACCCCCATCTCGACGAGGGGGTGGGGGCGTATAAGGCGGGCTAAGCGTCCCGGCGAAGGCCGGGACCCAAGCCTTGCGGCGGAGCCGCTGGGCCCCGGCCTTCGCCGGGGAGCTATTCCCCGCTCTGGCTGTGCTCGCCGCCGGGGTCGGTGATCCCGTCGAGGGCGACCGAGGCGGCCTCGCCATGCTCGGAGCGGCTGATGTCGCCGAGCGAGACGATCCCGACCAGGGTCTCGTCCTCGCGGCTCAGCACCGGCATCCGCCGCACCTGGCGGTCGCTCATCTTGAGCGCGACCTCCTCGACCTCCTCGTCGTCGAAGCAGTAGATGACCTCGTCCGTCATGACGTCGCGCACCGGCGTGTCCGGGCCGCGGCCGGCGGCGACCCCGCGCACCGCGATGTCGCGGTCGGTGACCATCCCGACCAATTTGTCGCCCTCGCCGACCGGCATCGCTCCGGCGTCGGCGCGGAGCATGAACTGGGCGGCTTCGCGGATCGGCTGGTCGGGGCCGACGATCTCGACCTCGGCGGTCATGCATTCGGCGATCTTCATGGCGGCTCTCCTCGCGGCGGTTCGCGGCTGTAACCGGCGGGGAGAGGGCGGCGTTCCGCCACGCGGACGAGTCCGCGTCACGCTTCGGCGATCATCGCCTCGCTCATCGCCCACAGGCGGTCGGCGCCCGCCTCGCTGCAGGCCCAGGGGCGGACATGCTGGTAGCGCTGGCTGTTCTCGTCGGCGAGCCGAGCCACGTCGCAATCCTCGCAATAGAGGCCGCCCGAGCCGTCGAGGCTCGGGCTGGTCAGTGCCCAGACCGTCGTCGCCGCGCCCTGCTCAGGGGTCTTGAACAGGGCCGCCACCCGCTCGGGAAGGCTGCCGTCGGCATTCTTCCAGCCCAGGACCACCATCTCCTCGTCGCTGAGGTGGCGCTGCAGCGGCGTGAAAATCCCGCCGGGATGGACCGAGAAGGCGCGTACGCCCTCGCCGGCCCAGCGTCTGTCGAGGCCGAGCGCGAACAGGGCGTCGGCGGTCTTGGCCTGGCCGTAGGCCTGCCATTTGTCGTAATCGTGGGCATTGAAATGGGGGTCGTCCCAATGGACGTCGCTCATGGCGTGGGCGGTCGAGCTGAGCGCCACGACCCGGGCGCCGCCGGCGGCCTTGAGGCTGGGCTCGAGCGCTCGGGTCAGCTCGAAATGGCCGAGATGGCAGATGGCGAATTGCGATTCCCAGCCGGGACCGACGCGGGCGAGCGGACAGGCCATGATTCCGGCATTGTTGACGAGGCCGTGCAGGGGGCGGCCGGACTCGACCCAGGACCGGGCGAAGGCGCGGACGCTGGCGAGATCGGCCAGGTCCATTTCGGCGATCTCGACATTGGCGAGGCCGGCGAGAGCCTCGCGCGCGGCCTCAGGCGACCGCGCCGGCACCGTCACCGACGCCCCGGCCCCGGCCAAAGCCCGCACCGTCTCCAGGCCGATTCCCGAATAGCCGCCGGTGACGACATAGTTGCGGCCGCTGAGGTCGATCCCGGCGAGCACGTCGCGCGCGGTCGAGCGATGGCCGAAGCCCGAGCCGATCGGCTGCTGCTGTGCTTCCGCCACGGCGTTACTCCTTGGTTCGCGGGACGATGTCGATCTCGAACAGCTTTGCCCAGTTCTTGCCGGTGACGAACAACCGGTCGCGCCGGGCGTCGTAGGCGATGCCGTTGAGGACCGCGTCGGGGTCGCCGTTATTGTTCTCGGCGACCAGCTGGGAAAGGTCGATCCAGCCCTTCACCCGGCCGCTCTTCGGGTCGATCCGGGCGATCCGGCGGCCCATCCAGATGTTGGCGAAAATCTCACCCTTCACCCATTCGAGCTCGTTGAGCCGCTCGACCGGCTCGCCGTGGAAGGTGACGGCGAGGCGCCTGACCTCTTTCATCGTCGCCGGATCGAGGAAGCGCAGCTGGCTGGTGCCGTCGCTCATGATGATGTTCCGGCCGTCCTGGGTCAGGCCCCAGCCCTCGCCGGAATAGCGGAACTCGCCCTTCTGCCGGAAATCGGCGCGGTTCCAGCGGAAGCCGATTCCGTCCTGCCAGGTCAGGCTCACTATGTCGGGGCCCCAGTTGACCGAGCCCTCGCCGAAATATTGCGGCGGGATCGAGACCGAGCGAAGCACCTGGCCGTCCTCGAGCCGCACTTCCCGGAGGGTCGACTGGCGGTGGAGGCCGGTGCTCTCGTAGAGCTTGCCGTCGAGGTAGAAGAGGCCCTGGGTGAAGGCGGTCGGGTCGTGCGGATATTCGCGGACGACCTTGTAGCCGTCGACCGGCGGCTCCGCGGGGGCGGAGGCGGCGCAGCCGGCGAGCAGGAGGAGGGGCAGCAGCATCTGTCTCATGGCGTGTTCATCGTGAGGAGGTCGTAGGAGGCGACCACCTCGTCCTTCTGGTTGAAGACGTAGACCGCCCAGCGCACTTCGCCCATCTCCTCGTTGCGGACGCTCTTCGACTTGACGGTGAGCTCCACCCGCATCGAATCGCCGGGGTAGAGCGGGGTCTGGAAGCGCAGGCTCTCGAGGCCGTAATTGGCCAGCACCGGGCCCGGATCGGGATCGACGAACAGGCCGGCGGCGAAGCTCAGGATGAGGTAGCCGTGAGCCACCCGCCCGTCGAAGATCGGGTTCGCCTTGGCCGCCTCCTCGTCCATATGGGCGTAGAAATTGTCGCCGGTGAAGGCGGCGAAATGCTCGATATCTTCGAGGGTTACGGTCCGGCTTTCAGTCTTCAGCGTATAGCCGACTTCGAGCTCGGAGATGCGCTTGCGGAACGGGTGGCGGTCGCCTTCCGCCTTGGGCGCGCCCGGCAGCCACTGGCCGACGACGCTCGACAGGACGGCCGGAGAGCCCTGCAGGGCGGTGCGCTGCATGTAGTGGGTGACTCCGCGGATTCCGCCCATCTCCTCGCCGCCGCCGGCGCGGCCGGGGCCGCCATGGACGAGGACGGGGAGGGGGGAGCCGTGGCCGGTCGATTCCTTCGCGCTGGTGCGGTCGAGGATGACCATCCGGCCGTGATAGGCGCCGGCGCCCAGCACGAATTCCTCGGCGACTCGCGGGTCGAAGGTGAAGAGCGACAGAGCGAGGCTGCCCATGCCGCGATTGGCGAGCGCGATCGCGTCGTCGAGGTCGCGATAGGGCATGATCGTCGACACCGGCCCGAACGCCTCGACGTCGTGGACCGCGGCCGAACCCCAGGGATCGTCGGAGCGGAGCAGGATCGGCGAGATGAACGAGCCGTTCCCCTCCACCGGCGAGCGATCCGGGTCGCCCGAGACGATGCGCGCCGATTTCGCCAGCTCCGCCACCGCCTCGCGCACCGCGCGGAGCTGCGAGCGGCTGGCGAGCGCGCCCATCGTCACGCCTTCGTCGCGCGGGTTGCCGATCCTCGCCTTGCCGAGCCGCTCGATCGAGCGCGGCCTGGATCGCGTCGAGGTGCTCGGCGGGGACCATGGCGCGGCGGATGGCGGTGCATTTCTGCCCCGCCTTGACGGTCATCTCGCGCGCCACTTCCTTGACGAACAGGTCGAACTCGGGCGTCCCGGGCGCCGCGTCGGCCCGAGGACCGAGGCGTTGAGGCTGTCGCGCTCGGCGATGAAGCGCACGCTTTCGCGGGCGATGACGGGATGGGACTGGAGCTTCATCGCGGTCTGCGCCGAGCCGGTGAAGCTGACCACGTCCTGCAGGGTGAGATGGTCGAACAGGTCGCCGACCCCGCCCATCACCAGCTGGAGAGCGCCCGGGGGCAATATGTCCGCCTCGATCATGATCCGGAAGGCGGCTTCGGCCAGATAGCCGGTCGCCGAGGCCGGCTTGACGATGGCGGGGACGCCCGGCGAGCAGGGTCGGGCCGAGCTTCTCGAGCATCCCCCAGACCGGGAAGTTGAAGGCGTTGATGTGGACGGCGACGCCCTGGAGCGGGGTGAAGACGTGCTGGCCGACGAAGCTTCCGCCCTTCGACAGCGGCTCGAGGGCGCCGTCGATCAGGATTCGGGAGTTGGGCAGCTCGCGGCGGCCCTTGGACGAGAAGGAGAAGAGGGTGCCGGCGCCGCCCTCGATGTCGATCCAGCCGTCGGTCCGGGTCGCCCCGGTCTCGTAGCTCAGCTCGTACAATTCCTCCTTGCGCGCCATGATCGCGCCGGCCAGCGCCTTGAGCATATGGGCGCGCTCGTGGAAGGTGAGGCGCCTCAGCGCCGGTCCGCCGACCCGGCGGGCGTGGTCGAGCATCGCCGCGAAGTCGAGCCCGCCGCTGCCGGTCTCGGCGACGACCTCTCCGGTGACGGCGCTCTCGACGGGAGCGAGACCGCTTTCGGCGCCGTACCAGCGGTCCTGGGCGTAATTGAGCAGCTTGAGAGTCTTCATGTCCACTCCGTGGCCTCGACCCGTTCGGGTCGAGCTTGTCGAAGCCCGTTACTTCGCTTTACGGCCGAAGGACAAGGAAAGGCCTTCGACGAGCTCAGGCCGAACGGGAGAGGGGCAGGATGCCGGAGCCTATCAGACCGATCGCCCTCGAGGAGATCGAGGCGGCGCGCGAGCGGATCGCGGGAGTAGTGCTGCGCACTCCGCTGGTCCGGCTCGACCTCGGCCCGGGCCGGCCCGACATCCGGCTCAAGCTCGAGAACCTCCAGCCGACCAACGCCTACAAGATCCGCGGCGCGGCCAATGCCGTGGCGAAGCTGGATCCGGTCGAGCGCTCCCGCGGAGTGTGGACGGTGAGCGCCGGCAATGCCGGCCAGGGCGTCGCCTACGCGGCGCGGGCCGCCGGCATCCCCTGCGCGGTCGTGGCGATCGAGACCGCGCCGCGCACCAAGCTCGAGCGGATGGCGGCGCTCGGCGCGAGGATCGTGCCGGTCTCCTATGACGATGCCTGGCGGGCGGTCGAGGAGCATCGCTACGAAGGGATGGAGGGCGCGTTCATCCATCCGTTCGACAATCACGATTTCATCGCCGGCCACGGCACGATGGGGCTGGAGATAATCGAGGACGCGCCCGACGTCCGGACCGTGATCGCCGCGATCGGCGGGGGCGGGCTGATCACCGGCGTCGGAAGCGCGGTCCGGGCGTTCCGGCCAGAGGTCAGGATATTCGGCGCCGAGCCCGAGACGGCGGCGCCTTTCGCTTTGTCGCTGCGCGAGGGCGGGCCTCGCCGCTATGCCGACTGGCAGGCGTCCTTCGTCGACGGCGCGGGCGGCAAGAGCGTCACCGAGCGGATGTGGAAGCGCATGGGGCCGGTCACCGACGGGTCGATCACCGTCAGCCTGGACGAGACTCGCGGCGCGATGCGCCTGATCGCCGAGAAGGCGCGGGTGATCGCCGAAGGCGCCGGAGCGCTGTCGCTGGCGGCGGCTCTGACCGGCCGGGCGGGGGCGGGGCCGATCGTCTGCGTCGTCTCGGGCGGCAATATCGACCTTGCGAGGTTCGCCGAGCTGGTCGGCGAATAGATCGGCCGACGCGCGTCGGGGTTGAGCCGGTGGGGAGCCGTGCCGGTCCTCGCCGCTCAGCTCACTCGATCGGGCCGCAGCCGCAATCGCCGTCCTGCTCTTCCGTCTGGAAGTAGGTATATTCCCCCTCCAGGAAGTAACGGATGTAGGGATATTCGCACCGGCCCCAGATATAGCCCACCTGCACCTGATGCGTGGAATCGCTGTACATGCGGGTAAGATATTTGGGTTGGCATCCCCCGATCTGCGCAAACGCCTGGCTGGGACCCACCATCAAAGTGGCAAGGGTCAAAGACGCAATCACCATTTTCTTCAGCATGCTCCGCTCCCATCAATGAGTTTGAACCATGTTCGACCCACTCTCCCGCTGGAGAATGTGAGCCGGGAACGAGCTTATCAGGTCCGTTGTGGAGAGATGCTTGGTAGAAGTACGAATCGAAACGCGTTTCGGATGTAAATGGCGAGAGGTAGTTGTCCGCGACGTCGCGCTGACCGGCCGGGGGCCTTCGTCGGGGTTCACTTGCCCGTGAAATTCGGCTTCCTCTTCTCCATGAACGCGGCGACGCCCTCGCGATAATCGTCGCTATAGCCCAGCTCGCGCATGGAGTCGCGCTGGAGGTCGAGCTCCTCGTCGAGGCCGTGGCCCCAGCTTTCCCGGATCATCTTCTTGATCCGCGCCAGCCCGAGCGTCGGAGCGGCGGCGAAGCGGGCCGCCAGGGCGTCGACCTCGGCGTCGAGCGCCTCGTCGTCCACCGCCTTCCAGATCAGCCCCCATTCGGCCGCCTTGTCGGCGGGCAGCGGCTCGGCGGTCAGAGCGAGGCCGAGCGCCCGCGCCTGGCCGACCAGGCGGGGCAGGACCCAGGTTCCGCCGCTGTCGGGGATGAGGCCGATCGAGGCGAAGGACTGGATGAACTTCGCCGACCGTGCCGCGACGACGATGTCGCAGGCGAGCGCGATGTTGGCGCCGGCGCCGGCGGCGACCCCGTTGACCCGGGCGATGACGGGGAAGGGCAAGGTGGTAAGGGTCCGGATCAACGGATTGTAGCGCCGCTCGACCGACTCGCCGAGGTCGACGCTCTGCCCCGGCGCCACCGCGCGGTCGCCGAGATCCTGGCCGGCGCAGAAGCCTCGGCCGGCGCCGGTCAGCACCAGCACCCGCGCCCCCTCGAGCTTCCCCAGCGCGTCCGCCACTTCCTCGTGCATCTCGACGGTGAAGCTGTTGAGCCGGTCCGGGCGGTTGAGCGTCAGCCGCGCAATTCCGCCCTCGTTCGAGAAGTCGATGGTGCGATAGCTCATCGGCCCGCTCTACCCGCGGCCGGAGAGGAGCGGAAGTGGGAGCCGGGCGGGGGAATGTGTTAATCGCGCGGCAAACCGGGTTTGTTATACCGTCACCAAGGCCTATGTGCGGGCCCGACCCCGCGGGAGCTTTTGATTTGTCGAGACATGTGTTGATGGCCGGCGCCGCCGCCATCCTGATGACGGACGCCGCGATCGCCCAGGAGCAGCCGGAAACGCCGCCGCCCGCCGCGGCCGAGCAGAGCGTCGCGGCCCCTGCCCGGACGGATCCGCATGCCGACCACACCCAGGACATCATCATCACCGGCTTCGCTCGCGACCGCGAGGACGTGCTGTCGGGCACGTCGGTCGTGTCGGGCGCCGAGCTCGCCCTCGACCTGCGCCCGACCATCGGCGAGACGCTCGCCCGCCAGCCCGGAGTCTCGGCCACGTCCTTCGGTCCGAACGCCTCGCGGCCGATCCTGCGCGGCTTCCAGGGCGAGCGGGTGCGGGTCCTGACCGACGGCATCGGCAGCCTCGACGCCTCCAATACGAGCGTCGACCATGCCGTCGCGATCAACCCGCTGACGGCGGAGCGGATCGAAGTGCTGCGCGGCCCTGCCGCCCTTCTGTTCGGTTCCGCGGCGATCGGCGGAGTGGTCAACGTCGTCGACGCCCGAATCCCGCGCCGGGTGCCCGACGAGGGGGTGCACGTCGCGGCGATCGCGACCTATGGGTCGGCCGCCGACGAAAGGTCGGGGAACGCGACGATCGACGTGCCGATCGCGGGCAAGTGGGTGTTCCACGCCGACGGCAATTACAGCAAGACCGACGACCTCCGGATCGGCGGCTTCGTCCTGTCCCGCGAGCTTCGGGCGGAAGCGGCGGCGAGCGAGGATGCGGACGTCCGGGCGCTCGCCGGTCTCAGGGGCCGTCTTCCCAACACGGCGGCGGAGACGTCCGACGTGGCGCTGGGCCTGGCCTATGTCGACGGCGACACCAATTTCGGCATTTCGGTCAACCGCTACGACAGCCTCTACGGAGTGCCGGTCCGCTTCTCGCTGGAGCCCGCCGCGGAAGCCGAGGCGCCGAGGATCGACGTTCGGCAGAATCGCGCCGACGCCCGGGCCGAGATCGACGCCGGATCGGGCTTCCTCGACTCGGTCCGCTTCCGCGCCGGCTATTCCGACTATCGCCACGACGAGCTCGAGGCGACGGGCGAGATCGGCACCACCTTCCTGACCAAGGGCCTGGAGGGCCGGCTGGAGGTCGTGCAGTCGAATAAGGGCGGATGGGGCGGCGGCTTCGGCGTGCAATATTTCCGCCGCCACCTCGACGTCATCGGCGAAGAGAAGTTCCTGCCCGAGAACCGCACCTCGCAATTCGGCCTGTTCGCCCTGGAAAATTATGAGAAGGGCCCGCTCCGGGCCGAGGCGGGCGTCCGCTACGAGCGGCAGACGGTGAGCGCCGAGCCGGATGCGGACCTCGGCAACGGCGCCCTGAAGCGCCGCTTCGACGCCTTTTCGGGCTCGCTGGGCGTCGGCTACGAGCTGGCCGAGGGCATACGCGTCGGCCTCAACGGCTCGCACAGCCAGCGGGCGCCGTCGGCGGAGGAGCTGTTCGCCAACGGTCCCCATGCCGGCACCCAGTCCTTCGAGGTCGGCGACCCCGGTCTCGACAAAGAGCGGAGCTGGGGCCTCGAGGGGACCTTCAGCGCCGAAGGCGAGGGCTACAGCCTCTCCGCCTCGGTGTTCCGGAGCTGGTTCGACGACTACATCTTCGAGCGGCGCACCGGCGCCTTCGAGGACGAATTGCCGGTGTTCCAGATCTCGCAGGCCGACGCCCGCTATTTCGGAATCGAGCTGGAAGGATCGGTCCGGCTCGCCCGGCGCGGCGGAGTGACCTTCAACGCCGACGCCGTCGCCGATTATGTCCGGGCGACGATCGACGGCGCCGGGCCGGCGCCGCGGATTCCGCCGTTCCGGCTGATGGGCGGGCTCGAGGCGCAGGCGGAACGGGTCCAGGGCCGAGTGGAGGTCGAATGGACCTCGGCCCAGGACCGGCTCGCCGAGCTCGAGACTCCGACCTGCGGCTTCACCCTCGTCAACGCCTCGATCCAGTTCAAGCCGCTCAAGAACAACGCCAACACCAGCATCACGCTCGCCGCCAACAATCTGTTCGACGTCGACGCCCGCCGCCACGCCAGCTTCCTCAAGGACGTGGCGCCGCTCGCGGGCCGCGACATCAGGCTGACGGCACGGGTGAACTTCTAGGCCGGCTCCGTCTTTCCCCCGATGGCGTGAACCCGGCGGGGACGGCAGTGTCGACTCGGTCGGCGGGGAGTCCGTCGCAAGCGGGGAACGGCTCGTCGATTGGTGGAATCTTTAAGCTGGCGGAAAGCCTCCATCCCGTATGATGAATCCTTGAGGGAATAAGGGCTTAGGAGGGGCAAGTGAGCTTGTCGGGGAAGCGGATCCGGAGCGAATCCAGCCAGTTGGCGCGAGGCGCGGCGCTTGCCGGAATCGCCGCCATCGGTCTCGCCACCGCCGCGCTCGACGGCGCCGAGGCCCAGTCGGGCGGAAGCTCGCCTTCCTTCCCCGCCACGGTCCGCTCCTACACGACCCCGGCCGTCCCGGCCGCCACGGCCCAGGAAGCCTCGGCGCGCCGCATCCTCGAGGCCCAGGTGCGAGCCCTCGGCCAGGCGTTCAACGGCGACATCGGTATCGCGGTCAAGGACGTGCAGAGCGGCTGGACGACCAGCTTCGACGGCAACACCTACTTCCCGCAGCAGAGCGTCAGCAAATTCTGGGTCGCCCTGACCGCCTTCGACAAGGCCGACCGCGGCCAGCTCAGCCTCGACTGCGCCGGTCACCGTCCGGCGCGACGACATGACCCTGTTCCACCAGCCGATCGCCGCCCAGCTCGGCGCGAGCGGCTACAGCACGACGCTCAACAGCCTCATCTTCCGGGCGATCACCCAGAGCGACAACACCTGCAACGACTTCGTCCTGTGGAAGTCGGGCGGCCCCGAGGCGGTGCGCGCCTTCCTTCGGACCCGGGGAATCGAGGGGATCCGCTTCGGCCCCGGCGAGCGGCTGCTGCAGAGCCAGATCGCCGGGATCCAGTGGCAGCAGAGCTACGCCTATAACGGCGGCTTCTACCGGGCCCGCAACGCCGTGCCGCTGGCGCAGCGGCGCGCGGCGTTCGAGCGCTACATCGCCAATCCGGTGGACGGCGCCACGCCCAACGGCATCGTCGACGCCCTCGCCCGGCTGAAGCGCGGCGAGTTGCTGTCGCCGGAATCGACCCGCAAGCTGCTCTCGATCATGGGCAACACCAAGACCGGGGCGCGGCGGCTGAAGGGCGGCCTCGCGCCGGGCTGGCAACTCTCGCACAAGACCGGCACCGGCCAGGTGCTGGGGAGCGAGCAGGCCGGCTATAACGACATCGGCATCCTCACCGGGCCGGACGGGCACAGCTATGCGGTGGCGGTGATGATCCGCCGCACCTCGGCGCCGCTCGCCCAGCGCATGGCGGCGATGCAGAGCACGGTCAAAGCGGTGATCGGCTACGACCGGAATGTCGACGGCTTCGGGCTGGCGAGATACGGGGCGGCCTCGGAGCAGGGCAGCCGCTGAGCCAAATTCCTCCCCTGCATTCGCAGGGGAGGGGGACCAGGCGAAGCCTGGTGGAGGGGCCCTGTTGAGTCCGAGAAGAACCCCTCCACCGCTTCGCGCGGTCCCCCTCCCCGAGAAATCTCGGGGAGGAATTTTTTCAAGCGTCGTAATCCACCTCCAGCCCTTCGCCCTTCGGCACCGACTGGCAGGTGAGGACGTAGCCCGCCGCCACTTCCTCGTCGGTGAGGCCGTAGCGCGCCGCCATCTCGACCTCGCCCGCTACCACCCGCGCCCGGCAGGTGGCGCAGACCCCGGCCTTGCAGGCGAAGGGGGCGGGGAGGCCGGCGAGGCGGGCGCTGTCGAGGATGTTGCCGGCCTCGGCGCTGAACGGCACCCGGCGCTTGCGGCCGTCGAGGGTGACCAGCATGGTCGCGCCCTGCGCCTCCCTCGACAGAGCGTCGAGCTGGGCCTGGAGCGCCTCGGGCGGGCGGTCGGCGGTGAAGCGCTCGAGATGGATCTTCCCGGACGGCACGCCGCGCTCGCGAAGCGCGGTCTCGGCGGCGTCCATCATCGGGCCGGGGCCGCAGATGAAGAAGGCGGCGACGTCCGCCGGGTCGATCAGATGCTCGAGCACCTCGCCGCATTTGGAGCGGTCGAGCATGCCGTTGAACAGGTCGATATCCTCGGCCTCCTCGGCGAGGAAATGGTGGATCTCGAGCCGGTCCATGAAGCGGTTCTTGAGGCGCGCCAGCTCGTCGAGGAAGATCACCGACTGGCTGTCGCGATTGCCGTAGAAGAGGGTGAAGCGGCTGCCCGGCTCCTCGATCAGGGCCGTCTTGAGGAGCGACATCACCGGGGTGATGCCCGAGCCGCCGGCGAAGGCGGCATAATGGTTGGCCGCGCCGGGCTCGAAATCCCAGGTGAAGCTGCCGTGCGGCTCCATCACCTCGATCGTGTCGCCGGGCTTCAGATGGTCGTTCGCCCAGTTGGAGAAGAGGCCCCCGGCGATCCGCTTCACCGTCACCTTGAGCTGGCCGTCCTCCGGAGCGACGCAGAGCGAATAGTTGCGGCGCACCTCCTCGCCGCCGATCTCGGCCCTGAGGGTCAGGTGCTGGCCCGGCTTGAAGCGGAAGGCCGCGCGCAGCTCCGACGGGACGTCGAAGCGGATCGACCGGGCTTCGGCGGTCTCGTCGATTATCTCGGCGACGGCGAGGCGGTGGAAGTGGGCGCTCATCGGCCGCACCCTTCGTCACCCCGGACCTGATCCGGGGTCCACCTTCTCTTTGCCCAAGGTCGCAAAGAAGGTGGATGCCGGATCAAGTCCGGCATGACGATTTTCGGCTTCAATGGCATTTGAACAGGTCGAACGGCTCGGCGCAGGCGCGGCAGCGCCACAGGGCCTTGCAGGGCGTCGAGCCGAAGCGGCTGATCTCCTCCGTGTCGGTCGAGCCGCATTGCGGGCAGGCGACCGCCTGGCTCGTCGGCGGGGCGATGCCGTAGGCGTGAAGCTTGCGGCGGCCTTCCGGGGTGATCCAGTCGGTGGTCCAGGGCGGGGCGAGCACCGTCTCGATTCGGACGTGGCGGTAGCCGGCGGCGTCGAGCGCGTCGCGGATGTCGCGCTCGATCACCTGGGTGGCCGGGCAGCCGGTGTAGGTGGGGGTGATCACGACCCGGCCGGGCTCGACCGAGCGGACGATGCCGAGCTCGACCACCGAGACGACCGGGATCTCCGGGTCGGCCACCGTGTCAAGCACCGCCCAGATCGGCGCCGTTTCGTCCTGCCGGGCGGCGGCTACCATGTCGCGTCCGGATAGCTGCGGGGGAGGAACTGCATCACCGCGAGCAGGTGGCCGAGATGCTCGCTGTGGTGGCCGCGGCGGCCGCCGAGGATCGGGCGCTGGTCGGGGGGCGGCTCGAGGGTCGCTTCGGCGAGCACGGCGCGGACCTGCCTCTCGTAGCCGGAGCGAAGGGCGAGGAGGTCCGGGCCGATGCCGCGCTCGGCCATGACCGCGGCGACGGAGTCCATCTCGAACAGCTCGGGGACGAAGCGCCAGTTCCACGCCAGGCCGTCCTCGATCCGGCGGCGGCTTTCCTCGGTTCCGTCGCCGAGCCGGATCACCCATTCGCTGGCCAGATCCTGATGGTAGGTGACCTCCTTGACCGCCTTCGCCGCGACCCCGGCGATCAGCTCGTCCTCAGCCGACACGAGGTGGGCGAAGACCATCTTCTGCCAGGTCGAGAACAGGAACTGCCGGGCCATCGTCCGGGCGAAATCGCCGTTGGGCTGCTCGACCAGCCAGCAATTGCGATAGTCGAGGACGTCGCGGCGAAAGGCGAGGGCGTCGCCGTCGCGGCCCTTGCCCTCGACCTCGCCGGCCCGGTTCAGGAAATGGGTCGCCTGGCCGATCAGGTCGAGCGCGATGTTGGCGAGGCTGAGGTCGACCTCGACCGAGGGGGCATGGCCGCACCATTCGCCCAGCCGCTGGCCGAGGATGAGGGAATCGTCGCCGAGGCGGAGGAGATATTCGAACAGGGCCGAGCCTTCGTCGGGGCCCGGGGAGTCGAAGGCGCCTTCGCCGGTGGCGTTGGAGGGCAGGTCGATGGGGGGGAGGGAGGCCATTAGAAAATCCGTTCGCCCTGAGCCTGTCGAAGGGCTTTCCTACCCTTCTTCGACCAGCGGATAGGGGAAGGAGAGGGCTTCGACAGGCTCAGCCCGAACGGATATCCAGCTCCGCAGATCGGCCCCTCCCTCATATGTGCTTCACGTCGTCGGGGATCGAATAGAAGGTCGGGTGGCGGTAGACCTTGTCGGCGGCGGGGTCGAACATCGCCTCGTCCTGGCCGGGATCGGAGGCGACGATCGAGGCGGAGGGGACGACCCAGAGGCTGACCCCCTCCATCCGCCGGGTGTAGGTGTCGCGGGCGTGGCGCAGAGCGATCTCCGGATCGGGAGCGTGGACCGAGCCGACATGGCGGTGCGCCATCCCGCCCTTCGAGCGGACGAAGACCTCCCAGAGCGGCCAGTCGTTCATCGAACGTCGTCCCAGCGAAGGCTGGGACCCCGGGGGGTGAAAAGCACCATGCCTGTTCTCGCTGGGGCCCCAGCCTGCGCTGGGGCGACGGGGTCGCTCATGCCGCCTCCGCCTTCCTCGAATGCTTCTCCGCATAGGCCGCCGCCGCCTCGCGGACCCAGGCGCCGTCTTCCCAGGCCTGGCGGCGGGCGGTCATCCGCTCCTTCGCGACCGGCCCCTCGCCTCGGACGACGGCGTAGAATTCCTCCCAGTCGACCTCGCCGAAATCGTAATGGCCGCGCTCCCCGTTCCACCGGAGCGCCGGATCGGGGACCTCGAGGCCGAGCGAGTCGGCCTGGGGGACGGTGATGTCGACGAAGCGCTGGCGAAGATCGTCATTGGTGTCGCGCTTGATCCGCCAGCGCATCGACTGGGCGGTGTTGGGGCTGTCGGCGTCGGGCGGGCCGAACATCATCAGCGACGGCCACCACCAGCGGTTGAGCGCGTCCTGCGCCATCCTCTTCTGGTCGGCGGTGCCGCCCGCCATCACCATCATGATCTCGAAGCCCTGGCGCTGGTGGAAGCTTTCCTCCTTGCAGACCCGGACCATGGCGCGGGCATAGGGGCCGTAGGAGGTGCGCTGCAGCGGCACCTGGTTCATGATCGCGGCGCCGTCGACCAGCCAGCCGATCGCTCCGATGTCGGCCCAGGTCAGGGTCGGGTAGTTGAAGATGGTGCTGTACTTGGCCTTGCCCGAATGGAGCGCCTCGATCATCTCGCGCCGGCTGGTGCCGAGGGTCTCGGCGGCCGAATAGAGGTAGAGGCCGTGGCCGGCCTCGTCCTGGACCTTGGCGAGAAGGATCGCCTTGCGGCGCAGCGACGGGGCGCGGCCGATCCAATTGCCTTCGGGCAGCATCCCGACGATCTCCGAATGCGCGTGCTGTGAGATCTGCCGGGTAAGGGTCCGCCGGTAGGCCTCGGGCATCCAGTCCTTGGGCTCGATGAACTCGTCCGCGGCGACCCGCGCCTCGAAGGCGGCGAGCTTGTCCGGATCCTCGGTGGAAGCGACTTTGGCGCTCTTCTGAAGCTCGGTCGTATACATGATCTTCTCCTGCGCGCGGCCCTAGCAGGGGACGTCTTTCACGGCAAACAACGCACGAGCGAAGCCCGAGTCGCCCGGCCGATTCGCGAGCCCCGGGGCAAATAAGTTGAGGAAGTTGAGGGTATCCGAGAGCCGCCGTCCGGACTGGCCGAAACAGCCGAATCCGAAGCGGGCGAGGTGTGCGTGAAAGGGGGCGACGCGGGACGCATGGATAGAACATAGCATAAACATGTCCTGGCGGCCAGCGCGCGGGATTTTGATCGCAAGCTTCGGATTTTCGGCGGGTCCGACGACAGGCATGACGGCCGCGAAGGAGACGCGCAAATGAGCTTTCGAGTGACCGGCCTCTCGCCGGAGCCTTTCCGCCCGCTGTTCGGACTGCCCGACGACGAGCTTGCCCGCCGCGGCGCCCGTCGAATCGTCGCCGACGCGCCGTTCGGCTTTCCCGACCGGATCGAGATAAGCGACGCCGCGCCGGGAGAGAGCCTGCTGCTGCTCAACTATCTGCACCAGCCCGCGGACACGCCCTACCGGAGCGGCCACGCCATCTTCGTCCGCGAGCGGCCGGTGGAGCGGACCGACCTCGTCGGCGGGATCCCGCCGGCGATGCGGGCCCGGCCGCTGTCGCTTAGGGCGTTCGATGGGGAGGGGATGATGGTCGACGCCGACCTCGTCGAGGGCGCCGAGGCGGAGGGGCTGATCGGGCGGCTGCTGGCGGACGAGCGGGTCGCCTGCATCCAGGCCCATTATGCGCGGCGCGGCTGCTATGCGGGGCGGATCGAGCGGGCATAAGGCCCTCTCCCGTCCTTACGGGAGAGGAGGGGCCCAAGCGAAGCTTGGGAGGTGAGGGTCTGTAGCACTGACTCAGCAAGACCCTCACCTCCCATCCGCTGCGCGGATGGGCCCCTCCTCTCCCGCGAAAAGCGGGAGAGGGGTAATGGGCTCACACCCGCTCGATCACCGTGGCGATGCCTTGGCCGACTCCGATGCACATGGCGCACAGAGCGTAGCGGCCGCCGCGGCGGTGGAGCTCCTCGGTCGCGGTGAGGAGGAGGCGGGCGCCGGACATTCCGAGCGGGTGGCCGAGCGCGATGGCGCCGCCGTTCGGGTTGACGTGAGGGGCGTCGTCGGGGAGGCCGAGCTCGCGAAGCACCGGCAGGGCCTGGGCGGCGAAGGCCTCATTGATCTCGATAACATCCATATTCGAGATGCTTAGGCCAAGTCTTTGCAACAGCTTCTGAGAAGCGGGCGCGGGGCCGATGCCCATGATCCGCGGCGGCACCCCGGCGACGGCGCCGCCGACGAAGCGGGCTCGGGGGGTGAGGCCGTTGCGCCTGACCGCTTCCTCCGACGCGACGACCATCGCGGCGGCGCCGTCATTGACTCCGGAGGCGTTGCCGGCCGTCACCGTGCCGTCGCCGCGGACGATCGGCTTCAGCCTGGCCAGCGCCTCGACGCTGGTCTTGCGCGGGTGCTCGTCGCGGTCGACGATCAGCGGATCGCCCTTGCGCTGCGGGATGGCGACCGGGACGATCTCGGCGGCGAATCGGCCATTCTCCTGGGCGGTCGCCGCCTTGTCCTGGCTTCTGACGGCAAAAGCGTCCTGATCCTCGCGGCTTACCTGCCATTCCTGAGCCACGTTCTCAGCCGTCGACGGCATGGTGTCGTCGCCATAGGAATCGCGCATCTTCGGGTTGACGAAGCGCCAGCCGATCGTCGTGTCGTACATCTCGGCGTTGCGGTCGAAGGCGCTGGTCGCCTTGGCCATGACGAAGGGCGCCCGGCTCATGCTTTCCGAGCCGCCGGCGATCACCATGTCCGCCTCGCTTCCCCGGATCACCCGGGCGGCCATCGCCACCGCGTCCATGCCCGAGCCGCAGAGGCGGTTGAGGGTGACTCCGCCGGACCTGTCGGGGAGGCCGGCGAGGAGGGCGGCCATCCGGGCGAGGTTGCGATTGTCCTCGCCGGCCTGGTTGGCGCAGCCGAGGATGACGTCGTCGAGCTCGTCCCAGTCGACTTGCCGGTTGCGCTCGCGGAGCGCCCGGATCGGGATGGCGGCGAGATCGTCGGCGCGGACGTGGGCGAGGGCGCCGCCGTAGCGGCCGATCGGGGTTCGAACCGCGTCGCAGATGAAGGCTTCGGTCATGACTTCGGGATCCGTGGCAAGGGGACTGATGCGCCCCTAGCCGTTCGGCCTGAGCTTGTCGAAGGCCCTTCCTTGAGGGGCTCGGGGGAAGGGCTTCGTCAGCCCCGGATCGGGTCCGGGGCCGAACGGCTTTCGGGCTCAGTCTTCAAATAGCGGGTCAATTGCCGCCACGCCGCCAGCTTCTCCTCGAACTTCAGGGTGTAGGCGGGGCTGCTCGAGGGGAGGGGGATGAGGGCGAGGTCCGGCCGGGCCGCCAGCCGCGGACGGCCGAGCGCGGCCGACTTGCCGCCGTTGAACGCCACGGCGCGGAGCTCCGGAAGCGATCCCGCAAGGGCGGCCAGATCGTTGGCCCGGTCCAGGCGAATGGCCGCGTCGAGGCTTCCCCGGCGCGTGGCGGTGCCGACCGTGTCCCACAGGCCGATGCCGGCTCCGAGCAGGGCCTCGAGGCGCGCCTCATAGGGGAGAGGGACGAGGTCGAGCCCGGCGACGGCGCCGATCAGGGGCCAGAAATGGTTGCGGGGATGGGCATAATAGCGGCCGCGGGCGAGCGACTCCTCGCCGGGCAGGCTGCCGAGGACGAGCAGCCTTGTGTGCCGGTCGACGACGGGCGGGAAGGAGCGCTTGACCTCGTCCATTCGGCGCCTTGTCCGCGATCGGTGGCGGCTCTGCAACAGCGTCGAATCCTTTTTGCGCAAAGCCCAGCAAGAGGTTGCCGGAATTGGTTTTTTGATGCTAGGCGAGCGACCGGGCGAGGGGCCCCGGGTCGATCGGGCCCGCGGCGGGGATCAAGTCGGAAATGGCCAATATCGACGGTACCGCCGCGGGCGAGACGCTCGTCGGCACGAGCGGCGACGACGTCATCCTCGGCGGCGGCGGCTCCGACCGGATCGACGGCGGACCGGGCGCCGACGGCCTGACCGGCGGCGGCGAGGCCGACCGGATCGACGGCGAGAGCGGCGACGACGTCGTCGACGGCGGCGGCGGCGACGATATCCTGCGCGGCGGCGCCGGCGACGACCTCGTCCACGGCGGCGCCGGCGACGATTATCTGTTCAGCGACGAGCCCGGCTCGGACGAGCTCAACGGCGACGCCGGCGACGACTTCATCGAGATCCACCGCCCTTCGGTGGGAAGCGCCGTGGCGGTCTTCGGCGGCGCCGGGCGCGACGAAATCTATGTCGGCGCGCTCGCGGCGGGCAACACGCTCACCATCGACGCCGGCGACGATATGGACTGGATCTATCTGCCCAGCCTGCTCTCGCCGGTCACCCTCACCCTCGGCGGCGGGCGCGACGTCATCGACGGCGGCGGCGCCAATTTCAACGGCTTTCCCGGTTCCAGCGCCGTCGTCCGGGTGACCGACTGGGAGGCGGGACCGGCCGGCGACATGATCGACGTCGCCGAGTTCCTCGCCGGCACCGGCTGGAATCCGTCGACCAATCCGTTCACCGCCGGCTATCTGAGGCTGACCCAGTCGGGCAGCGACGTCCGGCTCTCCTTCTCGGCGACCCCGAACGGCAGCTTCCGGGACGTCATCGTCTTCGAGAATGTCGACATCGGCGATTTCACCTCCGAGAATTTCGGCGGCTATTTCCACCTCCCGCCCTATCGGGAGGAGCATGTCGTCGGCACCGACGCCGAGATCGAGCTTCTGACCGGGAGCGACGGCGACGACCTCGTCGAAGGCGGCGGCGGGCGCGACCTCGTCTGCGGCGGCGCGGGCGACGACAGGATCGGCGGCGAAGACGGCGACGACCGGGTCGACGGCGGCACCGGCCATGACGAGATCGACGGCGGCGAGGGGGCCGACCTGCTTCGCGGCGGGGCGGGCGACGACCTGATCGGCGGCGGCGCGGGCGACGACCGGATCGAGGACCAGAGCGGCAACGACAGCGTCGACGGCGGGGACGGCCACGACAATATCCTGCTTCAGCGGGTCAGCGGCTCGGCGGCGAGCCTCCTCTTCGCCTCGGGCGGCGAGGGCGACGACAGCATCAACATCAACGCCTACAATGCCAGCACCGCCACCGTCGACGCCGGCGCCGGCAACGACACGGTCTCGGTCAACGGCTCCTTCGTCTCGCAGACGGTGACTCTCGGCGCCGGCTCCGACCTGCTCAGCTACTTCCTGTCGAACAGCGCCCCGACCGGGACCACCAGGGTCACCGATTTCGAGACCGGCGCCGGCGGCGACCGGCTGCGATTCTCGACGCCCTTCTCGATCCTCGGCCCCGACCCGGTCGGGGCGGGCTATCTGCGCCTGGTGCAGAGCGGCGCCGACGCGCTCCTCCAATATGATCTCGACGCCTCCAGCCCCAACCATGTCTGGAGGACCCTGATCACCTTCGAGAATAGCGACGTCGAGGCTTTCACCGCCTACAATCTGAACGGCTTCGGCCTCGGCTCGCCGGCCCCGGACGGGCTGGTCGTCGTCGGCACCGGCGGCGACGACCGGCTGTACGGCGACGGCGGCGCCGACCTGATCGGCGGCCAGGAGGGGAACGACTTCCTGCTCGGCCTCGGCGGCGACGACGAGATGGACGGCGGCATCGGCGACGACCGCCTCGAGGGCGGCGCGGGCCAAAACCATCTGCTCGGCGGCGAGGGGAACGACATACTTGTCGGCGGCGACGGAAGCGACCTGCTCGAAGGCGGCGAAGGGGCGGATTCCTTCGTCGCGGGCGGCGCCGACGACCTCATCTTCGGCGGCGGCGGCAGTGACTCCTTCACCGTCTCCGACAGCGGCAACGACGTCATCCATGGCGACGGCGGCGACGATTCGATCACGCTCCTGCGCTACAGTGATTCGAGCGAGACCATCTCGATCACCGGAGACGAGGGCGCCGACTGGATCCGGATCGCGGTTCGCTCCGGGACGATCGTCAACGTCGACGGCGGAATCGGCGACGACCGGGTGATCCTCGACGGCGGCACCGCCAACCGGATCACCCTCGGCGCCGGCCGGGACGTGGTCGAGCTGGACTCCGGCTTCGCGGCCGGCGGAGCGAGCCTGGTCGCCGATTTCGAGGCGGGCGAGGGAGGCGAACTCGATCGACTTCAGCCGCTGGCTCGCCGGCTTCGCGGCGACCCTCGATCCGAACGCCAATCCGTTCCTCACCGGCACGATGCGCCTCGTCCAGAACGGCGCCGACGTGCTGATCCAGCTCGACCGGGACGGCCCTGCCGGCGGCTATGGCTGGTCGACCCTTCTCACCCTTCAGAACGTCGACATGTCGAGCCTGAGGCCGGCCAATCTCGACAATTACCAGTTGCTCTTCCACCACGGCACCGGCGAGGCCGACACGCTCGAGGGCAGCGCGTTCGCCGACATCCTCCACGGCGAGGGCGGCGACGACACGATCCTCGGATTCGCCGGCGCCGACCAGCTTCACGGCGGCGACGGCGCCGACAGCCTCGACGGCGGAAGCGAAGCCGACAGCCTCGGCGGCGGGGCGGGCGACGACGAGCTCGCCGGCGGCGACGGCGACGACCTCCTGCTCGGCGAGGAGGGCGACGACGCGCTCGCCGGGGGCGCGGGCGCCGACCGGATCGACGGCGGCGCCGGCCAGGATTCGCTGGACGGCGGCGAGGGCGGCGACACGCTCTATTACCAGCCGTTCGGCGCCGCTCCGGACCATGACGTGGCCGACGGCGGGGCGGGCCAGGACGCTCTGATCGCCGAGTTCAGCGCCATCCCCGGCGCCGCCGGGATCGTCATGACCCTGTCGGGCGACTCGGCGACCGGCTATTCCGGAACGATCGCCGGCGGCGCCGACCACAGCATCGCGTTCAGCGGCGTCGAGGCCTTCCTGATCGGCGGCACCGGGGCCGACGACAACGTGACCACCGGCGATTTCGCCGACGTCGTCATCCTCGACTTCGGCAACGACGTCATCGTCGCCGGCGGCGGCGCCGACTGGCTGATCGGCGGCGCCGGGGCGGACAGGATGACCGGCGGAACCGGCAACGACCGCTACGACGTCGACGATCCGGGCGACGTCGTCGTCGAGAAGGCCAATGAGGGCACCGACCTCGTCGAGACGTCGCTGGCGAGCTACGCGCTGCTCGCCGATTTCGAGAATCTCACCGGGCTCCTCGCCAGCGGCCAGATCCTCACCGGAAACGACGCCGCCAACACGATCAGGGCGGGTTCCGGCAACGACCAGCTGGGCGGCGGTCTCGGGGCCGACGTTCTGTGGGGCGGCAACGGCAATGACGAGCTCAACGGCGGCCTCGGCAACGACACGATGCGCGGCGAGCAAGGCGACGACGTCTACACCGTCGATTTCGGCGACCGACTCGGTGATCGAAATTGCCGGCGAAGGCACGGACAAGGTGCTGACCGCGCTCGTGTCCTATACGCTGGTCGCCCATGTCGAGAGGCTGGCCGGCACCCTGGCGGTCGGCCAGACGCTGCGTGCCAATGCGCTCGACAATGTCGTCGACGGCAGCGCCGGGGGCGATTCGATCCGGCTCCAGGACGGCGGCACCGACAAGGTGTTCGGCAATGGCGGCGGCGACATCCTCTATTTCGGTGCGGCGATGACTGCCGCCGACCAGGCCGATGGCGGTGCGGGCAGCGACACGCTCACCCTCCAGGGATCCTATTCGGCCGGCCTCACCTTCAACGCCGGCGCGCTGGTCGAGATCGAGACCCTGCATCTGCTCAGCCGCACCGACACCTTCTATGGCGGCTCGAGCCTCTCGCCCTTCTCCTACAATCTCACCACCGTCGACGCGAACGTCGCCGCCGGCGCGCTGCTGACCATCGACGCGAGCGGCCTGGCCGCGACCGAGGGCCTCGACTTCAACGGGAAAGCGGAGCTCGACGGGCGTTTCGCCGTCACCGGCGGGCTCGCCGGCGATACCCTGTTCGGCGGGGCCGGCGCGGACTCGCTCAGCGGCGGCGGCGGCAGCGACCGGCTGGACGGCGGGGCAGGCGCCGATACCCTCGGCGGCGGAAGCGGCGACGACCAGATCGACGGCGGCGCCGGCGCCGACGCGATGACCGGCGGCTCCGGCAACGACCTCTACATCGTCGACAATGGGGGTGACGTCGCATTGGAATCGCCCGGCGCCGGCACCGACGAGATACGCACCGCGCTGGCCTCCTACACGGTCGCTCCGAATATCGAGGTGCTGCGCGGCACCAGTGCGGCCGGACAGCAATTGACCGGCGGCTCCGCCGGGCTCGCCATATTCGGCGCGGCGGGCAGCGACCTGCTCGACGACGGCGGCGCGGCGGCGGCGATGCAGGGCGGCCAGGGCGACGACGTCTATGTGGTGCGCGCGGCCGGCACTACGGCCACCGAGACCGGGGGGGAGGGGACGGATATGGTCCGCTCCTACACTTCCACGTTCAGCCTCTTCACCGGGGTCGAGATCCTCGTCGGCATGCTCTCGACCGGCCAGACCCTGATCGGCCATTCGGGCGACGATATCATCACCGGAGGCGCCGGCGCCGACCGCCTCGACGGGGCCGGCGGGGCCGACGTGCTGACCGGCGGCCTGGGCGGCGATTTCTACGTGGTCGACACCCTCGCGGACACGGTGGTCGAGGCCGCCGGCGAGGGCATCGACACGATCGAGACGGCGCTCGCCGCCTTCACGCTCATCGCCAATGTCGAGAACCTCACGGCAAGGACGAACTCCGGCCAGACGCTCACCGGCAACGACGCCGCCAACGTCATCACCGCCGGGGCCGGGAACGACGTGCTCGTCGGCCTGGGCGGCAATGACCGGCTCATCGGCGGCGGGGGCTCCGACACCATCACCTATGCCGGCAGCGCGGTCGGGATCGTGGCCACCGTCGGCCCGTTCTATTCCGGAACGGTGACGGTCGGGGCCGGCGAAACCGACAGCTTCGACGGCATCGAAATCGTCGTCGGCACCGACTTCGCCGACACCTTCGTCAACAACAGCACGGTCCCGGCTTCGGTGATGAGGTTCACCGGCGGGGCCGGCGACGACGTCTATCGGGTCGGATCGACCGCCGACGTGATCGTCGAGCTGGCCGGCGGCGGCACCGACCACGTCCTCACCAGCGCTTTCTCCTATTCGCTCGGCGCCAATCTGGAAAATTTGACCGGAACGTCCACCGAGTCCCAGAACCTGTTCGGCAATGCGCTCGACAATTTCGTCACCGGCGGCTCGGCCGCCAACACGTTGCGGCTGGAAGCCGGCGGCGCCGACCGGGCCGACGGCGGCGAAGGCAACGACACAATCGTTTTCGGAGCGAGCTTCGGAGCCGGCGACAGCGTCGAGGGCGGCAGCGGTACCGACGTGCTTCGACTCCAGGGCAGCTATGCGAGCCTGTCGCTGGGCGCCAACGTCTCCGGGATCGAGACCCTCGAGCTGTACGGCGGCGCGGCCGCTTCGCCCAACGGCTACCAGATCGCCAGCCTGGGCCTGGCCGCCCCGGCAGGCGCGTTCAAGGTCGACGGGACCCGCCTCCAGGCGGGCAACACGCTCAGCTTCGACGCTTCGGCGGAGACCGACATCGGCTTCACCTTGCTCGGCGGCGCGGGCGACGACATGCTCAAGGGCGGGGCCGAAGACGACCATCTGGCCGGGAGCGACGGAAACGACGCCCTGTTCGGCGGCGGCGGCGACGATGTGATCGAGGGCGGCGGCGGCGACGACCGCGCCCTGTTCCATGCCGCCGGCGCCGGCGCCGCGACGATCGACATGGGAGCCGGCAACGACCGGGTCGTCATCGAGCATCTCGACGGCGGCAGCGTCCGGGTGACGCTCGGCACCGGACAGGACGTGCTCGCCGTCGAACGGGTGCCGGTCGAGCAGGCCGGACAGAGCCTCGGCGCGCTCGTCGTCGGCGATTTCGACACGGGCGCGAGCGGCGACCGGTTCGAATGGCCGGCCGATCTCGCTGCGGCCCTGACCGGCTGGACGGCGGGCGCCAACCCGTTCGCGACCGGCCATGCCCGCCTCGTTCAGAGCGGCGCTCACACCCTGCTCCAGGTCAGCCGGTCGGCGAACGGGGTTTTCGCCACGCTCGCGACCTTCGAGAATCGCGCCGCGGCCGATTTCACCGGCGACAATTTCGGCGGCTGGTCGCCGCTTCCGGTGACCGGCGGATCCGACGCCGACCAGCTCGCCGGCACCGCTTCGTCCGACCATCTATTCGGCGGCGGCGGCAACGACGTCTTCCACCTCGGCGCGGGCGGCGACGACCTCGCCGACGGCGGCACCGGCAACGACGTCTTCTATTTCGGCGCCGCGCTGTCGCCGGGCGACGTCGCGAGGGGCGGCGACGGGCGCGACGCCATCGTCCTGCAGGGCAACGTCACGGTGGCGCTCAGCGACACCAACCTGGTCGGCATCGAGTTCGATCTCGCTTCAGAGCGGCGCCAATGCGACCTTCGGCGACACGGCGAACAATTTCTACGATTTCGACGTGACGACGGCGGACGGCAACGTCGCGGCGGGGCAGCAGCTGATCGTCAACGCCCAGTCGCTCCGGGCCGGCGAGGACTTCACCTTCGACGGCTCGGCGGAGACCGACGGCCGGTTCCTCGTCTACGGCGGCCATGGGGTCGACGATTTGGCCGGCGGCGACGGGGTCGACGTCTTCTTCTTCGAGGGCCAGCGCTGGGGCGCCGGCGACAGGGTCGACGGCGGCGGCGGGCGCGACTCGCTGGTGATCAGCGGCGGCAGCGGAGTGACCCGCGTCGTCTTCGAGGCGGACAGCTTCACCAACATCGAGTCGATCTCGCTCAACAACCATTACGCCATCGATCCGACCCAGAAGCCGAGTTACGAGCTCGTCCTCCACAACGGCAACGTCGCCCCGGGCGCGACCCTGATCGTCAACGGAAGCTCGATCACGGGCGCCGCCCAGTTCGTCGACATCGACGGCAGCGCGGTCGAGGACGGCAAGCTCATCCTGCTCGGCGGCGCCGGAAGCGACGTGCTGATCGGCGGCGAGGGCAACGACATCCTCTTCGCCGGGGCCGGGGCGGACGACCTCACTGGCGGGGCCGGGGCGGACATGTTCCGCTACGACCTGGCGGCGGATTCCCTGGCGGCCTCGCGCGACGAGATCCTCGACTTCCAGTCGGGGCTCGACAAGATCGACCTCAGCCGGATCGACGCCAGCACCGCGAGCGCCGGCAACCAGGCCTTCAGCTGGATCGGCTCGAACGCCTTCACCAACGTCGCCGGCCAGCTCCGCGCCTATCAGTCGGGCGGCCAGTGGATCGTCGAGGGCGACACCGACGGCGACGGCGACGGCGACCTCGTCATCACCGTCACCGTCACCGGTGCGACTCCGCTGACCGGCGCCGACTTCCTGCTCTAGCGGCGTCAAGCCCGATCCGCCGCTTCCGGTGCAGAAAACCGGGTCCTGTCAGGCGCTTCGCGCTTTGGAAGCTCCCTTTTGGCGGTAATTGCGCTTCGGCCGAAGACGGCGGGATGGTATGACCGACCCGTTTCCCGAGGGTGGGGAGCGCAGACCGTGGTGGTCCTCCAATTCGCTTTTCGGGCGCCTCCGCGTCCGCGGCGGCCCTGGTCGACTCCCGCACAAGCGCAGGAGAGCAGATCATGGCGACCGGAACGGCAGGCCCCGACGTCCTCAGCAACGACCAGAGCCTGAGCAGCGAGACGATCGACGCTCTCGGTGGCGACGACAGGATAATCGTCAGGACACCCTTCCCGCCCGGAGGGGGCAACAGCGTCACCTCGGTGACGGTCGACGGCGGCGACGGCTTCGATACTCTCGACCTGTCCGCCTATCCCATCTACAGTCTTTCTCCCAATTTCGCGCGGATCGGCGAGTACGCGACTCAATCCTCCTCCTCGACCTGGCCCGCCGATATTTCCTGGTCGGGCGTGGAGCGGCTGGTCGTCTTCGGCGACGCGGATTTTGGGGGCTCCGCACCCTCCTCCTACAATGCGGGGAGCTGGTCGACCGGCGACACGATAGACGAGATCACGGTCCGCGTCTCGAGGGGGGCGATCACTCTCTCCACCGGGGGCGGCAACGACAAAATCTATTTCCAATTCGTCGCCGACGGTTCGGTGGCCAATGCCGGCCCGGGCGACGATCTCGTGGACCTGAGCCAGTTCCCGGCCAACTTCGTCTTCGCCAACGGGGACGAAGGCAACGACATCCTGATCGGCAGCGATCAGGCCGACACCCTGAACGGAGGGGAAGGCAATGATCAATTGCGCTCCCGGGGCGGCAGCGACTCGCTTCAGGGCGGCGCCGGCAACGACGTCCTCTATTTCGGCGCGTCGTTCAGCAGCGCCGACGTCGCCGACGGCGGCATCGGGCGAGACTCGATCGTGCTGCAGGGCAATTACGCGCTGGCCTTCGGCGCAACCCAGCTGGTCGGGCTGGAGTCGATCTCGCTTCAGAGCGGCGCCACCATCAAGTTCGGCGACACCGCGAACGCTTTCTACGATTTCGATCTTACCACCGCCGAGGGCAATGTGCTCCCGGGCCAGCAGATGATCGTCAACGCCAGCTCGCTGAGGGCCGGCGAGGACTTCAGCTTCGACGGCTCGGTCGAGAGCGACGGCAGGTTCCTGATCTACGGCGGCCACGGAGTCGACGACCTCACCGGCGGCGACGGGGTCGACGTCTTTTTCTTCGAGGGCACTCGCTGGGGCCCTGACGACCGCGTCGACGGCGGAGCGGGGCGGGACGCTTTGGTGATCAGCGGCGGCACCGGGCTCACCCAGATCACGTTCGGCGCCACTGCCTTCACAAGCGTCGAGTTCGATCTCGCTCAACAACCATTATGCGAGCGATCCCACGGCGAAGCCGAGCTACGACATCGTCCTCGACAACGGCAATGTCGCTCCGGGCGGGACTCTGATCGTCAACGGCAGCTCGATCCCGGGCGGCCAGCTGGTCAAGATCGACGGCCGGGCGGTTCTCGACGGCAACCTCATCCTGTTCGGCAGCGGCGGCAACGACACGCTGTCCGGCGGCGGCGGCGCCGACGAGATCGTCGGCGGCGGCGGCGCCGACAGCCTCAGCGGCCGGGCTGGGCCGGACACCTTTCGCTACGACTCAGCCACGGATTCGACCGCGGCGCGGACCGACCTGATCGGCGACTTCGCCTCGGGCCCCGACAAGCTCGACCTCAGCCGGATCGACGCCAACGTCAATGCCGGCGGCGATCAGCCGTTCAGCTGGATCGGCGGCAACGCGTTCAGCGGCTCGGCCGGCGAGCTTCGAACCTACAATTCCGGCAGCTATCGCTGGGTCGAGGGTGACACGGACGGCGACGGCGACGGGGACCTTCTCATCGCCCTTCACCTCGGCGTCCCGCTCGTCCAGACCGATTTCATCCTCTAGCCGGCCGCAGGAGCCTCCTTCCGTCAAGGTCACTCAACTCATCGTAAGAATATCTCGCTTCACCGCTAGACGCGCTCCTCGGACTGATGCATATCAAGGCGCATCAGGAGGTGCGTCATGCGTGGCTGGCTGTATCGGGTCGCGGTTCTTCTGGCACTTCTTCCGATCACGGCGTCGGCCGACACGCCGCCCTCGGTGCTCACCGCCACGACCGGCACCGACGGCTCGGCCATCGCCCGTTTCACGCTTCGCTTCTCCGAGCCGATGGTGCCGCTCGGGCGCGGCGGAACCCCGATCGCGATGGACTGCAAGGTCGAGCGGGGCGGGACGCTGGGTCGATCCGGCCACCTATGTCTGGGAGTTCGCGAAGCCGCTCCCGGGCGGAATCACCTGCACCGCCGAGCTCAGGGAGGGGCTCGAGACCCTCGACGGCGACGCGATCGTCGGGACCCGAAGCTTCACCATCGACAGCGGCGGCCCCTTTCCCGCGCTCGATCCTTTCGAGCTCAAGCTCGGACGGGATCGAGGAGGACCAGGCCTTCTTCGTCGCGGCCAACGGCCCGGTCGACCGAGCCTCGGTCGCGGCCCTGCGCCTATTGCGCCGTCGACGGCATCGGCGAGCGGATCCCGGTCGACCTGCTGCCCGCCGACACCGCCGCGCGGGTGCTCGCCGAGATGGGCGAGACCTGGAACCGCCGCTATTTCCTCGAGGAGGCGGGCCTTCCCGGAGCCCTTCCCGAGGATCCGAAGGACCGGGCGACAGCGCTCGCCAACGTCGTCGGCCTCAAATGCCGGCGGCCGCTTCCGCCGGGGCGCGACATGGCCCTGGTCTGGCCGAAGACGATCCGCTCGCCGGCCGGCCGCCTCGCGGGCGAGGAGACGCGCTACGATTTCCAGGTCCGCAAGGAATTCAGCGCCCGGCTGAGCTGCTCGCGGGTCAACGCCAATTCGGGCTGCAATCCGATCGAGCCGGTGAAGCTCCAGTTCAGCGCCCCGGTGCCGCGCGCCGCCGCGCTCGCGGCGCGGCTCGACGTCGGCGGCGGAAGGCTGGTCGCTCCGGTCGACGAGGGCCGCGAGCCGACTCTCGACGAGGTGCGCTTCAAGGCGCCGCTGCCGCCCGCGATCACCGCCCGGGCGATCCTGCCGGCCGACCTGCGCGACGACAGCGGCCGGCCGCTCGCCAACGCGCGGCGCTTCCCGCTCGAGTTCGAGATCGCCTCGACTCCGCCGCTGGTGAAGTTCGCCGCGCCGTTCGGGATCCTCGAGGCGAAGCAGGGCGGGGTGCTGCCGGTGACGGTGCGCGGGGTCGAGCCCGAGCTCGACCAGGGCCTGGCCGGGATCGCCGGCGGCGCCGCCCGGATCGAGGCGGGCGACTCCGAGATCGCCGACTGGGTGCGCCGCGTCCACGACGCCCAGCAGGACGACATCCGCGACGAAGGCACCGAAGAGAAGCCCAAGCCGGTCAATCATACCGGCACGAAGTCGCTGCTCGCCGGAGCGGCCGGGGTGGAGCGGATGCACCTCGCCCTGCCCGGCAAGGGCAAGGAGTTCGAGGTGGTCGGAGTGCCGCTCGCCAAGCCCGGCTTCTACGTCGTCGAGCTGGCCAGCCCGGAGCTCGGCCGGGTGCTGCTCGGCCGTCCGGCGACCCGCTACGTCGCCGCCGCCGCCCTCGTCACCGACATGGTCGTCCATTTCAAATGGGGCCGGGCGGGGTCGCTCGCCTGGGTGACCTCGCTCGACAAGGGCAAGCCGGTCGCCGGCGCCTCCGTCCGGGTCACCGACAGCTGCACCGGCAGGCAGCTCGCGGCCGGAACCACCGATCGCCACGGCCGCCTGGCCGTCGCGGCCGGGCTTCCGCCCTCGACCCGGGCCAATTGCCGCAACCTCGGCGACGAATCGCCGCCGCTGATGGTCTCGGCGCGCAAGGGCGGCGACTTCTCCTTCACCCTGACCAACTGGGGCGACGGCATCCGCCCCTATGATTTCGAGCTGCCCTACGGCTGGAACGAGCCGGAGCCGGTCTTCCATTCGATCCTCGACCGGACCCTGCTTCGCGGCGGCGAGACGATCCACATGAAGCATGTCTACCGGGCGCCGACTCCGACCGGGCTTCGCTCGGGCGGGACCTTGAGCGGGACTCTGGTGCTCCAGCATCGCGGCTCGCCGACCAGCTTCGAGCTTCCGCTGGCGCTCGACGACGGCGGCATCGGCGAGAACGAGTGGACGGCGCCCAAGGGCGCTCCGGCGGGCGATTACGACATCGTCGTCAAGCTTCGCCCGGAGCCTCGGGCCGGCGAGGACGAGATGGAGCCGGAAGGCGAGGCCCTCTACACCGCGCAGTCGTTCCGGGTGGACGAATATCGCCTGCCGACGATGCGCGCGAGCGTGAGCGGACCGAAGGCGCCTTCGGTCCGGCCGAAGCAGCTGCCGCTCGACCTCTATGTCGGCTATCTGTCCGGCGGCGGCTCGCCGGGCGCGGCGGTGAAGCTTCGCACCGCCTGGGAATATTTCGGCGAGAGTCCGGACGGCTGGGAGGACTGGTCGTTCGGCGGGAGCGCGGTCCGCGAGGGGACCGTCCAGCTCAACGAGGACGGCAATGACGGCGAGGGACCCCGGCTGCCCGACGCCACGACCCTGCCGCTCACCCTCGACTCCAACGGCGCGCTTCGAACCCCGCTCGACATGCCGGCGCTGCACGACAATGCCCGGATGATCGTCGAGATGGACTATGCCGACGCCAATGGCGAGATACTGACCGCGTCGACCCGGATCCCGGTCTACACCTCGGCGGTCCGGCTCGGGATCAAGGCCGACGGCTGGGTCCAGCGCTCCGGCGACATGCGGCTCAAGATCGCCGCGCTCGGCCTCGACGGCCGGCCGCTGCGCGGCCAGAACGTCAGCGTCGCGCTCTACACGCGCGAGATCATCTCGGCTCGGCGGCGGCTGATCGGCGGCTTCTACGCCTTCGACAATGTCGTCAGGACCGAGAAGATCGCGGCGAGCTGCGCGGGCGCGACCGACAGCCGAGGGCCTCGCCGAATGCCGGCTCGATCCCGGCGTGTCGGGCGAGGTCATCGCGGTCGCGACGACGCTCGACCGCGACGGCAACGAGGCGCGGGCGGTCACCTCGCGTCTACCTCGCCGGCGACGACGACTGGTGGTTCGGCGGCGACAATGGCGACCGGATGGACGTCATCGCCGACGCCAAGGCCTATCGCGCCGGCGACACCGCCCATGTCCAGGTGCGGATGCCGTTCCGCAAGGCGACCGCCCTGGTCACGGTCGAGCGCGAGGGCGTGCTCTCCTCCTTCGTCACCGAGCTTTCCGGCAAGGAGCCGGTGATCGACGTCAAGCTGCCCGGAAGCTACGCGCCCGACGTCTACATCTCGGTGATGGCGGTGCGCGGCCGGGTCGCGGACTGGCGGGTGTGGCTGGCCGAGTTCGCGCAGCGCTGGAAGATCCCGGTCCTCGGCCGGATCGCGAACCCGACCGCTCTGGTCGACCTCGCCAAGCCGAGCTGGCGGATCGGGATGACCAAGGTCAAGGTCGGCTGGGAGGCGCACCGGCTCAACGTCGCGGTCCGTCCCGACAAGGAGCGCTACCAGGTCCGCGACCAGGCCAGGACCGCGATCCAGGTGCTGGGTCCGAACGGCAAGCCGGCGCAATCGGCGGAGATCGCCTTCGCCGCGGTCGACCAGGCGCTTGCTCCAGCTCTCGCCCAACGAAAGCTGGAAACTGCTCGACGCGATGATGGCCGAGCGGCCGCTGTCGGTGATGACCTCGACGGCGGCGATGCAGGTGGTCGGCAAGCGCCATTACGGCCGCAAGGCGGTTCCGGCCGGCGGCGGAGGGGGCGGCGACCTCACCGACCTCATCCGCACCGATTTCAAGCCGGTGCTGCTGTGGAAGGGACGGGTCGATCTCGATTCCAACGGCCGCGCGATGATCGACGTGCCGCTCGCCGATTCCCTTTCCGCCTACAAGCTGGTCGCCATCGCGACGGCCGGCGGCGACCTGTTCGGGACCGGCAGCGCGACCATCCGCACCGTCCAGGACCTCACCATCTATTCGGGCCTGCCGCCCCTGGTCCGCTCGGGCGACGAATATGGCGCGACCTTCACGCTCCGCAACGGCACCGACCGGCCGCTCGACGTGACCGCGAGCGCCGAGCTCGACGGCGCTCCCGCCCCCGGTGCTCCGCAGACGGGTGACGGTCCCCGCCGGCGGCGCCGTCCCGGTGACCTGGCCGCTGACCGCGCCCGAAAATGTCGAGACCCTGCGCTGGACGGTGACGGCCCGCTCGGCGGACGGGCGCGCCGATCGCGTCCAGGTCGAGCAGCAGGTCGTCCCCGCGGTTCCGGTCGAGACCTGGGCGGCGACCTTCCTGCGCATCGGCGACTCGCCCTTCCCGGTGGCGCCGCCGGCCGGAGCCCTGCCGGGGCGCGGCAGCATCGACGTGGCGCTGAGCGACTCGCCCGCGCCGTCGCTCGCCGGGGTGCGCGCCTATATGCGCTTCTATCCCTACGGCTGCTTCGAGCAGCGCCTGTCGAAGGCGGTGGCGCTCGACGACCGCCAGGCCTGGTCGGCGATGACCCAGGAGCTGCCGGCTTATACCGACCGCAACGGCCTGCTCCGCTACTGGCCGGGCGACCGGATGCCCGGCTCGGTCGCGCTGACCGCCTATGCGCTGTCGATCACGCCCGAGGCGGGGTTCGAATGGCCGGACGAGCGGCGCAAGCGGTTGCTCGAGACCCTCAAGTCGGTCGTCGACGGCCGGCTGAGGGACGAGCATGAGGGGCCGGCGGACATGCGCTTCCTGCGCATCGCCGCTCTGGCCGCGCTCGCCCGCAACGGCGAGGCGACCCCGGCCATGGTCGGCCAGGTCGCCATCCCGGTCGCCGACATGCCGACGGCGATGCTGGCCGACTGGCTGGTCACCCTCGACAAGGTGCGCGGCGTGGACTCGAAGCGGCGGACCGCCGCCGAGGCCGCCCTGCGCGGCCGGATCGTCTACGAAGGCACCCGGCTCGACCTGGTCGACCGCAAGGTCGCGCCCTGGTGGATGATGGTCAGCGACGACGAGATGGCCCTGAAGGCCCTGCTCGCCGCGATCGGCCGCCCCGGCTGGGCCGCCGACGCGCCGCGGATGATGATCGGTGTGGGGCTGCGCCAGCAGCGCGGCCATTGGGACACGACCCCCGCCAACGCCTGGGGCACGATCGCCGTCCGGCGCTTCGAGGCGGCCTATCCGAGCGCCGCGGCGGGGACGACGACGGGCCGGGTGGGGAGCGAGACCCAGACCCGGATGTGGCCGCGCCTGCCGGTTCCGGGCCGCGCTCCGCCGCCCCCGCCGATGAGCTTCCCGCTGCCCGCCGGTCCGGCGTCGCTGATCCTGTCGCACAGCGCCCAGCCGCGGCCCTGGGCGACGGTGTCGGTGCGCGCCGCGGTGCCGCTCGCCGCCGCCGCCTTCGCCGGCTACCGGGTCACTCGCGAGGTGACGTTCCTCGAGCGCAAGCGGCCGGGCGCGGTCAGCGCCGGCGACGTCATCAAGGTCAGGATCAGCGTCGAGGCGCCGGTCGACCGGACCTGGGTGGTGGTCGAGGACCCGGTTCCGGCGGGCGCTTCGGTGATCAGCGGCGGCGGCGGCCAGTCGGCCCTGCTCGCCGGCCGGGCAAGCGGCGGCGAGGGGGCGTGGCCGAGCTATATCGAGCGCGGCAACGACTCCTGGCGGGCCTATTTCGGCTGGATGCCGCAGGGGCGCACGACGGTCGAATATGCGCTTCGGATCAACGGCTCCGGCCGCTTCCAGCTGCCGCCGACGAGGGTCGAGGCGATGTACTCGCCGGAAATCCACGCGGCGCTTCCCAACCAGCCGCTGGTGGTGACTCCGTGATCCCTCTCCCGTCCTTACGGGAGAGGGGTTTTGGTGTCGCCGCCTGGCTCCGCCGCCACCCCATCCTCTGCCTCCTCCTGCCCCTGCTCGCTCTCGGCGCCCTCTCCGCCTGGACGCGCCCCCCCGCTCTGCCGACCTACGAAGCGGCCCGTTCCGGCTGGCGGGCCAGCGAGGCGTGGCTCGAGGGCCGGGATGGACGGCGGCTTCAGACGGTTCGGATCGACTTCGCCGTCCGCCGGCTCGAATGGGTTCCGCTCGAGCGTATCTCGCCGCTTCTGCGCGAGGCCGTCGTGGCCTCGGAGGACCGCCATTTCCGGAGCCACGGCGGGGTCGACTGGAGCGCCTTCGCCGGTTCCGCCTGGGCGGCTCTGCGCGGACGGCCGGCGCGCGGGGCGAGCACGATCAGCATGCAGCTCGCCGGTTTCCTCGAACCCGGGCTGGGCGGGCCGGGCGCCCGCTCGTTCGGCGACAAGCTTCGCCAGGCCCGCGCCGCCCGGGCGCTCGAGGCCGAATGGAGCAAGGAGGAGATACTCGAAGCCTATCTCAACCTCGCCACCTTCCGAGGCGAGACCCAGGGCGTCGGAGCCGCCGCCCGGGCCCTGTTCGGGCGCGCTCCCGACGCCCTCGGCCGCGACGACGCGCTCCTGCTCGCGGCCCTGCTGCCCGCGCCCCAGGCCGCCCCGGCGGCGGTCGCGCGCCGGGCCTGCCGGATCGGCCGGATCGAGGATTGCGACGGGATGAGGGCCTCGGCCGAGGCGATGACCGGGCCGGCCCGGAGGCTCGCCGACGATCCCGGCCTCGCCCCCCATCTCGCCTACCGGCTGCTCAGGCGCCCCGGCGAGACCGTCCGGACGACGATCGACCCGCGGCTCCAGGCGCTGGCGGCCGGGGCGCTCCGACGCCAGCTGATCGGGCTCGGCGGCGAGCGCGCGCGCGACGGCGCGGTGATCGTGGTCGACAATTCCAACGCCGAGGTGCTCGCCTATGTCGGCGGAGTCGGCGGGGCCTCGACCGCGCCTTCGGTCGACAATGCCGATGCCCCGCGCCAGGCCGGATCGACTCTGAAGCCCTTCCTCTACGGCCAGGCGATCGAGCGCGGCTACCTGACCGCCGCGTCGATCCTCGACGACAGCCCGGTGCAGCTCGACACCGCCTCCGGCCTCTACGTTCCGCGCGATTACGACCGGAGCTTCAAAGGTCCGGTCAGCGTCCGGACCGCGCTCGGCGGGTCGCTCAACGTCCCGGCGGTGCGCGCCCTCCTGCTCAACGGGGTCGAGGAGTTTCGCGACCGGCTCTGGGACCTGGGCTATCGCGGCCTGACCGAGGACGGCGACTATTACGGCTACAGCCTCGCGCTCGGCTCGGCCGAGGTCACTTTGATGCAGCAGGCGGCCGCCTATCGCGCCCTCGCCGACGGCGGCCGCTACCGTCCGCTGAGGCTTCGCCCGGCCGACCCGGCGGTTCTGGCCAAAGCGGTCGCCGATCCCGCGGCCGCCTGGATCGTCGCGGACATGATGGCCGACGCCGACGCCCGGGCCGTCACCTTCGGCCTCGATTCGGCGCTCCGCCTGCCGTTCTGGGCGGCGGCCAAGACCGGCACCTCGAAGGGGATGCGCGACAATTGGTGCGTCGGCTTCAGCGACCGCTTCACGGTCGCCGTCTGGATCGGCAATTCGGAAGGGGATTCGATGAGCCGGGTGTCGGGCACGAGCGGCGCCGCCCCGGTCTGGCGCGACCTCATGCTGGCGCTTCACCGCGACCGCCCGGGCCGGGCGCCGCCGCGCCCCGCCGGCCTCGAGGCCCGGCCGATCGTCTTCGCCGACGGCACCGAGCCGCCGCGTCCCGAATATTTCCTCCCGGGCACCGCCCAGGCGCGGATCGAATATGCACCGCCGGCCGCTCGCCGGCCGCGCATCGCCAATCCGGTCTCCGGCGCCGTCTACGCGCTCGATCCGGACATTCCCTTGCCCCGCCAGCGGATCCGGCTGACCGCGGTCGGCGCCGCCGGCGGCGAGCGGCTGCTGCTCGACGACAGGGACGTCGGCGCCGCCGCCTCGGCGCCGATGGTCCTCCCGGCGCCCGGCCGGCACCGGCTGGCCCTGGTCGACTCGAGCGGCAGGGTGCTCGACCGGAGCCTGTTCACGGTGCGCTGAGGCTCACCGGATGGGTCCCGGGGCTCAGCCGTATTTGACGCTGCACCCGTAAGCGCGGCTCGTCGGCACCGATACGGGCTTGCCGGACCTGAGCTCGCCCAGCGCGGCGAGGACGTGGTTGCGGGCGCCGGCGATGTCGGCCTTGTCCTGGGTCGGCCTGTCGTCGATCGCGCCCCGATAGGCCAGAGCGCCGTCCGGGCCGACGACGTACATGTGCGGAGTCGCCTTGGCGCCGTAGCGCCTGCCGACCTCGCCCTTCGGGTCGAGGAGATAGGCGGTTCGTCGGCTCGGCTGGCTCGCCGCGAAGGCCTTGGCCTCGGCCGGATTCATATGGCCCTGCTCGCCTTCCGCGCTGGAATTGATCGTCAGCCAGACCGCGCCGGCGGCCGCCGCTTCGGCCTGGGTCTTCTGCATGTTGCCGCTCTCGTAATGCTTCTTCACCGTCGGGCATTCCGGGTTGTTCCATTCGAGCACGACCGTCTTGCCGCGGAATTCGGAGAGGGTGACGGCCCGGCCGTTCGAATCGTTGGCTCGGAAGTCGGGCGCGGCCTTGCCGACCGGGAGGTCCGCCAGCGCCTCGCCGGCGTCCGGGCTGCAAGCCATGAGGGCGAAGGGCATAGCCGAAGCGGCGGCCAGGCGAGCGATCGAAGAGGCTTTCATCTCAATTCTCCTGTTGGGTCAGCGAAAGGACGCGCGATACGGTGAGCAGTTGCGGCAGGATCTCGGGGGCCTTGCCCGGCGCGTAATGGAGGTAGAGCGGGACGCCCGAGCGGCCCTGCAATTCGAGGAAGCGGCCGATCGCGGCATCGCCGTCGGTCCAGTCGCCGACCAGCACGGCGACGTTGCGGCCGGCGAAGGCGCGCGCCACCGCCTCGCGCTGGAGCACGGTCTTCTCGTTGACCTTGCAGGTGATGCACCAGTCGGCGGTGAAATAAGCGAAGACCGGGCGGCCCTGAGCGCGGAGCGCCGCGAGCCGGGCTTCGCTGAACGGCTCGCCCGCGAGAGCCGGGGCACTGGCCTGCACTCCGCCGCCGAGCGGAAGGACGAGAAGGCCCGCCGCCACCGCCGCGGCCGCCGGGGCGAGGCGCAGCCAGAAGCGTTCGTCGCCCTGGCGGCGACCCACCCACCAGAGCGTCAGCCCGAGCGTCAAGGCCGCGGCGAGGCCGATCGCCATCCCGTCCACGCCCGACTGGCGCCCCAGCACCCAGGCGAGGCCGAGCGCGGTCAGGAACATGGGGACGGAAAGCCCGTGCCGGAGCCGGCTCATCCACGGCCCGGGCCTGGGCAGCCGCCGCCGCGCCGCGGGCACGAACCCGAGGACCAGGAAGGGCAAGGCGAGGCCGAGGCCGAGCCCGGCGAAGACCGCGAGGGCCGCGGGCAGCGGCAGGAGAAGCGCGGCGCCCAGCGCCGCGGCCATGAACGGGCCGGTGCACGGGGTCGCGACGAACGCGGCCAGAGCGCCCGTCCAGAACGCGCCCGCCGCGCCGCCCGCCGAAGCGAGCGAGCCGCCAAGCCCGATCGAGGGCAGCTCGAACAGTCCCGCCAGGTTGAGGGCGATCGCCGTCACCAGCAGCAGCAGGAGGAGGATCACCCGGGGGTCCTGGAGCTGGAAGGCCCAGCCCGCCGAATGGCCCCCGGCGCGAAGCGCGAGCACCGCCGCGCCCAGCGCAAGGCACACCGCCACCGCGCCCGCGGCATAAGCGAGCGCCTCGCGGCGCGCTCCGGCTTCGTTGCCGCCTGCCCTTGCGAGGCTGAGCGCCTTGAGGCTCAGGATCGGGAAGACGCAGGGCATGACGTTGAGCAGAAGCCCGCCCAGGACGGCGCCGGCCAGGGCGGCGACAAGCGCGGAGACGCTTTGCATTCCCGTCTCCGCGGCCGGAACGGCTCCCGGCAGGGCGGTCAGCGAGAAACCCTGCCCGTCGCCAAGCCGGAGCACGCCTTCCACGGCAGAAGGCCGCTCGCCGCCCGCCTGGGTCTCGACGATCAGGGCGTCGCCCTTGCGGGCGACCGTCTGGTCGGCGGCATTGGCGATCGCCCCCTCGGTCAGCGGGAAGAAATAGGCTTCCCCGCCGGCCGTCGAAGCGGGCAGCGGCACGGCAAGGCGGAACCGGCCGCCGCTCCACTCGAAGCGCGCTTCGCTCGCCAGCCTCTTCGGCAAGGCCCGACGGAAGCCGTCGAACAATAAGCTCGCGGCGGCGGGAGCGCCGGCGGCTCCGATCGTCAGGTCGAGCGCGAGATCGGCGCTTTCGGGCACGCATATCTCCCTGGTGCAGACGAGATAGTCGAACCTTCCCCGGATCGGCAGCTTCGTCCCGGCCGCGAGGCCGTCGGGAAGCCTGAGCTTGACGAGCAAGGCATGGGGACCCTCGTAGACATAGTTCATCAGCCCGCCGACGATGAGCCGGTCGGGCACCGGATATTCGAGCGGGCCCGCGGACGCGCCGGGCGGCAGGGTCCATCGCACGCTCGGTTCGGTGCCGCTGTCGCCGGGATTCTTCCAATAGCCGTGCCATCCCGGCTCCGGGCTCATCCGGATCGCGAGGCTGACGACGCTGCCCGCCGCCGGCGAGTCCGTCTCGGCGATGAGCTGGGTCGCGACATGCCGCCGCCCCGGCGCCTGGGCCGAAGCCGGCGCTGGCGGCGAAAGCAGGCTCAGGAGCGAGGCGAGAAGGAGCAGGAGGCGGATCATGTCTCGTCGCCGCTCAGCGCTGCTCGGGTTCGGACGAGGCGTGGAGATGCGCTATCGCCCACTGGCCTCCCTGGCGGCGGAGCACGACGGTCCGCCGGGCGACGCTTTCGCCGCCCCCGAGGTGGAAGGTGGCGATCGCAAATTCTCCGAAGTCCTGCACCTTGAGGTCCTTGGGCTCGATGCCCGGGCTCGCCCCGCGCTTGCGGAGGGAATCGAACAGACGGCCGAACCACAGCAAGGTCGCTTCCTTCCCCTCCACGCGCCGCACCGGAAAGGGCGCGGAGGGGAAGAAGAGGGTGACGTCGTCCGCGAACAGGGCGTCGAAGCGCGTCCGGTCGAGCGCGTTGAAGGCCGAGACGAAAGCCTCGACCGCCGTTTCGGGTCGCGACGCCGAGGGGGCCGCAACGGCGCCGGCCACCGGGAGCGCGCCGGCCAGGGCCGCCGAGGCGCATAAGGTTATGAGTTTGAGCATGATCTTCCTCCTGGACCCCATGCCTATTTCGTTCGGCTGACGACAATCTGCCCTCGAGCGGAAATTCGTGTCAGGTTGGCGTCAGCGCACTGACCTAGGAAGCCCGGATGGCCGACGGATCGCGAATCCTGCTCGTCGAGGACGATCCCGCCTTGGCGCTCGAGATCGTTCGAGCGCTCGAGCGCGACCATTGGCCGATCGACCATGTCGCCTCGCTCGGCGAAGCCTTCGAGGCGGTCATCCAATTTCCCTACCGGGCGATCCTGCTCGACCGCCGGCTTCCGGACGGGGACGGGATCGGGCTCATTCCGGCCGCCAAGTCGCGAGCCTCGCCGCCTTCGATCATCTTCCTCACCGCCCGCGACGACCTCGCCGACCGGATCGAGGGGCTGGACGCGGGCGCCGACGATTATCTGGTCAAGCCCTTCGCGCTCGAAGAGCTGCTCGCCCGGCTTCGCGCGGCGTGCCGGCGGCCGGGGCCGGCGAGCCGGCCGGCGCCGGTCGAGGTCGCCCGGCTGAGCTGGGACCCGGCGACGCGCGAGGTCCGCTCGGCCGGCCGGGCGATCGCCTTGCCCCGCCGCGAGCTCGCCCTGCTCGAGCTGCTCGTCCGCCGCGCCGGCCGGGTGGTCCAGCGGGCGCATCTCGAATCCGAGCTCTACGGGCTCGACGTCGAGGTCTCGGCCAATGCCCTGGAAGCGCTGGTCTCGCGCCTTCGCCGCCGCCTCGAGGAGGAGGATTGCGGAGTCGAGTTGAGGACCGTCCGCGGCGTCGGCTACATGCTCCAGCCATGCTGAGGCGGACGCCTTCGCTCGCTCTGAGGGCGGTGCTGACCTTCACGTCCGTCTATGTCGCGGCGATCGCGGTCTTCCTGACCGCGATCATCGTCACCGACGATCCGGACCGCGACCGCGGCAGCCACACCGGGCCCAAGATCGCCCTCTCGCGCGCCGCCGAGGATCTGGTCCGGACCGAGCACGGCCTCCGGTTGAAGCGGGACGGCGGTTTTGCCGCAATGGCCTCGCGCAACCCCTCGATCTGGCTCATCGGCCGGAGCGGCGAGGGGAAATTCTCCTTCGGCCGGGTGCCGGAGCCCGTCGCCAGGGCCTTCGATCAGCCCTCGCTCCAGGTCGAATCCGGCCGCTTCTACGTGCCGGGGATCGAGCGGCCGCTGGCCAACGCGGTCGTCGAGCGGCGGCGAATCGGCTCCGACTCGCTGCTCCTCGCCGCCGGCGGGGTCGATCCCAAAACCCTCGAATCCGCCGACTCCCTCGGCGCTTCCTGGGGCGAGGGCATCATCGTCATCCTGGCCGGAATCGCGGTGGTGGGCTTCGCGGCGATGCTGATCGCTTTGCCCATCCTGTCGCGGGCGCTGAGGCCGCTTGCGGCCGAGGCCGGCTCGATCCTTCCGCAGGCGCCGGACCGGCGGCTCGACGAGGACAAGGCGCCGCGCGAATTGCTGCCGCTGGTGCGCGGCTTCAACGCCGCGCTCGACCGGCTCGCCTCGGAGCTCGGGCGGCGCAGGCGCTTCATCGCCGACGCCGCGCACGAGCTGCGCACACCGCTCGCCGTCGTCGCCCTCCGGGTGGAAGCGCTGGAGGACGAGACCGACAGGCAGGAGCTGCGGCGGGGGCTCGGGCGCCTCGTTCACCTCGTCTCGCAGATGCTCGACGTCGAGCGCCTGTCCCTGTCCGGCCGCGACCGCTCGCCGGTCGACCTCGCCGCCGTCGCCCGGGACGTCGTCGCCGACCTCGCGCCGACCGCGATCAAGTCGGGCTACGACCTGTCGCTGGAGGCCCCGGACTCGCCGGTGATCGTGACCGGCGACTCCCAGGCCATCGCGCGCGCCCTCACCAACCTGATCGGCAATTCGGTCGCCCATGGCGGCGGCGGCGGACAGATCCGGGTCCTGGTCGGGGCGGACCGAAGGATCGACGTGACGGACGAGGGGCCGGGGGTGCCGGAGGCGCTGCGGCCGCGCCTGTTCGAGCCTTTCTCCCGCGGCAGCACGAGCGCCGAGGGATGCGGCCTGGGCCTCCACCTGACTCGCGAGATCATGCGCGCCCATGGCGGCGAGGTCGCCCTGGTCCCCGGCCGGCGGGGAGCGACCTTCAGGCTCGTCTTCGCCGCTCCGGCTGATCCGGGCCGAGCCTGAGCGAATGCGGAGGGCGTTCGAGCGCCTGGTGACCCCTACGGGACTCGAACCCGTGTTTTCGCCGTGAGAGGAGCGGCTCCCGGCCTGCTGAGAACAGCCCTGGATGCGTTTGGACAAAGCACTTTCATGTGCTTACGTGAAATTTCGTTCTTGGGCATCCATAGCCGATTTGGTATGTATATTGGACAAGAAATCAGCACTCGGCTGACGGTAGCGGTCGACACGCCAACGGCCATGGCGATGCGCTTGCCGGTCCAGCGCTGGCGGCGCAACGCCTCGATGCGCTCGATCACCACCGGCGGCGTCGGCCGGCGCCGCCGGTGTGGGCGTGACGAGCGATCGGTGAGGCCGGCCCCGCCTTCGACCTGGTAGCGGGCGACCCATTTGCGGACGGTCCGGAGCGACACGCCCATGTCGGTCGCGACCGACATGGGCGACTGGCGCTCAACGAGCACGCGCCGCACCAACTCGCCTCGACTGCGTGGCGTCAATCGGGCATTCTTGTGGATGTTCATCCGGTCCTCCTGAGAGCTGAAGCTTCGCAACCTCAGTCTGCTCGGCCAGGGCCGGATGAACAACCTATGGAAACCTCACACCTAGCGATGGCCCGAGAAGAGGACCGGCAGGGTCTCGCCTGGGCCAATTGGCAGTTCGACAGCGACTTCGCCGCTTTCCCCCCTCACCGGCCGCTTTGCGAATCAGACCTACGGACTCACCATCGACAGGGGTGGACAGCGTGTCCGCGACGCTCAGGAGCCTAGGCTCAGTCGCGGTGCCGGTCCGGCCTGCATTCCACTCCGATCAAGCATCGTCAGAAATGGCCGCGCATCCCACCCCTGGCCCACGTCCAGCCCCTGCTCGAGCACCTGGTGCAATTTGCGCTCCTCCATCGGCGCGGCAAACAGATAGCCTTGTCCGATCGAGCAGCCCAAGGCCTGCATGATCGCGCGTTCGGAATCCGTCTCGATGCCTTCGGCAACGATGCGGATGTCCAGCGCCGCGCCCAGCTTGATGACGCTTTCCACGATGACGCGCTTGGTCGCGCTATGGGCCACGTCGCGAACGAAGCTCCGGTCGACCTTGATCTCGGTGAGGGGGAAGCTCTCCAGATATCGCAGGTTGGAATAGCCCGTGCCGAAGTCGTCGATGGAAATACCGATGCCCAGGCGACGTAAGTCGTCGAGCGCGCGGCGAACATAATCGGGCTCGCCCACCATCAGGTTTTCGGTGAGCTCCAGGGTCAGCCATTCGGCTCGGCAGCCGGTCCCCTCGAGCACCTCCTGGACCAGGGCCACCATGTCGCGCTGAGTGAACTCGATGACCGAAACGTTGAAGGCGAAGCGGATCGGCGCGCGGCGATCTTGATTGACCTGCGCCGCATGCGCCGCGAGCGTGCGCAAGCCCCAGGCGCCGATTTCCAGGATCGCGCCGGTTTCTTCCGCTATTCCGATGAACCGACCCGGCGGCTGCAATCCGAACACCCCGTGATCCCACCGGAGCAGAGCCTCCGCTCCGACCAGCCTTCCCGAGTTGAGGTCGAACTGCGGCTGATAGTGAAAGAGCAGCTCCTGGTTGATTACGGCCGTCTGCAGCTCGCTCGCCAGCCGGATGCGGTTGCGAGCCTCCCGCTCGTCGGCGGCGGCGAAGGCCTGGGGACGGTGCGGGGGCTTCGCCTTGGCCCGTTGAAGCGCCACGCCCGCCTGCCGAACGAGCTGGAGCGGGTTCGTACCGGAGGATCCAAGCGCAAAGCCGGCAGCGAACTGAACCGCCACCGATGCCCCCGGGAGGATGAAGCGCGGCTTCAGCAGCTCGAGCACATCGTCGATCACGCTTGCGGAGCGGCCGGGATCCTCAAGTTCGAAGGCGAGGGCAAAGGTGTTGGTACCCAGACGCGACACTGCGGCCGCCGGCAGCGACACCAGGCGCTCGGCAACCGAACGAAGCAGTGCGTCCCCTGCGTCATAGCCGAAACCGCTGTTGACATCGTGAAAGCGGAGGATGTCGAGCTTGACGATCATCAAGGCGGATGCAGACTGCGACTCCAGGGCTTCCAGCCGGTCGAGCAGACCGTACCGGTCGAGCAGCCCGGTCAGGCGATCGACGCCCGCCGCGCGAGTCACATCGCGAACAAGGCTGGCTCGCCAGCTCGGCAAAGGCCATCGCATCCATTTGAACCTTGCAGCTCGCGCCGATCGGTCAGCCTCGCCATGGGCTTCACGGCGCGTGATGGCGCCTGGCCCGGCGTTTGACATTTGCCGGGGCAACGGCAGTGGCCCGCGATGTCGCGTGCCTTCGACAGGACTACCGCTGGATAGCATCATTCTTTCTCCCCCCGGAGCTCTGATGGCCCTGGCCTGTGAGACAGGGCCGTTTTCGATGCCCCTATCTGGACTGTCAGCGGCTCAAGACGCCTTGCAGGCCGCTACGGTAACAATACCGAAGGATCAGGCCCGCGGCAGCGTAAAGGCTATGACCGCCCCGCGGTCCGGCCCGCTCGCCAGCCAGATCCGACCGCCATGCGCCTCGACGATCGTCCTGCATATCGAGAGCCCGATGCCGGTGCCTCGCGGCTTCGTCGTCACGAAGGGTGAAAAAAGTCGGTCGCGAACATTCTCCGCGATGCCCGGCCCTTCGTCGGAGACCCGGACCTCCACCTCCGCGTCAGACACGGGGACCGCCGAGACCATGATCCTGCGACCGCCGCCTTCGTGCATGGCGTCGGTCGCATTGCGTATGAGATTCATCATGACCTGCTGCAAGTGAACCCGGTCGACCCGGACGCTGTCCGACTCGGGAGCGATGGCGAATTGGACCTCGGCCGTGCCGACGGCGATGTTTGCCGCGCTCCGGGCTATCGCTCCCAGGCTTTCGTCGCGCGCCTCGATCTGCGTCCAGCGGCTCGGCATCTCGGCTCCGGCGAGGATGTCGTCCGCGAGCTTCGCGCTCTCGTCTATGCCGTCGAGAGCTTCCGGGATCCGGCTCTCAGGGGATGCGCTCAAGATGGCGTGGCGGAGGGCCGACGAATAACCTCTTATCGCGGTCAGCGGTTGCCTCAACTCATGAGCGAGGCTCCTCATGACGGTGCCCAGTGCGGTGAGTCGACAGACGTTGGCGAGTTCGGCCTGCGCCCGCCCGAGCTCCTCCGCCGACTTGTGCCGCTCGGTCTCGTCGAGCACGATGCCGACGAAGCGGTTGGCCGCGCCGTCGGCCGCGTAAAGCGGCCGCCCGAGCGCGCGGAGCCACCGGCACTCGCCATCCCGCGCAAGAGCGCGATAGTCGGCCGTATAGGTCGTGCCGGAGACGACCGCCTCCTCCAGCGCCGCCTTGGTGCGCTCGACATCGTCTGGGTGGACCATCGCCTCCCAAGCCGATTCCGGCATCATTTCGTCGGCGTGCGCGGGAAGACCGTGCATCTCGCGGGTTCGCTCGCACATCCTCACCACGCGGCTTGCAAGATCGAGATCCCAGGTGCCCGCTCCCGCGCCCTGCTGGGCAAGCGCGATTCGCTCCAGCGCCTCCTGGGCATGAGCCTGCATCTCCTTGAGCGCGCTCGTATCCGACACCGTGCCAACCATCCGGACGGGGTTGCCGGTCCGGGGGTCGTGGGCCACGACCCGGCCGCGCTCGAACACCCAGGCCCACCCGCCGTCCCGGCGTCGAACCCGATATTCGCAGGCGATCACCTCCGACCTGCCGGCGAGATGCTCGCGCAGCTGCCGGTTGACCTCGGGCCAGTCCGCCGGATGGATCAGGTTGTGCAGGGTATCGGGTCGAAGCGAGACCGTTTCCGGATCGTAGCCGAGGCGCAGCAGGAACCGCGGGGACAAGGTCATCGTGTCGTCGGCGACGTTCCAGTCCCAGGCGCCGTCGCCGGCGGCTTCGAGGGCCAGCCGCAGGCGTTCCTCGCTCAGCCTGAGCTCGGCGAGGGTGGCGCGCTCCTGGCTGAGGTCCCTGAACAACAGGAGCAGCCCGCTCGGGATCGGCCGCACGTTGACGTCGAACCACTGGCCGAGATTGGGTTCGTAAAAGGTGAAGCGGGCGGATTTGCGCTGTTCGGCAGCCGCCTTATACTCGTCATAGGCCCTCGTTCGGGCCGCGCCCGGAAACATTTCCCATATGTTGCGGCCGACGAGATCGCGCTCTTCCCCGATGATTTCCAGGGCGCGCCGGTTGGCATAAGTGAAGTTGAAGTCGTGATCGAGCAGCAGGGCCCCGTCGGTCGTCCCCTCGAGGATGTCGAGCGCGGGCGGCAGCATCTCCTCGACCTCGCCCTTCCGGGCCGAAGGCAGGCGCCTCGCCGCGGTCAGGGCCGGAGGGGGCGCCAGCGCGGCCGCGGTCGGCGCCGTGCTGTCGTCGGACGTCTCGAGCGGCTCGAGCTCCGCTTCGATCGCCAGCCGGATCGCGGCCGACGTCGTGCGGACGCCGAGATCCTTCAGGAGGTTGCGCCGGTGCATCTCAATGGTGCGCGGGCTGAGGTCGAGGCGTCGTGCGATCTGCTTGTTCATCATGCCGGCTATCAGCCCGCGAAGAACCTGACGCTCCCGCTGGGACAGAATGCGCAGACGCGCCGCCGCGGCCGCTCTTGCCGTGCCCCGTTGGTTCCGCTCCTCCGCGAGCGCGCAGACGCGTTCGATCGCGATCACGAGCTCGTCCGGATCGTGAGGCTTCTGAAGATAATCGACTGCCCCCAGCTTCAACGCCTGGACCGCGGCCGGCAGGTCCCGCTCGCCGCTCATGGCGATCACAGGCAGCTGCGAGCCGCGGCGGGCCAACTCCTCCAGAACCTCAAGCCCGCCAATGTCGCCCATTCGCAGGTCCAGAAGCAGACAGCCGGACAAGCTTCGACGCTCGCCCAGCAGCTCGGCGCCGCTCGCATAGATCTGGGTGGAATAGCCGTGGCTCGAGAGCGCGTAGCTCAGCGCTGCCCGAACGGAAGGATCATCATCGACTATGTGGACCGTGATAGACAAATGACTCTCGAACAATCCTTGGCAAAGCCACACAGGGTAATAAGCTTGCGCGCTCCGCGGCTCGACGGGCAGAGCTACGGCAGGATCGCGGGCGCCGTGCGGCGTAGCGTGATGCGTGGAAATACCGTAGCAAGCCTCGACTTGCTTTCCCGCTGGTCTGGTGCTGGCCGCAACCGAAAACGGCTGCCTGGCAAGCGGGCATTACCTAAGTGGCCCGAGTGGCGATTCTACTGGTAGGATTACGAGGTCTCCAGGTCCGCTCTTGGACCGTTGTGGACCGAGGGGCCGCGCGCCGGCAGTGAGGATTGCGATGGCTGGAGCTGACTTAGGGACGGAGGGCGGTGATCTTCGGCCCACAGGCATCGAGCCGATCGGCAGCCTGCCCTGGGGCTCGCACATCTGCATGTTCTACGAAACCGAGGAAGACCTGCTCGAGGCGAACGTAGAATATCTGCAGGCCGGCCTCAGCGGAAACGAATATTGCGTGTGGGGCGTGTCCGAGCCGTTGGCCGAAGAGCAGGCTCGGCACGAACTTCGCCTGGCCCTGCCCGACGCCGACCGCCACCTGGCGGAAGGTGCCATAGAGCTGATCCCCGATTATCGGTCCTATCTCGGGGGCAACGGGTTCGATCCCAAGCGGATCGCCGGCCACTGGATCCAAAAGCTCGCGGAGGCGCGGGCACGCGGCTTTGAAGGCCTGCGGGTAAGCGGCAACGCCTTCTGGATGGAGCGTCACCTGTGGGAGACGTTCAGCCAGTATGAAGCCGAGCTGGACGGGGCTGTTTCGGGCCGCCCGATGCTGGTGCTGTGCACCTACTGGCTTCGCGCCGCCCGGGCCGTCGACATCCTCGACGTCGCGGTGACCCATCATTTCACGCTCGCCCGCCGCGGCGGACGCTGGGAATATATCGAAACGCCCGAGCTGCGCGCAGCGAAGCGGGAGATCCGGCGCCTCAACGATGCCGTCGACATCCTGTCGCTATCCTTTCCCGGGCACGAGAAGCTGACTCCGCGCGAGCGGACGATGCTCGCGCAAATCGCGCTTGGGGCTTCCAACAAGGAGGCGGCTCGAGCCCTCGACATCAGTCCGCGCACCGCCGAGTTCCACCGCGCGAACATCCTGCGCAAGCTCGAGGTGCGCAATCTGCCCGAGTTGATGCACCTTGTGCTCGGCGGAACGGAGCGAAGGGCGGAAGCCTAGAGGCAGCAAACTCACGTCTGGCAGACAAGGGTACCGAGGTCCGGCTGCGGATCGGTGCCGGCCGGCATTGCGACCTCGAAATCGCAGCGGCCCTGCGGCCATGCTGCTTCGAGCCTGTTCACGTCCGCAAGCCCGGAGAGGAACAGCTCGCCCCCCGGCGCGGCCACGAAGCTGCGGTCGCCGACGTTGACGGTCGCCCCGGCGGGAACCGGCCCGAGCCCGGGCACCTCCAGGCGCATCACCGCCGACCGGGTTCGCCTCGCGCGCATGTCCACGACCACGCCGCGGCGGGCATGGGGACGAACCCGGGTTTCCGCTGTGGTCACTTCCGCATCGATCGGCAGGTCGGCGACCTCGAGGCGGATGCGGTTCTCCTCGTAGCCTCGAAGCCGGGGGACGACGGCCCGTCCATCGCTGCCGGTGCGCCCGACGAGATGGTTGTCTGCGTAGACCCGAACGCCCGGCTGTCCCGCGTCGACGACGGCGAAGGCGTCGGAAATACGTTGCGCCGCGAACGTCTCGCCCCCGGCCATTCCGATCCCGCCACTGACGCGGAGCCGGGCGCCGGTGCGGTCGTCCCGATAGGTGAGTTCGGCATCGTATTGGCCGAAGGCCGTGTTGAGCCGGAGCGCGCCCACCAGGACGCCCGGCGACCCCGTGGTTGCGAGAACGCGGTAGCCCCAGGCGCTTTGGGCCGGTGCGTTTTGCTGGAGCGAGAAGGAGGCGAAGGCGGCGCCGTCGCGCACGCCTGCCGCTGCCCCTGCGCTGGCGCGCGGGCCAAGCCGGGTCGAGAGGGAGAGTTCGGCGGCGCTGTCGCGCGGTCCGCGCACGGCGGTTCGGGCCGCGAAGCGAAGGGTCCCGAGACTTCCAAGGCGGAACGAGGCACTTCCGCCCGCGATGCCTGCGCCGGGACGCCCGTCGCGATAGTCGCGGCGTAGATAGGAGAGGCTGAGGGCGCCCCACCGCTCGGACAAAGCAGCCGACGCTCGGAGGTCCATCGCCGGCAGCGGGCGGTCGTCGCCGACCTGCCGATAACCGTCGCTTGCCAGGCTGGCCGAGCCGCCGAAGGAGAAGTCGCGCGTGCGATGCTCGAAGGCGATGCCCAGCTGTTCCCCCGAACGGCCGCCGGGGCCGAGGCTGCCGGCCGCGGACACGCTGATCAGGCCAAGCCCCGGAATGGCCAGGTCCGCGGCGGCGCCCGCCTGCCAGGTCTCCGCCGACGCGGCGGCGTGCGCCCCGACCGTGATCCGGTCGGTCAGGCCGAGCCGGTGGGTCGCGGACGCGGCCAGGGGCCCGTAGGACGCGCTTGCCACCGCATAATCGCGCCGCAGGAAACCGACCTCGTAGCTGAAGTCGCTGAGGCCGGCGCGGAGCAGGCCGGGGGCGGCGTAATAAGCTTCACGAATGACGGTTTCGCGGCCGAGCGCATCGCGCACCACCATCTCGACCGTCCCGGCACCCATGACCACCGGAAAGCCGGTGAGGGTGAAGGTGCCCGGCTGAAGCTGGTTCGTGGCAGTGAGGGCGCCGTTGACGTACATGTCGGCCACCGAAGGGAGGGCGGCGCTTCCCTTGAGGGTTGGAACAGGGCCGGTGAGGAAACCCGGCCGAACCCCGAAGCTGCGGGTGAACTGCAAGCCGCCGATACGGAGGGGCGCGCCGCCGACCCCGCCGCGGGTGATCGTGTCCCCGACCCGGATCGAGACCATCTCGTCCGGAACATCCCAGGTGAGGCTGGTGTCGAGCCGCACCGCGCGCTCGCCGGAGCCCGACACGCGCGCGATCGCTCTTCCCTCGGCGAGGAGCGGCCCGGCGAAGACGCCGATCTCGAAGGCGCCGCTCGCCGCCGGGTCGCTGCCGTTCCCGGCCACCGCTTCAAGGTCGTAATTGAGAAAGAATCCGGGGCGAGCGGGGGTCATAGGGAGAGGGGCGGGCGCGGACGGTGCGAGCCGGGTCTGGCGAAAGAAGGATGGCGGCAGCACGAGGTCGAGCCGTTGCGCCGCCGAGTCATAGTCGGCCCGGACCTCGCCGCCGGGCGCGAGCCGGATCCGGCGCTGTCCGTCCCGGACCATCGTCTCGAGCCGCTCGACCTTGATGTGGAGTGCCTCGAGGGCTTCAGCCTGGAGGAGGAAGGCCCCGGACGAATCGCGCTCGACGACGACGGCAGGGCCGGCCGCCGCGCCGTTGACCCGGAGCTCGAGCACCATCTCCGTCGGCTCGCCTGGAGCAGCGGCGACGGCGGCCAGGGCCGCGGCGAAGCTAGGGAGCCACACGGACCGGGACGCGGGTTTCGCCCGCGGCGGTGCGGACGACCAGCTCGGTCGGCGCCCCCACGCTGCCGCCCAGGGTCCAGGCTCGGCTGCTCGACGGCAGGACGACACCCATCGCCTCGGTGCGGCCAACGAGCCGTCCCGATGGCTCGCGCGCTTCGATGGCCAGGATCTGGGCGTGAAGATCGCCGCTATTCCGGACCTCGACGACCAGCGCGCCGTCCGAGCCGCGGCGGGCGGCCCAGCTCAGCGCCGGCGCGGCGCCGCGGCGGGCGATCACGTACAGTGGAAGATCGAGCTTCAGTGAGACGCTGATTCCGGTGCCCGCGGGCCTCTGCCCCGGGATCTCCTCGACGATCAGCCGGTAGGCGGTGCGCGGCGTGCGGTTGCGAAAGCCGATTCGGATCAGCTGCTGCGCCCCCGGCGCGACGGTGAAGATCGGCGGGGACACGATGAGATCGCGAGTGGCCTCGGTGCGGTCGCGGCCGTCGGGCTGAGTCCAGCGCAGTGCCTTCACGCGCACCGCGACCGGCGCCGAATCCTCGTTGTGGAGCCGGAGTTCGGCGGCGCCCTCGTCCGGCATGACGGCGACGGCGACGGGATTAATCCGGAAGGCGCCTGCGGCGGCCGGGCTCGCGGGCAGCGAAAGGCCGACAAGGAGAAGGGCAGCCGCCGCGCGGCGGCTGCCCTCCAGGAATGCGGTGGCCATCTCCTTCGGCTCAGTAAGAGACGGTGACCTGGACCGTGTCGGCATATCCCCCGGCCGGGACTCCGGTCTGCCCCCCCGTGATGAGGCCGTAGACCGTCTTGGTCTGGGCGGTGCCGGTGCCGGTATCGCTGAACGTCGCCGTCGCGCCTTCAATGCCGTCGCCCCAGACCTGCGTGCGCGCGGAATCGGTGAACAGGCTGTAGTTCAGGAGATTGGCGCCGTTGGCCATCTTGCGGCTGGCCAGGTCGGCGCCCGAGCCGGCGCCCGCGTCGGCCGCCGCGGTCCAGGCGGTGCCGTTGGTGCAGGTGACGCTGACGCTCCCGGCGCCGTGGACGGCCTGGCCCGAGGTGACGTCGACGTCGCCGAAAGCAACGGGCGAGGTCGAGACTGTGCAATTCGCGGTTACGGTAGCGTTGACCTCGAGGGAGGAACCGGCGTCGGCCGCAAAGGCCGGTGCGGCGGCGAAGGCGGCAGCAAGAACTGCGGCGGCGGTGCCGCGGCGGACGATAGATTTCATGGATTTACCCCTTTGCTCTTGGAAGGTTTGCCGCGCCCGGAAGGGTTGGAACAGACTCGCCCCCACCGACCGCGGCGACCCGATGTAATTGGATTCGCTAGAAAAAAACGTTCATTGCGAGTGCGCTCGAACACCGTAGTGCAATTACGGTAGCCGCCTCACGATGTCCGAAAAGGATCTCGATGTGCCCCGCGAAACGCGAAGCGCGGCGTAGCGACCCCCGGTAGTTTTCGACGTCGCTGATGAGGTCGCCGTCGGCGGTAATGGCGTATTCCTGCCGTAGTGACCGGAAGCGCGTGAGCGCTTATTCAGGCTTTGGCATCCAGACGACCCCCCACGGTCAGCGAATGCCGAATCCTGGAGGGTCCGTCGCGAGGTTTCCGCGGCGGGCCCTTCTTGCATTGGGCGCCTCAGCTTGGCGGAGCGGAAGCCGCCCCAATCCGGCGGTCGACCAAGTGAAGGTCGATCCGGTGCAGCTCGAGCCGGTTTCCCCGATATCCTTGAATCATCGGCCGACGACCACTTCGGCTTTCTCCTCTACGTATTCTGCATCTAGGTCGTTACGCCGCCCTAAGATTTCGGCGGTTCTATTGCGATCTTGATTTGGTTCCTACGGTAGAAATGCCGCCGTAATCTTGCACGTGGCGCACTGATCCTTTGGCAACCTATTTCTAGTCTGGCCGCGACCGGCTTTCATCGAGTCGCGCAGGAACTGCCATGCCGATTGCCGACCTTCAGTCTCCGCCGCTCAATCCTCGGATCACTGTCATCGGCGTCGGCGGTGCGGGCAATAACGCCCTCTCGCTCATGGTCGAGAACGACCCGCAGGGCGTAGAGCTCGTGGCCGCGAACACGGACGCCCAGGCGCTCAGGTGCTCGGCCGTTCCGAATATCCTCCAGCTCGGGCGGAGCACGACGCAAGGACTTGGTGCGGGCTCCCGGCCGGAGATCGGTCACCAGGCGGCGCTCGAATCGCGAGGAAACATCGAGCGTTGCCTTCAGGGCTCGGACATGTGCTTCATCGCCGCCGGCATGGGTGGCGGAACCGGCACCGGCGCGGCTCCCGTCATCGCCGAGATTGCCCGGTCGATGGGCATGCTCACGGTTGCGGTGGTGACCAGGCCCTTCGCTTTCGAGGGCACCCGACGGTCCCGCGCCGCCGATCACGGGATCGAGGCCTTGGCACCCCATGTGGACAGCCTCATCGTCATCCCGAACCAGAACCTCTTCCGCCTCATCTCACCGACGACGTCGCTCAAGCGCGCCTTCGCGCTGGCCGACGACATCCTTTACCGGGGCGTTCGCAGCATCTCCGACCTGATGGTCCTCCCCGGCCTCATCAATCTGGATTTCGCCGACGTCCGCACCGTCCTCGCCAATACGGGCCGGGCGAAGATCGGCACAGGCGAGGCTGCCGGGGAGGATCGGGCCAGCCGGGCGGCGGTGCAGGCGCTCACCGACCCGCTGCTGGACGACGACGTGGCCGGAGCCCGCAGCCTTCTCGTCTCGATCGTCGGAGGCGACGACCTGCTGCTCTGGGAGGTGGACGAGGCGGCTCGCCAGATTACCGATCTCGTCGACACCGACGCCGACATCATTTGGGGGTCGAGCCACGATCCGTCGCTTCACGGCCAGATTCGAGTTCTCGATCATCGCGGCAGGGATCGAGGGGAACGCAGCCTGCCCGGGCTTGCCTGTGGTCGAAGCCGCACCCGTCGAGAGCGCCCCCACGCTGGAATGGGAGCCCGAGGAGACCGGTCTGGAGGCTGTATCATGCCCGCCGACCGAGGCTCCGGTTGTCAGCCCCGAATGTGCCGATCCTGTGCGGCCGAGCCTCTTCGAGCGCATGGCGGAAGCCGCGCGCTCCGGGCGAGTCCGTGCCGTGCTTGCAGCCGAGGCTGCGGGACGCCAGCCCGCCGCCTCCGATCGGCAGCGGGCGGCCTGATCGCGTTGACGGCATGATGGAGACACAAATCTTCTTCGGGGGCAGCGCTGTCGCCGCCGTGACCGCCGCAGGGGCGATCCGGCTGCCGCGGTTCGTCCGCGATGCGCTCTGCGGCCGGGCCGCCGGCGAAATCATCATCGGGGCGCATCAGACCGATCCGTGCCTGGTCTCCTATCCGCGCGCGCACATGCAGAACCTGCTGTGGGACCTCGATCGGCGCCGGATCGAAGAGGAATCGAAGGATCCGGAGGGCCATTTCCGCCGGGCCCGGCGCGTCTTCGGTTTCGCCCACGAGATATTCGTCTCGGGCGACGGCCGCCTCGTCCTCCCGCCGCCGCTCCGCCGGCGCGGCGGGATCGGCAGCGCCGCGCTCTTCGTCGGTATCGGCAGGAAAGTCGAGATCTGGTCGCTCGATCGCGCCCTGGAGGCGGCCGACACCAATCTGCGCGCGCTCGCCGCAGTGCACGCTCCGGAAGGGAATGCTCGATGAATCTTCTCTGTCATGCGGCCGGCCATCGAGGGCTGGATCGGGAAACCTATAACGGCGGCTACTTCTTCGCCCGGTGCGCCCGCTGCAAAGGCGATCTCGTCCGCGATGGTCGGGGATGGAAGGCGGTGCCAAGGGGGCATCGGGTGGTGTGGAAGGCCGGCCGGCATAGCCACTCGCTGCAGCCGGACTACGCGCACGCGCTTCCGATCGTCGCCGCCTCCGGCGAGGCGGAAGCCTGTCCCCCTGCCCGGCGCGGCGCGCGCAGGGGCGCTCTCGTTCGGGTTAAGGCGTCGCGCCGCGCTGCTCCCGCCGTCCAGGACGAACAGGAAGCCGAGCTGCCCCGGTTCATTCTCCTCCTCGCGGCGCTCGCGGGAGCGGCGGGAGCATTGCGTCTCCTGTCCCGGCCCGCCCGACGCGGCTGAAGCGAGGGCGCGTCGAGAGCATCCGTTCAACTCTGAACCAGCGGCGCCGGCCGGCGCGGTCAGGCGGCGGCGCACCGCTCCAGGATGTCGAGGCCTTCCACCGCGGTCGCCTCGTCGATGACCAGGGGCGGGAACAGGGTGACGACCTCGCCCTCCGCAGCGACGATCAAGCCCTCCTTGAGGCATCTCGCCTTGATCCTCTCCGCCTTCGCCTCGCTTTCGGTCGCGACCCCGAGCGCGAGGCCCTCGCCCTGGACCGGTCCGAGGCCGAGGGCGGCGAGGCGCTTCACGAACAGGGCGTTGATTTCGCCGACATGGGTGAGGAGGGTCTCCTTATTCCGCCGCCACCAGGCGAGGTTGGCGAGCGCGGCCGCCGTGCTTCGCGGATGCCAGCCGTAGGTCGAATAGGCGCCGGCCTCCAGCATCAACTCGGCGACCGCGGCGCTGGTCAGCGTCGCGCCCATCGGCGCGAAGCCGGCGGTGATCGCCTTGGCGAGGGTCATGATGTCGGGCCGGATTCCGCTATGCTCGGCGGCGAACATCTTGCCGGTGCGGCCGAAGCCGGTCGCGACCTCGTCGAGGATCAGCAAGGTCCCGTAGCGGCGGCAAAGCTCCTGGACTCCGCGCATGAAGGCGGGATCCGGCACCAGCGCGCCGAGATTGCAGATCACCGGCTCGAGGATCATCGCGGCGACGTCGCGCGGCTTCAGAGCGGTCTCGACCTGGGCCAGTCGCGCCTCGTCGAGCGGCGGCCTCATCGTCCGCGGCACCGGCAGGCCGAGGCGCGGGAAAAGGCTCCTCGTCTCGGAGCCGCCGATGCTGTGGGGACCGAGCGTGTTGCCGTGATAGCAATCCTCGATCGTGACGAAGCGGGCTCGGCCGGTATGAAGCATCGCCGCCTGGAGCGCGATCTCCACCGCCTCGCTCCCGCCGGTGGCCCTGAAGCAGCGTTTGAGGCCCGGCGGGGCGATCCCGACCAGCGCCGCCGCAAGCTCCTCCCACGGCGCGTAACGATGGTTCGGATAGACATAGGCCGGCCCGTCGAAATCTCTCAGCACCCGCTCGATCTCGGGCCGGCTCCAGCCGAGATTGCCCACGCACCAGCCGCTCTGGAAGTCGATCGCGCTCCGCCCGTCCGCCGCGAACACGCGGCAGCCTTCGGTCCGAACCACTTCGAACCTCGCGGCATTCTTCGACTGGGCGAGGGCGGGCATGAAAGCCTCCTCCCCCGCCAACGTCCGGCTGGCGCTTGCGATCCACCCTCAAAGCTCCGCCCAGTCGATGATTGCGGAACACCCCCCAACCGCGGCGGTTGTCGGCAAGTGCCGCCCGAAAACGCCAGGTTCGAACTGTCGGCCGAGGAGCGCTCGGCGCTCGAAGAGCATGGCGAGGCCCTGTTCGGCGAACTCCACGCCGAGATGCGCGCTCAGCAGGACCGCCGCCTCCAGCTGATGCCAGGCTTCCTCCAGATTGCCGCCTTGACGGTGACCGCAAACGTCTACCTGCTGACGAGCGACCAGGCTTCCACCGCAGCGCGGCTGGTGGTCGGCGGCCTCTCCGCAGCGCTGATCCTGGGATCATGGGGCACGCTCCACCGCAGCCTGCACCGCTACCGCGACCGCCAGCGCCTGCTCGAAGCCCGGCTCGAAATCATCGGCCGCCACTGGAGCCTCCACCGCCTGCTCGATCCGGCGCCGCTCCAGGCCCCCCGCGGCCCGACCGCCGACCAGCGCCTGATCGCCGTCGTGGCGACAGCCGTGCTGGTCCTGCTGGCCTTCACTTTGGCCGCACACTTCATGAAAGGGGGGATCTGAAATCGAGTACGAAGGCCTGCCGAGCGCGTCGGACGGACCTTCGTGAGCGCTGCGCAGCGGAGCACGGCGCGGCGAAATGACGCTTGGCACCCTTGCTTGAATAGCTTGGTGACCCCTACGGGACTCGAACCCGTGTTTTCGCCGTGAGAGGGCGACGTCCTGGACCGCTAGACGAAGGGGCCTTGCGCTTGCGAGGGGCGCATATCGGGGGAGGGGGCGGCGCTGTCAAGCTGGCGGTGAAGGGCGGCCCGGACTAGGAGGCGGCGCCATGTGCAACCTCTACAGCAACAAGGTCGCGCCCGACGCGATCGCCCGGACCTTCGAGCAGCTCGGGATGAGCCTCGGCTTCCCGGAGGGGATTCCCAATGTGCAGCCGCGCGACGAGATCCGAATCACCGATCCCGCGCCGATCGTGCGCTGGAACCCGGGGGAGGGGGCGGCGGAGCTGGTCCAGCGGCGGTGGAGCTGGCCGGGGCCGGGCGGCAAGCCGGTCTACAATTTCCGCTCCGACGGGCGCGAGTTCGGCTCCGGCCGCTGCCTGATCGTCGCCGACGGCTTCTACGAATTCACCACGCCGAGGGAGCCGCGCGCCGACAAGCGCAAGGACCGCTGGCGGTTCACGTTGGCGGGCCACGACTGGTTCGCCATCGCCGGCCTGTGGCGGACGGGCGACGCGGGCGAGGCCTTCACCATGCTGACCACCGAGCCGGGCCCCGACGTCGCGCCCTACCACAACCGCCAGGTGGCGGTGCTCGCGCCCGATCGCTGGCGGGCGTGGCTCGACGGCAGCGTCCCGGCGCGCGACCTGCTCGGGCCGTGCCCCGCCGGAGCGCTGGAGGTCGAGAAAGCGGGCTGAAAACCCTCTCCCGTCCTTACGGGAGAGGAGGGGCCCGAGCGCAGCTTGGGAGGTGAGGGTCTGCACACCAGCGCTCGCAAGACCCTCACCTCCCATCCTCCGGATGGGCCCCTCCTCTCCCGCGAAAGCGGGAGAGGGATGTACAGCTCAGGCCGCCTCGGCACCGCGGAGCCGCTCGAGCTCGGCTCCGACGCGCTCGGCCAGCTCGGCGGCCTGGCCGGGGTTGAGTCGGGGATCGCACAGGCTCCGGTAGCCGTCCGGCAGGTCGCGCTCGGCGACGCCGCCCGCGCTGCCGGTGCATTCGGCGACGTCGTGCCCGGTCATCTCGACATGGAGGCCGGCGGGACGCGCCCCCTCGGCCCGGCAGGCGGCGAAGAAGGCGCCCGCTTCGGCCAGGATCCGGGCCATCGGCCGGGTCTTGTAGCCGTTGCGCGCCCGGATCGTGTTGCCGTGCATCGGATCGCAGCACCACAGGACCGGCCGACCCTCGTCGCGCACCGCCCGAAGCAGGGGCGGCAGCACCTCGCCGATGCGGTCGGCGCCCATCCGGGCGATCAGGGTGATCCGGCCGGGCTCGCGCACCGGGTCGAGCGCATCGAGCAGGCGCAGCAGCAGGTCCGGCCCGAGCGAGGGCCCGCATTTGATCCCGATCGGGTTGGTCAGGCCGCGCAGGAGCTCGACATGGGCGGAGCCGTCGAAGCGGGTGCGGTCGCCGATCCACAGGAAATGGGCCGAGCTTCCGTACCAGCCGGCGCCGTCGCGCCGAACCAGCGCCTGCTCGTAGGGGAGGAGCAGGGCTTCGTGGCTGGTCCAGACCCGCTCGGCCGCGCCGGCCAGGTGGGCGAGAGTGGCGGCCGACTGGGCATAGGCCCGGAACATCCGGTCGGGATCGGGCCGGCGGGCGGCCTCGTCGAAGGCGAAGCCGTTGACGATGTCGCCGCGGTACAAAGGCAGCCGCCGGCCGCCGCGCCGCTCCCAGGCGCGCGAGCGCGGCTTGGCGAACTGGCCGGCGATCCGGGCGATCCGGACCACCGGCAGGCCGCTCGCGTCGCCCAGCCGGCGGGCGACGGCGGCGATCAGGGCGACGCTGAGGCGGACTTCTCCGGGCCGAGAATCGGCGAAGCTCTCGGCGCAGTCGCCGCCCTGGAGCAGGAAGGCGCGGCCCGCCTGGGCGTCGGCGAGCGCGACCTTGAGCGAGCGCACCTCGGCGGCGGGAACCAGCGGCGGATAGGCGGCGAGGCCGGCCAGCGCGGCCGCGAGCGCCTTCGGGTCCGCATAGGCCGGCTGCTGCCGCGCTTCGCGGCCGCGCCAGCTGGCCGGGCTCCACTCGTTCGCCATCGCACGGCTCTTCGCGGATCGCGGGGCCCCGCGCAAGCGATTGACGCGCGGAGCCGATAAGTAGAGGGAAGCGCCGGTGAAAGGCCTGTTTCCCCATAGCGCCACGACCGGCGACGTCACCGTCCGGGTGTCGGTGAGCTTCCTGCCCGAGCAGTCGGAGCCGGGCCGCGGCCGCTGGTTCTGGGCCTATCACGTCCGCATCGAGAATGGCGCCGGCCGATGCCGTCCAGCTGATCAGCCGGGAATGGACCATCGCCGACGGCCGCGGCACCCGCCACCAGGTCCAGGGCGAGGGCGTGGTCGGCGAGCAGCCGGTGATCGAGCCGGGCGGCGCCTTCGACTATGTCTCGGGCTGCCCGCTGCCGACCCCGACCGGCTGGATGGAGGGCCATTACCACATGGTCGGCGCCGACGGCCGGGCCTTCGACGCGATCATCCCCCGCTTCCCGCTCGTCGCTCCGGCGGTGACGAGCTGAGATTTTCGAGAGGCCCGACCCGTCCTCCGTTCGGGCTGAGCCTGTCGAAGCCCTTCATTCCTGGTTCAGTCCGCCGCCGGGAAGGAAAGCCCTTCGACAGGCTCAGGGCGAACGGCTTCAAAACAGGCCGGATAGGACTTAGAAGAGGGATCGTGTCGGAGTGATTGAAATGCGCCACCTTTTCCTCGCCTTGGCCGCCGCCCTCGCCGCCGCGGGCCCCGCTTCGGCCGGAAAGCCGGTCACCGAGACGATGACCTGCCCGATCGGCGGCGGCAGCTTCACCTTCACCACCGCCGCCTCCTACAGCACCTATGGCGAGCGGCCCGACGGCCGGCCGTTCGGCAGCTGGACCTTCCCGCTGGCGCTTCCGGAATGCCCGGACAACGGCCTCGTCCTCTACAAGGAATATACCGCCGAGGAGGTGGCGAAGCTCGAGCCGCTGGTCGCCTCCGAGGCCTATCAGGCGCTGCGCAAGGACGGACACGCCTTACTATCGCGCCTATTGGCTGATGAAGGCGATGGGCCTCGGCCCCGAGCGCTATCTGTGGGCCCTGCTCCAGGCGAGCTGGGAGACCGAGGGCAAGCCGGAGCTCCGCAAGCGCTATCTGACCGAGCTGGCCGAGGCGTCGGGCGCGGTGCCGGCCCGGCCGGAGGACCTCAACTGGATCGGCATGGAGGGCCGGGCGATCAACGCTTTGCGCGAGCTCGGCCGCTTCGACGAGGCGTCGGCGCGGCTGGCGAAAGTGCCGGTCGCCTCGCTCCCCGCTTCGCGGCGACGCCCCCGAGGCGAAGACCCGGCGCGGCTGGCACAATTTCTTCACCGCGATCGAGCCGGTGATCGAGCGCCGGGATTCCTCGGCCGAGCCGCTCGACCTGCTGCCTCGAACCGTCGCTTTCGGCCGCTGCCTCGACCAGGCGGACACGCTCGGCGAGGCGGACAAGGCCTTCTGCGCGAAGGAAAGCGCCGGAGTCGAAGAGCTTCGCACCGCCCGAGCCAAGATGGACAAGGAGATGAAGGCGCTTCAGCAATCCCGCGAGGCGAGCGGGCGCTAGGGCGGCCGCGCCAATCGCCTGCGCCGGGAACGGCTTACTTCATCAGCCCGACCAGCCGGCTCATCAGCGCCGCGAAGCGGGGTTCGTCGAGTGGCGCGGACGGGTCGTTCCAGGTCGCCGAGACGGCCAGCCAGCGCCCTTCGCGGCTCTTCAGAAGGAAGCTCATGTTGAGCACGCCCGGCTCGGAGCCGCCCTTGAAGCCGAAATAGGCGAAGTCCTTCGCCAGGGCGGGCCCAAGCCCCGGATTGATCGCGAGCAGGTCGAGCGCGACCGGGTCGCCGCCGCGCCGCAGCCAGTCGAGCGTTCGGACGAGGTCGGCGGGCGAGGCGAACCATTCGGCGACGAGGATTTCGGCCGGCTGTCCGGTCGAGCCGCAGAGGGTCGATCGGCGCCGCCTTCAGCCGGTCGAGAAGCGCCCTCCGGCCGGCTTCGTCGGCCGATTTCCAGCGCTCGAGCAGGGCCGGATCGCCGAGCTTGAGGGCGAAGGCCTCGCGGGTCGAGAGGAAGGGCCGGTTGCGCTCCGGCGCGCGCACCCCGAGCTCCGGAAGCAGGCTCTCGATCCTCTCCCGGCCGAGGATGGCGATCAGGGTGTCGGCGGCGCTGTTGTCGCTCCTCGAGATCATCAGCGCGGCGAGGCTGTGCAGGGTGAGCGGCGAGCCTCTCGGCCAGTCCTGGAGCAGGCCGGAGGGAAGCGAAGGGGCGCCGAGCGGGACGACGTCGCTCCAGCGCCGCTCGCCGGCCTTCACCTGGCGGACCAGCTCGGCGAGCACGAACAGCTTGAAGGCGGAGCCGATCGCCAGCGGCCGCTCGGCTTTCTGGGTGAGGAAGTTGGCCGGGCCGCGCATCCTCGAGCCGGGCGGCGGCCAGCGACACCTCGCCGGGCAGCCCGACGATCTCGCCGAACAGCGCCGGAACGTCGGCCGCGGAGGATTCGGCGCCGACGACGAGCAGTCCGGCGACGAGGTTCGGCGGCTTCGGGTCGAGGGCCATCTTCATCCGCACGGTGGCGCGCTCGAAGGCGACGAACAGGGTGCCGGCGAGAGCGGTTTCGGCCTCGATCCGGCTTGCCGACTTCGCCCGCCCGTGGCTCGACCTCAGCGCGTTCGAGATCGCCGTCACCTGCTGCGGCGGCACCTGGGCGAGGAAGGCGGGAGAGAAGAAGCGCGCCGGCTCGACTTCGCCGTTCAGGAGCCGGACGAGCTCGCCGGCGCGCTGGGTGAAGGCCGGCGACGGCTCGGCCGCCGCGGCCGGCCCCATCCAGGCGAGGATCAGCAGAAGCGCGGTCCAAAGCCGGCCCAGGGCGCCGGCGGCCCGGCGCGCGCTTCCACCCCATCCCATGTTCCGCTCCTCCAGATCCGAGCCCGGATTGCGCGGTCAGCCTAGGCGTCGATCGCCTCTTCGTCGATATCCGCCGCGTGGCTCTGGATGAAGGCGAAGCGATGCTCGGGATTGCGGCCCATCAGCCGGTCGACGAGGTCGCGGACCTTGTGCTGCTGCTGGTAGCCGTCGGGAAGGGTGACCCGGATCAGCGAGCGGCTCTTCGGGATCCATCGTCGTCTCGCGAAGCTGCGACGGGTTCATCTCGCCGAGGCCCTTGAAGCGGCTGATCTCGACCTTCTTGCCCTTGAACAGGCTCGCCTCGAGCTCGCCGCGATGGGCGTCGTCGCGGGCATAGGCGACGGTCGGGCCCGCCGACAGCCGGTAGAGCGGCGGCTGGGCGAGATAGAGCGCGCCCTGCTCGACGATCCGGCCCATCTCGTTGAAGAAGAAGGTCATCAGCAGGGTGGCGATATGGGCGCCGTCGACGTCGGCGTCGGTCATGATGATGATCCGGTCGTAGCGAAGCTGGGAGGGGTCGCAGCGCTCGCGCGTGCCGCAGCCCAGAGCCAGGATGAGGTCGGCGATCTCCTGGTTGCCGCGGATCTTGTCGGCGCTCGCCGAGGCGACGTTCAATATCTTGCCTCGGATCGGGAGGATCGCCTGGGTCTTGCGGTCGCGCGCCTGCTTGGCCGAGCCGCCGGCGCTGTCGCCCTCGACGATGAACAGTTCGGTGCCCGACGGATCGTCGTTGGCGCAGTCGGTGAGCTTGCCGGGAAGCCTGACCTTGCGCCCCGAGGTCGCCGTCTTGCGCTTGATCTCGCGCTCGGCCCGCCGCTTCAGCCGCTCGTCCATCCGGTCGAGCACGAAGGCGAGAAGCGCCCGGCCGCGCTCCATATTGTCGGCGAGATAATGGTCGAAATGGTCGCGGACCGCCGCCTCGACCAGCCGGGCGGCGTCGGGGCTGGTCAGCCGGTCCTTGGTCTGGCTCTGGAACTGGGGGTCGCGGACGAAGACCGAGAGCATGATCTCGGCGCCTCCGACGACGTCCTCGGCCTGGACCTCCTTGGCCTTCTTCTGCTGGCCGGTGAGCTCGGCGAAGGCGCGTATGCCGCGGGTCAGCGCCGCCCTTATCCCCTGCTCGTGGGTGCCGCCGTCCGGGGTCGGGATGGTGTTGCAATAATAGGATGAGCCGCCCTCGCTCCACAGCGGCCAGGCCACCGCCCATTCGACCAGGCCCAGGCCGCCGGGAAAGTCCTGGCGGCCGGTGAAGAAGTCGGCGGTCGCGCAATTGCGCTCGCCGATCTGCTCCCTCAGATGGTCGGCGAGGCCGCCGGGGAACTGGAACACCGCCTCGGCCGGAGTCTCGTCGGCGATCAGCGACGGGTCGCAGCGCCAGCGTATCTCGACCCCGGCGAAGAGATAGGCCTTGGAGCGGGCGAGCCGGTAGAGCCGCGCCGGCTTGAACCGCGCCTCCTCGCCGAAAATCTCGGTGTCGGGGACGAAGCCGATCCGGGTGCCGCGCCGGTTCGGGATCTCGCCGACCCGCTCGAGCTTCGAGGTCGGCTCGCCGCGCGCGAAGGTCTGGCGGAAGAGCTCCTTGTTGCGCGCGACCTCGACGACGGTCTCGCTCGACAAGGCGTTGACGACGCTGACTCCGACCCCGTGAAGGCCGCCCGAGGTCGCATAGGCCTTGTTCGAGAACTTGCCGCCCGAATGGAGCATGGTCAGGATCACCTCGAGCGCCGACTTGCCCGGATAGCGGGGATGCTCGTCGATCGGGATTCCGCGGCCGTTGTCGGTGACGGTGAGCCGGCCGGCCGTCCCTTCGACGGCCTCGAGAGTCACCTCGATCCGGGTCGCGAAGCCGGCGACGGCCTCGTCCATCGCATTGTCGAGCACCTCGGCGGCGAGATGGTGGAGCGCGCGCTCGTCGGTCCCGCCGATATACATTCCCGGCCGCCGCCGCACCGGCTCCAGCCCCTCGAGCACCTCGATCGAATGGGCGTCGTAATCGGCGGACGGGGCGGCGGTGGACGCGAACAGGTCTGACATGGGAGAGCTATAGGGGGAGGGGAGACTCGGGGGCAAGATTCTTGGACTGTTCTGTCCACAGCTTGTTCGGGCCCTGGGCTCGCGACCGGCGAAGCGGCGGGGTGGCGGTCAGCGGGGCTCGGCCTCGGTGCCGGCGCCGGTGCGGGCGGCGCCGGGCTCCGGCGCCGGCTGCGCGACCCGGGCGGTGGTGGTGACGCTGCTGATGTCGTCGTCCTCGCTCGCGACGATGATCGTCTCCTGGCCGTCGGCGCCGCGCAGGCGGAGGATCCGGCGGTTCTGGACGCTTCGCCAGCCGATCGCGACGATGATCGCGAAGACTCCGAGACCGAGGAGAATGGCGAGGAGGGTGGTGGTCGAGTTCGGTCATGCGCTTGTCCCGGCAAATGGATGGGCGGGCCGGTCTGCGCTCCAAAGGTTAAGAAGGCCTCGCGGGCGAGGCGGCGATTCCGCGCCGGGAGGCGAACAAGCCGCCGTCGGATCTCGGCTCGTCGCCATGGATCCGGTCGAGATAGGCGGCGGCCAGCTCGTAATGGGCCTGGACCGCGCGCTTATGCTCGGCGGCCTGGGCCAGCGCGATCTCGGCCTCGGCTCGGCGTTCGTAATATTCCTGTTCTTCCTGAGACATTTGGACCGGGCATGGGATTGGTTTCGGACGAGTATCGAAACGGCCGGGCCGGCGCCGCCGTTCCCCGGAAAGCGTGCTGATCCAGGTTGTTGATCCGTGCGAATCCGGGGCCCCGCCCGACGACCCGGCTCGCGTCGGGCCCTCCTCCGGCCCGATTGATCCAGAACGCTAGGAAAACTCCTTGACAAAGGAGAACAAAGCACGTACATTCCCTTCTTGCTATGGGGAGGAAGTCGCGTGGAAGCAAATAGGAGAGTGGGACCCGGCAACAAGCGCCGGATCCAGGAGCGCAAGGTCCGCAAGGGCGGCTTCACCGACCAGAAGAAGCAGACCTTCCTCGACGCCCTGGCGGGGTGCGCGACCGTCTGCCGCTCGGCCGCGGCGGCCGGCGTTTCGGTGGAGACGATCAACAATCACCGGCGCAACGACCCCGTCTTCGCTCAGCAAGTCGCCGAGGCGCTCGAGGTCGGCTACGACAATCTCGAGGCGAATGCGCTCGCCGAGGCGGCGAACGGCGGCCATTACGTGCCGGGGCCCGATGCCGCGGCCGCGCCGGGGCCGGAGACGGTCGACAAGGATCTCGCCGTCCAGCTGCTGCGCCTGCGCAGGAAGCCGATCGGCCAGCGGTCCGGCCGCGGCGGCGCCCGGCCCAGGCGGGCGAGCGAGAAGGAGCTGAACGAGGCCATCCTCGCCCAGCTCGACGTCCTGGCGCGCCGGCTCGGGAAGAAGAACGCCGCTTCGGCCGCTCAGGGCGGGAGGGGCTAGGGTCGATGGCTCGGGTCGCGCCGGCTCGTCATGCCGGACTTGATCCGGCATCTTCCGTCATGCCGGACTTGATCCGGCATCCACCTTCCCCTTCCCGCGCTGCCAAGGAAGGTGGACCCCGGATCGAGTCCGGGGTGACGATTCAACGTGAATCCCGTGCGCTCGTGGAGGCCAGGCGGTGACCCGCGACGAGCGCGCGCTGCTGGCGACGGTTCGGCGCCTGGCCTTGCGGCCGGCGGCGGAGCGTCGCTGGCTGGTGGGGAAGCTGACCCTTCCGCAGAAGCGCACTCTGATGGAATTCTGGCACGCCTGGGCGCATGACGGGCAGCTGCCGCCCGCGGGCGACTGGCCGACCTGGCTGATGGTCACCGGGCGCGGCTTCGGCAAGACGCGGGCCGGGGCGGAATGGGTGAGCGAGCTCGCGCGCGACGATCGGCCGACCTGCGGATCGCGCTGGTCGGGGCGACGATCGAGGATGCCCGCAAGGTGATGGTGACGGGGCGGAGCGGGCTGCTCGCGGTGGCGCGGACCGGCGAGGAGGTGCACTTCGCCAAGACCGACGGGATCGTGCCCTTCGCCTCGGGCGCCGAGGCCTTTCTCTATTCGGGCGCCTGCCCGGAGAAATTGCGCGGGCCCGAGCATCATTTCGCCTGGTGCGACGAGATCGCCAAGTGGCGCTATCCCGGAGGAGACCTGGGACAATCTGCAGCTCGGGCTGCGGCTCGGCGCGGCGCCCAGGACGCTGGTGACGACGACGCCGCGGCGATGCCGCTGCTTCGGCGGCTGGTGCGGCGACGAGCGTGCTGACCCGCGGGCGGACGGCGCGACAATCTCAACCTGCCGGAGGCGCGGGTGGCGCGGCTCGAGGCGCGAGTATCGCGGCACCCGCAAGGGGCGCGAGGAGCTGGACGGCGAGATGATCGAGGAGGCGGAAGGGGCGCTGTGGACTCGGGCGCTGATCGAGCGGTGCCGGGGCGCGCCGGCAAGCCGCCCGGCGAGGACCGGCTGGCAAGCGGATCGTCATCGGGGTCGATCCGCCGCTGTCGGCGGAAGGCGACGCCTGCGGGATCGTCGCCTGCGCGCTCGACCGGGACGGGATCGCCCATGTGCTCGGCGATCATACCGAGCGCGGGCTCTCGCCGGAGGGGTGGGCGAGCAAGGCGGTGGCCGCGGCCCGGGCCTGGGGCGTGGACCTCGTCGTCGTCGAGAAGAATCCGGGCGGCGACATGATGACGAGCGTGCTCAAGACCGCCGACCCGGCGCTTCCGGTGCGGCCGGTCCACGCCCGTACGGCAAGGGCGACCGGGCCGAGCCGGTGGCGATGCTGTTCGAGACCGGCCAGGCGCGCTTCGCCGGCACCTTCCCCGAGCTCGAGGACGAATTGTGCGCGATGGTCCGCGGCGGCGGCTGGGCCGGCTCCGGCCGCTCGCCCGACCGGGCCGACGCGATGGTCTGGGCGATGACCGAGCTGCTGCTCGCGCCGAAAAAGCCCGAGCCGCGGATCAGAATGCTTTAGCGGGAAACCCCTCCCTGAGCCCGCTGGTCATGCCGGACTTGATCCGGCATCCACCTTCCCCTTCCGCAGCGGCGAAGCAGGTGGACCGCGGATCAGGTCCGTGGTGACGGGGAATGGCGGGCGCCGGCGGCGGCCATGGGGAGGGGTGACGGCAATCCCACGTCGTCATGCCGGACCTGATCCGGCATCCACCTTCCCTTGCCGGTGGAAGTCCGAGCCCGCATCGCCATGCCAGTGCGCAGCCCAACCGCCTTCCCGATCAGCCGCATACTCATTTCGCATCTGCGTCATGCCGGACTTGATCCGGCATCCACCATCTTTCAGCCTCGGCGCGCTCAAGCAGGTGGACCCCGGGTCGAACCGGGGGTGACGGGAGGGAAATGGAGCGCGACGGGACTGTCTACATCATGGCGAGCGGGTTTCACGGGACGATCTACACCGGCGTCACGTCGCTTCTGCTGCAGCGCGTGTACCAGCATCGGGAAGGGACGTTCGGCGGGTTCACGGCGCGCTACGGATGCAAGCGGCTGGTCTGGTTCGACACCGGCGGGTCCATGGAGGGGGCGATCCGGCGCGAGAAGCAGATCAAGAACTGGCCCCGGGCGTGGAAGCTGGCGCTGATCGAGGAGTCGAACCCCACATGGCGGGACCTGGCGGAGGATTTCGGCTTTGACCCGCTGGTGAAAAAGGCGGGCCCCGGGTCGTCCCGGACTTGATCCGGGACCGGGGTGACGCGACGGCGCGCGAGGCTCTCGACCCGTCATGCCGGACTTGATCCGGCATCCACCTTCCCCTTCCCACGCTGCCAAGGAAGGTGGACCCCGGATCAAGTCCGGGGTGACGGGTGAGGGGGCAGCGACGAAAACGGCGAAGGGGGGAGGGCAGCCCCACCTCGTCATGCCGGACTCGATCCGGCATCCACCTTATCGCTCAGCAACCGGTCTGCAGGACTGGGGAGCCCCACTCGGACTCTTTGCGGCTTGGCGGCTTTGCGTGAGACCATCCTGCAAACGTTCGAGTCGGCACGGAGGCTGGAAATTCGTCTCACGCAAAGTCGCAAAGCCGCAAACGGGGCCGTGCCGCTGGAGATCGAGCGGCTGGCGAGCGCTCACTCCCTGAACAGCTCGCTATGGGTGCCCGCCCGGATGAAGACGATCGCCCCGCCTTTTCCGGCCCGGTCGTCGATCCTGTAGATGAGCAGGAAGTCGCTGCCGACATGGCATTCGCGATAGCCGGCCCATTCGCCCTTGAGCGGGTGGTCCTTCCACTCCGCGGCGAGCGGCGCGTCGTTGGCGACGAGCAGCAGCATCACCTCTTTCAGCCGGTTCATGTCGTACCGCCCGGACCTGGACAGCCGCTCCCAATCCTTCGAGAAGGCCCTGGCATAGTCGCAGGCGCGCGGACGCTTCGCGCGCCTGGCGTCCTTAGCCATCGAGGTCGGCGATCATCTCTTCGCCGTCGGCGAAGCGGGCGCGCCCCTTCGCGAGGATGTCGTCGGCCTCCGCCATGGCGGCGCGAGTCGCGGCGTTCGGGACCTTGAGCTCGAGCGGAAAGGCCTGATCGGCGACGATCCGGTGGAACAGCAGCCGCACGGCGTCCGATGCCGAAAGCCCCATCGCCTCCAGCGCCGCGATCGCCTGCGCCTTGACGTCTTCGTCGATGCGCACGTGAAGCATCGAGCTGGGAGAGGCCATATCCGCTTCCTGTATCTCAGATGAGATACACTAGCGGATGGAACGGCGATGGTCAACGCCTAACGCGTTGCCAGGGCGGGTGCCAATCAAGTTGGGGTGACGGGGAATGGCGCGCGGCGGCGGCCACTGTGGGTAGGCACCTGGGGCAATCCCACGTCGTCATGCCGGACTTGATCCGGCATCCACCTTTTCTACGCTTCGGCAATGGAGCGCGACGGGGCCGCGTACATCATGGCGAACACGTTTCACGGGACGATCTACACTGGCGTCACGTCGAACCTGCTTCAGCGCGTGTACCAGCATCGGCAAGGGACGTTCGGCGGGTTCACGGCGCGTTACGGATGCGTGCGGGTGGTCTTCGAGACGGGCGGCTCGATCGAGGGGGCGGTCCGGCGGGAGAAGCAGATCAAGAACTGGCCTCGGGCGTGGAAGGTGGCGCTGATCGAGGCGGCGAACCCTGCCTGGCGGGATCTGGCCGAGGATTTCGGCTGCGAGCCGCTGATCGGAAGGAAGGTGGACCCCGGGTCGAGCCCGGGGTGACGGGAGCGGGGAACGGCCTGGTGACAGTCACGTGACTGTCACCGGAAGGCCTTCGATAGGCGTCGGCCCCTAAGCGTCACCGTCGCGCTCCCTGAGCCTTCTCCTATCCTCCTCGTCCTCATTCCTGCAGAGTTGCTCCAGCTCCCCCTCCGAGATGGCCGCCCCGATCCCATCGAGGATTGTCTGCCGTCCGAAGAGACCCCGGCCAGCCCTGAACTTTGTGCGGGCCTCACGCGCGCTGCTGGCTGTCGCAACAATGTTGCCCTTAGGGTCCAAGATCATAAATTCCATACAACCTCCTTGCTTCTCTCTACGCCATAGGAGGCGGACGAGCGCGATAGCGACAAGCCCGAAATACAAACTGAGAACTCTACTAGCCTCTTTCCGCCTTGTGTCGCGAGGTCACAGAGCCGCTAAAACGCATTAGAAGGGAATGGCCGGGGAATTGGGGAATATCGGGACAAGGCCTTTTCTCTCTACCCCCGAACAGCCGCCTTCCGACTTCGGCTCGGCGCTGTGAATCCGGTCGAGATAGGCGGCGACGAGCTCGTAATGGGCCTGGACCGCGCGCTTATGCTCCGCGGCCTAAGCGGGGGCGAGCTCCGCCTCGGCCCGGCGCTCGAAATATTCTTGTTTTTCTTGAGACATTTCACCTGGATTATCGATACGGTTGCGGACCGAGATTCAACGGCCGACGAGCCTCCGCCGTTCCCCGCAATCGCGCTGATCCAGGTGGATGATCCTGGCCGATCGCGCACGCCGGTCGCTGAAAGGCTTCCCCAACATTCTGGGGCGCACGCCGGGTAGAACCCTGTTTTCCCGATCGGCATTTCGCGATATAGAAGAGCAGCATAATTAGCGGGGACCGGTTATGCTAGACTCACTCGTCCGTTATTTCGACCTGCAGTCAGCGCGTCGAACTGCCGTCGCCGGCGGTCATAATGCAGATGATCCGGCTCCGGTTCTTCCTCAATATGCAGCACTGGCTTTCGGCGTAGTGATAGAGCCTTTCCTGAGGCACTATATCGAAACGGGAGCGTGGGCCGTCGACTTGGGAGCAGTGGTAGGTCGAGTAGCGTTCGGATTGGTCATCGCATTGGTAATCCTCCCGAGTGTCTACAGGTCGACGTTTGACCCCACCAAGCCAATCCTCGTCCAACTTGCGGCCCTCGTGCCGCTGGGGCTCGGCTGGCAGTCGTTGTTCAATGCTGCGGTCGAGACGGGATCGAAGGTGACCGGCTGACGTGCTGATCGATTATTTGCGCTACCTCGCCTTCCACGGTCGCTTGCGCGGCTTCATTGAAGACGGATTGTTCAACTATGCCGGGGACCGCGCGGTCAACGGATTCCATTTACGCATTTCCGACGACGAGATGCGGTCTTGCGGCTTGCTTCAGCCCTGGCGACTCGTCGCCGAAGGCGTGCCGCCGGACTGGCTAGCCTACCAACTGTTCAACCTTCGCGTGACGGGAAGGGTCCTCGAGGGCAAGTCGGGTTTGCGCACATTCGAATATGAGGAGGAACGGCCTCTCAAGGTCGAGGCAATAATCGACATAGATCCCACATCTTGGAGCGAAGGACTGACGGAGCCGCGTGGGACCGACTTCGGCACTGTTGTGTTCCGGCGGTCGCCGCCGGCCACGGCTCACCTCGGCAGCGGCGAGGTGATCTTCGATGCCGACCGGGGACGTCGCGCGCACGGAACGCTCGCGGGCATGTTCCGCTCGCGCTCCGGTATCAGCTATGCGCTCACCTGCGGCCACGTCGCCAGAGCCGACGCGACCGTCATCCTGGGGCGAAAACGGCCTTGGTTCATGCCCTGGCGGGGGAAAGAGGCCGTGGGAAAGGTGTGCCATACGGCGCTGCCCCCCGCCTATACCGGTGCGCGAAGCGGAAGCGCGATGATCGATGCCGCGCTTGCCCGCCTCGAGGTCGGACGCGTCGGCAGGCCCGGCCCTGTTCGCACTGCCGCACTCAAGGCCATCTCAGGGATGATCCAAGAGGAGCCGGTTCACTTTCACAGCAGCGTTCGCGGCCGGGCTGTTCGCGCTCGCATCGCGGGGGTCACGATCTGGAAGGCGATGGACCTCTATCGAGATAATCGATTGTACGACTTGGGCGACGTCGTCATGCTCGGTCATCCGGATCACATTTATGCCGCCAGCACCGTCAGTCGTCCCGGCGATTCCGGAGCCGCCGTGCAGCAAGGCTGGCCGTCTGCGTCGACGTCTCTGACGCCGGATTGGTACGGGATGGTCCTCGGTAGCGACCAAGCCGGCGCTTATGCGACTTATGCGGAGACCCTCGGGGCTTGGGCTACCCGCGAGATCGACGACGGAGATCTTGATTTCGTCTACGAAAGCTGAGGATTGGCTCCCGCCGTCCGCGCTGCACCGGAGAAGACGATAGCCGACCGTTCAGGCGGCCTGCGGGCCGCTGCCATGGATGCGGGCCGCGAGCCGCACCTGCGACCACATACACTCGGAGACTCCCGGGTCCTCGCGTTCGCAACCTCCGGACGAAGCTCGAAGCGGTCGAGGGCGAGGCGCACATCGTCGGCGATGGCGCTGTCCTCGTCATGCCAGACCAGGAACAGCGCCATCGCCGCCGACTCAGCGGATGCGCGGCCCGCCGAACGGCAGCGGCGGCGGCGGCCGGCGGTCGCGGCGCGGGAGCTGGGCCTGATAGGCGACGCCGCAATGCTCGACGCAATAAGGGAAGCCCGGATTGGCCTGGCGCGCCGCAGAAATGGAAATCGGGCTCGCCGGGATGGCCGATCGGCCATTTGCAGATCTTCTCGTTGAGATCGAGCAGGCCGGTCTTGTCGGCGATCTCGGGGCTCGGCTTGGCCGGCACCAGGCGGCGCGGCGGCGCCGGCGGGATCGGCGACTGCTGGTCGCCCGGCGCCCTGGCGGACGAAGCCGCCCGGGCCGATCGAGCGGATCTGCGGCTGCGGCGGCGGCCGGTGCGGCGGCCGGCCGCGGGCGGCGCCGCCGCCGCCTCGCGGCTCGGCTTCGTCCTCGGCTTCCGGCTCGGCTCGGGCGCGGAGCCGGCCGGGGCGGCGGCCTCGGCCGCGGCCTCGGCCTCTCGGGCGCCGGCGCCGCCTCGCCGCCGTCGCCGGCCTCGTTCGGCTTCACCGGCGAGGGCCGCGACTGCAGGCCGAGGCGGTGCGCCTTGCCGATCACCGCGTTGCGCGAGACTCCGCCGAGCTCGTCGGCGATCTGGCTCGCGGTCATGCCCTGGGTCCAGAGCTCCTTCAGCCGGTCGATCCGTTCGTCGGTCCAGGACATGTCTTCTCGGTGCCTTCCTTGTGCGCTTGCGGCCCACGGCGTCTGCGCTCTAGCGACGGCGCTGTGAACGACCAGCCTTCGAATTGGGTGCGGGCCGCCCCCGGCGTGCCGGTGATCCGGAACGTCAATTGGGGCGGCCTAGCGACCCTCTATGTGAAGGAGGTGAGGCGTTTCTTCAAGGTCCAGCTGCAGACGATCTGGGCGCCGGCGGTCACCACCCTGCTGTTCCTGGTCATCTTCACCGTCGCCTTGGGCGGCAGCGGCCGGACGGTCGCTCGGCGGGCGCTTCCCTTCGCCGATTTCCTCGCGCCCGGGCCTGATCGTCATGGGCATGATCCAGAACGCCTTCGCCAATTCCAGCCTTCTCGCTGCTGGTCGGCAAGATCCAGGGCAACGATCGTCGATTATCTGATGCCGCCGCTGTCGACCGGCGAGCTGATCGCCGGCGCTGGTCGGCGCCGCGGTCACCCGCGCCTTCCTGGTCGGCTTCGCGGTCTGGCTGGCGATGCTGCTCTGGCCCGGCGTCCACGTCATGCCGCGTCCATCTCTGGGCGGTCCTCTGGTTCGGGCTGATGGGCAGCATGATGCTCGGCTTCCTCGGCCTGATCACCTCGATCTGGGCGGAGAAGTTCGATCATGCCGCGGCGGTCAGCAATTTCGTCGTGGCGCCGCTGTCGCTGCTCTCGGGCACCTTCTATTCGATCGACAGCCTGTCGCCGGCCTTCCGGGCGATCAGCCACGCCAACCCCTTCTTCTACGTCATCTCGGGCTTCCGCTACGGCTTCCTCGGCGCCGCCGATTCGCCGATCCTGCTCGGCGCGCTGCTGCTGCTCGGCGATCAACGTCGCGCTGGGCGCGCCTGTGCTACGCGCTGCTGCGCAGCGGCTGGAAGCTGAAGGCCTGATCCTGCAGCGCGAAGCGGGCGGAGCGGGACCGCTCCGCAGGGTGGTGCAGCGGGTAGCTGGCAGCAAGTCTGCGCAATTGACCGCCAGCGCCATGCTTCGCGTGGTCACCGCTCGCCATCTGCGACGGCGAGGATTTCGTTCATAAAACTCGCGCAATTAGCTGAACGGCGGCTGTCGACTCCGTTCAGCGCCCGCAACATTCGCCGCGTCGTAGAAGCTCCTTACCAAGCGAGGAGTAAGCCAACATGCGTAAGTTCCTGATTCCCGCCCTGCTGCTCTCCACCGTCGTCGCGGTCGCTCCGGCCGCGGCCAACCACGGCGGCTACCACCGCGATCGCGCCAGCGTCGGCTGGAATCGCGGCGGCCCGTCGCGCCAGGCGATCAACGAGCTGCTCCGCGACCTCAACCGGGCCGAGAACCGCATCGAGCGTTCGGTCCAGCGCCGGATCATCTCGCAGCGCGAGGCCTTCAGCCTGCGCCGCGAGGCCAACCAGATCGAGCGCCGGCTCCAGCTGCGCCAGCCGCAACGGCATCAGCGGCCGCGAGTTCGGCGCGCTGCGGGTCCAGGTCAACCGGCTCGAGCAGCGCCTGCGCATCGAGCGCCGCGACCGCGACGGCCGCCGCGACTAAAGGCGAAAAGGGCGGGCGCCGCGAATTGACGCGGCGCCCGCTCCCTCTCTAGAGGCAGGAAGGCGATCCGTCAGGGTCGCCTTTTTCGCAATTCAGATCCTTCGGAGCCCGTCATGACCATCACGCCGCTCATGCCCGTCTATCCGCGCTCGCCGGTGCGGCCGGTGCGCGGGGAGGGGGTCTATCTCTACGGCGAGGGCGGCGAGAAATATCTCGATTTCGCCAGCGGCATCGCCGTCAACCTGCTCGGCCACGGCCATCCGCATCTGACCAAGGCGATCCAGGAGCAGGCGGCGACCCTGATCCACGTCTCCAACCTCTACGGCTCGCCGCAGGGCGAGGCCTTCGCCCAGCGCCTGGTCGACCTCACCTTCGCCGACACCGTCTTCTTCACCAATTCGGGCGCCGAGGCGGTCGAATGCGCGATCAAGACCGCGCGCCGCTACCATCATCATCACGGCCGGCCCGAGAAGCACGTGCTGATCACCTTCACGCAACGCCTTCCACGGCCGGACGATGGCGACGATCAGCGCCACCGACCAGGCCAAGCTGCGCGACGGCTTCGCGCCGCTGCTGCCCGGCTTCACCGTCGTCGAGTTCGACGATCTCGAGGCGGCCGAGGCGGCGGTCGACGAGCACACCGCCGGCTTCCTGGTCGAGCCGGTCCAGGGCGAGGGCGGCATCCGCCCGGCCAGCGCCGAGTTCATGCACGGCCTGCGGCGGATCTGCGACGAGAACGACCTGATGCTCGTCCTCGACGAGGTCCAGTGCGGCGTCGCCCGCACCGGCAAGCTCTTCGCCTACGAGCATTACGGCATCGAGCCGGACATCCTCGCCTCGGCCAAGGGCATCGGCGGCGGCTTCCCGATGGGCGCCTGCCTCGCCACCGAGAAGGCGGCGGCCGGGATGGTGGTCGGCACCCACGGCTCGACCTATGGCGGCAACCCGCTCGCCTGGCCGCCGGCCAGGCGGTGCTCGACGTCGTCGCCGAGCCCGAATTCCTCGACCAGGTCACCCGGATGGGCGAGCGGCTGCGCGGCGCGCTCGAGCAGATGATCCCCAATCACGACCATCTGTTCGAAAGCGTGCGCGGCATCGGCCTGATGCTCGGCGTCAGGATGAAGACCGACAGCCGCGCCTTCGTCGGCTATCTGCGCGAGCATGGCCTGCTCACCGTCGCCGCCGGCGACAATGTGCATGCGCGTGCTGCCGCCGCTGATCATCGAGGAAGCGCATGTCGACCGAGTTCGTCGAGCGCCTCTCCGAGGCGGCGCGGCAATACGAGGTCCCGCAGGCGGCCTGATATCCTCCCCACGCATTGCGTGGGGGGATGAAGAACTTGAACCGGCTCCGAGCGTTCGCCACATCGCCGCCATGACCTCCCCCGATTTCCAGACCGAGGCGCGCGCCGCCAATCTCGACGAGGCGCTCGGCTTCACCATTCCCGGCCGCAACGCGCGCGGCCGGCTGGTGCGGCTCGGGCCGCTGCTCGACCAGATCCTCTCGGCGCACGATTATCCGGCGCCGATCGCCCGCATCCTGTCCGAGGCGCTGGTGCTGACCGCCCTGCTCGGCTCGATGCTCAAGGAGGCCGAGGGCCAGCTCACCATCCAGGCGCAGACCGAGAGCGGGATCGTCGATCTGCTCGTCTGCGACTATCGCGGCGGCGAGCTGCGGGGCTATGTCCGCTTCGACGCCGACCGGCTCGGCGAGCTTCCGAGCCATCGCGACCTCGCCGCTCTGTTCGGCAAGGGCTATCTCGCCATCACCTTCGACCAGCCGCTGGCGGAGGAGCGCTATCAGGGCATCGTGCCGCTCGAGGGCGGCTCGCTGGCCGAGGCGGCGCAGAATTACTTCAGCCAGTCGGAGCAGATTGCCGAGCCTGGTCCGGCTCGCGGTCGACGACACCGGCCATATCGCCGGCGGCATCCTCGTCCAGCATCTGCCGGAAGGCGAGGAGGGGCGGGACCGGCTCCACACCCGGCTCGACGATCCCGAATGGGAGCATGTCCGGATCCTCGCCGAGACGATCAAGGGCCACGAGCTGACCGATCCGGCGCTGCCGCTCGGCGAGGCTGCTGTGGCGGCTGTTCCACGAGGAGGAGGTGCGGGTGCTCGCGGCGATCCCGCTGAACAAGGGCTGCCGCTGCAATTTCGACTATATCCGCGGCGTCATCGCCCGATTCGGCGCCGAGGAGCGCGCCGAGATGGTCGACGAGGACGGCTTCATCAGCGTCGACTGCGAATTCTGCTCGCGGGTTTTCCCGATCTCGCTCAGCGACTTCGAGGGCTGAGGCGGGCGGAGCGAACGGGACCGTCGATTCCGTCGGCATTTTGCTGCTAGAAAGCCTCCCATCATGTCGCATCCGCGGGGTCGTTTGCGCTGGGGGGCGCTCGGGCTGGCCGGCATCCTCGCCGTCGCCGCGCCCGTTTTCGCCGTCTCGGTCCCGAAGCTCGAGGCGCTTGCCAGGCTCGAGCCGGGGCCGCTGGCAGCTGCGCGACGCCGGACGGCGACCGCCCGCTCGATCTGCCTCGCCGACGCCGACGGCCCTGGTCCAGCTCGAGCATCAGGGCGCCAGCTGCGAGCCGCGAGGTGCTCGCCGACGAGGACGGCGCGACCACCGTCCAATATACCTGCCCGGCCGCGGCTTCGGCCGGACCAGCATCCGGGTCGAGACTCCGCGCCTCGCGCGGATCGACACCCAGGGCCTGGTCGACGGCCGCCCTTCGCCTACCGGGTCGAAGGCGCGCAAGGTCGGCGACCTGCTGAGCGATTCGCAGCCGGCGAAGCCCGGACCTCAGGCCGAGAGCCCCGGCGGAATTCCCCGGTCCCGGCCTTCGCCGGGATGACGAGCTTCGGGCATGGTCGCGCCGACGGCATCCTTCGCTTGCGCCGGCAAGTCTGCGCCCGTTAAGCCCCTGTTTACCCTGATCCATGTAAAGAGAGAGCGTGCCGATTGTGGGCACGCTTTCCTCCCTAGCAGGCCGTAAGGCCTAAACTGGGCCGCTCCTCACCGGGCGGCCCGTTCTTTTGCGCGCGCTTGCGCCGCCCGCCGAGGCGGACTAGCCGCCACCGCCATGTCCCCCGCCGCTCCCCGGGCCGTCGCCCTCGTCTCGGGCGGCCTCGATTCGATGGTCGCCGCCGCGCTCGCCCGCGAGGCCGGCTTCGACCTGCTCGCGCTCACCGTCGATTACGGCCAGCGCCACCGGATCGAGCTCGAGGCCGCCGCGCCGGATCGCCGCCGCGCTCGGCGCCGAGCGCCACGTCGTCCTGCCGCTCGACCTGCGCCCGTTCGGCGGCTCGGCGCTGACCGCCGACATCGACGTCCCGAAGGGCGGCCTGGGCAACGAGATTCCGGTCACCTACGTGCCGGCGCGCAACACCATCTTCCTCTCGCTGGCGCTCGGCTGGGCGGAGGCGGCCGGCGCGTCCGACATCTTTATCGGCGTCAACGCGCTCGATTATTCCGGCTATCCCGATTGCCGGCCCGACTTCATCGCCGCGTTCGAGCGGCTGGCGCTGGCTCGCCACCAAGGCCGGGCGACGAAGGCCGGCCCTTCCGGGTCGCCACGCCGCTGCTTCACATGACCAAGGCCGACATCGTCCGCGAGGCGGACCGGCTCGGCCTCGACGCCGGCCTCAGCTGGTCCTGCTACGATCCGGCGCCCGGACGGCGCGCCATTGCGGCCTGTGCGACAGCTGCCGGCTTCGCGCTCGAAGGGCTTCGAGGAAGCCGGACTTCGCCGATCCGACCCGCTACGCGGCGCGGCCATGAGCTACGCGGTCAAGGAGATCTTCCTGACCCTCCAGGGCGAGGGGATGCAGGCCGGGCGGCGGGCCGTCTTCCTGCGCTTCGCCGGCTGCAATCTGTGGTCCGGCCGCGAGCGGGACCGGGCCGAGGCGCAATGCAGCTTCTGCGACACCGATTTCGTCGGCACCGACGGCGAGAAGGGCGGCCGCTACGAGGCCGCCGGCGCTCGCCGCCCGAGTGCTCGAGACCTGTGGGGGAGGGGGAGCGCCCGCTGGTCGTGGTCACCGGCGGCGAGCCGATGCTGCAGCTCGACGACGCCCTGATCGACGCGCTCCACGCAGGCCGGCTTCGAGATCGCGGTCGAGACCAACGGAACGCTTGCCGGCGCCGGCGGGCCTCGACTGGATCTGCGTCAGCCCCAAGGCCGGGACCGAGGTGGTGCAGCGCTCCGGCGACGAGCTCAAGCTGGTCTGGCCGCAGGCCGGGATCGATCCCGAGGTCGCTGCTCGGCTGGGATTTCCGCCATTTCCTGATCCAGCCGCTCGACGGCCCGGACCGGGAGACGTCGACGGCGGCGGCGATCGACTATGTGATGCGCCACCCGCGCTGGCGGCTGGGCCTGCAGACCCACAAGCTGCTCGGGCTGCCTTAGAACGGCGACGTCGCCGCAGCGAAGGCCGGGGCCGCAGCGAGCGACAGGCCCGGAGCTTATCACTCCCTGGCGCCCCAGCCTGCGCTGGGGGACGGGCGCTATTTCGCCGTCCCGCCGCAGGCGCGGCGGAGGACGCCCTTCTTGTTATAGCATTGCAGCGCCGGCAGGACGACCGGCCGCATTCGGATCAGATAGGGCTGGTAGGCCGGCCTCGGATCGTAGGCCGGGACCAGGGCGTTGCGCAGCTCGCGCATCCGCGCCTGGGCGAGCGGATAGAGCTGGCCCTTCGGGCGTCGCCAGCGCCGACTTGGCGATGTTGGTCGCGGTCTGGCAGAAGATCATCTGCGCCTGCAGCGTCGACCAATTGTTGTAGGTGATCGTCGAATAATCGTCGAACGCCTTCTGGCCCTTCGCGCCCTGCACGCGCTTGAAGTAATTGTTGAGCGCCGTGTAGGCGGCGGCGAGCTCGACGCGAATGATGGGCGAGAAGGCCGTTATAATTGGGCACCGCCCGCAGATAATCCGAGAACTGGCATTGCAGCGCGGCGACGTTGAGGCCGGCGCGCAGGTTCCACAGCAGATTGGCGCGATATTCGGCGGAGGTCGCGCCGGGCAGCGGCAGGCCGACCAGCGGATCGCTCGGCTCGATCGGCGAGGCGCGCAGATCGGGCTGGCTGATGTAGAGCTGCGCCGGCGCCGGAACGGCGATCGTGAACGCTGCCGCGGCGGCGGCGATCTGGGCGCCGTGCTTCGTCCTGAAGGCCATTCGATCCCCTCGAGCGCTGGACACGCTGGCTCTATGCTTAGCAGGGGCCGCCTCGCAATAAAGCTTCACGCGCCGTGCCCGTCGTACGTGCGGCACGGCTCGTCACTCCTAAGCGCCTGCCGTCCATAAGAAAAGGGCCGCCCGGTCGCCCGGACGGCCCCTTTCCGAAGACGTCGACCGTCGATTACATGCCGGTGGTGTTGCCGGTCCCGGTGTTGGTCGTGGTGTCGGTCGTCGTCGCGTTGGTCGTGGTCGTCGTGGTCGTCGTCGCATTGGCGTCGGTCGTCACGCCGAGATTGGCGTCGGTGCCGTTCAGCGCGTCGACGGCGGTGACGTCGTTGGCGCCCATCAGGGGATCTTCGACGTAGTTGGCGGCGGTGTTGTTGGCCGCCGCATCCTCGCCACCGCCGCAAGCCGCGACGAGCAGGGCCGCACCGGCAACCATCGAACCGGTCATCACTTTCGAAAGAAGGTCACGCATTTAGAAACTCCCTAGGTTGGACGATTTGGTCGGGTTGGCCCCTTTTTTGCCAAATCAGTTGCACGCAATAAACGGAATGGATCGGGCTCTCAAGCCTTCTCGCGTCCCCCCTCGAGAGAGCGCAGGAAATCGCAGAGCCCCTGCTTCAGCGCCAGGTCGAAATGTTCATGCCTTGCGGACACTCCCATCTCGTCGAGGCTGGTCACTGGAAATTCGGCAATACCGCACGGCACTATCCCTGAGAAGTGGGAAAGTTCCGGGCGCCAGGTTGACCGAGAAGCCGTGATAGGCGACCCAGCGGCGGACCCGCACCCCGATCGCCCCGACCTTGGCCTCGCCGCCTCGGGCCGTCGGCCCAGATCCCGATCCGCCCCGGCGCGCGCCGGGCCTCGACCCCGAGCCGGGCGAGCGTCGCGATCACCCAGCCTTCGAGGCAATGGACGTAGCGGCGCACGTCGCGGCCGCGCCTGCTCGAGGTCGAGCAGCACGTAGCCGACCCTCTGCCCCGGCCCGTGATAGGTGTAGCGCCCGCCGCGCCCGGCCTCGAACACCGTCGAAGCCCTGCGGATTGAACAGCTCGGCCGGGTCGGCGCTGGTCCCGGCGGTGTAGAGCGGCGGATGCTCGAGCAGCCAGACCAGCTCGGAGGCCGCGCCGGCCCGGATCGCCGCGGCCCGCGCCTCCATCGCCGCCAGCGTCTCCGGATAGGGGCTGAGGCCCGGCGTCACCCGCCATTCGATCGCGTCGCCGTCCGTCATCCCAGCCTCCTTCGCCGGGCGGGCCGGGAAGGGCAAGCCGATTGCGCGGCGCCGCCGCCATGCCGGCCTGGAACGGGTTCAGCGCCGTCCCCCGGTCGCGGGTCCAGCCGTCTCCCTGCCGCCGGTCACGCCCTTCCACGCGACACGGGCCGTCGCGGCGACGAAGAGCAGGAAGCCGATCTGGCTGAGCAGGACGGGATTGCCGGCCCGGGCGAGGAACTCGCCCTCGGGGGCGTAGCGGGCCGTGATCGCGAGATTGTGGATGACGTTGGTCGCGACGAGCAGGACCGTGCCGGCGATCCCGATCCTCGGGCGAAGGAAGAGCAGCGCGGCGACGACCGGATCGAGCAGGGTAAGGGCGGACCAGTAAGCGGCGCTCGCCCATCCGACCCCGCCATAGTCCCAGAACGGCCCGTGCCGGAGCAGGATGAGGGCATGGTTGAGGCCGCCGCCCAGCAGGCAGGCCGCCCAGAGGCTCCTGACGATGAGGCTTGCGCGCTGCACGCGCCGATCCTGCGCCAAAGCCGCCGGCTTTTGAAGGCGGGTTCTCCCTTCACCGCGCGTCGGACGATCGCCCGCGCGCGACGGTCACGAAAAGTGACCGCGAAGGTCCGGCCCGCCCGGAATCGGGGGAGGGGCCCTTGTCCCTGGTGGCGTGTGACGGATCGCGCGGCGGGAGCGGGGGATCGGGAAGGGGGGCTGAGGGCGGGACCTTTCGGACGGGCCGGCGTGGCTCGAGCGGCGGGATGGGATTCGCGCGGAGGCGCAAAGGCGCGAAGGGTCCGGACGCGGCGGGGACCGAAGCGCCAGCCGGTTGGTGGCAGAGTAATTGTCTCCTGAATTTATTCTTGTCCGAACCGACGGCGGTGGCCGCGGCCTCGTTGAACGGTTCGGCACCCTCGGTCCTTCGGTGCTTCGGGTGAAACAAGTCCGCCCAACGCTGCGATCGGGTTCACGCGGAGGCGCGGAGGCGCGGAGGCGCAAAAGATGCGGATTGGGGCCAAAAAGTAAACTGCCACTGTTTTCCCGGCTGAGATTGGTGCCTGCCGGAACGGCTGCCGGTGGCCGATTGCGGACTGTCTGCTGTGTGGGCGACCAGCTCCTAAATCAGTCGCTCAGGCTTGGGTCCGCAGGCTTTACGGTCGGTAACGAAGTGCATCCACGAGAAATGAAAAGGCTGGCACCGGGTGACGACGGCTCGGGTAGTAGAGATGATAACCCGGCAAGGCCGGGCACCAGTCGTCGAGCACCTTGATCAAGCGGCCGGCATCGACATGGCCCTGCACATAATCGGCCGGCATGTAGCCAAGGCCAAGTCCTTCCACCGTCGCGTCGCGGATCATCTCGATGGTGTTGAACACCAGGGGCCCTTCCGTACGGACCTTGATCTCACGGTCTCCTTTTTCGAACGGCCATACGTAGAGGCCGCCCGAGGTCGGCAGGCGAAGGTTGATGCAGCGGTGCCGGATGAGATCCTGCGGGGCCTCCGGCGCGGGGTACCGTTCGAAATAGGAAGGCGAGCCGGTGATCGACATCGGCATGTCGGGAGCGATCCGGACCGCAATCATGTCCTTTGCGACCTGCTCGCCGAGCCGAACCCCCGCATCGAACCGCTCGGATACGATGTCGGCCAATCCGTAGTCGTCGACGATCTCGACGGTAAGGTCGGGATAGTCGGGCAGAAGCGTCTTGAGCTTAGGCCAGAGCACGGTTTTCGTGGCGTGCTCGACCGAGGTGATCCGGATCGTGCCGGCGGGCTTGTCGCGCAACGCGCTCAGCGCCGCGATGCTTGCATCGAGATCCTCGAGCGCCGGGGTGAGGGTCTGCAGCAGGCGCAAACCGGCTTCGGTGGGGGCGACACTGCGCGTGGTCCGGGCGAGCAGCCGCAGCCCCAGCCGGCTCTCCAGGCGGCGCACGATCTGGCTCAACGCTGATTGCGAGAGCCCCATCCTGGCCGCCGCCCGCGTGAAGCTACGCTCCTCGGCGACGACCACGAAGGCCGTCAGGTCCGCCATCTCCTCGCGCCGCATTCATTACACCTGCTACTAGGTCCATGCACATTTGCCCGTCTAATCACTATGCCCGCGAAGGTCTATCTCACTCTCAACGCGCCCGGTCCGGGCGCCTGAGGAGCAGACCATGACCCAGCCGAACCTGAAGCCATCCGCCTCGCAGGGCCTGTCGGGGCTCGGGCGCCGCACCTTGCTCAGGGGCGGAACCGCCCTCGCCGCCGCCTTCCTCACCATCGGTCTGATCACGGCCGAGCAGCCCGTCAGCGCCTCTCAAATCGGAGCGACGAAGATGCAGAGCATCCAGTTCAAGAACGGCGACATCAACATGGCCGGCAACGTCTACCTTCCGGACGGCTTCGACCCGAGCCGCAGATATTCGGCGATCGTCGTCGTCCATCCCGGCGGCGGCGTGAAAGAGCAGACCGCCGGCCTCTATGCGCAGCGGCTGGCCAAGCAGGGCTTCGTCGCCCTCGCGTTCGACGCCTCGCATCAGGGCGCGAGCGGCGGAATGCCGCGGCTTCTCGACGATCCCATGAAGCGGGTCGACGACATCTACAGCGCCGTCGACTATCTGGTGACGCTCCCCTACGTCGACGCCGGCAAGATCGGCGCCCTGGGCATTTGCGCCGGCAGCGGACACACCATCAAGGCTACGACCATGGATCGGCGCATCAAGGCCGTCGCGACGGTCAGTGCTGTCGATGTCGGAGCCGCGGCCCGCCAGGGCTGGGAAGGCAAGGCCTCCGTTGCCGAGCAGCTTGCGACCCTGGAAGCGGTCGCCCAGCAGCGCTCCGCCGAAGCCAAGGGAGCCACGCCGGTTTACGTCCCTTACGTGCCGAATGTCGGAGACACCTCGGCACCCCGCGACCTGCAGGAGGCGGCGGATTACTACCTCACTCCGCGTGGTCAGCATCCGAACGCACCGAACAAGATGCTCCTCACCAGCGCCAGCTACGCGATATCCTACACCGGCTTCGACCGCGTGGAGACGCTGCTGACCCAGCCCCTCCTAGTCATCGCCGGCACGGAGGCGGGCTCGCTCTGGCACAGCCGCGAGCTCTACGCGAAGGCTCCAGGGCCCAAGGAGCTGTTCCTGGTTAAGGGCGCAACGCACATGGACCTGTATGACGGCCCCGGCGCGGAAACTTCGGCCCGCAAATTGGCTCCGTTCTTCAAGAGCAGGCTCTGACCACAACGCCAGAGGGGGCAGGTGCCCGCGTGGCACCTGTCCCTGGTCCTGGCCACTGCCTCAAGGAGATCCCATGAGCGACATCCAAGACCCTGGGGCAACCGGCATCGGTCGTCGAGACTTTCTCGGCAAGGCAGCGCTGCTCGGCGCAGTCCTACCTTTCGCACCCACCTGGGCCGCCGCGCCTGGTGTCTCCAGCCCCACTCCGGCCACAGGAAATCGCGCCATGAAAACTCGCAAACTCGGCATGCTCGAAGTCTCCGAACTCGGGGCAGGCTGCATGAACATGAGCGGGACCTACAACCCGCCCGCAGATGTGCCCCAGTCGATCCGCACGATCCGGACGGCAGTCGAACAGGGCGTGACCTTCTTCGACACCGCCGAGGTCTACGGGCCCTACATCAACGAGGAACTCGTCGGCGAGGCGCTCCAGCCGGTTCGCGACCAAGTGAAGATCGCGACCAAGTTCGGCTTCGCCATCGATGGTACGATTGCGAGGAACAGCCGACCCGAGCACATCCGCAAGGTCGTCGAGGAGTCGCTTCGACGCCTCCGGACCGATCGAATCGATCTCTATTATCAGCATCGCATCGATCCGGCGGTACCGGTCGAGGAGGTGGCCGGCGCGGTCAAGGATCTCATCGCCCAGGGAAAGGTGCTGCACTTCGGCCTCTCCGAAGCCAGCGCCAATTCGATCCGGCGCGCGCATGCCGTGCAGCCCGTCGCTGCCGTTCAGAGCGAATATTCCCTGTGGACGCGCAACGTCGAGCTCAACGGTGTGCTCGACACCTGCATGGAACTCGGCATCGGGTTCGTCCCGTGGGCTCCACTCGGCGAAGGGTTCCTCACCGGCAAATACGACACGACAACTCAATATGGCGAGGCTGATTTCCGCGCCGGTTTCCCGCGCTTTTCGAAGCAGTTCATGCCGCTCAACCTGCCGATCATCGAGTGGCTGAAAGGCTATGCGCGGCGGAAGGGCGCTACGCCGTCGCAGATCGCGCTGGCTTGGCTGCTGGCAAAGGGTCCGAACATCGTCCCTATTCCCGGCACGCGCAAAGAGGCGCATCTGCTCGAAAATCTTGGCGCGCGGAATGTGCGCCTGACGGAAGCCGATGTTCAGGAAATCGAGACTTCGCTCTCAAAATTCCCCGTCTACGGCGACCGCATGGGTGAAGCCCATATGAGCCAGATCGACTACACAGTCTGACTCTCGCGGCGCGAGAGGCAGCACCGGCTGGGAGCTTGCCAGATGGTGCCCTGTTGCCTGCTTCTTTGGCGAAGGCCGCTCTCGGCGTCGGCCGACATGCCCTTGGCCGTCTGCTTCTGGCGCAAAGCGGAATGGCCGGATGCCGGTGGCGGCGGCCGTTCCGCCTGGTCCTGGAGTGCGCATTGGCCCGCCGCGCGGCTACCCGCGCCCGAACCGCTCCCTTAGGGCGCCCGGCGCAAGGGATGAGATGGCCGGTTGCGCGGCGCCGCCCGCCGGCAGGGCCGTTATAGCGAGACGGACGTCACCCCGGGCTTGATGATCGGGATGGACTGTCCCCCGGACTGTCCATTAGGGGTCCCGATCATGGGTCCACCTCCTCTGTACGCCGTACGGGAAAACAAGGTGGATGCCGGATCAGGTCCGGCATGACGAGAGCGGCCGCCGTCGCGAACAGGAAAGAACCGAAATGCCCAAACTCTCCATCACCGCCGCCTGGAACGAGAGCGCCGACTACCTGAAGAAGCATTTCGGCACCCTGTTCACGATCGCGGTGGCTCTGATCACTTTGCCCAACGTCGCCCTGCAGGCGTTCGGGCCGGGCGCGGCGGCGGCGGGGGCGGCGCCGGAGCCGGGGCTCTGGCTGCTGCTCGTGCCGGTCGTGCTCGTGCTCGGGATCATCGGGTCGCTGGCGATCTCGACGCTGGCGCTCGGGCGGGCCTCGACGGTCGGGGACGCGATCGGGCACGGGTCGCGGCGGCTGCTGCCGATGCTGGGGGCGACCGTCATCCTCGTCGTCGCCTTCTGCCTCGTCCTCTTCCCGCTGCTCCTCGCCGCCGGGCTGAGCTGGAGCGACCTGCTGGCGCCGACCCCCGCCACCGCCGGCAGGGTCGCGCCGCTGACGCTCTTCCTGCTCGCCTTCCTGCTCTTCTTCGGGGTCCGGCTGCTGCCGATGACGCCGGTCGGAGCCGCCGAGCCGGCCGGGCCGATCGCGATCATCGCCCGCTCCTGGGCTCTGACCCGCGGCCATTTCTGGAGGCTTCTCGGCTTCCTTCTGCTGATGGCGGTCGCCGCCCTGGTCGTCGTCATGGTGGCGACGATCGTGATCGGCCTCGTCGTCGCGGCGATCCTCGGCGCTCCGGCGCCGGGCACCGCCTCGGGGCTGGTCATGCTGCTCGTCGGCGGGCTCTTGAACGCCGGCTTCCTGGTCGTGATGACGACGATGGTCGCCCGGCTCTACCTTCAGCTGGCGGGCGGCGGGGCCGAGCCGGCCAGGGGCAGCTGAGGCGCGCAATCGAGGGGGAGAAGGCCGGCGAGGCGCGGATCGGGGAAGCTCTCGAACGCCCTTTTATAGGCCCTGAAACCGGCCCTGAGATAGGCGGGCAAAGCGGCGGGATGATCGAGGGTGCAGGTGTTGACCGCGACCCGATCGACCCCGGGTCGCCAGGCGAGGGCCAGGGTCCGGTCGAACAGCCAGGCGCCGTGGCCTCGGCCGGCGAGCTCGGGCACGAGGCCGAGGAAGCGGATCAGGCATTCGCCCCGGCTCCGGAAGTCGAGCTCGAGGAGGCCGACCTCGGCTCCGGCCTCGTCGACGACGGCGTGGACCTCGGCCATCTCGGAGCGCAGTCGGGAATCGTCCATCAGCAGGCGGGAGTACCAGAGCCAGCGCGAGCCGACCTTTCGGAACAGCGCGCGGTAGCGGCCGGGGTCGGGCTCGGGCCAGGGTTCGAGCCGAAGCGGCGAGGCGGGGAGGGGAGCGGGCGGCGGAGGCGCGGTCATCTCCAGATAGGTGACGACCGCTCCGACATGGCCTTCGGGGAGGGGGGTGAGGCTCATCTCATCGCTCCAGCGCCTGCGCGACGAGGAGCAGGCCGAGCAGCAGGAAGAGGGGGCTGTAGAGGCGCGTGTCGTAGCGCGCCCAGCGGGTGGTGCGGAGCGACTTGAAGAAGCCGACGTAGCGGTTGGGGACGAGGGCCCGGGCGACGAAGGCGGCGCCGGCGGCGCCGAGCGCGATCCGGACCAGATCCGGCGGCACCGGCAGGGGCAGATGCCCGTCCTTGGCCAGCAGCAGGAGTGCGAGCGCGACCAGCCCCAGCCCGACCGCCCCGGCGGCCGGGCGCCACCAGGGCAGGCGGTGGGCCATGACCGGGGTCCCGTCGGGACGCTGGGGGAGCGACACCGAGAAGCCGAGCCGGCCGCCGAGGGCCCAGTGGAAGTGGAAGGCCGCGGCGAAGGCGATGATGGCCAAAGCGAGCGCAAGCTGCATGGTCCCATGGCTAGCAGGCGGATCGCGCCGGAGGAACTCGCGGCGGGCGCGGCGGCCGAAACGGGCTCCGGCGGGCTCGGATCGAAAAGGCGCTTGCCAGAACGTTCCTTTTATGTTCTAATCCTGCTTATGGGCGGCAGGCGAAAATCGCGGGGGCGAAAGCCCATCATCGACGCGGCGGCGAAGGTCGCGATGCTGGCGGCGTTGCGGGAAGGGCGGCGGCTGGATTCCGTCGCGGCTTCCTACGGTGTCACTTTGCAGGCCTTCCATTCGGCGCGGCGGCGCGATCCCGTCTTCGCGGCGGCGTGGCGCGATGCGCACGCGCTGTCGGCGGAGGCCGAGCGGCGGCCGGTCGAGGCGGGAGCGGCGGACGATTCGCTTATCGTCTCGAACAACCGGCGCGGGCTGCAGCGGCGCAAGATGCGCCATGTGCGGTTCGACCTGCGGCGAAAGGGACTGTTGCTTGCCCATTTCGCGCAGAGCTGCGACCTGCTCGCGGCCGCCGCCGCGGCGGGAGTCTGCGAGCGGACGGTCTACAATCATCTTCACCGCGACCCGGCGTTCCAGGCGGCGTTCCAGGGGGCGCTCGAAGAGGGGAGCCGGCGGCTGGAGGCCGAGGCGGTTCGGCAGCGGCTCGAGGCGCAGGCGCGGCTTCGGGCGGCCATCGAAGAGGCCGAGGAGAGCGGCGACCCGCTTCCCCTGGCCGAGCAGGGCCTCGAGTTCGACCGCACGATGAGGCTGCTCGCCCGCTGGGACCGCAGGAACGGCGGCCTCGGCGCCCGGGAGGTCCGGTTCGGCCATCAGCGGGTCGCGGACTTCGACGACGCGATCATTCTGCTCGACCGAAAGCTTCGCAATCTCGGCCTGCGCAGCGGCACTTCCCCGCATAAAGGGGCCGGGGTGACGGACGGCGGGCGCGTCCCCGGCACGGAATGAGCGCAAGATCGGGTTTGAAATGCGCGGCGGGGGCGTCCAAGGGAGGTGACGGGCGAAATCCGGGTGCAGCTTCTACCCCGCCGCTTCGTTGTCCCTCCCGACCCTCGATCCGAAAGCTCCGAATTGCACGCTCCGCTTCCCCGCCTCCCGGGCCTAGACCCGCGCGCCCTGCTCAAGGAGGTCGCCGCGTTCCGCGAGCCCCGCCACGCCCGAAGCCTGTTCGAGATCGCGGTCACCGCCACGCCTTTCGCCCTGCTCTGGCTGGCGACCTGGTGGGCGCTGGATTCCGGCTATGCCCTCGGCCTGCTGCTCGCGGTTCCGGCGGGCGCCTTCCTTCTGCGGCTGTTCATGATCCAGCACGATTGCGGCCACGGCGCCTTCTTCCGGAGGCGCTCGGCGAACGACTGGATCGGCCGGATCCTCGGAGTGCTGACCCTCACCCCCTACGATTGCTGGCGCCGGTCCCACGCCGTCCATCACGCCAGCAGCGGCAATCTCGACGCCCGAGGGACCGGCGACCTCGACACCCTCACCGTCGCGGAATTCCGCGCCCTGGGAAGGATCCGGCGCCTGCTCTACCGATTGTACAGACACCCGCTCGTCCTGTTCGGGCTCGGACCCGCCTATCAGTTCCTGATTCGCCACCGGCTGCCCTTCGGAACGGCGGGACGGGCCTGGCGGCCGTGGCTGAGCGCGATGGGCACGAACGCCGCCATCGCCGCCGCCGCCGGAGCGCTGATCTGGGCGATGGGCGTGAAGCTGTTCCTCCTCGTCCACCTGCCGATCACCCTGGTCGCGGCGTCGCTCGGGGTCTGGTTCTTCTACGTCCAGCATCAGTTCGAGCATACCCATTGGGACCGCGGCGACGACTGGTGCTTCCATTCGTCGGCGCTTCACGGCAGCTCGCATTACGACCTCCCGCCGGTCCTGCGCTGGTTCAGCGCCAACATCGGGGTCCACCACGTCCATCACCTCGCCAGCCGGATACCCTTCTACCGGCTGCCCGACGTTCTCCGGGCGGTGCCCGTGCTCGCCCGCTGCAGCCGGGTGACGATCGGGCAGAGCCTCGCCGCGGTTCCGCTCACCCTGTGGGACGAGGAGAAGAGGCGGCTGGTGTCGTTCGCGGAGGCCCGGCGCGGCTGACGGGCCGGACGTGGAGCCGGCGCCCGGTGCGGACGCCGGCCCTTTCCGGTTCAGGCCGCGAGGCCTGCGCGCATCAAGGTCGCGAGACGGTCCTTGACCGCCAGCCGAAGCTTCTTGAGGCGAAGCAGCCTGAGGCTGTCGGGCAGCCGCCGGCCCGCCTCGCTGGCGATGGCCTCGTCGAGGCGGCGGTGGATGTGCGTGAGTCGATAGGCTGAGGATGACATGATGCTCTCCAGCTGAAAGGGGTCCGCCCGCGAGGGGCGGATTTTCGGTTCCGGATCGGCCGCGAAGGCGGCGGGTCAGGAGGCTGGAGGGGCCCGGGCCCGGTAGGCGGCGGTCGGCGAACCGGGAACCGCGCTCTCGGCCCGCCAAGGGGTCTCCGCCCGCGGCCGCGCGGACAGGCGCTCGGTGACGATGCCCGGCGTGGAGGGGAGAAGCGACGGGCCGGTTCCGGCGCCCGAGGCCTCGTCGGCGACGGAACCGCGGGTTCCGGCGGGGAGAAGCGCGGGCGCGGTCCCCTGGCGGCTGGATCCGAGGCGGGAAGCCGGCCCCCGCAGGTCGTAGCTGGCTGCGGCGTTCGCGGAGCCCAGCACCAGGCCCAACAGGATCAGGAGCGCCGCGAATGGCCCCCTCCGAATTCGATCCTGTGCCGGGTTCGGCACGCCGATAGCCTCCTCTGACGCTGAGTCCGATATGGGCGGCGGACCGGCGAAAGCAACCGGGCTCGTGCGCGCTCCGGCTCCGGGAGCCGGATGCGACCGGGCCGGGGCGGCGGAAGGGCCTAGGCGGCGGTCCCTTCCGTCCGGGGCGCGGTCAGCATGGCGTAGGGGACGATGAGCGCCGCGACCGTGAAGAACAGGCCGACGGCGACGGCGGGCCAGCGCAGCCAGGCGAACGGGATCAGCCAGGCCGCATAGGTCAGGGCGGCGATGAAGGCGACCATCGCCAGCGCCTTGAAATAGTCGAACGGGGTCAGCGGCGGGACGGGGGCGTCGGCCCAGCCATATTGAAGGAATTCCGACATCAGCTCGTCGCCCACCTCGAGGAGCGGCGACAGCGGGCGTCGGCCACTCCGAAGCGGCGCAATCTCGTCGCGCGCCGCGAGAACGCCTTTCGCGGTCAGCACGTAGAGGTGCATCGCGCCGGCCGGCGGGCTCGGGAATTCGGCCGTCGGCTCCAGCCGGGGCGCATGGTCGGCCGCGGCCTCGACGAGCCGCTTGGCCTGGATGACGACGTGGACGTGAGAGGGCCGGCCGATGATGCCGGAGCCGCTGGAGTGGAACATGCTGCTCTCGCCCGTCGCGAAAGCGACGAGGGTCATCACCCCTCGCGGCCCGCCCATCTCCATGACCACGCCATAGGGCCTGTCGCCCCAGTCGGCAGGCAAGGCGAGGTCGTCGGGGGTGACCCGGAAGGCCGCGGCGCGTCGCGCCCGGCAATCCTCGGGTCCGTCGGGAGACTCGAAGCTTCCGTCATCTTCCACGCCGCCGGCGGCGGCCTTGACACTGTCCCATAAGCGCATCGTTCTTCTCCCACCGGGCCGGCCATTCTAGCCGGGGCGGGTTTCCATCCGGTCAATCTCGCGACGCGGCGATGAACACCGCCCGCTGGGCGTCGAAAGCGCGCCGGTAGGCGGGTCGTGCCTCGCCTCGGGCAACGTAGGCGGAGAGATTGGGAAAATCCTCGATCATGCCCCAACCGTCGAGCCTTCGAAGCACCGTCACCATCAGCAGGTCGCCGGCGCTGAACCCGCCGTCGAGCCAGTCGGCCTCGCCGAGCCGGGCGGACAGCTGGTCGAGGCGGGCCCGGACTCGGTCCTCGAGCATCGGCCGTCGCGCCTCGTACCAGGGCCTGTCGCGTTCCAGGATCATGGACGCCTCTAGCTCGACGATCGGCGGCTCGACCGTATTGAGCGCGGCGAACATCCAGGCGACGGCGCGGGCGCGGGAATTGGGCTCGTCCGGGAGCAGGCCGGGATGGCGCTCGGCGATATGGACGATGATCGCGCCCGATTCGAACAGGGCGAGATCGGCCTCCTCGTAGGTCGGGATCTGGCCGAACGGATGGAGCCGGATATGGGCCGGCGCCTTCATCTCCTCGAAGGAGACTAGGCGGACCTCGTAGGGCAGGCCGATTTCCTCGAGCGCCCAGCGCACCCGCATGTCGCGCGCCTGCCCCTCGCCGCGGTCGGGGGAATTGGCAAAGGCGGTGATGGTGATCGTCATCGGCTTTCTCCGCTTGGGCGGAACTGACGATGGCCCGCGAGCCCGGCGCCGGGCAAGGCGCAGGCGAGCCGCTTGACAGCGAATCGGCATTGGCCGGATGCTGCGGGCCGGCGGTTTCGCCGATTCACGAAAAGGGCAGGGACATGGTCGGGCGGTGGCGGGACGGGCTTGGCGAGCCTCGGGCGATCGGAGTGGCGAGCGCGGTCGCCGCCACCCTGCTCGGCCTGTCCTATCTCGCCGCGGCGGGAGCCCCGGTCCGCTATATCGGAGTCAATCTCGCGGCTCTGGCGCTCGGCCTGGTCGCGCTCGGCGGCCTCGACCGGGCCGGGCCGGCCGGCCGCCGGTGGAGGGGAGGGGCGGTGGCCGCGGCCGGCGCCGCTCTGCTCGCGACCGCCCTGTTCGGGACCGCCGCCGACGGCGCGGCGCGATGGATCTGGATCGGCCCGCTCAGCGTCCAGCCCAGCCTCGTCCTCGTCCCGCTCATGCTGGTTTCCTTCGCGCGTCACCGCGACCCGGCGGCGGCGGCGGGACTGGCGCTCGCCGCGCTCGCCCTCGCCCTCCAGCCGGACCGGGCGATGGCTGGGGCGCTGGCGCTCGGCCTCGCCGCGCTCGCCACCTCACGGCGGGACTCGCTGACCCTGGCCGCTCTGCTCGCCGCCGCCGCCGCCTTCGCCGTGGCCCTCGTCCGGCCCGACGCCCTGCCGGCGGTGCCGTTCGTCGACCGGATCGTCTACACCGCCTTCGAGGTCCACCCGCTCGCCGGCGCGGCGATCCTGCTCGGCCTCGCCCTGCTGGTCGCGCCGGCGCTGGCGGGCGGGCCGGCGGGCGCCGCGGACGACGGCGCGCGCCGGGCCTTCGCGGCGCTGTGGACCGCAATCGTCGCCGCGGCGGCGCTCGGCAATTATCCGACTCCGGTGGTCGGCTATGGCGGCAGCGCGATCCTCGGCTACCTGCTCAGCCTCGCCGCTTTCCCGCCGGTCCGCCGTGCCCGGCGAGCCGGGGCGGCGCAGAGCGTCGCCGACGGCGACGGCGACGGCGGCCCGGCGCGGAGCCGAACGGTGCTGGCCCTCGGCCGCTGAGCGGGCCGACGGCCCGGCTCAGAACCTAGAGGCCGTTGGCGAGATTGGTGTCGGGATCGTTGGTCGCCGCGTCCTTCTCCATCAGATTCTGGGTCGCGGGGTCGGCCGAGCCGTTGGCGTCCAGGCCCGTCGTCCCGTTGAGCGAGGCGTTGGCGTCGAGCATCAGATTGTCGTCCATCAGCATATTGTCCGCCATCACCGCGTTGGCGTCGTTCGCCGCGGTTTCGTCGCCGCCGCCGCCGCAGGCGGAAAGGGCAAGGGCCATTCCGGCCAGCCATATCGTGCGCATTCGTTCCTCCGTTGCTTCGTTTCGGCGGCCTGGGACGCCGCAGGCCCGGGATAACGCGGCGGTGCCGGCTTGGCTCCCGGCGCGCGGCGCTAGGGTTCCGGCTTGTCCACCCGCAGATCCACCGGCCGGCCGTGCCGGTAGCCGAGGAGTCCCGGGATCGGCGCGAGGCGGTTGATCCAGGTCGCGCCCGGCTCGTGATATTCGCCGACGATCTCGATCCGGGCGGGCTCGACGGGAAGCCCGCTCAGCGCCGCCGGGACCGGGGCCGCCGCCCCGGGCGGCACCAGCGCCTGGCCGAGGATCCAGGAATATTCGGCCATTTGCGGTCCGAGATTGTCCTCGAGGTGCGGGACCGGCGAACGGCCCTGGACCTTGTCCGCATAGACCGTCCCGACATCGGTGATCACTCCGGCCCGAGCGGCGAAGCTGACCGTGCCGAGGCAATTGCAGACCAGCAGGCCCTTGCCGCCGACGGTGCTCCCGTACAGGACATAGGTGCCCGCGGGCACCTCGAGCAGGACGGAACGCAGCTCTCCGTCTTCGAGAGCCTTCGACGAATCGACGACGAACGTATTGGCCGGACCGCGATAATTGAATTCGAATTCGTCGAGCCCCGGCACCCTGCCGTCCCTGGGGCGCCGGGTCAGGCCGGGAAGCGCCGCGGCATAAGCGGCCTGCTTGGCGGCTCGATAGTCGCTCATCTCCCGAGCGCTGGGGATCCGAAGCAGCACGTGCTGAATGGGGAAGAGGCCGTTCTTCGCCCGGTTCGTGCGCAGCAGCAGATAGGCGGAGGCGGAGCTGAGCTTGGTCGGCGCCGTCAGCAACGGAACGACCGCCGGATCCTTGGCGAAGACGGCGGCCGGGGCGGCGAGCAGGACGGCGAGGCCGAGCAGGCCGGCGGCGATCCGGCTCATTTGGACACGGCTTCGGAGCGGGGCTTCGGGCCCGAGGCGAGCTTGGCCTGCATCAGGATCAACTGCCTTTCCTCGCCCTCGTTGAGGGCGTTCCAGGCGCTTTCCGGGATCGCATAGCGGTCATAGCCCCGGATCCCCATGCAGCGGCGCATCTTGTTGCTTCGCGCGCCGCGCTCCAGCTTGGGGGCGATGATCCCCGCCAGCACGGCGCCGACCAATCCGGACGGCGCGGGCGCCACGGTCTCGCGGCGATGCGCCTCGTCCCATGGGATGAAACCCGGCACCTTGGCGGGCCCCGCCACGGCGAGGTGGGCCCTGCAGTCGCTCAAGTCGCGATAGGCCTGGGCGAAGCTGACTTGCGGATTGTGGAAATAATAGAATTTATAGCCCTGCTCGGCGATCTTCGGGTCCGCCGATGCAGTGACGTCGGGGACGTTCACCGTGGCGGGATCGGGAAGGGGCGGCGCACCGGCCGAGGCCGCCCCGGGGACGGGTTGCGCCAGCAAAAGCAGAGAAAGGAGGAGATTCACCGCCAAAGTCATAATGTCAAAGCGGGCGCGGTCAATCGCGCGGCGGAAGCGGGATCGGCCGCGAATGTTCGAAATCGGACCCTGAATTGTCCGCGAGCGAACAGAAGGGCGCGCGGCGCTCAGCGGCGGCGACCGTCCAGGGCTGGCCTGAAAGTTGCAGCGTCACAGTCCGTCATTCGACCGCCTGCGCAATCATTCGACGAAAAGGACTTCCGCCGTGATCGACCCGCTCGCCTTCCTGTCCCGCCAAGGCCGGGTGCTGCTGGCCCTGCTGGCCGCCTTCTCCGCGCTGATCGCGGCGCCCGCCGCCGCCGCCGACGGCGCCTCCTACGTCCTCTTCGCCGAGGGCAGCCGGAGCACGACGATGAGCGGCTCGACCGAGGACCTGAGCCGGGCTCGGGCGCTTCGCTCCGGCCAGGAGGCCATGCTCTACGTCCGCCAGGGCGATGCCGCCTATGTCGTGCGCGATCCCGCCACCCTGCGCCGGGCCCGGGCGATCTTCGCGCCGCAGGAGGAGATGGGCGCCCGCCAGGCCGAGCTGGGCTCGCGCCAGGCCGCGCTCGGCAGCCGCCAGGCGGCGCTCGGCGCGGAGCAGGCCCGGCTCGGCGCCCGGCAGGCGAGCGCGACGCCTGCCCGGGCCGTCGAGCTCGGCCGCCATCAGGCGGAGCTCGGCCGCCGGCAGGACGAGCTCGGCCGCGAGCAGAATGCGCTCGGCGCCCGGCAGGGCGCGCTCGGCCGCGAGCAGGCGCGCCTCGCCCGCGAGGCCGAGGCGAAGCTCGCGGCGCTGCTCGCCGAGGCGCTGGGCAGTGGAGTCGCCCAGCGCGTCGACTAGGGGGTTCGCCGGTCAGCCCTCGCCCGCTCCGTTCGGGCTGAGCTTGTCGAAGCCCTTCTCTTCGCCCGTAAAGGAAGGAAAGCCCTTCGACAGGCTCAGGGCGAACGGAACGAGGCGATCCAGCTTCATCCCCCGACGCTCCAGACTCCGCCGCGCCTCCTCCTCCCCGAGCGTGCCTCGGGGGGAATTCGTCAGCTCCAGGTCGCCTCCGGCGGCAGGCTCATCAGGATCGCGTCGACATTGCCGCCGGTGCGGAGCCCGAACAGGGTGCCGCGGTCGTAGAGCAGGTTGAACTCGGCGTAGCGGCCCCGCCATTCGAGCTGCCTCGCCTTGTCCGCTTCGTCGAACGGCATGTTCATCCGCCGCCGCACCAGCCTCGGGAAGACGTCGAGCAAGGCCTCGCCGACGTCGCGGGTGAAGGCGAAGCTCGGCTCGAAGGCGCCTTCGAGATGGTCGTAGAAGATTCCGCCGACGCCGCGGTGCACGCCGCGGTGCGGGATCCAGAAATAATCGTCCGCCCACTTCCGGAAGCGCTCGTAGAAGGTCTGGTCGTGGGCCGCGCAGGCGGCGCGCAGGCGGGCGTGGAAGTCGGCCGTGTCCTCCTCGTAGGGAATGGGCGGGTTGAGGTCGGCGCCGCCGCCGAACCAGCGCCGGGTCGTCGCCAGGAAGCGGGTGTTCATGTGAACCGCCGGGACGTGCGGATTGGCCATGTGGGCGACGAGGCTGATCCCGGTGGCGAAGAAGCGCGGATCCTCACCGGCGCCGTGGATGGTGGCGGCGAATTCGTCGGTGAAGCGGCCGGCGACGGTCGAGACGTTGACTCCGACCTTCTCGAACACCTCGCCCTTCATCAGCCCGCGCACGCCGCCGCCGCCGGGGCTTCCGTCGGGATCGCTCCGCTCCCAGGGGGTGTAGGCGAAGGCGGCCTCGCTCCCCGCCTCCCGCTCGATCGCCTCGAACTCGGCGCAGATCCGGTCGCGAAGGCTCTCGAACCAGTCGCGGGCGCGGGCCTGTTCCTCGTCCAGCTGGATTGTCATGCCGGCCCGATGCTCCCGAGCCGGACAAGTTGCAAGTCGGCCGCTGCTCCGAATCGGTCCGAGCCGCCGATTGCGTTGCGGGGCATCAAGGCGCATCCTCTTATTGAATTTTGATGGGAGGGTAACATGCGCCGATTCATCCTGGCTCTCTTGTGCTGCGCGCTTCCCGCCGGGCCCGCCTTCGCCTGGGGACAGACCGGCCACCGCACCACCGCAGCGATCGCCGACAATTATCTGAGCGGAGTGGCCCGGGCCAACGTCCGGCTTCTGCTGGGAACCGAGACCCTGGCCCAGGCGGCGACCTGGCCCGACGACATGAAATCCGACCCGGCCGAATTCTGGCAGAAGACGGCCAGCCCATGGCATTACGTCACCGTGCCGACGGGAAGCAGCCGCGCCGAGGCCGGCGCTCCGCCCGAGGGCGACGCGGTCACCGCGCTCGCCCGCTTCGCCGCCATCCTGCGCGATCCGAACGCCAGCGTGTCGGACAAGCGCCTCGCGCTGCGCTTCACCGTCCACATCATCGGCGACCTCCACCAGCCGCTCCACGCCGGCCGCCCCGGCGACCGCGGCGGCAACGAGGTCAGGGTCAGCTGGTTCGGCGATCAGATCCAACCTGCACAGCGTCTGGGACTCGGGCATGATCGACTCGCGGCAGCTCTCGCACAGCGAGCTGGCCGGCTGGCTCGCCGGGTCGATCACGCCCGAACAGGTCATCGCCTGGTCGAATCCCGATCCCGAGGCCTGGATCGCCGAGAGCGTGGCGCTGCGCGAGACGATCTATCCGGCGGGGCCAACTCCGAAGCTGTCCTACGCCTACGCCTATCAGCACGGCGCCGAGCTGGACGGCCGGCTGTCCCGCGCCGGGGTGAGGATCGCCGCCTATCTCAACCGGATCTACGGCTAGGGGCTCAGCGCGCCTCGGCCCGGTTGTCCGCGGGCTCGCGCGGCCGGCGCCTGACGTCGACGTCGACGTCGATGTCGCCGACCTCGTTCCGGATCGCCCGGCCGGTGGTGGCGGCGACGTTGCCGGCGGCGGCGCCGACGTCGCGGGCGGTTCGGGCCGCCTTCTCGATCCGCTGCTGGTTGTACTGGACGGTCATCTGGTCGTTGGCGGAATCGCTGTCGACGCTGCAGGCCGCGAGGGCGGTAAGGACGAGCGCGAGGACGGGGCGCATGGGCGGGGCTCCTATCGTTTCGACGTCCAACGAGCGCCGGCTCCTGCGGCTCCCACGGGCGGCTGAACTCGTTTGTGTATTATGTCTATAAGACACCGGATCGGAGGTAGCAGAGATGTTCGAGGATCCCGTTGCCAAGAGGACGGCCGTCGCCGCGGCGATCGGAGCGGTCGTCGCGATCCCGGTTCCCTTCGTCGGTCCGCTGTTCGGCGCCGTCGTCGGGGCGGGGATCGGCTATCTGTCGGCGAAGCGGCGCGGCTGAAGGGCCGCGCGCGCGCGCTTCAGGCCGCCTCGGCCGTTCGCGGCCAAGCTGTGACGACGCGGTCGCCGGGCTCGGCTGATTTGCGCCGCGTGCATCCAATCCGCTTCGGCCTCGTTACTCCACGCGAACCTTCACCCCCCTTGCGCAGGAGACTTGACGCCATGGCCGATCTCAGCCGGATCCAGCCCCATATGGAGATTTACGGCGCCGACGGCGCCCGCCTCGGCACGGTCGACTCGGTCGAGGGCGACCGAATCAAGCTGACCAAGGCCGACAGCGGCTCGCACCGCCATCACCATCATTACATCTCGGGCGGCCTCGTCGCCGCGGTCGAGGGCAATGAGGTTCGCCTCTCCGCCAATGCCGACAACGCCGTGCTCCTCGAGGAGGAGCATGACGGCAGCGCGCTCGGCGAGCAGAGCATCTTCTCCTGGCGCAACATCGGCCTCGGCGCGGCCGCGGCGGGAGTAGCGGTGGCGGCCGGAGCGATCTTCTACCAGCGGCGCTGGGGCGAGGAGGATTAGAGCCTTTCGGCAGCTTCGGATCGCAAAGCCGCGCCGCGTCCCTTTCGGAGAATCGGGCGCGGCGCCGGACGCATCCTGAATCGGTCCTGAGTTCTGGCCGTCACCCGTGAAGATAGGGTGGCGGCACGTTGGTCTGGGTCGCGATGACGAGCTGCCAGCGGACGTCCCCCTGGGCGGGCGTATGGGGATGGTGCTGCCGGTCGGGCAGGACGGAATTCGCCTCCTGCGCGACCTCGTTGCCGCAGCCGGCGCAACGGTAGATGCCGCCGCTCGGGATATGCAGCCCGGCCGGCAGGATCTGGTCGAACGCGCTGTTCTTGCTGACCGCCAGATAGTTGCGATATTTGTAAAGCGCCAAAACTGCCTCCCGGCCGTGACCACGCGGCGCCGGACGCTAGGTGATCCAGGGTTAAGGAATCGGATGCAGTCGCCACGGCCACGAGCCGGCTCTTTCGCGAAAAAGCCCTCATCTTCCCTAGCTCGAAAAAATACGTGTTTCCTAGGCCGCGCAGGCCTTGCGCCGCTCTTCCACACGAACGATCCTTCCCGCTTCGAGGCGGAAGACCAGGTCGGCCTTCGCGATCAGCGCGGGCCGGTGCGCGATGACCACCCGGGTGACGGGAAGTCGTGCGAGCATTCCGGCGATCGCCATTTCATGGGCCTCGTCGAGGTTGGCGGTGCCCTCGTCCAGGAACAGGGCGTCCGGGTCGCGGTAGAGGGCGCGGGCCAGCATGATGCGCTGGCGCTGTCCGGCCGAGAGAGCCGAACCCATGTCGCCGATCAGGCTTTGATAGGCCATCGGCATGCGCATGATGTCGTCGTGGATCCGGGCCATGCGCGCCGCCTGCTCGACATTCGCCTGGTCGAGATGGGGGTCGAAGAAGGCGATGTTGTCGGCCAGGGTCCCGGTGAGAAGGTGATCGTCCTGCATCACCGCGCCGATCCGGCCGCGCCAGGCCGCCGCCGTCGCCGGGCCGAGCGGCACCTTGTCGATCGATATCCGTCCGGCGGTGGGAGGCAGGAGGCCCAGGAGAAGGCGCATCAGGGTCGTCTTGCCCGAGCCGGATGGGCCGACGATGGCCACGAACGCTCCGGCCGGAATTTCAAAATCCAGTTTCTCGAATAGGGCCGCTTCGGTCGGACCATAAGCGAAGCTCAGGCCCTCGGCGTGTATCGCGGGGGCGGGCAGAAGGCTGCCGCGGGGCGTAACCTGCAGAGCCTCGCGCTTCTCGGCGACGATGTCGGAGAGTCGTTCGAGGTGGAGGCCGAGCAGTCGCCAGCTCTGCAATTGCTCGACGAGAGCGATCGCGCTGCCTGTGAAGCTGGTGCGGTAGGCGAGGAATGCGAGGAGCAGGCCGACCGTCATCTCCTGCCCAAGCACGGCGATCGCCCCGGCATAGACCACGATCAGGAACTGGAAACCGAACAGCAGGCTCTCGGCAAGGTCGAGCTGGATTCCGAATATTCGCGACCGGTAGGTGGCCGAGATCACCTCGGCGTAGCGATTGCGCCAGCCATTCTCGCGCATCGCTTCGTGGCTGTGCAGCTTGACCGCGCGGATCGCCCGGATCGATTCGAGCAGATAGGTTTCCTGGTTGGCGCGGGCCAGGATTTCCTCCTCGGTCCGCCGCCTCAGCGCCGGGTAGAGGAGCAGGCTGAAGGCGAGATAGGCGAGGCTCGTGCCGAGCACGAGCAGGGTCAGCAGCGGGCTGATCAGGGTCATGACGACGATCGTGGTGACCGCCAGCGCCGCGTCGATCGCCACGTCGACAAGCCCCTGGGTGAGAAGCGACTGGATCGGCTGCACCGATCCGAGGCGCGACATCAGATCGCCGATATGGCGGCGCTCGAAGAAGCCGAGCGGCAGCCGGAGCAGGTGGCGGACGACGTTGCCGGCGAGCTGGTAGGAAAGCGATTGGCCCAGCACCAGCACCACCCACGACCGCAGCGCCGCCGTGATCCCGTTCAGCGCGAAGACGAAGGCGAAGCCGAGCAGGAGCACGAGCAGAAGGCTCGAATCGCCTTGCGCGACCGCTTCGTCGACGACGAGCTGGAGGAAGAGCGGCGAGAGCAGGACCGCCGTCTGCAGGACCAGCGAGAGAGCGAGGATCTGGAAGAGCGCGCCGCCATAACCCTGCAACCGGCTCCACAGGTCGCGCAGGCGCGTGCGGGTGCGGATCTCGGTAGGCTCGAAGTCGACGGCGGGCGACAGCTCGAGCGCGACGCCGGTGAAGCGGCGGTCGAGCTCGCGCTTCGACACGGTCCGGCGCCCGGCCGCGGGGTCGACGATCACGGCCGAGCTGGACGAGGCGCTTTCGAGGACGACGAAATGGTTGAGGTCCCAATGGAGGATGGCCGGCGTCTTCAGCTTGCCGATCTCGTGGAGGTCGAGACGGACCGCACGCGGCGCCAGGCCGAGATCGGCGGCGACCGTCACCATCTGGGCGAGCGTCATGCCCTGGATCGAGGTCGGATAGCGATGGCGCAGGCCGATCAGGTCGAACTCGATGGCCGTGGCGGTTGGCGACCATGGCGAGGCAGGCGAGGCCGCATTCGGCGGCCTCCGCCTGCAGGATCGGCCGAGTGCGCCGCGACCAGGGCCATTCGGCGGTCACGTCGCTGCCGCCATGACCGCGGGGTTGAACAGGATTTCCCAGAAGCGCCGTCGCTCGAGCACGAGCTTGGCCGACAGCGTCATTCCGGCACGAAGCTGATAGTTTTGCTTCGCGCGGGGCGGCATTTGGTCGATCCGGACCCGGATCCGGAAGACGGGCTCTTTCAGTCCCAGCTCGGGCTCTATGGCGGACGGCTCGACCGGTACCTTCGAGACGGCGGTGACCGTGCCCCGGCCGAGGCCGAAACGCTGGTAGGGAAAGGCGTCGAAATCGAGGTGCACCGCCTGTCCGGGACCGACGAAACCGATGGCTCGCGAGGGCGCGTAGAGCCAGACTTCGAGATTGCTGTCCTGCGGGACGATGGTGACGAGCGAGGTGTCGGGCCTGGCGCGCTGGCCGATTTCGGCCGTGACGTCGCCGACCTCGCCGGCGACCGGAGCGGTCAGCACCAGCCGGTCGGTCCGCCGCAAGGCTTCGCGCTGCTCGGCGAGAGCGGCTCGGCGAGCGGTTATTTCGGAGCGGCTGCGGTCCCCCTCGATCGCGCGCTGGGCGATCCGGGCGTCGACCTGGCTCAAGGCATCGCGCTGGGCGATCAGCCGCTCGTTGAAGCTTTCGAGCTCGGCCCGCCGGGCGAGCAGGGCGGCGCGGCTGTCCTCGACCTGGCGCTGGGTGCCGGCGCCCTCCTTGGCGAGCTGGGCGGAGCGCCGGGCGGCCGCCTCGGCGAGGCGGATCTGGCCCGCGGCAAGGGTCCGCTGGCGCTCGAGCGAAGCGATGGCGGCACCGAGATTGGCGCGTTGCGATTGCAAGGCCCCTGTTTCGCTCAAGCTCAACGACGCCGCGAGCTGCTCCTGCCGCGCCAGCTCCGAATCCTGCACGGCGACTTCCGAAAGCTGTCCGCCAATGCCTCCCTCGCCCTGGGCGAAGGCGAGGGTGACGAGAGGATGTCCGGCGGCCACTCGCATGCCGGCGCGCACGTGGATCGCACGCACCTCCGCCTGGGCGGTGGGATAGACGCGCGCGATCCCGGCGTCGAAGGCGACGACTCCGCGGACCTGTGCGCTGCTCGCATATTGGCCGAAGGCGAGGAGGGCGGCGAAGACGGCGGCGACGGCGAGGACCAGGACGAGGTAGAGGCGCGCGCGCGGCGGAGTCGCGGCGACGACCGTTCCGGCGAGCCGGTCGCGGCCGGCCTCGATCACTTCCTGCCGGAACAATTGGGTTGCCATGCTGCCTGCGAACTTGCCCGCGTCGTTGGAGGCCGTCTCGTAGCGGCAAGGGCTGAAAGCCCGGTTAATTCGGCCTCAACCGTGCCGTCGCGGCTCAGCCAATTTTAACCCGATCCGCTTAGAGGGGGACGATGATCGCGAAGTTTCATCCGCTCCTCAAATCCGGCTGCGTCGCGGCTCTGGCCGCCGCCGCGACGGCCTGCGCACCGACTCCGCGGCTGGCCGTCGCGCCGGAGGTCTTGTCCGCCGGGTGGCGCGCCCGGCCCTCGCCGGCGGCGGCCCCGTCGACTTTGCCCGACGGTCTCGGCCAGGCCTTCGGCTCGGCCGAGCTGGAGGGGCTGACCGCCCGCGCCCTCGCCGCCAATGCCGACCTCGGCGTCGCCACGGCGCGAGTCGGCCAGGCGCGCGCCCAGCTCGGGCTCGCGCGCGCCGAGATGCTGCCGGTCGTTTCGGCCTCCGCCGGTCTGTCCGGCAGCCGGACGGGGGGCGGAGGCACCAGGCCGTTCGATTTCAACGCCGGCTTCGCCGGCCTCGACGTCGCGTTCGAGATCGATCTTTTCGGACGCGCCAGGGCCGGCAAGCGCGCCGCCCGGGCCCGCTACTCGGCCGCAGCGCTCGATCGGCAGGCGCTCGCGCTGGCCGTCGAGGGCGACGTCGCCCGGGGCTTCGTCCAGCATGTCGCTTTGGCGCAGCGTCTCGTCCTGCTCGACCGCAATATCGCGCAGGCCCGCGAGCTGCTGAGGATCGTCGAGGTCCGGGCCCGGCTCGGTGAGGCGACCCGGGTCGACACCGGCCTTCAGACCATCCAGCTTCGGCAGCTCGAGCTGGAGCGCCAGCGCCTGTTCGAGGCGCGCTCGCGGACGGCCAATGCCCTGGCGGTCCTGACCGGCGAGGAAGCTCCCAGCTTCGTCATGCCGCCGGCGGACCTGGCCGCCCTGTCGGTCCCCGTGCTGGCGGCGGTCCAGCCCGCCGATCTGCTGGTCCGCCGCCCCGACATCGGCGCTGCCGAGGCAAGGATCGGCGCCGCGCACGGCGATGTCGACCGGGCGCGGGCCGCCTTCCTGCCGAGGTTGCGGCTCAGCGCGAGCGGACTAGCCGAGTCGGGAGCGCTGGGCGGGCCGCTCGGCACGGTCATCACCGCCGGCGCCGGCCTGCTGGCGCCGATCTTCGACCGCGCCCGGCTTCGAAGCGAGCTCGACATGGCGAGCGCCGTCCAAGCCGAAAGCGTCGAGCTTTACCGCAAGGCTTTGCTGACCGCCCTGGGCGAGGCCGAGGATGCCCTCGAAGCGGTGGAGCGGAGCCGGCTGCGCGAGGCCCTGCTCGACACGATCGTCGCCGAAGCGACCGCCACGGCGCGCCTCGCCCGGCTTCAATATGTCGAGGGGGCGGCCGATATCCAGTCGGTGCTCGACGCCGAGCAGCGTCTGGTTCAGGCCGAGGACGCGCGTGCCGTGGCCCGGCAGGAGAGGCTGGAGGCGGCGATCGACCTCTACCGGGCGATGGGCGGCGCGCCTGCGGCCGCCCCGCTGCGGCTGACGGTCCGCGACCGGTGACTCAAGCGCCCGGCTCGTAGCTGGGCGAGGCGGCGGCGCAAGGGAAGCCGCATGTCCAAATCAACTCGTCGAGACGCTCGCCCTCGGGCGGGGCCGGGGCCGGAGCAGCTGCGAACGCAGGGCTCCGGCCCCTAGATTCCCATTGCGAAATTAGCGCGGGCCGCGATGATCGCCGACGCTGCCTTCCTTGCCGCCGCCCGTCTTGCCGGAATTGCCCGGCGCGGCGAGATTGGCGTCGGCGCCGTTGCCGAAACCGTTATTGCCCTTCTTCTGCTTCCTCGGCGGGTCGCAGTCGCAGCAGGGCGGGGGCGGGCAGCAGCCGCCGGAGACGGCGGCCAGTTCGGACTGATGAAGATCGCGCATAATACCTCCTGTAGACCTCGTTCGGGCCGCCTGGGGGACGACGTTTCCAGTACGGTCGGCAGAAGTCCTGACGAAGGTCCCGTTGCCGGACAATAGGCCGGAATCGGAGGTCTCTAAATGGGACAGGAGAGGCGATTGAGTTAATTGACCCAAGTTAGGCTTACGGGCTTTCCTCCACTCCGCCGCACGCTGCCGGGGGGACGTTTCAGTTGGAAAAATTCGGCACAAGGGGCGTTGCCGTTCTTGCCGTCGGAACGCTTGCATTGTGGGCTCTGATAATTTCGGCCGGAGCGGCGATCCTCAAGCTCGGCTGACCCTCCTTGGCGATGGCAACCCGGCCGTAAAGGAGACCGGCCTCGAGGATGGCCGGCAAGCTGGTGCGAGATGTGAAGGGGTAGAGGAGCCTCTTCGCGGCACCTTCAGGGGTTCGGGTCTGCCGCGGCCTCTTCCTCGCCGTCAGCGGGATGATGAACCGGGAGCGACCACAAAATCTGTCCCCGCAGCATAGCTTCCTGATCCCTGAGGCCGGCGCGTCGTGCCGCCGCCCGCTTCGACAGCAACGCCGCCAGGATCGCTTCCCGACTCGCCAGCGCACCCGGCGCCCGCCCCTTCGCCAGGGCCGTGGCGAGCCGGAAGGAGAGGCTGGACCGCTTCACGGGCGAGCAGCCCGGCGGTCGTCGCCGCTGCCGTTGGACGATGGGCAATCCAGCATGGGGGGGCTCCAAGGGTTGAACCTTGGAGCTATCTCAAAATCTTTAATCAACTCCTTCGGCGCCGACCACGCGGCGGGCCGCGCCTCCGCGCGAACCCGGCTTCTACGCCGCCGGTCCCTCGATCTCCCGAAGCGGCTCGACCTTGAGGCACGATCCGTCCGCGCCGGTGATCCGGACCCGCGAGCCTTCCGCGCAGTCCGGGCCGCGGCACGACCAGACGCTGTCGCCGACCTTCACCCGGCCCTCGCCATTCTCGATCGCCTGGGTGACGACGACGGTCCGCCCGACCAGCCGCGCGGCGCGGTCGTTCAGGAGGGGGTCGGCGCTCGGCATCGGGTTGGCGAGGTACCAGCGGCGGCCCGAATAGACGGCGGCGATCGACAGCAAAGCGAAGATGGCGAACTGGAAGGGGAGGTCGATCCCGAAGGCGAGGGTGAGCAGGCCGGTCGCCGCCGCCGCCGCCGCCAGCCAGATCAGGAAGACCCCGGGGACGATCAGCTCGGCGATGCCGAGGAAGATCGCGCCCAGAAGCCACATCCATTGCGGCTCGAGCTCGAAGCCGTTCACTGGGCGCCGCCCTCGAACGGTCCGCGGCGCCGGGTGGGGACTCCGCCGCCGCCGCCCTCGCCGCCGCCGCCCTGGCCGAGCGCGTCGCGGGCGAGCTCGCCGATGCCGCCGAGCGTCCCGATCAGGGCGGTCGCCTCGACCGGGAAGAGGATGGTCTTGGCGTTGGGCGAGGTGGCGAACTGGCCGATCGCGTCGACGTAGCGCTGGGCGATGAAGTAATTGATCGCCTGGGTGTTGCCGCCTGCGATGGCGTCGGAGACGACCTGGGTCGCCTTGGCTTCGGCCTCGGCGGCGCGCTCGCTCGCCTCGGCGTCGCGGAAGGCGGCCTCGCGGCGGCCTTCGGCCTCGAGGATCTGGCCCTGCTTCTCGCCTTCGGCCCGCAGGATGGCCGAGGCCCGGCTGCCCTCGGCCTCGAGGATGACGGCGCGCTTCTCGCGCTCGGCCTTCATCTGGCGGCCCATGGCGTTGACGATGTCGGCGGGCGGGCGGATGTCCTTGATCTCGACCCGGGTGATCTTGACGCCCCAGCTCTCGGTCGCCTGGTCGACGACGCTGAGCAGTCGGGCGTTGATCTCGTCGCGCTTGGACAGGGTCTCGTCGAGGTCCATCGAGCCCATCACGGTGCGCAGGTTGGTGGTGGTGAGCTGCATGATCGCGACATAGAGGTCGGAGACCTCATAGGCGGCCTTGGCGGCGTCGAGCACCTGGAAGAAGACGACGCCGTCGGTCGACGACCATGGCGTTGTCCTTGGTGATGATCTCCTGGCCGGGGATGTCGAGCACCTGCTCCATCATGTTCACCTTGCGCCCGACCCGATAGAAGAAAGGCATGTAGAAGTTGAACCCGGGATGGGCGACGGCGGTGAAGCGGCCGAAATATTCTATCGTATAATGATAGCCTTGGCGGACGATCTTGATTCCCGACATCAGGAACAGCACGACCAGGATGAGAAGGAAGAAAAAGACGATCGAGATGGTCATGACGGCCGCGCCTCCCCTTGCGAACCGCCGCATAATGCGGGCAAGTGGGGCCGCTTCCAAGCGAAATCGAGCCGATGAAAGCCGACCTGCGCCACTGCCGCTCCCTGCTCTTCCTGCCCGCGTCGAACCCGCGCGCGATCGGGAAGGCGAGGGGGCTCGCCGCCGACATGGTGGTGCTCGATCTCGAGGACGCGGTGAAGCCGGAGGACAAGCGGGCCGCCCGAGCCGCCGCGGTCGAGGCGGCGGCCGAAGGCTTTCCCGGCCTCTGCGCGATCCGGATCAATTCCAGCGACCCGTGGCACGAAGCCGACCTGGAGGCGGTGACGGCGAGCCGCGCGGATTACGTGGTCGTGCCGATGACTCCCGGGCCCGAGCCGGTGCGCGAGGCGGCCGAGGCGACCGGCAAGCCGGTGCTGGCGATGATCGAGACCGCCCGCGGGGTACTCGCCGCGGCCGCGATCGCTCCGGCGACGGCGGGCCTGATCGCCGGCACCAACGACCTCGCCGCCGACCTCGGGCTGCGCCCCGGCGGCGACCGCGCGGCGCTGGCGACGGCGCTTCAGACCATCCTGCTCGCCGCCCGCGCCGCCGGGGTCGCCGCCTTCGACGGAGTCTATAACCGGCTCGACGATCCGGACGGCTTCGCCGCCGCAATGCGCCGAGGGACGCTCCTTCGGCTTCGACGGCAAGTCGCTGATCCATCCCGGCCAGATCGAGATCGCCAACCGCCTGTTCGGACCCGACCGCCGAGGAGATCGAGGCGGCGCGGCGGCTGCTCGCCGCGGCCACCGGCGGCGCCGAGCGCTTCGAGGGGGAGATGATCGAGCGGATGCACGTCGAGCAGGCGCGCCGGCTCCTCGCCAGGGCCCGGGCGTGAGCCTTGCGCCCCTTGCTACCCGCGCCGGTGTCGCCATAACCGGCGCCATGGCTCGTCGCTTCTTCGCCGCCTGCGCCCTCCTCCTCGCCGCTCCCGCCGCCGCCCAGGCGATCTCGCCGGAGGCCCTGCGCCGGCATATCGAGGTGCTCGCCGGCGATGTCTTCGAGGGGCGCGAGCCGGGCAGCGCCGGCGAGGCGAAGACCATCGCCTATATCGCCTCGAAGATGCAGGGCTTCGGGCTCGAGCCGGCCGGGCCGCGCAACAGCTGGTACCAGCCGCTCGACGTGCAGGTGAGGCGGCCGGGCGACCAGAGCAGCCTGTGGCAGGCGAGGGGCAAGAACGGCGAGCGGATCGCGCTGGACCGCGACCAGCTCGTCCTGATCGGTCGTTCCGAGCGGGAGCGGCTGGCCGGGGCGCCGGTCGTGTTCGCCGGCCACGGCGCCGTCATCCCCGGCCAGGGCGTCGATCAGCTGGACGGAGTCGATCTCGACGGCGCGATCGTCCTCATCCACTACGATTCGCCCGGCACGCCCGGCTTTCCGGCCTATGCCGAGCGGGTCGAGGCCGCGGCCGGGCGTGGCGCCGCGGCGGTCATCGGGATCGTCGGCGACGAGCTTCCCTGGCCGGTCGTTCAGCGCATGTACGACGCGGGCGAGAAGAGGCTCGCCGTCGCTCCGCGCGCGCCGGTCCACGGCGCGATGTCGCGAAGCGCGGCGGAGCGGCTGCTGAGGGCCGCCGGAGCCGACCCCGCCCGGCTGCTCGATCGGCCCGGTCCCGGCTTCGCGGCGGTGCCGCTGAAGCTGAGGGGGACGCTTCGAGGTGGCGACGTCGGTTGCGAACATCCCGACGAACAACGTCGTCGGGCGGCTGCGCGGCACCGGCGGCACCGGCGAGAGCCTGCTCTATCTGTCGCACTGGGACCATCTCGGCATCTGCGCGCCGGAGGAGAAGGACCGGATCTGCAACGGCGCCGTCGACAATGCCAGCGGCATCGCCGCCCTGCTCGAGATCGCCGGCGCCCTCGCCCGGGGGCCGCGGCCGAAGCGCGACATCCTGTTCCTCGCCACCACCGCCGAGGAGCTGGGCCTGCTCGGCGCCGGATATTTCGCGATGCGCCCGGTCGTTCCGCTCAGGACGATCGTCGCGGCGATCAACATGGACACGCTCGCCATCACCCCGAAAGGCGAAAGCGTTGCGGTGATGGGCCGCGGCCGGCCGTCGCTCGACGCGCTGATCGACCGCACCGTCGCCGAGGCCGGACGCCGGCTCGACCCGGACGAGGAGGCGGCGGCCTTCGTCGAGCGCCAGGACGGCTGGGCGCTGGCCCGGGCCGGAGTCCCGGCGATCATGGTCGGCGGCTCCTTCTCCGACATGAAGAAGCTCGGCGGCTTCCTCGCCGGGCCCTACCATTCGCCCGCCGACAATCCCGGGCCCGGCCTCGTCCTCGACGGCGCCGCCGAGGATGCCGAGCTGATGGTCGCGCTCGGCCGCAAGCTCGCCGATCCGGCGCTCTACCCCGCCGAGCGTCGCTAGGCCGCCCGGGCTCACGCGCGCGGCGCGTCGGCTGACCCCCGCAACGACCCCTCATGTCGACTTTCGATGCAGGTCTTGACGACTATCGATAAGGCTATTATCGTATATCGATAATAACCGCTCGTGAGGGTTCGCCGATGCCCCGTTCCTACTCCGCCGCTCTGCCGATCGCCTATGTCGTTCTGCGGCTGCTGATCCTGGTGAACTGGCTGTACGGCCTGGCGATCCTCGCTCTGCTCCTCGTGATGCCCAATGAGCGCTGGATCATGAGCGCGTTCGATCTCGTTCCGGGACCCGAGGCGGATCGGCTCGTCCTCGCCCTGCGAGTCGTCGCCGTGCTCGGCCTCGTCTCGATCCCGCTCAACTATCTCGTCCTCAAGAAGCTGCTCGGAATGGTCGACACGGTGCGGATGGGCGACCCCTTCGTCGCCGCCAATGCCGAGCGCCTGCAGGCGATCGCCTGGACGCTGCTGGCGCTGCAGCTGCTCAGCATGGTCATCGGCGGGATCGGCAAGGCGGTGTCGACCCCGGCGCATCCGGTCGATCTCGACGCCGGCTTCTCGATCAACGGCTGGCTCGCCGTCCTCCTCACCTTCGTCCTCGCCCGGGTGTTCGCGCACGGCGCGCTGATGCGCGAAGACCTCGAAGGGACGGTCTGACATGGCCATCCTCGTCAAGCTGGACGACATCCTGCACGCGCGGCGGATGACTCTCACCGAGCTCGCCGAGCGGGTCGGGATCACGATCGTCAACCTGTCGATCCTGAAGACCGGCAAGGCCAAAGCGATCCGCTTCTCGACGCTCGAGGCGATCTGCGAAGCGCTCGACTGCCAGCCGGGGGACCTGCTCGAGTTCGAGCCCGAGGAAATCGAGGGCGGCGAGGACGAGCGCGCCGTCGCGAGCGGGGCAGGATTGTGATGGAGGCCGGAAGCTGGCTGCACGGGGCCGTGATGTGGGTCCATATCGACGCGGGCATGATCGCCCTCGTTTCCGGCGCGATCGCCGCGGCGATGCGCAAGGGCGGGACCGGGCACGGCCGCGCCGGAAGCTGGTTCGTCGGGGCGATGGTCGTTCTCGGCCTCACCGCCGCGATCCTGGAGCCGTTGCGGCCGGTGCCCGGATCGCCGCTCGGCGGGATCCTCGTCTGCTATTTCGTCCTCACCGCCTGGATGGCCGCGCGCCGCCGCGACGGCACGACGGGCCTGTTCGAGAGGATCGCCTGCGGACTGGCGCTCGCCGGCGGCGCGGCCACCCTCTGGGCCGGCTTCGCGGGAGAATCGACCACCCCGGCCGGCCGCGGGCCGGTCTTCATCTTCGGCGGAGTCTGCCTGCTCGCCGGATCGCTCGACCTCAACGCGATCCTGCGCCGAAGGCTGACGCCCGCGCAGCGCCTCTCGCGCCACGTCTGGCGGATGTGCGTCGCCTTCTTCGTCGCCACCGGCTCCTTCTTCCTCGGCCAGCAGGACGTGATGCCGGCGCTGGTGCGAGGCTCGCCGTGGCTGTTCGTCCCGGCCTTCGCGCCTTTCGGCCTCATGCTCTTCTGGCTGGTCCGGCTGCGCTTCGCCAAGGCCATCGCGCGGTTGAAGCTCGCCGGCGGCCACGCCCCGGGGACACGTACCTTTTCGCGAAAAAGTACGTGTCCCCCTTCGCCCGAGCCGCAGGCCTGACGCCATGCTCGAGCGCCTCTTTCCCCGCCAGGCCGACAGCCGGTTCGAAGGCCTCCGGCCCGCCCTGTGGCTGCTCGGAGCGCTGATCGCGCTCAAGCTCGTGATGAGCGTCAACTCGATCCTCAACACCGAGTCGGTCGCCGTCGGCGCCGACGGCATCCCGCTGGCCGGCTACGGGCCCGAGGCGGCGCGCCAGGTGCTGCTGCTGTTCGCCCTGACGGCGCTCGGCCAGCTCGCCGTCACCCTGATCGCCATCGCCGTCCTGATCCGCTGGCGCGCGCTCGTCCCGTTCATCTACCTGGTCCTGCTCGGCGAGGCGCTCGCCCGCCGCTTCATCGCGCAAAGCTATGCGGCGCCGGGCGCGCGGATGACGGATGTCGCCTGGTTCGTGAACTACGGGCTGCTGACGCTGCTCGTCCTCGGCCTGGCGCTGTCGCTCATCCCCGCCCGCCGCGAGCGCCGCCACCCGCCGACCCTGGAGGAAGCATGATGACCGAGGTTTCGCCGATCCGTCTGTGGGTGATGCGGGCCCTCTATCTGTTCATGGCGGTCGGGATCGCGAACATGGTCTGGCCGCTGATCCTCAGCCATGACTCGACGGTGCCGCGCATGACCGGGGTCGCCTGGTCGCTGATCGGAACGATCGGGCTGCTGGCTCTGATCGGTCTGCGCTACCCGCTGCAGATGATCCCGCTGCTTCTGGTCGAGCTGAGCTGGAAGGCGATCTGGCTCGCCTTCTTCGCCCTGCCGCGCTGGCTCGACGGAACGCTCGACGCGGCGATGCGGACCTCGGTCTTCGAGACCGCCTTCGGCGCGCTCCTGCTGTTCGTCATCCCGTGGCGCTACGTCTGGGCGAATTACGTCGTCCGCCCGGGCGATCCCTGGACCTTCCGCCGATCGCGCCGTGACGGAGCTGCGGCGCCAGCGGCGTCCTGAGGAACTCGACGTGGCTTCGCCCGATCTCGAGGTCCCGCTGTGGCGGCTCTGGCTGCTGCGTGCGAACTACCTGATCTGGGCGGTCGCCGGGCTCTTCCTGGCGCTGCCGCCGCTGATCGACCCGGATCCGGCCGCTCGGGGGATGATCAACTCCATGTTCGGCGGCCTGTGGCTGATGGGCGTCCTCGGCGTCCGCTACCCGCTTCGCATGCTTCCCATCTTCCTGTTCGAGTTCGCCTGGAAGACGATCTGGCTGCTCGCCTTCGGGCTTCCGCAATGGCTGGCGGGGACGGGCTCCGAGCGCCTCGCCGACGACCTCGTCTCGATCGGCAACGGCCCGATCCTGTTCGGCCTGATCATCCCCTGGACCTATGTCTGGCGCCACTACGTCCGCGCGCCCGCGGAGCGCTGGCGCTGAGGGGGGTGCGCGCCGTAAAGTCTGAGGATGAAACGTCTTGCGGCAGCTTTCGCCCTGGTCCTTATCGTGACTGCCATGGCGGCGATGCTCGATCCTCTTGGCACCTTCAACGCGCTGATGCCGAAGGACCGCGGGTCGGCGCGGGTGGGGGAGGGGATCGCCTTCGGGGCCGGCCCGCGGCTGAAGCTCGACGTCTACGCGCCTCGGGCCGCGGCCCGGCGGCCCCGGCCGGTGATCGTCTTCCTCTACGGGGGCTCGTGGAACAGCGGCCGACGACAGGGCTATGGCTTCGCCGGCCGGGCGCTGGCGGCGCAGGGCTTCGTCGTCCTCGTCCCGGACCATCGGCTGGTGCCCGAGGTGCGCTATCCCGATTTCCTTCGCGACTGCGCCGAGGCGGTGCGCTGGGCCCGGCGCGAGGCCGGCCGCTACGGCGGCGACGGCGGCCGGATCGTCCTCGTCGGCCATAGCGCCGGCGCCTACAACGCCGCCATGCTCGCCCTCGACCCCGCTCTGCTCGGCGGCGACCGCGCCGCGATACGGGGCTTCGCCGGCCTCGCCGGTCCCTACGACTTCCTTCCGCTCGACGATCCCTCGACAATCGCCGCTTTCGGCCAGTGGCGCCCGCTCGCCGCGACCCAGCCGGTCGGGCTCGCCGCCGCCGGAGCGCCGCCGGCCCTGCTGCTGCACGGCACCGGCGACACTCGGGTCAAGCCGAGGCACAGCCCAAGCCTCGCCGCCCGGCTGGAGGCGGTCGGCGCCGACGTCCGGCTGAAGCTTTATCCCGGGATCGGCCATGTCGAGATCCTCGCCGCGGTGGCCATCCCGTTCCGGCGCCGGGCGCCGGTGCTGGCCGACGTCGCGCGCTTCGCGAAGGAGGTGACGGCTGACTAGGCTTTGGGACGTTGGACGATGCGCCGGCTAAATCCGTCTCCCGCGAAGGGCGGGAGAGGGATTTAGCCGTAACCTGATGGTTTGAAGCCGCTTAAAGGTGAATGGATGGACCTCGACGACCAGCTCCGCCGCTATTTCGGCACCGCCGATCTCGCCGCCGTCCCGCCTTCCGCCCTGGAGGCGGGGATCGAGCGGATGAAGGTCGATCTCGGCCTCGAGACGGACCGCGGCAACCGCTTCGCTCTGTGGGCCCTCCTCCACATGCTCGGCGCCGCCCCGGACCTCGACGTCGCCTTCAGGGACGAGACGGAGCGCGAGGCGGCCCGCAACTTCATGGACCTCGCCGACCGCGCCGGCGGCGACTGAAAAGGGGACACGGGACTGAAAAGGGGACACGTACCTTTTCCGCGAAAAAGTACGTGTCCCCTTTGGGCGTACCTTTTCCGCGAAAAAGTACGTGTCCCCTTTGGGCGGCGGCTGCTAGGGGCGCGGCCATGCTCAACCTCAACGCGATCACGGTCCGCCTCGGCGGGCGGACCATCCTCGACGGCGCCTCGGCCTCGCTGCCGCCGGGCGGGCGGGTCGGGCTGATCGGGCGCAACGGCGCGGGCAAGTCGACGCTGATGCGGGTCGTCGCGGGCCAGATCGACCCGGACGGCGGAGCGGCCGAGATGCCGCGCTCGGCGCGGATCGGCTATATCGCCCAGGAGACCCCGGCCGGCTCGGCCACCCCGTTCGAGACCGTGCTCGCCGCCGACGTCGAGCGGGCGCGGCTGCTCCACGAGGCGGAGGAGACGCACGACGCCCACCGGCTCGGCGACATCCACGACCGGCTGAACGCGATCGGCGCCCATGCCGCCCCGGCCAAGGCGGCCCGAATCCTCGTCGGCCTCGGCTTCGACGAGGCGATGCAGCATCGGCCGCTCGACAGCTTTCTCGGGCGGCTGGCGGATGCGCGTCGCGCTCGCCGCTTTGCTCTTCTCCGGGCCCGGACCTGCTGCTGCTCGACGAGCCGTCGAACCATCTCGACCTCGAAGCGACGCTGTGGCTCGAGAATTTCCTCAAGGGCTACCGGGCGACGATGCTGATCGTCAGCCACGAGCGCGACCTCTTGAACAACGTCGCCGACCACATCCTCCATCTCGAGCAGGGCAAGCTGACCCTCTATCCCGGCGGCTACGACGCGTTCGAGACCCAGCGCGCCGAGCGCCTCGCCCAGCTCGAATCGGCGCGCGCCAACCAGGCGGCGCAGCGCGCCCGGCTGCAGGATTACATCGCCCGCAACTCGGCCCGGGCGAGCACCGCCAAGCAGGCCCAGTCGCGGGTGAAGGCGCTCGCCCGGATGGCGCCGATCGCGGCGGTCGCCGAGGATCCGAGCCTCAGCTTCGACTTCCCCAGCCCGGCCGAGATGAAGCCGCCCCTGATCACGCTCGACATGGCCGCGGTCGGCTACGCGCCGGGCGAGCCGGTGCTGTCGAGGCTCGACCTCAGGCTCGATCCGGAGGAGCGGATCGCTCTTCTCGGACGCAACGGCAACGGCAAGACGACGCTCGCGCGGCTGCTCGCCGCCCAGCTTCCGCCGATGGAAGGGGCGATGAACGCGTCGGGCAAGCTCAAGGTCGGCTATTTCACCCAATATCAGGTCGAGGAGCTGCACGGCGACGAGACCCCGCTCCAGCATATGAGCCGGCTGATGCCGAAGGCGACTCCGGCGGCGGTCCGGGCCCAGCTCGGCCGGTTCGGCTTCTCCGGGGTCAAGGCGGTGATGCCGGTCGCCAACATGTCGGGCGGCGAGCGCGCCCGCCTCGCGCTCGCCCTGATCACCCGCGACGCGCCGCATCTGCTCATCCTCGACGAGCCGACCAACCATCTCGACGTCGACGCCCGCGAGGCGCTGGTCCAGGCGCTCAACGACTATCGCGGCGCCGTCGTCATGGTCAGCCACGACCGCCACATGCTCGAGCTCACCGCCGACCGGCTGGTCCTCGTCGACGGCGGCACGGCGCGCGATTATGGCGGAAGCCTCGACGATTATACCGACTTCATCCTCGGCCGGAACCAGGAGGGCGGCGGCGACCGGCCGGCGGCGAAGCGCAACCGCAAGGACGAGCGCCGGGCCGAGGCCGAGGCCCGGGCGCGTGGCCAGTCGCTGCGCCGCTCGGTCGAGGCCGCCGAGGCGGCGGTGGCCCGGCTGGAGGCCCGCAAGACCGAGATCGAGCGCGCCATGTTCGACCCGGCCGCCGCGGCGCCCGGCGACCGCGACTGCACGATGAGCGAGCTGATGAAGCGGCTGGCGGCGACGACGGCCGAGCTCGCCGAGGCGGAATCGGCCTGGCTCGAGGCGTCGGAGGCGATGGAGCGTTCGCGGGCCGCCTGAAGCGGCAAGGCCGGCGGTTCAATCCTCCGGGACGACCGCCGAATAGAGCGGGTCGAGCTCGACGGCTTTCGCCTCGTCGGCGCGGGCTCGGTCGGCATCGCCGAGCTGACGCAGCACCCGGGCGCGATGGTAATAATAGCGCGCCTTGCGGGGCGAGAGGCGAACCGCCCGGTCGAGGTCGGCGAGGGCGCGCTCGAGCTCGCCGGCCCGGCGGCGGACCAGCGCCCGGTTGAGATGGGCGTCTGACGAGCGCGGCGCCGCGGCGACGGCTTCGTCGAAAGCCCGGCTGGCGCCGTCCCAGTCGCCCTTCCACGCGCGCTCCAGCCCCTCGGCGGCGGCGGCCGGGCAGCCGGCCAGGCTCCGGCGGGGATCCTCGACCGTGCAGGCGTTCCAGTCGCCGCTCCGCTCGGCCCGGGCGGCCGAGCTGCGCCTGGCGGTCGCGGCCGGCGCGGAATCGATGACGGTGATGGGTGAGGAGGATTCGAGGTTGGGCCGCGGGATCCGCGACCCGGTGACGATGACCTGGTCGGCCTCGGCCTCGCCGGCCGGCGCCTGGACCGCCCTTGGCGCCGGTTCGGCCGGCGGCGGCGCGGGCGCGAAGTCGAGCGGCGGAGACGCCGCGGCGGGGCCGGCGCCCGCCTTCGCGGCATCGGCCGGAGCGACGACCGGGGCCGGGTCCCGATGGGCGGCCGCCGGCGCCGAAGGCCGCGGCTCGAGAACCTGGCGCGGCGGCGGCGGCGCTTCGGGCTCGGCGGCGGGCGCGGGAGGGGCCGGCCGCGGACCCGCCGCGGCGGGCGGCTTGCGGGCCTCGCGATAGGGCTGCTCGTCGAAGGCCGTCCAGGCCAGCGGCAAGGCGATGACGGCGACCAGAGCGGCGCCGGCCAGGGCGCCCAGATAGGGCCGCCGGGCCCACGAAGCGGCCGCCGACGCGGGCCTCGCCGCCGGCTCCGGCTCGCCGATCCCGTCGAACCGGCGCATCGCCGCCGCGATCGCCGCCTCGCGCCGGGCCGGGGCGGGGCGGGGCGGGCGCGGCAAAGCGGCCGAAATGTCGTCGTCAGCCGGGCTCATCGCCTGGACCTTATCGGGAAAGCGGCGGCGGGTCGAACCTGCATCGCCCGCCGCCGCCTTCGGTCATCTCAGCTCGGCATCGAGCGCGCCGCTTTGGCCGCCCGGACCAGCTCGACCAGCTCGGAGCGATAGCCGAACGGATCCTCGCCGACGCGCTCCGCCGACGATGGCGAGAACCTCGTCATAGCCGGTCGAGCCGCTGTACTTGCCGCCGCGGAGAAGCTCGGCGAAGGCCGCCACGCCGGCCGCGAAGCGGGCGTCGCGCGGCGCGTCGGCGAAGCGGCCGACCTCCCTCGAGCGGTCGATCGGCGTCGAGATCAGCCGGCTCGTGTCCGATTTGGGCAGCTTGTAGCGGATCTTGACGAAGCCATATTCGCTCGCCCGTCCCCGCCGTCCGGCGGACCGGGGTCGAGTAGCGCAGGTCGCCGAGCATCCGCGGCCCGCCGACCGGAACGATCTCGTAGAGCGCGGTGACGCTCTGGCCCGAGCCGATCTCGCCGGCATCGACCTTGTCGTTGTCGAAATCCTCGCGGTGCGAGCATCCGGGTCTCGTAGCCGACCAGCCGGTATTCGGCGACGGTCGCGGGGTTGAACTCGACCTGGATCTTCACGTCCTTGGCGATCGGGAAGAGGGTCGAGGTCGCCTCGTCGACCAGCGTCTTGCGGGCCTCGGCGACGGTGTCGATATAGGCGGCGGCGCCGTTGCCGTTCTGGGCCAGGGTCTGCATCAGGGCGTCGTTGTAATTGCCCATGCCGAAGCCGAGCACGGAGAGGAATATCGCCCTTGCCGCGCTCGCGCTCGACGAAGCCCTTGAGCTCGTTCGGGTCGGTGATGCCGACGTTGAAGTCGCCGTCGGTCGCCAGGATCACCCGGTTGACGCCCTTGGGATCGAAATTGCGCTCCGCCAGCGCATAGGCCTGGCGGATGCCCTCGGCGCCGGCCGTGCTTCCGCCCGCGCCGAGCCGGTCGATCACCCCGAGGATGGCCGCTTTGTCGCCCGCCGGAGTCGGCTCGAGCGCGGTCCCGGCGGTCCCGGCATAGGTGACGATGGCGACCCGGTCGTCGGCCTCGAGCTGGTCGAGCAGCATGGCCAGCGACTGCTTGACCAGCGGCAGCCGTTGGCCTGGTGCATCGACCCCGACGTGTCGACGAGGAAGACGAGGTTGGCGCGCGGCCGCCGGGCGCGCCGGACGTCGAAGCCCTTGATTCCGATCCGGACCAGCTTGCGACCCGGCGCCCACGGGCTGGGGAAGACCGAGATATGGCTGTTGAACGGCTGGGCGGCGCTTTGCGGCGCGGCATAATCGTAGGGGAAATAGTTGATCATCTCCTCGGTCCGGACCGCCGCCGGCTGCGGCAGAACATTCTGGGTCAGCGAAGCTCGCACCCACGAATAGGAGGCGGTGTCGACGTCGATCGAGAAGGTCGAGACCGGCTCCTCGGCGGCGACCTTGAACGGATTTTCGGACGTGCCGGTGAAGCGGTCGCGGCCGATCTCCGGCGGGTTGTACGGCCGCTGCCAGGCATGGGCGTCGGGGCGCGCCATCCGCTGGCCGGAGACGATGACGGGGGACGGCGCCGGAGCCGGAGCCGGAGCTACGGCCCTCGGCGCCTCGCCGGCCGGGGCGGCGTAGCTGTGGCTGTCGAGAACGGTGATCGGAACCGAGGATTCGAGGTTGGGCCTGGGAATCCGGCTGCCGGTCACGACGAAGTCCTCGCCGGCATCGGCCGCGGCGACGGCTTCGGCCGGCGGCAGCTGCTCGGCCGTCGGCAGGGTTTCGACTCGGGATTTGGAGCAGGAGGCGAGGGCGAGGGCGGCGAGGCCGACTCCGAGCGCCGGATTGAAGCGGGTCATTGGTTTTTCTCCCTGTGGCAGCGGCGCAATCTTCGTCCGCATGTCACTGGGACGCGCCGGCCCGGGATATCCTTGGAAAATTTTTTCCCCTCTCCAGCGAAAGGCGGGGCAGCGGTTCAAGATCCGCCGCCGCCGAGCATCCGCCGCACCTCGTGCATCCGCCACGACACCGTCGATTCCGCCACCCCCAGTATCTCGGCCGCTTCGGCGTGGCTGAGCTGCTGGCCGCCGACCAGAACCGCCGCGTCGCGATAGGCGGGCTTCAGCCGCGCGATCGCGCTGCTCAGCCAGATCGAATCATAGGCGTCGCGGCCGTCCGGCGGCCGCGCCAGCCCGGCCAGCACGGTCAGCCGCTCGGTCAGGCCCCGGAACGAGCGCCGCCGCCGCTTGAGGTCGCGGCAGGCATTGTAGGTGATCCCGATCAGCCAGGTGCCGAACTTCGCCTCGCCGCGGAAGCCGCCGATCTTCTCGACCAGCGCGCAGCAGACGTCCTGGGCAACGTCGTCGGCGTCGGCCCGCGAGCCGGTCAGCTGCCAGGCGAGGCCGTGGATGCGGTCGTAATGGCGCTGGAGCAGCGCCGCGAACGCCGAGCGGTCCCCGCCCGCGGCGGCGGCGACCAGGGCGGCATCGGGATCGTCTCCTGGCTGGGCCACGGGCGGTTAGTGCCTCATTCGCGCCGGCGACGCCATGGCCGTTCCCCGGCTAAACCACGTCGCTTCGCCCCTCGATCTGGAGGGCGTCGCTCTCGGCTTCCTCGAAATCGCCGCCGGCTCCGGCGAAGGCCGCCTCGAGCCGGCGAAGGTCGACCGCGCCCTCCCAGCGCGACACGACGATGGTGGCGACCGCATTGCCGATGAAATTGGTCAGCGACCGGCACTCGCTCATGAAGCGGTCGACCCCGAGGATCAGCGCCATGCCCGCGACCGGTACCGTCGGAAGCACCGACAGGGTCGCGGCGAGGACGATGAAGCCCGAGCCGGTCACGCCCGCCGCGCCCTTCGAGCTGAGGATCGCGACGGCCATCAGCAGCATCTGGTCGCCGAAGCCGAGCGGCGTGTCGGTGGCCTGGGCGATGAACAGAGCGGCGAGCGACATGTAGATGTTGGTGCCGTCGAGGTTGAAGCTGTAGCCGGTCGGCACGACCAGGCCGACGATCGGCTTCGGGCAGCCGGCGCGCTCGAGCTTCTCCATCAGCAGCGGCATCGCGCTTTCCGAGCTCGACGTGCCGAGGACGAGCAGCAATTCGTCCTTGAGGTAGCGGATCAGGCCGAAGATCGAGAAGCCCGCCGCCCGCGCCACCAGCCCGAGCACGACGAGGACGAACAGCAACGAGGTGGCGTAGAAGGTGGCGATCAGCTTGGCGAGATTGGCGAGGGTGTCGATGCCGTAGGCGCCGATCGTATAGGCCATCGCCCCGAACGCCCCGATCGGCGCGGCGTACATCAAGATGTGGACGATCCGGAACATGATCGCGGTCAGCACCCGCATCGCGCCGAGCACGCGCTCGCCCCGCTCGCCGAGCAGGGCCAGCGCGATGCCGAACAGGATCGACACGAACAGGACCTGGAGGATCTGCCCCGAGGTGAAGGCGCTGAAGAAGGTGTCCGGAACGATGTTGAGCAGGAAGCCGGTGATCGTCTGCTCGTGCGCCTTGCTCGACATAGGTCGCCACCTGGCCCTGGTCGAGCGAGGCCGGGTCGACGTGGAGGCCGTCGCCCGGCCTGACGAGGTTGGCGACGACCAGGCCGACCGCCAGCGCCAGGGTCGAGAAGGTCAGGAAATAGGCCATCGCCTTGGCCCCGACCCGCCCGAACGCCTTGAGGTCGGACATTCCGGCGATGCCGGTGGCGACGGTGAGGAAGATGACCGGCGTGATGATCATCTTGACCAGCCGGATGAAGGCGTCGCCGAGCGGCTTCAGCGACGTCCCGAAGTCCGGGAAGAGCCAGCCGACGAGCACTCCGAGCGCGATCGCGACCAGCACCTGGAAGTAGAGGCTTCGGTAAAGGCGCCTCGGCTTCGTCACGTCCGTCTCCCCCTGGGCGGCACGACGCTACCGGAAGGGATCGGCACAGTCACGGAGCGAAATCAGTCCCGGGAAGGGGGATCGACCCCCCGCGCGACCGGCGCTCCGGGAAGGGAAAGGCCACCCATGCTGTTGTTTTTCCAACACAGTCTTGCAGGATTCCGCGTCCGGTTTCCGCCCGCGCCATTTAATTCTTGAAAGGCCGCCTATATCCGATAGCCAGCGTCCTGCTGGTCGCCGGGGGGCGACAAGTTAATCTAAGGAATCTTCATGAAGAAAATAGCTTTGCTCGCGAGCGCCATAGTATTGCCGTTCGCCGTTCCGACCGTGGCCCACGCCCAGGAGACGTCTCCGACCACCCACGCCTATGTCGGCGTCGGCGCGGGTTTCCACAATCTCGGCGTTGACGACGACGACATCGACACCGCCGGTTTCGATCTCGACGATTCCGCGCTGACCTACGGCGTCTATGGCGGCGTCGACTTCGATATCGGCAAGGCGGCCGTGATCGGCGTCGAAGGCAATTTCAACCTCGGCAACGGCCCGATCGATTCCGAATATGGCGTCGCCGGCCGCATCGGCTACCGCGCCAAGGGCGGCACGATCATCTTCGCCCGCGCCGGCTACCAGTGGATCAACATCGACGGCGCCGGCCTGCTCGGCGTCGACGAGGACCTGATCGACGACGACGATCTCGACGTCAGCGACACGATCGGCGACCTCACCTTCGGCGTCGGCGCCGACATCGCGGTCGGCGAGCGCATGGGCATCCGGGTCGCGGTCGACACCGTGTCCTTCGACACGCTGCGCCCGAACGTCGGCCTGCACCTGCGCTTCTGAGCGCAGCCGGCATTCGCCGGAAAATCGAAGCGGCCGGTCATTCGACCGGCCGCTTCTTTTTTGCCTTCGCCAGGCAAAAGGCCGCAGCCGACTTGAAGCGGCCGATTCTTCAACTTTCAAATACCGTGTTCGCGGCCCCTCCTGTTTGCTAGAAAAGGCGTGACATGGAGCCTCACTGATGAGCGACGATCCAGACTCCGCGCCCGGCCCGGCCGAACCCGCAGCGGACTGCGGTCGCCGGGTTCGGCAGCCGCGTTCCCACCCAGTCCGATCGTTCAGCGACGATCTCATCGCAACGCGCGGCCACCTCGTTCACAAGCTGAAGGCGAAGGATACGACCGGCCGGTGGGCCTATTATTTCGTTCTCGTCATGCCTGACCGCGAAACTGAGTTTCTCGCGGCTATAGACGGCGATGGCACTGTCGATCTCGAGGACTACGGACGCGTAATCGCCTCCTGCTATGGAGAATCTCCGACCGAGGAGGTGAGGGATTACCTGCTGGAGCATTACGGATTTCACGTCTGATCGTCCGGCAGCTCGTCGCCAAAGAGAAGATTTTCGATCATCGCCAGCTGATTCTCGTCGAATCCGTAGCTCATGTCCTCCCAGATCGCCTCGACGGACTTGCGGCTGCAGGTGGCGAGAAGGCCGAGTAACGCCTCTACCGAAGGTCCCGAGTTGGGACGTTGCGCCGCCAGGCGCGCGAGCGCCGGTGCCCTGAGTTCGTCCGGGAGGCCGCTCAGGGCGCGGACGATGCGCGTCACGAAAAAAGCGGATGGAGGCTCAATCGTGGCTTTAAGCGCATCGGAGATGATCGCAGGATCCTCGCTGCCGGCCTCGAGCGCAAGGACCGCGAGGCCCGCCCGGGCCGATTCCGATTTTGCCTGGCGCAGGGCCCGCTCCACCGCTGCCCGCACATCCGCGTCGTGGGGCCGCGCAACCGTACCTATGGAAGTTCCAAAGGGCTTGCCGGCATCCAGCGTCGCAGCCCACTCATTGGCCAGGTCGCGGTGCAGGCGCATCTTACGGATCAGCAGATGCCCGGCGGCCATCCTGCCTATCTGGACCGTGGCATCGCCGCCGAGCAGATCGAGCAAATGCGCTCGGTCGGCAATCTCCTGCTCGAGCCAAGGCTGGAAATCATCGCGGGCCCGGTAAACCCAGCTTAGGGCCCATGCGGCGAAGGCCGCCCGCACCCCCCCCGCCACGAGGTTCGCCGCAATGGCGCGCACCACGCTTTCAAGTGCCGCGTTCTGCTTTTCGTTGAGTGCGTAAGGTGACACTGAAAAGGCGAATTCGAGAACTTCGAACATGGCGGCGCAAGCATCCGCGCCATCCGTTCCACCCACGCGGGCACGGATGCCCTCGACATAGGCCTCGACGTCCAGCCAGCCGCGCTGGACGATGACGGAAAAGTCGCTGCGGCGGGTACCCGAGAGATTCAGCCACAGACCGGCTATTATGGCCCAGGCGGTGGGCTTGAGGTGCGGCGCACCGAATTCCGCCGCAAGGGCGAGCAAAAGCTCACGATCTATCTCAATGCTGTTGGAGCCGGTCCGGGCGGCGATCCTGTCGATCAGGATATTGTCATGGTGGGAGCTCGGGGCTCTTCCGCGCGCCATCGCCAGCAGGACGGCAGCGAGATTGGCGTCGCTGTCCAATCTCATCAGTTCGTCGAGGCGCGCGATTGCCACTTCCGGCGTGGAGACGGCGATCAACTCGAGCAATTGGTCGCGGCGGTCGCTGCGCACGTTGCCGCTCTTGTCATGGATGAAATTGTTCATCTCGCGGCCGCTCTCAGGGCTCCACCCGCCGGCGATCGCTGAGGCGGCGAGCCAGTCGCGAACTTGGTCGCTGAAGAAATCATATTGCGAAGGGTGTCCGGCGGATGGCGGGCCGCTGTCGATCCTCAGCCGCAACAACCCGCACTCGAGCATCGCCTTGGCATAGCAATCGCAGGAATAATCCGGCGAATGAAGCAGTCCGCAATGGGGATGGCGCGCTCGTATGTGGTCATAGGCGCGCTGGATTTGCTCGGAGAGCGCGAGGGAATCGATCTGCTGCAATCCATGGCTCAACATGTGCAGTGCGACATGGCCGATCGGCCATTCCCAGCACGCTTGATCGGCCAGGCCGCGCGTGGCTTCCCGCCGACGCAGCAGCGCGCGCAGCATCTGCCCGGCCGGATCAACGGTGGCTGTCGCGGAGATCGGCCCATGCGTCCAAAGCCCCGGCGTGAACAGCAGCAGCGAATGGGGATTGCCGATCACATCGCGCCAGACGTGGGAGGCGGCGAAGCGGCCGAGGGCGGCCTTCGCAACGATGTCGCTGGCCTCGACACCCGCAGCGGCCAGGTAGCCGGAGATGAGTTTTTCGGCCATGTCGGGCGTTAGTCGGCCCACTTCGAAAATGTCTGCGCGCAGATTGGCGTCCATCGCTTGTTCGGGGCGCCACCGCGCGGAAAAGATCACGGCGACATTGCCGCTGTCGGTCCGCATCTGGTCGATGAGGCGCAAGAACCCGCGGGATACCTCCGCAGGGCGTTCGTCGAGTCCGTCGAGCAGGATCAGCAACGGCATTTGCTGGCGGACGCGTTCGGCCAAAACCGAAGCCAGCGCGGCATGATCGGGGCCGAGCATGGTCGCCATCGGTTTGAGCGCTTCCCCGATCAGCGCGCCCCAATCCGAATCTGCGGGCGGGGGCGCCGCCGGGACATCGCGCAGGTCAATGAAGAGGGGGATGTAATCGATCTCCAGCAAGCCGAAGCGTTGCGACCAGAATTCCCATGCATCGTCGTGGCCGAGCGATCGGGCAATATATCCGAGCGCGATCCCGCGCAGGATCACCCCTTTTCCAGTGCCTACAGCGCCGATCAGCGTGATCCGTTGAGCCGATGCAACTTTTTCCCCCAGCTCCGGCTTGCTGTCGAGCGAACCCCGAGGGGAGGTCGCACCTGCCGTGTCGAACGATTTAGCCCTGGATATGAGGTCGATCGGAGGAGGCACGAACACGTCGACCAGCGAGAGATCGCTTGCGCCCCAGCCGGGCGGAAGCTCGATCCGGTTCAGTCGAGACTTCAGGGTCGTGAGATAGCGTTGCATCTCAACGGGGATCGAGGCGGCCTTGGTGGCCGGTCCACTAGCGTCGCGGTCCACCTGGGGAGTCGGTCGCGCGGTCTTGCCGTGTCGGGGATGCGAACGAACATCGTTCCAAATCCTTCGGACGCTCTTGCGCTCCTCTTCGTTCCCGTCGCTTGCGACATAGGCTGAGAGCAACAGAAAATAGTCGTCGATCGGCGGCGTGTCGGGTTTGCTCTTGAGCCTGTCCAGATAGCGCCTGATCGTATCGGATCGCTTATGAGCGAACAGGGCAACCCTACCGATCTCTTTGTCGTATAGGCCTTCGAAACCGGCGAGAAGGCGCTTCAGTTCGTCCGCGGTCAGCCTTTCCGCAAAGGCCATGAGCCTGAGGCCCGCATCGTTAGGATTGATCGGTCCGTCGCCGAACGCCATTTCGAAGAGCTTCCAGAACGCCGCCGAGCGGGCGGGTAGCTGCACCGGATCCAAGTCCGCGTCAGCGAGTGGCGCCGTCGATCCGACGGGGGGCTCTTCGCGATAGACCATGCTTATCGGGCGCGACGTCCCATGCCTCGGCCTCCAGCCTCTTCGGATTGTCTGAAAACGAAGTCGTTGAATGCTGCGGGAAACCTAAGGCGGCCACTTGATGATGTCCAGTTGGCGTCGCCTTTGCGGCTGGCCGGAGCGATCGGAACTCTCCGGGCCGATCCGCAACTTGTTCGGAGCGATCCGACGAAAACGCTCACAGTCGAGGGGTCCGCGCTCCATATATTATTCATCTGCCCTGCCGTTAGATTGCGGAGCCGTGAGATGAAGATGTTGAGGTCGATTGCTGGCACTGCCGGGAACATATTCGAACATGTCCTAGCGATCTCCTGCGTCACGACGTTGGAGCTTGCCGGGCACCTTTACCTGGACCGGTTCGGCTCCGACTTTCGTACGTGGCCCGCGCTCGTTTATCTGATGCTGGCAGTGGCTATCTACGCCGCCGGTTCGATCACCACCCATTGGCTGCTTCGCCGCCGCGTAAGCGCCCAACCGTCCGTGCCCGCAACCCTGGCGTCGGAAGGCTCGGAACTCCGCGGTTCTCCGAGGCCCGCGTTGCTGGCCTTCGCGGCGGCCGCGGCGGCGCTCGGGGCCGTAGCGTGGAGCCTCGGCAGGGCGCGGTTACAGGAAGAAGTCGACGCTCAACCCCAGCCCTAGTTGCCGTGGCCACTTGTCCACCCCCGCCGGCCATTGCCGACATCGGGTAGGGGACCTAGCGCCCCCTGCTGCCCCCTCCTATAGAACCCCACCGAATCCTCGCGAGGCATGGAATGGACATCAGACTCGGCCTGACCTTCGACGACGTGCTGCTCCAGCCCGGCGAATCGTCGGTGCTTCCGAGCCAGGCCGACACCTCGACCCAGGTGACCAAGGAGATCCGCCTCAACATCCCGATCCTCTCCTCGGCGATGGACACGGTGACCGAGGCCGACATGGCCATCGTCATGGCGCAGCTCGGCGGCATGGGCGTGCTCCACCGCAACCTCAACGTCGAGGAGCAGGCGGCGGCGGTGAGGGCGGTGAAGCGGTTCGAGAGCGGAATGGTCGCCAATCCGATCACGATGACCCCGGACCAGACCCTGGCCGACGCGCTCGAGCTGATGCAGCGGCACAAGATTTCCGGCATCCCCGTCACCGAAAAGGACGGTCGGCTGGTCGGGATCCTGACCAATCGCGACGTCCGCTTCGCCGAGAATCCGAGACAGCCGGTCTCCGAGCTGATGACCCGCGACAATCTCGCCACGGTCGGCCCCGGAGTCAGCCCGCAGGAGGCGAAGCGGCTGCTTCACCAGCGCAGGATCGAGAAGCTGATCGTCGTCGACGACGCCGGCCGCTGCACCGGGCTGTTCACGGTCAAGGACATCGAGAATACCGGCAAATATCCGGGGGCCACCAAGGACTCGGCCGGCCGCCTCCGGGTCGCCGCCGCCACCACGGTCGGCGACAAGGGGTTCGAGCGGTCCGAGGCTCTGATCGACGCCGAATGCGATCTCCTCGTCATCGACACCGCCCACGGCCACAACAAGGAGGTCGCGGCCGCGGTCGAGCGGCTTCGCAAGCTCTCCAACTCGATCCAGATCGTCGCCGGCAACGTCGCCACCGCCGAGGCGACCCGGGCTCTGATCGGGGCGGGGGCGGACGCGGTCAAGGTCGGCATCGGCCCGGGCTCGATCTGCACCACCCGCGTGGTGGCGGGAGTGGGCGTGCCTCAGCTCACCGCGATCATGGACGCCGCCGAGGCGGCCGCCGCGACCGGCACTCCGGTCATCGCCGACGGCGGCCTGAGGACCAGCGGCGACCTCGCCAAGGCGCTCGCCGCCGGCGCCTCGACGGTGATGGCCGGCTCGCTCCTCGCCGGCACCGAGGAGGCGCCGGGCGAGACCTTCCTCTACCAGGGCCGCTCCTACAAATCCTATCGCGGCATGGGCTCGGTCGGGGCGATGGCGCGCGGCTCGGCCGACCGCTATTTCCAGCACGACATCAAGGACCAGCTGAAGCTCGTCCCGGAGGGGATCGAGGGCCAGGTCCCCTACAAGGGCCATGCCCGCGACGTCATCCACCAGCTGGTCGGCGGCATCAAGGCGGCGATGGGCTATACCGGCGCCGCGACGCTCGAGGAGCTTCGGGCCAGGGCGAAGTTCGTCCGGATCACCAACGCGGGCCTGCGCGAGAGCCACGTCCACGACGTCGCCATCACCCGCGAGGCGCCCAATTACCCGACGTCGGGCTGAGCCATGACGCCCGCCGCTCGCGCCCAGGCGGCGATCGACCTGCTCGACGAGATCATCGCCGCGGCGAAGGGCGGGGGAGCTGCCGCCGACACTCTGATCGCCCGCTATTTCAAGGCCCGCCGCTATGCCGGCTCGGGCGACCGGCGGGCGGTCCGCGAGCTCGTCTACCGCGCCATCCGGGCCTGGCCCGAGCCGCCGCGCTCCGGCCGCGCCGCCCTGCTCGGGCTGGCGTCCGAGGATCCGGCCCTGCTCGCCGCGTTCGACGGCTCGCCGCACGGCCCGGCCGGGGTGGAGCCGGGCGAGACCGGCTCGGCGCCGCGCTCGACCGATCTTCCCAAATGGCTGGTCCGCCGGTTCGATCCGGCCGTGACTCCGGCCGATCTGCAGTCGCTCCTCGCCCGGGCGCCGCTCGATCTGAGGGTCAACCGGCTCCGCTCCGGCCGCGACGAGCTTCTCGCCGCCTTTCCGGGCGCGGTGCCGACCCCGCTGTCCCCGGTCGGCCTCCGGCTCGCCGACGCGGTCCCGGTCGAGGAGAGCGAGCCCTGGAAGGCGGGGCTGGTCGAGGTCCAGGACGAAGGCAGCCAGCTCCTCGCTCTGGCCTGCTCGGCCGCCCCGGGCGAGACGGCGATCGACCTTTGCGCCGGCGCCGGCGGCAAGACCCTCGCCCTCGCCGCCGAAATGGGCAATCGCGGCCGGCTCATCGCCTCCGACACAGACCGCGGCCGGCTCTCGCGAATGGAGCTCCGCCTGAGGCGCGCCGGGGTGACGATCGTCGAGCCGCGATTGCTCGATCCCGGCCGCGAGCGCGAGGCGCTGGCCGACCTCGTCGACGCGCCCGACCTGGTGCTGGTCGACGCGCCTTGCTCGGGGACGGGCACCTGGCGGCGCAACCCGGAGCTGCGCTGGCGCCTCACTCCGCAGAGGCTCGCCGCTTATCTGAAGCTTCAGGCCTATCTCCTTGACCTTGCGGCGGAACTTGTCAGGCCCGGCGGGCGTATCGTCTACGCCGTCTGCTCGCTCCTCGCCGAGGAGGGCCGGGGCCAGGCCACCGCCTTCGAGGCCCGTTCAGCCATGGTTCCACAACTGGGTGGAATGGCGGGTGGACGGGCCGCCGGCTCGGGGCGGATACTCACCCCGGCGCAGGACGGCACGGACGGCTTTTTCGTCGCACGGTGGCGGGCGCCGTGCTAGACCGCCGGACGACAGGATCATGGAGTTACTGATGCGCCTCACCCCGATCGCCCTCACCGTCGCCGTCGCTTTGGCGACCATGGCGAGCGCAGGCCAGGGCCAGAAGCCCGACGATCAGATCGACGCCCGCTCGGTCGCCCTCGCCGGCGAGGCCCAGGCGCTGGCGGCGCAGGCCCGCTACCAGGACGCGACCGACCTCTACGAGAGCGCGCTCGCCGTCGATCCGCGCAACCGCCAGGCCTATATCGGCCTCGCCAGGGCGGCGCAGGGCCTCAAGCTGCCCGGCAAGGCGATCAAATTCTATTTCGAGGCGCTCAAGCTCGAGCCCAACGACGTCGCCGCCCTCGCCGGCCAGGGCGAGGCCCTCGTCCAGCGCGGAGCGGTCGAGCGGGCCAAGAAGAATCTCGAGCGGATCAAGAGCCTGTGCGCCGCGCCCTGCCCGCAGGCGACCCAGCTCGCCGCCGTCATCGCCAAGGGCCCGCCGCCCGAGGTGATGACCGCCCAGCGGCCCGAGGTCGGGGCTCCGAAGAACTAAAATCCTCTCCCTGCAGGGGAGAGGGACACGCGCGAAGCGCGAGGGTGAGGGCGTATCGGACTTACGGGCTACGGGCCCTCACCCGGGTTCGCTTCGCGAACCTTTCCCTCTCCCCTCGAGGGAGAGAGGTGGGCGTCCATCGCCCTGGCCACCGCCACGAAATCGTCGACGCTGAGCGTCTCCGCCCGCCGTTCGGAATCGATGCCGACGCTCTCCAGCGCCTCCAGCGCGCCCGGCAGCCCCTTCAGGCTCTGCCTCAGCATCTTGCGCCTCTGCCCGAACGCCGCGCCGGTGAGCCGCTCGAGAGTCGCCGCCCGCACCCCCTCCGGCGCCGGCTTCGGAACGATGTGGACCACCGCCGACATCACCTTGGGCGGCGGAACGAAGGCGGAGCGGTGGACCTTCATCGCCAGGCGCGGCTCGCTCCGCCACTGGGCGAGCACCGCCAGCCGGCCGTAGGCGCCGGTGCCGGGACGGGCGACGATCCGCTCCGCCACCTCGAGCTGGAACATCAGGGTCAGCGACGCCCACCAGGGCGGCCAGGCTCCGCCGCCGAGCCAGCGCACCAGCAGGGCGGTTCCGACGTTGTAGGGAAGGTTGGCCGCGACATGGGCGCCGCGGCCCGCCTCGCTCGCTTCGTCGACGGCGAGGGCATCGCCCTCGATCACCCTGAGCCGGCCATCCGCCGCCTCGGCGACCTCGGCGAGGGCCGGCAGGCAGCGCCGGTCGCGCTCCACCGCCACCACCTCGGCGCCGGACCTCAGCAGAGCCCGGGTCAGGCCGCCGGGGCCGGGCCCCACTTCGTAGACGCGTTGGCCCTCGAGCTCTCCCGGCACCCGGGCGATCCGGTCGAGCAATTGCTCGTCGAGCAGGAAGTTCTGGCCGAGCGCCTTGGCGGCGCGCAGCCCGTGCCGCGCGATCACCTCGCGCAGCGGGGGCAGGGGCCTCACGCCGCCGCGACCCGGCGGGCGCAGTCGGCGGCCATCTTCAGGGCCGCGATCATCGCCGTCGGCTCCGCTCTGCCCTGGCCGGCGATGTCGAAGGCGGTGCCGTGGTCGGGCGAGGTGCGAACGATCGGAAGGCCGAGCGTGATGTTGACCCCTTCGTCGAAATGGAGGGTCTTCAACGGCACCAGCGCCTGGTCGTGATAGAGGCAGAGCGCGGCGTCGTAGGTCGAGCGCATCCGGGCGTGGAACATGGTGTCGGGCGCGTGCGGGCCGGTCACCTCGGCGCCTTCCTCGCGAAGCCGCTCGATCGCCGGAATGACCCTGTCGATCTCCTCCCGGCCGAGCGCCCCGCCTTCGCCGGCATGGGGATTGAAGCCGGCCACGGCCAGCCGCGGCCGCTCGATCCCGAACAGCCGCTTGAGCGCCCGGATGGTCGTCCGGCCGCGGATCAGGATCAGCTCGGTCGTCAGCATGTCCGCGACGTCGCGAAGGGCGACGTGGGTGGTCACCGGAACCGTCCGCAGGGTCGGTCCGGCGAGCATCATCGCGACCATCTCGGCGGCGATCCCGCAGCGTTCCGCGACGAACTCGGTCTGGCCGGGATGGGTGAAGCCGATCGCGTAGAGCTGCGCCTTCGAGACCGGCCCGGTGACGAGGCCCGAGCTCGCGCCCGACCGGGCCAGGCCCGACGGCGAGCTCGAGCGCGTCGAGCGAGTTGCGGGCGCCTTCCAGAGTGGGCTGGCCCGGGACCGTCTCGCCGGCCGCGTCGATGCGGATGACAGGCAGCCGGCCCGGGAAGCAGTTCGCGGCCTCGTCGGGGCCGGAGACGACCTGCAGCGGGCCGTCCCACACCGCCCGCACGGCCTCCGGCGACACCGACCGCGAAGAAAGGCGGCAGGCCCTCGGCGTCGCGCCTCTCCCAGGCCTTGGCCGTGATCTCCGGCCCGATCCCGGCGGGGTCGCCGAGCGCGACGGCCAGGGGGAGGGTCACCGCCGGCTTCTAGCGATAGTCGACCACCGCATCGCGCCTGAGATCGCGCAGGAAGCGGCGAGCGCGCAGGTTGACGCGGTTTTCGGCAAGCTGGTTGTAGACCTGGTCGAAGGTCAGGCTGCCGGCGGGGTCGGGATCGTCGCGGCCGCACAGCACCAGGATCGCTGACTCGGTCGCTCGGACGAGCCGAACGGCGGGCGTGGCCTGGCCGAGTGCCGAGGGCGAGCAGGGTCTGCTGGAGCGCCGGCGGCAGGTCGCGGACCCGCACCTGGTCGTTGGTGATGACCTCGGCGCCGATCGGGCCGCCGCCGCCTCGGCGCCGCCGCAGCCGCCCATCGACTGGGCGGTGCGCACCAGAGTCTGCGCCTTCTCCTCGAGCTGTGCGCGGTGCCGCCGGGAGTCAGCGGGATCGTCATCTGCTTCAGGCTGAGCACGGCGTCGCGCGGATCGGCGGTGAGCACCTGGCGGGTGTCGGTGACCGCGACGATCGAGAAGCCGCCGGGGATGGCGATCGGGTCGCTGACCGTGCCGACCGGCATCGACTGGACGGCGGTGGCGAGCGCCTCCGGAAGCTGCGCGGCACGGACCCAGCCGAGGTCGCCGCCGAGCGCCGCGGTCGAGGCCTCGGAGAACTGGCGCGCATAAGCGAGGAAGGAGGCGCCGCCGCGCGAGCTGCTGGACGATTCGCGGCGCGTTGGCGCGGACCTCCGCCGCCGTCTCCGGAGTCGCCGAGAGGAAGATCTCGGAGACCTTGAACTCCTGGGTGCCCTTGGCGGCGTTGAGCCGCTCGATGACCGCCTGGACCTCGTCCTCGCTGACGTTGACGAACGGCTCGATCTTGTTGCGCTGCAGGCGCGCCCAGGCCATCTCGCCGTGGATCTGCCGCTTGAGCGTCTCGGGCGACGCGCCGGAGGCGCGCAGGAAGGCGGCGAATTGCTCGGCCGTCTTGCCGAACTGGCTCTGGGCGTAGCGCGCGAAATACTGGTCGACCTCGCGCGTTGGTGATCTTGATGTCGGCCTGCTCGGCCGCCTGGATCTGGAGCACCTCGTCGACGAGGTTGCGAAGCACCTGCTGGCGCAGCCGCGGCAGCTCCTCGGCCGGGATCTCGCCGCCGCTGGCCAGCCGGATGATGGCGAGGCGATGATCGACCTCGGTGCGGGTGATGACGGTGCCGTTGACGATCGCCGTCGCCTTGCGGATGTTCGGGATCTTCCTCGGTCAGGAATTGCGGGTTGGACGGGATGTTGAGGCTTGCCGTCGGAACGGTCGCGGCCGGGTCGCCGACGGTCTGCGCAACGGCGGCCGCGGCCGCCAGTGAGCCGGCCAGCACCAGCGCCGCCCCGTGATAGATGCCGAGCTTCATCATTCCTCCAATTAATGCAGGCCGGTAGCGATGCCTGAAAATTGCTGAACCCCGCCTGACGGAAAGTCCTTAGGGTCCGCATTCGATACTGGCAACGGCCGGGCGATGCGGCCGTTGCCGGTACCGATGCGACCCTCAGCGCCCAGATTCTTGAGCGCCACCCGGAACTGGAAGGTGTTGCCGCGGCGGAAGTCGCCGGCCGCCTCGTAGTCGCGGCGCCAGGTCACGCCGATCTCGAGGCAGTCGTCGTCATAGCTGATGCCGATCCGGTGGCGGACCGGCTCGTAGCCGTCGGCGCGCGACAGCGGATCCTCGCGGCGGTCGGTCAGGTCGATGACGGTCGAGCCGAAGACCGACCAGTAGCCGGCGAAGCGGACCCGGCCGCCGAGCCGTATCTCCTCGCGGTCGCGAAGGTCCTCGATCGTCGGATCGATGTCGCGGTTGAGGCGCAGATAGCCGATCGTCGCATAGGTCTGGCGGCCGCCGACCACGGCGTCGACCTCGTTGCGGCGGATCGCGAGGTCGTCCTTGTCGAGGCGGAAGCGATGGACGAGGTTCAGCTTGCGCCCGAACTTGACGTTGGTCCGGCCGACATAATCGGAGAAGCGGCCCGACAGGCCGGTGCCCGGGGGCAGGATGCTGGGCTTGTCGTCGAGCCGGTAGCTCTGGCCGATCGTGGTGCGGACCGCGATCCCCGGAAGGTCCAGGCCCCAGTCGAGCCCGTAGGTGACCCGCGGCGCCGTTCTCCCAGCGGTCGTAGCCGGGGAAGCGGTTGAGCGCGAACAGGTTCGAATCCTCGAGATCGACCGAGCGCGCGTCCTCGTTGGGGATCTCGAGATTGTCGGTGGCGCCGGAGGCGACGAGCTGGAGCCGAGGCGTCAGCCGCTGGGTGCCGCCCAGGAACGGCCCGACCAGCGGCCAGCGCGCCTCGGCGGCGAGCGCGCCGATCGCCCGCGCCTGCCATCCCGGCTCGCCCCGGTAGAGGGCGGTGGCGGTGAGCAGATTGTCGCTGCTGTGATAGACGTCGCCTCGGGCATAAGCGGTGAGGACCAGCTCCTGGCCCCAGCGGGTCAGGCTGCGCCGGTCCCAGCGCGCGCCGGCGAAGGCGCGCTGGGTGTCCTGGCCGTCGGTCCTCAAGATGGCGAGGCTGTTCGCCTGCACCTCGACCTTGCCGCCCCAGATCCGGCCGGGCAGGCGCCAGCGCGCGTCGATCGCGGGAAGGGCGATCGGCTGCTGGCCGGCGACGTCGGTGACCCTGAGGCCCTGGAAGGCCCAGCCGGCGATCGAGATATAGCTGTCGGCGGTGATCCGCTCGGCCTCGACGAACGAGCGCAGCCGGCTGTCGCGGGAAATGTCGTAGCGGCGCAGGAAGGTGCGGTCGGTGACGTAGCGGCCGGAGGCGGTGACGCGTCCACAGCGGGTTGAGCTGGAAGCGGCCGTTGCCCTCGAGATAGGCGCGGACGCCCTCGTCCTTGATCCCGGTGATCGAATCTGAGCGGGACCCGCGAGCCGTAGGTGACGAACGCGCCGAGCTGGAAGGCGCCGAGGCGGGTCAGATGGCGGTAGCGGCCCTCCAGCATCGGAGCGACCTCGGTATAGACGTGCGGGGTTATCGTCGCGTCCCGGTTCGGCGCGAGCTTGAGATAATAAGGCGCCGACAGCTCGAAGCCGTTGCTCGAGCTCAGCCTGATGTCGGGCACCAGCAGTCCGCTGCCGCCGCCCTCGGTGCCGTCCGGATGCGACAGGAAGGGCAGAGCGACGATCCGCGCGCCGAGCAGGTTCAGCGAGGCGCCTTCGTAGCGGATCCGGTGCTTGACCGGATCGTGGACGACCTTGACCGCGTTGATCTGCCAGGTCGGGTTCTTCGGGACAGCCCTTCTCGGTGAGCACCGCGCAGGGCGAATAAGCCGCCCGGTAGAGGGTGGTGTAGCCGTCCCTGCGCTCCGCCTTGTCGGCGGCGAGGCGGCCGCCGTCGGCGAGCACCAGAAGCATGTTCTGGACGATTCCGTCGCGAAGCGCGTCGGTGAGGACGACGCTGTCGCGCATAGGCGACGTCGCCGCCCGGATTGACGACCCGGACATTGCCCTCGGCCCGAACCTCGTCGGTGGCCCGGTTCCAGGTCACCCGCTCGGCGCGCAGCCGATTGCCCTCGCTGGTCATCCGCACGTCGCCGCTGGCGGTGACCAGCTCGGCCTCGGTGTCGTAGGAAAGCTCGTCGGCGCTGAAGGCGACGTCGCGCGCTCCTCTCCCGCCGCCGCGGCATCGCCCTCGTCGACCCCCGGCGCGCCTTCCTGCGCCGCCGCGGCTCCGGGAGCGGCGAGCAGCAGCGGCAGCGCGGTCAGGCAGATGAGATTGAGCTTCTTCACTTTCCCCGCCGCCAGGAGCACGCGCGACCGTCCCGGCCTATCGCATTGGACGCGCGGCGCTGCAATGCCAGTCCTCCCCGAGGCAAGCTCGGGGGGGATCGAGTGCCCCCTTTGCAAGCGGCGGGACGAGGGCCTAGAGGCGTTGCGAAAGCCAGGAGTAAGCATCCCCCATGAAGATCAGCTTCGCCAGTGAACGTCCCGCCGGCGCCTATGCCCTCGCTCTGCCCGGTGTGGAGCGAGAGCACGGTCGCCGACCGCCTCGCCGGGCTCGACTCCGGCGCCCGATCCGTCGCCGCCCGGGCCGCCGAGGCCCAGCGCTTCGAGCGCGAAGCCGCCTCGATCGCGGAGACCTTCGTCGCGGAGGGGGACAATGCCCGCCGCCTGCTCCTCGTCGGGCTGGGCGACCGCCGCCAGGACGAGGCGCTGTACGAGAAGGTCGGCGGTGCCCTCGTCGGCAAGCTTCTGACCTCCGGCGAGACGCGGCTGGTGATCGATCTGGACGGGCTCGGCCTCGATTCCGAGGCGGCCGCCCGGATCGGCTTCGGCGCCGCGGCGCGCAGCTGGCGCTACGACATCTACCGGACCAAGCTGCCCAAGAAGCAGAAGCCGACGCTCGAGGAAGTGGTGATCGTCGGCGCGGGCGACGGCGCCGGCGAGGCCTGGAACCGGCGCGAGGCGCTGCTCGCCGGCCTGTCGCTGACCCGCGAGCTGGTCACCGAGCCGGCCAACATCATCTATCCCGAGACCTTCGTCGAGCGTTGCCGCGAGCGGCTCGAGCCGCTCGGGGTCGAGTTCGAGGTGCTCGACGAGAAGCAGATGGGCGAGCTCGGCATGGGCGCCCTGCTCGGAGTCGGCGCAGGGCTCGGTGCGGCCGTCGCGGCTGCTGGCGATGCGCTGGAACGGCGGCAAGGCGGGCGCGACCCCCGTCGTCCTGGTCGGCAAGGGCATCACCTTCGACACCGGCGGCATCTCGATCAAGCCGGCGCTCGGAATGGAAGCGATGAAGTGGGACATGGGCGGCGCCGGCGCCGTCGCCGGGGCGATGGCGGCGATCGCCGGGCGCAAGGCGAGGGCCAATGTCGTCGGAGTCTGCGCGCTCGCCGAGAACATGCCCGACGGCAAGGCCCAGCGTCCCGGCGACGTCGTCACCAGCCTGTCCGGCCAGACCATCGAGGTGATCAACACCGACGCCGAGGGGCGCCTCGTCCTCTGCCGACGCGATCACCTGGGCGCAGCGCCAGTACAAGCCGGAGGTGATCGTCGACCTCGCCACCCTGACCGGCGCGATGATCATCGCGCTCGGCCACGAATATGCCGGCCTGTTCTCGAACGACGACGGCCTCGCCGCCCAGCTGATCGCGGCGGGGACCGAGAGCGGCGACAAATTGTGGCGGATGCCGCTCGGCGACCCCTACGACAAGCTGATCGAATTCGCCGATCGCCGACATGAAGAATGTCGGCCCGCGCGAGGGCGGCTCGATCACCGCCGCCGTCTTCCTCCAGCGCTTCGTCGAGAATGGCGTCAAATGGGCCCATCTCGACATCGCCGGAATGGCCTGGGCGGAGAAAGCGAGCCATCTCTACGACAAGGGCGCGACCGGCTACGGGGTCGCCCTGCTCGACCGCTTCATCGCCGCCAATCACGAGGGTTGAACCCGGCTTGACGGCGGCGCCCGGCCGACCCCAGTCTCACCCCCGGCACAGGGGGAGGGACATGATGCGCAAGACGGGATTATGGCTGGGCGCGGCGCTGCTCGGCCTGGCGGCGGCCTGGCCGGCGCAGGCGCAGGACCTGAACGAAGGCGAGGTGGTCGTGACCGGCAGCCGGGCCCGGCCCGTCTATCTCGACCCGCGCACCAACCGGGCGATCGAGGTCGAGGAGGATGCCAGCGCCCTGCCCGCCATCGGCCTTCGCCGACGCGCCGACTTCGCGCTCCTGCCGGTGGTCGTCGCCGGCGACACCCGCGACCTCGAGCAGCGCCGGAACGAGATCTTCACGATGGTTCGGAGCGCGCTGGAGCGGGCCCAGCGCTCGGGCATCGAGCTCGCCATCGGCGACTATATCGTGGTGCCGCTCACCGCCGACAATTACCGCACCCTGACCGTCATGGGCGACGGCCGGCCCGACAGCGAGCGGGTCAGCTTCTTCGTCAAGACCCGCCTCGGCGCCAGCCCCGACGAGGCCAACCGGGCGATCACCCGGCTCGAGGAGTTCATCCGCTCGGTCCCGGCGGCCGGGCGCGCCGAGCTTCGCGCCGCCGGCTCGCTCACCCTCTCGATCGTCGCTCCGGACCAGTATCGCGGCCAGCTCCTCGACATGATCGCCCAGGACGCCCGGGCCGTCGCCGGCCGCTTCGGCCCCGAGCAGAAGGTCGAGGCGCACGGCCTCGACCGCCCGGTCGAATGGCGCCGCGCCGGAGCGACCGAGGTCTTCCTCTACATCCCGCACCGGATGGTCTTCCGCCCGGCGAGCTGAGCCGGTCCGGGGTTGATGACTCGGCGGCCGGAGCGCGCTAGCGCCGGGCGATGCGCGTCGACTTCTACCACCTCACCGCCCGTCCGCTCGAACAGGTGCTCCCGAGCATCTGCGAGAAGGTGCTCGCCGGCGGCGAGCGGCTGCTTGTGGTGGCGGAGGAGGGGCTCCTCGCCGGGCTCGACGAGGCTCTGTGGAGCTATTCCAGGGACAGCTTCCTGCCCCATGGGCGGGAGCGGCCGGAGAGTCAGCCGGTCCTTCTCTCGGCAACGCCCGAGGCCGCCAACGGGGCGACCAACATCGCCCTGGCCGACGGCGTCTGGCGCGAAGCGGCGCTCGGCTTCGCCCGAACCTTCTACTTCTTCGACGAGGGCGGCCGCGAGCCGGCCCGCGACGCCTGGCGGGCGCTGAAGGGCAGGGCGGACGTCGAGTCCCGCTACTGGAAGCAGGACGAGCGGGGAAGGTGGGTGCAGGGGCCGTGAGCCTTGCGCTGGCCCGGCGGCGCCCCTAGAGAGCCGCGCAAATCACCCCTCACATCACGGAGCACAGAGCCGGCCATGGCGACCGAACGCACCTTCTCGATCATCAAGCCCGACGCGACCCGGCGCAACCTCACCGGCGCCATCACCGCCAAGCTCGAGGAGGCCGGCCTGCGGGTCGTCGCCTCGCGCCGGATGCGGATGACCCGCGAGCAGGCCGAGGGCTTCTACGGAGTCCACCGCGAGCGGCCCTTCTTCAACGACCTCGTCGCCTTCATGACCTCCGGCCCGGTGGTCGTCCAGGTGCTCGAGGGCGAGAATGCCGTCGCCCGCAACCGCGAGGTGATGGGCGCGACCAACCCGGCCAATGCCGACGACGGCACGATCCGCAAGCTCTTCGCCGAGTCGATCGAGGCGAACAGCGTCCACGGCTCGGACAGCGCCGAGAATGCGGCGATCGAGATCGACTTCTTCTTCAAGCCCGAAGAGATCGTGGGGTAATCGTCACCCCGGACTTGATCCGGGGTCCACCTTCTCCTCGCTCGCCGAGCCCAAGATGAAGGTGGATGCCGGATCAAGTCCGGCATGACGCATACAGCGCTCTACCGGGCCCGCCTCGCCGCCCACACCGCATCGAGCCGCGCCTGAGCCTTCGCCGCCGTCGTCCGCTCGATCAGCGACAGGCCCTTCAGCTCGACCTCGCTGCCCTCGAACAGGCCGCCGCCGCTCTCCTGATAGCCGACGTCGTAGAGGGCGGTGTCGGCGAAGCTTCGCCCGTTGGCGACGAATCGGCTGGTGATGGCGACCGGCATCCGGGCGTCGCCGCGGACCTTCTCGCCCTTCCCCTCGGCCTTCCTGACGGCGCGCTTCACCCACTCGGTCTCGATCCGGGGCTCCGTCGTCTCGAAGGGGCCGAGGCCGAAGGCGGAGGGAAAGACCAGGGTCTGGCTCTGGATCGCCTGGTCCGGATCGTGCGGGGCCAGGGCGAGGCGTTTGCCGCCGCCGCTCGGCTTGAGGAGGAGGGTTCGCGAGACGTTGGCCTGCTGGGCCTTGGCCGCGGCTCGCTCCTCCTCCGCCGAGCTTCGCTCGGACCAGCTGTTCCACAGCGCCAGGCCCGAGATCAGCACCCCGATCACCGCGAGGATCTCGCCCAGCGTGATCCAGCGCCGCCGGATCGCCGCCGCCTCCTTGCGCTCCTCCGCCGTTTGCCGCGGCTCGCTCATCTTTCCTCGCCTCCCCGAACCATCTCGCGACGCGGCAGCAGGCGCGCCGCGAAGACATCCAGAGTCTCCGGATAGAGCCGGTGCTCCTCCTTGAGCACCCGCTCTGCGAGCTGCTCGACCGACTCGCGCTCGCGCACCCGCACTTTCGCCTGGGCGAGCACCGGCCCGCCGTCGAGCTCGTCGGTCACCAGGTGGACCGAGCAGCCGACCCAGATCTCGCCGGCCTCGATGGCGCGCCGGTGGGTGTCGAGGCCCTTGTAGGCGGGCAGAAGCGACGGATGGATGTTGAGGATCCGGCCCTCCCACTTGCGGACGAACTCGGCCGAGAGCAGGCGCATGTAGCCGGCCAGGGCCACCAGCTCGACGTCATGCTCGCGCAGCGCCAGGTCGAGCCGATGGTCGATATTCCTCGCGCTCCATCCCCTTGTGGCTGAGCGCCCAGGTCGGGATCCCGAACCTCTTCGCGGCGACCAGGCCGCGCGCCTCGGGCACGTTCGAGGCGACCAGGGCGAGCTCGTAGGAGCGCGCCTCCCGGCGCTTGTACTCGCTCAGCGCGACCATGTTGGTGCCGCGCCCGGAAATGAGCACTCCGACCTGCACCCGGTCAGCCATGGTGGGAGGCGCTCCAGTCGCCCCGAGCGCTCCAGCTGCCCTGCGATCCGCGCACCGTGCAGCCCCGCGCCCCGGCCTCGACCTCGGCCGATGCGGAACGCCGTTTCACCGGCCTCCTCAAGCGCTTGCGAGACGTGCTCCGCCTCGTCTTCGGCGACGATCACCGCCATCCCGACGCCGCAGTTGAAGGTGCGCGCCATCTCCTCGGGCTCGATATTGCCCTGGGCCTGGAGGAAGGCCATCAGCCGCGGCTGCGGCCAGGCGTCGGCGTCGATCCGGGCGTGAAGGCCTCGCGGAAGGATCCGCGGGATGTTCTCGAGCAGGCCGCCGCCGGTGATGTGCGCCATCGCATGCACCTTGCCGGCGCGGACCAGCGGCAGCAGCGGCCGAACGTAGATCCGGGTCGGCGCCAGCAGGGCGTCGATCAGCAGCCGCTCGGGATCGAACAGGGCCGGCCGGTCGAGCCGCCAGCCCTTGTCGGCGGCGAGCCGGCGGACCAGCGAATAGCCGTTCGAATGGACTCCCGACGAGGCGAGGCCGAGGATGACGTCGCCCGCCGCGACCCGGGCGCCGGTCAGCGCCTCGCCCCGCTCGACCGCTCCGACGCAGAAGCCGGCGAGGTCGTAATCGCCCTCGCGCATACATGCCCGGCATCTCGGCGGTCTCGCCGCCGATCAGGGCGCAGCCGGCCTGGCGGCAGCCCTCGGCGATCGAGGCGATCACCCGCTCGGCCACCGCGTTGTCGAGCTTGCCGGTGGCGAAATAGTCGAGGAAGAAGAGCGGCTCGGCGCCCTGGACGATGAGGTCGTTGGCGCACATCGCGACGAGGTCGATGCCGACCCCCTCGTGCCGGCCGGCTTCGATCGCCAGCTTGAGCTTGGTTCCGACGCCGTCATTGGCCGCGACCAGCAGCGGATCGCGATAGCCGGCCGCCTTGAGGTCGAAGAAGCCGCCGAAGCCGCCGAGCGAGGCGTCGGCGCCCGGCCGCGCGGTCGACCTGGCCAGCGGCGCGATCGCCCTGACCAGCGCATTGCCGGCGGCGATCGAGACGCCCGCCTTGGCGTAAGTGTAGCTGTCGCGCTCGCCCATCGCCGCCGCCTAGTGCCAGTGCCGACGATATTGAAGCCCTTTATTCCCCGGCGCAGGTCGGGGCCCAGGCCGCTCGGGGGAGCCCGGGCTGGATCCCGGCCTTCGCCGGGAAGCACATCGCGCTTGGATTTCCACGCCCAAGTCGCCAAAAGGCGCTGCGTGAAGCTTACCGGCCGCCTGCCCCTCCTGATCGTCGCCCTGCTCGCCTCGCTCCTGGCCGGACGGGCGGTCTGGGCCCAGCTCGAGGGCGCCGACCGCGGCGTTCCGCCGATCGACAGCGCCAGCACCTTCGAGATCGGCGGGATCGAGGTCGACGTCACCGCCGATACCGCCGAGAAGGCGCGCGAAGAAGGCTGGCGCCAGGCGCAGCAGAAGGGCTGGAAGGCGCTCTGGGCGAAGACCAACGGCCGGCCCGATCGAGCAGGCGCCGGGCCTGACCGATTCGGCGCTGAACGGCCTCGTCTCCGGGATCGTCGTCGAGCAGGAGCAGATCGGCCCGAAGCGCTATATCGCCACCCTCGGCATCCTCTTCGACCGCGCCCGCACCGGCCAGCTGCTCGGGGTGAGCGGCTCTGTCCGACGCTCCGCGCCGATGCTCGTCATCCCGGTGATGCTGACCGGCTCCTCCTTCCAGAGCTTCGAGTCGCGCAACCAGTGGCAGCAGGCCTGGGCCCGCTTCCGCACCGGCAACAGCCCGGTCGACTATGTCCGGCCGACCGGCTCCGGAATCGATCCGCTGCTGCTCAACGTCACCCAGAGCCGGCGGCCCGGGCCGCGGCTGGTGGCGGATGCTGCTCGACCAATATGGCGCCGCCGACGTGATCGTGCCGGAAGTCCATCTGAAGCGTCTCTATCCGGGCGGTCCGGCCGTCGCCACCTTCACCGCCCGCCACGGCCCGGACAACCGGCTGCTCGGCCAGTTCACCCTTCGGGTCGAGAACAGCGCCGCCATCCCGCGGCTGCTCGACGAGGGCGTGCGCCGGCTCGATCTGCGTCTACAGCCGGCGCTCTCGCCGCCGGGCAGCTCAGGCCCGACCCGTCGCTGATCGTTCCCGAGCCGCCGCTCGTCGAGGAGCCGGAAGAGGAGACGGAGGTCGAGGAGACCGAGGCTCCGCCTCCCGCTCGGACCCTCGCCGGTCGGCGCGGTCACCGTGCTCCGGATCGAGGTCGACACGCCGGATCAGGCGGCGATCGGCCGGGCCGAGCTGGCGGTGAGCCGGGTCCCGGGCGTGACTTCGGCCTTCACCACCGATCCGGACATCGGCGGCACCTCGTCGATGCGGGTCAGCTACATGGGCGAGCCCGCGGCGCTGCTCGCGGCGCTGGAGGCGCAGGGCTGGCGGGTCTCGGGCTCGGGCAACAGCCTGCGCCTGTCGCGGGGCGGCGACTGACGTGCCGCAGATCGCGCTGCCGCTCGACTGGCCGGTAGCCGACCGCGATGAGGATTTCCTCATCTCCGATTCCAACCGCGCCGCCTTCGATCATCTCAAGCGCTGGTCGGTCTGGCCGGTCATGGCGACCCTGGTCACCGGCCCGCGCAAATCGGGCCGGAGCCTGCTCGGCCGACTGTTCGTCCGCAAGACCGGCGGCCGGCTGTTCGACAATGCCGAGGATCATGACGAGGAAGCGATCTTCCACGCCTGGAACGAGGCTCAGTCGTCGCGCCGGCCGCTGCTGATCGTCGCCGACGCCCCGCCGCCGATCTGGCAGGTGACCCTGCCCGACCTGCGCTCGCGGCTGGCGGCGACGCCCCACGTCGCGCTCGGCGATCCCGACGACCGGCTGATCGGCGACCTCATCGTCAAGCTGCTCGGCGATCGCGGAGTCGCCGTCCCGCCGGAGGTGCCCGCTTATGTCGTGCCCCGGATCGAACGCTCCTATCTGGCCGTTCAGCAGGCTGTCGTCGCGCTCGACCGCGCGCTTCTGTCACATCATCGTCGCATTACGGTGGCAATGGCACGCAGGGCGCTTGCGGAAAGCGGCATGATCAAGAGGGCGAGAAGCCAGAGCTGATGGACTCCCAAGCTGCCCCTTCGCCGCCCGCCGAGGCGAGCGCGCTGTCGCCGCGGGAGCGCTATTTCAACCGCGAGCTGAGCTGGCTCGCGTTCAATCGGCGGGTCCTCGAGGAGGCGTCGCAACCCGGCCCATCCCTTGCTCGAGCGGCTTCGCTTCCTCTCCATCTCGGGCAGCAATCTCGACGAATTCTTCATGGTCCGGGTCGCCGGGCTCAAGGCCCACCGACTGCTCGGAGTCGAGGACGCGTCGGCGGACGGCCTGACGCCCGGCGCAGCAGCTCGCCGCGGTCGCGGAGGAGGCCGACGAGCTGACCGAGAGCCAGCAGCAGGTCTGGTCGGAGCTTGCGCCGGGCCCTCGCCGAAGCGGGCGTGGCGGTGATCGGCAGCGGCGCGCTCGACGCCGAGTCGGCGGAATGGCTGGAGCGCCATTTCCGCGAGCAGATCTTCCCGGTGCTGACGCCGCAGGCGATCGATCCCGCCCATCCGTTTCCGTTCATCCCGAACCGGGGCTTCTCGCTGATCTTCGATCTTCGGCACCGGCGCACCGGCGAGCCGATCCGCGAGCTGCTGATGGTGCCCTCGACCCTGGCCGCGCTTCGTCCGCCTGCCGGGCGCGGAGGCCCGCTACATCGCGGTCGAGAGCCTGATCCGGCGCAACATCGCGGCCCTGTTCCCCGATCACGAGCTGGTCGGCGGCGGCGCCTTCCGGATCCTGCGCGACAGCGACATCGAGGTCGAGGAGGAAGCCGAGGACCTGGTCCGCTACTTCCGGAGCGCGATCAAGCGCCGCCGCCGCGGGCAGCGTCATCCGCCTCAAGCTGTCGGCCGAGATGCCGGACGAGCTCGTCGCCATGGTGCGCGAGGGGGTCGGTGCGGCCGAGGCGATCGTCACCGAATCGACCGGCTTCCTCGGCATCGCCGATCTCGACGCGCTCTACGAGGAGGATCGGCCCGACCTGAAGTTCGCGCCCTTCGCGCCGCGCTTCCCGGAGCGGATCCGCGAGCATGGCGGCGACTGCTTCGCGGCCATCCAGACCAAGGACATCGTCGTCCACCACCCCTATGAGAGCTTCGAGGTGGTGGTCGAGTTCCTCAAGCAGGCCGCCGCCGATCCGGACGTCGTCGCGATCAAGCAGACGCTCTACCGCGCCGGCAAGCAGTCGGCGGTGATCCGCGCCCTGATCGACGCCGCCGAGGCCGGGCAAATCGGTCACCGCCGTGGTCGAGCTGAAGGCCCGGTTCGACGAGGAGCAGAATCTGCTCTGGGCCTCCGCGCTGGAGCGCGCCGGAGTCCAGGTCGTCTACGGCTTCATCGACTGGAAGACGCACGCCAAGGTTTCGATGGTCGTCCGCCGCGAGGAGCGCGGCTACCGGACCTACTGCCATCTCGGCACCGGCAATTACCACCCGGTCACCGCGCGCATCTATACCGATCTCAGCTTCTTCACCGCCGACCCCCGGGTCGGCCGCGACGTCGCCCAGCTGTTCAACTACATCACCGGCTATGTCGAGCCGCGCGACCTCGAACTGCTTTCGACCTCCCCGCACCAGATGCGCGACGAGCTTCTCGCCCTGATCGACGCGGAGATCGCCCACGCCCGGGCCGGGCGGCCCGGCGAGATCTGGGCGAAGATGAACTCGCTCGTCGACCCGCCGATCATCGACAAGCTCTACGAGGCGAGCCAGGCCGGGGTCCAGATCGACCTCGTCATCCGCGGCATCTGCTGCCTCAGGCCCGGCGTTCCCGGCCTCTCCGAGACATATCCGGGTCAAGTCGATCGTCGGCCGGTTCCTCGAGCACAGCCGGATCTGGTGCTTCGGCAACGGCGACGAGCTGCCCAACCGCAAGGCGCGGGTCTACATCAGCTCGGCCGACTGGATGCCGCGCAACTTCGACCGCCGGGTCGAATATATGCTTCCGCTCGAGAACGTCACCGTCCACGCCCAGGTGCTCGACCAGGTGATGGTCGCCAACCTGATCGACAACGAGCAGAGCTGGCGGCTTCACTCCGACGGCCGCTACGAGCGGCTCCATCCCGAGGACGACCGGCCGTTCAACCTCCACCATTATTTCATGACCAATCCCTCGCTGTCCGGCCGCGGCGCCGCGCTCAAGGAGAGCGGGTCGGTGCCGAAGCTGCGCGTGCGTCGCGGCTCGTGAGGCCGGGGGCGATGCTTCACGCCGAGCCGATCGGAATCGTCGACATCGGCTCCAACTCGGTCCGCCTCGTCGTCTATTCGGGCGCTCCGCGGGCGCCGTCGATCATCTTCAACGAGAAGGTGCTGGCCGGGCTCGGCCAGGGGCTGGGCGAGACCGGCCGGCTCGCCGAGGAGCCGCGGCTCCGGGCGCTCGCCGCCTTGCGCCGCTTCCGCCTGCTGCTCGACCAGATGGAGGTGGGCGACCTTCGGGTCCTCGCCACCGCGGCGGTCCGCGACGCGAGCAACGGCGACGACTTCCTCGCCGAGATCAGGGCCTTGGGCTTCGATCCGCAGGTCATTTCCGGCGAGATGGAAGGCCGGCTCGCGGGCGAGGGCGTGCTGTCCGGCTTTCCCGACGCCGACGGCCTGGTCGGCGATCTCGGCGGCGGCAGCCTCGAGCTCGCCGAGGTGAGCGGCGGCGCGGTCCACGCCAGCATCTCGCTGCCTTTCGGAGTGCTCCGGATCGGCAACGCCCACGCCGCCGCCGAGCGCAAGCTGCGCCGTCGGCTCGCCGTCGCCCTGGAGGAATCGGGGCTCGCCGGGCGCGGCCGGGGGCGGCCCTTCTACATGGTCGGCGGCTCCTGGCGGGCGCTCGCCCGGCTCGACATCATCGCCCGCGACTATCCGCTGCCGATCACCCATCATTACCGCATGGCGCCGGACCGGCCGGCCGAGCTTCGCAAGCTGATCGCCTCGCTCAGCCGGTCCGATCCCAAGAGCATGCCGATGCTCACCGCGTCGCGGATCCCGACCCTGCCCGGCCGCCAAGCTGATCCTTTCCGCTTTGGTCGACGCGCTCGAGCCGAGCGAGCTGATCGTCTCCAGCTTCGGAATCCGCGAAGGCCTGCTGTTCCACGAGCTGCCGGCCGGCCGAGCAGGCCAAGGACCCGCTGATCGAGGCGGCGCGCGACGCCGGCCGGGGGCTCAGCCGCTTCGGCGAGCATGGCGACCTGCTCGACCGCTGGATCGCGCCGATCTTCGCCGACTCGCCCGCCATGGCCCGGCTCCGGCTCGCCGCCTGCCTGCTCGCCGACGTCGCCTGGCAGGCCCATCCCGATTTCCGGGCCGAGCGCGGAGTCGAGATGGCGCTGCACGGCAATTGGGTCGGGATCGACGTCTGCGGCCGGGTGATGATCGCTCAGGCGCTCTTCTCCAATTTCGGCGGCGGCCGCGACTTTCCCGACAAGAGGATCGCGGCCTTGTGCGACGGCGAGCAGCTCGCCTGCGCCGCCCGCTGGGGCCTCGCCATGCGCCTCGGCCAGCGCCTCAGCGGCGGCCTCGCCTCGAGCCTGGAGCGAAGCCGGCTCGAGCGCGAGGGAGACGTGATCCGCCTGATCCTGCCGAGAGGAGAGGAGGCGCTCTACGGCGAGACGGTCGAGCGGCGCCTGAAGAAGCTCGCCTCCGCGCTCGGCTGCAAGTCGGAATGCCGGGTAAGCTAGGCGCTGGCCCTGATTCCCACTCCCGCGAAGAGCGGGAGAGGGGACTAGCGATCACCCGCAGTCGATCTTGACGACCCTGTCCTTCGAATCGACGCGCAGGTTGATCCGGTTCTCGCGATAATCCATCGTCACCATCGCGCCTGGGGCTATCCAGCGCAGGGCCGTGGCGCCGCTGAGCCGCAGAGCGCCGGCGCCGAGCTTCTCGCTCCTCGCCTCGCCCGAGCAGCTTCTGCGCTTTGGACGCGTCGCATTTGCCTGCCCGGCCCGCGCGCGGCGGCGCCGTCGCGCAGCCCGCCGCGAGCAGGGCGGCGATCGCCACGATCCTCACTGGCCGACCTCCGTATGGGTCATCAGCAGCTTGCCGCCCTTGCACTCCGAAGGCGAGCCGTCCCTCGACCAGGTCGAGCGCGTCGCGGCCGAACTGGTCGAACCGCCAGCCCTCGAGGATCGCCAGGCCCTCGCGCCGGCCGGCGGCGAGCAGCTCCAGCTCCTCGGTGCGGGCGATCAGCCGGGCCGCGACATTGCTCTCGCGCGAGCGGATCTTGAGCAGGAGCTTCAGAAGGTCGGCGACCAGGGCGCCCTCCTTGCCGAGCCCCGGGCCGCGATCCTCGCGCGCCGGCAGCTCCTCGGGCGGCATCGGCACGGCGGTGGCGAGCGCCGCCATCAGCCGGGCGCCGATCTCGTTGCCCGCCCAGGCGGGGGAGAGGCCGCGGACCCGCGCCAGCGCCTCCTGGCCGGCGGGCGGATGGGCGGCGACGTCGGCGATCGTCTCGTCCTTCATGATCCGGCCGCGCGGCAGGTTCTTGCCCCGCGCTTCCTGCTCGCGCCAGGCGGCGAGCGCCTTCAGCCGGCCGAGCACCTCGGGCTTGCGGCTGGAGATCCGGATCCGCTTCCACGCCAGGGCCGGATCGTTCTCGTAATTGGCCGGGTCGGCGAGCCGCTCCATCTCCTCGTCGAGCCACTCGCCGCGCCCGGTCCGCCGAAGCCGCTCGAGCATCTTGGGGAAGAGGGCGGCGAGGTGGGTGACGTCGCCGATCGCATAGTCGATCTGGCGCCGGTCGAGCGGCCGCCGGCCCCAGTCGGTGAAGCGGGCGCCCTTGTCGAGGCTCTTGCCGACCAGGCTCTCGACCAGGTTGGAATAGCCGACCTGCTCGCCCAGCCCGAGCGCCATCGCCGCGATCTGGGTGTCGAACAGGGGATGCGGGGTCCGGCCGGTGATATTGTAGATGATCTCGATGTCCTGGCTTCCGGCGTGGAAGACCTTGAGCACGTCCTCATTGTCGACGAGCAGGTCGAGCAGCGGCGTCATGTCGAGCCCGTCGGCCTTGGGATCGATCGCCGCGGCCTCGTCGATGTCGCCGATCTGGATCAGGCACAGGTCCGGCCAATAGGTGTTCTCGCGCATGAATTCGGTGTCGACCGCGACGAACGGCGACCTGGCCAGGCGCTCGCACAGGGATTTCAGCGACTCGGAATCGGTAATCAGCGGGTGGATCTGCATCGGCAGGGCTCATAGCGGCGCCCTCACGGCTTGACAAAGCGAAGCCCGCGCCGCGAAGCGCCCCCCCATCCAAATTCATCTGTAAAGTGAAAGTCAGGCGGCCCTCGATGCACGCGTACAGGACCCATCATTGCGGCGAGCTCCGCGCCTCCCACGTCGGGGAGCGGGTCAAGCTTTCGGGCTGGATCCACCGCAAGCGCGACCATGGCGGGGTCCTGTTCGTCGACCTGCGCGACCATTACGGCCTCACCCAGATCGTCGCCAAGGCGAACAGCGAGCCGCTCCGGGCGCTCGAGCATCTTCGCGCCGAATCGGTGGTGACCATCGTCGGCGAGGTCGTCTCGCGCGGGCCCGAAGCGGTCGAACCCCAACCTCCCGACCGGGGAGATCGAGGTCTCCGCCGACGAGGTGGTCGTCCAGTCCGCGGCGCGAGGAGCTGCCGCTGCCGGTCGCCGGCGAGGCCGACTATCCGGAGGACATCCGGCTCCGCTACCGCTTCCTCGACCTTCGCCGCGAGCGGCTGCACCGCAACATCGTGCTTCGCAGCCAGGTCATCTCGTCGATCCGCCGGCGGATGGTCGAGGCCGGCTTCACCGAGTTCCAGACGCCGATCCTCACCGCCTCCAGCCCCGAGGGCGCGCGCGACTATCTCGTCCCCAGCCGGGTCCATCCCGGCAAGTTCTACGCGCTCCCGCAGGCGCCGCAGATGTTCAAGCAGCTGATCATGGTCGCCGGCTTCGACCGCTATTTCCAGATCGCGCCCTGCTTCCGCGACGAGGACGGCCGCGCCGACCGCACCCCCGGCGAATTCTACCAGCTCGACTTCGAGATGAGCTACGTCACCCAGGAGGACGTCTTCCAGGCGCTCGAGCCGATCCTCGCCGGAGTCTTCGAGGAGTTCGCGAACGGCAAGAAGGTGACTCCGGCCGGCGAGTTCCCGCGCATCCCCTACAAGGAGGCGATGCTCAGATATGGCTCCGACAAGCCGGACCTGCGCAATCCGATCCTGATCTCCGACGTCTCGGACCATTTCCGGGGCTCGGGCTTCGGCCTGTTCGCCCGGATCGTCGAGGGCGGCGGCATCGTCCGCGCCATCCCGGCGCCGGGCACGGCCGGCCAGAGCCGCAAGTTCTTCGACGACATGAACGACTGGGCGCGCTCCGAAGGCCATGCCGGCCTCGGCTACGTCACCCAGAAAGGCGGCGAGCTGGGCGGGCCGATCGCCAAGAATCACGGCGACGAGGGCATGCGCAGGCTGATCGCCGAGCTCGGCCTCGGCCCCGACGACGGCATCTTCTTCGCCGCCGGCAAGGAAGCGCAGGCGGCCAAGCTCGCCGGCGCGGCCCGCACCCGGGTCGCCGAGCAGCTCGGCCTGATCGCCGAGGACGAATTTCGCTTCTGCTGGATCGTCGACTTCCCGATGTACGAATATGACGAGGAGGCCAAGAAGGTCGACTTCAGCCACAATCCCTTCTCGATGCCGCAGGGCGAGCTGGAGGCGCTCGAGACGAAGGACCCGCTCGACATCCTCGCCTATCAGTATGACATCGTCTGCAACGGCGTCGAGCTGTCGTCGGGCGCGATCCGCAACCACCGGCCCGACATCATGTACAAGGCGTTCGAGATCGCCGGCTATTCGCGCGAGGATGTCGACGCCAATTTCTCGGGCATGATCAACGCCTTCAAATATGGCGCCCCGCCCCACGGCGGCTCGGCGCCGGGAATCGACCGGATCGTCATGCTCCTCGCCGGCGAGCCCAACATCCGCGAGGTCGTCCTCTTCCCGATGAACCAGCGCGCCGAGGATCTGATGATGGGCGCTCCGCGCGCGGTGTCGGCGAAGCAGCTGCGGGAGCTCAACATCCGAATCGTCGAGCCGCCGGGCCGGGCGAAGAAGGATCCGGCCAAGGCGGTCGCTCCGGAGTCATGCCGAGCGAAGGCTGGCGTCCAGGCTGCGTTCAGGACCGTGCGCTCATGGACCCCGGCCTTCGCTGGAGTGACGGAGGCTAGGCGGCGATGGCCATCGACCTCTCCGACTTCGAATCCGGCGCGCCGCTATCAAGCGGCAATTATTCCGACGACTCTCGACGGCGCTGCAGGAGCGGCTGTCGCGGATCCTGGTCGCCCATATCGTCCACCGGCGCCGCAGCCTGATCGTCTGCGAGGGCTGGGACGCGGCGGGGAAGGGCGGGGCGATCCAGCGCCTGACCGCCGAATGGGACCCGCGCGCCTTCCAGGTCTGGCCGATCTCGGCGCCGACCGAGGAGGAGAAGGCGCGCCATTTCCTCTGGCGCTTCTGGCGGAAGCTGCCGGGCGCCGGCGAGATCGCGGTGTTCGACCGCAGCTGGTACGGCCGCGTCCTGGTCGAGCGGGTCGAGGGCTTCGCCACCGAGGCGCGAATGGCGTCGCGCCTATGACGAGATCAACGAGTTCGAGGCGCAGCAGAGCTATGACGGCACGACGATCGTCAAGCTCTTCTTCCACGTCACCCAGGAGACCCAGGACGCCCGGCTGAAGGCGCGGCTCGACCATCCCTGGAAGCGCTGGAAGGTGACCGCCGAGGATTTCCGCAACCGCGCCCGGCGCGACGACTATCTCGCCGCCGCTGCAGGACATGTTCGAGCGCACCGACACGCGCTGGGCGCCGTGGACGGTGATCGACGGCAACAACAAGAAGGCGGCCCGGATCGCGGCGCTGACCGCCGTCGCCGAGGCGCTCGAGGCGGCCTGCCCGCCGAGCCCGCCCGAGGCGGACCCGGAGGTCGAGAGGCTGGCCCGCGAGGCGTTCGGCGACTAGCCGTCATGCGAGCGTAGCAGCATCCAGGCGACTCGAGCCGCTGATCGCTACGTCGCTGCGCCCTGCAAGCGGAGCTAGCCGGATAGCGGATCGCGACGATCTCGAGCTCGCGCTCGCCCGCCGGCAAGGTCACCCGCCGCAGGTCGCCGACCGCGGCGCCGCGGATCGCCCGGCCGATCGGCGAGGTCCAGGCGATCCGGCCGTTCGCGGCGTCGGTCTCGTCCTCGCCGACCAGGGTGACGATGCGCTCGTTGTCCTCCTCGTCGGCCAGCGTGACGGTGGCTCCGAACCAGACCTTGCCGCGCTCGGGCTGGCGCGGCCGGATCGACCACCTTGGCGTCCTTCATCCGCCGCGACAGCCAGCCGAGCCGGCGGTCGATCTCGCTGAGGCGCTTGCGGCCGTAGATATAGTCGCCATTCTCGGAGCGGTCGCCATTGCCGGCCGCCCAGCTGATCGTCTCGACCAGCTTCGGCCGCTCGAGCGCGAACAGCGCCTCATATTCCTCGCGCAGCCGGCGATAGCCCTCGGGCGTGATGTAGTTCGGCATTTTCATCCTCCCCATGCATAGCATGGGGAGGATCGAAGTCAGCCCGGCCCGCTCTTGCCGAGATAATAGGACAGGCGGTTGGCCCGCCCGCCGCTGCGCTGGGCGCGCATCGCTTCGTAGACCACGGCATTCTCGAGCACGCGCTGAACGTAGTTGCGGGTCTCCGAATAAGGGATGGCCTCGATCCAGGTGACGATGTCGGTGCCGCCGCGCGGGTCGCCGTTGGCGCGCAGCCATTTGGCGACGTTGCCGGCGCCGGCATTGTAGCTCGCCACCGCCAGCGGAGCGCTTGCCGCCCCACTGGTCGAGCAGCCGCGCGAAATAGCTCGAGCCGAGCATGACGTTGTAGGCGGGATCCGAGGTCAGACGGCCGAAATCGTAGGGCAGGCCGACCTTGCCCGCCTGCTCGCGCGCCGTTCCGGGCATCAGCTGCATCAGCCCGCGGGCGCCGGCATGGCTGACCGCGGCGCGGTCGAACGAGCTCTCCTGGCGGGTGATGCCGTGGGCAAGCGCCCAATGCTGCGAGTAGGCCGAGGGCAAAGTGACTTCCGGAAAGCCGGCCGGATCGTAGAAGCTCTGGCCCTTGTTGCGCGCCTCCCGAGCCACCCAGACTCCGAGGTCCTGGCGGCCGATCGTCCGTCCGAACTGGGCGGCGAGCACCCGGTCGCTGGTCGTCTCGGCCTGCTCGGCGATGGCGCGCACGAACAGGGACTGGTCGCTCCACCGGCCCATGTCGCCCAGCGCCCTGGCCGCCTGGACCAGCGGCCGGGCCGCGAAGGCCGAGCGCTCGGTCGAGGTCGGAGTCGCGAAGGTCGGGGCGGGGGGAGTGACCCGCCGCCCCAGCCGCTCGAGCGCGAGCTGGCCGTAGAACTGGTCGGGATTGGCCGCCGCCTGCTCGAGCCAGGCGTCGGACTGCGCCTTCTGGCCGGCGTTGAAGGCCGAGCGCGCCGCCCAGTAGAAGCCCTTGGTCCGGGTCTGCGACGAGCGCGCCGCCCGGCCGTAGCGGTCGAACATCCGCGCCGCGTCGGCGTGGCGGCCGAGCTTGCTGGCCGCCTGCCCCGCCAGCCAGGCGAGGTTGGTATATTCGTCGCGCTCGGCATAGGGGCGGGCGCTGACGTCGGTTCCGGCCGGATAGGCGTCGTCGAGCTGCGAGGCGATCCCGTAGGCGGTCGACCATTGGGCGTCGTTGGCGGCGCCCTTGGCCAGGGTCATCATCGCCTCGAACCATTTCTCGGCATTGGCCGGCGGGCGCGCCAGCCGCCGCGGCTGCGCCATCAGCTGGCGGGCGGCGAGGCTCTGGCCGGTCGCCCGAAGCCAGTTGGCGCGGTCGATCAGCAGGCCGGAGTCGCCGTCCACCGGTCCGAGCGCGGCGAGCCGGCCCGCGGCGTCGGAGGCCCGGGTCTGGAGGGTGAGGCGGGTCGAGTAGAGCGCCTGGCGCTGCGCCGAGGCGAGCGGCAGGGTCCGCATCGCGCTCTGCGTGTCGCCGTTGCCGAGCAGGGCCTCCATCCGCGAGTCGTGATCGGCGCTGGTCAGCCCGCCGCCGAACTGGCCGAGGATCCGCGCCTCGTCGGTCGCCGGCAGGACTCCGCCGGTCCAGGCCTTGCGCGCCGCCTCGAGCGCCTCGTTGCCTCGGCCGGAGGCCTGCAGCGCGAAGGCGTGGCGGGCGTGGCCGGCCGGGGTCAGCGGCGGGAAGGCGCTGAAGAAGCCGATCACCTCATAGGCGGCGCCGCCGTCGGAATTGGCCTTCTCGGCGGTCCGGCGCATCGCCGTCTCGCCCGGCCAGCCGCGATGGCTCATCAGGAAGGAAGCGTAAGTCGAGAAGGGCAGCCCGTCGGTCTGCCTCAGGCTGTTCCAGCGGGCGATGTCGGCGGCGACGGCCGGCGACACCGGCGAATAGGCCGGCGCCGGGCGCGGCTGGACCGGGGGCGGGGCGGGGGCGACCGCCCCCTGGACCGCGGCCGGCAGCATTCGCGCGACATGGACCGGGCGAACGCCGGTGGCGACCGCCGCGGCGGACACGGCGGACACGCCCAAGAGGCTCAGGAACAACGCTTTTTTCTGCATGCTGGACAGAATGCCAACCCCCTCCTTATCAGGCCGTGAACGGCTGCCTCCTTTATTGACGGCCCGCAGCCTCACGGGAAGGAGTGCAATCATGTACCGCGGGTCGATCCCGGCTCTGGTGACGATTTTCCGGGACGAAGCGTTGGACGAACGCGCTTTTCTCGACTTCGTGCGCTGGCAGGTGGAGGAGGGAAGCCACGCGCTCGTCCCCTGCGGCACCACCGGCGAATCGGCGACCCTGTCCCCGGCGGAGCATCGGCGGGTGATCGAGCTCGCCCTCGAAGGCGCCGCCGGGCGGGTGAAGGTGATCGCCGGCTGCGGCTCCAACGACACCGCCCATGCGATCGCTCTGACCCGCTCGGCGAAGGAAGCCGGCGCCGACGCCGCCCTTCACGTGCCGCCTTACTACAACCGCCCGAACCAGGAGGGCATCTACGCCCATCTCGCCGCGATCGCCGAAGCGGTCGACATCCCGATCATCCTCTACAACGTCCCGGCCCGGACGGTCACCGACATCTCGGTCGAGACGATGGCGCGGCTGGCCCGCATCGCCAACGTGATCGGAGTGAAGGACGCCACCGGCAACCTCGCCCGGGTCTCCGCCCAGCGCCTCGCCTGCGGCGAGGATTTCGTCCAGCTCTCGGGCAATGACGACATGGCCCTGGGTTTCTCGGCGATGGGCGGCACGGGCTGCATCTCGGTCACCGCCAACGTCGCGCCGAGGCTCTGCGCCGAATTCCAGAATGCCTGTATGTCAGGGGATTGGCAGGCGGCCTTGAGACTCCAGGACAGGCTCTATCCGCTCCACGCGGCCCTGTTCACCGACGCTTCGCCGGGCCCGGTCAAATATGCGCTCGGCCGGGTCCGCCCCGAATTCCGCTCCGACCTGCGCCTGCCGATGACGCCGCCGTCCGAAGCGAGCCGAAAAGCGGTCGACGAGGCCCTCGCCCATGCGGGGCTGCTGTGACGACTGGCCCCACCACCGTTCGGCCTGAGCCTGTCGAAGGCCTGTCCTTCTCTTCTTGCCGGCCAGGTAAAGGGAAGGGCTTCGACGAGCTCAGCCCGAACGGTTTCCCTTATCCGGCGGCAGTCCCTATCTCCTGATCATGGTCCGTCCCCGCCCCGCCACGTTCGACAAGCAGAAGGTCGTCGCCGAGAACCGGCGCGCGCGCTTCGATTATGCCGTCGAATCGACCTATGAGGCGGGAATCGCGCTGACCGGCACCGAGGTGAAGTCGCTTCGCTTCGGCGAGGGGTCGATCGCCGAGAGCTATGCCGAGGTGAAGGACGACCAGGCCTGGCTGATCAACGCCAACATCCCCGAGTTCAGCCACGGCAACCGCCACAATCACGAGCCCAAGCGGCCCCGCAAATTGCTCCTCCACGAGCGCGAGATCGCCAAGCTTCACGGCGCCGTCGCCCGCCAGGGCATGACCCTCGTCCCGCTCTCCATCTACTTCAACAGCCGCGGCCGGGCGAAGGTCGAGCTGGCGCTCGCCAAGGGCCGCAAGGCGCCCGACAAGCGCGAATATCAGAAGGAGAAGGACTGGAAGCGGGAGCAGGGCCGGCTGTTGCGCGACCGTGGCTGACCGCGAGGGCCGCCTGTTCCGCTGGGCCGCGCGCAACATGCCCAAGCGCGAGGAGCTCGCCGAGAGCCGCTGGATCAAGCCGTTCGGGCAGCGCGTCCTCCACAGCGAATTCTGGCGCTTCACCCGCCGCTCGGTGCCGCGCGGCGTGGCGATCGGGCTTCTCGTCGGCATCTTCGTCATGATCCCGGGCCTCCAGATCATCGGCTCGGCGTTGCTGTGCATCCCGTTCCGCGGCAACATCCCGATCGCGGCGCTGATGACCTTCCTGTCCAACCCCTTCACCACCCCGTTCATCCTCACCGCCTCTTATTTCGTCGGCAATTCGCTCGGCTTCGGCGGGCATACCGGAGTCCCGGGACGCGAGGCGACGATCCGGGAATGGGTCTCCTGGCTCTTCTCCGACGCGGCCGTGGCGATGGTCAGCGGCCTCTTCATCATCGCCGCCCTGAGCGCTCTCGTCGGCTATCTCGCCTCGATCCTCGTCTGGCGCTGGTGGACGGCGCGCAAGTGGCGCCGAAGGACAAGCAAGGCCGGGGTCGAGATATAAAGAGGCCGGGGTCGCGATCCGTCATCCCGGCGCAGGCCGGGACCCTGGAGCACCACCCCGTCCGGAGACGCTTCGGTTCCTGGGTCCCGGCATCCGCCGGGATGACCATCAGCCTCGACGCCCGGTACGAGGCGTTCAACGTGTCGCCCGGCCGGAAGCTCTGTCTGTCGCCGGAACCGCGCCTGCGCATCCGGCAGGAGCCTGCCGAGCTTGACCTGAGGGAGAGAAAGAAAGGATGGGTCGAAGCCGATGTCGACCGTCCTTCCTTCCGTCCCGCCCGCCCGGCCTCGGCCCGGTCTCGCCATGCTGGCGGTGCTCGCCGCGGCGGCGGCCTCGGCGGCCCTGCTGCTCTGGGCCCTCGCCGACCCGGTCTTCGCCGCGGCCTTCTTCGCCGGCGCGCTGGCGATCGGTCTGCCGCTGCTGCTCCTCGGCCGCGGCGGAGGCGCTGCCGCGCCCGACGCGCCCGAGACCGGGATCGATCTCGCCCTCGTCAGGGCCGGGCTGGACGCCTCGCCGGACGCGCTCGCGGTCACCGGCGCCGACGGCGCGCTGCTCGCCGCGAACCATGTCTACGAGGCTTGGTTCGGACTGCGGCCGCCGCCCGAGCTTCCGCTCGGCGACTCGCTCGCCGGCCTCGCCGCCGCCGCCGCGCGCGACGGGCGGGCGGGGGCTTCGGGTCTCGCGGCGGGCGATATCGGGCTCGACGTCGAAGTCCGCTCGGCCGGCCAGGCCGAGGGGGCGCTGCTGTGGCGCTTCGTCCGCGCCGACGAGGCGGATGCGGCCGCCGAAGCGCGCCGGCTGCTCGGCGGCGAGATCGGCCGGCGCCTCGGTGGAACCGGGCTGATGGCGGTGCTCACCGCCGCCGACGGCCGGATCCTCGAAGCCAATGGCGCCTTCCACACCCGCGCCGGCGGCGAGGCCGAGGTCGCGCCCGGCACTCCGCTCGTCGACCTGCTGGCGATCGGCGAGCAGAACCAGTTCCATTTCGTCCGCGAGGGCAAGGCCGGCGGGGCGCTTCGAATCCTCCAGGTGCCGCTGGCCGAGGAGGAGGGGGCCCCGAGCCTGTTCCTGCTGCTCGACGAGGTGGGCGCGGTCGGGGCCGACGGCGCTCACAACATCAACGCCCTGCTCGAGATCCTTCCGCTCGGCCTCGCTCTGGCCGATCGCGACGGCCGCTTCGTCTACCTCAACGCCGCCTTCCGCCGGGCCGCCGGTCTGTCGCGCAGCGCCGCGCCGACCTGGCCGAGCGACCTCGTCGTCGACGAGGACAAGGCCGCCGTCGCCGATTCGGTCCGCCGCTTCGGCCGAGGCGCCACGATGTCGGGGGACGTCGCCGTTCGTCTGAAGGCCAATGCCGAGGAGCCGGTCGCCCTCACCGTCGCCGGCGCCCGCGGCCTGGGCGAGGCCGCGGTCCTCCTCTCGCTCAAGGACAATAGCGAGGAAGACCGGCTCAAGCGCCAGGTCGCCCAGGCGACCAAGATGCAGGCCGTCGGCCAGCTCGCCGGCGGGGTCGCCCACGATTTCAACAACATCCTGACCGCGATCATCGGCCATTGCGACCTGATGCTGATGCGCCACGCCCCCGGCGACAGCGACTATGACGACATCCAGCAGATCCGCTCCAACTCGAACCGGGCGGCGAGCCTCACCCGCCAGCTGCTCGCCTTCTCGCGCCAGCAGACGCTGCGGCCGCAGGTGCTCCAGCTCCCCGACGTCATCGCCGAGGTCTCGACCCTGCTGAAGCGGCTGCTCGGCGAGAGGGTCAAGCTCCAGGTCAAGCACGGCCGCGGCCTCGGCGCGGTGCGCGCCGATCCCGGCCAATTGGAGCAGGTGATCGTCAACCTCGCAGTCAACGCCCGCGACGCGATGCTCGTCAAGGACGATCAGAGCGTCGGCCTGCTCACCCTCCACACCTACGCCGTCTCCGCCGACGACGTCCGCCGGATGGGCAGCGAGATCCTCCCGATCGCCGATTATACCGCCCTGCGCGTGTCCGACACCGGCACCGGCATCGCGCCGCACCTCCTGCCGAAGATCTTCGAGCCCTTCTTCACCACCAAGGAAGTGGGGAAGGGGACCGGGCCTCGGCCTCTCCACCGTCTACGGCATCGTCAAGCAGTCGGGCGGCTTCATCTTCGCGGAGAGCGAGCCGGGCAAGGGCACCAGCTTCGTCATCTACCTGCCCGTCCACCGCGCCGAGGCGGTCAAGCCGGCGCGCAAGGGCCGCGAGCCGGCCGGCGAATTGTGGGGCACGGGCACGATCCTGCTGGTCGAGGACGAGGCGACCGTGCGCGCCGTCGCGGAACGGGCGCTGACCCGGCACGGCTACACGGTGCTGCTCGCCGAGAATGGCGAGGCGGCGATCGAGATACTCGACCGCGAGAAAAGGGTCGACCTGATGATCTCCGACGTCGTCATGCCGACCATGGACGGCCCGACCACCGCCCGCGAGGCGCGGCTCCGCCAGCCCGACCTGCCGATCCTGTTCATCTCCGGCTATGCCGAGGAGCAGCTTCGCCAGTCGATCGACCTCGACCGCGTCGCCTTCCTCGCCAAGCCCTTCTCCGTCCAGAAGCTCGCCGAGGCGACGCGCGACGCGCTGGCGATGAAATAGCCCGTCGCCCCAGCGCAGGCTGGGGCCCCGGCGGGCGGAAGGCGCCGGTGCTCTTCACCCCCGCGGTCCCGGCCTTCGCTGGGACGACGCGCATCAAAAAACTTGTTTCGCAGATGATAGTTACACCTTAAGCCGACGCCCGTGACCGCTCGCTCCATCCTCATCGTCGAAGACGAGCCTTTGATTGCGATGATGCTCGAGGATTTCCTCGATTCGCTCGGCCATACCGTCGCCGGCACCTGCGACACGGTGTCCGAGGCGCTCGACCGGGTCGGGCAGGGCGGCTTCGACGTCGCCATCATCGACGTCAATCTGAACGGCGAGCGGGTCTGGCCGGTCGCCGACCGTCTGGCGGCTCAGGGCGTTCCCTACATCCTCGCGACCGGCGGCCATATCGAGCCGCCGCCGCCCGAGCATGCCGGAGTGCCGGTCCTTTCCAAGCCCTTCACCCTCGACGCGATCGAGCCGGCACTGGCGGAGGCCTGCGCGCGCTAGGAGGCGGGGTATGTGGAAGCTGCTCCTCGTCCCGCTCCTCCTGTACCTGATCCTCCTCATCCTCGTCTTTGGCTTCCAGGGCCGGCTTCTCTTCCCGGCCGGATCGGTGGGCGGGGCCGGGCCGCTGCCTCCCGGGGCCGAGCGCCTCGAACTGGACACGCCGGGCGGCGATCGCCTCCACGGAGTGCACATCCGGCCGTCCGTGCGTCCGTCCGGCACCCTCATCCTCGGCTTCGGCGGCAATGCCTGGAACGCGGATTCCGCCGCGGCCTATCTGCACGGCCTCTTCCCGGAGGCCGACATCGTCGCCTTCCACTATCGCGGCTACCGGCCCTCGACCGGCAGCCCGAGCGCCCGGGCCCTGATCGAGGACGCGCCGCTCGTCCACGACCTCGCCGTGCGCCGCCTGCGCCCCGCCCGGACCGTCGCGATCGGCTTCAGCGTCGGCGGCGGGGTCGCCGCCAGCCTGGCGCCGGCGCGGCCGATCGACGGGCTCATCCTGGTCACTCCGTTCGATTCGCTGGGCAGGGTCGCCGCGGGCCAGTTCAGATGGCTGCCGGTGCGCTGGCTGTTCCGGCACGAGATGCGGCCCGACCGCTGGCTGGCCGGATCGCCGGTGCCGACCGCGATCCTCGCCGGCGAGCGCGACACCCTCATTCCGGCCGAGCGGACGGACGCTCTTCGCCGCGCCGCCGGGACTCTCGTCTTCGACCGCACCATCCCCGGCGCCGGCCACAACGACGTTTACGATCGCCCGGACTTCCGCGCCGCGATGCGCGGAGCGCTCCTCCGGATCGGCGGCTAAGCCATGGTCAGGGCGTCGATCGCGCCCTGGAGGATGTAGGCGGCGGCCATCTTGTCGACCAGCTCGGCGCGGCGGGCGCGGCTGGCGTCGGCGTCGATCAGGGTTCGGGTCACCGCCTGGGTCGACCAGCGCTCGTCCCACAGCAGGATCGGCAGCCCCAGCGGTTCGAGGTTGCGGGCGAAGGCCCGCACCGACTGGGTGCGCGGGCTTTCGCTGCCGTCGAGGTTGAGCGGCAGGCCGACGACGAGGCCGGCGACGCGCTGGGCCGTCGCCAGGGCGCGCAATTTGTCCAGATCCTTGCCGAACTTGCCCCGCTGGAGGAGCTCGGCGGGGGTCGCGATCGTCCAGTCGGCATCGCAGAGGGCGAGCCCGATCGTCTTCGTCCCGACGTCGAGCCCGAGCAGCCGGCCGCCTTCGGGAAGGGCGTCGCGATAGTCGAAGGCCGAAGCGGTGATCATCGTTTCTCCCAGGCCGCCACCCGGGCCGCCGACATCGGCCCGCATCGCCGACCAGAAGAGCGCATAATCGTAGACGTGGTAATTGTTGCCGGGCAGAACGTAGGGCCCGAGGTCCGGAGCCTCCTCGCCGATCAGCAGGAAGCCGCGGACGTCGCAGCGGGCGGGGACTCCCGGCGCCTGAAGCCGGCCCTCGGTCAGCTCGGCATTGGGCACGAGCGTGCCTGGATTGGCCGCCGCCGGCGCCTCGCCGCCCGGGCCTCCGGTCAGCGGGTTGATGCACAGCATCGGCGAGCCGGCGCGGGGGATGCCGGTGCGGCCCGCCGACTTGTCGTAGACGTCGGTGACCATCTCCGCATCGGCGGGCTCGGCGAAGCTCTGCCAGCTCACGACGCAGCCGGCCTGGTCCCGCCGCTGGCAGGCCGGCAGGCCGAGCGAGGGCAGGTCGGCGGGCATCGAGACCGGCCAGCCGATCACATAGGCGGCGGCGACCCTTTTCGCCTCCGGCCTGGCGGCGATCCGCTCGGCGAGCAGCCGCATCAGGTGCAGGCTGCCCTGGCTGTGGCCGGCGAGGATGATCGGCCGGCCGGCGGGCGCTTCGCGCAGGAACTGCTCGAAGGCGGCGGCGACGTCGCCATAGGCGAAGTCGAGCGCCTTTTGCGCCTCCGCCTTGGTGGTGAGGAAGGCGCCGAAGGTGGCCTGGCGGTATTTCGGCGCCCAGATTTCGGCGACGGCGTTGAACACGCTCGCCTGGCTCTGCACGAACAGCTTCGCGCGCCACTGGGATTCCTCGTCGTCGAGCGGCGCGTTCCACTGCGACGACTTCAGATAGGAGGTCGGGTGGATGAAGAAGACCGACGCCCTCGGCTCGCCGTTACGTTCCATTCCGGCTGGAAGCCACGAGGCGGGGCTGGCGGCCATGTCGGGCCGGGCGATCCACCGCCCCTTGTCGGCATAGGCGCTCGGGGCCGACGGCGGTCCGCCCTCGAAGGGCGCGGAGGGCACCATGGTGAAGCGGATCAGCTCGGCTCCGAACAGCCGGTAGAGCAGCGCTCCCGCCACGACGAGCACGGTCAGCCCCGCCACCACCCACAGGAACCGCCGTGCCAGCATTCAAATCCTCCCGACCTGCATCGCCGCTGCACAAGCCGATGGCACAAGGGGATGCAAGCGTTAGGATCATCGTGGGAGGAATGGATGGAGGACCTGAGCAGCGACGATCATCCCGCCTGGCCGATGCGGGCGGTCCTCCTCGCCGCGCTCGGCGCGGCTTTCGGGCTTCCCTTCCACGCGCTGATCGAAGGCCTCGAGCGTGGAGGGGCGCCGGGCCAGGCGCCCGCCGCCTTCCTCGCGGTCTCGGGGATCGTCTTCGCCTTGACGCTCGAGCGGGCGCGAGGGCTCTGGTCGGCCGGCTTCGCCGCCGCGAGCGGCCTCATCGCCGGCTTCGTCGCGGGGTGGAACGGCCATCCCAGGGACTGGGGCGCGGGGGAGGGGTGGCAGTTCTTCTCCGCCTTGCTCGCCGTCGCGATCGCCGTGCCGCTCTTCCAGGCGATCCGCGACGGCGGCGGCCGCCTTCCCGAATCGCGTCTCGTCCATGCGCATGCCTGGACCAATCTCATCCTCGGGGCCGCCGCCGGCGCCTTCGTCGGGGCCACCCTGCTCCTCACGGCGCTCCTCGCCGAGCTCTTCCACCTGATCGGGATTGACCTGCTTCGCGACCTGCTCGACGAAGGCGAGTTCATGATTCCGCTCGCCGGTGCGGCCTTCGGCGGGGCGGTCGGCCTGCTTCGCGACCGCGACACCGTGCTTCTCACCCTCCAGAAGGTGGCCCGGGCGGTGCTCTCGGTGCTGGCCCCGGTCCTCGCCGTCGGCCTCGCCCTGTTCGTCGCGGCCCTGCCCTTCACAGGCCTCCAGCCGCTCTGGGACCAGACCGAGGCGACCACTCCGATCCTCCTCGCCTGCATCGTCGGCGCGATCCTCCTCGCCAACGCCGTCATCGGCAATGCGGACGAGGAGGCGGGTTCGCGGACGCTTCGAGCCGCCGCCGTCGCTCTCGTGTTGGTGATGGCGCCGCTCGCCTTCGTCGCCGCGCTGTCGACTTCCAAGCGGATCGGCCAGTACGGCCTCACTCCGGACCGGCTATGGGCGTGCGTCTTCGTCCTCGCCGCCGCGTCGTTCGCGCTCGCCTATCTCTACGCTCTGGTCGCGCGGCCGCGCCGGCTGGCCCGAGGCGCTGCGGCGGGCCAACGTCCGGCTCGCCGCCGGCTTCTGCTCTGCTGGCGCTGTTCCTCGCCCTGCCGATCGTCAGCTTCGGCTCGATCTCCGCCCGCGATCAGCTCGCCCGGCTCGAATCCGGCCGGGTGACGCCGGAGCGCTTCGACTGGGCGGCGATGCGCTTCGATTTCGGCCCGGCCGGACGGCGGGCCCTGGAGCGGTTGGCCGCTGGCGCCCGGCCCGATCTCAAGTCGCTAGCCCGCCGGGCGCTGACCGCGGAGGGGCGGTTCGCGCTCGCCGAATATGAGGCGGCCGCGCGCCCGAAGCCGGCGTTCCATCTCGCGGTCGACGGCGGTGCGGCGGTCCCCGACGCGCTCCGCCTCGCCCTGGAAAGCGAAGGCCGCTGCTTCAACGTCCCCTGCCGGCTGCTGTTCGCCGAGCCGAAGCGGGCGATCCTGCTGAGCGGAGGCTGCCCCGCCTGCATGACCCACGTCCTTGTCTACGACCTTCGTCCGAGCGGCGAATGGGCCATTCGAACGGAGCCGGCGGCGGCCATTCCGGGCAACGGCGCCCCGGCGCCGCTCGAGCGGCGCAAGGTCGAGGTGCGGACGGTCGAGCGGAAGCAGGTGTTCGTCGACGGACAGCCGGTCGGCCCCGGTTTCGACTGAGGCGTTGCCGCGTTGCAGCGTGGATGCTAGCGGCCACGCCATGTCCGTCGACGCCGCCACCGTGCGCCATATCGCCAAGCTCGCCCGAATCGCCGTCTCCGACGAAGAGGTCGCCGCGCTCGCGCCCGAGCTCAACAACATCCTCGGCTGGGTCGAGCAGCTCCAGGAGGTCGACGTCGACGGCATCGAGCCGATGACCGCGGTCATCCCCAACAAGCTCCGGCTTCGCGACGACGTCGTCACCGACGGCGGCAAGCGCGACGACGTCCTCGCCAACGCTCCCGCCGCCGAGCACGGCTTCTTCGCCGTCCCGAAGGTGATCGATGAGTGACCGACCTCACCGACCTCGGCATCGCCGCGCATCCGCGACGGCGTCCGCGACGGCGCCTTCTCCGCCCGCGAGGTCGCCGAGGCGTTCAACGGCGCCGTCGAGAAGGGCCGGGGCCTCAACGCCTTCACCGTCGAGACTCCCGACCACGCGCTGGCGGCGCCGCCGAGCGCCGATGCCGCCCGCGCCTCGGGCGAACTCAAGCCGCTGTCCGGGGTTCCGCTCGGGATCAAGGACCTGTTCGCGACGCTCGGCGTGCCGACCACCGCCGGCAGCCGGATCCTCGAAGGCTTCAAGCCGCGCTACGAATCGACGGTCAGCGCCAACCTGTTCGCCGCCGGCGCCGGGATGCTCGGCAAGTTGAACATGGACGAGTTCGCGATGGGCTCGTCGAACGAGACCAGCGCCTGGGGCCCGGTCCTGTCGCCCTGGCGGCGGAGCGACGGCGGCAACGCCGCGCTCACCCCGGGCGGAAGCTCGGGCGGCTCGGCGGCGGCGGTCGCGGCCCGGCTCGCGCCCGGCGTGACCGGCACCGATACCGGCGGCTCGATCCGCCAGCCCGCCGCCTTCGTCGGGATCACCGGCATCAAGCCGACCTACGGCCGCTGCTCGCGCTGGGGCATCGTCGCCTTCGCCTCCAGCCTCGACCAGGCCGGGCCGATGGCCCGCGACGTCACGCGACTGCGCCATCCTCCTCGAGGCCATGGCCGGCTTCGACGCGAAGGATTCGACCTCGCTCGACCTGCCGGTGCCGAACTGGGAGGCGGCGCTCGAACTGCGACGTCCGCGGCAAGCGCATCGGAATCCCGAAGGAATATCGGATCGACGGGCGTCCCCGCAGAGATCGACCGGGTCTGGGAGCGGGGTATCGAACTGATGCGCGACGCCGGCGCCGAGATCGTCGAGGTTTCGCTGCCCCACACCAAATATGCGCTCCCGACCTATTACATCATCGCCCCGGCCGAAGCCTCGTCCAACCTCGCCCGCTACGACGGGGTGCGCTACGGCCGCCGGGTAGCGCCGGAGAACGGCAACCTCATCGACATGTACGAGGCGACCCGCTCCGAAGGCTTCGGCGCCGAGGTCAAGCGCCGGATCATGATCGGCACCTACGTCCTCTCGGCCGGCTTCTACGACGCCTATTTCAACCGAGCCCAGAAGGTGAGGGCGCTGATCGCCCGCGACTTCGAGCGGGTCTGGGGCGAATGCGACCTGATCCTCACGCCCACCGCGCCCTCGGCCGCCTTCGCGCTCGGCGAGAAGAGCGCCGATCCGATCGCCATGTATCTGAACGACGTCTTCGCCGTCCCCGCCAGCCTCGCCGGCCTGCCCGCGATCAGCGTCCCCGCCGGCCTCGACGATCAGGGCCTGCCGCTCGGCCTCCAGCTGGTCGGCCGCGCCCTCGACGAGCAGGGCGTGCTCAACGCCGCTTTGGCTATGGAGGAGCGAGCCGGCTTCACTGCAAGGCCGGGGGCGTGGTGGTGACGGCCGCAGGCCCTTATTGGCTCACGCGGAGGCGCGCAGGCGCGGAGGTTGCTCGGCGTCTCCCCTCCGCGCCTCCGCGCCTCCGCGTGAACCCTTTTTCTGGACAGACCTATGTCTGAATATCGGATCCACGGCACCACCGGCGAATGGGAGGTGGTGATCGGGCTCGAGGTCCACGCCCAGGTGACCTCGAACGCCAAGCTCTTCTCGGGCGCCTCGACCGAGTTCGGCGCCGAGCCCAACAGCCAGGTCAGCCTGGTCGACGCCGCCATGCCCGGGATGCTGCCGGTACCCAACGCGGAATGCATTCGCCAGGCGGTGCGCACCGGGATGGCGCTGGAGGCGCAGATCAACCCCTGGTCGCGCTTCGACCGCAAGAATTATTTCTACGCCGATCTGCCGCAGGGCTATCAGATCAGCCAGCTCTACCACCCGATCGTCGGCGAGGGCGAGATCGAGATATTGCTCGACGAGAAGGACGAGGGCTCGGCCAAGCGGATCGGGGTCGAGCGGATCCATCTCGAGCAGGACGCCGGCAAGCTGATGCACGACCAGCATCCCAGCTTCTCCTATGTCGACCTCAACCGCTCGGGCGTCGCGCTGATGGAGATCGTCTCGAAGCCCGACATGAGAAGCCCCGAGGAAGCAGGGGCTTACATCCGTAAGCTGAGAGCGATCCTGCGCTACGTCGGAAGCTGCGACGGCAATATGGAGCAGGGCTCGATGCGCGCCGACGTCAATGTCAGCGTGCGCGCCCCGGCGGCGCGCTCGGCACCCGCACCGAGACCAAGAACGTCAATTCGGTCCGCTTCATCATGGCCGCGATCGAATATGAGGCGAGCCGCCAGGTCGACGTCCTCGAGGGCGGCGGCGCCATCGTCCAGGAGACCCGCCTGTGGGATCCGGACAAGAGCGAGACGCGCAGCCTCCGCTCCAAGGAGGAAGCGCACGATTACCGCTATTTCCCCGATCCCGGACCTGCTTCCGGTCGAGCTGTCCGACGACTTCCTCGAGGACTGCCGGGCCAGCCTCCCCGAGCTGCCCGACGCCAAGCGCCGCCGCTATGAGGGCGCGCTCGGGCTCAGCGCCTACAACGCCAGCGTGCTCACCGCCGACGTCACGACGGCGCGCTGGTTCGAGGCCTTGCTGGAGAAGCTCGGCGAGGAGCATGCCCAGCGCGCCGGCAACTGGGTGACCAGCGACCTGTTCGGCGCCCTGAACCGGCTCGGCAAGAGCATCGAGGAGAGCCCCGTCACCCCGGCCCAGGCCGCCGAACTGCTCCGCCTGACCGCCGAGGGCACGCTCTCGGGCACGCTCGCCAAGCAGGTGTTCGAGATCATGCTCGAGACCGGCGACGACCCCGGCAGGATCGTCGAGGAGCGCGGCCTCAAGCAGACCAGCGACACCGGCGCGATCGACGCCGCCATCGCCGAGGTGCTCGCCGCCAACCCCGACAAGGTCGCCGAATATAGAGGCGGCAAGGACAAGCTCTTCGGCTTCTTCGTCGGCCAGGTGATGAAGGCGATGCAGGGCAAGGCCAATCCGGGCGTCGTCAACGAGCTGCTCAGGAAGGCGCTCGGCTAGCGCCGCTTGCCGTGGCGGCGATTGGCCGTCACCATCGGCGCGTGACCAGACCGGGATTCTTCCTCCTGACGCCGCTGCTCGCGGTCTGCGCCGCCGCCGAGGCGAGACCGCCGCTCATGTTCGGCTCGGCGAGCCTGCTCAAGCACCGGCTGTCGGGAGAGGAGAGCGTCGCCGTCCCGGCCGCCGTCGGCTCCCCCTGGAGCGGAGTGCCGGTCATGGTCACCGTCTCGCCCGAGGGAGAAGTCCTCTCCGCTCGAATCTGGGAGGAGCTGAACCACGACAAGGCCGATCCCGGCCCCGCTCTGGCGGCGGCGCGGCAGTGGAAGTTCAGGCCTTTTCGCTATCGCGGCGCCCCGGTGGCGGCTCGAGGCATCGTCACCATCGCCTATCGCACGCCGCCCAAATGGCGCGATCCCGCGGCGTCCTTTCCGCCGATCGACTATTCGACCCTCAAAATCGGCCTGGTGCGCTCGGCCTGCTACGGCTCCTGCCCCGATTACGAGGTGACGATCGACGGCTCCGGAACGGTCGAGTTCAGCACCGTCTCTCCGTCGCTGGCGGGCCCGGCCGAGGTGCACCGCAAGTTCGGGCCGGGCGGCGGAGTGCTGCTTCCGGGCCGGCACCAGGCCCGGATCGGCCGCGCCGAGCTCGACCGCCTCATCGAGCGTTTCAGGGCGGCGAATTTCTTCGGCCTGGAGCGAGACTACAGCGCGATGGTCACCGACATGCCGACCTACAGGCTGAGCTTCGAGACCGGCGGGCGAAGCTGGACGGTCACGGATTATCTCGGCCGCCGGGCCGGAATGCCGCCGGCGGTGACCGAGCTCGAGGACGCGGTCGACGCGGCGGCCGGCACCGCCCGCTGGGTGAAAGGCGACGAAACCAGCGTCGCCGCTCTCAAGAGCGAGGGCTTCGACTTCAAGTCGCGCCGGGCCGCCGAGCTGACCGCCTTCGTCGCCATGGGAAGCGAGGCCTCCGACCGGATGGCGATCGACCTCGTCGAGGCGGGCGTGTCGCTCGACGAGCCGCTCGTCTTCGACACGGGCGACTCGCCGACCCCCCTAGGCGAGACCCTGCTTCTCGCCGCGGTCGCCAGGCACCGCCCGCAGCTGTTCGACTATCTCGCCGGGCTCGGCTGGCTGGCCCGGATCCCGCGCGACCGGCTCTCGGCCGTCTTCGCGGCGGGCGGCGGCGGATGCGACCCGAAGGTCGCCGGGGCGCTGGTCGCCGCCGGCGCCGATCCCAAGGCGCGGGCGACGAGGGACCTGCCCGATCCGGAGAAAGCCGGAGGCAGCGCGCTCGTCTTCGCGCTCGCGGCGGACGGGCCTTGCGACGGAGTCGCGCTCGAACCCCTGGTCGCGGAGCTGCTCGCGCTCGGAGTCGATCCCAACGCCGCCGACGACAAGGGCAGGACGGCGCTCTACGGGCTCGAGGATCCCGAGCTCCAGGAGCAACTGCTTGCCGCCGGCGCGCGCGCCGACGTTCGCGACAAGGAGGGTCGGTCGCCCGCTTTCTCCTCCTGGTACGACGGGATCGTGCTCCGTCTGCTCGACGCCGGCGCCGATCCGCGCGGCCGCGATTCCGACGGCAAGACGCTTCGCGAGCAGGCCAAGCGACGCGAAATGCCCGCGGTGCTCGCCTGGCTCGACGAACACGGCATCGACTAGGCGAAGGTCGCCGCGAAGCTTTCCCGGAGCAGGTTCTTCTGCACCTTGCCCATCGCGTTGCGGGGGAGGGAGTCGGCGAGGAACAGCCGCTTGGGCCTCTTGTAGGCGGCGAGAGTCCCGGTGAGGGCGGCAAGGATGGCCGACTCGTCGAGCCTGGCGCCGGGCCTCGGAACGGCCACCGCGACCACGCCCTCGCCGAAATCGGGATGAGGCACTCCGATCACCGCGCATTCGGCGACTCCGGGCAGCGCCTCGATCGCGGCTTCCACTTCGGCCGGGTAGACGTTGAGGCCGCCGGTGATGATCAGGTCCTTGTCGCGGCCGACGATGCGCAGGTAACCCGCCTCGTCGAGGAAGCCGAGGTCGCCGGAGATGAGGAAGCCGTCGTCGCGGAACGCCTCCGCCGTCTTGTCCGGCTTCCGCCAATAGCCCTTGCAGACGTTGGGCCCGCGAATCTCGATCATGCCGACCTCGCCTCGCGGCCGCTCGGCGCCGCTCGCCGGGTCGGCGATCCGGATCTCGACTCCGGCCAGCGGCGGCCCGACGCTCCCCGCCACGCGCGGCCCCTCATAGGGGTTGGAGGTGTTCATGTTGGTCTCGGTCATTCCGTAGCGCTCGAGGATGGCGTGGCCGGTTCGAGCCTCGAACTCGCGGTGGGCCTCGGCGGAGAGCGGCGCCGAGCCGGAGACGAACAGCCGGATATGGGCGACCAGCTCGCGGGTGAAATCCGGGCGCGCCAGCAGCCTGGTGTAGAAGGTCGGCACCCCCATCATCGCCGTCGAGTCCGGCAGCAGGCGGAGGATCTCGTCGAGGTCGAAGGCCGGCAGGAACAGCATCGACCCGCCGGCGAGCAGGGTGACGTTGGTCGCGACGAACAGGCCGTGGGTGTGGAAGATGGGAAGTGCGTGGAGCAGCCGGTCCGCCGCGGTGAACCGCCACGCCTCGCGCAGAGTCTCGGCGTTCGAGGCAAGGTTGGCGTGGGTCAGCATCGCGCCCTTCGAGCGGCTGGTGGTCCCCGACGTGTAGAGGATGGCAGCGAGGTCGTCGGGCTCGCGCGCGACGTCGTCGAACTCCGCATCCCGCACCTCGCCGGTCAGCTCCCCGAGGGTCAGAGCCTGGCGGGCGCCGGTTCCGAGCGCCGGCTCGCCGATAAACAGGGCCGGTTCCGAATCCTCGAGGAAATAACCGACTTCAGCCGCGGTATAAGCGGGATTGAGAGGCAGGTGGACCGCTCCGGCGCGAAGCGTGGCGAGATAGACGAGAAGCCCGTCGACGCTCTTCTCCGCCTGGATCGCCACCCGGTCGCCGGGAGCGACCCCAAGCTCGGTCAGGCGCGCGGCCAAGCCGGCGGTGCGTCGGTCCAGCGCCGCATAGTCGAGCTCGCTTCCGTCCGGTTCGACCAGGAACGGCGCCATCCGATCGGCCGGGAAGCGGCAGCGGAAGCGCCCGTAGAGGTTCATCGCCCTGCCGCCGGTTGCGCCCGCGGCGAGGTGCGGTAAGGGGAAGCGAGGGAGGCGGCGACATGGCGGTGGGCAGGAGGGCGGTCAACGCCGTTCGCTACGTGCTCGAGGAGCTGATCCCGCCGGCGCTTCGCGACTCGGTCCTGTTCCTGCCGCTGATGCACCTCGCCTGGGGCCGCGACGCGCGCCGGTTCATCGCCTTTCGCGAGCGGAGCCGGACGATGAGCGAGGCCGACTATGCCTCCTGCTATGCCGCGCTCGAGCCGATCTCGGGCGCCTGCGACCTCAATCGCGCCTGCGTCGATCGGATCCTCGCCGAGATCGTCGGGACGAGCATCCTCGATGCCGGCTGCGGGCGCGGCGATCTCGCCGCCCGGATCGCCCGAGCCGCGCCGGCGGCCCGGGTCGTCGGCGCCGACATCGCCCCGCCGAAGCTCGCCTCGGCGCCGGCCAATCTCGCCTTCGTCGAGGGATGGCTGGGCAGGCTGCCCTTCCCGGACAAGGCGTTCGACACGGTCGTGTGCACCCATGTGCTCGAGCATGTCCCCGATCTCGACTCCGCCCTCGCCGACCTCAGGCGGCTCGCCCGCCGGCGACTGATCCTGGTGGTTCCGCTGGAGCGCGAGTCGAAATATCCGTTCAACCTCCACCTCCACTTCTTCCCCTACGTCCACAGCTTCCTCAACCGGATCCGGGCCCCCGACGGCCGCTTCGACTGCGCTCTGCTCCACCGCGACATCTATTACCGGGAGGAACCGGCCTAGACGTTGAACCGGAACAGCATGCACGTCGCCGTCCTGGACGACATAGTCCTTGCCTTCCGAGCGCATCTTGCCCGCCTCCTTGGCGCCCGCCTCGCCGCCGTAGCGCGACGAAATCCTCATAGGCGATGGTCTCGGCGCGGATGAAGCCGCGCTCGAAGTCGGTGTGGATGACTCCCGCCGCCTGCGGCGCCTTCGCGCCCTTCTCGACCGTCCAGGCGCGCGCTTCCTTGGGGCCGGCGGTGAAGAAGGTGATGAGGTGGAGGAGGTCGTAGCCGGCGCGGATGACCGGGCTGAGGCCGGTCTCCTCGAGGCCGAGGTCGGCGAGGAATTCGGGCCGGTCGGCCGGGTCCATGGTCGCGATCTCGGCCTCGATCGCCGCCGAGATGACGACCGCTCCGGCGCCTTCGGCCTTCGCTTTCTCGAACACCCGGGCGCTGTGGGCATTGCCCGCGGCGGCGTCGCCCTCGTCGACGTTGCAGACGTAGAGGACCGGCTTGGCGGTCAGCAATTGCGCCCGCTCCAGCGCCATTTTCTCCTCGGCGTCCTTCGGCTCGGTCAGCCGCGCCGGCTTCGACGTCGCGCAGCAGCTCCAGCGCCTGGCCGAGCACCGAGGCCTGCGACCTTGGCCTCCTTGTCGCCCTGCTGCGCCTTCTTGACGAGGCGGGGACGCGCTTCTCGAGGCTCTCGAGGTCGGCCAGCATCAGCTCGGTCTCGACCGTGTCGGCGTCGGCGACCGGATCGACCCGGCCCTCGACATGGGTGACGTCGCCGCCCTCGAAGCAGCGCAGCACATGGACGATGGCGTCGACCTCGCGGATGTTGCCGAGGAACTGGTTGCCCAGCCCCTCGCCCTTGCGACGCGCCGCGGACCAGCCCGGCGATGTCGACGAACTCGAGCTGGGTCTCGATCTCCTGCGCCGACTTGGCGACCCGCGGCGATCTCGTCGAGCCGCGGGTCGGGCACCGCGACCCGGCCGACGTTGGGCTCGATCGTGCAGAACGGATAATTGGCCGCCTGCGCCGCCGCCGTCTCGGTCAGCGCGTTGAACAGGGTCGACTTGCCGACATTCGGCAGACCCGACGATACCGCAACGAAAACCCATGCGCCTCAATCACTCCGTTGGCCTTGAGCCTGGCGAGGGCCTTGTGGCGCGCCGCCGATGCTCGAAGCTGGTCCGAACATGTCCCGCATGAGCCCTTCGCGCAAGGTCTTCGCGGCGGCCGCCCTGCTATCTTGCTCTTGCCGGCGGCCTGCGCGGAGCCGGTGGCGACGAGGTGGCTGGTGCGGCTTCCGGCGGAGATGATCGACGACGTCGGCGCGCGCCGCGATGCAACGCACCGGCGCCCGCGGCCTCGCCCTGGCCGTGATCGACGACGGCGAGGTCGATCTTCGTCCACGCCTGGGGCGAGCGCAACGCGCGCGGGCGACCCGCTTCGAGACCGACACGATCATGTACGGCGCCTCGCTGACCAAGGCGGTCTTCGCTTACACGGTCATGCAGCTGGTCGACGAGGGGCAAGCTCGACCTCGACCGGCCGCTCGCCGCCTATCTGCCGCGGCCGCTGCCCGATTACGGCAATCTCGACGATTACGGCAATTGGGGCGACCTCGCCGGCGACGAGCGCTGGCGCCGGCTGACCGCCGCGCCATCCTGCTCACCCACAGCGCCGGCTTCGCCAATTTCTCCTTCGTCGAGCCGGACCGGAAGCTCGCATTCCATTTCGAGCCGGGCAGCCGCTACGCTTATTCGGGCGAGGGGCATCATCCTGCTCCAGTTCGTGCATCGAGAAGGGGCTCGGCCTCGATCTCGGCGCCGAGATGCAGCGGCGGGTGTTCGACCGCTTCGGGATGGCGAATACGAGCATGATGTGGCGGCCCGATTTCGCCCGCAACCTCGCCGACGGCTGGAAGGCGGACGGCAGCGTCGAGCCGCATGACGAGCGCAGCCGGGTCCGCGCCGCCGGCTCGATGGACACGACGATCGCCGATTTCGCCCGCTTCGCCGCCGCCTTCATGCGCGGCGAGGGGCTGAAGCCCGGCATCGCGCGCCGAGATGCTCCGGCCGCAGCTGCCGATCCGCACCGCGCGCGCAGTTCCCGACCCTCGCGCCCGAAGCTGCCGCCCGAGAAGCAGCTGGCAAGGCCTCGCCGCCGGCCTCGGCATCGTCACCTTCGACCGGCCCGCAGGGCAGGGGCTTCTTCAAGGGCGGCCACAACGACAGCACCGGCAACATGTGGGTCTGCCTCGAGCGCGGCCGGCGCTGCGTCGTCCTCCTCGCCAACGACGTCCGCGCCGAGGCGGCCTTCCCGGGCCTGGTCGAGGCGATCCTCGGCGACACCGGCCTGCCCTGGCGCTGGGAATATGGCTGGCTTCCGGACAATCTTCGGTAGGAGACTCCGTTCGGGCTGAGCTTGTCGAAAGCCCTCCTTTTACTTGCCTGAGTAGAAGGGAAGGGCTTCGACAGGCTCAGCCCGAACGGGGGTTGGGCCTCAACTCGCTTTCGGCGTCCTGATCTCCTTCGGCCGCAGCAGGAGCAGCGCCGCCAGGCCGGCCACGGCCGCGGCCCCCGCGGCGACATAGGCCGCCGTGGCAAAAGCGTCGGCCAGCGCCTCCCCCCGGGCCGCCAGCACCGAGCCGAGCAGGGCGGTGGCGATCAGCCCGCCGGTGCGCGCCACCGCGCTGTTGAAGCCGTTGGCGGTGCCGACATGGTCCTTGTCGACCGAGGCCATCACCGCCGTGGTCAGCGGCGCGACCGCCCCGGCCATGCCGATCGCGATCACCAGCATCCGCCGGAAGCACGCTCGTCCAGTAGGAATCGCCGGTCGCCGATCCGCGGCCGCGAGCGCGAAGCCTGCCGCCGACGATCAGCGGCCCGACGGTCAGCGGAAGCCGTGGCCCGGTCCGCGCCGCGACCCGGCCCATCAGCCGCGAGCCGAGCGCGATCACCACCGGCAGCGGAAGCAGGGCGGCTCCGGCGGCGACGGGCGAATAGCCGCGAAGCTCGATCAGGACGAAGGGCAGGGCGACGAACAGCCCGCCGAGCGCGGCATAGAGGAAGAAGGTGAGCAGGGTGAGGCCGGCGAAGCTCGCGGTTCCGAACAAAGCGAGCGGCATGATCGCCCGTTCGCCGCGCTTTCTCTCGATCGCCACGAAGGCGAGAAGCGCGGCCGCGCCGGCGCCGGCGGCGATCCAGCCGCGGTCGCCGCCCGCGCCTCCCGAGAGCTCGGTGAGGCCCCAGGTGACCGCTCCGAGGCCGAGCGTGGCGACCGCGACTCCGAGCCCGTCGAGCGGCGCTCCGCCTTCCTCGCGGCTCTCGGCGACGAAGCGCCAGCCGAGCCACAGGGCGGCGGCGCAGAGCGGCAGGTTGATGAGGAAGATGGAGCGCCAGCCGACCGAATCGACCAGCCAGCCGCCGAGCAGCGGCCCGATCGCCCCGGCCACCGCTCCGGCCGCCGCCCAGGTCCCGATCGCCCGCCCGCGCGCCTCGCCGGCGAAGGCGGAACCGAGCAAGGCGAGGCTGTTGGGCATCAGCATCGCCGAGGCGATGCCCTGAAGCGCCCGCCCGGCCAGCAGCAGCTCCAGGCTCGGCGCCAGCGCGCACAGCGCCGAGGCGATCGCGAACAGGGCGATGCCGAGCAGGAACAGCCGCCGCCGGCCGAACTTGTCGCCCGCCGCTCCGCCGAGCAGGAGCAAGGCGGAGAGCGGCAGCAGATAGGCGTTGACGATCCACTGCAGCCCCGAAGCCTCGGCCTGGAGGCTCGCGCCGATCGCCGGCAGCGCGACGTTGACCACCGAGCCGTCGACGAAGGAGAGGCTGGACGCGAGGATCGAGGCGACGAGGGTCCACCTCTGGCTCGGGCACGGCCGCGCCCTCGCGACCGCCGCGATGGCGCCGTCGCACGGCCCGGCGACCGGCCCGGTCACAGCCGGTAGTTGAAGCTGATGCTGATCCGCTCGCCTTTCCAGCGGCCGGGCACGACCTCGTGGCGAAGCCAGCTCTCCCACAGGAACAGACGCCCCGGCGCCGGCTCGGCATAGACGAAGGTCCTCAGCTCCTCCGGCGCGTCGGCCCGTCGCGGCGGCGCCGCCATCATCATCGGCAGCCGCGGATCCTCGAGCCTCAGCGCGCCCGGAACCCGGCGGCACGGCGACGTAGAGGGTGCCCGAGACGACGCTGTGCGGATGGATATGGCCACTATGGCCGCCGCCGGGCCTCAGGACGTTGACCCACAGGCTGTCGAGCTTCAGCCGCCGCCCGCCGAGGTCGAAGGCGCAGTCGGCGGCGAACGCCGCGACGTGCCGGTTGAGGTGGCGGACCAGCTCGGCGAAGCGGGGATCGCGGGCCGGAAGGTCGTTGAGCGACGCGTAGGAGGTGTAGCCGCGATAGCCGTGCTCGCTCGACCAGCGCCGGCCGGCACCGTCCTCGTCCGCCAGCGCCCGGCAGGACTCCTCCAGCTCGGCGATCAGGACGGGGTCGCCGAGCTCCCCCTCGTAGAAGCGCGTCGAGAAGAGCGGGCGGGTCGGCATCTCACCCGCCTAGCGCAAGCCGCGGAGCCGGTCACGCCTCCGGCCGGGTCGCGATCCAGCTGCCGCTGGCGAGGGCGGCGGCGATCGGGACCAGCAGCCAGGGGAAGGGGAGGAAGGCCAGGCCGAGCGCGGCGCTGGCCGCGAAGGCGACGAAGGCGGCGCGCTTGCCGGAGCGGCTGATCGCGCCGCGCTCCCGCCAGGCGCTGACATGCGGACCGAAGCGGCGGTGCCCGACGATCCACGCCTCGAGGCTCGGCGAGCTTCGAGCGAAGAAGAAGGCGGCGAGAAGCATGAAGGGCACCGTCGGCAGCAGCGGCAGGACCACCCCCAGGGCGCCGAGAGCGACGGAAGCGAAGCCGAGGCCGAGAAAGAGCAGGCGGCGCATCCGTTCGATCGTCAGGGCCGGGCGATGGCGGCGAGCGTCTTCTTGGCGATCCTGGCGACCACGTGGGGCCGGGAGTCGACGATCTCGGCGACGTCATATTCGATCGCGGCGCTCAGTAGCGCCGCCACTTCCGAATCGTTCAGGCCGTGACGGTCCTTGAGCCAGCGCGCCAGGCCGGTCGTCGCCATCTGCAGCGAGGCGTCGAGGCCGTTGTCGATTCCGGAGACCATCACATAGTCCTCATCCTCCGACCAGACCTGGCCCAGGCTCTTGCCCTTGATCAGCTCGACCCTGAACTCGACGTCGAGCGACGTCTCCAGCCCCTGGCCGCTGATCTCGCCGTCGCCCTGGAGCGCGTGGCCGTCGCCCAGCGACAGCAGGGCGCCCGCCCGCCAGACCGGGAAATAGATCGTCGCCCCGGCCGTATGGCGGCGATAGTCCATGTTGCCGCCGTGGAAGCCGAGGTCGCCGGCGAACAGCGCCTGGTTGAGCGGCGGAGCCACTCCGATCGACCCGACCATCGGCCGAAGCGGCAGCTCGAGCGCGCCGAGGCGCCCGCCCGGCTTCTCAAGCCGGGCGACGCCTTTCTTCCGGTCGAGGATCCAGGTCCGTCCCCAGCCGGGCTCCACCTTCTGCGCATAGCCGCCCTGCACCGCCTTCGGGTCGAGCGTGCCGCTGTACATATGGGCCGTGTCGCGATTGAGCTCGACCCGCTCGAGGTGGACGACCAGCGTGTCCCCCGGCATCGCGCCCTCGACATGGAAGGGGCCGGTGAGGGTATTGCCCGGCATTCCCCGCCATTGCCGCTGCGAATCCCGGCCTTCATTGTCCAGCGTTCGAGTCCTAACCCGGTCGCCGGGGTGGATCCGCAGCGCGGGCGCGACCCTTCCCGAATATTGGAGATGATAGCGGGTCGGGACGAAGTCGTGGGTGACCGGAGCGCGCCGGGGCGCGTCCGGCCTGGTCCCGGTGACGGTGACGGGGATCCCGAACAGCGTGCCCGCACCGGTCAGGATACCCCCCTCGACGCTGACGCTGAGCCGGCCGACGGGGTCCCCTCGATTCGTCAGGTCGAGCTCGGCGCCGTCGGCCCGCGGCCGCCCCGTCACCTTCAGCGGGAAGAACTGCGCCTCGTCGAGCGGCTCGGAGCTGCCCTCGATCCGGCCGTCCTTGTGGGCCAGGGTCATCGCTCCCGCGGCGCTGCCCTGGGCGAATTCCACCCTGACGTCCCATCGTCCGGCCCAGGGATCGGGCGTCGCCGAACGCGCCGGCGTCGAGATCGCCGAGAGCATCAGAGCCAGCAGCGCAATCAGCCTGGTCATCCCCATCCCCTCGGCGTCAATCGGTGCCAGGCACCCATTACCAACTGCCTGATTTTGCAAGCTCAATCCTGAAGCCTCAGCGCCACCTCGTTCATGAAGCGGGCGTCGTCGCCCCTCGCCAGCCATTCCGCCTCGGCGGCGACGGCGCCGAGCATGTCGGCGAGCCGGTCCTGCTCGGCCTTGGCGTAATTGCCCAGCACGTGGCCGGTCACCTTCTCCTTGCGGCCGGGATGGCCGATGCCGATCCGCACCCGGCGGAAGCCGTTGCCGACATGGGCCTCGGTCGATCTCAGGCCGTTATGGCCGGCGGTGCCGCCGCCGACCTTCACCTTGACCTTGAACGGGGCGAGGTCGAGCTCGTCGTGGAAGGCGGTGACGTCGGCCGTCTCGCGCTTGAAGAAGTCCATCGCCGCTCGCACGGCGCGGCCGCTGTCGTTCATGAACGTGGCGGGCTTGAGCAGGAGGATTCGAGCTCCGCCGATCCGGCCCTGCTGGGCCCAGCCGTGAAACGCCTTCTTCGGCGGCTCGAAGCCGTGGGTCGCGGCGATCGAGTCGACCGCCATGAAGCCGACATTGTGCCGGTGCATGGCATATTGCGCGCCGGGATTGCCGAGGCCGACCCAGATCTGCACCGGCTCGAACCCCTCCCAATCCGCGCCCGGGGCGTCCTCGGGCTGGCCCGGCACCTCGACGGCCCTCGAGCCGAAGAGGGAGCCGAGCCAGCCCAGGATCGCCATCAGCCTTCTTCGGCCTCGCCTTCGGCCGCGTCCTCGCCGACCAGCGGCACGTCGTCCGCGGCGGGCGCCTCGGCCTCGGCCGCCTGGGCGTCCTCGGCCTCCATCTTGAGGCCCGAGGGCGGGACGATGGTGGCGATGGTGAAGTCGCGGTCGGTGATCGCGCTCTCGACGCCCTTGGGCAGGGTCACCGCCGAGATGTGCAGCGAATCGCCGATGTCGAGCCCGGCCAGGCTGATCGCGATCTCGTCGGGGATCTCGGCCGCGTCGCAGACCAGCTCGAGCTCGTGGCGGACGGCGTTGAGCACGCCTCCGCGCTTGAGGCCGCGCGAGCGCTCTTCGTCGACGAAGCGGATCGGGACGTTGACGTGCACCTTCGAATGCTCGGAGATGCGCAGGAAATCGACATGCAGCGGGCGGTCCGTCACCGGGTGGAACTGGACGTCCTTGGGAAGGGTGCGAGCGGTCGGGCCGCCGGCGACCTCGACCATCACCACCGAGTTCATGAAGTGCCCGGTGTTGAGCATCTTCATCAGCGCCTTCTCCTCGACGTGGACGGCGAGGGGCTCTTCCTTGTTGCCGTAGACGACGGCGGGGACTCGGCCTTCGCGACGCATCGCACGGGAGGCTCCCTTGCCCGCCCGCTCGCGCGTCTCGGCCGACAGCGTAAGCTGTTCGCTCATATGCATGCCTTTCGAAATCGTGATAGCAAAACGCCCGCGCTCACGCCTCCAGGGATGACCATGAACGGGGAAGGCGCGCCTATAGGGGAGGGGGGTGCGGAAGGCAAGGGAAGCAGAAGATCGTCACTGTCACGATTTTTATTGCACCCGTTTCGCCTTCAGCCCTCTCGCCTCGAGCATCGACTGGACCGAATCCTCGCCCGCTAGATGCCCCGCGCCGACCGCGACGAACACCGTTCCGGGCCGCTCCAGCCGCCGCTCCAGCCATTCCGCCCAGCGGGCGTTGCGTTTGCGCATCAGCGCGTCCTTCAGCTCCGGCGACATCTGGGTCTCGTCGTCGAAGGTCCGGGCGATGCCCTCGAGGTCGCCGCGCGCCCAGGCGTCGAGCATCGCGCGGAACTGGGCCCTGGTCTCCTCCGTGTCCTCGACCACCGCCACCAGCAGCGCCCGCTGGGCGCCTTCCGACAGGGTGTCGAAGAAGCGGAATTGCTGCTCGATCGTCTCCAGCCCGACGACGCTCTTGCCGGCCGCCCGGAACGGCGCGCCGATCTGGCGCTCGACCCCGAGCTCGGGATCGAGGCCGAGCCGCTTGAAGGTCACTCCGAGCAGCGGCAAGGCCGCCGCCCAGGTCTCGAGCCGGTCGTAGACGGCCTCGGGATAGCCGCTCTCGGCGATCATCGCCCTCAGCGCCGCCCTTTTGCCCTCGGGCACCCGTTCGACGATCGGCGGCAGGCCGCTCGCCATCCCGAGCTTCGCCATCGCCTGGGCGCTGGCCATCATGTCGTCGACGTCGGCGACCTCGAGCACCAGCTCCTCGGAGCCGGCCAGCGCCGATTCGAGCGTCGGGGTGCGCCAGCTCTGGCCCTCGGGCAGCAGGTGGATGGTCCCGAACAGCCAGATCCGGGTGTCGGAATCGGCCAGCTTCCACAAAGCGGGATGCTTCGCCTCGGCCCGCTTCGGCTCCGCGGCGCCCGCGCAGGCGGCCAGCGGCAGCAGCAGCCATGCCACCGCGTGCCTCCAGTTCCGCCGCCTCGGACCCAATTGGGGACAGCTACCGAATTCGATCGCCCGCCGAAGAGCCCGCCGCGCCACAGCCCCAATTCGGTAGCTGTCCCCAATTATCCGCACCGTCCCGATCAATCGACGCGCTTCACGCGCAGGCCGCGCCGGGCCAGCATCGCCTGGACCGATTCCCGCCCGGCGAGATGGCCGGCCCCGACCGCGAACAGCAGGGTCCCCGGCTTCTTCAGCCGGGCCTCGAGCCACTCGGTCCAGGCGGCGTTGCGGCGCCTCACCAGCACGTCGAACAGAGCCGGCGGGAAGCCCGCCTCGCCCTCCAGGCTCATCGCCTCGTCATTGCCCGCCACCCAGTCCAGCTCGCCGACCATTCCGGTCGGGACGGGGGCGTCGGCCGGAAGCGGCTCGATCGCCTCGAGCAGAAGCTGGGTCTGGACCGTCTCGGGCAGCGAGCTCAGCGAGGCGAAGACCGCGTCGCCGTCCTCGACGCTGGAGATGGGCTTGCCGGCGTCGCGGAACTGGGCCTCGAGCACGTCCTCCACCCCGGGCGCCTCGGCCGGGTCCTCGACTCCATATTCGCTGAGCATCTGGGCGATCCCGAGCGTCATCGCCGCCGCCCAGCTGTGCATCCGGTCGAGCATCGGCAGGGGCACGCCCGACGCCTCGATCGCGGCCTTGAGCGGCCTTGCGCTTGCTCCTCGGCACCCGCTTCAGGATCGGCACCGGCTTGGCGGCGAAGAAGCCGGGGAGGGCGTCCAACCCGCCCTCGGCCGGGTCGGGCCCGGCGCGGGGCGGCTCGTAGGTCTCGACGACCAGCTCGGCCGCCTCGCCGACCGCCTTGTCGACCGCCGCCGAGCGCCACCGGAAGCCCGGCGGAAGCACGTGGATGGTGCCGAGCATGTAGATCTTGGTGTCGTCGTCGGCGAGCAGCCACAGCGCCGGCCGGGGCTCGGGCTGGGCGACCGGCGCCGCGGCCGCCGGCTTCTCGGCCAGCGCCTTGCTGGCCGTCTGCTTGCCGTAGGGCGCCGCCGCGGCCGGAGCCGCCGCCAGGGCGGTCAGCGCCAGCAGCGCGAGACCTCTTGGAAAGCTCAAAGATTTGAAGCCCATGTCACGCGCACCCGGCCCTGCGTCCCCGTCCTGCCCTTGATGCGGCTTTTGCCCGGGCCGGTCAATCGCCCGGCTCGGCTTGACCCGCGCCCCGCTCCCCGCCAGAGCGAGCCTCCTCCTTGTCGCAGGTGCGAAGAATTGGACCGGCCGCCCAGCTTCCAGTCGCTGATCCTCACCCTCCACGATTATTGGAGCCGGCAGGGCTGCCTGATCCTCCAGCCCTACGACGTCGAGATGGGCGCCGGCACCTTCCACCCCGCCACCGCCCTGCGCGCGCTCGGCCCCGATCCCTGGAAGGCCGCCTACGTCCAGCCCTGCCGCCGCCCGACCGACGGCCGCTACGGCGAGAACCCGAACCGGCTCCAGCATTATTACCAGTATCAGGTGATCCTGAAGCCGAGCCCGGCCGACCTCCAGGACCTCTATCTCGGCAGCCTCGCCGCCATCGGCATCGATTTCCTCAAGCACGACATCCGCTTCGTCGAGGACGATTGGGAATCGCCGACGCTCGGCGCCTGGGGCCTCGGCTGGGAGGTCTGGTGCGACGGCATGGAGGTCACCCAGTTCACCTATTTCCAGCAGGTCGGCGGCTACGACTGCAAGCCGGTGGCGGGCGAGCTGACCTACGGCCTCGAGCGCCTCGCCATGTACGTCCAGGGCGTCGACAACGTCTACGACCTCGCCTTCAACGATGCGGGCGTGACCTACGGCCAGGTCTTCCTCGAGAACGAGAAGCAGTTCAGCGCGTACAATTTCGAGATCGCCAACACCGAAACCCTGTTCCGCTGGTTCCGCGACGCCGCCGAGGAGAACGCCCGCTGCATCGAGGCGAAGCTCCCGCTCCCGGCCTACGACCAGGCGATCAAGGCCAGCCACATCTTCAACACCCTCCAGGCGCGCGGAGTCATCTCGGTCGCCGAGCGCCAGGCCTATATCGGCCGGGTGAGGGATCTGGCGAAGGGCGCCTGCCAGTCCTGGATGGAAAAGAACGGGTGGGAAGGATGAGGAGGGCTGGAGCGGGTGAAGGGAATCGAACCCTCGTCATCCCGGCGAAAGCCGGGACCCGAAGAACATCGCGCTCGCCAGTTTACGCCTTTCCGGTTGACTCATTCGTTCCTGGGTCCCGGCCTCCGCCGGGATGACGCCTGATGCCTGACTTCCTCCTCGAGCTCCTCTCGGAGGAAATCCCTGCCCGAATGCAAGGCAAGGCGCAGCAGGATCTTGCGCGGCTTTTTTCAGAGCAGCTCTCAAGCGCGGGCCTGAAAGCCGAGGCGATCGAGACCTACGCCACGCCGCGCCGACTCGTCCTCATCGCCCGCGGCCTTCCCGCCGAGACGGCCGCCGTGCGCGAGGAGACCAAGGGGCCTCGCGCCTCCGCCCCGCCGCAGGCGCTCGAAGGCTTCCTTCGCAAGACCGGCCTGACCCGGGACCAGCTCGAGGAGCGCGACGGAGTCTATTTCGCCGTCGTCGACAAGCCCGGCCGGGCCACCTCGGCCGTCCTCGCCGAAGCGATTCCCGCCATCGTCCGCGCCTTCCCCTGGCCCAAGTCGATGCGCTGGGGCCCGGCCTCCGTCTCGACCGAGAGCCCGCGCTGGGTCCGCCCGCTGCAGGGCATCGTCGCTTTGCTCGGCGAGGAGATCGTCGATTTCGAGATCGCCGGCGTTCGAAGCGGCGCGGCGACTCTCGGCCACCGCTTCCACCATCCCGGCCAGATCACCATCGGCGGCGCCCACGATTATGTCGAGAAGCTGCAGGCCTGCCACGTCGTCGTCGACCCGGCCGAGCGCCGCCGGATCGTCGCCGAAGGCGCCCGCGCCGCCGCCGCGGCCGCCGGCCTCGACCCTGGTCGAGGACGAGGGCCTGCTCGCCGAGAATGCCGGCCTCACCGAATGGCCGGTGCCTCTGCTCGGAAGCTTCGACCCCGCCTTCCTCGAGGTCCCGCGCGAGGTGATCCAGCTCACCATGCGCACCAACCAGAAATATTTCGCCTGCACGGACGGGGAGGGGGCGCTCGCCCCGAACTTCGTCTGCACCGCCAATATCGAGGCGACCGACGGCGGCGCCTCGATCGTCCAGGGCAACGAGCGCGTCCTCTCCGCCCGCCTCTCCGACGCCAAATTCTTCTGGGAGCAGGACCTCAAGGTCCCGCTCGAGGAGCAGGCGAGGAAGCTCGGCGACATCGTCTTCCACGAGAAGCTCGGCACCGTCGCCGACAAGGTCGAGCGGGTGGCGAAGCTGGCGAGATGGCTGGTCGAGGAGGGCATCGTCGGTAAAGAACCCCTCTCCCCAGGGGGGAGAGGGCAGGGTGAGGGGGTTCTGAGTTCGAGGGCACCCTCTGAAGCCGCGCCCCCTCACCCCGACCCTCTCCCCGCCGGGGAGAGGGAGGAACTGGCCGACCTCGCCGACCGCGCCGCCCGCCTCTGCAAGGCCGACCTCGTCACCCAGATGGTCGGCGAATTCCCCGAGCTCCAGGGCCTGATCGGCGGCCACCTCGCCCGAGCCCAGGGCGAGCCCGACGCCATCGCCGACGCCATCCGCGACCATTACAAGCCGGTGGGGCAGGGGGATGAGGTGCCGACCGCTCCGGTGACGGTGGCGGTGAGCTTGGCGGACAAGCTGGATACGCTTTCGGCCTTCTTCGGCATTGACGGGCGACCTTCTGGGTCGAGGGATCCTTTTGCTCTGCGACGCGCGGCATTGGCCACAATTCAGTTGATTATCGCAAACGACCTGCGTCTCAGCCTGTTCGATGTGCTGTGGTCGCATAAACGTCGGGTCGACGCGCCTCACGTGATGCTGCCTAGCAAGCTCGTAGGGGCACTCGGCCTCGATTTAATCAAAGCATTGGGAGGTGCGGCCCCCGAGAAAGTATTGGATGAGCTCTTGGACAAGGCCATGGAGCGGGCGGATGAGTTCAATACTGAGCTCGTTAAGAAGGCGTCCCAGCAAACAAATGCTCTCCTCGACTTCTTCGCCGACCGCCTCAAGGTCCAGCAGCGCGAGGCCGGGGTCCGCCACGACCTCATCGACGCCGTCTTCGCGCTCGGCGGCGAGGACGATCTCGTCCGGCTGCTCGCCCGGGTGAAGGCGCTCCAGGCCTTCGTCGAGACGCCCGAAGGCGCCGACCTCCTCACCGGCTACAAGCGCGCCGCCAACATCCTGAAGAGGGAGAATTGGGGGAGAGAACAGGAAGCGAACAAAACGCTTGCCTACGCGCCCGAAAAGGAGGAGACTGCTCTCATCGCCGCCCTCGATTCGGCCGAGCCCAGGGCCCGCGCCGCGGTCGAGGCGGAGGATTTCGAAGGGGCGATGGCGGCTCTGGCCAGCCTTCGCGCGCCCGTCGATTCGTTCTTCGACAAGGTCACGGTCAACGATCCCGATCCGGCGAAACGCGAGGCGCGGCTCGCCCTCCTCGCCCGGATGCGCGACGCCGTCCACCGCGTCGCCGATTTCGCGAGGATCGAAGGATGAGGCGGGAAACAGTCCGTTCTCGCGTCCACTTCGTCCACTTCGTCCGATTCCGGACACGAGGCGAGCCCCGGCGGGCCATCTCGAAGGCCTTTTATCCGTCCAGGTCGTCCACTTCGTCCGGATCCGGACACCGCCCCGATCGTCACCCTGAACTTGTTGCAGGGTCCAGGGTGGAGCAGCGCCGATGCCGAACCGTTCCGGCCGATGCCGGAGCGGCCCCGCCCTGGATGCTGAAACAAGTTCAGCATGACGGAGTCACTGCATGACCCGCTACGTCTACCGCTTCGGCGGCGGAGTCACGGACGGCGAGGCGGGCAACAAGGCGCTCCTCGGCGGCAAGGGCGCCAACCTCGCCGAGATGGCCTCGATCGGCCTGCCCGTGCCCCCGGGCTTCACCATCTCGACCGAGATGTGCGCCCGTTACTATGCCGAAGGGGAGGCGTTTCCCGACAGCCTCCGCGCCGAAGTGGCGGAAGGCCTCGCCCATATCGAGGGCATTTGCGGCAAGCGCTTCGGCGACCCGGCCGATCCCTTGCTCGTCTCGGTCCGCTCCGGCGCCCGCGTCTCCATGCCGGGGATGATGGACACCGTCCTCAACCTCGGCCTCAACGACGCGACGGTCGAGGGCCTCGCCGCAATCTCCGGCGACCCGCGCTTCGCCTGGGACAGCTACCGCCGCTTCATCCAGATGTATTCGAACGTCGTCCTCGGCCTGAAGCACGACATGTTCGAGGAAGCGCTGGAGATCGCCAAGGAGGACAAGGGCGTCCATCTCGACACCGAATTGGAGGCCGGCGACTGGAAGCGGCTCACCGCCCGCTACCGCGAGATCGTCGCCGAGCGAGCTCGGCCGGCCCTTCCCCGACGACGTCCACGAGCAGCTCTGGGGCGCGGTCGGCGCCGTCTTCGGCTCCTGGCAGTCCGACCGGGCGAAGACCTACCGGCGGCTCAACAGCATCCCCGGCGACTGGGGCACGGCGGTCAACGTCCAGGCGATGGTGTTCGGCAACATGGGCGAGACGTCCGCCACCGGAGTCGCCTTCACCCGCAACCCCTCGACCGGCGAGCGCGCTTATTACGGCGAATATCTGATCAACGCCCAGGGCGAGGACGTCGTCGCCGGGATCCGAACCCCGCAATATCTCACCCGAGCCGCGCGCGAGGCGGCCGGCGCCAAGGCGGCGTCGATGGAAGAATCGATGCCCGAGGTGTTCGCCGGGCTCGCCCGGGTCTTCGACCTGCTCGAGCGCCATTACCGCGACATGCAGGACATCGAGTTCACCGTCGAGCGCGGCAAATTGTTCATGCTCCAGACCCGTTCGGGCAAGCGCACCGCCAAGGCCGCGCTCCGCATCGCCGTCGACATGGCCGGGGAGGGGCTGATTACGCAGGAGGAGGCGGTCCTGCGGGTCGACCCGCAGGCGCTCGACCAGCTCCTCCACCCGACCCTCGATCCGCAAGCCGAGCGCAACGTCATCGCCAAGGGGCTGCCCGCCTCGCCCGGCGCCGCCTCGGGCGCCGCCGTGTTCGACGCCGACAGCGCCGAGAAGCGCGCCGGCCTCGGCGAGAAGGTCATCCTGGTCCGGGTCGAGACGAGCCCGGAGGACATCCACGGCATGCACGCGGCCCAGGGCATCCTCACCGCCCGCGGCGGCATGACCAGCCACGCCGCCGTCGTCGCCCGCGGCATGGGCCGGCCCTGCGTCAGCGGCGCCGGCTCGATCTCGATCGACTACAAGGCCCGGCTGATGCGGGTCGGCGGGGCGGAGGTGCGGGAAGGGGAGACGATCACCATCGACGGCTCGACCGGCGAGGTCATGCTCGGCGCCGTCGCCACCGTCCAGCCCGAGCTGGTCGGCGATTTCGGGACTCTGATGGCCTGGGCCGACGCCCACCGCCGGCTCGGGGTCCGGACCAACGCCGAGACGCCGCTCGACTGCCGGACCGCCCGCGAGTTCGGCGCCGAGGGGATCGGACTGTGCCGGACCGAGCATATGTTCTTCGATTCGGAGCGGATCGCCAACGTCCGGCAGATGATCGTGGCCAACGACGAGGCCGGCCGCCGCGCCGCTCTGGCGAAGCTGCTTCCCGCCCAGCGCGCCGATTTCGAGGAGATCTTCCGGATCATGGCGCCGCTTCCGGTGACGATCCGGCTGCTCGATCCGCCGCTCCACGAATTCCTCCCCCACAGCGAGGAGGACCTGGCCGAGGTCGCGGCGGGCGCCGGCCTGGCGGTCGAGGCGCTCAAGCGCCGGGTCGCCGAGCTCCACGAGTTCAACCCGATGCTCGGCCACCGCGGCTGCCGGCTCGGGATCACCTATCCCGAGATCTACGAGATGCAGGCCCGGGCCATCTTCGAGGCCGCGGTCGCGGTGGCGGGGGAAGGGGGGAAAGCGCCGATCCCGGAGGTGATGGTCCCGCTCGTCGCGACGGCGGCAGAGCTGCGCATCATCCGGGAGCTGATCGACCGCACCGCCGAGGAAGTGTTCGCCGAGCAGGGTGTGCGGGTCGACTATCTCGTCGGGACGATGATCGAGCTTCCCCGGGCCGCCCTCCGCGCTGCCGACATCGCCGCCGAGGCGGAGTTCTTCAGCTTCGGAACCAACGATCTCACCCAGACCGCTCTGGGCGTCAGCCGCGACGATGCCGGCCGATTCCTCACCCACTATGTCGAGAAGGGCATTTTCGAGCGCGACCCGTTCGTCTCGATCGACGAGGCCGGGGTCGGCGAGCTGATCGCCATCGCCGCCGAGCGCGGCCGCGGCGCCAGGCCCGGGCTCAAGCTCGGCATCTGCGGCGAGCATGGCGGCGACCCCGCCTCGATCGCCTTCTGCGAGAAGGTCCGCCTCGACTACGTCAGCGCCTCGCCCTACCGCGTCCCCATCGCCAGGCTGGCGGCCGCGCAGGCCGCGCTGAGGCGCAAGCGCGTCTAGAGCAGGGCCGGACAGGGTCGGGTGAACGGTGCAGCTTGCACCGTCCCGTCATGCCGGACTTGATCCGGCATCCACCTTCCCTTCAAGGGCGGTGGCGTGGAGAAGGTGGACCCCGGATCAAGTCCGGGGTGACGATCCGCGCCAGCACGCTCCGGAAGCTCAGCCGGCGTCGGAGAGATTGACCGCCGACGACTTGCCGTCGCGGCCGGTCTCGAGCTCGTAATTGACCCGCTGGCCCTCGCGCAGCGAGCTCATCCCGGCGGCTTCGACCGCGGTGACGTGGACGAAGGCGTCGGGGCCGCCGGCCTCGTTGGTGATGAAGCCGTAGCCGCGGTCGGTGTTGAAGAATTTGACGGTGCCGGTAGCCATGATCTTTTCCTTTTTTCCAGACGAAAATGTCTGTCGGTTATTTGCTCGCGAACTGCCCCGGCTCGGCGCCGAAATGCTCCTTGGCATAGGCGCGCGCGGCGGTGGCGGTCGGGAAGGTCTCGTCGTGCAGCGTGGTGGTGACGATCGGATAGCCCTGGCCGTTGTAGCGGGTCTCGCGAAGGGTCAGCCGGACGTTGCCGTCCTCGTCCTTGGCGATCAGGAACGGCTTGATCGGGGTTCGGGTGCTGTCGGGGATTCCGCCCATCTTAAAACTCCTTCCCCGCTTGCGGGGTCTTATCCTCGGGTCCCCGTGAAAGTTCCACTTTCATGGGAGATTTAGCGTTTCGCGCCGGGCCGGCGGGCGCCGGTGCCGGGGCCCTGGCCAGGGGTGCGCTCGCGGAAGATCAGCCGCCCCTTGGTGAGGTCGTAGGGGGTCATCTCGACATGGACCCGGTCGCCGACCACCGAGCGGATCCGGAAGCGCCGCATCTTGCCGGCGGTGTAGACGATCACCCGGTGCTGGTTGTCGAGCATCACCCCGAACCGGCCGTCCGGATAGATTTCGTCGATCTCGCCCTCGACGGTGAGCGTCGCTTCCTTCGCCATGCTTCGTATCTCCCTCGGCGCGCGGGCCGGCAGTGTAATGGCCGCGCGAGGCGGCGGAGGCCGCAGGCGTGGGCGAGAAGCTTGAAAGGGAAGGCGGGGCCGCAGGCGGCCGCAAATTCCGTCGCAGGCGACGTCAGCAGCTTCTAGGTAGGCGCGAAGGGCGGTTTTAGCAACTTCACCCTTTCGAAACCGCCCGGCTCTAGCCTGGCGCGATGCGCCGAGGCACCATATCCACCGCCGCCGCCCTGACCTTCGTCGCGGTCTATCAGCTCGTCCCGGAGCGCGCCCCCGGCCCGGCCGCCGCTGAGGCCGCGCCGGGCGACGACTCGGTCTATTATCCCGGCTGCAATGCCGCCCGGGCCGCGGGCGCCGCGCCGATCTACCGCGGCCAGCCCGGCTATCGGGCGGAGATGGACGGCGACGACGACGGAATCGCCTGCGAGCCGCATCGCGGCCGGGGCTGGTAGCCGCCGGCCGAGGCCGCTCCGCAAAGCAAAAGTGCCCGGGCATCGCTGCCCGGGCACCGTCGCGGCGCTTGCGCGCCGACCCCCTTGTAAGATGCCTCGCCCGCACACATCCCCCCTCGCATGGGGATGCGGGGCTCAAGGCCTCCCCGAACCCGGCTGTCGCCTTCGTTCGTGGCCGGGACGCTATGAGGGCGGCCGCCCCTTGTCACTGCCTATCCAGGGGCTTGCGACACTTTGCTCAGCCCCTGTGTCGGTAGGGCAACAGGCCGTCCGGCGCGGGCCGGTTGCCTTGGCGCGGGGCGGCCCCTAGAGGCGCTTGCCATGCGCCTTTCCCGTTACTTCCTGCCGGTCATCAAGGAAACTCCGGCCGACGCCCAGATCGTCAGCCACAAGCTGATGCTCCGCGCCGGCCTGTCCGCCAGACCGCCGCCGGCATCTACGCCTGGCTGCCGCTCGGCCTTCGCGTGCTGAAGAAGATCGAGCAGATCGTGCGCGAGGAGCAGGACCGGGCCGGCGCGGTCGAGCTGCTGATGCCGACCCTCCAGTCGGCCGACCTGTGGCGCCAGTCGGGCCGCTACGACGCCTACGGCCCGGAGATGCTGCGCATCCGCGACCGCCACGACCGCGAGATGCTCTACGGCCCGACCAACGAGGAGATGATCACCGCCATCTTCCGCGACGGCGCCAAGAGCTACCGCGACCTGCCGCGCACGCTCTACCATATCCAGTGGAAGTTCCGCGACGAGGTCCGCCCGCGCTTCGGCGTGATGCGCGGCCGCGAGTTCCTGATGAAGGACGCCTACAGCTTCGACCTCGACGAGGCCGGGCTGCGCGGCGAGCTACGAGACGCATGTTCGTCGCCTATCTGCGCACCTTCGCCGCGGCATCGGCCTCACGCGCGGTGCCGATGAAGGCGCCGACCGGGCCCGATCGGCGGCGACCTCAGCCACGAATTCATCATCCTCGCCGCCGACCGGCGAGAGCGAGCTCTTCTACGACGCCGCGATCGAGGACATTTCGCGCGACGAGCTGCTCGCCGCCGACGCTTCCACGATCGCCCGGCTCGACCGGCCTCTACGCGATGGACGAGGAGGAGCATGCCAAGGTCGCCGACTGCCCGGTGCCGGCCGACCGGCTGCGCAGCCGGCGCGGCATCGAGGTCGGCCACATCTTCTCCTTCGGCACCAAGTACAGCGCGCGATGGGCCTCACGGTGCAGACCGCCGGACGGCGGCCAGGTCCATCCGCAGATGGGCAGCTACGGCATCGGCGTGTCGCGGCTGATCGGCGCGATCATCGAGGCGAGCCACGACGACAACGGGCATCGTCTGGCCCGAGGCGGTCGCGCCGTTCAGGGTCGGCCTGATCAACATGCGCGCCGACGACGGCAACGTGCACCAGCGCCGCCGACGAGATTTACGGCCGGCTCGAGCGACGCCGGCGTCGAGACGCTCTACGACGACCGCGACGAGCGCGGCGGCGCCAAGTTCGCGACCATGGACCTGATCGGCCTGCCCTGGCAGCTGATCGTCGGCCCGCACGGGCTTGGAGCGGGCGTCGTCGAGCTCAAGCGCCGCGCGCACCGGCGAGCGCGAGGAGCTGTCGCGTCGAGAGCGCGCTGGCGAGGCTGACCGCATGATCCTCTCCCGCTACGAGCGGATGATCGCCCGGCGCTATCTGCTCCCGGGCAAGGGCGAGGGGTTCATCTTCCTCGTCGCCGCGATCAGCCTGGTCGCGGTGATGCTCGGCGTCGCCGCGCTGATCATCGTGATGAGCGTGATGAACGGCTTTCGCGCCGAGCTGTTCGACAAGATCGTCGGCCTGAACGGCCATGCCGTCATCCAGGGCTATGGCGGCCGCTTCGCCGACTGGCGCGAGATCGCCGACAGGCGCGGGCGCACGCCCGGGCGTCACCGACGCCCTGCCGCTGATCGAGCAGCCGCTGATGGCGAGCTACGAACGGCCGGGTCGAAGGCGTGCTGGTCCGCGGCATGCGCGCGCCAGGACATCCTGCGCCAACCCGACGCTTCAGCGGCAAGGTGCTCGCCGGGTCGCTCGAGGCGCTTGCGGCCCGGCAGCGGCAACGTCGCGATCGGCGCGCGGCTCGCCGAGGCGCTCGGCGCCAGTGTCGGCGGCGAGATCAGCCTGATCAGCCCGCGAGGGCCGCACGACCCCGTTCGGCACCGTGCCGCGGATCGTCTCCTACACCGTCGCCGCGATCTTCGAGGTCGGCGTCTACGATTACGACAAGGCGTTCGTGATCATGCCGATCGAGGACGCCCAGACCCTGCTGATGCTCGGCGACGCGGTCGGCATGGTCGAGGTCCAGACCGACCGATCCCGACCAGGTCGGCGAGATCCTCGCGCCGCTCGCGCCGAGCGTCGCCGGCACGGGCGGTCGTCGCCGACTGGCGGCACGATGAACTCGGCGCTGTTCGAGGCGCTGCAGGTCGAGCGGGTGGCGATGTTCGTCGTCCTGTCGCTCATCATCCTGGTCGCGGTGTTCAACATCCTCTCGTCGCTGATCATGCTGGTCCGCGCCAAGACCCGCGACATCGCCATCCTGCGGACGATGGGCGCGACCCGGCGCGGGCTGATGAAGATGTTCATGACGGTCGGCGTCACCATCGGCGCGCTCGGCATCCTCGCCGGCCTCGTCGCTCGGCGCCCTCTTCCTTTCTTCCGCCAGCGCGTCGTGAACTTCATCCAGTTGCTGACCGGCCAGAATCTGTGGGATCCCGTCGGTCCGCTTCCTGACCGAGCTGCCGGCCAAGACCGATCCGTTCGAGGTGCTCGCGATCGTCGCTGATGGCGCTGGTGCTGAGCTTCCTCGCCACGCTCTATCCGGCGCTGGAAGGCGGCGAGCACCGATCCGGTCCAGGTGCTGCGCTATGAGTGAGGTTCTCGCGGTCCGCGGGCCTGAAGCGCAGCTTCCGCCAGGGCGGACGTCACGATCGACGTGCTGCGCGGCGTCGATCTCGACGTGCGGCCAGGGCGAGATCGTCGCCCTGCTCGGCCCCTCGGGCTCGGGCAAGTCGACCCTGCTCCAGGCGGTCGGGCTGCTCGAGGGCGGCTTCGAGGGCTCGATCCGGATCGCCGGCGAGGAGGCGGCCGAGCTCGACGACGACGACCGCACCCGGCTGCGCCGCGACACGCTCGGCTTCGTCTACCAGTTCCACCATCTGCTGCCCGATTTCACGCGCGCTCGAGAATGTGGTCCTGCCGCAGCTGATCCACGGCGCGAGCCGCGAGGCGGCGCGACGAGCGCGCCGAGGACGCTGCTCGGCGACGCTCGGCCTCGGCGCAGCGGCTCGACCCACCGGCCGAGCGCAGCTTGTCGGGCGGCGAGCAGCAGCGCGTCGCCGTCGCCCGCGCGCTCGCCAACCGCCCGCCGCTGGTCCTCGCCGACGAGCCCACCGGCAATCTCGACGAGGCGACCGCCGACATCGTCTTCGCCGAATTCCTCCGCCTGGTCCGCGACGAGGGCAGCGCCGCCTGGTCGCCACCCACAACGAGCGCATCGCCGCGAAGATGGACCGGGTGCTGCGGCTGCACGAGGGCGTGCTGGAGTAGCCGCCGCTCGCGCCCTGTAGAAAACGGGAGTTGAGCCCTCGGTGGAAAGATGCCTGCCCTCCTGCGTTGGGCGGCGGATGAACTCGCGCAAACCCATCCTGCTCGCCGCCGCGGCGGCCGTCCTGCTCGGCGGCTGCGACTGGATGAAGAAGAAGGATCCGCCGCAGCAGCAGAGCAAGGCGGAGCTGGCCGCGGCCCAGCGCGAGCGGATCCGCAAGGCGTGCGCGTCCGACGGCACCTACGCGCGCCTGAAGGAGCTGGTCTTCGACGAGGCCGCGCGGATCCGCAAATCCGACCCGCGCAATCTCGACCCGCTCGCCGCCGCGGCGGTCGTCCGGATGGAGGATCCGGTGGTGAAGAGCCGCGACGACGCGCTCAACGTCACCGTCTGCACCGGCCATTTCGTGCTCGAGCTTCCGCCCGGCGCCGAGAATGCGTTCGACGGCGAGCGCCGGCTCACCGCCGACGTCGAATATGCCGCCCAGGCGGCCCTCGACGGCAGCGGCCTGGTCTATCAGATGGATGGCGCCGAGCCGATCATCTACCGCCTGGCGACGGTCGGGCTCGCGGGTCAGCTGCCCAAGATCGTCGCGGCGCCGCAGCCCAGTGCCCCGCCGGGCGCTCCGCCGCAGGTCGCCATCGTCGAGCCGGCCGAGCCGATCCGTCCGGTTCCGCCGGTCGAGCCGCCGCCGCCGGTGCGCGAGAAGAGCGCGGCGGCGGATGAGCGGCCGCGGCCGGCCCGGGTCACCGCGCGGCCGAGCTTCAACTGCCGCTACGCCCGGACCGGCACCGAGAAGATGGTGTGCGCCTCGCCGCGGCTCGCCGCCCGCGACCGCGAGATGGCCTCGCTGTGGTATGCGCTGATGGCCGACGCCGACCCGGCCACGCGAAGCCATCTGCGGCGCAGCCGCGACGCCTTCCTGGGCCGGCGCGAGCGCTGCGGCAGCGAAGCCTGCGTCGACTCGGCCTATGTTTCGCGGATGGCGGAGCTGAGGAGGATCGCTCAAGGCGACTGACCGACGCGAATAGGTGTGGAAAACCCCGGCCTCGGCGCTTCCATCGGGCCATGGCACCTCCCATAACGACATCATGGCCGCCCCCTACGTCCCGCTTCGCATCTTCTCCTGCTACACGATGCTCGAGGGCGCGATCGAGCCCAAGGCGATCGCCAAGCAGGCGAAAAGGCTCGACTTTCCCGGCCGCCGCGCTCACCGACCGCAACGGCCTCTACGCGGCGATGCCGTTCACCGACGCCTGCCGCGAGGCGGGCGTGCAGCCGATCGTCGGGACCATGCTGGCGGTGGCCCGCCCGGGCTGCGCCGGAGGCCAGCCGGCGCTCGACTGGCTGCGCTCTACGCGCAGAACGAGCCGCGGCTACGACAATCTGTGCGCTCTGGTCTCCGCCGCCCATCTCGACCGGCCGGTCGAGGAGCCGGCGCATGTCGCCTCGACGCGCTGGAGGGCCGCACCGACGGCCTGATCGCGCTGACCGCCGGGCGCGCGAGGGCGCGCTGGCCGGCTGCTCGCCGAGGGGCAGGATGCGACCGCCGAGCCGATCCTGGACCGGCTCGAGGCGCTGTTTCCCGGGCCGGCTCTACATCGAGCTGTCGCCGCCGCGGCGATCCGGTCGAGCAGCGCGCCGAGGCGCGCGCTGATCGAGCTCGCCTACGCGCCGCGACCTGCCGCTGGTCGCGACCAACCCGGCCGCTATGCCGACGCCGCACTTCCACGAGGCGCACGACGCCATGCTGTGCATCGCCCAGTCGAGCCAGCTCGACCGCGACGACCGCAGGCGCTCCTCGCCCGAGGCCTGGCTCAAGCCGGCGGCGGAGATGCGCGCGCCTGTTCGCCGACCTGCCCGAGGCGATCGACAATACGCGCCGTCGATCGCCCGCCGCTGCGCCTTCGGCGCGCCCAAGCGCAAGCCGATCCTGCCGAGCCTCGCCGGCGACACCGAGGCCGAGGCCGAGCAGCTGCGCCGCGACGCGCGCGCCGGCCTCGAGGCTCGGCTCGCCCTCTATCGGGACCTGACGCGAGGAGGAGCGGAAGGCCTATTTCGACCGGCTCGACTTCGAGGCCGACATCATCGTCCGGATGGGCTTTCCGGCCTACTTCCTGATCGTCGCCGACTTCATCAAATGGGCCAAGGAGAACGACATTCCGGTCGGCCCGGGCCGCGGCTCGGGCGCCGGCTCGGTGGTCGCCTGGGCGCTGACCATCACCGATCTCGATCCGATCCGGCTCGGCCTGCTGTTCGAGCGCTTCCTCAATCCCGAGCGCGTGTCGATGCCGGACTTCGACATCGACTTCTGCGAAACCCGGCGCGGCGAGGTGATCCGCTACGTCCAGCAGCGCTACGGCACGCGACAAGGTCGCCCAGATCATCACCTTCGGGAAGCTGAAGGCGCGCGCCGTGCTGAAGGACACCGGCCGGGTGCTGCAGATGCCCTACGGCCAGGTCGACCGGCTCGCCAAGCTGATCCCCAACCACCCGACCGACCCCTGGACGCTGGAGCGGGCGCTGAACGGCGTCTCCGAGCTCGCCGCCGAATATAAGAACGACGCCGAGGTCCGCCGCCTGTTCGACCTGGCGATGAAGCTCGAAGGCCTGCCGCGCCACGCCTCGACCCATGCCGCCGGCGTGGTGATCGGCGACCGGCCGCTCGACCAGCTGGTCCCGCTCTACCGCGATCCGCGCTCGGACATGCCGGTCACCCAGTTCGACATGAAATATGTCGAGGCCGCGGGGCTGGTGAAGTTCGACTTCCTCGGCCTCAAGACGCTGTCGGTGCTCCAGAAGGCGGTGCAGATGCTGGCGAAGCGCGGCGTCGAGGTCGATCTCGACCGCCTCGCCTGGGACGATCCGCGCGGTCTACGAGCTGCTCCAGCGCGGCGAGACGGTCGGCGTGTTCCAGCTCGAATCGGAGGGCATGCGCCGGACGCTGGCGGCGGTGAAGCCGACCAGCTTCGAGGACATCATCGCGCTCGTCTCGCTCTACCGGCCGGGGCCGATGGACAATATCCCGATGTTCGGCGCCCGCAAGAACGGCCGCGAGCCGATCGCCTACCCGCATCCCTTGCTCGAGGCGGTGCTGAAGGAGACCTACGGCATCTTCGTCTACCAGGAGCAGGTGATGGAGGCCGCCAAGGTGCTCGCCGGCTTCAGCCTCGGCGAGGCCGACCTGCTCCGCCGCGCGATGGGCAAGAAGATCAAGGCGGAGATGGACGCCCAGCGCGCCGGCTTCGTCGCCGGCTGCGAGCGGGTCAATTCGATCCCGAAGGCCAAGGCGAACGAGCTGTTCGACTTGATCGACAAGTTCGCCGGCTACGGCTTCAACAAGAGCCACGCCGCCGCCTACGCCCTGATCGCCTACCAGACCGCCTGGCTGAAGGCGCACCATCCGGTCGAATTCTACGCCGCCTCGATGTGCTTCGACATCGCACCAGACCGACAAGCTCGCCATCTTCGTCGACGACATGCGGCGGCTGGAGGTCGAGTGCCTGCCGCCCTCGATCAACGCCAGCGAGGCCGAGTTCGCGGTCGAGGACGCCGGCGAAGGGCTCGCCGTCCGCTACGCGCTCGGCGCGCTCAAGGGCGTCGGCGAGAAGGCGATGGAGCAGCTCGTCGAGGAGCGGCGCGCGAACGGCGCCGTTCAAGTCGCTCGAGGATTTCGCCGAGCGGGTCGATCCGCGCCTGCTCAACCGCCGCCAGATCGAGAGCCTCGCCGGCGGCGGCGCGTTCGACCCGCTCGACTCCGAACCGCGCCGCCGTCTTCGCCGCGGCCGAGACCATCCTCGCCCATGCCGCGAGCGCCGCCGACGCGCGCGAGAGCGGGCAGGGCGGCCTGTTCGGCGGCGGCGAATCGAACGTCGTGCCGATCCGGATGCCGGTCGCCGCGACCTGGACCCTCGCCCAGCGCATGGCGGCCGAGAAGGAATCGTTCGGCTTCTATTTCTCGGCCCATCCGGTCGACCGCTACCGCCACCTCGCCGAGGCCCATGGCGCGAGGAGCTACGCCGGCTCTGGCCTCGCTGCCGGCGCCGGCGGACGGCGGCCGCACCGGCGCGGTGATGGCCGGGCTGGTCGAGGAGGCGCGCTGGCGCACCTCGGCGCGCGGCCGCCGCTATCTGATGGCGACCATGTCCGATTCGTCCGGCCAGTTCGTCGCCACCGTCTTCGACGACGACGCCTCCGCCCAGGTCGAGGCCGCCGCCAAGTCGGGCGCCTGCGCCCTGCTCCAGGTCGAGCTCGACCGCCGGCCCGGCGAGGAGGCGCCGCGGGTCACCATCCGCTCGCTGCAGTTGTTCGAGAGCCTGTCGAAGCGCACCCGCCTCCAGCTCGAGGTCGAGGTGGACGAAGCGGACGCGATTCGCGCGGCTCGCGCGCCGTCATGGCGGACGAGCGCGGCGGCCAGGGCGAGCTCCGCCTCAAGGTCAGGCTGGAGCGCGGCGAGGCGCGAGCTCGTTCTCGGCCGCGACTTCCAGCTCGACGCCGAGCTCGCCGCCCGGCTCGAGCGGCTTCCGGGCGTGGTCGCGGTCCGCCTCTCCGTCGCGCCCCAGCCCCGGCTTGCGCTCGTCTCCTGACCGCATACACTGCGCGCCCAGTCGAAGGGAGGCGTCGAATGCTCGGAGGGATGCAGGACTGGCCGCTGAGGATCATGCGCATCCTCGACCATGCGGCGCGCGAGCACGGCACGCGCGAGCTCGTCTCGCTCTACGCCGACGGCAGCCACGGTCCGCACCGACTGGGCCGGAATCGCCCGCGACTCGCGCAAGCTGGCGCGGGCGCTCGAGCGGCTCGGCCTGAAGCCCGGCGACCGGGTCGGCACGCTGGCGATGAACCATGGCCGCCACGTCGTCGCCTGGTACGGCACGATCGGCATGGGCGGGGTCATCCACACCATCAACCCGCGCCTGTTCGACGACCAGCTCGTCTACATCGCCAATCATGCCGAGGACCGGGTGCTGTTCTACGACCGCGCCTTCGCGCCGATCGTCGAGCGGCTGAAGCCGCGCTGGACGAGCATCGAGCATTACGTCTGCTTCGACAACGGCGAGTTCGACGCCCTGATCGCCGCCGAGGCCGAGCGATTATGCCTGGGTCGAGGGCGACGAGCGCGATCCGGCGATGCTCTGCTACACCAGCGGCACCACCGGCAATCCCAAGGGCGTGCTCTACGAGCACCGCTCGACCGTGCTCCACGCGATGGTCGCAGCTGAGCCCCGACGTCTTCGATCTCGGCGCCCGCTCGGTGGTGCTGCCGGTCGTGCCGATGTTCCACGCCGCCGGCTGGGGCCTGCCCTTCTGCACCGCCGATGGCCGGCGGCAAGATGGTCTTCTCGGCCGATTACACGCCGCAGGTGATGTGCGACCTGATGAAGGCGGAAGGCGTCACCCACACCGCCGGCGTCCCGACCGTCTGGCTGGCGCTGATCAACCATGTCGATTCGACCGGCGAGGATCTCGGCAGCGCTCACCACCGTCCATATCGGCGGCTCGGCGGCGCCGCGGGCGATGATCGAATGGTTCATGGACCGCGGCATCCGGGTCGGCCACGCCTGGGGGATGACCGAGATGTCGCCGCTCGGCACGGTCGGCGCCGGCAGCGGCGACTGGGACGAGCTCGAGCCGCGAGCAGCGGGTCGACCTGCTGTGCAAGCAGGGCAGGGTGCCGTTCGGGGTCGAGCTTCGGACCGTCGACGAGGAGGGCAGACGTCCTGCCCCGCGACGGCAAGACCTCGGGCCGCCTGCAGACCCGCGGCCCCTGGATCATCCGCCAATATTTCCAGGACGGCAACGGCGAGTGCATCGACGGCGACGGCTGGTTCGACACCGGCGACGTCGCCGCCCTCCATCCCGACGGAGTGCTCCAGATCACCGACCGCTCCAAGGACGTGATCAAGTCGGGCGGCGAATGGATCAGCTCGATCGACCTCGAGAACGCCGCCGTCGGCTGCCCCGGGGTCGCCGAGGCGGCGGCGGTCGGGGTCAAGCACCCGAAATGGGACGAACGGCCGATCCTGCTGGTGGTCAGGAAGACGGGCTCCGACGTCACCCCGCAGCCAGATCCTCGACCATCTCGAGGGCCATGTCGCCAAATGGTGGCTCCCCGACGAGATCCTCTTCGTCGACAGCCTGCCCCACACCGCGACCGGCAAGCTGCTCAAGACGGCGCTCCGCGAGGAATATCGCGACTACAAGCTGGCCAGCGCGGCCTGAATCCCCCCTCCCTGCACGCAGGGAGGGGCCGGGGGTGGGTTCGCCTCCGCAGAAGCACCGGCGCCTCTGACGTACCCACCCCTAACCCCTCCCTGCGTGCAGGGAGGGGGATCGCTACAGCAACCTCAGCTGCGGCCCTTGCGGCGGCACGAACAGATCCGTCCGCAGCTTCCTCTTCTCCCGGTTCAGCCCGTGCTTCCTCGCCGCCATCTCGAAGCGCACCCGCATCAGCTCCGCCCACGGCCCCGAGCCCTGCATCCGCGTGAACCAGTTCGGGTCGTTGTCCCGGCCGCCGCGCATCGAGCGGATGATGTTCATCACCTTGTCGGCCCGGTCCGGGAAATGCTCGTCGAGCCAGGCCCGGAACAGGGGCGCCACCTCGTGCGGCAGCCGCACCGGCAGGAAGAAGGCGCCGCTCGCCCCCGCCTCCGCCGCCGCCTCGACGATATGCTCGACCTCATGGTCGGTGATCCCGGGGATGACCGGAGCGATCGCGACGATGGTCGGGACGCCCGCCTCGCTCAGCGCCTTGACCGCCGCCAGCCGCTTGCGGCCGGACGGCGCGCGCGGCTCCAGGGTGCGGGAGATTTCGGGAGTCAGCGACGTCACCGACAGCGCGACCCGAGCCAGCCCCTCGGCGGCCATCGGCGCCGAGGATGTCGAGGTCGCGCAGCACCCGGTCCGACTTGGTCGTGATCGTCACCGGATGCTTGGTCTCGGCGAGCACCTCCAGCACCGACCGGGTGATCCGCCATTTCGCCTCGATCGGCTGGTAGGGATCGGTGTTGGTCCCGATCGCCATCGAGCCGGACGACATAGCCGGGCTTGGCCAGCTCCTCGCGAAGGATCTTCGCCGCATCCGGCTTGGCGAACAGCTTCGTCTCGAAGTCGAGCCCCGGCGAGAGGTCGTGGAAGGCGTGGGTCGGCCGGGCGAAGCAATAGATGCAGCCATGCTCGCAGCCCCGGTAGGAGTTGATCGAGCGGTCGAAGCCGATGTCGGGCGAGCGGTTCCAGGCGATGATCGACTTCGGCTTCTCGACCGTCACCGTCGTCCGCAGCGGCGGCGGGCCGTCGTCGACCTCCTCGCGAACGTCGAGCCAGTCGCCGTCGGCCTCCCGGACGGGCAGGTTGAAGCGCGTCGGCGTCCGGTTCTCGGGCGCGCCGCGGCCATGGCGGACGTCTGGACGGGGCATTCCCGCTTTGTACAGCAACCCAAGGAACGGATCAAGAACCATTCCCCGAGCAAGCTCGGGGAGGAACTTACTCGTCGGCTCCGTAAGCCAGCTTCGTCTCGTCCGGCTTCAGCCGCACCGCGCTCGCTCCGGCCATGCCCGGGGAATCTCGGCCACATGCCCTGCGCCAGCGCCGCCCGGCTGGTCCCGGTCTTCCCGGCGCTCCTCCTCGTAGATCCAGTAGTTGCGAAGCACGATCGGCACGTAGCCGCGCGTTTCCCAATAAGGCAGCGACTCGATGTAGAGGAGCGGATCGCCGCGGTCGAAGCGGCGCGCATTCCACTCGGCGACCGGCACCGGTCCGGCATTGTAGGCGGCGATCACCTTCGGAAGCAGGCCGCCGGTGGCGTGATGGTCGCGCAGGGTCTCGATATAGCTCTGGCCGAATTCGATATTGGCGGCCGGGCTGGTCAGCAGCTGGCGGTCGAACGGCTCGCCGCGGGCCCGGGCGATGTCGCCGGCGGTGCCGGGCCGGACCTGCATGAGGCCGACCGCCCCGGCCGGGCTGACCACCGACGTGCGGAAGTTCAATTCCTGAAGGGCATGGGCGAAGGCGAGCGAGGGATCGACCCGCCAGCCGCGGGTCGGCCGCCAGTCCGGCCGCGGATAGCGCGCGGCGAAGTTGACGCTGGCGCCGCGCGGGGCGTTGTGGGCGAGCCAATACTGGGTCGAGGCGAGGTCGAGGTCGGCGGCGAGGTGGAGGAGGGCGTCGTGGTCGCCGGCGCCGCCGATCCTCGCCTGATGGCGAATATACTGGTCGGCGAGGTCGGTCTCGCCGATCTCGGCCAGCGCGAGCGCCGCCCGAACGTTGGGCTTGCCGGCGATGGAGCGCCATTCGGAGTCGCGGTAATTGTGGAGGCCGGCGGCGCCGGGCCCGCGGATGCCGAGCGCGGTGGTCGCGATCAGCCCGTAGAAGGTCTCCTTGTGCCGGGCGGCGCTGCGCAAATGGGCCTGGACCCGTTCCGGACGGCCGCACATCATCTCGGCGCGGCCGGCCCAATAATGGGCCGCGGCGCCGAGCTCGACGTCGTCCGAGCGGCCGGCGACGCTTCCGAAGGCGTCGGCCGCGCCCTTGCAGTCGCCGCTGCGCCAGGCGGCGAGCCCTTCCGACCAGGCGCCCTGGACCGCCCATTCGCCGGTTCCGGCGCGGGCGAGCGCGGCGAGGCGGCGGGCGTCGGAATCGCTTGCCGATCGTGTAATAGGACCAGCCGATCCGCTGCTGGAACTCGGTCCGGGCGTCGGGTCCGAGCTGGTCCTGGCGCTCGCGGAAGATCGCTTCCGCCTCGAAGGGCCGATTGTCCTTGATCAGCGGCTGGATCAGCGGCTCGAGCGCGGCGGCCGCCGGATCGTCCTTGGTCGCCGGAGCCCGGCCGCGCCGCGGCTGGCTGCCCACCCAGACCAGGCTCTGGGCCTGCGGCAGGGCCGGAAGCTCGGTCGCTCCGCGGGTCTGGGCGAGCCGGGCGAGCTGCTCCGCCTTGGGCATGTCCGGCGCCTGGGCGAGCAGCGACAGCAATTGCGGAAGCTCGGTCTTCGGCGAGCCCTTGGCGAGGTAGAGCTCGGCGCGCGCCGCCTGGTGGAGCGGGCCGTCGGGAAGGGCGGCGAGCCGGGTCGCGGCGCCGGCCCAGTCCTCGGCCCGGAGCGCCGCGAAGACCTCGCGCCAGGCGCTGCGCTGCTCGGCGCTCAGCCCGGCGGCCGCCGGAGCGGCGGAATCGGCCAAGGCGGGCGCCGCCGGCAGGGCCAGAGCGGCGGCCAGCAGGAGGGCGGAAAGCTTCATCTCTTCACCTCTTCGATCAGCATCTGGAGGTCGGCCCAGGCCAGCGCCTTGAGCCGCGGCGACTCCAGCAATTGTCGGGGAGCAATGGTTGCCAGCGCCTTGACGGGCCCGGCATGGGTGGCGATCTCGTGCCAGCGGCCGCGCGCCTGCGGCACCGACAGGCCGAGCAGGGCCTTGGCGCAGGCGTCGCCGAACAGCAGCACCGCCTTGGGCGCGGCGAGGCCGATATGGTGGCGGGCGAGGGCGGCGCAGCTCTTCATCGCCTCGCTGTTGAGCTGGCCCGAGGGCGAGCGGATGCAGGACAAAGCGGCGAGATAGACGCGAGTCGCGGTCGCGGCCGATCGCGGCGAGCATCCGGTCGAACAGCCGCCCGGCCTCGCCGCTGATCAGGGTGCCGGCCGCGCAATCCTCGCCGGTCGGCATGTCGGCGAGGATCATCAGGCCCGAGGCCGGATCGCCGGCCGGGCAGATGCGCGGCGCCGAGGGCGCGGCGAAGGCGAGCCGGTCGCTCGAGGCGAGCCAGGCCTGGAACAGGTCGAGCTGGCCGGGCAGGGCCTCGTCAGGCGGCTCGGCCGGCGCCGGCGCGGCGGCGGCCGGCTCTTTCGCCCGCGGCCTGAGCCAGTCGCGCGGCGCCTCGTCGACGAGCGTGTCGACGCCCGCCTCGGTCCACCATGACAGGACGCTTTCGGCCGCCGCCGGGCCAATCTGGGTCGCTTCCCCGCTCCACGCCGGCCATGGAGTGCCGCCGCGGCCGGGCTGGTCAACCTCAAAATCTCTATCTATCTGCCAGACGTTGGCTGCCTGCGACGACACGAGTCACAGGCGGCCGCGCGAAGGAGCGCCTGGATGTCCGAACGCGAGTCGATGCCCTATGACGTGGTGATCGTCGGCGCCGGTCCCGCCGGCCTCGCCGCCGGCATCCGCCTCAAGCAGCTCGCCGAGGAAGCGGGGCGCGAGCTCAGCGTCTGCATCCTCGAGAAGGGCTCCGAGGTCGGCGCCCACATCCTCTCCGGCGCGGTGATCGATCCGAAGGCCGTCGACGAGCTGCTGCCCAACTGGCGCGAGCTCGGACAGCCCGCTCACCGTGCCGGTCGTCGAGAACCACCATTGGGTGCTGACCGCAGCGGACGAAATATTCGCTGCCGCACCTGATGATGCCGCCCTTCATGAACAACAAGGGCACCTACACCGCCTCGCTCGGCAATTTCTGCCGCTGGCTGGCGGGGCAGGCGGAGGCGCTCGGGGTCGAGATCTTCCCCGGCTTCGCCGCGGCCGAAGTGCTGTTCAACGAGGACGGCTCGGTCAAGGGCGTCGCCACCGGCGACATGGGCGTCGCCCGCGACGGCACCCACCGCCCGACTACCAGCCCGGAATGGAGCTTCACGGCCGCTACACCTTCTTCGCCGAGGGCGCCCGCGGCCACCTCACCAAGCAGCTCAAGCGCGATCTTCGACCTCGAGCGCGACAGCGAGCCGCAGGTCTACGGAATCGGCCTCAAGGAATTGTGGGACATCGAGCCCGGCAAGCACGAGCCCGGCCGGGTCATCCACACCCAGGGCTGGCCGCTCGACGACGCCTGGGGCGGCGGCTTCCTCTACCATCAGGAGAACGGCCAGGTCGCCCTCGGCTTCGTCGTCGCGCTCAACTACCGCAACCCGCATCTCTCCCCGTTCGAGGAGTTCCAGCGCTGGAAGCAGCATCCGGCGATCCGCGAGATACTGGAGGGCGGACGGCGCGTCTCCTACGGCGCCCGGGCGATCAACGAGGGCGGCTGGCAGGCGGTGCCGAAGCTCGCCTTCCCGGGCGGCGCGCTGATCGGCTGCGCCGCCGGCTTCGTCAACGTGCCGCGGATCAAGGGCAGCCACACGGCGATGAAGTCGGGCATGCTCGCCGCCGAGGCCGCCTTCGCCGCGATCGCCGGCGAGCGCGGCGGAGACGAGCTGACGGCCTATGAAGAATCGCTTCGCAACAGCTGGATAGCGACCGAGCTTAAGATGGTGCGCAATGTCGAGCCGTTCGTCGCGAAGTTCGGCGGGACGATGGGCACCCTGCTCGCCGGCATCGACATGTGGATGCGCTACCTGAGGATCGGCCTGCCGTTCACGCTCAGGCATCATCCCGACAACGAGACGCTCTACCGCAAGGACCTGGTCCGGCCGATCGACTATCCCAAGCCCGACGGCGTGATCAGCTTCGACCGGCTCTCCTCGGTGTTCATCTCCAACACCAATCACGAGGAGGACCAGCCGGTCCACCTGACGCTCAAGGACGCGGCGATCCCGACCGAGGTCAATCTGCCGCTCTACGACGGGCCCGGAGCAGCGCTATTGCCCGGCCGGGGTCTATGAGTTCGTCGAGGAGGCGAGCGGGCCGCGGCTTCAGATCAACGCCCAGAATTGCGTCCACTGCAAGACGTGCGACATCAAGGACCCGACCCAGAACATCAACTGGGTCGTCCCCGAAGGCGGAGGAGGGCCGAACTATCCCAACATGTGAGCCTCCCGTCGCCCCAGCGAAGGCTGGGGCCCCGGCGAGTGGAAACCGCCGTCGCCTCTCGCTCGCCGGGATCCCAGCCTTCGCTGGGATGACGGCATGCGCGCTTTTGGCCGCAACCCCCGCCGCGGCGACCCTCGACGAGACGTCGGCGCTCGCCGCCTATGTCCGCGCCCGCGCCGCCGACAGCTCCGGCGCGGCCGAGCAGGCGGCGCGCAACTACGGCGCCGCGCTGGCGCTCGCGCCCGAGAACGAGGTGCTCGCCGCCCGGGCCCTCTCCCAGGCGATCGCGGCCGGCGACCGGCCGCTGGCGCTGCAGGCGGCGCGGACGCTCGACTCGGCCGGCAAGCTCGCTCCCGACGGGCGGCTGCTGCTCGTCGGCGAGGCGTTCCGGGCGAAGCAGTGGAAGGAAGCCGGCGCCGCAGATCGACCGGATCGAGCAGGACGAGGTCTTCTCGTTCATGACCCCGCTGCTGCGCGCCTGGCTGGCCCAGGGCAGCGGCAAGGGCGATCCGCTGGGCTGCTGGCCGCCGCCTCCGGCAACGCGCTCGCCGCCACCTACGCGTCCGAGCACCGGCCGCTGCTGCTGATCGCCGGCGGCAAGGCGAAGGAAGGCGCGGCCGCGCTCGCGCCTTGCTCGACGGACGAGTCGATCCGCTCCCAGCGCCTGCGGATCGCGGCCGCCGCCATGCTCGCCCGCAAGGGGCTCGGCAAGGAGGCGCTGGCTTTGCTCCAGGGCGATTCCGAGGCCCTCGTCGAGGCGCGCAGGCGGGTCGAGGCCGGCAAGAGCCTCGGCGGCGAGATCGTGACGCCCGGCCGCGGGGATGGCCGAGCTGCTCGGCCGGATGGCGCTCGACCTCAACGGCCAGGAAGTGCCGCAGCTGGCCTTGAGCTTCGCCCGCCTCGCCACCTTCCTCGCCCCGGAGAGCGCCGAGGCCTGGCTGATCACCGCCGATCTGCTGGCCGGCCAGGGCCGGCACGAGGCGGCGCTCGCCGCGCTCGCCAAAGTGTCCGGCGACGACGTCTTCGCCGCCACCGCCGTCCGAACGGCGGATGACCGTGCTCGTCGAGGCCGACCGCACCGACGAGGCGCTCGCCGAGGCGCGCGCGGCGGCCGCGGCGGCGCCGCGGGCGATCGACAATTGGACCCGTCTCGGCGACATCCTGGGCCAGACCCAGAGCCACGCCGAAGCCGCCGCCGCCTACGAAAAGGCGCTCGATCTCGCCAAGGACGGGGTCGAGGCGCAGCATCCGCTGTGGGCGCTGTGGCTGCTGCGCGGCAGCGCCCTCACCCAGGCCGGCGACTGGCCGGGCGGCAAGGCGGCGCTCGAGGAGGCGCGCCGGCTCGCCCCCGAACAGCCGGTCGTGCTCAATTTCCTCGGCTATTCGCAGCTCGAGCGGCGCGAAAATCTCGCCGAGGCCGAGAAATTGATCGGCGAGGCGAGCCGGCTCCAGCCCGACGACGCGGCGATCACCGATTCGCTCGGCTGGGCCCATTATGTCCGCGGCGACGTGCCGAAGGCGATCGAATTGCTCGAACGGGCGGCGCAGGGCCAGCCGGCCGACGCGGCGATCGCCGAGCATCTCGGCGACGCCTATTACAGCGCCGGCCGCCGCTACGAGGCGCGCTACGTCTGGCAGGCGGCTTTGACCTACGCCCAGGGCAAGGCGGCGGACCGGCTCCGCAGCAAGATCGACACGCGGCCTCAGGCCGGACCTCGCCGCCCCCTGATGGACGAGACCGCCTACGCCAAGATCAACCTCGCCTTGCGAGTGCTCGGGCGGCGGGACGGACGGCTATCACGATATCGACACCGTGTTCGCCTTCGCCGAGGACGGCGACCGGCTGAGCGTCGCGGAGGGGGAGGGGATCTCGCCTTCGGGTCGTCGGCCCCTTCGCCGGCGGGCTCGCCGACGACGAGGACAATCTCGTGCTCCGCGCCGCGCGATTGCTCGGCGGCCGACGGGGCGCGCGCGCTGACGCTCGACAAGCGGCTGCCGGTCGCGTCCGGGATCGGCGGCGGCTCGGCCGACGCCGCCGCGGCGCTTCGGCTGCTGAGCCGGTGGTGGAAGCTCGACCTCGCCCGAGGCCGAGCTCCTGACGCTGGCCCGGCAGACTCGGCGCCGACGTGCCCGCCTGCCTGCTCTCGCGAACGGTGCGCGGCACGGGCCGCGGCGACCAGCTCGATCGCGGGTCCGGCAGGATTTCGCCGGCACGCCCGGTGCTGCTGGTCAATCCCGGGCGTGCCCGTCGCCACCGCCGAGGTGTTCGCCCGATGGAAGCGGCGAGCGCGGCGCGCGGCAACGACCTCGAGCCGCCGCGCTGGAGATCGCGCCGGTGATCGGCGAGGTGCTCGACCTGCTCTATTCGCCGGCCCGGGGTCGCGCCTCGCCCGGATGTCCGGCTCGGGCGCGACCTGCTTCGCGCTGTTCGATTCGGAAGCCGCGCGCGACCAGGCCGATGCCGCGATCGCCGCCGGCCGGCCGGACTGGTGGCGGCTCGCCAGCCGTCTGAGGTGACCCGCGAGTCCCGGCCCGGGACGCCGCTTCCAGCCTCTTAACCATCGCAACCCGCGGCTTTGCGTCGTGGCACGCTCCTTGCTGCAGGAGCGGCGACGAGTCGAAGCAGGGCCTTGAGGGGGCTTGTGGACATTCGCCCATGGTCCCGCTCCGCTGGTGTACGGAGCCGGCGCCATGGCTCCCCTGAGAGCCGGCCGCTCCCGACCGGGCGGCCGGCTCTTTTTTGTGGCGACAAAGCCGCCGCCCGGCGCCAAATCGACCGATGTTCGATCTTAGCCTCGACGACGGCGTCGCCCGCCTCCGCCTCGACCGGCCCGGAGGCGCGCAACGCCATCCCGGCCTCGGGCTGGGCGGAGCTGGCGCGCAGGTGCGGCGAGGCGGCGTCGTCCGGCGCCCGCCTGCTCGTCCTCGCCGGCAGCCGCGAGGCCTTCTGCGCCGGCGCCGACCTCGCCGACTTCCCGGCCTTCGCCGCCGACCGGGCCAGAGCGACCGCCTTCCGCCTGGTCATGCGCCGCGCGCTCGACGCGCTTCGCGACCTGCCGATCGCCACCATCGCTGCTGGTCGAAGGCCCCTGCTACGGCGCCGGAGTCGCCCTCGCCATGGCCTGCGACCTGCGGATCGCCGGGCCCGGCGCCCGCTTCGCGATCACCCCGGCCAAGTTCGGCATCTCCTACCCGCAGGAGGACGTCGCCCGACTCGTCGCCCTGGTCGGGCCGGGCCAGGCGTCGCGGCTGCTGCTCGGCGCCGGCAGCGATCGATTCGGCCGAGGCGGCCCGGATCGGCCTGGTCGAGCTCGCCGCTGCCGATGCCGGCGCCGCGCGTCGACGCGCTCGCCGCCGCGATCCGCGCCAACAGCGCGGAAAGCGTCGCCGTCCTCAAGCGCGCCATCCGGCTCGCCGAGAGGGCGCCGGCCGCGACGAGGAGCAGGACCGCCGCTTCGACGCCCTGTTCGGCTCCGCCGAGCTCGGCGAGCGGCTGGCCGCGCTTCGCCGCGCCGCTGACTTGCCTGCCCGCCGCCAATAAGGGACAAGCCCGCGGATGAGACGCCTCGCCGCTCTCCTCGCCCTGCTCGCGCCTGCGGAGATCCGCCCGCGCCCAGGGCGGAGACCCGAATCGAATGCGCCGTCGACGGGGCCGCCGACTTCGCCCGGGTCTGCACGGTCGAGCGCACCCCGGGTCCGAACGCCCTGTTCACCATCCGCAGCCCCGAGCGGCAGCTTCCGGCGTCTCGCCGCGACGTCGGACGGGCGCGGGGTGATGGCCGCCGACGGCGCCGAGCCGGCGACGGTCAGGATCGTCGGTCCCGGACCTTATCGAGGTCTCGATCGGCGGCGACCGCTACCGCCTGCCGGCGACGATCCGGTGACCCGCTTCGTCCTCACCGCCGCCGAGATGCGCGCCGCCGAGGCCGCCGCCATCGCCGCCGGGACTCCCGGCCTCGCGGCTGATGGAGCGCGCCGGGACGGCCGCCGCCGAGGCGATCTGGCGCTTCGCCGGCCCGCTGCCCGCCCTCGTCCTGTGCGGCCCGGGCAACAATGGCGGCGACGGCTATGTCATCGCCCGCCGCCTGGCGGAGCGCGGCAGCCGGGTTCGGGTCGCCGCCGCGGCCGAGCCGAGGAGCGCCGACGCGCAAGGCCGCCCGAGCCGCCTGGCACGGGCCGGTGGAAAGCGCTCGCCGACGCCGCGCCCGCGCCGCTCGTCGTCGACGCCCTGTTCGGGACCGGCCTCGCCCGGCCGCTCGACGCGGCGCTGGCGCGGCGTCTGTGCGAGCTGGCCGGGGCGGCGCGGGTCCGGGTCGCCGTCGACCTGCCGAGCGGAGTCGCCACCGACGATGGCGCGATCCTTTCGCCGGTCCCCGATTTCGACCTCACGGTGACCTTCGCCACGCTCAAGCCCTCGCATCTCCTCCAGCCCGCCGCGCGCCACATGGGCCGGATCGTCGTCGCCGACATCGGCATCGCGGCGGAGAGCCGCCTCGAGCTCGTCGCGAGGCCGGCGCTGTGCGGCCCGGGACCTGACGACCATAAATACAGCCGCGGCTATCTGCTCGTCGTGGCCGGCGCGATGCCGGGCGCCGCCGCGCTCGCGGCGAGCGCCGCGGCGCGGGCGGGAGCGGGCTACGTCGCGCTGGTGGGGGAGGGCGGAGCGGTCCCCAATTGCATCGTCCGCAAGGCTCGGGCGGAATTGCCCGAGGCTTTGGCCGACGGGCGAGTCGACGCCGTCCTCGTCGGGCCGGGCCTCGGCCGAGACGAGGAGGCCTGGGCGCAGCTCTGCGCGGTGATGGACAGCCCTCACCCGGTGGTGCTCGACGGCGATGCTCTCTGGCTCATGGCCCAGGGGAGGAGGTCGTGGGAGCGGCGCGCGCCGACTCTCGCCACGCCGCATGCCGGGGAGTTCCGCGCCCTGTTCGGCGACGACGGCAGCAAGGTCGAGGCGCGCCCGTGCCGCGGCCGCGCGGACCGGGCAGATCATCGTCTACAAGGGCCCGGACACCGTCGTCGCCGCGCCCGACGGCCGGGCGGCGATCTCGCCTCGGGTCGCCGCCTGGCTGGCCAGCGCCGGCACCGGCGACGTGCTGGCCGGGATCATCGCCGCCCAATGCGCGGCCGGGCCTGGCGCCCTTCGAGGCCGCCTGCGCCGCAGTCTGGCTCCACGGCCGCGCCGCCGAGCTCGCCGGTCCGGGCCTCGATCGCCGACGATCTGCCCGGCCATCTGCCCGCCGCTTTCGCCGAATGCCTGTGATCGCCGGCGACCTGATCGTCCGCCTCGCCGCGCGCGGCGACGGCGTCGGCGAGAGCGGCACGCTTCCATCCGCTGACCGCGCCGGGCGACTCGGTGCTCGCCGACGGCAGCGTCGAGCCCGGCGCCGCATCACCAGGTGCCGCCATGCCGCCATTTTCCCGAATGCGGCGGCTGCCAGCTCCAGCATGTCGACGACGCCGCTTACGCCGATTTCCTCCGCGACCGGATCGCCTCCGCTCTGGCGGCTCAGGCGCGTGGCCGTCGCCCGACATGCTCGCCGCCCATATCTCGCCGCCGAGCAGCCGCCGCCGGCGCCTCGCTGCGCGAGCGGCGCGGGGCGGCGCGCTCGGCTTCAACGCCGAGGCCAGCCACCGCATCGTCGACATGCGCGAATGCCACATCCTTGCGGCCCGAGCTGTTCGCCCTGGTCGCGCCGCTTCGGGCACTGCTTGCGATCGACTGAAGGCCGGCGGCGCGCCGCCGGGGTGCGGCTGACCCTCGCCGACCAGGGCGTCGACCTGCTGCTCGAGAAGGTCGAGGCCGCCGGGCCTCGAAGCGGCCGAAGCGCTCGGCGCTTTCGCCGCCGGCGCACCGCCTCGCCCGGCTCGCGCTCGACGACGGCTACGGCGCCCAGACCCGCTGGGAGCCGGAGCCGGTGACGGTCACCCTCGGCGGAGTGCCGGTGCCGCTGCCGCACGGCGCCTTCCTGCAGGCGACGGCGGACGGGGAGGCGGCGCTGGTCGACGCGGTGCGCGAGGCGGTCGGCGGCGCGCGGATCGTCGCCGACCTGTTCGCCGGCCTCGGCACCTTCGCCTTGTCGCTCGAGGGCCGGGTGCTCGCCGCCGAAGCCGCGCGCGACGCCGCGCTCGCCCTGAAGGCGGCCGCCGGCCGCGCTCGGCGGCCGGTCTTCGTCGACCATCGCGATCTCTACCGCCGGCCGCTCGACGCGGCCGAGCTGGACCGCTTCGAGGCGGTCGTGCTCGATCCGCCGCGCGCCGGCGCGAGGGAGCAGGCGGCGCTGCTCGCCCGCTCGGCGGTGCCGCGCATCGCCTACGTCTCGCTGCAACCCGGCCACCTTCGCCCGCGACGCCGCGGCCCTGGTCGACGGCGGCTATCGGCTCGACTGGATCCAGCCGGTCGGCCAGTTCCGCTGGTCGACCCATGTCGAGCTGGTCGGGGCGTTCAGCCGACCCTAGGCGATGTGGCCGCAGATCATCCTGACCGCCTGGATGACGAGCCCGACCAGGCCAGCGACGCCAGCATCCACAGGACGAAGCGGTAGGCGACGACGTTGACGGTCGTCTGGACCAGGCTGTGCACGACCCTGAAGGCCGACATAGGCCCAGGCGAGAATCGCGCTGTGCCGCCGCCGGCATGGCCGATCAGCGCCAGCGCCAGCGCGATCGCGTAGAACAGCGTCGGCTGCTCGACCAGGTGCATGTAATTATGCGCCTTCCACATCACCTCGTCCTCGATCACGCCCTCGAGCTGGGCGCCGCCGCGGCCGCCGACCCGGCCTTTGAGGGAGATGCCCTTGCGCTTCATCGCGGCGAAGCGGCTGACGACCATCCAGAACATGATCAGCAGCGTCCAGGCGACGAGCGCGACGACGGGCGCGAGGATCGGACTGTAATACATGATTGCGATCTCCCCCTTGGAACCGCGGGAAGCTGCGTCAGAATCGAAGACAGGTCAAATCGCGGCTGAGCCGGGGCGCTCATTGATCTCCCGCACCCGCTGCATGGGCCGCTTCAAGCTGGTCGGCGATGTCCTGCATGTTGAACGCCTTGGCGATCGCTGCCCGCGAAAAGTCTCCCACCGCGTAGGTCTCCAGAATGCAGCGCGCGAGCACGCAGGCGGCGGGGAGCCTGTCATTTTCGATGAGCAGCCGGCAGTCGTCATATAGGGACACGATTCGGTTGCCGACTATGTTGGCATAGTTGAGATAGTGCTCACCGGGGAGAGCGGAAGCTTAGTCGAACAGCTTGGCGAAGCGGCGCTTCGTCGCGGTTCCTCCAGTGGCCGCGGTGATAGGCGTCGCTGGCCAGCAGCGGCAGCACGCTGGTCGCCTCGGCGAACACCATCTGCTCGAGCGCGGTCGAGACCTTGCCCCAGCTCGCCGCCTCCTGGAGCGTCGAGGAGGAGCAGGCGCCGTCGCGGACGTCGGCGACGGTGATCTGCACCGCATATTTGTGCACCTCGACATCGTCGTGGCCGAGGATCTCGGCGCAGACGACGGTGTCCTGGGCGAAGTTCTTCGGCACGCCGCCGCCGATCATCAGCAGGCCGGTGGTGCCGGCCTCGATCTTGATGTCGGTCAGCTCGCGGAAGTCGGCGATCGCGTCGATCGTCATGTAGGGCCGCCCCGCCTTCATCGCGTCGACCTGGTGCTTGACCAGGCCGAAGCCGGCCGAGCTGTCGGCGAAGGCCGGGCAGAAGATCGGCACGTCATGCTCGTAGGCGAGCTTGACCAGGCTGTTCTCCTTCTTGCCGTTCGTCGACCAGCCACTTGCCCATCTCGCGGATGAACTCGCGCGAGCTGAATAGGGGCGCGGCTCGAGGCCGTTGGCGATCTCGCCGATCGTGTGGTCGCACTCCTGCAGCTCCTCCTCGTCGATATAGGTGTCGTAGATGCGGTCGATGTAGAGCGAGCGCAGCGTGTCGTCGTCAGGGATTTCAAGCGCCTGGTAGTGCTTGTGGCCAAGCGCTTCGAAGAAATCCATGTCGACGATGGTGGCGCCGGTGGCGACGATCGCGTCGACCATGTTGTTGCGCACCAGCTCGGCATAGAGGTCCATGCAGCCGCCGGCCGAGGTCGAGCCGGCGATCACCAGGATGACCGAGCAGTCCGGGTCGGCGAGCATCTGGTTGTAGATGTCCGGTCGCGCGGCCGAGGTCGCGGCTGGTGAAGCTCATCTTGCCCATCGCGTCGACGATCGGGCGCGCGTCGAAGCTCGTGATGTCGATATGCTCGACGACGTTCGAGAGCAGCTCCGCCTTGCGGGTGTCGTTGATCTTGGTCTCGGCTGTTCACTTCGAAGTCACTCCATCAGGAATCCGTTCGGGCTGAGCCTGTCGAAGCCCTCCGCTTCAGATAAGCAGAATTAGGGCCCTTCGACAGGCTCGCGGGCGATGACGGTGGTGGGCGACTCGACCTACAGCTTCACGACGTTCGAACGAGCGACCTCGCGCTCGGCTCCGCCGTAGAGCGTCGCCATCGGCTCGTCGCTCGACCATCGACCTTGGCCACGGCGCCGAAGCCGTTGAAGCCGGTCCGCATCGCGCAGCCATAGGCGCCGAGCATGCCGATCTCGATATAGTCGCCGGCGCCGACGTCGGCCGGCAGCTCGAACGGCCCGGCCATATGGTCGAGATCGTCGCAGGTCGGCCCGTAGAAGCTGAACGCCATGTCGCGGGCGTCCGACTCCTCCTCGCGCACCAGCCTGCACCGGGAAGCGCCAGCCGATATGCGCCGCGTCGAACAAGCGCGCCATAGGCGCCGTCGTTGATGTAGAGCTCGTCGCCGCGGCGCTTCTCGACGCGCACGAGCAGGCTCGCATATTCGGCGCACAGCGCGCGGCCCGGCTCGCACCACAGTTCGGCCGAGTAGCTGATCGGCAGGCTCTCGAAGGCGCGCGTGGATGACGTCGAAATAGGCCTCGAGCGGCGGCGGCTCCATGCCCGGATAGACCGACGGGAAGCCGCCGCCGACGTCGACGATGTCGACCGTCACCGCCGCCTCGACGATCGCCGCGCGGACCCGCTCCATCGCCTCGGCATAGGCCGCCGGGGTCATCGCCTGGCTGCCGACGTGGAAGCAGATGCCGAGCGCGTCGGCCGCCTGGCGGGCGGCGAACAGCAGGGCCTTCACCTCGTCCGGCTCGGCGCCGAACTTGGACGGCGAGGCTGAGCTTGGCATGATCCGACGAGACCCGCAGCCGGACGCAGCAGGTTGAGGTCCGTCGGCGCCGTCGGTGGCGCGCGACGATCTTCTCCAGCTCGTCCATCGTGTCGAGCGAGAAGGTGCGCACGCCGTGCGCGAAATAGGCCTCGGCGATCGCTTCCTCGGCCTTGACCGGGTGCATGAAGCACAGGACCGCCTCGGGCAGCGTCTCGGCGACCAGGCGCACCTCGGCGATCGAGGCGACGTCGTAATGGGTGACTCCGCTCGTCCCACAGGATCCGCAGCAGGTCCGGCGACGGATTCGCCTTGACCGCATAGAGCGACCGGCCCGGAAACTTCTCGACGAAGAAGCGGGCGGCGCGCCGGGCGGCGTGCGGACGAAGGAGCGTGACCGGCTGGACCGGTCGCAGGGCGGTCGCTAGCCCCAGCGCGCTATGATGCTTGTGCAACTCAAGGGACCTCCAAAGGCGGTAGTTGACGAAAAAGCTGCCTTGCGGGTTGGAAGTCCCATGGGGCAGCGGGGGCGGATATATGGGTGCCGCCCCCGCCTGTAAAGACCTGCTTTTTCCCTAGCGAAACCAGAGGCTTGGATGACAGAGAGGAAGCCCACGCCGGAGGGTGTCGCCGCTGCGGCGAAACGTGTGGCGGCAAGCGTGACCCGCACTCCCCTGCTGCGGCTGCAGTGGGGCGGCGGGCAGGCTCTGGGTCAAGGCCGAGTGCCTGCAGGAGGGCGGCAGCTTCAAGCTGCGCGGCGCGACCAACCGGCTGCTGCTGCTCAGCGAGACGGAGCGCAGGCGCGGGGTGGTCGCCTTCTCCTCGGGCAATCACGCGCAGGGCGTGGCCATCGCGGCGCAGCGCCTGGGCATCCCCGCGACGATCGTCATGCCGGCCGACGCGCCCGCGGTGAAGGTCGAGGCGACCCGCGCCGCCGGCGCCGAGATCATCTTCTACGACCGCGCTCACCGAGAGCCGCGAGGAGATCGCCGCCCGGCTCGCCGACGAGAGCGGCGCGACCCTCGTCCCCTCCTTCGACGACGTCGACATCATCGAAGGGCAGGGGAGCGTCGGGGTCGAGATCGGCGAGCAGCTCGGCGCCGCGCCCGCCCTGATCCTCGTTCCCTGCGGCGGCGGCGGCCTCGCCGCCGGGATCGCGCTGGCGCTTGCCCGAGTCGAGGATCGTCACCGTCGAGCCGGAAGGCTGGGACGACATGGCCCGATCGCTCGCCGCCGGGCGGCCGGTGCCGGTCGCGCGAGCCGGCGCCGCCGACCCGCTGCGACGCGCTCCAGACCAAGCTCGTCTCGCCGCTCACCTTCGACGCTCTCCGCCGGAGCGAGGCGACCGGCGTGACCGTGAGCGAGGCCGAAGTCGAGGCCGCGATGGCCTTCGCCGCCCGCCATCTCCGGCTGGTCGTCGAGCCGGGCGGCGCGGTGGCGCTCGCCGCCTTGCTGGCCGGGCAAGGCGGGTTCGGCCGACGGGCGCACCGTGGTCGTCCTCTCGGGCGGCAATGTCGATCCCGCGCTCTACGCCGCCATCCTCCAGGCTCAGGCGGCGGAAGCGGAGCGATAATCCTCCTCGTCGCGGAGCGGCGACACCGCCTCGACCTGGCGGGTCAGTGCCTCGAGCTGGAAGCCCAGGGTCCTGAGCTCGGCCGCGAACACGTCGCCGTCGTGGCCCGGCCGGGCCATCGCCGCCGCGTCGAGCATGGCGTCGAGCATCAGCGACAGGCTCGGCAGGATCGTCTCCTCGATCCGCTCGAAAGCCTCTTCCAGCCGCCTGTTCGAATCCCCGTCCGCCATGAGCGGGAAGCTATGCCCCCCGCTTTAACCCTTCGTAAACGCCGACCCCTGTTTTCTCTCCGTTTTGGATGGCACAGGGGATCGATGTACACGATCGCCGTCGCCGCCTTGTCGCTCGCCATGATCGCCGCCTTCGCCCTGGTCGGTGGCGGCGCCTACCTCCTCGTCAGGCGCAACGAGCGCAAGCAGGGCGTGCTGATGCTGCTCGCGGCCGCCGTCCTGTTCGCCAACGTGCTGATCTGGACGCTGTGACGGGTCGGGTCTTCAATTTCGACTGGGCCATCGTCCGCGAGCCGGCGGCGAGCGTCGTCGACGGCCTGCGCACCGGCCCGGAAGCGCCCCGATTCGATCGGATCCTCGCCGAGCACCGCGCCTATGTCGCCGCCCTCGAGGCGGCCGGGGTGGCGGTCGACAGCCTTCCCGCGCTCGCCGGGCACCCGGATTCCGTCTTCGTCGAGGATCCGGCCTTCGTCCTGACCGAGGCGGCAATCCTCCTCAGGCCCGGCGCTCCGACCCGATTCGCCGAGACGGCCGCGCTCGTCCCGGCCCTGCGCCGCCACTTCCCCCATGTCGCCGAGGTGGACGAGGGATATGTCGACGGCGGCGACATCCTCGTCCTTCCCGACGAAATCCTGGTCGGGCTGTCGGCCCGTACCGACCGAGGCGGGCGCCGGGCGGTTCTGCGAGCTCGTCCGCGACCTCGGCCGGAGCGCCCGGATCGTCGAGCCGCCGGCCGGCCTGCTCCACCTCAAGACCGGCTGCGCCCTGCTCGACGAGAGCACGATCCTGGCAGCACCGCCGCTCGCGCCGCTGTTCCCCGGTTACGATGTGCTGACCACGCCCGACGGCGAGTCGGCGGCGGCGAACCTGATCCGGGTCAACGACCGCATCCTGATGGCCTCCGGCTTCCCGCGGACCGCCGCCCTGCTCGCCGACCGCGGACTGGAGATGGTTGAGACCCCGGCCTCGGAGATCGCGAAGGTCGACGCCGGCCTGTCCTGCATGTCGCTGCGCTGGCTCAGCGGATCGGGCAGCTCGGGTCGAGCCTGAAGTCGAGATACTCGTCCACCGCCTTCATCAGCTGCGGCATCTCGTTGACGAAGAAATGGTTCGCCTGCGGGATGGTCGTATGGTGGATGGTGATGTGCTTCTGGGTGCGGAGCTTGTCGACCAGCTTCTGGACCGCGTTCGGGGTCACCACCTCGTCGCCCTCGCCCTGGATGATGATCCCGGAGGCGGGGCAGGGGGCGAGGAAGGTGAAGTCGTACATGTTGGCCGGAGGCGCGATCGAGATGAAGCCGCGCACCTCGGGCCGGCGCATCAGCAATTGCATGCCGATCCAGGCGCCGAAGCTGAAGCCGGCGATCCAGGTCGTCTCCGCCTCGGGATGGATCTGCTGCACCCAGTCGAGCGCGGAGGCGGCGTCGCTGAGCTCGCCGATGCCGTTGTCGAACACGCCCTGGCTCTTGCCGACTCCGCGGAAGTTGAACCTCAGGGTCGCGAAGCCGCGCCTGACGAAGGTCTTGTAGAGCGCCTGGACGATGGCGTTGTTCATCGTCCCGCCGCCCTGCGGATGGGGGTGGAGGATCAGCGCGACGGGCGCGCGGGGCCGGGGGCCGGGGCTGAAACGGCCTTCGAGACGGCCTTCCGGACCGGGGAAAATGACTTCGGGCATTGCACCTGCGAATGACTCAAGGGGAAAGAGCGGGGCTGCCCCCGCGCGCACGGGGCTCTATATAGGGCCGCGCGCTGATGGTGCAATTTGAAAGGGAAGACGTGCCCGACCGGATCTACCTCGACCATGCCTCGACCACCCCGATCCTGCCGCAGGCGGCGGCGGCGATGGCGCAAGCGTGCCTGGGCTGGGCCAATCCCTCCTCGCCCCATGCCGAGGGCCGGGCGGTGCGCGCCCAGCTCGAGGACGCGCGCCGCCGGATCGCCGCGGCGCTGGGCTGGGACTCGACCGTCATCTTCACCTCCGGCGCCACCGAGGCGATCTCGCTGGCGTTCGAGCGGGTCCGGACGAAGGAGCGGATCGTCTCCGCGGTCGAGCATCCGGCGGTGCTTCGAAGCGCGCCCGGAGCACGGCAGATCGCCGTCAGCGCCGACGGCACTCTCGACCTCGACGATCTCGACCGGGCGCTGACGGAGGCCGATTCGCCCCTCGTGGCGGTGCAGTCGGTCAATAACGAGACCGGGGTCATCCATCCGCTCGACGCGGTCCATGCGCGGGTGAAGGCGGCGGGCGGCCTGCTTCTCGTGCGACTGCGCCCAGAGCGCCGGCAAGCTGCCGCTCCCCGAGGCCGATTTCATCGTCGTCGCCGCCCACAAGTTCGGCGGCCCTCCCGGCATCGGGGCCCTGCTGGTCCGCGACACGGCGCACCCTCGACGCGATCGGCGGTCAGGAGGGCGGCTATCGGCCCGGGCACCGCCGCGGTGCCCTCGATCATGGGCTTCGCCGCCGCCTGCGAGGCCGATCACGGCTGGTACGAGGAAGCGAAGCGGCTGCGCGCCCGGCTCGACGAGGGCATAAGCGCCGCCGGCGGCGAGATCGTCGCCGCCGACGCTCCGCGCATCGCGACCATCGCCTGCTACCGGATGCCCGGAGTCCCCGGCGCCGCCCAGATGATGCAGCTCGACCTCGCCGGAATCGCCGTCACCGCCGGCAGCGCCTGCGCGTCGGGAAGCCTCAAGACCAGCCACGTCCTCACCGCCATGGGCTGGCCGGAAGAGCAGGCGCGCGAGGTGATCCGGGTCAGCTTCGGCCCGCAGACCCGGGAAAGCGACATCGACGCCCTGCTCGGCCAGTGGGCGGCGATGTTCGGGAAACGCCGGGCGGCGTGAAACCTCCGATCTACCTCGACTACCAGGCGACCACCCCGCTCGCGCCGGAAGCGGCGGCGGCGATGCGGCCCTGGCTCGACGACCGTTTCGCCAACCCCCACAGCAGCCACCGCCTCGGCCGCGAGGCGGCGGCCGCGGTCGAGGTGGCGCGCGGAAGGGTGATGGAGGCTCTGAGCACCCCCCTCCCTGAATACAGGGAGGGGCCGGGGGTGGGTGCGTCGGCTGAAGAAGCCCTGCGAGTGGAGACCCACCCACCCCTCACCCCTCCCTGTATTCAGGGAGGGGAATTGTATTTCACCTCCGGCGCTACCGAGGCGATCAACTGGGCGCTGAAGGGCGCAGCCATCCGACTCCCCGAGAACCGCCGCCGGATCGTCACCCTCGCCACCGAGCATGCCGCCGTCCTCGACACCGTCGAATATCTTGCGGGCCTCGGCTTCGACGTCGACATCCTCCCCGTCGGCGGCGACGGCCTGGTCGACCTCGCCGCCGTCGAAGCCGCCCTCGCCCCGCCCACCGGCCTCGTCGCCGCGATGCTGGTCAACAACGAGATCGGCGTCATCCAGCCCGTCGCCGAGATCGCCTCCCTCGCCCGCGCCTCCGGCGCCCTCTTCCTCTGCGACGCCGTCCAGGGCTTCGGCCGGGTGCCCATTCCGCTCGCCCGCCTGCGACCTCGTCGCCGTCTCGGCCCACAAGGTCCACGGCCCCAAGGGCATCGGCGCCCTGTGGATCCGCGAGGGGATCGAGCTCGAGCCCTTGCTCCACGGCGGCGGCCAGGAGGGCGGGCTGCGCTCCGGCACGCTGTCGCCGGCCCTGTGCGTCGGCTTCGGCGAGGCGGCCCGGCTCCTCGTCGAGCGGGAGGCGGAAGACCACGCCCATGTCGAGCGGCTGTGGGCGACGGGCAGGGCGGCGATGTCCGGCTGGACCCTCAACGGCTCGGCCGACGCGCCGCTACCGCGGCAACCTCAACCTGCGCCGCGACGGCGTCGACTCCGCCCGTCTCATCTCCGAGCTTCGCGGCATCGCCTTCTCGGCCGGCTCGGCCTGCGCCAGCGGCTCGGGCCGCCCCAGCCACGTCCTCGCCGCCCTCGGCCTTTCCGACCGCGAGGCGCGCTCCAGCATCCGCCTCGGCTTCGGCCGCTACACGAGCGAGGACGAGCTGGCCGAGGCGCTCGCCCTGATCGATGCCGCCGCCTCGCGCCAGCCGGGCCTCGCCGCATGACCCTCGTCCGCTTCGTCTCGGCCGACGGCAACCACGTCCAGGAGGTGCGCGGCGCCCCCGGCGAGCGGCTGCTCGACCTCGCCCAGGCCCACGGCCAGCCGCTCGAAGGCACCTGCGAGGGCCAGATGGCCTGCTCGACCTGCCACGTCATCGTCGCCGCCGAGGATTTCGCCCGGCTGCCGCCGGCCAGCGAGGAGGAGGAGGATCTGCTCGACCTCGCCGCCCGGGTCACCCGCCACTCGCGCCTGGCCTGCCAGATCTGGCTCGACGATAGGCTCGAGACGCTGACCGTGCAGGATGCCCGGCGAAGCGCACGACATGCAGGGGAGATGAGATGATCGACCGCCGCGCCTTCCTCGCCGCCGCCGCCGCTTCGCTGGCCGCCGGCTGCGCCCGCGGCGCTCCGGAAGGTCCGCCGGCGTCGGATCCGGCGCTCGACTCCCGCTTCGAGGCGATCCGGGCGACCCTGGGTCCGGGCGGCCGCCTCGGCGTGGCGGCGATCGACACCGGCTCGGGCCGCGAGCTGCGCTTCGACGCCGATTCGCGCTACCCCATGGCCTCCACCTTCAAGCTTCCGCTCGCCGCGGCCGTGCTCGCCCTCGCCGATCGCGGCGAGGTCTCGCTCGACGAGAAGCTGCCCTTCCCGCCGGGCGAGCCGCTCGACAATCAGCCCGGCCGTCGAACGCTATCGGGCGGAGGGGGACCTCTCGGTCATCCGCCTCTGCTCGGCGATCGTCGAGCTGAGCGACAACAGCGGCGCCAACATGCTCCTCGAGCGGCTCGGCGGACCCGTGGCCCTCACCCGCTTCATCCGCGCCTGCGGCGATCCCGTCACGCGACTCGACCGCTTCGAGATGGAGCTGAACTCGAACCTTCCGGGCGATCCCCGCGACACGACCAGCCCGGCCGCCATGGCCCGCCTCGCGCGCACCCTGGTGCTCGGCGACGTCCTCAGCCGGCAGTCGCGCAACCACCTCTCCACCTGGCTCCAGAAGTCGGTTCCCGGGCCGGACCGCCTCAAGGCGGGCCTTCCGGCGCCGCCCTGGCTGGTCGGCCACAAGACCGGAACCGGCGCCAACGGCGCGGTCAACGACGTCGCGATCGCCTGGCGCTCGGGCAAGCCGCCGGTCGTCATCGCCTGCTACCAGAGCGGCGGCGACGCCGAGCTCCCGGTCCGCGCCGCCGCCCATGCGTCGGTGGCCCGCCTCGTCGCAGAGCAATTCGTCTGAACCAACCCCTCTCCTTCTAGGGGATGAGCAGGTCGCCCTGTCCCCCGGACAGGGCTGAACCGTGCGGGGCACGGTTCGCCTGCTCATGGACAGCCGCGAAGCGGCAGGGTGAGGGCGTGAGGCTTGCCCTCACCCTCCCAAGCTTCGCTTGGGCCCCTCCCTCTCCCCTACAGCGAGAGGGGTTTCAGCCTCCCGCCCGGTTACCTCCGCCAGCCACCGGAGCAACGGCTTCATGAACGGCTCGAGATCCACCCGCGGGTTGCGATAGGCATAGGCGTCCTCGGCCGAGGCGTAGAATTCGAGCTCGTGGTCGGCACCGGCCAGTTCGACGAACCTCGCCGTCCCGGGCCGCAGCCTGTTGACCGTGTCGGCGATCAGCGTGTGGCCGTGGCGGGGCTCGAACTGGTCATATTCGCCGTAGAAGACGAGCACCGGCGCCTCGACCCGGGTCCAGGCCTCGAGGAAATCCTTCTGCGCCGCCTGCCAGTGCCAGGCGTAGGGGCGGCCGTAATGCGGCGGCGCTTCGGCGCCGCCGCGCACCCGCTCCCAGACTCCGGTAAGGTCGGGGCGTTCGAGCGCGATCTGGGCGGGGGTCTTGCGGCCGAGCAGATATTCGGTGTGGAAGGGAATGCGCTTCAGCATCTCTTCCTGCACCTGGGAGGGCTCGAACTTGCCCGAGCGCTCCAAATAGAGGCGGTCGAAGGCGATCATCCGCTCGAGATAGGTGAGAGCCCCGCCGCCCTGGACGACGATGCCCGCCACGTCCTTGCCGGCCGCCACCAGCGGTGCGGTGGTCGCTCCGAGGCTGTTTCCGTAAATGACGATCCGGTCGCCGTCGATCCAGGGATGGAGCCGGATCCGGTCGAGCGCCTCGCGATAATGGCGGACCTCGGTATCGTAATCGAGCTGCTCGCAGGGCGGGCCCTCGCTGTCGCCGGTGCCGGACCGCTCGACCCGGACCAGGACGAGGCCGGAGCGTTCGGCGATCGCCCGCAGCTGGCTCGGCCGCTGCCACGAGAGGTCGAGGCTCGAGCAGGTGACCCACTGGGTCAGGAACAGGGCCGGAAGCCGCCCGGTCCTCCCCGCCGGCCGGGTGAGCATGGTCCGGAGCCGGAGCCCCTCCGAGGTCGTCACCGACCCATATTCGGTCTCCAGGCCGGGCAGCGCCTGGAGCGGCTTTTCGGCCTTGCGGGGCAGGTCCCCGGCCAGCCGTACCGATTGCGCCTGGGCGCCGGCGGCGATGGCGAGCAGAGCCAGTGCGACTATCCGCTTGAGCATGGATCTCTCCTCTTCGGAAAGGATCGACTAGGGCGTCTCCAGGGCCGGCTCGCCAGAGCGGAGTGACGAAGGTACGAAATTCCCGCCGCCGAGCCGCGCCCGGTAGCGCTTGCCGATCTTGAGGACGGTGCCGTCGCGAAGGACGAGATCGAGCGGGCGGACCCGGGCGATGTGGTCGCGGCGGACGAGGGTCGAGCGGTGGACTCGAACGAAGCCTCGCGACTGGAGCTCGGATTCGACCAGCGACAGCGGGGCTCGGTGCAGAAGAACCCGGCCGCAGCCGTGAAGCTCCACATAATTTCCGGCCGCGGCGATCCAGTCGATCCGGTCCGGGGGCAGCGGCAGCCGGAGCGGCGCCGCCGCCGGAGCCGGCCGCCGGCTCGCCGACAGCGCCAGGGCGGCGAGCAGCGAGGCGACGGCCAGCAGGGCCGGGATCCGTCTCACCATCTCGAATCCGAAGCCGCCCCAAAGGCCGAACGCGATCCCCAGCGCCAGCGAGGCCGCGAGGGCCCCGCCGAGCACGAGCGCCTTCGGCCCGATCTGGCGGTATCTCTTGCCGGCCTCGAGGGCGGCGGCCCAGGGCAGGACGTTGACGAGCGCCCAGCTGAAGGCTTGCGCCGGCGATTCGGCGCCACCTGCCAGGGCGGTGTAGGCGAGGCAGTAGAGGGCTATAGCCCCGGACAAGGCGATCGCCGCCGCGATCGCGTGGCTCGTCCTGAGAGGCGTGTTCAGCCTTTCGATCATTCCCCCTTTATGCGCCCCGGCTCGCCCGGAGCAAACACCCCCCGCGGCTTGCGATCGGTCCGCACTTGCCCCATATGCGCCGCGGGAGTCGGGCGGACGGCGCTCTCGCCAACCCGGTCAGGTCCGGAAGGAAGCAGCCGTAACGAGTTCAAGCGCCGGGTCGTTTCCGGCTCCCACCCTCCTCACTCGAGGCTGATCCCGAGCCGCGCGGCCTCCTTGTCCACGGCCGCTTCCATCGCCGTCCATTGCGGATCGACCGCCTCGCCGATCTTCTCGGTCAGCTCGATCAGCTTGACGATCGCGCGGCAGGACGCGGCCTCGTCCTTCGCTCTGCCGGCGGCGGCGACCGCGTCGAGCTGGCCGAGCATGTCGCCGAGCAGGTCGATCCCGGCCTTCGCGCCCTTCGCCGCCGCCGGCGAGTCGAGGCTCGTCATGACCAGTTGCATCATTTTCTCGTCGGTCAGCTTCCCGGACTTCCGCAGACGGTCCATCTTCCAGGTGACCAGCCGCTCGCGAAACTTCGAGCGCTGGACGACGTAGCGCATCAGCTCGCTGTCTTCCGGCCGGCTCGCGAGGAGCTCGGCTCTCTGCGCCGGATCGGCGCAAAGGGCGGCATCGGGACGCTTGGGCAGCGGGAGGACGGGCGACGTCGGTTTCGGGATTCCGTCGGGCAGCCGGCCGAGCGCCTCCTGCACATGATCGGCGAAGACCGGCAGCGACTTGCACGAGAAGGTCACCTCCGGGCCGAGCCGGCTGAGCTCGATCCGGACTCCGTCCGTGCGGTCCGGGCCGGCCGCGCCGGCGGGCCAGTAGAGGTGGACCTCGCCGGGGCCCGGAGCGATGTAGCTCATCGTCGTGCGGTCCGCGGCGGCCTCGTCGGTGGTGCCGCGATCGGCGCTCCAGCCGAGACGCTCGAACCGCTCGGCAATCGTCCGGATCGCGGCGAGGGCCGCCGCCGGATCCGCGAATCGGGCGACGTAATTCGCGGCGTAGATCCGGTTCGACCAGGTCGTCGAATTGATTCCGGCACGTTCGAACGGGGCGAAGGCCGGGTCGAGCCGCAGGTCGGTCGCGCCGGGCATGTCCATCATCTTCGGCGGCCCGTCCGTCGCTCCGAACTTGTAGCCGATTGCGCCCTCGGCGCCGCACATCCGCTCGATCGGAAGGGTTTCGAGCCCCGCACGCCGTTCCTCGGGCGTCCCCTGGGCCGAAGCCATTCCCGGAAGTGCGGCGAGCGCCGCAAAAAATTTCAGCTTTCCCATGATTCCCCCGTTTTCCCGGATCTTAGCCGAGGCGGGACGACCCGGCCAGCGGCTCGAAGGCTTCGACAGATCGGACCACAGCGGCTAGGCTGGACTCCATGGCTTCCGAATCCCCCGACGACGACTTCCCCGGCTTTGGCGCCCTCGGCCTCGACGAGCCGCCGCAGCCCGCCAAGGCGCAGCCCTACCGGGTCCTCGCCCGCAAATACCGGCCGCAGAGCTTCGCCGAGCTGATCGGCCAGGACGCGATGGTGAAGACGCTCGGCAATGCGATCGAGCGCGACCGGCTCGCCCACGCCTTCCTGCTCACCGGGGTTCGCGGGGTCGGCAAGACCTCGACCGCCCGGCTCATCGCCAAGGCGCTGAACTGCGTCGGTCCGGACGGGCAGGGCGGCCCGACGATCGAGCCCTGCGGAATCTGCGAGCCGTGCCGGGCGATCGCCGAGGGGCGCCACATCGACGTCGTCGAGATGGACGCCGCCAGCCACACCGGAGTCGACGACGTGCGCGAGATCATCGAGGCGGTGCGCTATTCCGCCGTCTCGGCGCGCTACAAGGTCTACATCGTCGACGAAGTCCATATGCTGTCGAAGAACGCCTTCAATGCGCTTCTCAAGACTCTCGAGGAACCTCCTCAGCACGTTAAGTTTCTGTTCGCGACGACCGAGGTCAACAAGGTCCCGGTGACGGTCCTCTCCCGCTGCCAGCGCTTCGATCTTCGCCGCATCCCCGCCGACAGGCTCGCCGCCCATTTCGGCGAGGTGGCGGCGAAGGAGGGGGTCGAGGTCGAGCCCGAGGCGCTCGCCCTCATCGCCCGCGCCGCCGAGGGCTCGGCCCGCGACGGCCTCTCGATCCTCGACCAGGCCATCGCCCACGGCCCGGGCGGGGTGAGCGCCGACCAGGTCCGGACCATGCTCGGCCTCTCCGACCGGGGCGCGATCCGCAATCTACTGGGTGTAATACTGGGTGGAGACGCCCCGGCCGCCCTCGCCGCGCTGCGCGACCAGTACGACCTCGGGGTCGAGCCGCACGCCGTGCTCCGCGGCCTGCTCGAGAGCGTCCACGCGATCACCCGCGCCAAGGTCGGCGGCGCTTCCGACCCGGCCCAGTCGGCCGAGGAGCGCGAGGCCTATGCCGACTGGGCGAGCCGGCTCTCCTACGCCGCCGTCCACCGCCTCTGGCAATTGCTCCTCAAGGGCCTCGCCGAGGTCCATTCCGCGCCGATGCCGCTCGAGGCCGCCGAGATGGCGCTGCTTCGAGTCATCCACGCCTCCGACCTGCCCGATCCGGGCGCGCTGGTCGAGAAGCTGGCGAGCGGCGAGAACCTCCCGGCCCGCTCCGCGGCGCCGTCCGCTGCCGCCGGCCAGGCGGAGATGCTCGAGGCGCCGCCCTCCTTCGAGGCCTTCGCCGACCTGATCGAGACGAAGGGCAGGGCGATCCTCGCCCACCAGCTTCGCGAGAATTACCGGCTCGTCGAATATGGCCCGCCGAGCCTCCTCCTCCAGCAGACCGGCAACGTCCGCGAGGTCAGGGACGTCGAATCCTTCGTCCGCACGCTGCGCGACGCGACCGACGCGATCTTCGGCCAGAAATGGCGGGTCGCCATGTCCGACGGCCCGGCTCTGCCGACCCTGCGCGAGCAGGAGCAGGCGGCCGAGGCCGAGCTGAAGCAGAAGGTGCTCGAATCGCCGCTGGTCAAGGCCGCGTTCGAAGCCTTTCCCGAAGCCGAGCTGACCGGCTTCACCCTGGACGAGCAACGGAGTGCGTAATGCCCGATTTCGACGAAATCCTGAAAATGGCCCAGGACGCCCAGGCCGGCCTGATGAAGGCGCAGGAAGGGCTCGACAAGATCGAGGTGGAGGGCGTCTCCGGAGCGGCGGACTGGTCAAGATCCGGGCGACCGCCAAAGGCCGGATCATCTCGGTCGACATCGACGAGAGCCTGCTGGTGCCATCGGAAAAGCAGATGGTCGAGGACCTCGTCGCTGCGGCGATCAACGACGCCCGCATGAAGGCCGATCAGGCCGCGCAGGCCGAGATGGAGAAGATGACCGGAGGCCTCCAGCTGCCGCCGGGCTTCAAGATGCCGTTCTAGCCCGTCGCCGGAAGGTCGATTGCGCGTTCGCCTCGGGGGCGGGCGCCGGCGGCGCCGGCCGGCTCGGGCCCGGGCTCGGGCATCGGCGCCGTCTGCGGCTGCTCATATTCCTCGCCGGGCAGGGCGGCGGGCGGCGGGAGCGGAGCGGCCTTCGCCTTCGCCGCCGGCTTGCGCCGAGCCGGAATCGCCGGTTCGCGCTCGGGCGCCACGGTCTCGCCCTCGTAGACGCAGCGATCGAGCCCGTCGCGCGCCACGACGCCGATCCGCGCCGCGATGGCGTTGCCGTAGCGCCGGGTGAAGCCCTTGGGCGCCGTCGCTCCGCGCTTCTTGGGCAAGGGGCAGCACCGCCGCGATCCGCGCCGCCTCGACCCGGCTCATCGCGCTGGCGTCATGGTTGAAGTAACGCTTCGCCCCGGCATTGACCCCGTAGGTGCCGATCCCGGTCTCGGCGATGTTGAGATAGACCTCCATGATCCGCCGCTTGCCCCACATGTTCTCGATCAGGAGCGTGAACCAGGCTTCGAGCGCCTTGCGCGGATAGCCGCCGCCCTGCCAGAGGAAGGCGTTCTTCGCGGTCTGCTGGCTGATCGTCGAGCCGCCGCGGATGACCGAGCCGCCCCGGGCGTTGCGCCGCATCGCCGCCGCGATCGCGTCCTGGTCGAAGCCCCAGTGCGAGCAGAACTTGCTGTCCTCGGCCGCGATCGCCGCCCGAACCGCGTCGCGGTCGATCCGCTCCAGGCTCATCCAGTCGCTCGACACCTGCCGCCCGCCGATCCGGTCGCCGAGCATGGTGAAGGTGAAAGGCGGGTTCACGAAGCGGTAGAGCAGGACCCAGAGCAGGCTGAGCAGGATGAAGAGGAATATCCCCTTCACGACCCAGCCGATCGTCCGGCCCAACCCGCCGCGCTTCCTCGCTCTCACCCGTGCCATGGCGATCCGTTAGCGGTCCGTGCCGGCCCCGTCACCCGCCGTCATCCCAGACTTGATCCGGCATCCACCTTGGTCTTTGACAGCGCTCGGCCGAAGAAGGCGGACCCCGGATCAACTCCGGGGTGACGCTGGCTGCAGGAGTGTGTCGAATGAAATCGTGGCTTGCACTGTTCGTCGCGTTGTTGTGCGCCGTGTCTCCCGCCTTCGCCCAAGCGCCGGCTTCCGCCGAGCAGCCGATCGTGCTCGGCACCCGGCATATGCTCCCCTCGGCCGTTTTGGGCGAACCGCGCGAGATCAACGTCCGGCTGCCGGCCAGCTATGCGGACGCCAAGGCCGACCGCCGCTATCCGGTGCTCTACCTCCTCGACGGCGGCGTCGATCAGGATTTCCCGCATATCGCCGGCCTCGCCCAGCATGGCGAGATCAGCGGCACGTTCGACGAGTTCATCGTCGTGGGGATCGCGACGAAGAAGCGGATCTGGGAGCTGACCTTCCCGACGAAGGACGAGCGCTACACGACCTTCCTTCGCTCCAACGGCCAGCCGGTCGAGTTCGCGTCCGGAGGCGGCTCGGAGACGTTCCGCCGCTTCATCGCGGAGGAAGTCGTCCCGTTCATCGAGGGCAGGTATCGGACCGACGGCCGCCGCACCCTGATGGGCGAATCCCTCGCGGCCTTCTTCGTGGTCGACACCCTGCTCCGCCAGCCGCGGCTCTTCCACGATTATGTCGCGATCAGCCCGAGCCTGTGGTGGAACCGGGAGGAGCTCGGCAACCGCGCCGGAGCGATGCTCGCCGGCAAGGATTATTCGGACCGCCGGCTGTATTTGACGATGGCGAACGAGGGCGGAACGATGCGCCGCGGCCTCGACCGGCTCGTTGCCGCGCTCCGCACCCCGGCCGCCGGGGCGCTCAAATGGACCTGGGTCGATCGCCGCCACAGCGAGCATCACGGCAGCATCTACCACGTCGCCGCGCTGGACGCGCTTCGAACCCTCCACCCCAAGCCCTACCGCCCGGGATCGCCGCTCCCGTGGCTCTGGATCGGCGAGATGCCGAAGCTGAGCGAGGCTGCGGAAGCCGACAAGAAGATTCCCTGCACGCCGGAGCGCGCGCGCCGGGTCACCTTCGCGGAGGTCGAGGCGGATCCGGGCAGGTGGGAGGCCCTGTGCGTGATCTCCCCGCTCGGCCAGGCGCCGGAGCCGCGGGAGCGGTCGCGGAACTGGGACTCGCCCTGACGGACCTCAGCTCGCCGGAAGCAGCCGCCGCTCGCCGGCGAGGCCCATCAGCGCCTTCTGGAGCTTCTCGAACGCCCTGACCTCGATCTGGCGGATGCGCTCGCGGCTGACGTCATAGACCTGCGAGAGCTCCTCGAGCGTCTTCGGCTCGTCGGTCAGCCGCCGCTCGGTGAGGATGTGCTTCTCGCGGTCGTTCAGGGCCTTCATCGCCTCGACCAGAAGCTCGTGCCGGACCTGGCTCTCCTGGGCGTCGGCGACCCTTTCGTCCTGGAGCGGATCGGTGTCGACCAGCCAGTCCTGCCACTGGCCGTCGCCTTCCTCGCGCAGGGAGACGTTGAGCGAGGTGTCCCCGCCCATCGCCATCCGGCGGTTCATCGAGATGACGTCCTCCTCGGAGACGCCGAGATCCGTAGCGATCTTGGTGACGTCCTCGGGCTTCAGATCGCCGTCCTCGAACGCCTCGATCTGGTTCTTCATCCGGCGCAGGTTGAAGAACAGCTTCTTCTGGGCTGCGGTCGTGCCCATCTTCACGAGCGACCAGCTCCTGAGGATGAATTCCTGGATCGAGGCGCGGATCCACCACATGGCATAGGTGGCGAGTCGGAAGCCCCTTTCCGGCTCGAACTTCTTCACGCCCTGCATCAGGCCGATATTGCCCTCCGAGATCAGCTCGGAGACGGGCAGGCCGTAGCCGCGATAGCCCATCGCGATCTTGGCGACGAGGCGGAGGTGCGAGTTGACCAGCTTGGCCGCGGCATCGGTGTCCTGATGCTCGGTCCAGCGCTTGGCCAGCATATATTCCTCCTCGGGGGCGAGGATCGGGAATTTCTTGATCTCGGCGAGATAGCGGTTGAGACCCGCTTCGCCGCTCATGGCGGGAATCGTCGCCGGGACGTTCTTGCCGCTAGCCATCGTCTTCACTCACTCCCTGGTTACCCGCTGCTTTCGATTATGCCGGGACCGCCCGCCTTATACCGCCAGCGCGCTTAACAGTTGCTGCATATCCGACGGGGCGTCGCTTTTGAACGACAAGGGGGCGGATGTCACGGGGTGGATGAACCCTAGTTCCGCCGCGTGCAGCGCCTGCCGTTCAAACCCCAGCTTTTTCAATAACTCACGATGCGCCGATCGGGTCCGTCCATAGGCCGGATCGCCGAGCAGGGGGTGCCCGATCGAGGTCATGTGGACCCGGACCTGGTGGGTCCGGCCGGTTTCGAGCCGGCATTCGACCAGCGCTGAGTCGCGCAAGGGCCGAAGCACCTTGTAGTGAGTCACCGCCCTTTTCCCCCGGCCCCCGTCCTCTTTGGCGTCGACGATCGCCATCTTCTGGCGGTTGGCCGAGGAGCGGGCGAGCGGCGCGTCGATGGTGCCGGCGAGCGGGCTCGGCAAGCCGGCGACGACCGCCCGATAACCCCGCTCGATCGAATGGCGGGCGAATTGCGCCGCCAGCCCCTCGTGCGCCCGGTCGGTCTTGGCGACCACCAGAAGCCCCGAAGTGCCCTTGTCGATCCGGTGGACGATCCCCGGCCGGGCCACCCCGCCGATCCCGGACAGCCGCCCGGCGCAATGGTGGAGCAAGGCGTTGACCATCGTCCCGTCGAAATTGCCCGCCGCCGGATGGACGACCATTCCCGCCGGCTTGTCGACGACGAGCAAATGGTCGTCCTCGAAGACGATGTCGAGCGCGATGTCCTGGGGCTCGTTATGGGCGGCCGCCGGCTCGGGGACGACGACCTCGTAGGCGCCCGCCAGAGCCTTGGCGGCGGGATCGCGCACCAAACCTGCAGGTCCGGTCACCTGCCCGCTCGAGATCAACGCCTTCAACCGCTCCCGCGACAGGGCCGGTAGGGCGGCGGCGAGCGCCCGGTCGAGACGCTGACCGGCGGCCTCCGGGGCGATCGTGGCGGTGATGTTCGACTCCCCCCGGGTCATTTGCGAGAGTGATGTGGCGTGGCCGGCCGCGAATTCAAGCGGCCCGGACCGGCGTCGGGCGGCCGGTGAAGTTCACGAAGTTCATGGTGTCGTGCATTTTCCCTGAGCTTGCGGCGCGAACCCGGTTCGTGGCGGCTTGCGACGCTCCTGAATTGGACGAGCCCAAAGTTATCATGACGAGAACATAACATAAACAAAATGTGCGGTCCAGCCGGCAATCGCGCTTGGCTCGACCATTCTCACCAACAGTGCCGCGGCTGAGTCAGCGCCGGAACGCGAGCCTCAAGCTCCACCCGAGCAGGGCCAGGATAGCCGCGCTGATCAGTGCGCCCCAGAACCAGTAAGGCAGGAGCAGGACGTCCGCGATGGCGCCGGTGTCCGAGCGGTGCAGCTCGCCGCCGACCATCCCGCCGGGGCTGAACAGATAGTCGAACTGCTGCCAGGCGCTGATCGCCGCCTGGACTCCGAGGAGCTGAATGGCGAATCGCCGCCAGGGCTCGGATCCGCGCAGCGCGAGCAGGGCGATCGCGGTTCCGAGGGCCGGGAGAACCAGCCAGCCGGTCGGCGACCGGACCCAGATCAGGGTGGACGCGACCAGCGCGGCGCCGAGCACCGCCAAGGCGGCGCGCGTGGCGGCGGGAGAACGGGAGGAGACGATCAGCAGCGCTCCCGCGACCGCCGGCCCGAGCGGTCCGCTCGCCGCGATCAGCGCCTCGGTCGGCCTGTAGCCGTCGGCGGGGCGAAGCGACTCGGCGACGCCCGAGCCGTCGGCGAAGATCAGCAGGCGTTCGAAGCCCCGGCCCGCGGCCATCGCGGCGAGGCCGTGGCCCATCTCATGGAACCAGGTCGCCAGGATCGTGAAAGGATAGAGGAGGAGGCTGCCGATCACGGTCTGCCACAGCAGGATCGAGACGAGCGCGATCCCGAGCAGCAGCGCGACCCGGTCTTTCCGGTCCTGGCGGGCAAGGCGGCCGGCCATCAGGGGTTCCGGCCGAAGCGGTCGACCGGCTCGGGGTCGGGGTCGCGGGCCTGGGCGAACCTTGCTCTGGCGGCCGCGGCGAAGGTCCGTCCGACCGGCACGCGTTTCTCGTCGGTCAGGCAGAGGAAAAGCTTCTGCCCTTCCGTCCGGACGCCCGCGACCGCGGTCTCGGCGACCCACCAGCGGCGATGGACCTGTGCTCCCAGCCGCGGGTCGAGCAGGGCGACCGCGTCGGCCATCCGCATCAGGATCAGGGCGCTCCCCCCGGCGGCATGGACTCGGAGATAATGATCCTCCGTCTCGAGGGCGACGATGTCGCTGCCGATCCCCGGCGGCAGCTTGCTCAGCAGGGCGGACGGAAAGGCGGCGGCACTCGCCCCCGCGGGCGATTCCGGGAGAGCCGGGGCAGGGCGCGGTGGATCGGCGCGATCGGCCGCGGGCGCGGCGGCCATCGTCGCGAAGACGACCAGCAATTGGACGGCCGCGACCGCGACGAACAGGGCGGGCAGCTGCTGGGGCGCGAAGACCCGGCCCGGCTGGACCAGCGACATGGTCCAGGCCACGACGAAGGTCATCGGCAAGGCGGAGAGGAGGGCGAGGGCGCCCATCCGGGCCGCTCCGGCGCGAAGCCTCGTCCTGGGCAGAATGGCGTCCGCCGCGACCGCGGCCAGCGCGCCGGCCACGGTCAGGCCCAGCCAGAAGGCGTAGCGGGTCGCGGTCGGATAGGCCGGATAGGAGCCGAAGGGGCCGAGGAAGCCGAGGAGCAGGCCGACCGGAAGCGCGGCCAGCAACGGCCTCCATCTCCCCCCGAAAAGCCGTTGGCGCTGCGTGAACTGCATGCTTCCCACATTGGCGAAAAACGCGAGGCTATTGGCGAAAACCCGGCTTGTCGATGCGGCGGCGTCCGTCGGATGGCGACCGCCGCCGGCGCGCTTTGCCGCGGCCGGCGCTCGTCCGACATGGAGAATGAAGATGAAATTGCTGATGACGCTCGTCCTCGCCGCCGCCGTCGCGGCCCCCGACGCGGTCGCCGCGCAGCCCGCGCCGCCGGTCGCCCTGAGCTGCGACGCGGGAGAAGCCGCGGCCGGCGGCGAGGCCCCGAACCTCCACGGCCATTGGGATTTCCTGATGGTCCCCCGCGGAATCCCCAGCTTCGGGCTGATGTCGATCGGCTTCGTCGGCGCCGATTACGGCGGATCGCTGGCCCCGTCGAGGACCGCTCCGGTCGTCCTGCGCAGCATCGCCCTGACCGGCAATGCCATCCACATGGTCGTCGCGTCCCGCGAGGGCGACGTGCTGTTCGACGGCCGGCTCTCGGCCAAGGGCGACTATATGTGCGGAACCGTGACCTACCACGGCGGAGAAACTTTTCCGATGATCGCGCAGAGGCGGCCTTCGACCTACCAGTCGCCGCCTCAGGCGCAACGCGCCCGGTAAGCGGCGGGACGGGCAGGCGGGCGCCCGGGGGCTCGGGCGCCGCCGTTCGTCCTCTTCGGCGCCAAGCTCTGCCTTGCAACTCGATTCCCATCCGGCCAATAGGAGGCGGAACCGGCGCGACAGGGGCTGCAATCGCCATGAAATCCCACGAATTTGCTTCGCTGCTCTGCTCGCGCCTCTGCCACGACCTGCTCTCGCCCGTCGGCGCCCTCAACAACGGCATCGAGCTTCTCGCCGACGAGCATGATCCGGAGATGCGGGCGCGCTGCATGGACCTGCTCGGCGAGAGCGCCCGGGCCTCGGCGAACAAGCTCAAATTCTTCCGCCTGGCCTTCGGCGCCGCTGGCGGCTTCGGCGACGAGGTCGACACGCGCGAGGCTCGGGTCGCGATCGAGGGCCTGTTCGGCGGCGACGGCCGGATCCAATTGGGCTGGATGGTCGACGAGCCGACGATGAGCAAGCCGGCGCTGAAGGTGCTTTTGAACCTCGTCCTGATCGCCGGCGACGCCCTCGTCCGCGGCGGCCGGCTCGACGTCGGCGCCGAGAGGCACGAGGGGGGCGTCGACATCGTCGTCCGCGCCGACGGCCCCCGAATCGTCCTCGATCCGGAGCTGAAGCGCGCCCTGCTCGGCGACGTCGCCGAGGATTCGATCGCCCCGCGCGGCGCGGCCGCCTGGCTGGTCCACTGCCTGCTACAGGATTGCGGAGGCGAGGTTCAGGTCGCCGACCAGGAGGAGGGGGTGCTTCTGATAGGTGCCTCGATCCCGGCGGCCTGAATCGTCGCCCCAGCGAAGGCTGGGGCCGCGGCGGGTGAGGAATACCGCGCCTTTCACCCCCTGGGGTCCCAGCCTGCGCTGGGACGACGGGGCAAGGTGTAAACGCCTTCTTAACCAACGCCGCCTAAGCCTTTCCCACGCGGAAGGGCCCATGGACGATCTCATCAACGATTTCATCGCCGAGACTCGCGAGATGCTCGAGGCGCTCTCGGGCGAGATCGTCGCCTGGGAGGCGGTGCCCGACGACCGCGCCCGGCTCGACGAGATCTTCCGCTTCGTCCACACCGTCAAGGGCAACAGCGGCTTCTTCGACCTGCCCCGGATCGGCGCTCTGAGCCACGCCGCCGAGGACGCGCTCGGGGCGGTTCGCTCCGGCGCCCGGGTCGCCGACGCCCGCTTGGTAAGCGCCGTCCTCGCCGTCATCGACCGGCTCGGCGAGCTGGTCGAGGCGCTCGAGACCGGCGAGGCCCTGGCCAGCGAGGACGACAGCGCCCTCATCGCCGCCCTTTCCTCGGAGGCGCCCGTCGAAGCGGCCGAGGAAGCCGCCTCCGCAAGCCACGCCGCCCGCGCCTCCAGCCGGACCATCCGCCTTCCGGTCGATCTGCTCGACCGGATGATGAGCGGAATCTCCGACCTGGTGCTCGCCCGCAACGAGCTTTCCCGCCGGATCCGCGAGAGCGGCGATGCCGAGCTGGAAGCCGCCTTCGAGCGGGTCTCGGCGACGGTCGCCGACCTTCGCGACGGCATCACCCGGACCCGGATGCAGCGCATCGACAATCTGTTCGCGCCGCTGCCGCGCATGGTCCGCGACATTTCCGGCCAGACCGGCAAGCAGGTCCGGCTCGAGATCGACGGCGGCGACGTCGAGATCGACCGCGAGATGATCGAGATGATCCGCGATCCGCTCACCCACATCGTCCGCAACGCCATCGACCACGGCATCGAGAGCCCGGCCGAGCGGCGCAAGGCCGGCAAAAGCGAGAGCGGCTGCCTTCGGGTCTGCGCCCGCCAGGCCGGCAACCAGATATTGCTCGAAATCTCCGACGACGGCCGCGGGATCGACGGCGACAGGCTCGCCGGCCGGGCCGTCGCCGCCGAGCTGATCACCGCCGAGCGGGCCGAACGGCTGAGCGAGGCGCAGAAGACGGCGCTGATCTTCGAGCCCGGCCTGTCGACCGCGGCGGCGGTCACCGACCTCTCCGGGCGAGGCGTCGGAATGGACGTGGTCCGCGCCAATATCGAGCGGATCGGCGGCCTCGTCGAGGTCGAGAGCCGCAAGGGCAGGGGTGTGGCCCTCACCCTCCGGGTCCCGCTCACCCTCACCATCATCCCGGCGCTGACCGTCGTCGCCGCCGGCCAGGTCTATGCCATCCCCCGCTCGGCGATCGAGGAGATCGTCCGGGTCAAGGGCGGCGGAGTTCGGGTCGAGAGCGTCGGCGGCGCCGCCATCGCCACCGTCCGCGGCCGCCGCCTGCCGCTCGTCTATCTTCGCGACGCCCTCGGCTGCGAGGCCGCCGCCGATGCCTCGGCGCAGAGCCTGGTGCTGCTTCGGCCGGCGGGCGCCGACCTCTATGCTCTGGCCGTCGACGATATCCACGATCACGAGGAGCTGGTCGTCAAGCCGGCCGCGCCCGCCGTGATGGCGGTCGGGCTCTACGCCGGAACCACCATCGCCGACGACGGCAAGCCGGTGCTCCTGCTCGACCCGCCGGGGATCGCCGCCGGTGCCGGCCTGGCGCTCAACGGCCGGGGCATGCTGCCCGAAGCAGCCGCCCCGGCCGCGCCGGAATCGGCGGAAGGCCCGCCGGCGCTCCTGTTCAGGACTCTCGACGGAAGCCGGCGGCTCGCCCCGGTCGCCGCCGTCCAGCGGATCGAGGACGTCCGCGCCGAGGCGGTCCGCTCCAGCGGCGGCCGGCTCAACGTCGCGCTCGGCGAGGTCCTTCTGCCGCTCGAGGGCTGCGGCTCCGCCGTCCCCGACCGGCCGATACGGCTGCTTCGGCTCAGCGACGGGATTACCGAGATCGCCTACGGCTTCGCCGAGGTCGTCGACATCGTTGCGCTGCCGGCCGGGCTGATGGCCTCGGCGGCGCCGGGCGAGGTTCGCGGAGTGGTGCTGGTCGGCGACGAGCAGGCCGAGCTGCTCGACCTCCACTGGCTGTTCGCCCGCCACAGCGGCGGGCCTGCGGCGCTCTCGGCCCAGCCGGTCTGCGCGATTCCGGCCGGCGACCCGTTCATGGAGGCGATCCTTCGTCCGCTGGTCGAGAGCGCCGGCTACCGGGTCGTCGCCAGCGGCGCGCCGGGCAGCGAGTCGGCTTCGGTCGTCATCGCCGCCGCCGAAGCGGAGGCGTCGGCGCCCGAGGGGGCCCGACTGGTTCGCCTGCGCACCGCCGCCGAGGGCGACGACGACAGCGTCCATCGTTACGACCGCGACGGCCTGCTCGCCGCTCTGGCCGGCGAGGGCTCCGGCAAGCGGAGGCGCCGCCGTGGCTGAGCTGCTCCTCATCGTCCGGCTCGGCGGCGAGCGGATCGCGCTCCCGGCGGCCGAGGTGGAATCGGTCGTCGAGATCGACTCCCTCACCCCGGTTCCCGGCGCCGCCCGCCATGTCGCCGGCCTCGCCGCCCTGCGCAGCCGGGTGCTGACCGTGATCGACTGCCTCGCCTCGCTCGATCCCTCCCGGCGGCTCGCCGAGGGCCATAGCGAGGCGGTGATGGCGGTTATCGACGGCCATCCCTACGCCTTGCTGGTCGAAGCGGTGGAGGATGTCGTCGAGGCCCAGGGCGAGCATCAGGCGCCGGCGACGTCGCTTTCGGGAGGCTGGCGGCGGATCGGCCGGGCGACCGTCGAGGCCGAGGGCGACCTGCTGCTCCTGGCCGACGTCGAGGCGCTGGTCGCCGGACCGGCGCGGGAGGCGGCTTGAACAGCTTTCCCGGCGAAGGCCGGGATCCAGTTTTTCGGACTCAGGCCTGGGCCCCGGCCTTCGCCGGGGAGCAGGTCGGCCTTTAAGCGGGCGGTTAACTTATTGCGGCTAGATTGCGGCCGCCGGGTAGAGCGAGAGCAAGCATGAAGAGCTGTCTTGTCGTCGACGATTCGAAGGTGATCCGGAAGGTCGCCCGCCATATCCTCGAGACTCTCGACTTCTCGGTCGACGAGGCCGAGGACGGGCGCGAGGCGCTGGTCCGCTGCGAAGCGCGGATGCCGGACGTCGTCCTGCTCGACTGGAACATGCCGGTGATGGGCGGGATGGAGTTCCTCCGCACCCTCCGCCAGAAGAAGTTCGAGCCGCAGCCCAAGGTCGTCTTCTGCACGACCGAGAACGACGCCGCCCACATCCGGGCCGCGATCGACGCCGGCGCCGACGAATATGTGATGAAGCCGTTCGACCGCGAGACCCTCGAGAGCAAGCTGCAGATCGTCGGGGTCGCGTGAGCCGGTCCGCCGCCCGCGCGGCGGGGGAGAAAGCTCCGGCCGCGCCGCCCCTGAGGCTGATGATCGTCGACGATTCGCAGGTGGCCCGGGCGGTCCTCTCGCGGATGCTCGCCGGCTTCGCCGATTTCGAGATCGTCGCCACCGCCTCCGACGCCGGCGAGGCGCTGCGGCTGCTTCCGCGGACGGAGGTCGACATCGTCCTCCTCGACGTCGAGATGCCCGGCGAGAGCGGGGTCCAGGCGCTGCCCGAGATCGTCCGCCAGGGGCGCGGCGCCCGAGTTCTAATCGTTTCCTCTTTCTGCGACCGCGCCGCCGAGGCGGCGGTCGAGGCGCTCGGGCCGGGCGCCGCCGAAACCCTGTCCAAGCCCGGGGCCGAGGCCTTCAACGGCCGCTTCTCGGAAGTCCTCGCCGAACGCCTGCGGCGGATCGGCCGGAGGGACGCCCCGGACTCGGCGGCGGCGCCACCGGACCTGCCCGAAGCCAGGCTCGGCTGCGTCGCGATCGGCGCCTCGACCGGCGGCCTCCATGCCGTCACCGCCCTGCTCCGGGCGCTGCCCGGGCGCATCGGCGCTCCGATCCTGATCACCCAGCATCTCCCCGCCGTGTTCGTGCCCTTCTTCGCCCGCCAGCTCGAAGCCGCGTCCGGCCGGGTCGTCCGGATCGCCGAGGACGGGCTCCAGCTCGCGCCCGAGGAGATCGTCCTGGCTCCCGGCGACGCCCATCTCCGCCTCGAGCAGAAGGGCGCCAAGGTGCTCGTCCGGCTCGATCGCGACACGTCCGCGGGGGGCTGCGTCCCGTCGGTCGACATCATGCTCGATTCGGTCGCCGGCACCTACGGCCGAGCCGCGCTCGGAGTCATGCTGAGCGGCATGGGCCGCGACGGCCTCGCCGGCAGCCGCCAGGTCGTCGCCCGAGGCGGCTCGATGCTGGCCCAGGACCGAGCGAGCTGCGCCGTCTGGGGCATGCCGCGTGCCGTCGCCGAGGCCGGCCTCGCCTGCGCCGTGCTTCCGCCGGCCGAGCTCGCGGCGCGGATCGCGGCCCGGGCCGTCGCGGAGACGGGCCGGTGAGCGACTCCGCCGGCCGAATCCTCGGGGGGCTGCTCGAGGCCCGAACCGGCCAGCAGCTGACCACCAGCCGGCGCTGGCGGGTCGAGACGGCGCTCCAGCCGCTGATGCGCGAGCGCGGCCTTTCCTCGCTCGACGGCCTCGTCGCGGCTCTCGTCGCGCGCCAGGACGAAAGGCTCGCCGACGCGGTGGTCGAGGCGCTGCTCAACAACGAGACCTTCTTCTACCGCGACCGCCAGTCGTTCGAGCTGCTGCTCGGGCCGGTGCTCCAGCGGCTCGAATCGGCGCGGCGCCGCGAGCGTCGGCTGGCCATCTGGTGCGCGGGCTGCTCGACCGGCCAGGAAGCCTATTCGATCGCCATGCACTTCGCCGAGCAGAAGCCGCGCTGGGCGGGCTGGACGATCGACATCTTCGGCACCGACGTCGCCAGGGGCGCCGTCGAGCAGGCCCGCGGCGGGGTCTATTCGCAGTTCGAGGTGCAGCGCGGCCTTTCGGTCGTCCAGATGATGCGCTGGTTCGAGGAGCTGCCCGGAGCCGCCTGGCGGATCGCCCCGGAGCTCAGGCGCGCCGTCCGCTTCGAGGTGGCGAGCCTGCTCGCCCCGGCCGCCCCGGGGCCGAGGTTCGACATCGTCCTGTGCCGCAACGTCCTCCTCTATTTCTCGGCCGAGATGCGCCGGGCCGCCTTCGTCCGCCTCGCCGCGGCGGCCGCCGACGACGCCGTGCTGATGCTCGGCGCGGGGGAGACGGTGATCGGCCAGACCGACGCCTTCGTCGCCGATCCGGACTGCCGCGGCCTCTATCTGCGCGCCCCCGCCGCCCCGGAGCGCCGCCGGGCCGCCTCTTGACCCATACCGTCACCCCGGACTTGATCCGGGATCCATGAGCACCGCGGGCCGAAGCTCGGACTGACGTGTTCATGGATGCCGGGCCGCCTCTTGACGGCGAAGGCTTTTTGGCGCGGGAAGGGGCGATGGACGGCATCGTGGACGCGCCCTCGCCCAATTTCGACGAGCGCTCGCTGCCCGTGTCCATGCTCGTCCTCCATTATACCGGGATGGAGGATGCGGAGTCGGCCATCGCCCGGCTGAAGGACCCGCGGTCCAAGGTCTCGGCCCATTATCTGGTCGGCGAGGACGGCGAGATCCTCAGGATGGTCGACGAGGGCAAGCGCGCCTGGCACGCCGGCCGGGCCTATTGGCGCGGCCTCAACGACGTCAACGGCGCCAGCATCGGCATCGAGATCGTCAATCCCGGCCACGAATTCGGCTACCGGCCCTTCCCCGAGGCGCAGATGGACGCGCTCGTGCCGCTGGTCGCCGACATCGTCGGCCGCCACAAGATCCGGCCGCCCTACATCGTCGGCCATTCCGACGTCGCCCCGGCGCGCAAGGAGGATCCCGGCGAATTGTTCGACTGGGCGAGGCTGGCGAAGCTCGGCCTCGCCATGCCCCGCCCCACCCAGAATCTGATCGACCCCTTGTGGACCGACGGCGGGTTCCTGCTGGCGCTCGAGCGCTACGGCTACGACGTCCACCAGCCCAAGGCCGCGGTCCGCGCCTTCCAGCGCCGCTTCCGCCCCGAGCATATCGACGGGGTGATCGACGGCGAGACGAGGGCTATTCTGCTCGGTTTGCTCTTGGATAGCCGGAGCGCACCGCCTAAGTAGCCCGGGTCAGAGGATCGGGCGGCCGCGCTGCTCCGCCAAGATTAAGCAGGGCCTGCCCTGCGAAGCCTTGGCGAAGCAGGGAGGAAAGTCCGGGCTCCATGGAACGACGGTGCCGGATAACGTCCGGCGGGGGCGACCCCAGGGAAAGTGCCACAGAAAGCAGGTCGCAAAGGCTTCGGCCCTGCGATGGTGAAAGGGTGGGGTAAGAGCCCACCGCGGCCCCGGCAACGGCGGCCGGCACGGCAAACCCCACCGGGAGCAAGACCGAATAGGGACCGCGGGCTCGTTCCGCCCGATGCGGTCCGGGTTGGTTGCTTGAGGGGCGGAGCGATCCGCCTCCCAGACGAATGGCCGCACATCCGCCGTCCCCCGGACTTGATCCGGGGTATGGCGGAGGACAGAACCCGGCTTATAGATCCTCTGGCACTTTTTCCGGCGGAAATGGACAAGAAGCGATAATGGCTCGACAGACCCGCTCCAACGACTGGGGATTTCCGCGCTGGCGCGGCTACGGCACGAAGCGCGAGGCGACCGAGGTGCGCCTGTGCGACCGCGAGGGCTGCGCCGAGCCCGGCGACCGGCCCGCGCCCAAATCGCCGCACAGCGCCGAGCGCTGGTGGTTCTGCGAGGCGCACGCGGCCGAATACAATCGCAACTGGAATTATTTCGAAGGCGTGACCGCGGAGGAGGCCGCCGCCCGCGAGGCCGACGAGCGCCGCGGCGCGAACGGCTACCGCCAGGCCGGCCATTACGGTTGGGGCGGCCCTGGCGACGGCAGCCGGAGCCGCGACGAGATGCGCGCGCTCGAGACCCTCGAGGTCGAGGTCGACGCGCCGTTCAAGGCGATCAAGGCCGCCTGGCGCCGCCTCGCCAAGGCCAACCACCCCGACGCGGCGCCGGGCGACGCCGAGGCGGCGAAGCGCTTCCAGGCGGTGCAGGCCGCCTATGAGGTGCTGAGGAAGGCCGAGGAGCGGCGGGGCTGATCCCACCGCCCAAGCCGGGATTGGCAGCCCGTCACCGAGGCTTGATGGTAAGGTCGGTGAACAGGAACTCTCCGGTCGAGCAGACGATCCGGACCACCGGCTCGGCGGCCTTCAAGGGGAAATCCTTGGCCTCATGTCCGAGGTTCACGGTCACCCGGCTGCCGTCATAGGATAAGGTGAACGCCTGAACGGTGCCCGCCTTGGCCATCAGCGAAAGCGGCAGCGCTTGATCTTCCATCCCATTGGCGTTGTAGCTCAGCATCTGGATCGGGTCGGACGACGCCTTCTTCGCGTCGGTCGGCACGGCCACCAGGGAGAATCCGGCGAAGGCGCCTGGAGACGCCCCCGTAGCGCTGGACGAAGCGATCTGGATTCGGGCGAGCGGAACGTAGGTCTTGCTTCGGGCGACCGCCCTCAGCTGCACGCTCCCGGAAACGACGAACGACGCGCCGGTGGCGGGGAGGACCAGCTCCGAGAAATGATCGGCGGCCGTGTCGCAATCGTAAGTGATCCCCGCCGCCACCGCCGGCGCCTCGATCGCCCCGAACGCGAGGCCGGCGGTGCACAAGCCCAGGAACCGCTTCATTGCCTCATCTCCGAATAGACTCCGGCGAAGCTGACATGACGAGCCCGCCAAGTGCAAGCGATGAAAAAAGGGCGGCCTGTCTCATTGCCCAGCGAAGGCCGGCGGCCCGCCGCCCACCGGAGCCGTTTGCACTCTTCGAAATCACGCCGTGAACATGAACGTCCCCGTCACGTGCGCCACCGGGTCCGCCGGGTCGCCGTCATGCGCCATCCCCCGGACGAAGCCGACGCTCTTCGTCGTCCCGTAGCATTCGCCGCGGCCGTGGATCCGCTTGCCCGGGGTCGCCGGGCGCAGATAGTCGACCCGCATGTCGAGCGTCGCCTGCGGGCGGAAGCGGCCGAGCTTGACCCAGATCGCCATGCTCGCGGCCATGTCCATCAGGCTGATGATCGGCCCTGAGGCGAGCACGCCGGTCTCCGGCACTCCGACCAGTTTCTCCTGCCAGTCGAGGCCGAGCTCGACCCAGTCCTCGCCGTGGTCGAGATAGAGGATCCCGAGCGCTCCGCCATGGCCCACCCGGCGGGCATATTCGGTGAACAGCTTCGGATCGAAGCCGCCCTCCAGTCCCGGCCGGCTCATGCCGCGAGCCGTCCGGCAGTCTCGCGGATCAGGGCGATCATGTTGGGGATGCCCTGCGTGCGGTTGGAGCTGAGCTGGTTCCTGAGGTCGAACGGCTCCAGCGCGCCTTCGATGTCGGCGGCGAGTATCTCCCCGGGCGTCCGGTCCTGAACCGCCAGCAGCACGAGGGCGACGATGCCCTTGGTGATCGCCGCGTTGCTGTCGGCGAGGAAGTGGAGGCGGCCGTCGCCCTGGCGCACCGGGTAGAGCCAGACCGAGGCGGAGCAGCCGCGGACCAGGGTGGCGTCGGTCTTGAGCGCGTCGGGCATCGGTTCCAGCGCCCGGCCGAGGTCGATCAGAAGCCGGTAGCGGTCGTCCGCCTCGAGCAGCTCGTAATCGGCAAAGACGTCGGAGAGTGAAGAGGAACCCATGGATCGCCCGCTACCAGAGCGGGCAGGCCCGGCAAAGCTTCCTCTCCCGCTTTGCGCGGGAGAGGGGAAATGTAGGCAATTTCAGCCTTCGCCGTCTTCGGCGATCGCTTCGAGGCGCCTCACCCGGGCGCGCAGGTCGGCGATCTCCATGCGCGGCGCCGCGCCGCGCCGGCCTCGGCCGAGCTCGAGCCGCCGGAGCTCCAGCCATTCGGTCCAGCCCCTCAGGCCGACGGCGCTGGCGAGGCCGACGGCGAGCAGGCCGGAGACGGACAAAGCGGCGAGAATGGCGGGGTCGTTCATGGTTCCGGTCCTAGCGGTCGCGAAGCTTCTCGATCTCGCGCTCGAGGCTGCTCTCCTTCTCGATCGTGATCCGCTCGAGCACGGCGAGGCGGTCGCGAAGCGACTGCACCTCCTCCTTGAGGCGGCTGTTCTCGGCGACCGCCTGGACCTCGTCCTCCCCATGCCGGCCGCGCCGGCCGTGGCTGTACTTGGCGCGCAAGACGCTCGCGATCATCACGTCACGACGATGATGACGACCATTTCGAACGGGTTCATTCAAGTTCCTCCTTCTCGCGCGCCGGCTCAGTTCGGCCGGTCGCGCAGCCGCTCGATCTCGTCGGCGACGTCGATGCCCTTGTCGGTCACGATCCGCTCCAGCACCCGAACCCGCTGCTCGAGCCGGTCGGTATGGGCGGCATATTGGGCCGCCTTCTCGGCGGATTCGGTGGTCACGGCCGCGATCTGCCGTTCCTTGAGATCGAACCAGCGCTTCATCACCCCGGCGAGGATCGCCGCCAGCGGGATGAGCACCCAAATCCAGTTTCCCATCGGTCCTTCCTCCTAATTCTTCGGCAGGCGCAGAGCTTCGATTTCCTGCGTCAGCCGATGGCTGTCGTCGGTGACGATCCGCTCGACCGTGGCGAGCCGGTCCTTGATCGAGCCCGAGCTCGGCTCGAAGCTGGGCATTCTCCGTGGAGAGCAGCTTGATCCGCTCGACCGCCTCCTGGTCGGTCTTCGGATAGACGGCCTGGCCCCAGGTGCTCTCGAGCGGATAGCCGTGCTTGATCCGGAGCCAGGTCGTGATCACCCAGCCGCCGACTCCGACCAGCACCATGACGGCGATGGTGGGAAGCATGTCCGACAGCATTGCGAGCTTTTCCATTTCTTTCTTCCCCTTATTCGTATTTCAGCGCAGCCGCTCGATCTCGCGGGCGGTCCGCTCGGCGGGATCGGTGGCGATCGCGCTCGAGCACCGCCATCCGTTCCTCGAGCCGCTCGACGGTGCGCTTCAGCTCCTCATTCTCCCGGGCGAGGCGGGCGTTCTCCGCGCTCTGCCGACGTCGTCGCGGCCGACCGGACCCGGGCCTCGTTGCCGCTCTGCAGATAGCGCAGATACTGGATGATGACGCCGGCCGTCGCGAGGATGGCGACGATGGGTATGAGGATGCTCCGAGATTCATGTTGCTTTCCCCCTTGTCGCCAGCGTCAGCGCAGCTGCTCGATCTCGCGGGCGAGCCGGCTGTTGGAGCTGGTCACATAGGTCTCGACCTCGGCGAGCCGGCGGTCGATGTCGCGGAAGCGCGAGCGCACGTCGCGGACGGTCCGCGCCGGCGAGGCCCGGACGCCCTGCCAGAACTTGGTCTGCTCCGGAGTCTCGTCGGCGAAGCTCGCGCGGCTTCTTCGGCGCGATCCAGCCGACCACCAGATAGGCGATGATCGTCATGCCCGAGCCGAGGACGGTGAGAAGGACCGTGCCGATCCGGACCAGGGTCACGTCGACCCCGGTATAGTCGGCGATGCCGGCGCAGACGCCCATCAACTTGCCGTTCTGCTTGTCGAGATAGAATTTGGTGTGGCGAGCGCTCATTGGCCGATCCTTCTCGCGGCGCTGGTTGGTGACGCTGCTGAGGTCCTCGATCCCGGTCGCGGCCGGGTCGCAGGCGATCGCCCGCCAGTTGGGGTTCTCGGCGGTCATGATGCGCTCGATCGAGCACATCCGGTCGTCGAGCCGGCGGGCGAGGTCGTAAAGCTCCTCCATCAGCTTCTCGTCGTCGGTGGTGAGCGTCGCCGCCGTCTTCCAGCGCGTGATGTAGTGGAAGATCAGCCAGGGCAGGCCGATGAACAGGGTCGACGATGGCGAGCGCGCCAACGGCGATTCCGGCAACTTCCTCCATCGCCTCAGCCCTCCTTCTTGCCGCGAGTCGGGCCTTCAGCGCTTCGAGCTCGGCATCGACCTTCTCGGCGTTGCGAAGCTCGGCGATCTCCTCCTCGAGCGTCTTGGGCGGAGCGCCGAGCGCGAGCGCGTCGGCCCGGCCCTCGGCATGGTCGGCGCGGCGCTCGAGCACGTCGAAGCGCGAGAAGGCCTCGTCGACCTTGGGGCCGGCATACATCTCGCGCAGCCGGGCGCGCTGGTTGGCGCTTTCGAGCCGGCTCTGGATCGCGTTCTGGCGGGTGCGCGCCTCGCGCAGCTTGCCCTGGAGCTTGGCGATGTCGGCCTCGGACGCGCGCAGCGCGTCGTCGAGCACCTCGATCTCGGCCTTGAGGCTGTCGGCCATGTCGGCCGCCTTCTGCTTCTCGACCAGCGCCGCCTTGGCGAGGTCCTCGCGGTCCTTGCGACAGCGCCAGCTCGGCCTTCTCGGTCCAGCTCTCCTGGAGCTTGTCGAGGCGGGCGATCTGGCGGCGCATCTCCTTCTGGTCGGCGATCGTGCGCGCGGCGCTGGCGCGGACCTCGACGAGGGTCTCCTCCATCTCGAGGATGATCATCCGGATCATCTTCGCCGGGTCCTCCGCCTTGTCGAGCAGGTCGGCGAAATTGGCGGCGACGATGTCGCGGGTGCGGGAGAAAATACCCATTCAATCACTCCTTGCGATACGCAGACGTTGCGGCGGCGGCCGGGAAGGCAAGGGGGCGAACCCTCCCGCGCCGCCGCCCGCGGGTCAGGCCGAAGCCTGGCCCGAAACCGGAGCCGCGACAAGGCTGACCGGGGCGGTCTCGATCGCCCGGGCCGGCCCGACGGCCGCGCCCACCGCGGTCGCGGTGAGCAGCGATCGCCGCCGACCGTCGCCAGCATGGTCTGGCCCAGCTTGCTCATGTCGATCATCTCTTCCTCCCTGAAATTCCGTTCCGCCGCTGCGGCGCTGTGCCGCATTCTCTACAAGGGCCGTGCCAGATCGCGGAAAGTGGCGGAAAACCGCGATTTCTGACGTTTCGACCACCTGTCGCGCACATCTTTATCTTGCCAAAGCATGGGAAATCGTCCCAATGTTTGGGGATGGAACGCAACACCCAATTGGTCGGCCAGTCCTCCTCCTTCCTCGACGCGGTCGAGCGGGCGAGCCGCGCCGCGCCGCTCGACCGGCCGGTGCTGGTGATCGGCGAGCGCGGCACCGGCAAGGAGCTGATCGCCGAGCGCCTCCACCATCTCTCGTCGCGCTGGGACGGGCCGCTGGTGGCGATGAACTGCGCCGCCCTGCCCGAGACCCTGATCGAGGCGGAATTGTTCGGCCACGAGGCCGGCGCCTTCACCGGCGCGACCAAGGCCCGCGCCGGCCGCTTCGAGGAGGCCGACGGCGGCACCCTGTTCCTCGACGAGCTCGCGACGCTGTCGCCAGGCGGCGCAGGAGCGGCTGCTGCGCGTCGTCGAATATGGCGAGGTGACCCGGATCGGCGCGTCGCGGCCGGTCACGCGTCGACGTCCGGATCGTCGCCGCGACCAACGAGGATCTGCCCCGGCTCGCCGAGCGCAACCGCTTCCGCGCCGACCTGCTCGACCGGCTGTCGTTCGAGGTCGTCACCCTGCCGCCGCTGCGCCACCGGAGCAGCGACATCCCGGTCCTCACCGACCATTTCGCCCGGCGCATGGCGCTCGAGCTCGAATGGCCGAGCTGGCCCGGCTTCAGCAACGGCGCGATGGACGAATGCTGCTCAACTACACCTGGCCGGGCAACGTCCGCGAGCTGCGCAACGTCGTCGAGCGCGCCGTCTATCGCTGGGAGGATCATGAGCGGCCGATCGACCGGATCCAGTTCGATCCGTTCGAATCCCCCTGGCGGCCGCAGCCGAGGGAGCCGAGCGCGACCGTCGAGATCCTGCCGCCCGCGGCGGCCGCTCCGGGCATGCCGCCGGCCAGCGCCTGGGATCCGGAAAGCTGCGCCGATTTCCGGCTCGCCATCGCCGAATATGAGAAGGCGATCCTCGCCGCCGCGCTCGAGAAATGCCGCTGGAACCAGCGCGCCGCCGCGGCCGCGCTGCAGCCTCAGCTACGACCAGCTCCGCCACGCGATGAAGCGCCACCAGCTGCAGACCTGACGTTCCCCGGCGAAGGCCGGGGTCCAGCCGCGCCGCCGGGAGACTGGGTCCGGCCTCGCCGGGACGCAGAACTCATCGACCAAGGCGCACCGGTGCGACCAAGCAAGCCCGGCCAATGGCGCGGCGGCCGCGATTCTGCTATGCAGGCCGCATTGCAAGGAGGTTTCGCCATGGGCAGTAAATTCCTCTTCGCCGCCGCGGCCCTGCTCGTCGCATCGCCCGCCGTCGGCGCGGTCACCGTCATCGGCAATTCGTCGGCCCGGCTCTGCTACGAAGCGGCGGAATCGCGCTCGCAATCCGAGCCTCGAACGCGCTGCGCACCTGCGACCAGGCGCTGCGGGACGAGGCGCTGAGCGACTACGAGCGGGTCGCCACCTGGTCAATCGCGGCATCCTCAAGGCCCGGCTCGGCAATGTCGACGAGGCGATCGTCGATTACGACGCCGCCCTGAACCGCGACCCGGACGAGGCCGAAGCCTATCTCAACAAGGGCTTCGCCCTGCTTCACCTGCCCGACGCCGCGCAGCAGGCGAGGCCGATGTTCGACACCGCGCTCGAGAAGAAGACGCGCCGGCCCGAGCTCGCTTATTACGGCCGCGCCGTCGCCAACGAGCTCACCGGCCAGGTCCGCGCCGCCTATGAGGATTATCGGCAGGCCAGCCGGCTCGACCCGAACTGGAAGGACCCGAAGGCCGAGCTCGCCCGCTTCTCGGTGAAGTAGCGACCCGCCTCGCCGATCGCCGGATCGGCAGGCACCGTCCCCTTCCGCCGCGCGTTGGCGCGGCGAAAGGAGATCGGGCCATGCCGTTCACGCTACCGGAGCTGCCCTTCGACCGCCACGCGCTCGGCGATTTCATGTCGGCGGAGACGCTCGACCATCACCACGGCAAGCATCACCGGGCCTATGTCGACAAGCTCAACGCGGCGGTCGCGGACCAGACGCCCGGCAAGCCGTTCGCTCGCCGGCCTGATCCGCGACGCCGCGCGAACGGGGCGATTCCGCGCTCGGCAACGTCGCCGGCCAGCACTGGAACCACAATTTCTTCTGGCAATGCCTGGCGCCGCCCGAGGGGCAGCGGCCGACGGGCGGCTGGCGGCGATGATCGACGACGAATTCGGCTCTCTCGAAACCCTGCTGGCGGCAGCTGAAGGACGAGGCCGTCGGCCATTTCGCGAGCGGCTGGGCGTGGCTCGTGCTCGACCGCGGCAAGCTCGCAATCACCTCGCTCCACGACGGCGACTCGCCGCCCGCCCATGAGGGGCTGCGGCCGCTGCTCACGATCGATGTCTGGGAGCATGCTTATTACATCGACTATCGCCACGATCGCGCGAAGTTCGCCGAGGCGCTGCTCGGCAATCTGGTCAACTGGGAGTTCGTCGCCCGCAACCTCGACGGCGGCGGAGTCGCCCGAGCCGACCAGGAAGGGTAGGGAAGCGGGCCCTAGCTCTTCAGCCGGTAGCCGGTCCGGAAGATCCAGGCGACGACGCCGAGGCAGATCAGCAGGAAGCCCAGGGTCGCGCCGAGGCTGATCCCGACCGGCACGTCGCCGACCCCGTAGAAGCTCCAGCGGAAGCCGCTGATCAGGTAGACGACCGGGTTGAACAGGGTGGCGGTGCGCCACGGCTCGGGCAGCATGTCGACCGAGTAGAAGGCGCCGCCGAGGAAGGTGAGCGGGGTGACGATCAGCATCGGCACGAACTGGATCTGCTCGAAATTCTTGCCCCAGATGCCGATGATGAAGCCGAACAGGCTGAAGGTGACGGCGATCAGCAGCAGGAAGGCCGATCATCCAGACCGGATGGAGGATCTGGAGCGGCACGAAGAAGGCGGCGGTGGCGAGGATGACGAGGCCGAGCGCCACCGACTTGGTCGCCGCCGCGCCGACATAGCCGATGACGATCTCGAGCGGCGAGATCGGCGCCGAGAGTATCTCGTAGATCGTGCCGGTGAACTTGGGGAAGAAGATCCCGAACGAGGCGTTGAAGATGCTCTGGGTGAAGAGCGACAGCATGATCAGCCCGGGGACGATGAAGGCGCCGTAGGGCACGTCCTGGACCTCGGTCATGCGCGAGCCGATCGCCGCTCCGAACACGACGAAATAGAGCGAGGTGGTGATCACCGGAGTGACCAGGCTCTGCCACAGGGTGCGAAGCGCCCGGGCCATCTCGAAGCGGTAGATCGCCCAGACGCCGTAGCGGTTGAAGGTCGGAACGCTCACGCCTGGCCCTCGGCAACGGGGAGGGGGGGGAGGCGCGCGCTCATCCGCGCCTCTCGTGCACCAGGCTGACGAAGATGTCCTCGAGCGAGCTCTGGCGGGTGTTGAGGTCCTTGAAGCCGATGCCGAGGTCGCGCATCCGGCGACGAGCAGGGACGGCACTCCGGTCCGCTCGGCATTGGCGTCGAACGCATATTCGAGCTCGTGGCCGTCCGCCTTCGAGCGTCAGGTTCCATTCCGCCAGCTCCGGCGGGATCGCTGTCCATCGGCTCGCTGAGGTTGAGGGTCAGCTCCTTCTTGCCGAGCTTCTTCATCAGGCTCGACCTTCTCCTCGACGAGGATCAGCTCGCCGCGCGAGATCACGCCGACCCGGTCGGCCATCTCCTCGGCTTCCTCGATATAATGGGTGGTGAGGATGATGGTGACTCCGCTGTCGCGAAGCCGCCGCACCAGCTCCCACATGTCGCGGCGCAGCTCGACGTCGACTCCGGCGGTCGGCTCGTCGAGGAAGAGGATGTCGGGCTCGTGGCTGAGCGCCTTGGCGATCATCACCCGGCGCTTCATCCCGCCCGACAGCTCCATGATCTTCGACTTGCGCTTGTCCCAGAGCGACAGGTCGCTGCAGCACCTTCTCGATATGCGCCGGGTCGGGCGGCTTGCCGAACAGGCCGCGGCTGAAGCTGACCGTCGACCAGACGCTCTCGAACGCGTCGGTGTGGAGCTCCTGCGGAACCAGGCCGATCCGGGTGCGCGCGGCGCGATAGTCGCGGACGATGTCGTGGCCGTCGACCTCGACCTCGCCCGACGTCGCCGTGACGATCCCGCAGACGATGCTGATCAGGGTCGTCTTGCCCGCGCCGTTCGGGCCGAGCAGGGCGAAGATCTCGCCGCGCGCGATGTCGAGGCTGACGTCCTTCAGCGCCTCGTGGCCGCCTTGCGTAGCGCTTTGACAGGTGCCGGACGGAGACGACGGGTCCGTTCATTGGACCGGCGGCACCGGCGGCTCCTCGCTCGCCCTTCTCCAGTTGCATTCCGTGCTTCATCAGCATCGGCACGTTGGCGATGGCGAACAGGAAGGTGGCGGGGAGGAAGCCCCACAATTTGAAGCCGATCCAGAAGCTGGTCGTGCTGTTGCGCCAGACCAGCCTCGTTGACCACGGCCATGACGAGGAAGAAGATCGCCCAGTTGCGGGTGAGCAGCTTCCAGCCCTGCTCGGACAGGCCCGGATAGGCGGCTCCCAGCACCATCTTGAGCAGGTTGCGCCCGGTCGCCAGGCCGAAGCCGAGCAGGCTGGCGATGAAGACGTAATAGACGGTCGGCTTCATCTTGATGAAGACGTCGTTGTGAAGCCAGATCGTCACCCCGCCCAGGATCACCACCATGATCCCGGAGAACCAGAGCAGGGGCGAGATGTGGCGGTAGCGCAGGTAGGAGACCATCATCGCGACGATCATCGCGGCCATGAAGGCGCCGGTCGCGTAGAAGATCTTGAGCACGTCCGGCACCGGCGCCAGGAAGTTGACCAGGAAGAAGACGAGCAGGGGCCCGAGGTCGATCAACAGCCGGCCACCGACCGACGGCTCCTTCTTTTCCGATTCCATCGCCACGTTCATTCTCTTCCCAGTCCCGCAATCGCCCGTGCCGTCTCGCGCGCGTCGAACGGCCGCAGATCGTCGATTCCCTCGCCGATTCCGATCGCATGGATCGGCAGCTCGAAGCGCTCCGCCGCGGCGACCAGGATTCCGCCGCGCGCGGTGCCGTCGAGCTTGGTCATGACCAGGCCGGTCACTCCGGCCACCTCCCTGAACACCTCGATCTGGCTGAGCGCGTTCTGCCCGGTCGTCGCGTCGAGCACCAGCACGACGTTGTGCGGCGCCTCCGGGTTGAGCCGGCCGAGCACCCGCCGGATCTTGGCGAGCTCGTCCATCAGCACCTTCTTGTTCTGGAGCCGACCGGCGGTGTCGACGATCAGAGTGTCGATGCCCTCGGCCGTGCCTTTCTTGACCCCGTCGAAGACGATCGCCGAGCTGTCGCCGCCCTCCGGCCCGGCGATGACCGGGACCCCGATCCGATCCGCCCAGATCTTGAGCTGCTCGATCGCCGCGGCCCGGAAGGTGTCGCCGGCGGCGAACAGGACCCCGTAATCCTGCTCGAGCAGGAGGTGGCCGAGCTTGGCGATGGTCGTCGTCTTGCCCGAGCCGTTGACCCCGACGACCAGGATCACCTGCGGCCTCGGGAAGGCGTCGATCTGGAGCGGCACCGCGACCGGGGCGAGGATCTTCTCGAGCTCCTCGGCGACGATCTCGCGCACCGCATATTCGCTGAGGCCCCGCTCGAACCGCTCGGCGGCGAGTCGGGCGCGGATCTTGGCCGCCGTCGACGGGCCGAGGTCCGAGGCGATCAGCGCCTCCTCGATCTCGTCGAGCGTCTCCTCGTCGAGCGCGGCCTTGGTGAACAGGCCGGTGAGGTTGTCGCCGAGCCGCTCCGAAGTCTTCCTGAAGCCGGACTGCAGCCGGTCGAGCCACGTCGCCTCGCTCATCCGGGCACTCCGACGAGGGTGCCGTTTTCGACATGGGTGATCGTGACGTCGACCACGTCCCCGTCATGCCAGCGCAGGCTGGCATCCCGGCGAGAATTCGTACCGGGGCCCCAGCCTTCGCTGGGACGACGGACGGTGACCGGCGCGAAATTCTCCGAATGGCCCATGCCGTCCTTCTCGACCAGCACCCGCTGCCTCGTCCCGACCAGGCCCTCCAGCCATGCCGCCTTGCGCCTCGCGCAGGCGTCGCGAAGCCGCCGCGCCCGCTCCTTCACCACCGGCGGCGCCACCTGCGGCATCCGCGCCGCCGGAGTGCCCCGCTTCGGCGAGTAGGGGAAGATATGGCCCATGACGATGTCGCATTCCTCGACCAGGGCGAGGCTGTTCTCGTGCATCGCCTCCGTCTCGGTCGGGAAGCCGGCGATGAGGTCGGCGCCGATCGCCAGCTCCGGGCCGCTTCGACTTGAGCCGGGCCACCGTCGCCACCGCCTGCGAGCGGCTGTGGCGCCGCTTCATCCGCTTCAGCACCATGTCGTCGCCGGCCTGGAAGCTCATGTGGAGGTGCGGCATGAAGCGCGGCTCGTGGGCGATGATCTCCTCGAGCCGCTCGTCGATCTCGATGCAGTCCAGCGAGGACAGCCTGAGGCGCGGCAGCTCCGGCACGTGCCTCAGGATCCGCTCGATCAGCAGTCCCAGGGTCGGCGATCCCGGCAGGTCGGGCCCGTAGCTGGTGACGTCGACTCCGGTCAGAACCACTTCGCGGAAGCCCTCGCCGGCGAGCGCCTTCACCCGTTCGACGACCAGCCCCGCCGGCACCGAGCGGCTGTTCCCGCGGCCGTAGGGGATGATGCAGAAGGTGCAGCGATGGTCGCAGCCGTTCTGCACCTCGACGAAGGCCCGGCTGCGCTCGGCGAAGCCGGCGACGAGATGCGGCGCGGTCTCGCGGACGGCGAAGATGTCGGAGACGTACCCGCGACCGCGCTTTCCTCAGCCTGAGACAAGGACCGGCTCGCGGGATCGAACTTCTCCGCATTCCCCACCACCCGTGCGACCTCCGGCATCGCCGCGAAGGTCTCCGGCTCGATCTGGGCCGCGCAGCCGGTCACCACCACCCGAGCCTCGGGCCGCGCCCGCTTCGCCCGGCGGATCGCCTGGCGGGTCTGGCGGACCGCCTCGTTGGTCACGGCGCAGCTGTTGACGATGATCAGGTCGTCCTCGGCCCCGGCGAGCGAGCGCATCGCCTCGCTCTCGGCGGCGTTGAGCCGGCAGCCCAGGGTGATCAGCTGCGGGCCGCTCACAGCTCGACCTCGCCTTCGAAGACCCGGGTCGCCGGGCCGCTCATCCGGATCGTGCCGGCCCGGCGCCCAGTCGATGGCGAGGGTGCCGCCGGGCAGCCGGACCTGGACCGGGCTCGACGCCAGCCTGCGGCTGATCGCCGCGACCGCGGTCGCGCAGGCGCCGGTGCCGCAGGCCTGGGTCAGGCCGGCGCCGCGCTCCCAGACCCGAAGCCGGATCGTGCCCTCCTCGATCGAGGCGATGTTGACGTTGACCCGCTCCGGAAAGAGCGGGTCGCGCTCGATCGCCGGGCCCAGCCCTCGAGGTCGACGGCTCGGGCGTCCTCGACGAAGAAGACGACGTGCGGGTTGCCGACATTGACCGCGAAGGGCTCGCGCAGTTCCTCCCAGCCGACCGGCATCGCCGCCGTGTCCATCGGGTAAGCCGAGCGGGATCTCGTCCCAGCCGAAACGGGGCTCGCCCATGTCGACGGTCGCCGCCGCTCCGTTCGCCGAGGCGCGCGAGGATCCCTCCGGCCGTCTCGATCCGGGTCTCGCCGCCCAGCAGCAGGGCGACGCAGCGCGACGCGTTGCCGCAGGCTTCGACCTCGCCGCCGTCGCTGTTCCAGATCCGCATCCTGACGTCGGCGACTCCGCTCGGCTCGAGCAGGATGAGCTGGTCGCAGCCGATCCCGGTCCGACGGTCGGCGAGCGCCCGAGCCGCGCTCGGCGTCCATCTCGAGCGGCGCCTCGCGCGCGTCGAAGATCGCGAAGTCGTTGCCGAGCCCGTGCATCTTGAGGAAATGCCGCTTCATCGCCCGGGCATCTAGGGAGGGGAGGGGGTTTAGTCCACCTCAGCCCTCGCGAAGCTCCCCCTCGGTCTCGATCCGAAGCCAGGGGCATTGCCGCTCGACGAACCAGGATACGCTCGGCTCGCCGAAATCCGGATCGGCGAAATTGCCGGCGGGGATGGTCACCATGCCGGGTCGGGCCTCGATCCTGTACCAGGCGGTGGAGCCGCAGGTCGGGCAGAAATGATAGGTGCACCAGCGCCCGCCCTCCTCCGTCACCCGGGTCCAGGTCGAGGCCTCGCCCTCGGTCTCGACCTGCGCCTCCTCGTAGGTCGCGTTCCAGGAAAAGGCGCTGCCGCTGCGCGCCTTGCAGGGCAGGCAGTGGCAGACCGAGATCCGCTTCGGCTCGCCGCGCGCCGTCGCCTTGAGCGCGCCGCAGCGGCAGCTCGCCGTCCGCTCCTCCATCTCCCTCTCCCCCGCGACCGCCGAAAAGGCTATCATAGCGGCTCGAAAGGAGACGTCATGCGCCTTGCACTCGTCGCTCTCGTTTTGACGCTTCCGGCCGTCTCGGCGGCCGAGGCGCCGGCGCCGCATCGGTCGGGCCAGGCGGCCGGTCTCGCGCCGATCTGCGGCCAAGATTTGAAGGTGAGGCCGGTCCGCAAGCGCGAGGGACCGCGCGCCAGGCGGCTCGGCGAGGTGCCGCCGGCGACCTCGTCCTGACCGTGGTCAACCGGGTCGGCGACTGCATCGCGCCGGTGACCGTCCGCCAGGGCTACGGCGTCCTGGCGCCGGGACGCCGCCAGCCGGTCAGGAAGGCTGGGATCCGTCGCAGCAATCGACCGGGCTGAACTCGGCCGACCGGCCCGAGAAGCGCCGCACCTCGGGTTTGGTCCAGGCTTTGAGCGCCGTCTCGTCCTTGCCCTGCTGCATGGCGAACACTCCTCCCAGGCCCTTCGGTGGCGGCTTTGCCGCACCGTCCCGATTACCTTGGCCGCATGAGGCGGACAAGCGCCTCGTCGAGGGCGGAGAGGAAGCGCGACCGGTCGGCTTTGGCGAAGGGGGCCGGCCCGCCGCCGGGCCCGTCCATGCCGGCGCGCAGGTCGGCCATGATCGCCCGGGTCGCCACCGCCGCCCCGATCGAGGCCGGGGTGAACGGCTTTCCGTTCGGTCCGATCACCGCCGCCCCCGCCTTCAGGCAGCGGTCGGCGAGCAATATGTCGCCGGTGACCACCACCGTCCGAGGCCCGGCGCGCTCGGCGATCCAGTCGTCCGCCGCGTCGAAGCCGGCGCCGACCGTGACCCGCTCGATCAGCGGATGGGCGGGCACCCGAGATGGGCGTTGCTGACGATCCTGACCGCGGCGCCGTGGCGGAAGGCGACCTTGTAGACCTCCTCCTTGACCGGGCAGGCGTCGGCGTCGACCAGGATCAGAAACGGCTCGCTCATTTCCCGCCGACGCGCTCGTAGCGAAGCCGGCCGCCGCCCCGCTCGACGACGAGCGCCTTCTTCTCGACCCTGATCGGCACGCCCGTGAAGTCGATCACTCCGAGATCGTTGGGGACGAGGGTGAAGGCGAGGGCGTTGCCGGCGGCGGGGTCGATCGGGAAGCGCGCCGAGGCGAGGCCGTGCATCGGCACCGCCAGCTCGATCCAGCGCGGGGTCCTCGCCTCCTCCGCCGCCAGGCTCCAGCCGTCCTCCTGCGTGTAGGCCTCGATCGGCGCGCCCTCGTCGAAGCCGATGCGAAGGTCGACTCCGGCGATGCCGCGGCCTTCCGGCGAATCGACTCTGACGCTCAGCGCCGCCGAATCCGTTTTACCCGTTTTCGCCCGGGTGAAGGCGGGCGGGACCGGCTTCGGCTCGGTCACCAGGACGACCCGGCCGCCGGCGGCGCTCCAGCGTCCTTCGGCCTTCTCGTCGAGCGCTCCGGCGATCAGGAAATATTGGAACCGTCCGTCGGGATTGAGCCTGATCCCCGAGGCGACGTCCTGCTCGCCGACCAGTCGGTACTCGCCGCCCGGGCTCCGCTCCTTCGCGGCCGCGCCGCCGGCCGCGGCGAGCAGCAAGAGCAAGGCAAGTCGGACGGGCACGGGCTGGCTTATCGGCCACTTTCCATCGGCCGCGCAACGGCGCGGACGGTCGAACCGTCGCTCGATCACGTCGATTGAGGCGGCGCGGCGTCGGCCCGGGCGAAGAAAATGGTGACCCGCATGCCCTCTCCGGGCGCCGAGCGGACGTCGAGCCGGGCCTTGGCATTCTGGCGCAGCGACTGGGCGATCATCGCGCCCAGCTTGCCCGGTCGCGGCCACGCCTCGCCGGGCATGAGGCCGACTCCGTCGTCGGCGACCACGACCCGGCAGCCGTCGGCCTCGACCAGGCTGTGAAGCGTGATCGTGCCGCCGTCGCGACCCGGAAAGGCGTGCTTGAGCGCGTTGGTCAGAAGCTCGTTGACGACGAGGCCGGTCGGCATGGCGACGTTGACCGAGACCGGCCAGGTATCGACCTTGAGATCGAGCCGGATGCCCTCCGGCGCATGGGCGCGCATCACCGCCGAGGCGATCTCGCTCAGATAGACTCCAAGATCGATCGTTTCGGCATCGACGTCTTCGGACAGCGATCGGTAGAGCAAGGCGAGCGCCTCGACCCGCCCGGCCAGCCGGTCGAAGCGGGAGTCGCTGGCGTCGTCGGGCAGATTGCGCGCCTCGAGCCGGATCAGCGCCGTGATCATCTGAAGATTGTTCTTCACCCGGTGCTGGAGCTCGCGCAGCAAAGTGTCCTTCTCCGCGATCAGCCGCTCGAGCTCCTCGCGATTGCGTCTCGCCGCGCCGTCCCGCCTCGGCCAAAGCGACGAGGCGGAACAGAGGCGTGCCGTCGTCATCCTCGATCAGGTTCGACCAGGCATCGACGCCGATCGCGCCGGCACCGTGCTCGATCGAGAAGAGGCCGACATATTCCTGCTCGCGGGCCACCGCCTCGCCGAACTGCCGCGGGTCGTCCTGCCCCACGGCATGCCCGGGCAGAGCCGCCCAGCCACGGCCGACGATCTCGGCCGAGGTCCGCCCGATGAGCCGCTCGAACTCGATATTCGTATAGACCACGCATTCCGGATCGCGCAGCTCCGAGACCGCGATGGCCACCGGGACATGGTCGAGAAACTGCTTGAAGCGGTCGCTCTCCAGCGCGTGAGCGAGATCGGGCGTGTCGAGCAACTCTTCGACCGCCGCGGGTTCGCCCTGCACTGCTCTCGTCTCGTCCATGGCGGTTGACTCGCGGCCGCGGAGCGCGGACCCTTCCGCGTTAGGCGCATTCTCCCAGGCAATCCACAGCGCCCTGCTGTCGATCGCGGCCGTCTCGTGTAGAAGAGGGGAGCCCATCTCGAGGGAGGGAAGAATGGCGAAGATTCTGTGCGTCCTCTACGACGACCCGGAGGACGGCTATCCGACCAGCGGCACGCGCGACGATCTGCCCGCAGCTGCAACGCTATCCCGGACGGCCAGACCCTGCCGACCCCGAAGGCGGTCGACTTCACGCCCGGCGAGCTGCTCGGCAGCGTCACCGGCGCGCTCGGCCTTCGCGACTGGCTCGAAGGGGAGGGGCACACGCTCGTCGTCACCTCCGACAAGGACGGGCCCGGTTCCGAGTTCGAGCGCGAGCTGGCCGACGCCGACGTGGTCATCTCCCAGCCTTTCTGGCCGGCCTATCTGACCCGCGAGCGGATCGCCAAGGCGGCGAAGCTGAAGCTCGCGATCACCGCCGGAATCGGCTCCGACCATGTCGACCTGCAGGCGGCGATCGAGCGCGGGCATCACCGTCGCCGAGGTCACCTATTGCAACTCGATCAGCGTCGCCGAGCATGTCGTGATGTCGATCCTGGCCCTGGTCCGCAACTACATCCCGTCGCACGACGTCGCGCGGAGCGGCGGCTGGAACATCGCCGACTGCGTCACCCGCTCGTTCGACGTCGAGGGCATGCACGTCGGCACCGTCGCCGCCGGCCGCATCGGCGCCGCCGTGCTGCGGCGGATGAAGCCGTTCGACGTCCACCTCCATTATTTCGACCGCCACCGCCTGCCGCGCCGAGGTCGAGGCGGAGCTCGGCGTGACCTGGCACGACAGCGTCGAGGACATGGTCGCGCGTTGCGACGTCGTCACCATCAATTGCCCGCTTCATCCGGAGACGGAGAATCTGTTCGACGAGGCGATGATCGGCCGGATGAAGCGCGGCGCCTATCTGGTCAACACGGCGCGCGGCAAGATCGTCGACCGCGACGCCGTCGCCCGCGCGCTCGAGGAAGGGCGGCTGGCGGGCTATGCCGGCGACGTCTGGTTCCCCCAGCCCGCGCCGCGCGACCATCCGTGGCGGACCATGCCCCACAACGGCATGACCCCGCACATCTCCGGCACCTCGCCTCTCCGCCCAGGCGCGCTACGCCGCGGGAACCCGCGAGATCCTCGAATGCTGGCTGGAGGGCCGCCCGATCCGCGACGAATATCTGATCGTCGAGGGCGGCCATCTCGCCGGCGTCGGCGCCCACAGCTACAGCGAAGGCGACGCGACCGGCGGCTCCGAGGAGGCGGCGCGGTTCAGGAAGCCCTCATGACGAGCTCGCCGAGCCCCTCACCGTCAGTCCAGGCCAAGCCCGGCGACGTGCCGTCGCCGCAGCGGGTGGGCGGGCCCACCCAGGACGAGTTGCTCGACGAAGCCCTCGAGGAGACCTTCCCCGCGAGCGATCCGACCAGCGTCTACAGGCTCGACTGACCCGTTGCTTGCGCATTATCGATGCGCATTATATATGGCGGATATGTCCAGCAACGTTCGCCGGCGAGCGACCAACGTATCGCTCAGTCCGCACCTCCTCGAAGAGGCAAAGGCGCTGGGGGTGAACGTGTCCCAAGCCTGCGAGCGCGGGCTCGAGGAGCGGATACGCGAAATGCGCGCCAAGGCATGGCTTGAAGCCAATCGGGCCGCTCTCCAGTCCTCGAACGATTATGTCGAGGAGCATGGGTTGCCGCTCGCCCGCCACCGTCATTTCTGATGGCCCGGTTCGATGTCTATGGGCTTCGCCAGGGCGGTGGCCTGGTCCTGGACTGTCAGGCCGATCTGCTCGCCGATCTCAAGACCCGTTTCGTAGTCCCGCTGCTGCCGGAGGCAGAGGCGCCGAAGGCCGCCGATCGCCTCAATCCCTCTTTCCATTTCGCCGGCCGGAGCTTCGTCATGGTCACGCAATTCGCGGCGACGATTCATGTCCGCGAGATCGGCGATGTCGTCACCTCCCTGAAACGGGAGGAGATCGCCATAACCAACGCTCTGGACATGCTCCTGACCGGCTACTGAGGGAGCGAGGGGGGCGAAAGCCTTGCCATCCCTTCCCCCCGCCGCTATGCGCCCCCACATCCCTTTGGGATAAGTGACAGCGCCCTCGGGGGGCGCGCGCTGGCCGGCGAGGTTTCGCCCGCCGGCGTTTTTCGCGTTTGGCGCCTTGGCGTGGTGGAAGGAAGAGGATGTTCGACAGTCTGAGCGACCGGCTCGGCGCCGTCTTCGACCGGCTGCGCGGCCGCGGCGCTCTCACCGAGGCCGACGTCCGCGGAGCGATGCGCGAGGTCCGGATCGCTTTGCTCGAGGCCGACGTCGCGCTTCCGGTGGTCCGCGAGTTCGTCGACAAGGCCACCGAGAAGGCGGTCGGCCAGCAGGTGCTGCGCTCGGTCACGCCCGGCCAGCAGGTCGTCAAGATCGTCCACGACGCCCTCGTCGAGATGCTCGGCGCCGAGGCGTCCGAGCTCAACGTCGACGTCACCCCGCCCGCCGTCGTCATGATGGTCGGCCTGCAGGGCTCGGGCAAGACGACCAGCACCGCCAAGATCGCCCGCCGCCTTCGCGAGAAGGGCGGCAAGAAGGTGATGATGGCGTCACTCGACGTCGCCCGCCCGGCCGCCCAGGAGCAGCTCCGCGTGCTCGGCGAGAAGGCCGAGGTCGCCACCCTGCCGGTCGTCGCCGGCCAGCAGCCGGTCGACATCGCCCGCCGTGCCCTCCAGGCCGCGAAGCTCCAGGGCTTCGACGTTCTCCTCCTCGACACCGCCGGCCGCCTCCATGTCGACCAGGCGCTGATGGACGAGATGAAGGCGGTCGCCGACGTCTCCGCGCCGACCGAGATCCTGCTCGTCGTCGACGCCCTGACCGGCCAGGACGCGGTCAACGTCGCCTCGAGCTTCTCGGCCCAGGTGCCGCTGACCGGAATCGTCCTCACCCGCCTCGACGGCGACGCCCGCGGCGGTGCTGCTCTGTCGATGCGCGCGGTCACCGGCAAGCCGATCAAGTTCGCCGGAGTCGGCGAGGCGATCGACGCGCTCGAGGCCTTCCATCCCGAGCGCGTGGCCGGCCGCATCCTCGGCATGGGCGACGTCGTCGGCCTGGTCGAGCGCGCCCAGGAGACGATCCAGGTCGAGGAGGCCGAGGCGCTCGCCAGGAAGATGGCCAAGGGCCAGTTCGACCTCGACGACCTCCGCTCCCAGCTCGCCCAGATGCAGCGCATGGGCGGGGTGAGCGGCCTCGCCGCCATGCTTCCGGGGATGAAGAAGGTCGCCGGAGCGATGGAAGCGAGCGGCATGGACAACAAGGTGCTGCGTCCACCTCGACGCGATCATCTCCTCGATGACCCCCAAGGAGCGCAAGCGGCCGGAGCTGCTCAACGCCAAGCGCAAGATCCGGGTCGCCAAGGGCTCCGGGCGGACGGTGCAGGAGGTCAACAAGCTCCTCAAGATGCACCAGGACATGGCCGGAGCGATGAAGAAGATCCGCAAGATGGGCGGCCTCGGCAAGTTCGGCGCCCTGTTCGGCGGCGGCGGGCTCGGCGGAATGGGCGGAATGGGCGGCCTTTCCGGCGGCGGCGCGGGCGGCCTGCCCGGCCTCCCCGGCCCGGGCGGCGCTCCGATGAACCTCCCGCCCGGCTTCGAAAAGTTCATGAAGAAATAGTTTCAAGTATTAGAGAAGGAACGTAAAATGGCAGTTTCAATCCGGCTTTCCCGGGGCGGCGCGAAGAAGCGCCCTTATTACAAGATCGTCGTCGCCGACGCCCGCACCGCGCGCGACGGCAAGTTCATCGAGCGGATCGGAAGCTACAATCCGCTCCTCCCCAAGGACAGCCCGGACCGGGTGAAGCTCGACGCCGACCGCGCCCGCCACTGGCTCTCGGTCGGCGCCCAGCCGAGCGACCGCGTCGCCCGCTTCCTCGACGCCGCCGGAGTGCGGAGCGCGCCGCCCGCAACAATCCGAACAAGGGCGTCCCGGGCGACAAGGCCAAGGAGCGCGCCGAGGAGCGCGCCGCCCGCGAGGCCGAAGCCGCCGCCGCCCCGGCCGAGGAAGAGACCGCCGCCGCCGAGGAGGCTCCGGCCGCCGACGAGGTCGTCGCCGAGGAAGCCGCCGCCGAGGCGCCCGCGGTCGAGGAGGAAGCTCCGGCCGCCGAGGAGGCTCCCGCTGCCGAGGAAGCGCCCGCCGCCGAGGAGGCTCCCGCCGCCGAGGCTCCGGCTCCCGAGGAAGCTCCCGCCGCCGAGGAGGCCCCGGCGGCCGAGGAAGCGCCCGCCGCTGAGGAGCCGGCCGCCGAGGAAGCGCCCGCCGCTGAGGAAGCCCCGACCGCCGAGGAGCCGGCCGCCGAGGCCGAGGCCACCCCCGCCGACGAGGCGACCAACGAGGGCGTCTCGACCAGCGAGCCGGCCGAGGGCTCGGACGAGGCCGCTCCCGCCGAGGGCGCCGAAAAGGCCGAATAGCCTTGGCCGAGGACCAGGTCGCCCTCGCCGCCATCGCCGGAGCGCACGGCATCGGCGGCGAGGTGCGCCTGAAATTGTTCGCCGAGAGCGCGGACAGCCTGAAGCGGCACGAGCAGGTGAGGGTAGGGGACAGGCTCCTCACCCTCGCCTCGCTCAAGGGCGACCGGACCCCGATCGCCCGCTTCGCCGAGATCGCCGACCGAAACGCCGCCGAAGCGCTTCGCGGCCAGCTCGTCACCATCCCCCGCTCGGCCCTGCCGCCGCTCGGGGAGGGCGAATATTATCACGCCGACCTGATCGGCCTGCCCTGCGCGACGGCGGCCGGCGAGCCGCTCGGGCGAGTGGTCGCGGTCGAGGATTTCGGCGCCGGCGACATCCTCGAGATCGAGAAGCCCGACGGTCGGCGCGCGATGCTTCCCTTCCGCCGGGGCATTGCGGACCTGGAAGAGGGCCGGATCGTCGCCGATCCCGAGTTCCTCGCCTGAGCTAGCCGCTCTTCGCCGCCACCGATCCGCTCAGCTGTTCGCGCCTGATCGGCCTTTCCTTCGCCAGGTCGTTGCGGATCGTCGTCGCCGCCACGCCGCCCTCGCCCATGGCGTGGCTGATCTGGTCGAGACCGAGGACGACGTCGCCGGCGGCGTAGAGGCCGGCCACGCTGGTGCGCTGGTGGCTGTCGACGACGATGCAGCCGGTCTCGCCCGAAAGCTCGGCGCCGACCTGCTCGGCGAGCTCGGTATGGGTGTCGGAGCCGAGCGCCGGATAGACGCTGTCGAACGTGTAATGGCCGTCGGCGGTGTCGACGACGATGCAGTCCTCCTGGGCGGCGACGGCCGAGCAGGGGCCGTCGACCGTCTTGATCCCATATTCCTCGAGCCGGGCGCGATCCTCGGCGCTCAGGTCATGCGACGCATGGGGCGCGATCAGCGTGATGTCTGCGGTGAAGCCGCGAAGGAACACCGCTTCGGCGACCCCGTGCGAATCGTCGCCGATCACCCCGACGATCTTGTCGGTGACCTCATAGCCGTCGCAGATCGGGCAATAGCGGATCAGGCCGCGGGCGAGCGCCTCGTCGTGGAGCTCCTCGTCCATCGGCGGCCGGCGGTTGGTGACCCCGGTGGCGAGCAGCACCTTGCGCGCCGTCACCGAGCCCTCGCCCCATTCGGCGCGGAAGCCGCCCTCGATCCGGTCGAGCCGGGTCACCCGTCCGGCGACGATCGAGGCGCCGTATTTCTGCGCCTGCGCCTTCATCCGCTCGATCAGCTCCTGGCCCGAGATTCCGTCGGGATAGCCGGCATGATTGTGGGTGCAGGGAATCCAGCTCGCCCGGCTCTTGCCGGCGTCGACCAGCTTGATCGAGAGGTGGAAGCGGGTGAGGTAGATGGCCGCGGTCAGCCCGGCGGGGCCGCCGCCGACGATCAGGCAGTCGAAATCGGGCTCGGTCATGGCGGGCGGAGCGCTCCGAAGCGCGCGAGGTTCCTTGCAAAACGGCGCCGAAAAGTATATACGTAAGGTATATACGGAGAGCCGATATGAGCCGCGTGAAGGAAGAGCAGGAAGAAGATCGCAAGCGCTTTGAGCCGCTGACCGGGACGTTGCCGGGGGCCAAGACGAAGGACGTGAAGACGTTCAAAGCGAAGGTCTTCAAATCCGGAAACTCTCTTGCTTTGCGTCTTCCCGCGGAACTCGGATTAACCGCAGGGACGGAAATGGAGCTGAAGGTGGAGGACGGCGCGCATTTCTCGTTCGAGCCGATCGAGCGGCCTAAGCGAAAGCTCAACGTCGCTGCGTTTTGGGGCAAGGCAACGGGGCTGAAGCTGCTTGCCCCCGAGGACCGCGTTTTCGAGGAGCGCAAGCTGGACTGGAACGGTGATCGGTTGAACGAGGATGGATGAACCTCGCTTTCTCCTCGACAGCGACATCTGCATCTACGCCCTCCTCGGTCGGAGCGAGGCCCTGAGACAGCGTCTGAGCGAGCAGCCGGAGGGCGCCGTCGCCATTTCGGCGGTCACGCTTGCGGAGGTCGGCGTCGGCTACGGCCCGGCAATTGACGAAGCCGATGAGCTGAAGGCGTTTCTGACCCAGGTGGAGGTTCTGCCCTTCGAGGACTCCGCCGCGCGTGCCTATGCGGAGCTCCCGTTCCGGCGCGGCTCCTTCGACCGACTCATCGCAGCCCACGCGATCGCGACGGGCCGAACGCTGGTGACGAATAACGAAGCCGACTTTTCGGACGTGCCCCAGCTGAAGGTCGAGAACTGGACGAAAGCGTGAGCTGGGCGGCGACCGTTCTAACGCTTTACCCGGAAATGTTTCCGGGGCCGCTTGGGGTCAGCCTGGCCGGGCGGGCGTTGTCCGACGGTATCTGGTCGCTAAGGCCAGTTCAGATCCGCGACTTCGCGACCGACAAACACCGCTCCGTCGACGACACTCCTGCCGGCGGCGGGGCGGGAATGGTGATGCGGGCCGATGTTCTCGGCGCAGCGGTCGATCATGTCTTGACGCAGCGCCCCGACGCGCCCCTCCTCGCCATGACCCCCCGCGGCAAGCCGCTCAGCCAGGCCTTCGTCCGCGAGCTCGCCGCCGGGCCCGGGGTGTCGATCCTGTGCGGCCGGTTCGAGGGGATCGACGAGCGCCTGTTCGAGGCCCGGCCCATCGTCCCCGTCTCGGTCGGCGACTATGTCCTCTCCGGCGGCGAGATCGGCGCCCTCGTCCTCCTCGACGCTTGCGTTCGGCTGCTCCCCGGGGTAATGGGCGCGGCCTCCAGCGGAGAGGAAGAGAGCTTCGAGAGCGGGCTTCTCGAATATCCGCATTATACCCGACCTGTCATATGGGAAGGGCGCAGGATCCCTGAAGTGCTGCGATCGGGGGATCATGCGAGGATCGCCGCCTGGCGCGAAAGCCAGGCGGCGGCCGACACACGGTCACGGCGGCCGGACCTGATCGAGCGCCATAGGGGCGCCCGAAGGCCACCGCCCTCTGGCGCGCGGCGCGAAGAAGAGAGCGAAGAGACATGAACCTCATCCAGCAGCTCGAGGCCGAGGCCATCGAGCAGGCCACCCAGGGCCGCGCCATCCCCGAATTCCGTCCCGGCGACACGCTTCGCGTCGGCGTCAAGGTCGTCGAAGGCGAGCGCACCCGGATCCAGAATTTCGAGGGCGTCTGCATCGCCCGCGCCAACCGGGGCCTCGGCTCGCTCCTTCACCGTGCGCAAGATCAGCTTCGGCGAGGGCGTCGAGCGCGTCTTCCCGCTCTATTCGCCCAACATCGAGTCGATCGAGGTCGTCCGCCGCGGCGCCGTCCGCCGCGCCAAGCTCTATTATCTGCGCGGCCGCACCGGCAAGGCCGCCCGCATCGCCGAGCGCCGCGACACCCGCGGCGACAAGCCGCAGCAGCCCGCCGCGGCGACCGCGACTCCCGAGACCGAGACCGCCGAGGGCTGAGGCCTTCCTCGTCATCCCGGCGCAGGCCGGGATCCCAGGGAGTGAAAAGCGCGGCGCTCTTCACCCGCCGGGGTCCCAGCCTTCGCTGGGACGACGGAACCGGCTAGAGCCGCACCTTCCGGACCGCGATCGTCGAATCCGGGCTGTATTGCGGCTCGGCGAGGCGCGGCCGCGCGCGCGACCAGCGGCGCGGCGGCGGCGGGCAGGCCCGGCTCGGATGCCGATGACGGTCGCCTCCACCGGCGCCTTCGCCGCGACCAGCAAGGTCGATCTCCAGGCCGTCGCAGCTTCGGCCGTGGCAGCGCAGGACGAAAGTCGTCCGTCGCCGACCCGCGACCGAAGCGCGCCGTCACGCCGCCGGCGCGGGCGGCGAGGAAGCCGGCCTCGGGCTCGGCGCGGAGGAGCACCGTCTGGGCGCCGTTGGCCGACAGCCGCAGGGTCAGCCAGCCGGCCCTTCGGCGACGGCGCGCTCGGCCAGCTTGTCGATCGCGCGGCGGCGTCGGTCGGGATCGCGACCGCCGCCGCCGCCCAGCGCCTGCGGCCCGACCAGGGCACCTCGACCCCGCGCTCGAAGCCGGTGCCGAAGCCGGCGGGCAGGGGCGCGCCGTCGTTGACGACCATCCACCGCGCCCTTCCTCTCGCGCCTCGTCCCAGGCATATTCGATCCCGAAGGCCTGCTTGCGCTCGTCCGAATAAGCCGGAGCGGACCATCGCCGCGGCCCAGCCGAGCACCGCCAGCGCCGCGACGGCGGCGAAGGCGCCGGCTCGGGGCAGGCCGGCGAGCAGCGGCTTCATCTCGATCAGGCCGGCCACAGGATCAGCGCCGCCAGCGCCGCGAAGATCCAGCCGTAGTCGAGATCGAGCAGGATCTCGCTGAGGTGGAGGAGCGGCGCCCAGGTCAGGAACAGCAGGACCCAGGCGGCGAGGCGCGGCGGCGACCGCTCCCAGCGCCGCGCCAGAGCAGCGCCGCGCCGGCGACCAGCGGCGGCACCAGGAAGTAGATCGCCGCGCCCGGCACGGCGAGGCAGAGGCCGGCGCCGATCAGCAGGAAGACCAGCCAGAAGCCGATCCGCAGCCGGTCCCGGGCGAGCGGGCGGGCGAGGACGAGAAGGGCCGCGGCGCAGGCGGCGAAGGCCGAGAGATAGAAAGCGAGCGAGGTCGCCTGCGGATAGGCGCGCCAGATACTCGCCCGGACGGAGCAGGCCGACCGCCTGCTGGCCGAGGAAGCCGAGGATCGCCGAATCGACCAGGCCGACGGCGACCGTCGCCATCGCCAGCAGGACCCCGCCGCGGCGGGCTCGCGCCAGCCAGCCGAACAGCAGCAGGCCCGCGATCAGCAAGGCGATTCCGAGCCGCCATCGGCAGGACGACGAGGGTCCGCCCGAGCAGGTCCATGTAGAGCCTGTCCCCGCCTGCGCCGGGAACCGCGCGGCGTGGCGGCCAGCTCCGCCGTCGCCGCCAGCGCCTGCTCGCCCATGTGGCGCAGGCTTCGCGGATCGAGCGCCTCGAGCGGTCGCCGGGGCTGTGGTAGCGGGTCTCGTTGCCGATGACGGCGAAGTTGAGGATCGTCCACGGCCGGTCGCGGAAGACCGAGACGTCGGTCTCGTTGGGGATCAGCCGGTAGAAGTCGGCGCTCGCCGAATTGGCGGCGGGCCGAGTCGACGGCGCGGGCGAAGACGGCGAGGGCGGCGCCGTTGGGCCGGCTGGTCTCGAACATGATCGCCGGCCCGGTCACGCCGCGCGCCTCGAGGTTGACGACGGCCTCGACCTGCCGCGGCGAGCGGATCGCGGTCGAGGAAGGCGCGGGCGCCGATCAGGCCGGTTTCCTCGCCCTCGTTGAACAGGAAGCAGGACCGGCCGCTCGAGCGGCCGGTCCCTGAGCAGCGCCGCCACCTCCAGCATCGCCGCGACTCCGATGCCGTCGTCCGCCGCGCCCGGCCCGACCGGGGTCGAATCGTAATGCGAGACCATCATCACCGGCCGCCCGGCCGCCGGGCCGATCGTGGCGACGACGTTGCGGACCCGGGCGCAGGAGACGGTCCGGCTCTTGCCGGTGCCGTTGCAGGCGACGTCGTCGGTGACGCGCGGGGTCGAGGCCGATCGCCCGCAATTCGGCGAGCAGCCGCTCGCGAACCGCGTCGTTCGGCCGCGCTGTCGACCGGATGCGGCCGCTGGTCGCCGAGGATCCGCTCGCAGCCGCGCCAGCGCCCGGGCCGTGTCGAACTCGCCCGCCGCGGCCCGAGCCGGCACCTCGGGCAAGGCGACCAGGCCGCCCTTGAACCAGAGCGCCGCCAGCAGCAGCGCCAGCAGAGCCGCGACAATCCCCGCCCGTTTCATCCTGCCCCCCGTCGCCGTCTGGCCGGCGCTTTCCCTTGCGGCGCCTCCGCTCCTGATAACAGACGCCCCAAGGGTCGCAAACGGGCGGGAGACGGACGGCGATGTGGCAGTGGCTCGCGGCTTTGGCGGCGCTGGGCGGGGCGGGCGCCGCGCAGATGATGGCCGACGTCTCGTCGCCGAAGAACGACTATAATCTGAGCTACGATCGCTCCGAGCGCCTAAGGGTCTTCGCCCGCTCCGACGCCGATTTCGCCGATGCGAAGATCTACGTCTCCGCAGCAGCGCCGCGACCGCTGGTCCGAGCCTCGGCCCATCGCCTTCTCCGATCCGCGCTACAGCGACTACCGATCCCTGGCTGACCCCCGACGGCTCGACCCTCTACTTCGCCTCGTCCCGGCCGACCGCGGCCCGCCCCGACAAGACGGATCTCGACCTCTGGCGCTCCCGCCGCGACCGCTCCGGAAACTGGTCGGCGCCCGAGCATCTCGGCGAGGCGGTCAACGGCCCGGGGCCGGAGCTCGGCCCCGAATTTCACGGCGGCACCCTCTATTTCAGCGCCGCCCGCAAGGGCGGCAAGGGCGGCCTCGACATCTACGCCGCCCGGGAGAGCGGCGGCGGCGTTCGCAGAGCTGCCGGAGCTGCTCGGCGGCCCCGTTCAACACGCGCCGCGAGCGAGAGCGACTTCACGCTCTCGACCCCGACGGCCGCCGCGCGGTCTTCTGGCGGATGATCGGGGACAGGGGCGATCCTCCATCATCGCCCGCCGCACCCGCGCCGGCTGGGCGGAGCCGGCGCCGCTTGGCGAACTCGGTCAACATCGGCCCGTTCAACTTCACCCCGTCCTTCAGCCCGCGACGGCCGCAGCCTTCGCTTCGCCAGCACCCGTCCGCGCGCCGGCCAGGCGGAGGGGATGGCCGACATCTACGTTGTAAAGCTCGGCAGGATGCCTAACTGAGGTCATCCTGCCTTCAGGAGAGCGAGCATGGGTTATCGGGTGGTCGTCGTCGGAGCGACCGGCAATGTCGGGCGCGAGATGCTCAACATCCTCGCCGAGCGCGCAATTCCCGCTCGACGAGATCGCCGCCGTCGCCTCGCCGCGCTCGACCGGCGACGTCATCGACTTCGGCGACAGCGGCACGGAGCTCAAGGTCAAGAACATCGAGCATTTCGACTTCGCCGGCTGGGACATGGCGCTGTTCGCCGCCGGCTCGGCCGTGTCGAAGGACTATGCGCCCGAGCGCCGCCGCGGCCGGCTGCACGGTGATCGACAACAGCTCGCTCTACCGGATGGACCCGGACGTGCCGCTGATCGTGCCCGAGGTGAACCCCGAGGCGATCGACGGCTATCGCCGCAAGAACATCATCGCCAACCCCAATTGCTCGACCGCGCAGATGGTGGTGGCGCTGAAGCCGCTGCACGACGCGGCGACGATCAAGCGGGTCGTCGTCGCGACCTACCAGTCGGTCTCCGGCGCCGGGCAAGGAGGGCATGGACGAGCTGTTCGAGCAGAGCCGCAACATCTTCGTCGGCGACACCAACGAGCCGGCGAAGTTCACCAAGCAGATCGCCTTCAACGTCATCCCGCACATCGACGAGCTTCCTCGACGACGGCTCGACCAAGGAGGAATGGAAGATGGTGGTCGAGACCAAGAAGATCCTCGATCCCGAAGATCAAGGTGACCGCGACCTGCGTCCGCGTGCCGGTCTTCGTCGGCCATTCGCGAAGCGATCAACATCGAGTTCGAGAACGAGATCTCCGCCGAGGAGGCCCAGAAGATCCTGCGCGAGGCGCCCGGCGTCATGCTCGTCGACAAGCGCGAGGACGGCGGCTACGTCACCCCGGTCGAGTGCGTCGGCGAATATGCCACCTACGTCAGCCGCGTCCGCGAGGATCCGACCGTCGAGAACGGCCTCAGCCTCTGGTGCGTCTCCGACAATCTGCGCAAGGGCGCGGCGCTGAACGCGGTGCAGATCGCCGAGCTGCTCGGCCGGAAGCACCTCCAGAAGGCGGCTTGAGAATGTGATAGCATTTTGCTATCACATGTCCGATGGAACAGGTCGTAATTCGGCGTCTGAGGCCCGGGACATTGGAGCCATACCGACGCGTCGCGGAAGCCAAAGGCCGGTCGCTCGAGGCGGAACTCAGGGACTTGATTGAAAGCCATCGGCCCAAGCCGCCAAAGGATTGCGCTCGACTACTGCGGCTGTCCGATGAGGCGCTTGCCATGACTCCTCCGGACGGTCCGCCGGTTCGCAGCGACAGCACCCTGCTGATCCGGTGGGACCGCGATACCGATCACGGCAGAGACCTGGACAACGGCTGGGCGGATGATGCCGCTGGTCGTTGACGCCAGCGTCGCGGTCAAGTTCCTCGTCCGAGAGCCTAGCACCGAAGACGCACGTCGTCTGTTGGCGATTCCCGATGCCTTGATAGCGCCTGACTGGATCTTGGTCGAAGCGGCAAACACGTTCTGGAAGAAGGTGAAGCGCTCCGAGCTCCTGATTGTCCATGCGGAGCGGCATCTGGCCGATCTTCCGGAATTCTTCGAAACGCTGTATCCCGCATCAGAGCTGATCGGCGATGCGCTCAACCTGTCCTTCCGTCTGCGTCATGCCGTGTATGACTGCCTCTACCTGGCCCTTGCCCTTCGGGAGGGATGTCGCCTCGTGACAGCAGATGATGGCTTTTCGGCCGCCATAGTGCGAGCGGGGCTGGGGGAAAGCCTGGAGAGTTTTGCATGACCGAGACCATGAAGGGCGGCTGCGCCTGCGGGCGGATCCGCTACACGGCGCGGATCGACGACGACGAGGCCTATCTGTGCCATTGCCGGATGTGCCAGCGGCGACCGGCAACGTCTCGATCGCCTTCAAGAACATCGGGAAGGCCGACGTCGCCTGGGAGCATGAGCCGGACTGGTACGCCTCCTCGCCGATCGCTCGGCGGCCCTATTGCCGCGAGTGCGGCACCTCGCTCGGCTTCGCCTTCCCCGACAGCGAGATCATGGACATCACGATTGCGCACTTTCGACGATCCGTCGCGTTTCAGGCCCAAGCACCATTTCGGCGCGGAGAGCCTTCACCGCGCCTGGATCGACACCGAAGGCCTGCCGGAATATCGCACCGATGAATACAAGCCCCTCGTCGACCGCTGGATCGCCGCCACCGGGAAGGTGCCGGATTGAGAGCCTCGTCATGCCGGACTTGATCCGGCATCCACCTTCCTTTCTGGCGACCCGCCCGGACAAGGTGGACCCCGGATCAAGTCCGGGGTGACGATTGGGAGATGACGAATGCCTGAACCCATCACCCACCGCTTCACCGCCTCCGACGGCGCCGAGCTCGCCTGGCACGAGCTGGGGGAGGGGAGGCCGGTCCTGCTCCTCCACGGCCTCTTCTCCAGCGCCGACATGAACTGGATCCGCTTCGGCCATGCCGCCGAGATCGCGTCGCGCGGCTTCCGGGTGATCATGCCGGACCTGCGCGCCCACGGCGCAAGCGCGGCGCCGCACGACCCGGCCTCCTATCCGCCCGACGTCCTCGCCCGCGACGGGCTCGAGCTGATCGGCCATCTCGGCCTCGCCGATTACGATCTCGGCGGCTATTCGCTCGGCGCCCGGACCTCGGCGCGGATGGCGATCCTCGGCGCCGCGCCGCGCCGGCTGGTGATCGCCGGAATGGGCCTTCGCGGCATGCTCGAGACCGGCCGCCGCTCGGCCCATTTCCGCAAGGTCCTGACCGGCATGGGCACCCACGAGCGCGGCTCCGACGAATGGATGGCGGAGGCCTTCCTCAAGACCACCGGCGGCGACCCCGAGGCGCTCCTGCCCCTGCTCGGCAGCTTCGTCGATTCGACCGAGGCGGAGCTTCGCGCCATCGCCATGCCGACCCTCGTCCTGTCGGGCGCGCGAGGATCAGGACAACGGCCCGGCCGAGGAGCTCGCCGACGCTGCTTCCCGACGGCCGCTTCGTCGAGGTCCCGGGCAACCATATGAACGCCGTGACCAGGCCCGAGCTCGGCCGGGCGATCGCCGATTTCCTTGCCGCTTGACCCCCCCAAAGGGCGAGGCGCAATAGCCGCGGCAACCAGACCAGAAACGAGGATGCTCACGATGAAAAGCCACGGTTTCAGCTCTCGCCCTCGCCTTCTGCCTCTCCGCCTGCGCGACGACCTCCGCGGAGGATCGTGCCGATGCCGTCGAGGCCGATGCCGAAAGGGTCGCCGGCGAGATGGCGGCGGCCGCAGACGCGGCGTCGCAGCCGACCGTCGAGGAGGCCCGAGCCTTCGTCGCCACGGCCGAGAAGGATCTGTCCGAATTCTCGGTCATCAACAGCCGCGCCCAGTGGGTCAACGCGACCTACATCACCGACGATACCGACGCGCTCGCCGCCCATTTCGGGACGATCGGCACCGAGAATGTCGGTCAGCTATCGCCAACGAGGCGGCGCGCTACGCCGAGCGTGCCCGGGCCTCGACTACGACACCACGCGCAAGCTCGACATCCTGCGCGGCGCGCTGGTCCTGCCGGCGCCGACCACGCCGGGCGCCGCGGCCGAGCTCAACACCATCTCGACCCGGCTCCAGTCGACCTACGGCAAGGGCCGCGGCACGCTCAACGGCAAGCCGATGACCGGCAACGATCTCGAGGAGAAGATGGGCACGGTCCGCAACCCCGCCGAGCTCCAGGAGATGTGGACGAGCTGGCACGAGCAATGTCGGCCGGCCGATGCGCCCCGATTACGCCCGCCTGGTCGAGATCGCCAACCAGGGCGCCAAGGAGCTCGGCTATCGCCGACACCGGCGCGATGTGGCGCTCGCAGCTACGACATGCCGCCCGACGAGTTCGCGGCGATGACCGACCGGCTGTGGAGCGAGGTCAAGCCGCTCTACGACGAGCTGCACTGCTACACCCGCGACCAAGCTCAACGCAGAAATATGGCGACGCGGTCCAGCCCGCGACCGGCCCGATCCGCGCCGACCTGCTCGGCAACATGTGGGCGCAGGAATGGGGCAATATCTACGACGTCGTCGCGCCCAAGGGCGCCGGCGACGTCGGCTACGACCTCACCGACCTGCTGGTCGCGCAAGAAGTACGACGCCCGAGAAGATGGTCCGGACCGGCGAGGGCTTCTTCACCTCGCTGGGCTTCGCGCCGCTGCCCGCAGACCTTCTGGACAGCGCTCGCATGATCACCGCGCCGCGCGACCGCGAGGTGATCTGCCACGCCTCGGCCTGGGACGTCGACAATGACGACGACCTGCGCATCAAGATGTGCACCAAGGTCAATGCCGACGACTTCGTCACCATCCACCACGAGCTCGGCCACAATTACTACCAGCGCGCCTACAACAAGCAGCCGTTCCTCTACCTCGAACAGCGCCAACGACGGCTTCCACGAGGCGATCGGCGACTTCATCGCGCTGTCGGTGACGCCCGAATATCTGGTCCAGATCGGCCTGCTCGACCGCGCGCAAGGTGCCGTCGGCCGACAAGGACATCGGCCTGCTGCTCCGCCAGGCGATGGACAAGGTCGCCTTCCTGCCGTTCGGCCTGCTGGTCGACAAATGGCGCTGGGAGGTGTTCAACGGCGCGATCACGCCGGCCAACTACAACCAGGCGCTGGATCGACCTGCGCCTGCAGTATCAGGGCATCGCCCCGCCGGTCGCGCGCAGCGAGCAGGATTTCGACCCGGGCGCCAAGTATCCACATCCCCGGCAACACGCCCTACACGCGCTACTTCCTCGCCCGCATCCTCCAGTTCCAGTTCTACAAGGCGGCCTGCGAGCAGGCCGGCTGGACAGGGCCCGCTCCACCGCTGCTCGCTTCTACGGCAACAAGGAGGTCGGCGCGCGGCTGAACGCGATGCTGGCGATGGGCGCGTCGAAGCCCTGGCCCGACGCGCTCGAGGCCTTCACCGGCACCCGCGAGATGTCGGGCACGGCGATGCTCGAATATTTCGCGCCGCTGCAGACCTGGCTCAAGGAGCAGAACCGGGGCAAAAGTGCGGCTGGCAGGCGTAGGACGGGTCAGGACCCCCATTCCTCCCCGAGCTTGCTCGGGGAGGAATTGAAGGGATGGCTAGTCGCTGAACCCCACCGGCGGGCCTTCCTCGACCGGGGTGCCTTCCGGGCTGCACGCCGCCTTCGCCTCGCAGGCGGTGATCGCGGCGGCCAGCACCTGGTTGACCGGCTTGCCCTTCCGGGCGCCGTTGCGGCGGGCGAGCGCCCTCGCGCCCATCACCGCGCCGGCCGCGGCGGCCGCGGCTCCGCCGGCGATCGCGGCCGCCGCGAGCGGCCGGCGCCGGATGTCCTCGGCCAGCTTCAGGGCCGCCGATTTGCCTTCCTCGTCCTCGCCAGCCATCTCAACTCCTGTCGTCACCGGACCGTCAAACGCCGAAGCGGCGGCGCCGTTGCCGCGGCTCGGCGAGCGGACGCCGCGCCGGGGCGGGGCGAGGGTCAGAGCCGCTCGATCAGATAATCGGCGCTGCTCACGTTGAAGGCGCCCGGCTCCTCGACGTTGAGCTGCTCGACGATTCCGTCGTCGACGATCGCCGACCAGCGCGAGCCGCGCTCGCCGAGGCCGAACTTGGAGCCGTCCATGGTCAGTCCGAGCGCCCGGGCGAAGTCGCCATTGCCGTCGGCGAGCATCGTCACCTTGCCGTCGGCGCCGGCCGATTCGCCCCAGGCCTGCATGACGAAGGCGTCGTTGACGGCGATGCAGGCGACCTCGTCGACGCCCTTCGCCTTCAGCTCCTCCGCCTTGTCGACGAAGCCGGGAAGATGGCGCGCCGAACAGGTCGGGGTGAACGCGCCCGGGACCGAGAAGAGGGCGATTCGGCGGCCGCCGAAATAGTCCTCGCTGTCCACCGGCTGGGGACCTTCGGGCATCGCCTTCACCAAGGTCGCCTTGGGGAGCTTGTCGCCCACCTGAATGCTCATCTTGCGTTCCTTTCATTTCGTCTTCGAAGATTTGGGCCGCCCTAGCAGCGCCCCCGCTCGCCGCCTATAGCTTCCGGAATGGACCAGCCGCCTTTCCTTTCCGGTCAGCTTCTCCTCGCCATGCCGGGCATCGGCGACCCCCGCTTCGAGAAAGCGGTGATCGCGATGTGCGTCCACGACGAGAACGGAGCGCTCGGCATCGGCCTCGGCCGGATCGTGCCTCGGATCAGCTTCCACGACCTGCTCGGCCAGCTCGACATCGCCCCCGGGGTCGCGCCCGACGTGCCGATCCACGCCGGCGGGCCGGTCCAGCCGCAGCGCGGCTTCCTCCTCCACTCGCCCGACTGGGGCGGCGAGGAGAGCATCCAGGTCGGCGACCGCTGGACCCTCACCGCCACGCTCGACATCCTGCGCGCCATCGCCGAAGGCCGCGGCCCGTCGCGCTGGATCGCGGCCCTCGGCTACGCCGGCTGGGGCGCCGGCCAGCTCGAGGAGGAGCTTCGCGGCAACGGCTGGTTCGCCACTCCGGGCAGCGACCGGCTCCTCTACGAATGCGACGTCGACAACCGCTGGTGCGCCGCCTTCCGAAGCGCCGGAATCGACACGCGCATGCTGACGGCGGATTTCGGGACGGCCTGACGACCCGGGGTTGCGCCAGTGCATCCGGCGCGAACGCTCACCGGCTTTGGCCAATCGATTTTCAAACGCGACGACGCAACGACGCAACGAGTCCGCGCGGATCTTAAAACCCATGCGGTTTTTGCATCACTCCGCGAGTGAGTCATGATCGCCGAGTCGGCGATGAGGGAGAGCGATTCCCGGGGCTCGCTCACATGGCCGTGCGTCGTCGCGTCGTTGCGTCGTCGCGTTGAAATTTGAAGGTCGCGGCGCCTTCGGCTTCGCGGGGGGAGACGACCATGTCCGACCTGGAAGAATTGGCGTCACTGGCGATCGAGTGCGGATTTTCAATTCACCGCGACCTTGGACCCGGCCTCCTGGAATCGTGCTACGAGCTGTTGCTTGCGGCGAGCCTCGCCCGCTTCGGCCTTGTCGTGGAGCGGCAGAAGGCCGTCGATATCCAATATAAGGGAATATCCGTGCGTGACGCCTTTCGGGCCGATCTCCTCATCGAGCAACGCCTGGTCGTCGAAGTCAAGGCGATCGATCGGCTTGCGGCAATTCATTCGAGACAGGTGCTGACCTACCTCAGGCTGCTCAACCTGCCGCTGGGGCTGCTCATGAACTTCGGCGGCGGCACCTTTCACGAGGGGCTGAAGCGGGTGGCGAACAATTATGAGGCGGGTCAGGCGCCGGCCTCCAAGGCGGACCTCAGGACAGCTTAAACCATTGCGACGGCTGTGTTAACCACCTCCCGTCACCCTTCTCCAATCAACTCGTGAAACCCTCCTTTCCTCGCGGCGCGCGTGGAAGCTGCCGCGCGTGTGGAAGGGGTGCTGTCATGATCAAGAAGAGCTTGTGGAGTGCGCTCGGCCTTGCCGCCGCGGCGCTGGTCTTTGCGCAGCCGGCGTCCGCGGCGATGTCCTGCTGGGCGGAACAGGAGACGGCCGCGGCCAAGATCCGCGACCTCCAGTCGCGGCTGATGGTGGCGACTCTGCGCTGCCGGGCCTACGGCGTCGACGTGCTGACCGCCTATAACGACTTCGTCCGGATCAACCGGTCGACGCTGCAGCAGGCCAACGGCGTCATCAAGGCGCAGTTCGACCGCGGCTACGGCGCCGAGGGGGAGCGCTTCTACGACCGCTTCACCACCGCTCTCGCCAACGAATATGGCGGCGACGCCACCGACAATTCGGTCTGCGAGCAGACCTCGGCGATCGCCGCCGAGGCGGCTCTGGCCGAGGGCGACGTCGCCCGCCTCGTCGACCTCGCCGACCGGACCGGCCGCTCGCCGGAGCTTCCCGGCGGGGTCTGCCCGGTCAGCCTGGCGGTGCGGTAAGCCCGTCGTCCCAGCGCAGGCTGGGACACCTCAGCGGGATGAAGTGCACCCGCGTCCACCCCGCCGGAGCCCAGCCCGCGCCGGAAACACGTCATGTAAAGATATCTATATTCGCGCCTGTTTGTGGCTAAAGCCGCGCTGCCACCGCCCACTTGCCAGCGGTTTTTTCTTGGCGACAGCGTCCTGCGACCGCTGTCCATCAATGGAAATCGTCGTTATCATCTGCAGATGAGCGACCGCAGCGTTTCAGCCGGCGGGAATATCGACCGCAGCATCGTCATCACGGGCGATGGCAATCACGCGTCGATCCACTTTGGCGAAGGCCTCACTCTTCCTTTCGCGCGGCAGCAGCGGCTCCCTAGGCGTCATAGGAAGGCGACGGCTGAAAACCTTCTGCCGCTGCTCCGAGCGGATTCCCTGGCGTTCGAGCTGGTCGGTCGCGAGGAGGAGCTGGCCGAGCTTCGAGCGTGGCTCGAGAGCGATGCGGATATCTCCGTCCAGACTCTGATCGGTCGGGCGGGGACGGGCAAGACCCGTCTCGCCATCGAATTGTGCAGCCGCGTCGACGGCGCCGACAAACCAGGCAAGGCCGGTTGGTACGCGGGCTTCCTTCGGCCGGCCGACATTGCGAACGTGGTCGATCAGCTCGCGACCGGGCAGATCGAAAAGGGCCAACCTACCTTGCTCGTGATCGACTATGCGTCGGCAATCCATCGGGAGCTGGCGCAGTGGTTCGATCGGCTCGCCGCCGCGGATTTCGACGGGAAGCTTCGCTTCCTGCTTCTCGATCGCGAGGCGCCGGAGAATTTCGGCTGGTGGCACGAACTGGCGCACCCGGCGCTGAGCGGCCATCGTGCTGATCTGTTCGTCGATCCCGATCGGCCGAAGCGTCTGTCCGATCTCTCGGACCCTGAAAGCCGGCGCGCATTGTTCGGCGCAGCATTGCGGGCGACAAGCCGATTGCTTGGCGACCAAGCGGTTGTAGAGGATGTTCCTTCCCAAGGCGCCGACACGTTCTTCGACGAGGCGATCACAGACAACCGCTTCGGCAACCCGCTAAACCTCGCCATGGCCGGCCTAATCGCCGCCGAACTAGGTGTTCGAGACGCCTTGGCCCTACGCCGTCTCGAAGCCGCGCGGGCAATCGCACGGCGGGAGGTGAACCGAATGATCCTGCTCGGCGAAAGCTGCGGCGTCTCCGCGGCCGCCATGCGCCACAGCCTCGGCTACAACGGCCTTGCCGGCGGCCTTCCGCTCGCGACGCTTCGCGCGGACTTGGCGGCCGAGTTGCAGGCGGCCGATCTTGACGCCGCCATGGGCGAGTTGCCGGATCTTCTCGAACGCGAGTTGCCGCAGGAGGGCCGCGAAGCCGACGATGGCGCCGAGCCGCGCCTCGGCACGGTCCAGCCCGATCTGGTCGGGGAAGCCGTGATCATCGAGGCCCTGCTCGTCGGGCCGAAGAGCCAGCTCGCCGGGACGGCCGCGATCGTCCAACGGGCCTTTGCGCAGGGCAAGAACCGATCCGCCGAGGCGCTGATGCGTCTGCTCCAGGATTATGGCTATGCGGCCGAAGATCCGCGGGCAAGCGACTCGGAGCGAAAGATGGGCGAAACGCTCCTGCAATTGCTTTCCGCCGTCGCCAATTCGATACCCGACGAGGATTTCATGCGCCTTGAATCTCTTGTCTGGGCCTTTCCCGCGAATACGATCGTTCTGCGCGAGGCGGCTGCGGCGCAGACCCACCGCCTCGCCCGGATTTGGCGGGGCCTGTCCGAGTCGAGCGATCAATCGGATGAGGAAGCGGCCGTCTTCTCGAAAGACCGGAGCGCGGGCTGGCTCAATAATCTGGCCAATCGCCTTAGCGATCTCGGCCGGCGGGAGGAGGCGCTGACGTCGGCGCAGGAGGCAGTGGAACTGCGGCGCGTGCTGGCAGCGGCGCGTCCCGACGCGTTCACGCCCAATTTGGCTATGTCGCTCAACAATCTGGCGACTTTCCTGAGCGATCTCGGCCGGCGGGAGGAAGCGCTGGCTGCGGCGCAGGAGGCGGCGGAGCTTTACCGCGCGCTGGCGGCGGCGCGCGCCGACGCGTTCACCCCCAAGCTGGCTATGTCGCTCAACAATCTGGCCGCTTCCCTGAGCTATCTCGGCCGGCGGGAGGAGGCGCTGGTGGTGGCGCAGGAGGCGGTGGAACTGCGGCGCGAGCTGACGGCGGCCCACCCCGACGCATTCACGCCCGACCTGGCTACGTCGCTCAACAACCTGGCGACTTTCCTGAGCAATATCGGCCGGGAGGAGGAAGCGCTGACGGTGGCGCAGGAGGCGGTGGAGCTTTACCGCGCGCTGGCGGCGGCGCGCCCCGACGCATTCACGCCCAATTTGGCTATGTCGCTCAACAATCTGGCCAGTCACCTGAGCAATCTCGCCCGGCGGAATGAAGCGCTGACGGCGGCGCAGGAGGCGGTGGAGCTCTACCGCGAACTGACGGCAGCGCGCCCCGACGCGTTCGCGCCCAATTTGGCTATGTCGCTTAACAATCTGGCCAATCACCTGAGCGATCTAGGTCGGCGGGAAGAGGCGCTGGCGGCTGGGCAGGAAGCGGTGGAACTGCGCCGCGAGCTAACGGCGGCCCGCCCCGACGCATTCACGCCCGATCTGGCTACGTCGCTCAACAATCTGGCAAGTTTACTGAGCGATCTCGGCCGGCGGGAGGAGGCGCTGACGTCGGCGCAGGAGGCAGTGGAACTGCGGCGCGTGCTGGCGGCGGCGCGTCCCGACGCCTTTACGCCCAATTTGGCTACGTCTCTCTCGGTTCTCGGCGATCGTCTCGAGGATATCGGAAGGCTATCGGACGCCGTTCGGGCCGACCGAGAGTCGATTGATCTGCTGGCGCCCTATTTTTTTGCAACGCCGCGCGCATTCGCAGCCAAGATGACCGCCTATCTCAGGGACCATGTCAGGCGTAGCGAATTAGCGGGGTTGGAGCTGGATTTGGGCTTGGTCGGTCCTATTGTCGAAAGGCTCAACGCGATCGCTACGGAGGAAGCGCGATGACAAATGGGGACGACCGTTCCGTCAAAGCCCGCGACATCATCGGCAGCATCATCCAGACCGGCGACCATAATCGCGCCGAGCTGAGGACGGTTCGGCTGCCCGCCTCCGCATCTGTGGACATCGCCGCCGTGGTCGCCGCGCTCGGGGCCGAGCTGCTCGCCGTCGACGCGCCCGACCGGGGCAAGGTCAAACGGGCGCTGGCTGACGCCGGCGAGGAAGCGGCGAAGGACGCACCCGACCCCGCGGAGGTGGCCGGAAGCCTGGAACGCGCGATCGGCTATGCGAAAAAGGCCGGGGACTTTTCGGAGCATGTGGGCAAGGTCGGAGATCTGGTCGTCCAGGTCGGCGGCTGGCTGGGCGCCGCTTCGCCTTATGCTGCGCCGCTTCTCGCCGCGGTCGGGCTCAGCCTCTGAGGCGCTGCTTCCACCACATATAAAGATATCTTTATATTTGCATCGGGGGCGGGTTGCGGCTAGAGCGCGGCCTGCGACCGCCCCTTCGTGCCGGCGGTCTTTTCTTTGCGACAGGAGACCGTAGGTGGCGACCCAGGCCCAGACCCGTTTTGACGATTATGTGATCCGCGACATCGGCCTCGCCGATTACGGTCGCAAGGAAATCGAGATTGCCGAGACCGAGATGCCGGGCCTGATGGCCCTGCGCGAGGAGTTCGGGGCCTCGCAGCCGCTCAAGGGCGCGCGCATCACCGGCTCGCTCCACATGACGATCCAGACCGCGGTGCTGATCGAGACCCTGACCGCGCTCGGGGCGCAGGTCCGCTGGGCCTCGTGCAACATCTTCTCGACCCAGGATCACGCCGCCGCCGCCATCGCCGCGTCGGGCGTCCCGGTGTTCGCCGTCAAGGGCGAGACGCTCGAGGAATATTGGGATTATGTCGAGAAGATCTTCGACTGGGGCAATGGCGAGACCTGCAACATGATCCTCGACGACGGCGGCGACGCCACCATGTTCGCGCTCTGGGGCGCGCGCATCGAGGCGGGCGAGGAATTCCCGGCGCCGACCAACGAGGAGGAGGAGGTCTTCCAGGCCACCGTCCGCCGGGTCATCGCCAAGTCGCCCGGCTTCCTCACCAAGACCGTGCAGGCGATCAAGGGCGTCTCCGAGGAGACCACCACCGGCGTCCACCGCCTCTACGAGCTCGCCAAGCAGGGCAAGCTTCCCTTCCCGGCGATCAACGTCAACGACAGCGTCACCAAGTCGAAGTTCGACAATCTCTACGGCTGCAAGGAGAGCCTGGTCGACGCCATCCGCCGCGGCACCGACGTCATGCTGGCCGGCAAGGTCGCCTGCGTCGCCGGCTTCGGCGACGTCGGCAAGGGCAGCGCCGCTTCGCTTCGCAACGGCGGCGCCCGGGTCATCGTCACCGAGGTCGACCCGATCTGCGCCCTGCAGGCGGCGATGGAGGGCTATGAGGTCGTGACGATGGAGGAAGCCGCCAAGCGCGCCGACATCTTCGTCACCGCCACCGGCAATGCCGACGTCATCACCGTCGACCACATGCGCGCGATGAAGAACATGGCGATCGTCTGCAACATCGGCCATTTCGACAGCGAGATCCAGATCGGCGCCCTCCAGAACATGAAGTGGACCGAGATCAAGCCGCAGGTCGACGAGGTCGAGTTCCCCGACGGCAAGAAGATCATCGTCCTGTCGAAGGGCCGCCTCGTCAACCTCGGCAACGCCACCGGCCATCCGAGCTTCGTCATGTCGGCCAGCTTCACCAACCAGACGCTGGCCCAGATCGAGCTGTGGACCAAGGCCGAGACGTACAAGAACGACGTCTACGTCCTTCCCAAGCACCTCGACGAGAAGGTCGCCGCGCTCCACCTCGACAAGCTCGGGGTCAAGCTGACCAAGCTCACCGACAAGCAGGCGAGCTACATCGGGGTGCCGACCGAAGGGCCGTTCAAGCCGGACCATTACCGCTATTGAGCCATGTCCATGGCTGATCCGAGGGGGTGGCGCGAAAGTGCCGCCCCCTTTTTTTACGCAAGACGTGCGCGCTTTTCCCTCTTAAAGCCCCTCCAAAACCAGCTGGAGGGATGCATGAAATATCGGGTGACGGCGGCGATCGCCGTGGTTCTGGCGGCCACTCAGGCGGGGGCTCAGGTGGCGCCTCCGCCGCAGCCGACTCCGCCGCCGGTCCAGGAGACCCAGGCGCCCGAGAATGAGGTGATCAACCCCGAGCAGAAGCCGGTCCAGCCGCTTCCGCCCGCCGCCGCCCGGGCCCCCGCCACCGAGCCCGACAAGCCGGCCAAGTGGAACGTCAACGCGCCCACCGGCCTGACCACCCGCCAGGTCCCGATCAACGTCGACGAGGGCACCTGGATGAACGTCGACGTCTCGCCCGACGGGCGGACGATCGCCTTCGACCTGCTCGGCGACATCTACACCATGCCGATCGCCGGCGGCACGCCGACCCGGATCGCCGAGGGCCTCGCCTACGAGCAGCAGCCGCGCTTCTCGCCCGACGGCCGCCGGATCGCCTTCACCTCGGACCGCGGCGGCGGCGACAATATCTGGATCATGAACGCCGACGGCTCGGACAAGCGCCAGCTGACCAAGGAGGATTTCCGGCTGCTCAACCAGCCGAGCTGGAGCCCGGACGGCCGCTTCATCGCCGCCAAGAAGCATTTCACCACCGGCCGCTCGCTCGGCACCGGCGAGGTCTGGCTCTACCACGTCTCCGGCGGCGGCGGCGTGCCGCTGGTCAAGAAGCCCAACGAGCAGCACCAGAAGGAGCTCGGCGAGCCGATCTACGCGCCCGACGGCAAGGCCATCTACTTCACCCGCAACATCACGCCCGGGCCCGATCTTCGAATATGCCCAGGATTCGAACACCAATCTGTTCGAGATCGAGCGCTACGAGCTCGAGACCGGCGAGGTCACGACGGTCGGTCTCCGGCGCCGGCGGCTCGGTGCGGCCGACGCCGTCGCCGGACGGCAAGAAGATCGCCTTCGTCCGCCGCGAGCGCGGCCAAGTCGAAGCTCTACGTCAAGGACCTCGTCTCCGGCGAGGAGCGCAAGATCTACGACGCGCTCGACCAGGACGTGCAGGAGACCTGGGCGGTGACCGGCGTCTATCCGAACATGGACTGGACGCCGGACAGCCGCAGTCGATCGTCTTCTGGGCCGGCGGCAAGCTCCGCCGGGTCGACGCCGACGGCGGCGGACGCGCGCGAGATCCCGTTCCGGGTCAACGACACGCGGGTCGTCGATCGACGCCATGCACCCGCAGGTCGAGGTCGCGCCCGACCGCTTCCAGACCAAGATGCCGCGCTGGGCGAGCGTCTCGCCCGACGGCCGCCAGATCGTCTTCGAGACGCTCGGCAAGTTGTGGGTCAAGCCCGCCGCCGGCGGCGCGGCCCGCCGGCTGGTCAAGGGCGACGAGGCCGAGCTCGAGCTCTTCCCGTCCTGGTCGCGCGACGGCCGGAGCGATCGTCTACGTCGGCTGGACCGACCAGGGCCTCGGCCGGATCCGCACCGTCGCGGCGGCCGGCGGCGCGGCCCGCGACGTGACCACCCAGCCCGGCCATTATCGCCCGCCCGCGCTTCTCGCCCGACGGCAGGACGATCGTCTTCGAGCAGGGGCAGGGCGGCTTCCTGACCTCGCCCAGCTGGTCGGAGAATCCCGGCATCTACCGCGTCGCCGCGACCGGCGGCACGCCGGTGCGCGTCGCCCGCGAGGGCGCCGAGCCGCAGTTCGGCGCCGTCGAACGACCGCATCTTCATGATCGTCCCGGCCGACAACAAGCGCCAGCTGGTCAGCACCGACCTCAACGGCGAGGCGAAGCACGTCCATTCGACCGGCGAGATGGTCAGCGACTATCAGGTCTCGCCCGACGGCCAGTTCGTCGCCTTCCGCCAGAACTACCAGGCGTTCGTCATGCCGCTGATGCCCGGCACCCAGGACGTCGCCGCCGACGCCAAGGGCGGGCCGCTGCCGGTGACGCAAGGCGAGCGCGGTCGGCGCCGACTTCATCCACTGGTCGAGCGGCGGCCGCCGGCTCCACTGGAGCATCGGCCCGACCGTCTACACGGCCGACACCGCCGCCCTGTTCGGCACCGCGCCGCCGGCCGAGAACGCGCCCAAGTTCAAGCCGCCGACGACCGGCGTGTCGCTGTCGATGGACGTCGCCGCCGACCGGCCGACCGGCACCGTCGCGCTCACCGGCGCGCGGATCGTCACCATGGCCGGCGGCCGACGGCGGGATCATCGACGACGGCGTGATCGTCGTCCGCGGCGACCGCATCGCCGCGGTCGGCCGGCGCGGCGAGGTCGCGATCCCGGCCGGCGCGAAGACGGTCGACGTCGCCGGCAAGACGATCATCCCCGGCCTGGTCGACGCCCACGCCCACGGCCCGCAGGGCGAGGACGACCTCGTCCCGCAGCAGAACTGGTCGTCGATCGCCAACCTCGCGCTCGGCTCGACGACGATCCACGACCCGTCGGCGAGCGCGGCCGAGATCTTCGCCGCCGTCGGAGATGCAGCGCGCCGGCAAGATCGTCGCCCCGCGCATCTTCTCGACCGGCGAGATCGTCTACGGCGCCAAGGCGGCCGACGTCTATGCCGAGATCAACAGCTTCGACGACGCGCTCGCCCACGTCCGGCGGCTGAAGGCGCAGGGCGCGCAGAGCGTCAAGAACTACAACCAGCCGCGGCGCGACCAGCGCCAGATGGTGGTGGCGGCGGCCCAGCGCGAGGGGATGGAGGTCGTCGCCGAGGGCGGCTCGCTCTTCAGCATGGACATGACGCTGATCCAGGACGGCAACGCGACGCGTCGAGCACAACGTGCCGGTCGAGCATCTTCTACGAGGACGTCGTCAGCCTCTGGTCGCCAGATCGAAGACCAACTACACGCCGACCCTGGTCGTCACCTATGGCGGCCTCGCCGGCGATCCCTACTGGCGCCAGCATACCGACGTGTGGCGCCATCCGTTGCTGTCGCGCCACGCGCCGCCGACCCTGCTCGCCGCCCAGAACGTCCGGCGGACGATGGCGCCCGAGGAGGATTTCGTCGACGACGACACCGCCCGCGAGGCGAAGAAGCTCGCCGACCGCGGCGTCCAGGTCTCGATCGGCGCCCACGGCCAGCAGGCCGGGCTCGGGCCGCACTGGGAGCTGTGGTCGTTCGTGCGCGGCGGCATGACGCCCGGTCGAGGCGCTGCGCGCCGGAACGATCGCGGCGGCGACGTCGCTCGGCTATGCCAGCGCGACGTCGGCTCGCTCGAGGCCGGCAAGCTCGCCGACCTCGTCGTCCTCGACGCCGATCCGACGGTCGACATCCGCAACAGCGACAAGGTCCACCGGGTGATGCTCGGCGGCCGGCTCTACGACCCGGTGACGATGAACGAGGTGGTGACGGGCACCGGGACGCGGGCGCCTTACTGGTGGGAGAAATGATCTCCCTCTCCCGCTTCGCGGGAGAGGAGGGGCCCAAGCCGAAGGCTTGGGAGGTGAAGGTCTTGCTGACTCCGGTGTACAGACCCTCACCTCCCATCGCTGCGCGATGGGCCCCTCCTCTCCCCTGAAGGACGGGAGAGGGGATTACCCGCTACAATGCCCTTCCGAACCCCATGGACCCCCGTTAGAGAGGGGCCTCCATGCTGACCCTCTCCCCGACGATGCTGGCGGCGATCGCGCTCGTGTCCGGCGCCTGGCTGGCGCTGGCGGCCTGGGCGACGGTGCGCGGCCTCGGCCGCGGCCGGGAGGCCGCCGTCCGGATCGAGGCGACCCGCCATCACGAGGCCCTGCTCGCCGCCTCGCCGGCGCTTCCGCTGGTCGTCCACCGCGACGGCCGGCTCGAGGAAGCGGAGCGGGTCGCCCTGGCGCTCGGCCTCGCCGACGTCGCCGGTCCGACTGTCCGACCTCGCCGCGGCGTTCGGCGAGGAGGATATGGAGCGGATCGAGGCCCAGGTGGCGAGCTCCGCCGCCGCGGCCGGGAATTTCGCGCTGTCGGTCCGGCCGACCGGCTCGGCCCGGGTCTATCGGATCCGCGGCGGCCCCGCGCCGCCCTCCTATCCCGCCCGGCACCGTCCTCCTCTGGCTCGACCGACGCGACCGAGGGCGAGGAGGAGATGGCCGAGCTTCGCGAGCGCGGACCGCCCGGCTCGCCGCCGCGCTCGACGCCTTGTCGGGGCTGATCGAGGCGGCGCCCTTCCCGATCTGGCATCGCGGCCCCGACCTGCGCCTCGCCATGGTCAACAGCGCCTATGTCGCCGCGGTCGAGGCCGAGGACGCCGGGCGCGTGATCGAAGCCTCGGTCGAGCTGGTCGACGACGGCGAGGCGGCCGTCCATGCCGAGGCGGCGGCCGTCCGCGAGACCGGGCGGGCCCACAGCCGCACCGTCCCGGCGACGGTCGGCGGCGAGCGGCGGATGATGCGGGTGGTCGAGGTGCCGCTCGGCGAGGTCGGGCGTCGCCGGCTATGCGATCGACGTCGAGGACCGCGAGCAGGCCCGCTCCGAGCTCGCCCGCTTCGTCCACGCCCAGCGCGACATGCTCGACCGGCTTTCCGCCGGGGTCGCCCAGTTCGCCCGCGACCGCGGCCTGATCTTCTCCAACCAGCCCTTCGCCCGGCTGTTCGCGCTCAGGCCCGATTTCCTCGCCGACCGGCCCGAGTTCAACCGCCTGCTCGACGCGATGCGCGAGACCGGCCACATGCCCGAGGTCCGCGACTTTCCGGAATGGAAGAAGGAGCACGACCGCTGGTTCACCGGCGGGCTCGCCGCCGAGGAGGAGGACTGGCTTCTGCCCGGCGGCCGCCACCTGCGGGTCGTCGCCCAGCCGCTTCCCGACGGCGGCCTGCTGCTCATCTTCGAGGACCGCACCGAGCAGCTCCGCCTCGCCTCGGCGCGCGACACCCTGCTCCGGGTCCGGACCGCGACCTTCGACAATCTGTTCGAGGCGGTCGGAGTCTTCGCCTCGGACGGCCGCCTCCACCTCTGGAACAACCGCTTCCGCGAGCTTTGGGAGTTCGAGGAGGAGCAGCTCGCCGGCCATCCGCGGATCGATTCGCTGACCGCCCATATCGGCCGCAAGCTGAGGAACTCGAGCCACGCCGCTTTGGTCCGCGAGCTGGTCCGCAGCGCCACCGTCGAGCGCAAGCAGCGGACCGGCCGGGTCGCCTTCACCGACGGCCGCGAGTTCGAGTTCGCGGCGGTGCCGCTTCCCGACGGCAACGCGCTGTTCACGATGCTCGACGTCACCGCCAGCCGGACCGTCGAGGCGGCGCTCCGCGAGCGCACCCAGGCGCTCGAGCAGGCGGACCGGCTCAAGACCGCCTTCGTCTCGAACATGAGCTACGAGCTTCGCACCCCGCTGACCTCGATCGGCGGCTTCGCCGAGATGCTCGCCGGCGGCTATGCCGGCGAGCTCGACGCCGACCGCCCGGCGAATATGTCGACGGCGATCCTCGAATTCGGTCGCCCGGCTCGGCGCGCTGATCGACGACGTCCTCGACCTCACCCAGAGCGACAGCGGCAGCCTGCTCCTCGCCGAGGACAAGGTCGACCTGAGGAAGGCTCTGCGCCGAGGCGGCGGACGCCTTCCGCGAGGTCGCCGCGCGCAAGGGCATCGACTTCGCCGTCGAGATCGAGACCGGCGCTCGGCACCGTCGCCGGCGACCGCGCCCGCCTCCGCCAGTCGCTCGACAACGTCCTCAAGAACGCCATCGCCTATACCGACGGCGGGCGGCCGGGTGCTCCTCCACGCCGCCGGCAACCGCAAGGAAGCGGCGATCACCGTCTCCGACAATGGCCGCGGCATCGCGCCGGCCGACCAGGCGCGGGTGTTCGACCGCTTCAGCCGCACCGCCGAGCCGCGCGGCGCCGACGAGGCCGCGCTCGGCCTCGGCCTGCCGCTCGCCAAGCAGTTCGTCGAGGCCCATGGCGGGACGATCGAGCTGGTCTCCGAGCCGGGCGAGGGCACCACCGTCACCCTGCGCCTGCCCGGCGGACGTGAAGCGCCGATGCCGCCTCTCCCGTCCTTACGGGAGAGGAGCAGCGAAGCGGTGGGAGGTGAGCGCACGCTGCAGCTACCTCGCTTCGCGGCCCCTCGCGAAAGGCGAGAGAAGATGTCCTGACCAGCCGAGACGAGGCATTGGCCGTCGCTGGCGGCGGAGCTCCGCGCCGGCGACGTCGTCGCCCTGTTCGGCGAGCTCGGCGCGGGCAAGACGACCCTGGCGCGCGGGATCCTCGCCGGCCTCGGCCATGACGGCGAGGTCGCCAGCCCGACCTTCCCGATCGTCATCCCCTACGAGACGCTCGCTCTGCCGGTCTGGCACGTCGACCTCTACCGGATCGAGGATCCCGGCCGAGCTGGAGGAGCTGGCGCTCGACGAGGCGCTCGCAGGACGGCGCCCTGATCGTCGAATGGCCGGAGCGGATGGCGGACGCCCTGTGGCCGCCATTCGCTTCGCCTCACCCTGAAGCGGGAGGGGGAGGGCGCGCGCGCCTTGACAGCCGCAGTGCCCGCCGCTTGGGAAGCGCGATGGCCGCCCCGATGATTCCGCCCGCAGCGGCTCCGGATTTCCTCGCGAAGCACGGCTGGGCGGGCGCCGAGATCCGGCCGCTCGCCGGCGACGCCAGCTTCCGCCGCTATTTCCGGGTCCACCGCGCCGGCGGCGAGACCGCGGTGCTGATGGACGCTCCGCCCGAGCATGAGGATATCGGCCCGTTCCTGACCGTCGCCGGCCATCTGCTCGACCGCGGCTTCCACCCGCCGCGGCCGCTCGCCGTCGATCGCGCCGGGGCCTCCTCCTGCTCGAGGATTTCGGCGACGACCGCGTCGGCCCGCTGCTCCAGCGCGAGCCGCAGCGCGAGCGCGACGATCTACGAAGCGGCGGTCGACATCCTGGCCCGCCTCGCCGGCCAGCCCGCGCCGGCCGACCTCGCCGCCTTATGACGACGAGGCGATGAGCCGCGAGGTGCTGCTCTTCCCCGACTGGTATGCGCCGGCGCTCGGCATGGAGGTCGACGAGGCCTCCTACATGGCGGCGTGGCGGCAGGTCTGGGGCGGGGTTCTCGAGATCGTCGAGAACAATCCGGTGCTGGTGCTTCGCGACTATCATGCCGACAATCTGATGGTCCTGCCCGGGCGGACGCGAGCTCGGCCTTCTCGACTTCCAGGACGCCCTCGCCGGCCACCCGGCCTACGATCTCGAATCGCTCCTCCAGGGAAGCGGCCGCTACGACGTCGCGCCCGAGCTCGAGGAGGCGATGATCGAGCGCTATTGCGCGGCGGCGAACGTCGCCGACCGCGACCTCTTCCGGGCCCATTACGAGATCCTCGGAGCCCAGCGGAACACCAAGATCCTCGGCATCTTCACCCGGCTGTGGAAGCGCGACGGCAAGGATCATTACCTGTCCCTCCAGCCGCGGGTCTGGACCTATCTGGAGCGCAATCTCGCCCATCCCGCGCTCGCCCCGGTCCGAGCCTGGTTCGACTCGCACGTGCCGGCCGAGAAGCGCGCCGCCGCCTGGGCCGAGGCCGCCGCGGCATGAACCGCCAGCGCCGTCCGCTCGCGCTCCGGCCGGTGCCGGGCGGCGAGGTGCCGAAGACCGCGATGGTGATGGCCGCCGGGCTCGGCAAGCGCATGCGCCCGCTGACCGCGACCCGGCCCAAGCCGCTGGTCGAGGTGGCCGGCAAGCCTCTGCTCGACCATTGCTTCGACCGGCTCCGCGCGGCGGGCGTCGAGAAGGTCGTGGTCAACGTCCATTATCTCGCCGACGCGCTCGAGGCGCATCTCAGGAACCGGACGCAAGGCCTTGAGATCACTGTCTCCGACGAGCGCGATCAATTGCTGGAGACCGGCGGCGGGCTGGTCCGGGCGCTGCCCCTGATCGACTCCGATCCCTTCCTCGTCGTCAATTCGGACAATCTGTGGGTCGACGGCCCGGTCGATTCGCTCCGGCTGCTCGCCGCCCATTGGGACGACGACGCGGATGGACGCCCTGCTGCTGCTCGTCCCGCTCGCCCGAGCCCATTGCCACAAGGGCCAGGGCGACTTCCACATGAGCGCCGCCGGAGCGCTTCGCCGCCGCAAGGCGGGCGGAGTCGCCCCCTTCGTCTACACCGGGGTCCAGATGGTCTCGAAGCGCCTGTTCGACGGCGAGCTGCCCGAGGGCGCCTTCTCGACCAACCTGCTGTGGGACCGGGCGATCGCCAGGGGCCGGCTGTTCGGCGCCGTCCACGAGGGCCTGTGGTTCGACATCGGCGCTCCGCCCAACATCAAGAAGGCCGAGGAAATCCTTGGGCTTGCGTGACCCGGCGGCTAGGCTCCCCGGGTGAGCCGGCCCCGCGTCTACACCATCCCGCCGCACCGCGCCTTCGCCGACGCGCTCGCCGCCGGCCTGATCGCCCGCACGGCCGCGGCGACACCGGGCTCGCCACCGGAATCGTCCTCGTCCCCAACAACCGCGCCGCCCGGGCGATCGCCGACGCCTTCGTCCGGCGCTCCGGCGGCGGGCTGCTCCTGCCGCGGCTCGTCCCGATCGGCGATCCGGAGCTCGACGAGCGGATCGGCGGCGCGCTCGAGCCGCTCGGGGACGGGGAGGACATCCCGCCCGCGGTCGAGCCGATCGAGCGGCTGTTCCTGCTCGCCCGGCTGGTCCAGCGCCATCTCGCCGGAATCGAGGCGGCGGAGGCGCTCCGGCTCGCCGAGGATCTCGCCCGGACGCTCGACCAGCTGCTCGTCGAGGAGATCGAGCCCGCCCGCCTGCGCGGCTTCGCCGCCGACCTGCCCGACCTCTCGCTCCACTGGCAGAAATCGCTCGATCGACTGGGTGTAATACTCGACCAATGGCCCCGGCTGCTCGCCGAGCGCGGCCGGATCGACCTCGCCGACCGCCGCAACCGCCTGCTCGCCGCCGTCGCCGAACGCTGGCGCGAGGCGCCGCCGCCGGGCTTCGTCGCCGCCGCCGGAATCACCAGCCCGGCGCCCGCCATCGCCCGGCTGCTTCGGGTCGTCGCCCGCCTCGACGACGGGCTGGTCGTCTTTCCCGGCCTCGACCTCGACATGGCGCCGGACGAATGGGATGCGCTCGGCCCGCACGAGCCGGACGAGGCCACGGGCCTGCGCCGCCGCTCGGTCGAGACCCATCCGCAATTCCACCTGAAGCTGCTCCTCGACCGGATGGGAGTCGGCCGCGGCGAGGTCGAAAGGTGGCGCTGGGGCGGCGGGCGCGACGCTCCGGCCGCCCGGAGCCGGGCGATCGCCAATGCGATGAAGCCGGCCGCCTTCACCGACCGCTGGCAGGCGCTCCGCCCCGCCGACCGCCGGCTCACCGGAGTCCGGGCGCTGGAGCTCGCCGATCCCGCCGAGGAGGCGCAGGCGATCGCCATCGCCCTGCGCGAGGCCCTGGAGATCCCGGGCCGAACCGCCGCCCTGGTCACTCCCGACCGCAACCTCGCCCGCCGCGTCTCGGCCCATCTGCGCCGCTGGGGGGTCGAAGCGGACGACAGCGCCGGCCGGCCGCTGTCGCAGCTCGCCCCCGGCACCCTGCTGCTCGCCCTCGCCACGGCCGCGGCGGAGCAGTTCGCGCCGGTGCCGCTGCTCGCTTTGCTCAAGCATCCGCTGGTGATGAAGGGGGAGGGGCGGCTGGACTGGCTGGAAGGCGCCCGGGCGCTCGACCTCGCCCTGCGCGGCCCGCGCCCGCCCGCCGGCCTCGACGGCATCACCGAGCATCTCCTCGACCGAGAGCCGGCCGCGACCGCGACCGGCGCGAGCGGGCGCTGGCCTGGTGGAAGCGGGTCGTGCCTCGCCTTCGCGGCGCTCGAGCAGGGCTTCCGGAGCGAGCGCGCGGGCGCTGGCCGGGCTGATCGGGCTGCTTCGCGAGACCGCCTCGCGAGCTCACCGGCGACGCGGTCTGGGCGGGACCCGCCGGACGGGCCGCCGCCGAGCTGCTCGCCGCCGCCGAGCCGGCCTCCGCCGACGGCCCCGAGCGGATCTCGCCGGCCAGCCTGCCGGCCCTGCTCGAGCAGCTTCTCGACCGCGGTGGCGGTTCGCCCGCCTTACGGCCAGCATCCCCGCCTGTTCATCTGGGGCCTGATCGAGGCGCGGCTGCAATCGGCCGACCTCGTCATCCTCGGCGGCCTCAACGAGGGCGTGTGGCCGCCGCTGCCGACGCCGGACCCGTGGCTCGCGCCGCGGGTCCGCCACGAGCTCGGCCTGCCCGGCCTCGAGCGCCGGATCGGCCTCGCCGCCCACGATTTCGCGGTCGCGCTCGGCGGCCGCGAGGTGCTCGTCACCCGCGCCCGCCGCGACGCCCGCTCGCCCGCCATCGCCTCGCGCTTCTGGCTTCGGCTGGAGGCGATGACCGCCGGGATCACCCGCTCGCCGCGCCATCGCAACTGGGCGCGCGGCCTCGACCGGCCGGCCCGCTTCCTCCCCGCCGCCCGGCCCGCGCCGAGCCCCGCCGTCGAGCTTCGGCCGCGGCGGATCGCGGTCACCGACGTCGACCGGCTCAAGGCCGACCCATTCGCCTTCTACGCGCGCAAGATGCTCGGCTTCGCCCCGCTCGACGCGATCGACGCCGATCCCGAGCGCCGCCTGGCGCGGCAGCGCGGTGCACCGGGCGCTCGAGGCGTGGATGAAGGAGGACGATTGCGAGCCGTCGCGGCTGAGGCCGCGGGCCGAGGCGCTGCTGAGCGACGCCGCCGCCCATCCGCTGATGCGCGCGTTGTGGCAGCCGCGCCTGCTCGAGGCGATCGACTGGATCGCGGCGGAGATGGCGAGGAATCTCGCTTCGGGCCGCCGCCCCGCCGCGGCCGAGGCGAAGGGGCAGATCGAGCTGGACGGGGTCAGGCTGTACGGCGAGGCCGACCGGATCGACCGACTCGCCGACGGCCGGCTCGCCATCGTCGACTACAAGACCGGCAAGCCGCCGAGCGCCAAGGCGGTGGCCGAGGGCTATTCGCTGCAGCTCGGGCTGCTCGGCCTGATCGCCGCCCGCGGCGGGTTCGACGGAATCGAGGGCATTCCCGCCTGCTTCGAATATTGGTCGCTGGCGCGCGAGCGGTCGGGCCGGCTCGGCTACGTCGCCAGCCCGGTCGGCGGCCGCACCGGCGTCGATCCGGCCGAATTCACGACTATGGCCACCCGCAACTTCCTCGGCGCGGCGGCGCGGTGGCTGACCGGCGACGAGCCGTTCACCGCCAAGCTCCATCCCGAGCACGCCCCTTACGGGGAATATGATCAGCTGATGCGGCTCGACGAATGGTACGGGCGGGAGATGTGAAGCGGCTCGCCTTCCTCCCCGCGATTCGCGGAGAGGAATGAAGGTCAGCCGCGCTCGCCGGCCCGCATCGCCAGCTGGACCTCGCGATGGCGCTTGTGGGCTTTGGCCGAACGGCCCTGCTGGCAGCGGTCGCGAACCGTGGCGGAGCAGCGCGGATAGGCGCCGGCCGCCGCATAAGCGGGTTTCGCCGGCTTGGCGGGCTCCACCGGCTTGGCGGCGTGGCCGGGGGCCGGGGCCGCGACGACCGACGACAACTCGCCTTCCGTCGCCGGAGGGGTATTGGCGGTGGCGAGCAGCAAGCCTGCCGCGGCCACGAGGATCAGTCTCGTCATTCGGCTCTCCTTTACCGGCGGCTCGAAGGCCCAGCCGCCGAGCTTCTTTTCCTGGCGTCTTGTGAAGTCGCCTCAACAGCTTATCACTGGTCGCTCCTTCATTCTACAGGAGGCGTCATGACGTCACAAGGCGAGGCGGCGGAGGCGGAATCGGAGGTGGAGGAGGGGATCATCACCTTCTCGACGCCCTACATCATCCTAGACGACTTCCTCCCGCTCGAGGACGCGATGGCGATGCGGCGGGGGATCGAGGACCATTTCGCCGATCCCCAGAACCACAAGCCCGACCGCCACCAGGTGTGGAACTATTGGCACGTGCCGGGCCTCTACACCTATCTGAGGACCCTGCCGGAAAAGGTGATGGAGCCGGCGCTGGTCGACCGGTTCGTCCGCGGGCTGACCATCTGGTCCGAATATATGCTCGGCCTCGGCCACGTCACCCGGCCCTATCTCAGCCTCTACGTCGACGGCTGCGAGCAGAAGCTGCACAACGATTCGGCGAACGGCCGCTTCGGCTTCGTCTATTCGCTCACCAGCGACGAGCGCCGGACGATGGGCGGCGAGACCATCGTCCTCAAGGAGGGCGACCTGTTCCGGAACAATATGGGCAACCCCTCCGCCGGCGCCGGCCTGCTCGACCTGATCGAGCCGAAGTTCAACCGCCTCACCCTGTTCGACGACCGGATGCCGCACGGCGTCCAGCGGGTCGACGGCTCGATGAACCCGGTCGAGGGCCGGTTCGTCCTGCACGGCCATATCAGCGAAAGCGGACCGACGGCGGAAGGGTCGCTCGACGCGGTCGTCGCGGCGCGGGCGGTCCACGACGCGCTTCGACCCTTGCTTTCGGACGTTCAGAGCAAGCACGTCCTCCATCACGGCCCGCTCGTCCTCAGGATCAGGATCGAGGCCGACGGCAGCGTCTCGAACATCGACCGGCTGGTCGACCGACTGGCCCGAGCCGACGGCAACAGCGCCGGGGTCGTCGTCGGCCAGGTCGTCCAGATCATCCGCGCCACGCGCTTCCCGGAGGCTCCGGCGGAGACGGAGCTGACCCTGCCTTTGCTGTTCGGCGGCAATCTTCCCTGGATGCGGCCGAGGGGCTAGCCGGCGAGCGCCGCCTTCAGCCTGCGCCGGTCGAACAGCGAGCGCCGCTCGAGCCGAAGCAGCTCGCGGCGCCGCTCGGGCCAGTCGCGATGCCAGGAGTCGAGGTCGCCGCCGCCGGAGCGCAGCCGCGCCAGCTCGCGGTCGGCCTCGCGAAGCACGGCCCGCGCCGATTCGCCGCCGGGAATGGCGAAGCGTTCGTCGATCGCGCCCAGCTCGATCGGGCGGCGGCGAGCAGCAGCCGGCGGGTCTCGCCTTCCTCGCCCGCGGCCAGCTCCACCGCTTCGGTCGACCAGCGCCAGCCGCGAGGCGAGGCCGACGTTCCGCCCGCCGCCCGCGCAGGCCTCCGGCCGCAGCGCGCGAACATAGGCGGCGAGGCCGTCGAGCACCGCCGCGGCCGGCTCCGGGCCGTCGAACTCCTCGACGACGAGGCCGCGGATGAACGTCTCCAGCCTCGCCGCCGGCCGGGTCCTGAGGCACTTTCAGGGCGGAGCGGGGCCCGCCCAGATCGGGGATCGGCTTCGGATTGAAGCGGCCGTCGCCGCGGTGGCTGCTCATCAGCGAGGCGGTGACGTCGGCGGTGCCGGGCTCGGCGGAGAGGCCGGGAAAGAGGAAATCGGGATTGCCGCGGCCGTTGCGGTGGCAGCTCGCGCAGCTGAGCCCGGCCCGGGCCGCCTGGCCGCCGAGCAGCAAGCGGGGTTCGGAAGGCGATCCGGCCGATCTCGCGCCCGCCGGCGCCCCGCGGGATCGGCCGGCGGCGCGAAACATTCCGCCGGCTCCCGGCTCAGGCCCCTGTACAGCGTTCCCGGCGCGAGCCAGCGCGCCTCGCGCACCGGCAGCTTCAGGCTGTCCGCGGCGCCGCCGAGCAGAAGCGCGAGGGGGAGGGCGCTCAGGAAGCGCGCGAGCGCGCGGCCTGGATCCATCGCCGCAGCTCGTCGGCCTCGGCGCAGCCGAAATCGCAATAGGCTTCCAGCTTCGCCAGCATCCTCTCGGCGCCGGCCAGGTCGCCGCGCTCGACCATCAGCTCGCCATAATATTCGGTCGCGCCGCGATGGTCGGGGACCGCGGCCAGCGCCGCCTTGTAATAGGTCTCGGCGGCGTCGAAGCGGCCGAGCTTGCGGTGGGCGAAGCCGAGATAGGTGAGAACGTCCGGATGCGGGCCCGAAGGTCGCCCGGGCGGCGTCGAGCGACTCGATCGCGGCCTCGTAGCGGCCCTCGTTGATCAGGGCGACACGCGTCGAGATAGGCGCGGTCGCCGCCGGCGGCGCTGGCGAAGAGCAGGCTCGGCCGGGTCTCGAGCCGCGCCTGCGGCGGCGCCCCGATCGCCGCGGTCAGGGCCTGGACCGCGCCGCCGATCTCGGCCGCCTTGGCGCAGGCGCCGGCGCATTTGTCCTGCATCGCCTTCAGGGCGGCGAGCTGGGCGTCGGCTTTCTCCTTCTCGCCGAGCTTGACGTAGGTGACTCCGAGCTCCCGCCGTGCCGGGACCAGCTCCTTGTCGGCCTTGATCGCCCGCTCGTAATATTTGCGCGAGCCTTTGAGGTCGTCGAGGCCGGCGGCGGCGAGCCCGGCGAGGAACAGGGTGTTGGCGTCTCCGGGAGCGACTCCGAGCACCCGGTCGAAGGCCTTTCGGGCTTCCTGGTAGCGCTGCGCCTGGAGCGCCTCCATGCCCTTGCGATATTCGGCGGCCGGATCGTAGCCCGGAGCGCTCGAGCTCGGCGCGCTCCCGCCGGAGCCTCCGGGATTGGCCACCAGCCCCGTTCCGCCGGCCAGCAAGGCTGCTCCGAGCAGCGTGAAGCCCGTCGTCCTGCCCATCGTCGCGCTCCCTCGCAAGAGACGGACGATCATATCATGGCGAGCGCCCGGCCCCAAAGCAAAACGCCCCGGCCGTGAGGCCGGGGCGCTTGCTTCCCGGCGAAGGCCGGGACCCAATTCTTCAGTGCCGCTGGCCCCCGGCCTCCGCCGGGGAGCAGGCCGCTAACGGCAGCGGCGGCTCTTGATCACGTTGCGCTGGACGTGACGGCCGAGCAGCGCTCCGACGGCGGCTCCGAGCACGGTGCCGGTGGTCCGGCTGCCGCGGCCGGCGATCTCGCGTCCGGCCAGGGCGCCGGCGGCTCCGCCGACGATCAGGCCGGTCGTCCCGTTCGACTTGCGGCAATAGATCCGCCCGTCCGACCCGCGCCAGGTCTTGCCGTGGTAGGCGTTCGCCTGATGGTTGGCGAAGGCCGGAGTCGCCGGCAGCATCGGCACGGTCAGGGTCGCGGCGGAAAAAGCCAGGATCAGGGTACGCATCACATCACTCCTTCGTCTGTTGGAAGGAGGTTAGGGCGAGTTGCTTGAGCCCCGCCTGAACCCGGCTGTCAGGCGATGTTCATTTTTCGAATCAGCGATTTAGCGGTCCGTCTTGCGGCTTCTGTTGGCGTAGAGCAGGGCCGCGACGAGGGCCGCGGAGCCGATCCCGATGGCCGCCCCGGCGACGAGATGCTTGGTCCGCTTCGAGCCTTCGCCGCCCTCCGGGGCGTCGGCGGAATCGCCGACGGCGGCGTCTTTGGGATAGGATGGCTCGCGGGACATGGACCGGCTCCGTCGTTGTTCGGTCCTCCATCTAGGCACGGCCAGGCTCCGCCGCTAGCCCGCGACGACCTTGATTTAACGAGGCGCCGCGGCTACATGCGCGCCATTCCACATGCAGGGCCATCATAACCGGTGGCCCGCCATAGCTTTGGCGAAGGCGGGTCTCTCGGCGCTGCAGAGGTATAACCGGAAGGAGATCTATCATGGCGTCCACCGACGTCACCATGCAGCAATTGCTCGAGGCCGGAGCGCATTTCGGCCACCAGACCCACCGCTGGAACCCCAAGATGAAGCCGTACATCTTCGGCGACAGGAACGGGGTCCATATCATCGATCTGTCGCAGACGGTGCCGCTGTTCGCGCGCGCCCTCGACTTCGTCCGCCAGTCGGTCGCGGCCGGCGGCAAGGTGCTGTTCGTCGGCACCAAGCGGCAGGCGCAGGATCCGATCGCCGAGGCGGCGCGCCGCTCGGGCCAGCATTTCGTCAACCATCGCTGGCTGGGCGGAATGCTCACCAACTGGAAGACGATCTCCAACTCGATCAAGCGCTTCAAGAGCCTCGAGGAGCAGCTTTCCGGCGACACCGCCGGCCTCACCAAGAAGGAGGTGCTCCAGCTCACCCGCGAGCGCGACAAGCTCGAGCTCAGCCTCGGCGGAATCCGCGAGATGGGCGGCCTTCCCGACGTCATCTTCGTGATCGACGCCAACAAGGAGGAGCTGGCGATCAAGGAAGCGAACGTGCTCGGCATCCCGGTCGTCGCCATCCTCGATTCGAACGTCAGCCCGCAGGGCATCGCCTTCCCGGTCCCGGGCAATGACGACGCCAGCCGGGCGATCCGCCTCTATTGCGACGCGGTCGCCGACGCCGCCCTTGCCGGCAAGTCGGGCGGAGCGCCGGCACGCGGCGAGGATATCGGAGCGATGGACGCCCCGCCGGCGGAAGCCGCGCTGACCGACGCCTAAGTCGAGAGCCGGAGCGGGCAGGGCAGGCGCCCGCCCGCTCCCATTCCAATTTTTCTGAACAAGGACATGTGAAATGGCTGAGATCACGGCCGCCACCGTCAAGGAACTGCGCGAGCGCACCGGCGCCGGCATGATGGACTGCAAGAAGGCGCTGGGCGAGATCCAGGGCGACATGGAAGCGGCGATCGACTGGCTCCGCGCCAAGGGCCTCGCCGCCGCCGCCAAGAAGGCCGGCCGAACCGCCGCCGAAGGGCTGGTCGGGGTCGCCGTCGAGGGCAATCGCGGCGCCGTCGTCGAGGTCAATTCCGAGACCGACTTCGTCGCCAAGAACGAGCAGTTCCAGGAGTTCGTCAGCTCGTCACCCGGCTCGCGCTGCAGGGCGCGGAACCGTCGAGGGCATCCTCGCGGCCGCAATATCCGGGCGGCGGCACCGTCGAGGAGAAGCTGACCGCCAACATCTCGACGATCGGCGAGAACCAGTCGCTCCGCCGCTCGGCCGTCCTCCAGGTGCCGCAGGGCGTGGTCGTCTCCTACGTCCACAACGCCGTGAAGCCGGGTCTCGGCAAGATCGGCGTTCTCGTCGCGCTCGAGAGCGAGGGCGACAAGCCGAAGCCCTGACCCAGCTCGGCAAGCAGCTCGCCATGCATATCGCCGCGGCCAACCCGCAGGCGCTGACCGGCGACGAGCTCGACCCGGCGCTGATCGAGCGCGAGCGCGCGATCGCGTCCGAGAAGGCGGCGGAGAGCGGCAAGCCGGCCGACATCGTCTCCAAGATGGTCGACGGCGCGATGGCCAAGTTCCGCAAGGAGAATGCGCTGATGAGCCAGCTCTTCGTCATGGACAACAAGACGAAGGTCGAGGACGTCATCGCCGCCGAGGCCAAGCGGCTCGGAAGCGCCGATCTCGCTCAACGCCTATGTCCGCTTCCAGCTCGGCGAAGGCATCGAGAAGAAGGAAAGCGACTTCGCCGCGGAGGTCGCCGCCGCTTCCGGGGTCGGCAAGCCCGAGCCCGCCGACGCCTAAGCAAGCTTGGCAGGGTGGCGCGCCCTTATTAAGGTGCGCCACCCTGCCGTTTCCACTCGCCGATCGGACCTCAAAACCCCCATGCCGCGCCCGCGCTTCAACCGGATCCTGCTGAAGCTTTCGGGCGAGGCCCTGATGGGGGAAGGGCAGTTCGGGATCGATCCGGCGACCACCGACCGCATGGCCGGCGAGATCGCCGCGGCTCAGGCGGCGGGCCACGAGCTCTGCCTCGTCGTCGGCGGCGGCAACATCTTCCGCGGGCTCGCCGCGCGCGGCCCAGGGCTTCGACCGCACCAGCGCCGATTATATGGGCATGCTGGCGACGGTGATGAACGCGCTCGCCCTGCAGAACGCGCTCGAGCGCGATCGGGGTCGACACGAGGGTCCAGTCGGCGATCCCGATGGCGACCGTCTCCGAGCCCTATATCCGCCGCCGCGCGCTCCGCCACCTGGAGAAGGGGCGGGTGGTCATCTTCGCCGCCGGCACCGGCAATCCCTATTTCACCACCGACACCGCCGCCGCCCTCCGCGCGGCCGAGATGGGCTGCGACGCCCTGTTCAAGGGCACCAGCGTCGACGGCATCTACGACGCCGACCCCAAGAAGAAGACGGACGCGAAGCGCTACGACAGCCTGCCCTTCAACCAGGTGCTCGCGGACGACCTCAAGGTGATGGACGCCAGCGCGGTCGCCTTGTGCCGCGACAACAACATCCCGATCGTCGTCTTCAACATCCGCGAGCAGGGCAATCTCGCCCGGGTGCTGAGCGGCGAGGGCACCGCGACGATCGTCCAGAACGAGGAGTGAGACCATGCCCGCCTACAACAAGGCCGACATCCAGCGCCGGATGCACGGCGCGGTCGAAGCGCTGAAGCACGATCTCGGCGGGCTGCGCACCGGCCGGGCCTCGACCACCCTGCTCGATCCGGTGACCGTCGAGGTCTACGGCGCGAACATGCCGATCAACCAGGTCGCGACGGTCTCCGCGCCCGAGCCGCGCCTGCTGTCGGTGCAGGTCTGGGACCGGTCGAACGTCAACGCGGTCGAGAAGGCGATCCGGGCCGCCGGCCTCGGCCTCAACCCGATCAGCGACGGCCAGAATCATCCGCCTGCCCATCCCCGACCTGACCGAGGAGCGGCGCAAGGAGCTCGCCAAGCTCGCCCACCAATATGCCGAGAAGGCCCGGATCGCCGTCCGCAACGTCCGCCGCGACGGCATGGAGGCGCTCAAGACCGACGAGAAGAAGCACGAGATCAGCCAGGACGAGCACAAGAGGCTCGAGGTCGAGGTCCAGAAGCTGACCGACGAGACGATCAAGGAGATCGACTCGGCGATGGCGGCCAAGGAAAAGGAAATCCTGCAGAAGTGACCGTCCGTTCCGCCAGGGCGACCCCGGAGAGCGACGGGCGCCGGCGGCGCTCGGCGTCCCCCGGCACGTCGCCATCATCATGGACGGCAACGGCCGCTGGGCGAAGGCGAGGGGCCTGCCCCGCGCCGCCGGCCACCGCCAGGGCGCCGAGGCGGCGCGCAAGGTGCTTCGGGCGGCGGGCGAGGCGGGGGTCGAATGCCTCACCCTCTACGCTTTCTCGTCCGAGAACTGGCGCCGCCCCGAGGACGAGATCAACGACCTGATGGGGCTCCTGCGCTTCTACATCATCGCGCGAGCTGGACGCTCTTCACCGGGAAGGCGTGCGCCTGGTGATATTGGGCGATCACAAGGCCTTCCAGGCCGACGTTGCGAAGATGATCGATCAGGCGGTGGCGCGGACCGCGGGCAACGACCGGATGACGGTGGCGATCGCGCTCAATTACGGCGCCCGCGCCGAGCTGGTCCAGGCGGCGCAGGCGCATCGCCGAACGGGCGGCGGCCGGCGAGATCCGCCCGCCGAGATCGACGAGGCGATGATCGAGGCGGCGCTCGACACGGCCGGCCTGCCGCCGCTCGACCTGCTCATCCGCACCTCGGGCGAGCAGCGCCTGTCCAACTTCCTGCTCTGGCAGGCGGCCTATGCCGAGCTGGCTGTTCGTCGACACGCTGTGGCCCGATTTCGACGGCGACGCGCTGCGCGCCGCGCTCGCCGATTATTCGGCCCGCGAGCGGCGGTTCGGCGGCCGATGAGCGAGACGTCCGCCCCGGCGCCCCAGTCGGACCTGATCACCCGCTTCACCGCGGGCGTGGTGATGATCGCCGTCGCCTGCGTCGCCATCTATCTCGGCGGCTGGCCGTTCCGGCTGCTCGTCGCCGCCGGAGCGGCGGCGATGATGATCGAATGGGGCGACATGCACCGGGTGGTTCGCGGCTGGACCTGGCTCGGAGTCGCCCTGCTCGCCGCTCCGACCCTGATCCTTCCCGAGATCCTCTTCCCGGCCGCCGATCGCGACCCGGCCGAGATCTCGCTCGAACTGTTCGGGCAGATCTGGATGGGCTTCGCCGCGATCGGCGGGCTCGCCCTCGTCTATGCCCTGCTGAGCCGCCGGCTGACCCTGGGCTGGGGCTTTCTCTACATCGCCCTGCCGAGCTTCGCCCTGCTGGTTCTGAGCTGGGCCTGGTTCGAGCTCGTCTTCTGGCTGATGCTGGTCACCTGGGCGACCGACATCTTCGCCTATTTCGCCGGCCGCTCGATCGGCGGCCCCAAGCTCGCCCCCAGGATCAGCCCGAACAAGACCTGGGCCGGCCTGATCGGCGGGATGGCGGGAGCCGCCCTCGTCGGCGCCGGCGCCGCCTGGCTGTTCGGGATCGGCGAGCCCTTCTTCTGGCTGGGAGCGCCGATGGGGCTGCTCGCCCAGCTCGGCGACCTTTACGAGAGCAGGGTCAAGCGCCGGCTCGGGGTCAAGGACAGCGGCGCCCTGCTCCCCGGCCATGGCGGAGTGCTCGACCGGCTCGACGGACTGCTGCCCGTCATCCTCGCCACGCTCTTCGTCCTGCTCGCCAGCCTCGCGTGACCGGCCAGCGCAGCGTCACCATCCTCGGCGCCACCGGCTCCGTCGGCCGCTCCACGCTCGACCTGATCGAGCGCGACCGCGAGCGCTACGACGTCCTCGCCGTCACCGCCCACCGCGACGTCGCCGGCCTCGCCGAGGCGGCCCGGCGGGTCGGCGCCCGGCGCGCGGTGATCGCCGACCCGGCGCTGCTCGACGCGCTTCGCGCCGCCTTGGCGGGCACCGGCACCGAGGCCGCGGCCGGCGAGGAGGCCGTCCTCGAGGCCGCCGGCGCCGGCGCCGACTGGACGATGGCGGCGATCGTCGGCTGCGCCGGCCTGCGCCCGACCATGGCGGCGATCCGCGGCGGCCGAACCGTCGCTCTGGCCAACAAGGAAGCCCTGGTCTCGGCCGGCCATCTGATGATCGAGGCGGCGAAGGCGAGCGGGGCCGAGCTGCTTCCGGTCGATTCCGAGCATAATGCCATCTTCCAATGCTTCGACCGCGCCCGTCCCGAAGGCGGTGCGCCGGATCATCCTCACCGCCAGCGGCGGCCCGTTCCGCGAGAAGAGCCTCGAGGAGATGCGCTCCGCCACGCCGAGCGAGGCGATCGCCCATCCCAACTGGTCGATGGGCGCCAAGATCTCGGTCGATTCGCGCGACCCTGATGAACAAGGGCCTGGAGCTGATCGAGGCCTTCCACCTCTTCCCGCTGCCGGCCGAGGCGTTCGAGATCGTCATCCACCCGCAGTCGGTGGTCCACAGCCTCGTCGAATATGTCGACGGATCGGTCCTCGCCCAGCTCGGTTCTCCCGACATGCGGATCCCGATCGCCCATACCCTCGCCTGGCCGGAGCGGATGGCGACGCCCTGCGAGCGGCTCGACCTGGTGCGCACCGCGAGCCTGAGCTTCGAGGCTCCCGATCCGGAGCGTTTCCCCGCCCTCGGCCTCGCCCGCGCCGCGCTGCGCGACGGCGGAGCGCGCCCGGCCGTGCTCAACGCCGCCAACGAGGTCGCCGTCGGCGCCTTCCTCGGCGGGCGCGATCGGCTTCCTCGACATCGCTTCCATCGCCGCCGAGACTCTGCAATGCTATGCGCCGGCGGCGCCCGCCTCGGTCGAGGAGGTGCTCGAGATCGACCGCGCGGCGCGCGGCGCGGCCGAAGCCATCGTAAAAAGGGTGATGCGTTGAACAATCCCGGTATCATTTGGATGGCTCTGAGCTTCCTGCTCGTCATCGGGCCGCTGATCTTCGTCCACGAGCTCGGCCATTATTTCGTCGGCCGCTGGTTCGGGGTGAAGGCCGAGACCTTCTCGATCGGCTTCGGCCGCGAGGTCGCCGGCTGGACCGACACGCGCGGCACCCGCTGGAAGGTCGGCTGGCTGCCGCTCGGCGGCTACGTCAAGTTCGCCGGCGACATGAACGCCGCCGGCCAGCCTTCGCCGGAATGGCTGGCGCTTCCCGCCGAGGAGCGCGCCCGCACCTTCCAGGCCAAGCCCGTCTGGCAGCGCTTCCTGATCGTCCTCGCCGGCCCGCTGACCAACTTCCTCGCCGCGATCCTGATCCTCACCGGCTTCAACCTCGCTTACGGCGTGCCGCAGACTCCGGCGGTGATCGGCGCCGTCACGGGCGCAGTCGGCGGCCGAGCGCGGCGGGGCTCCGGCGCCGGCGACCGCATCGTCCGCGATCGACGGCACGTCGGTCATCGACCGGTTCGAGGACATATTGCCGCATCGTCGCGCTGAAGACCGGCGGGCCGCTCGACCCTCGAGCGTCGAGCGGCAGGGCCGGCAGTTCCGCGTCGCCGTCGGTGCCGCGCATGTTCACCGAGACCGACCACTTCGGCAACGAGACCCGCCGCCCGGTGCTCGGCATCGAGCCCGCCGACCAGGTGCTGACGCCGGTCTCGGCCGCCGGGCGCCGTCGCCGCCTCGGTCCGCCAATGCTGGGTCATCGTCAGCACCACGCGTCAAGGGGCTCGGCCAGATCGTCACCGGCAGCCGCTCGGTCAAGGAGCTGGGCGGGCCGCTCAAGATCGCCAAATTCTCGGGCGAGCAGGCGAGCATGGGCTGCTCGCACTTCCTGTGGTTCGTCGCGGTGATCTCAATTAATCTGGGATTCATCAACCTGTTGCCAATCCCGATGCTCGACGGCGGCCACCTGTTCTTCTATGGGATCGAGGCCGTCCGCCGGAAACCCTTGCGGCCGGAGGCACAGGAATGGGCGTTCAGGACCGGCTTGGCGGCCCTTCTCGCGCTGATGATCCTCGTGACCTTCAACGATCTGGCGTCTTTTGGCCTGTGGTCGAAGCTTGGCGGGTTGATCGACTGAGCATGATCGGGCAGGGCAGGGGCGACAGGGAAACAGGATGGCCGATCGCGCCGTCCGTTCATTCCATAGGGCGGGGACGCGTGACACCCACAAACAGATTTACGAACGGCCGGCGGCTTTGCTCTGTCCTGCTCGTCGGCACCATCCTCGGCGGCTTCTCGCTTCCCGCCTACGCGCAGGAGGCGACTCCGCTGCCGCCGGCGCCAGTCGCCGCCGGCGCCTCAGCCGGAAGCGTCGGTGATCCGCTCGATCGCCGTCACCGGCAACCAGCGTCTCGAGCCCGAGACGGTGATGTCCTACATCAAGCTTCGCGTCGGCGAGCCCTACGACCGCGAGCGGCTCGACGAGGCGCTTCGCGACCTCTACGCCACCGAGCTGTTCGCCGACGTCGCGATCCGCGACGACCAGGGCAACCTCATCATCGAGGTGCGCGAGAACCCGGTCATCAACCGCATCGTCCTCGAGGGCAACAAGCGGCTCAAGGACGACAAGATCACCCCCGAGATCCGGCTCGCGCCGCGCCAGATCTTCACCCGCTCCAAGGCCCGCGCCGACGTCGCCCGGATCATCGAGCTCTACCGCCGCCAGGGCCGCTTCGCCGCGACGGTCGAGCCCAAGATCGTCCAGCTCGAGCAGAACCGGGTCGACGTCGTCTTCGAGATCAACGAGGGGCCCAAGTCGCAAGATCCGCCAGATCAACATCCTCGGCAACGAGAAGTTCGGCGACGGCGAGCTTCGCGGCGAGATGGTGACCAAGCGGACCGGCCTGCTCAGCTTCCTCAGCTCGGGCGACGTCTACGATCCGGACCGGCTGGCCTTCGACCAGCAGAAGCTGCGCATGTTCTACCTGACCAACGGCTATGCCGATTTCCGCGTCGTCTCGGCGGTCGCCGAGCTGACGCCGGACCGGCGCGACTTCATCATCACCTACGTCGTCGAGGAGGGCGAGCGCTACAAGTTCGGCGACGTCAAGGTCGAGAGCGAGATCCGCGACTTCAACAGCGAGGGCCTGACCCGCGTCCTGCCGATGAAGACCGGCGACTGGTACAACGCCAAGCTGGTCGAGGACACGGTCACCTCGCTGAACGAGAGCGCCGGCCTGTTCGGCTACGCCTTCGCCGACGTCCAGCCCAACTTCACAGCGCGACAAGGAAACCAAGACGATGTCGGTGACGTTCAACGTCGCCGAGACGCCGCGCGTCTATGTCGAGCGGATCGACATCAACGGCAACACCGACACCCGCGACAAGGTCATCCGCCGCGAGTTCCGCCTCGCCGAGGGCGACCCGTTCAACTCGCTCCGGGTCAAGCGCTCGCGCGACCGGATCCAGTCGCTCGGCTTCTTCCAGGAGAATTTCGAGATCGAGCAGACCCAGGGCTCCGCCCCCGACCGGGTCATCCTGTCGACCGACGTCTGGAGGAGAAGGCGACCGGCGAGCTCCAGGTCTCGGCCGGCTTCTCCAGCCTCGAGCGCTTCCTTCTCAACCTGTCGATCGAGCAGCGCAACTTCCGTGGGCATGGCGCAGACGCTGCGCGCCTCGGTCAACTATTCGAGCTATTCGAAGTCGGTCGAGCTGGGCTTCACCGAGCCCTATGTGTTCGACCGCAACATCGCGCTCGGCTTCGACCTTTATCGCCGCGACTATTCGAGCTTCAACTTCGTCAACAACAACCGCAACACGACCTACAAGCAGACCACGCACCGGCGGCCAGCTGCGCGCCGGCATGCCGCTCACCGAATATATGCAGCGTCGGCGCCCGCTACGGCCTCAATTTCGACAACGTGACGCTCGACGAAGCGGCCTTCTTCACCGATCCGGACGGCGCCGGCCCGCTTCCCGCCTTCTGCGACCCGCTTCGGGTCGGCCGCTATCTGTGCGACGCGATCGGCAAGCGCACGACCTCGTCGATCGGCTATTCGCTGCTCTACGACACGACCGACAACCGGCTCCGGCCGACGCGCGGCCAGCGCTTCACGCTCAACCAGGATTTCGCCGGCCTCGGCGGCGACGTCAAATATCTGCGCACCCGCGCCAACGCCTCCAAATATTGGCGGATCGGCAACGGCTTCATCTTCTCGGTCTCGGCCGAGGGCGGCTATATCCACAGCTTCGAGGACGATCCGGGCGTCGGCCAGGACGCGGTCCGCCTCATCGACCGCTTCTTCCTCGGCGAGCCGCAGATCCGCGGCTTCGACATTCGCGGCGTCGGCCCGCGCGTCCAGCGCGTGCCGTTCGTCGAGAATGACGACGGCGATGCTCGTGCCCGCGACCGACCGCACGCAGATCGTCGACGACGCGCTCGGCGGCCGCGCTTATTACGTCGGCCGGGCCGAGCTCGAGATCCCGCTCAGCTCGAGCTTCCGCGAGCTCGGCCTGCGCCCGTCGGTGTTCGTCGACGTCGGCGCCCTGTTCTCGCTGACCGACCCGCTCACCCAGTCGATCCTGCCCGGCGACCCGCGCACCCTCAACCAGTGCGTCGCCGCCAACGGCGATTCGACCAACGCCCCGGCCAACAACGTCTGCCCGACCGGCACGACGCTGGTCGGCGGCATCCAGCCCTTCGTCGAGAATTATCTCGGCGACACCGCCAAGCCCCGCATCTCGGTCGGCTTCGGAGTCAACTGGAACTCGCCCTTCGGCCCGTTCAGGATCGATATAGCCAAGGCGCTCTTAAAAGCCGACGGGGATGACACCAAGCTTATCACCTTCAACGTAGGAACCGCATTCTGATGAACAAATTCGCTTTCGGCGCGGCCCTGGCCGCGCTTTCGCTCGCCGTGCCGGGCGTCGCCCAGGCGCAGCGCACCCCGCCCGCCGTCATCGTCGTCGTCGACACCGACCGGATCTTCCGCGAATGCACCGCCTGCCGGGCCGCCCAGACCCAGCTCCAGGGCATGGTCACCTCGGCGCGCACCCGCGCGCCAGCAGCTCGGCCAGCCGCTCCAGACCGAGGCCCAGTCGATCGAGCAGGCCGGCGCCGCAGCTCCGCAACCAGACCGGCGCCGCCCGCGCCGCCGCCGAGTCGGCGCTCAACAACCGGGTCCAGCAGTTCCAGACCCGGCAGACCACGGCGCAGCAGGAAATCGCAGCGGCTCGAGCAGAACATCCAGTCGACCCAGGCCAACGTGCTCCGCCAGATCAACGAGCGGCTGAACCCGATCGTCACCCAGGTGATGAACGCCCGCGGCGCCAACATCGCGCTCGACACCAACGCGACCCTGGCCGCGCTCGAACGCGCTCGACGTCACCGCCGACGTCCTCACCGCGCTCAACGCGTCGCTCCCCTCGGTCAGCGTCACTCCGCTGCCGCAGCAGCCGGCGCAGCAGCAGCCCCAGGGCCGGTGAGCTCCGAACCGGCAGACGCCGCCATCGGCCCGCTCGACATCAGGCGGGTGATGGCGGCGCTGCCGCATCGCTACCCCTTCCTGCTCATCGACCGGGTCGAGGAGCTGGTCCCGAAGAAGCGGATCGTCGCGATCAAGGCGGTGACGATCAACGAGCCCTTCTTCCAGGGCCATTTCCCGGGCCGGCCGATCATGCCCGGAGTGCTGCTCGTCGAGGCGATGGCGCAGGCCTCGGGCGTGCTCGCGGTCGAATCGCTCGGCCTCGCCGGGACCGGCAAGCTGGTCTATTTCATGGCGATCGACAGCGCCAAGTTCCGTCGCCCGGTCGAGCCCGGAGTGCTGCTTCGGATCGAGGTCGAGCTGGTCCAGGACCGCGGCAGCGTCTGCAAGTTCGCCGGCAAGGTGCTGATCGACGGCAAGGTCGCCGCCGAGACCAATTTCACCGCGATGATCGCCGATCCTCCGGCGGATTGAGGACGGATCAGGTCGTCATGCCGGACTTGATCCGGCATCCACCTTCTTAGCGATCGGTCGCGGCCGCCACTGCCCGTCGACCCGCTCGATCCCGAACACCGCGCCGAGCCGCTCCGAGGCGAGCATCGCCCCCGGCTCGCCCTCGGCGACGATCGCGCCTCCGTCCATCAGCACCAGCCGGTCGGCGATAGCGCGCCGCCAGGTCGAGGTCGTGCATCGCGACGACCGCCGCCCTGGCCCCGCCGCACCGCCTCGCGAAGCCGCTCCATCAGCCTCAGCTGCCAGAGCGGGTCGAGATTGGCGACCGGCTCGTCGAGCAGCAGCAGCCTCGGCCTCGGCGCCAGCGCCCGGGCGATCAGCACCCGGCTCCGCTCGCCGGTCGAGAGCCGGTCGACCCGGCGGCCGGCCCAGGGCGTCAGGTCGAGCTCCGCCATCGCCTCGGTCGGCCTCGTCCGCGTCGGCGCCGAGCCGGACGAGGTCGCGCGCGGTCAGCGGCCAGGCGATGTCGCGCGAGGCGGGCAGATAGGCGAGCAGGCGGCGGCGCCGCGCCGGGGCGAGGCCGTCCGGGCCGAGCGCCGTCGATCCTGACCTCGCCGCCGGGCCGGCCGATCCGCGCCAGCGCGTGGAGCAGGCTGGTCTTGCCGCTGCCGTTGGGCCCGACCAGGCAGACCAGCTCCGGCCCGTCCATGCGCGAAGTCGGTCGGCTGCAGCCGTCCGGCGAGGCCCACCGCCTCGGCCTCGAGCAGAAGCGCGTCATCGCGCCAGCCGCCAGCGCATATGGGCGACCAGCCAGAGGAAGAAGGGCGCTCCGAGCAGGGCGGTGACGACTCCGATCGGCAGCGTCCGACCGAGCGGCGCGGCGCGGACGACGAGGTCGGCGGCGAGCAGCAGCAGGCCCCCGATCAGCGCCGGCGGGAAGGATCGCCCGGCCGGGATGGCCGCCGGTCAGCCGGCGCGCGAAGATCGGCGCGACCAGGCCGACGAAGCCGATCGCGCCGCAGATCGCGACGCAGGCGCCGACTCCGAAGGCGGTGAGGCAGACGATCCCGACCCGCAGCCGGCGCGACGTCGTGGCCGAAGCGACTGGGCCACCTCCTCGCCGAGGGTGAGGCTGTCGAGCGGGCCGCGCGAGGCGGAGCAGAAGCAGGATCGCCGCCAGGGCGGGCAGGGCGGCGAAGGCCGCCTGCTCGAGGCTGCGGTCGACCAGCGAGCCCATCAGCCATTCATAGGCGTCGTAGAAGGCGAAGGGGGAGGGGGCGAGGGCGAGGGCGAGGGTGGTGAGCGCCCCGGCGAGCGCGCTGATCGCGAGGCCGGCGAGCAGCAGGGTCGCCGTCTCGGCCCTCGGCCCGGCCAGGGCGAGCAGCAGCAGCAGCGCGCCCAGCGCTCCGCCGACCGCTCCCGAGGCGAGCGCGAGCGGCGCGGAGAAGCCGAACAGATAGGCGGTGACCACCGCGCCCAGCGCGGCGCCGCTGGTCGTTCCGGTGAGGTCGGGCGAGGCGAGCGGATTGGCGAACAGGCCCTGGATCGCCGCTCCCGAGGCGCCGAGCATCGCCCCGTAGGCGAGGGCGAGCAGCGCCCGCGGCAGCCGCAGCTCCCACAGCAGGGCGAGAGCCAGCGGCCGGTCCTGGCCGAGCAGCGCGGCGATCGCCGGCCAGGGCAGAAGCAGCGAGGCGGCGAAGGCGGCCAGCACCGCCGCGGCGAGCATCAGGGAAACGGCCGGCCTCATCGCGCCGCCCCTCGCAGCCGCTCGATCTCCCCGGCGAGGGCGGGGCCCATGCAGGTCCAGGCCCGGCCGTCGGTGGCGATGGTCCGGGCGCCGCGCACCCGCCGCGCCAGCGGGTGGGCGAGCCAGCGCTGCTCGCCCGAATATTGGCCCTGGCGATAGTCGCTGCGCAGGATCACCGCCGGCGGGCGGACCAGCAATTGCTCGAGCGACACCCGGTCGCCGATGACCGCGCGCTGGCGAAGGCCGGCCAAGCGCCATCCATTGCGCCGCGAGGCTCCCCGCGGCGACGGTCCGGCCGCCGCCGCCGAGCCAGATCGTGTCGGCCTGGCGCTCCGGCCGGGTCCGCTTCAGCCGGTCGATCCGGGTCAGCAGCCGCGCTCCCGCCGGCTCGCCGCCCGAGCGCCGCCGCCACCGTCCGGACCGACTGCTCGATATCCGCCAGCGACTGCGGGTAGGGCAGGTCGAGCACCCGGATGCCGAGCCGCCCGGCGATCCGCGCCCGGTCGCGGGCGCCGCCGCCCATGGTCAGCACCAGATCGGGCCTCAGCCCGGCGACCGAGACGAGGCTGCCGTCGTTGCGCCGGTAGCGCCTCGCCTCGCGCCACAGCATCGTCTCGGCCGGCTGCTGGGCGAGGTGGGTGACCGAGACGATCTGAGCCGGCTCGCCGAGCATCAGCAGCAGCTCGTCGGTGCACAGGTTGAGCGACGCGACCCGCCGCGGCGCCGCCTGCGCCGTTCCGGCCAGGACGAGGCTAATCGCCGAGGCGAAGACGAAGGCCCGCATGGACGCTCCTCCCCGGTGAGTTGTAGCCGAAGACGTCGCGATAGTCCGAATCGGCCGCATTCTCGACCCGGCCGAACAGCTCGATCTCCTCGGATATCCGGTACGCCACCCTCAGATTGGCCAGCACATAATCGTCGAGCGTGACCGGGGCCGCCGGGAAGGCGTCGAAGTCCTGGTCCCGCCGCTCGCCGACGTAGGCGAGGGCGGCGCCGACGACGAACCGCCCCGCCGTCCAGTCCGCCGCGACATTGCGCGCATGCCTCGGCCGCCTGGCCTCCGGCGCCCGCGGCCCGGAACCCGACCGCCGCTCGAGCGCGTCGAGGAAGGTGTAATTGGCGCTGATCCGGAGCCCCGGCCGCGGACGAAGCTCGGCCCAGGCCTCCAGGCCCCGGCGCCGGCTCGTGCCCTCGGCGTTGCGGACGGTGAAGGGAAAGACGCTGAAATCCTCGACGATCTCGCCGCTCAGCCGGTTGCTGAACGCGGTAACCCCGAGGTCGAAGCTCCGCCTCTCGAGGCCGATCCCCGCCTCATAGCCCCTCGACGTCTCCGGCGTCAGGGCCGGATTGCCGATGAAGCTGGTCGGATCGAAGCCGTAGAGGTCGAAGAAGGTCGGCTGGGCGATGCCCTCGCCATAGGCGGCGTGGAGCCGAACCCGGCGAAGCGGCCGGGCGACGATCCCGGCGCGAACGCTGGTCCTGTCCTCGAAGCGGTTGAAATCGTCGCGCCGCACGGCGAGGTCGGTCGCGAGGGCCTCGCTCCACCGCGCCCGCCACTCGCCGACCAGGGCCGTCCGGCCGCGCGAGCGCCGCTGGTCGGGCGCGAAGAACACCGCCTGGTCGAGCGCGGCGAAGCTCTCCTCCTCGCGCTCCGCCGCCGCGATCAGGACGTGGCGGGCGCCGGCCGTCTCGAAGCGCCGGATCAGCTTGCCGCCGATCCGCAGCCGGTCGGCGAGGGTCCGGTTGAGCGGCGCGTCGCCGGTCCGGTTGCGGTTGGAGCTGTGGAGATACTGGCCGTCGAGCTCGGCGCTCCACGGCGCCTCGTCGCCGAGGCCGAGGCGGGTCCACAGCCCGAACCGCGCCGAGCTTCGCGAGCGAGGAATCGAGCGTGTCGGCGCGGCGGAAGAAGGGCGGGGGAGTGCCGTCGAACTCGCTCTTCGCCCGGATGTAATGGCCGACGGCGCCGGCCTCGCCGTCCGAGCCGAGCCGGGCCGCGCCCTTCAGGCTGGCGGAGAGGTTGCTGAACCCGTCCCGGTCGCCGGCCCCGCCGCCGAAAATGTCGGTCCCGTCGCCGGCCACGCGGCCGAGGCTGGCGGCGATCCCGGCCCGGTCGTCGCCGATTATCCCCGCGACATGGGCCCGGCGGAAGTCGCGGCTGCCATATTCGCCGCTCGCCCGAAGTCGGGTCGCCCGAAAGGGGGTCGGCGGTCTCGAGCGCGATCACCCCGCCCAGCGCCTCCGAGCCCCACAGGGCCGATTGCGGCCCGCGCACGATCTCGACCCGCGACAGCCCGTCGGCGGCGAAAGTCTCGAACCGCGCCTCGTTGCCGGCGGCGGGGTCGTTGAAGGCGATTCCGTCGACGAACAGCAGGCTGTGGTTCGCCTCCGCGCCGCGAATCCGGACCTGGGTCAGCGCCCCCTGAGCTCCGGAGACCGACACCGACACGCCCGGCGCCAGCCGCGCCAGATCGGAGACGAACGGCACCCCCAGCGCCTCGATCCTCTTCTCGTCGATCACCGTCGCGGAGGCCGGGCTCTCCTCCGCGGCGACCGGCTCGAGCGATGCGGTGACGACGATGTCGGGATCCGCAGCGGCTGCGGCGGCGGTGGCTAACAAGGCTATGATCATGATCTTCCTCCTCGACGACATGCACGTCGTCTCGGAGGAGGAAGCCGGTTTCGGCCTCGTCCACGCACGATCGGCTGGTCCCGGCCGGGTGCGGACGACGGCGCGGGCAGGTTCCTGACTGACGGCCGTTGGCGGGCCGATCACAGTTGCGGGCACAGCGCCGGACTTTCGCCGGCTTCCCTTTTCACCGTTCCCCCGCCACTTTGATGGCGTGAACGGCACCTTCGCCTGCGGCCAGCGCTATTGCACTGCAGCACGGCTTGTCAATCCGCGACCCATTGGCTAAAGCGCCGCCTTGCCTTTCCGCCAGGCTGGTCGGAACCAGCCACACCCAAGGAAATCAAAGACATGAAGAACGGCGCCCATCCCGATTACCATATGATCAAGGTGCAGATGACGGACGGCACCACGTTCGACACGCGCTCGACCTGGGGCAAGGAGGGCGACACCCTCACCCTCGACATCGATCCCAAGGTCCACCCGGCCTGGACCGGCGGCCACGGCAAGATGGTCGACAGCGGCGGCCAGGTCGCCCGCTTCAACAAGCGCTTCGGCGGGCTGACGCTCGGCAAGAAGTAGGGAGCCGTCGCCCCGGCGAAGGCCGGGGCCTCGGGGGTGAAGGGCGCCGTTGCCATTCACCCGCTGGGATGCCAGCCTGCGCTGGCATGACGAGCTTCTCCGGCACCGCCCCCGTCATCGAAACCCCGCGCCTTCGCCTCCGCGGCTTCCGCGCGTCCGATCTCGACGCCCAGGCGGCGGCGATGGCCGATCCCGCAGATGGTCGTCCATCTCGGCGGCTCGCCTTTCTCGCGCGAGGACAGCTGGCGCAAGATCCTCGCCTCGCCGGGCCTGTGGGCTTTGCTCGGCTACGGCTATTGGGTGGTCGAGCGGCGCGACGACGGCGCCTATCTCGGCCAGGTCGGCTTCGCCGACTTCAAGCGCGACATCACCCCCGGCATCGAGGGCATTCCCGAAATGGGCTGGATCATGGCGCCGCGAGGCGCAGGGGCAGGGCCTCGCCACCGAAGCCGTCCTCGGCGCGCTCGGCCTGGGCGGACGAGGCGCTCGGCGCGCCGCGAGATCGTCGCCATCATCGGCCACGACAACATCGCCTCGATCCGGGTCGCCGAGAAAGCCGGCTTCAGCGAACGCGAGGAAGCCGTCTACAAGGGCGAGCCGATCCTCCTCTTCCGCCGCCCCGCCTGACCCGCCGTTCCCGACACCGACTGTCCGCCTCCGGCCGATCCTCCCCCAGCTCGCTGGGGGAGGAAGGAAGCTTTTGCCTCTTGCGGCGGCGCTACAAATGTAGCACAACGCTACAAACGTAGCGCGAGGACGAGTCGGATGCTGGATTCACTACCGCCGAGGGAAAGGCAGATCGTCGACCTCCTCTACGCCCGCGGCAAGGCGACCGTCGCCGAGATTTGCGATGGCCTGCCGGTGATCCTCAGCGGCTCGGCCGTCCGCGCCATGCTGACCCGGCTGGAAGGGAAGGGGTTCGTCCGCCGCGAGCAGTCCGAGCGCGGCTTCCTCTACGCTCCGGCGGTGCCCGAGGCGACGGCCAAGCAGTCGGTGCTCAGCCATGTCGTCGAGACCTTCTTCAACGGCTCTCCGGCGAGCGCGGCGAGCGCTCTGCTCGGCATGTCCGGCCGCCTCGACAATGACGAGCTGGACGAGCTCGAGCGGCTCATCGCTTATGCCCGCAAGGGGGAATGAGATGACCTACGCCTTGCTTCTCGAGATCGCCTGGAAGTCGCTGGTCACGACCGGCGCCGCCCTCGCGCTCCTCGCTCTGTTCCGCAACCGCACCGCCGGCGAGCGCTCGTGGATCGCCCACGCCGGGCTGGTCGCGACCCTGCTGCTGCCCGCCGCCGTGGTCATGATCCCCAATTGGCAGGTCGCCGCTCCGGTGGCCTTCCCCGCCGCCGGGCCGGCGCTGCCGGGCGCCGCGGCGGGTTCGGCGCTCCCGGCCGCCGAGGCGGCGCCGGCCGTCGATCTCTGGGCGCTGTCGCTCTGGGTATACGCTCTGCCCGCCGCGCTCCTGCTGCTCGCCACCCTGGTCGCGGTGCTTCGGCTGTTCGCGATCCGGCGGCGGGCGAACGTGATGGTAGAGCCGGCCTGGCTGAGCGCGCTCGCCCACGCCCAGCAGCGCATGGGCTTCAAGCACGGCACCGCCCTTCTGGTCAGCCGCGAGCTGAGCTCGCCGGTCAGCTGGGGCCTGCTCCGGCCGATCATCCTCCTCAACGAGGAGGCGGCGCGCGCCGGCGGCGACGCCGAGGCGATCATCGCCCACGAGCTCGCCCATGTCGCCCGCCTCGACTGGGCCAAGCTCCTGCTCGCCCGCGCCGCGACCGCGCTCTTCTGGTTCAACCCTTTGATCTGGATCCTCGCCCGCCATTGCCACCAGCTTCGCGAGGAAGCGGCGGACGACACCGTTCTCCGAAGCGAGGTCCGCGGCCCCGAATATGCCGCGCTCCTCGTCGCGGCCGCGCGCCACGAGGCCAACGGCATGCTTCTCGCCGCCCACGGAGTCGCTCCGGGCCGCGATTCGCTGAAGCGCCGGGTCACCCGCATCCTCGACAAGACCCTCTCCCGCGCCCCGGCCCGGGCGGGCTGGATCGCCGTCTGCTCGGCCGGAGCGATCCTCATCTCCGCGCCGCTCGCCGCGCTCACGCCGGTCTCTCCGCTTCCGGCCTCGGTGGCGAGCGTCGCCCCTCTCGAGCGTCCGCTCGTGCTCGCAAGCCCGGTAAGCCTCGCCGGGCCGGCGCCGGCCGCGGCGGTTCGCCCGGCGGCCGTTGCGCAGGATCCCGCTTTGCCTGGCGTCGAGCTCGCCGCCCGCGAGGAGAAGAGGCCGTCCACGGCTTCCACCCGTCCGGACGGACGGCCGACCCCTGAGGCGCTGGTGGCGATGAGCGTCCACGGCGTCACCCCCGAATTCGTCGGCGAGCTCGCCTCGATCAGCCCGCGCTACGCCCGGCTGACCCCGGACGAGCTGGTCGGCCTGCGAGTCCACGGCATCACGCCCGACCGGGTCCGCGAGCTCGCCCGGCTCGGCTATCGCGACCTCGGCCCGGCCCAGCTCACCGCTTTGGCCGTCCACGGCGTGACCCCGGGCTTCGTCCGCGAGATCGGCGACCTCGGCTATCGCGGGCTGAGCGTCGACACGCTCGCCGCAATGCGCATCCACGGCGTCACGCCCGCCTACATCCGGGAATTCCGGGCGGCCGGCTATGGCGACGTCACCGCCAAGGAACTGATCGACATGCGCATCCATGGCGTCAGCCTGAGGGGAGGGCGGCGAACGCCCGCCGACGGCGACCCGTAAGGGCCGCGTCGCTCCCGATCTTTTCTCCCGTTCGACCGCATCCCGGCCCGCCCAGGGCCGATCCGTCCCGCTCGTCCCCGATTGCAGCAGAGGAAGTCCGCCATGATCCGCAAAGCCTTCATCGCCCTCGCCGCCGCCGCCTGCGCCCCCGCCGGCAACGCCCAGCCCTCGGCGGCGACTCTGCCCGTCGAATTCACGATCGCTCCCGCCGAGGCGATCGACGGCGAGCCCGCCGTCCAGCTCGCGCTCAGCTATCGCGAGCGGGGAGGCTCCAGCAACCATGAGGGGCCCTGGCCGCTTCGCGCGCTGGAGGGCCTCGATTCGTCGGCGTTCGCGTCGGACTCGGGGGCGCCGGTGCGGTTCCGGATCGCCCGCCAGGCGGGACGCCTCGACTGCGAGGGCGTGGCGCGCCGGCGGCGCGGCAGCGGCGAATGCGTCTTCGCGCCCGACTCCGCCTTCGCCGCGGCGCTCGAACGCCGCGGCATCGGCCGGCCGACGCTTCGCCAGCAATATCAGCTCGCCGTCCAGGACGTCGGCCTGCCCTTGGTCGAGGAGCTTGAGCGGCAGGATTATTCTCGCCCGAAAGTCGACCAGCTCGTCGCGCTCGGAATCCACGGCGCGACGGTGGATTTCCTCAGGGGCCTCGACGGGGCCGGCTACCGGCTCGGCGATCTCGACGATCTGGTCGCCTTCCGGATCCACGGCGTGACTCCGCAATTCATCCGCGAGCTCGGGGCGGTCGCCGCGGCCTATCGCCGGCTGCCGGCCGACGATCTGGTCGCCTTCCGCATCCACGGGGTCACCTCCGAGCGGGTGGCCCGCTATGCCGCCCTCGGCTATCGCGACCTCGCCGCGGAGAAGCTGGTCGCCATGGCGATCCACGGCGCCACGCCCGATTATGTCGAGGCCATGGCCGCGCTCGGCTATCGCGGCCTCGCCGTCGACCAATTGGTCTCGATGCGAATCCATGGCGTCACCCCGGACTATGTCCGGGCCTTCCAGGCGCGGGGCTATGCCGCTCCCGACGCCGACCAGCTCGTCCGCATGCGGATCTCCGGCTTCGACCCCGGCAAGCGGCGGAACTGAAGGACCGCCTCTGTCCGATCCCGGACAACGCCTGTCCGGGATCGGCCGGTGTGAAAGTCATTCCACGTTCGCGAAAACAGTCGTAATCGTCCGAAAGGCGCCGCGAAGCAGGGACTTGGCACAACTCCTGCTACAAACGTCGCAGGCCAGGCCGCAAGAGCCGCGAAGGGGGGATGAATGGGGCGAAGGACAGAGGTTTCGAGGCTCGTGCTGGCCGCGACGGCCTTCGCGGCCGCGCCCGCCTTTGGCCAGGAAACCGGCGGCGCTCCACCGCCCGAGCCGACCCTCCCGGCCGCGGTCGAGGGAGCCAAGACCTTCCTGCCCGCCGACTTCGCCCGCTTCGCGCCGCGCAACGCGCTCGACATGCTCCGCAACGTCCCCGGCTTCACCATCCGCGAGGCGACTCAGGAGCGGGGCCTCGGCGCGGCCACCGGCAACGTCCTGATCAACGGCCAGCGCATCTCGGGCAAGTCGAACGACGTCATCACCGAGCTCGGCCGGATTCCCGCCTCGAACGTGGTCCGGATCGAGATTCGCGACGCCGCCACGCTCGACGTCCCCGGCCTCTCCGGCCAGATCGCCAACGTCGTCGTCAAGGCGGATGCGTTCAGCGGCCAGTTCGCCTGGCGGCCGGAATTCCGCCAGCGCTTCACCGATCCCCTGCTCACCCGGGGCGAGGTTTCGATCAGCGGCAAGCTCGGCAAGTTCGACTACAATCTCGGCCTCCAGAACAACAGCTTCCGGAGCGGGGCCGGGGGGCGGACCCTCATCTACGGGCCGGACTTCTCCTTCATAGAGCATCGCGACGACGTCTGGACCGGAAGCGGCGAGGACGTCCGCCTCAGCGCCCGGGCGACCTGGGACGGGCCGGGAAGCTCGGTCGCCAACCTCAACGCCTCGCTTCGCGGCTTCTTCTACGAATATCGCGAGCTCGGCACCCGAACCGGCCCCGGCCTCGTCGACCGCATCCGCCGGGTGACCAACGACGAGGACGAATGGATCTGGGAGGTGGGCGGCGATTACGAGCTCGCGCTCGCCGGCGGCCGGCTGAAGCTGATCGGCCTCGCCCGCTCCGACCACGACCCGTTCGAGCAGGGGGTGCGAACCGAATTCGCCAACGGCGATCCGGACACCGGAAGCACCTTCCTCAACGTCGCCGACACCCGGGAGCGGATCGGCCGGGCCGAATATCGCTGGAAATGGGGCAAGGGCGACTGGCAGATCTCGGCGGAAGGGGCGTTCAACAGCCTCGACAACGTCGCCGAGCTCTTGGAGCTTCAGCCCGACGGCAGCCTGAAGGAGATCGAGCTTCCCGGCGGCACCGCGACGGTCAAGGAGGACCGCTACGAGGTGATGGCGAGCTACGGCCGGCCGCTCTCCTCGACCTTGACCGTCCAGCTCGCCGCCGGCGGAGAATATTCCAACCTTCGGCAGATCGGCGGCGGCGGGCTCAGCCGCACCTTCTACCGGCCCAAGGGGCTGGTCTCGGCGGCCTGGAAAGCGTCGCCCCGGCTCGACGTCAACTTCAAGCTCCAGCGCCGGGTCGGCCAGCTCAACTTCAGCGACTTCCTGGCGACGGTGAACCTTACCGACGACCGCGAGAATGCCGGCAATGTCGAGCTTGTGCCGACCCAGAGCTGGGAAGCCGACCTCGAGGCGACCCGCAACCTGGGCCGCTACGGAAGCACCAATCTTCGCCTCTACGGCCGGCTCTACGACGACATCGTCGACACCATCCCGATCGGCCTCGACGGCGAATCGCGCGGCAATATCGACCGCGCCACCGCCTTTGGCGCAGAATGGAAGACGACCTTCAACTTCGACCCGATGGGCTGGCGCGGGGCCAAGCTCGACGCCCGGGTCCAGGTCCAGAAGACGAGCGTCAGGGACCCGCTGACCGGCGAATCGAGGCCGATCTCCGGCAATCTCTTGCATTTGTTCGACGTCACCCTGCGCCACGACATCCCGGACAGCGACTGGGCCTGGGGCGGCAACGCCAATTACGCCCTCTACTCGAAGGACTATCGCCTCACCGAGGTCGGCCGCCTCTGGGAAGGCCCGGTCTGGGCCAGCCTCTACGTCGAGCACAAGGACGTCATGGGCCTCACGCTGCGCGGCACCATCGGCAACATTCTGGCCGCTACCAGCATGTGGGACCGGATCGTCTACGTCGGCCGCCGGACCGGCCCGATCCAGCAGATCGAGCATCGCCACCGCCTGATCGGCCCGATCTTCAGCTTCCAGGTGCGCGGCAAGTTCTAGCCCCTCCTCTCCCGTAAGGACGGGAGAGGGGATTGCGGCCCCTAAAACAACGTCGTCAGCAGATAGAAGATCGCCCCCACCGTCGCCGAGGCGGGGATGGTGATCACCCAGGCGAGGACGACGTTCTGGGCGACTCCCCAGCGCACCGCCGACGCCCGCCGGGCCAGGCCCGAGCCGATGATGCAGCCGGTGATCGTGTGGGTGGTCGAGACCGGAATGCCGAGCCAGGAGGCGGCGAACAGCATCACCGAGCCGCCCGCCGAGGCGCTGAAGCCCTGGTGCTGCGAGAGCTTGGTGATCCGCGAGCCCATCGTCTTGATGATCCGCCAGCCGCCGGAGAGGGTGCCGAGGCCGATCGCGACGTAGCAGCTGATCGCCACCCAGTGGGGCACGTGGAACTCGCCCGACAGATAGCCGGTCGAATAGAGCAGGACGGCGATGATCCCCATCGTCTTCTGGGCGTCGTTGAGGCCGTGGCCGATCGAATAGCCGGCCGAGGAGATGAGGTGGAGCACCCGGAAGCCGCGCTCCGCCGAGCGCGGGTGCGAGCGCACCGCCAGCCAGCTGGTCAGGAGCATGATCATCAGCGCCAGGAACATTCCGATCGTCGGCGACAGCACGATCGCGACGAGGGTCTTGTTGAGCCCGGTCCACTGCACCCCGGTCAGGCCGGCATGGGCGATCCCCGAGCCGAGCAGGCCGCCTACCAGGGCGTGGCTGGAAGAGGAGGGGATGCCCTTCAACCAGGTGACGACGTTCCAGAACATCGCCCCGATCAGAGCCCCGAAGACGACGGCGGGAGTGACCAGATCCTTGTCGATCAGGCCCTTGCCGATCGTGTCGGCGACCTTGTGGAGCTCGGGCACGGCGAGGGCGAGGAAATAGGCCGAGAAATTGAAGAAGGCGGCGAAGGCGACCGCCTTGCCGGGGCTGAGCAGCCGGGTCGCGACCACCGTCGCGATCGAGTTGGCGGCGTCGTGGAGCCCGTTCAGGAAGTCGAACGCCAAGGCGATGGCGATGAGGCCGATGAGCAGCGGCAGGGCCAGCTCGTGCATGCTACCGCTCCTCAGGCGTGGTCGATGACGACGCCGGAGATCTCGTTGGCCACGTCCTCGAGCCGGTCGAGGACCCTCTCGAGATGGCTGTAGATCTCGCGGCCGACGATATAGCCCATCGCATTGCCCTCGCGGTGCCTGAGGAACAGCGCCTTGAGGCCCGACATCGTGGAGATGGTCCGCTTCCTCCTCGAGGTGGACGATCTGCTCGGTGATCTTGTCGAGCGCGCTGTGGTGGCTGGCGATCTTGCGCATCAGCGGCATCGCCTCGGCGACCAGCTTGGCGCCCTGCTCGGCGAGCGCCGCCATGTCGCGCATCTGCGGCTCGAAATGGACGACCTCGAACTGGGTGATCGCCTTGGCGGTCTTCTGCATCTCGTCGATCGCATCGTCCATCGAGGAGATGAGGTCGGTGATCGCGCTCCGGTCGAACGGCGTGATGAAGGTCCGGCGGACCCCGTGCAGGACCTCGCGGGTGACCTCGTCGGCCTGCTCCTCGAACTGGGAGATCTGCCGGCAGGCCTCCTCGATGCCCTCTTCCTTGGCGAACATCCGGGCCATCACCTCCGAGCCCCCCACCAGAGTGGCCGAGTGGCGCTCGAACATGTCGAAGAAGGCCACTTCCTTGGGCATGACTGCACGGAACAGCTTCAGCATCTCATCCCCCTGAACGGTCGCGGCTCCCTAGCATGGGCGCGGCGCTTTTGTTTCAAATTTATGACAGTGGTCCGCCGGCCTGGCGGATGAGCTGGGCGAGCTCGGATTCGTGAACCGCGTCGGCGGCGGCCTCGGCTGCGAACCAGCGCCGCTCGCGCTGGTTCATCTCCGGCCATTGCTCGGCGACCTCGGTCACGTCCATCCGGAACAGCAGGACCTCGGCGGCGACCGAGCGTCCGTCGCGGCGCCGCTTGTCGTAGCGGTAGCGGCCGAACGGCTCGTCCGCCGTCGTTCCCGTGACCCCGGCTTCCTCGAAGGCTTCCTGGGCCGCCGATTCGGCCGCGCTCCTGCCGGGGATGGGGTTGCCGCGCGGCACCACCCAGCGCCGGGTCTCGCGCGAGGTGATCAGCATCACCTCGACTCCGCCCTCCGCGGCCCTTCGCACCGGAATGACTCCATATTGGGTCAGCAAGGCCGGGCCTCCCCGAGCCGCGGCGCCGGCCGTTCCGCGACCTGGCGCCGGCCGTCGATGACGATCGGCGAGGCGAGGCCGGGGGCCTCCCCCTCGATCCGGAGCCCGCGATGGACCACCTGCGGATCGGCGAACACCGCGTCGACCGCGTTGATCGGCCCGGCGGCGATGCCCGCGGCCTCCAGCGCTTCGGATAATTCGCCCTGGCGTCGCGACGCCATCGCCCGCTCGAGCAGCGGGATCAGCTCGGCGCGGTTGACCACGCGCGCCGGATTGGTCCGGAAGCGCTCGTCCCGGGCCAGCCCCTCGAGGCCGAGGATCGCGCACAGCCGCTCGAACTGCGCGTCGTTGCCGACCGCGACGATCGATCTCGCCGTCGGCGACCTTGAACGCCTGGTAGGGGACGAGGTTGACGTGGCCGTTGCCCATCCGCCTCGGCACCTCGCCCGAGACCATCCAGTTGAGCGCCTGGTTGCCGAGCACCGCCACCTGCGTGTCGAGCAGGGCCATGTCGATATGGGCGCCGCGTCCGGTCCGGTCGCGCTCGCGCAGCGCGGCGAGGATGGCGACGGTCGCATAGAGGCCGGTGAACATGTCGGCATAAGCGACGCCCGATTTCTGCGGTTCCCCGTCCGGCTCGCCGGTCAGCGACATCGCCCCGCCCATGCGCCTGGATGACGAAATCGTAGCCGGCCGCGGCCGGCATAGGGCCCGGTCTGGCCGAAGCCGGTGATCGAGCAATAGACGAGGCGCGGGATTGAGCGCCGGCGAGGGAAGGATAGTCGAGCCCGTAGCGGGCGAGGCCGCCGACCTTGAAATTCTCGATCAGCACGTCGGCCTCGGCGGCCAGCGCGCGCACCTGCGCCTGGCCCTCCGCGCTGTCGAGCTCGATCGCGACCGAGCTGCTTGCCGCGGTTGCAGGCATGGAAATAGGCGGCGGCGCCGTCGGGGGCGAAGGGCGGGCCCCATTGGCGGGTGTCGTCGCCGGTCCCGGGACGCTCGACCTTGACGACGTCCGCGCCGAGATCGGCGAGCAGCTGCCCGGCCCAGGGCCCGGCGAGGATCCGGGCCAGCTCGACCACCTTCAGGCCGGCGAGGGGCTTGTCCATCAGAAAGCCGGGATTCCCGTGATCGCCCGCCCGAGGATCAGGCCGTGGACGTCGTGCGTGCCCTCGTAGGTGTTGACCGTCTCGAGGTTCATCGCGTGACGCATCACCTGGAACTCGGCCGAGATGCCGTTGCCGCCGTGCATGTCGCGCGCGACCCGGGCGATGTCGAGCGCCTTGCCGACATTGTTGCGCTTGATCAGGCTGATCGTCTCGGGGATCAGCTCGCCCTCGTCCATCCGCCGGCCGACGCGCAGCGCCGCCTGCAGGCCGAGCGTGATCTCGGTGACCATGTTGGCGAGCTTGAGCTGGACGAGCTGGGTCGCGGCCAGCGGCCGGCCGAACTGCTTGCGGTCGAGCGTGTAGCGCCGCGCCGCGTCGAAGCAGGCCTCGGCCGCGCCCATCGCGCCCCAGCCGATGCCGTAGCGCGCCCGGTTGAGGCAGCCGAACGGCCCGTCCAGCCCGCTCGACGTCGGGGAGCAGGTTCTCCTCCGGCACCTCGACCTCGTCCATGACGATCTCGCCGGTGATCGAGGCGCGAAGCGACAGCTTCATCCCGATCTTGGGCGCGGAGAGGCCCTTCATGCCCTTTTCGAGCAGGAAGCCGCGGATCTTGCCGTCATGCGCGTCCGACTTGGCCCAGACGACGAAGACGTCGGCGATCGGCGAGTTGGTGATCCACATCTTCGAGCCGGAGAGGCGGTAGCCGCCGTCGACCTTCTGAGCCCGGGTCCGCATCCCGCCGGGATCGGAGCCGGCGTCGGGCTCGGTCAGGCCGAAGCAGCCGATCAGCTCGCCTCTGGCCAGCCCCGGCAGCCATTTGCGCTTCTGCTCTTCGGAGCCGTAGGCGTTGATCGGGTGCATGACGAGCGACGACTGGACGCTCATCGCCGAGCGATAGCCGCTGTCGACCCGCTCGACCTCGCGCGCCACCAGCCCGTAGCTGACATAATTGAGGCCGGCGCCGCCATATTCGGGCGAGATCGTCGCCCCGAGCAGGCCGAGCTCGCCCATCTCGGACATGATCTCGCGGTCGAAATCGCTCCTCGAGGAACGCCTCGGTCACCCGCGGCTGCAGCTTCTCCTGCGCATAGGCCCGGGCGGTGTCGCGGACGAGCCTCTCCTCGTCCGACAGCTGCGCGTCGAGCGCGAACGGATCCTCCCAGTCGAACCTGCCAATCGCCGCCTCGGCCATCTCATTCCCTTCGCAAAACCGGACAGGGTGGGATTCGAACCCACGGTGGGCTTGCACCCACGGCGGTTTTCAAGACCGCTGCCTTAAACCACTCGGCCACCTGTCCAAGATGCGGTCGCTCTAGCGCCCGGCGGGGCCGCTCGTGCAACCCGCGCGGCGAGCCGAGTATCGCGGGCTCCCGCGCCCTGTGGCATCAGGACGGCGAGCGGGAGAATTGAGTATGCGTTTGTTGAGCGGGCTGGCGGCCCTGGCGCTGGCGGCGGCGGTGGTTCCGGCCGGAAGCCCGGCGGCGGCCCAGACGCGGCCTCTCGCCAGTCGGGCTTCCAGGCCTATCTGCCGCAGCTCGAGGCGCAGGCGCGTGCGCGCCGGGGTCAGCCGGGCGACGATCGCCAGCGTCTTCCCAAGCCTCGTCTTCAGCGCCCGGACCGTCGAGCTCGACCGCGCCCAGCCCGGCGGCCGCCCCGGCAGCAACCGCCAACCCGCCCTTCGCGCCCTATCGCGCCCGCCACGTCATCTCCGGCGCTGATCGCGGCCGGCCAGCGCCATTATGCCGCCAACCTGTCGCGGCTCCGCGACATCGGCCGGCGCTACGGGGTCGCGCCGTCGGTGCTGGTCGCGATCTGGGGCCACGAGACCAGCTACGGCGCCGTCACCGGCAATTTCGACCTTCTGAACTCGCTCGCCACGCTCGCCTATGAGGGCCGCCGCCGCCAGCTCTTCGCCGACGAGTTCGTCGCCGCCCTGAAGATGATCGACCGCGGCGTGCCCGCGCAGCCGCCTCAAGGGCAGCTGGGCGGGCGCCACCGGCCATCCCCAGTTCCTGCCGTCGCGTCTGGCTTCGCCTCGGCCGCGACGGCGACGGCGACGGCCGCGCCAACATCTGGCGAAGCGAGCCCGACGCGCTCGCCTCGATCGCCAATTATCTCAGCAACGCCGGCTGGAAGCCCGGACGTGCCCTGGGGAGTCGCCGTCCGGGTCCCGCCGAGCTCGACCGCGCCGCGCTTCGCAACCCGGCTCCGCGCGCCGCGCTGCCCGCGCGTCCACGAGCGCCACAGCCGCTGGATGACGATCGCCGAGTGGCGGCGCCTCGGCCTCGTCGCCCAGAACGGCATCTGGCCGCGCGACACCGAGATGGCCACCCTGATCGAGCCGGACGGCCCCGGCGCCGACCGCCTATCTGCTGACCACACAATTACCGCACCATCCTCGATTACAATTGCTCCAATTTCTACGCTCTGTCGGTCGGGCCTGCTCGCCGACGCGATCGCGCGCTGATCCATCTGGCGCGGGGCGAGGGGACGGGTTAACAGGATCGGCAAGCATGGAACGAACAGGGTGAATCGCCTCATCCGTTCGCCCTGAGCCTGTCGAAGGGCTTTCCTTTCCTTCTCGAGGAAAGAAGAGGGCTTCGACAGGCTCAGCCCGAACGGGTTTGCAACATCCGCAGCCAGGACCCTCCACCAGCCCACTTCAGGGGAATCGTCTCAACCATGATCCGCAAGAGCTTGTTTCTGATCGCTTTCGCTGCCGCCGCCGCGCTTCCCGGCCACGGCCGCGGCGCCGCCGTTCGAGACCGCCGCGCCGGTCGCCTACATGGTCGACCTGAGCTCGGGCGCGGTGCTCTACGCCAAGGATCCCGACCGGCGCATCCCGCCGGCCTCGATGGCGAAGATGATGACCACCCATCTCGCCTTCCACATGATCAAGCGCGGCGAGACCAAGCTCGACCAAGATGTGCCAGGTCCGCCCCGAGACCTGGCGCCAGTGGCACGGCCCGGCCGGCGGGCTCGACCATGTTCCTGTCGCCCGGCGAGCAGGTCAGCGTCGAGAACCTCCTCCACGGCATCGTCACCCTGTCGGGCAACGACGCCACCGTCGTCCTCGCCGAATGCCTCGCCGGCACCGAGCCGGCCTTCGCCGCGCAGATGAACCAGGAGGCCAAGCGCCTCGGGATGACCAATTCCAATTTCGGCAACACCAACGGCTGGCCGGACGAGGGCGTCACCTACACCACCGCCCGCGACCTCGCCACGCTCGCCGCGGCCACCATCCAGGAGACGCCCGACCTCTACAAGACCTTCTACCAGAGGAAGGAGTTCACCTGGGGCAAGACGCTCGGCGCCGGCGCTCCGATCACCCAGGGCAATCGCAACCCGCTGCTCGGCCGGGTCCAGGGCGCCGACGGCCTCAAGACCGGCCATACCGAGGAGGCGGGCTACGGCTTCACCGGCTCGGCCGAGCAGGGCGGCCGGCGGATCGTCATGGTCGTCGCCGGCCTCGGCAGCTTCAACCAGCGGATCGAGGAATCGGTCAAGTTCATGGACTGGGGCTTCCGCGCCTGGAAGTCGCAGCCCTTGTTCAACGCCGGCGAGAAGGTCGCCGAGGCCCAGGTCCAGCAGGCCGTCGACGACGAGGTCCCGCTCGTCGCTCCGCGCAGCATCGCCGTCACCCTGCCGGCCGGAGCGGCCGGCAACATCAGGGTCAAGGTCGTCTACAACGGCCCGATCAAGGCGCCGATCGCCAAGGGCCAGCATGTCGCCGACCTCGTCGTCTCGACCGCCGACACGCCGCCCCAGACCATGCCTCTGGTCGCCGCCGAGGCGGTCGGCGAGGCCGGCTTCTTCGGCCGGATCTGGAACGGCCTCACCTCGCTGTTCGGCTGAGAGGTGGCCGGGCCGCTTCATCAGCCTCGAAGGCGGGGAGGGGGCCGGCAAGTCGACCCAGCTGAAGGCGCTGGCGGCGGCGCTGCGCGAGCCGCGGCCTCGAGGTCGTCGAGACCCGCGAGCCCGGCGGAAGCCCCGGCGCCGAGGCGATCCGCAAGCTTCTGCTCGAGGGCGGCGACGACCGCTGGACGCCGGAGGGCGAGGCCCTGCTCTTCGCCGCCGCCCGCGCCGACCATGTCGCCCGGACCATCCGGCCGGCGCTGGAGCGCGGCGCCTGGGTGCTGAGCGACCGCTTCCTCGACAGCTCGCTCGCCTATCAGGGCGGCGCCGCAGGCGTGGGGATGGCGGCGGTACGGGCGCTTCACGAGATCGGCAGCCGCGGCTTCCTGCCCGACCGCACCCTTCTCCTCGAGCTTCCGCCGAGGCGGCCAGCGAGCGCCTCAGCGTCCGCGACGCCGACGGCTCGGACCGCATCGGCGGCCGGGGCGGGGGCTTCCACGACCGCGTCGCCGCCGCCTTCGCCGCCCTCGCCGAGGCCGAGCCGGACCGCTTCCGGCGGATCGACGCCGGCGGCCCCGCCGAGGCGGTGACGGCAAGGCTGCTCGCCGCCGTCGAGGATCTGCTGTGACCCCCCTCTACGGCCACGATCGGCGGTCGCCGCCTTCCGCGACGCGCTCGATTCGGGCCGGCTCCACCACGCCTGGCTGATCTCCGGGCCCGAAGGGGTCGGCAAGGCGCTGTTCGCGGCCAAGGCGGCGCTCCGGGTGCTCGCCCAGGGGCAGGGGAGGGTGGAGGCCCCCGGCCTCGACGTCCCCGACGACCATCCCGCCGCCCGCCTCGTCGCCGCCGGCAGCCATCCCGACCTGATGCGGCTCGAGCGGCTGCCGCGCGAGAACAGCGCCACCGGCGAGCTCGCCCGCAACATCACCGTCGACCAGGTCCGCTCGCTGCAGCGCCTGTTCAACACCACCGCCTCGCTTTCGCCCTGGCGGGTGGTGATCGTCGATTCGATCGACGATCTCGAGCGCAACGCCGCCAACGCCCTGCTCAAGAATCTGGAGGAGCCGCCGCCGACCAGCCTGTTCCTTCTGGTCAGCCACGCCCCGGAGCGGCTGCTCCCGACGATCCGCTCGCGCTGCCGCCCGCTGCGCCTCTCCGCGCTCGACGAGGACGCCATGACGTCAGCGCTTCGAGCCGCTCTGCCCGAGGCGGAAGCGAGCGAAATCAGGGATTTGACCGCCGCCGGCCAGGGCTCGCCCGGCCGCGCTCTGGCCTGGCGCGGGCTCGACATCGCCGCCCTCGACAAGGCGATGGCCGAGCTCGTCCGCCAGGGCGACCCCGCCAATGCCCGGCGCAGCGCCCTGGCCCAGAGCCTCGCCCTCAAGTCCGCCCAGCCGCGCTACGAGGCCTTCCTCGCCCGTGCGCCCTCGGTCATCGCCGCGGAGGCGAGAGGACGGCGCGGAGCGGCGCTCGGGCAGGCGCTCGGCACCTGGGAGCGCGCCTCCAGCCTCGCCTCCAGCGCCCGCGGCCTCTCGCTCGAGCCGGAGAGCGTCGTCTTCGAGCTCGCCGGCATGCTCGCATCGCTGGCGCCTTCCCGCTAAGGCCCCGTCATGGCCGAGCCTTTCTACGTCACCACCGCGATCAACTATCCCAACGGGCCGCCGCATATCGGCCACGCCTACGAAGCCGTCGCCACCGACGTCATCGCCCGCTTCCAGCGCTCGATGGGCCGCGACGTCTTCTTCCAGACCGGAACCGACGAGCACGGCCTGAAAATGGCCCAGGCGGCGCGCGAGCGAGGGCGTCTCGCCGGCGCGGCTTGCCGAGGAGATGTCGTCCATTTTCAGGAAGATGGACGACAGGCTTGAGATTTCCTACGATCGCTTCATCCGGACCACCGAGCCGGCCCACCACCGCGCCAGCCAGGCGATCTGGCGGGCGATGGCGGAGAAAGGCGACCTCTATCTCGGCCGCTACGAAGGCTGGTACTCGGTCCGCGACGAAGCCTATTACGACGAAAGCGAGCTGGTCGACGGCGCCGACGGCGGCCGGCTGTCGCCGCAGGGCACTCCGGTCGAATGGACGGTGGAGGAGAGCTGGTTCTTCCGCCTGTCCGCCTATCAGGAGCCGTTGCTCGCCCATTACCGCAACAATCCCGCCTTCATCCGCCCCGAATCCCGCCGCAACGAGGTGCTCCGCTTCGTCGAGGGCGGCCTCTCCGACCTCTCCGTCTCGAGGACCAGCTTCGACTGGGGCGTCAAGGTGCCGAGCGACGAGCGCCACGTCATGTACGTCTGGCTCGACGCGCTCACCAACTATCTCACCGGAATCGGCTATCCCGACACGCAATCGGACACTTACAAGAGGTTCTGGCCGGCCGATCTGCACGTCATCGGCAAGGACGTGGTGCGCTTCCACGCGGTCTACTGGCCCGCCTTCCTGATGTCGGCCGGGGTCGAGCTGCCGCGCCAGGTGTTCGGCCACGGCCACGTCCTGCTGCGCGGCGAGAAGATGTCCAAATCGGCCGGCAACGTCGTCGACCCGGAAGCCCTGATCGACGCCTTCGGCGCCGACGCCGTCCGCTACTTCCTGATGCGCGACGTCACCTTCGGCCAGGACGGCAGCTACAGCCCGGAGGCGATCGTCACCCGGGTCAATGCCGACCTCGCCAACAGCTTCGGCAACCTCGCCCAGCGCACCCTGTCGTTCATCGCCAAGAATTGCGCCGGAACCCTGCCGAGCGGGGGAAGGGGCGAGGCGGCCGATGACGAGCTGCTCGACCTCGTCCGGCGGACGACCGCGACCGACGTCCCGGCCCTGTTCGGCGACCTCTCGCTCAGCCAGGGCATCGAGGCCTGGATCCGGGCCGTCTTCGCCTGCAACCAATATATCGACGCCCAGGCCCCCTGGGCGCTTCGCAAGACCGATCCCGAGCGGATGACCGCGGTCCTCGCCACCCTGTGCGAGGCGATCGTCGACCTCGCCGTCGCGATCGCTCCGGTGATCCCCGCCGCGACGGCGAGGCTGCTCGACCAGATGGGGGTTCCGGAAGAAGAGCGAAGCTTCGCCGCGCTCGCCGACCCGGAGCGCTACGCCCGGCTGGCGGCGTCCGGCTTCGTCCTCGAGCCGCCTTCGCCTATCTTCCCGCGGCTGGAGCTGCCGCCGGAGGCGTAGGCGCCGCCGGCGCGGGCAGGGCCTTGGGCGCGACCGGGGCGTCGGTCCGCTTCACCCGGGTCAGCCGCTGGCCGCTGCGCAGGATCAGCTGGCAGGTCTGCTGCCCCTCGCAGGAGATGATCGTGCCCTTGCGGGTGTCGACCCGGATGATCCGGTCGCCGTCGACCAGGGCCTCGAAGCGCGGCGGCCCGGGCCGGGCCTAGACGGCGAGGCCGACGATCGCTCCGGCGATCACCAGGCCGGTCGTCACGCTTCGGATCCCGGCCTCGATGACCTCGCTCAGGCTCGGCTCGGGCTCGGCCGGATCGGAACCTCTGTCAGTCATGCATGACCTCCCTCGCCCTCAATTCATGCGCTCAGTAGGCGTCGAAGTCGAGCGCCTGGAAGATCAGCCGGCCGGAGTCGGGCGCGAAGCCGCCGCCGGTCAGGTCGCGGAAGAACAGGTTGAGCGGGGAGGGGCGGAGCCGCTGCGGGATCGGCACGAAGGCCGAGCCGCGCCAGTCGACTCGCGGATTGAGGCCGAGCCAGACCCGCACCGGCCCCGGCCCGGCGGCCCCGGCCTCGGCCGGCGCCTCGCCCCGGCCCTGGTAGAGGATCGCCCCGATCCCGGGCAGGCCGGAGCCCGCGCTGACCGCGATTCCGCCGTCCCGCCGCTTCACCGCATAAAGTTTCTCGGGGTTGGCGAGGCGCCAGCGCAGCGCCTCCTCGCTCCACATCCGCTCGAAGCCGGGCTCCTCGACCGCCTCGCCGAGCGCCGGCCAGCCGATCCCGATCCGGGCGTCGAGCATTCCGATCTGGCTGTAGCGGGTGAGCAAGGGCTTGCTGCTGTAGCGGTTGCCGGTCGAGATGGAGAAAGTGAAGCCGCGCTTCGCCCCTTCCTCGAAGATCGCCTCGCTGAGGCGGCTCATCAGGCCGCGTCCCCGGTGCGCGGCGTGGACGGCGCTGTTGATCAGCAGCAGCCCGCGGCGGGTTTCGCCGTCGATCCGGGCCCTGATCGCCATTCCGCCGAGATGACCGACCAGAGCCTCGCCGGCGAAGGCGCTGAAGCCCACGGCCGCCCCGTCCGGATTTTGCGCATATTGCCAGGCAAGGTAGCGCGCCGTGAGCTGGCGCGCGCGCGGGAAGACGAGCCGAAGCAGCGCCGAAATCCGCTCGAAATCGGCCTCGTCCAGGGTGAGGGGCGCCAGCCTGTACTTTTCGCTCATGTCGCCGATCCCTGCAGGAGGTCGCGCATCGCCGCCGCATGAGGACCGTAGGGGCGGAAGGAGAAGCCCATGCGCCGCGCCATCTCGAGCCTCGGCAGCACCGCGGCGCGGTTGGCGCGCATCAGCCGGTCGTAGAATCCGCAGCGGCGGAACTCCGCATGGGTGAAGAGCTGCTCGGTGTCGATGTCGTAGGGATGATGATAGCCGAGCACCGCCTCGCCGCGCGCCCGGCTGCGGCCGAGCGCCCAGCGCAGCAGGAGCCTGGGCAGCACCCGGAAATAGACCCCGCCGACCGGCACCGCCAGCCGGCGCAGCGGCAGAAGGGTCACGGGCAGCTCGACGATGCTGCCGAACAGCCTGGGCTCCTGGCCGAAGCCCGGCCACCCGTAGAGCGGGCTTCGGGCCGGCAGGACCGAGCTCGAATAAGCGAAGCCCAGCTCGGCCAGCACCTCATAGGCCCAGCGAGTCTCCGCGACGAGCGAGAAGCAGGGCGCCCGGTAGCCGCGGATCTCGCCGGCCCCGGCCGAGCGAAGCGCGGCGAGGTTGCTCAGCAGGTCGTCGCGGAAGCGGCCCCGGTCCTGGCGGTCGAGCGGCACGTGCGAATCCGAATGGCAGCCGATCTCGTGCCCGGCGGCCGCGATCCGGCGGACCAGCTCGGGATGCCGGCGCGCGACCTCGCCGACGACGAAGAAGGTCCCCTTCGCCTCATGGCGGTCGAGCCATTGCAGATAGGCCTCGACCATCTGCGGCACCCGCGGCGGCAGATCGCCGCCGTTCGGCAAAGCCGTGCGCGGATCCTCGACGTCCACGCTGAACAGATAGAGCGGGCCGCTCATCGCGCCGCCGCCCGACGGGCGAGGTCGGCCAGGCCGCCGGCGGCGAGCAGGATGAGATGGGGGAGGATGGGCACCCGGTAGCGCCAGTCGTAATCGACCTGCACCAGGCCGTGGAAGACGGCGTAGGAGAGCAGGGCGCCGAACGCGGCCAGGAACACCTTGCGCTCGCGGGCGGCGAAGCCGGTTCGGCCGCGACAAAGGGCGAAGGCGAGCCAGGCCGCCAGCGCGTAGCAGGGCAGGAAGAAGACATAGCCGGCGACCGCGTGGCCGCGGCTGAACGCCGCCGCGTCGACCGCGAAGAAATGGAGGAAGCGGTCGGCGGAGATCAGCGCGAAGTCGACCAGCTGCCGGGGCGGCGCGTGGAAGGTCTCGGGCCTCCCGCTGACCACCTCGCCGATCGCGTAATAAGCGGCCGTGTCGCGGAAGGCGGAGCCGAAGGCCTCGAAGGGCCAGCGCGACGGGTCCTGCATGAACCAGGCGAAAGCGAAGGCCAGAGCGGCCGCTCCGGCGGCCAGCGCGGCCAGCACCGGCCCCGGCCGAAGCCGCGACCTCTCCGATTGGGCGAGATACATCGCCCAGGCGAGGTCGGGGATCAGCACGATGCCGGTCGGCCTGTAGAAGATCCCGGCCGCGGCGGGCGCGATCACGGGCAGCCAGCTCCTGGCGTCGCCGAGGATCCTCGCCGCCGCCAGCGTGAAGATGGCGAAGGCGAGGAAGACGAAGCTGGCGTCGGAAAGGACGAAGGGGACCCAGAGGAGCAGGTCGAAACAGCCCAGGTAGAGGAGCAGCGCTCCCCACCCCGCCGCGCCGCTCCCGGTCAGCCGTATCGCCAGCCGGACCACCAGCACCCCCAGCGCGACATGGGCGGCGAAGTTGAGGGCGACGAGCGCCTCCTCCCAGCCGGAGCCGAAGGCCAGGCGGAGCAAGGCGAGCAATGTCGCGAACAGGACGTAGAGGATCGCCGGGAAGCTGGTCTTCGCCTCGGCCATCAGCGCCGGATAGTCGAACCCGCTCTCGATCAGGCGCGCCGACCAGTAGGAATAGGCGGCGCTGTCCGACGCCATCGTCACCCCCGCCGCCACGACATAGGCGCCGTGCACGGCGGCGATCAGCAGAGCCGCGGTGATCAGGCCCGGCGGCCTCGCGCCGGCCAGCCGCTTCAGCACGGTCACGACCATTCAGCAGTGCGAGCCGCGGCTGGAAAGTGGCTCGCGCGCCGTCCGGCGGGCGTCGTAGAGGCCGGCGGCGGCGAGGAAGGCCAGGCCCAGCACCAGGCAGACCGCCGCCGCCGGGGAGGAATCGTCTTCGGCCCAGCGCCAGCCCGCCAGCCCGGCCGCGACGGCGATCATGACCGAAGCCGCGGCGAGCTTGACCGAACCGAGATTCCACCGGCCGGTGAAATATTTCGCCCGCAGCCGGCGCAGGCAGCGGCTCGCCGTCATCGCCGCGAAGCGCGGCGCGACCCGCCGCAGCTTCAGGCTGCTTCCCGACCCCGGATAGCAGGCCGGCAGGGGGACGTCGGCGACCACCGCGTCGACCAGGTTCAGCCGGAACAGCATGTCGGTCTCGAAGAAGAAGCAGTCGGCCAGCGCCTCGAGCCCGATCCGCTCGAGCGCGCGCGCATGGATGGCGGTGTAGCCGTTGGCCGGGTCGCCGATTCGCCAATAGCCCGTCGCCGCGCGGTGAAGCAGCGAATGGAGCCTGTTGCCGGCAAGCCGGGTGAACGGCATCGTGCGCAGCGCGCGCGGCGCGCTGCCCGCCGGCATCGCCTCCGCCGGAGCGAAGCGATTGCCTTTGGCGTAATCGGCCGAGCCTTCGAGCAGCGGTGCGATCAGCCGCGGGATGTGGCCCGGATCCATCTGGCCGTCGGCATCGAGCTTGACGACGATATCGGCGCCGTCGGCGAGCGCCCGGCGATAGCCGTGCTTCATCGCCCCGCCGACGCCGAGGTTGCGGACGTTGCGCAGAACGGTCAGCCGCGGGTCGGAATGGTCCCGGAGCGCCCGCTCGCCGGTGGCGTCCGGACAGCCGTCGTCGACGACGTAGATCGAGGCCACTTCCGGCCCGATCGCGCGCAGCACCGCGCCGATCGTCGCCGTCGCCCGGAAGGAAGGGATGACCACCGCGACCCGCGGAGGCTCGGCTTGGACGGGATTCGACGGGAGATCGGAGCGATCCCCGCGACGCGACATGGGATAGGACTGCACTTCCGCTCCTCGTGCCGCTCCCCCCACGGTGCGGATAGCTTAATCGAGATCAACCCGGCATATCGCGATGTAGCAGAAACGACTCCCCGCGCCAGAGACTTGTTGCGACTTCTGGCAGGGCTCATGGCGCTGTCCCGTCCTGGGGCCGCGCGGGGCTCGCCGCCCCTGTCTTGCGAAGGTTCTTGCGCGGAGGGGAGGGGATGGGGCTAAGGAGCGCCATGTTCACCGACAGCCACTGCCATCTCAACTACAAGGGCCTGGTCGAGGAGCAGCAGGCGGTGCTGGCCCGCGCCCGAGCCGCCGGAGTCGAGGCGATGCTCAACATCTCGACCCGCCAGTCGGAATGGGACGAGGTGATCGGGCTCGCCGAGCGCGAGAGCGACGTCTGGGCCTCGGTCGGGATCCATCCCCACGAGGCCGATTCCCATCCCGACGTCCAGACCGCGACCCTGGTCGAGCGGGCGGCGCACCCCAGGGTGGTCGGGATCGGCGAGAGCGGCCTCGATTATTATTACGACCATAGCGACCGCGAGCGCCAGCGCATCAGCTTCCGGGCCCATATCGCCGCCGCCCGCGAGACCGGGCTGCCGATCATCGTCCACACCCGCGACGCGGAAGCCGACACCCATGCTATCCTCGCCGAGGAGATGGGGAAGGGGGCTTATACGGGCGTCATCCACTGCTTCACGGCCAGCCGGGATTTCGCCGACAAGGCTCTGGAACTCGGCCTGTTCATCTCCATCTCGGGCATCGTGACCTTCAAGAACGCCAGGGACCTGCAGGACTTCGGCCCGGACCATCCCCGCCGATCGCCTGCTGATCGAGACCGACTCGCCCTTCCTCGCGCCGGTCCCGCACCGCGGCCGTCCCTGCGAGCCGGCCTTCGTCGCCGATACCGCTCGTTTCCTCGCCGCGCTTCGGGGCGAGCCGGTGGAGGCCCTGGCGCAACTGACGAGCGACAATTTCCGCAGGCTTTTCAGCAAGGTTGCGGCATGAAGGTGACGATCCTCGGCAGCGGCACGTCGAGCGGCGTGCCCCGGGTCGGCAACGACTGGGGGGTCTGCGATCCGTCCAACCCGAAGAATCGCCGCCGCCGGGTCTCGATCCTCGTCGGCCATCACAAGGCCCGGATCCTCGTCGACACCGGGCCGGACCTTCGCGAGCAGCTGCTCGACGCCAACGTGACCGACATCGACGGCGTGATCTGGACCCACGACCATGCCGACCATTGCCACGGCATCGACGATCTGAGGCAGCTCTACCATGCCCGCGGCCGGCCGGTCGCGGGCTTCGGCCGCCAGGAGACCCTCGACAGCCTGCTCCACCGCTTCGCCTACGCCTTCGACGGCAAGAGCGGCTATCCGGCCGTCGCCAGCGCCAATCTGCTGCCCGACCATATGAATTTGAACGGCATCTCGGTGCAGGTCGTCGACCAGCCGCACGGCGACATCACGACCGCCGGCCTGCGCTTCGACGCGGGCGGCCACTCCGTCGTCTATTCAACCGATTTCAACGAGTTGACCCCGGAAATGGAGAATCGCTTCAAAGGCGTCGACGTCTGGATCGTCGACAGCCTCCGGCGCCGGCCGCACCCCACCCATCCCCATCTCGACCTGGCCCTCGACTGGATCGCCCGGCTCCAGCCGAAGCGCGCCGTGCTGACCCACATGGACAACAGCATGGACTACGACACCCTGGTCTCCGAGCTTCCGGCCGGGGTCGAGCCGGCCTATGACGGCATGGAGATCGACCTGTGAGCGACGGCGACCAGGCGCTGAGCTTCGTCTACCTGCTCGGAGTCCTGATGCTGGTCGGAAGCGCCCTGCTGGTCCGCCGGATCCCGCTGGGGCAGGGGCTCAAGATGTTCGCCGGCTGGGTGCTCATCTTCCTCGCCGCCTTCGTCGCCTTCACCCTCAAGGACGATTTCACCGCGCTCGGCAAGCGGATCCTCGCGGAGAGCCGCGGCGAGGGCGAGACGGTCGCGGCCGGCCGCGAGCTTCGCATCCGCAAGGCGATGGACGGCCATTTCTGGGTCAATGGCGAGCTGAACGGCCACAAGGTGCGCTTCCTGGTCGACAGCGGCGCCACGGTGACCAGCATCTCGAGCGCGACCGCGAAGCTCGCCGGCATCGAGCCCGGCGCCGGCTTTCCGGTGATGGTCCAGACCGCCAACGGAACCGTGCCCGTCCAGCGCGCCCGGGCCGACCGGCTCAAGGTCGGCGCGATCGAGCGCCGCGACCTCGCCGTCCATGTCGCGGAGACCTTCGGTCCGACCGACGTGCTCGGGATGAACTTCCTGTCGTCGCTCTCGTCCTGGGGAGTGGAGGGCCAGTGGCTGGTCCTCAGGCCGTGAGGGGGGATTCCCCAGAGGCCCGGATCGCACCTGTGTTTTACATAATGTATATTATCGCACTTTGAGGGATGCCCGAGACCGTGTCCGCCTCGTCCACTTCCCTCGCCGACCTGGTCGAGATCATGCGGCGGCTGCGCGATCCCGCCACCGGCTGCGATTGGGACCGGGTGCAGAGCTTCGCGACGATCGCGCCTTACACGATCGAGGAAGCCTATGAGGTGGCCGACGCGATCCGCCGCGGCGACATGGCCGCGCTCAAGGACGAGCTCGGCGATCTCCAGCTCCAGGTCGTCTACCACGCCCGCATGGCCGAGGAGATCGGCGCCTTCGCCCTCGATGACGTCATGGCGTCGATCTGCGCCAAGATGATCCGCCGCCATCCGCACATCTTCGGCGAGGACGCGCAAAGCCCCGGCTGGGAGGCGCTCAAGGCGGCGGAGCGGAACGACGATGAGGACAAGAGCGCCCTGGCCGGAGTCGCCCTCGCCCTTCCCGCCCTGAAACGCGCCGAGAAGCTCCAGCGCCGGGCCGCCCGCATCGGCTTCGACTGGCCCGATGTCGCCGGCCCGCGAGCCAAGATCGACGAGGAGCTCGCCGAGATCGATGGCGCCGGGACCGAGGAAGAGCGCGCCGCCGAGCTGGGCGACCTGCTGTTCAGCGTCGTCAATTACGCCCGCCATCTCGACATCGACCCCGAGACCGCCCTGCGCGAAGCCTCCGCGCGCTTCGAGCAGCGCTTCCGCAAGGTAGAAGAAATCGCTGACAAGCCGTTGAAGGATATGGATATCGAGGCGCTGGAGGTGCTTTGGCAGAGGGCCAAGAAGCTGCTTTGATTTGTTTCCCGCTAGGCCCTTTGCCGGCTCTGCAGCCTCGCCCAGTCGGCGTCGGACAGCCGCACCTCGAACACCGTCTCGACCCCGTCGGTGCTCTGGCTCTCGATCCGGCCGTTGGCGTGGAGCCAGGCGATCGCCTCGCCGTCCGACGCTCCGAGGGTGACGGTGCGCAGCTTGGCGCCCTTGCTGAGCTTGGCCGCCGCGCATTCGAGCAGCTCGTCGAGCCCCTCCCCGGTCAAGGCCGAGATCCGCACCACCTCCTCGCGCCGGGCCGCTTCCGCTTGCACCCGTTCCGCCTCCTCGCCGCCGAGCAGGTCGATCTTGTTCCAGGCCTCGATCAGCGGCGCGCCCCCTTCCCCGCCGGCGCCGATCTCGGCGAGCACGGCTCTCGACGTCCTCGCGCTGGGCGTCGCTGTCGGGGTGGGAGATGTCGCGGACGTGGACGATGAGGTCGGCCGAGATCACCTCCTCGAGGGTCGCCCGGAAGGCCGCGACCAGCTGGGTCGGAAGCTCGGAGATGAAGCCCGACCGTGTCGCGAGAGGATCGCCTTGTCGAAGCCGGGCAGCGGGATCTCCCGCATCGTCGGGTCGAGCGTCGCGAACAGCAGATTCTCCGCCATCACGTCGGCGTTGGTGAGCCGGTTGAACAGGGTCGACTTGCCGGCATTGGTGTAGCCGACCAGAGCGATCACCGGCCAGGGCGCGCGCTGGCGGCGGGCGCGGTGCAGCGCCCGGGTCCGGGTGACCTGCTCGAGCTCCTTCCTGAGCTTCGCCATCCGGTCGCGGATCAGCCGCCGGTCGGCCTCGATCTGGGTCTCGCCGGGGCCGCCGAGGAAGCCGAAGCCGCCGCGCTGGCGCTCGAGGTGGGTCCAGCTCCGCACCAGCCGGCCCGCCTGATAGTCGAGATGGGCGAGCTCGACCTGGAGCCGCCCCTCGGCCGTCGCCGCCCGCTCGCCGAAAATCTCGAGGATCAGCCCGGTCCGGTCGATCACCTTGGCCTTGGTCGCGGTCTCGAGATTCTTCTGCTGGATCGGCGTGATCGGCGCGTCGACGATGACCAGCTCGGCCTCGTCCCGAGCGACGGCGTCGGCGATCGCCTCGACCTGGCCGGAGCCGAACAGGGTCGCTGGCCGAGGCGAGCGGATCCGGAAATGGAGCCGGTCGGAGACCTCGACTCCGATCGCCTCGGCGAGGCCGGCGGCCTCGTCGAGACGAGCGTCGACGTCGCGCCGTCCCCTCCCCGCCGTCATGTCGGGGAGGGCGACGATCGCCTTGGCACCGCGGCTGAACTCGCCGTCGGACGGTTGGTCGGTGAAAGCTCAGGCGGCCGGCTCCTCGTCGTCCTGCTCCATGAAGCTCACCGGCCGTTCCGGCTGCACGGTCGAGATGGCGTGCTTGTAGACGAGCTGCGACAGGCCGTCGCGCTGGAGCAGCATGCAGAACAGGTCGAAGGCGACGATCTCGCCCTGGAGCATGACTCCGTTGACCAGGAACATGGTGACCGGCTCGCCGGAGCGGCGGACCGCGCCGAGGAAGGCTTCCTGGAGCAGGGCCGGCTTGCGGGTGCGGAGGGCCGCCCTCCTCGAAGGCGCGCTCGATCTCGCCGATGTCGAGCGGGTGCGAGGGCATGATCGTCGAGATGGCATGCTTGTAGATGAGCTGGGCCTGGCCGTCGCGGCGAAGCAGCACCGAGAAATTGTCGAACCAGGTGATGATCCCCTGAAGCTTGACGCCCTTGACGAGGAACATCGTCACCGGCGTCTTCGAGCGCCTCAGGCTGTTCAAGAACATGTCCTGGAGGTTGTTGACCTTGTCGGCCATTTCCCACTCTCCTTATTGGCGGATCGTTGCCCGCGGCGGCGCCCGCGAAGGGCGTCTTTCATAATGTGGAGCGCAGCCTTGCGGAAACAATAGCATCGGCAGCCTCCCCGCGCCAGCACGGGCCTCGCGAAGCGAGCATTCCTTCCTCGATCCCCTCACCCTTCAGGTTTCAACGCGACGACGCAACGACGCAACGAGGCCCGCGTGCTTCATTTGCCGCATTCCTGGTTCACAAGCTCGGAGTCGTTGCGTCGTTGCGTCGTCGCGTTTCAAAATGATTGGCCTGCGGCCGGCCAGGACTGGCACGCGAAGCCTATTCCTCCGGCTCGCCCTTGGTGTCGCCGATTCCGAGCGCCTTCAGCTTGCGGTGCAAAGCGGAGCGCTCCATGCCGATGAAGGTCGCGGTCCGCGAGATGTTGCCGGAGAAGCGCCGGATCTGGACCTTCAGATATTCGCGCTCGAACGTCTCGCGCGCCTCCCTCAGCGGAGTGCCCATGATCGCCTTGACCGCCTCGCCGGAGCTCAGGCTCGCCTGCTCGTTGAGGATCTCGGGCGGAAGCATGTCGAGCTCGATGCAGCCGACCCGGGCGCCGGGCGCGAGGATGATCGTCCGCTCGATCACGTTCCTCAGCTGGCGGACGTTGCCGGGCCAGTCATAGGCCTGGAGCGCCGCGACGGCGTCGGCCGAGAAGTCGGGCGTCGGAAGCCTCTGCTCGGCGGCGTAGCGGGCGGCGAAATGGGCGATCAGCGCCGGTATGTCCTCGCGCCGCTCGGCGAGCGCCGGGCAGGTGCACCGGGACGACGTTGAGCCGGTAGAACAGATCCTCGCGGAAGCGGCCGCCGGCGATCTCGTCGGCGAGGTGGCGGGAGGTCGAGGAGACGACCCGCATGTCGACCTTGACCATGCGCTGGCCGCCGACCCGGGTGAAGCTCTGGTCGGTGAGGACGCGGAGGATCTTGGCCTGGGCCGGGATCGGCATGTCGGCGATCTCGTCGAGGAAGAGGGTTCCGCCATGGGCCTGCTCGAGCAGGCCCGGGCCGGGCGAGCTCGCCCCCCTCCTCCACCCCGAACAATTCCTCCTCGACCCGCTCGGGGGTCATCCGCGCCGCGCTGACGACGATGAACGGCGCCTTGGCGCGGTTGCTCCAGTCGTGGAGCAGGCGCGCGGCCACCTCCTTGCCGACTCCGGCCGGGCCGGAGATCAGCACCCGGCTGCCGGTGCCCGCCACCCGCTTCAGGGTCGCCCGGACCGCGTTGATCGCGACGCTCGAGCCGGTCAGCTCGGTCTCCTGGCCGATCTGGGCCTTGAGGCTGGCATTCTCGCGGCGAAGCCGGTCGGTCTCGGTCGCCCGGGCGACGAGGTGGAGGAGATGGCCGGCCTCGAACGGCTTCTCGATGAAGTCGACCGCGCCCTGGCGGATCGCGGCGACGGCGGTGTCGAGATTGCCGTGGCCGGAGATCATCAGCACCGGCAGCGAAGGATCGCGCCGCTTGACCTCCTCGAGCAGCTGGAGGCCGTCGAGCTTGGAGCCCTGAAGCCAGACGTCGAGCAGGAGCAGCGACGGCCGGCGGTCGGCCAGCGCCTGAAGCGCCTCGCCGCTGTTCGCCGCGGTCCGGCACGAATAGCCCTCGTCCTCCAGCACCCCCGAGACGAGGTCCCTGATGTCCTGTTCGTCGTCGACGATGAGTATGTCGAGGGCCATGTTATCCGTTCGCCTCTGTGGTTCTGGGGTTGCTCGGCGGCGGCGCCGGCGAGGCGGGCGAGCGACTTCGGCGTCGAAGACCAGCCGGACCAGCGTGCCGCCGCCGGCGCAATCGTCGAATTCGATGCTGCCGAAATGCTCCTCGACGATCTTCTTGACGATGGCGAGGCCGAGCCCGGTGCCCTTGGCCCGGGTCGTCATATAGGGCTCGGTCAGCCGGCCGCGGTCGCCCGGCAGGCCGATGCCGGTGTCGGCGACCTCGATGACGATCCGGTTGTCGGCCGTGCGGATGGTCGACCGCGACCCGGTCCTCCCCGCCCTTGCGGCCCTCCTCGCGCTTCTGCTGGATCGCCTCGACCGCGTTCTTGACGACGTTGGTCAGCGCCTGGCCGAGCTGGCGCCGGTCGCAGACCAGCAGAGGCGACGGCTCGGGCGCGTCGAGGGTGAAGGCGATGTCGGGATGGGCGACCTGGTGGAGGAACAGCGATTCCCGGACGATGTCGGCGATCTTCTCCTCGCGGAAGACCGGCTTGGGCATCCGCGCGAAGGAGGAGAATTCGTCGACCATCCGCCTCAGGTCGCCGACCTGGCGGACGATCGTCCCGGTCAGCTTCTCGAACGTCGCCGGCGTCGGAGGTGATCTCCCGCCGTAGCGCCGCTGAAGCCGCTCGGCGGCGAGCTGGATCGGGGTCAGCGGGTTCTTGATCTCGTGGGCGATCCGGCGGGCGACGTCGGACCAGGCGGCCCGGCGCTGGTCGAGCAATTGCTCGGTGATGTCGTCGAAGGTGAGGACGTGGCCGCCCTCGACCCGCACCCTCTTCACCGCCAGCGTCCGCGGCTCGCCGCCCGAGGCGAACTGGATGATGTCCTCGCGCTCGTCGCTGTCGAGATGGGCGTCGAGCTCCGGCGCCAGCTCGGCGAGCTTGCGGCCGACGGCGCGCTCCTTGTCGGTCTTGAGCAGCGCCTCGGCCGAGCTGTTGATCAGCCGGACGTTGCGCTCCTGGTCGAGCGAGATGATGCCCGCCGTGACCCCGGACAGCACCGCCTCGATGAAGGCGCGGCGGCTCTCGAGCTGGGCGTTGGCCGAGACGAGCGCGCCGGTCTGCTCCTCGAGCCGGCCGGTCATCCGGTTGAAGGCGGTGCCGAGGACGTCCTCGACCTCGTCGCGGTGACCCGCTGTAGCTCGGATTCACCCGGGTCGTGAGGTCGCCGCCGGTGATCCGCCGGGCGGCGTCGACCAGCTCGCCGACCGGCCGCACCAGGCGGTCGGCCAGCTGGAGGGCGATCCAGATCGAGAAGCGCGACGATCAGCAGCGACGACCAGCAGCAGGATCACGTTGAACCGGAGCTGCTGATCGCGGGTGCGCTTGAGCAGCTGCGGAATATTGGCTCGCGGCGCTGCGCGCCTCGTTGATCTGCGCGATGGCCGCCGGGTTCACGGCGCGCGCGCCGTAGAAATAGATGGGCACCGACGGGTCGAGCCGTACGACCGCCTCGACCCGATCGCCGATCCGGGAGACGACCTTCACCTCCCCGGCCTTCAACTCCTTCAGCTCCGCCGGCGTGAACCGCCGATCGAGCGGACGATCGTAGAGGTTGACCCCCACCTGCATCTGAAGGTCGTCCCTCGCGTATCAGGCTGAGGATGGCCGTTTCGGTCAGCTGGCGCGCCGCCGTCTGGTAGACGAACTCGTCGTAAAAGGCGCTGCTCGTCGATCCCCCATCGGTTGATCCAGTCGACCATGTCGCCGCCCATCACCCCGACGTCGAGACTGGATCCGGTCCGCAATGCTCCTTCTCGATAGATTTGCGAGGCCTTCTCGGCATTGGCGAGGACGGTCGGTCGCCCGCTCGGAGAACCAGAATTGCATGCCGCTCTGGAACAGCAGCGACGGCGAAGATGACGACGAGCAGCGTCGGAACGCTGGCGATGACGGAGAAGAGGGCGACCAGCCGGACGTGGAGCCGTCCCCTCCCCCCGAGTCGGCGAGCGGGCGGCGCGGCGCAACGCGATCCGTCGGGCGACGAGGACCATCAGCGCCATGGCCGGAACCAGATTCGCCACCAGCAAGCGCCGCGACGAGCGTGCGGCGTCAGCAGGCTTGCCGGCGAGCCGGTCCGAGATGATGAAATAGCTGACCGTCGCCATGACGATCAGCGCGATCAGGGCGCCTAGCTCGATCAGCGGAACGATACCGCTGCGCCGGAACGTCACCGAGAGCCGTCGGCGCCAGCGCGGCTTTGTCTCGGTCCTGATCGGGGCTTCGGCGTTCACTCAAATCAGGCTACCACAAGCCTGTGGTAAAAAGAACACAGTATGTGGCAGTTTTCGGCTCGGCCCGTCCCGCCGCGGGGCTCCGCCGGCCGGGCTCAGGCCGCGGCGCGGCTCAGCCAGGGCGCGTAGAAGTCGTAGAGCATCGCCTGGGCGCCGGCTTCGGATCGCCTTCCTTGTTGAAGACGTTGCGGAATTCCGCCGAGCCGTGGAGGCCCCTCGTGTACCAGCCGACATGCTTGCGGGCGCAATTGACGCCGACCTCCGGCCCGTAGAGCTCGAGCATCGAGCGATATTGCTCGATCAGCACCGCGAACTGCTCGTCGAGGCTCGGATCGGGCAGGCGCTCGCCGGTGCGCAGCCAGTGCATCGCCTGGCCGAGAAGCCAGGGCCGGCCGTAGGCGCCGCGGCCGATCATCACGCCGTCGGCGCCCGACTGGGCCAGGGCCGTCTCGACGTCGTCGATGCGTGCAGATGTCGCCGTTGACGATCACCGGCACGTCGACCGCCTGCTTGACCCGGCGGACGAAGGCCCAGTCGGCCTCGCCCTTGTACATCTGGCAGCGGGTGCGGCCGTGGACGGTGATCATCCTGACGCCGAGGTCGACCGCGATGCGGGCGAGCTCGGGCGCGTTGAGGCTGGCATGGTCCCAGCCCATCCGCATCTTCAGGGTGACCGGCACCTTCACGGCTTTCACCGTCGAATCAACGATCTCGGCGGCGAGCTTCAGGTCGCGCATCAGCGCCGAGCCGGCGTCGCCATTGACCACCTTGCGGACCGGGCAGCCCATGTTGATGTCGATGATCGCGGCGCCGCGATCCTCGTTGAGCTTCGCCGCCTCGGCCATCTCCCTGGGCGTGCAGCCGGCCAGCTGCATCGACACCGGATCCTCGATCGGGTCCCAGTCGGCCTTCTGGAGCGCCTGGCGGGTCTCGCGGATCGCCGCCTGGCTGGCGATCATCTCGGTGACGGTGAGGCCGGCGCCGTAGCTCTTCACCGCCTTTCGGAACGGCCGGTCGGTGACTCCGGTCATCGGCGCCAGGATGACGGGCGAGTCGATCCGGACGGGGCCGATCTGGATGGGGGCGAGGCGGGCCATGGGAGGCGCGGAGATAAGGGCAAAGCCGCTGGCGGGCAAGGTCGCCCTCGGCTAGAGGGCGCGGCCATGGAGAGGACGGTCGCCCTTCTGGTCGCGGCGGGGAGCGGCAGCCGCGCCGGCACCGGCCTGCCCAAGCAATATCGCCCCCTCGCCGGCAGGCCCCTGCATCGTCCATGCGCTCGAAGCCCTGGCGCGGGCCGGGCCTCGCCGAGGTCCGGGTGGTGATCGGCGAGGGCCAGGAGGCGCTCTACCGCGAGGCCGTGCGGGGACGCGTCCCTCCCCGCCCCGGTCGCCGGCGGCCGCGAACGGCAGGACAGCGTCCGCAACGGGCTCGAGGCGATCGCCGCCGAGGGCGGGGCCGACCGGGTCTTCATCCACGACGCCGCGCGTCCCTTCCTGCCCGCGGCGGTCGTCGCACGGCTCCGCGAAGGGCTGGCCGAAGCCGACGGGGCGGTTCCGGTCCTGCCCGTCGTCGACACGCTCGCCCGGGCCGGAGCCGAGCTCGGCGAGCCGGTCGGCCGCGATCGCCTGGTCCGCGTGCAGACCCCGCAGGCCTTCCGCTTCGAGGCGATCCTCGCCGCCCATCGGCGGTGGAGCGGCGGCCTCGCCACCGACGACGCCCAGGTCGCCCGCGCGGCCGGCCTCCGGGTCGCCGCGGTCGCCGGCGACGAGGCGCTCGCCAAGCTCACCCACGAAGCGGATTTCGCCCGCGCCGAAGCGCGCCTCGCCGCGGGGCTGACGAGCCGCACCGGGATGGGCTTCGACGTCCACGCCTTCGCTCCCGGCGAGGAATTGTGGCTTGGCGGGATCCGAATCCCGCACGAGCGCGGACTCAAGGGACATAGCGACGCCGACGTCCTTCTCCACGCCGTCACCGACGCCCTGCTCGGAGCGATCGGGGCCGGCGACATCGGCGACCATTTCCCGCCGGGCGACCCGCAATGGCGGGGCGCCGCCCTCCTCCCTCTTCGTCGAGCATGCCCGGAGCCTGGTCGAGGCCCGCGGCGGCCGGATCGACCATGTCGACGTCACCCTGATCTGCGAGGCGCCGCGCCTCGCCCCGCACCGCGACGCCCTGCGCCGCTCGGTCGCGGGCTTGTTGCGGCTCGCTCCGGCGCGGGTTAGCATCAAGGCCACGACCACCGAGCGCCTCGGCTTCACCGGACGCGGCGAAGGCATGGCCGCCCAGGCGATCGCCACCGTCCGACTGCCGGAGGAAGCTTCGTGAAATCCATCCTGATCGCCGCCTTGCTCGCCGCCCCCGCCGAGCCGGCGCCACGCCCCTGCCTCACCCAGGCCCAGGTCGAGGCCATGACTTTGTTCGCTTTGCCGCCGCTGCTCGAAGGCGCCGGCAAGGCCTGCGCTTCGGCCTTGCCCGCCGATTCCTATCTGATGAACGGCGGCCGGACCCTCGCCCAGGCCCTCGCGGCGGAGAGCTCCGCCCATTGGGCCGGCGCCAGCCCGGCGGTGACGATGCTGGGCGGGAAGGAGTTCCCGGCCGGGCTCAGCGAGGCGACCGCGCGCGGCCTCCTCCACGATCTCGTCCTCAACGGCCTGTCCACCGCCAAGGGCCGGGAGCAATGCGGCCGGATCGACCGGGCGGCGGACCTGCTCTCGCCGCTTCCCCCGCGCAACCTCGCCGGGCTCGTCGTCCTCGTGGCCGAGATCGCCAGCGAGGATGAGTCCAAGGAAAAGCCGAATCCGAAGTCGAAGCGCAAGCCGAAGCCCGGCAAGGCGCCCCTGATGTGCCCCGCGGCGCGGCCGTGAACGCGCCGCTCGACTTCGTCCTCCCGCCCGAGCTGGTCGAGGCCGCCCGCCAGGTGGTCGAGGCCAACCGCGCCGCCGGGCTGAGGCTCGCGGTCGCGGAAAGCTGCACCGGCGGCCTCGTCGCCGCGGCGCTGACCGAGATCGCCGGCTCGTCGGACGTGCTCGAGGCCGGCTTCGTCACCTACGCCAACGAGGCCAAGACCGGGCTGCTCGGGGTCAGCGACGAGGTCGTCGAGACGTTCGGGGCGGTGTCGATCGCGGTCGCCTGGAGCATGGCCCAGGGCGCCCTGAAGCGGACCGGCGCCGACACCGCGGTCGCGGTCACCGGGATCGCCGGCCCCGGCGGCGGAAGCGACAAGAAGCCGGTCGGGACCGTCATCTTCGCCCGCGCCCGGCGCGGCGCCGACCCCAAGGAGATCGTCGCCGACACCCGTTATTTCGGCGACCTCGGCCGCGGCGGGGTGCGCCTCAAGGCGGCGCTGTGCGCGCTCGACCTGCTGATGCCGGTGGAGAAGGCGGAAGGCTGATCGTCGGAGGCTCAGGCCGCGCTCTGCTCCGCGCCGGGGCCGTACAGCTCCCTCGCCCGGTCCTCGAACGCCCCGATCATCCGCCTCAGCGCCCGGTCGAACATCTGCCCGGCGAGGCTCTCGAACAACCGGTTCTTGAAGGCGAAGTCGACGCAGAAATCGATCTCGGTGCCGCCCTCGCCGTCCGGCCTGAACACCCAGCTGTTCTGCAGATATTTGAGCGGCCCCTCGATATATTCGGTCCGGATCCGCTCCGGCCCTCGCTTCTCGACCCGCGAGGTGAAGGTCTCCTTGATCGCCCGGAAGCCGACGACGAGGTCGGCGATCAGCAGGGTCTCGCTGTCCGAGCGCACCCGGACCGCCGCGATCCAGGGCAGGAACTCGTGGTAGCGCTTCACGTCGGCGACCAGATCGAACATCTGCTCGGGCGTGTAGAGCATCCGCCGGGTCTCGGTGTGGCGGGGCATGGCTAGCGCGCTGTGCTTCGCTTCCCGCGCCGCCTTCATCTTCGCGAAGTCGTCGCCGGCATGGTAGCTCGACCGGGTCAGCGGCGAGGCGGCGACCAGAAGGAAGCCCTTCGCCCGCGCGATCGCCCCATAGGCCGAGAAAGCGGCGGGGGTGACGAACTCCTCCACCTTCGCGTGGCGCGGGGTCGGCTGGAGATACTGGCCCATGGTCAGGAAATCGACGTCGGCCGAGCGCATGTCGTCCATCACCTGGTGGACCTCGAGCCTCTGCTCGCCGAGCCCGACCATCAGGCCCGACTTGGTGAAGATGGCCGGATCCTGCCGCTTGACGCTCTCGAGCAGCCGAAGCGAGGCGTAATAGCGCGCTCCGGGCCGGATCGTCGGATAGAGCCTCGGCACCGTCTCGAGATTGTGGTTGTAGACGTCGGGCCGGGCGGCGACGATCGCCTCGATCGCGCTCTCCGGCTTGTTGCGGAAGTCGGGAGTGAGGATCTCGATCGTCGTCGACGGCGTGTTGCGCCGCAGCGCCTCGATCACCCGGACGAACTGCTTCGCGCCGCCGTCGGGAAGGTCGTCGCGGTCGACCGACGTGACGACGATATGGCTGAGCCCAAGCTCGGCCGCGGCGGTCGCGACATGCTCGGGCTCGAGCGGGTCGACCGCCCTCGGCATCCCGGTCTTGACGTTGCAGAAGGCGCAGGCGCGGGTGCAGGTGTCGCCGAGGATCATCACCGTCGCGTGCTTCTTGGTCCAGCACTCGCCGATATTGGGGCAGGCCGCCTCCTCGCAGACGGTGGCGAGGTTGAGGCTTCGCATCAGCCGCTTGGTCTCGGCGAAGCCGGCGCTGGTCGGCGCCTTGACCCTTATCCAGTCGGGCTTGCGCTGCCGCGGCGGCGGAGTGAGGATCGGATCGGCTTCGCTCATGCCGGCCAGATAGCGATCCCGGCCCGCTCTTGCCACCCTCGACCTGTCCCCTCTCCCGTTTTTCGCGGGAGAATGACCCGCCTGGCTGCTTCCCCCGGAAGCAGCCTTAGCGGCGGGTCATGGGCCCAAGCCGGAGGCTTGGGAGGTGAGGGTCTTACTGACTTCGGAGTCCAGACCCTCACCTCCCACCGCTTCGCGGTGGGCCCCTCCTCTCCCGTGAAGGACGGGAGAGGGTTCCGGCCTTGCCACCTCTCCCCTCCTCCGGCTAGCGCGCGTCCATGGCGGCAATCACCGACCTCATCCTTGGCTACCGCCGCTTCCGCGAATCCGGCTGGGCGCGCGAGCGCGGGCGGTGGGAGCGGCTCGCCGAGGGGCAGAGCCCGAAGGTGATGGTCATCGCCTGCTCGGACAGCCGGGTCGATCCGACCCAGATTTTCGATTCCGGCCCCGGCGAGATGTTCGTCGTCCGCAACGTCGCCGCCCTCGTCCCGCCCTATGAGACGACCGGCGGCCATCACGGCGTCTCGGCCGCGCTCGAGTTCGCCGTCACCCAGCTCCAGGTCGAGGAGGTGGTGGTGATGGGCCACGGCTTCTGCGGCGGCTGCGCGGCGGCGCTGACCGGCCAGTTCGACGACGCCGCCCACGGCGAGGGCCATTTCATCGCCGACTGGATCGAGATGCTCCGCGAGGCCCGCGACAGGGTGCGGGCAAGCCATGGCGAGGACTTCCGGGCGATGGAGCTGGAGGGAGTCAAGGTCAGCCTCGCCAACCTTCGAACCTTCCCCTGGGTGCGCGAGCGCGAGGCCGACGGCCGCCTCAAGCTCCACGGCGCCTATTTCGCCATCTCGGACGGGATCCTCCACCTGCTCGACGAGGCCGGCGGCGAATTCGCTCCGGCCTAGCTCGTCATCCCGGCGAAGTCGCCACCCCCTCTCCCTCTAGGGGAGAGGGACAGGTTCGCGAAGCGAACCAGGGTGAGGGCCCGTCGTACGTGGAGGGCGCCGGCATCCCCTCACCCCCTCGGCCGCGGACGCGGCCGATATAGGGCTGGCGCTCGGCGACGGGACCCAGGAACCCGGACCTCGAAGCGAAGCAAGCCGCCGCGCCGAACGTCGCCCCCATGGTCCCGGGTCCCGGCCTCCGCCGGGACGACGTGGAAGGCTCGCCCGCCGTCCGGCTGAATGTCGATCCGCCCTGGCCCCTCGCCGCCACGCTCCTGCGCGGTCATTGCCGGTTATGAGTACAGGCCCTAGGCTCGCCGGATGATCCGGCTCGCCCTCCCCTTCCTCCTGCTCGGCGCCGAGCCGTCCGATCCGGCTGAGGTCGTGGTCGAGGCGAAGAAGGTCTGCCGTCCCGCCGCGGCTCCGCTCGGAAGCCGGATCAAGCGGGCCAGGATCTGCCGAACGGTTGCGGAATGGGACGAGCATGACGCCGCCCGCCGCGCGGCCGACATCCCGGTCAAGCCGGCCCAGCCCAATCCCTGGGATCCGACCCGTCCGCAATAGTCGCCGGATCGTCACCCCGGACTTGATCCGGGGTCCACCTTCTTCAACGCGCCGGAATCCGGAGAAAGGTGGATGCCGGATCAAGTCCGGCATGACGGACCCGGGGGCCCGCCGGACCCCTAGCCCCGCGACGCCACGCTCCGTCGCGCCCCATAAGCGAAATAGATGACCAGCCCGACGACGTGGGCGATCATGAAATAGCGCTGGGTCGCCCAGGGCAGGCTGTAGAGCAGATAGAGGCAGCCGAGGATCCCGCCGATCCCGACCACCCAGGGCAAAGGCGTCCGGAAACGCCGCGGAGCGTCGGGGGCCCGCACCCGCATGATCAGCATGCAGACGCACACCGCGATGAAGGCGGTGAGGGTGCCGGCATTGGCGAGCGCGGCCAGCTCGTCGAGCGGGACGATCCCGGCGAGGGCGGCGACGACGAGAGCGGTGAACAGGGTGATCCGAACCGGCGAGCCGCGTCCCGACACCCGCGCCAGGCTTCGCGGCAGAAGGCCGTCGCGGGCCATGACGAAGAAGATCCGGCTCTGGCCGTAGAAGAAGGCGAGGATGACGGTGGGGAGCGCGATCACCGCCGAGGCGGCGAGGAAGCGCGCCGTCCACAGCTGGCCGAGCTCGCGAAGGATGAGGGCGAGCGGCTCGGGGCTGTCGGCGAAGCGGCTGTAGTGGAGCGCCCCGATCGCCGCCCCGGCCACCGCCATGTAGATGATCACGCACGCCGCCATCGATCCGACGATCCCGATGGCGAGGTCGCGGCCCGGATTCTTCGCCTCCTCCGCCGCGGTGGCGATGGCGTCGAAGCCGTAGAAGGCGAAGAAGATGATCGCCGCCGCCGCCATCACCCCCCGCTCCACCCCGTCCGGGCCGACCGTCTTGGGAAAGCCGTAGGGGCTGAACGGCTCGAAATGGGCCGGGTCGAAATATGGCAGGGTCACCGCGACGAAGACGATCAGGGCGACCACCTTGACGACGACGAGCAGCGCGTTGAGCGTCGCGCTCTCCTTGGTGCCGTAGATCAGCAGGCCGGCGATCACGGCGATGATGAAGATCGCCGGAAGGTTGACGACCCCGCCCAGCTGGGGCCCCTGGATCAGCGCCTCGGGCAGGGCCGCTCCGACGCTGGCCATGAACCCCGCCGCATAGCCCGACCAGCCGACCGCGACCGCGCTCACCACCAGCGAATATTCGAGGATCAGGCTCCAGCCGATCACCCAGGCGACCAGCTCGCCGATGACGACGTAGGAGTAGGTGTAGGCGCTCCCCGACGCCGGGATCATCGTCGCCATCTCGGCATAAGCGAGCGCCGCGCAGGCGCAGATCAGCCCGGCGATGGCGAAGGAAAGGATCACCGCCGGCCCCGCCTTGGCCGCCCCGACCCCGGTCAGCGTCAAAATCCCCGTCCCGACGATCGCCCCCACCCCGAGCGCGATCAGATGCGGCCAGCCGAGGCTCCGGTGAAGCCGATGCTCCGGCGCCATGTCCTCATCGGCGACGACCGCCTTGCGCGCGAACAGGTTCATGAAGCGGCCCCCTTTTTTTTGCGGCGCAAGTTGAGACGATTTGGCCGAGGCCGACAAGCCCTTTGCCTCCACGTCGTCAGATCGGGTTAACATACTAAACTCAGCGGCCTTGTAAGGCGGACTCCTCGCCCTACCTAGGCCTTGCGTAGCTCAGTGGTAGAGCACCAGCTTGAGGAGCTGGAGGCCGTGGGTTCGAACCCCATCGCCCAGACCAGCCGGGGAACCGCTAGTTCCCCGGCTCCACTGCCAGACTAGGCTGCTGAGCCCTTCCCAATGAGCCTTTCTATGGCGCTCGGCGTGCTTTGGTATCCAAACGTCATGGATGAACTGAAGATAGAGAGCGAGCATCTTGTTGGGGTACTGTCGGGCTGCAAATTCCGTTGCCGGGAGTCCAGTGCTGGCAGTACGTGTACTCGTGGCAAACGTCTTTGTGCTTGGCTTTCAGCTAACCGCGAAGCTTGTCTGAGAATCGCTTTTTAAGGACGAAATAGGCGTTGGCGTCCCGCTCGACGACAGGGCTGTGAACGTGATCCAGAATTCCACGTGAGGTGAGCCCCATAAGCACTTTCTTGGCCGCCTGCCATCGCTTGCCACCCAGCTTGGCCGCTTCGGTTACGTTGATCGTGCCACGCTCCGCCAGATGGTTGACGATCCGCTTTTCATACTCATTGAGGGTGCCTGACAACGTCTGCCCGAGCACGCTAAACGCATCGCTGTCGACGAACGCCTTTCTATGCTCGATGTCGTTTCGCAGCGTCACTTTCACGTGGGCGGCATTCGACTGGGTTTGCCGGAACAGCGGCGCAGGAAGGCCAAGCCGGGCCATAGAGTCCCGTATACGGCGAGTCCCCTCATTGGCGGCCTGTACGTATTTCATGTAAAATAGGGCGTCCATCAGGTGGGGATTTCGAGGGACATGCATCTCGTAAATGTTGTCCGGATTCACCAATGGAGGAAAGCCGCCTGGGCTTTCCACTTCTAGCCTATCGTCGAACATCTTGACGGTAATGTGCATAGTCTTCAGTGTGTAAGAACGGTGCGTGCATGCGTTTACTATCGCTTCATACCATGCATCCTTGGGATACTCAGCCACTGAATAGAACTGATTATCAGAGCCTAGGCGCATGAACTCTCGGATTTGAGCGTCAACGACCTTCTCTGCCTCTGCAATCAAATCCGGGATGGCGCCTTCAATCCAGACGCTTTTAACTGCGTTAAATTCCTTTCCGGTTTTCTCATCTGTTCCTTCAAATCGGAAAAACCGGATTTTGCACCCGGGCACTATGGTAATCGGGTCCTTGGCAAACAGGAGAGCGCAGGCCAAGTTTGGCACAAAGCCAGTGGGTCCGATTTTTCCTAGCCTTCGAAGTTGCAATATCTCTTCGATCGAGCGTTCAGGAATTTGCCGAGAAGCCGAGACGTTGGCGGCGAACACGGCAATCTTTGTCTCGTTGAAGTCCTCAGGGTACCGGAGGGCAACCGGTTCGCTTTCGATTTCCAGCTGGCCCTTCATCTGCTGAAGCTCCCGCTTCTCAGCGTCGGTCATTTCACGCTTTGAGGCGCCTACTCGCGTGAAGGCTCGATTGCCGGCTGTTTCGACGACGCGATCCTCGCGATAGAACACCCGGATGACGAATATATAATCGGGCTCCCCCTTCACGTTGATGACGTTGACCCGCTTGGTCTGCACCCGAGCCTCGGGCGCGAACACGTCGCCCGCTCTTAGCAGGTCGTTGAGGTGAGGCACTTCCACACGATTACAGCCGGTGATCCGACCATCATTCTCTACGCCTAGGAGAATAATTCCACCCTCTGGCGGAGTGTTAGCCCACATCGAGAAGTAGTCACCAAGCTCTTTTGCGCGATACGTGGCGCTCTTACGCTCGATTCGGTTATCTTCCTCGGCGTCGACGGCTACCTGCTCTGACATTCCGTCGTAGAGTTCATCGACGCTCCACAGCCGAATTGGCTTAGACGGGATATGTTCAAAATTGAAGCCAAGCTGTAGGTAGGTTCGGTCCACGTTATTCTATCCGGCGGCGCGTCGAGGAGGCGTCGACGCATTATGCGCCCCCGTCTACGGCTGCACAACCGGACTCTGTGGCCCCTTTTCGGCGAGTGTCGACTCCTTGCGCACGAACGCGTCAGGAGCGTTCTTCAGGATAACGCCAAGGGTCCGGTGAAGCTGGTTCGAGCTGATTTCCTTCTTGCTCCCGACGACGAGATAGATGGCCTGAGGAATCACCTCTCAATCACCTTCCGTGGCCCTCTCCCCACCGCTTCGCGGCCGGGCAAATTCTACGGCACCCTTTGCCCCACAACATTCCCCGGCGGCGAATAGCGGCAGATGAGGAAGTCCCATTTGTCGCTGCTGTGGACGGCGCAGCCGAGCCGGGTCGTGCCCTTCCAGATCATCTGCGTGTAATGGGCGACGTCGGGCCATTTGCCGCGGCGGACGACGTCGGGGAAGGTGCCGGGGCGGAACAGGCGCTTCTCGGCCGCCCAAGACCCCGCCATCTCCTCCAGCTCGTAGGCTCCGCGCGTGCCCATCCACAGATTCTCGCCCTGCCCCGGCCGCGCCGCGGGCGTCGAATGGGCGAGCTTGCCGAGCCTGGCCAGCGCCGGGCCGTAGGCGGCGGCGGAGCGCGCCAGCGCGGGGTCCCAGGCGAGCGGAGCGGCGCCGGTCTGGGCGCGCTCGCGATTGTGGACGGCGAGCAGGCGCGCCTCGAGGCGGGAGAGGTCCTGCGCCTCCGCCCGGACCGGCCGCTCCTCGCGGACCAGGCGGCCGTCGGCCCATTCCGGGCGCGACCCGCAGGCGGTGAGGAGAAGGCCGAGAGCCGGGACGAGGGCGAGGAGAGCGCGCATCATTCCCCTAAGTTGCGATCCCGCCCGGCGGATGCAAGAAAGGGGGGATGAGGTTCGCCTGTCTCCTCGCCTTGCCCGTCGCGTTACTCCTCGCCGCGGGCTGCACCGCCCAGGTCTCGCATCCGACCAAGACGCTCGCCGAGCAGCAGGTCGACGTCGATGCGTGCACCGAATGGGCGAACGACAAATATTGGATGGACCCGGTGGCGGCGCTGCTCAACGCCTATGACTGCCTCGAGGCGAAAGGCTATCGCAAGGAGAAGAGCGGGCTCGAGGCGCGGGTCGAGCGGGCGGTGAGCGCCGACCGGGTCCGCCGCCGCGACCCCGACGACCCGACCCGCCCCTGCACCATCCCCTGCCGCAAGGAGCGCTAGGGCGCTGAGCGTCAAGATCGGCGAGTGCTCGTCATGCCGGACTTGATCCGGCATCCACCTTTCTCGCGGATCCCAGTGCCTTTAGAAGGTGGATCCCGGATCATCCCGGACCTGATCCGGGACCGGGATGACGATTCACCTGAACGCCCACTGCTCCACGGCCGGCCAGGCCTAATAGATATAGCCCTGGCGCTCGAGGAAGTCCTTCTCCTCGCCCGTGTCGGCGCGGGCCCGGGCGGTCGGCCTGGGCTTGCGGGGGCGCGGCGCCGCGGCGGCCGCGGCCGCGGCTCGGGCGGGGCGCTCCGGCCGGACCAAAGCGGCGACGTCGCGCTCGGCCCGGACCCGGGCGATGATCGCGGCGGACGAGGGGATGGCGAGCCGGTCGTGGACCGCCTCGGCGGCGGCGATGCGGGCCGCCGCGGCGCGCGCCGGCTCCTCCGAATCGTGCGGCTCGACGGCCTCGGCGGCCTCGGCGGCGGCGGCGGCGGCGAGCTTGAGCGGGACGACGCTCTTGCCGAGCGCGACGGCGGCGAGCGCGCAGGCGAGCAGCCCGGCGACCAGCCAGCCGCTGACCGCGACGTAGCGCGGCGGCCGGCCGCCGCTCGCGGCGTGAAGCTCGGCGAGGCGCAGCGCCTGCTGCTTGGTCCACAGCCGGTGGTCGTAATCGGCGCGCTTGGCGGGGTCGCGGAGGATGGCGAAGGCCTCGTTGATCGCGGTCGCGTCCCTCGACGCGGGGGCCTCGGCGGCCTGGTCGGGATGATATTTCTTGATCAGCGCCTTGTAGGCCGCCTCGACGACGACCGGCTCCGCCTCCTGCGAGACGTTGAGGACGTCGTAATGGGAACGCGGGGTGGCCATTTGCGCGGTCTTCTTGCCTCAATACGGGGCCCGGGACCAGTCCCGCGCCGGCCTTCAGGGGACGATCAGGAAATCCGCTTCGGTCAGCCCCAGCCCGGGGGTGACGTGGGCGAACCACAGGGCCGAGCCGGGGCCGCTGCCGTCGGCGTCGTAGAAGAGGTTGCCGCTGCCCGGGTCGTAGAGGATGCGGTCGTCGACATCCTGGGCGAAACCCCCCACCCGAAACGCCCCCGCGCCCAACGTCCCGTTCGGGCCGGCCTGGGTGAAGATCCCCCGGTCGAGGAGGATCCTATCGTCGGCGACGACGAAATCGAGGATGTCGTCGACGTTGGCGGTCGAACTGAGGGCGGTGTCGAACAGGAAGCCGTCCTGGCCCGACCCGCCGGCGAGACTGTCGTTGCCGAGGCCTCCGATCAGAGTGTCGGCCCCGCCGGCGCCGTTGAGCGAGTCCTCGCCGGCGGCGCCGTAGAGGCGATTGTTGCCGCCATTGCCGTTGATCATGTTGTCGCCGCCGTTGCCGGCGCCGTTGAGAGCGGCCCCGCCGGTCAGGGTGAGGATCTCGACATTGGCGGCGAGGGTGAGGCTGATCGCGCTGAGCATTGTGTCGGTGCCCTCGCCCGCCGCCTCGTAGACGAGGTCGCCGGGATTATCGACCCGGTAGCTGTCGTCGCCGCCGGCGCCCCTCATCAGGTCGGCGCCGGCGCCGCCGTCGAGGACGTTGGCGGAAGCATTGCCCTGGAGGATATTGGCGAGGCCGTTGCCGGTCCCCGACGTGGCGGAGCCGATCAGGACGAGGTTCTCGACATTGGCCGTCAGCGTGTAGGAGGATGCCGAGCTGCGCACCGTGTCGGTGCCGGCGCCGGCATTCTCGACCACATGGTCGAGCGACGAATCGACATAATAGCCGTCGTCCCCCGCCCCGCCCTTCATCACGTCGTCGCCGCCCCGCCCGTCGAGCGAGTTGTTGCCGCTGTTGCCCTGGAGGAGGTTGGCGCCGGCATTGCCGACGCCGCTGATGTTGCCGGCCCCGGTCAGGTTGAGAGTCTCGACATTCGCCGGGAGATAGAAGGAGACCGAGCTGTTGACGGTGTCGCTGCCGCCGGCGGCGCTCGCCTCGTACACTTTGTCCGAAACGTTATCGACCCGATAGACGTCGTTGCCGTTGCCGCCCTTCATCGTATCGGCGCCGCCGCCTCCGTCGAGGACATTGGCGAGCTCGTTGCCCTCGATCGTGTTGGCGAGGCCGTTGCCGGTGCCCGACACCGCGCCGCTGCCGGCGACGAGGATGAGGGTCTCGACGTTGGCGGTGAGCGCGTAGGCGGCGCGCGTGCTCCTCACCGTGTCGGTGCCGCCGCCGCCGGCCTCGACCACCAGATCGCCCGCCTGGTCGACATGGTAGGTGTCGTCGCCGAGCCCGCCCGTCATCAGGTCGCCGCCGCCGAGGCCGTCGAGCAGGTTGTTGCCGTCATTGCCGGTGAGCCGGTTGACTCCGGCGTTGCCGGTCGCGGCGAGGTTGCCGCTGCCGAGCAGGACGAGGTTTTCGAAATGGGGGGCCAGAGTTCCAGTGGGTCGCGCTGTACACCGTGTCGGTTCCGGAGCCGGCCGATTCCTCGGTTATGTCCCCGGGGTGGCTGACGTAATAGGTGTCGTTGCCCGAGCCGCCGCGCATCGTGTCGTTGCCGTAGAGGCCGTCGAGGACGTTGTCGCCGCCATTGCCTTCGATGAGGTTGTTCAGATTGTTGCCGGTCCCGCCGATGTCGCCGGAACCGGTGAGCACCAGCTTCTCGACGTTCGGCGCGAGCGTGTAGGTGGCCGAGCTCAGGACCGTGTCGTAGCCCGCGGTCGGGAAGAAACCGGTGCTTTGCTCGATGACGTGATCGAGCGGGTTGTCGACGACATAGATATCGTCGCCGTTGCGGCCCTCCATCGTGTCGGCTCCGCCGCCGCCGTCGATGAAATTGGCGTTGGCGCTCAAGCCGGTATCGACCCGGATCTCGTTGCCGAGCGCGTTGCCGGTGCCGTTGAGGGCGCCGGCCTTGAGGATCAGGACCTCGACATTGTCGGTCAGCGTGTAGCTGGCGATCCAGCTGGCGACCGTATCGTAGCCGCCGCCGGCGAGCTCGACGACGACGTCGCCGTCGTGGAGCTCGTAGCGGTCCTCGTCGGCGCCGCCGACGAGCGTGTCGACGCCCAGGCCCCCGTCCAGCAGGTCCCTGCCCGCCCCGCCGGTCAGCGTGTTGGCGGCGGCGTTGCCGAAGAGGTCGTTGTCGAGGCCGTTGCCGGTACCGTCGATCGCGTCGCCGCCGGTCAGCCTCAAGTTCTCGATATTGTCGCCGATCGTGTAGGTGACCGAGCTGAACACCGTATCCTCGTTGAACCCGCCCGGGCCCTCGATGACGACGTCGCCGACATTGTCGACGTAATAGACGCTGCCCATTTCCATGGTGTCGGCGCCGGCGCCGCCGTCGATCGTAGTGCCTCCGGTCCCGACGATATGGTTGTCGAGGGCATTGCCGGTGAAGGACGAGGGGTAGAAGTCGGGGCCGAAGATGCTGAAATCGAAGAAGAACAAATTCTCGACATGGTCCGGCAGAGTGTAGTTGCGGTCGGTATAGACGGCGTCGATGCCCTCGCCGGCCAGCTCGACGACCGTGTCGGATTGACCCGAGCGGATATAATAAGAATCGTCGTCGGCGCCGCCGTACAGGCTGTCGTCGCCGAGGCTGCCGGTGAGGGAATCGTCGCCGGCCCCGCCGAGAATGTCGAAGGCGTTGGCGACGCCGCCGTTTCCGTCGACGAAGTGGAGGTCGACGACGTCGTCGCCGGCGCCGGCGTCGATCGTTCCCGAGCGGTAATCGTCCCTCAGGATGACGCTGTCGTCGCCGCCATGGGTCGCGATGTCGACGGCCTGATCGTTCTGCGTGGAGCGAAGGTCCAGCGCGTCGTCGGAATCGCCGGTGACGAAGCTGTGGGCGGTCGAGACGTCGTAGCCGTCGATCCACAGCCGCTCGATCCCGTCCCAATTGTGGGTGAGGGTGACTCCATTGTGCAGGGTGACGACCTGGCCGGTCGAGCCGCTGCCCGTCGCCGAGAAGAAGAAGCCGGTGAAGTCGAGCGTGTCGTCGCCGGAATTGCCGTGGATGGTGGCGGTGGCGTCGACGCTCGACCAGAGGGACGAGGCGTGGAGGATGTCGTCGCCGGCGAGCAGGTCGACGGTGACGCTGCCCGATTGGCCCGAGAGGGTGATGTCGTCATCGCCCGTCGTGCCGGTCACCATTTGGATCCTCCGCAAAGGCCGCCGGGCCCGTCGCGACCACGCTAGCGCAGCGAAGGCGGTTTGCCAATTCGAGTTAAGTCAATCGCTTAGCCGGCGCGTTGAAAATCGGCCTTTATCGTCACGCGGCGTGCCGGGCTCGCCGGCCGACGAGGCGGGGCCGGCGGTTTGGCGGCGGGCCGCGACTGGGCTACAGGGCCTTCATGCCCCAATCTTCCCATTCCGACCAGGCCGGCAACATCGCCCTTCTGATCGACGCCGACAACGCCTCGTCCGACCATCTCGACTCGGTCCTGACCGTGCTGGCCGAGCTCGGCACGGTCAACATCCGCCGCGCCTATGGCAATTGGAGCAAGGCGGGCCTCAAGGGCTGGGCCGAGATGACCCACCGCCACGCGATCGAGCCGCACCAGCAGTTCGACATCACCAAGGGCAAGAACGCGACCGACATGAAGATGACGATCGACGCGATGGACCTGCTGTTCGGCGGCCGGGTCGACGGCTTCGGGATCATGTCGAGCGATTCGGACTTCATGCCGCTGGCGATGCGGATCCGGCAGGACGGGGTGCCGGTCTACGGCTTCGGCACGTCGCGGGCGCCGGTCTCCTTCCAGCAGGCGTGCAGCCGCTTCATCGACGTCGCCGCGCTCGTCCAGGGCGACGAGCATGACGCGCCCGAAGCGGCGCCGCCGGCGGCCAAGCGCAAGGTCGACGAGGAGCTGGTCAAGCTGCTCGGCGCCGCCTTCCGCGGCTCGAAGCGCGACGGGCGCGGCTATGCCAGCCTCTCCGAGGTCGGCCAGCGCGCCGGCAACCGCTCCTCGTTCGACGCGCGCAGCTACGGCTATGCCGACCTCCACGAGCTGATCGACGCGGTCCCCAATTTCGCCACCGAGCGGCGCGAGGACGGGCGGGTCTATGTGAAGCGGGTTCGTTAGGCGCGCTGTCCGGAATCGGACGAAGTGGACGAAGTGGACGCGATGTGGCTCCCAGCGCGCGGGCGCGTTCGCCGGTGAACGGGAAGAAAGCCGCCGGCGCTTCGCCCGCCCGAAGCTTGCGAAACTTACACATGCCATTCGACTTCGCTTCCCCTGTCAGCTTCGTCTCGCCGCAAGCGATCGCGGAGAGAGAACGCCAGGCATGACGGGACGTCGCTCGAGATGTTGCGGGGCGGCTTGTCCGCAGATCGACGGCATTGTTCAACTCCCTGAACGACGCGATCACCGATGGTCCCGGATGACGTCGCGCCCGCCCGCCCGCTTTGGACGGCAGGCCGATTCTTGCGGTGGATCCCGCACTTGCAGATAGAACAGAACAAGTCAAGAACAACTAGTGAGCCTGTCTCGAATCACCCGTCGGCGATATCCTCGTTCCACAGTTCGGGGTTTCGTTCGATGAAGTCGCGCATAAGGGCGATGCACCGCTCGTCGCCGAGGATACGGACCTCCACGCCGTGCGAGCGCAGGAAATCCTCGTTGCCGCCGAAATTGGCGTTCTCGAGAATGACGACGCGGGGGATCTTGAACTGGATGATCGTGCCCGAGCACATCATGCAGGGCGACAGCGAGGTGTAGAGCGTGGTGTCGCGATAGGTGAGCTGGCGCCCCGCGTTGCGCAGGCAATCCATCTCGCCATGGGCGATCGGATCGCCGAGCTGCACCCGCCGGTTGTATCCGGTGGCGACGACGTCGGGGCCGCGGGCGAGCACGGACCCTATCGGGACTCCCCCTTCTTCGTAGCCACGCAGCGCCAGCGAATAGCAACGGTCCACCAAATCCGGATCCGGATCGCCTGCCATTTTCGACCTCCGGGTGCCGGTCCTATCGCATTGGGCCGGCAGCGCCAGTGGGTAGGAGCGGTGTCGGGGCAGGCCGAACGGGGTCAGGCACCGGCAGCGGTGGCGCCCCCGCCTCCCCCGGCGCTGCCGGCCGGCGGCTGCCAGAGGACAGCCCGCAATCCCTTTCCCTTCCGGCGTCGTTGGGCGAACGCGAGAGGACAGCCAATCCTTTTCGACGCGCGCCGATTTCTGCGTGCTCGCCAGACCGACTCCCTGCCGCGCAGGACGCCCTGCCGGCATCCGGCGAAGCTCACTGTCGAGGACTTCCTCCTGCTCGACCGGTCGGGCGCCTTCGCCGATTACGCCAAGACGGAGCTGATCGATGGCACGGTCATCGTCGTGAACGCCCAATATAGCGAGCATTTCACCGTCAAGACGCTCCTGCTCCGCCGCCTCGCCGATGCCTGCGACCGCCTCGGGCGGGGACTGGAGGCCTGGTCCGAAGGCAGCATCGCAATCCCTCCCAGCCATGTCCCGGAGCCGGACATCTTCGTCACCCGGGTGCGCCCGACCAGAGGCCTGGTCAGCGCGGAAACGGTCATGCTGGTCGTCGAGGTCGCCACGACCAGCCTGAGCCTCGATCTCGGACCCAAGCTGGAGATCTACGCCGCCGCCGGAATCGGCGAATATTGGGTCGTCGACGTCAAGGCGCAGACCATCCACCGGATGTGGTCGCCTGCCGTTATGGCAGGTCTGTTTGACGCGGAGATGCAGGGCGGAACTGAAACTCGGGAGCGGATCGAGGTGAAAGGTACACGATCGAGGATTGAACGGGGGTCCGGACTCAGCTTAACCTAAATCCGGAGACAAACTTAACCAGAGGCGAAATTGAACTCCTCCTCCGACGCCGAGTGAGGCGGCATGAAATTTCTTGGCTGGGCGGCTTTCTATGAGGGCGCGACCGACCGGTCCACTTTGACATCCTTCTGCCGCGACTCCTCGAAGACATTGTTTGGCGGGCGGCGGAAGACGAAGGGTCTCGTCCTCCCAGCGCCGGTTGTGCCTGTCGGAACCTTTCTCGCAAAATCCACGACGTTGCGCGGGACGCTGTCGATTGAGGGCGATCTCGATTCTGTTTATCCACGCGACACGGAGGGCGGGACGGCGCGCGTGCATAACCGCGCTGGAGCTTATTGCGACGCAATACGAGAACTTTGCGAACGACGCGACGACTGTGGTCCCTGGCCACCTGGAAAGCGCGGAAGCAGGCGTCCTCCGCTCCGGAGCAGTGGCGAAGGCATTACGTATCAAGGGCGAGCACGCGACAGGGACTGCAAACATCTGCGCGTGCGCAGAGCGTCTGGCGATCCCAAGGCGGCCTTGACCGACGCGTATGGGCGCGCCCGGAGTCGTATACGGGTTCGGGGTGCCCACGCGCTTCTTCCAACCTTGGCCAAACTCAAAGTCTTGCGCCGTTGCGCGAAGCGGAGTCGATTCGCTCGATCCGAGGAGATCCGCCGCAGCGCACTGCAGGTCCTGAAGTAATTAGTCGCAATTATCGAGTCAGCTTCCGGTACGTCATCCGGTGCGGCCGGTCCGCCTCCGGGCCCATCCGCCGCCTCTTGTCCTCCTCATAGGCTTCGAAATTGCCTTCGAACCATTCGACGTGGCTGTCGCCCTCGAAGGCGAGGATGTGGGTGGCGAGGCGGTCGAGGAAGAAGCGGTCGTGGCTGATGACCACGGCGCAGCCGGCGAAATTCTCGAGCGCCTCCTCGAGGGCGCGCAGGGTCTCGACGTCGAGGTCGTTGGTCGGCTCGTCGAGGAGGAGGACGTTGCCGCCCTTCTGGAGCATCTTGGCCATGTGGACGCGGTTGCGCTCGCCGCCCGAGAGCTGGCCGACCTTCTTCTGCTGGTCCTGGCCGCGGAAGTTGAAGGCGCCGACATAGGCGCGGGTGCCGATCTCGTGCTTGCCGAAGCGGAAGACGTCGGAGCCGCCCGAGACCTCCTCCCAGACGTTCTTCGTCGGGTCGAGCGCGTCGCGCGACTGGTCGACATAGCCCAGGCGAACCGTCTCGCCGATCCGGACCGAGCCGGCGTCGGGCTGCTCCTCGCCGCGGATGAGCTTGAACAAGGTGGTCTTGCCGGCGCCGTTCGGGCCGATGACGCCGACGATGCCGCCGGGCGGAAGGCTGAAGCTGAGGTCGTCGAACAGCAATTTGTCGCCATAGGCCTTTGACAGGCCGTTGACCTCGATCACCGTGCCGCCGAGCCGCTCGGGGACCTGGATGAGGATCTGGGCCTTGCCGGGGGTTCGGTTCTCCTGGGCCTCGACCAGCTCGTCGAACGCCTTGATCCGGGCCTTGGACTTGGTCTGGCGCGCCTTCGGGGAACGCCGGATCCAGTCCAGCTCCTCCTGGATCGCCTTCTGCTTGCCCTGCTCCTCGCGCTCCTCCTGCTCGAGCCTCTTGGCTTTCTTCTCCAAGATAGCCGGAATAATTGGATTCGTAGATGTAGTAGCGGCCGCGGTCGAGCTCGAGCACCCAGTTCACGACATTGTCGAGGAAGTAGCGGTCGTGGGTGACGAGGATGACGTTGCCGGCATAGTCGACGAGATGCTTCTCGAGCCACTGGACGCTCTCGGCGTCGAGATGGTTGGTCGGCTCGTCGAGGAGCAGGATGTCGGGCTTCTCGAGCAGCAGCCGGGTCAGCGCGACCCGGCGCTTCTCGCCGCCCGAGAGGTTGGTGACCTCGGCTGTCGCCCGGCGGGCAGCGCAGCGCGTCCATGGCGATCTCGAGCTGGTTGTCGAGCGACCAGCCGTCGACCGCGTCGATCTTCTCCTGCAGTTCGCCCATCTCGGTCATCAGGGCGTCGAAATCGGCGTCCTCGGGCGGATCGCCCATGATCGTCGAGATCTCGTTGAAGCGGTCCATCATGTCGGCGACCGGGCGGACGCCGTCCATGACGTTCTCCTTGACCGTCTTGGTCGGATCGAGCTGCGGCTCCTGCTCGAGATAGCCGACGCGGATATGCTCGCCCGGCCAGGCCTCGCCGGTAAACTCCTTGTCGCGGCCGGCCATGATCTTCATCAGGGTCGACTTGCCCGAGCCGTTCGGGCCCGATGATCGCGATCTTGGCGTCGGGGTAGAATTGCAGGTTGATGTTGTTGAGGATGGGCTTGGGCGCGCCCGGGAAGGTCTTGGTCATGCCCTTCATGACGAAGCTGTACTGTGCGGCCATGGCGGCGCGTTCTCCGGATGAATCTGTGCGGGAATGCGGGTTTGGCGCCTAACTAGTGAGGCGGCGGGCGATTGTCACCACCTCGCCGCACGCCGGCCGGATCCGCCGCGGATGAGCGAGCTGGGCGTGCTCATGGATTTGCGGCTTTCGCGGAATGACGGGCGGCTCTGCCCTCCCGCCTCGCCAAAGCCCTGCCTGCTCGCCGCCGCCGCGCCGTCCGCGCCTCTCCCGCCTTCGCCCAGAACCTCAACCAGGCCGAGCGCCTTCGCGACGCGGCGCTGAAGGACGAGGTCGCCTGCGACATCGTCGAGGGGCTGACGACCGAGGTCGGCCCCGGCCCGGCCGGCACCGAGGCCGAGGCCCGGGCGCGGGAATGGGCGGTGCGGCGGCTGAAGGCGCTCGGCTTCGCCAACGTCCATGTCGAGACCTACGACATGCCGGTCTGGGTGCGCGGCGAGGAGCGGGCCGAGATCGTCGCGCCCTTCCCGCAGAAGCTGGCCGTGACCGCGCTCGGCAACAGCGGCGCGACCCCGGCCGGCGGGATCACCGCCCAGGTGGTCGGCTTCGACAGCGTCGCCGATCTCGAGGCGGCGCCGCGACGACGCGGTGCGCGGCAAGATCGTCTTCGTCAGCCACCAGATGACGGCGACCCAGGACGGCTCGCAATACGGCTATTTCGGCGCGGTGCGGCGGCCGGCGCCGTCGGTCGCCGAGCCGCAAGGGCGCGGCGGCGATCGTCATCCGCTCGATCGGCACCGACTATCACCGCAACCCGCATACCGGCACCCAGACCGTCGCGGCGGGCGTGACTCCGATCCCGGCCGGCGCCCTGTCGCTTCCCGACGCCGAGCAGCTCCAGCGGATCCTGAAGCGGGGCAGGCCGGTGACGATGCGGCTGACCCTCACGCCGCGCAACCTCGGCACCCGCCAGTCCGGCAACGTCGTCGCCGAGGTGCGCGGGAGCGATCCCGAGGCCGGGATCGTCCTGGTCGGCGGCCATCTCGACAGCTGGGACCTCGGCACCGGGGCGATCGACAATGCCGCCGGAGTCGCGATCACCGCCGCCGCGGCGAAGAGGATCATGGAGGCGGGCCGGCCGCGGCGGACGATCCGGATCGTCTGGTTCGGCGCCGAGGAGGTCGGCGGCTTCGGCGACAACGCCTATCGCGCCGCCCACAAGGACGAGAATATCGTCTTCGTCTCGGAATCCGATTTCGGCGCCGACCGGGTGTGGCGGATGGACCCGGGCTTCGCCGCCGGCCAACGCCGCCCTCGCCGACCGGATCGCCGCCGTGCTCGCGCCGCTCGGCATCTCGCGCGGCGACCGACCCGGCGAGCGCCGGCGCCGACCTCGGCGACTGGGTCAAGGCCGGAGTCGCCGCGATCGACCTGCAGCAGGACGGCACCCGCTATTTCGACTATCACCACACGCCCGACGACACGCTCGACAAGGTCGATCCCGAGCAGCTCCGGCAGAATGTCGCCGCCTGGACGGCGATGCTCTCGCTGGTCGCCAACGCGCCCGAGGAAATCGAGCGGAAAACGGTCGCACCTTAATCCCCTATATTGACGGCGGCGGCCGCATCGGGACAAAGTCTGCGGGGGGAAAGCGTTGCTGCGCAACCGGATGAAGCCGTGCCGTCGCCTCGCCCTCGCCGGAGGGGCGGCGCTCGCGACCCTGGCACCCCAGGCGGCTCGGGCCGAGGAGGCCGCGACCGACGCGCCCGAGACGATCGAGGATCTTCGCGACCTGTCGATCGAGCAGCTCGCCCAGCTCGAGGTCACCTCCGCCTCCAAGCAGGCCGAGCCGATCGGCCGGGCGCCGACCTCGATCTTCGTCATCACCGGCGGCGACATATTGCGCTCGCCGGCGACGTCGCTGCCCGAATTGCTCCGCCAGGCCCCCAATCTGCAGGTGCAGCAGCTCGACGCCCGCCAGTTCGCGATCACCTCGCGCGGCTTCAACGGCGCCGAGAGCTCGAACAAGCTGCTCGTGCTGATCGACGGCCGGAGCGTCTACACGACGCTCCATTCGGGGGTGTTCTGGGAGCTTCACTCGCCTTTGCTCGAGGATCTCGAGCAGATCGAGGTGATCAGCGGGCCGGGCGGGACGCTCTACGGTCCCAATGCGGTCAACGGAATCGTCAACGTCACCAGCCGCGATGCCCGCGACACGCTCGGCGGCGCTCGTCCGGGCCACCGCCGGGCCGCGCGAGCAGACTTTGGGCGCCCGGTTCGGGACCCGCCTGGGCGACGAGGGCGCCGTCCGCTTCTACGCCAACGGCTTCAACCGCGACGACCTGCCGCCCGGGCCGGCCGCCGGCTTCGACGATCATTTCTCGGGCTGGCAGGCCGGCTTCCGGGCCGATTTCGGCGGCGGCGCCGACCAGTTCACCATCCAGGGCGACCTGTTCGACACCGACCTCGACTCGCTCCCCGGCGACGGCGACCGCGGCCACAATCTGCTCGCCCGCTGGACCCACCGCTTCGGCGACGACCGTTCGCTCCAGGTGCAGGCTTATTACGACGACTATCGCCGCCGGTTCATCCTCACCAGAGATGCGCTCGAGACCTTCGACCTGGAGGCGCAATACAATGTGGCGATCGGGTCCCACAATATCGTCCTGGGCGGCGGGGTGCGAACGACTCGGGACAATTTCACCAACAACCTCAACGGCTTCCACCTGGAACCTCAGAGCCGGAGGCTGTGGGTCGTCAACGGCTTCGCCCAGGATCGGATCGCTCTGACCGAGCGGCTCGACCTCGTCGCCGGGCTCAAGCTCGAGCAATCCTCGTTCAGCGGCGTCCAGCTCCTGCCCAACCTTCGGGTCGCCTGGCGGCCGAGCGACCGGGCGACCTGGTGGGGCGCGGTGTCGCGGGCGGTTCGAACGCCTTCTCGAATCGACCGCCAGCTGGTCTTCCTTCCGCTTCTCGCCGAGGCGGAGGATTTCGAGAGCGAGAAGCTGATCGCCTTCGAGGCCGGCTATCGCGGCCGGCCGGGCCCGTCCACCACCCTCTCGGTCTCGCTCTTCTACAATCTCTACGACGACATCCGAACCACCGAGTTCACCGGCAATCCGCTCCCCATCCGGCTCCGCAACGGCCTCGAGGGCCGCAGCTACGGCGGCGAGGCCTGGCTCACCCATCAGCTTTCGCGCCGCTGGCGGGCGAGCCTCGGCCTCGCCGCGCTGGGCAAGGACTTCCGGCTCAAGGACGGCGCGGTCGACCTCGCCAACCGGGCCTCGCTCGGCGCCGATCCCGATTATCAGCTGATCGCGCGCTCGCAGCTCGACCTCACCGACCGGCTCCAGCTCGATATCGGGCTGAGGGGAGTCGACGATCTCGGCGCAAGCGGCCTCGGCGGCTATGTCGAGGCCGACGCCCGGCTGGCCTGGCGGGTCTCCGAGCGGTTCGAGCTCTACGCCGCCGGCAGCAACCTGCTCCACGAGCGCCACGTCGAGAGCAACGACGCCACCCGCGCCCAAAGCGTCGGGCGCAGCGTCCATCTCGGCACCCGGCTGCGCTTCTGATGGCCGGACCCGCCGCCTTCGCCTCGCGCCTCCTTCCGGCGGCGGCGGCGCTCGCGCTGGCGGCCTCGGCGGCGCCGGCGGCGGCGCCGCCCAGCGACCTCGCGGTCAAGGCGGCCTTCCTGACCAAATTCCCCGCCTACGTCGCCTGGCCGCCCGGCAGCCCGGCCGAGGCCGGGAGAGCCGGTGCAGATCTGCCTGGTCGGAGGCGACCCGTTCGGCCGCCTGGTCGACGAGGCGGCGCGAGGCCAGCAGATCGACGGCCACCCGCTCCTGGTCCGGCGGGTCGAGGCGTCGGCGCGGGCCGGCGGCTGCCACGTCGCCTTCGTGCCCGCGGGAGCGCCGGGCCAGCTGCAGGGCCTCCAGGGCAAGCCGGTGCTCACCGTCACCGACGCCCGAGCCGGGACCGCCGGCGGGATGATCCACTTCGTCATCCACCAGGGCCGGGTCCGCTTCAACATCGACGAGGCGCAGGCGGCGCGAAGCGGGGTCGCGATCAGCTCGCGCCTGCTCAGCCTCGCCCTCACCGTCCGGCAGCGCCCCTGATGCGGCCGGTCACCCGGCTCGCCGCGCGCTGGCCCAACGTTCCGGTCGCGGCCGGGGTCATGGCCCTGCTCCTCCTCGCCATCGGCCTCGCCGTCATCTTCCAGAACGAAGCCAGCTATCGCGAGCAGAAGCTTCGCGAGACGACGATCCAGGCCGACATCCTCGCCGCCAGCGTCATCGCCGCATTCGACTTCGGCGACGCCGCCGCCGCCCAGGAATCGGTCGACGCGCTTCGCGTCAACCCGCAGATCGACGCGGCCGGCATCTACACGCGCGAGGGCCGCCTGTTCGCCGGCTACGAGCGGCGGCCCGGCGCGCTTCCGCAGCGGGCCGCACGCTCCGGCGAAAGGCGCGGAACATCGTCGCCGCCCTCGTCCCGGCGATGCGCGGCGGCGAGCGGATCGGGAGCGTCTATCTCGGCGCGATGCGCGAGCCGGTGTCGCGCCGGCTGACCCGCTACGGCTTCATCGGCCTGCTCGTCGCGATGGCGGTGCTGGTCGTCCTCATCCTCGGAATCTCGCAGACCGCGCTCCGCCGGGCCAAGCGCGAGATCGAGGAGCGCGCCCAGGCGCTGAGCGACGCCTATGCCGAGCTCCAGGTCCAGGTCGAGGAGCGCGCCCATGCCGAGGAGCAGCTGCGCCAGGCCCAGAAGATGCAGGCGCTCGGCCAGCTGACCGGCGGGATCGCCCACGATTTCAACAATCTGCTGACCGTCATCCAGGGCTCGGCCGACATCTTGCGCCGTCCGGGGATCGCCGAGGACAAGCGGATCCGCTTCGCCGACGCGATCGTCCAGACCGCCGGCCGCGCCGCGGCCCTGACCGGCCAGCTGCTCGCCTTCGCCCGCCGCCAGCCGCTCCAGCCCGAGGTGATCGACCTCAACGCCAAGATCGGCGGGATGATCGACCTGCTCGACCGCACGCTGGGCGAGCGGATCGAGATCCGGACCGAGCTCGGCCGAAGGCCTGTGCGCGATCGAGGCCGATCCCGCCCAGCTCGAGTCGGCGATCCTCAACATCGCCGTCAACGCCCGCGACGCCATGCCGGACGGCGGCGTCCTCACCCTTCGAAGCGGCGAGGCCCCTGCCCTCGCCGACGGCCGCCGGGCCATCTTTCTTCCGGTCACCGACACCGGCACCGGAATCGAGGAGGATGCCCTCGGCCGGGTGTTCGAGCCCTTCTTCACCACCAAGTCGGTCGGCAAGGGCACCGGCCTCGGGCTCAGCCAGGTCTACGGCTTCGCCGCCCAGAGCGGCGGCGACGTCCAGGTCGACAGCGCGGTCGGCCGAGGGCACGACCGTGACCATGATCCTTCCGTGCAGCGAGCGCGGCGACGCGCCCGAGGGACGGCTCGAAGCCCGATTCCGGGCGGGAGCATCGCACCGGCCGGATCCTGCTCGTCGACGACAATGAGGAGGTCGGCGCCTTCGCCGAGACCCTGCTCGTCCGAGCTCGGCCACCAGGTCGTTCGCGCCCGAACCGGCGCCGAAGCGCTCGAGCTCGCCCGCGCCGGCGGGATCGACGCGGTCTTCACCGACGTGGTCATGCCCGGGATGAGCGGGATCGAGCTCGCCGACGCGCTGAAGCCGGTGCTGCCGGGAATTCCGGTCGTCCTGACCACCGGCTACAGCGACGAGATCACCAGGGCGGGCGGAGCGGGACGGCCGGTGGTGTTCAAGCCCTACCGGCTCGAGACCCTGGCCGGAGTGCTCGACGAGGTGCTGGCGCCGCGGGATCGCTGAGGAAGGCCGCTAGAGCGGTGGGTGTTTCGAGCGCTTGTTTCGTCATGCCGGACTTGATCCGGCATCCACCTTTCTTCGGGATTCCACGCGTTGAAGAAGGTGGATCCCTCTGAGTTCACAAACGAAGTGCAACACCTCAGACAGGTGTTGCCATGTCGACCTACCGCCAGCTTTCGATCGAGGAACGGTGTGAGATTGCCCGCCTTCATGAAGGCGGGCAATCGCTCCGGCAGATCGCTGCAGCTCTGGATCGCCAGCCGTCGACGATCTCCAGGGAGCTGAAGCGCAATAAAGGCTCGAAGATCGGCTACAGCCCGACCTACGCCCAGCAGCAGGCGGGTGCGCGGCGCTGGTCGGGGTCGCGGCTCGAGCGCGACGACGTCCTGCGCGAGAACGTGCTCGATCGCATGGCCGACGGCTGGTCGCCCGAGCAGATCTGTGGCCGCCTCGCCCTCGACGCGGGGCGCCGGGTCATCAGCCACGAGACCATCTATCGCTTCGTCCACGCCCAGATGAAGCGCACCAACGACGTCAGCTGGCGCCGATACCTCCTCCGGGGCAGGCTTAGGCGCGGCTGGCGTAATAAAGGCGGCGGCGCTCCTCGCTTCACCGACCGAAGGTCCATCCACGACCGCCCCGCCGAAGCCGCCGACCGCCTCGTCCAGGGACATTGGGAGGGCGACGCGATGCTCTTCTCCACGCCCGGCCAGGCCGTCCTCGTCGCCCACGAAAGACGCTCCCGCATCACCCTTCTCGTCCGGCCGCCAAGCCTCAAGGCCGAGCCGACCGCAACCGCGCTCGCCGCCATCCTCAGGCCCATGCCGGCCGACATGCGACGGACCATCACATTCGACAACGGCACCGAGTTCGCCCGGCACTACCGGCTTACCCAGCAGCTCGGCATCCAGACCTACTTCTGCGACACCCACAGCCCTTGGCAAAAAGGCGGCGTCGAAAACGCCATCGGACGTCTCAGACGGGCATTGCCACGCAAAACCAACCTCGACGCCCTCTCCAACAAGGCCATCGACAAGCTCGTCGCCCGCTACAACAATACCCCCCGAAAATGCCTCGGCTTCCAAACGCCAGCCGAAGCCTTCATCAATCCGTTGCACTTCAAATGTGAATCCACAGCCGGATCAAGTCCGGGATGACGAAACAATCCAATCCCCTCGATGCCCTAATGCCCGGCGTGGGGATCGGCGGCGGGCGTGGGGCCCGGCGCCGGGCGGCGGCCGCGCATCTGGCGGATCTCCGCTTCCTGCGAGGCGATGATCGCTTCGGAGAGGCGGCGAAGCTCGGGGTCGCGGCCGCTCTGAAGATAGGCGCGCGCCATCTCGACCGCCGACCGGTGGTGCGGGATCATCAGGGCGGTGAAGTCGCGGTCGACGTCGCCGGTCATCTGGACCGAGTTCATCTCGGCATGCATCCGGTCCATCGCCGCCATCATCTCGGCCGTCGCGGCGGCGCCGGGATCGGCCTTGCCCGCCGAGCCGTGATAATGTTCCGAGCTTCGCCAGAAGGCGCCGGGAGGCGCTCCGGAGGCGCCGTGCATCGGCCGCGCCGATTCCGGCCTCAGCAAGGCCGCGAGCTCGCCGCCCGCCTCGTGATAGATGAGCCGGTGCATGCCGGCATAGGAGAGCATCGTCACGGCGAGCGCGGCGGCGATGCCGAGCGGGACGAAGAAGGTCGCCCGCCGGTCGCGCGGGGTCACCTCCAGAGCCAGCTCGCGGATCGGGTCGGCGAGGATGACGAGCAGCGAGGCGAGGATGGTGGCGTGGCCGATCAGGTCGACCCGGCCGAACGGATAGACCGCGGCGAACATCAGCAGGAACAGGGCCGCGGCGGAAAGCCGGCGGACGAGCGGAGTCCAGAGCAGGCCGAAGCCCAGGGTGAACTCGGCCACTCCGGCCATGGTCGTGTAGGGGCCGAACGGGATTCCGAAGGCGAGGAACGGCTTCTCCTCGAGCAGCGGCACGAACCACTGCGGGTACATGAACTTCTCCATGCTCGACCACATCAGGGCGAGCGCGATCCCCCAGCGCAGGACGGCGAAGCGGCGGTCGTGCCAGCGGCCGTCGGGGAGTCCGGACAGCAGCAGATAGCCGGCGAGGCCGAGGCCCAGGGCGAGATAGTCGAGCAGGTGGAAGAGATCGTAGTCGCGAAGCGTCAGCGCCCAGAGCAGGACGATGGCGAGCGCGGCGACCGGCCGGGTCCGGCGCGGGATGACGAGCAGGGCGATGAGCAGCTGGGCCCAGGGGACGAGCCCGGACCCGGTCTTCAGCTCCGGAGTCAGATAGGTGCCGCCGACCGCGAACAGGGCGATGAAGAAGGCGGCCAGAACCGCGATCAGAAAGCCGTCGGCATTCTCCCTCAGCGGCCGGGTCGCCCAGTCCAGGCCGCTCGTCGCGGCGAGGCCGGGCCGCCGCCGCTCGATCAGGGTGGTGGCGACGAAGAAGAGGAGGACGAGGCCGAGGCCGAGCCAGAAAGAGGGCAGCGACAGGGTCGTCGCGATCGGCACCGGCTCGGCGGCCACCTCATATTCCTCGAACCATTTGACATGGGCCGAGGCGACCGAGGCGAGGAGCAGGAGGAGAAGGGTCAGGACTGGACGATGCATGGATCGGCGAACGATGAAGGCGGCGAATTGGTTTCGAACGAAGCTTGGGACTTGTCACCCGTCATGCTGAACTTGTTTCAGCATCCAGCGTCGAGCCGCCGGGCCGGTGGAGGACTGGACCCTGAAACGAGTTCAGGGTGACAAAAGTGGCGGACCGGCTGCCCTCTTTAGAATGGTCGGGGAGACAGGATTCGAACCTGCGACCCTCTGCTCCCAAAGCAGATGCGCTACCAGGCTGCGCCACTCCCCGACACCGTCTCGAACCGCCCTGCTTCGCCGAGGCTTCGCAGGGCATCCTGTATAGCCCGCCTGCGGCGGGCGACGCAGGATGGTGGGCCCGGCAGGATTCGAACCCGCAACCTAGCCGTTATGAGCGGCCGGCTCTACCATTGAGCTACAGGCCCGTAACTCCAGCGCTTTCGGATAGGGAGCGGCTGGCGGGATGGCAAGACGGGCCAACTCCTCCCCGAGCTTGCCTCGGGGAGGGGGACCGCGGCGCGAAGCGTCGTGGTGGAGGGGCAAGGCCGGCTCCGACTTTCCCCTCCACCAGGCTTCGCCTGGTCCCTCCCCCAGCAAGCTGGGGGAGGAATTCAGGGGTGGGCGGCCCGTGCGGCCTCGATCGTCTCCTCGATCGAGGCCGGGGCGATGCCCTCGGCTTCGAAGAAGTCGAGCATTCCGTCCCACCACGCGTGGAAGCCGCGCAGATCCTCGGCGGTGCGGACGTAAGGCGTGTGACCGGGCTCGACCGACGGCGAATGGAAGGACAGGCTGAACCAGCGCACGCCGTCGGCGATCAGCGCCCGGGCCGCGGCAAGCGCCTCGGCGAGCGGCACGCCTTCGGGGGTCAGCGCCGCCCGGCCGAGCAGGCCGGCGCGGGACAGCAGGCCGCGGCCCTTCGGAAGGCGGCCGGCGGCGCGGTAGAGGCCCCTTCCCCGTCGCCCGCAGGCGGCCGACATAGGCGGCGCTGAGCGGCAGCTCGACCAGGTCCGTGCCCTCGATCCGGTAGGGCAGCGGCCTCACTCGCGAGAAATCCGGACCGCCCTCCTCGCCATAATCGAACAGCGCCCGGACCGAGACGTCGGCCCGATAGCCCGCTTGCTCGAGCAGGCCGGCGGTGTTGGGCCCGACTCCGTAGCGCCCGGCCCGGTAGACGATCGGCCGGCGGCCGAACGCCGACTTCGATCGTCCCGGTCAGGTTGTCGATCTTGGCTCGTTCCAATTCCATCGGGAAGATTGCCGACGAAGCTATTGTAGGTGTTCACTTCCTCATCGTGCGGCGGATTGACCCAGGGATGCAGCTGGGTGCCGATCGAAATCTCGTCCCGCTCGAGCCATTCGCGCAGCATGGCGACCGACGCCGGGTCGGTCGCGATCGGGTGGTCGACGAGGTGGACCGGCTTGACCCCGCGCCGCCGGAAGCGCTCGTGAAGGCCGGGCATGGCGCGCATATGGGTCGTCGAGCGATTGTCGCGGCTTCGCGGCCTGGCCCAGTCGAACTCCTCCTCGGTGTCGCGAAAAGACGGTGAAGCGACGGCCGAAGCTCTCCGGCAGGCGGATATAGCAGCCCTCCCCGGGAGGCTGGTCCAGGCGCCCCTGCGGCACGCCGTCCCTAACCGTTCCGGCCCGACGAGCGTTCCGCCGGCTCGAGCGGCGGCAGATAGAGGGAGAAGCGGTGCTCGCCGACCTGGAGCGCTCCGCCGACCGCCTCGGCGAGGTTGCGGACCAGGCGAAGCGCGAAGCCGAGGCCGAGCGCCGGAGCGCCCGGCCAGTCGCCGTCGGGGCTGTAGCCGGGATCGAGCAGGGCCGCCTCGTCGAGCCCCTCGATGGCCTTGGGCCGGTCGATCGACAGGCACAGCATCTTGCGGCCGCCGAATCCTGGCCCATCGCCATCGTCGCGGTGATCGTCTCGCCCTTCGCGGGCGAGGCCGATGGTGGCGGCGAGCATCCGCGCGAACATGCGCTCGGCGGCGTCGAGCTCGACCTTGGCGTCGGGCAGGTCGCGCTCGATCTCGATGAGGATCCGGCTGCCGCGCTGGCGCCGCGACCCGCTCGTAGGCGTCGTGGAGCCGGCAGAGCAGGGCGACCGCGTCGACCGAGCTTTCGGCGAGCTGCAGCCGCTGGGTCTCGATCCGGGCCGCGGTGTCGAGATCGTCGACGGCGGAGAGCAGCCGCCGCGCCTGGTCCATGATGTCGGACGCGCGCGACGCGATAGCTCGAGCGCCGCCGGGCCCATATACTGGCCGTCGATCATCTCGGCGAAGCCGATGATCGCGTTGAGCGGGGTCCGCAGCTCGTGGATCAGCTGGCGCAGCGAATCGGCCGGAAGGTCGGTCCCGAACAGGCCGGTCGGCGGCTCCGCCGGAGCGCCGCCATGGGCGACCTCGTCGAGCCGCGGCCGGCGGGCGCGCCGCGATAGCCGAGGAAATTGCCCTGCGCGGCGTCGAAGAAGGGAACGCCCGAAATCCGCCAGTCGCCCGAGGCGGCGCCGCTGCCGGGAACGCTGAAGCGGGCGTCGCGGAACGGCGCGCGTTTCTCGAAGGCGCCGGCGGCCTGGCCGTCGACTCCATATTGGCCGCGCTCGGCGATCGAGGCGATGCTCTGGCCGACCAGCGGCCCGCGCGGCGCGCCCTCGACCCAGAGGATGACTCCGTCCGGGCCGGTCTCCCACTGGAACTCCTCGACCGCGGCGGGCGCGGCCGCGGCGGCGGCGGCGCCGGCATCGCGGCGGCGCCGGAAATTCTCGATCCGGGCGACGAGGTCGCGGATCTGCGCCTCGCTCCGCTCCGCCGCGGGGGTCAGCGCGGGTGCGGCGGCCGGATCCACTTCGCCGCCCAGAGCGAAATCGCCGGCGCCGAAGCGGAACAGGGCGTCGACCACCTCTGGCGGCAGGTCGCGGCGATGGCGGAGCAGGCCGCGCGCGACCGGGCCGAGCCGCGGCAGCAGTTCGAGCCAGTCTTCGCAGTCGAGCGAGCGCTCCGCCGACCAGCGGCGCGGCGACGGCGGGCGCGTCCTCGGCGAAGAAAGCGAGCGCCGCGGGGCTGATCCGGCGGCCGGCGAGGGCCCGGGCGGCCTCCCGCCTCGCCTCGGCCGGAACCTGCGCCCGCCTCTCGCGCAGCCAGGCCATCGCTTCGTCACGTGTCTCGCTGGCGCTCCGCCCCTGCGCGATCAGGTCGACGAGCTGGCGCCACTTGGCGGCGAGCGCGGCGGGCCGCGCCTCGCTCTGCCTCAGCACCGTCGCGATCATGTCGTCGAAACGCAAGCGGCCAGCCCTTCGTGAACGGGACCCAATGCCGGCCCCGCCAATCGTTAACGCGCGCTCCCGGCGAGCGAAAGAGGGGCATTTGCGGGCCGTCGCAATATGGGACGCGGCGGGCACGAAAAAAGGCGCCGGATGCCGCCGACGCCCCTCTTCGTGTCCAGGCGAAGGCCGGGACCCAGTCTCACGGTCTCCGCCGCTGGAGCCCGGCCTTCGCCGGGGAACGGCGTTTACGCGCCGCTGCGGGCCAGCCAGGCGACCCAGAAGGCGCCGAGGTCGCCGCGGGTGCCGGTCAGCGCCTTGAAGGTCGCCTCGGCGCCGGCGCGGTCGCCGGAGGCGAGCAGGGCCATGGCGATTCGGGTGTTGACGAGTTGGCGTCGACCCCGCCCTTGCTGAGCGCCGCCCGGTAGAGGGCGATCGCCTTGGCGTGCTCGCCATAGCCGTAGAAGGCGTCGCCGATCTTCAGCGCGAGGGCGCCGCTGGCCCCGGCCATCGCCTTGGTCTCCTCGCCGGCGAGGCTGGCGCGGTCGCCGTTCAGGCGGGCGCTGTTCAGCCGGATGAGCTCGGCGAAAGCGGCCTTCCTGGGGTCGATCATCTTTTTGGCGTTGCCCTCGTCGAGCACCGCCTTGGCCTCGCCGTAATTGCCCGCCCGGTAGAGGCCGTCGGCGAGGTCGAACCAGTCGCGCTCGCCGGCCAGGGCGCCGCTCGCCCGCATGAAGCGGAGCACGTCGAGCTCGGCGGCGGGATCGAGGCTGCTCGAATCGCGGAAGATGAGCAGGGCGTCGCGCCAATTCTCCTTGGTCGGATAAGCGGCGACGAGCTGGCGGCTGAGCGCCACCGAGGTCTGGCGCAGCGCCGGATCGCTGCGGCCGTCGAACGCCATCTTCAGCGCATATTTGTACCAGCTCTCGTCGACCGGCTGGCCGGCGGCCCGCTTCATCTCGATCGCGCGGCTGAGCAGCTGGACCGCTTCCTTCGGCTTCTTGAGGTCGTTCTTGACCTGGGCGAGGTTGATCAGGGCCTCGGGGTCGTTGGGGGTGAGCTCGACCACCCGGGCGAAGGCCGCCTCGGCCTTGGCCTTCTGGCCGGCATTGTTGGCCAGCACCGCCTGGTTGCGGTAGATGACCGGCAGGTCCGCCGCCGGCACCTGGCCGCTGGCGATCAGATTTTCGAGGCCCTGGGCCTGCAGCGCCGCATTGTTGGTGCCGAGGCCGATCTCGAGCTGGAAGCGGCCGACCGCATAGCGGGCATCCGGGCTCTGCGCCGCGGCGGCCGCGGCCGGGAGGCCGGCCTGGGCGGTCGCCCAGTCCTTCGCCGCGACGGCGTTCTGGACCGGCACCAGGGCGGCGCGCTCCTCCTTGCTGATGTTGAAGCTGCGCTGGGCCGGCTGGGCCGCCGCCTCGCCCTTCTTCTTCTTCTGGGCCTCCGCCGGACCGGTCGCGATCACCGAGGCTGAGCCGAGGACGAGAGCGACGCCGAGCGCGATCCTGGAAACGGATTTCATAGAAAATTGCCTCCTGTTGACTCGCCTTGGAGCCGGCGGTCCTGGTTCGAAGATACGGGCGGCCTCTACCGCCAAAACGCGACACTTTCTAGCACCGCCGCGCTGAACCGCCCTTGAACCGGCCTCGAGCGGGAAGAGGTTGGATTACAGCGACTTGATCCTCGCGGGGTGGCGCTTCGCCCGATCCTTCCTATCTAGGGCGCTCCTCGCGCGCGTACGCATGCGTGCGCGCGGGGTGGCGCCCGGCGGGTCCATCCGCTAGGCTCGCTTGCAGACCCGATCGCGCATCCTCGCGCACCATCACAGACAGGAAATTTTCCCTTGGCCAGCGTCCCGCCGACCATCGACAGCAGCGATATCTCCCCCGTCTCCATCGTCGAGGAGATGAAGACCTCCTATCTCGACTACGCCATGTCGGTCATCGTCGCCCGGGCCCTGCCCGACGTGCGCGACGGCCTCAAGCCCGTCCACCGCCGGATCCTCTACGCCTGCCAGGAAGGCGGCTTCGTCCCCGGCCGTCCCTACCGCAAGTCGGCCAAGATCGTCGGCGACGTCATGGGCAATTACCACCCGCACGGCGACAGCGCCATCTACGACGCCCTCGCCCGGCTCGCCCAGGACTGGTCGATGCGGGTGATGCTGATCGACGGCCAGGGCAATTTCGGCTCGATGGACCCCGATCCGCCGGCGTCGATGCGCTACACCGAGGCGCGGCTCGCCAAGGTCGCGATGACCCTGCTCGAGGATCTCGACAAGGACACGGTCGACTTCACGCCCAATTACGACGGCTCGCGGATGGAGCCGCAGGTGCTCCCGGCGCGCTTCCCGAACCTGCTGGTCAACGGCGCCGGCGGGATCGCGGTCGGAATGGCGACCAACATCCCGCCCCACAATCTCGGCGAGGTCATCGCCGCCTGCAAAGCCTATATGGACGATCCCGGGATCACCATCGAGCAGCTGATGGAGATCATCCCCGGGCCGGACTTCCCGACCGCGCCGCTGATCCTCGGCCAGGCCGGCGCCCGCAGCGCCTACCATAGCGGCCGGGGCTCGATCATCATGCGCGCCCGCCACAAGATCGAGGAAGGCCGCGGCGACCGCACCTCGATCGTGTTGACCTCCATCCCCTATCAGGTCGGCAAGAACGGCCTCGTCGAGAAGATCGCCGAAGCGGCCAAGGACAAGCGGATCGAGGGCGTCTCCGACATTCGCGACGAATCGAACCGCGAGGGCGTCCGGGTGGTCATCGACCTCAAGCGCGACGCCACGCCCGACGTCGTCCTCAACCAGCTCTGGCGCCACACCCCGGCCCAGTCGAGCTTCCCGGCCAACATGCTCGCCATCCGCGGCGGCCGGCCCGAGACGCTCAACCTTCGCGACATCATCGAGAGCTTCGTCCGCTTCCGCGAGGAGGTGATCACGCGGCGGACCAAGTTCGAGCTCGCCAAGGCCCGCGACCGCGCCCACATATTGCTCGGCCTGGTCATCGCCGTCACCAATCTCGACGAGGTGGTCCGGATCATCCGCGGCTCCGCCTCCCCCGCCGAGGCGCGCGCCGCGCTGATCGCGCGCGACTGGCCGGTCGCCGAGATCGCCCCCTACATCGCGCTCGTCGAAGCGGTCGAGCATGAGGTGGAGGGCGACAGCTACCGGCTGTCCGATCCCCAGGTCCGGGCGATCCTCGAGCTGAGGCTGCACCGCCTCACCGGGCTCGGCCGCGACGAGATCGCCGGCGAGCTCCGACAGCTCGCCGTCTCGATCGGCGAGCTGCTCGAGATCCTCGGCGACCGCGTCAAGCTCTACGCGGTGATGCGCGACGAGTTCGACGAGATCGCCGACCAGTTCGCCACCCCCCGCGTCACCGAGATCGCCCCCGCCTGGGACGGGATCGAGGACGAGGACCTGATCGAGCGCGAGGACATGGTCGTGACGGTGACCCTGGGCGGCTACATCAAGCGCACCCCGCTCGCCACCTTCCGGGCCCAGCGCCGCGGCGGCAAGGGCCGCGCCGGAATGGCGACCAAGGACGAGGATGCGGTCACCAATTTGTTCGTCACCTCGACCCACACGCCGGTGCTGTTCTTCTCGACCGCCGGCAAGGTCTACCGGCTCAAGGTCTGGCGGCTGCCCGAAGGCGCTCCCCAGGCGCGCGGGCGGCCGATGGTCAACCTGCTCCCGCTCGCCGAGGGCGAGACCATCTCGACCGTGCTTCCGCTCCCCGAGGACGAGGCGGAATGGGGCAAGCTCCACATCCTCTTCGCCACCGCCCACGGCACCGTCCGGCGCAACTCGATGGACGCCTTCACCAACGTTCCGACGGCCGGCAAGATCGCGATGCGCTTCGGCAGCGACGAGGAAGGCGACCCGACCGACCGGCTGATCGGGGTGTCGCTGCTCACCGAGGAGGACGACGTCCTGCTCGCGACCAAGCAGGGCAAGGCGATCCGCTTCGCCGCGACCGAGGTCCGCGAGTTCCAGTCGCGAACCGCGGCCGGAGTGCGCGGCATCCGCCTGCAGGAAGGCGACGAGGTCATCTCGCTGTCGATCCTCAAGGCCTTCGACGCCAGCTCGGAGGAGCGCAGGCCTATCTCCGCGCAGCGCCCTGGAAGGAAAACGAGAATCCGCCGACGCTCAGCGCCGAGCGGATGGCCGAGTTCGAGGCGGCCGAGGAGTTCATCCTCACCGTCACCGAGAACGGCTACGGGAAGCGCACCTCGGCCTTCGACTATCGCCGGACCGGGCGCGGCGGCCAGGGCATCACCAACATCGAGACGTCGCAGCGCAACGGCTGCGTCGTCGCCAGCTTCCCGGCGAGCAACGGCGCAGCAGCTGATGCTGGTCACCGACCAGGCCAAGCTGATCCGGACCACCGTCGGGGACATCAGGATCGCCGGCCGCAACACCCAGGGGGTCACGATCTTCCGGGTCGCCGACAACGAGCATGTCGTCTCGGCCGCGCGGATCGACGAGGACGAGGAGCCGGAGAACCGAGGCCGAGGCGATGGTCGCCGACGAGCTCGGCGAAGCCCCGCCCGCCGCGGCGACGGACACGGTTCAGCTCGACGACGGCACGGGTCCCGAGACGCTGCCGGACAGCCAGGAGTAATTCATCCTCCCCAGGCGCGAGCATGGGGAGGGAACCGGCGGTTGCCCGATCCTGCGCTCCCGCTCCGCCAGCTGCGCCCGGCTCCGCAGGGAGGATGACCCCCAGGAAGATCATCAGCTGGCCGACATAATAGAGCAGCCAGATCGGCGCGGGCGAGGCCGGCGATGTCGCTCGCCAGGCGGAGCGCGATCAGCATGTCGCTGGCGAGGAACAGCAAGGCTCCGGCCGCGACCAGCCAGCGCGGGAAGCGGCTGAGCCAGGCGCTCGCCGCCATCGCTCCGAGCAGCAGGGCGTAGGCGACGAACGGCAGCGCCTCCGGCCCGGTCCTGAAGCAGGAAGCCCGGCACCGCGGCCGCGGCGAGCAGGATCAAGGCCGCGATCGCCCAGTCTCTCTGGTCGGAATCCGGACGCCGGTTGCGGCGGTAGAGGAGGATGGCGACGCCATGGCCGGCGGCGAAGGCCAGCGGCGCCGGCGGCGAGCGAAATCTCGAGCAGCACGTCTCCCGTCGCGCCCAGGGCGAGCACCAGCGGCGAGCAGCCGGCCGTCCGGCGCTCCGAGCCCGCAGCGCCGCGGCGAGCGCCAGCAGGCCGACCCCGGCGCCCTTCCACGCCATGTCCATCGCCGTCGGCAGATGGTCCCACAGCAGGGGATAAGGAGAGCCCGAAGGCTAGGCTCGACGCCACCAGCAGCCGCCTCCGTCGCCTCCATCCGCTTCCTCCCCGCCGAAAGCGGACTATCGCACCGCCGATGACCTACCAAGTCCACATCATCGGCGGCGGCCTCGCCGGCTCCGAGGCCGCCTGGCAGCTCGCCGAGGCCGGAGTGAAGGTGCGCCTGTCGGAGATGCGCGGTTCGGGCGAGACGACGGCCGCGCACCACACCGACAGCCTCGCCGAGCTGGTCTGCTCGAACAGCTTCCGCTCGGACGACGCCGAGCACAATGCCGTCGGACTCATCCACGCCGAGATGCGCCGGCTGGGCTCGGTGATCATGGCCTGGCCGACGCCCACCGGGTCCCGGCCGGCTCCGCCTGGCGGTCGACCGCGAAGGCTTCGCCGCCGCGGTGACCGAACGGATCGCGGTCGCATCCCGAACATCGAGATCGTCCGCGAGCGGGTCGACGCCCTCCCCGCCTCCGGCCGCGACCATCGTCGCCACCGGACCGCTCACCGCGATGAAGCTGGCGGAATCGATCGGCGCCGCGACCGGGCTCGGACGCTCTCGCCTTCTTCGACGCCATCGCGCCGATCGTCCACAAGGACTCGATCGACATGGACGTCGCCTGGATGGCGGCGCGGTGGGACAAAGGGGCGGCAAGGACTACATCAACTGCCCGATGACCAAGGAGCAGTATCTCGCCTTCCACCAGGGCCTGCTCGACGGCGAGAAGACCGAGTTCAAGGAGTGGGAGAACGTCCCCTATTTCGAGGGCTGCATGCCGATCGAGGTGATGGCCGAGCGCGGCATCGACACTTTGCGCTACGGACCGATGAAGCCGGTCGGGCTCGACGATCCGAAGACGGGGCGCTGGCCCTGGGCGGTGGTGCAGCTCCGGCAGGACAATGCGCTCGGCACCTTGTGGAACATGGTCGGCTTCCAGACCAAGCTGAAGCATGCCGAGCAGGTCCGCCTGTTCCGGACCATCCCGGGCCTCGAGAAAGCGGAGTTCGCGCGCCTCGGCGGCCTCCACCGCAACACCTTCATCAACTCGCCGCAGCTGCTCGACTCGACGCTTCGGCTGAAGAAGGCGCCGCACATCCGCTTCGCCGGCCAGATCACCGGCTGCGAAGGCTATGTCGAATCCGCCGCCATCGGCCTGCTCGCCGGCCGCTTCGCCGCCGCCGAGCTTCGCGGCGAGACGCTCGCGCCGCCGCCGCCGGAGACGGCGCTCGGGCGCCCTGCTCGGCCACATCACCGGCGGCGCCGACGCCGCGACCTACCAGCCGATGAACGTCAATTTCGGCCTGTTCCCGCCGGTCGAGGGCAAGGCCAGGAAGGCGGACCGCAAGCGGGCCTATACGAAGCGGGCCGAGGAGGCGCTGGAGAGTGGCTTGCGCTCACCTCCCGCTGCGAAGCCATGGGGAGGGGGACCAGGCGAAGCCTGGTGGAGGGGTAGCTAGCGCCGGCGGCCAGAGCATTGCCGTGACCACCGATGGCCAAATCCTTCATCACGTCCGCGGCGTTGAAACGCAGCGACGCGCAGCCCCTTGCCGCAGCCAGGCGTCGCGCCGCCGATCCGAGCGGGATTGTCGCCCATCCATGGCTGTCACCATCGACCTCCACGACGAGCCTGCAGCCGGGCAGTAGAAGTCGCACGTGCACGCTCGAACGGATGCTGCGGCGGAACTTCAGTCCGTCGGGTCGCTGCGCAGGCTTGCCAAGACGGCTCCGGCGGCGTCGAACGCCTGAAGCTCGTGCCCGAGGACGGCGCGTTTCTATCGCGCATGAAGTCCTCGCCATCTACCCCTCCACCATGCTTCGCATGGTCCCCCTCCCCACGGCTTCGCCGCGGGGAGGCAGATCACCGCCACCCTGCTCAGCACTGGCATTTCGGCCTCGCCTTGGGCTTTGGGCCGGCTCGCTTCATATTCCGCCGCATCGAGCCAGCCCGACCGGTCCTTGTCGGCCTTGGCGAACCTCTGCCGCGGAGGCGGCGGTCCATTCCTCGAAGCTGAGGCTGCCGTTGCCGTCGCGGTCCGCTCTGGCGAAGGCCTTGCGGCGCGGCTGCGAGCTGCTCGGCGAGGGTGATGCGGCCGTCGCGGTCGCGGTCGGCGCGGGCGAAGCGGCGCGCGCTCGCGGCTCGGCCTCGGGCTGGGCCGGCGGCGACGGCCAGCTTCGGCGCCGATGTGGCGTAGAGGGCCGCCCTGCGGCGGCGGCGCCGGCGGAACCGGATCGTCGGCTTCGGCGCCGCTTCTCCAGACGAAGAACCCGGCGGCGATCAGAAGCAGCGCCGAAGCGCCTCCGGCGACGTAACGGACCATCTCTCTCCTCCCTCACGACCGGGAGGAGAAATTCATCGAAAGCGCGCTTGGAGTCGATAGCTTTTCTGCGGAAATCGTTCAGTATCCGGTAATTCTATGCCGCAGCATCCGCCACATGCGTGCCGGCGCGCCCCGCGGCTCCCAGAGCGGGCGGGCCGGGTCCAGAGTCGCGGGCGGCCAGCGCCGCCAGCATGCCCAGCGGCCGAAGCCGGGCCGGCCAGCGCCTCGGCCCGCGCCGCTCGCGCGCCGCCGCGACCGCCACGTCGGCATCCTCGCGGGTCGCGCAATGCCGGGCGAGGTCGATCAGCGCCCAGGCCTCGCCGGCCGCCTCGAGCCCGTCCGCCTCCGCCGCCGAGCAGGCGGGCGGTGTAGCGGAACAGCAGGCCGCCGCGCCGCTCGGCATAGGTGCGCAGATCCTCGGCGCGTCAGCGTCTCGCCGGCTCGGCAGGACCGCCCAGCCTTCCTCCATCCGGGCCAGCTCCGGCGCCGGTCAAGGCCGGCAGCAAATGGGCGGCCACCTCCTGGAGCACGGGCTCCGCCGGCGCGGGCTCGCGGTCGAGCCGCTCCAGCGCCTCGCGCCACCAGGCGAGCTTGATCCGGGCGATCATCGGCTCGCGGCCGCCGGCGAGGGCCGCGCCCAGCGCCGAGTCGAGCCGCCACAGGGCGCCGACGGCGGCGCGGCGCTTCGCCGGCACGTAGCTGAGGGCGAGGATGCGGTCGGGGTCGAGGTCCATCATCGTCGCCCCAGCGCAGGCTGGGGCCCCAGGCGGGTACAAAGCTCGGCGCCTGTTCTCGCCGGGGTCCCAGCCTTCGCTGGGACGACGGGTCACCGGTAGCAGACCTTCTTCGCCGCCTCGACGACGCTCTCGACCCGGATCAGCGCCATCTTCTCGAGATTGGCGGCATAGGGCAGAGGCACGTCCTCGTCGGTCACCCGAAGCACCGGGGCGTCGAGATCGTCGAACCCTTCCTCCATCGCGATCGCCATGAGCTCGGACGAGATCGAGCAGACCGGCCAGCCCTCCTCGACGCAGACCATGCGGTTGGTCTTGGCGAGCGAGGCCAGCACGGTCGCCTTGTCGAGCGGTCGGAGCGTGCGCAGGTCGATCACCTCGGCCTCGATCCCCTCCTCGGCGAGCTGGGCGGCCGCCTCGAGCGCGACCCCGACCCCGATCGAATAGGTGACCAGAGTGACGTCGGTCCCGTCGCGGGCGATCCGCGCCTTGCCGATCGGGAGCACGTAATCGTCGAGCTTCGGCACGTCGAAGCTCTGGCCGTAGAGCAATTCGTTCTCGAGGAAGACGACCGGATCCTCGGAGCGGATCGCGGCCTTCAGGAGGCCCTTGGCGTCGGCGGCCGAATAAGGCGCGATGACGATGAGGCCGGGGACGTTGGCGTACCAGGGCCCGTAATTCTGGCTGTGCTGGGCGCCGACCCGCGAGGCGGCGCCGTTGGGGCCTCGGAAGACGATCGGGCAGCGCATCTGGCCGCCCGACATGTAATTGGTCTTCGCCGCCGAATTGATAATGTGGTCAATGGCTTGCATGGCGAAGTTGAAAGTCATGAACTCGATGACGGCTTGAGGCCGCCCATCGCGGCGCCGGCGCCGACCCCGGCGAAGCCATATTCGGTGATCGGCGTGTCGATCACCCGCTTCGGCCCGAACTCGTCGAGCAGGCCCTGGGTGACCTTGTAGGCGCCCTGATATTCGGCGACCTCCTCGCCCATCACGAAGACCCGGTCGTCGGAGCGCATCTCCTCGGCCATGGCGTCGCGAAGCGCCTCGCGGACGGTCTGGCGGACGGTCTCGGTGCCCTCGGGGACCTCGGGCGGCTCCGGGTTGCGGTCGGCGGCGGCGACGAGGGCGGAGGCGCCGGTTTCGGCGGCTTCTGCTCCTGCACCGCCTCCGTCTTCTGGTCGCTGGGGTCTCTACCCCTCCCTCTCCCGGAGAGGGAGAGGCGGCGTCTGCCGCCGAGGGTGAGGGCGTGGCCGGGCCCTCACCCTGCGTCGCTTCGCTCCGCTGTCCCTCTCCCCTGAGGGAGAGGGACCGTATCCTCGCCATCCGCGGCGATGAGAGCGATGACCGTCCCGACCTTCACCTCGTCGGTGCCCTCGGCGACGAGGATCTTCGCGATCGTCCCCTCGTCGACCGCCTCGAACTCCATCGTCGCCTTGTCGGTCTCGATCTCGGCGAGGATGTCGCCCGACTTGACCTCGTCGCCTTCCTTGACCAGCCATTTGGCGAGCGTGCCCTCCTCCATGGTGGGCGAGAGGGCGGGCATCTTCAGTTCGACGGGCATCAGTAGGCCTCGACCAGGATATCGGTGTAGAGCTCGGCGGCGTCGGGCTCGGGCGACTGCTCGGCGAAATCGGCGGCTTCGGTGACGATCGCGCTTGATGTCGTTGTCGATCTTCTTCAGTTCGTCCTCGCCGACCCCGGCCGCGGCGAGCTCGCGCTTGACCGCCTCGATCGGGTCGGACTTCTCGCGCACCGCCTGCACCTCCTCGCGCGAGCGGTATTTGGCCGGGTCGGACATGGAATGGCCGCGATAGCGGTAGGTCTTGAGCTCGAGCAGGATCGGCCCCTTGCCGGCGCGCACCCATTCGAGCGCCGTCGTCGCCGCGCCGCGCACCGCGAGCACGTCCATTCCGTCGATCTGGAGGCCGGGGATCCGGAAGCTTTCGCCGCGGCGGTAGAGCTGGTCCTCGGCCGAGGAGCGGTTGACGCTGGTGCCCATGGCATATTGGTTGTTCTCGATCACGTAGATGATCGGCAGCTTCCACAGCTCGGCCATGTTGAAGCTCTCGTAGACCTGGCCCTGGTTGGCCGCGCCGTCGCCGAAATAGGCGAGGCAGACGCCGCCGTCGTCGCGATATTTGTGGGCGAAGCCGAGGCCGGTGCCGAGGCTGACCTGGGCTCCGACGATGCCGTGGCCGCCGTAGAATTTATGCTCGACGCTGAACATGTGCATCGAGCCGCCCTTGCCCTTGGAGATGCCCGCCGGCGCGGCCGGTCAGCTCGGCCATGATCACCCGCGGATCGATCCCGTAGGCGAGCATGTGGCCGTGGTCGCGATAGCCGGTGATGACGCTGTCCTTGCCGGGCTCCATCGCCGACTGGAGGCCGACCGCGACCGCTTCCTGGCCGATATAGAGGTGGCAGAAGCCGCCGATCAGGCCGAGGCCGTAGAGCTGGCCGGCGCGCTCCTCGAAGCGGCGGATGAGCAGCATCTGGCGGTAATATTCGAGCAGCTCGTCCTTGCCCGCCTCGTGCCGCTTCGGCTCGGGCGGGCGCTCTCGGTTGGGAGTGGGAGGCGGAGAGGCTTCGCTCTCCTTGCCGGCGCGCTTGGACGTTGCTGCCTTGGCCACGTGGGTTCCTGCTGGCTGTTCGAAGGGCGGCTCTATGGCGGCAAACGCGAGTGCGCGCAACTGTGCTGGCGGCCGGTCCGCGAGTCGATCGCCGAGCGACGCTCATCGTCGAGCGGGATGATGACCTCGTCGGGGCGGACCAGGCCGAGCTCCTTGCGGATCATCTCGTCGGCGAGGTCGGGGTCGGCGCGGCGCGGATCGAGCAGGGCGGCGCGGTGCGCGAGCCGGACCTTCTCGGCGTTGAGATCGGCGAGCTGGACCAGCCTCTCCGCCTTCTGCCGGCGATAGTCGCCCCAGCTCAATATGCCGTTGGCGCCCATGATGGCGTAGCCGAGGAAGTTGGCGATGATGAGGATGGCGAGGGCCGGAAGCGCCGCCCGCCTGATCGTCTCGAAAGTGTTCCGCCCCACCGCCTGCATGACAATGGTTAACAGAATCAGCAAAAGCGCGCCGAATCAAGCCTTTTGCGCCGAAGTCGACGCGATGAACAGCATGTTCGTCAGACCGGACCGGCGCGACATGCTCGGCTCGCCGAGCACGACTGCCGCGCCCGGCATAGCGCGCCATCGAGCCCAGCTCCTCCTCGATGCGGATCAGCTGGTTGTACTTGGCGAGGCGGTCGGAGCGGGCGAGGCTGCCGGTCTTGATCTGCCCGCAATTGGTGGCGACGGCGAGGTCGGCGATGGTCGTGTCCTCGGTCTCGCCCGAGCGGTGCGACATGACCGAGGTGTAGCCGGCGCGGTGCGCCATCTCGACCGCCTCCAGGGTCTCGGTGAGCGTGCCGATCTGGTTGACCTTGATCAGGATCGAGTTGGCGAGGCCCTGCTCGATGCCCATCCGCGAGCCGCTTCGGATTGGTGACGAACAGATCGTCGCCGACCAGCTGGACCGTGCCGCCGAGCGCCTCGGTCAGCGCCTTCCAGCCTTCGAGATCGTCCTCGGCCATGCCGTCCTCGATCGAGCGGATCGGATAGTCGCGGGCGAGGTCGGCGAGATATTCGGCATTCTCGGCCGGCGAGAGGACCGTCCCCTCCCCTTCCATATGATAGGCGCCGTCGCGAAAATATTCGGTCGCCGCGCAGTCGAGCGCGAGGACGACGTCGTCGCCGGGCGTGTAGCCGGCCTGCTCGACCGACTTCATGATGAAGTCGAGCGCGTCGCGGGCCGAGGCGAGGTTGGGCGCGAAGCCGCCTTCGTCGCCGACCGCGGTCGACAGGCCCGGCGTCGTGCAGGTTCTTCTTCAGCGTGTGGAAGATCTCGGAGCCGCAGCGCACCGCCTCGGCGAGGCTGGCGGCGCCGACCGGCATGACCATGAATTCCTGGAAGTCGATCGGATTGTCGGCATGGGCGCCGCCGTTCAGGATGTTCATCATCGGCACCGGCAGCAGCTGCGCCGAGACTCCGCCGACATAGCGGTAGAGCGGCAGGCCGCGCGCGTCGGCCGCGGCCTTGGCGACGGCGAGGCTGACCCCGAGGATGGCGTTGGCGCCGAGCCGCGACTTGTTCTCGGTGCCGTCGAGGTCGATCAGCAGGGCGTCGATCTCGCCCTGGTCCTCGGCGTCCATGCCGGCGATCGCCTCGAAGATCTCGCCGCGGACCGCATCGACCGCCTCGCAGACGCCCTTGCCGAGATATCTGGCCTTGTCGCCGTCGCGCTTCTCGACCGCTTCGTGGGCGCCGGTCGAGGCGCCCGGAGGGCACCGCCGCGCGGCCCATGCTGCCGTCCTCGAGCAGGACGTCGACCTCGACCGTCGGGTTGCCCCGGCTGTCGAGGATCTGGCGGGCGTGGACGTCGAGGATGGCGGTCATTGTTACGGCCTCGTTCTGAACTATATGGGCTGGACGGATCGGCGTTGGCCGGCGGCTTATCGGCGCGGCGCGGGCGACGCAACTTTCGTCGCCCGGCGGCGGAACGGGAGGCCCCGCTCGCCGGTTTGCGATGCTGAGTAACCTTAGTTGGAGAAAGCCTATGCCTCCCCGCGACGACGAGCTCCCCGAGGGCACCGACCACATCATCAACGGCGCCATGGAAACCGGCGGCGGCGATAGCGGAACGGCCGGCGGCGGCGCGGCGACCGGCGGCGGCGGGGCCAGCTCCGGCTTCATCGGAGCGTCGGGCGGCGACGGCACGGGCGGAACGGCCGCCGGAGGAGGAGGAACCGACATGACAGCGACGGGCGGCACCGGCGGCAGCGACGGCGGCGGAGTCACCGAGCAGGTGCGCGGCCAGATCTACAATCTTCGCGACCAGGCCGGCGGCAAGGTCCGCGAATTGCCGACACCGGCAAGAGCCGGGCGACCGACCTGCTCGAGGAGCTTTCGCGGGTCGTCGCCGACACGGCCGACTCGATCGACGAGCGGCTCGGCAACAATTACGGCGAATATGCCCGCAAGGCGGCGGACAGCGTCTCCAGCTTCGCCGACAATCTGCGCGGCAAGGACGTCGACGAGCTTTACGACAATGTCCGCTCGGCGGTGCGCAAGAGCCCGGGAGTCGCGATCGGCATCGCCGCCGTGGTCGGCTTCACCCTGGTCCGGCTGGTCAAGGCCGGCCTGCCCGAGGAGAATGAAGGCGCCAACAGCGGCGGCGGCCGGCGGACCAACAAGGGCTCGGGAGCCTGAGCTTGGACGCTCCGGCGGGGACCGAGGAACGCTCGCTCGGCGAGCTGTTCGGCCGACTTGTCCGACGACGCGCGCGCCTATGCGACGGCGGAGGCGAAGCTCTACCAGGCGATCGCCCGCCGCCGCCTGTCGCGCGCCCGCAACGGGGCGATCGCTCTGGTCGCGGCGGCGCTGCTCGCCAATGCCGCGCTGATCGTCCTGCTCGATCGGGATGGCGGCTGGAGCTGGCGAAGCATCGTCGGCCCGGCGTTGGGCGGGCTGATCGTCACGGCGATCGTGCTCGGCATCGCCTTCCTGCTCGTCCGCTACGGCGCCGCCAAGCTCGGAGCGCTTTCGCGGCGACCCGGAGGAGAAAGCCGCGCTGGCGGCCGGGGAGCGGCTGCCATGAGCGCCGACGACATCCGGCTCGCCCGGCAGGAAGCGGAGCGCGCCCGCCGCCGGCTCGCGGCGACCACCACCGAGCTTCAGCAGCGGCTGAAGCCGGGCACGCTCGCCAGCCATGCCTGGGCGGGGGTCAAGGACAAGAGCGGCGACCTCGCCGAGGACGCCGTCGAGGCGGTCAAGGCCCGGCCGGTCATCGTCTCCGCGGCCCTCGCCGCTTTCACCTTGTTCCTCGCCCGAAGCCCGATCAAGGCGGCGGTCGGCCGTCTCATCGACGGCGACGGCGAAGAGCGGAATGCCGAAATCGCCCGCCCGAAGCGGGCTCGTAAAGAAGGAGCAAGCGTATGAGCAGCACCACCGACGAGCGGCCCGCCGCGGCCTCCGCGACCAACCGGGGCGCGGGCTCCGAAGGCCGGGAAAGCCGGGCGCCGGCGGCGCGCCAGGCCTATGAGAGCGCCCGGGAGCGCACCGCCGCCGCCTATGCCGCGGCCCGCGAGAGAGCCGGGAGCGCCTACGAGACCGCCGGCCGGCGCGCCGGCGAGGGCATCGAGTCCAATCCGGTCGCGGCGGTCGTCGGCGGCCTCGCCATCGGAGCGATCGTCGCGGCCCTGCTGCCGCGCACCCGCCGCGAGGAGGAAATTCTCGGCGGCGCCGGCCGCCGGCTCAACGAGACGGCCCGCGAGGCCGCGCGCGCCGCCCGCGAGGCGGGCAAGGGCCAGCTCGACGAGCTCGGCCTCAGCCGCGACGGCCTGAAGAGCAAGATCGACGATTTCACCGGCCGGGCGGTCGGCGCGGTCAAGAGCTCGGCCGGGGCCGCCGCCGGCGCCACCCGCGGCAAGGGCAAGGGCAAGGCGTGAGGCCGGGCGCCCCGGCAAGCCTTTGCCTTCCGGGGCGCCGCCTTCCAGCGGACCGCTCATGAGCAAGCTCCACCTCGTCTTCGGCGGCCGGGTCAAGGACCCGCGCGGCCTCGACTTCGACCTCGCCACCGTCGACCTGGTCGGGCTCTATCCCGATTATGCCAGCGCGCTCGACGCCTGGCGCGGCAAGGCCCAGCGCACCGTCGACGACGCCGAGATGAAATATGTCGTCGTCCACCTCCATCGCCTGCTCGAGCCGGAGAGGGAGTCGAAGGGTTAGAGGGCAGCGCCTCCTTTCCCTCTCCCGTCCTTCACGGGAGAGGAGGGGCCCAAGCGAAGCTTGGGAGGTGAGGGTCTGTACCGCGGACTCGGCAAGACCCTCACCTCCCAGGCCTTCGGCCTGGGCCCCTCCTCTCCCGCACAATGCGGGAGAGGGGCAGCAATGACTGAGCGTGGCGAAACGCCCGAGAACCGCGCCTGATGCGCGTCGCCGCCGCCTGGCTGGTCCATCTGTTCACGGCGAGCGGAGTGGTCCTCGCCTTGCTGGCGCTCGAGGCGACGGCGCGCGGCGACTGGGGGATGGCGTTGATCTGGCTGCTCGCCGCCCTGGCGGTGGACGGGATCGACGGGACTCTGGCCCGCGCGGCCCGGGTCAAGGAGATGGTGCCGCGCATCGACGGCGAGGCTTTCGACCTCATCGTCGACTATCTCAACTACGTCTTCGTCCCGGCCGTCTTCATCGGGCGCGCCGGCCTGGTGCCGCCCTCGCTGGCCCTGCCCCTGGCCGCGGCCATCCTGCTCTCTTCGGTCTACGTCTTCGTCCGCCGCGACATGAAGACCGAGGACAATTACTTCCGCGGCTTCCCGGCCTTGTGGAACGTCGTCGCTTTCTATCTCTACGCGGCGCAGCCGGGCCCGGCCGTGGGCGCCGGGGTGGTGATCCTCTTCTCGATCCTGAGCTTCGCGCCGATCGTCTTCGTCCACCCCTTCCGGGTCCGCGAGTGGCAGCCCTGGCTGAAGCTGGTCGCCCTCGCCTGGGCGGCCGCCACGCTGGCCTTGCTGTGGCCGGGCTGGAGCGCTCCGGCCGCCCGCTTCTGGCTCGGCCTTTCCCTGACCCTCGCCGCGATCATGCTGCTGCTCGGGCTCGTCCGAAGCCTGCGCGGGCCGTCCGCTCCTCCGGCCGGTTAACGCCGCCTTAGCCACGACCCCTCAGCGGCTCGCAAGCTTTCCGCCCTAAGCGGGGGCGCCCCGGGCCCTCGCGGCTGCTGCGGAAGGTGACCGACCGATGCTCCTGCGCGCGCTCTTCGTGATGCTGCTCCTGTGCAGCCAGGCCGCCTTCGCCGCGGTGCCGCCGTGGCGGGTGACCGAGGTCGCCGGCGCCGTCCAGCTCCAGCGGGGCGGCCGAACCGTCCAGGCCGCGCGCGGGGCGACCCTCGCGGCCGGCGACACCGTCACCACCGGCGCCGACGGCCGGGCGGTTCTGGTCCGCGGCCGCGAATATGTGATCGTCTCGGCCCGGTCGCGGCTGCGGCTGCCGGCGGCCGCGGAAGCGCGCGGAACTCGTCCAGATGCTCCAGGATTTCGGCCGGGCGACCTTCCGCATCGAGAAGAAGCAGACGCCCCATTTCGGAGTGCGCACCCCCTATCTCGTCGCCCTGGTCAAGGGCACCGTCTTCACCGTCGACGCCGACCGGGGCGGGGCGGTGGTCGCGGTCGAGGAAGGCCGGGTCGAAGTGGCCACGCCCGACGGCGGCGCCCGCCAGATGGTCGAGGCCGGCATGGCCGCGACCCTGAGCGCCGGCCGGCCGGCCGAGATCGGAATCCGGCCGGCGGCCGAGGTCGCCCCCGCCGCCTCCGCCGAAGCGGCGCGCGCCTGCGCCGAGGACGGCGCCCGAAGCTGCGGACCGAAGCTCGCCTACCGCCCCGTCGAAGCGGCGGACTCGCTCTCCGCGCCCGAGCCGCGCGAAGCCACCCCTTCCCTGCCCGCCGCCGCCGCCCCGGCCGCGGAGCGCGCCCTGACCGCCGCGGTGATCGAGCTCGGAGCGACCCCGGCGCCCGCGGCCCCCGGCCCGGCTCCGGCTCCAAATCCGGGGCCCGCCGCTCCGGCCGCCGATCCGCCGGCGACCCCGGCCGTGCCCGCGGTCCCCGAGCCCGGCGGCCCGGCGACGCCCGCTACTCCGGCCACGCCCGCGACTCCGGCGGGCCCGGCACCGCCCGCCGCGACGCCTCCCGCGCCGCCGCTTCCCGACTCCAATCCCGGGCCGGGCGGCAATTCCGGTCCGGGCTCCAACTCCGGCCCCGGCAGCGGCGCGTCTCCCGCTCCAGCGCCTGCTCCAGCTCCGGCACCAGCTCCGGCTCCCGCTCCGGCACCTGATCCGGCCCCGGCTCCCGCACCTGCTCCCGCACCTGCTCCGGCTCCGGCGCCAGCTCCGGCACCTGCTCCGGCTCCGGCCCCGGCGCCTGCTCCCGGTCCGGAGCCCGCCCCTCTGCCTCCGGTTCCCGCTCCGGAACCCGAGCCCCTGCCTCCGCCCCCCGCCCCGGAGCCCGAGACCCTGCCTCCGCCGCCCGTCCCGGAGCCCGAACCCGTGCCTCCGCCGCTCGCCCCGGAACCCGAGCCCCTGCCGCCTCCCGCTCCGGAGCCCGAGCCCCTGCCTCCGCCTCCTGCGCCGGAGCCCGAGGTCCTGCCACCCGCGCCGGAGCCCGAGCCGCTGCCTCCGGTTCCCGCTCCGGAACCCGAGCCCCTGCCTCCGCCGCCCGCTCCGGAGCCCGAGCCCCTGCCTCCGCCGCCCGCGCCGGAGCCCGAGGTCCTGCCTCCGCCGCCCGCCCCGGAGCCCGAGCCGCTGCCTCCGGTTCCCGCTCCGGAACCCGAGCCCCTGCCTCCGCCGCCCGCTCCGGAGCCCGAGCCCCTGCCTCCGCCGCCCGCGCCGGAGCCCGAGGTCCTGCCTCCGCCGCCCGCCCCGGAGCCCGAGCCGCTGCCTCCGGTTCCCGCTCCGGAACCCGAGCCCCTGCCTCCGCCCCCCGCTCCGGAGCCCGAAGTCCTGCCTCCGCCGCCCGCTCCGGAGCCCGAGGTCCTGCCTCCGCCGCCCGCGCCGGAGCCCGAGCCGCTGCCTCCGGTTCCCGCTCCGGAACCCGAGCCCCTGCCTCCGCCGCCCGCTCCGGAGCCCGAGGTCCTGCCTCCGCCGCCCGCTCCGGAGCCCGAGGTCCTGCCGCCGCCGCCGCTGGAACCGGCGCCCATTCCCGAGCCCGCGCCGCTTCCGCCGGCGCCAGCGCCGGACCTGCCGCCACCGCCGCCGCCGCCGTCCCAGCCCAGCTGCAAGCTGATCAACCTCCTGATCGTCTGCATCTGACGCCCGGCGTTCATCCCTAACCGTTCGTCAACCTCGTTCCGCTAGGGCTGCCGCCTCGGTTACTCGGGAGGCGAAGCGCGGGATGGGGAGACGGCGGGGGATGCTGGCGCCGCTGTGCCTTGCCTGGCTGGCCCTGGCCGGAGCCGCTCCGCCGCGCCTCGAAGTGTCCGACTGGGAGACCGGCGGACCGGTCGTCCTGGCCGGCGCCGCGAACGGGTCGGCGAGCATCCCCGTCGAGCCCGGCGAGCAATATCCGCCGACCCGCCGGGAGGAGGCGGCGCCGGTCGCGGCGGCTCCGGCCGCCTTGCCCAAAGCCTCGCGCCCGCGCCGAGCCGACGTCCGGCTCACGGTCGACATGAGCGTGACCGCGGACAGCAACGTCAGCAACGGCACCCGGCTCCACGCCGTTCCGATCGACTTCGGCGGGGGGCCGCTGCCAGTGCCGGTCGACCCGAACCTCCGCGAGCGGTCGGGCCTCGGCCACGGCGTGTCGGCCGCGGCCGGCGTGCGGCTTCCGGTCGCCGCCGAGGCGGCGCTGGCGGTCGACGTCGAGGCCTATGCGCTCGAATATGAGGGTCCGCGAAGCGACGATGCCTCCGTCCTCATCGCCGCCGGCCTCGAGTTCGGCGCGGGCGCCCATCCCGACGGCTCGGTCCAGCTGATCGCCTACGACCGCTGGTATGGCGGGGTGAAGGCGCTCGAGGGCGTGGGCCTGCGCGGCCACTGGCGGGTGCCGCTCGATCCGCGCAGCAACGTCCGCCTCGCGATCGACGCGAGGATCTTCGATTCGGGCTATGGCGACCGGTTCTCAGGCCGCGAAGCCAGCCTCTACCTCAGCTACGACCGGGCGCTCCGGCCGCGCCTGTCCGCCTCGGCGGGCGTCTACGCCCACCGCCAGTGGCTTCGCGACGACTCCTTCTCGAGCCTCGACTTCGGCCTCTACGGCGGCCTCAGCGCCTATCTCGGCGAGGATTTCACCGGCGGGATCACCGCAGGCCTCAGCCGGACCGCCTTCGACGAGCCTTTCCTGCTGCTCGGCCCTGACGCCCGCTCCGACTGGCGCGGCTACTCCAGCCTCTGGCTGGGCACTCGCCGGCCGGTCGCCTGGGGACTGCATCCGTCGCTCACCTACACCTACAACCGGACGGCGAGCTCGATCGGCTATTACAATTCCCAGCGCCACCGGCTGCGCCTCGGCGTGAAGCGGCGCTTCTGACGTGCCGGCCCGAGCCCTTCGCCGTCTCGCCGAGCGCTGGCGCCCAGCGGCATGGCTGCTCGCCGCCGCGATCGGTCTCGCCTTGCTCCAGTCCGGCGGCGGCGACGGTCTCGACCAGGCGCTGACCGACGCCCGGGCGGCTCTGGCCGAGCGGCCGGCCAGCGGCGAGGTCCATATCGTCGCGATCGACGAGCGCAGCATCGCCGCCTTCCGGCAATGGCCCTGGCCCCGGCACATCCATGCCGAGGCGATCGACCGGCTTCGGGAGAGCAAGGCGGCGCTGATCGCCTTCGACGTCGATTTCTCGAGCCCGTCGCGGCCGAGCGAGGACGAGGCCCTCGCCGCGGCGCTCGAGCGGGCCGGCGGAAGCGTCGTCCTGCCGACCTTCCGCCGATTCGGCGGCCCCGACGCCTCGCCGATCCCCGCCTTCGCCGACAAGGCCTTCCTCGCCACCGCCAACGTCTTCACCGAGGCCGACGGCGAGCTTCGCCACATGCCCTATGCGATCGAAGTGGGCGGCCTGCCCCGGCCGTCGCTGGCGAGCATGGTCGCCGAGCGGCCGGGCGGCGCCGGCGAGCTCTTCCCGATCGACCGGTCGATCGACCCCGCCTCGATCCCGAGGCACAGCATGGCCGACGTCATCGCCGGCCGGATTCCCGCCGGCCGGCTCGCCGGCAAGCGGATCCTGATCGGGATGACCGCGATCGAGGGCGGCGACCGTTATACCGTGGCTCGGCACGGGCTTCTTCCCGGCGTGGTCGTCCAGGCGCTGGCCGCCGAGACCCTGCTGGCCGGAGCCCCGCCGCGCCCGGCGGGAGGCGGAGTTGCGCTGGTGCTGGCGCTGCTCGCCGCCGCCGCGGCGCTGAGGATTCGCCGAAGCGTCCGGATGGGCCTGGCCTTCGCCGCCGCCGGGACGTCGGTTCTGCTCATGCCGACGGCGGCGGAGCGGCTGGCGGGGCTCGACCTCGTTGTCGCCCCGGCGCTCGGCGCCCTGCTCGCCGCCGGAGCGGCCGGCGGCATCGGCCTTGCCGCCTCGCGGCGGCGGGAAGGGCGCCTGGCCGATTCCGATACCGGCCTTCCCAACCTCGCCGCGCTCGAGCGCGACTGCCGCGGCGCCGCCTCGGTCGCCGTCGCCTTCGCCCGGATCGACGATTTCGCCGGCCTTCTCTCGACCCTCGGCGGCGCCGGCGCCGCCCAGCTCGTCCGCGCCGTCGCCGACCGGCTGGCGCTCGGCGCGTCGACCGCCCGAATCTATCGGATCGAGGAGGCCGGCCTCGCCTGGATCGAGCCCGCCGACGCCGAGCTCGGCGACCGTTTCGACGGGCTCGACGCGGTGATGCGCGCGCCCTTCGCGGCCGGACGCAAGGTCGAGGTGCGCACCCATTTCGGAGTGGCGCGAGGCTCCGGCGCCGCCGCCCGCCGGCTCTGCGCCGACGCCGGCCTCGCCGCGCTCCACGCCGCCGAGGCCGGGCGGAGCTGGCAAATCTTCTCGCCGGCCGATCTCGAGCAGGCCAACTGGCGGGTCTCGCTGCTCGCCGAGCTCGATTCCGCGCTTGCCGACGGCGAGCTGTGGAACGCCTACCAGCCCAAGCTCGACCTTCGCACCGGCCGGATCGTCGCGGTCGAGGCGCTGGTCCGCTGGGACCATCCCGAGCGCGGCACCCTCGCCCCCGACTCGTTCATCCCGCTGGTCGAGCAGCACGGCCGAACGGCCGACATGACCCTTCACGTCATGGCCGAGGCGCTGGCCCAGGCGGCGGCCTGGCGCGAGGCCGGCTGCCCGCTCGGGGTCGCGGTCAACATCTCCGCCACCCTCCTCCACGACCCCGCTTTCGCCCGCCGGCTCGAGCAAGTGCTTCGGGCAAGCGGCTTCCCGGCCGGTCGGGTGACCCTGGAGGTCACCGAATCGGCCGCCATGGCCGATCCGGAGGCGGCGGTGGTGGCGCTGCAGCGCTGGCGCGAGCTCGGAGTCGGGGTCTCGATCGACGATTACGGCACCGGCCAGTCCTCGCTCTCCTACCTCCAGAGGATGCCGGCCACCGAGCTGAAGATCGACCGTATCTTCATCGCCGCCATGGCCGCCGATCCGCGCAACCGCATCCTGGTCCGCTCGACCATCGCCATGGCCCACGAGCTCGGCCTCGAGGTCGTCGCCGAAGGCGTCGAGGACGAGGCCACGCTCGACCTCCTCCGCGAGATGGGCTGCGACGTGGTCCAGGGCTATTATGTGAGCCGGCCGCTGAGGGCTGAAGCCGTGGCCGCGTTTGTGGGAGCGGCGCACTATCCGCCCCCCGGCGAGCTGAAGACCGCCTGATATTCCCGGGCCTAAGCCCCCCGCCACCTCAGCAGCAGCAGCGGCCTCGCCAGCGCCAGGCCGGCGAGGAAGCCGCCGATATGGGCGGCGATGGCGATCCTGAGGCCCGACGTCTCGAAGGTGAAGCCGACCAGCACCTGGAGGATGACCCAGGCGGCGCCGAGCCACAGCGCGTTGAGAAGGGTCGAGAGGGCCGGGTTGCCGAGCTTCACCTTGTTGCGGCCGAACAGCAAGGCATAGGCGCCGAGCACGGCCGAGATGGCGCCGCTCGCGCCGACCATCGGCACCGTCGAGGCCGGGTCGACGGCATATTGGGCCGCCGCCGCCGCATAGGCGCCGACCAGGTAGAGGATGATCACTCCTCGGCCGCCGAGCACATGCTCGACCGATCGGCCGCAGAAGAGCAGCATGATCAGGTTGAAGAAGAGGTGGACGAAGCCGGAATGGACGAGCGTCGCGGTCAGCGGCGTGAGCAGCGCCGGCACCGGCAGGTCGGTGTCGGCGAGGCCGCCGATCCGCGCCGGGATGAAGCCGCCGGCGACCGCCGCGCCCTCCTGCCAGCCGGCGATCCAGGCGAGCAGCCAGGCGGCGGCGGTGACGGCGGCGAGGGCGAGGGTCGCCCGCGCCGCGCGCAGGTCGTCGGGCGGGCGCATCAGCTACAGCCCGCAACCGTCACCCCGGACTTGATCCGGGGCCCACCTTCTTCAAGCTGCCGATTCCGCAGCGAGACAGGTGGATGCCGGATCAAGTCCGGCATGACGGGTGAGAGCGTCGGAATGCCACCGTCCTAGATGAACTCGACCTTCTCGATCGAATAATAGCGGTCGCCCGACGGGGTGGTCACTTCCACCTCCTCGCCGATCGTGCGGCCGATCAGGGCGCGGCCGAGCGGGCTGTTGTAGGAGATCCGCCCCACCCGGGCGTCCGCCTCGGTCTGGCCGACGATCTGGTAGGTGACCGGCTTGTCGTCCTCGTCGAGCAGGTGGACGGTGGCCCCGAACACGACCTTGTCGCCCGACAGGGTGGTCGGATCGATCACCATCGCCCGCGACAGGCGGTCCTCGATGTCGGCGATCTGCGCCTCGACCTGGCCCTGGCGCTCCTTGGCGGCATGATATTCGGCGTTCTCGGAAAGATCGCCATGGCCGCGGGCGACCTCGATCGCCTCGATCACCGACGGGCGCTCGATCATCTTGAGGTGGCGCACCTCGGTCTGAAGCTTCTCATAGCCCTCGGCCAGCATCGGCATCTTGTCGACCGTCGCCATCGCCACTCACCTTTCGTCAAAAACTCTCTTGCGGGCGCCTCCTTGCTGGAAAACGCCCTGACTTGCGTGTTCGGTTGTTCAGGATCACGCTCTGGAGGCTGAATAATAGTCCTGCAGGGACTTCACTTCAAGGCTGTGCTCCCCGAGGGCGGCGATCGCCCGGACCACCGCCGCGCTCGAGGCGGCGGTGGTGAAGTAGGGGACCTTGGCCATCACCGCCGAAGCCCGGATCGAGGCCGAGTCCTTGTGGCTCTGCCAGCCCTCGGTGGTGTTGAAGACGAGGTCGACCCCGCCGTCCTTGATCTGGTCGACGATGTGCGGCCGGCCCTGGGCGACCTTGTTGACCCGCTCGACCTGCGATCCCCTGGCTCGCCAGCCAGGCGGCGGTGCCGCCGGTCGCGATCGACCCGAAAGCCCATTTCGGTGAGCGCCCGGACCGGCGCGGTGATGGCGTCCTTGTCGCTGTCCTTGACCGAGACGAACAGGGTCCCCGAGAGCGGCAGCTCGAGCCCGGCGCCGAGCTGCGACTTGAGGAAGGCCTTGGCGAAATCCATATCGATTCCCATGACTTCGCCGGTGGACTTCATTTCCGGCGAGAGGACGGGATCGGTCCCCGGGAAGCGCGCGAAGGGGAAGACCGCCTCCTTGACGGCGATATGGCCGATGTCGGTCCGAAGCGGCAGGAAGCGCATCAGCGGCTCCCCCGCCATCACCCGGGCCGCGATCTTGGCGATCGGCGTGCCGAGCGTCTTGGCGACGAACGGCACGGTCCGGCTCGCCCGCGGATTGACCTCGATCAGATAGACGGCGCCGTCCTTGACCGCGAACTGGACGTTCATCAGCCCTTTGCACTCCGAGCGCCAGCGCCAGCGATCGGGTCTGGCGCTCGATCTCGGCGACGATGTCGGGCTCGAGGCTGTAGGGCGGGAGCGAGCAGGCGCTGTCGCCCGAATGGACCCCCGCTTCCTCGATATGCTGCATGACTCCGGCGACGGCGACGTCCCTGCCGTCGCAGATGGCGTCGACGTCGACCTCGATCGCGTCGCGAAGATATTTGTCGATCAGCACCGGGCTGTCGCCGGACACCTGGACGGCGGTGACGATATAATCCTCGAGCTGGGCGGGGCCGTCGACGATCTCCATCGCCCGTCCGCCGAGCACGTAGGAGGGCCGGGTCAGGACCGGATAGCCGATCCGCTCGGCGACCGCGATCGCCTCGTCGCGGCTGCGGGCGATGCCGTTCTCGGGCTGCCTGAGGCCGAGCCGGTTGACCAGGGCGGCGAAGCGCTCGCGGTCCTCGGCGAGGTCGATCGCGTCGGGCGAGGTGCCGAGGATCGGGATCCCCGCTTTCTCCAGCGCCGCCGCGAGCTTGAGCGGGGTCTGCCCGCCGAACTGGACGATCACCCCGACCAGCTCGCCCCGCGACTTCTCGACATGGAGGATCTCGAGCACGTCCTCGACGGTCAGCGGCTCGAAATAGAGGCGGTCCGACGTGTCGTAATCGGTCGAGACGGTCTCCGGGTTGCAGTTGATCATGATCGTCTCGAAGCCCGCCTCGGCCAGCGCGTAGGCGGCGTGGACGCAGCAATAGTCGAACTCGATCCCCTGGCCGATCCGGTTCGGGCCGCCGCCGAGGATGACGATCTTGCGCCGGTCCGACGGCTGGCTCTCGTCCTCGGGCTCGCCGAAGCTCGGCGCCTCGTAGGTCGAGTACATGTAGGGCGTCTTCGCCTCGAACTCGGCGGCGCAGGTGTCGATCCGCTTGAACACCGGCCGAACCCCGAGCTTGTGGCGGAGCGCCCTCACCTCGTCCTCGGTGGTCGCGCCGATCAGCATCTTGGTGACGTCGTGGAGCAGGCCGTGGCTCCGGGCCCGGGTCTTGACCCCGCCGCCGCGAATGCCCGCGCCCCTGAGCGCGAGCTCGGCGAGCCGCCGGTCGGAAAAGCCCATCGCCTTCAGGCGGCGCATGCCCGCGGCGTCGCGCGGCAGGCCGTCGCGGCAGATCGCCTCCTCCTCGTCGACGATCTCCTTGAGCCGCTCGAGGAACCAGGGATCGTATTTGGCGATGGCGTGGATTTCGGCGACGGTGAAGCCCTCGCGGAGCGCCTGGGCGGCGACCAGCAGCCGGTCCGGGGTCGGCCGGGCCAGAGCCGCCTCGATCTCGATCCGCGGCGCGCCGTAGAGCTCGCGCACGCCGTCGAGGCCGATCAGGCCGATCTCGAGGCTTCTCAAGGCCTTCTGCAGGCTTTCGTGGAAGTTGCGGCCGATCGCCATCGCCTCGCCGACCGACTTCATCGCCGTCGACAGCAAGGCCTCGGAGCCCTTGAACTTCTCGAAGGCGAAGCGCGGGATCTTGGTGACGACATAGTCGATGGTCGGCTCGAAGCTGGCCGGAGTGACCCCGGTGATGTCGTTCTGGATCTCGTCCAGCGTGTAGCCGACGGCCAGCTTGGCCGCGACCTTGGCGATCGGGAAGCCGGTCGCCTTCGAGGCGAGCGCCGAGGAGCGCGAGACGCGCGGGTTCATCTCGATGACGACGAGCCGGCCGTTCTCCGGATTGACCGCGAACTGGACGTTGGAACCGCCCGTCTCGACCCCGATCTCGCGCAGGCAAGCGATGCTCGCATTGCGCATGATCTGATATTCCTTGTCGGTCAGGGTCAGCGCCGGAGCGACGGTGATCGAATTGCCGGTATGGATGCCCATCGGATCGACATTCTCGATCGAGCAGACGATGATGGCGTTGTCGTTTTGTCGCGGACCACCTCCATCTCATATTCCTTCCACCCGAGCACCGATTCCTCGATCAGCACCTCGGTGGTCGGCGAGGCGTCGAGCCCGCCGGTGACGATGTCGACGAACTCCTCGCGATTGTAGGCGATCCCGCCGCCGGTGCCGCCGAGCGTGAAGCTCGGCCGGATGATCGCCGGGAGGCCGACCAGGTCGAGCGCCCGCATCGCCTCCTCGAGGCTGTGGGCGATGGCCGAGCGCGGGCTTTCGAGGCCGATCCTCGACATGGCGTCGCGGAACTTCAGTCGGTCCTCGGCCTTCTCGATCGCCTCGGCGTCGGCGCCGATCATCTTGACGCCGTATTTCTCGAGCGTCCCGTCCTTCCAAAGCGCCAGCGCCGTGTTGAGCGCCGTCTGCCCGCCCATCGTCGGAAGCACCGCGTCCGGCCGCTCCTTCTCGATGATCAGCCGGACGAACTCGGGCGTGATCGGCTCGACATAGGTCGCATCGGCGAGCTCCGGATCGGTCATGATCGTCGCCGGATTGGAATTGACCAGCACGATCCGATACCCCTCGGCCTTCAGCGTCTTCGCCGCCTGGGTCCCCGAATAATCGAACTCCGCCGCCTGCCCGATGACGATCGGGCCGGCGCCGATGATGAGGATGGAGGAGATGTCGGTTCGGCGGGGCATCAGCGTTTCCGGCGCTTTCCCTGCGCTTCGTTCCCGACGAAGCCGAAATGCACGCCACCCTGTGCGAGATCCGACGCCGCAAGGACATTCATGAGACACGTCAGGTTCTCGGATTTGGCGGCGCTCATGGGAAATACGTCGAAGGCGTCCCGTCTCAAGGTGAGCGAGTTGGGTCCCACCACTTCGAGCGCGGAGCCCGGGTCAACAGAGCAATGCGACTCCGCCGCTCGGGCAAAGCCGCCTATCTCCGATTGCCCCGCGCGGTAGAGCGGCATTCCCTCTGTTAAACCTCGTTCCTCGAGCCAGCGGCGTCCCGCCGCATTCGCCTTTTCCCGCCCTTTCTCGAAGGCCAGCTTCCAATAGGCATCGTGGACCATCCGGTCCTTGAACTCGACGTCATAGCCCCGGGGCGCGGCGGCGTAGATGCATCTAAGGACGGGCTCCTGAGGCTTCGAACGAGCCTTGCCGATGACGACGACATAGGCCTGCAGCTGCTTGTCGTAGCGAATATGGATGCGCGAAGCCGGAATCCCGCACCGGCTGACGGCATGAATCGCCTGGGCGTTATCGGCCGGCGGCATGCCCATCATCGCCCTGATTCCTTCCCACGCATGATCCCCAGCATCAACCCACTCCGCCTGGCCGATGACGATCGGCCCGGCGCCGATGATGAGGATGAAGGAGATGTCGGTTCGGCGGGGCATCTAATATCCCGGTCCGGCTTTTCGGAGATAGTCTTCAACCGCTTGGCGTGTGAAACGACCTAAGCTGTCGCGCCGAGCTTCGCGCAGGGAGGAGCAAATGCAGCTCAGGATTTCTCCCCCCGTCGACCCGCGAGATTTGCATGTGTCAATCTCGGCTATGGTGGCCAACCTGTCGTCCGACGCCAGGCAGGCTAAAACCGGCTCCAGATCCTGCAAATAATCCTTCTCGAAGCCGAATCTCATTTCCCCGCCTCCAGCCGGGCAACAAACTTCTCGAACAGATACAGGCTGTCCTGCGGGCCCGGGCTCGCCTCCGGATGATATTGGACGCTGAACGCCGGCCGGTCGGTCAGCTCCAGCCCCGCCAGGCTGCCGTCGAAGAGCGAGATGTGAGTCGCCCTGGCATTGCCGGGCAGGCTCTCCGTCTCGACCGCGAAGCCGTGGTTCATGCTGGTGATCTCGACCCGGCCGTCGGCGAGCCGCTTGACCGGATGGTTGGCGCCGCGATGGCCCTGGTGCATCTTCTCGGTCCGGGCGCCGACGGCCAGGCCGAGGAGCTGGTGGCCGAGGCAGATTCCGAACAGGGGGAGCTTCGTCTCCAGCAGCTGCCGGATCACCGGCACCGCATATTCGCCGGTCGCGGCGGGGTCGCCGGGGCCGTTGGAGAGGAAGAGACCGTCGGGCTTGTGGGCCATCACCTCCTCGAAGCTGGCGGTGGCGGGAAGGACGGTCACCCGCGCGCCGGCCTCGGCGAGGTTGCGGAAGATGTTGCGCTTCGATCCGTAGTCGATGGCGACGACTTGGGGACGGTCCTCCCCCTCCCCTCCTCCGCCATAGCCCTCGCCGAGCCTCCAGCCGCCGCCGGACCAGCGGAACATCTGCTTGCAGCTGACCTCCTTGGCCAGGTCCATGCCTTCGAGGCCGGGCCAGGCGCGCGCCTGCTCGAGCAGCGAGTCGAGGTCGAACCGGCCGTCGGCGCGGTGGGCGATCACCCCGTTCGGCGCGCCGTCCCGCCGGATCCTGCGGGTCAGAGCTCGGGTGTCGACCCCGGAGAGCCCGATCCGGCCGTTCGACTTCATCCACGCGTCGAAGGTCTGCACCGCCCGGAAGTTGCTCGGCCCGGTGACGTCCTGGCGCACCACGCAGCCCAGCGCCCAGGGATTGTCGGCCTCCACGTCCTCGTAATTGGCGCCGACGTTGCCGATGTGCGGGAACGTGAAAGTGACGATCTGGGAGGCGTAGGAGGGGTCGGTCATCACCTCCTGATAGCCGGTCATCGCGGTGTTGAAGCAGACCTCGCCGACCGCTTCGCCCTCGGCGCCGAAGCCCCGGCCCCAGATGACGCTGCCGTCCGCGAGAACCAATACGCCCGTCGCTCCTTGCCGGCGCGGGCGAAGGCTTGGCGTCGGCCATTGGGGCGGGCACTCCTCGGGAAAGCTGGCGATGTCGCTAAGGCCCGACGGCTAGAGCCGGGGGGCGGCAGCGTCAATCTGTTAAAAGGCCGCCGCCGCGGCTATCCTCCCGCCTTTCCCACGCCTGGGCTTGGAAGAGATGATTCGCGACGACATCAAGGCGGCGCTGGTGAGCGCCATGAAGGGCGGCGACAAGGCCGCGACGGCGACGATCAGGCTGATCCAGTCGGCGCTGAAGAATCGCGACATCGAGCTTCGCACCGGCTCCGCAGCGCCCGCCGACGACGACGTTCTGGTCACCGAGGTGCTCCAGAAGATGGTCAAGCAGCGCCGCGAATCGGTCGCGCTCTACGAGCAGGGCGGCCGCCAGGAGCTGGCCGACGCCGAGACGGCCGAGATCGCGGTGATCGAAGGCTTCCTCCCCCGCCGGATGAGCGATGACGAGGCCCGCGCCGCGATCGACGCAATCGTCGCAGAGACCGGCGCTACGTCGTTGAAAGATATGGGACGGGTGATGGCGGCCTTAAGGGAGAGGCACACCGGGGCGCTCGACATGTCGAAGGCAAGTGCTCTTGTGAAGGCTGCCTTGGGCTGAACTTCGCCCAAATTTGACCCCCGTCCCGCGGAAGCCTATTCGTTACGGTGCAGTAACCGGAGAAGACTGGCTACTCGATCCGGATTGCCGGCTATTGCTTCTAAACAAAGGGGGAAAGACATGACTCCGACGATTTTCGTATTCGCGATCAGCTGGTTCGCAGGTTGGGCGGCCGGCATTTTCTGGATCGGCATGGAAAAAGGCGGCCCCAAGCCGGGAACAGGGCCCTTAGGGCGTCTGTTGCCGGGCGTGATCGGCGGAGTTGCCGCCGTTCTGTTTGCCGTCGTGGCCGACATGGCCGACATGGAGATGCCGGCCTTGGATACTATCGCCGTCGCCGCGGTCGTGGGCGCTTTCGCCGCCACCCTGGTCGTTCCCTTCCTGGAGAGGGGCGAGCGCACGACGTAGCCTTTCGCCGAAGTCCGGCCGCCTCGCGGCGGCCGGATTTCAGGCGGCACTGACTGGACCAGCGCTCCCAAAACCTCTCCCACTATCGACCGAACTAGTGCACAACGGGAGAATCGCATCGGCCTGAAGATGCGTGGGGAGAGCTTAGTCAGAGATGCTGCTAGCCTGCGGCCTCCATCGCGGTGTCGCTGAGCACACCTGCGCAGCCGCGCACGGTATTGAGCGATGAGCCTTAGCCCCCAATTCCTCGACGAGCTGCGAACTCGAACGTCGCTTTCGGCGCTGATTGGCCGCACGGTCAAACTCCAACGGGCGGGTCGCGAATGGAAAGCCTGCTGCCCCTTTCACAAGGAAAAGACGCCGAGCTTCTACGTCAATGACGAGAAGGGCTTCTGGCATTGCTTCGGCTGCTCGGCGCACGGCGACGCGATCCGCTGGCTGACCGAAGCCGGGGGCCTTCCTTTTATGGAAGCAGTGAAGGAGTTGGCTGACGCCGCGGGTATGGAGGTTCCCGCTCCCGACCCTCGTGCGCAGGAAAAGGCCGAACGCGCGGTCGGGTTGCATGACGTGATGGAAGCAGCTCAGAATTGGTTCGAGACACAGCTAGGCGGGATCGAGGGCGCACAGGCGCGATCCTACCTTGAGACTCGGGCGATCTCCGAGGCGACACGGCAACGCTTTGGCTTCGGCTATGCGCCTGATTCGCGTGGCAAGCTCAAAACCGCTCTGAAAGCTTTTGGCGACGAAAAGTTGATTGAGGCGGGTCTACTGGTCCGTCCGGAGGACGAACGTGAGCCCTACGATCGTTTCCGCGGCCGACTGACATTCCCGATCCGCGACGCGCGGGGCCGTGTGATTGCATTTAGTGCCCGCATTTTAGCTGCGGGAGAGCCCAAATATCTCAACTCGCCTGATACTCCTTTATTCGACAAAGGACGGACGCTGTTCAATCTGGACAAGGCGGGCCCGGCCAGTCGCACCGCTAAGCGCGTGCTTGTTGTCGAAGGACAAATGGACGTGATCGCCTTAGATCAAGCGGGGATTCCTGAGACGCTTGCACCCTTGGGGACAGCCGTGACGGAGGCCCAGCTTCAGCGACTATGGCAACTAAGCGATGTCCCTATTTTCTGTTTGGACGGGGACATAGCCGGACAGCGTGCTGCCGCCAGGGCCGCGCGGCGAGCGCTCCCGATCCTTGGTCCCAACAAGTCTCTCGCCTTTGTTCAACTCCCCCCCGGAGAAGATCCGGATGATGTTATTAAACGAGGTGGCGCGGCAGAGTTTGAGCAGCTCGTGGCGCGCCCCAAGCCCTTGGTGCAAATGCTTTATGAGAGCGAGGTAGACAGCAGTAACGTAGGCACACCGGAGGGCAGAGCCGGGCTGAGGAATCGGCTGAATGCTTTAGCTGAAAGCTGCTCCGATCGTATTCTACAGGACGAGTACCGCCGATCTCTTAGTAGCCTTTTCTGGGATGACTTTGGCTGGAAGAGGGAAGAGCGCAAGAAGATCGCGAGCTCGATCCTCAAGACGGGGCCCCGAGGGAATCGTCACTTGATGAACCTGTTCGTTCGCTCCGCACTATACGGACTGTCCTGCTTCCCACAGGTCGTAGTGGCACATGCTGGTGCTGTTGCGGAAATTCGGATGGATCATTCTGATCTGCTCCGTTGGCGCGATACACTGGTGGAAGCTGCGATCGTCAGGCCTTCTCTAGATGCCGATGCGGTCCGGAACATCATGGAAACTACCCCGCTCTCAAGCCGCCAATTTCACGATATCTGCTATGACCTCCGATTTCCCCATCAACGGATCGAGACCGAACCCGCCGAGGCTATGAGACGCTTGACAGGGCTGGTGGATTTTCTGGTGAGAGAGCGCAACCTCGAAGAGGAAATGGCTCGATTGAACGCTGCGGCAGTGAACGATCCGACGATGGAATCCTACGACGCCGTCGAGCTGCAGCGTCAGGCACTGCGCGAACAACGGTTGGCTATGATCGACGAAGCAAACCTCCTAGGCGAGCGCAATGCTGGCGCGACCTAGGCCGGCTAAAGCGGGTCGCCGCCTGCTCGAAGGCGCGATGGCGCACGGCGAGCTTGATCAGGAGCGGCTTCATACCATATTGGCGGAGGCTGGCGTTGCCCCTCTTGCCGAGAGGCTGCGCCTGGAACGCGGACTGGCCTTCTCCTTCAACCGCCGTGATGCCGACCCGGAACGTGCGTCTCGCGATCTCGTTCTGGTCATCGACACATTGGCGGCCCAGCCGGGACTATATGCGGCACTGGAGGCGGCGACCGCGCGGCTCAAGCAGGAGGGCGACGAAGCCGCCTTCCAGGAGCAGCAGAGGCTGAGGGCCGCGCGCGACGAGGCCGAAAGGCAGCTCGCGGCTCTGATCGAGGCCAGCGCGGGTTGAGACAAGAACAAGGTTTTTAGATGGCGAAGACGACCAACGGCGGCGACGGCGAAGACAAGCAGGACGGCGGCGACGCCCCGCTCATCGACCTCAACGAAGCCTCGATCAAGAAGCTGATCGCCCGCGCCAAGAAGCGCGGCTATGTCACCTATGACGAGCTCAACGAGGCCCTGCCGCAGGACCAGATGGCCTCCGAGCAGATCGAGGACATCATGTCGGCTCTCAATGAGCTCGGCATCAATGTCGTCGAGGCCGAGGAGGCCGACGAGGACGACGAGAAAGCGGAGGAGCCGGAGGTCGACGCCGCCGCCGAGGACGACGGCACCGACGGCGAGCGCTTCATCATCGAGAAGAAGAAGGAGACGGTCGACCGCACCGACGATCCGGTGCGCATGTACCTTCGCGAGATGGGCGCGGTTGAGTTGCTCTCCCGCGAGGGCGAGATCGCCATCGCCAAAAGGATCGAGGCCGGCCGCGACACGATGATCTGGGGCCTGTGCGAGAGCCCGATCACCTTCAACGCCATCATCCACTGGTCGAACGCGCTCAACGCGGGCGAGATGCAGCTTCGCGAGATCCTCGACCTCGACGCGATGCTCTCCAAGGGCCCGACCCCCGAGCAGGTGGCGAGCGCCGAGGAACAGGGCGAGGACGAGATCAGCGAGAAGACCGCCGGCCCCAGCTTCAAGGAGGAGGAGGAGGTCGAGAGCGCCCCCGCCGAGGAGGAGGACGAGGAGGACAGCCTCGTCGAGCGTAGGGCGCGCCCGCAGTTCGAGGAAGAGGACGAGGACAACACGCTCAGCCTCGCCCAGATGGAGGAGACCCTGAAGCCGCAGGCGCTCGAGCGCTTCGCCAAGATCACCGACCTCTACAAGAAATTCTCGCGCGTCCAGCACGCCCGCATGGAGGCGATGGGCGCCGGCCTCGAATTCCCGAGGAACGAGGAGAAGAAATACTCGACCCTCTCCGAGCAGCTCACCGCCGAGGTCGAGAGCGTCCAGTTCCACGGCGCCAAGATCGAATATCTCGTCGACCAGCTCTACAGCTACAACCGCCGCCTCACCGCGCTGGCCGGCCAGATGCTCCGCCTCGCCGAGCGCCACAAGGTGCCGCGCAAGGCCTTCCTCGACTCCTACATGGGCCACGAGCTCGACGAGGGCTGGGCGGAACGGGTCTGCGGAATCGACAAGAAATGGACCGCCTTCTGCTCGGCCGAGGCCGGCGCGATCGAGCGCATCCGCGCCGAGATCGCCGAGATCGCCCAGGCGACCGGAATGTCGCTCGCCGAGTTCCGCCGCATCGTCAACCAGGTCCAGAAGGGCGAGCGCGAGGCGAGGATCGCCAAGAAGGAAATGGTCGAGGCGAACCTGCGCCTCGTCATCTCGATCGCCAAGAAATACACCAACCGCGGCCTGCAATTCCTCGACCTCATCCAGGAAGGCAATATCGGCCTGATGAAGGCGGTCGATAAGTTCGAATACCGCCGCGGCTACAAATTCTCGACCTACGCCACCTGGTGGATCCGCCAGGCGATCACCCGCTCGATCGCCGACCAGGCCCGCACCATCCGAATCCCGGTCCACATGATCGAGACGATCAACAAGCTGGTCCGGACCTCCCGCCAGATCCTCCACGAGATCGGCCGCGAGCCGACCCCGGAGGAATTGGCCGAGCGCCTCTCGATGCCGCTCGAGAAGGTCCGCAAGGTGATGAAGATCGCCAAGGAGCCGATTTCGCTCGAGACGCCGATCGGCGACGAGGAGGACAGCCACCTCGGCGACTTCATCGAGGACAAGAATGCGGTGATCCCGGTCGACGCGGCGATCCAGGCCAACCTCAAGGAGACGGTGACCCGGGTGCTGGCGTCTCTGACCCCGCGCGAGGAAAGGGTGCTGCGGATGCGCTTCGGGATCGGGATGAACACCGATCACACGCTCGAGGAAGTGGGGCAGCAGTTTTCGGTGACGAGGGAGCGGATCCGGCAGATCGAGGCGAAGGCGCTGCGGAAGCTGAAGCATCCCTCGCGCTCAAGGAAAATGCGCTCGTTCCTCGACCAATAATCGTCACCCCGGACTTGATCCGGGGTCTACCTCCTTGGCGGCTTTGCGGCTTTGCGTGAGACCCTTCTTCGTAGGTTCGTGCGTGCGCTGACGTTGGAGGTTAGATTTCACGCGAAGCCGCAAAGCCGCAAAGAGGCCCTGCCCTCCCGGTCGTCACTGCGAAGTCGGGATCCGTCGTCTCCTGGAGCCACCACAGGCAAATTGGTTCGCACGAAGCTCACGAAGCCCACGAAGGGGCTGAGCTGGACCTGGAAGGGAACTTACACGCGACCATGCGCGTCATTTAGGCCACACAGGTGCTTCGGCGCTATCATGGAGAGCTTTGCAGGGGAATCGATGATGCCGGTTAAGGTCGAATTTCCAGACGGTAGCATTCGGGAGGTACCGAGCCGGAAAAGGGAGATTAAGAGCCGGACTATCGGCAGGCCGCGCCCGTCTATTTTCGTAGATGAGCCACTATTCGATCCCGATTGGCGTTTCGAAACAGCTATCGGCGGCAAGTGGTGGGCTACTCCACGCAACTCGTGAGATTTGAGATGATCGATTATCTGAAAAAGCGGTTGGAAGCCTCTGATCATGTGGTTGATGCCACCCTTACCCTCCAAGGCGCCCCAGGTGCTCGCAATGGACGACTGATTGCCGCTGACGAGAGCGGCATCGTGTTTGTAAACGAAGTAAATTCTACCGCGGCAATTCCGTGGAGTTCCGTGATTAAGCTATCGTTTCCCGAATAATCGGCGGACTTCCCTGCTGACAGGGATGTAGCTGGCACCCAAACTCCCGCAGCATTTTCGCTGCCAATTGCCTGCGTCTTCCGCAGACCAACATGGCAACAAGGTGCTACGTATCGAAAGCCGGGATTGTGGCCGGATCGCACTCAGGCCTTGGGCTGGACATGCAGGCGCAAGCGCGACACAGCTGTCGATCCTGCCTCCAATCATAGGACAGTCAGGGCGCATAGGGCCAGTGGTTCAAGGGGAAGGGTGCGTGACCACGTCGGTCTTTCAGGGTCCTAACAAGGATTTCGCCCTGCACACTATTGGATGGCAAGCCTTCCAAGACCTAGGTGTCAGCATCGCAGAGTCAGAATATAAACGAACTGTCTCCCGTGTCGCGAAGCAGTCAGATGAAGGACGTGACGGCTTCTTTTACGGCCTACCGGACACGTCGTTAGTGCCCGGCGACAAACGTGAGTCGACCATTCAATGCAAGCACTTTTCTAGCGCGAGCCAAAAGCTCACCGTGGCTAGCTTGAAGGAAGAGTTTAACTCCGTTCGAAAGCTAGTCGAGACTAATCGCGCTGAAGGATATGTCCTTTTAACCAATGCCAACGTTACCGAGGGTGATCGTAAGTTAGTCGTCGCGGCTTTGGAGGCCTGTGGGGTAAAGCAACCCTATGTCCATGGTCGAGAGTGGATAGTAGCGAAGATAATGGAGTTTCCCCGTGTGCGAGCTCTTGTTCCGCGTATATACGGACTGGGAGACCTCAGCTGGATCACGGACAAGAAATCGAAGGACCAAGCCGAAGCCATTATCGATTCTATGGGTGATGACTTAGCCTGCTATGTACCGACCAAAGCCCACCGAGAAGCAGTTCGTGCGTTGGATGAACATGGGATCGTGTTACTGCTGGGCGATCCTGCGGTCGGCAAATCTTCAATTGCGGCTGCTCTATCTGTCGCCGCAACTGACGAGGAGCAGTGCGAAGTTTTTTATGTACGCAATCCCGAAGAATTTCTTGTCAGCTGGAACCCCGAAATTCCGTCGCGGCTCTTTTGGATTGATGACGCATTTGGCTCTATCCAATACGCGCCAGAGCTCATGGATCGGTGGAACAAAGTTCTTCAGTCAATGAAGGCTGCGATAAAGCGCAAAAACCGAATTATCCTTACCTCGCGCACCTATATCTGGCGGCAGGCTCGTAGCGATTTAAAAACATCCGCTTTCCCTCCCCTCCTCGATGGTAGCGTCGTCGTTGATGTAGAAAAGCTGACGCCCGCCGAGAAGGAGCGCATCCTCTACAATCACCTCAAATTCGGAACGCAACCACGACGCTTCCTTCTGACAATCAGACCCCACCTCGAGTCCCTAGTGGCATCGCCGCACTTCCGACCGGAAATCGCGCGTCGTCTGGGCAATCCTGCGTTCACCACGAAAACCGACCCTGACCGCCAGTGGTTAGATAATTTCTTTCGTTATCCCGAGCGCTTTCTCGAGGACACGCTTTCCAAGCTGGAATTGCCCATGCAAGCGGCGATCGGCCTAATTTTCGTGAACGCAGGACGCCTCACAAGTCCGCTATTAGAGAACGAGGCTGCGACGCTGATCACGACCTCGTTTGGGGTTAGCCTCGCTCAGCTGAAATCAGCCTTAGAGTCCATGAAGGGCACTTTTGTTAACTTCATCACGCATGATGAAGAAAGCTATTGGACCTACAAACACCCGACTATCGCAGATGCATACGCGACAATTGTCGGGCAGCATGAGGAACTCATTACCGTATATATTCGTGGTACAAAAATAACGCAGATTCTTCGCGAGGCACGTGCAGGGATTGCGCATGTACCTGGAACAAGCGTGGCAATTGGAGCATCGCAATATGAGCTGTTATTGCAGCGGTTTGAGGAAACTGATAAGCCTTCTTACTCGGACTTACGACGCTTTCTGATCGAACGGTGCGGACCCAAGTTTTTCCGTCTGTTTCTCGGCCGATTTCCCGAGAGCTTTCCTTGGGGGAGCGGATTGTCACGCCCTGCGAGTAGAACCGATCGAGCGAGGATAATTCTAAAGGCGAGCGAGCTCGGGGTTTTGCCTGATGGCCAGCGAACCAAGTTTATCGCTGAGTTGGAAGCTCAAATAACCTCCGATTCCGACATCGACTTTCTTGACAACAATGCTGCGTTCGAATCATTCCTTTCTTCGGAAGAAAGGGCGCACATGCTGGAATTGGCAAAGGCGGATTTCGTAAAATCATTAGACGGCGCGATCGAAGCGGAGGCGGAAAGTTGGGAGAGCGGTTGGGACCCGGACGATTGGTTTATATTCCTACGTGAATCCGTCGATACCCTTGAACGACTATTCCCTGATGATGAAGTTATTCGCGATGTTGCTGATGACGCCCGCGAGGCTATCTCAGATCAGATACGTGCCATCAAGTCGCGGGCCGACGACGATGTTGACGACGACTCGGACCATCACGACGTTGGTGAAGCTGCAGTTTCCTCAGGTACCCGTTCTATCTTTGACGATCTTGTGCCTTGACGAGCGGAATGCATTTCGGTTGGTAGCAACGTCTTCTCCGCCTCGCCGTCCCGCAGCCGCGCCACCAAAGCCTCCGGAGCGAACAGCACCCCCATCAGCGTTGACCTTCGGTCGTCTTCGGCTCGCTGAGCTACGGCTGACAAGCCATCTCGCCGCCGCCCCAAGCCGCGCCCGCCCCTCCTCCGCGCCGCAGGCGTTCCTCCTTCGTCAGGGCTACGGACGACAGGCCCTCCGATTCCGTCGGAGTCGGCGTAGTAGAGCGTGGCTGCTTGGGCGTCGTGTGAATACGATCATCGTATGTCAGGGCTTCAGACGGTGTCCGGCGTTGCTTTTCGCCTTTTCGCGCCTATCCTTTCCCTATGAAGATCGACCTCGAATTGCCCGACAGCCTGGCGCGTGAGGCCAAAGCCGCGGGGCTGCTCTCGTCGCGCGCGGTCGCGAGGCTGCTGCGCGAGGAGATGCGCCGCGCCGCCGCGAGACGGCTGCTTGAGGGTGCGGCCCGAGCGACCGCGGCCGGAACCGAGCCCCTGTCGATGGCCGAAATCCAGCGCGAGGTGGACGCCGTTCGCAAGGCCCGGCGGTCGGGCGCTCGAAAGGCGACGTGACCAGGCCGCCGCGGCTCGTCCTCGATACCAACGTCCTCGTCTCGGCTTTCCTGTGGGAGGGCAATCCGGGCCAGCTCCTGGCAAAAGCGGAAACTGGCGAGGTCCGGCTCTACACGAGCCCTATCCTGCTCGACGAACTGGAGGACGCGCTCGGACGTCCGAAGCTGGCGAAGCGGGTCGCCCTGACCGGCCTCGGCGTTAGCGAAATGGTCGCAAGCTATCGCCGTGTCGCGGCCGTCAGGCGGGCCAAGCTGCTCGACCGGGCCTTCTCGCGCGATCCGGACGATGATCATGTCATTGCCTGCGCGCTGGCCGCGCGTACCGATTTCCTCGTCACCGGCGATGCGGATCTGCTGAGCTTGGGAACAGTCGAGGGCGTGCGGATCGTGTCTCCCGCGGATCTGCTGGAGCGACTTGCCTAAAGCCTGAGGATGCGCCCTTCGGCTGACTGCTTACAGCGGCCGCTCAGGACAGGCTTTGGGGATCGGGATGAACACCGATCACACGCTGGAAGAGGTCGGCCAGCAATTCTCGGTGACGCGTGAGCGTATCCGGCAGATCGAGGCCAAGGCGCTGCGGAAGCTGAAGCATCCGTCGCGGAGCCGGAAGATGCGGTCGTTCCTCGACCAATAGCGGATCCTGATAGACGGGAGAAGGCAAGCACCCAGCCTCCGCCTTCTCCCGCCAGGATTGCTATTGCTTCGTGCAGGCCCGCAGCGTCACATAAGGGGCGTTCGTGCCCGGCCTCACCGTTTCCGTGGCGTTCCTTGGCGTGGCCGAGCCAAGAGTCACTGCAAATGGAGATACGCCACTATCATCATCCGCTGAACGATTGTCGATATTGGATCGTATTTCGACCGCAGAGCCGGCATGACCATGATCGCCCGTCACGCGGTTCTCGCCGGGCGAAAGCGCCTCGCCAACGAGTTGGCCGCGCCCCTCGTTGCTGATGACGACGTAACGGCCGTTCCAGTCGCCCGTAACACCCCCCCATCCCTTCGGACATGCATCGGCGTCGAAGTACGCCACCATATCGCGCGGCATGTGAGCGCACCCTCCGACCAAGACTATCGCCAAGACGGCGATCGCTCCCTTCATTTTCATCACTGTCTCCTCGCTTCTTCGACCCAAATCTTCCGATGCGTGGCCACTCTCGCTGGGTCGGGGCGGGACAGATCACTAATCGAAATCGGCTAAGCGACGCGTGACGGCGATCACGCGATCGGGCAGCACTTCTCGGTGACGAATGAGCGAATCAGGCAGATCGAGACGAAGGCGCTGCGGAAGCTGAAGCATCCGAGCCGGTCGCGGAAGATGCGGTCGTTCCTCGATCAGTAGCTCCCGCCTCGCCTCCCCTTCGTCATCCCGGACTCGATCCGGGATCCCGCTAGAAAAAAGATCAAAGGGCCGCTGCAAGGTGGCCCTCTTCTTTATGAAAGCAACTGGCACGGGGCTTGCCGGCAAATCGACGCGGAGGCGCTAAGGACGCTCGACATTCCGGGCAGGTCGCGGAAGATGCGCGGCCTGCCCGACCGGTGACGGCCGCAGCGGCACCCGGCGACGAACGAGGGGACCATCATGGCGAACCAGGACGATCCGAACCCGCACCGGAGCGCGTTGTACGGCGGCGGGGGCGGCAGCGAATTTTCCGACCAGCCGCACCCGGGCATGCGCATCCGCGAGGTCCGTATCTGCCACGGCCAATATATCTACGGCCTCCGCATCTCGTGGATCGCGCCGGACGGAACCAGATTGGACGGAGCCTGTCATGGCAGCCAAAGCGGCACCGAGGACAGCTTCACGCTCGAGCCGGGGGAAACGATCGTCGCCATCAGGGGCCGCGCCGGCGACTTCGTCGATTCGATCGAGTTCCACACCTCCGCGGGCGCCGGCTACGGCTATGGCGGCGACGGCGGCGATTCCTCCATCGACTGGGAGTTCGCGGCCACGGGCCAGGACGGCCCCAGATTCGTCGGCTTCTTCGGCCGCAGCGGAGACCTGGTCGATGCCATCGGGTGCTGGATCTACGAGGATCAGGACGAGTGACACCGCCGCGAGGCGCGCAGCAGCCTGAACACAAGCGCCCGAGCGTAGCGACGCCGGTTGCGAAGCAGCCGCCGAACCCGCGCCGGAGCGCGCAGTCCGGCCGGCGGGTCAGCGCAGCTGAACCCGTCCGACGTCACGGGGCCGCCCCCGTGACGGCTGCACGGGCGATTGAGAGTTTTCACGCCAAGGACGTCCAACGGCGCAACACCGCTGAAAGCGACCGCGAAGAAGCCGCAATACCGGGTTCGCGCGGAGGCGCGGAGAGTCTTCGGCCCTCCCCCGTCAGCCTGGACTTGATCCGGGGTCCACCTTCTTGGCGGCTTTGCGGCTTTGCGTGAGACATTCTTCCTGCGGTCGTGCGCCCGACTGTCCCGATCCGTCGAAATGCGCTAATCTGCGCCGGCGGGTGGGCGTTCGAGACCCCATCGAGGAGATGGACGATGTCACACGGGAAATTGGCCGCGGCTTTCAGCCTGATGGTCGTCGTCGCCGCTTCGCCGGTCCTGGCGCAGCCGGCCGAGCGGGATGAGATGGCCGGCGCCCCCGCCGCGGGTCCGGACGCGCGCTTCTGCCTTCGGGTGGAGCCGGTCACGGGCAGCCGGGTCGAGCGGATCCGGTGCTGGACCCGCGAGCGATGGGCCGGGATGGGCGTCGATCTCGACCGGGAATGGGCCAGGGAAGGCGTCCGGGTCATCGAGTGAAGCCGGGGCGAAGGCGCGCTCAGAGCCGGCGAATTCGAGGCTCCGCCCGCTCCTTCTGGAGCATCAATTCCGTCAGCGCCCAGACCATCGCATCCGCCCGGTCCGGGCTGTTGCCCGGCCCCTCGTAGTCGCCGCCGGCGATCATCCCGCAGAGCTGGGCCTCGAGCTCGGGGAAGCGGCCGTGGAGCGGCGACCCTGCCCGCCTCGAACAGCATCGCGACCGGGGCGGCGCGGTCGGTCTTGCCCTGCTCGGCGCTGACCAGCTTCACCCTGAGGTCCGGGTCGGCGATCCGGATGACCGAGCGGACCATCTTGCCGCCCTGGTTCGATTCGGCGACGATCCGGAGGTTGGCCTCGGGGTGGAGGGCGGCCCAGGCTCGGGCGGCGTCGGCGACGGCCTGGGCCCAGCCTTCGGGGCTTCGCTCGGTGACCGAGTGATCGGCGAGGACGTGGGCCCGGCCGGCCCTGTCGCTGGCGCAGGCGACGATGCCGCAGGTGCCGTCGCCGGTGGGCGGGTCGACGGCGATGACGAGGCGGGTGAAACTCGCTTCCCCTCCCTGAGGACAGGGAGGGCGTCAGCGGGTGGGTGGGTCTCCGCCGGCAGCGACGTCTTCAGCGGACACAGCCACCCCCGGCCCCTCCCTGCGTGCAGGGAAAGGGGATAAGCGGCACTTCTCCAGCAACTCCACCGTCCACAACGCCCCCGGATTGTCGGTGAGGAGCTCGCCGTCCAGCTCCTGGCGCTCGAGGCGGGTGCCGGCGTAGCGGCGCCCGCATGCCGCTTGCGCCAGCGCGCCGAATTGTGCGGGTTGGCGTCGGTCGGGCCGCCGATGACGACGCAGTCGGGCTCGGCCATGATTCCGCTGAGCACCGGGCCGGGGCGCGGGGTGGTGGTGACGATCGCGCGCGGGTCGGCGCCGAGGCGGAGGCCGAGCTGGAGCATGTCCCAGGTCTCCTGCGGCTTCTCCCATTTGGCGAGCTCGTCGCACCAGGCGTGATCGTGCTCGGGGCCGCGCAGCAGCTCGGGCGAGTGGCCGGAGAAGAGCTGGGCCTCGGCGCCGGTGCGGAAGATCGAGGGGCCGTGGCTTGCGGCGCCATTCGCGGATCCACGGGCCGGCGACCCGCATCAGGCCGCTCGGGCCCTCGACCATGACCTTGCGGGCGTCGTCGAGAGTCGCGCCGACCAGCGCGATGTGCAGCGGCTGGCGCGGCCGGCGAGCGTGTCCGCTCATGCTCGCGGATCAGGGAGACGATCCATTCGGAGCCGGCGCGCGTCTTGCCGAAGCCGCGGCCGCCCATCACCACGCAGGTCGACCAGTCGCGGTCGGCGGGCACCTGCTGGCCTTCGTGCGCCCAGCTCGGCCAGTCGCGGTCGAGGCCGTCGCGCCTCCTCCGGGCCGAGCAGGGCCAGCGCCTCCTCGCGGTCCTCGGGGGACAGGCGGAGGAGGAATTGGAGCGATGTCGGTGTCGGGCGGAAGCCGGGCCGGGCCGCTCCGCTTGCGCTCACAGGAGGCCATTCTTCCTCGCGATGGCGGAGAGCTTGGTGAGGATCGACTCGCGCACCTCGTCGAGCGTCCGCGGCCGGGCCGGCCAGGCGGGACGACGGCCGTCGCCGCGCTGCGAGGCGAGATGGAGCTTCTGGATGGCGATCGCGTCCTGGACCGTCATCGCCACGATCGGGGCGTCGGGGTCCGGCTCGCGGCCCGCGAGGAAATCCTCGGCGGCCCGCGACAGCGCCTCGTCGATCCGGCCATGCGCCATCGCGCGCGCCGCCGCCATGCGCTCGACGAAGCCCGGGTCGCGGCGGGCGTGCTTGTAGATCGCCGCGCGCGAGAAGCCGCTTTGCTCGGCCGCCCAGGTGGCGTTGTTGCTGGCGGCGAGGGCGTCGAGGAAGTTCTCCTCGGCCTGCTCGGTCCAGCGGTCGCCCTTGCTCCGGACGAGCTGCGGCCCGTCCTTGCCGGAAGCGCGCAGGATCGCGCCGGCCGGGCCGGTCCCCCGTCTACGCCATCTCCCTCTCGCTCGCCTGCCCGCCATGAACTCGCCCTCCTGCCCTACGTTGTTCCATATATGTTCTTATACGGCAGGATGTCAATAGGGTTCGTGGGATATTTCCTCGCGCCCTTTGGGGGCGCCGGCAGCTCAGGCCGGCCCCTTGGTCGAATAAGCGTGGAAGGCCGGGCAAAAAGGGGGGATAATCTGGATCCGCCCCCTGAGCCGAAGGACAGAGATGCCCCTCCCCCGCTCCCGCCTCGCCCTCGCCTGCGCCCTGATCGCGTCCGCGCTCGCCGGCGGCGGCGGGGCCGGGGCTGAGCCGCCGAAGATCGGCAAGCCGAGGCCGGCGCCGCCCGGGCCGGCGAACATGCCTCCGCTGCCGCCCGCCGTCATCGACGAGACGCTCGAGATCGGCGGCGACGACGTCGACGCGCGCAAGCGTGGAGACGAGGCTCAGCGTCGAGGTCCGGGTGAACCGGCGCGGGCCCTACCAGTTCGTCGTCGACTCGCGGCGCCGACACCTCCGTGGTGGGCCTGCAGGATCGCCCACGACCTGGAGCTTCCGCTGGGCACTCCGGTCACCCTGCAACAACATGACCGACCGCAACATCGTCGACCGCGTCCACGTCGCCGAGCTCGAGCCTGGGGCCCGAGCGTCATCCGCGACCTCCAGCTTCCCGCGCTTCGCGAGGCCGATCTCGGCGGCGCCGGGATGATCGGCATCGACGCGCTCGCCCGCCAGCGCCTGATGATGGATTTCGAGAAGAAGCTGATCCGGGTCGAGGACGCGTCGAAGCCGGTGAAGTCGATGCCCGGCGACATCGTCGTCACCGCCCGGCTGCAGCAAGGGCCAGCTGATCCTGACCGAGGTCAGGGCCGGCCGGATCACCCTCGACGCCGTGGTCGATACCGGCTCGCAGATCACGATCGGCAACAGCGCGCTTCGCGACAAGCTCGTCCGGAGCCGGCTCCACAAGCTCGAGACGGTCACGGCGATCGGGGTGACCGGAACCGACGGTCGATCTCCAGCATCGCCCGGATCGACGAGCTCCGGCTCGGCTCGGTGACCCTGAGCAACGTGCCGATCGCCTTCGCCGACGTTCCGCCCTTCGAGGTGTTCGGGCTCGCCGACGAGCCGGCGCTGCTGCTCGGAACCGACCTGCTCGGCACCTTCCGCCGGGTCTCGCTCGATTTCAGGGCGCGCAAGGTGCGCTTCCAGCTCCGCCGCTGCCAGCAGGGCCTCTCGATCAGCACCGCCCCCGAGCGCGGCGTCGACCCGCCTGTCGTCGACCAGCGGCGAGGCCTGCGCTCGGTGAGTTGGAGTGGAAGTGGGACGAAAAGGCCAATCTGAGCGACGCTGAGAAGAACGCTCTGGCCGCAATGACGAAGAGGTTGCGGGACAACTTTTGATCCCCGCATCCGGGAAGCCAAGGAGGGCTAGATACGATGGGCAAGGCGTTCGGCAAGATTAGCGCGGGTCTCGAAGATGCGATCGCTTTCGCACAGGGCGATGGCTCGCGAGGCCGTGCCGCCAAGTCCATAGACGTGCGCGCCATTCGCATCGCGACCAACAAGACTCAGAAGGAGTTTGCCGAAGCCTACGGCCTTCCGGTGGGCACTGTCCGCGACTGGGAGCAGAACCGCCGCCAGCCCGATGCCCCGGCGCGTGTCTTGCTGTCCCTCATTCGGGCAGAACCCGGAACGGTGGAGAATTTGATCTCGAAAACTCACGGCTAGAGGTATCGGCGACTTCATTGAGGACAAAGGCGGTTTGATGCCTGAGTGGTCCTGCTCATCCAGCGATTGCGCACGCGAATTGCCCCTCCGCCCCGCAGGCGTCGGCCTGGAGCTCGAGCGCTCTGCGCGGGTGCGGCTCCGGCCTACCGCCCCAGCACCCGTCGATGCCCTTGAGGACCAGCTCGAGCTTCCGCTGCGGAACCCGCCCGACCCGCTCCGTCAGCCGTGCCCGGTCGAGGGCGACGATCAGCGGGACGTTGGCGATGGAGGCGCGGTCGAGGCCGGTCTGGCGGGGGGTGAGGGCGACGTTGCCCGGCGCCTCGGACCATTTCAGGTTGGCGGCGAGGGGGACGCAGACGACCGTGGCAATTCGGCTGCGGTTGAACGCGTCGCCCTGGACGACGAGGACGGGGCGCCGATAGCCTGGGGCGGAGCCGACCGGGTCGGCAAGGTCGGCCCACCAGATCTCGCCCTGAGCGATCACCGGCCGAGGGCTACCAATCCGCGCGGCGGAGGGCGCGGCGCGCCGCCTCGGTCGAGAAGGCGTCCAGTCCCGTTTCTCCGGCCGCCTCGACCGCGGCATCGAGAGCCTCGGTGACCCGGTCGGGGGCGTGAGCGGCGGCGAAGGCGTCGAGGGCGCGGGCGTAGACGTCGCTTCGCGAGGTGCCCATGCGTTCGGCGAGACGCTCGGCTTCCTCGAAGATCGGATCGGGAATGGAGACGGCCACTTTCATACCGGCGGTAAAACCCCACGGCGGCGTGTTTTCAAGAGGCGCCGTCGCCAATGCGATGGGGACCGGGCGGCCATGTCGGCCCCCCCTCGCCGAAACCGGGGCAGGCGCCGCGCCTGCCCCGGTCCCGTCCGCGGCGAAGTCAGGCGGCCGGCTGGGCCGCTCCGCCTCTGGCTTCGGCGCGGTCGGAGACGGCGTCGAGCACGGCGAGCCTCGCCTGCTGGACGGTCGCGATCGCATAATCGAGGGCGATGGCGGCGCCGAGCCGCCGGTCCTCGTCATTGGCGTCGGCGAAGAAGGCGCCATAGGCCGCCCGGCGCTCGCCGAGCTTGTCCTTCAGCCGCTGGCGATCGTTCCTGACCTTGTCGCGGAAGGCGACGAAATCCTCGCCGCCCTTGTCGGCGGCCTTCTGAAGGTTCGATTCGAGCCGCTCCATCCGCTCGGAGAGATTGGTGCGGATCTTGTCCCGGCGGGCGTCGAGCTTGTCCCGGGCTTCGGTCTTGACGGCTTCGGCATCCTCCCGGATGCGCTCGGCGAGGTCCTGCAATTCGGCGATGTTCGAGGCGAGGGGGGTCATTCCATATCCTTCTTTTTTGGGGGTGGACAGGTCGGTCCAGCCTCCTGCTGCGGGGAGGCGCCCGAACCCCTATTGCCGCGCGCCGCCGCTTCCATCCGGGCAAACCCCGGCTTTGGCCCCGGATGCGGACAGGCCGGTCCGAAGGTCAGCCGGCCGGTTGCCGCCGGAGCCTTTGGCGGCGTCGCCGCGACAGGTCCGCGCATCACTCGCCGAAGTCCGGCCGGCCGATCGAAGCGCGTTTGCCCCTATCCCGGGTTTTCTCGCGCAGTTCAGCGGCCCCGGCTTCGGCCATGGCCGGAGTAACGGGAAGGGAAATCGGCTGTTCGCACCCGCGCTTCGCGTCGGTCATAGGTCGGGCGTATGATGGATCAGCGCCGCCGTGCGAGAGGCCCCTTTTTTGTGCTATCGTCGGGGGATATGGGCGAGGACGAGAGCACACAAGAGCCCACGCCACGGATAGCTAAAGCAACCGGGCTATCGGTGTTAGCGGCGGTTTCAGTCGTTGGCGCTTTGGAGACGGGGCAGCCAGATGGCCTGACCTATGCGCTGCTCGTAGCGCCTGTGGTCCTTGGTCTAACCTGCTTCAGTAGCTGGCCCGGCCGATTGGCAGGTATCGTATATTGCTATTTGGTCCTCGCGCTGAGTGCATTCTTAATGGGCGCGATCATCCACTCGGGCTGAGCCTAGCGATTGTCTCCAAAGTATATTGGGGCCGAAGTCCTGTGTTCAACAATACTCCGGCCCCCGCCACCGCCACTTTGGGGAAGCGGAACGGGGCACCGGCCTGGCGAGAGGTGCTAGGCCAGTTCCGGAGTGCTGCCAGGAGCGAGCAAACGGCTATCGCCCACGACATCGCGAGGAGGGCTAATTCAGATCGTGTTGGCTTTGGCATGCGGCTTCCCTGTGACCAGCCGCCGCTACCCATCCGGCCCCGAGCCGGGTGGATTGCAACGCGAGGTCCACAGGGGTTCGCGCCCTGCTTATTCCCCTTTCCGCTATTGTATTCGGCAGGCCACCCGACCGAAGCCGGTGCCTGTGAACTACGCGCCCGAAGGCGGACGCTCCCGACTTGCAACGATCAGAAGCGCGGGGTGGAGATACGCCTATGCTTGCGACTCGGCGAGCGAGGCGTCAGGTTGGCGAGATGGGGAACGTGGCGCCTATGAAGTTACCGGCGACCCCGCCGCCTAGTGCGCCTGCCACGGCGGTCGCGCCACAACGCAAATCGGCAGAGGCCCTCCGCGATCAGGCAACCCAGCAGGCAGGCACCGAGCAACGCCCACCCGAACCCTCTTGGGAATCTTGGCTGAGCGACCCCCTTATTTTCGCTACGTTGTGGTTGGCATTTGCAACGACGGGGCTGTGGATTTTCACCTATCGGCTTTGGCGCGCCACCTCCACGCTCGCGCACGACACCAGAACTAGCGGCGAGGCCCAAGCGGAAAAGATGGAAAGAGCCGTCGCCAACTCCGCAAGGAGCGCGAAGAGTGCGGAAGATGCGCTTGTCATCGCCAGCCGGAATGCAGACGCCGCTGCCAAACACGTGCAGGTTTCTGAAGACACCGCGCAGAGGCAGCTGCGAGCCTATTTGTCCGTCACCAGAGCTTTTGCTTATGGAATGAACGCCGAAACCCAGCCGACCTTTGGGGTCGTGATGAAGAACCAAGGGCAGACTCCGGCCTACCACGTGCGGCTCTTTTCGCGCCTCAATTGGACCACGGAAGGTCCAGAGAACGCCGTCGTCAATTTTGAGGAACCTGCCGACAATATCGGTACTGTGGCTGGGGGAGGAGAGCGGACGTATAGAAGCGCAAGCGCCGGGCACCCTTGGCCACCCGGTCTCTACGATGCGGTCATGTCGAAGCAGGCTGTTTTGGTTTACTCCGGGGTCATCGTCTATCGTGACGCCTTCCGAAAGAGGCGACTCACTACCTTCATGGCCTATCTCAACATCGACGAGCTTGTGGCCAACCAAGCCGATTTGGCCTTGGTCAATCGGAGCAACCATTCCAACTAGGAACCTCCTGAGGAGGAGGCCCCACACCCGGGCGGACTCCTCTACATCATCCCCTCCCTCGGCGGGGGATGCTTGCCACCCCGCGCGATGCTAGAATACCGGCCCGTCGCGGCCTTTCTACCACCCCTTCAGACCTAAATGTCCAAAGGGGATACGTGCCAGGCGCCTTCGCGGCGCCGCTTGGCGCAAGGGGCATCGCCGCTGAATCATCCTCTTCGCCTCGGGATTTTCCCTGATGGCGCCGGTCTCGCCGGTCGGCTCCACTCGACGCCGCGGAACGGCCCCGGCCTCGTCCGTTCGCGGCGTCGAGTCGCGAAGGCGGGCGCAAGACGCTGGGAAAGAGCGGCCGGGACGAAAAGCGCTTTCAGCAAGGCGCCCGGGCTCGCTCGTCGGCATTTCCGCACAGAAACGGTCGAGACCGTCGACCGTCCATCCAGGGAGTTGCGACATGAGCACCACCACAATGGCAGCCGACAGCGACAGCGACACCGGCAGCGCCACCGCCGGCGTCGCGGACTTCAAGGGCGACTGCGGCGAGAGCAGGAGCGGCTATTACAGCGCCGTGTGCGCGGGCGGGATGCAGGTGGACCAGTCGGCGACGGTGAACGGCAGCTCTCCGCAGAATTGCGTCATCGCCAATGACGGCGCGAGGGTCTTCGTGATCGAGCTTCAGAGGATCGCCGGAATCTACGATTACCAGATCCGGGTGAACGCCCAGGGGCCGAGAGGGGCGGGCAGCGGCTACATGTACCTGGCCTACCAGGACATGACCGACGACATCTACCATCTCCGCATCTGGTCATCCACGCGCCAGTGGCACTACGTCTCGTTCAACAGCTCTTCCCCCGCGATCAAGAAGATCTTCTGGAGCAACAAAGCCTTCGGTCTGGAGGAAGGCGACCCCAACCGGCCCAAGCCCGACTATCAGGTCATCAGCCCGGCCCACCCGGAAAGCTGAGCCTGGCGGCGGGGCGCGGCAGCTCGAGGCCGCGCCCCGCCCTTTCGCCACGCCCGGTCGCCGCCGGCCCGGCTCCGCCCGCTACATTCCCCCTCCGCCGTCGGGATTTCGCCCGATGGCGCCCGGCTCGCCTCAGCCGGATGTCTGTCCGCGACGGGCGCGTCGGAGCGCGCCGTCGAGGACAAAGGCATGAGAAGCCCTCTCCGAGCCCTGGCCATCGCCCTTTTGCTCGCGCCGCCGCCGCTCGCCGCCCAGCGGGTCGAAAAGGTGCGGGCGGGGAGCAAGGACGCCCAGAAGCTTCCCGAGGATCTGTTCGACCTGCCGCCCGGCGCCTGGGCGTTCGCCAGGCACCTATGGCAGGGCGACGAGCCCTGCACCGCCGACGCCTGCGAGGCGGGATACACGTCCGGCGACCTCGTCGTCAGCGTCGAGCGCGCCGCGGAGCATGTCTACGTCGTCGCCGGCTTCCGAGGCTGCGTCAGCGTCGCCTGGAACGACTATCCGATCGGCGGCAAGGCTTCGAAGGGCGATACCAGGGCGATCGCCGGGCACATCAGGAAAGCCGTCCGAACGTCCGCCAAATATTGCAAGGTCGAGGCTCCGCCCGTCCCCGCGCTCGACGCCCGCCTTCTCTATCCCGTGCCGCTACCGCCGGCGCCCTGAGCGAGCGCCGGCGAGCGGGTCAGCCGCGTTCGCCGTCGCCGTCGGGCAACGGGAGCTGGAGCGGCGGGGGCGGCAGCATCTGCATCTGCGGCCGCGGCCGCAGGCATTCGCCCTCCTCGGTCAAGATGGTGCCGGCCGGGCAGGCGTGAACCGTCGGCCCGGGAACCGGCACCTCGACGACTTCGCGCTCGTAATGATGGTCGTGCGATCCGATCGCCGCTCCGACCGCGACTCCGAGCAGGCCGGCGCCGACCGCCCAGAGGCCGTCGCCGCCATAATAGCCGTAGCCGTAATAGCCCGGATAGCCGTAGGCGTAGCCGGGATAGCCGTAGCCGTAGCCGTAGCCGCGATAGCCGTAGCCGTAGCCGCGATAGCCGCCGTAGCGGGCGTAGCCATAGCCCCCGCGCCCGCCATAGCCATAGCCGCCGCGATAGCCGCCGCGCCCGTAGCCGCCGCCGTGCCGGGCATAGCCGCGGCCGCCGCCGTAGCCGCCGCCGCGATAGCCGCCCTGGCCGCCGCCGCCGCGCGAGCCCCGGTAATCCCCTCCGCCGCCGCCGCCGCCGCCTCTATATCCGCCGCCGCCGCCTCCGCCGCCGCCGCCGCCTCTATATCCGCCGCCTCCGCCGCCTCCCCCGCCGCCTCGGCGCTGCGCTTCGGCCGGGATCGAGGCGAAGAGGGCGCCGACCATCAGGACGGCCGCGGCTTTGCTGAAAAGGCTCGTCATCACTGTCTCCTCGGCGGGAGAGTCGGACGGCGCATCGGGCCGCCGCAATCCGCTCAACGGTCTTGCCCTGGAGACCCTAACCGAAGATCCCGCCGAGTCTCATCCGGACAAACCCGAGGAGAGCGATGAGGCCTTAGGTCATCCCGTGCGCCGCGGGGATCGGCGACGGCTCGCCCGCCGGCTGCACCAGCAACTCCTCCTCCGGCTCGCCGCTCCGCCAGCGCGCCGCCAGCGCGTCGGGATCGAACATCACCCCCACCGGATTGTCGGTCGCCCTCAGCATCGCCCTGCCCTCCTCGGCGCTGCAGGCGTCGACCTGGAGCTCCATCCTGTTGCCGTCGGGGTCGGCGTAATAGAGCGACAGGGTGGGGCCGTGGTGGACCGGCCAATAGGGGTGGATCCCGGCCGCCTTGAGCCGCTCGTAGGTGGCGAGCAGGTCGGCGACTCCGGCGTAGGTGTAGGCGACGTGGTTGACCCCGATCTCCCCCCGCTCGCCCGCCCCCCCGCCGTCGGGCTTGAGCAGGTCGAGATTGGCGAAGGCGAAGCGGTGGTGCTCGTCGTCGTAGGTGAGGAAGGCGAGCGCCGGGTCCTTATTGACGATCTCCGCCTCGAACACGTCCTTGTACCAGGCGATCATCGCCTCGTAGCGGCGGGTCATGTAGACGACGTGGGCGAACTTGACGGGCCTGGCCATGGCGGCGCTCCTCTTGTCCTTCGGCACGGAAAAGCAGCCACGACGACGCGCGGCCGTCCCCCGAGGGCCGCGCGGCGGGGGCGTTCGTATCACCGGCGTAACGGGATGTCCAAGGCTCGGCCGCGTGCCGCCGGCCCGTTCCCGGCAAGGCGCCTGGCTCGGACATCGGCGACTTGCGGAGAATGCGGGCTTCAGCCCACAAGACGTCATGCAGCGGGCCGGAGCGGCGAAGCGGATCATGACGGGTTGCGGAATCCTCACCGCAGCGGCGTCGATGGCGATCGGCTGCGGGCCCGCCCAGCCCGCGCAGCCGACGGTGGCGACGGTCACCTGGGTCGGCGCCGAGCCGTCCGGCCGAAGGACCTACGCACCGCGGGTGACCATCGTCGCCCGGACCGCCGACGGAAGGACGGGGCGGATGAGCGTTCCGGCCCATAAGCTCAGATGCAAGGTCGGCGACCGGATCCGGGCAACGCGTCAAGGCGTCTCGGTTCGGCTCGACCCGGCCAGTTGCGCCGATCTCGGTCGATATGATTGACGCTCGCCCCGGCTTGCCCGCGCCGCGGCGAAAGCGTAGAGCGGAGTCGGGAGGTCGCAATGGCCTTGTTTCTCCTTGATCCCGCCGCAACCGACCGCCGCATCACTGTCGCGTCGCTGGTCGTCGCCTTCGCGATCGCGACTTTCTTCTACAAATTCGGAAGCTTTGCTCTCGAATGCCTGGCCTTTCTCGCGACCTGGAGCCTGCTCGACCTTCCGTCCCAGTGGCTGGCGCGCCGGCTCAAATCCTCGCGGCGGACGGCCGTCGGACCCAAGGGAGGCTGATACGGTGGCCGGAGAGCGAAAATCCAAGCGTCGAGCCCCGAAAGCGGAGGAGCACGACACCGCCTCGACCCTGATCGGCCTCGCCTTTGAGAAATCCGGGCAGGCGAGAAGCGCGCTCGCGCTCAGGGACGATACGCCGATCGATTTCCAGGCGCGTCAGGACAGCATCGGCGAGACCCGGCGCAATCCCGATTTGCCCAAGGTCAAACGGACCGGCGCGGATCCGGAGCGCGTCCCGGAGACCAAGCTCAAGCTATAACGCTTTCAAGGGGAAGTCTCGATGCCGCCCCCGACCGTCATCACCAAGACCGTCGTCACGCCCGCCGCCGGCGCAGAGCGGACCTCCACGGTGGGCGAGCCGAGTCTTTCGGCCAGCGGCCAGGAGGTGCTGTTCTCCGGCAATTGGTATGCGGCCCACTCGACCAATGCCGGCCAGACCTGGAACTTGCTCGACCCCTTCAACTTCTTCCCCTCGGCCGGAAATGGATTCTGTTGCGACCAGAGCCTGATCTTCATCCCGAAGCTCGGGGTCCATGTCTGGATCCTCCAATATCTGAAGGCCAACAACACCAACGTGCTGCGGATCGCCTTCAAATCCAGTCAGCTCGGCACGCCGGCGGGCTGGAGATGGTGGGATCTGGTTCCCGCGGCGGTCAATCCCGCCTGGTCGCAGCAATGGTTCGACTACAACCACTGCGCCTATTCCGACAATTTCCTCTACGTCGGGACCAACATGTTCTCCGGAGCGACGGACCAGTTCACGCGCGCCGTGATGTTCCGGATACCGTTCACCGCTTTCGCCCCGGGCGCCCAGCTGTCGGTCCAGCATTTCGCGACGACGGCCAATTCCTCGCTGCGCTGCGTTCAGGGCGCCACGAGCGTCATGTATTTCGGATCGCACGAGGGCGGACTGGCGAACAAGCTGCGCGTCTTCAGATGGCCGGACAATGCCGCCCAGGTCACCTCGAAGGTGGTGCCGATCACCGCCTGGAACGGGGCGGGCCCCTATGGACCGGTAGGACCCGGATCGTCGAACTGGATCGGCCGCTGCGACGGCCGGATCACCGGCGCCTGGCTTGCCAAGGGCCGGCTCGGCTTCATGTGGTCGGCGAACAAGCAGGGCTCCGCCCGGCACTTCCCCTTCGTCCGGGTCGCCCGGATCTCCGAAGCGAAGATGAAGCTGATCGACCAGCCGGACATCTGGAGCGCCAATATCGCCTTCGCTTATCCCGACGCCGCTCCGAACCAGGCCGGCGACATCGGCATCACCCTTTTCGCCGGCGGCGGAACCTTCCATCCGAGGCATCTCATCGGAGTGCGGGCCGCGAAGGGCTCGACGTGGAACCTGGCCACCGTCGTCGGCTCGACCCACAGCCCGAGCCAGAACAAATGGGGCGATTATCTCACCTGCCGCCGCGACCATCCGAACGGCGCCCACTGGGTCGCGAGCGGCTATTCGCTTCAGGGCGGCGGCGAGATCGCCAATATCGCCCCGCAATTCGTCCGCTTCCGGGCCTAGGCGAGCCTCAGAAACGCGGGCGCTTCGGGCCGAGACCGCAGAGGCGGCGGTCGGGCTGCACCATCCCGGAGCGGGACTGCTCGCAGGCGGCGAGCGAGGGATATTCGCGCAGCCAGCGCTCGATGCCGCGATAGGGGGTGAGCGCGTACATCTGGGCCGGACCGCTCTCCTCCGGCGGCGGCAAGGCGTTGATCGGGGTCGGCGCGATTCCGCTATGGGCGGTGATCGCCGGCGGCTGGGGGAGGCTGTTGCTCGCCATCCCGCCGGGCACTCCGGGGACCTCGTGCAGCTGGCGGTCCGATGCCGGTGCGGGGGCGGCGGGAGGGTCCTCCGCTCCGATCGGCGCCGCCGGGACCGCTTGCGGCGAGCCGGGGTCGACCGGGCCTGCCGCCGGTTCGGGCGGCGGCGGATAGCTCGTGAAGCTGCACAGATGATCGGAGATATTCTCCGGCCGGCGGTCCGGGTTGATCCGGAAGCAGCCGTGGCCGCCCGCGCCCTTCGGGCCGTAGGTCGAGACGGCATAGGGGATGCCGATCTTCAGCGGTTTCGCCGCGACGATTGTGATCCCCGGCATCGGCGCTCCGTAGACCACCGGGAAATGGCCCTTGCACTCGTAGGTGGCGATCGCGTCGGTCCGCCACGCCGCTCGAGCGAGCTCCTCGGCCCGGCCGAGCTCCACCGGGTCGGCGATCGAGTCGCGGGCCGGATCCGAGGCCAGCGGCCCGGTGGCGGCGACCGTGATGTTGGTGAAGCAATCGAAAGCGCGGTCGCCCGATTCGAAGGCGAGGCGCCCGCCGACCATCGTCGCCCAGATCGGATAGGAATAGGAGCAGCCCTGCAGGGCCAGCGGGATGGCGAGGAACGCGATCGGCTTGCTCATGGCCTACCGCTTCTAAGCCGGACGGGTAAAAGCGATCATAACGGCGCCAGCGCGACGGGCCGGCCTTGGCCGGGCTTCGCTCGGTTCGGCCGACGCCTTCAGTCCGTCGTCGATCCGGCGACGATCGTCAGCCGCCGCAGGGTGGGGACGTGGATGCTGAACAGGAAGACTCCCCACCATTCCATGCCGGCTTCGAAATAGTCCGACACCTCCGGAAGGCGCGGGCTCGTCCAGTCCGTGATGGTTCGAGCGCAGCCCTCGGGCAGGATGAACTGGACGATCGAGTCGAACAGCGCCTGCACCTCGCTCGGCCGCGCCTGCAGCCCGTAGGGCGGGTTCGAGAAGGCGTAGGCGAACTCGCCCCCGTCGCCCGGCTCGGGCAGGGGGCTTCCGGAATTCACGAAATCCACGCCGTCGATGTCGCGAAGCCTGGGATTCTCGTGGATTCGGCCGGCGCCGACATGGCTGCCCAGCTTGAGAATGTCGCCGCTGTCGTGATCGAACCATTGGCCGAAGAAGGCGCGCTCCCTTATCCGCCGCCAGCCGAGTTCGCGCAGCCTGGCCGGATCGTAGGTCCGATGGTGGCTGAGGGCATGGGGAATTGCCGCCAGTATCTCGTCCTCGGTGCCGAGGGCGTCCTCGAACGAGGCGAAGTCGAGAGCGCCTCCGATCTTGCGGTAGCGGCGGAACGATGCGGGCAGCGTTTCGACGGGCTTCACAAGACCATTATCGAAGATGGCTCCGCCGGCCGCAACTTCATTCCCTGGTTCGCGGGTCGGGCCTCGACCGGCGCCTTGCGGGCGATTAGCCTCGCGGCGAATGAGAGGGACCTCCCGTTGCGCAATCCCGCCCGCAAGGCCCTCTACTGGCTGCTCGCCCTCGTCGCCGGAGTGGCGCTGATCCGGTTCGGCGCCTTGCGGGAAGGGCGAATCGGCGAGGATTGGACGGCGATCGTTCCGCTCGCGCTCGGCTTCGCGCTGGCGCCCTTCGGCTTCGTCTTCCTCATCCAGGCGCTGTTCGCCGCTCACGGCAAGGCGCGGCTGCTCGCCGGGCATCGGGTGATCGCGCGCTGGCGAGTCTATCCCGGCGAATGGGAGCAGTTCCGGGCGCTCGACGCGCGCCGCTCGGGCGAGGATTCGGCCCTGGTCAACGACCTGTGGGTGCGCCGGAAGGCCCCGGCCGACCCGGTCGAGGTCGTCGTCGGGGAGACGGGCCTGCTGATCGACGATTCCTACCACGGGCTTCGGCCGCGCGGGCTGCCCGAGCTTCGCGAGGTGAGCTGGCTCGAGGGTCCTCCCACGTGCCTCGAATTCGCCCTTCGCTATCCGCGCGGCCGCTACGGCGGGTCGGTGCCGACGACGCTTCGGGTGCCGGTGCCGGCCGGCTCGCGCGGCCTCGCTCAGAAGGTCGTCGACCATTTCCGGCCCAAGCTCGTCCACAAGCCCGGCCTGGCGCTTCGCAACCCCCCGAAAACCTATCGGATCTGCGCCTCGCTGTTCGCGTCGGCGGCGGCGATGGCCGCGGCCGGCTATGCCCTCGCCCGCTCGCTGCCCGACGACGCCGACCCCTTGGTCCCGGTGGCGCTGCTGGTCGCCGGGATCGGCCTCGGCGCCTTCGCCGCCATCCTCGCCGCGGCCGTCTGGCTGGTCACCCGTCCCGGCTGACCGTCCTGCCGATCGGCGATCCCTTCACTCCACGCGGAAGTCGGTGACGATCAGCCGGGCCGGGCCGGTGGCGAAGACGCCGTGGCCGTAGCCGTCGCCGCCGCCCAGCACGAAGCCGACCTGGTCGGCCCGGGCGAGCGCGGCCTGGAAGGCGGCCGGATTGGTCCGCGCCGAGGAGGTCTCGACCGCCGTCCACAGGCCGTCGAGCGGGGCGACGATCTCGTTCGTTCCGGGCCGGATCGGAGCGTGGGTGGCGAAGGTGGCGTACCAGCGATAGGCTTCGAACCGGCCGCGGCCGCTCCAATTGTCGCCGGAGCGCTGGAAATAGGGGGTGATCATCGACCCCGACTTGCCGTCGCTCGCCGCGACGAGGCGCACGCCGGGCGCCATTTCGAGCCGGTAGCGGAGCACGATCCGGCGCTTGCCGGCGAGCGAACCGTGGCGGAAGGTGACGTAATGGACGCTTCCCGGCGCTCGCGGCAAGTCGATATGCCAGCCGCCGTCGCGGCGAGCGGTCGGGTGGAGCGCCACCCCTTGCGAATAATTGCGGCCGCGGATGATCGGCCCGATCGTCCAGGCGGCGGGATCGGAGGGGACGGCGGCGGCCGCTGGAGCGACGTCGGCGCAGGCGGTCAGGACGGCGAGCGGAAGCAGGAGGGCGGTTCGCAAGGTCATCGATCGGATCCCCGACTGGGCTGGGCCGTCGCCGGTAGCGGGGCGCGGCCTTCGCCATCCTGAACGCCCGGCGCGATCAGCCTTTCCACCCCCCTAACGGGCCGTAAACCGGGTTTTTACGGCATTGATATAGGTCAGTCTCCTAAAGCGGCTTGAGGCAGCTTTTCGGGAGGGCCGCAAATGGCGTCATTATCGGTCGAGACTGCCGCCGCGCCCCGGTCCGGAGCGCTGCTGCTGGCGCGACTCGCCGACCATGGCAGCGCCGCCCATCTTTATCCGGCGAGCCCGTCGTGGATCCGGGCTCCGGGCGCCGCTCGCGACCTCGCCGACATGATCCATTATCTGTGCGTCCTCCACGGCCGCTATCCCGGCCTCGTCGACCATGCCGCGGCCCGGGTGACCGAGGCCGGGGCGCGGGCCTGGCTGACCCAGGCGACCTATGCCTTCGCCGGCGAGCGCGCCTATCTCGCCCGGCTCGCCGTCGCCGCCGGGCCGGTCCCCTCGACCCCCGGCGCGGCCGGCACGGACGCCGCCGTGCTCGGCCAGCGCCATGCCATGGAGACGCTCGCCCTGTCCGAGCGGCGCGGCTGCGCGCTCGGAGCCGCGATGGCCCTGGTGCTCGACTGGGCGGCGGTTCGGACCTGCCTCGACGGCGCCGCCCGGCGCTTCGGGATCGAATCGCCGGCCTATCCGGCGGCCGACCTCGACTCGGTCGTCGCTCTGGCCGATTCCTACGCCGACGCCGCCCCCGTCCAGCGCGCCCTGCTGTTCGGCGCCGAGCAGATCCTCGTCCAGCACCACGGCCTGTGGGACTTGCTCGAGGCCCGGCGCGAGGCTCGGGGGGCCGCCTGATCCGTCGCCCCGGCTTAGGCGACGGTGCCTTGCCCTCCTCCGCCCCCTCCCCTATCCGCCGGACATGCGCTTCGAAGGCACAAAGAGCTACGTCGCCACCGACGATCTCAAGGTCGCGGTCAACGCCGCCGTCACGCTCCGGCGGCCGCTCCTCGTCAAGGGCGAGCCCGGCACCGGCAAGACGATCCTCGCCCATGAGATCGCGGCCGCGCTCGGCGCGCCGCTTGATCGAATGGCACGTCAAGTCGACGACCAAGGCCCATCAGGGTCTATACGAATATGACGCGGTGGCCCGGCTGCGCGACGGCCAGCTCGGCGACCCGAGGGTCCACGACATCGCCAACTACATCCGCCGCGGCAAATTGTGGGAGGCCTTCACCTCGCCGAAGCTCCCCGTCCTGCTGATCGACGAGATCGACAAGGCCGACATCGAATTCCCCAACGACCTCCTCCAGGAATTGGACCGGATGGAGTTCCACGTCTACGAGACGAAGGAGACGGTGAAGGCGGCCGAGCGGCCGATCGTCGTCATCACCTCGAACAACGAGAAGGAGCTTCCCGACGCCTTCCTGCGCCGCTGCTTCTTCCACTACATCAAATTCCCCGACCGCGAGACGATGCAGGCGATCGTCGACGTCCACTTCCCCGGCATCCAGAAGCTGCTGGTCGCCAAGGCGATGGACATCTTCTACCAGGTCCGCGAGGTGCCCGGCCTCAAGAAGAAGCCGTCGACCAGCGAGCTGATCGACTGGCTGAAACTGCTCCTCCACGAGGACATGCCGCTCGAGGTCCTCCAGTCCCGCGACCCCACCAAGGCGATCCCGCCCCTCCACGGCGCCCTCCTCAAGAACGAGCAGGACGTGATGCTGTTCGAACGCCTGGCCTTCATGGCGCGGCGACCGGGAAGCTAGGGCGGGACGACGGACTCGGCGACCTTCACCTGGACCGCTATTTTTCACGCGAAGGCGCGAAGGCGCGAAGGGACCGCGGCGGCGAAGCCGCCTTCGACCTTTTTCGGACCGGGAATTAAGGGCGCTGCGCGCCGGTTCTCACCGGCCCCTTCGCGCCTTCGCGCCTTCGCGTGAACATTTGGGCGTCGGAGCGCCCCGGCGCGTGAGGATTAGAGCCGCATTTCCTCGTCGCGATAGGCGAGCTCGAAATTGCCCCAGCGGCGGCCGTTCACCCAGAGCGGGACGAAGACGTTCTTGACCGGCAGATAGCGGCCCTGCGCCCAGGTCCATCGAGTAGGTGGCGAGCATCGCTTCCTTCTCGCTGGCGATGGCGCGGCGGGTGACGTCGTCGAGGAAGTTGCGGCGGTTGCGGCAATATTTGGCGTTCCAGGCGGGATCGTCGCTCTGCGGCTGCGAGCGCTCGGAGATGTGGGTGGGAAGGTAGCCGTTGACGTCGGTGATCGCGCTGGCGATCAGCCGCGGCTCGCGCGCCATCAACTTGTCGAGGATCGGCCGGACGTGGCGGTCGGCGAAGTCGCAGAAGCGGGTCTCGTATTGGGTCGGGTTGGTGTTGGGCATGGCGACGTAGCGCGTGTCGAACACGTCGTCCTCGCTCGCCTCGCCGCGGGCGATCCCGGCCTCGATGACGTCGCGTATCTCGCGCATCCCGGCCTGGGCGAACTCGATGAACGGCGTGTCGTCGATGCGCACGCCCGAGCTGGCCAGCCGGTCGAGCATCTCGTTGGAGAGAAGCTCGAGCTTGGCGAGGCGGCCGTGGACCTGGAGCAATTGCCCGCCATTGTCGCGGGCGTCGGCGGCGAAGCTCGACAGGCCCGATTTGACCGAATCGACGCTCTGCTGGATCTGGCTGGTCGACTGGGCGATGCCGTCGGTCTGGCGGTCGACCAAAGCGACGATGTCGGCGACCTGGCGGACCGTCTCGGTGATCGTCGCGAAGCCGGAGCGGGCGACCCGGCTTCGGCCGACCCCGGTCTCGATCTCCGACGTCACGGCCTCGGCCTCGCGGGTCAGCGAGGCGATGGTGCCGGTGATCTCGCTGGTCGCGGTCCTCGTCTCCTGGGCGAGCTTCTTGACCTCGGCGGCGACGACCGCGAACGAGCGGCCGGCCTCCCCGGCCCGGGCCGCCTCGATGGTGGCGTTCAAGGCCAGCATGTTGGTCCGGTAGGCGATCCGCTCGATGCTCGACGAGACGTTCTGGACCCGGCTCATCGCCTCGGCGAAGCCGGTCATCCGCTCGCCGAGCTGGACGACGAGGTCGGTGAGGCCGGAGAAGATGGATATGGTGTCCTCGATCGCCGCCCGCCCCTCCGACAGCCGCTCGCGCGCCTGCTCGGCGAGGATCCGCGCCTCGTCGGTCGATTCCGCCACCCGAGCCTGGTCGAGCAGAAGCCGGCTGGTCACCTCCTCGAGCGAATCGAGGGTTCGAAGGTTGGACGAGATGCGCTCCGAGACTCCCGAGACGTAGCCGGAGACGTCGCTGCACTCGATCGCCAGAGCGCCGCAATTGCGCGCGACGATGTTGATCGCGTCCTGGTCCGCTTCCTCGATCGCCTTCGTCGCCACGCGCCGCCCCCTGAATGTGGTTCGGGAGAGGGGCTAAGGGGTAAATGTTGAAACGGCGTTAACTATCGCGTCCTCCCAGCGAAGGCTGGGACCCCAGGGGGTGAAGAACGCCGCGCCTTCCGCCCCCCCCGGGACCCCAGCCTTCGCTGGGGTGACGTTTCGGGCTGATCGCAGTACAGCCCGAAACGTCATGTTCTTCTCCTTCGTCGACGAACTTCGCGCCGCCGGGATCCCGGCCTCGATGAAGGAGCATCTCGTCCTGCTCGAGGCGCTCGACGCCGACGTCATCGCGGCGAGCCCGGAGCAATTCTACTTCCTCGCCCGGGCCACCTTCGTGAAGGACGAGGGGCTGCTCGACCGCTTCGACCAGGTGTTCGGCAAGGTCTTCAGGGGGCTGGAGGCCGATTACGGCCCCGATGCGGCGCCGATCCCGGAGGAGTGGCTGAAGAAGGTCGCCGAGCTCTATCTCAGCGAGGAGGAGATGGCGAAGATCCGTCTCATTGGGCTCCTGGGAAGAGATCATGGCGGCCCTGAAGCAGCGGCTCGAGGAGCAGCAGGGGCGCCACCAGGGCGGCAACAAGTGGATCGGCACCGCCGGCACCTCGCCGTTCGGCGCCTATGGCTACAATCCCGAGGGGATCAGGATCGGCCAGGAAGGCGGCCGCAACAAGAGCGCGATCAAGGTCTGGGACAAGCGCGAGTTCAGGAACCTCGACAGCCAGGTCGAGCTCGGCACCCGCAACATCAAGGTGGCGCTGAGGCGCCTCAGGCGCTTCGCCCGCGAAGGCGCCGCCGACGAGCTCGACCTCGACGGGACGATCGACGGCACCGCGCGCAAGGGCTGGCTCGACATCCACATGCGCCCCGAGCGGCACAATGCGGTGAAGCTGCTGCTCCTGCTCGACGTCGGCGGCTCGATGGACCCGCATATCAAGGTCTGCGAGGAGCTGTTCTCGGCCGCGCACACCGAGTTCAAGAATCTCGAATTCTTCTACTTCCACAATTGCCCCTACGAGAGCCTGTGGAAGGACAATCGCCGCCGCTTCGCCGAGCGCACGCCGACGTGGGACGTGCTCCACAAGTTCGGCCACGACTGGAAGATCGTCTTCGTCGGCGACGCCTCGATGAGCCCCTACGAGGTCACCCATCCCGGCGGCTCGGTCGAGCATTATAACGAGGAGGCCGGAGCGGTCTGGATGCAGCGCCTGGTCGACACCTATCCCAGCTCGGTCTGGCTCAACCCGGTGCCGGAGCAATATTGGGGCTACAGCCAGTCGACCCGGATCATGCGCGAGCTGATCCACGAGCGCATGTACCCGCTGACGCTGGAGGGTCTCGACGACGCGATGAAGGCGCTGAGCCGGAAGGCGTGATCCCCCTCCCTGCACGCAGGGAGGGGGGATCACTCAAAATCCGCCGCTTTGTCCCCGAGCAGGAAGCGCGGCCCCGGCCCGCCTCGCGCCGCGCGGTCGCCGGGATTGTAGAGGGCGCAGGAGTCGAGCGACAGGCAGCCGCAGCCGATGCAGCCGTCGAGCCGGTCGCGCGTCCCCTCGAGCATCGCGATCCGCTCGTCGAGCCGGTCGCGGAGGCGGGCGCTGATCGACGCCCAGTCGGCCCGCGTCGGCGCCCGGCCGTCGGGCAGCGACGCCATCTCCTTCTCGATCTCGGCGAGGGTGAGGCCGCAGCGCTGGGCGATCAGGGCGAAGGACAGGCGGCGGATGTCGGAGCGAAGGAAGCGTCGCTGGTTGCCCGAGGTGCGGATCGCCCCGACCAGGCCGCGCGCCTCGTAGAAGCGGATCGCGGAGACGGAAAGGCCGGTGCGGCGCGACAGCTCGCCGATGGTGAGCAGGTCCGGCCATGCGAAGTCCCCCGAAATCGAAGCTTGACCTCAACTTAGCTTGAGGTCGTACGACTCGCAACCGAGGGCGCTTCGGCAGGAGGAATTTCCATGGCTTCACCCAGGATCGAGCATGTCAACGTCACGGTCAGCGACCCCGACCGGGCGGCGACGCTGATGGAGAAGATGTTCGGCTGGCAGGTACGCTGGCAGGGCCCGTCGATGAACGGCGGGCGCACCGTCCATGTCGGCTCGGACGACCATTATGTCGCGCTCTATGCCGCGAAGGACGGGCCGGCCGGCGACTCCGGCTTCGCCAAGGGCCGGCCGCTCAACCATATCGGAGTCGAGGTCGACGATCTCGACGGCGACCGAGGCTCGGGTCGTCGCCGCCGGCCTGGTCCCCTTCTCGCACGGCGACTACGAGCCCGGCCGGCGCTTCTACTTCTTCGACCCCGACGGGATCGAATATGAGGTGGTGAGCTACGCGTGATCCCGTCGCCCCAGCGCAGGCTGGGGCCCCGGCGGGTGAAGAACGCGGTGCCTTTCACCCCCTGGGGTCCCAGCCTTCGCTGGGACGACGAACTCACGCCACCGGCCGCCGCGCCCGCAGCGCCTGGGCCAGGGTGCCCTCGTCGAGATAGTCGAGCTCGCCGCCGACCGGCAGGCCGTGGGCGAGCTGGGTGAGGCGGATCGGGAAGGTTTCGAGCCGCTCGGCGAGATAATGGGCGGTGGTCTGGCCCTCGAGCGTGGCGTTCATCGCCAGCACCACCTCGTCGATCCCGCCTTTGGCGACGCGGCCGAGCAATTTGTCGATGCTGAGGTCCTCGGGCCGCACGCCTTCCAGCGCGGAGAGCCGCCCGCCGAGGACGTGGAATCGGCCGGGGAAGAGGCGCGAGCGGTCGAGCGCCCACAGGTCGGAGACCTCCTCGACGACGCAGAGCAGCCGGTCGTCGCGGCGCGGGTCGGCGCAGACGCTGCACGGATCGGTCGTGTCGACATTGCCGCAGGCCGAGCAGACCGAGAGATTGTCGCTCGACCCGCTCGAGCGCCTTGAGCAGAGGCACCAGCGCCGCCTCGCGCTTCTTCATCAGGTGAAGCACCGCCCGCCGGGCCGAGCGCGGGCCGAGCCCGGGGAGCCGCGCCAGCGCCTGGGTCAGCGCGTCGATCTCGGGGGAAGCCATGGGGGGTAGGTAGCGTCGCCTTCCCCGTCATTGCGACCCCGGCGAAAGTGGGGAAGCAATCCAGAGCGGCGCCTGGGGGCAGAACTGGATTGCTTCGTCGCTTCGCTCCTCGCAATGACGGAGCATGCGCCTCGCCTTCATGGGAACCCCCGATTTCGCCGTGCCGACCCTGGAGGCGCTGATCGCCGCCGGGCACGAGGTCGTCGCCGTCTATTCGCCAGCCGCCGCGGCCCGCCGGGCGGGGCAAGGCGCTTCGCCCCTCCCCCGTCCAGCAGCGCGCCGAAGCGGCGGGGATCGAGGTGCGCACCCCGCACTCGCTCAAGGACCCGGCGGAGCAGGCCGCCTTCGCCGCGCTCGGCCTCGACGCCGCCGTGGTCGCCGCCTACGGCCTGATCCTGCCGCGGCCGATCCTCGAGGCGCCGCGGCTCGGCTGCCTCAACGTCCACGCCTCCTTGCTGCCGCGCTGGCGCGGCGCGGCGCCGATCCAGCGCGCCATCCTCGCCGGCGACCGGACGACCGGGGTGACGATCATGCAGATGGAGGAAGGGCTCGACACCGGGCCGATGCTGGCGGCGATGGGCACCCCGGTCGACCGCAAGACGGCCGGCGAGCTCACCGCCGAGCTCGCCCGGCTCGGCGCGCGAATGGATGGTCGAGGTGCTCGCCCGGCGGGACGCCGATCGCGCCGCGGCCGCAGCCGGAGGAGAAGGCGACCTACGCGCCCAAGATCCGCAAGGCGGAGGCGCGGCTCGATTTCACCCGGCCGGCGCTCGAGCTCGAGCGGCAGGTGCGCGCGTTCAACCCGGCTCCCGGCGCCTGGTTCGAGCATCGCGGCGAGCGGATCAAGCTGCTCGCCGCCGAGCCGGTCGAGGCGGCCGGCGAGCCGGGCGAGGTCCTCGCCGACACCGGGCTGACCATCGCCTGCGGCGAGCATGCGCTGCGCCGCGGTCGCTCGTCCAGCGCGCCGGCCGGGCGCCGATGAGCGGGCCGAGCTCCTGCGCGGCTTCCCGATCCCGCCCGGCACCCGGCTCGGGTGACCCGCTTCCGGCTCATCGTCGAATATGACGGCGGCCCGTTCATGGGCTGGCAGCGCCAGGCGCACGGCCCGTCGGTCCAGCAGGCGATCGAGGAGGCGGCGGAGGCGATCACCGGCGAGGCGGCGACCCTCCACGCCGCCGGCCGGACCGACGCCGGGGTCCATGCCCTCGCCATGGCCGCCCATGTCGACATCGAGCGGCCGATCGCGCCCTTCCGGCTCGCCGAGGGGCTGAACGCGCGGCTCCGCCCCCTCCCCGTCGCCATCCTCGCCGCCGCGGCCGTCGCCGACGACTGGCACGCCCGCTTCAGCTGCGTCGGCCGGCGCTACCTCTACCGGATCGTCAACCGGCGAGCGCCGCTGGCGCTGGAAGCGGGGCGGGCCTGGCAGGTCGCGGTGCCGCTCGACGCCGAGGCGATGGACGAGGCCGCGCGGAGCCTGGTCGGCCGTCACGATTTCACCACCTTCCGCTCGGCCCATTGCCAGTCGGAGAGCCCGGTCAAGACGCTCGACCGGCTCGACGTCCGGCGCGACGGCGACGTCATCCTGATCGAGGCGGCCGCCCGCTCCTTCCTCCACCACCAGGTCCGCTCGATGGTCGGCTGCCTGCAGCTGGTCGGCCGGGGCAAATGGAGCGCCGCGGATCTGAAGGCGGCGCTGGAGGCGCGGGACCGGGCCGCGCTCGGCCTCAACGCGCCGCCGCAGGGCCTGTATTTCGTCGAGGCGATCTATCCCTGACCCTCTCCCCTCCCTGCACGCAGGGAGGGGCCGGGGGTGGGTGCGTCTGCGGAAAACGCACCGCCCTTGATGGACCTACCCACCCCTAACCCCTCCCTGCGTGCAGGGAGGGGAACTAGCCCGCCCTCTTCACCTGCGGCGGCGCCACCCCGAAGCCGAACAGGCGCTGGAGCGACTTGTCGAGCATCAGCAATTGCCAGAGCAGGCGGCCGTGCTCGGCCCGGCCGGAGCGGTGGGCGGCGGCGAGTCGGGCGATGGCCGCCGGATCGAGCCAGCCGAGCTCGGCCAGCGCCGGGCTGTGGGCGATCGCCGCCGCCTCGCCGGCGAGCGGGCCTCGGAACCAGGCGCTGACCGGGGTGACGAAGCCCATCTTGGTGCGGTCGAGTATCTCGTCCGGAAGGTAGCGGCGGAGCGCCCGCTTCATCAGCCATTTGCCCGAGCCGCCGCGAAGCCGCATCCCGGCCGGAACCCGCGCCGCGAACTCGACGAGGCGGTGGTCGAGCAAGGGCTCGCGCGCCTCGAGGCTCGACCGCCATGCTGGTCCGGTCGACCTTGGTGAGGATGTCGCCGGGAAGCCAGATCTTGAGGTCGGCATATTGGGCGCGCGACAAGGAGTCGCCGGCCGACGCGTTCGGCCATCGCCTCGACATAGCGGTCCTCGGCGCGGTGGCCCTGCAGAAGATGTTTGAAGATCCTGCCGGTAAAGGCTTGATCTGACGGCGCTGGAGGTGACGGAAACTGCGTCGGCATAGGCCTCGCCGCTGTCCCGGCCGATCGCCTGGAGGGTCGTCTTGGCGCGCAGGAAGCGGGGCGCCCAGTCGAGCTTGGGATAGAGATTGCCGACCGCTCCCAGGGCGCCGCGCGCCGGCCCGGGCAGGATCCCCCTCACCCGCTCCTCGGCGGCGAACATCCGGTAGCGGCGGTAGCCGGCGAAGGCCTCGTCGGCGCCGTCGCCGGACAAGGCGACCTTGACCTTCTCCCGGGCCAGCTCGGAGACCCGGTAGGTCGCCAGCGCCGAGGCGTCGGCGAACGGCTCGTCGAAGGCGTCGGCAAGCGTGTCGATCAGTCCGAAATCGCCCGCTTCGACGATCCGGCTGCGATGGCTCGTCGCGAAGCGCGCCGCGACGAGGGCGGCCCAGCGGCTCTCGTCGTGATCGGCCTCGCGTAAAGCCGATCGAGCAGGTCTCGACCGCGCTCCGGCTCGCTTCCGCCATCAGGGCGACCACCGCCGAGCTGTCGACCCCGCCGGAGAGGAAGGCGCCGAGCGGGACGTCCGCGACCATCCGCGAGCGCACCGCCGACTGGAGATGGCCGACCAATTCCTCCTCGAGCGCCTTCGCCGCCGCCGCCGAAGGGCTGGCGAAGTCGACGTCCCACCATCTGACCGGCGGCGGGATCGGGCCGCCGCGGCGGACCAGCAGGTAATGGCCGGCGGCGAGCTTGACCACGCCCTCGACCATGCAGCTGTCGTCGGGGACGTAGCCGAGCGCCAGATAATCCTCGAGCGCCCGCGGGCTCGGGTTCCGGCGAAGCAAGGGATGGGCGAGCAGGCCCTTCAGTTCGGAGGCGAAGACCAGCGCGCCGTCCGGCAAAGTGGCGAGATAGAGCGGCTTCACCCCGAGCCGGTCGCGGGCGAGGAACAGCACGTCCTCGCCGGCGTCGTAGAGGGCGAAGGCGAACATGCCGTTGAACCGCCTCAGGCAGTCCGGCCCCCATTGCCGCCAGGAGGCGAGCACCACCTCGGTGTCGCTGGCCGTCCGGAAGACATGGCCCCTGGTCTCAAGCTCGGCCCGTCATCTCCCGGAAATTGTAGATTTCGCCATTGTAGCTGAGCGCGATCCGGCCGTCCGGCGAGCGCATCGGCTGGTCGCCGGTGGCGAGGTCGATGATCGACAGCCGCCGGTGGCCGAGCCCGATCCCCGGAGCGGTCCACACGCCGCTTCCGTCCGGTCCGCGATGGGCGAGCGCGTCGGCCATCGCCCGGACCCTCTTGGGGTCGACGGGCTTGGGCACGTCGGGGTGGAACAGGCCGGCGATGCCGCACATCTCAGGAGGGTCCTGCCAGCCCCGCCGCCCGGTCGGCAAGCGGTTCGATGGGGCCGAGCGCCCGGAGGAAGGAATCGACCGTCGGACGGGGGCTGATCCCGTCGGCCGGGGCCTCGGCGGCGACCAGCAGCGCCACCGCCCGCTGCGGCCCGCCGAGCAGCCGGGCCCGGACCGTCTCGAGCTTCACCCGCGCCTCGCTCCCGGTCAGCACGTCGCCGACCCGGTAGAAGCTCGCCACCTCGCGCACACGCCCGTGCGATCCGATCCGCTCCGCCTTGCCGTCCGGGCGGAGGCGCGGTGTCGGCGGTCCACGACCAGGCGCCGTCCTCGTCCGAGGCGCCCTGGCCGTAGCCGACCAGCTCGCGCCCTTCGCTCTGCCGGGCGAAGACGACGAAGGCGAGATCGACCTCCCGGCCGGCGGAGTCGCGGTAGCGCGCCAGGGCGATCCGGTCGGCGCCGCTATAATGCGGCTCCCACTCGCCGTTGACGCGCACTCGAGTCCAGCCGGGGACGTCGGGGAAGGCGACGGCGGGAACCGGCCGGGTCCCGGCGGCGCCGACCGCGGCCGACCAGGCCGGAGCCGCCGCCGCGAGCATGACCGCCACCGCGGCGGCCTGAACCGCCCGGCCGGCGGGGCCCGGCGCGGCCCCGGGCGCCTGAAGCCGGGCCGGATCGAATGCGGCGATCGTCCGGCCGGCGGTCGAAGAAGGGCCAGCCCGCCGCCATGATCAGCGGCGATGACGAGTCCGAAGAAGACCCAGCCGTAGACGATATGGTCGAAGCCGACCGCCACCTCGTTGTCGGTCAGATGGGCGACCCAGATGGTCGCGAAGGCGCGCACTCCGTTGGCGGCGATCGGGATCGCCATCGCCGCGACGACGAACGCCGCCCGCCTCGGCCAGGAGCGGAAGCACAGGTTCGCGACGAGCGCGGCAAGCGCCGCCATGGCGACGAGGAAGCGCACCCCCGAGCAGGCCTCGGCGACCCGGAACAGGCCGGTCGGGGTGGAGATGAAGATGCCCTCGAGATGCGCCGGCACCCCGACGAGGGCGAGAAGCGCCATGCACATCCGGGCGGTCAGCTCCTGCATCGGCGGAACCAGCTCGTCGCCGAACGGCACCAGGAACAAGGCGTAGAAGATCGGGAAGGCGAGCCCGAGCGCCACCGCCTTGCCGAGCAGTGCGACCACCGCCCCCTGGAGCATCAGCACCAGGCCGAGGTGGCGAAGCAGGGAGACGCTTCCCGCCTCGCCGAGCAGCCAGGCCAGGGCCCCCGCCCCGACCAGGACCAGCCCCGGCGGCCAGGCGGCCGGCGCGAGCGCCTTCAGCTCGGGCAGCCGCTGGCGGACGAGCCACATCGAGGATCGGCACGATCAGCAGGCAATGGTTGAAGGTGGCGCTGGTCCACCAGATCCGGGCCATTCCGGCCGCGTCGCGGGCGAACAGCAGCAGGATCGCGCCCGCCGCGATTCCGAGCGCGAGCAGATGGGTGCGCCAGGCGCCGGCTTCGCTGCCGGCCCGGCCGATCGGCAGGACCGCCGTCATGCCGCCGCCCGCCGCGGCTCGAGACCGACCAGCCCGGCGAGCGGCTCCAGCCGAGCCTCCCAGCGATAGGCCTCGACCATCCGAGCCCGGCGCCGCCCGGCCCAGCGCCAGGGCCCGCTCCGGATCGCCGAGCAGCGCGGCGATCGCCTCGGCCTGCGCTTCGGCCCCCTCGGCGACGAGGAGATGGCGCCCCGGCTCGGCCTCGATGCCCTCGAACGCGGCCGGCGAGGCGACGACGGGCCGCGCCATCGCCATCGCCTCGAGCACCTTGTTCTGGATTCCGCGCGCGATCCTCAGCGGCGCGGCGACGACGTCGGCCGCGGCCAGCCAGGACCGGACGTCGGGAACCGCGCCGGTGACGATTGTCCGGGGCCCGGCCAGCCGCCGCACCGTCTCGGCCGGCTTGCGGCCGACGATGGCGAAGCGCGCCTCCGGCAGGAGCGGCATCACCTCGCCGGCGAACCAGCGCACCGCGTCGATATTGGGCGCATAATCCATCTGGCCGGTGAAGACGATCAGGGGGAATTCTTCCTCTCCCGCTCTTTGCGGGAGAGGAGGGGCCCGCCCGCGTAGCGGGGGGAGGTGAGGGTCTGTACACCGGCCTCAGCAAGACCCTCACCTCCCACCGCTTCGCGGTGGGCCCCTCCTCTCCCGTAAGGACGGGAGAGGGGAAAGAGGGGAATGAAGTCCGCCTCCGGATCGTAATAATCGAGGTCGACCCCGTTCTGGAGCGCCCGGACGTCCGCTCCGTCCAGCCCGCTCCGCGCCCGGAACAGCGCCGCCTCCGCCTCGCTGACGAACAGGCTGACGTCGGCCCGCCCGGCCACCGCGCGCTCGAAGGCGGCGAGCAGGCGGCCCTCGCGGCGGTGGACCGGCGCCATCGGCCCGCCCTCGGCCGCATAGGCCTCGAACTTGGCCGAATCGACGTCGCCGAAATCCATGACGAAGCGCGCCCCGGTGCCGGCGGGCACGAACTGCCCCATCTGGCCCGACCAGGCGAAGACGGTTCCGATCCGGCCGCTCGCCAGCTGGTCGGAGACGAAGCCGCGAAGCGACGCGCTGTCGAACAAGGTGAGCGAGACCGGCCGGCCCTCGGCCAGCGCCCGGACTCCGGCGGCGATCCGCGAGGTCCGCCGGACCTCGACATGCGCCTCGCCCAGCGCCGGGCCGATCGCCTCGCGAAGCCCGGCGAGGTGGGCGGCGTCGGCCTCGTCGTCGGCGAAGCAGGCGAGATGGACCCGGGCAAGCCCGGCGAGATGCTTCAGCTCGTGGAACGAGCGGATCTTGTCGCCGCGGTCGGGCGGGAACGGGATACGGTGGGCGAGGAAGAGAATGTCGGCCATCAGCCGAGGCCCCGTGCCAGCACCGGGCCGAGCCGGTTGGCGACGAACAGCGGCAGCTTCTTCCACGCCTCGACCTTGAGCCGGTTCTTCGGGCTGAGCGGGTTGATGTCGCGCGGCGAAGCGCCGGCGGCGGTGCGGATGCCGTAACGAAGCGGCTCGGGCTCGATCCCCCAGTTCGCCTTGAACGCATGGTTGCCGCTGCCGAGCTTGGAACGGCCGAAGTCGAAGCGCGTGCAGCCGCGCCCGGAGGCGTGGACCATCGCCTCGAAATAGAGCAATTCGTTGGCGCAAAGCGGCCGCGCGCGCCGCGGTTCCGCCGCCCCAATAGGGCAGGATCGTGCCCTTGAAGTAGAAGTTGAGCAGTCCGGCGAGCGGCTCCTCGTCCTTGCAGACGAGGGTGATGTCGCAATCCTCGCCGAACCGCTCCAGCATCGCCTCGAACAGACGGGGCGGAAAGACCGGCGACCCGAGGTTGCGCATCGATTCGCCATAGACCCGGAAGAAATCGGCGCGGTCCTTCTCGCTCGTCCCGGTCCGCGCATGAAGGCCGTTGGCGCGGGCCCGCTTAACGCCGCGGTGCCGGCGCTTGATCGCCTTGAGGATCGCTTCCTCCCCTTGCGGGAGCGGCATGGCGAAGCCGACATAGACGTCGTCGCGCACCTTATAGCCCTCGGGGATCGGGCCGCCTCGAAGCTCGAGGCTAGCGCAGCCGAGCCGGTCGGCGAGATGCTCGGCGGCGCGCAGCAGCGGCCCTTGCGCCGCCTCGTCGTCCGCGAGGACTCCGCCGCCGGTGCCGAAGCCGGCCGAGACCAGGGCATGGCCGAACAGCGCCGAGCGGACATGGGTGAGCGGAAGGCAGCCGACCAGGCCGCGGCCGGGCCGCTCGGCGAGGAGATAATGCGCGCGCTGGCCGCAGCCCTGCTCGACCGCCTGGCTCCACTGCGGCCGATGGAAGGATTCGGACCCGGATGGGCGGCGACGAAGGCGTCGATCCGGGCGCAGAGGGCGGCATCGCCGAGATCGGCGGTCCGCACCGTGACCGCGGCGATCGGGCTGTGCGCGGTCACGACAGCCGCTCCCGCTCGGCCTCGACCACCTGGTCGGTCCGCCCCCACTCATGGGACTTGAACAATTTCAGCAGCTTGGGCCGCATCGCGGAGAGCCGGCTGTAATGGCGGAGCCGCGACTTGAGCGGCGCTCCGGCGACCCGCGGCTGGCCCGGATCGATCTCCCAGGGGTGGAAATAGAAGACCGCGGGCCTCCCGTCGGCCTCATTGACCCGGCCGATCGCCCAGCTCGAGAAAGCGATAAGGCAGCAGCCGGAAGAAGCCCCCTCCCCCCGCCGCCATGCGCCGTCCGGCGAGCTCGACGGTGGTGACCGGAAGCTCGATCAGCTCCGCTCCGGCGAAGCGGCCGGTGGGCGAAGCGCGGCGCCTCGCGCCAGCCATAATGGTCGTGGACGACCGGGGCGACGCTCGACGAATAAGGATAGCCCTCCTCGGCCAGCACGCGGTGCGCCCAGGGCGTGCGGGCGTCGATCGAGAAGCTCGGCGCCCGATAGCCGAGCGGCTCGACCCCCGAAGCCTCGGCGATGGCGGCATGGGCTCGCCTGAGATCGGCCCGGAAGCCCTCCTCGCCCAGGGTGAAGACCCGCTTATGGTCCCAGCCGTGGCTGGCGATCTCGTGGCCCGCCTCGGCCGCCCGCCGGATCAGCGCCGGGTGGCGCTCGGCGACCCAGCCCAGAGTGAAGAAGGTCGCCTTGACCCCGGCCTCGTCGAACAGGTCGAGCACCGCCTCGCCGTTGCGCTCGACCCGCCGCTCGAGCCCGTCCCAGCTCGTCGCGGCCGATCACCTTCTCGAAGGCGCCGACCTGGAACCAGTCCTCGACGTCGACGGAAAGGGCGTTCAGCATGGGAGGCCCTCCCCGAGCCGACTTCTCCCTCTCCCGCTTTTTGCGGGAGAGGAGGGGCCCGCTGCGAAGCGGTGGGAGGTGAGGGTCTGTACTCCTGAATCGGCAAGACCCTCACCTCCCAAGCCTTCGGCTTGGGCCCCTCCTCTCCCGTGAAGGACGGGAGAGGGATTAAGAAATCTAAGCGGCATTGCTTCGGCGCGGCTGGCTTTCGTTCTCGACCCAGTCGAGCAGCACGGTCAAGACCCGGCGAACGCGCCGCTTCCTGCTCGTCGAGCCGGGCCTCGATCGCCGCGATCCGGCGCTCGAGCGAGGAGTCGGCGGCGGGCTCGGAGACGCGACAGGACGGCGCAGCGGCAGGACCCGCTTCGAGGCGCTCGCCGGCCGGTCGGCGGCCATGTCGGCGGCGACCGCCTCGACGTCCGCGCCGGCCGATCGTCTCGAGCTGCTCGACGGCGGCGTAGAGGAGCAGCCGCGAGGCGAGCTGGTTGAGCTTGCGCGGGACTCCGCCGGCGTGGCGATAGAGGGCGGCGAAGGCGTCGGGCTCGAAGGCCGGGCGGCCCTGCCAGCCGGCGACGGCGAGGCGGTGGACGACGTAGGGCTCGACCTCATTGGCGTCCATCGGCTCGAGATGATGGGTGGCGATGACCCGCTGGCGAAGCTGCTCGAGGCTCTCGTCGCCCGCGACCCGATCGCGGAACTCGGGCTGGCCGAGCAGGAAGATCTGAATGAGCGCAGCGGCCTTGCGAGGTGAAGTTGGACAGCATCCGAAGCTCTTCGAGCGCCGAGACCGGCAGATTCTGGGCCTCGTCGACGATCAGCAGGGTGCGCTTGCCGCTCGCGCGCTTCCTCGCGAAGCCTCTGCTCGATCCGGTCGAGCAACTGCGCCTTCATGACGCCGCCCGGTCTCGAGGCCGAGCCCCTGGGCGGCGAGCCGGAGCATGTCGTCGCCCTCGACCTGGGTCGAGACGAGGCTGATCGCGTTCAGCCGCTCGCGGTCGATCGTCGCCATCAGATGGGCGACGAGGGTCGACTTGCCCGCGCCGATCTCGCCGGTGATGACGATGAAGCCCTCGCCCTGGGCGAGGCCGTAGCCGAGATAGGCCATCGCCTTCTTGTGGGTGCGGCTCTCATACCAGTAGCGCGCGTCCGGCGTCAGCTGGAAGGGGCGCTCGGTGAGGCCGTAGACTGGTCGTACATCTGTTCCGTCCCTCAGAAGGTGTAGCGCAGGCCGACCAGGATCGAGCCGAAGCTGGCGTCGAACTCCCCGGCCTGGGTGGTGTAGAGGCCCGCCGCGATCTGCGCCTGCAGCCGGTCGCGGAAGATGTTGCGGTAATAGCGGCCGGTGAGGCCGGCGCCGAAGCTGGAGTCGGTGTCGGCGAGGCCGCTGTCGAACCAGGCCGCATAGGCGTCGAGGTCGAAGCCCGAGCGTCCGGGTCAGCCGCCGGCCGAGATTGCCGGACAGGCTGAAGCTCTGGTCGGTGACTCCGTCGCAGGGCGAAGATGTTGCTGTCCGGCGCCAGATATTTGCGGTTGGCGTAGCCGGCGCCGAGGCCCATGCTCCACGGCCCGCGCTCGCGCCGAATAGCGCACCGTCGCGCCGCGGTTGCGGAAGTTGAAGTTGCTGATCGACTGGAAGGCGTCGCCGAAGCAGGCGCCGGTCCCGGGATCGTTGCCGAAGACGCAGCCGGCCCCGCTCAGGCTACCATTGGACGGCGGCTTAAAGTTGGTCGGCAAGCCGTTGAGATCGGCTATTAAAAGCCGCCCGAAGCTGCTCACGCTGTCATAGATGGCGGCGTTCAGGGCGCTGTGGGCGTTGATCTTGTGCGAGAGCGAGGCGGTGAAGCTCTCGCCGCCGTAGCGCCAGCCGCCGCGCGCCTGCAGCTCGGTCCGGCGGCTCGGCCGCCAGATGAAGCCGACGTCCCACATCTCGCCGTCCTGGTCGAGCGTCTTGAGCCGCGGCCGCGACGGATCGGGGATGAGGTTGCCGCCCGGGCGTGAGCACCGGCAGTCCGGTCGTCGGGTCGCGCAGGAAGTCCTGCTGCGAGCCCTGCAGCCATTCGTAGCCGACCCCGCCGGTGACGGCGAGGGTCGGCGACACCGGGAAGACGACGTCGCCGCGGACATATTTGCCCTCGAAGTTCGAATCGAGCCGGTTCATGTCCTCGCGGACGTAGCCGGCGCCGACGGTCCAGCCGAACGGCAGCTCGCCCGGCGCCATTCCGACGCTGACGGTGGCGTTGTGGACGGTGCGAGCTCGAATAGCGGTCGATCCGCGGCGCGCCGGGCGGAAGGCCGGTGCCGGCGAGGCTGTGGTCGTCGACCTTGACGTAGCCGAGGCGGTAGGCTGGCGTTGACCGCCACCGGCCCGGCACGGGTCGACAGGGTCGGGCCGGCATAGGCGCTGTAGACCTCGGCGATGCCCTCGCTGTCGATCGTCCGGGCGGTCGGGACCGGGAAGCGGATGTCGGCATGGGTGCGCGCCGCCATGGCGCCGGCGTCGAAGGCGAGCAGGCCGGGGACGGCGTCGACATGGACGGCGGCGAGTCCGCTGATCACGTCATCGTCGGCGAGCCTGTCGTTCCAGCCGACCCGGTGCTGGTAGTTGGCGCTGATCATCGCCTGGACCCGGCGGGTGGCGATGGCCGCGTCGATGCCGCCGCCGACTCCGGTGTAGGTGAGCACCTCGCCGCTGTCGAAATCCATGGTCGCGACCTGCTGGATCTCGAGATAGGGGTGGACGCTCAGTCCTCGGCTCGCCTTGCACGGCGGCGGCCCCGGCGACGCAGGCTGAGGCCCGCCGCGGCGGCTGTGACGGCTATCCAGCGACGGCTTACAAGCCCTTGGAAAAAAGCCTTTTTCATTGGCCATATCCATAATAGGAGCCGAATCGGCGGCCGGTCGCGGCGAAGCCGGTGCCGTTGAGCAGCAGGCTGATCTGCGGGCAGCCGGAAAGCAGGCCGACGGCTTCCTTGAGATCCGCTTCGGTGGTCTGGTCGGCGCGCACGACCAGCATCAGCTGCCCGACATGGCTCGCCAGAGCGGCGGCCGCCGAGGCCATCAGGGCGGGCGGGGAATCGAAGATCACGATGCGCTTCGGCCGGCCCTCGGTCAGCCGCGGCGAGCACCTGGGCGGTCCGGCCGGAGCCGAGCAGCTCGGGCACGTCGTTCTCGTAGCGGCCGGCCGGAAGCACCGACAGGCTGCCGATGTCGGTCCGGATCACCAGCCGCTCGGGGTCGAGCGACGGATCGGCGAGCGCGTCGACGAAGCCGGCGCCCTGGGCCTCGAGGCCGAGGATGTCGAGCATCTCGGGCTTGGGGAAATCGGCGTCGACGAGCAGCACTTCCATGTCGCGCTCGCCGGCCAGCGACAGAGCCAGGTTGACGGCGCAGAAGGTCTTGCCCTCGTCGGGCTGGGCCGAGCAGACCAGGATCGTCCGCCGCTTGTCGGCGGCGACCGGGCTTCCCGCGCCCATTCCGAGCAGGAGCTGCCGCTTGACGATCCGGAACTCCTCGGCGAGCGGCCCCGCCGGGCTGTCCGGGACGATGAAGCCGCGCTCCCGGAGCGAATCCCGGTCCGACCGCGGCCTTCGCCTCGGTGATGGCCGGCAGGAAGCTCCGCGGGAGCCGGCTTCGCCTCGGGCGGCGGCCTCCGGCTCGCCGCTCCGGTCGTTCCGGTCGAACGACTGGGTGGCAATGGCGCGGCGCCGAACCGAAGCCGTAAAGCTCCGCCGCCCGCTCGAGGAGCGAGCCCGAATGGCTGAGGGGGCTGTGCTTGTTCATCTCGAGCTCCCTCACGCCACCGTGCTGCGCTGCCAGAATTCGACCGCGAGAAGCACCGCCCAGGCCGCGCCGAGCGCCCCTGCCCCGCCGGCCAGCCAGACCAGCCGCTGCCGGTGCCTGGCCTCGCCGCTCTTCGGTGAAGACCTCGCCGATCGAGCCGAGCACCGGCAGCCCGGTGGCCTCGGCGAGCCGGCTCTGGGTCGGGAAGGTGGTCTGGATCTGGCCGAGCACATAGGCCGCGCCGGCCCCCGCCCCGAGCCCGACGAACAGGATCAGGGTGAGCAGCAGCGGCCGGTTGGGCGTGAGCGGAACGCTCGGCTGGCTCGGCGGATCGATCACCTTGAACTTGACCGCGTCGGTCTGGCTCCGGACGTCGGTGCGCAGGCGGACCTGGTCGCGGTCCTCGAGCAGCTTGTCATATTGCTTCTTGAGCACGTCATAGTCGCGGTTGAGCCGCTCCTGCTCGGCGGCGACCCCGGGCTCCGAGGCCTGGCGGTTGCCGAGCTGGGCGAGATCGGACTGGAGCTGCGCCTTGCGCGCGGCGGCGGCGTTCACCTGCCCCTCCTTCTCCGCGACCATCGCCCGCAGCGACACCCAGGAGGGGTTGGGCATGGTTCCGGCGCCGGCCGGCTCGCGCGCGGCGAGCGGCCTCAGGCGGGCGATCTGGTTCTTCAGCCGGATCACGTCGGGATGCGAATCGGTCCAGCCCTGGGCGGAATACTGGGAGAGCTGCGCCTCGAGCGCGCGCGAGCTGGCCGCGGGCGCCGCCGCCGCCGCTCGCCGCCGATCACCGGCATCGACGAGGGGGTCGCGGCGAGCTGGCTGCGAAGCGCGGAGAGCGAGCTTTGCGCCTGCATCAGCTGCTGCTCGATCCCGGCCAGCTCGGTCCGGGCCGCGGCCATCCGGGCGCCGATCGAGCCTTCGCCGGGCAGCAGGCCGAGGAAGCGCTGCTCGAACTCGACCCGGCGCTGCTCGGCCTCCTGGAGCTGCTTCTCGCGCGCCTTCAGCTGCTGCGTCGAGGAAGGCGAGGCTCTGGTTGGCCTCGTCGCGGTCGCCGACGAGATTCTGCTCGACGAAGATGTCGAGCAGGCCCTGGACGATCGCCGCCGACAGCTTGGCGTTCTGGCGGTTGGAGAAGCCGGAGACGCTTGGCGGTCGCGCTGATCTCGAACATGTTGTCGGGCTGGGCGATGACCTTGATCGACTCCCTGAGGCCGGCGACCTGGACGGCGAGGTCGCGCTCGCTGGCGACGAGGCTGTTGAGTTCGGTCCGGCGGACGACCTTGGCGAGATTCTCGCTCGAGGTCAGGGTCTGCTTGACCCGGTTCAGATCCCCTTCCCGCTCCTGGACGGGTGATCCCGACCTGGTTGGGCAGGATCGACTGCATCTGGACGAACACCCGCGACTTCGATTCGTAGGTGTTGGGGATGAGCGCGACGACCAGCCAGCCGAGCATGCACAGCCCCCAGGCGACGGCCAGGGCCAGCCAGCGGCGGCGCCAGACCTGGTGGATCGCGATCCGTACCTGTTCGTAAAGTCCGTCCATCGAGGCTGGCGTTCCTTGGCTGTGCGTGGGTCGGGCGGCGGCGGCATGCCGCCTCAGAACATGCTCTCCGGGATGATGATGACGTCGCCCGGCTCGAGCCGGACGTTGGCGCTGGTGTCGCCCTTCTTGAGCAGCCGGGCGATCTTCAGGTCATATTCCTTCTGGGTGCCGGTCGCGCGGTCGTGGCGGATCAGCCGGGCCGGTTGCCGGCCGCATATTCGGAGAGGCCGCCGACCGCGATCATCGCGTCGAGCAGGGTCATGTTGGCGCGATAGGGGAGCGAGGCCGGCTTCTCGGTCGCTCCGACGACCCGGATCTGCTGGCTGAAGCTGCCCTGGAAGCTCTCGACCATCACCGTGACCCGCGGGTCGTCGACATATTTGGTCAGCGCCAGGCGGATGTCCTCGGCGAGCTGGGCCGGGCGTCTTGCCGGCGGCCTGGCAGGTCGGGGATCAGCGGCGTGGTGATCATCCCGTCGGGACGGACCTGGACCTTGCCGCCGAGCTCGGCATTGCGCCAGACGAAGACGTTGAGCTGGTCGAGCGCTCCGATCACATATTTCTCGATCGGCGGCGGTCTCGTCGGTGCCGACGAAGCTCGCCGGCGGAAGGCTGTTGCGCGGCCTCGCGGCGTCGGCCGGCGGCGGCGACGCCGAGGCTGAGGGCGAGAGCGAGCGTGGAACTGGCCAGTTTACGCATGGGATCAATCCTCTTCGTGTCGCCGCGGACCCGCCCGCCCTGACGTCAGGGACGCGAGATTTGGGTCCGCTATGGCCTTGAAGAGGTAAAATTAGCGTTAGGAACAATGGCCTTGTGAGGCGCGTCCCAGATCGGGACTGGGCGGACGTGAAGGTTAACCCGTCGTCCGTCACCCCGGACTTGATCCGGGGTCCACCTTTCTATCCGGCGCTTGCAAGGAGCAAGGTGGATGCCGGATCAAGTCCGGCATGACGAATCACACCAACATCTCCCGCGCCGGCGGATGGCCCAGGAACGCCGCCGGGCTGGCCGACAGGCCATAGGCGCCGGCGAGGAACACCGCGACCAGGTCGCCCACCTCGGCGCGCGGCAGCATGACGTCGTCGGCGAGCCGGTCGAGCGGCGTGCACAGGCAGCCGACGATGCTCGCTTCCTCCTCGGCCGGCGCGCCGAAGCGGCTGGCGATGGCGACCGGATAGTTGCGCCGGACGACCTGGCCGAAATTGCCCGAGGCGGCGAGCTGGTGGTGCATTCCGCCGTCGGTGACCAGGAAGGTCTTGCCGTGGCTGTCCTTGCGGTCGACGATCCGGGTCAGATAGACGCCCGCCTCGCCGACCAGCCAGCGGCCGAGCTCGATCGCGAAGCCGCTGTCGCCGAGGATCGTCGGGCGCGCTGCGCAAGCGCTTCGGCCAAGCGCGTCGCCGACCGCTCTCGACGTCGAGCGGCGCTTCCGTCGCGAAATAGGGAATGCCGAAACCGCCGCCGAGATTGACCAGCGGCGGCGTGCGCGCCGGCCGCCTCGGCGAGCTCGGCGGCGAGCGCGACCGTCGCCCGCTGCGCCTCGATCAGGGCGTCGGCGGCGAGCGCCTGGGAGCCGGCGAAGATGTGGAAGCCGCGCCATTCGGCGCCGCCCTCGACCAGCCGCCGGACCAGCGCCGGCACCCGCGCCGCATCGACCCCGAACGGCTTGGCGCCGCCGCCCATCCGCATGCCCGAGCCCTTGATCTCGAAATCGGGATTGACCCGGACCGCGAGCCGCGGCGTTCGGCCCTGGCCCCGGCCGATCGCCAGCGCCCGCTCCGCCTCGCCTTCGGATTCGAGGTTGAGCGTGACCCCGGCCGCGATCGCCGCGGCGAGCTCGTCGTCGCGCTTGCCCGGGCCGGCGAAGGAGATGTCCGCCGGCGTCGGTCCCGGTCGCGAGCGCCGCCTCCATCTCGCCCGCCGAGGCGACGTCGAGGCCGTCGACCAGCTTCGCAACATGCTCTGAGCAGTGGCGCATAGGTATTTGCCTTGATGGCATAATGAAGATTGACGCCGGGAAAGGCGTCGCTGAAAACGATCGACTTGCGCGGCAACTTTGGCAAGATCGTAGACGAACAGCGGCGTGTCCCCCGCCTCCTCGACGAGCGCATCGGCGCGGCGGCCGCCGATCAGCAGCATGCCGTCCTCGGCCTCGAAGCCGGCCGGAATCGCCCCCATGGGCTTGCTCATTGGCATCAGCTCGCTCTTGATGACTTCGCGGTCGAGCTTGCCGTTGGGAGCTGCGCGGCAGCTCGTCGCGCCAGAGGATATGCGCCGGCTGCATAAAATTCGGTAACTCGCGCCGCAGATAGTTGCGCAGCGCCTCGTCCGGCCCCTCCCCGCGCACGACCAGCAGCGATCGCCTCGCCGAGCCGGTCGTCGGGCACGCCGAGCGCGACCGCCTCGGCGACCACCCCGCTCGCCACCGCCGCTTCCTCGACCTCGGTCGGGCTGACCCGGTTGCCGCTGGTCTTGATCATCGCATCCTCGCGGCCGACGAAATAGAGCAGGCCCTCGCTCGTCCTGCGCGCACCCGGTCGCCCGACCAGACCGCGGTGCCGCCGTAGCGCGAGCCCTGCGGCGCCGGCCTGAAGCGCAGCGGCGGTGCGCTCCGGATCGTTCCAATAGCCCTTGGCGACGAGCGGGCCGGCATGGACGAGCTCGCCGTCCTCGCCCGGCGCGCAGAGGGTGCCGTCCGGCCTCGACGTCATGACTTCGGCGAAGGGGATGGCGCTGCCGATCGAATCGGGATGCTCGTCGAGCAGCGCCGGATCGAGATAGGTCGAGCGGAAGGCCTCGGTGAGGCCGTACATCAGGTAGAGCTCGGCGGCCGGGAACAGCTCGCGCAGCCGGCGGACGATCGACACCGGCAGCCGGCCGCCGCTGTTGGTGAGCCGCCGGAGCGACAGCGCCGCCTTGGCCGGCCAGGGCGCCTCGACCAGCTGCACCCAGAGCGGCGGCACTCCGGCCAGGGTGGTGATGCCGTGGCGTCTCGACGGCCCGGATGACGTCGCGGGCGGCGAGATAGTCGATCGGCACCACGCAGGCCCCCGCCGCCCAGGTCGAGAGCAGCTGGTTCTGGCCGTAGTCGAAGCTGAGCGGCAGCACCCCGAGCACCCGGTCCGCCGGCGCGAGGCGGAGATAATGAGCGACGCTGACCGCGCCCGAGCCACATGTTGGCGTGGCTCAGCATCACGCCCTTGGGCCGGCCGGTCGAGCCCGGACGTGTAGAGCAAGGCGGCGAGATCGTCGGGATCGGCGCTCGACGGCGGCAGCCGTTCCGCGCCGGCGAGCATGGCGGCGCCTTCCTCCTCGCCCGACGGCGGCGCAGCCGGCCGGCAGGTCCCCCTCCCCCAGGGTCGCGAGCCGCGCCTTGCCGCTGATCAGCAGGCTGGCGCCGCTGTCGGCGAGGATGTGGGCGACCTGGGCGCGCTTGAGCAGCGGGTTGACCGGGACATGGACCAGGCCGGCGCGGGCGCAGGCGAGCGGCAGCAGGCTCGTCATCCGGGTCTTGGGCAGCCAGGTGGCGACCCGCTCGCCCGCGCGCCAGGCCGCGCCCGGCCAGCGCCGCGGCGAGGGTGCCGACCGCCGCCTCGAGCCCGGCATAATCGAGCAGCCCCTCGCGGGTCAGCAGGGCCGGAGCGCCGGGTGCGCCCTTGAGGGTGAGGTGGTCGAGCGGACAAGGGCGTCGGATCCGGGGCTTGCACCTTGCCTCCTTGGTGCGCCACAGCAGGGAGGCTGGGCGGGAAGCCAGGGGGATAGCGCGTTGGGCTTCGAGGTGGAACTGTTCGATAGCCTCGACGCCGCGGCGGCCGATGCCGGCGGAGCCTCGACGACCGCCCCCGCCTGTTCGACCGGCTCGGCTGGTTCCGGCTGGTCGAGGCGCATTGCCCGCCGCCCGGACGGCCGCTGATCGCGCGGGCGCGCGACGGCGAGCGCGCGGCCTGGCTGTTCCTTGCCGACGAGGGCGGCCGAGGCCAGGCGCTGCGCTGCTGGTACAGCCTTCGCTTCGGCCTGATCGGCGACTCCGCGGGCGCCGAGCCGATCGCAAGGGCGCTGCGCAAGCGGCTGCACCGGCTCGAAATCTTTCCCCTCGAAGACCCCGAGCCGCTGGCCGGGGCCTTCCGCCGCGCCGGCTGGGCGACCTTCGCCAGCCCGGCCACCGCCTCCTGGCGGATCGACACGGACGGCCAGGATTTCGACGCTTATTGGGCGGCCCGGCCCGGCAAGCTGCGCAACACCGCCCAGCGCAAGGCCAAGGCGGCCGGGCTCGACATCGAGATCCACGCCGGCTTCGACGAAGCGGCCTGGGCCGCTTACGAATCGGTCTATGCCGCCAGCTGGAAGCCCGAGGAAGGCTCGCCGGCCTTCCTCCGCGCCCTGGCCGAGCAGGAAGGCGCGGCCGGCACGCTTCGGCTCGGGATCGCCCGCAAGGACGGAGTCCCGCTCGCCGCCCAGCTCTGGCTGGTCGAGGACGGCACCGCCTGGATCCACAAGCTCGCCTATCGCGAGGATGCGAAGGCGCTGTCGCCGGGGACGGTGCTGAGCATGGCGATGTTCCGCCACGCGCTCGACGAGGACCGGGTGACTCGGATCGACTATGGCACCGGCGACGAGCCCTACAAAAGGGACTGGATGGGCGAGCGGGCGACCTTGTGGCGGCTCGAGGCGTTCAACCTGGGCTCGCCCCGCGGCCTCGCCGGCGCCGCCCGGGCCGCCCTATCGGCGCTTGTCCGCCGCGCTCGAAGCCGTTAGGCGCGGCGCGCCACCCTGGGGAGCCCCTGACATGACCGCCGCCTATAACGACGAACAGGAAGTCGACTCGACCCTGCGGGCGGTGCTTCGCGACGTGCTCGGCCTTCCCGAAGCGCAGGTCGCGGCGATGGACGAGTCGACGCGCGCTGTTCGGAGCCCTTCCCGAATTCGATTCGATGGCCGTGGCCGGCCTCCTGACCGAGCTCGAGGAAAGGCTCGGAATCCTCATCGAGGATCACGAAGTCGACGCCGACATGCTCGAGAGCTTCGGCTCCCTGCTCACCTTCGCGCGGGCCAAAGCGCTCCAGTGACGTCATCCGGTCTCCATTATTCCCGCTACCGGGTCGGGGACGGCGACGAATGGATGATGCGGATCGGCGAAGGGCCGGCCCTGCTCTTCCTGCCGCCCTTGTTCGAGGAGATGAACCGGACCCGGGCGTTGCTCGCCGCGACGATGCGCGGCCTGGCGGCGACCGGCTTCGCCTGCTGGCTTCCCGACCTGCCCGGCACCGGCGAGAGCGAGCGGGGGCTGGAGCAGGTCTCCTGGCAGGACTGGACGGCGGCAGCCGCCGCCGCCTTGGCCGAAACCGCGGCCGTCGCCACGGTCAGCCTGCGCGGCGGATCGCTGCTCGACGAGGCGGCGGCGCGGCGCTGGCGGTTCGCCCCCGCCACCGGCGCCTCGCTGGCCCGCGACCTCGCCCGGGCCGGGCTGATGACCGAGGGCGGCGGCGGCTATGCGCCGTCGGCGACCCTGCTCGGCGCGCTCGACATCGGCGGAGCCGGCGGCGGGCGGGGAGGTGCGTACGGTCCGGCTCGCCACCGACCGGGCCGAGGCCGATCTGAAGCTCGAAGGCCCGCCTTTGTGGCGCCGGGCCGAACCTCAGACCTCGCCCGAGCTTGCCGAGGCAATGGCCTCGGACATCTCGCAATGGCTGCGCGGATGCGACGGCTTCTGAGCATCGCCTGCGAGGGCTCGGCGCTCGGCGCCAGCCTCGATGCCGCCGGCGGTGCGACGGGCTTGCTGTTCGTCACCGGCGGCACCCAGACCCGGATCGGCTCGCACCGCATGTACGAGCGCCTGGCGGGTGCGCTGGCTCGGGCCGGCTGGCCGTGCTTGCGCTACGACCGGCGCGGAGTTGGCGACAGCGAGGGCGAGGATCCCGACTTCAAGGCGAGCGGCCCCGACCTCGCCGCCGCCGCCGCCGCTTTCCGCCGCGAGCAGCCGCAGCTCACCCGCCTGCTCGGCTTCGGCCTGTGCGACGGCGCCTCCACCCTCGCCCTCCACGGCGCCGCCGCCGGGCTCGACGGCTACATCCTCGTCAACCCCTGGTTCGTCGAGGCCGAGGCCGGCCAGCCCGCCGCCGGCGGCGATCAGGTCGCGCTACAAGGACCAGCTGCTCAGCCTCCAAGGCTGGAAGCGTTTGCTTTCAGGATCAATCTCTTACCGGAAGCTATTCAAAGGTATTGCCAGGATCGTCGCAAGCCGGCCATCGAGCCTCTCCGGCGAGATCGCCGCCGCGCTCGGCAAGTCCGGGGTCCGCGCCCAGCTCATCCTGGCGAGCGGCGACGCGACCGCGATCGCCGCCCAGGCCGAATGGTCCTCTCCGGCCTTCAAGTCGCTGCGCCAGGCCAATCCCGGCCCGCTGCGGATCGACAGCGACTCGCACACTTTCTCGAGGCCCGGCGACGAGGAGGCGCTTCTGAAGGCCGTGAAGGAAGCGCTGGACCGCCTCTGATCTCATGCGGCGAGGGGCTCAGGCGACCTCGTGGACGCCTGCGGCCACCGCCTCGAACTCCATCTCGGCCAGGAACTTCTCCGCGTCGAGCGCCGCCATGCAGCCCGTCCCGGCCGCCGTCACCGCCTGGCGGTAGATCTTGTCCATGACGTCGCCGCAGGCGAAGACGCCCTCGACGCTGGTGCGGGTGCTGCCCGGCTCGACCTCGATATAGCCGTCCTTGTCGAGGGTCAGCTTGTCCCTGAACAATTCGGTCGCCGGCGAATGGCCGATCGCGACGAAGCCGCCCTCGACGTCGATCGTGCGACATCTCGCCGCTCTTCGTGTCCCTGAGGTCGAGCCCGACCAGCCCTTCCGGCTCGCCGCCGGCGACGAAGCGGTCGACCGCCTTGTTCCACAGCACCTTGATCTTCGGATTGGCGAACAGCCGGTCCTGGAGGATCTTCTCGGCGCGCAGCGAATCGCGGCGGTGGATCAGGGTGACGTCGTGGCTGTGGTTGGTCATGTAGAGCGCTTCCTCGACGGCGGTGTTGCCGCCGCCGATCACCGCCACCTTCCTGCCGCGGTAGAAGAAGCCGTCGCAGGTCGCGCAGGCCGAGACGCCCCGGCCCTTCAGATGCTCCTCGCTCGGCAGGTTCAGCCACTTGGCCTGGGCGCCGGTGGCGATGACGAGGACGTCGCCGGTGTAGATCGTGCCGCCGTCGCCGACGAGCCGGAACGGGCGCTGCGTGAGGTCGACCTCGACGATATGGTCCCACATCATCTGCGCGCCGACATGCTCGGCCTGGGCCTGCATCTCCTCCATCAGCCAGGGGCCCTGGATGACGTCGCGGAAGCCGGGATAATTCTCGACGTCGGTGGTGGTGGTGAGCTGGCCGCCGGGCTGGATGCCCTGGACGACGATCGGCGCCAGGCCGGCCCGGGCGCCGTAGATGGCGGCCGAGAGGCCGGCCGGGCCGGAGCCGAGGATGAGCATGCGGGTGGAATGGGTGGCGGGCATGGCCGCGAGATAGGGGCTGGGCGGTGCCGGGGCGCAACCCATTTGCCGCTGCCGCCGGCGCCTTGATAGAGGGGCGGCCAGTGTGAGGAGTGAGAAGATGCCCCACGACAACCCGCTCGGCCTCGACGGCTTCGAGTTCGTCGAATTCACCAGCCCCGATCCCGAGGCGCTCGGCGGGCCTGTTCCGCCGGCTCGGCTTCGCCCATCGCGGCGATCACAGGACCAAGCGGGTGCGCCACTACGCGCAGGGCGACGTCAACTTCCTGCTCAACATGGAGCCGTCCGGGCACGCCGAGGATTTCCGGGGCGCCCACGGCCCTTCGGCGAGCGCGATGGCCTTCCGGGTGAAGGACGCCGAGGCCGGCGCTGGCCCTGGCGGTCGAGCGGGGCGCGACGGCGGTCGAGGGCGAATACGGCCTGCCCGCGATCGAAGGGATCGGCGGCTCCTACCTCTATCTGGTCGACCGTACCGCGCCTGAGACCATCTACGACCGCGACTTCGTCCCCGCCGAGGGGGCGGAGGCGACGGCGGAGGCGGGCCTGCACACGCTCGACCACCTCACCCACAACGTCCACCGCGGCCGGATGGACCATTGGGCGCAATTTTACGAGAAGATCTTCAATTTCCGCCAGATCCGCTATTTCGACATCGAAGGGCAGCAGACCGCGCTGCTCTCGCGGGCGATGACCGCGCCCGACGACAAGATCCGGATCCCGCTGAACGAGAGCCAGGACGAGTTCAGCCAGATCGAGGAATTTCTGAAGGAATATAAAGGCGAGGGAATCCAGCATCTCGCCCTCGCCACCGACGACATCTTCGCAACCGTCGACGCCGCTCCGCGCCAACGGAATCACCTTCCAGGACAGCCCCGACACCTATTACGACATGATCGACAAGCGCGTGCCCGGGCCACGGCCATTCGATCGCCGAGATGCGCAAGCGCCGGATCCTGATCGACGGCTCGCCCGAGACCGGCGAGGGCCTCCTGCTCCAGATCTTCACCGAGAACATGATCGGCCCGATCTTCTTCGAGATCATCCAGCGCAAGGGCAATGAGGGCTTCGGCGAGGGCAATTTCAAGGCCCTGTTCGAATCGATCGAGCTCGACCAGATCCGCCGCGGGGTCATCCCCGCCGCCAGCGAGCACGCCTGACCCCCTCTCCCTAGAGGGAGAGGGACAGGAGCCGCTTCAGCTTGAGAGCGTCCGCCGTCGCCGCTCCCGAGGCGGTATTGTCGAAGATGCACCAGGCCGGGCCGCCCTCCGCCGCGATCCGAGCCGCATAGCCCTCGAGGCGGCCGTCGTCGTAGCTCGAGCGATAGACGCTCGGCGAGCCGTGCAGACGGTAATAGGCCAGGCCCCGCCAGCCGCCCGGCTCCGCCGCGGCCGGGACCCTCGCCGGATCGGCGGCGACCCGGGCGACCCGAAGCCCGCCGAGCAGGGCGTCGGCCTCGCCCTCGAACCAGCTCGAATGGCGCGGCTCGCAGGCGACGAGGCGGTCGAAGCGGCCGCGCAGCTCGGCGAAGAAGGCCTGCGCCGCCGCCGGCTCGAAGGCGAGGCTCGGCGGCAGCTGGACGAGCAGGACTTCGAGCCTCTCGCCCGAGCTCCGCCATCTCAGCCAGCGCCGCGGCGAGCGGCTCCGAGCAATCGACGAGCCGGCGCTCGTGGGTGATCTCCTTCGGCAGCTTGGCGGAGAAGCGGAAATCCGGCCGGAACCGACTTCGGCCCAGCGCCGCCACGTCTCCGGACGGTGCGAGCGATGGAAGGAGGAGTTGATCTCGGCGCAGCCGAAGCAAGCGGCGTAGCGCTCGAGGCCGCTGCCCGGGCTCGGGAAGGCGGCCGAGTCGCGGGCCGGGATGGTCCAGCCGGCGGTGCCGATCCTTGGGCGGGTTGCGACCGGGTCCATCGGGCGCCAACGCGCCGCGTCTAGAGCGGCTCCCCGGCCTCGCCGTCCTGGCGGCCGCGGCCATAAGTGATGTAATTGTTGATGTCGCCGACGAAGCCCCCGACGGCGTCCTGAAGCTCCGGCGGCAGGGCGAGATAGGCGGACAGCAGCGCGCTCGCGCCCTCGCTGAGCCAGGAGCCGTCGCTGCGCTTGCCGGTGAGGACGTAGCCGACGTCGACCTGGGCGCCGGCGAGCCGCGACAGATAATCGGCGCGCAATTCGCGGCGGTCGTTCTCGTAAAGGCTCTGTTTGGGGACGTCGGTCCCGACCAGGGACGCGAACTCGGCCTGCTTCAGACCGAGCCGCTTACGTTCCTCAGCAAGCCTTGCCCCGAAACCCATCGAATTCTGACAACCCCTCATTGACCGTTCACCGCAACGCGATGAGACCCCACGGATTTTATCCAGAATCGACATTGCACAGCCGATTTCAATCTGTCGCCTGCATTTTTTTGCTTCCCGCCCGGTCGGAGCGTCCTGTTCGACATCGCCGGGAAAGCGCAGCATTCCCGGACCGCGCGTCAAGCGGCAATGAATCCGCCATGGCATGCTTCTCATTCGAATGTTCGATACCAGCCGGCGGCCGAGCGACCTGCCGGGTCGCCTCGCGCCCTGCCTACGACCGCTAATGGCCGAAATTAGAATGGCGGCTTTCGGGCCGAAGATGCGGAAAGACGACGTCGCAATCAGATCACCGACGACTGAGGCGGTTCGCCATACCCGTTTCGAAAGCAATGCTAGCCGAGCACCGACATCAAAAGGTCGCGTATTTTGGACGAAAAGATTTCATCATCCACGCCTTTTCCGATTGTCGCGAAGATGACCTCGTCCAGGAAGCGCGCAAGCATGATCTCCAGCTCGCTACCGCGGCTCGTGTCAGCAACTAGCTCTTCCATCGCATCGCCGCGCGTGATCAGGATGATCGGGGCCTCCTCGCCCGCATCCGGAGTCATGCGGGCCGTGGCGACCGGCTTGTCCTTAAGCGCCCCTGCAAAGAATTCGGCGAGCGGACCGCTTTCAACGGCCTGGGCGAACACGGTCACGTCGAGGGCGATCCCTTCCTCGAACAAGTCCGGCGTCAGGATTGCTGAAATTTCATCAGCGAAAGCGTCGAGAAATGCGCTGATCACCAGCACGACAAATACCGCTTCCGGCGCGCGCGCTTCGCTCCGGAGGGTGAACAGCATCCGCTTCTGGGCGCCGAGATGCACAATGACATCGAGGTCGCTGTCAGGGCGGTGTCGTATGACGATCCTATCGGAGGAACTGACGCAGAGGCCGGCGAGCGTAAGCAGGTCGGTGTTCCGGAACTGGCGGTGCGGACTATAGCCAAGGATCGCAAGCAGCAGAACGGAACCTAGGCCCGACCGTCGCAAGCTGTTCGTCCGGTCACGGTCCACTGCCAGAAGGCAGCGAACCAAGCAGTCAAACCAGCTTCGGTCGCGCGTGCTCGGAAGGAAGGCCCGAACGAGGGTCCCCATAACAAGCGGAGCGACCGTCGTCGGGCACCTCGCCAATGCCGCCTGCATAGCCTCGACCCATGCTCGACTGGGCTCTGCGGAGGCCTCCGCGCCGAAGGCAGCGGCGACCAGCTTTGGCTGCTCACCGACGGAGCTCGCCGAGCGTAGCAAATAACGAAGCAGCCGCTCCACCTCGGGTATATCCTCCGCCCGCAGGTAACCCGCGACGGCACGGGCGTAGGCCTCAGCCGCCTCGGCATCGCGCCCCTGCAGGCGGAACGCGTCCCCTAGCTCTTCGACTGCTGCCGCATGCTCCGCCCAGGCGAAGCTGTTGGCCAGCAAGCCCACCGCGTGCGACGCATATTGCTCGGCAAGTCGCGCGAGGCGGAACCGCTCCTCACCTTCCCGCTGTTCGGCCTCGGTATTTTCGGTAAGCGCAAGCAGACGTGAGCTGCGGCCCTCGATGTCCGGACGTCCGACAGCCTGGGCGAGCCGCCCGCCTTCTGCATAAGCCAGCCGCGCCTCTGCAAGATAATCTGACTCTCGGAGCACATTGCCGAGGCCGATATGATTTATGGCAGCCAGATACTGATCTCCGAGCTCCTCGGCGATTCCGATCGCTTCGCGGGCTAAAGCCGCCGCCTGCTCGAACTTTTTCTCACGCCGAAGTCGGGGGATGAGCAGGTTGCAAAGCCACGCGCGGTAACGCGGGGTGGCGGGTTCGTCCTGATCAAGCGATGCGCGAAGCGCCTCCGACTCCGCCAGTCCGTCTTTCGTCGAAGCGAGCGAGATGATGAGGTTGCGCGTCGCAACCTCTAGGCCGTGCTGATCGCCGATGGCTTCGAACAGGTCGCGCGCCTGCCGAAACAGCGGCACCGCCTTGTCCGATTCGTTGAAAGCGAGGAAGGCGGTGCCTTCATCGAGAAGCAATCGACCCTGCTCGTTGGTTCGCCCCTCCTGCTCGGCCTCCAGGCGCAGCATCCGCACCCGTGACAGCGCCTTTTCCGAGGCGGATCGTCCAAGCTCCAGCGATGCCTGCAAGATGTCAATCGTTCGTTTCGCCTCCTCGTCACCGATTTCGTTGGCGACCTCTAACGCCTCCTGAAGCAAGGCAGGCGCATCAACGACTCGGCCTTGGTTCACCCTCGCTTCCGAGAGGCTGATTAACACGGAAATGAGCGGGCCGCGCTCAGCGCGGGACCGGTAGAAGTCGACGAGAAATTCGAGTGCGTCGGCCAACTGGCGCGTGGAGCCGCTGAATACCGCTTCGCGGATGGCGCGGTTCGCAAGCCGCTCGGTTTTAGAGGACTTCTCCTCGATGCGCAGCCGGAAAGCAGCCCATGCTCGGCCAGTGCGACTGAGCAGCTTTGAAAGACGCTCGACGATCAGCGCATTCAGCTGGGGCCGCGCCGTGACCAGCGCTTGCGCGTCGGCGCGCAGGCCATCGTGAACGAAGTCGTAGCCGGCCGAAGTCTCCATCAAGAAGGCGTCCAGCGCTTCAAGCTTGGTCGAGAGCTCCGTCGCGGGGCCGGCGGCACTGCCGATCAGCCTTCGCAGATCGTCGAGTCCGAGCGGCACCGGAGAGAGGCTGAGATATCCCAGTGCCTCCCGAGCGACGGGGTCGAGTGCGCTGACGCTCCGCGCCACCTTCGCCTCGCCAGCCTCCCTGCGGAGGGCCAGCGGCAGCTTGCCGGCCGCTCCGGACGAAACGGCTGATCCCGCCATCACTCCCAACGCCGCCAGTTCGTCTTCGGAGAAGCCGGAGACCTCGAAGCGCGTGCCAGGCAAAGCCGCTGGGACTTCACGGGACACGATCATGACTGCGCCCACACCATTATCGGCAACGCAGTTTCTAAGTACGCTCCAGAGCGTCGGGAGATCGTCAGGATCGTCGACGACCACCGGCCAACCGGTTCCGTCGCGCCACCGCGACTGCAAAAGCGTTCGGGCGTCCTCGAACAGCGGGGTCGCTAGCTCGGCGCCGGAAGCTACCCCCAGCGACTCGGCGATCGCGAGAATCGTGCTGCGGGGGTCGAGACCCCGTGCATTGACATAGGCGGAACCGCGGTCCTGCGCCCATTCGGCGGCGAGTGCAGTCTTCCCCACGCCCGCCTCTCCCAACACCCAGATGACCCGCGAAAGCGCGGCTGCGCCGCTCAGTTGCTCTAGCAGCGACGAACGGCGCACACGAAGACTGGTCCCCTTGTAGATTGCGTGAAGAACGGTTGCCGCAGAGCCGGCGCCGGGGCGACTGCGCTGCGCGTCCGTGACGCGGTCGGTGACCAGGGCAGTGAGATCGTCCCGGATGCGGGCCTCGAGATCTTCCCCATCTTCGAAGAAGTAGATGACCGGACCGGCCTTGATCTCCTCCAGAAGTTGAGCAAGCCGCGGGTCGCGGTCTGGTGCGGACTTGGCGACATAGGCCAGGAAGTCTCTTCCGAGGCGCCGCGCCTGCCGATACTCGTCCTCGAGGCCGGATATGGTCATGCCTCTATTGGTGTCGATCCAGCCGTACGAGCTCCGGTAAATCGCCACTACGACATGGGAGTCCTGCAGCTTGCGCAGGTAGAATTCGCGGGGCGGCTCAACTCTGGCGCCCTCCCGCTCGAACTGGACAGGTTCGAAGTTCAAACCGACGATCGCCCGCCGGGCGGCTTCGCGTTCCGCCGCACATTCGGCGATCGTGGAGCTGATGAATACCCGCAGCCGATCTGGCACTCCGGCCCGGATCAGATCGTCAGACATAGCCGAGCTCTCGGAGCCGATCGAGACGCGACGCCAATCCTCTGGGCGGTTCGGACTTCTCGTCCAGGCGACGCAGCAGATAGGCCGCATCGAGCGAGATCTGCTCCGCAACCGCAGGCGCGCCAAAGCCGGCGAGATCAATGACCTGGGATGCGGGTTCGACGATATTCCGCCGAGCATCCTCCAGCAGCGACAGGTGTTTCGCTCGGCTGTTAGGCTTGTACCGGATGAAGTCGTGCAGCCTCAGATTGCAGACCGCCTGCTCGATCTGCCAGCGGGCGCAGGCCCTGATTTCCTCGCTCGCGAAGAGCCTAGCCGCAGACCAGTGATGACGCAGGACGTGCAGTGTCTTGGGCAGCGTGGCGGAGAGAAGCCGTTCGCGTTCTTGCGCCAGATCGGCGGGTTCCCTTTCCGGCGCCGGCGGCCACCCCGGGGTCGGCCCCTCTTTCATCTCGGCATCCAAGCGGGCCATGGAGTCGACAGGCCGCTGCGAGACGTCCTTGTAGATGTCTAGACCAGGCAGCCAGATCGCTTCTTCCCAATCCGGCTCGAACTGAACAGTCACGTTACCGACACGGCCACGGGCGCTGTTCGGCAGCTGGGCAATGGTGAGAACGACCGGGGCAACCGGTTGGCGCGAATAGTCGGCCAGCCTCTCCAGGTAGGGGTGCCGGCTGTCGAGGCGCTTCATGTGCGTCATCCCCACCATAAGCGGGCGCAATGCGGTGTCCAGACCGGCCAACCTCCAGCGCATCAGGTCGGGTTGCTGGGAGATGGCCAGAACATAACCGGGTCCGTCGAACAGAATTTCGAGTCGGATGGCGTTCGGACCATAGTCTTTGGTCCACTCGCGCATGAGCGCGAATGCGGATTTCATTCCGGCGGCATTGTCGCCGAGCAGCGTGATGAAGGGCGGGCCGTCGGGAATGGCGCCGTACCCGCAGGCGACGAACCCGCCGGCGAACAGGTGACGCGTGAGTTCGTTGTTGCCGACGACCATTCCGAGCGCAGGCCAACCCCAATCGAAGCCGCCAGCGTCACGCAGCAGCTGATCACGGCCGGGATCGGTCGCCGCATTAGGCTTGCTGCGCTTGCCCGACTTCCTGTTCTTGCCTGCCGCCATTCGCTTATCGCGTTCCCCATCTCATTAAGTTCCCACTTCTTCAATGATTTAAGTGCAGCGATTGCCTCCCGGCGAAGGGCCGGCAGTACATGTCCGCTTTTGGGCTCAGCTCATCAGCCGCGTGATGGCCGACAATGGCGCGTAGCGGACATCCGTTCCGCAGGGCGGCATGTGCCTGTGAAACCGACGGTCTCGCCTGAGACAAACAGTATGCGCTCTGTCCAGTCTGTGTACGGTGGACACTAAGGGGACAGGAGAAATGGCGGAAAACCGCGATATTTCGACGGTGCTGCGCCGGACAGCGCACAGGCGGTGCATACAGCCGCCTCGGCACGTCTAGTCCACTGTAATAAAATCAGAAAAGAATGGTAGCGGAGGAGGGACTTGAACCCCCGACACGCGGATTATGATTCCGCTGCTCTAACCAGCTGAGCTACTCCGCCCCATCGGCGCCCCCGGCGCGGGGCCGGGCGTGCGCGCTATAGGAACGGGCGCGCAGCCGGTCAACTGGAGCGGGCGAGCGGCGGATTTCAAGCCCGCCCGCGCCGGTTCGGCGCCGGCTGGAACCCCCCGGCCCCTCCTGTCGTTTCCGGGGCGAACTGGAGACAGGACATGGAACTGCTGACCCCGCTTGAGAGCCTGTGCAGGATCGTCATCCGAGCCCGGGAGAACGAGGCGCAGGTCCCCGCCCAGGATCCGGACGAGGATCCCGACAATGTCGACGATTTCGACGACGAGGGCGGCGAGGCCCTGTCGGTGCTCGAGGACGAATTGAACACCGGAGTCGAGGAGGAGCTTCGAGCGATGCTCGACGACCTCGCGGACGACCAGCTCGCCGAGACGACGGCCCTGGCCTGGGTCGGCCGCGGCACCTACGACGTCAGCGAGTGGGACGACGCCCTGGCCGAGGCGAACGACATGGACACGGAGAGCCGGATCGACGAGCTGATGGACATGCCCCTGCTCGCCTCGCACCTCGAGGCCGGGCTGGCGGCGTTCGATTACAGCTGCGACGGAGTCGGGCAGATAGATTGAGGTCGTCATCCCGGCGGAGGCCGGGACCCAGGAACACGACGGGTAGTGACTTGGTAGATCGGTGTTCTTGGGTCCCGGCCTTCGCCGGGATGACGGTCAGCCGCGGAACGTGAACTGCTTCACCGGCTCCCAGGGCCCGCCCAGATACCGCCACAGCGCCAGCCCCCTGATCGACCAGCGGGCGGCGCTCGAAGCCCGCGCGCAGTTGCGCCTGCAGCCGCCTCGCCTCCTTCGGCTCGACCTTGTTCTGGATGGTGACGTGAGGCCGCCACGGCGCCATGTCCTGCGGCGTCAGAAGGCCGTGCAGAGCCAGCGCGAGATCGTATCGAATGTCCTCCAGCCCCTCGCTCTCGACGCGCAGCGCGGTGCCCCTCCCCCAGGTCGAGGATCCCGGCGATCGCGGCGGCCGGCGCCGGGGTGGCGGCATAGTCGACGAGGCGCCGCTTGAGCTCCCCCTCGGCGCTCGGCGGCAGCTGCCGGAACAAGGTGAGATGCGCGGGCACCCGGTTGCGCTCGGGCGGGTAATGGGCCCGGCGCAGCGCCTGCAGCCAGCCATTGTCGCCGTCGCCGAACAGCGCGGTGACGACGAGGGGCGCGAAAACGCTCAGATCTCCACCTGGCTGCCGAGCTCGACCACCCGGTTGGGCGGAAGCTTGAAGAATTCCATCGCGCTCTCGGCGTTGCGAAGCATCCAGGCGAACAGATGCTCGCGCCATTTCGCCATTCCGGGGCTGCGCGCGGCGATCAGGGTCTGGCGGGAGAGGAAGAAGCTTGTCTCCATCATCCGGATGTCGCGGCCGCAGCTCACCGTGGCCAGCGCCGCGGGAAGGTCGCTCTCCTCCATGAAGCCGAAGCGAAGGATCAGCCGGAAGAAGCCCTCGCCGAGATCGGTGAGGTCGCAGCGCCGGTGCTCCTCGACGAACGGCATGTCCTCGATGACGACGGTGAGCAGCATCACCCGCTCGTGCAGGCAGCGATTGTGCTTGAGGTTGTGGAGCAGCGACGGCGGCACGCCCTGGTGGGCGGTGGTCAGGAAGACGGCGGTGCCCGGCACCCTGACGACGCTGTTCGCGGCCGACTTGATGAAGATCTCGGTCGGCATCGCCGAATCGGCGAGATGGGCGCGCATCAGACCGCCGGCCCTTGGCCCAGGTGGTGAGCAGGATGAAGGCGACGACCCCGACGAGCAGGGGGAACCAGCCGCCGTCGGGCACCTTGGTCAGGGTCGCGCCGAAGAAAGCGAGGTCGACCGCCAGGAACAGCGCGAGCAGCGGCAGCCGCCGCGACGGCTTCCAGGTCCACAGCGACGACAGCAAGGCGGCGAGCAGGCAGGTGTCGATCAGCATCGCCCCGGTGACGGCGACGCCGTAGGCCGAGGCGAGCTCGGACGAGCTTCGGAAGGTGAGGACGAGGACCAGCGCCGCCGCCATCAGGGTCCAGTTGACCACCGGAATGTAGATCTCGCCATGCTCGGCGGTGTGGACGATCCTCAGGCGGGGCACGAAGCCGAGCTGGATCGCCTGCTGGGTGACCGAGAAGGCGCCCGAGATCACCGCCTGGGTGGCGATGGTCGCGGCGAGGATGGTGAGGAGGACGAGCGGAAGCTCGAGCCCGCTCGGGGCGAGGCTGAAGAAGGGGCTGGCGGCGGCGGCCGGAGTCGTCGAGGATCAGTGCGCCCTGCCCCAGATAGTTGAGCATCAGCGCCGGCATGACGAAGAAGAACCAGCCGTGGCGGATCGGCCGCCGCCCGAAACGGCCCATCTCGGCGTAGAGCGCCTCGGCGCCGGTCACCGCCAGCACCACCGAGCCGAGCGCGAGGAAGGCGAGCCAGGGCTGGACGGCGAAGAAGCGGATGGCGTGGCGCGGGTCCACCGCCAGCAGCCACTTCCGGATGCCGGGCGAGGGCGAGCGCCCCGAGCAGGCCGATCGTCGCCAGATAGACCGAGATGATCGGACCGAACCAGCGGCCGAAGCCGCACGGTGCCGCTCTGCCGGCCGACGAACAGGCCGACGAGGATCCCGGCCGAGAGCGGCAGCACCAGCGGCGTCAGCCGCGGGTCGACGACCATCAGCCCCTCGACCGCGGCCAGCACGGAGATCGCCGGGGTGACCATCGAATCGCCGTAGAACAGAGCGCAGGCGAGCACTCCCAGAAGGACGATGCCGCCGCTCCAGCGCGCCTTGCCGCCGGTCTTGCGGGAGATGAGCGCGAGCAGGGCGAGGCTTCCGCCCTCCCCCTTGTTGTCGGCGCGGATCAGGATCGCGACATATTTGAGGGTCGACGACGATCACCATCGCCCAGAAGATCAGGCTGAGCACGCCGAACACGTTGGCGGCGCTCGACCGCCAGCGGGTGGTGGCCGGTGAAGGCCTCGCGGAAGGCGTAGATCGGGCTGGTGCCGATGTCGCCGAAGACCACTCCGATCGCGCCGAGGGCGAGGCCGGCCGGCGAGCGCGGGCGCGCGCCGGGCGGCGAGTCCGCGGTGGGATCGGTGGCGGGGGGTCGTCGGTCATCGGGGGAAGGCGCGGCGTCTAGCATGGCGGCGGGCGCTTCCGCAACGGCGACAAAGCCGGATCGCGTCGCTATAGGGCCGCCAAACCCGAAAAGCTGCGAGGAGCGGAGAACATGCGCGTCGGCGTGCCCAAAGAGATCAAGAACCACGAATATCGGGTCGGCCTCACCCCCGGCTCGGTCGCCGAGCTGGTCGGCGCCGGCCACGAGGTGATCGTCGAGACCAAGGCCGGCATCGGCATCGACTTCGACGACCAGGCCTATGTCGACGCCGGCGCCCGAATCGCCCCCGACGCCGCCTCGACCTTCGCGAGGCCGACATGATCGTGAAGGTGAAGGAGCCGCAGGCCGCAGGAGATCGCCCTGCTCGAGCCGCGCCACCTGCTCTTCACCTACCTCCACCTCGCCCCCGACCGGCCGCAGACCGAGGGGCTGATGAAGTCGGGCGCGACCTGCATCGCCTATGAGACGGTGACCGCCGCCGACGGCTCGCTGCCGCTCTTGAAGCCGATGTCGCGAGGTGGCGGGCCGGATGTCGATCCAGGTCGGCGCCCATTATCTCGAGAAGGAGCAGGGCGGCCGCGGAGTCCTGCTCGGCGGAGTCCCCGGAGTCGCTCCGGCGCGGGTCGCGATCCTCGGCGGCGGGGTCGCCGGGGTCAACGCGGCGCAGATGGCGGTCGGGATGCGCGCCGACGTCACCATCTACGACATCTCCAACGCCCGGCTGGCCGAGCTCGACATGTTCTTCGGGAGCCAGATCAAGACGGCTTACTGCGTCGCGGGCGGCGATCGCCCACGCGGTGAGCAAGTGCCGAGCTGGTGATCGGCGCGGTGCTCGTCCCCGGCGCGGCGGCGCCCAAGCTCGTCACCCGCGACATGCTCAAGACGATGAAGCGCGGCTCGGTGCTGGTCGACATCGCCATCGACCAGGGCGGCTGCTTCGAGACGTCGCGCGCCACCACCCACGACGATCCGGTCTACGAGATCGACGGAGTCATCCATTATTGCGTCGCCAACATGCCGGGCGCGGTGGCCCGCACCTCGGCCTTCGCGCTCAACAATGCGACCTTGCCGTTCGTTCTGAAGCTCGCCGGCCAAGGCGCTGAAGCGGCGATGAAAGCCGATCCGCATCTCGCCAACGGCCTCAACGTGTCCGGGGGCAAGATCCGCCACCGGCGGTCGCCGACGCGCTCGACCTGCCGTTCGAGGCGGCCTGACGCTCGGCGGGAACAAGATCAGAACATCGCCGTTGGTGGAGCAAGTTTCCATCGAGGAAGAATCATGTCCGCTGAGCAGCAGAACCCGCAGCCCGCGCCCGAGAAGGATCCGGAGGACTGGGTAACCGGCGACGAATCGATGACCGGACCTCAGGCCTCCTATCTGAAGACGCTCAGCCAGGAGGCCGGCGAGGAATTCGATCCCGAGCTGACCAAGGCCGAGGCCTCGAAGCGGATCGACGAGCTCCAGCGCGGGACCGGGCGCGGCATCGACCATTGAACGGGTGGCGCGTTTGGTCGTCATCTCGGACGTGATCCGGGATCCACCTTCTTCCTCGAACCGAAGTTGAAAAGGTGGATGCCGGATCACGTCCGGCATGACGGATCGGCTGCAGCGCGCTCGCTAAAGCCTCAGCGCCGCGTCGCCCTCGCCTGCTCGAGCAGCTCGAGCTGGGCCGCTCAGACCCTCGCGCCACGGCGCGTCGGCGGGCGCCGAGGCGAGGAGCGTCGCGCCAGCACCCGCTCGGCCTCGTCGAGCCGGCCCGTCTGGGCGAGCGCCAGGCCGAAGAAGAAGCGCGGCGCCGGATGGTCGGGCGCGAGCTGCGCGGCACGCTCGAAGGCGAGCTCGGCCGCCGGGCGTGATCATCGCCGCCGGAATGGACGACCAGCGCGTTGCCGTAGCCCGGCCACAAGATCGACATTGTCGCGGATGCTCGCGAAGCGCCGAGCGGATCAGCGCCGGCGGCGCTCGCGCGTGTCGCCGCGGCGCTGGAAGCCCTCGGCGATGGTCAGCCAGCGGTCGGCGGTGTCGAACCGGCCGAGCATATCCGGCCGCATCTGGGCGAAGGCGCTGTCGGGCACCTCCTGCGATTCGGGCGGCGGCTTGGGGCTTCCGGCAAGGCCGGGCCGGCCCTGCCAGGCATAGCCGGCGAAGGCGAGCAGCAGCGCCGCGGCGAGCAGCTGAAGCCCGGCCCGGTCGAGCCGGCCGAAGCGCCAGACCGCCGTCAAGGCGGCGAGCGCCAGCACGAGCAGGAGGAGCCAGCCGGTCATCGCGGCCTGCGCCGGAACCGGCCGCGGGCGAGGAAGAGGCCGAGCGCGACGAGCAGCACCGGCGCCGCCCACAGCGGCCAGGTCAGCGGCTCGACCGGCGGCTTGTAGCTGACCCAGGCGCCGTAGCGCTCGACCAGCCAGCTCCGGATCGCCTCGGGCTTCTCGCCGGCCGCGATCCGCTCGCGCACCAGCGCCCGCATGTCGCCGGCCATGTCGGCGTCGCTGTCGGCGATCGACTGGCCCTGGCAGACGAGGCAGCGCAGGGTCTCCATCAGCGCCTTGGCCTCGGCCTCCTGCCGCGGATCCTCGAGCTGGGTGTAGGCGTAGCGCGCCGGCGGAAGCGAGGATTGGGCGAAGGCGGGGGCGGCGAGGGATAAGCACGAGGCTAGGAGAAGCCCGTCATTCCCGCGCAAGCGGGAATCCCGCTTCCTTCCTGGCTCGGCCGCTTCGAAAAGCGAGATTCCGGCTTTCGCGGGAATGACGGGATCCCCTCACTTCGCCGCCTCCCACGCCGCGACGATCTCGGCGACATTCTCCGGCCGGATGTCGCCGATATGCTGGTGGCGGATGATGCCCTTGCCGTCGACGACGAAGGTCTCCGGAACGCCCGACGAGCCGAGCGCGAACTGGACCCGGCTCGCCGGATCGGCGCCGATCCGCTCGAACGGGTCGCCCCATTCGGCGAGGAATCGGGCGACGTCCTCGCTCCGGTCGCGGATGGCGACTCCGTCGATCGGGATCGCCGCGCCGCTTCAGCGCCTCGAGCTGCGGCGCCTCGGCCTTGCACGGCACGCACCAGCTGGCGAAGACGTTGACCAGCCGCGGCTTGCCCTTGCGAAGGTCGGCGGCGGCGAGGCGCCGGATGGCCGGCGAGCGCCGGCTGCGAGCGCGAAATCGGGCATCGGCTTGCCGATCATCCGCGAGCGGATCTGCGGTGTCGGCGGGCGTGCGGAGGCCGATCGCGACGGTGACGACGAAGGCGAGCGAACACCGCCAGCGGAAGCCAGAGGAACAGGCGCCTCATGCCCAGGCCTCCTGGCGGGCGGAGCGGCGCTCGCGGCGGACCCGGCCGACCAGGGCGAGCAGGCCGCCGAGCGCGACGAGGCCGCCGCCGAGCCAGATCAGGGTGACGAACGGCTTCCACCACAAGCGCAGCTGCCAGCGGCCGCCCCCGTCCGGCTTGCCGATCACCGTGTAGAGCTGGCCGTCGAGGCGGGTGGCGATCGCCGCCTCGCTGGTCTCGGTCGGCGGGCTGGCGAACATCCGCGCCTGCGGCAGGAGCACGAACGGCGCTCCGCTCGCCGCGCCGGGCGGTCAGCTTCGCCTCGACCGCGGTCCAGTTCGGCCCGGCCACCGGCTCGACCGAATCGAAGCGCACGCGGTAGGGGCCGACCGCGACGATCTCGCCGACCCGGGCGGCGACCAGCTTCTCCTTGGTGAAGGCGGCCTCGCTGGCCATTCCGGCGAGGGCGACGGCGATTCCGAGATGGGCGACCACCATCCCCCAGGTGAACAGCGGAGTCCGCAGCAGCTTGCGCTTCCACAGGGGCGCCACGCTGGCCGCCCCGACCCCGAGCGCGAGCACCAGCCCGAGCAAGGGCAGGACGCGCAGCTCGGGCTGCGAGCAGGAGAAGGGCGAGCGAGGGTCGCGGCCGCGATCAGGATCGGCAGGGCGATCCGCCGGGCCACCTCGCGCAGCCGGTCGCGCCGCCACTTGAGCAGGGGCCCGGCCGCCATCACCACGACCAGGACGAGCGCGAGCGGCCCGGCGGCGGCGTTGAAATAAGGCGGCCCGACCGACAATTTCTCCCCCGACGCCGCCTCGACGATCAGCGGGTAGAGGGTGCCGACGAGGACCATTCCGAGCACCGCCGAGAGCAGCAGATTGTTGAGCACCAGAGCGCCCTCGCGGCTGACCGGCTCGAAGGTCGAGCCTTCCTTCACCGTCCCGACGCGGAGGCCGAACAGGGTCAGGGCGCCGCCGATGTAGAGAGCGAGCAGGATCAGGATGAAGGTGCCGCGCTGCGGATCGACGGCGAAGCTGTGGACGCTGGTCAGGATTCCGGAGCGGACCAGGAAGGTGCCGACCATCGACATCGAGAAGGCGACGACGGCGAGCATCACCGTCCAGGCCCTGAGGCCGTCGCGGGTGGCGAGCACGGTCACCGAATGGAGCAGCGCCGTCGTCGCCAGCCAGGGCATGAGCGAGGCGTTCTCGACCGGATCCCAGAACCACCAGCCGCCCCAGCCCAGCTCGTAATAGGCCCAGTAGGAGCCGGCGGTGATCCCGAGGGTGAGGAAGATCCAGGCGGCGAGCACCCAGGGCCGCATCGCCCGGGCGAAGGCCGGCCCGACGTCGCGGGTGACCAGCGCCCCGACCGCGAAGGAGAAGGCGATCGAGACCCCGACATAGCCGAAATAGAGGGTCGGCGGGTGGAAGGCGAGGCCGGGGTCCTGGAGCAAGGGGTTGAGGCCGTTGCCCTCGGGCGGAGCCGGCGCGACCCGCTCGAACGGGTTGGAGGAGAAGAGCAGAAACGCATAGAAGCCGAGCCCGATCGCGGCCTGGGCGGCGAGCGTGGCGATCAGGGTCCGCTCGGGCAGCCGCCGCTCGAACAGCGGCCACGGCGGCGCCGGCGATCGCCAGCACCGTCACCCACAGCAGCATCGAGCCTTCGTGGTTTCCCCAGGCCCCGGCGAATTTGTACAGCCACGGCTTCATCGAATGGCTGTTCGCCGCGACCAGGAGCGACCGAGAGGTCGGTGCGCAGGAAGAGCTGGATGAGCGCGAGGAAGGAGAGGCCGACGAGCGCCGCCTGGACGATCGCGATCGGGCGGACGGCGGCGGCGAAATTCCTCCCCGAGCTTGCCTCGGGGAGGGGAACCGAGCGAAGCGCGGTGGAGGGGCGATCAGAGTCTGGAATTCTCCCCTCCACCATGCTGCGCATGGTCCCCCTCCCCGAGCAAGCTCGGGGAGGAATACAGCGCCGCCACCCCCATCCCAAGCTGGAGCAGCGACAGCGCCGCCGCCAGCCACAGGGCCGCGAGGCCCAGCTCGGCGATCATTTCAGGCTCTCGCTCTTATGCTCGCCCTTCTTCGGGTCGAGCTGCGGCGGCATGTAATTCTCGTCATGCTTGGCGAGGATGTTGTCGGCGACGAACAGGCCGGCCTGGTCGAAGCGGCCCTCGGCGACGACCCCGCTATCCTCCTTGAACAGGGCCGGCACGATGCCCTTGAAGCGGACCGGGATGACATGGGGGGTCTCGTCGGTGACGATGAAGTCGATCGTCACCCCGTCCGCGGCCCGGACGATCGAGCCGGGCTTCACCATTCCGCCGATGCGCACCGCCCGGCCGGCCGGAGGGCCGCTTCGAGCGACGTCGCCGGGCGTGTAGAAATAGGCCGCCTGGTCCTTCAGCGCCGACATGGCGAGAAGCACCGCTCCGAGCACCGCCGCGACGGCGAGCGCGAGCAGGATGAGCCGCTGGTTCTTCGCCTTCACCTTGTCTCTTTCAGGGCGTCCGCGGCGCGCTCGGCGCGGCGCATCGCGGCCCAGCTCCAGCCGGTGAGGCCGAGCGTTCCGAGCAGGGCGACCGCATAGGCGCCAGCGATGAACGGCCAGTAGCTCATGCCGCCATCCGCTTCATCCGCGCCTCGACCTTCTGGCGTGCCAGGGCGGCACGCATCCGCATCAGAACGACGGCTCCGAACAGCAAGGTGAAGCCGAGGGTCGAGACCATCAGCGGCCACAGCATCGAGCCGTCGATGCTCGATCCGGTCAGGCCGATGCTCTGTCCCTGGTGGAGGGTCCGCCACCACAGCACCGAATAATGGATGACCGGAAGGTTGATCGCCCCGACGAGGCCGAAGATGGCGGCGAGCCGCCCCTCCCCGCCCCGCTCCCGCTCCGCCTCGGCGAGGGCGATGAAGCCGATGTAGAGGAAGAGGAGGACGAGCATCGACGTCATCCGCCCGTCCCATTCCCACCAGGTCCCCCAGGCCGGCCGGCCCCACAGCGAGCCGGTAGCGAGGCAGATGAAGGTGAAGACCGCGCCGGGCACGGCCAGCGCCCGAGCCGCCACCGCCGCGAGCGGGTGGCGCCAGACCATCTGCATCAGGCCCGCGACCGCGATCCCGGCCCAGCCCGCCATTCCCAGCCAGGCGGCGGGGACGTGGATGTAGAGGATCCGGACGGTCTCGCCCTGCAGATAGTCGGGCGGGGCGAGGAACAGGCCCCAGCCCAGGCCGGCGGCGATCAGCAGCGCCCCGCCCCAGCCGAGCCAGGCGGTGAGCGGCCGCGCAAGCCGCAGGAAACGAGCCGGATTCGCGAAAATATGCATTGCCCGGCGCGTCTGTAGCGTGGCGCGCCGGTCATTGCGACCCCGGCGCAGGCCGACTCGTCATGCCGGGCTTGATCCGACATCCACCTTGCCTTCGATTCACGCCGATGAAGAAGGTGGACCCCGGATCGAGGCCGGGGTGACGAACAGCGGCGGATTGCTTCGTCGCTGCGCTCCTCGCAATGACGGAGGCATGTCCACCGACCGCCCGACGCAGAACCGGCTCGCCGGAATCGGCCTGCGCGTCGCCGCCGCCACCTGCTTCGCCTTCATGGCGATGCTGGTGAAGCTCGGCCACGAGGCGGGGGTCGAGGTCGTCGAGATGGCTTTCTACCGCTTCGCCTTCGGCCTTCCGCCGCTTCTGCTGTGGATCGCCGCCAGCCGCAATTTCGCGGCCTGGCGGACCCGCCGGCCCCTCGCCCATGCCTGGCGGGCCGCGGCCGGGCTGACCACCCTGGTCCTCAGCTTCTTCGCCCTCACCCTGCTGCCGCTGGCGGAGACGACGACGATCGGCTTCGCCGCGCCGCTCTTCTCGGTCGCTTTGTCGGCCCTGGTCCTCGGCGAAGCCGTCGGCCGCTACCGCTGGACGGCGGTGATCGCCGGTTTCGTCGGAGTGCTCGTCGTCATGCGGCCGGAGGGACGGGACCTGCCCGCGCTCGGGCTCCTGCTGGCCGGCCTCGCCGCCTTCGGGGCCGGGATCGTGACCATCACCATCCGCCAGGTCGGCAGGACCGAGGGGACGCAGACGATCGTCCTGTGGTTCAGCCTGCTGTCCTTGGCCGCCACCGGCCTGCTGATGCCCTTCTTCGCCCAGGCGCACGACGCCGGCACATGGCTGCTCCTCCTCGCGCTGGGCCTGGTCGGAGGTTTCAGCCAGATCTGCCTCACCGCCTCGCTGCGCTTCGCTCCGGTGGCGGCGGTGGTGCCGTTCGATTACACGCAATTGCTGTGGGCGGTGCTGCTCGGCTGGCTGGTCTTCGCCGACGCGCCGGCGTCGACCACCTGGCTCGGCGCCGCGATCATCGTCGCCAGCGGGCTCTTCACCCTCTGGCGCGAGCATCGCCTCGGCCGCGAGCCCCCGCGGGAGCCGGCGGCGCTCTGACGTCGTCCCGGCGAGCTACCGTCCGATCAGCCTCTGCGCCATCGCGTCGGCCACCTCGGCCGGGTTGCGCCCGGTCGCAGAACTTTCGCTCCAGATCTGCTCGAGCCGGACCGGGATCTGCTCGATCCGCCCGCGCACCGTCTCCTCGTCGCCGTCCTTCAGATATTCGGTCGAGACGTTGATGATGCCGCCGGCGTTGATGACGTAATCGGGCGCGTAGAGGATTCCGCGCTGGTGGATGCGCTGGCCGTCCCCGGGCGTGGCGAGCTGGTTGTTGGCGCCGCCGGCGACGACCGGGACGTTGAGCGCGGCGATCGATTCCGCGGTGAGGATCGCACCGAGCGCGTTGGGGCTGAGCACGTCGGCCTCGAGCGTCATGATCGCCTCGGGGGCGACGAATTCGCCGCCGACCTCGGCCGCCAGCGCCTCGGCGCGGCCGCGGTCGATGTCGGTGAGGCTGATCCGGGCCCCTTCCGCCGCGGCCCGGCGGGCGAGGCCCGACGCGACGCTGCCGGCGCCCTGGAGGGCGATGTGGACTCCGGCGAGGCTGTCCTTGCCGAGCGCCCGCTTCACCGCCGCCTTGACGCCGAGGAAGACGCCGTAGCTGGTGTGCGGCCCGGGATCGCCGCCGACCGAGCCCTGAGCGACCGGCAGGCCGGCGACGTGGCTTGTATGCTCCGACAGAGCGACCATGTCGGCGACGCTCATGCCGACGTCCTCGGCGGTGACGTAGCGCCCGCCCAGGCCTTCGACCGCCCGGCCGTAGGCGGCCAGCATCGCCGGCGTCTTGCTCTTCTTCGAGTCGGCGAGGATCACCGCCTTGCCGCCGCCGAGCGGAAGGCCGGCCATGGCGTTCTTGAAGCTCATCCCCCGCGACAGGCGCAGAGCGTCGCGCACCGCGTCGCCCGGCTCGGCATAATGCCAGAAGCGTACGCCGCCGCCGGCGGGGCCGAGATGGGTGGAGTGGATGGCGATGACGGCGCACAGGCCGCTGTCGCGGTCCGTGACGAAGTGGACGATCTCATGATCGTCGAAATCGGGATAGTCCCACAGCGAATGCATGTCTGGTCCTGATTTGGACAGGCGCGGTGGGGCGATCGACGGGACTTGAACCCGCGACCCCCGGTACCACAAACCGGTGCTCTAACCAACTGAGCTACGATCGCCACTGGCGCCTGAAGGTGCGGCGCGCACATAGGGGCCGGGGCGCGGACGCGTCAAGGCATCACCACTCCATGAGGCCGAGCCGCTCCCGCCTCAGCCAGCGCGCGAGCAGCATGACGGCGACCGATCCGAGCCCGGCGGCGAGCCCGATCCAGATGCCGACCCCCTCCCAGCCCAGGCCGAAGCCGAGCCCGACCCCAGTGACGAGGCCGATCACCCAATAGCCGAGGCCGGCATAGACCATCGGCACCCTCGTGTCGTGGAGCCCGCGCAGCATTCCGGCGGCGACGACCTGGGCGCCGTCGAAGATCTGGAACAGGGCGGCGACGAAGAGGAAGGAGACGGCGAGCGGGATGACCGGCGGGTTGGCGGGAAGTCGCCGGGTCGAGGAAGAGCGTCGACCAGGGCCGTGGGGAAGCTGAGCATGACCAGGGCCATCAGCGCCATGAACGAGACCCCGATCGCGAAGCGCGTCCAGCCGGCCCGGGCGATCCCGGCCGCGGTCGCGGCGACCGTAGGCGAGGCCGACCCGGACCGTCGCCGCCTGGCGTCAGGCCCAGCGGCACCATGAAGGTGAAGGCGGCGATCTGGAGGGCGATCGCGTGGGCGGCGATCGAACTCGGCGCCGATCAGCCCCATCAGGAAGACGGCGGCGTTGAAGATGGTGATCTCGAGCGCCGAGGGTCACCGCGATCGGCAGCCCGAGCCGCCAGACCTCGCGGAAGCGCTGCCAGTCCGCGACCCAGAAGCGGCCGAACAGTCGGTAGCGGCGGAACCGGGGGTGGAACATGACCACCGCCGCCATGGCGAGGAACATGAAGCTGTTCGCGCAGGCTGCTGCCGATCCCGGCGCCCTGACAGGCCGAGCTCGGGCAACCCGAACTGGCCGAAGATCAGGCCGTAGTTGAGCGACGGCGTTGAAGAGCGACCGCGACCAGGCCGACGACCAGCGACCAGAGCCGGCTGCTCGAGCGCCGAGACGAAGGAGCGGAGCACCAGGTACCAGAGCGCCGGGAGCATTCCCCACATCAGCGCCCGGACGAAGGTCTCGCCGCCCTCGGCCAGCGCCGGATCCTGGCCGAGCGGAGCAGGATAGGGCGCGTGTGCCACAGCACGATCCAGATCGGCACCACCATCGCCGCCGCCGCCCACATCGTCTGGCGGACGGTTCGGCGGACGTCGCGGACGCTGTGCCGGCGGGCGCCGATCTCCTTGGCGATCATCGGCGCCGCCGCGGTGACCAGCCCGATGCCGAAGATCGAGGAAGGCGTAATAGAGGTTGATTCCGAGCGTTCCGGCGGCGAGCACGCCGGCGCCCGCCCAGCCGAGCAGAAGCACGTCGGTCGACTGGATCAGCGACTGGGTGAGGTTGGTGAGGATGAGCGGCCAGGCGAGCGCCAGCGTCGCGCCGATTTCGTCGCGCCAGAGGCGGCGGTCGGGGCGGCTCGCGCGAGGCATGGGGCGCTGCCCTACAGGCTCCGTCATCCCGGCGAAAGCCGGGACCCGGGAACGGGAAAGCGACGAACAGCTTTCGCCGGAACGACGTCGTCCCCATCTCCCAGCCATGATCCCCCTCTCCGTCCTCGATCTCGCCCCCGTCCCCGAAGGCTCCGACGCCGGCGCGGCGCTGCGCAACTCGCTCGATCTCGCCCGGGCCGCCGAGCGGCTCGGCTACCGGCGCTTCTGGATGGCCGAGCATCATTCGATGCCGGGCATCGCCAGCGCCGCGACCGCGGTCGCGCTCGCTTATGTCGGCGCCGGCACCTCGACGATCCGGATCGGCGCCGGCGGGGTGATGCTTCCCAACCACGCGCCGCTGGTCATCGCCGAGCAGTTCGGGACGCTCGAATCGCTCTTTCCCGGCCGGGTCGATCTCGGCCTCGGCCGCGCGCCGGGCACCGACCGTGCCGCCGCCCTGGCGCTGCGGCGCAACCTCGCCTCCGACGAGAACCAGTTCCCGCAGGACGTCGTCGAGCTGATGGATTATTTCGCCGGGCGCGAGGACGGCCGCCGGTCCGGGCCATCCCCGGCGAGGGCCTGTCGATCCCCGTCTGGATCCTCGGCTCGAGCCTGTTCGGGGCCCAGCTGGCGGCGATGCTCGGCCTGCCCTACGCCTTCGCCTCCCATTTCGCGCCGGCGGCAGATGACGGACGCGATCGCGCTCTACCGCGAGCGCTTCCAGCCCTCGGACGCAGCTCGACCGGCCCTACGTCATGCTCGGCTTCAACGCCTTCGCCGCTGACGACGGCGGAGGAGGCGGAGCTTCTCGCCACCTCGGTCCAGCAGGCCTTCGTCAACCTGCGCACCGGCAAGCCCGGCAAGCTGCCGCCGCCGCGTGCCGGGCTATGCCGAGACCCTGCCGCTCGCAGGGCGCGGGCCATGCTCCGCCAGGTCCTGTCCTGCTCGGCGATCGGCGACGCCGCGACGGTGAGGGAGAAGATCGAGGCCTTCGTCGAGCGGACCGGCGCCGACGAGCTGATGATCGTCTCGCAGATCTACGACCACGAGGCGCGGCTGCGGTCGTACGAGATCGTGGCGGAGGCGATGGCGTGAAACCCGTCTCCCCTGGAGGGAGAGGGGGTTAATCCCGGCTATCCAGCTCCTTCACCAGCTTCTTCGGCGCCTGCGCCCGGTAGCTCTCGTCGATCCAGTCCTTGAGCTGTCCGAGGCTGGGCATCTCCTCCTCCGACGGCGTGAAGCTCACCCAGCCCGACTTGCCGAGGCCGTAGCCGGTCGGCCTGGCGTAGGGCAGTTCGAGCGCGACCTCGCCGTGTAGGGCAGCTTCACCGACAGGCTGAACGGCTGGCCGGCGACCGGCAGATAGGCGAAGGTCTTGTCGTTGACCGCGAGGTCGTCATGCTCGGGCCAGGGCGCCTTCGAATGGGCGCCCGGATAGCCCAGCCCGAAGGCCCGCAGCTCCGCCAGGATCGCGTCGGTCGCCTCGCTCATCGTCGGAACCTCCTTGCGGCCCGCGTCATTAGCATGGCGAGGAGAATTTGGCATGGACGACAAGCCCAAGATCAGCACCGGCCCCAACGAGCGCCCCCGCAACGAAACCATCGCCGGCACCGGCCCCGGCATCCCCGACGACGCCCGAGGCCCCGGTGAGGAACTGCCCGAAGCACCGAGCGACGAGGCGGTCGAGCGGGCGAAAGCGGCGCTGGGCGTCGGCGAAGCGAAGGAGAAGCTGCCCCTCGAAGGGCAGTAGCCTCGGCAGCAAGGCGTGGTGGGCGCGGTAGGGATTGAACCTACGACCCCACCCGTGTGAAGGGTGTGCTCTACCACTGAGCTACGCGCCCACGCCGATCGGAACGGGCCACTTAGTCAGCGCCGGGCGGGCTGTCCAGAGCGCCTCAGCGCCCGACGCTGTCCTTCAGCACCTTGCCGGCCTTGAACTTGGGCTGGGTCAATTCCTTGATCTGCATCGGCTCGCCGGTACGGGGGTTGCGCCCGGTCGAGGCCTTGCGCTTGGAGCAGGAGAAAGTGCCGAAGCCGACCAGTCGGACCTCGTCGCCGCGCTTCAGGGCGCCGGTGATCGTGTCGAACACGCCTTCGACGGCCCTCGTCGCATCGCCGCGGCTGAGGCCGGTCATGTCGGCCACGGCCCCGATCAGCTCCTGCTTGTTCATCTCTCCCGAACCCCCTTTTTTCCGATTGAGTCGCGGACAAGCGCTACCCTCCATCTAACGGCAGGAGCGGAAGGCGAGTCAAAAGGAAAGCGCGACTTTCCGGGGAAAATCGCCCCGTCTTGATCAAAAATGGTTGATGCGTTGCAGCAATGCGACCGATCCGGACCTTTGTCGTCCTTGCGAGGAGCGAAGCGACGCGGCAATCCAGCGGGCGTCGGAGGCCGCGCTGGATGGCCGCGCTTCGCTCGCAATGACGAAGGTCAGTGCCGGATCGAGGCCCCCGTCGCGTCGTCGGGCGCCGCCGCCAGCTCAGGCGCCGGCACCGGCGGCAGCTCGTCGGCCTCGGTCCAGTCGATCGGAGCGACCGGGGTCGCCAGGGCATGGCTGAGCACCTCGTCGACATGGCTGACCGCAACGATCTCGAGCCCGCCGGTGATCGTCGCCGGAATCTCGACCAGGTCCTTCTCGTTCTCGGCCGGGATCAGCACCTTCTTGATCCCGCCGCGGAGCGCGGCGAGCAATTTCTCCTTGAGGCCGCCGATCGGAAGCACCCGTCCGCGCAGGGTGACCTCGCCGGTCATCGCGACGTCGCGGCGGACCGGGATCCCGGTCAGGGTCGAGATGATCGCCGTCACCATCCCGACTCCGGCCGAGGGACCGTCCTTCGGGGTCGCGCCCTCGGGCAGATGGACGTGGATGTCCTTGCGGCCGAACAGGCTCGGCTTGACTCCGTAGCTCGGGCTCCTCGCCTTGACGAAGGCGAAGGCGGCCTGGATCAACTCCTGCATGACGTCACCCAGCTTGCCGGTCCATCTTGATCTGGCCCTTGCCGGGCACGGTGACGGCCTCGATGGTGAGAAGCTCGCCGCCGACCTCGGTCCAGGCGAGGCCGGTGACCGCGCCGATCTGGTCCTCTTCCTCGCCCACGCCGTGGCGAAAGCGCGCGGACTCCGGAATATTCGCCGATATTCTCGGCGGTGAGCTCGACCCGCTCGGTCTTGCCCTCGAGGATCCGGCGAAGCACCTTCCTCGCCACCTTGGCGATCTCGCGCTCGAGGGTCCGCACGCCCGCCTCGCGGGTATAATGCTGGATCAGGCTCCTCAGGCCGTCCTCGGCGAAGACCAGCTCGCCCTCCTTGAGACCGTGCGACTCGATCTGCTTGGGGATGAGATGGCGCCGGGCGATCTCGACCTTCTCGTCCTCGGTATAGCCTTCGAGGCGGATGATCTCCATCCGGTCGAGCAGCGGCTGCGGCATGTCCATCGTGTTCGCCGTGGTGACGAACATGACGTCGCTGAGGTCGTAGTCGATCTCCAGATAATGGTCCTGGAACCGGCTGTTCTGCTCCGGATCGAGCACCTCGAGCAGCGCCGAGGCGGGATCGCCGCGGAAATCCTGGCCGAGCTTGTCGATCTCGTCGAGCAGGAAGAGCGGGTTGGAGCTGCCCGCCTTCTTGCAGGTTCGAGATGATCTTGCCCGGCAGCGAGCCGATATAGGTGCGGCGGTGGCCGCGGATCTCGGCCTCGTCGCGCACTCCGCCCAGCGACTGGCGGACGAACTCGCGCCCCGTCGCCCGGGCGATCGAGCGGCCGAGCGAGGTCTTGCCGACGCCCGGGGGGCCGACCAGGCACAGGATCGGCCCCTTCAGCTTGTTGGTCCGGGCCTGGACGGCGAGATATTCGACGATCCGGTCCTTGACCTTCTCGAGCCCGTAATGGTCCTCGTCGAGGATCGCCTGGGCCTCGGCGATGTCCTTCTTGACCTTCGACTTCTTGCCCCAGGGCAGGCCGAGCAGCACGTCGAGATAGTTGCGGCTGACGGTCGCCTCGGCCGACATCGGCGCCATCGCCTTCAGCTTCTTCATCTCGGAGGTCGCCTTCGAGCGCGCCTCCTTCGAAAGCTTGGTCTTGGCGATCTTGCGGGCGAGCTCGGCGAGCTCGTCGCCCTCCCCTTCCTCGCCCTCGTTGCCGAGCTCGCGCTGGATCGCCTTCAATTGCTCGTTGAGATAATATTCGCGCTGGGTCTTCTCCATCTGGCGCTTGACCCGGCTTCGGATCTTCTTCTCGACCTGGAGCACTCCCAGCTCGCCCTCCATGAAGGCGAACACCATCTCCAGCCGCCGGACCGGGTTGAGCTCGGCGAGCAGCGCCTGCTTGTCGGACACCTTGATGTTGATGTTGGCGGCGACCGAATCGGCGAGCTTCGAGGCCTCCTCGATCTGGCCGAGCTGGACCGCGGTCTCGGCCGGAAGCTTGCGGTTCAGCTTCGAATAATTCTCGAACTGCTCGACCACCGAGCGCATCAGCGCCGCGACCTCGGCGCCCTTCCGGCTCGTCGATCTCGATCGGATCGATCTCGGCGACGAGATGCTGGTCCTCCATCGCCATCGAGACGAGGTTGGCGCGCTGCTGGCCCTCGACCAGCACCCGGACGGTGCCGTCGGGCAGCTTCAGCAGCTGCAGCACGGTGGCGACCACGCCCATGTCGTAGAGCGCGTCGCGGTCGGGATCGTCCTCGGCCGGATCGAGCTGCGAGACGAGGAAGATCTGCTTGTCCGCCGCCATCGCGCTCTCCAGCGCCGCCACCGATTTGTCGCGGCCGACGAAGAGCGGAACGATCATCTGCGGGAAGACGACGATGTCGCGAAGGGGAAGGACGGGATAGGTCTGGGTCATCGAAACTCCACATGCGGGCCCTTGGGGCCTTCTTGCAACCTATATGGGGACCGCCGCCACGTCATCAATGCGAATGGCGGCCGGTCGCGCATCCGCCACCGCCTGGGCCGGAATCGGCCGGTCGATTGCCCCTTTTCCGCTCCTCCTCTAATATGGCAAACCTGCCAAGGGCAGTTACGGGGACGGAGGCTGCGACAATTGAAACACAGGCGCCGGGCCCGCGGCATGAAGCCGCAACAGGGCTGGATTAGCGCAGGCTTTCGACAGGCCAGTCAGGCCCAATCGGGGAGTCATCTTATGCGTCGGTATCTGTTCGCGTGCGTTCCGCTTCTTCTGCTGTCGGCTCAGCCCGCCGTCTACGCCAAGGAGCGCGGCGCCGATTCGGCCGGGCAGAAATGCCAGCCCAAGAAGAAGAAGAGCGGCGGCATGTTCGGCGCCATCGCCGGCGGCATCGCCGGCAGCGCGCTCGGCGGCTGGGGCGGCGCTCCGGGCGCCCTCATCGCCGCCGGCCTTCCGGTCGCCTCGCTGCTCACCGACGCGATCATCCGCAAGCTCGACTGCAAGGAGCAGGTCCAGGCGGCGACCGCCACCGACAATGCCGTTCGCGGCGGAGTCGGCACCACCACGACCTGGGAGAGCGAGACCCGGCCCGGCGTCAAGGGCTCGTCGACGGTCCGCGACCAGAGGGCCTCCGCCGACGGCGGCAGCTGCATGCTGATCACCGACGTCGTCATCGTCGACGGCGAGGAGACGACGGTCGACAAGCGCATGTGCCGCAAGCCCGGCGGCGGCAATTACGTCCTCGCGGCCTGAGGCGATGCGGGGGGCGATCGACCTGTCTGGCTCTGGCGGCCCTGCTGTCCGGCCTCGGCGGCGCAGGCCGCCGTCGACCCGGCCAATCCGACCTGCCCGAAGGAGCTCAACTTCTCGCCGCACAGGACGATGCAGTTCACCCTCCGCGAGGAGGGCGGCATGCGCATCCTCCTCGCCGAAGGCGCGATCGACAGCGGCGTCCCGGCCCGCCTGGCCGGCGGCGCTCAAGAAACATGAGCCGATCGACCAGATCTGGCTCCGCTCGCCCGGCGGCGACGCCCGGGCGGGCACCGAAGCGGGCAAGCTGATCCGCCAGTCCATGGCCTTCACCCGGATCCCGGACGGCTGGGCCTGCTTCTCCGCCTGCAATTTCGTGTTCATGGGCGGGCGCGGCCGGATGGTCGATCCCGGCGGCCTGTTCGTCGTCCACATGTTCACCCATACCAGCGACCGCGGAGCGATCGAGGCGGAGGTGCTCCGCGGCACCGAGAGCACGGTCGGGCTGATCGGCGAGATCGAGCAGGATTCGGCCCTGCTCGCCAGCGAGGACAACGACTTCCTGATCCGCATGGGCGTGTCGCGCAAGCTCCTGACCGAGATCATGTACCGCCAGAAGGCGGTCAAGGAGCAGGGCGGCGACGGCTCGACCCGCCGCTGCCTCACCCAGGCAGGAAGTCTTCCAGTACAAGGTCGCCAACGTCCGGCCTGAATAACGCGTCGCCCCAGCGAAGGCTGGGGTCCCTGGGGGTGAAGAACGCCATGGCCTTTCACCCGCTGGGATGCCAGCCTGCGCTGGCATGACGGAAGGGGGGCAGATGCCAAGCGACCGCGCGGACTCCCTCTGGAATCCGGACCTCGCTCCGACAACTCCGGAGCAGCGCACCTGGGCCTGGTACCATTACGCCGCCCTCTGGATCGGGATGATCGTCGCCGTCCCCGGCTGGATGCTCGCCGGCGGGCTGGTCGAGCAGGGCATGTCGGCCTGGCAGGCGGCCGGGACGGTGCTTCTCGGCAACGTCATCGTCCTCGTCCCCTTGCTGCTGATCGGCCATGCCGGGGCGCGCTACGGAGTGCCCTATGCGGTGCTCGCCCGGGCCTCGTTCGGCACCGCCGGGGCCCGGCTGCCGGCGCTGGCTCGGGCGCTGGTGGCCTGCGGCTGGTACGGGATCCAGACCTGGATCGGCGGCATGGCGCTTCTGACCCTGCTCGGGGTCCTGATCGCCCGCGACCTGCGCGGCGCTCCCCTCCCCTTCCTCGGCATCGGCCCGGGCCAGCTCGTCGCCTTCGCCGCCTTCTGGACGATCCAGCTCTATTTCGTCCGCAAGGGGCTGACGACGATCCGCCGGCTCGAGACCTGGACCGCGCCGGCCAAGATCCTCGCCTGCATCGCCTTGGTCTGGTGGGCCGTGGACCGCGCCGGCGGGCTCGGGCCGATCTTCTCGGCGCCCTCCGCCTTCGCGCCCGGCGCAGCCCGCTCGGGCCAGTTCTGGATCGTCTTCTGGCCGGCGCTCACCGCGATGGTCGGCTATTGGGCGACTTTGGCCCTCAACATCCCCGATTTCACGCGCTTCGCCCGAAGCCAGAAGGACCAGGCGGTCGGCCAGGCGCTCGGCCTGCCGCCGATGATGGGCCTGATCGCTTTGGCGAGCGTGATGACCACCTCGGCGACGGTGGTCATTTACGGCCGGGCGATCTGGGACCCGGTCGAGCTCGCCGGCACCCTCGCCGGGCCGTTCGTCCTGCTCGGCCTGATCGTCATCGCGGTCGACACCGTCTCGTGCAACATCGCCGCGAACCTCGTCTCGGCGGCCTACGATTTCTCGGCGCTCCTGCCGAAGCTCATCTCCTACCGGACCGGCGGCACGATCACCGCGGTGATCGGCGTCCTGATCATGCCCTGGAAGCTGCTCGAGACGACCGGCGGCTACATCTTCGTCTGGCTGGCCGGCTACAGCGCCCTGCTCGGCCCGATCGCCGGAATCCTCATCGCCGATTACTGGCTGATCCGCCGCACCCGGCTCGACGTCGACGACCTCTACCGCGCCGACGGCCGCTACTCCTATCGCGGCGGCTGGAACCCGGCGGCGCTGATCGCCTTCGCGGCCGGGGTCCTGCCCAACCTCCCCGGCTTCCTCAGGACGGCGGCGCCAAGCGCCTTCGCCTGGATCGGCGACAGCTGGGCGGCGGCCTACGCCTATGCCTGGTTCATCGGCCTCGCCATCGCCCTGGCGGTCTATTCGGCGCTGATGTGGCGGCGGCGGGAAACCGCCGGCGCCGGATAACCCGTCATGCCGGACTTGATCCGGCATCCACCTTCCCTTTCGGCAAGTGGGGGCGAAGAAGGTGGGTCCCGGATCAAGTCCGGGATGACGCTAGGCCGCGCTCTCGCCCTGCTTCTCGGCATAGACCCGGATCGGGTCCTTGCGGCCCTCGACGACGTCCTTGTCGATCATCACCTCGTCGACCCCGTTCATCGACGGCAGGTCGAACATCGTGTCGAGCAGGATGTTCTCGAGGATCGACCTCAGCCCGCGGGCGCCGGTCTTGCGCTCGATCGCCTTCTTGGCGACGGCGGTCAGAGCCTCCTCGGTGAAGCCGAGGCTGGACGTCCTCCATGTCGAACAATTTGGCGTACTGCTTGATGAGGGCGTTCTTCGGCTCCTTGAGGATCTTGACCAGCGCGGCCTCGTCCAGGTCCTCGAGCGTCGCGATCACCGGCAGGCGGCCGACGAACTCGGGGATGAGGCCGAACTTCAGCAGGTCGTCCGGCTCGCCCTGGCGCAGGATCTCGCCGGTGCGGCGCTCCTCGGGCGCGGCGACATAGGCGCCGAAGCCGATCGACTTGCCCTGCAGGCGGTCGGCGATGATCTTCTCGAGGCCGGCGAAGGCGCCGCCGCAGATGAACAGTATGTTGGTCGTGTCGACCTGCAGGAACTCCTGCTGCGGATGCTTGCGCCCGCCCTGCGGCGGGACGGAGGCGGTCGTGCCTTCCATCAGCTTGAGCAGCGCCTGCTGGACGCCCTCGCCCGAGACGTCGCGGGTGATCGAGGGATTGTCCGACTTGCGGCTGATCTTGTCGATCTCGTCGATATAGACGATGCCGCGCTGCGCCCGCTCGACATTATAGTCGCTGGCCTGGAGCAATTTCAGGATGATGTTCTCGACGTCCTCGCCGACATAGCCCGCCTCGGTGAGGGTCGTCGCGTCGGCCATGGTGAAGGGCACGTCGAGCAGCCGAGCCAGGGTCTGGGCGAGCAGGGTCTTGCCGCAGCCGGTCGGCCCGACGAGCAGGATGTTCGACTTGGAGAGCTCGACCTCGCCGCCCTTGGAGCCGTGCGCGAGCCGCTTGTAATGGTTGTGGACGGCGACCGAGAGGACGCGCTTGGCGTGGCTCTGGCCGATCACGTAATCGTCGAGATGCTTGCAGATCTCGAGCGGCGTCGGCACCCCGTCGCGGGTCTTGACCAGCGAGGACTTGGTCTCCTCGCGGATGATGTCGTTGCACAGCTCGACGCATTCGTCGCAGATGAACACGGTGGGCCCCGCGATGAGCTTCCTGACCTCGTGCTGCGACTTGCCGCAGAAGGAGCAGTAGAGGGTGCTCTTGGAGTCGCTGCCGCTTAGCTTCGTCATTCTCGTCCTTACGGAGCGCCTGAGCGGCGCCCGCCCTTTGCTGAGGGGCCAGTCTAGCCCGCACTATCGCACGACCACAATGGCTTATTGATTAACGTCCGTCGCCCGCCGGAGGCGGACTGCCGCAGGGCGGGGAGGATTCCCGCCGCCGCCGGGCTTACCTCCCCCATGTGGCCCCGCCGCCCTACTGCGACAAGGGCCCGGGCGCCCGCGGCGGGACGCCCGCCCGGGACCGGACGGAGACGGCCTGTTTCGGGCCCGCGGCTCGGGCCGGCGCGCTCGCGGGCGACTGCCCCTAGAAGACCAGGGCGACGATGATGATGATGACGATGAGGGTGCCGAGGCCGATCGTGACGTTGCGGTTCATGTGGATGTCCCCTTGGAGATGACGGTCGCGTAACAAAGGGAGGCGCCGCCCGGTTCCGGCGGGCCGAGCCTAGGGTGCCGGATAATGCAGCCCGTCCCCCGCCCGGACCGCGGCCGCCGTCATCCGCGCCGGCTCGACCCGGGCCTCGCCCATCAGGTGGGACCTCCCGGCCTCGGCCATCAGCGCCGTCAACGAAAGCGAGGTCTTGTCCGTCTCGATTCGGCGCGGCGCTTCGATGGACCTGGCCGCTACGGTTATTCTGCCCCGATGAAACCTTGCCTCGCCCGGCCCGAAACCGCTAGTAGGAATAAATCCTACCAGGAGCGCGACATGGCCGGCGTGAAGAAATTGAGCATCGCCCTCACCGACGAGCTTGTGAGGGACATCGAGGCCGCCGTGGCGAGCGGCGACTATTCGACCGCGAGCGAGGTCGTCCGTGACGCGCTCCGCTACTGGAAGCGCGAGCGCGAAGCCTACATCCAGCGACTGCGCGAGCTCGTGGAGGAAGGGCTGGCGAGCGGCGAGCCCGTCGAGGGCGGCTTCGACGCCGCCGACATCGCCCGACGCGGACGGGCGCGGCTCGCGGCGAAGCGGCAGGCCGCCGCCGAATGAGGATTCGTCGGCTCCCGCAGGCCATCCGGGATGTCGACGAGATTTGGCAATGGATCGCCGCTGACGATGTCCGTGCCGCGGATCGCCTCGGCGCTCGCATCGCGGCGGCGACCGAACGGTTGACTGACTTCCCCCAGTGCGGAACGGCGCGCCCTGAACTCGGACCGGGCATCCGCAGCCTGGTCGTCGGTCGCTATCTGGTTTTTTACCAGGTCGGGCCGGACAGCGTGGACATTTTGCGCGTTGTCAACGGCAAGCGGGAGCTACGCGGGCTCATCTGCATCCCTGGGAGGCCGCGATCGCGGCGCCCCGGGGCCCTAAGCCGCCTCCGCCTGATGCGTACTATCCCCCTCGCCCGGCGCAGGCCGCTTGTCGAACACCTCGTCCACAAGCCCGAAATCCTTCGCCTCGCCGGCGCTGAAGAACTTGTCGCTCTCGACCGCGCTCTCGATCGCCTCGATCGACTGGCCGGTATATTTCGCCATCAGCTCGTTCATCCGGTGGCGGATCCGGAGGATCTCGCGGGCCTGGATCTCGATGTCGGTGGCCTGGCCCTGGGCCCCTCCGGAAGGCTGGTGGACCATGATCCTCGCGTTGGTCAAAGCGACCCGCATTCCGGGCTCGCCGGCGCAAAGCAGGAAGGCGCCCATCGAGGCGGCCTGGCCGATGCACACCGTTCCGACGCGCGGGCGGATGTACTGCATCGTGTCGTGCATCGCCATTCCGGCCGTCACCACGCCGCCCGGCGAGTTGATGTACATGAAGATGTCCTTCTTCGGATTCTCGCTCTCCAGGTAGAGGAGCTGCGCCGTCACCAGCGTCGCCATATGGTCCTCGACCTGCCCGGTGACGAAGACGATCCGCTCCCTCAGCAGCCTGGAATAGATGTCGAAGCTGCGCTCGCCGCGGTTCGACTGCTCGATCACGATCGGAACGAGGCCGGCGATGATGTCTTCATGGTCCATGGTGGGGAGGCGTCCTGCTGCGGGTGGTGGTGCCCCGGTTACATGGGACGTAAGCGCGGCCGGCTCAAGCCCCGTCGCGGCCGCGGCCCGCGACGGCCATCCGCCCTTGACGTCCGAGCGGAGATTGCGCCACGCTTTGCCGGCGAAGGCGGGAGTCGGGGAATGCGTCATTACCGGGTGAACAAGCTGGCCAAGGCCGGCGGCGTGGTGGTCAAGCGCAAGGACATCCTCGCCGAGAGCGACCGCGAGGCGGTGGCCCGCGCCGAGCAGGACGACGACTGCCCGGTCTGCGACGTCTGGCGCGACGGCGAGAAGGTCGGCTCGATCGGCTGACGCTCCCCAACCGGAGGCGCCGCCGACCGCTCACGCCTCCCCGGGCATGAGTCGAGGCGGCGATGACCAGGGATTCGAAGGCCAACAGGCGCGGCTGCTTCATCGTCGCCGCCGGCCGGCCCCGATCCGGCCGCCGATCCGTCGAAATAGCCGGTCCGGTTCGGCCCTCGTTCAGCTTGCGTAACGAAAAAGGCGGGCGACCCGCCGCCCGGAGCACCGCCATGCGCCCCGCCCTCCTCTGCCTCCTTGCCGCCGGCGCGCTCGCCGCCCCGGCCTCCGCCCAGATCGCCGGCAAGCCCGATTACGGCCCGGTGCCGGCGGCGAACCCCTTCCTCCCCGACAGCCGCCTCCCCGGCCCGCCGCTCGGCAAGGAGCTTCGCGACATCGACCGCCGCATCGACCGGGCGCGCGACTCCGGCCGGATCTCGCCCCGCGAGGCCCGGCGCCTGGACCGCGAGGCGCGCGCCATCGGCCGGCTCGGCCGCCGCTACGGCCGCGACGGCATCTCGCCCTCGGAGCGGGCCGAGCTCGAGGCTCGCGCCGGCTCTCTCCGCGACGCCGTCAACCGGCCCGGCCGCGGCTCCTAGCCCGGCGCCCCCGGCGGCCGCTCGTGCCGCGGCAGGCCGTCCTCGCCGATGTCGTAATAATCGCCCTTGTCGGCGGTGTAGATATGCTTGGCGAGCCGGGTCCCGGTCGGAGCCTCGAACGCCCCCATCGCCACCGCCGTCCAGTCGCGCCCGATCGGGTCCCAGAAGAGCGACGAGCCGCACACCGAGCAGAAGCCGCGCCTCACCTTCCGAGACGAGCGGTACCAGGCGACCTTGTCCTCCCCCTCGACCTTGAGCGCCGAGCGCGGCACGTCGGTCGAGGCGAAGACGTGGCCCGACGACTTGCGGCATTGCGAGCAATGGCAGGCGTCCGGCCCCGGCAGCTCGCCGGTCACCTCGAAGCTCACGGCGCCGCACAGGCAGCTTCCCCTCGGCATGGACAGGCTCCTCTTCGCGAGAAAGTGACTGTCACTAGTGACAGTCACTAGTGACTGTCACTAGGGGGCGGGCATGGCGACGAAACTGCCCCATGAAGGAGTCTGGGTCCGGCTCGGCGTGTCGGCGATCGAGGGGATCGGCGTGTTCGCGATCCGGCCGATCCCGAAGGGCACCGATCTCTTCGCCAACGACCGGGTGCCGCTGGCCTGGGTGAGCCGGGCCGAGCTCGACGCCGCCGGCCTCGGCGAGGCCGAGCGCGCCCTCTACGACGATTTCGGAATCCGCCGCGGCGAGGCGATCGGCTGCCCCGCCAATTTCAACAACCTCACCCCCGGCTGGTACCTCAACGAGCCGCCCCCGGCGGGACGCCCAACGTCGCCGCCGGCCGCGATCTCGCCTTCACCGCGCTTCGCGACATCGAGGAGGGCGAGGAGCTCACCATCGCTTATGAGAGCTTCAGCGAGACGGGAGCCTGACCCGCCCCGAAATTCGGTGCCGGACACCGATTTTTCAGCGCAGCTGGCTGTCCTTGCTCCCGCGCCGGTTGATCCCGGCGCCCGACCGCAGCGCCTCGGCATCGCGCTCCGACTGGCAGGCGACGCAGGTCCGCGCGCCCGGCAGCGCCGCCCGCCGCCGCTCGGGGATGAGCTCGCCGCAATCCTCGCAATATTCGGAGCCCTCGCCCGCCGGAAGCCGGGCCCGCGCCCCGAGCACCGCGTCCTTCACCGTATCGTCGATCTGGTCCTGAACCGCGCCGTCGCGCGCCCATCCGCCGGCCATCGCCAAGCTCCTTTCCTGCCGCTCCTAAATGGGGCCGGGCCGGCTTCGTTCCAACCCTCACAGCATCCGGATCCGCGGCTCCGGCCGCTTCGCGTAGATCTCGCTCATCGCCCAGACCATCGCGTCGGCCCGGTCCGGCGAGCCGCCCTCGCCCTCGAAGCCGGCATAGGTGAGCGCGCAAAGCTCGTCCTCCAGCGCCGGAAAGGCGCCGGCCAGCCGCGCCCGGCCGGTCTCGAAGCGGAGCGCCACCGGTTCGGCGCGCGCCGCCTTGCTGCCGACCGCCGGGACGAGGCGGACCGGGAGGGCGAAGTCGGCGGCGCGGAGCACGCTCTCGACCATCTCGCCGCCCTGGTTCTTCTCCGCCACCACCAGCTGCGCGTCCCAGGCCGCGGCGGCGTCGGCGGCCCGTCGCGCCCAGCCCTCCGGCCGCTCGCCGGCGACGCTGAGGTCGGCGAGAACGTAGCCGAGATCGTCGCCGCCGAGCCCGCACACGACGATCCCGCAGGAATCGCCGCCGGCGGTCACCGGCGGGTCCACCCCGATCACCACCCGCCTGAAGAAGGCCCTCGGCGGCATCGCCGTCCGCGACGCCTCGATCATCTCGCGGGTCCACAGCGCCCCGGGCAGGTCGTCGAGAAGCTCGCCGTCGAGCTCCTGGCGGCCGAGTCGGGTGCCCTCGTAGATCCGCATCGCCTCGCGGAAATCCTCGGCCGTGTCGGGACTGTCGGAGGTCCGGCCGTGGGTCCGGACCACCCTCGGCAGGGCGAGGATCCGCCTCAGGGTTGCGATCGGCTTGGGGGTCGTGGTGAAGATCGTCCGGGGCGCCGTGCCGAGCCTCAGGCCCATCATCAGATTGTCCCACGTCTCGCCGGCATGGCGCCATTTGGCGAGCTCGTCGCACCAGGCGAAATGATGCTGCGGCCCGCGCAGCCGGCCGGGCCGCTCGCCGCCGTAGACGAAGCCGAGCGCGCCCGACGGGAAGACCAGCAGGCGCCGGCTCGCGATCCAGCGCGGCCGCTCGTCGCAGCGGGCGCAGGCGAGGATCCCGCTCTCGCCCTCGATCATCACCCGCTCCGCCTCGTCCATGCTGTCGGCGACGAGGGCGATCCGGGCGCCGGGGGTCTCGCGCGCCCGCTGCGACACCCATTCGGCGCCGGCCCGGGTCTTGCCGAAGCCGCGCCCGGCGATCAGCGCCCAGACCCGCCACGGCCGGCCGTCCGCGCAGGCCGGCGGCTCGATCTGCCCGCCGCGCGCCTGCCACCACCATTCGTCGACGATCGCCCGCACCGCCGCCGGCGGCATCGCGGCGAGCACCCGCCGGCGCTCGCCCGGCGGAAGCCGGATGAGGGTGAGGAGGATGGCGACCGCGTCCGCCCGGCTCCAGCCGGCGGCCCGGGCCTCTTCGCGCAGCTTCAGCCGGGAGACGGTCATTCCCCCTCCTCCCCGCCCGATCCGGCCTCCCCGCCTTCCGGCTCGCCGCCCTCCCCGCGCGGCGGCGGCGGAAGCAGCGGCAGGTGGCCGTCGGGGCGCTGGTATCCGGGCGGCAGCTTGGCGATCGCGATGCCCATGTTCCTGAGCTTGCGCTCGAGCAGGGCGAGCGCCTCCTCGAAGTCCCACCGTTCCCGGGCGCCGCGTCCGACGGCGCGCGAATCCGGCGGCCCGTGGCGGCGGTCCCAGCGCTTCAGCAATGTCATCGCCCGCTCGAATTCGGGCTCGGGCGCTCCGGTCGGCTCGACCTCGCGGAGCCTCTTCTGCTCGGCCATGCGCCGCGCCGCGACGTCGGCGTCGAGCTTCACATAGGCCTGGTCGAGGGCCTCCCGGAACCGCCGGTCGAAGTCCGGATTCTTCTGGCGCATCTTGTCGACCGTCCCCTCGCACACCCCGGCCCGGGCGGCGGAGGCGGCGGTGTCGGCGGTGCCGAGGAAATGGGCGAGGAAGATGTCCTGCCGGTCGGCGGTGAAGACGGTCCGGCGGGTCTTCCTGAGCTGGAGCTTGCGCCCGTGGGTGCCGTGGACGAAGGTCTTGCCGCTCGAACGCGCCGCCGCCGCCTCGCACACCGAAGCGAACTCCGCATCGCGCCGGCGCAGCTGGAAGAAGGCGCTCCGGCTATGCCCCGCCCCCCGGGCCGCCGCCTCGTAATTCTCCCCCCGGCTCAGCCGCTCGACATACTCGCCCATCGCCAGCGCCGTGATCCGCGGCATGCTCCCGCGCCCCCTGTCCTTGCCCATGTCGCCCACGTCCCGATCCGAATCAGCCCTCCCCATATTAGAACACAAATAGAACGAAAAAGGAAATCCTATTTTTTTCCGCCTTAGCCTTTGAAGTCACTGGCGAAAAAGCGCTTTTTTGTAGGCAATGCGGAATCGGCCGACCGCGCCCGAGACGGTTGCGAAAATCGTCCTCCGCCTTCTCTCGGTCGGCGTCGCTCTTAGGCGCCGCAGGCCTCCCGATGATTCCCTCGGGTGCCTGGCACCGAATTGCTCGGTGACAGTCACGGGACTGTCACCAGACTGTCCCTCCAGCAAAAAAGGCGCCCCGGCTCGACGGCCGGGGCGCCTTCATCGGCGATCCGTTCGCTCAGACGGCGGTCGCAGCCCTCGCCCGCGACGCGCTGTGCCCGCCGTTGCGGTACAGGATGTCGCGGGCCTGGTCGGCGCCGATCCCGGCTTCGCCGGTGTCGACGGAGACGAAGATTCCGCCCTTGTTGATATGGCCCTCATAATATTCGGCGTCCTCGTCGCTGACTCCGTGCTTGGTGAGGAGACCGGTCAGGCCTCCGGTCAGCGCGCCCACGCCCGCGCCGATCGCGGCGGCTTCGGGGACGGCCGAAGCGGCGATCGCGCCGGCGGCGGCGAGCGGGCCGACTCCGGGGATGGCGAGCGCGGCGATTCCGAGCAGGGCGCCGACTCCGGCGCCGCCGAGGGCGCCCTTGATCAACCCTTCGCCTTTCTCCTTCACCTCGTGCGTAGGGGCGCCGCCGTAATCGCCTCCGGCGCCGTCATGGCGGGCGATCACCGAGAGGGCGCCGTCGTCGACGCCCAGCTGGCGGAGCTCCCGAACGGCGGCTTCGGCTTCCGATCGATTGTCGAACACGGCCGACACGAGGTTCTGGTTCATTACGCTGTCTCCAAACTGGTGGTTGGTCCCGCTCGTCGGCTCAACCCGCTCGAATCATTGCCGTTCCACGGCTCAGCCGACTTTGCGGCGGTTCGTCTCAACCGGCATCGGCAACCGGGTGTAAATTGGTGACAGACGCCCGTTTCCTTGGGTTAAGGGGGACACGTACCTTTTCGCGAAAAAGTACGTGTCCCCTTTTCTCCCGAACTCTTCCCGGCGCCCTGCCCCCTCGGGTTTCAACGCGACGACGCGACGACGCGACGAGGCAGAGCCACTCGGTGACCGCGGCGGGGTTGGGGGGGACACGTACCTTTTCTCCGGGTTGGGGGGGACACGGTTGGGGGGGACACGTACCTTTGGTTGGGGGGGACACGTACCTTTTCGCGGGTTGGGGGGGGACACGTACCTTGGTTGGGGGGGACACGTACCTTTTCGCGGGTGGTTGAGGGGGACACGTACCTTTTCGCGAAAAAGTACGTGTCCCCTTTCTCCCGAACTCTTCCCGGCGCCCTGCCCCCTCGGGTTTCAACGCGACGACGCGACGACGCGACGAGGCAGAGCCACTCGGTGACCGCGGCGGGTTTCAAGGCCCCGCTTTCGTTGCGTCGTTGCGTCGTCGCGTTCAAAAAATGTGAGGTACTGGTGGGGAGGTACTGGCGCGGAACGTACTGGTGCCAGGGGACGTACTGGTGCCAGGTACCCAGGATGATCCCTCGGTGTTTCCCTCGGTGCTTGGTTGAGGGGGACACGTACCTTTTTCGCGAAAAAGTACGTGTCCCCTTTTCTCCTGGCAGGTTCCTCGATGCCTGGCAGCGAATTGCCCGTCAGAATCCGAGGCCGGCCACAAGCACCCGGACCGTCATGTAGACCAGGATCAGCGAGCCGATCGTCCACAGGGTCGCCCGCGTCTCGTGGTCGCGCTCGGTCAGGTAAGCGAGGAAGTGGAGCAGCCGCGAGCCGGCATAGCCCCACAGCAGCAGCCGCCCGAGCCACAGCTCCGGCCCGGTCAGCACGAACAGCAGGCCCGCGACCAGGAAGAAGGGCAGATTCTCGAGATGGTTGAGCTGGATGCGCCGAACCCGCTCGACCCGCTCGTTGGGCTCGAGCTGGGCCGGATCGGGAGCTGGGTTGAGCGGGGTGCGCCTGAGATCCTCGGGCGCCCTGAAGCCCCCCTTCTCGCGCATCATCCGCCACACCGTCAGCCACGAGGTGGCGACGGCGAGCAGGATCATCAGCCCCGCCGCCACCGCATAGGCCGCGAACAGCGGGTCGTCGAAGCTCAGCCGGTCCATCCTTCTTCCCTCCCCGATTTCCAGGCCCGGCCCGAAACCCGCACCCTAGTCGCCGCCGCCGTGGCCGTCGCCGCCCTGGAAGCCGCCATGATGGTCCCGGTCGGAAAAACCGCGCGGCCCGCGGATGCCGCGCAGGATGAGGATCGCGAGCGCAACGAGAATGAGGCTGGCGACGATCGCGGCGGTCATCGATGGGTCCCCGATCCCTGGACTAGGCGACAGCGGGCATTGTCCGACGAAAATGGGCCGCTGTCACCCTTTTCGAACCGACCGCACCTCCTCCCCACCCCGTCATCCCGGGCTCGACCCGGGATCCACCTTCCCTTCTCGCAGCCTTCCGCCGCCGCAAGAAGAGGGATCCCGGATCAAGTCCGGGATGACGGGCACGGCCGAGCCTGGCCCTGGCCGGGGTCCGCCGTCGCCCGCAGCGGGCGGCCGCCCCCACCGCAATATCTTCGCTATTGAAAATCCCGCCGGGGTGCGCTATACGCAAAGCCGGCAAATGTCATAAGCAGAGTGACTTTCGTCATCGGAGCCCCGGTCATTGCAGTGGCCGGGGCTCAATCGTTTGGGGGCCGGGTTGCAGCCCGACCCCCGCCCGGGTGCACGCCCTATTTGGAGCGCGCCACCTCCACGGCCTTGAGGATCAAGGCCGCGAAGGCGCACATCGCTCCAAGGGCAATGCACGCTTCGACGAAGGTCATAAGCGTTCCTTTCGTCAGGCGGACGAACCGCCAGACCACCCTGGCCGGCGGCGCCGCCGCCCAAATCATGCGTTTCAGCAAAAGGTCTCGCAACAATAAGCGATTCACATCCAAAAATAGTATCGGCCCGTCGGGATATGACGACGGTCTAGAGGGGCCTGTCACCGCGGCAATCCGGTCGGCCGCGGCTCCCGATGAGTGAGCAGAGTGCTGGTGCCAGGTACCTGAGCAGAGTGCTGGTGCCAGGTACCTGAGATAATTCCGCTCGAATCATTGCCGTTCCACGGCTCAGCCGACTTTGCGGCGGTTCGTCTCAACCGGCATGGGCAACCGGGTGTAAATTGGTGTCAGACACCAGTTTCCTTGCCTCGCCGAGGGGTCGCGCCGGGTCCGGCGAGATCGCGGCAACGGTCCCCGGCCTGCTTCAATCCGGGTTGAGGGGGACACGTTGAGGGGGACACGTACCTTTTCCGGGGTTGAGGGGGACACGTACCTTTTCGCGAAAAAGTACGTGTCCCCTTTTCTCCCCGAGCGGATTCCCGCCTTCCGCGGCGCACCGGCCTGTGCTGGTGCCAGCCTGTGCTGGTGCCAGGTACCTGAGATAATTCCTCGGTGCCTGGCACCGAATTCCCCCGGCGCCGCAGGCCCACCCCCCTTCGCGTCCTTCCTTCGCGCCTTCGCGCCTTCGCGTGAAACATCGGGCGGTGGTGACAGTCACGCGACTGTCACCAGCCTGTCCCCCTCCCGCGCCGCTGCCGCGATCGCCGCCCGGAAAATCGGTGTCGGACACCGATTTTCGACCCCGAGGCGCCTAGGCCGGGACCCCCCGCGGCCGGCGCGCCTCGTCCGCCGCCTTGGGCCAGCGCTTGCAGCCTTCCGCCTTGCGGTCGTGGGTCCGTTCGCACGCGCCGAGCGCGCCCGGCCGCGGATAGTCGCGGCGGATCGCCTCGCCGGCGCATTTCTGCCATTCCTTGAGGGCGCGGCTCCGGCACTCCTCATAGCTCATGCCGCAGCCGGACAGCGCCGCGAACGGCAAGGCGAGGGGAAGGAAGGCGAGCCGCCCTCCCCTCACATCTTCAGCGACACCCGCGCGTAATAGAAGGTGCCCGGCACGTCGTAGGTCGTCGGGTCCATGTTGTTGAGGCCGCAGGTGAAGCAGGCCGGCGGGTCGACGTTGAACAGATTGTTGGCGCCCAAGGCGAAGCCGAAGCCCTTGGCGCTGGCCGGCTCCCACCTGAGCTGGAGGTCGGTGTAGAAGCGCGAGCCCATTCGGTTGCCGTCGGCCTCGTCGACCCCGCCGATGTAGCGGCCGGTCAGCGACGCCCCGAAGCCGCCGTCGCCGCCTTGGCTCCAGTCGAGCACCGCGGTCGACTTCCACTTCGGGAAGGCCTGGTCGGGGCTGCCCTGCTCGGTGCCCTCGCGCTCGATCACGGTGATCCCGTCGGTCGCCGGCACCGAGACGTGGTAGTTGAACAGGAAGGTGTTGGTCCAGAACAGGCCGAAGCGCCCCGCCCCGGTCTCGCCGGTGCGGTAATTGAGGGTGACGTCGAGCCCGTCGGTCTCGATCCCGGCGATGTTCTGGAGGAGGCCGCGGATCTGGGTGACCGCGCCCGAGGCCGAGCGGTCGATCGCCGCGCAGGACAAGGCGTCGCCGTCCTCGGCGCAGCGGGCGAGCAGCACCTCGGCGTCGATCGCCTGGATGGCGCCGTCGACGCGTATGTCGAAATAATTGGCCTCGAGGCTGAGGCGGGGGACGAAGCTCGGGCTCCACACCGCCCCGAACACCCAGCTTTCGCTGCTCTCGGCGTCGAGGTCCTGGTTGCCGCCGGTGACCACCGGAAGCTGCGGATTGGCCTGGACGTAGCTTCCGCCCGCCGGCACCCCGTCGGCGATGCAATTGGCGGCGACCGCGGCGGGGATCGCGCCTCCGACCGCCGAGCAGGGGTCGACGATCTCCTGGTCGAAGCGCGACGGAGTCCCGAACAATTCGCCGATCGTCGGCGCCCGGAAGCCTTCCGCCCAGCTGCCGCGGAACAAAAGGTCCTCGATCGGCTGCCAGTTGGCGCTGACCTTGAAGGTCGCGGTCGAGCCGGAGGTCGAATAATCGGAATAGCGGCCGGCGCCGGTCAGCTCGAGCCGGTGGAAGAAGGGCGTGTCGCGAAGCAGCGGCAGGCGGAGCTCGAGATAGGCCTCGCTGACGTCGTAGCCGCCGCTGGTCGGGAGCGCCGGGATGTCGGAGCCGAGGCCGGCGGCGACCACCTCGTCGGGGTCGAAGCGGCCCTTCTGGTCGCGATGCTCGACCCCGAGCGCGAAGCCGGCCGCGCCGCCGGGCAGGTCGAACAGCTCGCCGGTCAAATTGGCGCTGAAGTCCCAAAGCTTCTGGCGGCTGCTGTCGTTCTGCTCGAACGCGACATAATTATACTGCGCCTCGGTGATCGACCCCGCCCCCCCAAAAATGTTGAACGGCACGCAGGGGGCGGTGCACAGGGCGACCGGGCCGAGCGCCCGGGCGAGGTTGGCGGCGTTGATGTTGCCGAACACGGTCTGGTCGGCGTCGTTGCGGCCGTAGACGGCGTTGACGTCCCAATACCAGTCGCGCCCGCCGACCTCGAAATCGCCGTCGACCGTGGCCGCCGCATACCAGGTCTCGACCTGCTGGTTGTAGCGGCGCGGCCCGCCCTCGACGACCCGCCGGCCGATGAAGGCGAGGTTGGTGGAATCGAGGGTCACCCCGAACGGATTGAACGGATTGGTCGAGTGGATGGTGATCGTGTCGAGCAGATTGCCGTTGCCGGCGTCGGGCCCGACGAACAAAGGCAGCGGCGCGGCCTGGTTCTTCGAGTTGCGCCGGTTCCACACCCCCTTGAGCGAGAACTGCGAAGCTGTCGCCGACCTCCTGGCGGACGTTGGCGAAGACCCCGTAGCGCTCGAGCGGGGTCTGGATGAAGTTGAACGGAGCGAAGTTGAACCGGTCGGGAGCCCCGGCGAACGGCCGGAAGTCGGCGATCGTCGGGGTGCGCCCGATCACCGGGGCGATCAGGGTCAGGTCCTGGCCGAGCAGGATGAAGCGGCCGCGCGGGGTTCCCGAGCTGCAGGTATTGTCGCAGGCGGTGGCGCCGGGAGTCGGGAATTGCGAGATGTCGCGCTCGGCCGAGCTGATCCCGTCCTGCTTCACCCAATTGCCGCCGACGACGACGGAAAGGCCGCTGTCGGTCTTGGTCCCCCAGCTCAGCTGCAGGTTGCGGGTGAAGCCGTCGCCCTCGCTCATGATCCCGAACTGGGCCGAGGCCCTGATCCCCTCCTGCTCCTTGCGGGTGATGATGTTGACCACCCCGGCGATCGCGTCGGAGCCGTAGATCGCCGAGGCGCCGTCCTGGAGCACCTCGATCCGCTCGATCATGCTGTCGGGGATCGAATTCAGATCGGTGGCGCCGGGGACTCCGCTCGCCGAGGCGCCGTTGACGTATCTCAGGCCGTCGACGAGGACGAGCACCCGCTTCGAGCCGAGATACCTGAGGTCGACCTCGGCCGAGCCGGCGCCGACTCCGCCGCCGTCGGGCGGGTTGCCGAAATTGCCGCTGTTGTTGAACCGGCTGTTCAGCGCCCCGCCCGAGCTCGGCAGGCGCTGGATCATGTCGGCCGCCGAAGTGAGGCCGGTGCGGGCCATGTCGGCCTCGTCGAGGAAGGTGACCGGCGCCGGATTGTCGAGCGGGTTGCGGCGGATCCGCGAGCCGGTGATGACGATGTCCTGGTCGTTCTGGGCGGCCTGGGTGGCGGCCTGCTCGGGCAGCGGCTCGTCGGGCTGGGTGGTCGAGGGCTGGGCCAAGGCCGGGCCGGCCGCCAGCGCGGTGGCCAGAGCGAGCGAGGCGCCACCGAGACGGAGCTTGAGGTTCGATCTGGCCATGTCGGTTCCCCCACCGGCGCCGGCCGCGACCACCGCTGACCTCGGGCGCCCGGCGACCTTAGCATCGGACCGGCCCCGGGCGGGAAGACAAATCGCCCCCGAAACGGACGATTTGATCTGGATCGTTGCAACGGCGTTACAGTTTCGGCCCGGCTGCGCAACGTCCTGCCGTTCCGGAGCCCCGCCGGGGCGCCCGGCGCGGAGAAAGCGGGGCGGTCGCCGGTTTACCCCTTACCGCCCTCGGCATGGGCCGCGGGACGACGGCGCCGGCTGTCCGGCGCCGCGAGACGTAACCATGGAGTAGATGCGATGAAAACTGGCGCCTTTGCGATTGCGCTCCTGTTGAGCGGCGCGGCCTTCGCGCAGACCACCACCACCACCACCGAGCCGGCCGCCGACGTCGACGTCGGAATCCAGCCGGACGGCGATCCCGACGTCGATCTCGACGTCGGCACCAAGACCAAGACCACCACCCACCATGCCGACGGCACGGTGGTCCAGTCCACCACCGACAATGTCGGCGACGACGCCGGCACGACCCAGACCGAGGTCACCACCGGCGCGACGACCACGGGCACGACGACGGCGTACAACGTCACCCCGGCGATGAACCCGGTCGTCCAGCCGAGCAACGCCGCGCCCGAACGCGACGCCCGCGGCATCCCGGTCATCTCCGACCCGGCCGTCGTTCCCGCCGGCTTCAACGGCACCGGCGCCGCCGGAATCGGCGGCCCGCTGCTCGACCCGGCCACCGGCGCGACCGTGACCGGCGCCGAAGCCTCCCACCCGGCCTGCACGAAGACGGTCACGGACAATTGCGTCCAGACCTACGAGCGCGGGCGTAGGCGCTAGGCTCCGAGGGGACGGTCGCAGATGCGACCGTCCCCTCCCCCGACCGACCCGGCCGCGGCGCGATTTTCCGATGGAGACGCGCCGAGCCCATGCTATCGCCCGGACGGATCGGCCTAGTCTGGGGACGCTGCGGGGATGGCATCGAATATCGCGTCCGAAGGCGAGGCTTCCGGCTTCCGGCTGAAGCTGCCCCGCCGGGTCCCCGATTTCGGCCCCAGCTCCTTCTTCGTCTTCCGGCTGGTCTGGTTCGCCGCCTTCGCGCTCGCCCTGCTCGGCCCCGTCGCCGGGACCTGGGTCCGGCTCGCCGAGGGCGGGCGGAACAGCGCCCTGGTCGCCGGCAGCCGCGCCGGCCTCGCCCTCGACGACAGGGACCTGACCCGGATCCGCTTCCCGGTCGGGGCCCGCCGCCGCCTCGGTCCGGCCCGGCGAGGAGATCGTCGCGATCGACACCATCCCGGTCTCGCCCGTCGTCCGCCAGCCCTCGCCCGGCGAGCCCAGGGGCGCCGGCACCGAGACCGATCATCTGCTGCTCGGCGACCTGATCGGCGGCGCCGAGGACCGCGACGTCCTGCTCCGCCTGCGCGCCCCCGGCGGCGGCGAGCGCGAAGTCGCCCTGCGCACCGGCGAGCATCATATCGAGATGGCCGCGAGCGCCCGCGGAATCCCGCCCGCCTTGCTCAGCTTCGTCGACCTCATCCACCTCCTCACCTACCCCTTCCTGCTCGTCTCCGCCTGGCTGCTCTACAAGCGCAAGCGGTTCGACGTGGTGAGCTCGGTGGTCTCGCTCGCCATCCTCCTCACCCTGGGCACCGAGCAGCCCTCGGCGACCTTCCTCGCCACCGTCGCCGGCCTCCCCGAGGGCGTGCACCAGACGCTCTACGACCTCGCCAACATCTGCCTGATCGCCGGGATCCTGCTCTTCCCGCACGGCCGCCTGTCGCCGCGGATCACGCTCGCCCTGCTCGCCGCTTTGCCCATGCTCCTGTTCCTGAGGGGCGATTTCTACCGCTCGGTGCTGATCGCCGCCTACGCCGCCTCGGTCCTCATCTTCCTGTGGCGCCTGAGGACCGCGGCCGGCGACGAGCGCCAGCAGCTCAAATGGGCGGTGTTCGGCTTCTCCGGCTACGCCTTCTTCCTCGGCCTGTCGCTGACCGCCGACATGCTCAAGGCCGGCGCCCCGAGCCTCGCCCAGCAGCTCGGCCTCGAGGTCGCCGCCGGCTTCGCCTTCGGCCTCGCCTTCCTCCTCCTCCAGGCCGGCCTCCTCGTCGCTTTGCTCCGCTACCGCCTCTACGACGCCGAGGTGGCGATCAGCCGCTCGGCGAGCTTCGCCCTCATCGCCCTCATCCTCGCCGGAATCTTCGCGGCGACGATGGAGGGGGTGAAGGAGGTGATCCTTCGCTTCTTCGGCCGCGACGCCGGCTCGGTCGCGCCGATCGTCGGCGCCGCCCTCTCCACGGTGATGATCAACCCGGTCTACGAGCGGGTCCAGGGCTGGGCCGAGCGCCGCTTCCAGCGCCGCCTCGCCGAGATGCGCCGCGACCTTCCCGACTGCCTTCGCGACCTTCGCCATTTCGCCAGCCTGCCCGAGCTGGTCGAGGAGGTGCTGAAGCGAATCTCGTCGGGCGTGCGCTCGGCCCGGCTCGCCCTCGTCCTCGACGGCAAGGTGGCCGGGGCCCGCGGCTCGACCGAGGCCGAGGTCGAGGCCTGGCTCGATCGAACCGCGCTCGATCCCGCCTGCTCGGCCGGGGTCGAGACCGGCGACGGCTTCTTCCCGCTGCGCCGGCCCTTGAGCCTCGACGACGGCACCTGCCTCGGCTGGATCCTGCTCGGCCCCCATCCCGACCGCTCGCGGCTCAGCACCGCCGAATTGGACGCGCTCGACGAGCTCGCCGCCCCGGTCGCCCGCGCCGTCCGCGTCGTGGTCGCCCGCGAGGCCCGCGAGCGGGCGCTGGCCGCGACCCTCGCCCGCCAGCAGCGCCGGATCGACGCCCTCGCCCGAGCCCTGGCGAAGGTCCAGCCGTCATCCCGGACTTGATCCGGGTGTGGATTCACATTTGAAGTGCAACGGATTGATGAAGGCTTCGGCTGGCGTTTGGAAGCCGAGGCATTTTCGGGGGGTATTGTTGTAGCGGGCGACGAGCTTGTCGATGGCCTTGTTGGAGAGGGCGTCGAGGTTGGTTTTGCGTGGCAATGCCCGTCTGAGACGTCCGATGGCGTTTTCGACGCCGCCTTTTTGCCAAGGGCTGTGGGTGTCGCAGAAGTAGGTCTGGATGCCGAGCTGCTGGGTAAGCCGGTAGTGCCGGGCGAACTCGGTGCCGTTGTCGAATGTGATGGTCCGTCGCATGTCGGCCGGCATGGGCCTGAGGATGGCGGCGAGCGCGGTTGCGGTCGGCTCGGCCTTGAGGCTTGGCGGCCGGACGAGAAGGGTGATGCGGGAGCGTCTTTCGTGGGCGACGAGGACGGCCTGGCCGGGCGTGGAGAAGAGCATCGCGTCGCCCTCCCAATGTCCCTGGACGAGGCGGTCGGCGGCTTCGGCGGGGCGGTCGTGGATGGACCTTCGGTCGGTGAAGCGAGGAGCGCCGCCGCCTTTATTACGCCAGCCGCGCCTAAGCCTGCCCCGGAGGAGGTATCGGCGCCAGCTGACGTCGTTGGTGCGCTTCATCTGGGCGTGGACGAAGCGATAGATGGTCTCGTGGCTGATGACCCGGCGCCCCGCGTCGAGGGCGAGGCGGCCACAGATCTGCTCGGGCGACCAGCCGTCGGCCATGCGATCGAGCACGTTCTCGCGCAGGACGTCGTCGCGCTCGAGCCGCGACCCCGACCAGCGCCGCGCACCCGCCTGCTGCTGGGCGTAGGTCGGGCTGTAGCCGATCTTCGAGCCTTTATTGCGCTTCAGCTCCCTGGAGATCGTCGACGGCTGGCGATCCAGAGCTGCAGCGATCTGCCGGAGCGATTGCCCGCCTTCATGAAGGCGGGCAATCTCACACCGTTCCTCGATCGAAAGCTGGCGGTAGGTCGACATGGCAACACCTGTCTGAGGTGTTGCACTTCGTTTGTGAACTCAGAGGGATCCACCTTCTTCTTCACGTCCTCCCGTCCAAGCCAAGGTGGATGCCGGATCGAGTCCGGCATGACGTGGAGCCCCGAAGCTCTGGATTTTCCCGCCGTTTCGGGCTTATGGTCACAATCGACACAAACCGGCGCCCGCCGCGGCATAAACCGGCCACGGCGCCGGATTAGCGGGACGGTTCAGTCGTTCAGGTTCGAAGAGGTGGCTAAAGATGTCGACAATCGCGCTCAGGCTTTCGATCGGAGCGGCCGCGGCCGCGCTCCTCGCGGCGCCGCTCGCCGCCGCGCCGCTCGTCGTCCGCTCGCTCGGCCCCTCCGCCAAATCCTACCCGCCCGGCCGGGCGGTCGGCGAGAACGTGCCGCTCGTCCTCAAGGCCGGCGACGTCGTCACAATCCTCGCCCCGTCGGGCGCCCGCACCCTGCGCGGCCCGGGCACGTTCAAGGTCGCCGGCGGCGCCGCCGCCCCGGCCTTCAACCCGCGCTCGCGCTTCGGGGCGATGCGCGGTCCCGAGGTGCCGCCCTCGCCCGGACTGTTCGACGTCGACGTCTCGCGCGGCGGCAATTTCTGCCTCGCCGAGGCCTCGCGGGTGCTGCTCTGGCGGCCGTCGAGCGCCGCCGACGCGACCCTGGAGCTCGCCCCCGCCGGCGGCTCCGGCCAGAAGCTCGCCTGGGCGGCCGGCTCGATGATGCAGCGCTGGCCGCAGGCCCTGCCGATCGCCGACGGCGCCGAATATGAGGTCAAGTTCGCCGACGAGGCCGCCGCCCGGAGCCTTCGCTTCAAGACCCTCGCCGCGGTCGGCGACGACCCCACCGCGCTCGCCGCCGCGCTGATCGAGAAAGGCTGCGACGCCCAGCTCGACCTGCTGATCAAGGCCGCCCCGGCCGAATAGCGATCGGGGACAGGTACCGGTACCTGTCCCCGCCGGGTGCACGTGTCCCCGCCGGGTGCACGTGTCCCATCCGCCTCCGCCCCTTCGTCCCTCGCCTCCTTCCCGTGCAAAGCCCCTGAAAGCGGAGCGAGCGAAGCCCAGATCGGACGCCGCCCTTCCCACCGCCTGCAAGCCGCTGCCCGGCACCGGATCGCCGGCCACCGAGGCCGCGGCCCGCTTCCGCCGGCGGCGCTTGCGGTCGGCCCCCGCCGCGGGCATAGGCGCTCGCCATGCGGATCGCGGCGGGCATGAAGCAGGCTCTGGTCGTCGGGCCCCTGTGGCTTCTGGGCGGATGCGATCCCGCCCCGCCGGAGCCGGCCAACGGCGCCGCCCCGCCGACCTCGCCCGATCGCGCCGCGGCCCCGCCTGGGGGCGCGACGCCGCCGCCCTCCGCCGCTCCGCGCCCGGCCCCGGCCGAGGACGAGCGCGAGCTCGTCCGCCTCGAGCAGGCCTATGCCCGGGCGCTGGTCGAGAAGGACCGCGCCTTCCTGATGCGATTCTACGCGCCCGACTGGCGCGGCGGCAATTGGATGGGCTTCTGGTCCAAGTCGACCATGCTCAAATCCGTCCTCGACGAGCGCTACGTCGTCCGCTCGATGGCGGTGCGCGACCTCAAGGTCCGGCTGCTCGGCGACGTCGCGATCGTCCAGGGCGTCGACGAGGAGGTCACCTCGCTCGACGGCAAGGACACCAGCGGCAAATGGGCCTTCACCGACCTTTTCGCCCGCCGCGACGGCCGCTGGGTCGCGATCGCCAGCCACACCAGCGAGGTGAAGCCGACGGGGCAGTGAGGCTGGCGCCGGCGCAGGCGCACCGGATACCGCCCCCGCCCGTTTTCGTGGGCCGGAAGGGAGACGCCCCGGCTGCGTATCAGGTGGCCGGGGCGTCCCAGGATGCGGCAGCAGGAAGAGACGCCGCACCCGGCAAGCTATCCGCCCTCGGCGGATCGCGTAACCTCGCGGGCGCACATTATGGGCGCGACGAAGGTCCCCGCCGGCCGCACCTGTCCCATGACACGCCCGTAAGCCGGGACAGGTACCGGTACCTGTCCCCTGCCGCTCATGACTGTGCGGGATCGCGCGCGCCGGCCTGAATTCCCCTGCCCTGCCCTTCAGCTTTCAACGCGACGACGCGACGACGCCGGGCCGCGAATTTGCCGACGCCCATTCGAAGGCTCGGCATCGTTGCGTCGTTGCGTTCAACATGATCGGCCGCGGCCGCCGAGACGGTCCGCGCGATGCGCATTCTGCGCCCCCTCCGCGCCCGAGGGCCCGACTCGGCGATCCCGACCGCCTGGATTTCGGTGTCCGACACCGATTGACGGCCGGGCCGGCGAAAGCCGCTATTCCTCGCCGACCGCCGGGAAGCTGAGATAGGCAAGCCGCCGCAGCTCCCGCCATCCCCCACCACCGTATCGAGGATCAGCCCCACCGCGAAGCTCAAGGCCGCGACGATCATCAGGCCGGTGACCAGGGACGTGAGGTGCCTGACACCGATTTGGGTCGCGGCCAAGGCTCATCGCTGCGGCGGGTTTCCTGCATACGATGTTGCTGCAATAACGGCTGTCGCTGGAGGCCGATCGATGAGCTACGATACTGCCCGGACCCGGATCATCATGTTCAGCCTTGCGCTGACCGGCGCTCTTCTGCCTTTCCTGTTCCTGGGGCCCGCGCTGGGCTATCCCCTGTCGCCACCCCAGGCGGGACAGATGATTTCGGTCATCGTTCCCGTTTTCCTGAGCTATCTCGGGGCCGCCGTTGCCTATGTCTTCAAGCCGGGCGGGGAAACGCTGCCGACCGCGGGACCACAGACCCGTCCGCTGCTTGGCATGCTGATCAATGGCGGATTCATCGTCTTCACCCTCAGCCTGGCTTCGCTTCTTGTCGCCTTTGGCTATTCCAACCGCCTTAGCGCCCCCCCTCATAGCGGGATGGAATTCAGCGATTTCGCGGCCGGAATAACCGTCATTCTCGGCATCCTCACCTCGACCGTCGGCGCGTCCATGGTGTATCTGTTCGGCATGCGCCCGGAGACCGCACCTCAGCCTGCGGTCGGGGCCGGTCCAGCGCCCGGGACAAATCCGTGATCGTCCTGCTGCTGGGCCTGCTCGCGCCAGCCGCCGCTGCTGCGCCCGCGCCCCCTGCTCCGCCAGCGCCGGCTGTGGCAGCAGCGATACGCTGCGGCTCGGATAATTGCGCCGCCTTGCTGGCCGATCCGCTGCCCGCCGATTTGTCCCGAATCGCGGATCTCGGCGGGCGCAAGCTCGACGATCTTGAAGCCGCCGAGCTGTGCCGCAACGTGGTCTTTCCGGCGATCGGCCGGACAGACGAGACGCCCGAAAGCCTGTGCGGGAAGCTTTTCATCAAGGGGAGTTACCAAAACTACGAGTTTCACGAGGTGGTCTCGACCCACTACGAACCGTTTGAACCGCGTCCCGAGCAGACGAGCTGGCGTTTCCAGCCGAACGCCTTCTACGCCGACAAGCTGAGGGCCTTCGTCCCCTGCTTCTCGCCTTTCGAGCTCAAGTTTCGGGAGAAGGGCTATATTCCAACCATCAGCACTTACCGCCATCCGTTCTTCGAGGAGGATCCGGAGCGTGAGGACCTTTTTTCATGCGGTTATCGTCTTTCCGGCTACGCCGCGCCACCTCATTATTTTGATTTCCCGCTTCCCGAATGGTCGTCGCCGATCGGCGTTGCTCCGATCGACTCGGAGCATGTCGCGCTGGTGCTGGCGCGTCTGCGCGATATCCAGGGCGGCGCCGAGATCTTGGGCCATCTTCAGCGGCTAGCCGACAGCGCGGGCGAACGAGAGCATCTCTGCGGGAAGGAAGAATCCTGCTGGGCGCCGCGCCGGCTTCGCCTTGAACAAGGTCCTTTCGACGAGGCTATCGCCTATTGCGCACACGATCTGGTGGAGGGGGAATATCAGCTGCCGGGCGAATGCCATTACGCCGCCTTGCGCGTCCGGACGACCGGAGAGTGGCTCATTCGGGCCCTGATTTCCCCTGACACGGCTTTTCCAAGCGGCAATGGAATAGGGGACGCCGACATCAGTTGCGAGCGCAAGGTGGCCATCGCTCCGCTTGATCTGCTTCGGCGCAAATTCTCTCCGGCGAAGGGGTACCGCATTTCCGGCGAGCCGGTGGTGAAGGTCATCCGCAAGGGTCAGCCGTCCGAAGTCTATACGAACTGGCGCGAATATCTGGTCATCTCGGTCGTGCGACAGGGCAATCATTACACCCTGAACTCCGAGCATCTTCTTTAGCCGGCAAAATCCCGATGCCCAGGAGGATTATCAGCCGATCACGGTCGACCAATATGATCATTATGTCGGAAAGCTGATTTCCCGACTTGCGCCAGAATTCGCCTGCGTCGACGCTCGCCGCCGCTGAACAGCCCAGCGGGCGGACGTCGCGGGATAACGTGCTGCCCGCAGTTTCCGGCTGCCTTCTCCACCGGCAAGCTGGCGCAATGCTGGGACCGCTACTTGCCCATGCCGCCCACCCTCCTTCACGTCTTTGCGTGAACCAAAAGGCGGGCGCTAACGGCGTAGCCAGTAGGGATCGAGTACCGCGATTTCCACGACTTAGAAATCGGTGCCTGACACCAATTTACGCAGGTCTGTCCGGACTGCCGCGAGCCGAAAGCGCGACGTTCGTCGTCCTTATATTCAGCCAGCGTCGGCCGGAGCATAAGAGACCGGTTGCGCCGCGCCGACGCCTTTGGTCCTTTGTGCTTCGGGTGAAACCGGCGATCGATGGATCACTATTCCCCGACCGCCGGGAAGCTCAGATAGGCGAGCCGGCGGACCTCGCGGCGGCCGCGCACCACCGTGTCGAGGATCAGGCCGACCGCGAAGGACAAGGACGCGACGATCATCAGGCCGGTGATCAGGATCGCGGTCGGCTGGCGCGGGACGAGGCCGGTCTCGACGTAGGTGACGACGAGCGGCACGGCGAGGACCAGGCCGAGCGCGACCAGGAAGGCCGCGAAGCCGCCGTAGAACAGCACCGGCCGCTCGATCCGGAACAGGTGGAGGATGGTCCGGGCGATCCGCCAGCCGTCGCGATAGGTCGAGAGCTTGGAGACCGAGCCTTCCGGCCGCGCGCCGTAGGCGGTCACCACCTCGGCGACCGGCATGGCGAGCTCGAGCGCGTGGACGTGATCTCGGTCTCGGTCTCGAAGCCGCGCGACAGCGCCGGGAAGCTCTTGACGAAGCGCCGCGAGAAGACCCGGTAGCCCGAGAAGATGTCGGTGAAGCTCCGCCCGAACAGGCCGGCGAGGAGGGCGGTGAACAGCCGGTTGCCGAGCCGGTGGCCGCGCCGGTAGGCCTCCTCGACCTCGGACCGCCGCGCGCCGACGACCATGTCGAGCCTTTCCTCGACGAGCCGGCGGACGAGCTCGGGGGCGGCGGCGGCGTCGTAGGTCGAGTCGCCGTCGGCCATGACGTAGACGTCGGCCTCGACGTCGGCGAACATCCGGCGGACGACATGGCCCTTGCCCTGCATGCGCTCGTCGCGGACGACCGCCCCGGCCTCCGCGGCGACCTCGCGGGTGCGGTCGGAGCTGTTGTTGTCGTAGACGTAGATCGCGGCGCCGGGCAAAGCGGCTCGGAAGGCGGCGACGGTCTGGGCGATCGCCGCCTCCTCATTGTAGCAGGGAAGCAGGACCGCGACCCGAAGCTTGGACTGATCCACCGGCACCCCTGCCCCCATCATTCGGCCTCGGCCCGTCTGAGGCCCGTTGCTAATCGAGCGGCGCGCCGGGCTCGAGCCCGGCGCGACAAGCTTCAGGCCTCTTTGCTTCTTGGCGCGCGGCTTCCTGGCGGGCGCCTCCGCGGCGGCCGGCTCGGCCGCGGCCTTGGCCTTCTTCGCCGGCTTGGCGGCGGGCGGCTCGGCCGCGGCGGGCTCGGCGGCGGCCTTCGCCTTCTTCGCGGGCTTGCCGGCGGGCGCTTCGGCGGCCGCGGGTTCCGCGGAAGCCTTGGCCTTCTTCGCGGCCGGCTTCTTCTTCGCCTTGGCGTGGTCGTGGTCGTGGTCGTGGTCGCAGTCCGGCCCGTGGACGTGGCCGGTGTCGGTCAATTCGATCTCGGCCTGGAGCGTCTCGCGGCTCACGTCGCGCTCGCTGATCTCGGCCTTGCCGAAAAGAAAATCGACGACCTTGTCTTCGAACAGCGGCGCCCGGAGCTGGGCGGCGGCCATCGGCTCGTTCCTGACATAGTCGACGAACTTCTGCCGGTCCTCGGGCCGGTAGTTCTGGGCGGCCTGCATGATCAGCTGGTTCATCTCGTTCTCGCTGATCAGGATGTTGTGGCGCTGGCCGATCTCGGAGAGGAGCAGCCCGAGCCTCACCCGCCGCTCGGCGATCGCGCGATATTCGGCCCGCTCGCTCTCCATCTCCGCGCGGGCCGCGGCCGGATCCGCCTCCTGGTCGGCCTCCTGCTCGAGCTGCTGCCAGATCTGGGCGAACTCGGCCTCGACCATCGACGGCGGGACCTCGAAATCGTGCAATTCGGCGAGCGCGTCGAGCAGCTTGCGCTTCATGTGGGTCCGGGTCAGCCCGCCCAGCTCCTGTTCGACCTGGCCTCGCATCAGGTGGCGAAGCTGGTCGATTCCTTCCAGTCCCATCGACTGGGCGAAGCCGTCGTCGAGCTTCATCTCGCGCGCCACCTGGACCTCGCCGACGGTCACCTCGAACACCGCCTCGCGGCCCTTGAGATAGGCGACCGGATATTCCTCCGGGAAGGTCACGGTCACAATGCGCTGGTCGTTCGCCTTGGCCCCGACCAGCTGGTCCTCGAAGCCCGGGATGAGCCGGCCCGAGCCGAGCTCGACCCGCATCGATTCGCCCTTGCCGCCCTCGAACGGCTCGCCGTCGACCTTGCCCTCATAGTCGATGACGACGAGGTCGCCGGGCCGCGCGGCGTGGCCGGCCGGCGCCGGCTCGAACGCTCTTCTGCCCCTCGGCGAGCCGGGCGAGCTGCGGCGTCGACCTCCTCGTCGGTCGGCTCGACCAGCAGCCGCTCGAGCTTGAGCTCGTCGATCTTCGGCGCCGGCACCTCGGGAAGGGTCTCGAGCTCGACCTTGATCACCGCGTCCCGGCCCGGGCCGCCCTCCTCCAGCTCGACCTGGGGCTGCATCGCCGGCCGCAGCTTCTGCTCGGCGATCAGCTTCTGGACGCCCTCCTGGACGGCGCTCTGAAGCGCCTCCTGCTCGATCGCCGGCCCGTGCATCTTGCGCACCAGGTTGGGCGGGCACCTTGCCGGGGCGGAAGCCGGGCATCCGGATCTGCGGAGCGACCTTCCTGAGCTCGCCGTCGACCCGGGCGTCGATATCGTTCTTGGGAATGGTGATCCGGTAGGCGCGCTTGAGGCCCTGGTTCAACGTCTCGACGGTCTGCATGATTTGAGCTCTTACCTTATCGCGGGGTGCGGCCCTCGATGCGAAGCGAGCGGAGCGGAGCTGGTGCGGGCGAAGGGACTCGAACCCCCACATCTTTCGATACCAGGACCTAAACCTGGCGCGTCTACCAGTTCCGCCACGCCCGCCGGGCCGCCGGTCGCGCGGGATATAGCAGGGCTGGCGCGGGGGGCAAGGGCGGCGGCGGCGGCCGGGCCGGTCCCGGCCACGGGCGACCCGTTCGGGCGACGGGCGGAGCCCGGGACCGGGATGCTTCAAGCGGAGGCGGCGGTCCGGGTCAGCGGACCGCCGCCGGAGCGTGCTTCAGCCTTCCTTGACGAGGGTTCCCCACAGGTCGCCGGACGCGGCGGCGATGTGGACCCTGAAATCGCCCGGATTGGCCTTGATCGCGTCGATCTGGGCGTCGGTGACGTTGTCGCAATCGTCGCTGTCATTGTCGTCGGGGACGTCGATGTCGGCGACGACGCTGTCGCCCGGGCCGATGATGTGGCCGGCGGTCATCGTCACGCCCGACAGCTCGAGGTCGGTGCACAGCATGTTGGTGGCGTCGTTGAGGCTGATCTCGGCCTTGCCCGAGCCGGTGCCGCCGGCGGCGGGGGCGAGGATCGCGGTATATTCGAAGCCGATCGCCTCGGTGGTCTCCTCGGCGACGGTCTCGCAGGCCGCCAGGCCGAGCAACGCGCAGGTTGAGGCGAGCGCGATCGCTGCTGGTTTACGCATGACATCTCTCCTTGGGTGGGGGGCCGCCCGGGGCGGGCCCGGATGAAAAGCGAGCGAGCGGCGCAATTCGTTCCAAGAATGCAGGCGCCGCGGCTCGGAACGATCGGCGGCACCGGGGCTTTAGGCGCAGGCGAAGGAGGGCGACATGCGCTACAGAAAGCTCGGATCGAGCGACCTCGAGGTCTCGGAAATCTCGCTCGGCTCGTGGCTGACCTTCGGGGTCGGAGTGGAGCGGGAGCGGGCGGCGGCGGTGGTCGATTCCGCCTTCGGCCTCGGAATCAACTTCATCGACACCGCCAACGTCTATGGGCGCGGGGCGGCGGAGAGCTTCCTCGGCGAGGTGCTCGCCGGCCGGAGCCGCGAGAGCTACGTGCTCGCGACCAAGGCCTATTTCCCGATGTCGGACAGCGACCGCGGCCTCTCGCGGGCGCAGATCGAGAAGCAGCTCGACGCGTCCTTGCAGAGGCTGCGGACCGACCATGTCGACCTCTACCAGTGCCACCGTTACGACGAGCAGACCCCGCTCGAGGAGACGATGGAGGCGCTCACCGACGCGGTCCGCTCGGGCAAGGTCGCGCTATCTCGGCTTCTCGGAATGGCCGGCGGACAAGATCCGGGCCGCGCTCGGCATGGCCGGAATCGAGAAGTTCGTCTCGAGCCAGCCGCAATATTCGCTGCTCTGGCGGCAGCCGGAGCAGGAGGTGATCCCGCTCTGCGCGGCGAACGGAATCTCGCAGATCGTCTGGTCGCCGCTCGCCCAGGGCGTGCTCACCGGCAAATATCGGCCGGGCAGCCCGCCTCCCGCCGGCACCCGGGCGACCAGCGACGAGATGGGCGGCTTCATCTCGTGGCTGCTCCAGGACCAGGTGCTGGCGGCGGTCGAGAAGCTCGGGCCGGTCGCCGCGGAGGCCGGGCTGAGCCTCGCCCAGTTCGCTTTGGCCTGGGTGCTTCGCGAGCCCAATGTCGCCTCCGCGATCGTCGGAGCCTCGAGGCCCGAGCAGCTCGCCGAGAATGCCGCCGCCTCGGGCGCCGAGGTCGACCCGGCCCTGTTCGCCCGCGCGGAGGAGATCGTCGCGGAGACTCTGAGCGTCTCCGGCCGGGCTCGGCGTCAATCCGCCAGCCGGGCGCTCTCGACGATCCGTTCGAACTCGGGCAGGCCGGCGTCGAAATAGTGCATCCGAGCGGCGTCGAACAAGGCGAGGTAGAAGCGGCCTTCGACGATCGCTCCGACCGCCCGGCCCCGGCGCTCGACCTCGTCGCCGCCGAGATGGGCGAAATCGAACTGGAAGCCCGGCCGGCCGAGGAAGTCGCGCGGCTGCAGGCCGGTCATCTCGAAGCGCGTCGAGCCGGCGCGGATCCGGTAGAAGCTCTCGATCATCGCGGCGATCTCGGTCGGGTTCATGTCCGAGCGGAAATTGGGCACCTTGCGGTCGGCCTTGCGGCGCTGCTGGACGATCCTCTTGTCGTGCTCGAGCCCGCCGATGAAGGTGAGGCCGTCGAGCAGCGGACCGTTCAGGGTCCAATTCTCCTCGCGCTGGATGTCGTGGGGCCCGCGCGGCGCCTTGTTCCAGCGGATCGTCGGAGTGACGACCATCGAGCCGCGAGCGACGTCCTCGGGGCCGGGGCTGACCAGGGAATAATAACGGAAGCCGTAGCCTCCGCCCGGCCCGCCGGCGCAGGCCGCCAGCAAAGAGAGGGCCAGAATGGCGGGGACGGTCCTCCTCGTCGTCATCGTTCGCCTCCTGAAGAATTCCTCCGAACTGGGGGTGGGACGACCGGGCGCATCTTCACTGGCTCGCCGCCTGGCGGACCATCGCCGCGTCGGGCGCTCGCGGCGCAAGGGCGAGATAGCGATTGAGCGCCGCCCGGCCCTCCGTCGCGCCGGCCGTCCTTGAGCAGCTGGTAGCCGTGCGCCCGCCACGCTTCGGGCGGGGCGTCGGGGAAGGCGATCGCCGCGGCGTAGCTTCGGGCGGCGAGAGCGTCGTCGCCCCGGCCCGCCTTGAGGCGCCAGACCTCGCCTTCATAATAATGGAGCAGGCCGTTCCAGCCGTCCTGCGCGAGGTTGCGGATGACGTAGAGGCTGGCGCCGGGATCGTTGAGCTTGACCTGGTCGTCGAGCAGCGTCCTGCGATGGTCGCCGAGGGCCCGAAGGTAGCGCTCGCGCCCGCGCTCGGTGGTCCGGGCGGTCGTCACCTCCCGGGCCGAGGCGCGAAGGTCGACCATCCGCGTCTCGGGGGCCGGGTGGGTCTCGAGCAGCGAATAGCGGCGGCGGTAGCGCTTGCGGCGCATCGCGGCGCTGGCCTTGCTCTCCTCGATCAGCTGCTGCCAGGTCTCCGGCATCGCGGCGGGGTCGTAGCCGGCCTCGCTGATCTGGAGGAGGCCGATCGCGTCCGCCTCCGCCTCGAGCTCGCGGCTGTAGTTGAGAAGCGAGAGGATGGTTCCGAACTGGGCGAGCTGGACGAGCTCGCCGGCATAGAAGCCGCCGGCCGCGCCGCCGACTCCGGCGCCCATGGCGAGGAAGTTGAGCGCCGTGGTCTTGCGCTTCAGGTCGCGCCACAGGCGGATCTGGTGGCGGCGCAGGAAGTGGCCCGCCTCGTGGGCGATGACCCCCGAGAGCTGCGCCTCGTCGCGCATGCGCAGCAGCAGGCCGGTGAAGACGACCATGAAGCCGGTCGGCGCCATGAAGGCGTTGAACTCCGGGATATGGGCGACATAGACCCGCAGGTCCTTCGCCGCCGGGCCGCCGACCCGCTCGGCCAGTCCGCCCAGATAGCGGGCGAGCTTCGGGTCGCCGAGCAGCAGGTTCGAGCCGGCGATCTCCTGCTCGACCCGTTCATATTGCTGCCACATGCCGAGCTCGTCCTTGGCGGTGGGGCGGTGGCCGGGGCGATGAGGGGCTTCATCGAGCGCGGCGAGATCCGCGCCTCGGCGGCGCCGACCGCGCCGAGGCAGCAGGCGCAGCCGAAGGTGCCGAGGACCGAGCGCCGGGTGAGGGCGACGCTCATCGGCGCGCCCGGACGTTGCGGCCGGCCTTCATCCGCCCGAGCAGCCGCTCGACCATCTGCGCCGCGCCCTCGGGCGTCCGGATGTCGCCGAACGTGACTCCCGGCATCAGGCTCGAGGTCTGGAGGACGTTGAACCAGGCGACCTCGCCGGTCCTCAGGTCGACGAGCGAGGCGTAAGCCGACTGGCCGCCGCCGCCCTGCGGCGCGCAGAAGCCGATGAAGCAGCCGGCGATGCCGAGCACCTGCAGCGCCACCCGGCCGGTCGAGGCGAAGCTGTCCTCGGCGTGGAGGAACAGGGCATAGTCCATGCCGGTCGCCTTGCCGAACCGGACCGCTTCCTCGCCCAGGGTCCAGTCGATGCCGCGGCGGCGCTTGGTCGGCAGCTCCGCTCCGAGATATTTGTGGAGGGCGATCGAGCTGCCGACGGCGGCGTGGAGCCGTTCGAGGTCGGCGACGGTCTGCTCGCTGATGCCCGGGATCCCGCCGCGGGTCTCGAGGATCCGGGTCTTGCCGCCGCGGCCCGCCTGCTGGTCGGCCAGCGCCTTGAGGAGATTGGCCCGGGCCTTCTCGGTCCAGTCGGCGCGCGGCTCGACGAGGCCGCCGGCGGTGACCAGCCCGACGCTGACGTCGGGACGCATCACGATCAGGCTGTAATCGCCCTGAGGCGGCTCGAACTCGACGTCGGCGACCTGGCGGGTCTGGACGCAGGCCGCCAAAGCGAGCGAGCCGGACAGAAGCAGAAGGACCGGGCCGCGAAGCATCGACTTGCTCCTCGAGGCGGGACCGGCGCGGAAATCGCTGTCCCTGGAACGACTTGCCGCCAACGCTCCGGTTGCGGCGGCGTTCCTCTATTCGCTGCCGAGCACAGGCCGTCACCCCGGTCCCGGATCAAGTCCGGGACCGGGGTCCATATTACGGCGTTGGAAAACGGAAGGTGGATGCCGGATCATCCCGGACTTGATCCGGGACCGGCATGACGGAAGCTGCGACTCCGGCTCAGCGCCTGGCAGTGCGGGTGTTGCGCGGCGCGGCGGTCGCCTCGTTCTCCAGCCGGATCCTGAGCTCGCCGCCGCGGCGGACGAGAAGGGCCGTGTAGGAATAAGCGAGCGGCGGCTCGTCCGCCTTCTTCAGCGGCCACCAGTTGAAGCCGCCGACGACGAGGACGCTGTCGGGCCCGACCTGCTCGTAGGCGAGGCCGCGCCATTCGAAGCTCGACGGCGGCGACCAGCGGCGGCGATAGCGATTGTCGATCTTGTCCCAGCTCTCCAGCTCGGCGCCGGTCGGGCCGACATGCCAGGCCCCCGCCGGATCGTAGCGCTCGGCGACGGCGGCGCGATTGCCCTGGATGAGGTCCTCGGCATAGCGCGCCATGAAGGCTCGAGCCTCGGCGACGATCGGCGCCTCGGCGGCGACGGCGGTGGACGGCTGGGCGGAGGCCGGAGCGGCGATCAGTCCCAGGGCGAGCAGGGGGAGGAGACAGCGCATGGAAGGAATAGTGTCACTCCCGGGGCCCGAACGCAATCTTTATCGCCGCCAAAGCCTTAGCCGGCCCGTCTCGGTCCGAGACGCGGGCACGGCCGCGCTCCTCGCGACGTGCGGCAATCGGTTGAGAGCGAGCCCTGCGGCCCCGGGCTTGATCCGGGGTGTATCTTGCCTGAAGGCACTGCGGATGCCGGATCAAGTCGGCATGACGGAATCGCCGGCATCCCGGCGCCGATTTTTCCAAGGACGCCGCGCCGATGACCCTCACCCTCCACTATCACCCCTTCTCCTCCTATTGCCAGAAGGTGCTGGTCGCGCTGTACGAGCGGGGCGTGCCGTTCCAGCGCAACATCGTCGACCTCGGCGATCCCGAGCAGAAGGCGGCGCTCGAGCGGCTTTGGCCGATGGGCAAGTTCCCGGTGCTTCGCGACGAGGGACGCGGGGTGACGCTGCCCGAATCGAGCCTGATCGTCGAATATCTCGACCGGGCCCTTCCCGGACCGCCGCCCCTCGTTCCGGCCGACCCGGACGAGGCGATGAAGGTCCATTTGTGGGACCGCTTCCTCGACCATTATGTCGAGACTCCGCTGCAGAAGGCGGTGGTCGACCATTTCCGGCCGGAAGGCGCCCGCGACCCGCACGGCGTGGAGGAGGCCAAGGGCCTGCTTCGACGCGCCTGGGACCTGATGGAGTCGGAGCTGTCGGACGGCCGGCCCTGGGTTGCGGGAGGGGCGTTCAGCCTGGCCGATTGCGGGGCGGGGCCGGCGCTTTTCTACGCCAATATCGTCGAGCCGTTCGGCGGCCGGCGCCAGGTCGAGGCTTATTATGCGCGACTGCTCGAGCGGCCCTCCTTCGCCAGGGCGGTGGACGAGGCGCGGCCCTACCGCGCACTTCTTCCCCCTGCCCTGGCCGGAGAGCTATGCCTGAAGGCTCAGGGTCCGTACGGACGCTTAGGCGGCGATGTCCCAATGATCGTCGCGCGCCGGCTGGCCGCGGTGAAAGACCCCGGTGCCGGTGCGGGCGGTCTCGGCCAGCGCCAGAGCGGTGCCGCAGAAGCCGCATTCGGCGGACAGGCGGCCGACATACCAATGGGTGCGGCCGCAGCCCGGGCAGCGATTGACCTCGCCCGAATGATACAGGATCTGGAACCCGCGCAGCGCCGGGTCGTGGGGGAAGCTCTTACCGCCTTCGATCGTGGTCAACATCTCTCTGTCCTCAACTCATCGCAGCGACGGCTGCGACGAACCGTTCTTTTCCATCGACGGCTTGAACGCAAGATGAATGTTGCGGTTCAGACACAATCGAGACCATTTAGTGGTGTGGCAGCGACACAATGGAAAAGAACGGCCGTGTTTCGTGTAGTTTATCCCATCTGGCGACGTTGAACGGGCATCAGAGGTCGTCACCCCGGACTTGATCCGGGGTCCACCTTCTTCCGACTCGGGCCAAGGCCGGAAGGTGGATGCCGGATCAAGTCCGGCATGACGATTATGGGACGTCGCCACCCGCTTCACGCCGCCGCCCGGTTGTGCTTAAGCGCCCGCGAAAGCGAGGCGTCGTGATCTATTTCGAGGATCTGGAGATCGGCCGGGAGATCGAGTATCGGACGCTACGAGGTGACCCGCGAGGAAGTGCTCGAATTCGCGCGCAAATATGATCCGCAGCCCTTCCACCTGTCCGACGAGGCGGCGGCGAGGACCCATTTCGGGCGGCTGGCGGCGAGCGGCTGGCACACCTGCGCGATGACCATGGCGGTGATCGTCCGCCACGTCGTCGGCGAGGAGCAGGCCGGGCTGGGCTCGCCCGGGGTCGACGAGCTGCGCTGGCTGAAGCCGGTCTATCCGGGCGACACCCTGACCGTCACCGGCAAGATCATCGACAAGACGCCGTCGCGCTCCAAGCCCGACCTCGGCTCGTTCCGGACCCGGACGACGGTGACCAACCAGGACGGAATCCCGGTGATGCGCTTCACCTCGATCGTTCTGATCCGGCGACGGCCGGCCGCCTGAATCGGCTGCTTCGCCGTCCGGCGCCACTCGCCGCGCGAGCGGCTGCCCGTCAGTCTCCGGCCGCGCCATTCGCCGCGCGAGCGGGCGCCTTCGCGGCGCGCACTCTCGTCGGTCCTCGGTGCGGACCCTGGTGCCCTCGGTGCGGACCCGGGTCTCGCCCTCGACGGCTCGGGGCCGGGCTGCGCATTCCGCGGCTGCGGAAGCTGCCCTGGTTCTCGTTCCAGTCCTCGCGCTGCGAGCGGTCGCGCCAGCCGCTTCGGTCGCCGTCGCCGCGGCGCCCGCCCTCGGCCGTCGTTGCGGTCCCAGCCGTCCCAGCGCTCCCAGCGGCGGTCGTTCCAGTTGCGGTCGCCGTAGCGGCTGCGCCGGCCTTCCCAATAGCGGCGATGATCGTCGTTCCAGCGGTGCGGGCGCCGGTAGCGGTCGTAGACGTAGATCCGAAGCCGGGATAATAATAATTGCCGTACCAGCCGTACCAGGGGTCGTAATAGCCGCCGTGGCCGTAGCCGTCGTAGCCGTAGCCCCCGTAGCAATCGCCATAATAAGGGTCGCAATAGCCGCTGCCATAGCCGACCGAGAGGCCGCCATAGCCATAGCCGTCATAGGTCGAGCAGGCGGACAGGCCGAGGCCGGCGGCGAGGACGAGGGCGGCGGTGCGGAAACGGAGCAGGGACATGGAGCGACTCTCCCGAAAAGACGCTTGGGCGAAACGAAAATCCGCCCTCCGGCGTGAACCGCCGATGAACCGTTAACCTCCTGTAAAGCCGGAAGTTCCTGGCCGGGCGAACAGGCCCTGCGGGTCGCGTCGGGCCTTGATCTCGATCAGCCGCTCCAGCCTCCCGCCGTGGCAGGCGCGCGCCCAGCCGTCGCTCCCAGGCTCGGCATAGCCCTGGTAGGCGCGGCCGTTCGACTCGCCCTCGAGCGCCGCCGCCGAGCGCCGGGTCCAGTCCGCCATATGGGCGCGAAGCTCCGGCGTCGAACGGGCGCCGACGGTGGCGGTATGGCGGATCAGCATGCGCGGGGCGCGGTGGAGGAAGCACGCGGTGCCGTCGTCGCCCGCATAAGCGCCGCGCCAAGGCACGAATTCGAGCTCGCGAAGCTGCGCATACTGCCGATCCTCGCCGAAATTGCGGACGCATTCGGCGATCGCGGCGGCGCTCAGCTCCCGCTCGAAGAAGGCGGAGCGGGTGGACTGGAGGCCGACCGCGTCGGGCGGCCGCTTCGGCAGCCAGGCCTCGCCCATCCGGTGATTGAGCAGGCCGACGCAATAATCGGCGCCCGCCGCCGGCGACGCCGGCCAGAGGGACAGTTGCGGCGCCAGCGGCCCCAGCCAGGCCTCGACCCGGGCGACATGGCCGGCGGCCTCCGGCGGCGGCCCGATGACGATCCCGAACAGCTCGACGAAGGCCGGCTCGTCGAGGAAATCCGGGCAGACGAGGCCGAGTTCGAGGCTGACCGCTTCGTCCGCGTCGGGGGCGAAGGCCTGCCACGACTCGACGAGGGCGGCCGCCTCGGCCAGCGGCCAGCGGCCATTGAGCACGGTCAGGGGCTCGGCCGGAGCGGTCGCCAGGGTCAGCCGGGTGACGATGCCGAAGCCGAGCGCGCCGCCGCCGCGCAGCGCCCAGAACAGGTCGGGATTGGACGAGGCGCTCGCTTCGACGACCTCGCCGTCGGCGAGGACGACCTCCATCGCGACCACCCGGTCGGCGGTGAGGCCGTGCCGGCGCCCGAGAAAGCCGAAGCCTCCGGCCAGCGCGAGGCCGCCGATCGCGACCAGCGGGCAGCCGCCGGTCGGAACGACCCGGCCCGCGCCGGCGAGGACCCGGCTGAGATCGCCGGAGAGCGCGCCGGGACCGGCCTCGACCGTCCCCTCCCCGCCCATCGCGACCGCGGCGAGCCCGGACAGGTCGATGACCAGGCCCTCGCTCGACGAGAGATCGCCGAAGCAATGGCCGCCGCTTCGGACCGCGAAGGGGACAAGATGGCGCCGGACGAAGTCGACCGACCGGCGCACGTCGTCGACGCTCGCGCAGCGCATGAGCGCCTGCGGCCGGGCCAGCGGCAAGGCGCAGGCATATTGCTTGTCGGCGAGCCGAAGCCGCTCGTCGCCGGCGAGGATGAGCTCGCCCGCCATGCCGCGCCCGAGGGCCGCCCAGTCCATCAGCCGTACAGCCTCAGCTGGAGCTCATAGAGCTCGGCATAGCGGCCGCCGAGGCGGAGCAGCTCCTCGTGGGTCCCCTCTTCGGCGAGGGCTCCGGAATCGAGCAGGAAGATGCGGTCGGCGCCGCGGACGCTGGCGAGCCGGTGGGTGATCAGGACCACGGTCCGGTCGCGCGCGAGCCGGCGCAGCGACTCGTAGACGGCATGCTCGGCCTTGGCGTCGAGCGGCGCGGTCGGCTCGTCCCAGATGACCAGCGGAGCGTCGCGGTAGAGACCGCGGGCGACCGCGAGCCGCTGCCACTGGCCGGCGGAAAGATCGTGGCCGCCGCGGAACTGCCGCGACAGCAGGGTATGCCAGCCCTTGGGCAATTGCTCGACCACCTCGGCGGCGCGCGACTGGAGGGCCGCCTGGCTGAGGAAGACGTCGCCCGGATCGTCGCGCCGGTGGCGGCCGATCCGGACATTGTCGCGAGCGCTGCGCGGCCAGCGTATCGGCTCCTGCAGGACCATGGCGATTCGGTCGGCGAGGCTGGCCGGCGCGATGTCGCGCAGGTCGACCCCGTCCCAGGAGATCGAGCCGCCGGTCGGCCGGTAGAGGCCGGCGATCAGCTTCGCCAGGGTGGTCTTGCCCGAGCCGTTCTCGCCGACCAGCGCCACCGTCTCGCCGGCGGCGATGGTCAGCGAGACGTTGCGGACCGCGAGCCGTTCGCCGGCGCCCGGATAGGCGAAGCTGACCTGGTCGAGCCGGATCGCCCTCGGCTTCGACGGCGCCGCCGAGCCCGTCGCCGCCGGGGTCCGCCGCCGCGCCTGGTCCAGGAAGTCCTGATAGTCGCTGATGTACAGCGCCTTCTCGAGCAGCTCGTGGGCGGTGACGACGAGGGCGCTCAGCGAGGCTCCGGCGGTGCGCAGGGCGATGATCGCCCCGCCGGCCGCCGCGAGCCCGAGCCAGCCGGCCGCGATCATCGCCGCCAGCGCGGCGAAGGCCGCGGCGAGCCCGACGGCGGCGAGCAGCCGGCCGATCGCGACCGCCTTCGCCTCGCGCACTCCGAGGCCGACGAGATGGTCCTGAAGCGCCTCGGCCGACTCGGCATATTCCGAAAGCACGTAGGCCTCGGCCTCGTTGGCGCGGATCTCGGGCGCCGAGCTGCGCTGGGTCGCGAGCTCGGCCATCATCTCGCACTGGCGGGTCAGCGAGACCGTCGTCGCCATCCCGCCATATTGGATCCGGGCGGCGGCCAGGGCGCCCCAGGCTTCCGGCGCGCCCGCGAGCAGAAGGATCAGCGGCAGCAGCGGGTGGAAATAGAAGAGAGCCACGGCCGCGGCGGCGACCGAGAGGGCGGCGCTGCCGGTTCCGACCAGAGCGGTCAGCGCCCCTTCGAGATGGAGGATGCCGCGGTCGCGCGCCCGCTGGAGCTGGTCGTAGAAGGAGGGGTCGTCGAACGAGGCGAGGTCGATCCGCAGGGTGGCTGCGAACAGCGACTGCTCGGCCTCGCGCCGCGCCTTCGGAGCGAGATGCGCCCGGGCGATCCCGCTCGCGGCGTCGAGTCCGATGCGCAGTGCGAACAGCGCCGCCACCAGCAGCAGCGGCACGAGCGCGGCCTCGAGCCGAGCCGACGCCGTGCCGGGCTCGAGCAGCTTCGACAGGATGTCGCTCGCGACGATCAGCATCAGGGCGGTGGCGACCGCGCCGAGCAGCTGGGCGGCGACGATGGTCGCCGCCGCGCCCGGCGCCGCCCGCCGGACGACCGTGCGGATCGGCCGAGCCGCAAGGGCGATGCGCCGGCCGAGCGACCCGCTCGCCTCCTCGCCGTCGCCGGACGAGCCCAGGCGCCAGTAGGGCCGGTGCAGCGGCTCGGTGCCCGGCGCGTTCAAAAGCCGCTGCCTCCCAGAGTCAGGATCGAAGGCAGGGCGCTTTCGGGATGCGCCCGGAGCAACTGGTAGGCGATTCCGCCGAAGCCGGGCATCAGCCCCGGCGCGTAGGCGTCGCGCATCAGCCCGCACACCGGTCCGTGCCGCTCCAGCGAGGTCAGCACCGAGGCGAGCAGGCCGTCGCCATTGACTCCGTCCGGCGCCTCGCCGAGCGCGGCGGCCCGGTCGAGCAGCTCCCAGGCGCCGACGTCGCCATGGCAGGCGCAATGGTTCCAGCCCATGCCGAGCCGCCAAGTCGCGCCCGCGGCGCGGCGGAGCACGCTTCGGGTCTCCTCGCGCTCCAGCCCCGGATCGAGGTCCAGCCGGAGGAGGCCGATCCCGACCGAGCCGTGGCACCAGGCCGCCGCGGTCGGCGGCCCGACCTGGCGCAGGTCGCGCCAGTTGCGCTCCTGCTCGTCATAGAGGCCGGCTTCGAAGGCGAAGGCGGCCTGCGCCGTCTCGCGGTAGCGCGGGACCGAGGTCGCCCGAGCCAGCTGGAACAGCGCCCAGCCGATTCCGGTGACTCCGTGAGCGGCCCCGCCGAGCCCGTCCGGCCAGTGGCGGTGGGTCCAGTGCGCGGCCCCGTTGCGCCGCTCCGCCCGGTCGACGATCGAATCGCCGAGCGAGGCGGCGAGGTCGACATAGCCGCGCTCGCCGGTCCGCCGGGCCAAGGCGAGCAGCGGCGGAATCGCTCCGGCCCGGCCTTCGATGAGGTCGTTGACCTCATCCTCCGCGGCGGCGGCCGGCATCGCCCGCGCCAGCCGCGCCGCGCGGGCCAGTCCTTCGCCGCCGTCCATCCCCCAGTCGGCGAGGACGAGCCGCGTCCAGATCCGCGAGCCGAGGCCGAGATAGCCGCCCGGGGCCTGCGGCCGGACCAGGGCGCCGCGCTCGGCGGCGCCGAGCTGCTTTTCCTCGGCCAGATCGAGCGTCCGGACGATTCCGGCGAACAGCTCCGCCACGCCTTCGAGCGGATCGGCCCGCCCCGCCTCCTGCTCGCGCAGATAGGCGCCGGCGAGAAGCGCCAGGCCGGAGAGGCCGGCATAGAGGTCGGGGTCGAGCGGCTGGACCGCCCAGCCGTTAGGCGTGAGGGTCGGAGCGATCCAGGTCACCGTCCCGTCCTCGCCGTGGAGCGCGGTGGAGACCAGGCGCCCGACCAGCTCGGCGGCCTGGCGGCGGCGGCGTTCCTCGAGCCGACCGGGCCGCGGCCGGGCCGGCCACATCGACGATTCGTCCGGCATCCAGCCGCCGTTTACATAGGCGCTGACCATCGCCATCCGGACATAGTCCCGCTCCAGCGCCAGATCGACCTCGCGCCAGTCGGCCAGCGCCGCCTCGACCCGGTCGCAGCGGTCGAGCCAGGTCGTGCCTCCGGGGCCGGCGAGCATGCCGTCGCCGGCGAGAGTGGTGAAGATGGGGATGTCGCCGACCGAAAGATCGTCGATCTCCGCCTCGATGACCCTGTCGTCGTCGGGGGCGAGGGCGACGTTCGCGCCCATCCGGCCGAGCAGGTCGCGGGCTCGCTCGCGCGCCTCGCCCGGCCGGCGGAGCGAGCTTGGATGCCACAGCATGCGGCCGATCTCGGCATAGACTTCGGTCTGGCGGACGACCACGCGCACCGGGCAGCTGGCGAAGCGCTCGAGCCGCGGCTGCAACCGCCCGCGCGCGTCGAGATCGCGGAGCAGCCGCGACAGGCTGTCGAAGCCGTCCAGCACCTCCGGCCAGTGATCGGCGAGGGACGGCCGCTCGGCCGGATGATTGTGGCTGCGCGGCAGGCGGTAGGGGACGAACTCGATTCGGGCGCGATCGGTGCCGGCTCCGACGATCTCGGGAATTGTCACCGCGGGCTGCTGGCTCGGAAGCGAGCCCGCCGCGGAGGTGTCGATCCCGCGCCAGCCCAGCCCCTGTCCCCGTCCGGGCAGCAGGCCGGTGGCGAGCACCGTGGCTCCGACCAGCGCCTCGGCTTTGTCGGTGGCCGCCCCGAAGCCGGTCGGAACCGGCGCCAGCTTCGGGGTGAACAAAGTCTCGCAGTCCACCACCACCGCCGACCCGCCGACGGCGACCAGATTCTCCGAGTGGATGTCGGTGCCGCCAAGCAGCCGAAGCAGCGCCAGCCAATGGCCGAGTCCGCGATAGAAGCTGCTGAGCTCCTCCTCGCCGGAGGCGTAACGATGCTCGGCGAACAGGGCCCAGCCATGATCCTCGAAGCTCATCGCCGGCGGGACGGCGATCGGCAAGGGGCCGCCGAGGTCGCGCTCGAGCCCGGCGATCAGGGCGGCGAGGGCGACGTCGGCCTCGAGCGGGCGCGGCTTGTAGGCGAGCCTGCCGCCCTCGCATTCGACGAGGGCGACGGTGAGACCGCCGCGGTGGGTGTCCCCGGACCCGAAGGACAGGCCGCTCAGCCGCCCCGGCGCTCGGCCGAGCAGCCCGGCGAGCGCATCGCGGTCCCGCGCCCAGCGCTCCGCGAACAGCCGGGCGGCGCCGATCTGATTGGCCGTCACCCGCTCGAGGCGTTCCAGAAGGTCCGGATAGTGAGCGGAAAGGCCGCGCCAGTAATCGGGGCGGCTCGAGGCCGACAGGAAGTCGTTCCAGCGCTCCCCGGGCGTTCCGCCCTCGAGCAGCCCCTCCTCGCGGGCGAGGTTGAGCTCGAGCACGAGCAGTCGCGCCACCTTGCGGTGCAGCGCCGAGGCAAGGCTGCCGGAGCCCGCCGCGAGAATCGTCTCGCGCTCGCCGGAGTCGAGGCCCGGAATTCTTTCGAGGCGGGCTGCCAGCTCCTCCCGGGCGGGAGTGAGCAGGCAGCCCAGTGACGCTTCGAATGGAAGGGCGTCAGCGTCCGACGCCATCTGGGCTCAGCAGCACTGATAGATGCCGGATCCCGTGCAGGCCGTCCCGCACTTGCCGGACAGAGTGCCGGTCTCGCAGACGATGTCCGCCGCCGCATGGGCCCCGGACGTGTAGAGCGGGCCGGCATATTCCTCCACCGCGGAACGCGAGTCGCGCCGATCCCAAGTCGCTATTTTCATGATCCCTCTCCTTCGAGCACAGAGCCGGACCGAGAGGCCGCACGTAAAATCCATGCCGAAGCTGGCCACGGCACGAATAGTTTATGGCCAGCCCCTCTGGCCATTCGCGAAAACTAATAGCGGTATGCAATAGTTCAATTTCACCGGGCGGGACTGGTGCCGTCGGTGCGCTTTCCGCGACGGATGGAATATCCGCAAGTAGCGACCTCGGGAAACAACTGTAGCCCGTCCGGGTCCGACGCGCGGCGACGGCCGGCCTCGACTGTCTCCCTCCCGGGGCGGGAAGCTACGATCGCCGACCTAGAGCCGTGAGCGTTCAGGTCGAATCGTCATCCCGGACTTGATCCGGGATCCACCTTCTTCGACGCGTTGGATTTCCGGAAAGGAAGGTGGATGCCGGATCAAGTCCGGCATGACGAGATGGTGCGACCCGAGCCCTCAATGCTCTAGGGGTTGCCCTCGATCCCCGCCTCGCGGCTGGCCTCGTCGCGCTTGGCCATGTTCTCCGGATCGAGCGGCCCCGTCTCACGCACCCGGCGGCTGGCGCCGCCGTGCCAGATGTTCTGATAGGCCATGTAGGCGAGGATGGTGGCGAAGAGCAGGAAGGCGAGGACGGCGAGGCCGGTCGCCTTGCGGTTCTCGAGCTTGGGCTCGGCCGTCCAGGCGAGGAAGGCGCTGACGTCCTTCGCCATCTGCTCGCGGGTCGGGTTGGTGCCGTCGGCATAGGTCACCTGGCCGTCGGCGGTGAGCGGCGGCGGCATGGCGATGTTGAGGTTGGCGAACCAGGGATTGAAATAGAGCCCCTGCCCCGGCCGGTTGTCGGCGGGCAGGGGCTCGCCATGCTTGTTCCGGTAGGCGGCGGCGTCGCGGTAGCCGGTCAGCAGCGAGGCGACATAGGCCGGGCCGCCGTGGCGCGCCTTGGTGATCAGCGACAAATCGGGCGGAAGCGCGTTGTTGTTGGCGGCGCGGGCGGCGACCTCGTTGGGATAGGGATCGGGGAAGCGGTCGGCGGGGAGCGCCTTGCGGGTCGACGCCTCGCCGGTCTTCGGATCGACCGCGGGGACCTGGATCTGCCACTGGTCGGCGATCGCCTTCACTTCCTCCTCGCCATAGCCGAGATCGTGGAGATCGCGGAAGGCGACGAAGTTGAGGCCGTGGCAGGAGGCGCAGACCTCCTTGTAGACCTGGAAGCCGCGCTGCAGCTGCCGGCCGGTCATACTTGCCGAACGGGCCGTCGAACGGGAAGGAGACGTCGCGCGACTCGAGATGGAAGGCGTGCTCGACGCTCTCCTCATGCTCCTCGCTGACATAAGCGGCGACGCCCCAGGCGAGCGACCAGGCGGCGACGAGGACGAAGCCGAGACCGATGAGGATGCCGAGCAGGCGGACCATGTTGTCGTCTTTCCCTTATTCAGCCGCGCCGGCCGGCCTGAGGCCGGAGAGGTCGGCCGGCGCCGCCTCCGCCTTCTCGCCGTGGAGCACCGATTCCGAGATGGAATTGGGCAATGGCTCGGTCCGCTCCGTCCAGCTCAGGATCGGCAGGATGATCAGGAAGTGGGCGAAATAGTAGATGGTCGCGATCTGGCTGATCATGACGTAGGGCTCTTCCGCCGGAAGCCCGCCGCACCAGCCGAGGACGACGATGTCGAGCATCAGGATCCAGAAGAACTGGCGGAAGCGCGGCCGGTAATTGCCCGAGCGCACCGGCGACGGATCGAGCCAGGGCAGGAAGAAGAGCAGGATGATCGCCCCGAACATCGCCAGCACGCCCCACAATTTCGCCTCGAGGATGAAGTCGACGGTGAAGGCGCGAAGGATCGCGTAGAAGGGCCAGAAATACCATTCCGGGACGATGTGCGAGGGCGTCGAGAGCGGGTTGGCCGGGATGTAATTGTCGGCATGGCCGAGATAGTTGGGCAGGAAGAAGGTGACGATCGCCAGCAGGATCAGGAACACGCCGAGCCCGAAGCCGTCCTTCGCCGTGTAATAGGGATGGAAGGGCACGGTGTCCTGGGCGCGTCTTGACGTCGACCCCGGTCGGGTTGCTCGAGCCCGGGATGTGAAGCGCCCAGATGTGGAGGATGACCACTCCGGCGATCACGAACGGCAGCAGATAATGGAGCGAGAAGAAGCGGTTGAGGGTCGGCTGGTCCGGCGCGTAGCCGCCGAGCAGCCAGGACTGGACCGGCTCGCCGACCAGCGGGATCGCCCCGAACAGGCCGGTGATCACCTTCGACGCCCAGAAGCTCATCTGCCCCCAGGGCAGGACGTAGCCCATGAAGGCGGTCGCCATCATCAGGAGCAGGATGACGAGGCCGAGCATCCAGACCAGCTCGCGCGGCGCCTTGTAGGAGCCGTAATAGAGGCCGCGGAAGATGTGGATGTAGGTGACGATGAAGAAGAAGCTGGCGCCGTTGGCGTGCAGGTAGCGCAGCAGCCAGCCCTGGTTGACGTCGCGCATGATGTGCTCGACCGACCGGAAGGCGGCCTGGTCGTAGGGCACGTAATGCATGGCGAGGATGATTCCGGTGACGATCTGGATGACCAGCGCCATCCCGGCGAGGACTCCGAAGTTCCAGAAATAGTTCAGGTTGCGCGGCACCGGATAGCCGGGCCCGGTCGCGCCGTAGACGAGGCGCGGCAGCGGCAGCCGCTGGTCGAGCCAGCGCATGAAGCCGTTCTTGGGTTCGATATTCCTGGGCCCAGGGAAAGCTCATCTTATGCGACCTCGCCGATTGCGACCAGGGTGTCGGACTTGAAGGCATAGTCCGGCACTTCGAGATTCTTGGGCGCCGGGCCTTTGCGGATTCGCGCCGGCGGTGTCGTAATGCGAGCCGTGGCAGGGGCAGAAATAGCCGCCGAACTGGCCCTTCGCCTCGCCTTCCGCGGCGCCGAGCGGGACGCAGCCGAGATGGGTGCACACGCCCATGGTGATCAGCCACTGGAGCTTGCCGTCCTTGGTCCGCTCGGCCAGCGTCTGCGGATCGCGAAGCTCGCCGACCGGCACCGCGTTCGCCGCCTGGATCTCGGCCGGCGTGAGGTGGCGGATGAACAACGGCTGCTTGCGGAAGATCGTCTTGATCGCCTGGCCGGGCTGGATCGCCGAGATGTCGACCTCGATCGAGGCCAGAGCGAGCACGTCCGCCGACGGGTTCATCTGGTTGATCAAGGGATAGAGCGTCGCCGCCGCGCCGACCCCGGCGGCGCTGACCGCGGCGATGTTGATGAAGTCGCGGCGCCTGACGCCCCCAGGGGACAGCTCGTCCGGGCTTGCGGCCAGCGTCCCGTCGCTATGTTCAACCGTCGCCATAATATCCTTCAGCGCTTCTCGACTGCAGGACGCGCGGAGAGGAGGGCCCGCGCAACGGCCGCGCCGAAGGGAGTGCCAGGCCTCCCCTGAGCGGCTTGGCGCGCCTGATAGACGCGTGGGCGGCGGTTTGCCAACCGTCATTTTGAGGGCGGCGGTCAGCGGTCGGCGGCCATGGAGCGGGCGAAGGTCCGGCACTGCGGAGTCGATCGCCCGCTCCTGGCGCAGAACAGCCGCATCGTCTTCGAATGCTTCTTCGAATAGCGCTTGAGCGGCGGCTCGGCGGCCGGGCGGCGCTTCGGCGCCGACGCCGCTCGGACTGGCCGCGACGGTCCGGCCTGGGGGGTCGGAGGCGATTCCGGCGCCGCGGTCGCCGACGGCGCCGCTGCCCGGGCAGGACCGGCCCCGGTTTCGATTGCGGCCTCCGGAGGCGGCGCGGGAGCCGGCGCGGCGGCGGGCGGCGACGGGCGGGAAGGCGGCGCCGGATCCGAAGCCTTCGAGCCGATCCACGCCGCGCCGCCGACCGCCCCGAGCAGGGCCAGAGCGGCGGCGGCCGGAAGGGCGAGGCGGCGCCCGCGGGCCGGCACGGCGGAGCCCGCCGGGGCGCGCGCGCCCGGCGCCGGCGCCGGCGCCGCGGCGGCCGGAGCGGAAACCGGACGGGGCTTCGCCGAGCGGCGCGCGCCGAGCTTCTCGAGCTCGTCGAGGAGGCGCTGCCAGCCGAGATGGAAGGGCTGGCCGCGCCAGCCGGACAGAAGCACGACGCGGCGCTCGTCGCCCGATTGCGGGGCGATTCCGTCGGTCGAGACCTCGATCAAATTGGGGAGTCGGCGAAGCGCCGCCGGCCATTGGCCGAGATCGGCGGCGGCGGCGAGCGGCCGCGACCAGATCAGCAGGGCGGCGGCCCGGCCGGACGCCTTGCGGGCGATCGCCTCGCCGTCGGCCCCGGCGACCGGCTCGAGCAAAGCTTCATGTCCCGCCGACGCCAAGGCGGCCTCGATCCGGCCGGCCGCGGCCTCCTTGTCGGGCGGGAAGATCAGAAGGATTTCGGCCATGCCGCCCTGAACGCTCGAACGCGGAAAATCTTCCCGTCCGCCTTGATGAAGGGGACACGTACCTTTTTCGCGAAAAAGTACGTGTCCCCAAACGGCCCAATCGTAGCGAATCCCAAAGGTAGTCAGGGTTAGGGCATCTGTTACATCACTCCGCCTTCGGAGCCCGGCTGCCTAGGGCGTAGCCGGGCTCGAAGGGGGCGCCTTCGAACTCCAGGGCGTAGAGGCTGTTCGGAGCGCAGGGGCCTCGCGAGCCGTTGGTCCAGGCGGCGGGCCTGACGGCCTGGGCGGCCTCGGTTCCGGCCAGCCACAAGCGGACCGGATCGAGCGACAGATCGGGCCGGAGATTCTCCGACCTGAGGTCGAGGGCGCCGGCATAGAGCAGCTCGCCGGCCTTCAGCTCGAAGGCGGGCGAGCCCAGGCAGTAGTTCAGCTCCATCACCCCGTTGACGTCGGCGGCGATTCGCCATCGCCCGGGCGGAAGCGCGAAGGCGAAGGTCTTCAATCCGCCCGAAATCGTGCTTCCGAAAATCTCGAACTTGTCCGGCGCCCGGTCGGCGAAGGAGGGCCGGACATCGGGCCGGGGACCGATCCTTCGGAACGCGAAGCCGTTGCCGCGGGTCATGCCCATGCCGCGGATGGCGAGGATGACGATTCCCGAACCGGCCGGAGCGGCGGCGAACTGGGCGGGCTTGATCGAGCCCTTCTTCCATTTCGGATCGAGTTGCGGTTTGCCGGCATCGACCGGCTTCCCGGCGCCTTGTTCGGGCGCGGCAGAGGCAGAGGCGGCCGCCGCCCGGACGCTCAGCTGGCCCCGCTTGGTATGGCCCGGCCGAAGCGCGAAATGGTTGACGCGGCCGTTGGCGGCATCGTTGCGCCACACCCGCACGACTTCGCCATGGGGCCGCGCCGCCCCGATCCAGGGGGCCAGCTTCGACCGCAGCTCGGCCGAGGGGAGCCTCGACAAGGCCGCGCCCTCCGCCTCGCCGAGGAGAACGACCCTCCAGCCGTGGACGACCATGCAATTCTCGAGGCTCGCGGCCATCACGCCGTTGTCGGCCGCTTCGACGATCACGTCGCCGAGCAATGCGCCGAGGAGGCCGAGGCCGCTGCCCGTGCCGAGCTGCGAGTCGACCGAGCGGACCGGCCTGGCCAGATCGAGGCACCCGAGCATGTCCCGGTCATGCTCGGCGGGATCGGCCGAGGGGCGGTTGAAATAGGTGTAGCCGGCCGTCGGCCGCGACAGGTTGAGCGCCCTGACCGGCTCGCCGCCGTCCTGGGCCGCGAGCATCGCCCAGGCGATGCCGAAAGCAATGTCCATGGCGATCTGATCCCCCCGATCCGAACTGACCTGAATTTCGATCCTCGATCAACCCGCCGCAGGAGAAACTCGCCGTTCCGTCCGCCCCAGCGCCATTCGAAGATTGCGTCGCCGCTCCGCTCCCCGCATTGACGGCGCGCGATGCGCCTCGCCCTCTTCCAGCCCGACCAGGCCGGCAATGTCGGCGCCGTCCTTCGCCTCGCCGCCTGCCTCGGAGTGGCGGTCGACATAATCGAGCCCTGCGGCTTTCCCTTCTCCGACCGGGCGCTGAAGCGGGCGGGGATGGATTATGCGGAGAGGGCGGCGGTGACCCGCCATTCGGGGTGGGCGGCGTTCGAGGCGGCGCTTCCGGGGCGGCTCGTCCTGTTCACCACGGCGGGCGCCCTCCCCCTCCCCGAGGCGCGCTTCGAGGCGGAGGACACCCTCCTGTTCGGCTCCGAGAGCCGCGGGGCGCCGGACTCCGTGCACACGCGCGCCGAGCTCAGGGTGCGGATCCCGCAGGCGGCGTGGACCCGCTCGCTCAACCTCGCGGTGGCGGCGGGGATCGGGCTGGCCGAGGCGCTCCGGCAGACGGGTTCGTGGCCCGGCTGACGCTCCGGTTCAGCCGCCGCTCTCGCCGGCGTCGCCCTCGTCGCATTCGGTCCGGTGGCGGCGCAGCATCTTCTCCGACTCGTCGACGAGCCGCTCCGTCTCCGAGATGCTCTTGCGCAGATCGGCCTGGCTGGCCTCGACTTCGGCGGCATGGCGGTCGCGGCGTTCCGCGCGGTCCTTTGGGCTGGGCATGAGAGGGGAACGCGCCGCCGCCGAACTCGGGCCCGCCGGCCCCTGTCTCCCGCTCGCCCTCGCCGAGCGGGCCCGGGGTCCGCGGGGGACAGCCGCCGCCTGCCCCCTTTGCCGGCGCCGGCGCTAGATACCGGTTCGTATAAGGCACAGCTTTGAACCATTTCGGTGCAAATAGCCTTTGCGTTTCCGTTCCTGTTGTGTTCCTGTAGCGCCATGAACGGAGATGGCGAATCGGAGCCGGCGAAAAGGCGGCTGATCGGCGGAGAGGACAAGGCGCGCATCCTCGAATCGCTGCGCGCCGGCGCGAGCCTGGAGGAGGCGGCGGCCGCCGCCGGCTTCCCGTTGCGCACCCTCTACGATGCCCGGGCGCGCGACCCGGTCTTCCAAGTCGGCTGGGAGTGCTCGCTCGAGCTCGCCGCCATCGACGAGCGCGGCGGCGAGCTTGCGCTCCGCACCGCCGACGGCGAGCGGGTCCGGATCGCTCCCAACCGGAATCGTCTCCTCCAGCGCCGGCGCATGAGGAGCGTGAAGTTCACCGAAAAGCGCCAGCAAATCTACCTCGATCATTTCGCGGGTTCGGCCGATACCGAGGCGGCAGCCGCCGTCGCGGGCGTCTCGCCGAGGACGGTCGCCGCCCACGCCCGCAAGCATCCCGAGTTCGCCGCCGTCCAGGCGGAGGCGCTGCGGATCGCCTGTGCCCGGCTCGAGGCCGAATCGGTGCGCCAGCGGCTGGAGGCGCAGCGGCGCCTCTCCGAGAATCTCGAGCCGACCGGCGAGCTGGCGCAGGAATTCGAGCGGGTGATGAAATTGCTCGCCCGCTTCGACCGCAAGGACGGGCGCGTCGCCGCCCGCGAGGTGGGCCACGATCATCAGCAGGTCAGCAGCTTCGAGGAGGCGATCGAAACGCTCGACAGGAAGCTGCGCGCGCTCGGCGTCCGCCGCGGAATCATCCCGCCCGAGGAGGATGAAGAGTGACGGCTTCCACCCTCGCCCTTCCCGTGCGAGCGGGATTTGCCGACCCCCGCCCGTCGAGCCAGGCGGCGTTCGCCCGGCTCCTGCGCTGGGCGCATGCCCGAGCGGACGCTGGCACGGCGGCCAGGGACGGCGCCGGCAGGGCCATCGAATACAAATCCCGCTTCGCCCCCCGCACGCAGGGGATGAGCCGGCCGGAGATGCTCGCCGTGCTCGACGATCTGATGCGCCTCACTAAGGAGCAGCGCCTCATCATCCTGCGCAGCCTGCCCAGGCCGACGGTGAGGGCGCTGCGCGACGAATGGTGGTGGCAGGCGCATGGCGGCCAACAGGAGCCGGAGGCCGCGCCGGACGGCCTGCCCTGGCGGATCTGGACGATCCTCGCGGCCCGCACGTTCGGCAAGACCCGCGCCGGCGCCGAATGGGTCTGGGCCCGCGCGCGCGCGGATTCCAGGGCCCGCATCGCCCTCGTCGGGATCACGATCGAGGAGGTCGAGAAGGTGATGATCCGGGGCGAAAGCGGCCTCCTCGCCATCGCCCGAGCCGGCGAACGGCCGCGCTGGATCGCGAGCCACCGGACGCTCTATTTCCCCTCGGGCGCCCAGGCCTATCCCTACGGCGCCCATCGGCCGGAGGCCCTGCGCGGCCCGCAGCACCATTATGCCTGGTGCGACGAGCTCGCCAAATGGCCGTTCGCCAAGGGCGGGATCGCATTCGACAATCTGATGCTCGGCCTGCGCCTCGGCGACAGGCCCCGAATGATCGTCACCACAACGCCGCAGCCCGGCCCGCTGATCCGGCGGGTCCTCGCCCTCCCCCGCTGCGCCCTCACCCGCGGCCGCCTCGAGGACAATGTCCATACCGCCGCCGACTATCGCCAGGCGATGAAGCAGATCTACGCCGGCACCCGCCTCGCCGCGGCCGAGCTGGAGGGCATCCTCCTCGAGGATTATGAAGGCGCCCTGTGGGACCGCGACCTCCTCGACCGGGCGCGCGGCCCCGCCCCCGCTCCGGACGCCCGCTGGCGCCGCATCGTCCTCGGCCTCGACCCGCCCGCCTCCAGCCACGGCGACAGCTGCGGGATCGTCGTCTGCGCCCTCGACGAGGACCGCATCGCCCACGTCCTCGCCGACCTCACCCAGGGCGGCCTCTCCCCCGAAGCCTGGGCGAGGCGCGTCGTCGACGCCGCCGACCTTTACGGCGCGACCCGGATCGTCGCCGAGAAGAACCAGGGCGGCAACCTGATCGAGAGCAACCTGCGCGCCGTCGACGCCAACCTCCCCGTCAAGCTCGTCCACGCCGGCCCCAGCAAGGCGACGAGAGCCGAACCCATCGCCCTCCGCTTCGAGACCGGCCGGGCGAGGCTCGCCGGCCACTTCCCCGACCTCGAGGACCAGCTCTGCGCCTTGACCTGGGCGGGCTACCAGGGCCCCGGCAGCCCCGACCGCGCCGACGCGATGGTCTGGGCGATGACCGAGCTTTTCGAGAAGGAACGGGCGCAGCCGCGGATCCGGGTGCTCTAAAATTCCTCGCGGAGCTTGCTCGGGGAGGGGACCGGCCGTCGCCGAAAGCGGGGGTTGATGGAGGGACAGCGCACGGGCGCCGTTGGCGCAATCTCGCAAATCGTGTATAGCTGATTCGGTCGTTCCACGGGGACGCAGAAGAAAGGGGAAACACCGAACGATTCTCAGCATGAGGGTCGTTGCGGAACTAAGACACGCACTTAGTTGCGTGTAGTAGTTTGGCCTGGTGTTCTTAATTTCTGCGGATCTAGTGGGAATTGGCTCTCCCTATATCCGCAGAAAAAAAGGCAAGCACGTTGCTGCGGGCAGGTATGTATGACGGGGTTGATTATAGCGATTGGCGAAGCAATCTGGTCCTTGGCGTTGCTTATCTTCGCCATCGGCTTCCTATACCTCGTGAAGCCAATCCGAGACCTCATGGCCATGTTCACAAAGCGGAACTCCATTCAGCGCATGACCCGGCTTATCCGCACCATGAGAGAATTGAGCTCTGCCGAGTTGCACACCCATCGACTGCAAGATGCAGCTGCCCCTCGGCTAACCCAATCCGATCTGACCTCCGAATGACACAAGGCCCGCCGCTCACCTCCCGGTGACGGTCACGTGACTGTCACCAGACTGTCCCCGCCTGCCCCTGCACCCTCACCTTCGTAGTCTCGCTAGATGTTCAAGCGTGCGCCGGCGCGCTTTGGCTGGATAAGCAGCCCAGCCTTTGAGGCGACGTTCCGTGTAAGCACACGCTAGGAGCATAAAAAGGTGGCGCGTGGCGAATCCCAAGCTGGTTCCGACCCAAACTGCTGCCGTTTGTGGGTGTGAAAAAATCACGGGGGCAACTATAGCCGTCGCCCCCAAGACAAATACGAGAACTGCCGCAAACAAGGCCTTTTTGCCGCACTATTCGCACGCTAGGAACATAGCCATCGCGACGGATGCGCCGGAGTAATGCCAAGTCCCGTTGATGCGTCTCCCTTGCCTGCCTGACGAGCTTCCGAGAGCCCGCGACCGTCGCCCACCTAGCAAACAACAGCCCTTTCCCGACGTAGCGTACAGCTAGCTCGAGGGCTTGGAGAAGACCAAACAGCGCGATGATGCCCACAATCAGGGGGTTCACGCCCAGAGCCTGAAGAAACTGCGAAACCTCGGCCATTACATCCTGCGCAGATGGCTCCGCGTCGCGGATGATCCGGTGTCGCGGTGACGGTCAGGAACCTGTCACTAGACTGTCACGCCGACGGTGGGTAGCCGCGGCCTCATTGGCTCGTGCGGCACCTTTGCGTCTTTGCGTCTTTGCGTGAAACAGATCCGGGTATGGGCAACCCACCGGCCCCTAAACTACAGGCCCGGCAGCGCCGCCAAATCCGGCTCCACCCAACCCAGCCGGGCCTCGCGTGAGAACAGGGTCTTCGGATCGTAGAAGCACAGGGGCCAGTCCCGCCGCCCCTCCTCCGAGCAAAGCAGCCCGTTGACCTTCTCGACCAGCGACCGCTCCGGATCGACGCGCCGCAGATACACCCGCACCGCGCGGATGAAGCACTGGGTGATCGTCTCGTGATAGCCCTCGGTGTCGCTGTTCACCCCGCCGACGCTCTCGTTGTAGCGGCGGATGAGGTCGGGGAGGTCGCGCTCGGGCGAGATGTCGGGGCGCTCGAGCACCAGCCAGGCGCAGGTGGCGAGATGGGCCTCGTGGGTCCAGTCGGGGCGCGGCAGGGTTCGGGCGAGCATGCCCTCGCCGACCCGGCGGATGGCGGCGTCGTCGGGGAAGAGGCGGGGTTCGTGTCTGTCGGTCATGGGTCTCGTCCTTGTCTAACCCGTCACCCCGGACTTGATCCGGCGTCCACCTTCTTCGTCTCGGCCTCTGCCAAGGCGGGTGGATGCCGGATCAAGTCCGGCATGACGGACTTGGGGCATAGAAAAAGGGCGCGCCGGCCTCGTGCCGACGCGCCCTTTCGGGTCTTCGAATGGCTGGGCGTCAGGCGGCCGTCGGCGTGGGCTCCACTTGCTGTTGGACTTGCGCGCGCGGCGCGGCGTCGCGGACGCCCTTGTCGACATGGGCCTCGAACTTGGCGAAGTTCCTCACGAACAGCTCGACCAGCCTGGCCGCCGTCGAATCATACTCGGCCTTGTCGGCCCAGGTGTCGCGCGGGTTGAGGATCGCCGGGTCGACGCCCGGCACGCTGACCGGGACCTCGAAGCCGAAATTCTCGTCCATTCGGAATTCGACATGGTTCAGCGACCCGTCCAGGGCCGCGTTGAGAAGCGCCCTCGTCGCCTTGATCGGCATGCGCTTGCCGACGCCGTATTTGCCGCCGGTCCAGCCGGTGTTGACCAGCCAGCATTTGACGTTGCCGCGGGCGATCCGCTCCTTGAGGAGATTGCCGTAGACGCTCGGGTGGCGCGGCATGAAGGGCGCCCCGAAGCAGGTCGAGAAGGTCGCCTCGGGCTCGGTCACGCCGATCTCGGTGCCGGCGACCTTGGCGGTATAGCCGGAGAGGAAATGGTACATCGCCTGGTCGGGGGTCAGCCGGGCGATCGGCGGGAGGATTCCGAACGCATCCGCCGTCAGCATGACGATGTTCCTCGGCACCGGCCCGAGATTGTCGGCGGAGCTGTTCGGGATGAAGTCGATCGGATAGGCGCCGCGGGTGTTCTCGGCGAGGCTGTTGTCGTCGAGGTCGAGCTCGCGCGTCTCCTCGTCGATGACGACATTCTCGAGCACCGTCCCGAAGCGCCTGGTCGTCGCGTGGATCTCGGGCTCGGCCTCGGGCGAGAGGCGGATCATCTTGGCGTAGCAGCCGCCCTCGAAGTTGAACACGGCGGTGTCCGACCAGCCATGCTCGTCGTCGCCGATCAGGGTTCGGCTGGCGTCGGCGCTGAGCGTCGTCTTGCCGGTGCCCGAGAGGCCGAAGAAGACCGCGGTGTCGCCGGCCGGGCCGATGTTGGCCGAGCAGTGCATCGGCATCACGCCCTCGGCGGGGAGGAGGTAGTTCAATATCCCGAACACCGACTTCTTCATCTCGCCGGCATAAGCGGTGCCGCCGATCAGGATCAGCTTCTCGGTGAGGTTGACCGCGATCACCGTCTCGAGAGCGGGTGCCGTGGCGGGCCGGGTCGGCCCGGAAGCTGGGCAGGTCGACGATGGTGAACTCGGGCTCGAAGCCGGGCAGGTCGGCGGCCTCCGGGCGGACCAGAAGGGTGCGGATGAAGAGGTTGTGCCAGGCGAGCTCGTTGATCACCCGGACCCGGACCCGGTGCTCGGGCTGCGAGCCGCCGTAGAGGTCGGCGACGAACAGGGTCTCCTTCTGAGCCAGCGCGGCCATGAAATCGGCCTTCAAGGCGGCGAAATGGTCGCTCGTCATCGACTTGTTGTTGTCCCACCAGATGGTGGATTCGGTCTCGGCGTCGCGGACGATGAACTTGTCGTTGGCGGAGCGGCCGGTATGCGCGCCGGTTCGCACGACGAGCGGGCCGTCCTTCGCGAGCAGGCCCTCGCCGCGGCGGACGGCCTGCTCGACGAGCGGGGCGGTTCCGAGATTCCAGTGAAGCTCGGCTTCGGTGGCGATACCAAGCCCCTTTGCCGGCACGCGATTGGCCACGACAATCTCCCTTTGAATTATATGACGAAAGAGGCGGCCACGGGGCCGCCCTTCGGGTTGCGCGCCCTATATGGGAGCGGGCCGGATTCGTCAAAGGGTGGCGCCCTACCCCGCCGCGAAGCGGCGGGAGGGTGAGGGCTCAGCCCGTCACGGCGTTCCCTCACCCTGCCGTTTCGCGGCTGTCCCTCTCCCCGGCAGGGAAAGGGATCGGCGGAATCAGGCGGCCTGCCTGAATTCGGTCTGCTCGACGATCTTGACGCCTTCCCCGGCCCGCTGGAGGATCAGCGCATAGTTGGTGAGGTCCTCCCACGAGGCCTTGGACTTGTTGACGTACATGCTGATCACCGCCCGCAGCTTCGCCTTGTCGGCGTCGCCCACGTCCTTGACCACCGATTCGAGCTTGGTCTCGAGCGTCGCCCAGGTGTTGAGCAAGGTCCCAAGGCCCCTGAGCGCTTCATCGGCCTGCTCGACCAGCGAGCCGATCGCCGACGCCACCTGCCCGAGCGCCAGGATCAGGGCGTCCTCGGCGTCGAGCTCGGCCATCTTCCGCTGCATTTCGGCGAACCGGTCGTTTTGCTCCTTGGTGAAGACCACCATGCCCGCGACTCCGAGCCCGGCCCCGACGAGCGCCACCGCGCCGACGATCAGCGGCGCCGCCGCGCCGGCGGTGGCGATGGTGAACGCGATCGCCGCCACCAGCACGAACAGGCTGACTCCGAGCGCGATGCCCGACGTCATCGTCTTGGTGCTGGCCGCCTTCACCTCGGCCTTGAGAGTCTCGATATCGCGGGTCAGCGAATCGCGCTTGATCTGCGATGCCGTCCTGTCCTTGTTCGCCGCCTGCTTGGCGGTGTCGAAGGCTTTGCGGTAGCCGCTCACATTGTTGTAAAATTCCTCCAGCTCCCCGTACACGCGGGTGATGGTGCGCTTCTGAGTGTTGAGCTCGGTGAGCATCGCGGCGAATATCTGCGTCAGCGCTTCCTTCTCGTCCTCGGTCGGCTTGGAACCCATGCCGTCGACGATCCTGCGCACTTCGGCCATCGCCGCGTCGAACAGATTGCCGTAATCGATGATTGCCTGCGGCACCTTGGAGAACATCTGCGGGCTGATCCGGGTCATCCAGACGTCGGCCTCGCGCTGGGCGAAGGCGAGCTTGGTCTTGAAGACGTCATACCAGTCCGGTTCCGGCTTGAGCGCGATGGTGTTGTGCTTCTTCACCGCCAGGGCGAAGGCGGTCACCTGGGCGGCGGCGAACGCGACTCCCTTCAAATTCTCCTTGGTTTCCTCGACGTTCGGATTCAGCTCCGTCGCAGACATCGCAATTCTCCCTTCCCCGAAATGGACGCGGTCACGCGCCCGGCTTGCACATGATCGTCGTGGATTCGAACCGCAGATCCTGGACGGTCGCGGCGACCTTGACGATCGCGGCCCAGGTCGCGGACGCCGTCTTCATCGTCTGGAGCTGGGGGAGCCGATCCATCGCGACATCGGGCAGCGCCAGCGTCCGGACCAGGCTGTCGAGGTCGCTCACCGTCTGGTCCCAGGTCGCCGAAAGCGTGGCGAGCGCGCCGTCGGCGCGCTCCGCGGCGTGGTCGAGCGTCGTGATCGTGTCGATGATCCCGCCGAGGAGCAGCATCTCATAATCCTGGGCGGCGACCTTGCTCAGAACCGTGTTGAGCTTGCCGCTGTTCTCGCGCAGCACGTGGGTGTAGGATTCGAGCTTCCAGATCGTCATCCCGAGCATCGCGACCGACAGCGCCACGCCGGCCGAGAGCGTGCCGGCGGCGAGGACCGGCGCCACCGTCACCGCATAGAGGATTCCCGCGACTCCGCTGGCGAAGCTCGTCTGCGACTCGTCGTACTTGACCTCGTTGGCGGCGAGCACCTGACGCAGACGGATCACTTCCTGCTCGACCGCCTGGATCGCCGCCGAGAGGGTGCCACGGCTCCTGTCGACCATCGCGCGGAAATGTGAAAGCTCGCCCTGGCGCTTGACCATGGCCTTGCGGAAGTCGTCGAGCGCCTCCGCCTGCGCCTTGATCCGGCCGCGGGACTCGCGCGCCGCCTCGCGCAGGGCCTCGACCAGAGCGAGCGCATCCTCCTTCTCGCCGGCGGTCAGCGCCCGGCGCGCGGCGCGGGCCGGCCCGACCGCCTTTTCGAGCTCGACCGCCACTTCGGCGAAAGTGCGGCCATAGTCGACATTGGCCTGCGCCGCCTCCGCGAACAGGCGGGGCCCGCCGGCGGTAAGCCACTTCCGGGCATCCGCGGCGGCGCTTCCGAGCCGGTCCCCGACCTCGCCGTACCAGGCCGGCGGCTTGTCAAGCGGGGGAAGCACGGTGGTCGAGACCAGCCGAGCCCACAGCATGGCTCGGGCATTTTGCTGGACCAGTCCCGCGAGTCCGGCAATCGCGGTATCCTTGTCGGGTGCGAGCACAATTATCCTCCTTCGCTAGGGAGTCCTCAGCGATCGCGCGTAAGCCGCGAGCTGTCCCCAGGCCCGAGCCCCGGCGTTGAGGTGGATTCGGACGAGCGCGGCGAGGTCGGCGGCGGAGCCGCGGGCGACGGCGCTCACCACGCTTTCCTGCTTGGTCTGGAAGACCGCCCAGAAATTGACGATTTGTCCCGAGGCCCCGATCGCCTGGCGCCCGCCCTCCGCCAGAGGCGCGATCTCGCGGTGGATCAGCCGAAGCCCGGCGACGCGACGCTGCTCGTTGCTCATCGAATCGCGCTGGCGGCGCAATTCCTCGATCCGGCGACGCTGTTCCTCGGCCGGGTCCGATCCGCCCAACCACGACCAGATCTGGTACCCGGCCCGAACCAGCCAGGTCGCCGGACTGATGGTCAGAAGCACATCGGCGACCTCGGAACCGCTGCTGCCCTGGCCGAGGAGAAGGAAGTCGATCTTGCTCTTCTCCGAGCTGGCCGTGCCGATGAGCTGGTCGAGCTCGGCGAGGATCCGCCCCAACCGCTCCTCGTCGAGCCGCACTTCGGCCACCGCCTGATTCCCGTCGGTCTCGATCGCCTTCACGGTCTGGCCCAGGCTCGTCATGAACTGCTTGAGCTTGCCGTCCACGGCTCTCGTGCTGCCCAGATGCACGGCAAGCTCCGCGTCGAGCAGGGCCAGCTCCTGCCCCACGCGCGCGCGGGCCAGCGCCTTGTCGCTGCCCTCGAGGGCCGAAAGGGCGGCGCTCGTATGGGCGCTGAAGCTGGCGGCATAGGCTTCGATCCCGCCCGGAACGGTGGCGACGAGCGCCGGACGAAGCTCCTGGCTCCAGTTCCGCCCGAGCTGCCGAAGCGCCTCGAAATCGGCGATCATGCGCACCAGGGCGGGCGGCGAATGGGCCTTGTCGACCTGCACGCGCTCGACTTCCTCGACCATCCGGCCGATGCTCCGAAGCGCTTCCGCCCAGGCTGCGAGCTCGCCCTGGATCGCGGGAAGGTCGGCTTCGAGCGAGAGGCTCATTCGCCCTCCTCGCCGTCCTTGCCGCCCTCGATCACCTTCAGCGGCCGAGCGCCGCCTGCGGTCGCGGTCGGCATCTCCATGGACTGCTGGGCCTGGTCGATCCGGTCCGCGACGCGGTCCCAGATCGGCGCAAGCGCCCGCAGTTCGGCGACCTGGCCGGGATCGCCGTCGCTCAGAACCTCGGGCACCGCCTGCAGCTGCTCCGCCACTTCGCGCCAATAGCTTTCGATCCCGCGCACCGCCGTCAGCACCTGCTCGAGCTGGGGCGCCGGCTCGGCGAGGGTGTCGATATGGTCGGCGAGCGCCCCGGCCAGCGAACCGACCGTGCCCGCATGGGCGTCGGCATCCTCCGCGACCGCATCGACGATCGCCTCGACCGCTTCGCCGGCCGCCGGGTCGTTGCCTTCGCCCTGGGCCTCGGCAGCCTGATCGAAGATCTCCGGCACAGCGGATGAAACGAGATTGCCGAAATCGACGAAGCTCTGCGTGACTTTTGCGAACAATTGCGGCTGCAATGCGAGCAAGCCCGGGTCTTCGGCGACGGCGTTCGATCGGGATAGATCGTCGAAGGCGGAAAGGAAGCCTTCCACCAGGCCAGAAATCCGCGCCTCGTCGGTCGGAAGTTCGCCGGTCACCGAGATCCCCTCCCCGGTCGTCACGATCCCGTGACGGACCCGGAATAACCGGCGGGAGATGTGCGGTCAACTCGCGCCTATCCTTATCCACGCCCGCACATCGTGCTTTGACCCGCTCCCGTGGGCGGCCTAATTGGGGCGGGCAGGGTGGAGCGGCGGAAGGCAAGTTGATGTCGGCAACAATCGCCTTGGTCGACGACGACCGCAACATCCTCACCTCGGTCTCGATCGCGCTCCGGGCGGAGGGGTTCGGGACGCGCGTCTATTCGGACGGCGAGACGGCGCTCAAGGCCCTGGTCGAGAACCCGCCCGACCTCGCCGTGCTCGACGTCAAGATGCCCAAGATGGATGGGATGGAGCTGCTCCGGCGGCTTCGGGAGAAGAGCGAGCTGCCCGTCATCTTCCTGACGTCGAAGGACGAGGAGATAGACGAGGCGCTGGGCCTGGCGATGGGCGCCGACGATTACATTACGAAACCGTTCAGCCAGAGACTGCTGATCGCCAGGATCCGTGCAATCCTGAGGCGGGCGGAGGCTCGGGCCGCGCCGGCGGACGAGACTCAGCCGGAAGCGGAGGCGCCTCAAATCGTCCGGGGACGGCTCGTCATGGATCCGGCCCGGCACCGCGTCGCCTGGGGCGGGCGGGACGTCACCCTGACGGTGACCGAGTTCATGATCCTCGAGGCGCTCGCCCAGCGGCCGGGCGTGGTCAAATCGCGCAACCAGCTGATGGACGTCGCCTATCAGGACGACATCTATGTCGACGACCGCACCATCGACAGCCACATCAAGCGCCTCAGGCGCAAGTTCCGAAGCGCCGATGCCGAGTTCAAGGCGATCGAGACGCTCTACGGCGTAGGCTACCGCTTTGCCGAGGAGTGACGAGAAGGACCTCGAGCTCAAATGGTCGGGGCGCTGGATGCTCCTTCACCGCATCCTCGCGGTCAACGTCTTCGCGCTCGCCATCCTCGCCGGCTCGATCTTCTACCTCGACAGCTTCCGCGGCCGGCTGACGACCGGCGCGGTCGCCAATGCGGAGACCCAGGTCGGGATCATGGCCAATTCGCTGTCGCTCGCCGAGCCCGGCGAGGAGACGGCTCTGCTCCGCCGGCTCGGCACCCGCTCCAAGACCCGGCTCCGGGTGTTCCGAGCCGACGGGACCGTCCGGATGGACAGCTGGGACGGGGCGCCGCCACCTACGAGCTTCGCGACCCGAGCCGGGAGCCCTGGCGCAAGGACGTCGCCCGGCTGCTCGACAATGCGTTCGACGCGATCGTCGGAGCGCCGTCGCCGCCGCCGCTGCCCTTCCCCGAGCCCGACCGGCTCGAGGGCTGGAGCGAGGCGGCGGCGGCGCGCGCGCGGCGGCCCGTCGCGGACGATGCTTCGGCGGGCGCCGGAGGGCACCCCGTTCATCTCCGCCGCGAAGCGGGTGCCCGGCTCGGACGACGTGCTGCTCCTCACCCGCAACGCACGCGACATCAGAAGGATCGTCCGCGACGAGCGAACCACCCTGCTGATCGTCGTCTTCGTCACCCTGATCGTCTCGGTGCTGCTGTCGCTGTTCCTGGCGCGCACCATCGCCCTGCCGCTGCGCCGGCTCGCGCGGGCGGCGCACCGGGTCCGGCTCGGCCGAGCGCGCGAGGTCTCGGTCCCCACCCTGCCCGAACGGCGCGACGAGATCGGCCTGCTCGCCCGGGCGCTGGGCGACATGACCCAGTCGCTGCGCTACGCGGATCGATGCCACCGAGGCCTTCGCCGCCGACGTCACCCACGAGCTCAAGAACCCGCTCGCCTCGCTGCGTTCGGCGGTCGACAGCCTCGACAAGATCGAGGATCCGGAGCTTCGCCGCGCAGCTGATCGAGGTGGTGCGAAGCGACGTCGTCCGGCTCGACCGGCTGATCGTCGACATCGCCGAAGCGTCGCGGCTCGACGCCGAATTGAGCCGCGCCCGATTCGAGCCGGTCGATCTCGGCCATCTGCTCGAATCGCTGCTCGACCTGTGGCGGCCGCGCGCCGAGGAGCGGCAGGTGAGGCTCGCCTTCGCCCGGCCCCGGGTGGGCAGCGCGGTCATCCTCGGCGACGAGGCGCGGCTCGCCCGGGCGATCGACAATATCGTCGACAACGCCATCTCCTTCTCGCCGCCCGGCGGGCTGGTCGAGATCGGAGCGGCCCATTTCGGCGGCGAGGTGACGGTCGCGGTCGAGGACGAGGGCCAGGGCGTTCCGGAGGAAGCGCGCGAGTCGATCTTCCGCCGCTTCCACAGCGTCCGTCCGGAGGCCGACGGCTTCGGCCGCCATTCCGGCCTCGGCCTCGCCATCGCCAGGGCGACGGTCGACGGCCATGACGGACGGATCGAGGTCGAGGGCCGCCACGACGGCCGAAGCGGCGCGCGCTTCGTGCTTCGCTTTCCCGAGGCGCCGGAGCCGATGAGCGGGCCGCCGGACCTCCTCGTCCACGCGTCCTGCGTCGCCATCAGCGGCCGAGCGGTGCTGCTCGCCGGGCCGGTCGGGAAGCGGCAAGTCCGACCTCGCCCTGCGCCTGATCGACCGCGGCGCCGCCCTGGTCAGCGACGATTATACCGAGCTTCGGCGCTCGCAGCGGACGGCTGCTGGCCCGCGCCCCCGCGACGATCGCCGGCAAGATCGAGGTGCGCGGCGTCGGAATCGTCGAAATGGCCTGCGCGGCGGACGTGCCCGTCTGCCTCTATGCCGACCTCGAGCGGGTCCCCGAGCGGCTTCCGGAGGCGGCGGCGATCGCGCCTGGCGGGGCGGGAAATCCCGCTCGTCGCGCTGGCGGCGCTTGAGGCTTCGGCCCCGCTCAAGCTAGAGCAGGCGCTGGTGCGCTTCGGACTATCCCCTTGACCGCCGGCCCGGCCCCGCAACGGATCCTGCTCGTCACCGGCCTGTCCGGCGCCGGCAAGTCGACCGCGCTGAGGACGCTCGAGGACCTCGGCTGGGAGGTGGTCGACAATCTGCCGCTGTCGCTGCTCGAGGACCTGCTCCAGACCCCGCTCGGCACGGGCAACCGCAAGCGCCGGCGGCCGCTCGCGCTCGGGGTCGACAGCCGCACCCGCGACTTCGACGCCAACCGCATCGTCCAGCAGATCAAGGCGCTCGCGACCGACAGGAGGGTGCCGGTCGAGACCCTCTATTTCGACTGCGCCGGCTCCGAACTGCTGCGCCGCTATTCCGAGACGCGGCGGCGCCATCCGCTCGCCCCGGACCGGCCGGCGACCGACGGAATCGCCGCCGAGCGCGAGCTGATGGAGCCGCTGAGGCGCTGGGCCGACCATGTCGTCGACACCACCGACACCGCGCCCAACGCGCTCCAGCAGCAGATCCGCCAGCGCTTCGGCGGCGGCGCGGTGGCGCCGACCCTGTCGATCATGTCGTTCGGCTTCGCCCGCGGCGTGCCGCGCAACGCCGACAACGTCTTCGACCTGCAGGTTCCTGAGGAATCCCTATTGGGTCGACGAGCTTCGCGACCTGACCGGCCTCGATCCCGCGGTCGGCGACCATGTCGCCGGCGACCCGGCTTATGCCGACGCGATCGGGCGGATCGAGGATCTGCTGCTCGTCCTGCTGCCGCGCTACGGCGAGGAAGGAAAATCCTATGTCACGATCGCCTTCGGCTGTACCGGAGGAAGACACCGCTCGGTCCACGTCGCCGAGCGAGTCGCTAGCCCGGTTGCGCGAAGCGGGTTTTTCGCCCACGGTCGAGCATCGCGACCTCGCCTCGCCGCCGCGCGAGGGAGTCGAAGCGCGGCCTGGGGGCAAGCCGCAGGATTGGGAAGTCTGAATGATTGGTCTGGTTTTGGTGACCCACGGCCGGCTCGCGGCTGAGTTCGTTCGGGCGATGGAGCATGTCGTCGGCCCGCAGGAGCGGATCGAGTCGATCTGCATCGGCCCCGACGACGACATGGAGGAGCGGCGCAACGACATCGCCGGGGCGATCGCCAAGGTCGACGACGGCAACGGCGTGATCATCCTCACCGACCTGTTCGGCGGCACCCCCTCCAACCTCGCCATCTCGCTGATGAAATCGGAGAAGATCGAGGTCATCGCCGGGGTCAACCTGCCGATGCTGATCCGGCTCGAGGGCGCCCGCAAGTTGCTGGACGTCAAGGCCGCGGTCGCCGCCGCGCGCGAGGCCGGGCGCAAGTATATCTCGGTCGCTTCGGAGATTCTCGGGGAGACCGTCTGAGCGTGGCCAGCCGGACGGTCGAGATGAAGAACCGGCGCGGCCTCCATGCCCGCGCCAGCGCCCGCTTCGTCACCCTCGCCGCCGGGCTCGCCGGCCGCGGTCGAGGTCGAGAAGGACGGCAGCCGGGTGTGCGGCACCTCGATCATGGGCCTGATGATGCTCGGCGCGGCGATGGGCGACAAGATCACCATCCACACCGAGGGCGACGGCGCCGACGAGGCGCTCGAGGCGCTGGTCGGCGCTGGTCGAGGACCGCTTCGGCGAGGAGTGATGCCTGCGTCGCCCCAGCGAAGGCTGGGGCCCCGGCGGGTGAAGGACGCCGGCGCAAAACGGCGCGCTCCAGGACCGCCGGCACCATTCGCCCGCCGGGGTCCCAGCCTGCGCTGGGACGACGGGAAACGATCTGCTAGCGCCGCACCATGCCCCGCCAGATCACCGCTTTCTCCAACCCCCTCGTCAAGGACGTCCGCGCCCTTCGCGACAAGAAGGGGCGGCGGCGCGCAGGGCATGTTCCTCGCCGAGGGCCTGCGCATCCTCACCGAGGCGCGCGAGGCCGGCCGGCTGCCGGCGATCCTGTTCTACGCGGCGGGGACGACCCACCCTTTGCTCGACGGCCTGATCGCCGAGGTCGAGGCGGCGCATGGCGACGTGATCGAGACCAATGCCGACATCCTCCACAAGCTGACCGGCAAGGAGAATCCGCAGACGGTGGTCGGGGTCTACCGCGCCTTCGACACGAGCCTCGACCGGCTCGACCGCGGCGCGGCGCCGCTCTGGATCGTCGCCCAGGCGCTCCGCGATCCGGGCAATCTCGGCACGATCCTGAGGACCGGCGACGCGGTCGGCGCCGGCGGCCTGATCCTGGTCGACGATTGCGTCGATCCCTTCTCGACCGAGGCGGTGCGGGCCTCGATGGGCGCCTTGTTCACCCAGAAGATCGCCGCCGCGCCGTGGCCGGATTTCCTCACCTGGCTGCGCTCCGGCGACGGCCAGCTGATCGGCACCAGCCTGCGCGCCGAACTGGACTATCAGGAGCCGCGCTACGCCCGAGCCCGCCTTCCTTCTCGTCGGCAACGAGGCTCAGGGCCTGCCCGAGGCCTATGAGGCGGAATGCGACCTGCTCGTCAAAATCCCGATGGCCGGCAAGGCCGACAGCCTCAACGCGGCGGTGGCGACGGCGGTGATGGCCTATGAGGTGATCAACCAATGGCGTAAGGCCTAGCGGGAAGGAGAGCCGGCGATGAAGTGTTTGGGGACGATGGCGAAAGGGTCCGTCTGCGCCATCGCGGCGGCGCTGGCGGCCTGTACTGGGCCGGCCGAAAGCAACGCCGCGGCCGAAAGCAACGTCGCGGCCGAGGCCAATCTCGCGGCCGAGGCCAATGCGGTCGCCGATACCGACGCCGCTTCCGCCGTCGACCCGGCCGGCAACGCAGTCGCGTCGAATGTCGCCGGCAACGAGGTGGCGGCGGCGGCGGCGAACGCCGCTTCGGCCGACGAGGCCGCCGCCGAGCCGGCCGCCGCCCCGGAACGCTATTACGCGCTCGGCCAGGAGCCGGGATGGGCGCTCAAGATCGCCGGCGGCCGGCTCGACTATTCCGGCAATTACGGCGAGAAGAAGATCAACGTCGCCCGCCCCGATCCGCAGGCGAAGGGCAACGGCCGCCGCTACGTCACGCCTCGGCTGACCGTCGACATCACCTACACGCGCTGCAACGACGCGATGAGCGGCTTCGGCTTCGAGCACGAGGTGACGGTGATCGCCGACGGCGAGACCTTCAAGGGCTGCGGCGGGGCTCGGAAGAAGGAATGGGACGTTTGAGGTGGGTTGCCTGCGTCGCGGCGCTCTGCGCCTCGACCGCGGCAGGCGGCCAGATCTGGCTGAAGGGCGACGCCTACCGCGCCTTCGGAAGCGACCCACAGTGGACGCTGACGATCGACCGGGACCGGATCACGCTCACACGCCCCGGCTCCGACCCGGTCTCGACGCCCACACCCGTGCGGGGGGAAGACGAGCTCGGCTGGGAATATCGGACCCCGACCCTGGTCGTTGAGGGACTGAAGGGCTCCTGCGAGGACGAATCGGCCGGTCGCCGTTTCACCGAGATGGTGGCGGTCACCGTCGACGGTCGGGAGCTGATCGGCTGCGGCGGCGAGGAGATCCCTGCCGAAAACCTGGCCGACACCGCCTGGATGATCCAGGAGATCGCCGGAACCCCCGCGCGGGGGCCCCAGCTTTCGATCGACTTCCATCCGACCGGAAGCTTCCTCGCTTACACCGGCTGCCGGCGCATGGGAGGCACTTACGTGCAAACCGGGGATAGGCTCGTGATGACTCCGACGGGAGCGACGACGGGACGATGCGCCCAGCCCGTGCACGGCTGCGAGCTTCGGCTGCTCCAGATCCTCGAGCAGCCGATGACGGCGACCTTTCCCGACCATCGGACCCTGGTCCTCACGGGCGACAAGGGCGCGATCCGCCTGCGCAAGCCGACGAAGGACGAGGACATCTTCCAGACCTCGATCTCGCCCTGCCCCGCTGCACCCTGACCGAACCGGCGCCACTTCACCGGCGGCCGCCGCAACGGGACATCGGAGCCCCTGCCCTCCTCAGGACTCGGGATGAAGCTCGTCCCCGCACTCGCCGACCGGCCCGTCGATCACGTAATAAGCGGTTTGCTGGCCGAACAGCCTGTAGGCCGCCTGGCCCTGAAGGCAGTAGTCCCACACCAAAGCCCCGACCGCCGTCGTGTGCGAGGAATCGCTGTAATAGGTCGTGTTCCAGATATAATGCCCGTCATAGGGCTGCGCGCTCGCCGGATTGGCGGTCAAAAACACGGCGGCGACGGCGATCGAGCTGAGCAGATTGAGACGCTTGCGCATGATTCCCTCCACGGTTCGCGCCGCGGGCCATGGGGTTGCGGCACACGCCGAGTAAAGCTCTCCCATGCGAGAGAAACCATTCGCAATAATACGTGGAAGCAATTGAAATTGCTCCGAATTGGACTTTTCAGACCGGCGCGGATCTAGCTCGGCTTGCCGTCGGTCTCCGTCGGGAACAGCTTGGTGAGCGGCCGAGGCGCGCCTTCGACCACCGGAAGCTCCTCGATCGCCTTGGCGCCGCTCGACACCTCCAGCGTCTCGAAGCGCCTCGCCTGGGTCAGCACCTGGCTCTCGAGGCTTCCGACGAAGGCGTTGTAGGCGCCGGTGGCGAGCTCGAGGTTGCGGCCCATGCGGGCGACATGGCCGCCCATCGTCGACAGGCGGGCGTGGAGCTCCTTGCCGAGCCGGGCGATCTCGGCCGCCTCCTCGGCGAGCCTCTCCTGCCGCCAGACGGTGGCGACGGTGCGGGCGATGGCGACGAGGTTGGTCGGCGTGGCGAGCAGCACCCGGCGCTCGAACGCCCATTCCCACAGCCCCTCGTCCTGCTCGAGCGCGGCGGTGAGGAAATGCTCGCCGGGAATGTACATGACGACATAGTCGGCGGCGTCGCCGAACTGGTCCCAGTAATTCTTCGAGCCGAGCTTCTGGGCATGGACCCGGATCGACGCCGCATGGGCCTTGAGATGCTGCGTGCGGACCGTCTCGTCGACCTCCTCATTGGCGTCGAGGAAGGCGTTCAATGAGCATTTGGCGTCGATGATCAGCTTGCGGCCGCCGGGCAGCCGGACGATCACGTCGGGCCGCAGGCGCCCCTCATCGGTGTCGACCGACACTTCCGACTGGAAATCGACGAAGGGCGACAGTCCGGCCTGCTCGAGCACGTTCCTGAGGCTCTGCTCGCCCCAGCGGCCGCGCGCCTTGGGGCTCGAGCGGAGCGCGTTGACCAGCCGCGCCGTCTCGTCGCGGACCTGGCTGTGGCCGGCGTGGAGCAGGGTCACCGCCTCGCGCAGCGCCTCGTAGCTTCCCACCCTCTCCTTCTCGACCTTGGTCAGGCCTTCCTCGTAGCGCTTCAGGGTCGCCTCGACCGGCTGGAGCAGCGCCTTCAATTGCTCCTGGGTCTTCTCGCCGGCCTGGTTGAAGCGGGCGTCGGCGCGCTCGAGGAAATTCTTCTGGGCCTCGCCGAGAAGCTTGCCGCCGATCTCGCTGAACTGGGCCGACAAGGTCTCGCGCGCGTCCTTCAGCTCGGCGATCCGCTCCTGGAAGTGGCGCTCCTGCGCCTCGTGGGCCGAGGACAGCCGGGCGCATTCGGTTCGGGCGTCGGCGCAGGCCTGCCGCGCCTCGTCGAGCCTCGCCTGCATGTCGGCGAGGTCGGCGATCGCCTTGCGGAAATCCTCGACCCTTTCGTCGCGCTCCTTGCGGTAGAGCGCGGCCTGGCGGGTGCCGAGGAACCAGCCGGCGGCGAGGCCGGCGGCGACGGCGAGGAGGATGAAGAGCAGGAAAATGGCGTCCATGTGCGGCCCTTGCGAACGAAGGGCGAACCTAAAGCAAGGGGATTCCGGAATGGTAAAGAGAGCCGCCGAGGAAGCTGTGGAAAACCCGTCGTCCCAGCGAAGGCTGGGACCCCGGGGGGTGAAGAGCTCGGCGCTTTTTCTCGCTGGGGCCCCAGCCTTCGCTGGGGCGACGGATCACGCCGCCAGCTTCGCCCGTTCCTTCCGCGCCTTGGCGAGCTTCTTCAGGATCATGTCGCGCTTCAGGCGGGAGAGGTGGTCGATGAAGAGGATGCCCTCGAGATGGTCCATCTCGTGCTGCAGGCAGGTGCCGAGCAGGCCGTCGAGCTCCTCCTCGTGCGGCTTGCCGTCGCGGTCGAGCCAGCGGGCGCGGACCCGGTCCGGGCGGTCGACCTCGGCATATTGGTCGGGGACCGAGAGGCAGCCTTCCTGGTAGGGGACGAAAGTCTCGGAGCGGCGTCACGATCTCCGGATTGATGAACGACCATCGGGTTGCGGACGGCCTCGCCGCCTTCCTCCTCCGGGTCCTGAAGGTCGATGACCAGGATCCGCTTGGGCACTCCGACCTGGATCGCGGCGAGGCCGATTCCGGGCGCCGCGTACATCGTCTCGAACATGTCGTCGATCAGCGTCTGGAGCTCGGGCGTGATCGCCTCGACGGGCGAGGAGACCTGCCGGAGCACGGGGTCCGGGGCTTCGAGGATCGGGCGGATGGCCATGGCCTTTATCTAGGGTTGGGGGGCGTTTCCGTCAACGCGACGGGTAGCGGAGGAAGGGCCGCCGCTCCTCCAGCCAGGCCTCTTCGTCCGGCAATGTGAGCGCGTCGAGATCGCCGGGCTCCGCAGCCCGGATCGTCAACCCACTCGCGCAGGGCCGGGCCGCCGTTGATGACGTCGATGGCGAGCTTGTCGAACTCATATTCGTAGGGGAAATCGCGCCACAGGTCGTAACCGGGCTGGAGCCGTCGGATCGCCTTGAAGGCCAGCGCCTGAAGCCGCCAGGGACGGAAGGTGTCGTGGTCGTAGAAGCCGCCCTTCCGGGTGGATGTGAAGTCCGTGGCAGGTCTTGCCCGTATGCTTGTGGAAGGTCGGCTCGAAGGCGATCTGCGCGGAGTACGCAGCCGTCCAGCCATTCCGGCGCGAGGCGGCGCATCTCGGCGAGGACCGCGGCGGAGTCGATGTCGGGCGCTCCGAACAATTCGAGCGGCCGGGTCGTCCCCCTCCCCTCCGACAGGGTCGTTCCCTCGAGCATCACCGTGCCGGCATAGGCGCGCGCCATCCACAGGTTGGCGGCGTTGGGGCTGGGGTTGATCCAGATCCGCTGCAGCGGCCAGCCGAAGCCCGGGCGCCGCGTCCGGCTCGTAGCCGTCCATCTCGATCACCCGGTAGTCGACGTCGAGCTTCATCGTCTCGACGAACCAGAGGCCGAGCTCGCCGAGCGTCAGGCCGTGGCGCATCGGCAGCGGGCCGGCGCCGACGAAGCTCTCCCAGCCGGGCCGAAGGGTCAGCCCTTCGACCGGGCGGCCGGCGGGATTGGGGCGGTCGAGCACCCAGACCTGCTTGCCGTGCTCGGCCGCCGCCTCGAGCACGTAGAGCAGGGTGGTGATGAAGGTGTAGATGCGGCAGCCGAGGTCCTGGAGATCGACGAGGATCGTGTCGAACGTCCCGAGCGACTGGCCGGTCGGCCGGCGCACCTCGCCGTAGAGGCTGAAGACGGGGATGCCGTGGCCGGGATCGGTGAAATCGTCCGATTCCACCATATTGTCCTGCTTGTCGCCGCGAAGGCCGTGCTGCGGGCCGAAGGCGGCGGTGACGTTGAGCCCGCGCGCGATCAGGGCGTCGAGCGAATGGGTGAGGTCCTCCGTCGACCGAGGCCGGATGGGCGAGCAGGGCGACCCGCCGGCCCTGCAGCGGAGCGCGCAGGGCGGGATCGGCGAGGAGTCGGTCGAGGCCGAGTCTTCATGCCGGCTTCGCTGCCGGGAGTTCGAGCCGAAAGCAATCCGGATGATGGAAATCGGGCTTCCCGGGCGGGTGGGCGAGCGCCCAGTAGGACATCCGGCCGTTATTCTCCTCGACGACGGCGGACAGGCCGAGCCGCCAGGGCCGGTGGAGGAACAGGCTCATCGCCGGGTCGAGCGCGACTTCCATCTGAAGCGAATGGAAGCTGGGCTCGAACCGCTCCAGGGTGTCGAAGCCGGCCTCGCGCAGCCGGGCCCTCTCGTCCTTCGCCATCGGCTTTCGTCGTTGGGAGGAGCCGAGGACCGACGTCGCCACTCCAGGCGCCGGCTCCATCCCTTCGCGATAGCGGCGGAAGCGCCAGGCCGTCATCTCCCCGGTCGGAGCGAGGTTGACCTCGAGATATTCCTCCTCCCCCTCGACCCGGACGAAGAGCTCGAAGCAGGTGTGCATCCACAAGGGAGCGTCGCTCCCGGCGGGCGGCGTCATCCGAATGTCGTGGGCGGCGCCGCGAAGCACGTAGCGCAGGGCGAGCTTCATCGGCCGGGTGCGGGCCAGCTCGACCTCGATCCCGGTGAGAGGCGGACAGGGCGTGTCGGAATGGCGCTGGAGGGACAGGCGCAGAGTCATCGCCGCGCCCTACGTCATTCCCGCGAAAGCGGGAATCCCGCTTGTTTGCGACGACTCCCGGCGGCGAAGCGGGATTCCCGCTTTCGCGGGAATGACGGGGTGGGCTAAGCAGCCCGCCATGGCCGAATACAGATCCGAACTCCTGCGCCTGCTCGACGCACGCGGCTACATCCACCAGCTGACCGACGCCGAGGGCCTCGACGACCTCGCCTCGCGCCAAATCGTCCCCGGCTACATCGGCTTCGACGCCACCGCGCCGTCGCTCCACGTCGGGAGCCTCGTCCAGATCATGATGCTCCGCCGGCTCCAGCAGGCCGGGCACAGGCCGATCGTGGTGATGGGCGGCGGGACGACCAAGATCGGCGACCCGTCGGGCAAGGACGAGGCCCGCAAGCTTCTCACCGACGACGACATCCAGGCCAACATCGCCTCGATCCGCCGAATCTTCGAGCGCTTCCTCGACTTCGGCGACGGCCCCACCGGCGCGATCATGGTCGACAATGCCGACTGGCTCGACAGCCTCGACTACATCCCCTTCCTGCGCGACGTCGGCCCGCATTTCACGATCAACCGGATGCTGACCTTCGACAGCGTCCGCCTGCGCCTCGAGCGCGAGCAGCCGCTGACCTTCCTCGAGTTCAACTACATGATCCTCCAGGCCTACGACTTCCTCGAGCTGTCGCGGCGGGCGGCGTGCCGGCTGCAGATGGGCGGCTCGGACCAATGGGGCAATATCGTCAACGGCATCGAGCTCACCCGGCGGATCGACGGCACCCAGCTCTACGGCCTCACCACGCCGCTCATCACCACGGCCGACGGCGGCAAGATGGGCAAGACCGCGTCGGGGGCGGTATGGCTCAATCCGGACCAGCTCTCGCCCTACGATTACTGGCAGTTCTGGCGCAACGCGCAGGACGGCGACGTCGGCCGCTTCCTCAGGCTGTTCACCGACCTGCCGCTCGACGAGATCGCCCGCCTCGAGGCGCTGGGCGGGGCGGAGATCAACGCGGCGAAGAAGGTGCTGGCCGACGCCGCGACGGCGATGGCCCATGGCGAGGAAGCGTCGCAGGGCGCGGCGGAGACCGCGCGGCGGACGTTCGAGGAGGGGGCTTCGGGGGAGGCGTTGCCGACGCTGAAAAATGCCGACGGACTACGGTTGGCCGAGGCATTGACCGGGTTGGGCCTTGTCAATTCCAAGAACGAGGCGCGGCGCCTGATCGCTCAGGGCGGGGCCCGCATCGATGGAGACGTGGTGACCGAGGATATCAATATTCGCGTCACCCAGGAGATTCGCGTCTCGGCCGGCAAGAAGAAGCACGGGCTGCTCACCCCCTAGCCCCCCCGAAGCAGCCCCACCGCCGCGTCCCGCTCCATCAGGTAGAGCAGCACCCGCGCCGCCTGCCCCCTCGGGCCCTCCAGCCCCCCGTCCCGGTCGACCAGAAGCCGGGCGTCGTCGCTGGCCGCCTGGGCCAGCGCCTGGATCTGCTCCGGGCTCGCCAGCCGGAACTGCGCCTCGCCCGATTGCTTCGTCCCCAATATCTCGCCCGCCCCGCGCAGCCGAAGATCCTCCTCGGCGATCCGGAAGCCGTCATTGGTCTCGCGCATCAGGGCGAGGCGGGCCCTCCCCGTCTCGCTGAGCGCGTTGCCGCGCAGAAGCAGGCAGATCGAGCGGCCCTCCCCTCGCCCCACCCGGCCCCTCAGCTGGTGGAGCTGGGCGAGGCCGAAGCGGTCGGCGCCCTCGACGATCATCAGGGTGGCGTTGGGGACGTCGACTCCGACCTCGATGACGGTGGTGGCGACGAGGACCGAGATCGCGCCCAGCCGAGAAGGCGGCCATCACCTCGTCCTTCTCGGGCCCCTTCATCCTCCCGTGGACGAGGCCGACCTTGTCGCCGAAGCGTAGGCGCAGCAGCCGAGCGCGCTCCTCGGCGGCGGCCTGGTCGGAGACCTCGCTCTCCTCGACCAAAGGACAGACCCAGTAAGCCTGGCCGCCGCGGGCGATGTGGCGGGCGAGCGCGTCGGCGACGTCGGGAAGCTTCTCGAGGCTGACCACCCGGGTCTCGACCGGCTGGCGGCCCGGCGGCATCTCGTCGAGCCTCGGCTGACGTCCATCTCGCCATATTGGGTGAGGGTTAGGGTGCGCGGGATCGGGCGTCGCGGTCATGACGAGCAGGTGCGGCGGGCGCTCGGCCTTGGAGGCCAGCATCATCCGCTGGGCGACCCCGAAGCGGTGCTGCTCGTCGACGACGGCGAGGCCGAGTCGCTTGTAGGTCACCGCCTGCTGGAAGATGGCGTGGGTTCCGACGAGCAGGTCGATCGAGCCGTCGGCGAGGCCCATCAGCGTCGATTCCCGCGCCCTCCCCTTCTCCCGGCCGGTGAGGATGGCGAGGTTGACGGGCAGGCCGGCGAGCTGCCGCGAGAGCGTCTCGAAATGCTGCCGGGCCAGGATCTCGGTCGGCGCGAGCAGGGCGGCCTGGGCGCCGGCCTCGACGGCGGTCAGCATCGCCATCAGGGCGACCAGGGTCTTGCCCGAGCCGACGTCGCCCTGGAGCAGTCGGAGCATCGGGGTTTCCTGCTGGAGGTCGCCCTCGATCTCGGCGACGGCGCGGCGCTGGGCGCCGGTCGCGGCATAGGGAAGGTCGAGCCGGTCGCGAAGCCGGCCGTCGCCCTTCAGCGGGACTCCGCGGCGGCGCTTCGACGAGGCGCGGACCAGCATCAGGGCGAGCTGGTTGGCGAACACCTCGTCATAGGCGAGCCGCTCGCGCGCCGGCGCGGCGGCGCGGCTGTGGTGGACGCCGGCCAGGGCCTCCTGCCAGCCCGGCCAGCCGCGGGCGGCGAGCAGGCTCGGCTCGATCCACTCGCCGAGCTTCGGAGCCCGCGCCAGCGCCTGGCCGGCCAGGTCCGCCATGCGCCTGTTGGTCAGCCCTTCCGAGAGCGGATAGACCGGCTCGCTTTCCGGCAGGTCGAGCGCCTCGTTCGGCTCCAGCACATAGTCCGGATGGACCATCTGAAGCTCCTGCCCGTACATCTCCATCCGGCCCGGAGACGACCTTGGGAACGCCGAGCGGGAACTGCTTCTTCGCCCAGCCCGGATTGTGGAAATAGGTGAGCGAGAGATAATTGCCCTCGCGGTCGGTGGCGTAGACCCGGAACGGGCTGCGCGGGCCGCCCTGGCGATAGTCGACCGGAGTCACCACCACGGTCACCACTCCGCCCGCGTCCGCCATGTCGAGCCGCTCGACCCGCTTCCGCTCGATCCAGTTGACCGGGAGGTGGAAGAGGATGTCGACGACCCGGTTCAGGCCGAGCCGCTTGAGCGGCTTCGCGAGCGCCGGCGCCGATGCCCTTGAGCACCTCCACTTCGGCGAACAGCGGGTTGAGGATGTCGGGGCGCATGGGGGGTTGTTAGCGCGCCCCACCTTCGTCGTCATGCCGGACTTGATCCGGCATCCACCTTCCTTCGCGCGCCGGGAGGAAAAAGGTGGACCCCGGATCAAGTCCGGGGTGACGATCCATCCTCAAGTCACTACATCGCCCTCGCCCAAGCCGCCCGGATTCTCCGGGCGGCCTTTTCCGCATGGAGCTTCCTTGGACCCGGCCGACCGCCTGAAACGGCTCCGCTTCCGCGCCTGGCACCGCGGCGTGAGGGAGGCCGACTATATGATCGGCGGCTTCTTCGACGCCCACGGCGCGGACTGGGGCGAGGAGGAGATGGGCTGGTTCGAGGCGCTGCTCGAGGAGCAGGACGCCGACATCATGGCCTGGGCGATCGGAACCGCGGAGCCGCCGGAACGCTACCGCGGGGCGATGATGCGGCGGCTCCAGACACTCGATTATATCAAGCACCCCGAATAGTGACCGACCTCCACAAGATCCTCGCCGCGAAGCGGCCGATGACCCTGGCCGGAGCGCCCGCGGGCTTCCTGCCCTGGCTCGCCGCGGACCTCGCGCGCGCCTCGAAGGGCCGGGCGGTGTTCATCGCGCCCGACGAGGCGGCGATGCGGCATCTCCAGGACGCGGCGACCTATTTCGCGCCCGAGCTCGAGGTGCTCGCCTTCCCGGCCTGGGACTGCCTGCCCTACGACCGGGCCTCGCCGTCGCTGCGCGCCTCGTCGGAGCGGCTGGCGACCCTCCACGCGCTTCAGCGCAAGACGGCCAGGCCGCAGCTTCTCGTCACCACCGTCAACGCCGCGACCCAGCGCACCCTGACCCCGTTCCGGGTCCGCCAGCTCGTCGCCCGTCTCGCGCCGGGCGAGCGGATCGACATGGCGAAACTGTCGGCCCTGCTCAGCGCCAACGGCTACCACCGCACCGACACCGTCCAGGATTCCGGCGAATATGCGGTGCGCGGCGGAATCGTCGACCTCTTCCCGGCGGGCGAGAGCGAGGGGCTGAGGCTCGACTTCTTCGGCGACGAGATCGAGAGCGTGCGCCGCTTCGATCCGGCGACCCAGCGCACCACCGGCAACGAGAAAGGCGGCTTCACCCTCCTGCCCGCCTCCGAGACCCTGCTCGACGAGGACAGCGTCAGGCGCTTCCGCTCGCGCTACCGCGAGCGCTTCGGCGCCACCGCGACCGGCGACCCGATCTATCAGGCGGTGTCGGACGGGCGGCGGCTGGCCGGGCTCGACCATTGGCTGCCCCTGTTCGAGGAGCGGCTCGACGACCCTGTTCGACCATCTCGGCGAGGACGACCTCGTCGTCCGCGACGCCCACGACGCCGGCGCCGCCGAGGCGCGGTTCGAGGCGATCGCCGATTATTACGAGAATCGGAAGCGGGCGCAGTCGTCCGACCCCGGCAGCTACCGGCCGCTCGAGCCCGAGACCCTCTACCTGTCGGGGGAGGAATGGGAGGCGCTGATCGCCGAGCGGCCGCTCCACCTGGCGACGCCTTTCCACGAGCCCGAGAGCGCGACCGTTATCGACTTCGAGGTCGATTCCGCCCGCGACTTCGCGCCCGAGCGCTCGCAGGGCGGCAACGTCTACGAAGCCGTGGTCGAGCATGTCGCGGCGCTCCGGCGGGCCGGCAAGAAGGTCGTACTCGCCAGCTACTCCGCCGGCGCCCGCGAGCGCCTCAAGGGACTTCTCGCCGACCATGGGCTGAAGAAGGCCGTCGAGGTCGACACCTGGCAGGAGGCGCTGGGCGCCTCTAATCCTCCCCGAAACGGGGGGGGGGACCAGGCGAAGCCTGGTGGAGGGGCTGGCACGAAATCCGAGGCAGCCCCTCCACCGGCCTCCGGCCCGTCCCCCTCCCCGTCCCGGGGAGGAACTGTAGCCCTCGCCGTGCTGCCGCTCGACCACGGCTTCACCACCTCCGACGTCGCCTTGCTCACCGAGCAGGACATGCTCGGCGACCGGCTCGTCCGGCGCCGCAAGCGCCGCAAGTCGGCCGACGCCTTCATGAGCGAGCTGGCGACGCTCAGCCCGGGCGACCTCGTCGTCCACGCCGACCACGGCATCGGCCGCTACGAGGGGCTGACCCGGATCCCGGTCGGCACCAGCCCGCACGATTGCGTCGCGCTCGAATATGCCGGCGGCGACAAGCTCTACGTCCCGGTCGAGAATATCGACATCCTCTCGCGCTACGGCAGCGAGAGCGACGGAGTGGCGCTCGACCGGCTCGGCGGCGAGGCCTGGCAGCGTCGCAAGGCGCGGATGAAGGAGCGCATCCGCGAGATCGCCGGCGAGCTGATCAAGACCGCCGCCGAACGCGCGCTGCGGCCCGGCGCGGTGATCGAGCCCGACACCAGCTACGCCGCCTTCGCGGACCGCTTCCCCTATGAGGAGACGGACGACCAGGACCGCGCGATCGGCGACGTCTTCGGCGACCTCGAGGCGGGCCGGCCGATGGACCGCCTCGTCTGCGGCGACGTCGGCTTCGGCAAGACCGAGGTGGCGCTCCGCGCCGCCTTCGCCGCCGCGATGGCCGGCCACCAGGTCGCCCTGATCTGCCCGACCACCCTCCTCGCCCGCCAGCATTTCAACACCTTCTGCGAGCGCTTCCGGGGCTTCCCGATCGAGATCGGCCGCCTCTCCCGACTCGTCCCCGCCAGGGAGGCGAAGGAGACCAAGGAGGGATTGAAGGCCGGCAAGGTCGACATCGTCATCGGCACCCATGCCCTCCTCGCCAAGTCGGTCGAGTTCAAGAATCTGGGGCTCGTCATCGTCGACGAGGAGCAGCGCTTCGGAGTGACCCACAAGGAACGGCTCAAGGCGATGCGGGCCAACGTCCACGTGCTGACGCTGACCGCGACTCCGATCCCGCGCACGCTCCAGATGGCGATGTCGGGGCTTCGCGAGCTGTCGGTCATCCAGACGCCGCCGGTCGACCGCCTCGCGGTTCGCACCTATGTCATGCCCTGGGACCCGGTCGTCATCCGCGAGGCGCTGCTTCGCGAGCATTATCGCGGCGGCCAGACCTATTTCGTCGCGCCGCGCGTCGCCGACCTCGCCGACCTCGAGCAATATCTCCGCGACGAGGTGCCGGAGGTGAATATCGTCACCGCCCACGGTCAGATGGCGCCGACCGAGGTCGAGGAGCGGATGAGCGCCTTTTACGACCGCAAGTACGACGTTCTGCTGTCGACGACGATCGTCGAATCGGGCCTCGACATTCCTTCGGCCAACACCCTGATCGTCCACCGCGCCGACCGCTTCGGCCTGGCCCAGCTCTACCAATTGAGGGGCCGGGTGGGGCGCGCCAAGACCCGCGCTTACGCCTATTTCACCACGCCGGCGACGCGCACCGTCACCGAGGCGGCGGACAAGCGCCTGCAGGTGCTCGCCAACCTCGATTCGCTCGGCGCCGGCTTCCAGCTCGCCAGCCACGACCTCGACATCCGCGGCGCCGGCAATTTGCTCGGCGACGAGCAATCGGGCCATATCAAGGAAGTCGGCTTCGAGCTCTACCAGTCGATGCTCGAGGATGCGATCCTCGCCGCGAAGAGCGGCGGCGACACGGCCGCGAGCGACGATTTCTCGCCGCAGATCACGGTCGACGCGCCGATCATGATCCCCGACGACTACGTCCCCGACCTCGACCTCCGGATGGGCCTCTACCGGCGCATGAACGAGCTCGAGAAAGGCGAGGAGATCCACGCCTTCGCCGCCGAGCTGATCGACCGCTTCGGCAAGCTGCCGGAGGAAACCGACAACCTCCTCAAGGTCATCGAGATCAAATTGAACTGCCGCGCCGCCCAGGTGGTCAAGCTCGACGTCGGCCCGAAGGGCGCCCTCGTCCACTTCCACAACGACACCTTCCCCGATTTGGAAGGCCTGATCGCCTATGTGCAGCGTCTGAAGGGCACGGCGAAGCTCAGGCCCGACAGCAAGCTGGTCATCTCGCGCGCCTGGCCGGACGCGCCGAGCCGGATCAACGGCGCGCTGCAATTGTCGAAGGGGCTGGCCCGGATCCTGGGCTGATTCCGGGCGCCGGCTGTCCGGACTGGCGGTTTTTTTCGCCCCCTCTCCCTGCAGGGGAGAGGGACAGCCGCCGCGAAGCGGCGGCAGGGTGAGGGCACGCCGGGGGTAAGATAGGCCCTCACCCTCCCAAAGCTTCGCTTCGGGCCCCTCCCTCTCCCCTAGAGGGAGAGGGGTAGGCGCGCGAACCGTCAGGCGTCGACCGCCTCCGCCGCCGCGAGCCGGGGCGCCGGCTTTCCGTCGACGCCGCCGAGCGCCACGCCGAGCCGGGCCGCCGCCGTCGGGCCGAGATCCTCGACCGCCAGGGCCGGGCCTTCGGCCCCCGCCGGGAGCCCCGGAGCCACCGCGATCAGCAGGCCGTCGGGCTTGTGATCGCCGGTGCGCCAGTGGGCGTAGGGCGTGACGACCTCGCCGACGCGCGGCGAGGAGACCGAGTCGATGGCGGCGCTGCGCTCCCATTCGACGAACAGGTCCGGCATCCTGTCGTCGCGGGAACGCGAATAATGGTCGGCCGAGCGGTGGAGAGCGAGGACCACGGGTCCGCCCGTCCTGGCATTGACCAGGGCGCGAAGCTCGCGCTCCAGCTCGGCCGTCAGGGCGTCCAGCTCGTCCGGCCGGACGCAGCCTTCAGGCTCCCGTCCCGCCAGGTTGAAGCGGATCCCGCCGTAGACGCTGTTGTTGGGGGCGGCGAAGTAGCGGCGGCGCGACCGCGGCGGATCGCCGCGGACCGCCGCCGCGATCGGGCTTCGCCATCGGGCCGGAAGGCCGAGCCGGTCGGCAAGATGCTGGAGCGCCGGCAAAGCGGGCTTGATCCCCTGAACGACCCTCCTGCCCTCCAGCCGGGCCAGCACCTCGTCGAGCAGGTGGGTGCCGTCGTGATGGGCGGTCATGCCGTGGCTGAGATGGACGAGCAAAGTCGAATCCGACGGCGCCTGCGCAAGCAGCCGTCCGAGCTCGGCATCGATGGCGCGGTAGACCTGGAGGACCGGATCGCCGCCGGCGGAGTCGCGCGCCGCCGGGTCGAAGCGGGGGTGGCCTTCGTCGTGAAGATGCCATTGTTGGTGGCCGATGGCGTGGCTCTCGCCGAACACCGCGAGGAACAGGTCCCAATCCTCCCTCGCCTGGAGGTCGCGAAGCAGGGCGCCCTTCGCCGCGACGCCTGAGCACATCGCTCGGACCAGCCTCGCCTCCTCGTCGGGCCGCCGGTAGCGGCCCTTGCGCTCGTAGAAATCGTCCGCGGCGAAATGGCGCTCGCGCCAGCCCTGAAGGCCGAGCACCGGGTGGAGGCCGAAGCGCCCCGCCACCTCGCCGGCAAGCTCCGGCGGGAAGGCGTGGAGGCCGTAATGGCGGTCGTGGCAGCCCCATTCGAGCAGCTCGAGGCCGTTGAGCGGCGCGGCGCGCGCATGCGGCACGTCGATCGCCGCGACCCGGCGCCCCGCCTCGCCGATGCGCCGCCAGAAAGGGGCGTAGAGCTCGGGCTTGGGCGGGCAGAGCTGCCAGCGATAGGTGGCCGGATCGATCTCGTCCCAGCAATGGAAGCGGGTCCGGTCCGGCCTCATCGCCGCCGCGAAGCTCGTCCACAGCGCTCCGACGAAGAGTCCGAACGGGTTGCGGATCGTGCAGCTGGCCCCTTGCTCCAGCAGGCGCCCGAGCGTCGGCAAATCGCCGGACCCGGCCCACCGGCGCGCGAGGCCGGGATCGAAAGCGTCGAGCCCGACCATGACGACCGGCTTCACGACCACGAGCGAGTCTCCCTGGGCCTCCAATCTAGAACGGGAGGAAGGCCGGCGCCAGCGGGGAAGGTTGAGAGCGAAGCCGCCCCGTCTTTCGGGCGGCTCGTCCGGTGCGCCGCAACTTCGCGAAGCGCCCCCGGTTGAGCCCAAACATTGGAGAGACGCCGCGATGTTTCTGATTTCATTAGCTCTTGCCGCAGCCACCCCCCCGGCGATCAACCCCGAAACCGTCCAGCGGCGAACCGCTGCCCGGCCGCGCCCGGCGGCCGGTCCGCGCCGGTCGAAACGGCTGATCGAGCTCGAGGCGACGGTCAATTCGCTTCCCCCCGCCGCCGACGAGCGCGGCCGGGGCGGGCCCGAGGGGCCCGAAGGCCTCTAGGCCACCCCGTCGTCCCAGCGCAGGCTGGGACCCCAGGGGGGCGAATGACGCCGGAGGCCTTCACCCGCCGGGGCCCCACCCTTCGCTGGGGCGACGGTCAGCCCATCATCCGCGCAAGCGTCTCCACCTCGACCGGCGGCGAGCAGAGGAAGCCCTGGTAGAGGGTGCAGCCCTCGCGCGCGAGCAGGGCGAGCTGCTCCTCCGTCTCGACCCCCTCGGCGATCACCTCGAGGCCGAGCGAGCGGGCCATGTCGATGACGCTCCTCACCACCACCTGGTCGCGCGGGCTCCCGCTGATGTCCTCGACGAGGCGCTTGTCGATCTTGAGATAGTCGAGCGGAAGCGCCTTGAGATAGGCGAGGCTCGAATAGCCGGTGCCGAAATCGTCGATCGCGACCCTGAGGCCGCCCTCCCTCAGCCGCGCGAGCAGGTTGCCGGCGGCGCCGAGATCCTCGATCAGGCCGCTCTCGGTGACCTCGACGGTGAGCCGGCCGGGATCGAAGCCGGTCTCCGCGACCAGCCTGATGAACTGCTCGGCAAAGCCCGGGCGGACGATGTCGGCGGCGGTGATGTTGACCGACAGGCGAAGGCCCGCCAGCGCCTCGGGCCAGGCGGCGGCGGCGGCGATCGCCTTCCTCTGGACGTGGTCGGAGAGCTGGACGAGATAGTCGGAGCGCTCGGCGACGCTGAACAGGGTCATCGCTCCAAGCTCGCCGAAGCGGGGATGGCGCCAGCGCGCCAGCGCCTCGGCGCCGACGATCCGCCGGGTGGCGACCGAGACCTGCGGCTGGAACAATATCTCGATCTCGTCCTGGTCGAGCGCCCGCCTCAGATCGATCTCCAGCTGGTCGCCGAGCGCGCTGTCGCTGGCGGCTCCGGCGTCGACCACCTTGACCGGCCCGGCCTCGCTCGACTTGGCCTCGGCCAAAGCGGCGCTGGCCCGGCGCAGCAGGCCGGCGGCGTCCTCGCCTTCCTCGGAGGCGACGACCCCGACCCGGCTCCCCAGGGTGATGACATGGTCGCCCGACATGAACGGCCGGCCGAGCGCCTCGACCAGCTGGCCGGCGAGGAATCGGCCCTCGCCGAGGCTGGTCGGGGCGGCGAGCAGGATCGCGAACTCGGCGCCGGCGATTCGGGCGACGAGTCGGCGGCGGCCGTCGCTGTCGGCGAGCCGCTCGATCCGGCGGGCGGCGGCCTGGAGGACGGCGTCGCCGGTCGGCCGGCCGAAGGCGGCGTTGATCGTGTCGAAGCGGCTGACCGCCAGAAGCAGGACGACGAGGGCGGGCTGGCCCTCCCCCTCGAGCGCGAGCTGGCGGGAGATCCAGGCGCGGGCGGCGCGGCCGTCGCGGACCCCGGTCATCGGGTCGCGCGACTGCCAGGCGCTGCCGTCGAGCGGGACGATCGCCTCGGTCCGGCCGACCACGGCCCCCCCGTCCTTGGCGCCTTCGACCCGGACGTGGTGGGCGAGGCGGCCGCCGTCCTCGGCCCCGTCCTGGTGGGCGAAGGCGGTCGACTGGCCGGTGGCGAGCAGCCGGTCGATGGCGCCGCGCGCCGCCTTGCGGCCGTCCGGATCGAGCTTCCGGAACAGCTCCATCAGGCTGATCCGCTGGCCGGCTTCCTCGCCGAGCCCGGCCTTGCGGGCGAGGGCGGGGCTCAGTTCGACCGTCTGCGAGCCGGGCTGCCAGCGCCACGAGGCGGCGCCGGGCTTGCCGGCCCGCTTCTCCGGCTCGCCGCGGCGGAGCGGCCGGCGGCCGCCGACGCGCTCGGCATGGCGGTGGGCATATTGCAGCGCTGCAAGGAACTGGGCGTCGCTGAACGGGCTGACCAGGAAATGGGTGGCGCCGGCGGCATAGAGCTCGTCGAGCGCCTCGGAATCGCCGCGCGACAGCAGCACGAGCAACGCCGCGGCATTGGCCTCGGCCGGGTCGGCGAGGCCCTTCACCGCCTCCTTGCCCTCGGGCAGCGCGCCGCGGGCGTCGACCACCGCCACCGACGCGCCCGAGGCGATGAACCGGCTCTCGGCATGGTCCGCCCGCCGAGCCGCGATCGCCAGCCACCCCGCCCGCTCGGCCGTCGCGGTCAGCTCGTCGCGGTGGCGGAAGGACAACAGGAAGAGCGGTGCGCCGGACGCGGCCATGCCTCCCTCTCCCTTTCCCGCCGTCGGCGCTTCGAACCCCATCGGTCTACTCTGGGCCAAGAGGCTCAACAATCGGTTTAGACGAAGGCGGGGGCCAAGGCGGGACACTCCCCTCGCCATCCCCTAGCGCCGGCCGTGCATCGCCGCTAGCAAGCAGTCCATGACGGCCAATGCCGACCTGCCCACCGCCCTGCTCGCCTCGCCCGCCGAGGCGGCTCAGGCGGCCGAGGCGCTGCTTCGCGAGGCCTATGACTTCGTCCCGCTCGCCGAGGCCGAGCAGGTCATCGCGCTCGGCGGCGACGGCTTCATGCTCTCGACCCTTCACGACATGCTCGGCCGCGGGCGCATCCTGCCGGTCTTCGGGATGAACCGCGGCACCGTCGGCTTCCTGATGAACGACTGGCGGATCGAGGGGCTGCGCGAGCGGGTCAACGCCGCCAAGGCGGTGTCGGTGGCGCCGCTCCGGATGGACGCGCTCACCGTCAAGGGCGAGCGGGTGTCGAGCCCGGCGATCAACGAGGTGTCGCTGCTCCGCGAGACCCGCCAGACCGCCCATATCGAAGTGTCGGTCAACGGGCGCACCGTCCTTCCGGAGCTGGTCTGCGACGGCGTGCTGGTCGCCACTCCGGCCGGCTCGACCGCCTATAATTTCTCCGCCCAGGGGCCGATCCTGCCGCTCGGCGCCAACCTCGTCGCTTTGACCCCGATCAGCCCGTTCCGGCCGCGGCGGTGGAAGGGGGCGCTGATCCCCGACGATCTGAAGATCCTGCTTCGAGTGCTCGACCCGGAGAAGCGCCCGGTGCTCGCCGTCGCCGACCAGCGCGAGGTCCGCGAGGTCGCGACGGTCGAGGTCAGCGTCGACCGCGGCCAGGCCCTCACCCTGCTGTTCGACCCCGAGCACGCCCTCGACGAGCGCATCTCGATGGAACAGTTCGCCGTCTGAAACTCGGCCAAGCCCTTGCCAGTGCGAGAATCGCGCTGCTATAGGCGCGCCTCGCCCGAGAGGCTGCTCCCCGGTAGCTCAGCGGTAGAGCAACCGGCTGTTAACCGGTTGGTCGATGGTTCGAATCCGTCCCGGGGAGCCACTCGCGCTCACAGAAATCCCTTTGGAATCAGTACCGCCCAAAGCTCGAAGAGGCGTCGATGGCGGACCCGGTCCAACTTCATGGCTACAGATACAGCGTCTACAACCGGATCGCCCGGCTCGTTCTGCTGTCCAAGGGTGTCGAGCACCGGACGATCGAGGTCGATCCCTTCGCCGAGCTGTCCCCGGCCTATCTGAAGCTGCATCCGTTCGGCCGGGTTCCGGTCCTGATCCATGGCGGCTTCACCCTGTTCGAGACCAACGCGATCACCCGCTACGTCGACCGGGGGTTCGACGGCCCGCCGCTTCAGCCCGAGGGTGCTTGCGCCCTCGCGAGGATGGACCAGCTGATCTCGGTCGTCGATTCCTACGCCTATCGGCCGATGGTCAGGCAAGTGTCGTCCCACGGCTTCTTCCGCCCCTTGTTCGGCGAGCCGGGGAGCCGGGAGGAGGTCGACAGCGGCCTTGAAGCCTCGGCACCAGTCCTCTCCTTCCTCGACTCGATCGCCGGCGAGGGCCTCGTCCTGGACGGGCTCCGGATCACCCTCGCCGACTGTCATCTCGCTCCGATGATCGACTATTTCGTCCGCGCCGAGGAGGGCAAGGCGGCGCTTTCCCGCCGCCCCGCGCTGCAGCGATGGTGGGACCGGATCTCCGGGCTCGAGATCATGGAGGCCACCGACCCGTTCCGGGTCGAAGCGGCCTCCGGATAACGGCCGTCCCTCCTACCGCCGCCCCTTCCCGCGCTTCGGCGCCGGCAAGGGCTGCATCACCTTGTCGAGGACGATCCTCGCGGCGCGCCGGCCGATCTGCTCGCCAGCCTCGTTCGAGAAGCGGTAATGGACCCCGCCGTAGATTCGCGAGTCGGAGACTTCCCGGGCCCATTCGTCCCAGCTCGGCAACGCCTGCACCACCGAGGTCGGGATCGCCAGCGACATCACCCGGACCCCGGCCGCCGGACGGTTGCCGGTCTCGGCGGTCATCACCTCGGCGATCGCCGCGGCGACGGTGCAGTGGCCGCAGGGATATTCGGAGAAGTTCGGGGTCGGAAGCAGCGGCAGCCAGCCGGGATCGGCCTGGGTGGAATCGTTGCCGTCGCCGGCGCCGTTGCGGATCGCGGTGATCGGCCGCCAGAAATTATAGTGGAGCTTGGCCGCGACCATGGCGTGGGCGGCGTCGTCGAAGGCCATCTGGTAGACTGCGAACAGGCGCGCGTTCTGGACCGGGGTGCGGCCCGGCGCGTCGGCGACCTGGCGCAGCGACGGCATCGTGTCGAAGGCCTGGCGATAGCGGGCGACGAGGGTCTGGTACGGCGTCCGCTCGGTGCTGGCCCTGGCGCCGAGGCGCCTGACCTCGTCATAATCCTTCGCCCAGCGGGCGCTGCCCAGAGCCGGCGGCGGCGGCGGCCGGAGCGCCTCGGCGCTCGGCATCGCCCAGGGGCGGAAGGCGGCCCAATGCGGCTCGAGCGACGGCAGCGACGCTCCGATCCATTCGCCCGGCGCGGTGCGCGGCCGGTAGGGCTCCTGGGGGATGGAGGGGTCGATTCCGCCCGCCGCGATCGCCGCGGCGGCGGCCTTCTCGCCGAGCGGCCCGGCCCGACTCGCGGGCGCGCTCGTCGCGGATGCCCGCCATGGCGAGCGCATAGCTGTCGTCGAGCGCCGCCTTCTGCGCCGGATAATGGTGGACGAGCACCTTGTAGGCCGCCGTCGCCGCGGCGGCGTCCGGGGACGCGGCTGTGTCGCCGGGCTCGAAGCCGAGATAGGATTGGTAGCGCCGGTCGATCGCGTTCAGCGCCTCGAACATGGCGAGCGCGGCTCGGGTGCTGGCGCGGGGCTGCTCGGGGGGCTGGGAGCCCGGAGCGGCCTGGGCGGCGGCGTTGAGCCGGCCGGCCAGGTCCATCCACTCGCAGACCGTGTCGGCGGAGGCGGGGGTCGCCAGACCGGCGGCCAGGGCCGCGGCCATCGTCAGGTAGGTTCGTCGCATCGTCTCTCTCCTCATCACGAATTTCGTTTGGCTAATCCGTGTGTTGGAGTATTACATGAGCAATACACCCTGAACATGATTTGGGAGACCAAAGGGATGATCGCGGGTTGCATCGAAAAAATGCGGCGGGACGCCTGCGGCGGCTGCGAGCGGCGCGACGCCTGCGCCGAGCTTTTCCCCTTCATGATGAAGAAACGCGGGAGCGCGGCACCGCGCGCGGCTGGAACAGGCACGCGCCGGAAGCGCCTTCCTCTCCCTGCTCGGAGAGGTCGCCAGGGCGTTCGAGAGCCACGCGGCGAGGCGAATGGCGCCGCCGCGGTCGAGACTCTTCCGGGCGGAGGTCGAGCGGCGGCTCGAGCCGCTGCTCGCCTCGGGCGAGGTCGGGATCGAGCGGCTCGCCCGCGACCTCGGCTACAGCCGCCAGACCCTCTACCGCCGGCTCAAGGCCGAAGGTGTGACCTACGAGCAGCTGCTCGACGGCCTTCGGCGGCGGCGGGCGCTCGGCTTCATGCGCGAGGGCCTGTCCGTGAAGGACGCCGCCTACCGGCTCGGCTTCTCCGATCCGGCCGCCTTCTCTCGCGCCTTCAAGCGCTGGACTGGCTCTAGCCCGAGCGCCAAGCGAATCCGGCACTGAGCTCGCTCAGGCCGGCTCCAGCTCCTTGCGCTCCTCGGTCGCGGTGACCTGAAAGTCGACCGGGGTCACGCCCTGCGCCGTTCCGCGCGCCGCCTCGACTCCGCGCGGGAAGCCGCTTCGGTCGCTATAGTCGCGGCCGGTGTCGCCGCGCCGCTCGCTCTGCTCGGCGGTCAGGCTGGCGGCGGTCAGGATGTCGACGGCGGTGATCCCGGCGACCGCGGCGAGCGCGATCCAGGCGTTGCGGCGCTGCTCGTCGTCGGCGCCGCGAAGGCCGGCGGCGAGGGTCGCCAGGTCGACGAGGTCGCCGGCGACCCGGCCCCAGATGGCCGGGGCCGGAGTGTCCGACAGCGCCCAGATGCCGGCGCCGATCTCGCGGCCGCCATAGGCCTGGAGCAGGCGCTCCTGGCCTTCGAGGCCGAGGGACTTCGCCAGCCTGCCGGGAGCGACGAGCTCGGCGACTCCGAGCACGATCGAGAACCAGCCGAGGCCGCGCGCGACCCGGTCGGTGGTGGTGAGGCTGCGGTCGGGGCGGCTGGTCACCAGGGTGGAGGTGGGGTTCATGGCGGTCGTTCCTTTTTTCATGCTTCCCGGCGAAGGCCGGGATCCAGTCGCGCCGTCCTTGCCGCTGGGCCCCGGCCGTCGCCGGGGAACGAAGGATTGGGCGCTTCACGGTCGTCCTATGGCTTCAGCACCACTTTGACGCAGCTGTCCTGCTTCTGCTCGAAGACCCGATACATGCCCGGCCCTTCCTCGAGCTTCGCGGTGTGGGTGATGACGAAGGACGGGTCGATCTGGCCCTCCTCGATGCGGCGGGTGAGATCGTCGGTCCAGCGCCGGACGTGGGTCTGGCCCATCCGGAAGGTGAGGCCCTTGTTCATCGCCATTCCGAACGGGATCTTGTCCATCAGGCCGGCATAGACGCCGGGGATGGAGAGGACGCCGCCGCCGCGGCAGACGTAGATCATCTCGCGAAGCACATGCGCGCGGTCGCTGACCATCAGCATCGCCTGCTTGGCCCGGTCGATCATGCCGTCGAGGTGCGAAGAGGCGTGCGCCTCCATGCCCACCGCGTCGATGCACTTGTCGGGCCCCTTGCCCTGAGTGAGGTCGTTGAGCCGCTCGAGCACGCTCTCGTCCTCGAAGTTGATCGTCTCGGCGCCGGCGGCGGCGGCCATCGACAGCCGCTCGGTCAGCCGGTCGATCGCGATCACCGTCTTCGCACCGAGCAGGATGGCGCTCCTTATCGCCATCTGGCCGACCGGTCCCGCGCCCCAGATCGCGACCGTGTCGGTGCGCTGGATGTCGCACTGGACGGCGGCCTGCCAGCCGGTCGGGAAGATGTCGCCGAGGAAGAGCAATTGCTCGTCGGTGAGGCCGTCGGGCGCCTTGATGTGGGTTCCGTCGGCGAAGGGCACGCGCAGATATTCGGCCTGGCCCCCCTGGTAGCCGCCGGTCAGGTGGGTGTAGCCGAACAGGCCGGCGGTGCGGTGGCCGAACACCTTGTCGGCGAGCTCGCCCTTGCGGTTCGAATTCTCGCACAGCGAATAATTGCCGCGGCGGCACTGGTCGCACTGGTCGCAGTTGATCGTGAACGGCACGACGATTCGGTCGCCCTTCTTCAGCTTCGTGACCTCGCTTCCGACCTCCTCGACCACGCCCATCATCTCGTGGCCGACGACGTCGCCCGGGCATCATCGCCGGGATCATGTTGTGGAAGAGATGGAGGTCGGAGCCGCAGATGGCGCAGCTCGTCACCTTGATGATGGCGTCCTTGGGATCCTCGATCTCCGGATCGGGGACGTTGTCGCAGCGAATGTCCTGTTTGCCGTGCCAGACGAGCGCTTTCATGGCCGTGCCTCTCCTGCTTGGGGATTGTCCACCGTCCGAACGAACCCGAGCCGAGCTTGTGCAGGCGGGTGGGCGCGGCGCCGCCACGCCTCGGCGCAATATCTGAAAACGGGCCAGTAACGACCTGAAAGATATGCTGATTTGGATCAGTTCCAGTCCGGAACCCGAGCCCGTCGCCGCGGGTTCAACGGACGAGTTTCACATAGGAGGCCAGTCATGGCGACGAAGACCGAATCGAAGCAGGGCAGCAGGTCGCGTTCGAGCGGCGGCAACAACGGCAACGGCTCGACGAGGCGCGACAGCGAGGGCCGCTTCACCGAGCGAGCGCAGCGCCTTTTCGTGGGGCGGCGGCAATGCCGGAGTGCTCGCCGGCGCGGCGCTGGCCGGCGCGGCGGTCGGGATCGCGGCCAATTTCGGCCGCAAGTTCCTGATGCAGATGCCGGCCGCGGCGGCCGGCGACTGGTTCGACGCGCTCAAGGCCGAGCATGCCGCCACCCTCGCCGTCTTCGACAAGCTCGAGGCGACCGACGACGGCCAGACGGCGATGCGCACGACCTTGCTGATGAAGCTCAAATATGCGCTCACCAAGCATGCGCACGAGGAAGAATCGATCATCTATCCGGCGCTTCGCCAGGCCAATTCGGCCCACGACGCCGACGCGCTCAACTCGGAGCATGGCTACGTCAAGACCTACCTCTACGAGCTCGAGAGCCTGCCCAAGGACAGCCCCGACTGGCTCGCCCGGGTCCGCGATTTCCGGGCCATGCTCGAGGAGCATATCCGGATGGAGGAGGAAGAGGTCTTCCCGGCCTTCAGGCAGGTGCTGAGCGAGGAGCAGAATGCCAAGCTGACCAGCCTGATGAACAAGGAAGGCTTCAAGATGGCGTGATGCCGGAGGACCGGGCGGCCCTCAACCGTCGTCCCAGCGCCAGGCTGGGACCCCGGCGGGGGAGGGGCGCCGGGGCCGGTTCTCACGGGATCCCAGCCTTCGCTGGAATGACGGGACAAGGGCCGGTGCAGCGACGCACCGGCCCTTTCCTTTACGCCAGCTGGCCGTGGCAGTGCTTGAACTTCAGGCCCGAGCCGCACGGACAGGGCGCGTTGCGGCTGACCTGGGGCAGATCCGCCTCGGCGATCTCGAACGACCCCGCCGGCATCTCCGGCCGGGCGCTCTGCAGCGGCGGAAGCCTCGACAGGATCGCTCCGGTGCCGGCGTCGATGTCGGCCGTGTCGTCGTCGCCGGTGAACGGGTCGATATGATGGGTGATGAAGTCCGGCAGGCCCTGCATCTCCGGGAACTCCTCCTCGGGCGGGGCCAGCTGGAAGGTCGCCCGGCTCAGCGTGCGGGTGACGTCCTCGCGGATCGAGGCGAGCATCCGCTCGAACAGCTGGAAGGCTTCGTGCTTATACTCGTCGATCGGCTTGCGCTGGGCGTAGGCGCGCAGGTGGATGACCTGCCGCAGCGCGTCGAGCATCGCCAGATGGTCCTTCCAGTGATGGTCGAGCGACTGGAGGAGGATGCTCTTCTCGATCTGGATGTAGGTCTCGGGCGGCAGGACCTCCGCTTTCTCCGCGACCTTGGCGTCGGCCATCGCCTGGATCCGCTCGAGCAGCATCTCGGGATCGACCGCTTCCTCCTTCAGCCAGTCGTCGATCGGCGGCTGGAGGCCGAAGACCGTGTCGACCCGCTCCTTGAGCAGCGGGATGTCCCATTGCTCGGGATAGGTGTTGGGCGGGCAGGCCTCGCCGACGATGGTGTTGACCGTCTCGGCGCGCATGTCCTCGACGACGTCGTCGACGGTCGCCGCGTCCATGATGTCGGCGCGCTGCTCGTAGATGACCTTGCGCTGGTCGTTCATGACGTCGTCATATTCGACGACCTGCTTGCGGATGTCGTAGTTGCGCGCCTCGACCTTCTTCTGGGCGGTCTCGATCGCCTTGGAGATCCACGGGGACGACGATCGCCTCGCCGTCCTCCAGATTCTTGTTCATCAGCCGGGCGAACATGGTCTGCGGGCCGAAGATGCGCAGCAGATCGTCGTCGAGGCTGAGGTAGAAGCGCGACAGGCCGGGATCGCCCTGGCGGCCCGAGCGGCCGCGCAGCTGGTTGTCGATGCGCCGGCTCTCGTGGCGCTCGGTGCCGAGCACGAACAGGCCGCCGGCGGCGATCACCCGCTGCTTCTCCTCCTCGACCTCCTGCTTGATCCGCTCGATCGCCGCGTCCCGCTCGGGGCCGTCCTCCATCTCGGCGAGCTCGTCGCCGACCCGGAACTCGATATTGCCGCCGAGCTGGATGTCGGTGCCGCGGCCGGCCATGTTGGTGGCGATCGTCACCTTGCCGAGGCGACCGGCCTGGGCGACGATATGGGCCTCCTGCTCGTGGAAGCGGGCGTTGAGGACCGCATGCTCGACCCCCTCCTTCTGAAGGAACTCGCCGAGCAGCTCGGACTTCTCGATCGAGACGGTGCCGACCAGCACCGGCTGGCCGAGCTCCTGCTTCTCCTTGATCGACTTGGCGATGGCGGCGAACTTGTCGTTCTGGTTCTTGTAGAATTCGTCGTCCTCGTCGACCCGCTTGACCGGCAGGTTGGTCGGGATGGTGACGACGTTCATCTTGTAGATGTCCCAGAATTCGGCCGCCTCGGTGGCGGCGGTGCCGGTCATTCCGCCGAGCTTGGGATAGAGGCGGAAATAATTCTGGAAGGTGATCGAGGCCATGGTCTGGTTCTCGGGCTCGATCTGAACCCCTTCCTTGGCCTCGACCGCCTGGTGGAGCCCGTCCGACCAGCGCCGCCCGTCCATCATCCGGCCGGTGAACTCGTCGATGATGATCACCTTGCCGTCCTTGACGATATAATCGATGTCGCGCTTGAACATGACGTTGGCTCGAAGCGCCTGGTTGAGATGGTGGACGACCAGCGTGTTCTCGAAATCGTAGAGGTTGGAGCCGAACAGCAGCCCGGCATCCTCGAGCAGCCGCTCCATCTTCTCGGTGCCGTCCTCGGTGAGGACGACCGAGCGCTGCTTCTCGTCGAGCTCGTAATCGACCGGATCGAGGCCCTTCACGATCGCGTCGACGCGCATGTAGAGCTCGGACTTGTCGTCGGTCGGGCCGGAGATGATCAGCGGCGTCCGCGCCTCGTCGATCAGGATCGAATCGACCTCGTCGACGATGGCGAAATTGAACGGCCGCTGGACCATCGACTCGCGCTCGTACTTCATGTTGTCGCGCAGATAGTCGAAGCCGAACTCGTTGTTGGTGCCGTAGGTGATGTCCGAGCCGTAGGCGTCGCGGCGCTGATAGTCGGCGAGGTTGGGGACGATGACTCCGACGGTCATGCCGAGGAAGCGATAGATCTGGCCCATCCAGTCGGCGTCGCGGCGGGCGAGATAGTCGTTGACGGTGACGACGTGGACGCCCTTCCCTTCGAGCGCGTTCAGATAGACGGCGAGCGTCGCGACCAGGGTCTTGCCCTCGCCGGTGCGCATCTCGGCGATCTCGCCGCGGTGGAGGACGATTCCGCCGATCATCTGGACGTCGTAATGGCGCTGGCCGAGCGTTCGCCTGGCCGCCTCGCGAACCGTGGCGAAGGCCTCGGGCAGGAGGTCGTCGAGCTCCTCGCCCTCGGCGAGCCGGCGGCGGAAGAGCATGGTCTGGTTGGCCAGCTCGTCGTCGGTCATCGCCGCGATGGTCGGCTCGAAGCCGTTGATCTTGTCGACGATCTTGCCGAGCGAGCGGACGTAGCGGTCGTTCGACGATCCGAAAATGGCCTTGGCGAGTCCGCCGAGCATAGGGAATTCCTGTCGTATCTGGTGGGGCGAGGCGCGCCGTCGCGCGGCGCCCGTGTGCGATCGAATCGGGCAACGTCCCGCGCTCGCGCAGGTCCGCTCGGGCGGCTATTCCAGCCGCCGCTCGTCGACCGGGGCGGCCTGGGGAAGGGCTTCGTCCGCCGCATCCGGCTCGGCGTCCGAGACCGGACGGGATGCCCGGTGCGAAACGCTGACGGTCGAGCCTGGTCGGGTTCGCCGACTTCCGCCACCCGGACTTCGACGACCGCCGCGCCGGCGGCGACCGCGCGTCCGCTCGACCTGGCGCGTCTCGACGGCCCGGTCGCCGGAGATCAGTCCGGTGAGGCCGGCCAGCATCGCCGAGAGGAAGAGAGAGTTAAGCATCCATCGGGCGCTCGCGACATAGTGATTGCGGCCGCCGCCGTCCATGGGGCGAAGCGAGGATTGACGCGTCCGGCCCGAGCCGTCCTAGCGGCGCGCCATGGCCGATCGTCTCGAGGGAGGCTGCGCCTGCGGCGCGGTCCGCTACGCGCTGAGGAGCGAGCCGTTCGACTCGCGGCTGGTGCCATTGCCGAATCTGCCAGCTGACCAGCGGCGCCCCGGCGATGGTCTTCGCCAGCGTGCCGGCGGGCCACCTCGTCTGGACCCGGGGGGCGGACAAGGTGCGGTCCTACGCCTCGTCGAGCTTCGGCCACCGGAGCTTCTGCGGCGAATGCGGAACGCCGTTCCTGATGGAGGTCGACCACCAGCCCGAGACGGTCGATTTCAGCGTCGCCACGCTCGACGATCCGGCCGCGATCGCGCCGGGCTTCCACATCTTCTGGGCGAGCCGGGTGAAGTGGTTCGAGCCGAAGGACGATCTTCCGCGACATGCGAAGTTCCGCCCGGATACGCGGGGGCTCGAGGGGACCGAGCCGCCGGGGGAATAGCCGGCAGCGACGCGCGAACGTCTGCTTCCCGGCGAAGGCCGGGACCCAGTCTTCGGCCTGTGAGGCTGGACCCCGGCCTTCGCCGGGGAGCAGCGACCTACAGCACCCCTTCGAGCCAGCTCTGCAGCTGGGTCTTGGGCGCCGCGCCGACCTTGGTGGCGGCGGGCTCGCCGCCCTTGAACAGGATCATCGTCGGGATTCCGCGGACGCCGTAGCGGGCCGGCGCCTCGGGATTGTCGTCGATGTTGAGCTTGACCACCGTGACCCGCTCGCCGAGCTCGTCGCTGATCTCCTCGAGCGCCGGAGCGATCATCCGGCAGGGGCCGCACCATTCCGCCCAGAAATCGACGAGGACGGGCTTGTCGGAGCCGATGACGTCGTTCTGGAAGCTGTCGTCGGTGACGGATTGGGTGCTCATGGCAATCTCCTGAAGGGCTTGAACGCCATTTAGGAAGCCGCCGCCCCCGGCTCAAGCGCCGGCTTGTGGCGGTCGAGCAGGGCCGGCGGCAGGGCGAACAGGATCGGGGCCGCCGTGTAGAGCAGCTTGGCCTCGATCGCCGCGGCCGGGAAAGACCACTCTTCAGGGCCTCGACATAGGCGGCCATCTGCCGGAGGTGGGGGACCGGTATCTCGTCGAGCGAGGCCGGCGCCCGGCGGCCGGTCTTGAAGTCGGCGACGAGGATCCGGTCCGGGCCGACCAGCAGCCGGTCGACCGATCCCGGAGACGACGATCCCCTCTCCCACCACCGCCGCGATCGGCGCCTCGGCGAGGGCGCCGGGGCCGAACAGCTCGGCATGGGCGGGATCGCCGATGACCCGCTCGACGGCCTCGATCAGCTCCCGCCGCTGCGCCGTCGTCGTCGATTCCGGCCGAGCGCGCGAAGCCAGCGGTCGGCGCGCTCGGCGCGCTCGTCCGGCGGGAACGTCGGGAAGCCGCTCGAACAATTGGTGGAGCAGCCGGCCGCGCTGCGCCGCCGCGCGAAGCGACGGCGAGGGCGGCGGATCGGCGACGTCGTCCTCGCCGAGCGCGGACGGGGCCAGCGGCCGCGGCGGCCGCGCCTCGACCGGCGCCGGGCCGGCCGAGCCAGTCGGGCAGAGGCGAATCCGCGGCGGCCTCGCGCGGCGCGGCCTTGGCGAAGACCTCCGGGTCGCCGAAGCGGCGGGCCCGTCCCCAATGGGGATCGTCGTTCCAGTCGGCGCCGAGGCCGGCGAGCGCGGAGTCGAGCGCGGTCCACCAGCTCGAGGCGGCGGACCCCTGCGGTCGGCCGGGCCGAGCGCGCCGCCGATGTAGAGCCGTCTCCTCGGCCCGGGTGAGGGCGACGTAGAGGAGTCGCCAATGCTCCTCGCGCTCGCGACCGGTCCTGGTCGGCGAGCTGGGCGGCGAGCGGTTCGGCGAGCTCGTCCTGGCGGGGCCGGAAGATGGGGATGGCGAGGCCGTCGGGAGGGTGATGTTGAGCGAAGTTGCCCTGGAAGCCGCCCCCCTTCCGGTCCGGGTCGGCGCAGGCGTCGGCGAGGATAACTATCGGAGATTGCAGGCCTTTCGAGCCGTGGACGGTCATCACCCGGACCGCGTCGAGGGGGGCGGAGGGGTCGCGGACGATCTCGACCTCGCCGCGGGCGAACCAGTCGAGGAAGCGCTGCAGCGAGGGAGCCGAGCCGGATTCGAACTCGAGCGCCGCGGAGAGCAGTTCCTCGATCGGGTCGCGCGCCTCGTTTCCGAGCCTTTCCAGCAGCTTGTGGCGACCTCTTAAGTCGCCGCTCAAGATCGTCTCGAGGAAGGCGTGGGGGGTGGCGTAATCGGCCATGGCGAGCAGCGACTGGAGGCCGGAGAGCGTGGTTTCGAAATGGGCGATCTTCGCCACGAATTGCGACTTCTCGCCACGAATGTGGGGCCAGAGCGCGCCTTCGCGCCGGAACGACGCCGGCGAACAGCTCGTCCTGGCTCCAGCCGAACAAGAGGCGAGACCAGCAAGCGCGCCGAGATTGAGGTCGTCGAGCGGCTGGACGGCGAAGCGGATGGCGGCGAGCAGGTCCTGGACGGCGAGCGGCGCCGACAGAGCGAGCCGGTCGACGCCCGCCACCGGCACCTTCTCGGCGTGAAGCCGGGCGACGATCAGCGAGGCGAGGTCGCCGCGGCGGCGGACCAGGACGAGGATGTCCTCCGGGCCGAACCGGCCGCCGCTTGGCGCCTTCGCCGATCAGGAACGGGTTGCGGATCCAATGCGCGATCCGGGCGGCGAGCCGGGCGGCATAGTCGCGCACGATCTCGCTCACCCAGCCTCCTCGCCGGCCTCATCCTCGGCCGCCGCCGCATGTCCTCGCTGTAGCGGAAGCCAGAGGGTGACCGAGCCGGGGCGCCTGCGATGGTGGCTGTCATGCGGGTTGGGCGGCCGCGGCAGGCCGAGCGCCTCGGCGCCGAGATCGCTCGATCACCCGGTCGACCGCGGCGAGGATCGGGCGGCGACGAGCGGAAGCTCAGGTCCATCGACAGGTCGAGGAAGTCGCGGCCGACCGCCTCGGCCTCGCGCGCGAACCAGGCGCGGGCGACCTCGAAGCTGCTTCGGATCGGTCCCCTGGAAGCCGAAGATCGCCTGCTTGTAGTCGCCGACGGTGAACAGGGTGCGGTGGCGCTTCGACGCCCCCTCCCCGGCGAAATATTCGAGGGTCAGGGCCCGCACGATGTTCCACTGCGCCTCGTTGGTGTCCTGCGCCTCGTCGACGAGGATATGGTCGGTATTCTGGTCGAGCTTGTAGCGGACCCATTCGCCCATTCCGGGAGTCATCAGCAGCCGCTCGGCGAGCCGGATGAGGTCGTCGAAATCGAGCACGCGCATGGGCGCGCTTGGCCGCGGTCCAGGCCTCGGCGAAGACCTGGCCGGAGCGCAGGCCGGCGGCGAGGCAGGCGACCAGCGCCGCGAGCCTGCGCATCGTCATGAGCCGCGAGCAGCATTCGAAGGCGGCGGTGGCAAGCTCGATATAATTCTCGTCCTGCGGCGCCTGGCCCTTGGCGAAACTTCGGATTTCGCCGTCGGCCTTGGCCCAGACGGTATGGAGCCTGTCGAGCAGGCCGGCCCGCTCGGCCGGGCCGGCGGACGCCCATTGCTCGCACAGCGACGCGCGCTCGAGGCCGTTCTTCGTCCCCCACTGGCTGTTGAGCAGCCCGATCCGGCGCAGGGCGGCGACGTCGAAGACGTCGTCGCAGCATTGCCGGCGATCGCCTCGTCGATGTCGCCGAGCGGGAGGCCGAAGGCTCGGCGCAGGCGGTCCTCGACCAGCTCGGGCGGGCCCAGCGACGTCATGGCGTCGGGCGAGCGGGCGCAGCGGCGAAGGAAGCCCTCGGCGCCGCCCTCGCCGAGCCGGTGGCTCAGCGCCTGGATGTCGGCGATCAGGCCGAGCGTCGCCGCGCTCCTCCGCCCGGACGAGCATCCCGGCCAGGGTCTGGCGGGCGAGCAATTGCTCCTCGCGCCCCTCGAGCGGCCGGAAGCCGGGAACCAGCCCCGCCTCGGCCGGAAAGGCGGCGAGCAGGCCCTGGGCGAAGGCGTGGATGGTCTGGATGCGCAGGCCCCCGCCGGCGGCGTCGAGCACCCGGGCGAAGAGGCGGCGGGCGCTGGCGCGCGCTTCGGGGCCGTGATCCTCGCCGAGGGCGCGAAGCTCCGCGGCGAGCTCGGCGTCCTTCAGCCGAACCCAGTACGCGAGCCGCCGGTGGATCCGGTCGGCCATCTCGGCGGCGCCGGCCTTGGTGAAGGTGAGGCAGAGGATCGAGGCGGGATCGACCCCGGCGAGCAGCAGGCGGAGGACCCGGGCGGTGAGGACGTGGGTCTTGCCGGTCCCCGCCGAGGCCGAGAGCGCGGCATGGTCGCGCGGGGCGGAGGCGTGGAGCTGCTCGGCTTCGAGCCGGGAGAGGGGGCGGAGGCGGCGGGCCATTGGCCCCCATGCTCTCCGCGATCCGGCGAGATAAGTGAAGCCTCGCCGTGCAGGCGATCGGACCTCCTTCGCGCTGGAGCGGCCTGGCGGTCCCGGTTCCGATCCCGGGCTCGCCGGCGCGCTACAACGTCGGCCAGGGCGCGATGCCCAGGGCGGCGCCGGTCTGCGGCCCGACGATTCCGTCGGCGGCGGCGCGTCTGAGCACGGTGCGCTGGAAAGCGAGCACGGCCGAGAGTGTCTTGAAGCCGAAGTCGCCGTCGGGCGCGGCGGTCAGATAGCCCTTCGCCCGGAGCAGCCGCTGGACGTCGGCGACCAGGGTCGCTCCGTCCGGATCGACCGAGCCGTACCGGGGCGGCCCCGAGGGCTAGTGATGCGCGTCCCCGCCCTCCATGCAGATTTCGCCGATCTGGGCGAGCAGCTTGGCTTTTGCCGGCTCGTCGGTGAGGGCCTTGGCGACCTCGGCCACGGTCTGGATGCACTTGGCCCGCACCGCGACCCCGGAGGCCCGGCCCATGCCCTGGGTCAGATGCTGTGAAGCCACTCCGGTCGAGAAGACCTTGCCGACCCCGAGGCCGGCGCTGGTATTGTTCGCGGTGGCGCTGCCGTCGAAGCTTCCGAACACCGACAGGGCGTCCTCCTTCTCGTCCTTGCTGCTCTGCGCGCGCCAATTCTGCAGCTCCGCAAGGCGGTCGCGGTCCTCGGCCAGCCTCGCCTTGGCATTGGCTATCTCCGTCTCCCGGCTGCTCTGCGCCGCCGTCAGCTCCTCCCGGGCCGAAAGCTTCGAGTTCAGCTCCTGGATCTGCCTGTCGATCTCCTCGAGACGCGGAGTCCTGTCCTCGACGGGAGTCGCAGGGTCGTCGTCGTTCAGGTCGCGTTTCTGGCTGTCGTCGATCGTCTTGCGTTCGTTCTCGAAGGCCTGCAGCTGGCTCTGCAGGCGGTCGAGATCGGCGATCTGGGACTTGATCCGCTGGAGGTCGTCCTCAAGCCGGGTCACCTGCGCCTGATGGACTCCGATGGCGCCCTGCAGCTCGTTGATGCGCGCAGCGTCGACCGAGCTCTCGTCGCCGACATTGTTCGTGCCGAGGATCTTCTGAAGGGCATAGGTGAAATTGTCGCACTGCTGGATGGACAGGTCGGGGCAATGCTTGGCGACCATGACCGGCACCAGGGCCGCATCGACGCCCTTGTAGCCGATGCTCAGCTCGAGACCGGGATTATCCGGCGTGCCCGCCGAGACGTTCACGCCCATTTGCTGGCGCGACGTATAGACCAGCGGGGCCTGCTCGAGCGGGTAGCAACCCGCGGCGAGCAGCGCGAGCAGCGGCATGGATCTAGCGAGACGGCGATTCATTCGATTTCCCCCCGTTTAGACAGATATTGGCAATATCGGCGGCATGCTGAAGCAACAGGCGAAGGCCTTCCGCGGAACTGGGCCACTGGAATATGATCGACTGGCAGCGCGCCGGATCGTAGGCGAGCGCCACCTCGGCCTCGCTGTAGCCGAGCGTGAGTCCCTCGGGGCTCGGCACCAGGCCGAACCCCCGGCTGCGATAGGCGACCATGCCGGCGCCCGGCTCGGGCTGGATTCGAAGCACTCCGAAATGGGTGCTCGTCACCCTCGCCGGCCCTTCCACCCGAACGACGGTGCAGGCCGACGCGAGCAGCGCGATCGCGCACAGCGGCGCAAGTTGCAGCAATTGCCCCATTTTCGACGCCCCCGACCCGCGCAGCCTAACTTGTCCGATAAAATACGCAATTTGAATTCTCACGGCTCTGTCCCACCTGGCGAGGTCGAGGGAGCAGGCGGCGAGCCTGGAAGTCGAAGCGGCGGTTCGAGGCGGCGGCGAGCGATCATTCGCGGGATCCTAGAGCCGTTTCGATCGGAAGCGGCGTGACGGGAATCACGGCCCCGCAGCGCCCTACACCGCCTCCCCCGCCGCCACGCCGCTCGCCCAGGCCCATTGGAAATTGTAGCCGCCGAGCCAGCCGGTGACGTCGACCGCCTCGCCGATGGCGTGGAGGCCGGGGACCTTCGTTGCCGCCATCGTCTTCGAGGAGAGGCCGGCGGTGGCGATTCCGCCGACCGTCACCTCGGCCTTGGCGAAGCCTTCGGTACCGCTTGGGGTGAAGCGCCATTGGGCGAGGCGGCGCTCGGCTTCCTCGAGCTTGCGGTCGGGGAGGTTGGCGAGCTCGCCGGTCAGGGCGAGGCGTTCGGCCAGGGCCTCCGCGAGGCGGTCGGGGAGGCGGCGGGAGAAGGCCGACTTGAGCGTGGAGCGCGGCACCGAGCGCTTGGCCTCGCGGAGCCAGCCGGGCTTCGCGTGGGCGAGGAAGTCGATCGAGATCGGCTCGCCGGGGCGCCAGTAGCTGGAGATCTGGAGGATCGCCGGGCCGGAGAGGCCGCGGTGGGTGAACAGGGCGGCCTCGCGGAAGTTCGCCCCGCCGGCGCTGGCGACGACCTCGGTCGAGACTCCCGACAGCGCGTGGAACAGCGCCTCCTCCCGGCTCAGCGTCAGCGGCACCAGCGCCGGGCGCGGCTCGACGATCTTGAGACCGAAGCGGCGGGCGAGGTCGTAGGCGAAGCCGGTGGCGCCGAGCTTGGGGATGGAGGGGCCGCCGGTGGCGATCACCAGAGCGGGCGCCTCCACCTCGCGGTCGCCGAAGGCGAGGCGGAAGCGGCCGTCGGCATGGCCGACGTCGCGGACGGCATGGCCGAGGGCGAGCTCGACCCCGCCCCGCTCGCATTCGTCCGAGCAGCATCGCGACGATCTGCCGGGCCGAGCCGTCGCAGAAGAGCTGGCCGAGCGTCTTCTCGTGCCAGGCGATGCCGTGCGCGCTCGACCAGAGCGAGGAAGTCCGCCGGCGTGTAGCGGGCGAGCGCGGAGACGGCGAAGTGGGGGTTGGCGGAGAGGAAGCGGTCGGGGGCGGCGTGGAGGTTGGTGAAGTTGCAGCGGCCGCCGCCGGAGATCAGGATCTTCTTCCCCGGCGAGTCGGCATGGTCGATCAGAAGCACCCGCCGGCCGCGCTGCCCGGCGACGGCCGCGCACATCAGCCCGGCCCCGCCGGCGCCGAGGACGAGGGCGTCGAAGCCCTGCGGCTCGGCGGGCCGGCGCGGCCGGGGGGCGGAGTGGCTCATGGCGGGCCTATAACAGGCCTCGCCGACGTCGCCAGCGCCGGTGCCGGCGCCGACGCCCGGGCGGAAGCTCTCGCGGCGCCGCGACACGTACCCGTCACCTTGTGCACTGCAGCACGTACCTGTCACCTTGTGCACCGCAACAGGTGACAGTCACCTGGTGCAGCGCGGCAGGATGGCCGCCGCCGCGCAACGGGGGCCGATTCGTCGGCGCAACCATAACGGCTCCGAACCGTTACGGACCTGAATCCACCGGCGAAGAGGAGCCGTCCATGACTCTCGGTACCATCCTTCTCATCATCCTCATCCTGCTGCTGCTCGGCGCCCTGCCGACCTGGGGCTACAGCCGCGGCTGGGGCTACGGGCCCTCGGGCATCCTCGGCCTCGTCCTCATCGTCGTCCTGATCCTGTTCCTGATGGGCCGCCTCTAGGCGGGCCGTTCATCGGCCGGTCAGCCGGACGAAAGCACGATAAGGCGCGCGCCGGCCCGGGCGACCGGAGCCTGGCGCGCGCGTTCCGTCGGTCCTCTCGGGAGCTTGTGCCGTGCTGATCAGACTCACCCTCGCCGCCGCCGCCGCCGCGACGGCGCTCGTCGCCTTGCCCTCCTCCGCGGAGGCGCGCCACCGCCATCAGCGAAGCCGGATCGTCGTCCATGTCGCGGCGCCGCCGGTTCATTACGGCGGCTATCGCGACCCCTATTACGGCCGCGGCCATTACCGGAGCCCGTATTACGGCCAGGGCTATCACGGCCGGCCCTATTACGGGCGCGGGGCCTATGACGGGTACCCTGGCGGGTACTACGGCCGCCGCCATTACGGCCGGACCCGCTATCATTGCGGCCGCCACGGCGGCGACGGCACGGCCGGAGCGATCGTCGGAGGCGCGGTCGGCGCCCTCATCGGCCGCGAGATCGGCCGGCGGCGGCTATCGCTACCGGCGCGGCGGCGGCACCACCGGCGCCATCGTCGGCGGAGCGGCCGGAGCGCTGATCGGCCGCGAGATCGCCCGCGGCTGCTGAACCGAAAAGTGACTGTCACTGAGTGACAGTCACTCTTTCACTGCCGGGCCCGCTCCGCCTCCGCGGCGAGCAAGCCCGGCTCGCGCTCGGGCACCATCCAGCGGCTCTCCCAGATGTCGACCCGCTCGAAGATGCCCGGATCGAAATAGGGGTCGCCGGCGAGGTAGGAATCGAGCGCGGCCCGGTCCGGCAGGTCGAAGACGAACAGGCTTCCGACCATCGCTCCGTCCTCGAGCAGCGGCCCGGCATAGACGATCCTGGCCTGATGGCCCTCGACGTAGCGCAGATGGTCGGCGCGGTGGCGAGCCCGGGCCTCGCCGCCGGGCCGGTCGCGGCCGAGCACGACGAAGTTCATCAGCGGGCGCGGTCGCGGGCGGTGCAGTCCTCGGCGTCCGACGTCTCGCCGCGCTCGCGGTCGTCGGGCGAGGGGTCCTGCCCCTTCTCGCGGACGTTGCCCGCCACCTCGCCGACCTCGTCGCGCCTGGGCTCGGGCGCGGGCCCCTGGTTGATCGTTGGACCGCCGCTGTTCCTGGTCATGATCCGGCTCCTCTCGAAGCGCCAACGCACGGACGCCGAGGCGTTTCCGGAAAAAGCGAGCAGCGCGGGAACCGGTCCCCGGACCTCAGATCTTCACCTGGCTGCCCATCTCGACGACGCGGTTCGGCGGAAGGCCGAAGAATTCCATCGGGCTCTCGGCGTTGCGCATCATCCAGGCGAACAGCTTCTCGCGCCAGATCGCCATTCCGTGGCTCGCCGCGAGCGGGGTCTGGCGGGAGAGGAAGAAGCTCGTCTCCATCATCTTGAACGGCAGCCCGCAGCCCTCGATCCCGGCCAGCGCCTCGGGCACGTTCATGTCCTGCATGAAGCCGAAATGGAGGATGATCTCGGTAGAAGCCCTCGCCGAGCGCCTCGACCTCGACCCTTTTCTCCTCGTCGACATAGGGCACGTCCTCGATCTTCACCCGGAGCGAGATGGAGCGCTCGTGGAGCACCTTGTTGTGCTTGAGGTTGTGGAGCAAAGCGTGCGGGACCCCGTCGGCCTGGCTGGTCATGAAGATCGCGGTGCCGGGGACCCGGGCGGCGGAGCCCGCCGCCGACTTGATGAACAGCTGGATCGGGATGTCGCCCTGCTTGAGCTGGTTGCGGAGAAGCTTGCGGCCCTTGGCCCAGGTGGTGAGCAGGGTGAAGATGATGAAGCCGATCAGCAGCGGGAACCAGCCTCCGCTCGGGACCTTGAGGAGGTTGGCGGCGAAATAGGCGGCGTCGACGACGAAGAAGAGGGCGAGGACGGCGGCCGCCAGCCACTTGTTCCAGCCCCACAGCGAGAACAGCACGACGGCGAGTAGGCAGGTGTCGATGAACATCGCTCCGGTCACCGCGATGCCGTAGGCGGCGGTGAGGTTGGACGAGGTCTGGAAGACGAGGACGAGCAGGATCACCATCACCATCAGGGCCCAGTTGACCGTCGGGATGTAGATCTGGCTGGCGGCGGCGGCGCTCGTGTGGGTGATCTTGATGCGCGGTATGTAGCCCAGGTGGATCGCCTGCTGGGTGACGGAGAAGGCCCCGGAAATGACCGCCTGGCTGGCGATGATCGTCGCCGCGGTCGCGATGAGGACGAGCGGCAGCAGAAACCATTGCGGGGCGAGCAGGAAGAAGGGGTTGCTGATCGCCTCCGGCCTGGCCATCAGCAACGCCCCCTGGCCGAGATAATTGATCATCAGCGCCGGCAGGACGAAATAGACCCAGCCGGCGCGGATCGGGCGCCGGCCGAAATGGCCCATGTCCGCGTAGAGCGCCTCGGCGCCGGTAACGGCGAGCACGACCGAGCCCATCGAGACGAAGGCGAGCCACTTTTCCTCGAGGAAGAATTGCACCGCCCACCAGGGATTGAGCGCGAGGACGACGTCGGGCTGACCGGCGATGGAGATCCCGCCGAGCACGGCGAGGGTGATGAAATAGAGTGCCGATCACCGGCCCGAACAGGGCCCCGACGGCGGCGGTTCCGCGCTGCTGGATCATGAACAGCCCGACCAGGATGGCGACGGCGATCGGCACCACCCAGGGCCGAAGCCCGGCTTCGACCACGACGAGCCCCTCGACCGCGGAGAGAACCGAGACGGCCGGGGTGATCATCGAATCGCCGTAGAACAGGGCGCAGGCGAAGACTCCGAGCAGGACGATCAGGATGCCGCCGCGCGCGGCCTCGGTCTTGCGCGAGATGAGGGCGAGCAAGGCGAGGCTGCCGCCCTCGCCCTTGTTGTCGGCCCGCATCAGGATGGTGACGTATTTCAAGGTCACGACGATCATCATCGACCAGAAGATGAGGCTGAGCACGCCGAAGACGTGGAGACTGTCGACCGGCAGCGGATGGTGGCCGGCGAAGGTCTCGCGGAAGGCGTAGAGCGGCGAGGTGCCGATGTCGCCGAAGACGATCCCGATCGCCCCGACCGTCAGCTTCAGCAGGCCGCCCTGGTGATGGCCGGGATGGGGATCGCGAACGTCGGGAAGTGGGGCCGGGGCAGCCGCGGCGGCTTCGCTCATCCTTCGTCCCTCGGCACTTGCCCGGCCTGAATGGCCGAAAGGCGCGATCCGTTCCGGCTCCGGACCGGAAGGCTAGCTAGGATTTAAGGGGGTGGGGAGCAAGCCTTTCGTCGTCCGGCCAATCAGGCGCCGAACCGCTCCGCAAGCATTCCGTTCGGGCTGGAGCTTGTCGAAGCCCTCTCCTTCCAGCATCGGTCGACGAGAAGAAGGGCCTTCGACAGGCTCAAGCCGAACGGAGGTCGGGACGGCCTTCGGTGGCCCTCCCGGCCGCTATTCCGCCGCCGCGGCGTCCTTCTCGGCGGCCTGCTTGGCTCGGAAGACGTCGCTCCGGTGGGCCCGGGCGGCCATCGCCTCCCAGGCGCCGGCGGCGCGAAGGCAGCGCTCGCGGACATTGTCGAGGGTCGCCTTGTCGGCGTCGGCGCGGGCCTCGGCGGCACGGGCGGAATAGAAATCGTGCTGGGCGGACATAAGGTCTTTCTGGTCTCCCCGCTTGTGGATGGGGACACGTACTTTTTCGCGAAAAAGCACGTGTCCCCTTCGGCGTTACGCCGACTGGATGTTGACGGCGCTGGTCTTGCCGCGGCGGTCGGTCTCGAGCTCGTAGGAGACGCGCTGGTCGCGGTCGAGGGTCTGCATCCCGGCGGCCTGGACGGCGCTGATGTGGACGAAGGCGTCGTTGCCGCCGCCGTCCGGCTGGATGAAGCCATAGCCCTTGTCGGCGTTGAAGAATTTCACGGTTCCGATGGTCATTTCACTTTTTCCTTGTCTTGGCGGGACCGGAGATCGGCCCGCCGGTGCTGCGAGAGGCGAGAGAAGGAAAAAGGAGCCGCAAAGCGCCAAAGACCGTTCATTTGCGACTGGTAGCGGCGCTCTATGTAGGCGCGAGGGGCCAAAATAGCAAATTGGGAAGGGTCCGTCGCCCCAGCGCAGGCTGGGGCCCCGTGGGGTGAAAGGCTCCGGCGCTTTTCACCCTCCGGGGCCCCAGCCTCCGCTGGGGCGACGGCTTGCGCTCGACCGCAGGACGCGGGACACGGGGCCATGGCTACCGCACCCACGCCCGCCCCCTCCGCCCGCCGCGACGCCCGGGTCATCGCCGCCGCCTCGCTCGGCACCGTCTTCGAATGGTATGATTTCTATCTCTACGGCCTGCTCGCGACGATCATCTCGAGCCAGTTCTTCTCGGGCGTCAACGAGACGACCGGCTTCATCTTCGCCCTCGCCGCCTTCGCCGCCGGCTTCGCGGTCCGGCCGTTCGGGGCCCTGGTGTTCGGCCGGATCGGCGACCTCGTCGGCCGCAAATACACCTTCCTCGTGACGATGGGCCTCATGGGCCTCTCGACCTTCCTGGTCGGGCTGCTGCCGAGCTACGCCAGCGCCGGGGTCGCCGCTCCGATCGCCCTGGTCACCCTTCGGCTTCTCCAGGGCCTGGCGCTGGGCGGCGAATATGGCGGCGCCGCCACCTACGTCGCCGAGCACGCCCCGCCCGGCCGGCGCGGCTTCTACACCAGCTGGATCCAGACCACCGCGACGCTCGGCCTGTTCGCCGCTTTGCTCGTCGTCATCGGCACCCGGACCGCGCTCGGCGAGGAGGCCTTCGCCGACTGGGGCTGGCGCCTCCCCTTCCTCGTCTCGATCCTGCTGCTCGCCGTGTCGCTGTGGATCCGGCTGAAGCTCGAGGAGAGCCCGGTCTTCCGCAAGATGAAGGAGGAAGGCACGACCTCGAAGGCGCCGCTGCGCGAGAGCTTCGCGCAATGGGGCAATGCCAGGATCGTCCTCATCGCCCTGTTCGGAGCCGTCGCCGGCCAGGCGGTGGTCTGGTACACCGGCCAGTTCTACGCCCTCTTCTTCCTCGAGAAGACGTTGAAGGTCGACGGCGCCACGGCGAACATCCTGATCGCGATCGCCCTGGCGCTGGCGACGCCCTTCTTCGTCCTGTTCGGCTGGCTGTCGGACCGGATCGGGCGCAAGCCGATCATCCTGGCCGGGTGCGCGCTCGCCGCCATGACCTATTTCCCGCTGTTCGAAGCGCTGACCCGGGCGGCCAATCCGGCGCTCTACGAAGCCCAGCGCACCGCACCGATGACCGTTTTCGCCGATCCCGCCAACTGCTCTGTCCAGTTCGATCCGATCGGCCGCAACAAGTTTGAAGGTTCGATGTGCGACATCGTCAAATCGTCGCTAGCCAAATCCGGAATCCCCTATCGGAACGCGCCCGCGGCGCCGGGGCAGGTCACTGCCGAGGCCGGAAAGATCGCCATGGTATTCGACGAGCTCGACGGCTTGAGCGGACCGGAGCGGGCGGCCTGGATAAAGCTCGAGCGTGAAAGGTTGAGCGGGCTCCTCAGCCTCTCCGGTTATCCCGAGCGCGCCGACCCGGCGCGACTGAACAAGCCGCTGGTCGTCGCCATCCTCTTCCTCCTCGTCCTCTACGTGACCATGGTCTACGGCCCGATCGCCGCCCTGCTCGTCGAGCTCTTCCCGAGCCGGATCCGCTACAGCTCGATGTCGCTGCCCTACCATATCGGCAACGGCTGGTTCGGCGGCTTCCTGCCCACCACCGCCTTCGCCATGGTCGCCGCTACCGGCGACATCTATTACGGCCTCTGGTACCCGATCGGAATCGCGGTGCTGACGCTCATCGTCGGGCTGTTCCTGCTTCCGGAGACGAGAGGGCGGGAGGTGGAGTGAGCGTCGTTCCCCGGCGAAGGCCGAGGCCCAGCGGCACCCGCGGAAGGACTGGGTCCCGGCCTTCGCCGGGAAGCAGGACGGTTGCCTCCCCGCCCGCTTCCGTTAAGGCGGCGCAATGACCCTGCCCGCCCTCTTCCAGCGCCTGCGCCTGCCCGCGATCGGCGCGCCTTTGTTCATCGTCTCCAACCCCGACCTCGTCATCGCCCAGTGCAAGGCGGGGATCGTCGGCACCTTCCCGGCGCTGAACGCCCGGCCGCAGAGCCTGCTCGACGAATGGCTCCACCACATCACCGAGGAGCTCGCCGCCTGGGACCGGGACCATCCCGACGCGCCCGTCGGCGCCCTTCGCGGTCAACCAGATCGTCCACCGCTCCAACGACCGGCTCGAGCAGGACATGGCGACCTGCGCCAAGTGGAAGGTGCCGATCGTCATCACCTCGCTGGGCGCGATCGTCGAGGTCAACCAGGCGGTGCACGGCTGGGGCGGGATCACGCTCCACGACATCATCAACGACCGCTTCGCCCGCAAGGCGATCGAGAAAGGCGCCGACGGGGTGATCGCGGTCGCCGCCGGGCGCCGGCGGCCATGCCGGCACGCTGTCGCCCTTCGCCTTGGTCCAGGAGATCCGGCAATGGTTCGACGGGCCGCTGATCCTGTCGGGCGCGATCGCCACCGGCCGCGCCATCCTCGCCGCCCAGGCGATGGGCGCCGACCTCGCCTATATCGGCTCGCCGTTCATCGCCACCGCCGAGGCCAATGCCGCCGAGGCCTACAAGCAGGGCATTTCGACGGGCGGGCGGCCGACATCGTCTATTCGAGCCTGTTCACCGGCGTCCACGGCAATTATCTGCGCGCCTCGATCGTCGCCTCCGGCCTCGATCCCGACAATTTGCCCGAGGGCGATCTGAAGACGATGAATTTCGGCGGCGGCGAGAGCGCCAAGAAGGCCTGGCGCGACATCTGGGGCTCGGGCCAGGGCATCGGCGCGATCGACCGGGTGCGCCCGGCGGGCGACTATGTCGCCGAGCTGATCCGGCAATATGAGGAAGCCAAGGCGGAGCTCTGCGCCTGATCGTCAGAGCGACCGCTCCAGCCGGCTCATCAGGCTTCGCGCCGGGCTCGCCTGCGGATCGGGGCCGAGGCCGCCGGCCTCGTCGAGCCGCTTCACCCGGGCGTAGAGGTCGCGGCTGGCGTTGACCAAGGCGAGCGCGCTCGCCGGAAGCCTCGGCAGAAGCGCCTCGTCGCTGTCGGGCGCCTCGCCGAGCCGGCGGGCCGGGCGGCGGGCCTGGCTGGCGGCTGAGCTCGCCCGCCTCGACCGCGCGCTGGGTCAGCAGCCAGGCGATGACGTGCATCAGCCGGGTCGTCACCTTGAGCGATTCGCAGGAGAAGCCGACCCGGTCGACCGGGTCGAGCGAGTCGCGGTCGGAGCGGCCGCTCGAATCGAAATAGGAGCGCGCCTCGTCGGCGAGCAGCATCGCCTCGGTGTAGAGGGATGCCACCAGCTTCGCGGTGAGAGGCGCCCTGGCTTCCTGCATCCGCCCATGCTGCCACAGGCGCGCGCAGGGGGCCATGCGCAAAGATGGTGAAGAGCGCACAGTCCCTGTGTGACACAATTCTCCCCGCAAATGCGGGGGAGGATTGCGTCGGCTAAGCGATGATGTCCGGGATGAGCCGGTCCTCGAGCAGCTTGATCTCGTCGCGCAGGCGCAGCTTGCGCTTCTTCAGCCGGGCGAGCTGGAGCTGGTCGGGCGCCGGGGTGGCCCGAAGCGCCTCGATGGCCGAGTCGAGGTCGCGATGCTCGAGGCGCAGTCGGACCAGCCGCGCGGCCGCCGGGATGCCGCTTCCGTCGATCGCCTCCATGCCCCTCCTCAGCCGCTTGTCCGAGCGTTTCGAAACGCGCTATAGATAGTCCATTAACGGCCCGTCGTACATAATGCGGCGGCCATCGGATCGATGGGAGACAGGCCACGCCTCCGGACGTTGATCACCCTGACCCAGCACAGCCTAGGAGATGGGAATGCAACAGGCGCATATCTCGGCATTGCAGCACCGCCACGCGGACATCGAAGCGCGGATCGAAGAAGAAAATCAGCGGCCTCTGCCGGACATGGCCACACTCTCCAGGCTCAAGAAAGAAAAGCTCTGGATCAAGGAAGAGATAGCCGGCCTCCACTAGGAGGCGCTCTCTCCCACTTCCCTGCCGCGGTTCCCGCCAGCCGGGACTCCGCCCCATCGAAGAGAAGCCCGGCGGCCGGGCAGGTCGCCGGCGCCTTTTGGCATAAGGTCCGTTCGGGCTGGGCTTGTCGAAGCCCTCCCCTTCACCATGCATAGAAAGAAGGGCTTCGACAGGCTCAGCCCGAGCGGCTGTCGCGAGTCGACGTCGACGCGGGTTATCAACTCACCGACATCCGAGCGACCCGGGCCGAAGTACCACTTCGGCCCGACCTCTCAATCGTCGCGGGTGATTCGCTCGTTGCGCTCGTGGCGCTCCTGGGCCTCGACCGTCATCGTGGCGATCGGCCGGGCCTCGAGCCGGGCCAGCGAGATCGGCTCGCCGGTGACTTCGCAGAAGCCGTACTCGCCGGTGTCGATGCGGCGCAGCGCCGAGTCGATCTTGGAGATGAGCTTGCGCTGCCGGTCGCGGGTGCGAAGCTCGATCGCCCAGTCGGTCTCCGACGAAGCGCGGTCGGTGACGTCCGCCTCGCGGATCGGGCCGCTCTTCAGCGAGGCCATCGTGCCCTGCAATTCGCGCAGGATCTCGTCCTTCCAGCCGAGCAGCTTCTGGCGGAAATAGGCCAGCTGCACCGGGTTCATGAACTCTTCGTTGGCACTCGGCCGGTAGCTGTCGGGCAGCCCTCCCAAGCGCATAAGCCGAGCCGTAAACGTCACTCAAAGCCGTCGCCATAACCCCTCCACTCCTTCACGCAACCGCATCGCGGTCACGCATACCTCCTGAAGCCCCGCTTCCGAGTCGTCCGGAAATGTCGAAGCTTGCCCCAGCGCGCCTATACGCTTCGCAAAGGGGCAGTACAAGTCACTCAAATAGCGGTTAAAAATTCACCTCGATTTCGGAGCTCGGGAGTGACTTTTTTGCCCCATTTCCGGCGGCCGGCGCCGCCGCTTCGCCGCCTCGCCCCCGAATTGCCGCGAATCGGGAGCGAGACCGTGCGTTAACCATGTTCGGCCGATCCGGCCCGGCGCCTATTCGTTCACGCCCTCGTGCCGGCCTTGTCCACAAATGGGACGGAAGCGGCCCGAACGGGCATTTCACGGGCATTTTGAGGCGACTTCATGGTTAACACGCTTGCACTTAAAGCTTTCCTTTGCATCTGTGCATGTAGCTCGATGCCGAAGCCGATCTTCCACCAGGGACTTTCGGCCACGCATCGGAACCTGGAAACAAGGTGCGCTGTCATGTCGGTTAGAATGGCTCTCGCTAAACTCTGCGCCTGCACCTGCGGCGGCGCGATCATCGGCGGCGGCGCCGTCCATGTCGCCGAGAACCCGCCCCAGCGGCCGGCCTTCGTCAAGTCGGCCAAGATGGTGAAGCAGGCTCCCCGCCGCTACGCCCGGGTCAAGCCGGTCAAGCGCTACAAGCGGGTTCGGACCGCCTGCGTCGTCAAGACCCGGGCACGACCACGACGACCCGGACGGTCAGCTATCCGGGCGGGGCCATGCCCCTTCCCCCGCTTCCGCCCCTGCCGCCCCTGGCCGGGGGCAGCGGCGGCGGAGTGACCGTGATCGGCGGCAGCGGCGGCTTCGGCGGCGGCTTCGGCGGCGGCTTCTTCAGCGGCGGCTTCTTCGGCGGATCGAGCGGCAACGCCATCTTCACCGCGTCGACCAGCACGTCGACCGGCGGAAGCACCGGAAGCTCGACCTCGACCAGCGGCGGCTCGACCGTCGACCGGCGGAAGCTCGACCAGCGGCGGCTCGACCTCGACCAGCACGGGCGGAGTCTCGACCAGCACGGGCGGGGTTTCGACCAGCACCGGCGGGGTCTCGACCAGCACCGGCGGAGTTTCGACGAGCAGCGGTGTCTCAACCAGTTCGAGCACCAGCGGCGGTTCGACCTCGACCAGCGGCGGTTCGACCAGCACGAGCGGCGGATCGACCTCCACCTCGACCGGCGGAAGCTCGACCTCGAGCTCGACCGGCGGCTCGTCGACCAGCACGTCGAGCGGCAACGTCTCGACCACCTCGTCCTCCTCGAGCTTCGCCAGCACCAGCAGCTCGACCAGCTCGTCGACCTCGACCAGCGCCTCGACCTCGGCGAGCACCTCGAGCAGCACGAGCAGCTCGACCTCGAGCGGAAGCTCGACCTCGAGCTCGAACGGCGGCCACGACGTTCCGGCGCCGCCGATGGTCCTCCTGTTCGGAGCGGCGGCCGCGGCCCTCGTCGCCCGCCGCAGGCTCGCCCGCGCCGGCGACTGATCAACCGGCCGGACAGCGAAAAGGCCGCGGGTCACCCTTCCCCGCGGCCTTTTCCACGACTCGCTCAGGAGGGCGAGGCGGCCTTGGCGGCGGCTTCGATCTGCTCGGCGGTCATCCCGGTGACCGGGCCGCTCGGACCGCCGGCGACCGCGCTCCGCGGCAGGCGGATGCTGGTTCCGGAGGTCAGCTTGACGGTCACGAACTCGGCATCGACCGCCTCGATCGTCCCGACCACGGCGCCGGCGGCGCCCTTGACGGTCGCTCCCGCGACGATCTGGGCGTCGGCGGCGGCCTTGGCCTTGTCGACCTCGGCGTTGAGCTGGTCGCGGGTCATCCCGAACAGGGCGCCGTCGTCGGTCGCGGTGAAGCTCGACACCGGCAGGGTCACGTCGTGGCGGTCGGTCTTGAGGACGAGATTGCCGCCCTCGACCCGGGTGATCGTCCCGACCACGCCGCCCTTGGTGTCCTTGACGGTGGCGCCGACGGTGATGGCGGCGGCGGCCGGCGCCGAGACGGCGAGCGCGAGGCCGGCGATGAGATGAGGCAAGAAACGCATTGTCACTCCTGGATGGTTTAGCGGTTGACGGGCCGCCCCCGGCCGAAGCCTGGCTTCAGGCTAGGCGGACTGCAGGATTTTCTCAATCTCCGGAACCGGATGGCCGGTCAGGTCCTTGGCGATCTCGCCGGTCAGGCGCTTCTCGACCTCCTTGTGATAATGTTTGCGGAGCTCGCCCAGGGTCTTGGGCGGAGCGACGATGATCAGCGATTCGAAATCGTTGCTGAGCGCCCGCTTGCGGAGCATCTCGGCGGTCTCCGCCGCGAAACGCTCCTCCTCCAGCTGGTGGAAGTCGACCTCCTCGTAGCTGCTCGAGCCGGCGCCGCCGGAGGCGGTGGGCGCCTTTCCGGCCAGATCGGTCTTCTGGTCGCGGTCGTCGGCGTCGGTCGTCTCGCGCTTGCGCTCGACCTCGAGCTTGGGGAATTCGGAATCCCCCTCGTTGCGGAAGAACAGCATCTTCTTGCCGTCGGCGACGACGACGAAGCTATTGTGGGGAACCTGCATAGCTCTCTCCTTCGCCCGACCAACTCCCGAATCGCGCCGAAGGTTGCCCGCTTGCGCCCGCCCCGGCGGCGGCCTAGCTCGGCGTGGATGCGCATCCTGCTCACCAACGACGACGGCGTGAACGCGGGCGGATTGAAGGTGCTGGAGCGGATCGCCCGGACCTTCTCCGACGACGTCTGGATCGTCGCCCCGACCGAGGAGCAGTCCGGCGCCGGCCATTCGCTCACCCTGACCCGCCCGGTGCGGCTGAGGAAGCTGGGCGAGCGCCGCTACTGCGTCACCGGCACCCCCACCGACGCGGTGATGATGGCGGTCGCCCATCTGATGAAGGACGAGCCGCCCGACCTCGTCCTCTCCGGAGTCAATCGCGGCGCCAATCTCGGCGAGGACGTCACCTATTCCGGAACCGTCTCGGCGGCGATGGAAGGCGCGATGGCCGGTTTCCCTTCGATCGCGCTCAGCCAGGCCTATGCGAAGGAGGGGATGGGCGACACGGTGCCGTTCGCCGCGGCCGAGGCCTGGGCGGAACGGGTGCTCCGCCCGATCGTCGAATCCGGCATGCCGCCGCGCACCCTCGTCAACGTCAACTTCCCGGCGCTTCCGCCGGATGCGGTCAAGGGGGTGCGGGTGGCGCCGCAGGGCCGCCACGATTACGCCCGCCTGCGCATCGTCCAGCGCACCGACCCGCGCGGCTACGATTATTTCTGGTTCGGCCTCGCGCCGATGGTCGAGACCCCCGGCCACGCCACCGATCTCGAGGTGGTCGCCGACGGCTATGTCGTCGGTCACCCCGCTCCACCTCGACCTCACCCACGGCCCGTCGCTGGCGCGGCTGGCGGAGCTCTACGGCTGATGGCCCGGCGGCCGCGCGGTCCCGACGAGATCACCCTTCGGCGCCGGGGCCGGCTGCCGGTCTGGGCCCAGCTCGCCTGGCGCGCCGCTCTGGTGCTCGGGCTGCTCGGCTTCGCCATCCTCGTCCACTGGCTCGAGCGCGACGGCCTCAAGGACAGCCACGACGGTCATGTCAGCTTCGTCGACGTCGTCTATTTCACCATGATCAGCATCACCACGACGGGCTATGGCGACGTCGTCCCGGTGGCGAACCACACGCGGCTGTTCGACGCTCTGGTGGTCACTCCGATCCGGATCTTCTTCGTTCTGATCTTCATCGGCACGGCCTACACGTTCGTGCTCAGGCGCACATGGGACAGGTGGCGAATGAACCGGCTTCAGAAGACCCTATGCAACCACATCGTCGTCGCCGGCTTCGGGACCAGCGGCTCGGAGGCGGTCGACGAGCTGATCGCGCTCGGGACGAAGGCCGAGGAGATCGTCGTCGTCGATACCAACGAGGAGGCGCTCGAGCGCGCCAAGTCGATCGGCTGCGCCGTCGCCGACGCCGACGCGACCCGCGACACGACCCTCAAGGCGGTCCGGATCGAGCAGGCGCGGGCCCTGATCGTCTCGGCCGGCCGCGACGACACCTCGATCCTGATCACCATGTCGGCCCGCCACCTCGCGCCGAGGCTCAACATCAGCGTCGCGGTTCGCAACGAGGACAATGAGCTTCTCGCCCGCCAAGCCGGCGCGAGCACGGTGATCAACCCGGTCAGCTTCGCTGGCCTTCTGCTCGCCGGCTCGACCACCGGAGCCCATATCGCCGACTATATCGCCGACCTCGCCTCCTCGAGCGGCCGGGTCCGGCTTGCCGAGCGGGTCGTCCGCGACGAGGAATGCGGCAGGCCGCTCTCCGCCGTCGTCACCGGCCTCGGCGTGCGCATCTACCGCGACGGCACGCCCTACGGCTTCTGGGAGGCCGAGGCGCAGTCGCTCAAGCCCGGCGACTGCGTCGTCGAGATCCTGCCCACCGCCGAGCGCGAGGCGGAGGCCTGGGACTCGGCTTAGCCCCCGCTTAACCGTTCCGCGCTATGGCTCGCTCGACCACAAACAGGCGGACGGGCCGATGACTTTCTCCTTTTCCGATTTCTCCTCGGCTCTGAAAGCCGGCGCGACCCTCTCGCCCGACGACGTGCTCGCCCTTCGCCGAGCCGTCTGGCCGGACGGGGTCGTGGCGCGTGCCGAGGCGGAGGCGATCTTCGAGCTCCATCGCCACGCCCGCGAGGCGGGCGCCGAATGGGGCGACTTCTTCATCGAGGCCATCGCCGACCACGTCCTCAACGGCACCGAGCCGCGCGGCTATGTCGACGCCGAGACGGCCGCCTGGCTGACCGGCGAGATCGGCCGGACCGGCGAGGCGATCGGACCGGTCGAGCTCGAGCTGGTCGTCAGGATCCTCGAAAAGGCCCTCAACGCCCCGGCCACGCTCAAGGCCTGGGCCCTGGCCGAGGTCGAGCGCTGCGTCCTCCACGGCACCGGAGCGACCCGCCGCGACGGGGACGTGCGTCCCGGAGTCGTCGACGAAGCCGAGGTCGGACTGATGCGCCGGATCGTCTTCGCCGCCGGCGGCGACGGAGCGCTGGTCGTCAGCCGCGAGGAGGCCGAGATGCTGTGGCGGATCAAGGATTCGACGCTCGGCGCCGCCAACGCCGAGGGCTGGCGGACCCTGTTCGTCCAGGCGGTCGGCAACCATTTGATGGCCTGGTCCTCCTACCGGCCGCTCGAGCGGAGCGAGGCGGCGCGGCTCGAGACTTTCATGAACGACCATGAAAGCTCCGTGCTCGGCTTCCTGTCGCGGATGCGCAATCCCGACTTCGAAGGGGCCAGGACGCTGTTCGAGCCGGGTGAGACGGCCGAGGAGCATCGGGCGGCGGTCGATTCGGCCGAGGCGGTGACTAAGACCGAAAGGGCCTGGCTCGACGCCGAGCTCGCCCGCGACGGCCGGAGCGACGAATGCGAGCAAGCCCTCCTCCGCTTCCTCGAGGAAGAGAGCGGCCGCACCTTGCCCTAGGCCCCGCCCGCCCCGCCGATCCGCCAAGCCCCATTCCGCGCTGCATCATGTGACTGTCACCCGCTGCACTGCAACAAGTGACTGCTCCCGCCGCGACGGCAAACGCGGCCAATTCCAGCGTCCCGCCCATTCCGCGCTGCAGCATGTGACTGTCACCCGCTGCGCTGCAACAGGTGACAGTCACATGCTGCGGGGGCGAAAAGGCTTTGCGTATGGCGCGGTTATCGGCGCCGGAAGCGGCCGATTCGCTCGGCGTCGCGGATCGCCTCGCGTTCGTCCTCGTCAAGCCCGGCGTCGAGCAGGGCGCGCCAGTCGGCAATCCGCTCGCGCGCCGGCTCCAGGTCGGTGAGGCCGTCGTCGCCGAGCCCGAGATGGGCGCGCGCGCTCGACCAGGGCCAGTCCTCGGCCCGCGCCACGAGCCCGGCTCGGACCGGATTGAGCTCGACGTAGCGCAGGCAGACATGGAGGTGCGGCTCGTCCATCGGCGAGGAGGCGAACCGGCCTTGCCAGAAATGGCCGGCCCATAACTGGCGGCGATTGATCTCGACGGCGTAGAGGCGCTGGACGGGGGCCAGCGCCGCCCTCAGGCCGTCCGGTTGCGACGGCGCCAGGATCAGGTGGAGATGGTTGGGCATCAGGCACCAGGCCCAGACCGAGGTCGAGCTCTTCCGGCAGCCGCGCCGCAGCAGGCGCAGGTAGAAAATGTAATCGTCCGGACCGAAGAAGGTAGGCGCGCGCCGAGCGCCGCGCGCGGTGACGTGGTGGGGGATGTCCGGATAGACCTGTCGCGCGGCTCTCGACATGTGCCGATCTTATGCCCAAGTCGAAAGTTTCTCCAGACGATTCTTTGGTTTTCGTTTGGTTCTAAACAATGCTCGCGCGCCGGGACAGGGATCTTCCCACGACTCTGCGCCCCACGTTGCGGCGCAACAGGTGACAGTCACCCGTTGCGGTGCAGCAGGTGACTGTCACCCATTGCAGTGCAGCAGGTGACAGTCACCCGTTGCAGTGCAGCAGGTGACTGTCACCGGCGGCGTGTCCCCGCGGCGATGCGGGAATTGGAGCCGCCGCTTCCGAACGCGGCGGGGCCTAGGAAAATCGGGTCGGCGCGCCTATCTGGGGCGGCTCCCATGGCCACCATCCTCCCCTCCCCGCCCAAGGTCGGCATGGTCTCGCTCGGCTGCCCGAAGGCGCTGGTCGATTCCGAGCGGATCCTGACCAAGCTTCGCTCGGACGGCTACCAGCTGTCGCCCGATTACGAGCAGGCCGACGTCGTCCTGGTCAACACCTGCGGCTTCCTCGATTCGGCCAAGGAGGAGAGCCTGGCGGCGATCGGCGAGGCGATCGCCGAGAACGGCCGGGTCATCGTCACCGGCTGCATGGGCAACGAGGCGGAGGTGATCCGCTCCAAATTCCCCGAGGTGCTCGCCGTCACCGGCCCGCACCAATATGAGCAGGTGGTCGGAGCCGTCCACGTCGCCGCCCCGATCCCGCCCTCGGCCTATCTCAACCTGGTCCCGGAGGGCGGCCTCAAGCTGACCCCGCGCCATTATTCCTATCTGAAGATCTCCGAAGGCTGCAACCATCGCTGCAGCTTCTGCATCATCCCCTCGATCCGCGGCGACCTGGTCAGCCGCCGGCCCGACGCGATCCTCCGCGAGGCCGAGAAGCTGGTCGCCGCGGGAACGAAGGAGCTGCTCGTCATCAGCCAGGACACGTCGGCCTACGGGGTCGACCTGCGCCACGCCTCCTGGCCCTATAAAGGCGGCGAGGTGCGCGCGCACATGACCGACCTCGCCCGCGAGCTCGGCCGGCTCGGCGCCTGGGTCCGGCTCCACTACGTCTACCCCTATCCGCACGTCGACCGGGTCATCCCGCTGATGGCCGAGGGGCTCGTCCTCCCCTATCTCGACATCCCCTTCCAGCACGCCTCGCCGCCCGTCCTCAAGGCGATGCGCCGCCCGGCCAACGAGGCCCGGGTGCTCGAGCGGATCCGCGGCTGGCGCGAGATCTGCCCCGACATCGCCATCCGCTCGACCTTCGTCGTCGGCTTCCCCGGCGAGACCGAGGCCGATTTCGAATATCTCATGCAATGGCTCGAGGAGGCCCGGCTCGACCGGGTCGGCGCCTTCCGCTTCGAGCCCGTCCAGGGCGCGGCCGCCAACAGCCTTCCCGGCGCCGTGCCGGAGGAGGTCAAGGAAGAGCGCTACGCCCGGCTGATGGAGCTCACCGCGCGGATCTCCGCCGCCAAGCTGCAGGCCAGGATCGGCCGCGAGATCGACGTTCTTATCGACGAGGCCGACGGCGAAGGCGGCGCCACCGGCCGCTCCAAGGCCGACGCCCCGGAGATTGACGGCGAGGTCCACCTGCGCGACGCCCCCGCCGCCAAGCCGGGCGACATCCTCCGGGTGCTCGTCGAGGATGCCGACGAGCACGATTTGTTCGGAGTTCCGGCGTAACGTACATGTACGATGCTTGTCCGTGCATGTACTATCTGATAGAAAGCTCGAATGAGACCGCGACGAAAGCAGGCCTCCATCACCATTCGCTCCGACCGGGCCGCCGAGCGGCTGGCGCTCTTGACCCGCTCCGGTCGCAGCCAGGCCGAAATCATCGAGGACGCGCTCGACAAAGTCGCCTTGCCCCCGTTCGAGGACGATGAGCGGCAGGCCGTTCTTGACCGCATCGATGAAATCACCCGCCGGGCGGCAGCCCGTCCGAGAAAATGGAAGACTCTCGCAGAGTTCGATGAGGCAACATATGACGAGCGCGGCCTCCCGAAGTGATCGTCGACACATCCGCGCTCGTCGCGGTCCATCTGAGGGAAGAAGCGTGGGAGAGGCTTCGAGAGGCCTTGACAGACGAGGAAGCCGTCATTCCCACTCCGGTGATTGTGGAGTTTAGCCTCGTCACCTCTCTTTCGGCTAACGATCCCGATCCGGACGCGGCGCTGCTGCTCTCGGCGCTGCTGTCGAGATCGTGCCGTGTCAGCCCTTTCACCGCCGAGGACGCCGCCTTGTCGGCCGAGGCCCACCGCCTCCACGGCCGCGGCAATCAGCATGGAGGAAGCCTCAACATGCTGGACCTGATGGTCTATTGCATGGCGAAGCGGCTCGGCCGCCCGATCCTGTGCACCGGACGAGACTTCACGTCTACCGACGCCCATATCCATCCTGCCAGCCGGACGAAGTGAAGATGACCGACCTCTCCGCCCTCCTCCAGCCCGACAAGGGCCAGCCGGCTGTCTCGCTCCACCTCGTCGACAAGAAGGGCTTCGACGCCTGGCTGAAGGGACAGCCGGCGCGGGTGCGGCAGGCGGTCTCGGCGCAGGGGTTTCGCGGCGAAGGCTATCAGGTCGCGATCCTGCCGGGCGAGCAGGCGGAATGGTCGGCCGTCGCTCGGAGTCGCCAATGTCGACGGAGCTCAGCCCTTGGTGCCTCGCCAAGGCGGCCGAGAGCCTGCCCGAGGGCAAATATCGGGTCGAAGGCCGCGGCCCGGCCCGGCGGCGCTCGGCTGGCTGCTCGCCCAATATCGCTTCGAGCGCTACAAGAAAGCCGAAGGCAAGACGGGCCCGCGGATATTGCTCACCTCCGAGCCGGCGCGGATCGAGGAGACTCGTCCACCTCGCCGAGGCGACCAACCTGGTCCGCGACCTGGTCAACGTCCCCGCCGGCGACCTCGGCCCCGCCGAGCTCGAGGCCGCGGTCCGCGAGATCGCGGCCGAATTCGGCGCGGAGGTCAACGTCACCGCCGGCGCCGCGCTCGACGAGGGCTATCCGATGATCGCCGCCGTCGGCCGCGGCGCCACCGACGGACCGCGCGCCGCGCCTGATCGAGCTCGAATGGGGCGACCGCCGCCATCCCCGGATCGCGATCGTCGGCAAGGGCGTCTGCTTCGATTCGGGCGGGCTCGACATCAAGCCGGCGTCGGGCATGCGGCTGATGAAGAAGGACATGGGCGGCGCCGCCCACGCTCTGGCGCTGGCCCGGCTGGTGATGGCGAGCCGCCTTCCCGTCCGACTCCACCTGCTCGTTCCCGCCGTCGAGAACAGCGTCTCCGGCGCCGCCTTCCGGCCCGGCGACGTGCTGAGGAGCCGCAAGGGGCTGACCGTCGAGATCGACAATACCGACGCCGAGGGCCGGCTCATCCTCGGCGACGCCCTCGCCAAGGCGGCGGAGGGCAAGCCCGAGCTGATCCTCGACTTCGCCACCCTGACCGGCGCGGCGCGGGTCGCGCTCGGGCCCGACCTTCCGGCCCTGTTCGCCAATGACGATTCGCTCGCCGAGGCGCTTCTCGCCGGCGGCACCGAGGCGGCCGATCCGGTCTGGCGGCTGCCGCTCTGGGGCCCGTATGAGGAGATGCTGTCCTCGGACATCGCCGACATCAGCAATTCGTCCGACGCGCCCATGGCCGGAGCGGTCACCGCGGCGCTGTTCCTCAGGAAATTCGTGCCCGACGGCCTGCCCTGGGCCCATTTCGACACCTATGCCTGGCGCGGCTCGGCCAAGCCCGGAAGGCCCAAGGGCGGCGACGCCTTCGGGCTGCGCGCGGCCTGGGCGGCGCTGTCCGTCGCGCTACGGCGATTGACGGTCCGCGGCGTTTTTGCGCCGAATTCTCAATAATTAACGAAACGAAACCCGTCCTGACTGGTTTAGGACCCGGAACAAGGCGCCTGGAATTTGGAGATGGCCCAGTGGCAGAGCGCGCTCTCAGGAGCTGGATGCAGACGCTGATCGGCTACGTGCGGTCGGGCCAGCCGGACCTCACCAACCGGCAGATGGCGCTGCTGCTGCTCGTCTACCTCACCCCCGGTCCCCACACGGTCCGCGGCCTCGCCCACATTTTGGGCGTTTCCAAGCCGGTGATCACGCGCGCCTTGAATACGCTGGGCACGCTCGGCTATCTGCGCCGCGTGCGCGACGAGGCCGACCGGCGCAACGTGTTCGTCGCCCAGACCAGCATGGGACAGGATTTCCTTGAGCGCTTCGAACGCAACATCGAGCAGCAGGAAAGCGCCAGCCGCCGAACCGCGTCCCGGGAACGGGGCATCCTCCTCCAGCACGGATAGGCGGATCGCGCTCGACGGGCCGTCCGTCCATCTCGACCCGCGCCTCCACGCCTGGCGCCGCGACATCGCCGACATCGCCCTCGCCGGCCGGCTGTTCGCGCCCCATTATGCCGCGCCTCTGGTCCGCGCCTGCGGGCTGATCGCCACTCCGGTCCGCGAGGAGCCCGCCGACGGCGCCGCGGAAGTCTCCGAGCTTCTGCCGGGCGAGGGCTTCGCCGTGCTCGACCTCACCGCCGGCTGGGCCTGGGGCTATTGCCTCGCCGACCACCGGGTCGGCTATGTCGAGGCGATCGAGCTCGCCGAGCCGCTCGAGCCGACCCATGTCGTCGTCGAGGCGCAGGCGCCGATCCAGGCGGGCCCCGACCCGCTCGCCGCCACCCTCTCCAGCCTGCCGATGGGCTCGCGGCTGCACGGCGACGTGCGCGGCGCCTCGCTCGAGTTCGAGGGCGGCTTCGTTCCCCTCGCCTACCTGCGCGCCGTCGGCGAGCATGAGGAGGACCCGGTCGCGGTCGCCCAGCGCCTGCTCGGCGCGCCCTACCGTCCCGGCGGCCGCACCAGCCACGGCCTCGACTGCGCCGCGCTCGTCCAGCTCTCGCTTCAGCTGTGCGGCGTCGATTGCCCGCGCGACACGAAGGAGCAGCGCTCGCTCGGCGAGCCGCTGCCCGAGGACGCGCCGCTGAAGCGCGGCGACCTGCTCTTCTGCGAGGACCATGTCGGAATGATGGTCGACGACCGGATGGCGATCCAGATGAGCTTCGCGGCGCAGAAGGTCGCGGTCGAGCCCTTCGCCTGCGCCCGGCCCGACGGCAGCGAATCGCCGATCGAGCGCCGCCGCCTCGGCTGAGCTTGCATAACGCAGCCGGAACGAGTCAGGCTTCGCCTTCTCAACGAGGGAGGGGGACATGAACGACACGATCGCGGGCAAGCCGCCGGCCTGGTTCTGGATGATCGCGTTGCTCGGCCTGCTCTGGGAGCTGTTCGGCGTGGCGATGTACCTGATGCATGTCGGCGTGCATTCCGAACGCCAAGGAAATGAGCGAGGCCGAGCGCTCGCTGATGGAGAGCCTCGCCGATGTGGGTCACCGGCCTGTTCGCGATCGGCGTCTTCGCCGGAGCGCTCGGCGCCCTCGGGCTTGTCCTGCGCAGGCGCTGGGCGCGGCCGCTGCTGCTGCTGTCGCTGGTCGCCGTCATCCTGCAGTTCGGCGGATGGCTGCTGATGACCGACGCGATCGCGGTGATCGGCCCGTCGGTGTTCGTGATGCCGGCGATCATCGTCGCCGTCGCGATCCTGCTGGCCTGGCTCGCGACGATCGCGTCCCGGCGGGGCTGGCTGAGCTAGGCCGTATCGACTCCCCGAGCTTCGCAGGGCCGAGGTCCACCGAACCTTCGCGCTTCGGCCGGAGAGGACTCGGCTCCGCGACGGCCTTCGCCTGGAACACGGCCTACATCTCGCCGCGCGCGCGGCGGATGGCGTACCATTTCTCGACGTTGGCCTGATGCTCGGCGAAGCGTGTTGGCGAAGACGTGGCCGCCGGTGCCGTCGGCGACGAAATAGAGCGCCTCGGTCGGCGCCGGGTTGAGCACCGCGGCGATCGATTCCCGGCCCGGATTGGCGATCGGCCCGACCGGCAGGCCCGCCATCGCGTAGGTGTTGTAGCCGTTGTTCGCCCGCAGCTCCGACCGCCGGATCCGCCGGCCGAGCGGCTTGCCCTTGGTGATCGGGTAGATGACGGTCGGGTCGGCATCGAGCTTCATCCCGATGCCTGAGCCGGTTGGAATAGACTCCGGCGACCATCCGCCGCTCGGACGGCCTTGCCGGTCTCCTTCTCGACGATCGAGGCGAGGATGATCGCCTCGCGCGGGCTGGTGACGACCGTGGCCGGGCTGCGCTTCGCCCACAGCTCGGCGAGCGTCCTTGTCATCGCCGCCTGCATCCGCGCCAGCACCGCCGCGCGCGCCTCGCCGCGCTGGTAGCTGTAGCTGTCGGGCAGCACCGAGCCTTCCTCCGGCACCGGCACCTCGCCGGTCAGTGTGGGCGCGTTCATCAGCCGCTCGTGGACCAGGACCGACGGCAGGCCCTCGGGGATGGTCACCATCCGCTGCAGGGTCTTGCCGTTCTGAAGCAGGGCCAGGACCTGGGCGTGGCTGGCCCGGGCGGGGAATTCATATTCGCCGGCCTTGATCGGCTCGCCGCCGCCGAAGACCTTCGCCTGGAAGAGGAAGCGCTCGGCGGACGCGATCACTCCGGCCTTCTCGAGCTGCTCGGCCGCCTTGACGAGGCTCGTGCCCGAGCGCGATCACCACGGCCGTCGGCCGCTTCGCGGGCCCGGCGCCGTTCCAGCCCTGGATGAACCAGAAGCCGACCGCGAGGACGGCCGCGGCGAGCAGGCCGAGCGCGAGCAGCTTCTTCATGGTCGGCGCGTCAGACGGCCTTCATCACCAGGCTGGCGTTGGTGCCGCCGAAGCCGAAGCTGTTGTTGAGCACCGCCTTGACCTTGCGCTCCTTGGCGACGTGCGGGAACGAGGTCGACCCCGGCCGTGCCCTCGCTCGGATTGTCGAGGTTGAGCGTCGGCGGGACGATCTGGTCGCGCATCGCGAGGATGCAGAAGATCGCCTCGACCGCTCCGGCGCCGCCGAGCAGATGGCCGATCGCCGACTTGGTCGAGCTCATCGAGAGATTGCGCGATATCGTTGCCGAACAGGCGCCGCACCGCGCCGAGCTCGAGCTCGTCGCCGAGCGGGGTCGAGGTGCCGTGGGCGTTGATATAGTCGATGTCGGAGAGGTCGAGGCCCGAGCGCTTCATCGCCACCTCCATCGCGCGGTAGCCGCCCGCGCCTTCCGGATGCGGCGCGGTGACGTGATAGGCGTCGCCCGACATGCCGTAGCCGACCATCTCGGCGTAGATCTTCGCGCCGCGCTTCTTCGCCCGCTCATATTCCTCGAGCACGACGACTCCGGCGCCCTCGCCCATGACGAAGCCGTCGCGGTCCTTGTCGTAGGGGCGGCTGGCGCGCTCGGGCTGGTCGTTGAAGTTGGTCGAGAGCGCCCGCGCCTGGGCGAAGCCGGCGATGCCGAGCGGGCAGAGCGCGTCCTCGCTGCCGCCCGCCAGCATGACGTCGGCATCGTCCATCGCGATCATCCGGGCCGCGTCGCCGATCGAATGGGCGCCGGTCGAGCAGGCGGTGACGACGGCGTGGTTGGGGCCCATCAGCCCGTATTTGATCGAGACCTGGCCGGAGATGAGGTTGATCAGCCGGCCGTGGACGAAATGCGGGCTGACCCGGCGCGGGCCGCGCTCGTGGAGGACGATCGCTTCCTTCTCGATGCCCGGAAGGCCGCCGATCCCCGAGCCGATCGAGCACTCCGGCGCGGAAGCGCTCCTCCTCGCTCATGTCGGTGAGGCCGGCATCCTCGATCGCCTGGCCGGCGGCGTCGAGGCCGTAGACGATGAACGGATCGACCTGGCGCTGGACCTTGTGGTCGACTCGCTTGCCCGGGTCGAAGCCATATTCATGCTCGGGCGGCTTCACCTCGCAGGCGATCTGGCAGGCATAATCGGTCGGGTCGAAGCGGGTGATGCGGGTCGCGCCGCTCTTCGAGGCGAGGATGTTCTTCCAGCTGGTCTCGATGTCGCCGCCCAGCGGCGAGACCATCCCGAGACCGGTCACGACTACGCGGCGCATGCTCAGCTCCTCAAAGGGCAAATAGACGAACGGCCCCCCGCCTTGGACGGGGAGCCGTTCATGTCAAGCGGCTCGATCACCGCCGGGCCGGCGGACGGGGCCGGGCTCAGGCCTTGTTGGCCTCGATATAGTCGATGGCGTCCTTGACGGTGCTGATCTTCTCGGCCGCGTCGTCGGGGATCTCGACGCCGAACTCTTCCTCGAAGGCCATGACCAGCTCGACGATGTCGAGGCTGTCGGCGCCGAGATCGTCGATGAAGCTCGCTTCCTCGGTGACCTTCTCGGCTTCGACGCCGAGATGCTCGACGACGATCTTCTTCACGCGATCGGCGGTCTCGCTCATAGTTCTACCCTTCCCTAGAGGCATTGTTTTGCGATGCCCTAGCCGCTCCCGGCCGGGGCTGGCAAGTGGCGGCAACTGAAACGGATCATTCCACTCGCGTCACAGCATCGCCATGCCGCCGTTCACGTGCAGGGTCTGGCCCGTGACGTAGCCGGCCTCGCGGCTGGCGAGGTAAACGGCGGCCGCGGCCACGTCGTTCCCCTCGCCGAGCCGGCCGGCCGGAATGCGGCCGAGCAGCGCCTCCTTCTGCGCGTCCGGCAGCGCGTCGGTCATCGCCGAGGCGATGAAGCCGGGGGCGATGCAATTGACGGTGATGTCGCGGCTGGCGACCTCCTGGGCGAGCGCCTTCGACATTCCGACCAGGCCGGCCTTGGAGGCGGCGTAATTGGCCTGGCCCGGATTGCCGGTCGCTCCGACCACCGAGGTGATCGAGATGATCCGGCCGTGCCGCGCCCGCATCATCGGCTTCAGCGCCGCCCGGGCGAGCCGGAAGGCGGCCTCGAGGTTGATTCGGATGACGTCGGTCCATTCCTCGTCCTTCATCCGCATGGCGAGATTGTCGCGGGTGACCCCGGCATTGTTGACGAGGATGTCGAGCTTGCCGCCCAGCGCCTCCACCGCCTGCGGCACCAGCGCGTCGACCGCGGCGCCGTCGGAGAGATTGCACGGCAGCGCGACATGATCGCCGCCGAGCCCGGCGCGGAACGCCTCGAGCTTGTCGACGTTCGACCCCGAAACCGCGAGCCGCGCCCCCTGCCCCGCCAGCGCCTGCGCGATCGCCGACCCGATCCCGCCGGACGCTCCGGTCACCAGCGCGGTCATTCCTGAAAGATCGAACATCATTGCTCCATTGATTTTTGTTCACGCGGAGGCGCGGAGGCGCGGAGGGACGGTAATCGTTGACGATACGCTTCAGCCCTGCCTTCAAGGTTTCCCCGCCAAAATTGATGAGAAGGCCGACCGGCTGCTTGGTCAGCCGGAGGTAGGTGAGAAGCTGCTTGCCGTGGAGGGGCAAGAGACGCTCGACGGATTTCACTTCAACGAGCAGCCAGTCGTCAATGAGCAGATCGATCCGGAAAGCGCCTTGAATACGCACGTCCTCAGAATTCGATGTCTACGAGCTGCTGACGAGCAACGGTATAGCCAATGCTCGCCAGCTTGCTGGCGAGTAGCAACTCATAGACGCTTTCCAGCAGTCCCGGACCGAGTTGGCGATGCAGCCGGATGGCTACATCGATGACGTCGCCGCTGACCGCTTCCAGGTCTCTCACTCCGCGCCTCCGCGCCTCCGCGTGAACCTAAACTTCCTTCACCAGCGCTTCGATGTCGTCCATCGTCACGACGCTCGTCACCTTGGCGTCGGGGGCGATGCGCTTGACCATCGGGCCGAGCACCTTGCCGCCGAACTCGACGAAATGGTCGACGCCCGCCTCCGCCATGGCGGCGACGCTCTCGCGCCAGCGGACCATCCCGGTGACCTGCTCGACGAGCAGTCGGCGGATCTCGTCGGGATCCTCGACCGGCGCCGCGGTGACGTTGGCGTAGAGCGGGACGGCCGGCTCCTCGATCTCGACCTCGGCCAGCGCCTGCTCCATCTCGCGGGCGGCGGGCTCCATCAGCGGCGAGTGGAACGGCGCCGAGACCGGCAGCAGCAGGGCCCGCTTGGCGCCCTTCTCCTTGGCGATCTCGAGCGCCCGCTCGACCGCGCCGCGATGGCCGGAGATGACGACCTGCGAGGGATCGTTGTCGTTGGCGACGACGCAGACCTCGCCCTGCGCGGCGGCCTCGGCCACGGCCCGCGCGATCTCGACGCTGGCGCCGAGCAGGGCCGCCATCGCCCCCTCGCCCGACCGGCACCGCCGCCTGCATCGCCTGGCCGCGCAGCTTGAGCAGCCGCGCCGTGGTGGCGAGGTCGAAGCTGCCCGCGGCGCAGAGCGCGCTATATTCGCCGAGGCTGTGGCCGGCGACGAAATCCGCCTTGTCGATCGCGATCCCGGAGACCCGAAGCGTCGCGACGGCATTGGCCATGATCGCCGGCTGGGCGTTCTCGGTGAGGGTGAGCTCGTCCGGCGGCCCCTCGGCCATCAGCCGGAACAGCTTCTGGCCGAGCGCCTCGTCCACCTCCTCGAACAGGTCGCGGGCGACGCTGCTGGCCTCGGCGAGCGCCTTGCCCATGCCGACCGACTGGCTCCCCTGCCCGGGAAAGATGAATGCGCGCATGCTTCGTCCTCCTGTTGCGGCGGCTGCTAGGCCAGCGGCGCGCGGCTAAGCGCAAGCGGGGGTTGCTTTTTGCCGCCTCTTGCGCCACATGCCCCCTCGTCCGGGGCGGAGGCCATGCCTTCAGCCCCGGTTCAGCTTTTCAGACGACAGCCGGAGGGGCGTCCGCATTGGGCGGCGTCAGCGATCGGCCAAAGACAAGGAAATGCGCAGCCATGCCGCTTTACGAGCATGTGTTCCTCGCGCGTCAGGACCTGGCCCAGGCCCAGGTGGACGCGCTGGCGGAGACCGCCACCAAGATCATCGAGGATGCCGGCGGCAAGGTCGTCAAGACCGAGACCTGGGGCCTTCGCTCCCTCGCCTACCGGATCGCCAAGAACCGCAAGGGCCATTACGTGATGCTCGACTTCGACGCGCCCGCCGCGGCCGTCGCCGAGCTCGAGCGCCAGACCCAGATCAACGAGGACGTCATCCGCTACATGACCGTCCGGGTCGACGCGCATGAGCAGGGCCCCTCGGCGATGATGCGCCGCGGCGAGCGCGACCGCGAGCGCGGCGACCGCGGCGATCGCGGCGACCGCGGCCGCGACCGCGGCGACCGCGGCGACCGCGCCCCCCGCCCCGACTTCGCCGACGCGTAAGAGAAAGGACCAGCAACATGGCACGCCCATTTTTCCGCCGCCGCAAGAGCTGCCCCTTCTCGGGCAAGGACGCTCCCAGGATCGACTATAAGGACGTCCGCCTGCTCCAGGGCTTCGTCTCCGAGCGGGGCAAGATCGTCCCCAGCCGGATCACCGCCGTCTCCGGCAAGAAGCAGCGCGAGCTGGCCACCGCGATCAAGCGCGCCCGCCATCTCGGCCTTCTCCCCTACGTCGTGAAATAAGGAGCGCGAGCAGATGGAAGTCATTCTGCTCGAGAGGATCGAGAAGCTCGGCGCGATCGGCGACGTGGTGAAGGTGAAGAACGGCTATGCCCGCAACTTCCTCCTTCCCAACGGCAAGGCGCTTCGGGCCAACGAATCGAACCGCAAGGTGTTCGAGAGCAACCGCGAGCGGATCGAGGCGACCAACGCCGAGCGCCGCGCCGCCGCCGAAACGGATTCGAAGGGCATCGACGGCACCACCGTCCAGCTCATCCGCCAGGCGTCGAACACCGGCCAGCTCTACGGCTCGGTCTCGGCGCGCGATCTCGCCGAGCTGCTCGAAGGCCGAGGGCCACAAGGTCGCCAAGAACCAGATCGTCCTCGACCGCCCGATCAAGGCGATCGGCATGCAGGACGTCAAGATCGCCCTCCACCCGGAGGTGTCGGTGACCATCCACGTCAACGTCGCCCGCTCGCCCGAGGAGGCCGAGCTCCAGGCCCAGGGCGTCGACGTGATGGCCGACATGTTCGAGAAGGACACCGCCGGCTTCACCGAGGAGCGCGATCCGAACGCCGAGCCGGGCGAGATCGCGGCTGAGGCGGCGCCGGCGGCGGAAGCGGCCGTCGAGGCGGCCGATGACGAAGGCGAAGCCGAAAAGACGGACGAGGCGTAAGTCTCAACATTGCAAAAGATCGAGGCCGTCGCTCGCAAGAGCGGCGGCCTTTTCTTAGGCTCCGGCCCGCCTCGAACGGATGAGGAATTCGCGCGCAGAGACGCAGAGACGCAGAGGTGCCGGACCAAGGATAGCCTTGGAGAGATCGCCGTCTTCTCTGCGTCTCTGCGTCTCTGCGCGCACCAATACCGGATTGGACGCTGCGGCGTCTGAGTTTTGTATGCTGGACAGCGGGCGCAAGCCGGTGTTCAGGAGCGGCGGCGCTTAGGAGACGACATGCTGAAGCTCATCATCGGCAACAAGGCTTATTCCTCCTGGTCGCTGCGCGGCTGGCTGGCGGTGAAGCAGTCGGGGCTCGCCTTCGAGGAGATCACCGTCCCTTTGTTCGACGAGGAATGGGAGAAGACCCGCGAGGGCAATGAGTTCGCGCCTTCGGGCGGCAAGGTGCCGGTGCTTTGGGACGACCAGGCGGTGATCTGGGATTCGCTCGCCATCGTCGAATGGCTGGCCGACAAGACCGACCGCGACCGCTTCTGGCCCAAGGACGAGGTCGCCCGCGGCATGGCGCGCTCGATGGCCGCCGAGATGCATTCGAGCTACGACAATCTGCGCCGCGAATGCCCGATGAACCTCAGGAAGCAATTCCCGCCCGGCGAGATGTCCGAGAACGTCCGCGCCGAGGTGGTCCGCATCCTCGAGCTCTGGGCCCAGGCGCGGGCCCGGCACGGCGGCGGCGGGCCCTATCTGTTCGGGACGTTCGGAGCGGTCGACATCATGTTCGCCCCGGTCGTCACCCGCTTCGTCACTTACTCGATCCCGGTCCCCCGCTTCGCCGCCGCCTATATGGAAGGCGATGCTCTCCCATCCCTGGCTTCGCGAATGGGTCGAGGCGGCGCAGGAGGAGCCCTGGGTGATCGAGAGATACGAGACCCGGGCGGCGGAGTAGCCTGTCGCCCCAGCGCAGGCTGGGGCCCCGGCGGGTGAGGAAAGCCGGTGGCTTTCACTCCCTAGGGTCCCGGCCTTCGCCGGGACGACGACGGGCTAGTAAGGCGTGCCGTCCTTGCGGGTGAAGCGGCTGGTGGCGCCGTCGAGATGCAGGTCGATGTCGGGATAGTGGCAGTTGGTCGTCGCCCATCCGGCCGATCGCGACGAAGACGCAGGGCGCCTCGCTCCGGTTGACCAGGCGGTGGCCGTTGGCGACGCCCTTGGGGAAGGCGGCGCAGTCGCCGGCCCGCATCACCGTCTCGCCCCCCTCCTCCTCGAGCACCGCCTCGCCCTCGAGCATGACGACGAACTCGTCCTCGCCCTTCGTGCCAGTGGCGCTGGCTGGAGATTCCGCCCGGCTCGAGCGTGACGTGGCTGACTCCGAAGTCGCTGAGGCCCGAGGCCGGCGCCGAGCCGGCGGTAATGGCGCTTCGCCATCTCCTCGCGCCAGGGCGAGGGATAGCCGGTGACGTTGATCTGCGGGATCGAGTCGAGATCGAGCTTGGGCATGGCGAGGCCTTTCGCTGGGCAAGGCGTCGGCCCCTTGCTAGGCGAAGCCGCATGACCCGCGCAATCGACCCGGTGGAGCTCGCCTCGGCGCTGATCGCCTGCCCCAGCGTCACCCCGGCCAGCGGCGCCGTGTTCGACGTGCTGGAGGCGGCGCTGGCGCCGCTCGGCTTCGAGGTCCACCGCTTCGTCAGCGGCGAGGTCGAGAATTTGTTCGCCACGCGCGGCGCGGCTGCCCCCATTTCGGCTTCGCCGGCCATCTCGACGTGGTCCCGCCCGGCGAGGGCTGGAGCGGCGACCCGTTCGCGCCGGAGATGCGCGGCGGCCTGCTCTACGGCCGCGGCGCGGTCGACATGAAGGGCGGCATCGCCGCCTTCGTCGCCGCGGCGGCCGAGGTCGCCGGGCATCGCGGCACCCTCAGCCTGCTGATCACCGGCGACGAGGAGGGTCCGGCCGTCCACGGCACGCGGGCGATCATGGCGTGGATGGCGGAACGCGGCATCCGGCCCGGACATGATCCTGATCGGCGAGCCGACCTCGGAGGCGCGGCTCGGCGACATCGTCAAGATCGGCCGGCGCGGCTCGGTCAACATGTGGATCACGATCCCGGGCGTGCAGGGCCACGTCGCCTATCCCGCACCGGGCGGACAATCCGGTGCCGAAGCTGGCGAAGGTGGTCCGGCGCTGGAGGCCCTCCACCTCGACGACGGCAGCGACTCCTTCCAGCCTTCGAACCTCGAGGTGACGGCGGTCGAGACCGACACGCGAGCGACCAACCTCATCCCGGGAAGCGCCCGGATCCAGCTCAACATCCGCTTCAACGACCTTCATCGCGGCGAGGATCTCGTCGCTCTGGTGCGGCGAACGGCCGAGGCGGCCGCGCCCGGGGCGAGCGTCGAGGCGATGATCTCCGGCGAGGCCTTCCTGACCCCGCCCGGGCCGCTCTACGCTCTGGTCACGCAGGCGATCCGCGAGGAGACGGGAGTGGAGCCGGCGCTGTCGACGAGCGGCGGGACGTCGGACGGGCGCTTCCTGATCGAGCTCTGCCCGGTGGTCGATTTCGGGCTGCCCAACGCGACCATGCACAAGCTCGACGAAGCCGCTTCGGTCGAGGACCTTCGCGCCCTCGCCCGGATCTACGCACGCATCGTCAGGGGCGCGCTCGGATAGGCCGTTTCGTGGGCCAGGCTTCGGGCGCAGTCCTGCGCCTCGGCCCAGGCGAGGAACGCCTCCTCGGGCATCGGCGCGACCCCGGGGAAGCCCTGCAGGCTGTCGCAGCCCAGGGCGCGAAGCACCTCGACCTGGTCCTGCCGCTCGACTCCGGCCGCGACCGCCTCGCAGCCGAGGCCGTGGACGAGGTGGATGAGCGAGGCGGCGACGCTGCGCGCCCGCTCCGAGCGGTCGATCTCGGCGACGATCCCGCCGTCGAGCCGGACCCGGTTCATCGGCAGGCTGGCGAAGCCGGACAGGCGCGCCCGGCCCGAGCCGAAGTCGCTGACGCAGACCTCGACTCCGTCGCCGCGAAGGCGCTCGAGCTCGGCCACCACCCATTTGTCGCAGCCGGAGGCGGCGGCCTCGTTGAGCTCGATCTCGACGCCCCAGGGGGCGCTGCCGCTCCGGCTGAGGGCGCCGCGCAGGCGCTCGATGAAGTCGAGCCGCTCGAACTGGCGGGCGGCGACCGGGAAGCAGAGGCGATGGTCGAGCCCGGCCGCGCGCCAGCGCGCGAGCGCGCCCGAGACGGCGTCGAGCGTCCATTCGCCGAGCCGGACGGCGAGGCCCGTCTCCTGAAGCATCGCTTCCTCGGCCGACAGCAGCCGGCTCCCCTCCGCGCCGTTCCAGCGGATCTGCGCCTCGGCGGCGGTGATCGCGCCGGTGCGAAGGCACAGGCGCGGCTCGAAGACGAGCTCGAGCTCGTGGCGCTCGACCGCCCGGCGGACCGACGCCTCGAGCTGGGCGCGCTCCTCGGAGGCGCGGGCGAGACTGCGGCTCGTAGCTGCACATCGCGAGCGGCCGCGACGCCTTGGCATGGTACATGGCGATGTCGGCCGCCTTCATCAGGCTGGTCAGGTCGGTGCCATGCTCGGGCGCGAGCGCGATTCCGATCGAGCCGCCGATCAGGATCGACTGTCCGGCCGGTTTGAACGGCTCGGCGAGGGCGGCGAGGGCGCCGGCCGCGATCCGCTCCGCCTCCTCGCGGGTCGAGACTTCGGGGAGCAGCATGGTGAACTCGTCGCCGGCGAGGCGGGCGAGCAGCGGCGGCGCCAGGGTGCCGTCGGCGACCTCGGCCTTGAGGACGACGCGAAGCCGGTTGGCGACCATCACCAGCACCTGGTCGCCCTGGGCGTGGCCGAGACGGTCGTTGACCTCCTTGAAGCCGTCGAGGTCGATGAACAGGAGGGCCGCGCCGCTGTCGCGCGAGGCGAGGATGCGTTCGGCCTCGCGGCGGAAATGGACGCGGTTGGGAAGCGAGGTGACCGGATCGTACATCGCCAGCGCCTGGGCGTCGTCGAGGTTGGAGCGGACCTGGGCGAACAGGCCCTCGACCGCGGCGGCGAGCGCCGGCATGTCGCGTTTGCAGCGGCGCCGGGCGCGGGCGAGGAGAGATCGCCGCGGCTCACCGCGAGCAGGCGGTCGATCAGCGCGGCGACGGCGCGGGCATGGGCGCTGTTGGGCCGCTCGGCGGCGAGATGGACGATCATCAGCGCGAACAGGCCGATGAACAGCGACGCCACGACCTGCTGGTTGAGGCTGCCGAGCAGAAGGAAGCCGAGCAGGGTGAGGGCGAAGGCCGACACGCCCGCCATCACCGAGAGCACCCGGTTGCTGATCTTTCCGACCGTCGAAGCCATGATCGGCGGCATTTCCCGTCCGGTTTGCTCGCGCCGCCCCCCACAGAGACGCGTTGCGACGGCACTTTATGCCGGACGCGTTACCATTTCGTATCCGTCAGGGACGCGGCCGCCGCAGCACGATGTAGAGGGCGCCCGCGCCGCCGTGGCGCGGATGGGCGTTGCGGACGGCGGCGATCCGGCCGGCGTGGCGCGAGGCGTGCAGCCAGTCGCCGACCGCCGCCCGGATCGCGCCCCGGCCGCCGCCGCGTCCGGGCGCCGGCGGCTTGCCGGTGATCAGCAGCAGCAGCCTCGCACCGCCCCGGATCGCCTCGTCGAGGCGACGATCGAGCAGGTCGTAGGCGGTGGCGAGGTTGTGGCCGTGGAGGTCGAGCGTCGCGTCGGGCGCGACCAGGCCGCGGCCCAGCCGCCGGTCCCAGCCGCCGTCGAGGGTGATTCCCGGGCTCTTGCGGGACGCGGGCGGCGGAGGCGGCGTCGCTCCCCGGCGAAGGCCGGGACCCGGCGGGGCCGCATCCTGGATCCCGGCCTCCGCCGGGACGCTCGGGGCAGACGACTCGCCGACGTCGAGCGGCCGCACCGACTCGACCACCCGCGCCCACAATCTCGCTTCCTCAGGGGCGAGGCGTCGCATCGAGGCGCGCGAGCGTGCCCTTGGGAAGGAGCAGCCAGGCGCGGCCGCGGCCCGGTCATCCCGCCGGCGATCCGCGCCGCCTCCTCGCCCGCGCCCCAGAAGGTGTCGAAGCGGTTGGCGCCCTTGATCGCGCCGCCCGTGTCCTGGGCGATCCACAGGCCGTCGCCTCGGCGCGGTCGAGGTCGAGGATGACCGGCGCGCCGAGCGGGACGAACTTGGGATCGGCCGCGACGGTGACGCGCGGCGTGACCGGAAGGTTGAGCGCGCCGAGCGGCCCCGGGCCGGTCAGCTCCTGGAAGAAGACGTAGCTCTTGTTCTCGCGCATGATCGCCTTGCCCTCCTCGGGATGGGCGCGAAGCCAGGCGACGATGTCCTGCATCGTGGTCTGGCCCGGCTCGAGCAGGCCGCGATCCTTCATCAGCTTGCCGATGCCGACATAGTCGCGGCCGTTCTGGCCGGCATAGCCGATCCGCATCACTCCGCCGTCGGGCAGGCGGAGCCGGCCCGAGCCCTGGATCTGGAGGAAGAAGAGGTCGATCGGATCGGCCGCCCAGGCGATTTCGAGGCCGCGGCCGGCCAGCGCTCCGTCCTCGATCTCGGAGCGCTCGTAATAAGGGACGATCACCCCGTTCTCGAGCCGGCCGCGGCGCAGCGTGCCCGCCGCCTCGGCCGTCGCCGCGTCGACTTCGACGAGGTCGGGCGGCTTGCGGTAGACCGGCACCTCGTAGCCCGGCTGGCAAGTGCGCGAGCCGGCGATCTCGGGCTCGTAATAGCCGGTGACGAAGGCGGCGCCGTCGCCGACCTGGACGGTCTCGAAATGCTCGGCGAAGAAGCCCGAGGCCGAGGCGACCGGTGCGGCCGCCGCGTCGCAGGCCGGCTGCCAGTCGTCGGGACGGGTCAGGCCGCTGGCGTCGATGCGCTTGAGCAGGGCCGGGCAGCTGATCCGGAAGGCGTCGAGAGCGCGGCGGGCGGCGGCCTCGCCGACGGACGGAACGGCGGTCGCCGGAGCGACCCCCAGATCGGCGGCCGTGGGCGGCTTGGCCGGCTCGGCGGGGGGCGCCTGCGGCGGCGGCGGCGCCGGCGGCCGCTGCTTCGGAACGCAGCTGGCGAGAAGGATCGTCGCCGCCAGCAGCGCCGGAAGTTTCATAAGTTTCGGAAGTTTCAGCTTCCCAAGAGCGGGAAATATCCCCCTGCCCGCCACGTTCCTCAGTCCGCTTCGTCGGTCTCGACGAGCAGCCAGTTGGGGTCGCCGCTGGCGAGGTCGCGGCGGAAGGTCCAGACGTCGTGGGTCGGGATGGCGTCGCTCAAGCGTGCCGGCGATGACCTTGCCCTCGCGGTCGCGGGTGACCGCGGCGATGTCGGCGTCGAAGCGCACGTCCACCTCGGCGACTGCGGCCGGTGAGGCGCGCGTCCGGATGACGGCGCGCTCGATCTGGACGAGGCGGTTGTCGAGCTGCTCGCCGGCCTCCTCGCGCGCGGTGATCGCCTGCTCGAACGAGGCGAGGACGTCGCCGCCGACGAGGTGCCGGAGCTCCTCGCGGTCGCCGCGCCAGAAGGCTTCGAGGATCATCCGGTAGGCGGCCTGGGCGCCTTCGAGGAAGCGGCCGACGTCGAAGCGCGGGATCGGCGCCGACGATGGCGCGGATGCCGGGAGTCGCCGGCTCCTCGTAGACGAAGCCGCTCGTCTCGGGCCGCTCGACGGCGACGTCGGCGGCCGGCGCGGCGGCCTCGGCGGCGGTGCCGGTCTCGGCCGGGCGGAGGATCGGCTGCTGCTCGTGGCCCGTGCGCCGGCCGAGCACCGAGTAGAGCCTCAGGCCCACGAACAGGGCCACCATCGCCAGGAGGACAATCTCGGTCACCAGCATCTCCGAACTCAACGAGGCCTATACATAGGCTGTTGACGTCAAGGATTCAAATGGCGCCCGGTTCCATTTCGGCCGTGGCGGGCGGTTGCACGGCCGGGCCGTGCCTGCTACCCGCCGCGGCGCACGGGATTTGCGCGCCGCGCGGCCCCGCCTCCACTATTTCGAAAGCGAATCAAATGGCCGAAGACCAGGGCAATCTCTCCGAGCCGCAGCAGCCCAACGGCAACGACACCGCGCCGCAGGTCGGCGTCATTTCCCAATATGTGAAGGACCTGTCGTTCGAGAATCCGAACGCCCCGGCGGTCTACCAGTGGCAGAGCCAGCCCAAGATCGAGGTCGACTTCAACATCGGCTCGAACAAGCTCACCGACGAGATTTACGAGGTCGTCCTGCGCATCGAGGTGCGCGCCACCGCCGACGGACAGACCGCCTTCGCCGTCGACCTCATGTATGCCGGGCTGATCGGCATGCGCAACGTCGACGAGGCGGAGACCCAGCCCTTCCTGCTCGCCGAGGCGCCGCGGATCCTCTTCCCCTTCGCCCGCCACATCGTCGCCCAGACGGTGCAGGAAGGCGGCTTCCCGCCGCTGATGCTCGACCCGATCGACTTCCACGCCCTCTACGTCGCCCGGGCGACCCAGGAAGCCGGCGAGGGCGCTCCGGCCGGCGAGATCGGCCAGGCCTGACCCTTCAAACGCCCCCGGGGCAACGCCATGAACCTCTGGAAGGCGACCGGAACGATCGGCGGCCTGACCATGGTCAGCCGGATCCTGGGCTTCGCCCGCGAGATGATCTTCGCCCGGGTGATGGGCGCCGGCATGGCCGCCGACGCCTTCGCCTTCGCCTTCCTCATCCCCAATCTGTTCCGCCGCCTGTTCGGCGAAGGCGCCTTCAGCCAGGGCTTCGTGCCCTTGTTCAGCCAGCGCCTCCACGGCGAGGGCGGGATGGAGGAGGCGCGGCGCTTCGCCGAGGAGGTGCAGGCGGTGTTCCTGCCGATGCTGATGGCGATCACCGCGGTGTTCGTCATCTTCATGCCCGCCTTCGTCGCGCTGATCGGCTCGGGCTGGCGGGACGAGCCGGCCAAGTTCGCCTTCGCGGTCGAGCTGTCGCGGATCACCTTTCCCTACATGCTGCTGATCTCGATGGTGTCGCTCCTCTCCGGGGTGCTCAACTCGCTCACCCGCTTCACCGCCGCCGCCTTCGCGCCCGCCTTGCTCAACGCCGCCCTGATCGGCTCGCTGCTCCTCGTCCCGACCGGGGGCACGGTGACCGCCCGGGCGATGGCCTGGGGCGTGGTCGCCGGCGGGGTGCTGCAATTCGCCCTGTGCTGGGTCGCGGTGCGCCGGGCCGGCGTGAAGCTCGCGCTTCGGCCGCCGAAGATGACCCCGCGGGTCAAGGAGCTTCTGATCCTGATCCTTCCGGCCACGCTCGGCGGCGGAATCTATTACATCAGCCAGCTCTTCTACGCCTATTTCGCGACCCGCCTGCCCGAAGGCATCCTGGTCTATCTCGGCTTCGCCGACCGGCTCAACCAGCTTCCCGCTCGCCATCATCGGCTCGGCGCTCGGCACCGCTATCCTGCCGACGATCAGCCGCCACGTCGGCGCCGGCGACGGCGCCGGGGCGGCCCGGGTCCAGGGCCAGGCGACCGAGCTCGCCATGCTCCTCACCCTGCCGGCGGCGGTCGCCCTGGCGGTGACCGCCGGGCCGATCGTCTCGGCGCTCTTCCAGGGCGGGCGGTTCCGCGCCGACGACGCTGCGACCACTTCGCTCGTCCTGTCGATCATCGTCGCCGGCCTGCCCGCCTACGTGCTGATCAAGGTCCTGACCCCGGGCTTCTTCGCGCGCAAGGACATGAAGACCCCGGTGATCATCGCCGCCGCCAGCCTGGCGATCGGAGTCGCCCTCAACTTCGCCCTGATCCCGATCATCGGAATCGCCGCCTTGGCGCTGACCACGGCGCTGTCGGCCTGGCTCAACGCCCTCGCCCTCTACGTCATCCTCCACGCGCGCGGCCATTTCCGCTTCGAGGCCTGGCTGTGGAGCCGCTTGCTGCGCCAGCTCCTCGCCGCTTTGGCGATGGCCGCGGCGCTCTACCTGGTCCGCGAGCAGCTCGACGGCTTCTTCGCCGACTCGGCCGGCCGCCGCCTGCTCGGGGTCGGCGCCCTCGTCTCGGTCGGCGGCCTGGTCTATTTCGCCGTCGCCTGGACGATCGGAGCGATGAACCGCGACGACATCCTCATCCTTCTGAGGCGCAAGAAAGCCGGCTGATCAATTCGGTGGCGGACACCGAATTTCGGGGACGCCCTCCCCTTCAGCCGTCATTCAGCCGCCTTTTGTAGAAAGGCGCGGTTTCCTATATAGTTACAGCTGCGGCTCCGTTCTGGAAGAGGATGCGTTCGATGTCACTCGCCAAGAAGTTACTGACCCTCGCCGCGCCGGCGGCGCTGCTCGCGCTGGGCGGCTGCGCGACCGGCCTTCCCACCAAGGTCTCCCGCTACCAGGCGATGCCGGTCCCCGCCGGGCAGAGCTTCGTCATCCAGCCGGCCGATCCGCAGGATCGCGGCGGGCTCGAATTCGCCCGCTATGCCGATCTCGTCCGCCGGCACATGATCGAGCAGGGCTATAGCGAGGCGCCCTCGCCCGAGGCCGCGAGCCTCGTCGTATCGCTCGCCTACGGGGTCGACGACGGCCGCCAGCAGGTCGTCACCCGCCCGGCCATGGGCTGGGGCTATGGCGGCTTCGGCTACCGGCCCTATTGGTCGCGCTACGGCGGCTACGGCCGCTTCCGCTCGCCTTTCTATTACGGCTGGGACGATCCCTTCTGGTGGGGCGGTTATGGCGACGAGATCGACGTCTACACCGTCTATCACCTCCTATCTCGACATGGACATCAGGCGCGCCGACAGCGGCGAGGCGGTGTTCGAAGGCACCGCCCGGGCGCGCTCGCGCACCGACGATCTCGGCGCTCTGGTGCCCAACCTCGTCGAGGCGATGTTCACCGGCTTCCCGGGCAATAGCGGCGAGACGGTGAAGATCACCGTATCTCCGGAGCGCAAGCGCTAGCGACGTCGCCCGGAATCGAGGGAGAGCCTCCCGCAACCATCGTCACCCCGGACTTGATCCGGGGTCCACCTTCCTCGAGACGCAATCGTCGCAAGGAACAAGGTGGATGCCGGATCAAGTCCGGCATGACGATGAAGCGTTGCGGGCTCTCCCTTTTTTCTTCGCATTCAACGGGCATTCATCGGCCGGCCCGAAGTTCGCGTCCGGACAGGGGACGGGAAAGTCTCGGGAGGGCGAATGCTGAAATCCATCGGAGCGGCCGTACTGGCCGCGACCGCGCTCGCCTCAGCGGCGCCGGCACAGGGTCCGGCCGACGACCGCGCGCAGGTCGAGGACATCGTCGTCACCGGCCGCCGAAGCGGCGTTCCGATGTGGACGGTCCGAAGCGATTCGACGACGCTGGTGCTGGTCGGCGCCATCCAGGGCGTCTCCAAGACCACCCATTGGGACCCGACCGCCCTCACCGAGGCGCTCCGCAAGGCCGACCGGGTGATGTTCCCGCAGTCGCAGGCCCTCACCGCCTCGCCTTTCTCGCTGATCGGCTGGATCGCGAAATGGAATGCGATGGGCAGCCTGCCCAAGGGCCAGAGCCTCGCCGCCCTCGCCGGGCCGGAGTCGATGCGGCGGCTGGCGGCGCTCCGGACGCGCAAGATGGTCCGGGAGGATTATGACCGGCGCCACCCGCTCCACCTCTCCGGCGACCTCAGGGACCGCGCCAAGGGCGACGTCGACTACGGCCGAACGGCGGCCGACTATGTTCGTCGCGCCGTCAGGCAGCACGATCTGACGATGGTGCCGATCCGCAAGTCGAAGGCGAAGCCGCTGGTCAAGGACCTGTTCGCCTCGAGCCCCGAGGAGCATCTGCCCTGCCTCGCCGCCGCCATCGCCATGGCGGAAGCCGGGCCCGCGGCGGTTCAGGCGCGCTCCGACGCCTGGGCCGCCCGGCGCGTGCCGGAGGTGATCGCCTCCCCGGCCGACCCGGTCTACCAAAACTGCTGGCCCGCCACCGAGCTGCTCGAATCGAGCGGCGAGCTGACCGACGAGATGAAGCTGCTGCTGACCGAGCCGCCGGTCACCGTCGCCGTCCTCACCCTGCATTCGCTGGCCGATCCGGGCGGCGTGCTCGACGGCCTCCAGGCGGCGGGGTTCGATATCCAGGGGCCGGCGTGGAAGTGATCCGTCGTCCCAGCGAAGGCTGGGACCCCCGCAGGTGAAAGGCGCAGGCGGTCTTCACCCCCTGGGGCCCCAGCCTGCGCTGGGGCGACGGTCTAGCCTTCGAGCTGCCTCGTCAGGAGCCGGATGTCGGCGTCGAGCTCGCTGTCCTGGGCGCGCAATTTCTCGATCTGGCGCACCGCGTGGATCACCGTCGTATGGTCGCGGCCGCCGAAGCGCCGGCCGATCTCGGGCAGCGAGCGCGGGGTGAGCTGCTTGGACAGGTACATGGCGACCTGGCGCGGGCGGGCGACCTCGCGGGCCCGGCGGGCGCTGGTCATCTCCGCCTTGCGGATCCGGTAATGCTCCGAGACGCGCGTCTGGATCTCGTCGATCGAGATGCGCCTCTGGTTCGCCCTCAACGTGTTGGCGAGCACCTCTCCGACGAAATCGAGGTCGATCACCCGGTTCTGCATCGTCGCATAGGCGGCGATCCGGTTGAGCGCGCCCTCGAGCTCGCGGACGTTGGAGCTGATCCGCTTGGCGAGGAACATGACCACGTCCTCGGGCACGGCCACTTCCGGAAGCGCTTCAAGCTTCTTGAGGATGATGTTGAGACGAAGCTCGAGGTCGGCCTGGTTGATGTCGGCGACCAGGCCCCAGGACAGGCGGGAGAGGATCCGAGGCTCGATCCCGTCGAGATCCTGCGGCGCCCGATCCGAGCTGATGACGAGTCGGCGGCCGGCCGAGATGATCTCGTTCATCGTGTGGAAGAATTCTTCCTGGGTCGATTCCTTGCCGGCGATGAACTGGACGTCGTCGATCATGAGCAGGTCGGCGGCGCGCAGATGCTGCTTGAACTGGATGGTGTCGTTGGCGCGAAGCGCCGCGACGAACTCGACCATGAACTTCTCGGCCGACATGTAGATGATCTTGGCGCGCGGCCTCAGGCGGTGGAATTCGTGGCCGATGGCGTGGAGCAGGTGGGTCTTGCCGCGGCCGGTGCCGCCGTGGAGGAAGAGCGGGTTGAAGGCGACGTTGTCGGCGGTGGCGAGCGTCATCGCGGCGCTGAACGCGACCTCATTGGCCTTGCCGACGACGAAATTCTCGAAGCGGTAGCGGGGCTCGAGCGCGACGGCGTAGAGCGCCTCTCCGGCGGCGGGCTCCTGCGAGGCGGGCGGGGCCGGTATCTCGACCACGGCGGCGGTCTTCGGGGCCGCGGCACCGACCCCGACGGCGATGTGGCGGACCGCCGGGCAGGCGGCGCGCCAGGCGAGGGTCAGCCGCTCGGAGAAATGGGTCTGGACCCAGTCGGCCATGAACTGGGACGGCAGCTCGAGCCGCAGCGCGCCCGAATCGGGATCGAAACTGCCGAGCGCGATCGGGCGCAGCCAGCCGTCGAAGGTCCGGGCGCCGCAATCGCGACGCAGCCCCGCGCGAATCGATTCCCAGACGGTCTGGAGCGCGCCCCGCTCCGATCGCTCCCGCCGAATTGCCTCCCGCCGGCTTCACAGACACGAAACGCACCCCCTCTTCCCTCTGGCCTCTTTCAAGCGGGCCCTGAATGGCGCAAGACTTCTCCGCACACGGCCGCTCCCCGGCGGCAGCCGATTCGGAAACTCGTTCTTGCTGTGGCGTCCTTCGGGAGATTCGCCCCTCCGGAGCAGTCTTTTTGGAAGCGTCCGCGCGGCCATGCAAGGGCGAAATTATGTGTCAAAAAAAAGAAACACGCTTGACACTAGGTTTTCTGCGACTTCCGAAAAAACGGCGGAAAACCGCCATTTCTTCCAACCGGCCCCGAACGAATTGCGGGAAGTCCTAGGGTTTCGCCCTCTGTTCCTCCGGCCACGAAAAAGCCCGCCGGAAACGGGTCCGGCGGGCCGATTTCGAAGCTTTGGAAAGGCTTAGGCGAGGGCCGCGATACGGCGCGTCAGGCGCGAGAATTTGCGGGCCGCGGTGTTCTTGTGGAACACGCCCTTGGCGACTCCGCGGGCGAGCTCGGGCTGGACCCGCGAGATGGCGGCCAGCGCCTGGTCCTTGTCGCCCGCCTCGATCGCCGCCTCGACCTGCTTGACGAAGGTGCGGATCCGGCTGACCCGGGTGCGGTTGATCTCGGTCCGGCGCTGGTTGCGGCGGATTCGCTTCTTTGCCTGCGGCGTATTCGCCATCTTGAACTGCCTCTTATCGCTAAATGAAAAGGGTGCGGCCAATCCACCGCACCCGCTCGTCCGCGCCTCTACGCAAGGAGGTCCGAAAGGTCAACCTCAAGAGCGCTGGCAGCGGGGGCAGAAGAAGGTCGAGCGGCCCGAATCGACTCGGCGGCGAATCGCGGCTCCCGCAATGGCACGCCTCCCCTTCCCGGCCGTAGACCCGCCATTGCTTCGAGAAATAGCCGAGCTCGCCGTCGGGACGCGCATAGTCGCGAAGCGACGAGCCCGCCCGCCTCGATCGCGGCGAGCAGCACCGCGCCGATCGCCTCGACCAGCCGCTCGAGCCGCGGCCGCGAGATCCGGCCGGCGGCCCGGGAGGGGGCGATTCCGGCCATGTGAAGCGCCTCGCAGACGTAGATGTTGCCGAGGCCGGCGACGATCCGCTGGTCGAGCAGCATCGCCTTGATCGGCGCGGCCCGGCCGCACAGCGCCTCGAGCAGATGGTCGGCGGTGAAGACCGGGCCGAGCGGCTCCGGACCCATGGTGTCGAAGGGCGCGGTCCGCTCGACCTCAGCGGTGGGGATGAGGTCGAGCGAGCCGAAGCGCCGCGGATCGTTGAGGGCGAGCCGCCTCCCCTCATCCGTCTCGAGCAGGAAATGGTCGTGGGCGCCGAGCTCGGCCGGGTCGATCCGCCAGCGGCCCGACATGCCGAGGTGGAAGACGAGCGTGTCGCCGCGGTCGGTGTCGATCAGGCCGTATTTGGCGCGCCGGGAGAGGCCGGTCACTCTGGCTCCGGTCAGCCGCTGGCGAAGGTCCGGCGGAAAGGCGCGGCGAAGGTCCTCCCGCCTCGTCTCGACCGAGACGAGCCGACGACCCTCCAGCACGGGAACAAGTCCCCGGACCGTGGTTTCGACCTCGGGCAGCTCAGGCATTGGCGAAGCGGACGAGATGGCAAGTGCACATGCGCCGAAACCCCTGCTAGAGGCGGGCGCGATGGACAAGGTTTCTTTCGGCTTCGAGGAGGTTTCGCCCGACGAGAAGACCCGCCGGGTCGGCGCCGTCTTCTCGAGCGTGGCGCGCCGCTACGACCTCATGAACGATCTCATGTCGGGAGGCCTCCACCGCCCCTGGAAGGACCTGTTCGTGCGCCGGGTGCAGCCGCGCAGGGGCGAGTCGATCCTCGACATGGCGGGCGGGACCGGCGACGTCGCCTTCCGCCTGGCCCGGCGGGGCGCCCGGGTGACGATCGCCGACATCAACCCCGACATGCTGGAGGTCGGCCGCGGGCGCGCGGCGAAGCGCGGCATCGAGGGCCTGGCCTGGGCGACCGAGAATGCCGAGGCGCTGAGCTTCGGCGACGCGATGTTCGATGGCTATACGATCGCCTTCGGCATCCGCAACGTCACCGACATCCCCGCCGCTCTTGGCGAGGCGCACCGGGTGCTGAAGACCGGCGGCCGCTTCTTCTGCCTGGAATTCTCGACGACCCGCTGGCCCGGCTTCGCGAATATCTACGAGGCCTATTCGATGCACGCCGTCCCGCGCATCGGCAGAGCGGTGGCGGGGGACGAGGAAAGCTACCGCTATCTCGTCGAATCGATCCGCCGCTTCCCGCCGATGGAGGGTTTCTCCGCGATGATCGCCAAGGCCGGCTTCGCCCGGGTCAAGGCGGAGCCGATCCTCGGCGGCCTCGTCGCCATCCACAGCGGCTGGAAGATTTGACCCGTCCCGTCGTCCATATCTGGCGTCTCCTCAAATGGGGGCGGGTGCTCGCCCGGCACGGCGCGCTGCGCGGCATCGAGCGCGATCCCAACACGCCGCAGCCGGTGCGGCGGCTCGCCCGGATCGCGCGCTTCGGAGCTCGCGTGCCGGACGTCCCGACCTACGGCGAGGCCTTCCAGGAGCTCGGGCCGGCGGCGATCAAGTTCGGCCAGGCGCTGGCGACCCGGCCCGACCTCGTCGGAGTCGAGGCGGCGCGCGACCTGCAGCTGCTCCAGGACAGCCTTCCGCCGGCCCCGTTCGAGGCGGTGCGGCGGGCGATCGAGCAGGGGCTGGAGAAGCCGCTCGAGGAGATTTTCGCCGACATCGACCCGGAGCCGGTCGGCGCCGCCTCGATCGCCCAGGTCCACCGCGCCCACACGACCGACGGGCGGCTGGTCGCGGTCAAGGTGCTCCGCCCCAATATCGAGGAGGATTTCGAGCGCGCCCTCGACACCTACGAATGGGCCGCGGCCCAGGTCGAGGAGATGGGCGGCGAGGCGGCCCGGCTGCGCCCGCGCGCCGTCATCGCCTATTTCCGCCAGTGGACGGCGCGCGAGCTCGACCTTCGCCGCGAGGCGGCTTCCGCTTCCGAGCTGCGCGAGAATCTGGTCGCGGAGAGCGGCTTCTACGTCCCCGCGATCGACTGGACCCGGACCTCGCGGCGGGTGCTGACGCTCGAATGGATCGACGGCATCAAGCTCAACGACCGCGATGCGCTGATCGAGGCGGGCCACGACCTCAAGGCCCTGGCGGCGATCCTGGTCCGCGCCTTCCTTCGCCAGTCGGTGGTCGACGGCTTCTTCCACGCCGACCTCCACCAGGGCAATCTCTTCGCCCTCCCCGACGGCCGGCTCGCCGCGATCGACTTCGGGATCATGGGCCGGATCGACCGCCAGGCCCGGGTCTGGCTGGCCGAGATCCTCTACGGCCTTCTGACCGGCAATTACCGGCGGGTCGCGGAGATCCATTTCGAGGCGCAATATGTCCCCGGCCATCACGACGTCGACGAGTTCGCGACGGCGCTTGCGCGCGGTCGGCGAGCCGATCCGCGGCCTTCCGGTCAAGGACATCTCGATCGGCCAGATGCTCGACGGCCTGTTCACCATCACCCGCGACTTCCAGATGCCGACCCAGCCCCATCTCCTCCTCCTCCAGAAGACGATGGTGATGGAGGAAGGGGTCGCCCACGCGCTCGATCCCGACATCAACATGTGGGAGACGGCCGAGCCCTTCCTCCGGGAATGGGTGCGAAGCGAGCTCGGCCCCGAGGCGGCGCTCGCCGACCGGATCGTCCGCGACTTCCGCACCTTCGCGAAGATCCCCGAGCTGATCCGCCGCATCGACTATTACTACCCGCCGCCGGGCGCCGCGCCGCCGGATCCGCCGCTCGCCGACGTCGTCGTCGTCAAGCCGCGGCGCTACTGGCGCTATTTGCTGACCGCCGCCGCCTCGGCGGCGGCGGCTGTCGCGGCGACGCTGCTCCTGACATGAGCGCGGGACGGCGGCTTCGGGCGGTGCCCGGGGATTTCGACCGTTTCTGCCTCGCCGAGGTCGATTCGAGGCTCGCCGAGATCGTCCGGACGCAGCGGGTCGGAATCGGCCTCGCCATCGAAAGCGGCAGCCGCGCCTGGGGTTTCCCCTCGCCGGACAGCGATTACGACTGCCGCTTCCTGTTCGTCCGCCGCGCCGACGACTATCTCTCGCCCTGGCCGAAGCGAGACGTCATCGAGACTCCCCTGACCGACGATATCGACCTCAACGGCTGGGAGCTGGGCAAGGCGCTCAGGCTGCTTCTCAAGGGCAATGCGGTCGTCGTCGAATGGCTGATGTCGCCGATCGTCTACGACGGCGACGCCCAATTCCGCGACGAGCTGACCGACCTCGCCCGTCGCTGGTCGAGCCGGACCGGCGTCATGCGCCACTATCTCCACCTCGGCGAGCGCCAGCGGCGGACCTATTTCGCCGACGGCAAGGACGTCCCGATCAAGAAGCTCTTCTACGCGCTCCGGCCCGCCGCGGCGCTACGCTGGTTGCGCCGCCACGACGGCGAGACGGTGGCGCCGATGCACTTCCTGACCCAGTTGGAGGAGTCGGAGCCTCCCGCCGAGGTCCTCGCCATCGCTCGGGAGCTGATCCGGCTCAAGGCCGAGACCCGCGAGCTCGGCAGCGGCCCGCTGCCGCCCGAGATCGAAGGCTTCATCGACGGCGAATTCGCGATCGCGCGGTCGATCCTCACCGAACCGCTGCAGCGCCCCTCGCCGGAAGCGAAGGCGGCGGCGGAAGACCTGTTCCGAAGGGCGGTGGCGAGGCTCGGCTCGACTTCGCCCGGCGCGGCCGCCAGAATGGCGTGATGCAGGGCAAGCGCATCCTCCTCATCGTCGGCGGCGGGATCGCGGCCTACAAGGCGTGCGAGCTGGTCCGGCTGATCCGCAAGGCGGGCGGGAGCGTGCGCTGCGTGCTGACCGCCGGCGGGGCGCAGTTCGTCACTCCGATGACTCTGGCGGCCCTGTCCGAGCAGCCGGTCCATACCAGCCTGTGGGACCTCAAGGACGAGGTCGAGATGGGGCATATCCAGCTCAGCCGCGAGGCCGACCTGGTGGTGGTCTGCCCGGCCACCGCCGACCTGATGGCGAAGATGGCGGCGGGGATCGCCGACGATCTCGCCACCACCCTGCTGCTCGCCACCGACAAGCCGGTGCTCGCCGCGCCGGCGATGAACGTCAGGATGTGGCAGCACGAAGCGACCCGGCGCAACGTCGCGCGGCTGCGGGACGACGGGGTGACGGTGCTCGAGCCGGACGAAGGCGAGATGGCGTGCGGCGAATACGGCCCGGGACGGCTGCCGGAGCCGGACGCGATCCTGGCGGCGATCAACGCTCAATTCTCCGTTCGGCCCCGGACGGGATCCGGGGCTGTCGAAGCCCTCCCTTTTCGGCTCCGGCCAAGGAGAAGGAAAGGCCTTCGACAGGCTCAGGCCGAACGGAGAGGTTGGCCGGAAAGCATGTCATCGTCACCGCCGGCCCGACCCACGAGCCGATCGACCCGGTGCGGGTGATCGCCAACCGCTCGTCGGGCAAGCAGGGCTTCGCCGTCGCCGAGGCGCTGGCCGGCGCTCGGCGCCGACGTCACGCTCGTCGCCGGGCCCGTCGCCCTCGCCACGCCGGCCGGAGTGACCCGGATCGACGTCGAGACCGCCGCGCAGATGAAGGCGGCGGTCGACGGGCCCTGCCCGCCGACGCCGCGGTGCTGGTCGCCGCCGTCGCCGACTGGCGCGGTCGAGCCGGCCGCCGCCAAGCTCAAGAAGGCCGACGGGCCTCCCCGCGCTCGACTGGAAGGCCAATCCCGACATCCTCGCCGGATCTCGCCATCGACGAGCGCCGCCCCGCGCCTCCTGATCGGCTTCGCGGCCGAGACCGGGGACGTCGTGAACGTTGCGCAGGCGAAACGAGCACGAAAGGGCTGCGACTGGATCGTCGCCAATGATGTATCGGGGGACGTCATGGGCGGCGATTCGCAACAGCGTCCACCTGATCACGGCGGACGGGATCGAGAGCTGGGAGCGCGCGCCGAAGGAGGAAGTGGCCCGGCGCCTTGCGGAAAGGATCGCCGGCCGGATCGGGGGCTGAAGATGCGCAAGGACTGGCTGCTGCTCACCCCGCTGGCGAGGCTGGCGGACCTCGGGCTTCTGCTGCTGCGCTGGGTGACCGGCGCCTTCCTGATCTGGCAGAGCCACGACAATATCTTCAGCGCGGCGCGGATGGACGAGTTCGAGAAGTTCCTCGTCCAGTTCAGCTTCCCGCTGCCCGCCTGATGGCGCCGCTCTGCGTCTGGGCGCAGTTCCTGTGCGGCATCGCCTTCATCCTCGGCCTGCTGACCCGCTGGGCCGGCCTGATCACCGCCTTCGTCTTCGTCGTCGCGGTGTGGATGGTGCACTGGCCGCAGGATTTCGTCGGCTGGTGGCCGGCCCTGATCCTCGTCTTCCTCGGCCTGCTGTTTGCAACCCAGGGTGCCGGACGCTACTCGCTCGATCACAGGATCGAGAGGCGCGATGATCGACATAGAGGTAAAACGGCTTTCTCACGGTGAAGGCCTCCCCCTCCCCGCTTATGCCACCGAGCATGCCGCCGGGCTCGACGTCGTCGCCGCCGAGGATCTGACGCTCGCGCCCGGCGGCCGGCACGCCGTCGCCACCGGCTTCGCCATCGCCATCCCGCACGGCTTCGAGGTCCAGGTCCGGCCCCGCTCGGGCCTCGCCCTCAAGCACGGAGTCACCTGCCTCAACACGCCCGGCACGATCGACAGCGACTATCGCGGCGAGGTCAAGGTGATCCTCGCCAATCTCGGCTCCGAGCCGTTCGAGGTGCGCCGCGGCGAGCGTATCGCCCAGCTGGTGCCCGCTCCGGTGCAGCGCGCCGCCTTCCGCGAGGTGGACGAGCTGGACTCGACCGAACGCGGCGCCGGCGGCTTCGGCTCGACGGGCCGGTGACTCTGCGCGACGACCAGCTCGACCGCTATGCCCGCCACATCGTCCTCAAGGAGATAGGCGGCGAGGGCCAGCGCAGGCTGCTCGACTCGGCGGTGATCCTGGTCGGCGCCGGCGGGATCGGCTCCCCTGCCTTGCAATATCTCGCCGCCGCGGGAGTGGGCCGGCTGAGAGTGATCGACGACGACCTTGTCTCGCTCGACAATCTCCAGCGCCAGATCCTGTTCGGGACGGCCGACGTCGGCCGGCCGAAGGTCGAGGTCGCCCGGGAAGCGGTGAAGCGGCTCAACCCGGACGTGCGGTTTCGCGAGACCCGGGAGCGGCTGACCGCCGGCAACGCCGCGAGCCTTGCTGACCGGCGCCTCCGTCGTCATCGACGGGAGCGACAATTTCGCCACCCGGCTGATCGTGTCCGATACGTGCACGGCCCTGCGCATCCCGCTCGTCTCCGCGGCGATCGGCCAGTTCCAGGTCCAGGTCGGCACCTGGCGCGGCTGGGAGGCGGGCAAGCCCTGCTATCGCTGCTTCGTCGGCGACGCCTTCGATTCCGACGATTGCGACAGCTGCGCGGAGCTCGGCGTGCTCGGCGCGGCGGCGGGGATCGCCGGAAGCTGGGCGGCGATGGAGGCGATTAGGCAGATCGTCGGCTTCGGCGGCGAGGCGGCGGGCAAGGTCCATGTCTTCGACGGGCTCGCGCCGTCGATGCGAAGCCTGAAGGTGGTCAAGGACCCGGCCTGCCGAGCCTGCTCCGGTCATGCCGGCAGCTGACCCAGAGCGTCGCGCAGCTGGAGCAGGGCGAGGACGAAGAGCCCGCCGCCCAGCACCAGGTCGAAGCCGCGGACCGGCCGCAGGCGCTCGCCGCGGGGCGGGTGGAAGGTGAGGTCGAACATCGTCGCCAGGACGACCCAGGCGCCGCCCAAAGCGGCGATGATCGAGAGCAGGACGAAGGGCCAGAACAAAGAATCGTAGGCGCCGACGAAGGCCCACAGGGCGAGGGCGAGCAGCTCGGCTGAGACGGCGAGCCCGAGCAGCGTCCAGCGCCGCCGCATCAGCCCTTCTTCTTGGCCGGCGCCTTCTTCGCGGGCGCCTTCTTCGCGGCGGGCTTGCGCCCCCGCCCCTTCTTCGCCGGCGGGCCCTTGGCGGCGCGGTCGTCGATCAGCTGGGCCGCTTCCTCGAGCGTGAGCTGGTCGGGCGCCAGCGACTTGGGCAGGGTCGCGTTGGTGGTGCCGTCGGTGACATAGGGGCCGAAGCGGCCCTCCATCAGCTTGATCTCGAGCTCCGTCCTCGGATGGGCGCCCAGCACCTTGAGCGGCTCGCGCGAGCCGCGCGCCCGGCCGCCGCCCGCGGCCGCCTCGGCGAGCTTGACCACGGCCGCGTTCATGCCCGTCTCGAACACCTCGGCGGTCGAGCCGAGCTTCGCATATTTGCCGTCATGGGCGAGATAGGGCCCGTAGCGGCCGATCGAGGCGGTGATCGGCTTGCCGCTCTCGGGATGCAGGCCGACGGTCCGGGGCAGCGACAGCAGCCGGATGGCGAGGTCGAGGTCGAGCTCGCCGGCGTCCTTCGGGATCGAGGCGCGCTTCGCCTCCTTGCCCTGCCCCATCTCGATATAGGGGCCGAAGCGGCCGGTCTTGCGGACGATGTCCTCGCCGGTCTCGGGATGCTGGCCGAGGATCTCCGGGCCCTCGTCGGCGCCGCCCTCCTCGCCGCCCTGGCCGAAGCGGCGGGTGAACTTGCACTCGGGATAGTTGGAGCAGGCGACGAAAGCGCCGAAACGGCCGCCGCGCAGCGACAGCCGGCCCTCGCCGCAGGCCGGGCAGAGCCGCGCGTCGCTTCCGTCGCCCTTGTCGGGGAACAGCCAGGGCGAGAGGAAATCGTCGAGCGCGGCGGTGATCGCCGAGGGCTGCTGCTCCATGATCTCGGCGGTCTTCGGCTTGAAGTCGCGCCAGAATTCCTCGAGCACCTTCTGCCACTGCAGCGCGGCCGCCGCTGATCTCGTCGAGCTCGTCCTCGAGATGGGCGGTGAAGTCGAACGAGACGTAGCGCTCGAAGAAGCGCTCGAGGAAGGCGGTCAGCAGCCGGCCGCTCTCCAGCGGCACGAAGCGGTTCTTCTCGAGCTCGACATAGCCGCGGTCCTTCAGCGTCTGAAGGGTCGCCGCGTAGGTCGAAGGGCGGCCGATGCCGAGCTCCTCCATCTTCTTGACCAGGCTGGCTTCCGAGTAGCGCGGCGGCGGCTGGGTGAAATGCTGCTCGGCGATCGACCTTCTTCTTGGCCGGCGAATCGCCCTCGCGAAGGCGCGGCAGGCGGCGGGACTCGTCGTCCTCGGCGTCGTCGCGGCCTTCCTCGTAGAGGGCGAGGAAGCCGGGGAAGAGGACGACCTGGCCGGTCGCCCGAAGGCCGGTCTGGCCGGTGCCGTCGAGCAGCTCGGCGGTGGTGCGCTCGAGCCGGGCCGAGGCCATCTGGCTGGCCAGCGCGCGCTTGAAGATGAGGTCGTAGAGCCGGCCGTGATCGCCCGAGCCGGCGCGGTCGCGGCCGAAGTCGGTGGGACGGATCGCCTCATGAGCTTCCTGGGCGTTCTTGGCCTTGGTCTCGTAGTGGCGCGGCTTGTCGGGCACGTAGCCGGCGTCGAAGCGCTGGGTCGACCGCCCGGCGGGCGGCCGAGATCGCCTCGGGCGCCATCTGCACGCCGTCGGTGCGCATGTAGGTGATCGAGCCGTCCTCGTAGAGCGCCTGGGCGACCCGCATCGTGTGGCTGGCCGAGAAGCCCAGTTTGCGCGCCGCCTCCTGCTGGAGGGTCGAGGTGGTGAAGGGCGGCGGCGGGTTGCGGGTAAGCGGCCTGGTCTCGACCGACGCCGACCGAGAACCGCCCCGCTTCGACCGCGGCCCTGGCGGCCTCGGCCGTCCCCTCGTCGCCGATGCGTCAGCCGGTCGAGCTTCTCGCCCTTGTAGCGCACCAGCCGGGCGAGGAACTCCTGGCCGTCCGACTCCATCAGAGCGGCGACGCTCCAATATTCCTGGGCCCGGAACAGCTCGATCTCGCGCTCGCGGTCGACGACGAGGCGAAGCGCCACCGACTGGACCCGGCCCGCCGACTTGGCGCCCGGCAGCTTGCGCCACAGCACCGGCGACAGGGTGAAGCCGACCAGATAGTCGAGCGCCCGGCGGGCCCGGTAGGCGTCGATCAGATCCTCGTCGAGCGCGCGCGGATGCTTCATCGCCTCGGTCACCGTCGCCTTGGTGATGGCGTTGAACGTCACCCGCTCGACCTCGGCCGGGGAGCGCCTTGCGCTTCCTCAGCACCTCCTGGACGTGCCAGCTGATCGCCTCGCCTTCCCGGTCCGGGTCGGTGGCGAGGATCAAAGTGTCGGCCTTCTTCGCCTCGTCGGTGATCGCCTTCAATTGCCGCGCCTTGTCGGCATAGGTCTCCCACTCCATCGCGAAGCCCGCGTCGGGATCGACCGAGCCGTCCTTCGGCGGCAGGTCGCGGACATGGCCGTAGGAGGCGAGCACCCGGTAACCGGTGCCGAGATATTTCTCGATGGTCTTGGCCTTGGCGGGCAATTCGACGACGACGAGCTTCATGGGGTTCCTTCACGCGTACGCGTATAGGGTGGGGAGGTGCCCCGAGGCCCGTCAAGCCGCGAAACCGAAGGATGATCCCCGAGCTCATTTCGAGCGCTGTCGAATTGTGTTGACAGGAAGCGGCGGATAGATCATTTCGAGTCAAGTCGAAATAAGGAAGGCCGGATGGAAGCCGCCGACGCCGTCACCGCCCTCGCCGCCCTCGCGCAGGAGCACCGCCTCGCCCTGTTCCGCCGGCTCGTCCAGGCGGGCGACGCGGGCCTGCCCGCCGGCGCCATCGCCCAGGCGCTCGGCGTCCCGAACTCGTCTTTGTCCTTCCACCTCGCGCAACTGCACCGGGCCGGCCTGATCCTCCAGGAACGCCGGCATCGCTCGCTCATCTACCGGGCCGATTATGCCGCCGATGAACGACCTCGTCGGCTACCTGATGGAAAATTGCTGCGCGGGCGCCGGATGCGGTGCCGACGCCGGTTGCGAGATCCCTGTCCAGGAAAGGAATGAATGATGAAGCGCCTGCACGTGCATGTCGGGGTCGAGGACCTCGCGCGGTCGATCCGTTTCTACTCGACCCTGTTCGCGGCCGAGCCGGCGGTGGTGAAGGACGATTATGCCAAGTGGATGCTGGACGATCCGCGGGTCAATTTCGCGATCTCGGCCGGGCAGCACGCGGCGACGGGGATCCAGCATCTCGGAGTCCAGGCCGAAAGCCCGGCGGAGCTGTCGGAGGTGTACGGGCGCCTCAAGGCGGCCGAGCGTCCCGTCCTCGAGGAGGGGCGGACGACCTGCTGCTACGCCAAGTCCGAGAAGAGCTGGATCGCCGACCCGGACGGGCTCGTCTGGGAAGCCTTCTACACCGACGGCGAGGCGACGACCTATGGCGACGCCCCCGCGCTCGGCACCCTGGCCGACAGCCTCGTCGAGACCCAATGCTGCCTTCCGCGCGCGGCGGCGTGAGCCTCGCTTCGAGCGGCGGACCGCCTCTCGCCCGGAGGCTCGCCGCCGAGGGGGTCGGCGCCTTCTTCCTGTTCGCGACCGTGATCGGCTCCGGAATCATGGCCGAGACCCTGTCGCGCGGGAACGAGGCGGTGGCGCTGCTCGCCAACACGGTCGCGACCGGCGCGATCCTCTTCGTCCTGATCACGATGCTGGGGCCGGTCTCCGGCGCCCATATGAACCCCGCCGTCAGCCTCGTCGCCGCGTCGCGGGGCGAACTGCGCTGGCGCGACGCCGCCGCCTACCTCGCCGCCCAGCTCGGCTTCGGGATCCTCGGGGCCTGGACGGCGCACCTGATGTTCGACCTCCCGGCGCTCCAGCTCTCGGTCAAGGCTCGGACGGGCCTCGGCCAATGGACCGGGGAGGCCGTCGCCACCTTCGGGCTGATCCTGACCATCGTCGGGACGGTCCGCCACCGCCCGGCCTGGGTTCCGGCCAGCGTCGCGCTCTACATCGTCGCCGCTTACTGGTTCACCTCCTCGACGAGCTTCGCCAATCCGGCGATCACCGTCGCCCGGAGCCTGTCCGACAGCTTCGCCGGAATCGCTCCGGCCGACGTGCCGGCGTTCATCCTCGCCCAGCTGCTCGGGGCGGCGCTGGCGGCCGCGCTGGCGCTTTACCTCTTCCCCTTTTCGGGCCCGGGTGGGGAAGATGATTGGAAAGCAACGGATTAGGCCCTATCGTGCGGCGGCAAGGAGAAGCCCGTGATCCTACGTATGATCCTGATCGCCACCCTGTCGCTGCTGGCCGCGGCCGCCGACGCCCAAGCCCCCGCCGAGGGACCCGCCTTCGAGGAGCAGGTGCTCGCCGCGATCAACCAGGTCCGCGCCGATCCCGCCGCCTATGCCGCGAAGCTGAAGGAATATCGCGGCTATTTCGAGGAGAATGTCGTGACTCTGCCGGGCAGCGACGTCGGGCTTCGCACCCGTGAAGGCGTGGCGGCGGTGGACGAGGCCATCGCCTTTCTCGGCCGCCAGTCGCCGCTGCCCCCGCTCCAGGCGATTCCCGATCTGGCCGAATCGGCGCGCGAGCTGGCCTCCCACCAGGCGCTGAGCGGCACCATGGGCCACGCCGCCGCCGACGGCTCTGACGCCAAGGTCAGAATCAAGAAGCACAAGGGCAGCGGGCTGATGGCCGAGGCGCTGGCTTACGGCGCCAGGGACGCGGACGCGGTCGTCCGCCAGATGATCGTCGACGACGGACTTCCCAGCCGCCCGAACCGCAAGATCCTGTTCGAATCGAAATATCGCAAGGCCGGGGTCGCCTGCGGCCCGCATCTGGCCGCCCGGTCGGTCTGCGTCATCGACCTCGCGACCTTCTGGAACCTGACCCCCAAGGTCAAGGAGGTGCGGGCCCAGCCGCCGCAGGTCGAAATCCGTTAGGGGGAATTCCTCCCCGCGATTTCGCGGGGAGGAATTGGAATCAATATCGCTCCTGCTGCGGATAGTCCGGCGGGAGGATGCATTTGCCGTTGTCGTAGCGGCCGACGCTCCGGATCACCTCGCCTTCCCTCGGCTCGACCCGGCGGCCCGAGATCTGGCTGTCGAGCACCCGCCGGACCAGCCGGTCGAGCCGGGTGACGAGGTAGCAGTCGACCGCGGGCGGAGCGTGCGGGTTGCCGATGCCGCTGTCGTCGGTGAGGAAGATGTAGCGCGACTGGGTCGCCGCGGCCATCGCGCGCATCACATATTCGGCGGTGTCGGCGACTCCCGAGGCGGCGACCGGGACGATCTGGATGCGCTTGGCCCGGGCGGCCTCGGCGGCGCGCCAGGTCTTGCCGATATTCTCGTCATGCGGCGGAGCGTCGGCGACCAGAAGCAGCGACTTGACCGCGTCCGGCCGCCAGTCCTGCTGGACGGCCCGCGCCAGCGCCAGGTCCATCGCCTCCGGATAGTCGCCGCCGCCCGCGGCATATTGGGCGCGCAGGCTGGCCTGCATCGACTCGAGGTTGGCGGTGAAGGGGAAGGTGCGGGTGACGTAATCGTCGCCGAGGTCGCGATAGACGATCAGGCCGAGGCGGATGTCGAGGCCGGGGTGGCTCCGGCGGAGGTCGGCGAGGATCGTCCGAAGCTCGGACTTCAGATAGGCGATCTCGTCGCCCATCGAGCCGGTCGTGTCGATCGCCAGCATCAGGTCGAACTTGCGCACCGGCGCGGCGCCGGAGCGGACGGTGAAGCCCTGCCGCTGCGCTCCCGCCCCGGTCAGCTCGATCGTCCGGGCGGCGCCGCCGGGGACGGCGACCCGGACCCGGCTGCCGAGGCGATCGAGGCCGGGATAGAAGACGGCGGTGCCGTCGGCGACGGTGGCCAGCGAGAGGCTGTTGCCGTCGCCGCAGTGGATCGTGACCCGGGCGAAGGGCACCGGCCGGCCCGATTCGTCCTGGACAGCGACGGTCAGCACCCGGCGCGTGTCGAGCCGCGGCAGTTCGCGCAGGTGGCTGTGCTGGAGGAAGCGGCCGGCATAGGAAGCGTAGAGCTCGGGATTGAGCAGATCGTCATGGTCGCCGGCGGTGAGCAGGCCGGACTGCGGCTGCGGGCGCGGCCGGTGGGGATAAGGGAGGCTCCGGGCCTCGCCGGCCCAGCCGTCGTCCACCGCCGGCGGGATCGAGGCGGGCGGGGCCGAGCTCGGCGACCGGGTCCGGCTTCCGGTCACCGCGACGGCCGACTCCTCGCCGCTCGCCACGGAGCTCGTCTCTGGGGCCATCGGCGCCGGCGACATGGGCGGGGGCGGGGGCGGCGGCGGCGGCGCCATCGGGGGCGCCATCAGCGGAGCGGGGGCGTCGCCGTGGCCGTGCCGCTGCTGCGGGTGGACACGCGGCTCGGGGGGCAGCGGCGGCAGAGCGGCGGGACGCCGGCAGAGCGGCTCCTGCCCCTGAGCGGCGGCGCCGGGGGCGGCGGCCGCAGCCAGGCAGAGGCCGAGGGCGGTCAGGCCGATGAGGCCGAGCTGGACCTTTCTACGCATCGATCATCCCCTTACGATATGTAACAACGTTACATAGAACAGCAGGGGGAAGCTTAATGCAAGCTGACGGCCGTCACATCGCGCTGACCCGTCCCCCCGCGTGGCGCTCGAGGCGGCCGGCGAGCTCCAGCTCGAGCAGCACCGTCTGGACGATCGCGGGCGGCAGGCCGGACTGGCGGACCAGCTCGTCGACCGGCACCGGAGTCGCGTTGAGCAGGCCGGCGACGGCCTCGCGCGCCTCGTCGTCCGCCTCGGCCGGCACCTGGGGCAGACCATATTCGCGCTCCGGCTGGCGGAACGGGCGGATCCGCGACGGGCTGATCGCCTCGAGCACGTCCTCGGCGGACTGGACCAGGGTCGCGCCCTCGCGGATCAGCTGGTTGCAGCCCTGGGCGCGCGGATCGAGCGGCGAGCCCGGCACCGCCATCACCTCGCGGCCCGCCTCGGCGGCGCAGCGGGCGGTGATCAGCGATCCCGAGCGCGGCGCCGCCTCGACGACGACGGTGCCGTGGGCGAGGCCGGCGATGATCCGGTTGCGCGACGGGAAATGGCGCGAGCGCGGCTCGACCCCGGGCGGCTGCTCGGAGACGAGGAGGCCGCGCTCGGCGATGGCGCGCTGGCGGGCCTCGTTCTCGGGCGGGTAGAAGATGTCGATGCCGCCGGCGACGACGGCGATCGTGCCGGTCTCCAGCGCGCCGTCATGGGCGGCGGAGTCGATCCCGCGGGCGAGGCCCGAGACGATCGCCGTCCCGGCCTCGCCGAGCGCCTGGGCCAGATGGCGGGCGAAGCGGCAGGCGGCGGCCGAGGCGTTGCGGGCGCCGACCATGGCGACTGCCGGCTTGTCGAGCAGGCTCGGATGGCCCTTGACGATCAGCGCCGGCGGCGCCGTCTCGAGCTCGGCGAGCAGAGGCGGATAGAGGCCCTGGCCGAGGAACAGGTAGCGCGCGCCGAGCCGCGCGACCTGCTCGATCTCGCGCTCGACCGCGGCGCGGCGAGGCGAGCCGCGGCGCCCGGCCGCCGCCGCGCGCGGCCAGGTCCGGGATCGCCTCGAGCGCGGCGGCCGCCGAGCCGAAGCGGGCGAGCAGCTGGAAATAGGTGATCGGGCCGATATTCTCCGACCGGATCAGCCGCAGCCGGGCGATCTGGTCCGCATCGGGATCAGGCACCGCGCCCGATCCGGGACTCGGTGCCGGCGAGCGAGCCGGCCGATATTCTCGCGATGCTTCCAGAAGACCAGCAGGGTGAAGCCGAGGAAGAGCAAGGCGAGGTCGAAGCGGCCGAGCAGCGCCGCCGCGACCGGCGCGGCGAGCGGCGGCGGCGAGCCCGCCGAGCGAGGAATAGCGGGTGAGCGAGCAGGGTGCCGATCCACGTCGCCGCATAGGCGAGCGCGGCCAGCCAGCTCAGAGCGTCGACCAGGACGAAGCCGAGGACGATCCCGAAATAGGTCGCCACCCCCTTGCCGCCGGCGAAGCGAAGCCAGACCGGCCAGAGGTGGCCGAGCCATCGCGCCGATCGCGGCGAGCTGGACGGTTCCCGGGAACAGCAGATCGGCCAGCAGCGAGGGCGGCGGTGCCCTTGGCGCAGGTCGAGCAGCAGGGTGGCGGCGGCGAGGCCCTTGCGCCCGGTCCTCAGCACGTTGGTCGCGCCGATATTGCCCGAGCCGATCGTCCGGAGGTCGCCGGCGCCGGTCAGCCGGGTGAGGAGGATTCCGAACGGGATCGAGCCCAGCGCATAGCCGAGCAGCAAGGCGGCCAAAGGTGCGACGATCGGTTGCATGTCCACGACCCCTGCCGGAGTTTAGCAAATCGACGAGACCGGCGCAATCCTTTCATCGAAAGCGATGAGCCGCGCCGCCTTGCCCCGATCCGCTCTGCCGCTAAACGGGGCGCGTGACCAGTCACCGCCCCCTCCTCGTCTTCGATTCCGGCGTCGGCGGCCTGTCCGTCCTCGGCGCGATCCGCGCGCTGCTGCCGGCCGCGCCGCTGGTCTACGCCGCCGACAGCGCCGGCTATCCCTACGGCACCAAGCGGCCGGCCGAGATCGAGGCGCGGGTCCCCGCCCTGCTCGGCCGGCTCGCCGAGCGCTTCGATCCCGAGCTGATCGTCATCGCCTGCAACACCGCCTCGACGATCGCCCTCGACGCGGTGCGGGCGGCGCTCGACCTGCCGGTCGTCGGCACGGTGCCGGCGATCAAGCCGGCCGCGGCGCTGTCGACGACCCGGACGATCGGGGTGCTCGGCACCGAGGCGACGGTGCGCCAGCCCTATGTCGACCGGCTGTCGGCGCGAGTTCGCCGCCGACTGCACCGTCCTCCGCCACGGCTCGGCCGAGCTGGTCGACCTCGCCGAGGCGAAGCTGCGCGGCGAGACTGCTCGACGGCGCAGTCTGCGCCGGAGCCCTCGACGGCCTGTTCGCCCAGCCCGGCGGCGAGCGGATCGACACGATCGTCCTCGCCTGCACCCATTTCCCGCTGGTCGAGGCGGAGCTCGCCGCGGCCGCGCCGCGGCCGGTGCGCTTCGTCGACGGCAAGGAGGGAATCGCCCGCCGCACCGCCTGGCTGACCCGCGACCTGCGACTGGCCGGAGCGAGCCGCCGGAGGGCGTCGCGCTGTTCACCGGCCGGGACACCGACGTCGAGGCCTATCGCGCCGGGCTCGCGCGCTACGGGCTGACCCGGGTCGAGAGGCTGTAGTCGCGCCTGCTGCGAACCGTCCAGCGGCGCCAACTGGATCCGGCCTTCGCCGGAAACGTGCGCGCCGTCTAGCCAATCGGCCGGCAAATCGGCTAAGAGGCGCCCGGGACCCCCGGGGAAGCAGCGTTGGACTATAATCACATCTTCGCGCAGGCGATCGACCGGCTCCATGCCGAGGGCCGCTACCGCGTGTTCATCGACATCCTGCGCAACAAGGGCGCCTTCCCCAACGCGCGCTGCTTCGCCGGCCATAACGGGCCGAAGCCGATCACCGTCTGGTGCTCGAACGACTATCTGTGCATGGGCCAGCACCCGGACGTGGTCGCGGCGATGGAGGAGGCGCTCCACGACGTCGGCGCCGGCTCGGGCGGCACCCGCAACATCGGCGGCAACACCCATTATCATGTCGAGCTCGAGGCCGAGCTGGCCGACCTCCACGGCAAGGAAGCGGCGCTGCTGTTCACCTCCGGCTACGTCTCGAACGAGGCGACGCTGTCGACGGTCGCCAAGCTGCTGCCCGGCTGCATCATCTTCTCCGACGAGCTGAACCACGCCTCGATGATCGCCGGCATCCGCAACTCGGGCTGCGAGAAGCGCGTCTTCCGCCACAACGACCTCGGCGCATCTCGAGGAGCTGCTCGCCGAGGCCGACCCCGAGGCGCCCAAGCTGATCGCCTTCGAGAGCGTCTATTCGATGGACGGCGACGTCGCCCCGATCGCCGCGATCTGCGACCTCGCCGACAAGTATAACGCGCATCACCTATCTCGACGAGGTCCACGCCGTCGGCATGTACGGCCCGCGCGGCGGCGGCATCTCGGAGCGCGACGACGTCGCCCGACCGGGTCGACCATCATCGAGGGCACGCTCGGCAAGGCGTTCGGCGTGATGGGCGGCTATATCGCCGCCGACCGCAACATCGTCGACGTGGTCCGGAGCTATGCGCCCGGCTTCATCTTCACCACCTCGCTGTCGCCGGTGCTGGTCGCCGGCGCGCTCGCCAGCGTCAGGCACCTCAAGGCCTCGACGCGCCGAGCGCGAGGCGCAGCAGGCAGCGCGCCGCGCACGCTGAAGGCGATCTTCGCCGAGGCGCAGTCTGCCGGTGATGCCGTCGACCACCCACATCGTGCCGCTGATGGTCGGCGACCCGGTCAGGGCCAAGAAGATCAGCGACATCCTGCTCGCCGAATACGGCGTCTACGTGCAGCCGATCAACTATCCGACCGTGCCCGCGCGGCACCGAGCGGCTGCGCTTCACGCCCGGCCCGCGCCACGACGAGGCGATGATGCGCGAGCTCGCCAAGGCGCTGGTCGAGATCTGGGACCGGCTGGAAATGCGCCTGGCCGCCTGAGCTTGTCGCGGCGGGCGGGTCCCACGACAGTCGACAAAATCCGATCCGTAATGAACGGACTTGAACTTGTGTTCGGGTCGGCGAAGGTTCCAATTCATTCCCGCGCCCGGCGCAAACGGGAGTGAACCGACATGACCTACCCGGTGAAAATGCCCGACTATGGCGGCGGGGGCGGATCTTCGTTCAACGACTTCACCCATTATGGCGCGAATCCGCCCGTTGCGATCCGGGCGATCACCGTGCGAGCCACGACGTATGTGGAATATCTCGAACCCCTCTACGTGCTGACCGATGGAACCGTCGTCTCGGTCCCCCACGGCGGAACCAAATCTCCTCCTGAAACCGTGACGCTGGCGTCGAACGAGAAGCTCGTCGGCCTCACCGGACGCAGCGGCAAATATATCGACCAGGTTTCGTTCGTGCTCGAGGTCGATAATCCCGACGGGCCGTCCACCACCAGGACCATCGGTCCCTACGGCAGCAGCACCGGCGGCAATGCGTTCCAGATCTGGGGGGAGACGGTCGCCTTGTACGGCAGGAGCGGCTCCAAGCTGGACGCGCTGGGATCCTATGTGAACGCCGCGCCCACCGTGCTTTGCGGCTCCACGGAAGGAGGCTCCGCCTTCCAGGATCCGGTACCCGTGCTGGGCCTCAGCGCGATTACGAAGATCGCCATCCGGTCCGGAGACTATATCGACGCCATCGCCACCACCTACCGCCTGGCCGACGGCTCGGCGAAGACGTTCAGCCATGGCGGCACGGGTGGGTCGCAGCAGGTCATATCCTTCGCTCCCGGCGAAAAGATCGTCGGGGTCGAAGGCAGCACCGGCATCTACCTCTATGGCATCACCTTCCACACCGTGGATCAGAACGGCGCAAAGCGTACCTACGGCCCCTATGGCAAAGGGGGTGGTTTCCCCTTTTCGTTCGATAGCGGCATCGGCGGGTTCTTCGGCCGCAGCGGGGAGAAAATCGACGCGATCGGCTTCTGGCAGGTCTGAGGAGCTTGGAGGACGCGGCTCAGCCGGGCATGACGGCCAGGGCCCTCGGGCTTCCCAACCCGGGGCTCGCCGGGGCCGGCCGATCGGTCCACAGTGAACCATGATCGGCTTGTAATTCCCGCCGCGCGTGGTCCGGCGGCAAGCGCTGCGCCCCCGTCCACCAGCCGTCACCCCGAATTTGTTTCAGGGTCCAGCGACAAGCCGCTGGGCCCGGTAGCGGACTGGACCCTGAAACGGGTTCAGGGTGACGAAAACCGACAAACCATGGTGGTAATGGCACCAACCATCCACTACACGATGTAGCTCAAGCCCATCGACGGAGTCCTGCGTGGCCGAGCGCATCGCCATCGTTTCCGATCATGCCGCGTTCGAGATGAAGGCCGCGCTCGTCGGCCTGGCTGCGCGAGCGCGGCCACGACGTCGCTCGATCTCGGCCCGACGGCGTCGATTCGGTCGACTATCCCGATTACGGCTACAAGCTCGCCGAGGCGATCGCCGCCGGGCGAGCCGACCGGGGAGTCGCGCTGTGCGGCTCCGGGATCGGCATCTCGATCGCCGTCAACCGCCATCCCGCCTGCCGCTGCGCGCTCGTCTCCGAGCCGCTCTCGGCGCGCCTCGCCCGCGAGCATAACGACGCCAACGTCATCGCCATGGGCGGCCGGCTGATCGGCCTCGAAATGGCCAAGGCCTGCGTCGACGCCTTCCTCGCCGACGCCGTTCGGCGGCGGCCGCCACCAGCGCCGGGTCGACAAGCTCAGCCATCCTCATTTCGCCAGGGAAAATGCATGAGCCAAGCTTCCGCCTTCGATTTCGCCGACGTCCAGCATTCGGGCTTCTTCACCGGCCGCCTCGCCGAGGCCGATCCGGACGTCGCCGAGGCGATCGCCGCCGAGCTCGACCGGCAGCAGAACCAGATCGAGCTGATCGCGTCGGAGAATATCGTCTCGCGGGCGGTGCTCGAGGCGCAGGGCTCGGTGCTCACCAACAAATATGCGGAGGGCTATCCGGGCCGGCGCTACTATCAGGGCTGCGCGCCGTCCGACGCGGTCGAGACGCTGGCGATCGAGCGGGCGAAGCAATTGTTCGGCTGCGGCTTCGCCAACGTCCAGCCGCACAGCGGCGCCCAGGCCAACGGCGCGGTGATGCTGGCGCTGGCCAAGCCGGGCGACACGATCCTGGGCATGTCGCTCGACGCCGGCGGCCACCTCACCCACGGCGCCAAGCCGGCGCTGTCGGGCAAATGGTTCAACGCCGTCCAGTACGGCGTGCGGCGCGACGACGATCTGCATCGACTTCGACCAGGTCGAGGCGCTGGCCAGGGAGCACCGGCCGCGCCTGATCATCGCCGGCGGCTCGGCCTATCCGCGCCACATCGACTTCGCCCGCTTCCGCGCCATCGCCGACGAGGTCGACGCGATCTTCATGGTCGACATGGCCCATTTCGCCGGCCTCGTCGCGGCGGGCGAGCATCCGACCCCGTTCGGCCACGCCCATGTCGTCACCACCACCACCCACAAGACGCTTCGCGGGCCGCGCGGCGGGATGGTGCTGACCGACGACGAGGCCATCGCCAAGAAGATCAACTCGGCGGTCTTCCCGGGCCTCCAGGGCGGGCCGCTGATGCACGTCATCGCCGCCAAGGCGGTGGCGTTCGGCGAGGCTCTGCAGCCCGGCTTCAAGAGCTATGCCCGGGCGGTCATCGCCAACGCCAAGGCGCTGGCCGGCCGACTGAAGGAGCGCGGCGCCGACCTCGTCTCGGGCGGCACCGACACCCATCTCGCCCTGGTCGACCTGAGGCCGCTCGGGGTCACCGGCAAGGACGCCGACGAGGCGCTCGAGCGCGCGTCGATCACCTGCAACAAGAACGGGATCCCGTTCGACCCCCTGCCCCCGGTCAAGACCAGCGGGATCCGGGTCGGCTCGCCGGCCGGCACGACCCGCGGCTTCGGGGTCGCCGAGTTCCGCGACATCGCCGACATGGTCGCCGACGTGCTCGAGGGGCTTCGCGACAAGGGCGAAGAGGGCGACCCGGCGGTCGAGGCGGAGGTGAGGCGCCGGGTGCGCGAGCTCTGCGCACGCTTCCCGATCTACCAGGACCTGTAGTTGCGCTGTCCGTTCTGCTCCCACGAGAACAGCCAGGTCAAGGACAGCCGCCCGACCGAGGACGGCGCCTCGATCCGGCGGCGGCGCCAGTGCGAGGAATGCTCGCGCCCGCTTCACCACGTTCGAGCGGGTCCAGCTCCGCGATCTCACCGTGGTCAAGGCGGGCAACCGCCGCGAGCCGTTCGACCGGGCCAAGCTCGAGCGCTCGATCGCCATCGCCTGCCGCAAGCGGCCGGTGCCCGCCGAGCGGCTCGACCGGCTAGTCTCCTCGCTCCAGCGCCAGATCGAGACCAGCGGCGACAGCGAGATCGCCTCGACCCGGATCGGCGAGCTGGTGATGGACGGCCTGAAGGCGCTCGACCCGGTCGCCTACATCCGCTTCGCCAGCGTCTACAAGGACTTCCGCGAGGCGAAGGATTTCGAGGAGTTCGCGGGCTCGGTCGGCGAAGCCGGCCGCGAGTGAGCCGGCCCCCGGCGATCGTCCTCGTCCGGCCCCAGCTGGGCGAGAATATCGGCAAGGCCGCCCGGGCCATGCTCAATTTCGGCCTGACCGACCTGAGGCTGGTGGCGCCTCGGGACGGCTGGCCCAACCCTTCGGCGGGGCCGGCGGCCTCGGGGGCGGACGTCGTGCTCGAACGGGCGCGGGTCTTCGACGACCGTCGCCGAGGCGGTGGGCGACTGCGCGCACGTCTATGCGACCACCGTGCGCAAGCGCGGGCTGGTCGTGCCGGTGGTCACGCCCGGAGGAGGCGGCGCGGGAGATTCGGGCGCAGGCCGAGCCTTCCGCCATCCTGTTCGGCGCCGAGCGGTCGGGGCTGGAGACGGACGAGGTGGCGGTCGCCGGCAAGATCGTCACCGTCCCGGTCAACCCCGGCTTCACCTCGCTGAACCTCGCCCAGGCGGTGATCCTGATCGCCTACGAATGGTCGAAGCACGAGGCGCTGGCGGTGCCGACGCTGGGCGAGCCGGCGGAGCCGCGGGCCAGCCACGAGCAGCTCGAGGGGCTGATCGGCCAGCTCGACGAGGCGCTGGTCGCGGCCGACTATTTCCACCCGCCCGGACCGGACTCCGGCGACCCGCAACACGATCCGGACCATCCTCACCAAGGCGGGCTGGTCGAACCGCGAGGTTCAGGCGATGCGTGGGATCATCCGGGCCCTGGCCGAGCCGAGGCGGCGCCGCGATTAGCCGTTCTTGCTTATTCGGCGCCGCCCCGAAGCGCGTCGAAACGGCCGAGCTCGTAGGCGATCGAGGCCTCGACCAGCCGTTCGTAAAGCTCCGCCGCCGCCGCCGCCGGCACCCCCTGCTCGGCGGCGAGGCGCCCGACATTGGCCAGCACCTGCGCCTTGCGCCCCTCGTCGCGCACCGCCTCGCGAACCGGCTTGATCCGGGCCGCGGCGTCCATGTAGCGGAAGCGTTCGCCGAGCAGCTTCACCAGCTCCTCGTCGAGCCGGTCGACGCCGTGCCGGACCTCGGCCATGGTCCGGCAGGCCTCGGGAGCCGTTCGGTTGGCGTTCATCCGTCCTGCTTTAGCGCGGCCGCACAGGGTGTCGAGCTTGACTTCGGCGCCGCCAGCGGAGATTTTGCCGCGGATTCGATGGGGATTGCGATGAAAAAACTGATCTTGATCGCGGCGCTGATCGCGCCGACCGGGGCTCTGGCGGACAGCTCGAGCGACGCCAACGCCAAGCGCAACACGCAGATGGTCTGCAAGCCGATCAAGGAGACCGGCTCGCGCCTCTCCAAGAAGCGCATCTGCATGACCCGCGAGGAATGGGCCGAGCAGAAGCGGATCATGCGCAACGATCTCAACCAGGCGCAGACCCGGCGCAACGAGCCGTCGTCCAACTGAGCCGCTGATCACGGCCGTGCTGCCTCGCCGCGGTTGACTTTCGCGGCCGGCGCCGCCATGTGCGGCGCTTCGCAATTGGCCCCGCACCCCGGTGAAGCGGCGGCCGCGCATGGCAACAGGCCATGCGGTGCGGTTCCGGGAACGCACGACAACAGCAGATTGGACTATAAGATGAGGAAGCGCAGCAGCGCCAAGTACAAGCTCGACCGCCGGATGGGCGAGAACGTCTTCGGACGGCCCAAGAGCCCGGTCAACCGCCGCGAATACGGCCCCGGCCAGCACGGCCAGCGCCGCAAGGGCAAGATGTCGGACTTCGGCATCCAGCTGCGCGCCAAGCAGAAGCTGAAGGGCTATTACGGCGACGTCACCGAGAAGCAGTTCAAGCGCACCTACACCGAGGCCGCGCCGGATGAAGGGCGACACCGGCCAGAATCTGATCGGCCTGCTCGAGCGCCGTCTCGACATGGTCGTCTACCGCGCCAAGTTCGCGCCGACGATCTGGGCCGCCCGCCAGCTGGTCAGCCACGGCCACATCCGGGTCAACGGCGTGAAGTGCAACATCGCCTCGCGCCGGGTGAACGTCGGCGACGAGATCACGCTTGGGCTCCAAGGCCCAGGAGATGGCGCTGGTGATGGAGGCGCAGGGCCTCGCCGAGCGCGACATCCCCGAATATGTCGCCCCCGACGGCACCGCCAAGGCGACCTTCACCCGCGTCCCGACGCTGGACGAGGTGCCCTATCCGGTGCGGATGGAGCCGAACCTGGTCGTCGAGTTCTACTCGCGCTGACCGGCTTCGAAGGCCTGGGAAAGAACAAGGGCGGCTCCGCGCGGAGCCGCCCTTTTTCGTTCAGAGCTTCAGCGCCTGGCGAAGGAAGGCGTCGCTGCGCCTCAGCATCTCGGTCCGCGCGGCGCTGTCGTCGAGCTGGTGGTCGAGGCCCGGATAGACGATCAGCTCGCTCCTCTTGCCCGCGCGCCCTGAGCCGGTCGTGCATCATCCGCGACTGGCCGACCGCCGACGTTGAGGTCCTTGTCGCCGTGGAACAGCAGCACCGGCGCCGATGATCTTGCCGGCATTCTGAGCGGGCGAGCCTTCGCGCGACATGCGGCCCGGTGCCGATGAAGTTGCGCACCACGCCGGTAGTTGGTGAAGTCGCGCTGTCCTGGACGCAGCGTGGCGAGGTCGGTGACCGGCGCGATCGCGACGACCGCCTTGAACAGGCTCGGATCGAGCACGTCCGACTGCAGCGCCGCATAGCCGCCATAGGACCAGCCGACGATCGCCAGCTTCGCCGGATCGGCGATCCCCTGGGCGACCAGCCAGCGGCCGGCGTCGTTGACGTCGCCGATCGCGGTCCGCCACGACTGGAAGCCGTTCTTCTGGTACCAGGCGTCGCCATAGCCGGCCGAGCCGCGGTAATTGGGCTGAAGCACCGCATAGCCGCGGCTGGCGAAGAACTGGGCGAGCCAGTCGAAGCCCCATTCGTCGCGCGCGCTCGGGCCGCCGTGCGGCATGACGATCGCCGGAAGGTTCTTGCCGCGTGCTGCCGGGCGGCAGGGTGAGATAGGCGGGCACCTCGGTGCCGTCGGCGGCCTTGTAGCGGACCGGCTTCATCGGCGCGAGCGTCGGCGTTCTCCAGCTCCGGGCGCGCCAGCATCAGCTCGTTGAGCTGCTTGGCGGCCTTGTCGAACAGATAATAGCGGCCGGGATCGGTGTCGCTGCCGGCCCAGAGCAGGAGCTTGCTCTCGTCGGCGCTCGAATCGACGAAGCGGATCAGGGGCAGTCCGGGAAGCGCCTTGGACAGCGAGCGGCCGAGGGCGGCGAGCGGCGCGTCGAAATAGACCGCCTCGCGCCGCTCGGTCGCATAGGTGACGCCGACGACCCGGTGGGCTCGGCCGATCCTGACCGTGCCGTCGACGTCCACCTGCGGGATGGGCGAAGACCAGCTTCTCCGTCTTCGATCCGTCGAGGGCGACGCTGTACAGCGCGCGGCGGCCGCCCGCCCCCTCCTTGTAGCCGTAGGCGACGTCGAGGTCGGGATCGACGGCGATCGGATAGAAGCCCTCGCCGGTCAGGACGTTGTAGGTGCCGAGCGGCTTCCAGTCGCGCGACGCCTTGGTCCGGTAATAATAATTGAGCTTGCCGCTGTCGTAGCCGGTGGCGCCGGCGACGTCGGTGCTCGCCATGATCCGGACGGTGCCGCGACCGTCGCTGATATAGTCGCTGGCCCGCTGCCGGGGCGGCTCGACGGTCTTGCTCGACAGGCTCGCGGTGTCGATCCGGTCGACCCCATAGCCTTCCCGGTCGTCGCTCATATGGGTCCCGGAGCGCCCTTCGGGCACATATTGGCGGCCCATCAGCACCGCTCCGTCGCTTCCCGGGAGCCAGTCGACGATGTCGCCGCCGCCGAAGGACACGTAGAGATCGTAGGCCCGTTGCCGGCGGCTGAGCAGCTTGAGGTTGCTGCCGTCGGCATTGACGGCGACCAGCCGGGTCGCTCCGATCGGCTGGCCGGGCAGGATGTTGTCGACGACCATGTAGACCGTGCAGACGAGCCGCTCCTCCGACACCCAGCCGCATCCCGCCAGCCGCTCCGGCCTGCCGTCCGCGCTCAGCGCCTGGCGCGCGTTCGCGCCGCCCGCCGCCTCGACCGTGTAGAGGATGGTGGCCTGGCCGGGGCCCGGGGTGATGAAAGCCACCTTCCTGCCGGACGGCGACAGGGCGACGTCCAGCACACCTTCGCGGGCGCCGAACGCCTTCGGCGGGTCGGCCGGCGGTCCCGCTCCGACGAGGACAAGAAGCGACAGGGCCGCGAGCGAATATCGCGCCGCCCCCATGGCCCGCGACCGTCGCCCGCTCACAGCTTCAGCGCCTGGCGGAGGAAGGCGTCCGTCCGCCTCAGCATGTCGGTCCGGGCGGTGCTGTCCTCGAGATAATGGTCGAGGTTCGGATAGACGATGAGCTCGGGCTTTCGGCCGGCGTCCCTCAGCCGGTCGGCCATGATCCGCGACTGGCGAACCCCGACGTTCATATCGCGGTCGCCGTGGAAGAGCAGAACCGGGGCGACGATCTTGCCGGCATTCTCGGCCGGCGACCCCTCGCGGACATGCGGTCCGGTGCCGATGAAGTTGCGCATGATCCGGTAGTTCGACCAGAAGAGCGAATCCTGGATCATCGTCCCCAGATCGGTGACCGGAGCCACCGCGACCGCGGCCTTGAACAGGTTCGGATCGACCACGTTCGCCTGCAGCGCCGCATAGCCGCCATAGGACCAGCCGAAGATGGCGAGCTTGGCGGGATCGCGCGATCCCCTGCGCGACCAGCCAGCGGCCGGCGTCGTTGACGTCGCCGATCGCCGAGCGCCACGACTGGAAGCCGTTCTTCTGGTACCAGGCGTCGCCATAGCCGGACGAGCCGCGGTAATTGGGCTGGAGAACGGCGTAGCCCCGGCTCGCGAAGAACTGGGCGAGCCAGTCGAAGCCCCATTCGTCGCGCGCGCTCGGACCGCCGTGCGGCATGACGATGGCCGGAAGGCCCTTGCCGCTGCTGCCCGGCGGAAGGGTGAGATAGGCCGGGACCTGGGTGCCGTCGGCCGCCTTGATAGGTGACCGGCTTCATCGCCGCGAGCTGGGCGTTCTCGAGCTCGGGCCGGGCGAGCATGATCTCGTTGAGGGTCTTGGCCTTCTTGTCGAACACGTAATAACGGCCCGGATCGGTATCGCTTCCCGCAAAGAGCAGAAGCTTGCTCTCGTCCTCGCTCGAATCGAGGAAGCTGATCGAGCGGCAGGCCGGGGAGCACCTTGGAAAGCGAGCGGCCGAGCGCGGCGAGCTCCTTGTCGAAGTAGATCGCCTGGCGCCGGTCGGTGGCGAAGGTCAGGCCGACCACGCGTTGCGCCCGCCCGATCCGCACGAGTCGAATCGACGTCGACCTGAGGATGGGCGAAGACGAGGGTCTCGCGCTTCGAGCCGTCGAGGGCGACGCTGACCAGCACATGGCGGCCAGCCGAATCCTTGCGGAAGGCGTAGGCGACGTCGAGGGTCGGGATCGACCGCGACGGGACGCAATCCTTCGAGCGTGTTCGACATTGTAGTTGGAGAAGGGCTTCCACTCGCGTGAGCCCTTGGTCCGGTAGAAATAATTGACCTTGCCGCTCGTCATATCCGGTGGCTCCGGCGACATCGTAAGTGGCCATGATCCGGACGGTGCCGCGGCCGTCGCTGATATAGCCGCCGGCATGGTCGTCGGGCTGCTCGACGGTCTTGGTGTTGGTGGAAAGCGTGTCGACCCGGTCGACTCCATAGCCCTTCCTCTTCTCCTCGAAATGGGAGCCGATGCGCGATTCCGGGACGTAGGTCCGGCCCATCAGCACCTCGCCGTCGCTGCCTGGCAGCCAGTCGATCACCTCGCCGCCGCCGGTCGCCAGATAGAGGTCGTTGGCGCCCGTCCTCCGGCTGAGCAGCTTGGCGCCGCTCCCGTCGGCGTTGACCGCGAACAGCCGGGTGCCGTCGACCGGCTGGTTGGGGACGATGTTCTCGACGACGAAATAGATCGTGCAGATCAGCCGCTGCTCCGACACCCAGCCGCACTCGGTGAGACGTTCCGGCCGGCCGTCCGCGGCGACCGCCCGGACCGGCGCCGAGCCGCCCGCCGCGTCGACCGTATAGAGGACCGTCGACTGGCCCGGGCCGGGAGTGATGAAGGCGATCTTCGATCCGCCCGGCGACATCGAGATGTCGAGCACCCGCTCGCGCACGCCGAAGGCGGCGGGCGGATCCGCGACCGGAGTCGCGGCCACCAGGAAAAGCAGCGCCAGAGGCGCCAGCGAAAATATCCTAAACATGATTACCCCCAATCACTTAGGTCCCGGACCCAAGCCGGCCGCGACGATGCCAGCACCGCGCTCGACGCGCAAGCTTGCACGGCGGAAATCTTGCTGCCATGGCCCGCGCGGGGTGGGGCCGAGAGGAGAGTGCTGGTGCCGCTTCGATCCCTTGCCGTCCCCGCCGCCGCCCTGCTGCTCGCCGCCTGCGCCACCCCGCGCGAGCCGACGGCGGCCGGCCCCTATTCCGGCCCGCCGATCTCGCTGGCGACCTTGACCACCGCCACCCAGATCCTCTCGTCCGACGAATATGAGGGCCGGGCGCCGACCACCGCCGGCGAGGAGAAGACGGTCGCCTACATCGCCGAGCGGTTCCGCAAGGCCGGGCTTCAGCCGGGCAACAAGGGCAGCTGGTTCCAGAACGTGCCGCTGGTCGAGACCAGCGCGACGCCGACGGCGCTGACCATCACCGGCGGCGGCGCTCCGCTCGTCCTCAGCCACCGCACCGATTTCGTCGCCAACACCTATCAGGTGCAGCCGAAGGTCGAGCTCGAAGGACAGCGAGATCGTCTTCGTCGGCTACGGCATCAACGCGCCCGAGCGCGGCTGGAACGACTATGCCGGCGTCGACGTGCGCGGCAAGACGGTGGTCATCCTGGTCAACGACCCGGACTGGCAGGACGAGGACCTGGAAGGCCCGTTCAACGGCCGGGCGATGACCTATTACGGCCGCTGGACCTACAAATATGAGGAAGCGGCCCGCCAGGGCGCGGCCGGCGGCGCTGATCGTCCACGACACCGAGCCGGCCGCCTATGGCTGGAACGTCGTCCAGTCCTCCTGGACCGGCCCCCAGTACAATATGGACGAGCCGGGCAACCATATGGACCAGTCGAAGGTGATCGGCTGGCTGACCAGCGACGCGGCGCGCCGGCTGCTCGGCGTCGTCGGGCCAGGATCTCGACGCCCTCTCCGCCGCGGCGAAGCGGCCGGGCTTCAGGGCGGTGCCGCTGCGCACCCGCGCCTCGGTCTCGCTGACCAACCAGATCAAGCGGCAGGCCTCGCGCAACGTGATCGGCATCCTGCCGGGCGCGAAGCGGCCGGACGAATATGTCATCTACACCGCCCACTGGGACCATCTCGGCCGCTGCGACGCCGACCCGACCGGCGACGACATCTGCAACGGCGCGCTCGACAACGCGACCGGCACCGCCGGCCTGATCGCGCTCGCCGAAGCCCATGCCCGGCGCCGGCACTGCCGAGCGCTCGATCGTCTTCCTCGCCGTCACCGCCGAGGAATCGGGCCTGCTCGGCTCGCAAATATTATGCCGAGAATCCGATCTATCCGCTCGCCCAGACGGTCGGCGGGATCAACATGGACGGGCTCAACATCATCGGCAACACGCGCGACTTCGTCGTCGATCGGCCAGGGCAAGTCGGAGCTCGAGGACTATCTGAAGCGCGGCGACCGCCGCGCTACGGCCTGACGGTCAAGAACGAGCCGACGCCGCGAGGCCGGCTATTATTACCGCTCCGACCATTTCAGCCTCGCCAAGCGCGGCGTGCCGATGCTCTATGCCGAAGGCGGCGAGGATCTGGTCAATGGCGGCGTCGCCGCCGGCCGCGCGGCGGCCGAGGATTACCGCGCCAACCGCTACCACCAGCCGAGCGACGAATATGATCCCGAACTGGGACTGGTCGGGCGCGATCCGCGACCTCGAAATCTACTACGCTGATCGGCCGCGAGCTGGCCGAAAGCGACGCCTGGCCGAACTGGTATCCGGGCGACGAATTCCGGGCCATCCGCGACCGCTCGCGCCGGGCCGCAGGGCGCGCAGTGACGGCACGCCAGCCGCCCGAATGGGCGGCGCATGAATGGGTCTGGATCGGCTTTCCGAGCCACGCCGACCTGTGGGAGGACGATCTCGAGCCGGCGCGCGCTGGAGGTGGCCGCCTTCGCCCGCGCCGTCCACGCCGACGGCGCCGGCGAGGAGGTGCGGCTGGTCGCCGCCGATCCCGCCTCGGCCCGAGCCGCGCGCGGAGCTCGCGCCGTTCGCGACCGTCGTCGCAGGAGCCGTTCGGCGACATCTGGCTGCGCGACACCGGGCCGCTCGATCCTCAAGGGCGGCGGCGAGCGCCGGCCGCGCAGCTTCCGCTTCAACGGCTGGGGCGGCAAATATCGAGCTCGAGGGCGACGACACGATCGGCCTGCGCCTCGCCGAGAGCGCCGGACCTGGAGGCGGACCGCCGCGACTGGATCCTGGAGGGCGGCGCGATCGACGTCGACGGCACCGGCCTCGCCGTCACCACCGAGCAATGCCTGCTCAACCCCAACCGCAATCCCGGCATGAGCCGCGAGCGAGGTCGAGGCGCGGCTGCGCGACGATCTCGGCATCGAGCGGCTGCTCTGGCTCGGCGAGGGCCTGCTCAACGACCATACCGACGGCCATGTCGACAATCTCGCCCGCTTCGTCGCCGAGGGCACGCTCGCCATTCCCGATGCCGGCGGGCGGCGACGATCCCAATGCCGCCGTCTACGCGCGACGCCCGCGCGCGCGCCGAGGCGTTCGGGCTGAAGGTGGTCGCCCTCCCCTCGCCCGGCCGGGTCGAGCGCGACGGCGAGATCGTCCCGGCTTCCTACATGAACTTCTACATCGGCAACGCCGCGGTGGTGGTGCCGCTCTACGGCGCGGCGAACGACGAGGCGGCGGTCGCGGCGATCGGCGCCCTCTTCCCCGGCCGCCGCGCCGTCGGCATCCAGCGCCGCCATGTCCTGACCGGCGGCGGCAGCTTCCATTGCATCAGCCAGCAGGTGCCGCGATAGGGGGCTCATGACCAGCCTCACCGTCGCCGCCCTCCAGCTCGCCTTCACCGACAACGTCGAGGAGAATATCGCCGCCGTCTCCGAGCTGGTGCGCGAGGCGGCCGGGCGCGGCGCGAAGCTGATCCTTCCGCCGGAGCTGTTCGAGGGCCATTATTTCTGCCGCACCCAGGACGAGGGCCATTTCGCCCGCGCTCTGCCCGTCGACCGGCATCCCGCGGTGCCGGCGATGCAGAAGCTCGCCGCCGAGCTCGAGGTCTACATCCCGACCAGCTTCTTCGAGGCGGAGGGCCACCATCATTACAACAGCCTCGCCATGATCGACGACCAGGGCGCGGTGATGGGCGTCTACCGCAAGAGCCACATCCCCGACGGCCCCGGCTATTCGGAGAAATTCTACTTCCGCCCCGGCAATACCGGCTTCAAGACCTTCCAGACGCCGCTTCGGCACGGTCGGCCCGGCGTCTGCTGGGACCAATGGTATCCGGAGACGGCGCGCGTCGCTGATGCTGGAGGGCGCCGAGATCCTGCTCTTCCCGACCGCGATCGGCACCGAGCCGCACGATCCCGACCTCGACACCAGCCGGATGTGGCGGCGGGCGATGATCGGCCACGCCGTCTCCAACGTCGTCCCGGTCGTCGCCGCCAACCGCATCGGCACCGAGCACGGCCAGCGCTTCTACGGCCACAGCTTCATCTGCGACGAGCGCGGCGACATCCTCGCCGAGTTCGGCGACAAGGAGACGGGCGTGCTCACCGCCACGCTCGACCTCGACCAGGCCCGGAAGCACCGCGCCGCCTTCGGCTTCTTCCGCGACCGCCGGCCGGATCTTTACGGGCGGATCACGGAGGACATCTGACGTCGTCCCAGCGAAGGCTGGGACCCCAGGGGATGAAGGCACCGAGTTCTTCACCCGCCGGGGCCCCAGCCTACGCTGGGGCGACGGATTGTCTCACCTCCAGCGCCCGCTCGAACACCGCTTCGAACATCGCCGCGTTCAGCCGGTTGGTGTTCTGGTTGTAGCGCGAGCAATGGTAGCTATCGATCAGGATCCGGCCGTCGGGCAGGCGATGCTCGGCGAGATGGCCGAACTTGTAGGCGGAGAGCCGCCCGCCGACCGCCCGGACCGCCGCATCGTGCGCGATCTGGCCGAGCGCGACCAGCACCCGCACGTTGGGCAGCGCCGCCAGCGCGGGCTGGAAATAGGTCCGCGAGCAGGTCGCGATCTCCTCGGGCAGTCGGCTTGTTCTGCGGCGGCACGCATTTGACCGAATTGACGATCGCCACGCCCTTCAGCCGCAGCCCGTCGTCCGGCCGTTCCTCGAAGCGGCCCTCGGCGAGGCCGAACTTGAGCAGGGTCTCGTAGAGCAGCAGGCCGGCGAAATCGCCGGTGAACGGCCGCCCGGTGCGGTTGGCGCCCTGCTTGCCGGGGGCGAGGCCGCAAATGGCGAGCCAGGCGCCGGGATCGCCGAAATGCGGCACCGGCGCGTTCCACCAGTCGGGATGCTCCTCGCGCAGCGCCTCGCGGAAGCCGACCAGGCGCGGGCAGAGCGGACAGTCGCGCGGCGCCTCGAGCTCGGGGACGGGAGAAGTCGTAACGGCTATGCACGCCGCCTCCATACCGTTCGGGCTGAGCCTGTCGAAGCCCAATCCTTCCTTTATCCTCGGGCGGAAGTAAGGAAGGCCCTTCGACAAGCTCGGGGCGAACGGTTTGACCTATCTCTACGCAATCGCTCTCGGCTCGAACCGCCGCGGCCGCCACGGCGCGCCGGCTGCGGACGGTGCGCGCGGCGGCCGAAGCGATCGGCGCCGCCCGGCTCTCGAAAGTGCGCTCCACGCCCGCCCTGGGGCCGGCCGGGCGCGGCTTCGCCAACGCCGTCGCTTTGGTCGAGAGCGAGCTCGACCCCCCTGCCCTGCTCGCCATGCTCAAGCGGGTCGAGCGCGACTTCGGCCGCCGCGGCGGCCGGCGCTGGGGGCCGCGGGTGCTCGATCTCGACATCATCCTGTGGTCGGAAGGCGCGTGGGCCGGCGGCGGCCTGGTCGTCCCCCATCCCGAATTCCGGCGCGCGCCGCTTCGTGCTCGAGCCGCTCGCCGAGATCGTCCCGCTCTGGCGCGATCCGATCAGCGGCGCCACATGTCCGCCAGCTGCTCAGGCGCCTGGAGCGGCGCTCCTAGCGGCGGCGGCGCGGCGACTGGCCGGCATTCTCGAACTTGTTCTCGCGCCGCCGTCCGACCATCAGGCCGCGCTCCAGTCGGGCGCACAGGGCGGCGTAATAATCGTCGAGGAACTCGCGGTCGTCGCCCCATTCGTCGATCCCCGCCTTGAGCCGGATGGTCTGGGCGACGGTGGCGATCTCCTCGGCGCGGCCGGCGCGAAGCACGTCCTCGAGGGTCTGCAGCTCATAGACTCCGTAGAGGTCGAGCGCCGCCTCGCTGAAGGTCCGACGCGGCCGCTCTAGGCCGCGGACGAGGTCCGCCCCGAGCGACCCCCCGACCGAGTTGACCACCCAGGTGCCGGCGACGAGGTCGCCGATGCGCAGCCGGTCGCGGTTGAACAGCGGGAAGAACAGGAAGAGGCCGCTCCACAGCAGGGCGAAGAGGGTCAGGAAGAGGTCGGCCGTCCCCGCCGCGGCCTGCTGGCCGAGGAAGGACAGAGGCAGGAACACCTCGATCTCGCGCATCGCGTTGCGCGCGATCACGGCTCCGCCGGTCAGCCGGGCGCCGTCGCGGGCGACGACTCGAAGGCCCATCATCCGCTTGCCCGGAGTGGCGCCCCGGCCGCCCATCTCGAACAGCGAGAACCAGCCGTTGCGGAGCACGAAGAAGCCGAGCAGCCACAGGATGGTCAGAAGCTCGGACTTGGCGGCGATCGCCGTGAAGGCGAGGCTCACCGTCATGACGATGAGGATGACGAGCATCATCAGGGCGTCGAGCATGAACGCTCCGGCGCGGGCGCCCGCGGTGCCGAGCTCGAGCTGCAGGTCGACTCCCTCGGGCGTGACGAAGCTTCGCCGCATCGAGCCCGGTTCGGCGAGGCTAGCGGCCATGGCGGCCCCGCCGCGGCATGTAGAAATAGGCGAGCCAGCCGGCCAGCATCGCCGCTCCGATCAGGTAGCGCGAAGTATCGTCGACGATGGTCTGGCGGCCGATCCCCTCGAGCAGGCCGGCCACGGCGAGCATGATCACCGTCCCCGCCATGGCGAGCGCGGCGGAGCGGCCGGCGCGGACCGCCGATTCGGTGCGCGAATCGCGGCCCGGGAAGGCGATCGCCGTCCCGATGCGCAGGCCCGCGGCGCCGGCGATGGCGATCGCGAACAACTCGGTGGTGCCGTGGATGGCCAGCCAGCCGGCGAGGTTGAAGGCGAGGCCCTTGGCCGCGAACACGGCGAAGAAGGCGCCGAGCATCAGGCCGTTGTAGAGGATGAGGAGGATCGTCGGAATCGCGAAGGCGAAGCCGAGAGCGAAGGCGAAGATCGCGATCTGGCTGTTGTGGGTGAACAAATAGGCCGCGAAGGTCGCCAGCATGTCGTCATGGCGGTCGTAGAGGGTTCGGCGCAGCGACTCGGCGCTGGCCGTAGGATCGCGGCCGCCGGCCAGCCCCTCGGGAATGATGCCGTAGAACCAGGCGGGATCGCCGCGGACCAGCAGATAGGCGACGACGGCGCTGGCGAGGGTCAGCAAGGCGCAGATCAGGGTCTCGCGCCACAGCGACTGGACCGCTTCCGGCCAGCCGCGGGCGAAGAAATGGCCGAGCTGGCGCCACACCGACGTCTGCACCCCGTAGATCTGGAAATAGGCTCGGGTCGAAAGCCGCTCGAGATAGACGAGCAGCCCGCGGTCGAGGGACGTGTCGCGGGCGACGGCGAGCGAGGACAAGGTCGTCCGGTAGAGCAAAGGCAAAGCGAGCAGGTCGTCGTCGGACAAGGCCCGGATCGACCTTTTCTCCATCCGGGTGACCAGCCGGTCGAGCCGCTCCCAGTCGGCCTCGTGGGCGGCTCGGAAGCGGCTCGCGTTGACCAGGGCCGGAGCGTCGACGAGAGCCGAGCCTGGAGCGCTCACAGCAGGTTCCTCCGCTTGAGGTCGAGATAGCCTGCGACCAGCCGTTCTCCGACCCTGTCATATTCGCTTTCGATCACATGCACCCCGAGATGCTGAAGCCGGGTCAGCGCGAGGCGCCGGTCGCGGATCAGGGCGGCGGCGGTGACCGCGCGCGTGACGTCCTCCGGCCGCTGCGGCAGGGCGTCGGCGATCGCCTCGAGCTCCTCGTCGCGGAGGACGACGACGAGCAGCAAATGGGTCTCGACCATCCTTTTCGCCGCGCGGACCATGAAGCCGGCCGAGGTGAGATCGGTGAATTCGGTGAACAGCACGATCATCGACCGGCGGGTCAGCCGGGTCGCCAGGGTGGTCAGCGCGAAAGTGTAGTTGGTTTCCTCGGCGCTGTAGTCGATGTCCGCGGCGAGGCGCTGCAGCTCGGGGAAGGCGGCCGAGCCCGAGATCAGGCCGCTGGCGATTCGCGGCCTCGAATCGAAGGCGTGGAGCGCCACCCGGTCGCCCAGCTTCAGGGCCACCCAGCCGGCCAGAAGCATGGCCGAGACGGCGCGGTCGACCCGCGGCAGGCCGGCGACGGGCTCCGACATCTGGCGTCCGCCGTCGATCGCGAAGACGATCTGGTTGTTGCGCTCCGAGCGGAACTCCTTGGCGTGGAGCTTCAGGTGCCGGGCCGACTGCTTCCAGTCGATCGCCCTTCGGTCCATTCCCGATCGATATTCGACCAGGGCGTCGAAATCGGTGCCGTCGCCGCGGTTGATCTGGGCGATCAGGCCCTGGAGCGCGTGGCGCTGGAAGACCTTGGCGCCGCGCTCGCGGACCGGCCGGACGTCGGGGAGGATGAGCAACGGCGTGTCGATCGCGATCCGCCGCTGCTGCCAGGCGAGCGCCAGCGGGCCGTGCCAGCGCAGCCATATATGCTCGATCCGGCCGGCGCCGCGGCGCAGCATGACGAGCGGCAGAAGCGCCGCGCCGCGACCGTCCTCGAGCTCGACCGGCAGCGGATCCTCGTCGGCGACGGCGATCAGCGGATTGACGGAGAGCGCGACCTCGGCTTCCGCCGGAGGCCTCGGCCCGCCCAGGGTGACGGTCACCTTCGAATCGACGGTCGCTCCGACGAAGGCGTTCGCCGGCACCTCCACCGCCGCATCGCTAGGGCGGTGGGCGGCGAGCGCGTCGGCCAGGGTGAGAAGCACGACCGCCAGCGGCCAGGCGATTCCGGCATACCAGAGCTGCGGAGCCGCGGCGGCGACGACGAGGGTGACGGGCACGCCCGCCGCCGCCGCCAGAACCGCCGTCCGGGTCGGGTAGATCAACGCGGAGCCTCGATCGATTCGATGATGTCGGTGACCACGTCCTCGACGACCCGGCCGTTGATCTCGGCGGCGGGCGACAGGATCAGGCGATGGCGGAGCAAGGCCGGAGCCAGCATCTTGACGTCGTCGGGGATGACGAAGTCGCGGCCATCGAGCGCGGCCCGGGCGCGGGCCGCCCCCGCCAGCATCGCCCCGGAGCGCGGCGATCCCCCGGTTTCGAGGTCGGCGACGTCGCGGGTGCCGCGGATGAGGGCGCCGATATAGTCGATCACCTCGTCGACCAGCCGGACCGCCGCCACCGTCTCGACCGCCGCGGCGATCGCGGCGGCGTCGGCCTTGCGCTCGACGCCCCATTGCGCCGGCTCCATCGCCGTCTGGCGGGCGCCGTGGGTTGCGATGATCTTCCGTTCCTCCTCGGCCGACGGGTAATCGACGGTCTGCTTGAACAGGAAGCGGTCGAGCTGCGCCTCGGGCAGGGGATAGACGCCCTGCTGCTCGATCGGATTCTGCGTCGCGACGACCATGAAGCGCTCGGAGAGCGGCAGGCTCTCGCCGTCGATGGTGACGGTGCGCTCCTGCATCGCCTCGAGAAGCGCCGCCTGGGTCTTGGGCGGAGTCCGGTTGATCTCGTCCGCCAGCAGCAGCTCGGTGAAGATCGGCCCGCGGGTCAGGGTGAAGGTCGAGGTCTGGAAGTTGAACAGATTGGCGCCGATGATGTCGCCGGGCATCAGGTCGGGGGTGAACTGGATCCGGCCGAAATCGAGCCCGACGGCTCGGGCGAAGCTGTGCGCGATCAGGGTCTTGGCGGTGCCCGGCGGCCCTTCGAGCAGGATGTGCCCGCCGGCGAAGAGGGCGACGAGCATCAGCTCGACCGTCGCCTCCTGCCCGACCACGGCCTTCGCCACCTCGCCGCGTATGTCGGCCGCGAGCGCCTGTACTTCCGCTGGACTCACCCTTTTTTCTCCCATTGCCATCGATGCAGCGCCTGCGCCGCCGCGAGCAGGGCCTCGCGCCCCCTCGCCTCCTTCGCCGCCGCGGCGAGCTTCGAGAACCGGTCCCGCCCGTCGAGCTGGTCGAGATAGTCGGCGGCGGCTTCGTCGCGCAGCCGCGCCGGCACCGCGAAGACCGTCACCGCTTTCTCGCGGATCAACTCCGCATAGCGGCCGCCGAGCGCCGCCTCGCGCCGGGCCTGGCGGACGAGGGCGGCGGCATTGTCGATCAGCGCCGCCTTGCCGAAGGCGATCGCCCGTTGCGGCGGCCGGGGCGGACCGAAACGCGCCACCGCCTGAAGGCCGACGAGCAGCAAGGCCGCCGCGACCGCGAGGGTCACCGCGAGGAAGGGCGGGTCGAACATCAGCCGGAGCGGGCTTCGCGACTGGCCGAGGCCGTTCAAGGTGACGTCGAAGACGATAAGCTCGGCGCCCGTCGAGTTGAGGAAATCGAGCATCGCCAGCGCCGCCTCGGCCTGGCGCCGGTCGGCCATGCCGCGGTTCGAAAGCAGGTCCGGGTCGGACAGCAGATAGAGAGGGCCGGCGCCGGCCTTGACCAGGACCGGGCGCCCGGACTGGTCGGTGACGATCGGCTCGATGCCCGGACCGCTGGCGGTCTGCAGCGGCCCCGGCGCGACGAACCGCATCTGCGCCGGCGCGTGAGCCGGAAGGGTCCGGAGCGGGCTTCCGCCGCGGTGGCGCTCCACCTTCATCGGATGGTCCGGAGCGATGGTCTTCGCCAGGTCCCAGGCCGGCATGAAACCCTCGGCATGGACCCAGCCCTGGCGGGCCGGGTTGGCGACGGTGAGCCACTTCGGCATCACGATCAGGGTCGGCCTGTTCGTGCGGCCGGACAGGATGTCCCCCAATTCCGTCGCTCCGGTCGGCGGGGTCAGGACGACCAGCGCCTCGGTCTCGAACAGCTCGCGGTCGCGCGCGATGAGCGGCCTCCGCCCGGTCGCCTGGGCGAGCCGGACGATGCCGCTGAACCCGGTGGCGGCGTTGGACAAAGCGTGGGCTCCGCCGTTGCGGGAGGAGCGCAGCTCGGGGGCGTAGGCGCCGAGCACCAGCATGGCGACGAAAGCGAGGATCCCGACGGCGACGACGATCAGGATCGTCGCCGGCCGGAAGGCCCCCGAGGTCGCCCTGGCGCCGATCGCGACGTCGCTCATCCCCGCCAGGTCCCAGGAAGGACGAGATCGGCATAAGCCGCCCGGGCGGCCGTCCAGTCGCCGGCCTCGACCGGGCGGCCGCCGAACAGGCTGCGTTCGACGAGGCCGGCGATTCGCGCGAACAGGCTTCGCGCCGGCGGCGGCAGAAGCTCGGCGGCGGCGAGCTCCCGGCTGGTCAGAGCCGGCCGGACCAGCCTGGGCCGGCGCCGGCCGATATCCTCGATCGAGCGGAACAGCAGATGATGGACCGCCTCGGCGTAGCGGCCCTGCGCCGCCAGCGCGTCCGCTTCGCGCAGCCAGGACCGCGCCGGAGCCGCCTCCGGCGCCCATTCCTCCTCGTCCCTGGGCCCCGGCTCGACCGACTGGGCCCGGCGCCGCCGAGGAAGCCGCCACTCGCCGTGGCGGAGCCGAAGGTAGATCGCCCAGCCGAGCGCCAGCGCGGCGATGGCGAGCACGATCCACAGGAACAGTCGGGCATAAGGCGCGTCCGGCATGAAGCCGGAGATCCACCCGAAGAAGCGGCCGACCGGGCCGAGGATCTCCGCCAGCCAATCCGAGAGGTCGCGAAGCCAGCGCGGCGGCGCGGGCGGCGGCGGCACCGGCGGCAGGCTGAACTGGATCGACGGATCGGCCTTGAGCGCGTCGTGCGCGGCCGCCAGCCCGTCGGCGGCGTCCGCCGCGTCGTTCGCCTTGCCCGCTATCTCACCCCTCCCGCTCGCCGTGCCGGTGCGACGCCGCGAAGGATTAGCCGAAGCGCGCCGCCGCGCAACCACCATGTGCGACCAAATCCTCCCCGAGACGGGCTCGGGGAGGATCGGCATCGCGGCCGGCCGGCGGGCCGGCGGTTCGAACGGTCAGACCACGACGAAGTCGGTGATCGCCAGGGTCGTCAGTTTCTCCAGGGTGGCGATCAGCACCGGCGTATGGGCGACGCCGGAGCCGTCGGCGTCGAACCACAGGCGCGACGTGGCGGTGTCGAAATGCAGGTGGGGGGCCGCCCCGCCCGACTGGATTCCGGCGCCGACCGACAGGGTCACGTTGTCGCCGAAGAAGTCGGAGTCGATCTCCAGCTTGTCGGTGCCGCGGACGAAGTCGGTGATGACGTCGGCGGGCCAGTAGCTCACGCTGCCGTCATTGCCGCCCGATTGCAGCACGAACGTATCGGCGCCGGTGCCGCCGGTCATCGTGTCGGAGCCGGTGTCGCCGATCAGCCGGTCGTTGCCGCCCATGCCGTTGAGGACGTCGTCGCTGCCGCCGCCGTCGAGGGTGTTGGCCAGGCCGTCGCCGATGATGACGTCGTCATAGCTCGTTCCGACGACGTTCTCGATGGCGCTGAAACGGTCGTTCTTGGCGACGCCGTCATTGTTGGTCTGGGTAGTGAGGTCGAGATAGACCGACATGTAGCTCAGGTAGAAGTCGACCGTGTCGACCTCCGTCCCGCCGTTCACGGTGTCGGCCGCGAAATCGTCCTCGCTCATGTAGATGGTGTCGATCCCGGCCTCGCCGTTGAGCTTGTCGGCACCGTCGCCATTGTAGATCGAATCGCTGTCGGCGCCGCCGTTCAGGATGTCGTTGCCGGTGCCGCTGTCGTAGAGGACGTCGTTGCCGATGCCGCCGGTCAGGGTGTCGGTGCCGTCGTCGCCGTCCAGCAGGTCGTCGCCCGATCCGCCGGTCAGCTTGTCGTTGCCTTCGCCGCCGTAGAGGATGTCGCGCAGCGCACCGCCGGTGACGGTGTCGATGCCGGAGCCGCCGGCGAATTCGAGCTGCTCGAAGCCGTCGATCGTCGTTCCGTTCGCCAGGGTCACGAGCGCCGTCGTCAGCGTATAGGTGACGCCGATGGTGCTCATGTCGAAGGACAGGCGGATGATGTCGGTTCCGAGGCCGCCCTTGGCGGTGTCGCCGACTCCGATCAGCACTTCGTCATGGCCGTCGCCGGCATCGACGACGTCCTTGTCGAGACCGGTGTCGCCGAACCTCACTCCATAATAGCTGTTGTGCGAGCTGATGTCGTCATTGCCCGCGCCGCCGGTCAGAGTGTCGGCGCCGGCGCCGCCCGCCATCAGATCGTCGCCGAGGCCGCCGATCATCTGGTCGTTGCCGTCCTCGCCGTTGACGATGTCGTTGCCGGCGCCGCCGTCCAGCTTGTCGCCGCCGCCGCCACCGTAAAGCGAATCCCGGCCGTCCTCGCCGAACAGCGAATCGGCATTGGCCTGGCCGTAATCGTCGCCGTAGAGATAGTCGTTGCCGGTGCCGCCCTGGATCGTGTCGGCGCCGTCCTGGCCGTACAGCTCGTCGGAGCCCTCCTTGCCCCTCACCGTGTCGGCGCCCTTGCCGCCCTTGAGGATGTCGTCGTGCATCCAGCCGGTGAGGTTGTCGTTGAACGTGGTGCCCGTGATCTCATAGCGCTCGACGCCGGTCACGGTGAAGCTGGACGTATAGGTGGCGAGCGAATCCAGCGCGACGAAAGTGATGTTGCTGGTCCGGGCGGTGAAATCGGCGACCAGCGTGTCGATGCCGCTGCCGCCGACGACGACGTCGCCGGTCATCTCGGTCTGGTTGCCGACGATCAGCCGGTCGTCGCCGGTGCCGCCGTCGAGCCGGTCCTTGCCGGTGCCGCCCTCGATCGTGTCGTCGCCGGAATCGCCGTAGAGGAGGTCGGCGCCGGCCTCGCCGAAGATATGATCGTCATTGAAACCGCCGCGGATGGTGTCGTTGCCTCCCGCCACCGGGCTTTGATAGTCATATTCGCCGCGATCGCCATAAAGGTAATCGGAGCCATAGCCGCCATTGATGATGTCGTTGCCGGCCAAACCGTATATATAGTCGTAATTATAGCTACCGTTCAGCGTGTCTGCTCCGGTGGTTCCCTTGATCGTCGGCATTATTATCTCCCTGGATACGCTAGTTGCACAGCTACGCTCACTTCCCGTTCTGAGAACTGAGCGCAATTCAGTGAATTCGAATGGCTGCTGTTTAGACTCATTTTGAGTGGCGATGCACCAGGATCTTGGTGTCGGTTGGGTGTCTCTTTTTTGTCAATTGTTTCAGCGCCAAGCGAGCCGATGTTGGCGGCGCCGATCAAGTCGGAATCCGGTCCCCGGACCGGGGCGCCCGGGGCTTCGAGCGTTTCCATTTCGCGAGACGAGGTCAGGGACGGCCGGCTCGCGGTTGACCCGATACCGGCCCGCTCCTAGGGAAGCGTCGGTCGGGGCCCTTAGCTCAGTCGGTAGAGCAACTGACTTTTAATCAGTAGGTCGCTGGTTCGAATCCAGCAGGGCTCACCATCGTTTCCAGGCTGCAGCCCCGAGCCTTGGCGAGGAACGCCTCGGCGAGCGCCGTGCGCCGCGCCTTGCCCTCCGGAGTCAAGGCGCGTTCCGCCGCGCGCAGCTCCTCGCGCGCCCGGCGGGCATAATATCTCTCATTCGATTCCATGCACGGCACCCCCCGCGAGTCCATCGACTAACATGAATCAATCGGGAATCCAATCGTCCCCACCGAAGCATGGCTCGGGCTGGACAGGGCCCGCCGGCAACGGGCAGGGGAAGCGGATGTCGAGATACGTTTTCCCGCTGGCGATCGCCCTTCTGATCCTGGTCGGAATCGCCGCCCTGCTGCTCGGCGGCCCGGGAAGCGGCGCCGATCCGCGAGTGCTGGCGGCCTTCGCCAGCGCGGATCTGGTGCCCGCCGCCCGGCTCGTCACCCGGCTCGGCGACCTGTCGGTGACGCTCGTCGCGGCCGTCCTCGCCGCGGCCTGGCTGCTGTGGCGCCGGCACCGGCGCCGGGCCATCCTGCTGCTCGTCATCCTCGCTTCCGAGAGGCTCCTGGTCGAAGCGCTGAAGGCCCTCTTCGACCGGGCCCGTCCGGACGTCGCCGGCCATCATGTCGCGGTCCATTCGATGGCGTTCCCGAGCGGCCATTCGGCCAATGCGATGGCGGCCTGGCTCGCCATCGCCCTGCTCGCGACGAGCCCGCGATGGCGCGCGCCGGCGGTGGCCCTGGCGCTCGCGATCGCCCTTGCGGTCGGTCTCTGCCGGATGATCCTCCAGGTCCACTGGCCGAGCGACGTCGCCGGCGGCTGGGCGTTCGGAGCGGCCTGGACCCTGCTGCTCGTCAGGCTGTTCGGAACCGCCCCTCCGGCCCGGCATTGATCCGGTCGAGGAAGGAGAGGCTCATGACCGACAAGACCCGCCCCGACGACAGCGAGCTCATCGAAAGGATGGAGGAAGGCCCCGCCTTCGGCGGCACGTCCGGCGGCAACCTCCAGCGCGACATCGGCAGCCGCGACGAGGTGAGCGAGGAGGTGGAGGGCGGCGAAGGGGTGACCCGCGTGCGCGACAGCGACAAGCCGGAGCAGGCGGACCTGCCGAGGTTCAACGAGCGCTGATCAGCGGCGGAACACCGAAGTGATGTTGTTCGCGGGCATTTCGAAGACCCGCTCGAGGCGGAGCCCGTTGGCCAACGCCTCCGCCTCGACCGCCTCGAGATCGCGCAGCCCCCATTGGGGATCGCGGGCTCGGAGCGAGGCGTCGAAAGCCTCGTTGCTGGCCGCGGTCGGGATCCCCGGGCGGCGATAGGGTCCGTAGAGGACGAGCGGCGCGCCGTCGGCGAGCCGCCGCCCGGCGCCCCGCATCAGCCCCTCGGTCGCGGTCCAGGGGCTGATATGGACCATGTTGACGCACAGGATGGCGTCGGCCCGGGCGATCGGCCACGCCTCGGCCGAAGCGTCCAGCCGAAGCGGCTCGAGCAGATTGTCCAGCGCCGACTCCTCCCGCCAGGCGCGGATCGAGGCGAGCGAGTCGGGGTCGGGGTCGCTCGGCTGCCAGTCCAACTGCGGGAACAGCGCCGCGAACCAGGCGGCATGCTCGCCCGTCCCGCTCGCCACCTCGAGGACGAGTCCGCTCGCGGGCAGCACCTCGCGAAGCACCGCGGCGATCGGGTCGCGGTTGCGGGCCGCGGCTGGAGCCTGCCGTTTCACTTATTTCCTTTGCCTGACCCCGTTTGACCGTGCAACCTGAGCTCGGGACGGAAGGGGGAAATCGGGGGATGAGAAATTTATTGAAGCTCGTGCTGGCGCTCGCCGGCCTGTGCATCGCCGTGCCGGCTGCGGCCCAGCCGGCCGAAGCCGACCCGAAGGCGCGCGAGCGGGAGCTGGTCGCGATCCTCGATTCGCTTCATCCGGTGAGCGGCGACGTCGCCATCCCGCAGGCCTCGGCGGTGCTTCATCTCGGCAAGGACTATTATTATCTCCCGGCCGACGAAGCGAAGCGCGTGCTCGTCGAGGGATGGGGCAATCCGCCGGGGACGGCGGACGGCGTGCTCGGCCTCGTCTTCCCCGCCGGCAAGACCTTCCTGGACGACGTCTGGGGCGCGGTCATCACCTACGAGCCGACCGGCTACGTCACCGACAAGGACGCGACGTCGACCGATTACGACAGCCTGATCAAGGAAATGAAGGAAGGCACCGAAGCGGTCAACGAGGAGCGGATCCGGCAGGGCTATCCCGCCCAGCATCTCATCGGCTGGGCCCAGGCTCCGACCTACGATCCGCGCAGCCATTCGCTGGTCTGGGCGAAGAACGTCCAGTTCGAGGGCCAGACCGACAACACGCTGAGCTACGACGTCCGGCTGCTCGGCCGCAAAGGGGTTCTCAGCCTCAACATGATCACCGGCATGTCGAAGCTCGCGGAGACCCGGCAGGCGGCGGCCAAGTTCGCGGCGGCGGCGGAATTCCAGCCGGGCAGCCGTTATGCCGACTATCAGCCGGGGACCGACAAGAAAGCGGAATACGGCCTTGCCGGCCTCGTCGCCGCCGGGGCCGGGGTCGCCGTGGCCAAGAAGGCCGGTCTGCTCGCGATCATCCTCGCCTTCGGCAAGAAGTTCATCGTCCTGATCCTCGCTCTCGTCGTCGGCCTCGGCGCCTGGGCGCGGCGGAAGTTCGGAGGCGGCGAGCCGGAGGCCGACTATGAGCCTGCCGCTTACGAAAGCTACGAGGATCCGCAGGGGGAAACGCCGGCCGATCCCGAAGCGGCTGCCGGCGAATCCGACGAAACCAGGCCTCGCCCGCTTTAGGGCATTGAGGGTTCAGGTTGCACCATCGCGTCATGCCGGACTTGATCCGGCATCCACCTTTTCTTTCGGCCGCAACGACTTGAAGAAGGTAGACCCCGGATCAAGTCCGGGGTGACGATTCAACCTGAAGCCGGCCCGCTCTAGCCGGTAGGACGGCCCGTTGCGGGCGGGAGCTACTCGGCCGCTTCGGCCTGGGGCGGCGCCTTCCAGACCAGGACGGGCTTCCTCGCCGCCAAGGTCTCGTCGAGCCGCCGCCGCGGGGCGTGGACCGGAGCCGCCTTCAGGCTCTGGTCGCCGGCCCTCGCCCGCTCGGCCACCGACCGCATCGCGCCGATGAACTGGTCGAGCGCCGCCTTCGATTCGGTCTCGGTCGGCTCGACCAGCATGGCGCCGTGGACGACCAGCGGGAAATACATGGTCATCGGGTGGAAGCCCTCGTCGATCAGCCCCTTGGCGAGGTCGAGCGTGGTGAGGCCGCCGGCGAAGCCCTTGTCGCTGAACAGGGCCTCGTGCATGCACGGGCCGCTGTCGCCGAACGGCGCGTCGAGCAGATCGTCGAGCTGCCGCAGAACGTAATTGGCGTTGAGCACCGCATCCTCCGCCACCTGACGCAGGCCGTCGGCGCCGTGGCTCATGATATAGGCGAGCGCGCGGGTGAACATGCCCATCTGGCCGTGGAAGGCGACCATCCGGCCGAAGCTCTGGCCGTGGTGCTCGCCGGCATTCTCCTCCTCGACCAGGGCGAAATGGTCGCCCTGCTTCTCGACGAACGGGAGCGGCGCGAACGGGGTCAGGGCCTCCGAGAAGACGACCGGGCCGGAGCCCGGCCCGCCGCCGCCGTGCGGGGTCGAGAAGGTCTTGTGGAGGTTGATGTGCATCGCGTCGATGCCGAGGTCGCCGGGGCGCACCCGGCCGACGATGGCGTTGAAATTGGCGCCGTCGCAATAGACCAGGCCGCCCGCCTCGTGGACGGCGCGGCTGATCTCGACCATGTCCGGCTCGAACAGGCCGCAGGTGTTGGGGTTGGTGATCATCACCGCGGCGACGTCCGGGCCGAGCCGGGCCTTGAGCGCGTCGAGATCGACCCGGCCGCGCTTCGTCGCGGGGATGTTCTCGACCCGGTAGCCGGCGAAGGCGGCCGTGGCCGGGTTGGTGCCGTGGGCGCTCTCCGGGACGAGGATGACCTCGCGCGCGTCGCCCCGCGCCTCCAGCGCGGAGCGGATGGCGAGGAGTCCGCAGAGTTCGCCATGGGCGCCGGCCTTGGGGCTCATCGCGACGCTGTGCATTCCGGTCAGCTTCACCAGCCAGCCGGCCGAGCCGGTGGATCAGCTCGAGCGCGCCCTGAACGGTGTCGACCGGCTGGAGCGGGATGGATGTCGGCGAAGCCCGGCATCCGCGCCACCTTCTCGTTCAGCCTCGGATTGTGCTTCATCGTGCAGGATCCGAGCGGGAACAGGCCGAGGTCGATGGCGTAATTCTGGCGGCTGAGGCGGGTATAATGGCGCACGGCCTGCGGCTCGGTGAGCCCGGCGAGCCCGATCGGTCGATTGCGCTCGAGGCCGCCGAGCCGGCTCCCCTTCGACGGGGATGGCGGATCGAAATCCACTCCTGTCGTCTCGGCATCGCCGATCTCGAACAGCAGGGGCTCCTCGAGCATCAGCGCGCGATTGCCGGTGTAGGTGGTCGGCGCGCCCTCGGCCGTCTCGGGCCGGGTCGGCCGTCCTTCGCGGTTCATGCTCATGCCAGCGCCTCCCCGAGCGCCTTGACCAGCGCATCGATGTCCCGAGGATCGGCAGTCTCGGTGACCGCCACGACCAGGCCGTTCTCCAGCGCTTCCACGCCCGGATAGAGCCGCCCGAGCGACACTCCGCCGAGCACGCCCTTGTCCGCCATCGCCCGTACCGCCGGCCGGGCCTCCTTCGGCAGGCGCAAGGTGAATTCGTTGAAGAAGGTCTCGTTGACCAGCTCGACGCCGGGCAGCGCGACCAGCCGCTCGGCAGCCTCGAGCGCCATGTGATGATTGGCCTCGGCCAGCTGCCTCAGGCCCTTCTCGCCGAGCAGGGTCAGGTGCATGGTGAAGGCGAGCGCGCAGAGCACCGAGCTGGTGCAGATGTTCGAGGTCGCCTTCTCGCGGCGGATATGCTGCTCGCGGGTCGAGAGGGTGAGGACGAAGCCGCGCTTGCCCTCGGCGTCGACCGTCTCGCCGCGCGAGGCGCCCCGGCATCTGCCGGACATATTTGTCGCGGGTCGCGAACAGGCCGACATAGGGACCGCCGAAATTGAGCCCGACCCCGATCGACTGGCCCTCGCCGACGACGATGTCGGCGCCCATCTCGCCCGGGCGAGCGGATCAGACCGAGCGCGACCGGCTCGGTCACCACCGCGACCAGCAGGGCGCCGAGCTCGTGCGCCCGCGCGGCGAGCTCGGAAAGGTCGCCGATCCGGCCGAGGATGTCGGGATATTGGACGACGACGCAGCTCGTCTCGCCGTCGATCCTGTCGAGCAGCCGGCCGGTGTCGGGCTCCGGCGACAGCTCCGGCTCGCGCGACTTCGAGCACGTCGCCGGTGAACCGCGCCATCGTCCGGGCGACCGAGACGTAATGGGGATGGAGGCCCGAGGAGAGCACCGCCTTGCCGCGGCGGGTGATCCGCCGGGCCATTCCGATCGCTTCCCAGCAGGCGGTCGAGCCGTCGTACATCGAGGCGTTGGCGACGTCGCAGCCGTAGAGCCGGGCGACCTGGGTCTGGAACTCGAACAGGGCCTGGAGAGTGCCCTGGGCGATCTCGGGCTGGTAGGGCGTGTAGCTGGTCAGGAACTCGCCGCGCTGGATGAGATGGTCGACCGACGCCGGGATGTGGTGCCGATAGGCGCCGCAGCCGAGGAAGAAGGGCACGTCGCCGGCGACCAGATTCTGCCGCGCCAGGGCGGACAGCTGCCGCTCCACCGCCATCTCGCTGAGATGGTCGGGCAGGCCCTCGATCTTGCCGTCGAGGCGGGCGGCCTCGGGCACGTCGACGAACAGATCGTCGATCGAGGCGGCGCCGACGGCGCGAAGCATGTCCTGCCGGTCCGTCTCGGCGAGGGGAAGGTAACGCATGTTCTTACTCCGTTATTCGGCCGGCTTCCGCATGGTGAAGCGCAGCCGGACATAATCGGCGACCCAGCTTCCGTCGGGCTGCTGGAGGGCCGGCCGAAGCCGCGCCTCGACTGAGGCGGCGACATCGTCCCGCTCCCATTCCGGAACCATCGCCACGTCGAGCCAGCCGGCGCGGAAGGTCTTGACCCAGGCGGCGACTCCGGCGGGCAGCGGAGTCGGCCGCGGGATCAGCCGTGCCTGGATCTCGGTGAAGCCGGCGCAGCCGTAGAGGCGCACGAACTCCTCGCAGCTCGGATACCATTGCGGATCCTCGGCCGGCACCGCGTAGCCGCGCTCGCCGAGCTCGGCGCGGATGCCGGCGCGCAGCGCGGCGATATTGCCCTGCCCGCCCATCTCGCCGACGAAGCGGCCGCCGGGCTTGATCATCGCGAACACGCCCGAGGCGACCGCGTCGGGATCGAGCATCCAGTGCAGCGCGGCGTTGGAGAAAGCGGCGTCGAACTGGCCGAACCGTTCGGCCTGGTCGGCCAGGTCGAGCGCCTGCGCGTCGGCGACGAAGGCGTCGACTCCCCGCGCCCGGGCCGCCTCGACCATCGCCTCCGACGCGTCGAGCCCGATCACCCGGGCCCCGGATTCCATGATCTGCCGGGTCAGAACGCCGTCGCCGCAGCCGAGATCGAGGATCAGCTCGCCCGGCTGCGGCGCGAGCAGCTGAAGCGCCGCCGCGCCGAGCGCCGGCACGAACGCGGCGTTGGTGGCGTAGTCGCTCGGCGACCATTGGGAGGAGGGGTTGAGGCATCATACGCGCTCCGTAGCCGCTCATCCTGAGCAGCCGGCTGAGCGATGCCGAAGCGGCGTATCGAAGGCACGCGACGGTCCTTCGATACGGGCCCTCGCCAGCTCGGTCCCTACCAGGATGACGCATGGCTGAAACCGTCACTGCGAGTCCGTGAAGGCCTTGTAGGCCTCCGAGTCCATCAGCCCCTCGAGCTGCGAGCGGTCGGCGAGACGCAGACGGAAGAACCAGCCCTCGCCCTTCCGGATCGGAATTGGCGAGCGACGGGTCGTCGCTCAACGCCGCATTGGGCTCGACGACCTCGCCGTCGACCGGAGCGTAGACGTCGGAGGCGGCCTTGACCGATTCGACCACCGCCGCCTCGCCGCCCTTGGTGACCTGCCGGCCGGCCTCGGGCAGCTCGACGAAGACGATGTCGCCGAGCTGGCCCTGCGCGAAATCGGTGATGCCGACCGTGGCGAGGTCGCCGTCGACGCTGATCCACTCATGCTCTTCGGTATAGTAGACGGCCATCAGGCGGCTCCCTTGCGATGGTAGCGGTGGGGGACGAAGGGCGTCGGGACCACCTTCGCCTGGAAGATCTTGCCGCGCTGGACGAGGCGGATGTCGGTGCCGGGCTCGGCCGAGGCGGCGGGGACGTAGGCCATGGCGATCGGCGCCTCGAGCATCGGCGAGAAGCCGCCGCTGGTCACCTTGCCGACCTCGTCGCCGTCGGGATCGACGACCGCCGCGCCCTCGCGGACCGGCTGGCGGCCCTCGACGGACAGTCCGACCCGGCGGCGGATCGGCCCTTCCTCGATCTCGCGCAGGATCCGCGGCCAGCCGGCGAAGCCGCCCTCGGCGCGGCGCCGCTTGGAGATGGCGAAGCCGAGGTCGGCCTCGATCGGGGTCGTCTCCGCATCGAGATCGTGGCCGTAGAGCGGCAGCCCCGCCTCGAGCCGAAGCGAATCGCGCGCGCCGAGCCCGATCGGCTTCACCTCCGGCTCGCCGGCGAGAAGCTCGGCCAGCGCCTCGGCGCGGGCGGCGGGAACCGAGATCTCGAAGCCGTCCTCGCCGGTATAGCCCGAACGGCTGATCCAGGCCGGGGCGCCGCCGAGGTCGAAGGCCCCGCCGGTCATGAAGCCGAGCTGCTCGACGCCCGGGGCGAGCCGGGCGAGGACCTCCACCGCCTTCGGCCCCTGCAGGGCGAGCAGCGCCTGCTCCTTCATATGGTCGAGGACGACTCCGCGCGGCAGCCTCTCGGCGAGATAGGCGATGTCGCCTTCCTTGGTGGCGCCGTTGACGACGACGTAGAAATGGTCGCCGCGCCGGGTCGCCATCAGGTCGTCGACGATTCCGCCCTCGTCGTTGAGGAGCAAGGAGTAGCGCAGCCGGCCTTCCTTGAGGATCGAGAGGTCGGCCGGAAGAACCCTCTCCAGCCCCTTCTCGGCCTCGCGGGCCGGCGACGATCAGCTGGCCCATGTGGCTGACGTCGAACAGGCCCGCCGATTCCCGGGTCCAGCGATGCTCGGCGATGATGCCCTCATATTGGATCGGCATCGAATAGCCGGCGAACGACACCATTCGGGCGCCGCGGGCGCGGTGCCAGGCATCGAGAGGCAGGAGTCGGTCGGGGGCTTCGCTCATGTCCAGTCACTCCAGGGCGCCGCTTCAACGCCCGAGCCCGGACGCAGTCGCAAACCACCCCCTCTGTCACTGGACCTGAGAGCTTTCCCCACCGTCGCCCCGGACTTGATCCGGGGCTATGGCGGGTTACCCCTTCGGTGGTCCTGCGAAGCCTTGGCGAAGCAGGACGCTTTCCAGAGTGCCTTTACGCGCGCGGTCCCTTGTGCCTGAGAGATTCCGGGGCGGTTGCTCCTTCGGCGGCATCGGACCTTGGCAAGCCCTCCGCACTCTCCCGCGCGCGCACCGGCTTGCGCCGGCGGCGGGCGCTGTGGAGCCTGCCGGAGGCAAGTCAACGGCACGAACCCCTCTCCGTCCTTACGGGAGAGGAGGCTAGCGAGCTCGGGAGGCGACGGTCGTAGCACCGAGCTCACGAAACCCCTCTCCCGTCCTTACGGGAGAGGAGGGGCCCAAGCGAAGCTTGGGAGGTGAGGGTCTGTAGCACTGAGTCAGCAAGACCCTCACCTCCCATCGCTTCGCGATGGGCCCCTCCTCTCCCGCAAAGGGCGGGAGAGGAGAATATCTAAGCCACCCGCATCAGCTGGCTCGGGAAGGGCTGGGCGAGCGAGCAGGCGTCGGCCGCCTCGCCGTCGAGCCATCTCTCGTAATCCTCGCGGTGCAGGATGACCGGCATCGCCTTGGGATGGAGCGGGGCGACGAGCGGATTGGGCTCGCAGGTGAGGAAGGCGAAGCGGCGGGCGCCGTCGCTGAGGCGCCAGATGCCGGCGAAGGCGCAGCATGGCTCGCCTTCGATCGTGAACCACCAATTGGCCGGACGGCCCGTCTCCGGATCCTTGCCGGGTCTCGGCTCGGCGAAGGATGTGAAGGGGACGAGGCAGCGCTGCGCCGGGCTGGCGATCGTCGACCTCCAGAACGGGCTGTCGAGGTTGCGGACGTTGGTGACCGCCTTCTTGACCGGCTTGCCGCTCTTGCCCGGCATCGTCCGGACGATGCCCCAGGCCATGCAGTCCAGCCGTCGCTCCCCGGCCTCCTTGCGGACCACCACCGCCTCGTATTTCGGATAGATGTCCGCCCGGGCCTCGAACGGCAGCTCGAGCGGGCGGGCGTCGAACAGTCGGCTCAGATCCTCGGTGTTGCGCAGGCGGAAGAGATTGCACATGCGGTCACGATAGCAGCCTCGCGAGGGCTTCCAAGCCGTGTCCTTGTTCGCTATTTGTTCTCCATGGACGAGCGAATCGCGGTGACCTCCGCCGAACTGGGAAGGGCCATCACGGTATGGCTTCAAGTCATGCCCAAGCACATCTGGAGGGCGCTGGAGAAATATCAGGTCGCGGCGCTCGACAAGCGCCAGGATCACGACGACGCGCCGCCGGTCCATGCCGCCGTCGCCGACCATATCGTCGACCGGTTCGAACGGGCGCGCTGGGAGGCGACCCGTCCCGAGCCGCCGACGGACCTCGGCTCGCCCCCGCCCTGGCGGCCGGAGCCGGAGCGGTGAGAGCCGCCCGATAAATCGTCACCCCGGACTTGATCCGGGGTCCACCTTCTTCAATTGCGTGGGAGCAAGAGAAAGGTGGACGCCGGATCAAGTCCGGCATGACGGGATCAGACAGCGAAACCCTTACCCTAGCGCGTCGCGTTGTAGGCGAGCTGGTCCTGGGTGAGCTGGAAGCCGACCAGGACCTCGAAGCTGGCCCTTCGGACCGCCTCGCGAACGGCCGGATCGGCCATCGGGTCGACCGCCGCCGACGGGTCGCCGGGCTTGCGCCGGCGGGTGATCTGCTGGCGGACGTCCTCGGGAAGGGTCACCGCGGCGCGGCTCACCTGGCCGCTCGCCGAAGCCGCAGGCGCTGGCGCGCAGCTGGCCGTCGGCGAAGCGCAGGGCGACCCGGCTGACGCTCTTGGACTGGACCTGGGTGCCGCCCTGCACGGCGACGACGAAATAGGGCAGGACGACCTCGCGGGCGCCGCGGCCGTCGCGGCGCTGGGCGTGGACGTCGAAGGTGACGCTGGTGACGATCTGGTCGCCGCTCTCGTCGCAGGTCGAGCGCAGGTTGGTGATGTTGGCGACGACGTCGATGGCGCTGGCGTCGCGGCTGTTCTCGGGATTGAACAGGGTGATGTCGCCGGTCGAGGCGGGGATCGCCACCGCCGGGCAGGCGGAGCGGATGGCGGTGATGCCCATATCGGTGATCTCGCCGTCGGGCGTGGAGCAGGCGACGAGGCTCAGGGGAATGAAAGCGGCGAGCGCCGCCTTGGACTTGAACACAGGGTGGGAAATCCTCACCTTTTGACGGATGTGGCCGGATCATAGGAACCGGGTTCCGCCGAAGCAAGCATGAGGGGCGGACTGCCCCCGGCAGGCGAGCCAGTCCGGTGGACGCGGCGACCCGTCATCTAGAGCCCGCCAAGGCCAAGCCCCCCTCACCCTGCTGATCGCCGCGCCGCGCGGCTTCTGCGCCGGAGTCGACCGGGCGATCCGGATCGTCGAGCTGGCGCTCGAGCGCTACGGCGCGCCGGTCTACGTCCGCCACGAGATCGTCCACAACAAGTTCGTCGTCGACAGCCTGAAGGCCAAGGGCGCGGTGTTCGTCGCCCGAGCTCGACGAGGTGCCGGACGGGGTTCCGGTCGTCTTCTCCGCCCACGGCGTTCCCAAGGCGGTGCCGGCCAAGGCGGCGCGAGCGCGGCCTCGATTTCCTCGACGCGACCTGCCCGCTCGTCTCCAAGGTCCACCGCCAGGCCGAGCGGCTGGTCGAGAACGGCCGCCACATCCTGTTCATCGGCCATGCCGGCCATCCCGAGGTGATCGGCACGTTCGGCCAGGTGCCGGAGGGGCGGATGACCCTGATCGAGAGCGTCGCGGACGCGCGAAGCGGTCGCTCCGGCCGACCCGGCCAGCTCGCCTACCTCACCCAGACCACCTTGTCGGTCGACGACACCGCCGAGATCGATCGCGGTCCTCGAGCGCCGCTTCCCCGGCATTCGCGGGCCCAAGGGCGAGGACATCTGCTACGCGACCTCGAACCGGCAGGCGGCGGTCAAGGACATCGCCCGGCGCCTGCGAGGCGGTGCTGGTGATCGGCTCGCCCAAGAGCTCCAACTCGCTTCGCCTGGTCGAGGTCGCCGAGCGCGAGGGCACCCGCGCCCGGCTGATCGGCCGGGCCGACGACATCGATCTCGGCCTGGCTGGAGGGGGTGACGACGCTCGGGATCACCGCCGGCGCCTCGGCGCCCGAGACCCTGGTCCGCGAGGTGGTCGACTGCCTCGCGCGCCATTACGACGTCACCGAGATCGAGGGCGAGGGCGTCGTCGAGCGGATGGTGTTCAAGCTCCCGCGCGGGCTGGAGGCCGCTTGACCCCGTCCGCGGTCGAGATTTTCACCGACGGCGCCTGCAAGGGCAATCCCGGCCCGGGCGGCTGGGGCGCGGTGATCCGCTCCGGCGCCGCGCGAGAAGGAGCTCAGCGGCGGCGAGCCGCTGACCACCAACAACCGGATGGAGCTGCTCGCCGCGATCCGGGCGCTCGAGGCGCTGAAGCGGCCCTGCGAGGTCGTCCTCTACACCGACAGCATCTACGTCCGCGACGGCATCACCAAATGGATCCACGGCTGGCGCCGCAACGGCTGGAAGACCGCCGACCGCAAGCCGGTCAAGAATGCCGAGCTGTGGCAGGAGCTGCTCGACGCCGCGGCGCCCCACAAGATCGACTGGCGCTGGGTCAAGGGCCATGCCGGCCATCCCGAGAACGAGCGCGCCGACAAGCTCGCCTGCGACGCGGCGATGAAGTTCGCGAACGGCATCGCGGCCGCCGAAGCTGATACAGTTCCGCCTTCGCAACGAAGGGGGGACATGCCATGACTCCGGATCTGCAGATGCTCGTCTGGTCGGCCGCGCTTGCCTGGTCGCAGATGGTGATCGCCGCGATCGGCGCCCAGGGCCAGGTCGGCCTGCCGGCGCTGGCCGGCAATCGCGAGGATCTGCCGCCGGTCACCGGCTGGGCCGGGCGGGCCCGGCGGGCGCATCTCAACATGCTCGAGAAGCCTCGTCGTCTTCGCCATCGTCGTGCTCGTCGCCCATGTCGCGGGCAAGGCGAACGCGACGACGGCGCTGGGCGCCGCCTTGTTCTTCTGGGCGCGGCTCGCTTACGCGATCATCTACGTGGCGGGCGTGCCCTGGCTGCGCACCGCGGCCTGGGCGGTGTCGCTCGCCGGGATCGTGCTGATCTTCAGCCAGCTCTTCTGAGCGGCACTCAGCCGAAACGCGTCCGGCGCATAAGGGCGTCCGGGTCGAGCTCGGGCGGCTCGCGGCCGAGCAGAAGCGCCGCCGCCAGCTTCGCCGCCGCCGGCGCCGTCTGGATCCCGAAGCCGCCCTGCCCGGCGCACCAGAAGAAGCCGGGGATGCGCGGGTCGAAGCCGTAGACGGGCCGCCGGTCCGGAGCGAAGCTGCGAAGGCCGGCCCAGCTTCGCTCCACCCGCTCGACCGTCCAGTCGACCGTCCCTTCGAGGCGGTCGATCGCCTCCGCGACGTCCAGCTCCTCAGCGGCGCAGTCGCAGGGGTCGCAGGGGGTCTCGTCATGAGGGCTGAGCCAGAGCCGTCCGCCCGCCTCGGGCTTGAAGTAGAAACGGCCGAGCGCGTCGATGACGAGCGGAAGGCCGGACGGCGCCGGCGGCGCGACCCGCAATTGCATCAGGGTCCGGCGATAGGGCTGGAGGCCGATCGGGGCGGCGCCCGCCAGGGCGGCGATTCGGTCGGCCCAGGCCCCGGCGGCATCGACGACGACTGCGGCATGGAAGACTCCGGCCGCCGTCTCGATCGCCCAGCCTGCGCCCTCGCGGCGAAGCGCGCGGACCTCGGCCCCCGTCGTCACGGTGGCCCCCTGCCGCCTCGCCGAGGCGAGATAGAGGCCGTGAAGACCGGCGACGTCGATATCGGCGCAGCTCGGCTCGAGCAGGCCGGCGATCCAGCCGGGACGAAGGCCCGGGACCAGCGCCTCGAGCCGGTCGCGGCCGAGCCGCTCGAAGCCGACTCCGCCGCCGAGCTCCGCCTCGAGGGCGGCGAGCGCCCCCTGCCCTTCCGGGTCGGCGAGGTGCAGAGCGCCGCGCGGGCCGAGCAGGCCATGCTCCTCGAGGAAGGGTCCGGAGGCGCTGGTCAGCGGCTGGACGAACGGCCCTCCGTAGCTCTCCGCCCAGAAGGCCGCCGAGCGGCCGGTGGAATGGTAGCCGGGCTGGTCCTCGGCCTCGAGCAGGAGAACGGAGGCGTGGCCGGCGACCTCGGCGGCGAGGCTGGCTCCGGCCATTCCGGCGCCGACGATGGCGACGTCGAAACTCACCGGGCGGCGTGGCGGTCGAGGAAGGAGTCGATCCGGGCCAGCGCCTTCAGCCGGACCGGATCGGCCTCGCGCAATATCTCGTGGGCGGAATCGCCGTACATCTCGAGCTCGGCCTTCGGCAGGAGCGAGGCGGCGCGCCGGATCGCCTCCGCGCTGACCAGCCGGTCGCGCTCCGCGCCGAGCAGAAGCACCGGCACCTCCACCCGCTTCAGCTTCGCCGGGGTGAGCGCGGCGGAGGAGGCATAGGCGGCCTTCAGCCAGGCCCAGCTGGGCGGGCCGATGTTGAAGCCCGGCTGCTTCTCCCACCACCACAATTCGTCCGAATAGCGGTCGGCGCAGCCGGTCAGATTGGCCTTGCGGATCGGGCCGGGCGCCGGCGGAGTCGCCGGGTGGCGGCCCCAGCCGACCGCCGACATGAAGGAGGCGAGCCACTCGGCCGCGAAGGGCGGGACCGGGGCGCTGTTGATCGCCAGCATCGGCGCGACCAGGACGGCGGCGTCGATCGCCGGCCGGCGGTCGGCGAGGGTTCGGAGAAGGACGTGGCCGCCCATCGAATGGGCGACGACGACATGGGGCCCGGGGGCTTGCGCCCGCCAGTCGGCGATCAGCGCGGCGAGGTCGTCGACGAGGGTCTCGAAGCGGTCGATCCAGCCGCCCGGCCGGTCGCCCTGCGAGCCGCCCTGGCCGCGCCAGTCGAAGGCGGTGACGTTCCAGCCCGAGCGCAGCCAGTGATCGTGGGCCTCGAGATATTTCTCGATGAAGTCGCCGCGGCCGCCGGCGAAGAGCAGGCTGCCGCGCACCGGAGCGCCCTCGGCCCGGCGGCGCTCGAGCATGCGGTGGACCCAGCCGTCGGCGGCCGTCCAGCGGGTGAAGCGCGCGTCGGCGGGAATGTCGCGGCGGTCGAACGCTTCACTCTGCATCGCCGCCGGTTACGGTTTCGAAAGCTGTTCCGTCTAGTCCTGCCGCTCATGCAAGGGGGACTTTCCTGGCTTTTCATCGCTCTGCTCGCCGCGGCCCTGGTCGCGGCGGCGGTCGGCGACTGGCGGACCCGGACCATCCCCAACCGGCTCAACGCCGCCATCGCCCTGCTCGCGATCCCCTTCTGGTGGAGCATCGGCCTCCCCTTGTGGCCGGGGGTGGCGCTTCAGCTGGCGCTGGGGGCGGCGGTGTTCGCTCTGTTCGCCATCGCCTTCCGGTTCGGGGCGATGGGCGGCGGCGACGTCAAGATGGCGGCGGCCGTGGCCTTGTGGCTGCCCGCCGCCGGGGTGGTGAAGCTGCTCGTGATCATGTCGATCGCGGGCGGCGTGCTGACCCTGGCGATGCTGGCCGCGCACCGGATGGCGAAAGCCGCCGGGCAACCGGAGATTCCGTACGGCATCGCCATCGCCTTTGGCGGCATTTGGCTGATTGGCGAACGGTTTCTTAACCAATTTGTCTGACATGGAAGCCTGAATTCGAGCAGGCGAGGAGGCGACTGGCGTCATGGATGTTAAAAAGCTCGTGCTGCTGATCGGCGCGCTGATCGTCGCGGCCGTCACCGCGGTCGTCGCCAAGAACATGTTCACCGGAGCCGGAGCGCCCTCGGCGACGGCCAAGCCCGCGGTCCCCGCCGGCCCGGAAGTGCTGGTCGCGACCCGCTCGCTGCCGGTCGGAACCATCATCGACGCCGAGGCCCTGCGCTTCCAGCGCTGGCCCGAAGGCCTCGTCCAGCCGGCCTATTACATCAAGGGCAAGCCGGGCGTCAGCCCGCAGTCGCTGATCGGCACCGTCGTCCGCAACGAGATCACCGCCGGCCAGCCGCTGACCCAGGGCTCGCTGATCAAGCCGGGCGAGCGGGGCTTCCTCGCCGCCGCGCTCGGGCCGGGGATGCGCGCCGTCACCGTCGCCGTCTCCGCCACCAGCGGAGTCGCCGGCTTCGTCTTCCCGGGCGACCGGGTCGACATCGTCCTCACCCAGGAGGTCAAGGGCGGCGGCGACGGAACCCCGCTGAAGGTGTCCGAGACCGTGCTCCGCAACGTCCGGGTGCTGGCCACCGACCAGCGGATGGACGCCAAGGGCGAGGACGGCAAGGCGGTCGTCCAGCGCTTCTCGATGGTCACCCTCGAGGCGACCCCCAAGATCGCGGAGAAGATCGCGGTCGCCCAGACCATCGGCTCGCTGTCGCTGTCGCTGCGCTCGATCGCCGACAATTCGGCCGAGCTCGAGCGCGCCATCGCCTCGGGCGAGGTCAAGGTCCCGCAGACCGACGACCCCAAGGCCGAGCGGCAGATGCTGCTCGCCATCGCCAACCAGCCGGTCGACACCGCATCCACCTACACCATCGGATCGGACGTCTCCCGCTTCCAGCGCGCCACCGTCCCCGGCAAAGGCAATAAGGAGCCGTCGGACAACGCCCGCATCGCCGACGCGATCGGCTCGCTGGCCGCCGCCGCCTCCGGCCGCACCCCCGGAGCCGCGGCCGCACCCGCCGTCCCCACCGGGCCCGTCGTCAAGGTCGCCCGCGGCAACTCTGTCACCCTCGTTCCGGTCGGAGCCAAGTAACATGAGCAAGTTCAACATCATGCGCCGAGCGACAGTCGGCACCGCGATCGCCGCGATCGTCGCCGCCAGCCTGACGGGCACCGCCTCGGCTCCGGCGTTCGCTCAGCCCGGAGTCGGCACCTACCGCCCGACCAACCAGGTCCTGCTCTCGGTCGGCGAGGGCGAGGTCATCTCGCTGCCCCGCAACGTGACCGAAGTATGGACCTCCAATCCGGGCGTCGCCGACGTCAACGTCACCGGCGTGCGCAAGCTCGGCCTGTTCGGCAAGGAAGCCGGCGAGGCGACGGTCATCGCCTACGCGGCCGACGGATCGGTGGTCTACGGAGCCCATGTCCGGGTCAGCCAGAACATCAGCTCGATGGACGAGATGCTCCGCGCCGCGATGCCGGATTCGAAGATCAGCGTCACCCATGTCGGCCAGATCGCGGTCATCAACGGGACGGTCGCCTCGCCGGCCGACGCCGCCCAGGCGGAGCAGCTCGTCCGGATGATGCTCAACCCCGGCATCGACACCAACACGCCCGGCGCGGCGCTGAAGATCATCCCGGTCAACCGGCTCAAGACGGCAACTCCGCTGCAGGTGATGCTCCAGGTCAAGATCGCCGAGGTCAGCCGCTCGCTGGCGCGCCAGATCGGAGTCAACCTCGCGACCTCCGACCCGACCGGCGGAAACTTCCTCGGCGGCCTCACCCGCGGCCGCGACCTCGGCGACATCAATTCGGGCTTCAGCGCTCCCGCCGGCCAGACGACGATCGCCGGGCTGGCGCGCAACGTGTTCGGGCTGGACGTCGCCGGAACGCTCGATCTCAACGAGAATAACGGCCTGATCACCACCTTGGCCGAGCCGACCCTGGTCGCCCTGTCGGGCGAGACGGCGAGCTTCCTCGCCGGCGGCGAGTTCCCGATCCCGACGTCGAACGGAATCAACGGCACCGCGATCGAGTTCAAGCCCTACGGAGTCAGCCTCGCCTTCACGCCCACCGTGCTCGAGGGCGGCCGGATCTCGATGCGGGTCCGTCCGGAAGTTTCCGAGCTGTCCTCGGCCGGCTCGATCAAGGTCAGCGGCTTCGAGGTCCCCTCGCTCACCACCCGCCGGACCGAGACGACGGTCGAGCTCGGCTCCGGCCAGAGCTTCATGATCGGCGGCCTGCTCAGCAACGGCGGCAACAATTCGATCGAGCGGACGCCCTTCCTCGGCAACCTGCCGATCATCGGCGCCCTGTTCCGGTCGAACACCTTCCGCCGCAACGAGTCGGAGCTGGTGATCATCGTCACGCCCTATCTGGTCAATCCGGTGACGGCGAGCCAGATCGCGCTTCCGACCGACGGCTACCGCGGCGCCAACACCGCCGAGCGGGTGTTCCTGGGAACCTCCGAATATGGCCGAAGCGGCGCCCGGCGGCCGATGCCGACCATGGCCCAGCCGCAGAGCGCGGCGCCGGCGATGGGCGGAGCCGCCGCCCTCCCCGCGCGGCCGGCGCCGGCCCAGCTTCCCGCCCCGCAGCAGCGCGCGGACAAGCCGCCGGCGATCCGCCCGGAGCAGGCCTCCGCCTCGGCCGCCCCCGGCTTCAGCTTCTGACCGATCGATAAAGGACGTGATCATGGCCCGCAGCAAATCACTCGCCGCCCTCGTCGCGATCGGCGTTGCCTTGAGCTTCTCCGCCGCCGCCGACGCCAAGAAGAAGGAGCGGCACGGCCCGGAGCGGGGCCTCGACAGCCTCAACCAGCCGGTCGTCGAGCGCAGCGACTTCGTGCTCGATCTCGCCGGTGCCGACGTCGGCCTGTCCCCCGCCGACCGCGCCCGGCTCGACCAGTGGTTCGAGACGGTCGGCCTCGGCTATGGCGACCATGTCTTCGTCGATGACGGGCCCGGCGACAGCGCCGGCCGCCACGACGTCGCGCGCACCGCCGCGGAATATGGCCTGCTGCTCAGCGACGGCGCGCCGATCACCGCCGGCGAAGTTTCTCCCGGAACCGTCCGGGTGGTCGTCAGCCGGAGCGTCGCCTACGTTCCCAACTGCCCGAACTGGAAGGTTCGCGGGCCGAGCTCGGTCTCGTCCAATTACGGCTGCGCGGTCAATTCGAACCTCGCCGCGATGATCGCGGATCCGAACGACCTCGTCCTCGGCCAGAGCGGCAGCGTCACCGGCGACGCCAACGTCTCGTCGAAGGCGATCCGCCTCTACCGGCAGACCGCTCCGAGCGGGGCCAAGGGTCTCTCCGAAGTCAGCACCAGGGGTAATTAGATGAACGCGCCTTTCCACGCTTCCCGCGCCGCTGCCTCGCTTCGCGACCCGTTCAGCGCCTTCGTCTGCGACGACGCCACCGCCGACATGCTCCGGCCGATCGCGGTCGAGCATGGCTGGGCGCCGGAGAAGGTCAACAAGGGCGGGCTTCGCAACGCGGTGCAGACCCTGTCGGTCTCGGCCAGCCCGGCGATCCTGTTCGTCGACCTGTCCGAATCGGGCGACCCCCTGAACGACATCAACGCGCTCGCCGAGGTCTGCGAGCCGGGCACCGTCGTCATCGCCGCCGGCCAGGTCAACGACGTCCGCCTCTACCGCGACCTGGTCGCCTCCGGGCTCCAGGATTATCTGCTCAAGCCGTTCACGCCCGACCAGCTGCGCGACACCTTCGCCCATGCCCAGCTCACCATCTCCGGCCCCCGGGTCAACGAGGCGGCGAGCGAGAAGCCGCACGTCATGGCGGCGGTGATCGGAGTGCGCGGCGGAGTGGGAGCATCGACGCTGGCCACCTCGCTCGCCTGGATGATGGGCGACAAGGCCGGCCGATCGACCGCCCTTCTCGACCTCGACATCCATTTCGGCACCGGCGCGCTGTCGCTCGACCTCGAGCCCGGCCGCGGCCTCACCGACGCGATCGAGAATCCGAGCCGCATCGACGGCCTGTTCATCGAGCGGGCGATGGTGCGCGCCAACGAGAAGCTCTGCGTCCTCTCCGCCGAGGCGCCGCTCAACCAGCCGCTGCTGAACGACGGGAGCGCCTTCTACCAGCTCCAGGAGGAGCTTCGGAACGCGTTCGAGAGCACCGTGCTCGACCTGCCGCGCTCGATGCTGGTCCAGCACGCCCATCTCGTCCAGGACGTCCACGTCGTCGTCGTCGCGGTCGAGTTCACCCTCGCCGCGACCCGCGACGCGATCCGCGTGCTCAGCTGGCTCAAGGCCAATGCGCCGCAGGCGCGGGTGCTGGTCGTCGCCAACCGGGTCCCCTCGGGCGCGCAGGAGATCAGCCGCAAGGATTTCGAGCAGTCGATCGAGCGTTCGGTCGACATCGTCATCCCGTTCGAGCCCAAGGCGGCGGCGCAGTCGGCCAAGCTCGGCCAGCCCTTCGCCAAGGTCGCGACCTCGGCGAAGATCAACGGCCCGCTGACCCAGCTGGTCAATCTGTGCGTCTCGACCGTCGAGGGCATGGAAGGCGAGACGGCCAAGGCCGCCGAGACTCCCAAGTCGCTGCTCGACAAGCTCAACCTCAAGGGCCTGGTCGCCAAGAAGCCGAAGCCGGCGACGGCATGAGTAAGCGCCGGCCCTCCGCCGGCCTGTTGGATAGGAGCCAAGGGTGCTGAGCTTTCCGATCCTGATGCTGGGCGGCGGCGTGCTGGCGGTGCTGGCGCTGATGATGTTCGCCGTCGGCGGACCCAATGTCTCGAAGGCGACCAACCGGCGCCTCGAGAACGTGCGCGAGCGCCACAGCAAGTCGAACGAGGTCGCCGCCCAGGCCCAGCTCAAGCGGATCCTTCAGACCCGCAACCAGACCAAGATGGACGGCCTCGCCCAGCGGCTGATCCCGAAGCCGGCCCTGCTTCGCCAGCGACTCCAGCAGACCGGCCGGACCTGGACCCTCGCCCAATACGGGCTGGCCTGCCTCGGCATCATCGCGGTCGTCTCCCTGCTTCTGATCGTGAAGGGCCTGCCGATCCTGCTCGCGGTGCTGATCGGCATGTTCGCCGGCATCGGCGTCCCCCACTCGTTCATCGGCAAGCTGATCAAGCGCCGGGTCGCCAAGTTCACCGCGCGCTTCCCCGACGCGATCGACCTGATGGTCCGCGGCCTTCGCTCGGGCCTTCCGATCTCCGAGACCCTGGGCGTGGTCGCCGACGAGATTCCCGGCCCGATCGGCGACGAGTTCCGGACCGTCTCCGACAAGATGAAGATCGGCCGTTCGATGGAGGCCGCGCTCCAGGAGACCGCGGACCGCCTCGGAACGCCCGAATTCCAGTTCTTCGTCATCACCCTGGCCATCCAGCGCGAGACCGGCGGCAACCTCGCCGAGACCCTCGCCAACCTCTCCGAGGTGCTGAGGAAGCGCGCCCAGATGAAGCTCAAGATCAAGGCGATGTCGTCGGAATCCAAGGCCTCGGCCTGGATCGTCGGCGCCCTGCCCTTCATCGTCTTCATCCTGATCTGGTTCATCAACGGCAAGTACATGCAGACCTTCTTCACCGACGAGCGGCTGATGATCGCGGGCGGTGGCGGGCTGGTCTGGATGGGGATCGGCGTGTTCATCATGGCCAAGATGGTCGACTTCGAGATCTAGGGGCGGTTTGAGATGACAGTACCGGCTTCCGGACCGACCGTAATGGGGATCGACGTGGTGATGGTGGCGACCTTCATGGCCGCCGTCGCCACCTTCGCCGTGCTCGTCGCGATCTACGCCGCCACCACGGTCAAGGACCCGATGGCGAAGCGCGTGAAGGCGCTCAACGAGCGGCGCGAGCAGCTCAAGGCCGGAATCGTCGCCTCGACCTCGAAGCGGCGGCGCAACATCACCAACAAGAACGAGATGGCGGACAAGGTCCGCGGAGTGCTCGGCTCGCTCAAGATGCTCCAGGACGAGCAGGTCCAGAAGGCGCAGACCAAGCTGATGCAGGCCGGAATCCGCTCCAAGGACCTCGCCTTCGTCGTCATCTTCGCCCGCCTGGTGCTCCCAGTCGTCATCGGAACGACGGTGATCGTCGGGGTCTATTTCCTCGAATGGTTCCCGGCCTGGGGGGCGTTCAAGCGCTACGCCCTGGTCGCCGGCTCGCTGCTGCTCAGCTACAAGGCGCCCGACCTGTGGCTGAAGAACAAGGTCTCCAAGCGCTCGAACAACGTCCGCAAGGGCCTTCCCGACGCGCTCGACCTGCTCGTCATCTGCGCCGAGGCCGGTTTGACCGTCGACGCCGCCTTCAACCGGGTCGCCCGCGAGCTCGGCAAGGCCTATCCCGAGCTCGGCGACGAATTCGCCTTGACCTCGATCGAGCTCGGCTTCCTCACCGACCGCCGCTCCGCCTTCGAGAATCTGGCCAACCGGATCGACCTCGACGCGGTCCGCGGCGTGGTCACGACGATGATCCAGACCGAGAAATACGGCACTCCGCTGGCCAGCGCGCTGCGGGTCCTCGCCGCCGAGTTCCGCAACGAGCGGATGATGCGCGCCGAGGAGAAGGCCGCCCGGCTTCCGGCGATCATGACCGTGCCGCTGATCCTGTTCATCCTGCCGGTGCTGTTCATCGTCATCCTCGGCCCGGCGAGCTGCTCGATCTCCGACAACCTGTTCAAAACGTAGGCGGGGAACGACGTCACGGGCGGCCGTGACGTCGGACGGGTCGGCCCAGAGAGCCGCCCGCCGGCCGGTCCGATCCGTCTCCAAGCGTAACTCGTGATCGCCTGCGGCGCTCCCGTCGTTACGCCTGGGCGTATCGGACGCGGAACAATCCGCCCCCGCCGCCATTGATCCGCCGTCCCCCAGCAATTGGAAGGTAGCGGCCCCGTGACTCTCTTCACCCCCGACCAGTGGCTCATCGTCGCGCTCGTCTTCCTGCTCGGCCTGGTGCTCGGCGCCGCGCTGATGGCGGGCGGCAAATGGAAGCGCCGCTACCGCGAGGAGCGCGCCCGCGCCGACGCGCTGGAAGCGGAGAACAGGCGGCTTCAGAAGGATGGGGCGGAGATGGACACGCTGCGCCAGGCCGCCGCGCGCGACGAGGCCCGCAAGCGGACCGACGGACCGGGGCCGCTCTAGCCCCCTCGCCTGTCCGGAATCGGACGAAGTGAACGAAGTGGACGCGACTTGTCCCTGCCTTTCGGCCGTCGAAGTTGACGAAGTGGACGAGTTGGACACGGAATCGCGTACTTTTTGAGGACGAGAGCGCGCGACGCGAGGCGGGCCGTTCAGGCGCGCGTCATCGGCGCTGCCCATGCTCCGCCGCTTGCAGCCCGGGAGTCGGCGATGATGGGGTTCAAAGGCGCGATCGTGGCGGCGGCGCTCGCGGCAACGGGTATGGCGCAAGCGCAGCCGCCCTCCCCGCAGCAGATCTTCTGCGCCCAGCTCAACCGGACCGTCCAGGTCGCGCAGATGGACGGCGACTTCACCTATCTCGAGCGAAGCCGGGCGGCCCCGCCCCGTTTCGGCTTCCGCCACGGCTGCCGGGCCCAGGCGGCGACGAAGCGTCTGCCCGCCGCCTGGTGGTGTCATCAGAGCCTGGCGCCGGACGAGCTCAGCCTCGCCAGCCTCTCGGCGCGCACCGCGGCCTGCCTGCCGAGCGCGGTGCGCAGCCGCGGCCGCTGGGGCGACGAAGCGATCTTCACCCTTCCCCGCGCCCGGATCGTGATCGAGGAGAGCGGCGGCCCGCGCGCCCATGTCGGCCTGATCGCCACCTTCCGGGTGGAGGCGATCCGCGCCCCCTAGCCGCCGGCAAGTGGCACGAATGGCACGAGAGTCACACGGAATCGCGGGGGGTCCCCTCCCCCGAACAGCCCGCAGGGCGCCACGACCTGGCGCGGGGAGGTTCCAAAACCGGGAGACGCGGAGAGCCATGCTGGGAACATAGCATGAACACTTGATTATTGCAATGGAGCGCCTGATCGATGCTAGGTTCACCCGCCGCAACGAAGGGGGCAAGCGTGAGACGAGCGTTAGGCGCCGCGGGGGCGGCATTCTTACTCATCCTCGCACCGACCGCGCGCGTCGCGGCGGAGGCGATCGCCGAATATGCCATCGCCTGGCCGGGCAAGGCGCAGCCGCCGGCGGCGGGGCCGAGCGCGCATCACGCGGCGATCGGCGACGGCGGCGGCCATGGGGCGCATCCCGGCTCGACCCACGAAATGGCGGCCGATCCGGCGCGGCGCGGCGGCTGGTGGATCTCGGGCCAGAATTACGACCATGTCGCCCATCTCGGCGAGGACGGGCGGGTGATCGGCTTCTACGACATGGGCGCCGGGAGCCGCCCCCACGGCCTCGCCTTCGACCGCTCCGGCCGGCTGTGGGCGACGCTCGAGGGCAAGGGGCAGATCGTGAGGATCGATCCGGCGGGCGGAATCGCCGAGACCGTCGCGGTGACCATCCCCTGCAAGGGCTGCTCGGCGCCGCTCAACCCGCGCCCGCACGGACTCGCCGTCGGCCGCGACGGGCGCACCCTGTGGTTCACCGGCAAGGCGACCGGAACGGTCGGCCGGGTGGCGCCGGACGGCAAGGTCCGCCATTTCCAGCTGCCGACGGCGGGGACGACGCCGATCTACGCCGCGCTCGGCCCCGACGGGGCGATGTGGTTCACCGAGCTGACCGGCAACATGATCGCCCGGGTAACCGAGGCCGGCGAGGTCGAGGAAATCGCTATCCCGACCGCCCTCTCCCGGCCGATCGCGATCGCCGCGGGGCCCGACGGGGCGATGTGGTTCAGCGAGGAGGCGGGCGGCCGGATCGGCCGGATCGACCGCGGCGCCTACGGCCAATGGCGGGTGCTCGAGCTCGCCCTTCCCGCCGCCCAGCCCAACCTCATCCTCGCCGGCCTCGCCTTCGACCGCCGCGGCGACCTGTGGGTCCAGCAATATGTCAGCAACAACGTGCCGGCGCCGGCGGGGAGCGACTGGATCGTCAGGATCGGCCGCAAGGGCCTCGCCGCCTGGGCGTCTTCCGGCGGCGCCGCGACCGGCGCGCTCGACTTCGCTTATCATGCGGCGCCGACCCGGATGACCGTCATGCACCGGATCGCCGAGGGCCGCGACGGAGCGATGTGGTTCACCGAGATGTGGGCGGACAAGGTCGGCCGGGTGAAGGCGGATTGAGCAGCGAGGCGTCCGCCCGACCGTACCGGTTCGGCCCGCGATGGATGCTCGCGGCGGCGGCCGGCGTCCTGATCGCGAGTGCGGCAGGATGGTATTGGGGATCGCCGTGGTGGACGTTGTGGCGGATGCGCGAGGCGGCCCAAGCGGGGGACCTGGCTCGGCTTGCCTCCTATACCGACGCTCGGGCGATCGAGGCGGAGGCGAAGGCGCAGGCGAGGCGGTCCTGGGGGTCCATCGAGCCGGCCGTCCGCGGCGACGCCCGCAGCAACGGCCGCTTCATCGCCCTCGCCCGGCGAATGCTTGCCGAGGCGAAGCGGTACCGCTTCCGCGCCGGCGAGGTCCGGGACTGGCTGGCCGATACGCCGATCCTCGGCCGCCGGGACGGGGACCCGTATGTCGTTCACCGCGGTCTCGACCGCTTCGAGGTCCGCTATCGCGGGACTGGCCTCGAGAACGGACCCATCCTCGCCTTCCGCCGCCACGGCCTTGGCTGGAAGCTCGCCGGCGTGCGCTGGGGCCAGCAGTGACGCCTGAGCCCTAGTCGAGCTTGCGGATGGTCGATTCCAGCGTCGCGGCCTTGAGGCCCCATTTGCGGAAGACCATCCGGTTGGACGCGGTCCGGCCGTTCGGGTGGAGGGTGATCCACTGCTCGACCTGGGCATTGGCCTCCTTCGCCCGATATTTGAGGTGGAGGACGTTGCCCTTCATCTCGCCGGTCACCGGCCCGACGGCGTCGGAGATGGTGCCGGTGATCCGGTTGCCGCCGGCCCGCGCGAGCCGCCACGAGCGGCGGCGGGTCGGCTTGCCTTCCTCGTAGACGATCTGCTCGAGGATCAGGGCTCCCGACTTGTCCAGGTGCCCGCGGCTGACGTCGCGGACCTTGTGCGAGCCGGCCATGATCATCTGCACGGTCCCGGAGCCCTCCGTGCGGCCGACGAAGAAATGCTCGGGGGCCGCAGGCGCGGCGGCGGCGAGGAGGAGGGCGGCGGCGGCGAGCATGCCGCCTTATGGTGCGCGCGGCGGGGGAATTCCAGCGCCGTCGCGCCCAAGCCGTGAACTCGATGCGGCGGCAGCCGCGCTCGGCGCCCCGGCCCCGGGGTCGCGAGCGCGAAGCCATGCTCGCCCAACGCTTCCGGCCTCCGGCGCCAGATGACGCAGAGGGCTTTCCATTTTGGCAGAGCAAGAGACTGGGACTATACTGCTCGTGAACAGGTGTCGGCTGGGTCTGTTTTTGACTTAGGCCCGACGAAAAGGAGGGGATCATGGGAGACAGAACGCGAGGATATCGCAACGGCGACAAATGCCCGAAATGTGGGGGATTGGTGACGATAAGAACCACGAGCGGCTCGGGTGGGGATCAATATGCTCAGTGCGCGTCCTGCTACTGGAACACGTTGCGGAGCTAGCCGCCGCTGACCCTGGCCGTGCGCCCGAACGGCCAGTTCGAAGCCACGCATGCCCGATTTTCGTTGCTTCGGGATGCAGGCGGTCGTCCGTGGCGCGAGCTACTGCCCCTGTGTGTATTCAGCCTCGTCATTCTCGAAATAGCGAAGCGTGCCGGCCGTCACATCTCCGACCCGCTCCTCGCCTTGTGGATCCCGAAACAGCAGCATGAAATCGACAAAGCGGCCGCGCTCGCGGTCATGGCCCCCACCCGCGCCGAGCGCTGAAGTGACGATATCGTCAATTCGAAACCGCCGCTTCATGGCGCTTCGGACAAGATCCTCGGGCATGCTTCTCTTCACAACATCGTGGATGCGGACGCCGCTGGCAAAGCAATTCATCGTCGTCCAGCCGAGCGTCCGTTGCGACCAGCCCGGCGCATAGAGCTCAAGCACGGACGCGAGCTGCTCGACCATAGCTTGGACGAAATCCCGGCTAGCGACGTAATCCGGGTCGATCGCCTCCAATTCACGAATGGTCGACAGCGCCGAGCGGGCGTAGCCCTCCTCCTCCTCGCCAAAATAGCCGCGGACAATGTCGGCCATGGCGGGCGACACCGACGTGATACCGGCGGCGGCCAGCCGATTTGCGGCCAAATGTCGCAAAGCATTGAACCGGCTGAAGAGAATGACGGGCCTGGCAAGGAGATCGGGGCTGAGCCGAGATATCCAGTCGAGCGCCTCGGCCGGATCGCTGTCGCTCAGGGCAAGGAGCTCGCGAACGGGATCGTCATCGCCATCTCGATCCCCCTGCGTCCCCGCCGGGGGCATGCCAATTCTAGAATCATCGTCGTTCGCGCGCCCCGTTTCCGGGCCGTCGCACGGGTCTTCCTGTGCCTCGGAAAATTCATGCGCGCCGTCATCGAAAAGCCTGACATCGCCAAACATTCCGGCATCGCCGAAGGTGGGGCAGCGGTTGAAGTCCCGCTCCATCAGGAAGAAGTGCACGTAGCTCCTCCCGTCGGGCTCGGCTCCCGATCCGATCGCCACAGCGGAGCGGGCAATGGCCGGCGCGGTGAATCGGACCTCGAGCGCTCGAGTCATCAAAGGGTCGGGGATCTTCCCTTCCAAACCAGGGAGCAGACCGATTCGATCCACGCCGATGAAGGCGAGCTTGGTCCAGCCGAGTATGGACTGCACCGATCCCGGCGCCAGACGCTCGAGAGGCACACACACCGAGTCGAGATGAGAGAGCATCACTTCCTCGGGAATTCCCCAGTCGTCGAATCGGAGGGGATCGTCCTTCTGGATGAAGGCGAGCGCCCGAAGCGCGTCCGCGGCGAATTCCAGATGCTCGCCGTCGAAGTAACGGCTCAGCTCGGCCTCGTCCTTGTCCCGGACCGTCGAGATGCCGAGCTTGAGGACGCGCTCCAGCGCGAGTTGGCGAAGCGCGAGGAACCTGCCGAACATCATGTCGCGTGTGGATTGCAAATGCTCGGGAAGCTCCGCCAGGAACTTCAACCCGTCGCGGGGCCTGTCCTGACAAAGCTGCCAGATGTCGACGACGGTGAGATCAGCCTCGTCATCCTCAAGTTCATGGTCCATCCCCGCCCCCATCAGGTAAAGACGCCGTTCCGCCGCTTCAGTATCGAGCCGTTTCGTGACGGAGTCGAGACCGTCTCTGCGACTTATGCGGGGGAATACGGGACAAGAGACGGGGGAAGGCAGGCAGCTCCGCTTCGTGAAGCGAAGGTCACCCCCTCCCCTACCACACCCGAACCCGCTCCGCCGGCGGCAAATACATCCTGTCGCCCGCCTTCACCTTGAAGGCCGCGTACCACGGGTCGAAGTTCCTCAGCACCGCGTTGACCCTCGCGAAGCTCGGCGAGTGCGGGTCGGTCTCGATCAGCTGGCGAAGGAAGGGGTCGCGGTAGAGGGTGCGGTAATGCTGGGCGTAGGAGATGAAGAAGCGCTGGTCGCCGGTGAGGCCGTCGATCACCGGCGCCTCCCTGCCCTTCAGCGACAGGCGATAGGCCTTGTAGGCCATCGAGAGGCCGCCGAGGTCGCCGATATTCTCGCCGAGGGTGAGCTTGCCGTTGAGGCACTTCTTGCCCTCGTCGAGCGGGCAGATGGCGTCGTACTGCGCCTCGAGCCTGTCGCCGAGCTTCTTGAACGTGGCCGAATCCTCGGGCGTCCACCAGTTGCGCAGCGCTCCCGTGCCGTCATAGCGCGAGCCGTTGTCGTCGAAGCCGTGGCCGATCTCGTGGCCGATCGTCGCCCCGATAGCGCCGTAATTGACCGCCGGATCGGCGCTCGCGTTGAAATTGGGCGGCTGCAGATAGCCGGCCGGATAGGCCATGTCGTTGGCGGTCGCCATGTAGTAAGCGTTGACCGTCTGCGGGGTCATCAGCCACTTGCTTCGGTCGACCGGCTTCCGGAGGTCGGAGAGATCCTTCGCCCATTGCCAGCGCGCCGCCGCGAGGCGGTTGCCGATCGGGTCGGTCGGCGAGACGGCGAGGCCGTCATAGGTCTCGAACTTGTCGGGATAGCCGATCTTGACGCTGAGCTGGTCGAGCTTGGCCTTGGCGGCGGCGCGGGTCGCCGGGGTCATCCAGGCCAGGTCCCTCAAATTCTCGGTCATGGCGAGGCGCAGGTTTGCGACCAATTCCTCCATCGCGGCCTTGCTCGACGGCGGGAAGTGGCGCTCGACATAGACCTTGCCGACCGCCTCGCCGAGGCTTCCCTCGACCTCGGAGACGGCGCGCTGCCAGCGGTCGCGCTGGCGCTCGCGGCCCTGGAGATAGCGGCCGTAGAAGGCGAAATTGGCGTCGTCCACGTCGCTGGGGAGGAGCGCCGAGCCCTGCGAGAGCAATTGCGCCGTCATCCAGGTCTTCCAGGTGTCGACCGGGGTGGCCATGATCAGGTTCATCATTCCGGGAAGGCCGGTGCCCAGCTTCGCCAGCTGCTCGGGGGTGAGCTTCTGAGCGGCGATCTTCTCGGCGCTCGGCGGGACGTTCATCACGTTGAAGCGGTCGGTCGGCAGGATCGAGCGGCCGGCGAGGTAGCGCTCGATCGGGAACGGGCGGGCGAGCTCGACCAGCTCGGCATGGGACATGCGGCTGGTGGTCAGCTCGGGATTGCGGGCGAGCGCCCGGTCCCACATCGCCGCCGCCATCTTCTTCTCGAGCGCGTAGACGCTCTCCGCCCCGGCCCGGGGCGCGGCATGGCCGGCCTTGCCGAGCAGGAAGGTCAGGTAATCGAGATATTTGCCCTTCATCTCCCGGTTGCGCTCGTTGTCGACCAGGTAATTGTCGCGGTCGGGAAGGCCGATCCCGCCGATCCCGAAGAAGATGATGTTGCTTGTGGGATCGCCCCGGTCGATGCTGACCCCCTCGCCGACCGGCGCCGGAAAGCCGTCCACCGCCCAGAGCGCGGCGAGGTCCTCGTGCGACTTCGCCGCCGCGATCCGGTCCAGGTACGGCCTGGCGGGGGCGAGGCCGGCGCGGTCGATCGCCTCGACGTCGAGGAAGGCGCGGTACATGTCGGCGACCCTTTGCTCGAGGCTGCCCGGCGCGTTCTGCCGCGCCGCGAGCTCGTCGATGATCGCCTTGACGGCCCGCTCGGAGCCGATGCGCAGGTTGGTGGTGACTCCGTAAGAGGGATATTTGGCGGGGATCCTGGTCTTCGCCTTCCACTTGCCGTTGACGTAGGCGTCGAAATCGTCGCCGGGCTTCACGGCGGGGTCGAGATCGGCGGGGTCGGCGCCCCAGCCGGGGAAGGTCATCTGGGGCGGGTCTTCCTCGTCCGCCGTCACGGCGGGCGCGGCGGCGGCCTGAGCGGTTTGCGACCGGGCCGACCCCGAGACCGAAAGGGCGAGCAACGCCGCCGACCCGAGCATTAGCGCAAACCCACGTTTCATAACGATAATCCCCCGCGAAAACAGTTGTAGCCGACGCTTCTAGCGCGGGAGGGCGGCGAGCCGCTTACCCGCGATTGCGCAAACCGGCGGGAGAGGAATCGGGGTGTCCGAATCCGGACGAAGGTCAGGAAGGTCAGGGGGTATCGCGCGCGCACGCGTACCCGCGCGCGCCCGCGCGAGTTCACGAAAGACCCGGAGCGGCGGGTCCGGGCAAATAAGTAGAGGAAGTTGAGGACATCCGAGAGCCACTCCAAAACCACCCGGAAGGCGAGCGCCGGGAACCCGCCGACGCGGGGGTTCGAAAGGGCTCGGAAAGAGCGGCTAGGGGCGTGCGAGGCGGCCATGTTGTCATTGGATCATGAATGTTGCGATATAGGAAGTTCTTTTTTTGTTCCAAGCGTATGTCCCGCCTCTTCACCTATGGGCCGGATAATGTCATAGACGTTTAGACGCACAGACATACAGGTGGATGATGGGCGAACAGACACGCTGGAGCCTCAAGGTCTCGCGCGAGACGGACATAGCCTTACGCACCTTCCTCGCCGAGCGCGGCGGGCGCAAAGGGGATTTGTCGCGCTTCGTCGAGGACGCGGTCAACCGCGCGGTGCTTCGCCAGACGCTCCAGGAGGTGTGGGACCGCAATGCGGGTCTCGATCCGGAGGAGGTCGAGAAGCTGGTGGAGGAGGAGCTGGCCGAGGTCCGCCGCGCCAACCCCGACCGGTTCAAGCGCCCCGCTGAGTGAAGGTCGTCCTCGACACCAACGTCCTGGTCAGCGCCTTGCTGTCGCCGGGCGGCATGCCCGAACGAATCGTCCGCGCCTGGCTGGACGAACGCTTCATCCTCGTCAGCCACCCTCTCCAGCTCGACGAGCTGCGCGACGTCACCCGCCGCGACCGGATCCGCGTCCACATCAGACCCGCCAAGGCCGGCCGGCTGGTGAACCAGATCGCCCGGCTCGCGCAATTGCCCGAGACGCTCCCGCCGGTCGAGCGCTCGCCCGATTCGCGCGACGATTTCCTGCTGGCCTTGTGCGAGGCGGGCGAGGCGGACTGGCTGGCGACCGGCGACAAGGCGGATTTGCTGGCGCTGGAGCGGCATGGTGGGACGCGGATCGTGACGGCGGCGCGGCTAGCGGCGGAGCTGGGGGTGGAGGGGGAGCGCTCAGGCTGACCAAGGGAAATTGGTGACTATTGCCGATATCAACCTAGGGATTGGTGATCTCTTGAGGCAGGGTCCGAGACATCTCAGCGATGACACAACGATTCATGGCACAATACTGGGCCGATCGAGCTGTTTCGGTCTCGAGGAGGTCAGCATAAATTGCGCGTCGCGCAGTAAGGGGCAACCGAGTGTCATGCAACCGCTCGAAGATAGATAGCAGATATTCCACTTGTGTTCGGCGTTGTTCATTCAGCTCCGCTCGAGCCAACCGCAGCATGGCACGCGTACACGTCCCCAACAAGGATCCGCGGGAAACGATCAGGGGACCTAGAAATGTCAAATGCTCTTCTGGGGCTACCACATATGGATCAATTATGTGCTCTAACAAAGGGTCATTGTCTGATTTGTTCTGATTGCAAATCTCACATGCCAACGTTAAATTGGCCCACTCAAATGTTTTTGAGACGTCAAGGGATTTTGGATAGACGTGCTCTACGTCGCCATGATGTATGTGCAGCAGCTTACTCTCACAGTAAGCGCATTTTCCTGCCGTCTCCCCCACTAGCGCCGCCTTCACTTGAGGATGCCGGTAGCGTGTTTTCTCGGCCTGCTTCGGCAGCTCGCCTGCGCTTAACTTATCGACAAGGGTCTTTGTCCACTCCGCGGCTCGCTCTGCCAGGATGGGCGGCTCGTTCCCCTTAGTAAGGTGTATCATTGACGAGCCGCAATTTGAGCGAGGGCCGCAGGATAAAATTCACCTAGGCCAGCATCTTCAAGGCGTCGACGAAGTTCGCGAATGGCAGTTGAATCTAGCGTATTCGCGCCGAACCCGTCGGCGATAGCTTCCAGCTCATTCTCTGCCCACATCGGGAGAGTAACAGGCACTCCTAGCACGCTCCTCAAGATTTCCGTGGCCGTTGCAGCTTTGTTCACGGTGTCTAGCGCTTCCGAGTAGACGCGGCTCTGTTTTGAAGAAGCATCCTCGCCTTCCGAATATCGAAGAACATAGACAGCGGAATCCTTGACTGACGAGACAACGAACGGGCTATGGCTAGCAACTATAAATTGAACATTTGGGAAGGCGTTTAATAGACTGCCCATTATGGTCCGCTGCATAGTTGGGTGAAGATGATTTTCAGGCTCATCGATGACAGCCACAAACGACCGCCTGCCCCGAGAATAGAGAAAAATCTGCCAAGCCAAATCAATTAAGGCCATCAAACCACCCGAGGCCGCATCGAGCAAAAACTCTCCTGTATCCGTAACCAAAACTACGTCTGGTATTCTAACACTAATACTGCGGAATCCAATGCTCTCCGGAAGCACTTTTTGAAGAACTCTTGTAAATTCGTCAAACGTAGCCCTTAGCTCGCTATTTTCTTGCACATGCTCATTCCCAGGGCCAAAAGTCGCCATGGAAATTATGGCTTCCTTAATACGGTAAGTCGGACTGTACTGAGTATACTCGTTAGAATACCTCTTTTGCACCTCTTGATTATACAGTTGATACGCTTGCTCAGCAGTAAGAGCGTTTGTGGGTATGCTAGACACCTGTTGGTACCCGCTCGTGGGGCGATGTGAAGCAATAAACAATCCATCAGTTTGCTGCATGGAGGAGAAGTGAATGATGTAAGAGACGCTGCCCTGTTCAGGAATAATCAAGCTCGTCCTCTGGCCATCTTGGTACTCTAAGCTCCCAACTTCGTTCTGCTCGGACAAATCCATGCGTTTAGAAATTCCGAAGAACCCTGCGAGATAACGCAGCACACCTGTCTTAGTTACTGTAGGAGTAGCTAAAAGCGTATAAGGATACCCGAAATGTTGGGATAAAATCCGAAGAACGGTACTTTTCCCAGCTCCATTTGCACCGGTAATCACCGTTAACCGCGGATGAAATTTAAACGTGATATTAGAGAACTGCCGCCAGTTCTGAATCTTCAGTAATTGGAACATCTGTGTCCGTTCCGTGTCAACAATTTAAAGAGAAATAACGTCGCAAGGCGCCTGTGAGACGCAGTTGCTCCATGTTAAGTGCGACCGCGCACTTACACCAGCCTCGACTGTTTCATGGCGGCCTCAATAAATGACGCAAACAAAGGATGCGGATCGAACGGCTTGGATTTGAGCTCCGGATGGAACTGCACGCCCACGAACCACGGATGGTCCGGCCGCTCGACGATCTCCGGAAGCGCTCCGTCCGGGCTCATGCCGGTGAACAACAGCCCTTCCTGCTCCAGCGCCGACTTGTAGTGGATGTTGACCTCGTAGCGGTGGCGGTGGCGCTCGGAGATTCGGTCGCTTCCGTAGATGGCATGGACGTGGCTGTTGCCGGCCAGGACCGCTTCGTAGGCGCCGAGGCGCATCGTGCCGCCCAGCTCGCCTTCGGCTTCGCGTTTCTGGAGGCCTTCCTTGCTCATCCATTCCGTTATGAGGCCGACGACGGGCTCTTCGGCTTCGCCGAATTCGGTGCTGGTCGCGCCTTCGATGCCCGCCAGGTTCCTTGCTGCCTCGATGCAGGCCATCTGCATGCCGAGGCAGATTCCGAAGAAGGGGACCTTGCGCTCCCTGGCGAAATGCACGGACGCGATCTTGCCCTCCGAGCCGCGTTCGCCGAAGCCGCCCGGCACCAATATCCCGTGGAGCGGCTCCAATTGGGCCGGGATGTCGGCCTCGGGGTGCTCGAACAGCTCGGCGTCGAGCCATTCGATGCGGACCTTGACGCGGTTGGCGAGGCCGCCGTGGATCAGGGCCTCGGTCAGGCTCTTGTAGGCGTCGGGGAGGCCGACATATTTGCCGACGACCCCGATCGTCACCTCGCTCTCCCAGTTGAACAGTCGGTCGACGACGTCGTCCCAGCGCTGCATGCGGGGCTCGGGGGCGCTCATGTCGAAGGCTCGGAGGACCTCGGCGTCGAGGCCGGCCTCGTGATACTGGGCGGGGACGGCGTAGATGCTCTTGGCGTCGAGGGCGGGGATGACCGCTTCCTTGCGGACGTTGCAGAACAAGGCGATCTTGGCGCGGTCGCTGTCGGGGAGCGGGTGCTCGGTGCGGCAGACGAGGATCTCGGGCTGGATGCCGAGGCTGGTCAGCTCGCGGACGCTGTGCTGGGTCGGCTTGGTCTTCAGCTCGCCGGCGGCGGCGATGTAGGGGACGAGCGTGGTGTGGATCGAGAGGGATTCGCCGCGGGGGCGCTCGTTGCGGAACTGGCGGATCGCCTCGATGAAGGGCAGGCTCTCGATGTCGCCGACGGTGCCGCCGATCTCGCAGATCAGGAAGTCGAGGTCGGGCTCCAGATCGGCGGCGATGAACTCCTTGATCGCGTTGGTGACGTGGGGGACGACCTGGACGGTGGCGCCGAGATAGTCGCCGCGCCGCTCGCGCTGGATGATGCCCTGGTAGATGCGGCCCGAGGTGACGTTGTCGGCCTGGCGGGCGGGGACCCCGGTGAAGCGCTCGTAATGGCCCAAATCGAGGTCGGTCTCGGCGCCGTCGTCGGTGACGTAGACCTCGCCATGCTGGTAGGGCGACATCGTGCCCGGATCGACGTTCAGGTAAGGGTCGAGCTTGCGGATGCGGACCTTGTAGCCGCGCGCCTGGAGGAGGGCGGCGAGGGCGGCCGCCATCAGGCCCTTGCCAAGCGATGAGACCACGCCGCCGGTGATGAAAATGAACCGCGCCATGGGAATCACCGGATAGAGATCAGGGGGCCTTGGGGGCAAGGGCGCGAATCGGTTTTTTCTTCGTCGTCCCAGCGAAGGCTGGGACCCCGGGGGGTGAAGACCGCGGCGCCCCTCACCCGCGGGGGCCCCAGCCTGCGCTGGGGCGACGTGCCTTCGCCGGGGTGACGGCCCCTTGGCCACAGGCTAAGGGGCGTCAATGCGGGTCGCGATCGTCGGGGCGGGTTATTCGGGGACGGTCGCGGCGGCCGAGGTGGCGCGCGCCGTTCCGGGCGCCGAGATAATCCTCATTGAGAAGAGCGGGCGGTTCGCCGCCGGGGCGGCCTATTCGACGACCTCGCCGGGGCATCTGCTCAACGTGCGGGCGCGCAACATGAGCGCGCTCGAGGGCGAGCCGGACCATTTCGCCGACTGGGCGGCGGCCCGCGGCCACGGGCCCGACGATTACGTGCCGAGGCGCGACTATCGCCTCTATCTGGCCGGGCTGCTCGACTCGGTCGCCGGAGTGACCCGGGTGACCGGCGAGGCGGCGGCGGCCGCGGACGGCGGCCTCGTCCTCGCGTCCGGGGAGCGGATCGCCTGCGCTTCGGCGATCCTCGCCGGCGGCAATCATCCCTCGCGCCTGCCCGCCGCGTTCGGGGCGCTGGCGATCGACGATCCGTGGAGCGCCGACGGCCGCTCGGCGCTCGCCGAGGCGGCGGCGGGCGGAGGCGAGCTGCTTCTGGTCGGAACCGGCCTCACCATGGTCGACATGGCGATCGGCCTGGAGGAAGCGGGCTTCGCCGGGCGGATCACCGCCGTGTCGAGGCGCGGGCTGGTGCCCCGGCCGCACGTCTCGCCGCCGGTCGCCCCGCTCGAGCGACGGCCGCCGCCGAGGCTCGGCGAGCTGGTCCGCGAGGTGCGCGGGATAAAGCCCTGGCGGGCCTCGGTCGACGGGCTGAGGCCGTTCAGCGCGGCCTTGTGGCAGGGCCTGAGCGAGGCCGAGCAGCGCCGCTTCCTGCGCCATCTGCGCCCCTGGTGGGACGTCCACCGCCACCGCATCGCGCCCGCCGTCGCGGCGCGCATCGAGACGATGCGGGACGAGGGCCGGCTGGAGGTGATGGCCGGGCGGATCGTCCGGGTCGAGGGCCGGACGGTGACGATCGCCCGGCGCGGCGGCGGCGAGCTTCGCCGGAGCTTCGCCGCGGCGGTCAACTGCACCGGCCCCGAGGGCGCGATCGAGCGGGTCGAGGATCCGCTCATCCGCCAGCTGATCGCCACCGGCCGGGCCCGGCCCGACCGGCTCGGCCTCGGGCTCGACGTCGACCGGGATTCGCGGGTGATCGGCGGCGACCCATCCCCCGCCCTCTACGCGATCGGACCGCTTACCAAGGGCGCTTTCTGGGAGATCGTCGCCGTCCCCGACATTCGCGGCCAGGCGGCGGCGGTGGCAAGGGCGATCGCCGCGGGGTAGCGGCGCCCCGGCGGTTATTGAGCGATCGGCACCGCGCTGTTGCCGGCGGCCGAATTGGCCGGAGCCTGGGCGGCGGCGCCGGCGAGCGGGTCCGCGACCGGCGGGCCGGCGGCGGGCGCGAGCGGAGCGGTGCCGGCCGGCGCCTGCCTGGACAGCGCCGGATCGATCCGGGTCGGCGCCCGCTCGATCGTGGCGAGGCCGGCGAGCAGGATCGACAGGACGACGAAGATCGTCGCCAGGATCGAGGTCGCCCGGGTCAGGAAATCGGCCGCGCCGCGGGCGGACATCAGCCCCGACGGGCTTCCGCCGACTCCGAGCCCGCCCCCTTCCGAACGCTGCATCAGGATCACCGCGACCATCGAGGCGGCGACCAGCGACTGGAGAATCAGGAGGAAGGTGAACATCGGCAGCCTCGGATTTCAAAAGCGTCATGCCGGCGAAGGCTGGCATCCCGGTGAGATAACTCGCTGGGGCCCCAGCCTTCGCTGGGGCGACGGGTTGGACGCGACTTAGGCGATCGGGCGCCCGGCTTCAACTCCTCGCCGCCGCCTCGACGATCGGGACGAACTGCTCCGCCGTCAGGCTCGCTCCGCCGACCAGGGCGCCGTCGACATTCTCGACCGCGAACAGGGAGGCGGCGTTGGCGGCGTTGACCGAGCCGCCGTAGAGGATCCGGACGCGCTCGCCGGCCTCGCCGAACCGCTCGACCAGGATGCGCCGGACATGGGCGTGCATCTCGGCGACGTCGCCCGGAGTCGCGGTCCGGCCGGTGCCGATCGCCCAGATCGGCTCGTAGGCGACGACCAGCTCGGCCTCCTGGCGAAGGTCCGGAAGCGAGCCCGCCAGCTGGGCCGAGACCCGTTCGAGCGCCTGCCCGGCCTCCCGCTCCGCCTCGCTCTCGCCGACGCAGACGATGGCCTGCAGCTTGTGGCCGAGCGCCGCCTCCGCCTTGGCCCGGACGATGTCGTCGGTCTCGCCCTGGCCGGCCCGGCGCTCGCTGTGGCCGGCGATGACGAGGCGCGCCCCCGCCTCGACCAGCATCGGCGCCGAGACGTTGCCGGTATGGGCGCCGCCGTCCTTGAAGTGGCAGTCCTGGCCGCCGATGGCGAGGCCGCCCGAGCGGGCGACCGCCGAAGCGATCAGGGTGAAGGGCGGGCACAGAGCGACGTCGACCCCGGCGGCGGCCCGCGCCGCGGCGGCGATCGGGGCGAGCTCGGCGAGGGCGGCGAGATTGCCGTTCATCTTCCAGTTGCCGGCGACGAGCTTGCGGCGGACATGCATTGTCTGTTCCTTTGCGGGGCCGACGGCGCTTGCCGTCGATCCTGATGAACGGGATCGCTTCCCGGCGAAGGCCGGAATCCAGTCGTTCCGCCGGTGCGGCTGGATCCCGGCCTTGGGTCCCATCAAAATACTAGCTTGATGGGGTCCCTTTGCCGGGGAGCAGTGGCGGGACGGTCCCTAGCGACCGGCGCGGGACGTGCCAAGCTTGCCCGGACCGGGCGGCGCTTCTATGACCCCCCTCTCCTTCTCCCCACCGGCAGGATTACCAGCCCGATGCTCTCCTCTTTCCGCCGCGGCCTCATGGCGAAGCTCATGCTCGGAGTCCTCTTCCTGACCCTGGTCGCGATGGTCATCACCGGCTTCGGCACCGGCGGCGGCGGGCTCGGCGATCTCGGCGGGCTTCGCGGCGACACCGTCGCCAGCGTCGACGGCGAGGAGCTGAGCTCGACCCGGCTGCGCGACGAGACCCAGCGCCAGTTCGAGCGGATCCGCCGCGAGCAGCCCGAGCTCGACATGGCCGCCTTCCTGAGCCGCGGCTCGATCGAGGAGGTGCTCGAGCAGCTCATCGACCTCGCCGCGATCACCGTCTTCGGGCGCGAGCAGGGGCTCGGCGTGTCGCGCCGGATGATCGACCGTGACATCGCCGCCGTCCCCGCCTTCCAGGGCCTGACCGGCCAGTTCGACGAGGACACCTTCCGGCGGGTCCTCGCCCAGGAGCGGCTGACCGAGCAGCAATTGCGCGACGACCTCCAGTCGAGGCTCATCCAGCGCCAGCTGGTGCTCCCGGTCGCCGGCTCGGCCTTCGTCCCGAACGCGATCGCCCAGCAATATGCCTCGCTGCTGCTCGAGCAGCGCAGCGGAGTCGTCGGGGCGGTGCCTTCGGCGGCGATGGGGACCGGAGCCGAGCCGACCGAGGCCGAGCTCAATACCTTCTACCGGACCAGCCAGGCCCGCTACACCATCCCCGAGCGGCGGGTGCTCCGCTACGCTTTGTTCGGACCCGAGCAGGTCGCCGCGGCGAGCCAGCCGACCGACGCCGAGATCCAGGCCGCCTATCGCCAGAACCCGGCCTATGCGGCGCGCGAGACCCGAAGCCTGTCGCAGGTCGTGCTCCAGAACGAGGCGGCGGCCAGGGCCTTCGTCCAGAAGGTCGCCGGCGGCACCGCCTTCGCCGCCGCCGCCCTTCAGGCGGGCTACAGCCCCGCCGACACGGCGCTCGGGGTCAACACCCGCGAGGCGCTGGCCGGCAAGAGTTCGCCCCAGGTCGCCGCCGCGGCGTTCGGGGCGGCCGAGGGCGCGACGGTCGGGCCGATCCGCTCGCCGTTCGGCTGGCACGTGCTCAGGGTCGACGACGTCATCGTCAACCCGGCCCGGCCGCTGGCGGCGGTGCGCGGCGAGATCGCGGCGCAGATCCAGCAGCGCAAGTCGGCCGACGCGCTCAGCGACCTCGCCGCCAAGATCGAGGACTCGATCGGCGATGGGTCGAGCTTCGAGGAGATCGTCGCCGCCCAGAAGCTGGCGATCGTCGAGACCCCGCCGGTCACCGCCGCCGGCGCCGCGCCCGACAATCCCGGCTGGCAGGCCCCGGCCGAGCTCCGGCCGATGCTCGAGGGCGCCTTCGCCGTCGAGCCGGGCGACGACCCGGCGGTCGAGACGATCCAGGAGAATCAGCGCTACGCCCTGGTCGCCGTCGCCCGCGCCATCCCCGCGGCGGCGCCGCCGCTCGCCCGGATCCGCGACCGGGTCAAGGCCGACCTGATCGCCCGCCGCGCCTCCGAGCGGGCCCGGGCGGTGGCGACCGCGATCGTCGCCAAGATCAACGCCGGAACCGCTCCGGCCCAGGCCTTCGCTCTGGCGGGGGTCAAGCTTCCGCCGGTCCAGACCCTGACCGCCACCCGCCGCGACATCGCCCGCCAGAACGCGCAGGTGCCGCCGCCGATGGCGATGATGTTCTCGCTTCCGCGCGGCAAGGCGCGGCTTCTGCCGGCGCCGGACGGGCGGGGCTGGTTCGTCGTCTATCTCGAGCGGATCGTGCCCGGCGACGCCCGCAAGGAGCCCGGCCTGATCGAGGCGGTGCGCGGCCAGTTCGCGCAGATCCTCGGCGACGAATATGCCCGCCAGTTCACCAGCGCGATCCGCTCAAGCCTCGAGATCAAGCGCAACGACGAGGCGGTCCGCAAGCTGAGGAGCGAGCTGACCACCGGAACGGCGCAATAGGGGGGCGGCTTGAACCTTGCCCCCAAGATCCTCGTCCTCGACAATTACGACAGCTTCACCTGGAACATCGTCCATTATCTGCGCGAGGCGGAGGCCGAGGTCAGGGTCGAGCGCAACGACGAGGTCACCGCCGGCGAGGCGCTGGCGAGCGGCGCCGACGGCTTCCTGATCTCGCCGGGGCCGGGCCGGCCGGAGGAGGCCGGCGAATCGCTGGCGCTGGTCGCGGCCTGCGCCGGGGCGCGGCGGCCGCTGCTCGGAATCTGCCTCGGCCACCAGGCGATCGCGATGCATTTCGGCGGGCGGGTGGTCCGCGCCGATCAGGTCATGCACGGCAAGACCTGCGCTGTCCGCCACGACGGCTCCGGCCTGTTCGGCGGCCTCCCCTCCCCCTTCACGGCGGCCCGCTACCATTCGCTGACGGTCGACCCGCCGAGCGTGCCTTCCTGCCTCGCGGTCAACGCGGAGGGCGAGGACGAGACCGTCCAGGGCTTTCGCCACCGGACGCTGCCGATCCACTCCGTCCAGTTCCACCCGGAGAGCGTCGCCAGCGAGCAAGGCCATGAATTGATGGCGAATTTCGTCAGGATCGCGGCCTGTTCCGCCGACGCTTGACAATCCCCGTAACGTTCCCTACACGTTCCTTATACGTTCCTTAGGGGACCAAGGACATGCTGACCCGCAAGCAAAGTGAGCTTCTCACCTACATCCAGGCCCGGCTCGCCGAGAGCGGGATCTCGCCCTCGTTCGAGGAGATGAAGGAGGCGCTCGAGCTCAAGTCGAAGTCGGGCGTCCACCGGCTCATCTCGGCGCTCGAGGAGCGCGGCTTCATCCGCCGGCTGCCCAACCGGGCGCGGGCGCTGGAGATCCTGCGGATGCCCGACGGCCAGGCCGGAATCGCCTCCAACCCGAAGGCCCGCGGCCGTCCGGCCGCCAACGACGTCATCGACCTGCCGCTTCACGGCCGGATCGCCGCCGGAATGCCGATCGAGGCGCTGGAGGGGCAGACCAGCCTGCCCGTCCCGGCCGCGCTGCTCGGCCCGGGCGAGCATTATGCGCTCGAGGTGGCCGGCGATTCGATGGTCGACGAAGGCATTCTCGACGGCGATTACGCGCTGATCCGGAAGACCGACACCGCCCGCGACGGCGAGATCGTCGTCGCCCTGATCGACGACAATGAGGCGACGCTGAAGACCTACCGCACGGAAGGCCAGATGATCCGGCTCGACCCCGCCAACCGCCGCTACGACCCGCAGCGCTACCGGCCCGAGCAGGTCCGGATCCAGGGCCGGCTGTCGGGGCTGCTCCGGCGGTATTGACGGGCCGTCGTCGAGACCGATGACGGACCGTCATCCCGGCAAAGGCCGGGATCCCAGTGGGTGAAGAGCGCCGGGTTCTTCACCCGCCGGGGCCCCAGCCTGCGCGGGGCGACGGTGAGGAGGAGTGATCGCGATGGCGCGTTTCAACTATGTCGAGCTTCCGGTCGGCGACATCGGCGCCGCCAAGGCCTTTTACGAAGCCGCGTTCGGCTGGAGCCTGACCAGCTTCGGGCCGACCTACGCGGCGACCCTCAGCGGCGACACCGATCTCGGCCTCCAGGCCGATTCGGCCGAGGCGACGAAGGCGCCGCTGCCGGTGATCGACGTCCCCGATCTCGAGGCCGCCCTGGCCTCGGTCGAGGCGGCCGGCGGCCGCATCGTCCGCCCGATCTTCGCCTTCCCCGGCGGCCGCCGTTTCCACTTCCTCGATCCGAGCGGCAACGAGCTTGCGGCGGTGGTCGCGGAGCATTGAGGCGAAGCTGACAGCACGAATGGCATGTGCAAGCTTCGCAAGCTTCACCGGCCCCGCGGACCTTGCTCCCCGGCGAAGGCCGGGGCCCAGCCGCTCAGCGCCCGAAGCTGGGTCCCGGCCTTCGCCGGGATGCGGCTGCGCCGCAGTTGCAATCCTCCGCTCCACCCCCTAGATGGCCGCTCTGCCCGACAGGCGCGGACGCATAGCTCAGTTGGTAGAGCAGCTGACTCTTAATCAGCGGGTCCCAGGTTCGAGCCCTGGTGCGTCCACCATCCCTTCAAGCACTTGCCTGCCTCCTCTCAGCCGGCCCAGCTGGAATCCGGCGGCGGCATGGATCGCCGATCTAGACCTTCGACCTAAGCCTGTTCCGGCCCGGCGGCAGCGTCCGGTCTAGACCCCGGACTAGGCCGCCGCGATCCATGGCGCCGTCCCGGGCGCGCTCCTACCGTCGGCCCCGATGGGCGGTCGAGGCGACATGGCGGCAGATCCCAATGTCCTGATCGTCGCGGTCGTCGGCGACACGGGATGGCGTATCCAGATCGAGAGGCTGTGCCACGAGCTGTGCGACCGGCTCGACGAGAAGCCGGGCATCGAGCTCGCCTCCCGAATGCCGGTCGACCCGAATCTCGCCCGGACCATCGTCACCGGCTGCAGCGAGCCGCCGGTGACCGTGCTGGTCGGCGACCGGCAGATGGTCCTCAACGCAAGCGCCGTCCTGCTCCCGCTTCTCGGCGACATCCCGCTGATCTCCGTCGTCTTCGACGAGGGCAGCGCGACCCTGTCGGTCGGCAATGCGGAGCCCGCCGACATCATCGGACTGGTCTGCGTCGCCGTCGAATCGGTGCGGCGGGCGAGCGGCCAGATCGAAACCGCCCGCTCCGCCGAAGTGATCGAATTCGGCGCGCGTCTTTCGAACGATGCCCGCCAGAACGGCCGCAAGGCCGGCCAGGAGGACGATCCGGCGCAATCGCAGCTGCCGGTCCCCGCCGAAGAGGGCGTGAACATCAACGTTCGAAGGACCCTGCGCACCGCGGTGGAGTGGGCCGACGCCGCGACCGGGGTTCTCGTCGATCTCTGGTCGAACCGCGAGGAGGAGGAGAGCGCCGTCTACGGCCTGTCCTGGGAAGGGCTGATGGCGTCGGTCGAGCGGCTGCTCGGAATCCGCGATGCGCCGATGGAGAAAGCGCGCGAGCAATTTGCCCTGGTCCAGGCGATGCTCGTCCACCCCTCGGCCGAGCGGACGCCCCTGGTGATATTGTCGCGGCTGCTCGGCGGCGACGATCTGGCGATGAAGCTGCTGATGATCGTGCTCGCGCCGGAGCTCGATATCCGCTTCCAGCGCCTGTTCGGCGCTCTCCACGACGATATGGGGCGGCGCCACGTCTCCCTGGGTCTGGCCTGCGCGATCCTCGCGGCCGCGACCGAAAAGGCGACTCCCCGCCGCATCCGCTCGCAAATCTCGGCGCTCGCCACGTTGCGCGATTTCCGGCTGATCGAAGGCGTCGGCGACAGCCTGCCCGCCGCGGACTCGGCGCTGCGCATCGATCCGCGGCTGCTCGACTGGCTCGTCACCGGCAAGGAGCGGTGGCTGACCGCCGACCCGGCTTTCGACGCGATCCTTCGGCCCTCGCCCGACGACGCCGTCAAGCTCCTGCCGGAGGCGCGGAAAGAGGAGATCCGGGCCGCCTTCAACCAGGCCGTGAAACGGCATGGCGATCCCGGCCAGTTCGCGGCGGTCTTCGTCACCGGCTCCGAGCCCGGCTGGATCGAGGCCGAGACACGCGAGCTCGCGGGCCTCGAGCTCAGGATCGCTCCGCCCGCCGCGGAATTGCCGGCGGAAACCCTCGACCGGATCCTGCGCGAGGCGGTTCGGGCGTCGCGGCTTCGCGGCCACCGCCTCGTCATCGACATGCTCGATGCCGGGCCCAACGGCCCGGCCTTCTGGCGGATGCTCGCGCCCTTGCTGCCCCTGTGCCGCCCCCACCCCTATGCGATCAGCGACAATCCGGCCTGGCTGCTGTCGCTGATCGCCGACCAGCGCATAGCGGTGGCGCCCCTGCCCCCGGTCGGGCAGGCGGAGCGGGTCGAGGCGATCGCCGCGGCGATCCGGCCCGATCTCGCCGACGAGACGGAGTTGGCCGCCGACGCCGCCGAACGATTCCGGGTCCCCCTGCTGCTGCTTCCCAGCGTGCCGCCGCTCGCACGCGCCGAAGCCGCCCGGACGCATCGGGGTATTGCGGACGGCGAAGACTGGATTTCAGCCTTCCGCAACGTCGCCGGAAGTCGCCTTCCGCAGCTCGCCCGGCGGGTGCCGCCCCGCGGCCGCCCCGGCCACGGCTCCCATCTCGACCGGGTCGTCCTGCCCAAGGAGCAGCGCCGCCTGCTCGAGACGATGATCAGCCACACCAAGGTCGGCGGCAAGGTGCTTCGCGACTGGCAATTCGGCGACCTGCTCGACGCGCGCGGAGTCTCGGCCCTGTTCAGCGGCGAGAGCGGCACCGGCAAGACCATCGCCGCCCATGCCGTCGCCAGCGCCCTCGGCACCGATCTCTACGTCGTCGACCTGGCCAGGATCGTCAGCAAATATATCGGCGAGACCGAGAAGAATCTCGAGATCATCTTCACCGAGGCGGAACGCGCCGGAGCGGTCCTGCTGTTCGACGAAGCCGACGCCCTGTTCGGCAAGCGCAGCGCGGTCGGCGACGCGCACGACCGCTACGCCAATATCGAAGTGGCCTATCTGCTCCAGCGGGTCGAGACCTTCGACGGACTCGCCATCCTGACCACCAACCATCCCGGCAACATCGATCCGGCCTTCACCCGGCGACTGCGCTTCACCATCGAATTCCCGTTTCCCGCGCCGCAGGACCGGCTCCGGATCTGGGAACAGGCGATTCCGCGAGGATCGCCGCACCGCGGGCCCGAGCTGGATTTCACGTTCGCGGCGCGCCGGCTGGAGGTCAACGGCGGCAGCATCCGCCAGATCGTCCTTCACGCCCTCATGGCCGCCGCCGACACGAAGGACGGGGTGGTCCGCTGCGAGCATCTGCGCGAGGCCGCGCGCACCGAGCTCGCCCGGCTCGGCAAATACGACAAGCTTCAGGGCGTCGGCGAGCTCTTCTGCAGGCCCCTGGAAGGCAGGGCCGCCTGATGCCGATCCAGGCCGTCACCGAAGCGATCCGCGACCTCCTGACGGACGCCCTTCACCAGGCGGTGAACGTGCCGCCGAACACCTTCACCGTCTATGTCGGTCCGCCCGACGCCGACGAGGACAAGGACGAGCTGATCCTGTTCCCGATGCGGGTCACGCCCAGCGCCGACCTGCGCAACGCCGACCGGGTCAGGCCATTCGCCTTGCCCGGCGATCCCCCCGGTCCGCCGCCGCCGCGCACGGTCGCTCCGGCGGTGCCGCTCGACCTCCACTATCTGGTCACCGCCGGCTCGCCTCAGAACGGCACCCCGGCGGACGGGCTGCGCCGTCTCGGAGTCGCGATCAGGGCGATCGAAGCGGCCTCGCCGATCGCTCTTCCCGCTTTCCACCAGGAGGCCGTGAGGCTGTCGCTGGAACCGCTGTCGACGGACGAGCTGAGCCGGATCTGGGGCCTCTTCCCCAATTTCAACTGCCGCACCTGCTTCATCTTCCGGGCCTCGCCGGTATGGATCGATCCGACCGCGATCGCCCTTCCGGCACCGCCGGTGATCGCCGATTCCATGGCTCCCGATCCGATGAAGGCGGCCTGACATGGCGATCCCGCCCGGCCCCCGCGATCGCCGAGTCATGTTCGCGATGGACTTCCGGGATCCGGTGACCGGGCTCGGAGTCGGCGATCTCGAGGTCGCCGCCGAGTCGCTGGGAACGCCGATACGCTCGGGCTCCGGGCGGTTCGCCTGGCTCGACCTCGATCCGCCCGCCCAGCGCCATATCAAAGTGACGGCGAAGTCTCGCGGGAAACGCTTCGCCGACTTCGAGGAAGTCATTCCGGTGCCTCCGCATTGGGCGGGGACCAAGGCCGCGGACCTGCTCTTTTCCCGCCGCCTGGTTCCCAGCGGCCTCTACGAGCCGCCCGAGGGGCTGGCCGGCGCCGCCGGCTGGCTGGTCGAGGATGCCGCCCTGGCGCCGGTCCAGGGAGCCTCGGTGTCGGTCGCCTTCCGCCACGCCGGCAACCAGGATTTCACCAGCCTCTACAAGTCCGTCAGCGACTCGGACGGCCGCTTCGTGGCGGTCGCCAACGATCTCGGCGACATAAGGCCCGAACCGGCGCCGCCCGATCCGGCGCGGCCCGGAATCGACCTCGGAATGCTCGGCTGGCTCGTGGTCGGGCGCGGAGCTCAGACCAAATATTCGGGCTTCCTGCCGCTTCGCGCCGGCCGGCTGGTGCGGTTCGACGCGCCGTTCCTGTGGTCGGCCCTCAAGGGCAATCCGCCCTGAGCAGGCCCTTCGAATCGAACACGGAGACTTTCTGGGAGACGAGACATGATTGGCGACGAAGACAGGAATCGTCCACTCGACAACGAGGACCAGGATCCCGGCGGTGGCGGCGGCGATCCGGTAGTGCCGCGGGGCGGCCGCGGCCGGGGCGCCGGCCGAGGCGCCCAGATCGACGAGACTCCCCGTCCGTCCGACCCGCCGCTCGACGACGATCCCGAACCGCGCGACAGCCTTCGCTATTTCAAGATCAACAAGGCGCGCGCCGAGACCGGCAAGCCGATCGAACCGATCCTCGAGGCGATCGTCCTCCAGGATCCCGCGCAGATCGCCGCGGACCGGGCGATCCAGGCCGCCTACGAGGCCGCCACCGCCGACGACGACGCTCCCGACAACCTGCGCAATCTCTATTGCGACGCCGAGGCCGCCTTCACCGAGGCCGCGCGCTATCTGCTGGCCAAGGCGCCGCGCCAGGAATGGAGCCTTCTGGAACGGTGGATCCACCGGAATCTGCGCAAGGAAGGCGCCCCGGTCAGGAGGCTCCTGATCACCCGCCGCCAGGTTCGGGAGCGGCTGCGGTCACGCGCCGGGCCGCGCGAGCTCATCCTCCAGGACGCCGAGGTGCGGACCGCCCGGTGGGCGCAAGCCTGGCTGGCCTGGTCCAACCCCACCGGGAACATCCGGAGCATCATCGCCAGCTACAAGGACCGCATCGGAACCCTGAAGGACCTGGCCAACGACAAGGCCACCGCCGACAAGGCGATCCTCGAATTCTGGTTCGAGGTGGCGCCGCTCCACCTCGGGATCAGCCCCCGGAGCGTGACGGAGGAAGACGCTCCGGGGCTCGAGCAGATGCTCGCCGCCGTGGAGGATTTCGAAGACGTCCAGGCCCGGCTGTCGAGCGCTCGCGGCCGCGGCGACGGAAGCCTCTATCTGATCGATTCGGATCGCCTGCCCGGCAAGCGCGAACGAGTCCTGGATGCCTGGCGCGAGGCCGCCAACGACGAAGCGGAGGCCAAGGCCGATTACGAGCTCCGGCCGGATGACGCCGCGAAGCTGCTCGAAAGGCACGTCAAGCTCGAGGGCGACAAATGGGTCGGCGCGGCCAAGGAAATATTGGGTCCGCCGGCCGCCGCCTGACGATCCGCTTCACCTTTTTTTCGATTGGAGGCACTTATGCCCGAATATCTAGCACCCGGCGTGTTCATCGAAGAGATCGAGCGCGGTCCGCGCCCGATCGAGGGGGTCAGCACCAGCACCGCCGCCTTCCTCGGCGAGACCGAGCGCGGTCCGACGAGGCCGCGGCTGGTCACCAGCTTCGCCCAATATCGCCGCTATTTCGGCGATCCGGCGCCCGGCGATCCCAATTACCTGGCGCACGCGATCGGCGGCTTCTTCGACAATGGCGGCCAGCTCGCCTATGTCTGCCGGATTGCCGCGAACGACGCGGTGACGGCCGAGATCAGCATCGCGACCGGCACCAATTCGCTCGATCTGCAGGCGTCCGGCCCGGGCGCCTGGGGCGGCCGGACCTTCGTCAAGATCACCGACAGCACCACCAAGACCGGAGGCGCGCCGGTCGGCTTCCGACTCCAGGTCGCCTATTGGAGCACCGCGCCCGCCGCCGGCTCCGATCCCTTCGCCGAACCGCCCACCGGAACGAGGCCGAACGTCACCGAGACCTTCGACGACCTCGTCTGGGACAATCCCAAATCGGCCGACTTCTACGGCAACCGGCTCGAACGGGCCTCGGCCCTGATCCGCCTCAAGTCCGACAATCCCCAGGCGCTGAAGGCGAAGCCGGCCAAGGCGATCAGCCCGCTGGTCTTCCCCAACGCCAATCCCCCCGACGGCACGCCGGTCGGACTGGACGATTATGTGGGGATCGATACGCCGCTCAGCGCGCGCACCGGGCTGTCGGCGCTCGAGCTCGACGACTATCGCGACGTCGCCTTGGTGGCGGCGCCGGGGATCTTCGACGTTCCGATCCTCAAGGCGGTTATCGCCCATTGCGAGAACAGCCGCTTCCGCTTCGCGGTGGTCGACTGCAAGAAGGGGCAGGACGATCCGACCGCGCTCGACCCGCGAACGACTCTGCAGGATACGCAATATGCCGCTTTCTACTATCCCTGGATCGCGATCCGCCGACCTGCTGAGCGGCGCCAAGCGGCTCGCTCCGCCGAGCGGCCATGTCCTCGGCCTCTACGCCCGAACCGACATCAACCGCGGCGTCTGGAAGGCGCCCGCCAACGATATCCTGCGCGGCGCGTTCGATCTCGAATTTCCGATCGACACCCGAGCCCAGGAGAATCTCAATCCGCAAGGGGTCAATTGCATTCGCCAGTTCCCCGGCCGCGGCATCCGGGTCTGGGGCGCACGGACGCTCTCCTCCAATTCGCTGTGGAAATATGTCAGCGTCCGGCGGCTGTTCATCTTCCTCGAGCGGTCGATCTACGAAGGCACCCAGTGGGTGGTGTTCGAGCCCAATGACGAGAAATTGTGGGCTCGGGTGAAGGACACGATCCGGCTGTTCCTGCGCACCCAGTGGCGCAACGGCGCGATGATGGGCCTCACCGAGGACGAGGCGTTCCGATCGCCTGCGACCGCTCGACGATGACCCAGGACGACATCCTCAACGGCCGCCTGGTCTGCGAGATCGGAATCGCTCCGGTGCGGCCGGCCGAGTTCGTCATCTTCCGAATCTTCCAGAACACCGCCGAGGCGCAGCGCTGAGGCCCAACCGACGAGGAGCCAGATCATGGCACGCGAACGATCCCTTCAGAAACTTCCGGTTCCGGGTCGAGATCGACGGAGTCACCGAAGCGCATTTCAGCGAGGTCGCGATCGGCGAGACGACGACCGAGGCGATCGACTATCGCGAGGGCGCCGGAGCCGACCCATGTGCGCAAGCTTCCGGGCCTGACCAAATATGGCAACATCACCCTGAAGCGGGGAGTCACCGACTCCCAGGTCATCTGGCAATGGCACAAGGACATTCTCGACGGAAAGATCGGCGAGAAGCGCAAGACCATATCGATCATCGTCATCGACGAGGCCGGCAAGGACAAGGCGCGCTTCGTCGTCGCCGAGGCCTGGCCGACGAAATACGACCCGAGCGACCTCAACGCCAAGGGCAACGAGGTCTTCATCGAGCTGCTCGAGCTCGTCAACGAAGGCATCGAGCGCCGGGCCTGATCAGGGAGGATGATATGGACCGCAGCGTTTCCGCGGCATTCCGCACCGAAACGGCGTTCGAGCTTGCCGCTCGGCTATGTCGATGAAAGCGGCGTTCGGCACCGGCGAGGAGTGATGCGGCTCGCCACCGCCGCCGACGAGATATTGCCGATGCGCGATCCGCGCGTTCAGGCCAATCCCGGCCTATCTGAGCATCATCATCCTCGCGCGGGTGGTGACGAAGCTCGGAAGCCTCGCCGACGTCGATACCCAGATCGTCGAACGCCTGTTCACCCAGGATTTCGAATATCTGCGGCGGCTCTACGAGGATCTCAACGGCGGCGGCGACGAAGCGGACGGGCTTCCGGCGGCGGCGATCGAACGGGCCAACGGCCACGCGGCGGGAGGGCCGCCGACGCTGGGGGAAGCCTGATGGCCACCCCCGTGGCCGAACTGTACGGGGAGATGGCGTTCATCGCGCACCATTTCCACTGGAGCAGCGAATCGCTGCTGACCATGGAACATGTCGAGCGGCGGCGCTGGTGCCGGGAGATCTCCGCGATCAACCGGGCGCTGAACGGCCGGCGCCGACGATCCGTTCGCGGGGCTGTGACGCGATGGCCCGCCGCGATCCCTATTCCGTCTTCCGCTTCGTCGTCGAGATCGAGGGCGTGCTCAAGGGCGGCTTCACGAAGGTGCGCGGACTGAACCGCGAAACCAAGGTCGAGATTCGTACCGGGAAGGCGGAGTCAACGATTTCGAGCGGAAGCTGGCGACGCTCACCACCTATCCCGCCCTGGTCCTCGAGCGCGGCCTCGCCGATCCGGTGCTCTGGCAGTGGCATCAGAATGTCGTCGAAGGCCGGATCTCGCGCCGGGTGATCACGATCAACCTGCGCGACGAGCGCGGCTCGGACATATGGGGCTGGACCGTCCAGGGCGCCTTTCCGACCAAATGGACGATCTCGGATTTCGACGCGGCGAGCGGGCAGGTCGCGGCCGAGAGCATCGAGCTGGTCCATCACGGCATCTTGCGGCGGGCGCTGGCATGAGGCCGGGCCGCCCGATCGGACTGGTGCGGCCGCTCGTGCCGATCCTCGGCCGGCCGCGCCGGCCCGGGCGGCGCGGGCTGGTTCCGCTGGTCTGGCGGAGCCGCCGGCCCCGCGCGGGCCGGCCTTTCGCACCGCCGGCCGGGCGGCCCCACGCCACCTCCCTCCATTTCGGAATCAGCCTGCGCCTGACCTGGGCATCGACGGCCGCCGCCGGCGCCGCCACGGAGCGGATTCTGGAACGGATCGTGGGCGAAGCGTTTCGAGCCGCGAGCGCCTCGGTCTCCGGACCCGGGTCCGCCCGGCGCCGATTGCCCGCCTTGATCCGCCTCTGCCGTCAGGATCGGGGTCGCGCCGCGCCAGCCGCGGGCGGCGACTCGGCCCTTTCCTTCCCTTCTTCTCCCTTCGGCGCAGGAGCCGCGGACCTTCGCGGCCGCCTCGCCGCTTCGCCGCCCGACGATCTTCCGATGCGCCCGATGCGCCGAAAGGCCCGGACTGCGACTCCCGCGGACCGGCCGGCCATCGCTATCCACGCCGCCGTTGCGAGCCGCAACGATCCTGCGCGGCCCGCGCCGGCGGCCCACCGGGTCCTGTCGCGGCGACCGGGGATTCGGGCGAACGCGGCGGTCGCGGGCGAGACGCCTGCGCGCCCGGAGCGGGAAATCGCCGCCCCCGTCTGGCGCGACCGGGAAGCCCGGCTCGGCCGTTCGCGGTCCGAATCAGGCCCGGCAAGCGCCCGATCCGGCGCGATCCTGGCCTGGCGCGAGTCTCGGGTCTGGCGCGGGTCTGCGGCTGCGAGCGCCCCGCGACCCGGCATCGCGGCGTGGCCGGTCCCGTCCGGGTCCAGACCGGCCCGAAACGAGCTGATCTGGCGCGAACCTGCGGCTGCCGGCGCCCCGCGACCCGGCATCGCGGCCTGGCCGAACCCGTCCGGGTCCAAGCCGGCCCGAACCGAGCTGGTCTGGCGCGAGCCGGCGGAGGCGGAGAAGCGCGACGCAGCGGCGCCGGAAGCCGGGGTTTCGCTGCCACGCGCCTGGAGCGGCGATACGGTCGTTCATTCCCGCCAGGCGAGCGCTGCGGCCGCCGCCGCTGCGGTACCGACCCCGAACGTCGCGCAGCTTGTCGACGAGGTGGTTCGAAGGCTCGAGCGGATCGGCCGCGACGAGCGCCTCCGGCGCGGGCTCTGAGCCATGGCCGGGCAGCAACTCGTAAAGGCGTTCATCCAGATCCTCGGCGGGGTGAGGGCCGGCCTGCCGATCCCGGTGCTGTTCAACCCGTCCGAATACAGCCTCAACCGCGCGAACGTGTACAAGGCGACGCCCGTGCCCGGGCTCGGAAGCCCGCTCATTCAGTTCATCAACGGCGACGCGGCGACGCTGTCGATGGATCTGCTGATCGACGATTATACCGACGGCCTCGGCATGCCCCAACCGACGGGGGTGCCTCCGGGGCCGCCGATGCCGGCGGCGGTGCGGATGGAGATCATCGCCGGCCTGCTCGACATCGATCCCGATCTGCACGCACCCCCGCCGGTTCGCTTCGTGTGGGGATCGCTGCGCTTCGACGCCGTGCTGGAGAAGGTCGACCGAAAGGTCACCCTGTTCCACCCGAGCGGGATTCCGGCTCGTGCGACCCTGTCGGTCAGCTTCAAGGAATTCCGGCCGCTGGCCCAGCAGATGGACCGGCCGCGGCGGCAGTCGGCCGACAAGACTAAACGACGCCGGATCGGCGCTTCGGAGACGATCTGGTCGATCGCCGATCGCGAATATGGCGACGTTCGCGGCTGGCGCCAGATCGCGCGCGAAAGCGACGTCGACGACCCGCGCGCGCTTCGCCCCGGCGACTGGGTGAAGGTTCCTCCTTTGGAGACTCGAAATGCTCTCGTTCGTCCGCGCTGACCGGAGCGACGCGCTCTACGTGCCAGCGGCCTCGATAAGCCTCGGCACCAGCGGGCAGGATCTGCTTCACGACCACGGGCTCGCCGTCACGTCGGTCGAGGTCGATCTCCAGCTCAGCGTGGCCGGAATGTTCAAGTTCACCATAACCAACAGCTTCGACGCCGACCGCCAGGACTTCCTGACCGCGCTCGGACAGCCCGCGCTCGACCTGCTCAAGCTCGGCACTCGGGTCTGGATCAGGATGGGCTATGGCGACCGCAAGCAACAGGCGCTGCTGCTTTCCGGCTATATCACCGCGGTCGGAACCGGTTTCGCCGAGGGCGCTTCGCCGGACCTCGAAGTGTCCGGCCAGGACGCGCTCTACCGGCTCACGCTCGGAACGCGCGATCACCGGATCGAGAAGGGCTCGGTCGAGGATGCGGTGACGAAGATCGCCAAGGACAACAATTTCACGCCCAAATTCGAAGGCAAGCCGCAAACCAAGAAGTCCCTCGACTCCAACATGCAGAGCGACATGGATTTCCTTCGCAAGCTGGCGGAGAATTTCTCCAATCCCAAGGAGAAATGGGAGTTTTTCTCGCGCGCCGAGGAATCGGGCGACACTCTCTATTTCCGTCCGCGAAGCGTCGCCAAGCCCGCGATCGGAACCCTCACCTGGGGCGCCGATCTGCTCAGCTTCAAGCCGGAAGCCAATCTCGGCAACCAGATCAGCCTCGTGAAGGTCCATGGCTGGAACGAGCTGACCAAGGAGGCCATCCTCGGCGAGGCCCGGGCCCAACGCCAGGATCCGGATGCCAAGACCGGCGGCGATATCCAGAGCAGCTTCCTGACCCGGGAGGTCGTGCGCGAGCTGAGGCTGCCGGTCAGGACGACTCAGGAAGCGAACGAGCGCGCCGCCGCCGAGCTCGCCAAGGCGCTCGTCGACCATCTCAAGGGCGAGGGGGAGACGCTCGGCTTTCCCGAGCTGCTCCCCGACACGCGAGTCGCGCTGGACGGCCTCGGCGCCAAATTCTCCCGCGCCTTCTACGTCACCAAGACCGTCCACCGCTACGATTCGTCCGGCTACCGAACCCGATTCTCGATCGAGGAGCCGGATTCGTGAGCCTCGGCGGCTTCCTCTCCGAGAGCGCCCATGAAGCCTCGGGCCTGGTCGCCGGGGTGGCCCCGGCCACGGTCTCGCGCAACGACGATCCGGAGGGCCTCGGACGGGTCAAGCTTCGGCTTCCCTGGCGGAGCAACGAGTTCGAGACCGAATGGGTGCGGATCGTCGCCCCGATGGCGGGCAAGGATCGCGGCCTCTTTTTCCTGCCCGAGGTCGGCGACGAGGTGCTCGTCGCCTTCGACCGCGACGACATTCGCTATCCTTATGTCCTGGGCGCCTTGTGGAGCCAGACCGACGCTCCGCCCGAGAAGAATTCGGACGGCAAGAACGACGTGCGCATCATCAAGACGCGCAAGGGACATGTCGTGAAGTGCGACGACGGCGCCAAGGGCCTGATCCTGATCGAGCTCAACGACGGCAAGAAGATCGAGATCGACGACGACGGCATCCTGCTGGACGACGGCTCGAACAAGGTGAAGCTCGATGCCAAGGCCGGCTCGGTCACGATCGAGGCTCAGCAGAGCCTGTCGCTCAAGGCGCCGAAGATCACCGTCGAGGCGAGCCTGTCGCTCGACATCAAGGGCGGTCAGTCGCTCAGCGCCAACGCCACCGTGGTGAGGATCAACTGATGGGCCAGCCCGCCGCCCGGGTCGGCGATACGACCAGCCACGGCACCCCGCTCGGCCCCGGCCCGGGCGCTCCGACCGTCCTGATCGGCGGACGCCCCGCCTGGCGCGCGCGCTCCGACACCCATGTCTGTCCCTTGTTCGACGGACCCAAGCCGCATGTCGGCGGAATCGTCGCCAAGGGCAGCACGTCGGTCTTCATCGGCGGCCTGCCCGCGGCCCGGCAGGGCGACCAGGTGGTCGAGGCCGGACCCCCCAACGCGATCGCGACGGGCGAGCCCACCGTGCTGATCGGAGGTTGACGATGGCCGAGGTCAACCAGCGCGACTTCCTCGGGATCGGCTGGGCCTATCCGGTCGCGACCGATGCTCTGCGCGGCGACGTCGCGCTCTCGCGCTACGAGCGCGACATCAAGGAAGCGATCAGGATCATCCTCGAGACCGTGCCCGGGGAACGGGCGATGCGGCCGCGCTTCGGCTGCGGCATCCACGAGCTGGTGTTCGAGGAGATCAACGCGACCACGCTCGCCGCGATCGAGGCCTCGGTGCGCGATGCGCTGATCACCTACGAGCCGCGGATCGAGCTGATCGCCATCGAGGTCGATCCCGCCGACGCTCTCGACGGCGTCCTGCTCGTCGCGATCAGCTATCGGATCCGGCGCACCAACCAGGAAGACAATCTCGTCTATCCCTTCTTCTACACCGAGGGCGGCGGACGGTGAGCGGCGCCCCGAAGCTGGACGGAAGGCGCGCCAGGGCGCTCGAGGCGGAGATGGTGCGCCGGGCCGAGGCCGTGCTCGGCCGGGACGGCCAGGGCGGGCCGGTCGGACCGGTCGCGCGCGCGATCCTTCGCGTCGCGGCGAGGATCGGCGAGGAGGTCGTCCGGCGGCTCGATCAGGCCCCCGCCAAGCAGGCCGACAATTTCTACGCCGCCGCGGGAATCGGCCGCGATCCGGCGCGCCCGGCGACGGTCCCGGTCGCGTTCAAGCTGATCGAGGCCGCCGCCGAGGTGGTGAGCGCGCCGCCGCAGCTTCAGCTCATGGCCGATGCCGGCGGGCCGGTCCTTTTCGAGACGGAAAAGCGGATCGACCTGGTTCCGGGAACGATCGCGGCCCTGCGCGGGATCGACGCGACGGCCGACTCGATCACCATCCCGTCCGATTCGGTCACCGCCCCGGTCCTGCCGCGCGCCGTCCCGCTGAAGCGCCGGCTTCGAAGCGGCGCCGCCGCGGGCGCGACCAAGCTCCAGATCGATCCCGCCGCCGGCCTGGCGCCCGGCATGCTGCTTCAAATCGGCGAAGGCGATTCGACGCGCCATTACCGGGCGGTCGCCGTCGAGGAGGATCTGGTCACCATCGAACCGCCGCTCGAGACCGGCCTTTCCGCCGAATCGCCGGTTCTGGAAGTGGATGCGTTCGCGCCGTTCGATTCGGTCTCCCGCAACCACCAGTCCCACTTTCTCTATCTCGGCCATGCCAGCCTGCTCGACGTCCCGTCGGCCGTCACCATCACGATCAGCGGCGCCGGGCTCCCGGACGGGACGGTCTGGAGCTGGTGGGGAATCGTCGGCGAGTCGAACCCGCCCGACTGGCATCCGCTCACCCCCGTCGCCAACAGCGGCGGAGCGCAATTCGCCAAGGAAGAAGGCAAGCCGGTCAAGACCAAGGTGACGGAGCGCGAGTCGCTTTGGCTTCGCGCCGAATGGCCGGGCAAATCGACGTCCTCGGTCACGGCGCTGGACCTTCGCCTGGCGATCGGCGGAAGCAAGATGTGCGGCGCCGCCCGCTCCGACATCTGCGGCGATCGCTATCGGGGCGACCTCAACGTGGATTTCGAGGCGGTCGGCAACGGCACGCCGCTCGTCACCAACATGCCCTTTCATCCTTTCGGGCTCGAGCCGCGCCTGTTCGACAGCTTCTACGTCGGCTCCAACGAAGCCTTCAGCAAGATCGGCGCTCAGGTCGCGATGTGCTTCAGGTTCGCCGGCGCGACGCTCGGCCCGCTCGCCATCGTCAAGGACGTCGACGCCAACCGGGCCTATGGGGTCGGGGCCGATGGCTTGCTCTATCGGCTCCAGCTGACGCCCGCGCCCGCCGGCGCGGCGGGACATACCAGCACCGACCTGCGGGCGGTGCCGTTGCCGGCCGGCGGCAAATCCGCGGTCCTGCTTCAGTCCCAGTCGCCGCTCGCCTGCTGGCGGTCGGGCACATCGACGATGGTGGCCGTGGCGGGCGAGGGCTCGATCGAGGTCGCCGAGCTTCCGGCAAGCCCCGACGTGACCAAGGTCAAGTGGCTGCGGCTGCCGCTTCCGAGCAAGGATGAGATCGTCTCGATCGCCGTCCACAGCGGATCGAACGGAGTGTCCCTCTACGCGCTGCAGACGAATCCGGACCCGCCGCCGGCCGGACACCTGTTCTCCTGGGACGGGGTCGCCGCGGGAGCCGCGCCGACTTCGGACGACCCCGACGTGCTCGAGTTGATCGAAGTCGATGGCGGCGATGCCGTCCTGACCCTCCAGGAATCGGGCACGGATGTACAGCTCTGGCTGAGGAAAGCAGGAGTCACCAGGAAATCCGCGACGGTCGACCGTTCGGTTTTCCCGGCGGTCGGGCTGCGCGCGATCGCCGATCCCGCGCCGGCCAATTCCGGTGTCTACTACCTTCTCGGCTATGACGAGGTCGCGCCGGGCGAGTATCAGCCGCAACTGGTCAAGCTCGATTCGTCGGGGCCCGGCTTGTCGGTCGATCCGAAGGAATCGATCGCGATTCTCCCGCCTCTGGCCGAGCCGCTGCCGCTCGCTTTGTCCCCCGGACGGCCGGTCGGCTCGCCGGCCGAGACTCGTCCGACGGTCAGCATCGCGACCCAGAATCCGATCCACATCAGCTGGTATTTCGACGGAACGACCATTCTCCCCGCGGTCGGCCGCGATCGGGTCTCGCTGGGCGCGTCGACCAATTCGGAGCGGCGCTTCGCTTACTCGCCAGACTATGTCGTGGTTCAGCGCCCCGATCGCGGCCTGTTCTTCCGCCCCCGCCTGGCCGGCGGCGCCCTCGTCCAGCAATTGCATTTGCCCGCGACGCAGGGCCTTTTGGTCGAGTCCTCCCATTTCGCGGCGGGCGCGGCGGTTTACGTCCATTTCGACCACTCGGCGACGGCGCCGGACAAAGGCGTGATCCTGGCGAGCGCCGGAGCGGTGGCGGCGGGAACGCACATTTTGCTGAAGCCGGCTTCCGCGAGCTTCGCACCGCCGCCGGCGGCAGGCGACGACCTGGTCGCCTACAGCTTGCACACCCTGTCCGGGTCCGTCGCGAACGGCGCATCGGGAACGATCCGATTCTCCGGGACGACGGGGCTGACCGAAGTTGTCATGCGCATCAACTTCGCCGGTCCGCAGTCCGTCTGGACCTTCCAGCGCACCAGCACGAGCAACAACGACTGGCCGATTCCCACCGGGTTCCCGGCCGCGCTTTCATCGTCCTGGTCCTGGCGAAGGCTCACCGAGATCGGCCGCGCGACGCAATGGGACGAAGTGGCATTGCTCGCCAACGCGACCCCGATCCTGAGCCTGGCGGCGGAGCTGGAGGCCGTTGGCGCCGAGGACGACGAGGGAAAGGCGCTGACGGTGCACAAATATGGCACCGGCGCGGCCGCCGCGGTCATTTATCCGCACGACCGAATCCGCGCCAACGAGGCGCTGTTCCTCGTCGGCGCGCGGCGCTGGGAGGCCGTCGGTCCCGATCAGGCGGGCAATCCGTCCCTGTCGTGGGAATATTGGAACGGCCAATCCTGGTGGGCCCTGCCCACCCACGGCGCGGGCGCACTGGACGACCGGACCGACAGCTTCACGCAGGACGGCGGAATCTTCTTCAATGTGCCGGCCGATATCCAGCCTTCGCAAGTCAATGGACGCGAAGGCTTCTGGGTTCGGACACGCCTCGTCAGAGGCGATTATGGAGAGGCCAAGGTCACAGTCGTCAATCGGCCCGGAGTGGAAGCCGGCACGACCGAGCAGGTCGTCACCCACGACTCAAGCTCGGTGCGGGCTCCGCAGATCACCTCGCTCAAGCTGGGCTATTGCGCGCTCGATCTCGTGCGGCCGGAGATCGTTCTGACCGCCGACAGCCTCGGCTTCATCGACCAGACCAGCGCCAACGAGGCGGGCCTCGAGATCCCGGTCTTCACCCCGGTGGCGGAGCTGATGAATCCGGTCGACGCCGCCGAGGCGGCGGCCGAGGCGGCGGCCGAGGCGGGCCGATGCGAAATGCCCTGCCCGCGGCCGCCGGCGCCTCCCGGCCCCGACTGCAGCGCCCCCGGCGCCTACGAAAGCTGCGACAGCCCCTGCGTCGCGTCGCCCGGCGATGTTTCCACGCCCGCCGGCGAAGCGACGGGCTTCGTGCGCGGCCTGATGCTCGGCTTCGCTCGGGGATTCGCCGGCAATGCGGTCTCGCTCCATGTCGATGCCGAGCCGGCCGGCGCCGAGTCCGAGCTTGCCGTCGAAATGCTTCGCGACGGGCGATTCGTCCCCATCCGGGTGGCCGAAGATACGAGCTACGGCCTCACCGAGCCGGGCATCGTCACTCTCGACATCCCCGCTCGGCCCGACCGCGGCAAATTGTTCGGAATCGATGCCCACTGGCTGCGGCTTCGGCCGAAGCGGGATCCGGCCGGCTGGTCGCCTCGGCTGCGCGCCATCCACCTCAATGCGGTGCTTGCGAGGTCGGTCGAGACAAGGACGATGGAACGGCTCGGCACATCGACAGGCCTTGAGGGCCAGAGCTTCCGGGTCTCCGAAGCTCCGGTGGACCCGGGAAGCCTGGTGCTGAGAGTTCGCGAGACGCTGGCTGAGGAGGACGACCCGAACCGCGAGCTGGACGTCAGGACCTATGCTTCCGGCCTTCCCGGGACATGGGTGCGCTGGGCGGTGTCGGAGGATCTGATCGAGGCCGACGAGCCGGAGCGCGCCTTCCTGCTCGACTCCGAGCAGGGGATCATCCGGTTCGGCGACGGCAAGGCCGGACGGATCCCGCCGCTCGGCGGGGACATTCTCGTCGAGACCTTTGCCCGGGTCATCGGCCAGCGCGCCAATTCGGTACCGCCCGGCGCCCAGCTTCGGCTGCTGACGCCGCTGGCCGGCGTCGAGCGCGCGACGGCGGTCGATTATGCCGCCGGCGCGAGCGATGCCGAGGCGCCAGAGGCCGCTCGGCGCCGTGCTCCGGCCAAGGTCCGCAACGGCCGCCGGATCCTCACCCGCGCCGATGTCGAGGATCATGCTATGACCCTGTCGCCGGCGATCGCCCAGGTGCGCGCCGACGATCGGCGCGGCGCGATCCGGCTCGTCGTCGCGATGAAAGGCGCCCAGCCGAAGCCTTCGCCGGCGGCGGCGCGCGGCTTCGCGGCCGCGATCCGCGAGGTCGCGGGCTACGGCCTGGCCCGCCCCGGGGGGCTGGTCGTGGTCGGTCCGCGACTGCTCCCGATCGCGATCGACCTGGTCCTGGAGCCGCGCTCGCCCGCTCTGTTCGCGGAAGCGGCCAAGCAAGCCAGGGACCTGCTGGTCGCCTTGTTCGATCCCGCCACCGGCAATCTCGACGGCGGCGGCTGGCCGCTGGGCCGACTGCCGGTCGAGGAGGACATCGCCGCGGCGCTGGCTCCGATCGAGGAGCTCGCGCTGCCGGTCAGGGCGGCCCTCGAGCGCACCGACAGGGACTCGGCGGCCGAGCGGCGCCTGCCGGATTCGATTCCGTCCGACGTTCTCGTCCGGCTCGATCCGAGCGCCGTCCGGTTCGAGCGTTCGCGGGAGGCCGCGGCATGATCCCGCTGTCCGTTCCTCTCGACGACACCGATTTCGACGCCCTGGTCGAGATCGCCCGCGAACGATTGCCGATGCTGGCCCCGGAATGGACCGATTATAATTACAGCGATCCCGGGATCACCCTCGTCGAGCTTCTCGCCTGGATAGCCGACACCCAGATCTATTCGATCGGGCGCGACCGGATCGACGAGCGGCGCGAGATGGCGGGACTGCTGGGAATCCGCGGCGAGGGCGCGAAGCCCGCCGCCGGGACGGTTTTCGCCGCTGATCCGGTGACGAGCCGCCAAATAATCGCCGCGGGTACCGGGCTCGCTCCGATCGCCGGCAATGCGCCCGGGATCGAGGTTGGCCACGACGTGACCTTGTGGCCGCTCGAGATCGCCGCGATCCGGGTCGAGACGGCGGAAGGAACCGTCGATCACACCGCCAGCAATGCCCAGCCGCGCGCTACTTACGCGCCGTTCGGAGAGCCGCCTTCCGAGCATAACGTCCTCCACCTCGTCCTGGCCGGCGATCTCGAGGAGGGTCGGGTCGAGGTCTCGCTGGGCTTCGAGCTGGGGGAGGATGACGAGGCGGAAGTGAAGGACCAGCTCGGCGGGATCGAGATCGGCTATGTCGCCGCCGACGGCACGCCGTCGCCGGTGGAGATGGTCGTCGATACGACCGCGAAGCTGCGCCGGAGCGGAGTCATGATCCTCGCGTTCGCCGCGACGGGGCAAGCCGGCGCAGAGCACAGGCTGGAGTTCCGGGCGACCCAGGACACGCTGATCCCGCGCCTGCTGCGGATCACGCCGAACGCCCTGCCGGTCGTCCAACGCGCCACCTTCAGCCTCGACAGCTTCACCGGCACCGGGCGCGCCGGGCAGACGCTCACGATCGACCCGTCCGTCCTGCTGAGTCCGAACGAGACGGCGGCCGGACGGATCTGGCGCCTGACCCGGGGCAGCTCCGAGCATTCTCCCGCGGAGCCCGCGCCGGCACAGGCCCGACCGGCCCGGCCCGTGCCGGTCGACGAGGACCACGACATCGCGCCGGCGGAACCCGAGCGTCTGGGCATCGCGATCCGGGTTGAGGTCGGTACGCAGACGCGGCTCTGGTCGCGCGACTTCGACGATCCCGGCCCGAACGATCCGTGGTACGCCCTGTCCGAACGGCCCGACGGCAGCCTCATCGAAATCCGCTTCGGCAATGGCGTGAACGGGCTTCGGCCGCCGCCCGACTCGAGGATTCTCGTCAGGCTCGCGCTGAGCGCCGGCAAAGGCGGCGACATCGCCGCCGGCAATCACTGGCTGATCGAGAGCCCGCGTACGCGCTGGGAGAACAGGAAGCCGATCGGCGGCGGGGAGGATGCCGACAATCTCGCCGGGCTGCTCGGCAAGTTGCGCCGCACGTTGCGGTCCGACCGGACTCTCGCGACGTCGCGCCAGATCGAGGAGGCGGCGCTCGCCTTGCCCAGGGCCTATGGAATCGTCCGGGCCGCGGTCGTCGAGGGCTGGGAGCGCGGGCGCCGCCGGCCGGCCTCGGCCGCCACCCGAACCCTGATCGTGATCCGCAGGGGCGATGCCAACGAAACCGCCGACTGGCTGCGCGCGATCGGACGGGAGCTGAGGCCGCGCATCGCCTTGGCCGAACGGCTTCGGATCGAAGCTCCGGCCTGGCGCCCTCTGCGCGTTCGGGTCCGGGCGGTCGCGGCTTCAGGGCGGGTGCCGGATTCGGTGGCCGACGAGATCAGGCGCGAGCTCGCGGACCGACTGAAGCCGAGCGGGAAGAAAGGCGGGCAATGGCCGATCGGTCGGGATGTGACCGCGATGGCCGTGGGCGGCTGGATTCGCCGGATCGCCGGAGTTCTCGGCGCTGACCGAGCTTGCCCTGCTCGATGAGCAAGGGCGGCCGGTCGAAGGCCGGGAGCTGGCCGTCGGCCAGGGCGAGCTGCCGCTCCTGATCGATCGAGACGACGACGTCCGGGTCGTCCCGCAGGCTCGGCAATGAGCGCCCTCCCCGGCCCTTTCTACCGGTTCCGGACCCCCGATCAGTGGGAACGGGCGACGATCGCGGGCCTCTCCGGGACGGCGCGCATCGACTTCGCCAGGGCGATGGACGTCGGCTCCGTTTCCGGCCGCCGGGTCGGGCCCTATGGCTTCTCGCCGGACGGAGAATTGTTCTGGGTCGCGGATTCCAGGCTGTTCGCGGGCGGGGACGGATCGCCGTTCGTCGGCGTGGAAGGACCGATGCTCGGAGCGGTGACGCGCCTCGCGGCCGGTCGCCGCGGCGTCTGGGCCCTGGCCGTCTGCGGCGATCCGAAGCAGGGGAGCCGTCGCCTCATCGAGGTCGACAGCCGGACCCTCCAGATCGTCGCCGACTCCGACGCCGATCGAGTCACCGACATCGCGGCCGACGGCGCGGGCGGATTGTGGCTGCTCGCCGGCGACAGGATCCGCAGGATCGCCGACAGCGGCGCGCAGGTGGAGGAACTGGAATCGCCGGATTGCGGGGCGTCCGCGCTCGCCGTCGCGGGATCGCGCCTCGCCCTGCTGTCCGCAGACGGGCGCCGTCTCTTCCTGATCGATCCGGGAGCCCCCGGCTCGGCCCTGTCGATTAGGCTCTCGCGCTATGCCGGTCCCGGCTGGGACGGAGCGACGGCCGCCCTGTCGAGCGCGGGCGGCCATTTCCTGGTCGAGGGCGAGGTCGAAACCCATGCCCGCGGCAAGAGGATCGGAACGCCGCGATTCTTCCTTGTCGGTCCCGGCGGCGATCTGGTCCTCGACGGCAGCTGGCAGGACGATCGGGCCGCGGTGCCGCTCGCCGCTTTCGGGGCGGATCTGTACGGCGTTTCCGGCGTCGGCGGCGGGCTCAGGATGCTGCGCTTCGCGGGCATGGCGCTGGCCGGCGGCGAACGCCGGCTCACGCCCGCGCTCGACACGGACAGCCCCGCCGGCGGCTGGCTTCGCGCCGAGGTCGAGGCGCTGCTTCCCGAGCGCTCGACCCTGACCCTGCGCTGGGCGGCGAGCGCGGACGAAGGCTTGCGCGCCGCGATCGACGAGATCCTCGCCGACACGACCGTGCCGAAGGCCTGGCGGCTGGAGCGGGTCGACGAGCTGCTGGCCGGGTCCTGGTCCGAATCCACCTACGTCGGCGAGTCCCGCGCCGGGCCCGCCGAACCCGAGCGCCTCGCCTTCCCGCTCCATGAGGCGAACGGGCCGATCCTGTGGATGAACCTGATCCTCCGTCGCAACACCGCCCCCTCCCCCCCGCGGATCGACTCCCTCCTCGTCCTTCACGAAGCCAGGAGCCTGATGGACGACCTGCCTGCCATCTATAGCGGCGACGGCGACCGGGACGGCACGATGCGGCGGGTGGTCGCCGTCCTCGAGACGACGACCCAGGGCGTCGACCTCAGGATCGGCGGGCTCGCGCGCCGGCTCGATCCGCGCCGGACCAGCGCGCGCTGGCTGCCCGAGCTCGCCGCGATGCTCGGCCTTCCCTTCCACGACGCCCTGTCGGCGGAGATGCAGCGCCGGCTGGTCCAGGCGGCGCCTTCGATCCTAGCACGGCGCGGCACCCGCCGCGGCCTCGTCGACATGTTCGAAGCCTTGTTCCCGGGCCGGCCGATCCGGGTGATCGACCGTACCGAGCAGCTGATACCGATCACCCTGGGCCGAGGGCTTGGCGGCAGCGGCCTGCCCGCTCTGCTCTCGGGGCCTTCGGCGCGGGTGCCGAGGCTGAATGCCCGGCTCGTCCTGACGAAAACCGCCTTGTGCAGGGCCGACGCCTGCGCCGAGCTGGCGATCGCGCCGCTTCCACAGGTGCTGGTCTCGATCCCGGCCGGCCGTTCCGAGCGGCGGCGGTACGGCGACGCCATCGCCGCCATGGCCGAGGCGATGATTCCGGCGGGGGTTCGGCTGCGGCTGGCCTGGACGCCCTGGGGCGGCGGCCGGGAAGCGGCCCCGCCCGACGTGCTGACGATCATCGAGCTGCCCGAGCTGATCGGGCTGGGCGACGGACCGGGGCTGGGTCGCGCCCGGATCGGCGGTCGGGCGGTGTCGCGGCTCGATCGGGACGGAGTCAACCCCGTCGACAACAGGCTTTGGTGAGACAGAGGAGGAGGGTTCGATGAGCCGCGACGACAAGGGACCCGAAACGGCGACCGATTGCACGCCGTGCAGCCCGGGAATCCGCAGCCGCTACTTCCGCGGCAAGATGCTCACCGTCGCCGATTACGATCTCGAGCAGCGCTACATGATCGAGCGCCGCCGGCTGATCAACCGGGCGACGCTCGGCTGGGGCGTGGTTTCCGGCTTCCGGATCGCCCCGGCGGACGGCGAGCCGGTCGGTCCCGGCGGCAGGTTCGCGATCGGAGCGGGCTTCGCGCTCGACCGGCTCGGCCGCGAGCTCGTCGCCTGCGACGAGACCGTGCTGCGCAAGCGCGAGGACGTCGTCTGGCTGAGGCGGGTCAAGGGCTCGCTCCAGCCGTGCGACCCGCCCGAGGAGCCGGCCGCCGATCTCAGGGAGGCCTATGCGCAGGAGCAGCATGCGCATCCCGACCAGGGCGACGAAGCCCAACCGGCGCTCTACCTGCTCTGCGCCCACTATGCCGAACGGCAGATCGACGCGGTCCAGATGCAGCGCGGCTGCGGCGACGAGATCTGCGAGTCGAACCGCCTGTGCGAGACCGTCGTCTATTCGTTGACTGCGATCCGGGATTGCCCGTCCGGCCTGTCGGCCTGCCCGGCGCCGCGGTTCGAGTCCGAGCCGGACGACTGGCAGAGCTGGGAGGCCCCGGGAGACCCGCTCCCGTTCCACCCGGCGAAGGTCGGCAACCGCGGCCCGCACCGGACGCTCGCCGAGTGGAGCATGGAGCGCGGCGATGCCGCGCCGCCCTGCGCCAAGGCGGCGCTCTCGCGAATCGGCGGCGGCCTCGCCTTCGATCCCGACGCCGGAGTGCCGCTGGCCTGCGTCACGCTCGGCTATCATTGCGGCAAACCCTATATCGCCGGGGTCAGGGACTCGCTCGGGCCGAGGCGATTGGCGCCCCCCAATGACAGCCTGTTCGATCTGATCCGGGGCTGCGACCTGACCCGGATCAAGGACGTCGGCTGGCGGGAGATGCTGCCTCTGCCGCAGGTCGATTTCGCGCGGTTCGAGAGCCTGTTCCTGAACGGCGATGCGGCGGTGAAGCCGATCGCTCCGGTCGATACGAAATTCTGGGTGCTGTTCTCAGGGCCGGTCTGGATCTCGTCGCTGTCCCCGACGGTGATCACCATCTCCTTGTTACACTGGGATTCCGGGGAGGCGGTTCGATTTCTGCGCCGGATGCCGATCGTGGGAATCGAGGTCGCCGCACGGGTCGGCGCCGATCCTCCCGGAAGCACGCGCGCCTTCCGGGCGATCGTCCACGGCGAATATTGGCTGGAGGACATATACAGCCCGGCCAGCGCCTTCGAGGAGGATGAGGGCACGATCGTCGAGATCGCAGTCCGCGGGGGCATGATCGTCGACGTTCACGGCCAGTTGGTCGCCGGCGGCGGCGGCTACCTGCCCAGCCGTCCCGGCTGGCCCGGAAGCGACTTCATCTCGGCCTTCACCGTCAGCGCCCCGGTCGCAGCGCCGGCCCAGAGGGTGCGGCGTTCGCCACGATAGAATCGGAAGGAGTGTTCAAATGGCCCAGAATTGCAGCTGCCACGGCTCGGGAGGAAAGCATTCCGAGGCGGTCGCCGCGGTCCTCGAGCGGCCGCGTTACTCCCCCGGACTGATTCTGGAGGATTCGGACCTCACCTCCGCGGTCGACTACACCCAATCGCTTTCGCGACTGCTGTTCCGCAACCTGTTCGGCTGTGGCGTGATCTGCGGACTGCTGGTGTCAGTGGAGAAGGAATGCGGCCTCGCCATCACCGTGGCGCCGGGCCTGGCGCTCGATGGCTGCGGCGATCCGATCGAAGTGCCGAGGCCGGTCACGATCGCCATCGACCGGTCCGAGCTGGAGGCGTTCGAGAGCCAGCCGCGGGAAGAGCGCCGCCCCGAATTCTGGGTCGTCTTGTGCGGTCGCGAGAAGATGTGCGCGCCGCGGCCGCTGGTCTGCGAGTCGGACGAGTTCGACGCCGTCACTCAGCCGACGCGGATCCGGGCCCTCGCCGAAGTCTCGCTACTCTCGGAGCGGCCGGAATGCGTGTGCGACTGCGGCCCGCGTACCGAGCCGATCGTCCAGTTCCAGAACGCGGCGGTGGCGGACGACGAGGTCGACTGCCACGGCGACCATGAGACTCGGATCGCCTGCGCGCCGGACTGCGGATGCGGAACCGCCTGCGCTTGCGGCTGCTGCCTTCTGCTGGCGCATGTCTGGCTCCACGAATTTCCGGGCGGAGCGGTCGAGTGGATGGCGCGGAACCGCGGCGTGCGTCGCTTCATCCGCCCCAAGCTGCTTCCCGATCCGGCGGAGCGTCGGGACGATTGGAGGCAATCCACACCGGCGCAATGGGCTTCGGAATTCGAGGCCCAGCAGGGTACTGCGGCACCCGGGGTCGATGCGGACGCAGCCCCGGAAATCGATGCCGGCGCTGGACAGGCGATCGGCTATAAGAGGGCGACCACGGCCGCGCCGAGTACGGCCGCGAGTTTGACGGCGAAGACCGGGGCCAAGGCGAAGACCCGGCGCGCAAGCAAGGCCGCGGGCAAGCCGCCGGCAGTCGGCGAGACCGTCACCGAAGAACCGGGCGGCGCGCCGCGATGAAACCTGCGGCCCTCCACGAGCCGAGCGTGCCCCCCGCCCACCGCATCGCCAGGCGCGTCCCCGACCGCCGTCTCGGCAAGGAACGCCGTGCCTCTACCCGCATGCCCGTGCCCCGGACGCCGCATCGGCGCTTGCACGACGGCGCTGATTTCAAGGGGCCTGCCAAATGACTTCGAACTGCAGCCGCCACGGGTCGCAAGGCCGATATTCCCGGATCGTCCCGGCGGCCCTCGAGCGGCCGCGTTACTCGACCGGCCTGGTCCTCGAGGAATCCGACCTTACATCGGCGGTCGAATATACCCGTTCGCTGTCCCGTCTGCTGGCCCGCAACATGTTCGGCTGCGGCGTGATCTGCGGCCTCGCGGTGACGATCGGCGAGGATTGCGGACTGACTGTGAACGTCGCGCCCGGCCTCGCGCTCGACGGCTGCGGAGACCCGGTCGAAGTGCCGGCGCCGATCGCGATCGAGGTGGAGGAGAGCGAGCTTCCCAGGATGTTCAATCCGCCGAGGAAAGCGGAATTCTGGGTGGTCCTGTGCGGCGGCGAAAAGCTGTGCGCGCCGCGCTCCGTCCCCTGCGACTCCGGCGGCTTCGACTCGGTCTCCCAGCCGACCCGGATCCGGTCCCTTGCCGAGGTCTCGCTCGCCTTCGAGAAGCCCGAATGCCTGTGCGAAAGCCGGCCGGCGGCGCTCCCGGGCGGCAAGCCGCGGGTCGGGTGCGCGCCCGGATGCGACTGCGGCACCGCCTGCGCCCGCGGCTGCTGCCTGCTGCTGGCCCACGTCACGGGCGAGCGGGCGGCGAACGGTGAGATCGAGTGGGAGGTAATGGATCCCGGCGGCGGGGATGACTCGTCCGCGCCGAACCCCGCCTCCGAGTCAGGATTGTTCATCTGGCAGTCCGGGATGATCCTCGACGTCAATGCCAGCTATGGAACGACGACCGAGCCCTTAGGGCCCGTTTTCGGCATTGGTGGCGCGCCCAACGCCGCGCGGAAGTCGTCGCTCTGCCTGTTGCCATTGCACCGAGAGGCTCAATTGAAGGAAATCTTTCTGCTTCGCTTCCCGGAATACCATTCGGGCAGCACGCCCTACAATCCTGCGATAGAATTCGACCTGGTGGTCATGGACTATAGCGGCGCATCGATAAGGAAAATATCGACTGCCACGCTTAACTACAAAGCCGTTCCCCTGAAGGTCTGGACACCGATCTCCCTGTCTGCCGCGCCGGGCGCTTTGGATGTGATGCCCGGCGAAGTCGTTGCGGGTCAGCTGACCTTCGATAGCGCTATGCCGAGTAGCTCCATCTACTCCACCCAATTTCAATTGAGCGGCACGGGCGTCTTGCTATGAAGCCCCCGGGTCGTCGATTGACCTGAGCCGTGCGGCCGGTCCGCAAGCCCGCTCCGGCCGCGGCGGCACTGGTGGCGACGCAACCCGCGCGCCCGGCCGTCAGGAAACCGCCGCCGCCCGTGTCGTCCGCGGCGGCTCTTCAGAGCCGCATCGGCGCGGGCGGCATGCGGCAGATGGTCGATCGCAAGCGCTCCGCCAAGCCGGCGCCGCGGACCGCTGCCAAATCGCCCGAGGCGGGCGGGCGGAACAAGGCCGAAAAGGGCAAGGGCAAGGCGCCGGCCGCCGTCGGGAAGACGGGGGCGGTCGAGGCCGGCGCCGGCACGGCGAAAGCGACGGCGCCGATGGCCGATGCCGCCCCCATCGCGGATCAGAAGGCCGCCGCCCCCGACCCGCCGGTACGGCTCCACATGCCGGAGCCGCCGAAAGGCCCCTCCCCGGCGACGATGAAGCGGATCCAGGGGGTCCAGGCGCGCGCGGCCGGCAAGGCCGCCGCTCAGGCCGACCTGCCGCCCGCCGAAAAGCAGGTCGGCGACGCCCAGAAGGCGGTGACTCCGCCCGACGCCGAGCGCGCGGCACGCGCCCAGGCCGACCTGATCGCCGCGGTCAAGGCGGCGCCCAGCCCGGAGATCGTCAAGCTCTGCCAGAAGATCAGGAAGGTCATCCGCGAGAAGCGGCCGGCCGACGAGGACGCGCTCGACGGCGGCCGATCCCGAGGCCGAGGCGGCCGATGCCGGCAACCAGCTCAACGCGACGGTCGCAGGACGAGACCAAGAAGGTCCAGGACAATTACGGCGCGATCGAGGCCAGCCCGGCCGCTCCGGCCGCGCCGCAAGGCGCGCCGACCTGCCGGCGCAGCCCGACGCCGCCGCCACGCCCGCGGTGAACGCTTCGGCGGCGAGGCCCGACGCGGTGCCCGCGGAGCAACGTGTCGCTCGACAAGGATGCCGCCGAGGCGCGGAAGAAGGCCGAGGACGCGGGCATGGACACGCCCGCCGCGCCAGCTCGTGCAGAGCGGGCCGATCGCCGAGGCGCGCGCCGCCCAGGGCGAGCTCGACCAGACCGCGAAGGAAGACCCCGCCAAGGTCCTCGCCAGGCAGGAGCAGGCGCTCGGCAAGGCCGAGGCCGACATGGCGGCGCTCGCAGGCGCAGGCGCTCGCGGCGCTCGACGGCCGCGCGCCAGGGAACGGTCAAGCGCACCGAGACGCGGCCAGCGCGGCATGGTCGGCTCCGAGGAGTCGATGCGGCCAAGGCCGGCGCGGAGGCGCAGGCGGCGTTCCTCGAGGCCCAGACGCTGGTCAAGGGCGCTGCTCAAGGACCTCCCGCAAAACGCGATGGAGGAGTGGGAGCAGGCCAAGAAGCTGCTCGTCGACAAGTTCAAGAACGACCTCGCCATCGTCAAGAAGCGCGTCGACGAGCGCCATTCCGGAGTCGGCGGCTTCTTCGTCGCGATCGTGGGACGCCGTCACCGGCCTGCCCGACTGGGCGACCGACGCCTATACGCGCGCCGAGAACAATTTCGCCGACGGCGTGATCGAGAAGCTCCTCGCGATCTCGACCAAGGTCAACGCCGTCATCGAGCCTGCGACGAGCTCATCAGGACGGCCCGCGAGACGATCGCCAAGATCGTTCGACGACCTGCCGGAATCGCTGCGAGCCTGGGCCGACCAGGAGAAGGCGAAGTTCGACGAACAGCTCGACGCGCTGCACAAAGGAGGTCGCGGACACACGCGACAACTTCAACAAGGACCTGACGCAGCAGCGCGAGCGCGGCGGTGAACGAGGTCCGCGCCGAGATCGCCGAGCTGCGCAAGAAGGCGGGCGGGCTGATCGGGCGGATCGTCAACGCGGTCAATCGCTTCCTCGACGATCCGGTCAAGTTCATCATCGAGGGCCTGCTCGAGCTGCTCGGCATCTCGCCGGCGGCCTTCTGGGCGGTGGTCGCGAAGATCAAGAAGGTCATCGCCGCACATCGCCGACGACCCGCTCGGCTTCGCCAACAACCTGCTCAAGGGGCTGGGCCAGGGCTTCAGCCAGTTCTTCGACAATTTCGGGACCCACATGATCGAGGGCTTCCTGAACTGGCTGTTCGGCGACCTCAAGGGCGTCCAGGTCCCCAAGGATTTCTCGCTGAAGAGCGTCGTCCGCTTCTTCCTCCAGCTGATGGGCATCACCTGGCCCAACATCCGCAAGATCCTGGTCAAGAAGATCGGCGCCAAGAACGTCGCGCTGATCGAGAAGGTCTGGTCGCTCGTCTCGCTGCTGCATCGAGAAGGGGCCCGAGGGCATCTTCGAGATGATCAAGGAGAAGCTCGATCCGCAGTCGATCCTCGATCAGGTCATCGAGATGGCGGTCGACTATCATGGTGACCTCGATCATCAAGGCGGTGGCGGTTCGGCTGCTGCTGCTGTTCAACCCGGTCGGCGCGATCCTCCAGGCGCTGGAGGCGATCTACAAGGTCCTGAAATGGGTGTTCCAGAACGCCGCCCGGATCTTCAAGCTGGTCGAGACGGTGGTGAACGGGATCGCCGACATCATCGCCGGCAACGTCGCCGGCTTCGCCGGCGCGGTCGAGAAGGGCCTGGCGATGCTGATCCCGCCGGTCATCGCCTTCATCGCCGACTATTTCAGCCTCGGCGACCTGCCCAAGGTCGTCGCCGACAAGATCAAGAGCATGCAGGCCTGGGTGCTCGGAATGATCGAGCGCGCCCTCGGCTGGGTCATCGACAAGGGCAAGGCCCTGCTGGCGAAGATGGGGATGGGGAAGAAGGACGAGAAGAAGAAAGAGGCCTTGCCCAACACGGTCGGCGAAGTCGTCACCTTCACCGCCGCAGGTGAATCGCACCGGCTCTGGATCGAAGCTCGGGGTGACAATGCCGTCGTCATGGTCGCCAGCACAAAGGAGGCTCTGGAAGGCTTCCTGAATGGCGGCCGGGTTTCTGAGGCAATCCAGAATGACAAGACGAAGGAACTCGAAAAGTGCGTCAAAGCGGCCCGCGTCCTGCTTAAGGCCACAGATCTGAACGCAGATGCGGTTCTCAAGGAGCTTCGGAAAATTCGAGCCGAGAATGACACTATGCCAGCTCAAGGCGGGCAGATTGAGCAGAAGAACGACACCGTCAAGGAAGAAGAGCACGAACTAGCCGATCTCTTGATTCGGATCTTCGAACTGGTCGGGGGCGGTTTGAAGATAGTTGAGGTAATCGGAGCGCAGGTCGACAGCCTCATCGAAGCACCGGAGGGCTACGAGTTTTGGACGCCAGGACTTCCACGGACCTATCGAGAAATCCGGAGAAAGTCGGGATATGCACGCAAGGGCAAAGAATATCCTCGCGTCAGCGTTGATGGCGGCGGCCTGATTAAAGAGGGAGTTGGGGCGCTTCGGTACGACATTGATCTGGTCAGTCGCTACGACGCAGCGATCGCCGACGCGAATTCGAAGCAAGCGCTGATAGGAAAGCCCGACTTACCGAAATCTTTCCTGGAGAGCCGTTGGGAGAGCGACAAGAGCGCCAGCGATACTATGCTCAGAGGCTACCGATACCAGATGGAGGCAATAATCGCGATCGTGAACCGCGGCTCCGCCACACTCATTGGCGTCGAAGTCACATTAGATTCTGGCGCCCGAGTGGACTATATCGTAGAGGAGGGCACGCAGCAAAAGCTCGTCGAATGCAAAGCCTGGAACAAGATGGACCTGACCGCCGGCCGCAAGGCGGCGAGGGACTTCAGGGCGCAGATCAGACGATATGTCGACGAAGCGCAAACCCCCGGCAGCCAGGCTGGCAATGGCGTTAAGGTGTATCAAGTACACCTCAATTTCGCGAGCATTCCAAGGGACTGGGATGAAGCGATCGCGCTTGCCAAGCATGAGGTCAAACTCGCACGCCGCAGGAAGCCGCCCATAACCGTAACATATGAGGGGTTATAGCAATGAGCGACAGTTTCGACCTGGATTATGACATTGCGACAGTGGCCATATTTTGCGCGCCGACGACTTCGGAAGAAGCGGCGGCACTAATGCACCGCGCCGTGGCGGCTCTCATCTCCGTCGACGGCATGGATTTCTTCGATGATGAAGACAGAGACATATTCTCCCGATCTGGGAATTTTGCTCCCGAATGGGCAAAGAGGCCCGTGTACCTGGAGGATGCGGCTTCGCAACACGCGCTTCAGATTCACCACTTCTGGCGTCCAGGTGTAGCCTATCATTATCTGGCGCTTAGCCCCGATTCTGACGTGACCGGCGACGACCTTGAACAGGAGTGGCGGCTACTCACCGCGCACATGGAACGCTTGCTACCCGCACTCACTCCCGATGCGGCGCTGGGATTTGCGCAGCTTCCCTCAGCAGAGACGGATCCGGTCGATTATGGTAGCATCTGCTTGGATCAGCCGAAGCTCACACTCGCGCCCTGGACCTTCATTCGTTCCGAACTCGCGAACGAGGACCTGCGCCGACTCCTTGCCTCGCAAGTCGGCATCTCAACCAAAGCGGTCGCGGACGGCTTGGTGATTACGGTAGTTGAAACACCTGGCGAGAGGCCCGATTCCCGCTTTAGCGATATGATCAGTGCGAACGCCAGCCTGACCTACATCGATCCTTTGGTTGATCCCTGAGATGACCGCATCTCTCTGGCGCAGCGAGGACCGCCGCCGCTGGTTCCTGGTCCCCACCGGCGAGGCTCCGCCGCCGGGCGATCTTGCCATCCGATCGGTAACGGACCGCGCCACGGCCCTGGTCGACCGCGGCTGGGCGGCGCGGTTCGAGACGAGCGAGGCGGAGGGGCGCGACTGGGCGAAGGGCGAGCTCGGAGCGACGCTCGGTGAGCTCAAGCAGGGGATCGACGCGGGGCTCGCCGGGATCCGCCAGCGCCTCGACGCGGCGAAGCAGGCGCCTGTCGCGGAGGACAGCGCGATCGCGCCCGACGCCGGGCCGGCGATCTTCCAGCTGCTCAAGGCGCTGCCGCGGGTCGTTCTGAACAGCCTTTCCGGCAATCCCGCGCGGGTCGAGGAGGCGCGGGGCGCCAGCGCCGCGATCGAGGGGCGGCTGCGGGAGGCTGGCCTGGACCTGGGCGGTGGGCTGTCGAGGTTCCCGGGGCGCCTGGCGGACCTGCGGCGCGATTTCGAGAATCGAAGGAAGGCGGACGAGCCGCCGGCGGAGCCCTAGGCTCCTACCCCAGCGCCTGCCGCGTCGGCTCCTGGCCGCGGCCACCGTCCTGCGCCTCCCGCATCAGCTGGAATCGGCTGTTCAGCCGGCGCTTGCCGAGGATGGCGTGGACGTGGTGCTTGACCGTCGACTCGCTCAGCTCGAGGCTTCGGGCGATCTCCTTGTTCGAGAGGCCCCGCCGGACCAGCTCCTCGACATGGGCCTCGCGCGCGGTCAGCCCGGCCGCGGGCGCATTGCCGCCCTGCGGCTCGCGTTGGAACAGCCCGCGCATGATTCCCGCGGCGATCTCCGGCGAGCAGAGCATCCGGCCGCACAAGGCGTCGTCGACCCGCGCGCGCAGCTCCGCCAGCCCGTCCTCGCGGCGCAGATAGCCGGCGAACCCGGCGCTGCCGTGGGCGACGATATCCGCTTCCTGCTCCCTCAGCCCGAGCGCGATCAACGGCAGGTCGGGAAAGTCGTGATGAAATTCGCGGATCAGCTCCAGCGGCAGAGATTGGGTGACGTCGACGATCACCAGCCGCGGCGGCGCGTCGGACATCACCAGAACGCGAAGCTGTCTTATGCTGAAGGTGAGAATTGGCTCATAATCTGCACCGCATACGCGCAATGATGCTGCGACGCCTTCTCCGATAAGCCTAATCGGCGTGAGTATGCCAATGCGCATCGACTGCCTGGACTTTCGACCGACCCCCTCCATGCCCCGGAAGCTACTTTACGCCAGCTCGCCGGTGCCTCGCGAAATGCGGACGCGACAACACGCACGAAATAATCGACGCGACGTTACGGTGATCAACGCCAAACCAAGAGGTTTGCTTTTCCGTGGGGTGACTGTCAATGGTATTGATGAAGACTATCCGCCGACTTTGCCTTGGGCTTGGCGGGTTCGGAATCTGAGAGAAGCTTGTCGATTCCGGACATCGGCTCCGGGGTTCGATCCTTGACCATCCATACCACCCCGAAGCGAATCCCGATCGCCGCCGAGCGCGACGGCTCGCCGGTGCGAGCAGGGCTTGACTCCGTACCATGGTACGGGAGCTATAGCGACGCCGACTCGTTCACCGGAGACGTGAGATGTCGGATTTGTCCAAACTTCCCAAGGCCGCGAAAAAGGCCGTGATCCACCGAATGGTGATGCCCCACCATGTCTGCCCCTACGGGCTCAAGGCGAAGGATCTGCTGAAGCGGTCCGGCTATGAGGTCGACGACCGCCATTTGACGACCCGCGAGGCGACCGACGCGTTCAAGGCCGAGCACGGCGTCGCGACGACTCCGCAGATCTTCATCGGCGGCGCCCGCATCGGCGGCTATGACGACCTTCGCCGCTTCCTCGGCAAGCGCGTCGCCGATCCCGGGGCGACCAGCTACCGGCCCGTCCTCGCCCTGTTCGCGATGACCGCCCTGCTCGCCCTGGCGGCGAGCCATGCCGCCTATGGCAGCCCGTTCACGCTTCGCGCCGCCGAATGGTTCGTCGGCTTCTCGATGGTCGTCCTCGCTTTGCTCAAGCTCCAGAACGTGGAGAGCTTCGCGACCATGTTCCTGAACTACGACCTGCTGGCGAAACGCTGGGTTCCCTACAGCTATGTCTATCCGTTCGCCGAAGGGCTGGCCGGGCTGCTGATGGTCGCCGGAGCGCTCGACTGGCTGTCCATCCCGGTGGCGCTCGTCATCGGCTCGATCGGCGCCGCTTCGGTGTTCAAGGCGGTCTACGTCGACCGGCGCGAGCTGAAATGCGCCTGCGTCGGCGGCTCGAGCAACATTCCGCTCGGCTTCGTCTCGCTGACCGAGAATCTGATGATGGTCGCGATGGCGGCGTGGATGGCCCTGGCCGCGACCGGCCTCGCCGAGCCTCACCCGATGCCCGAGCGGACGGCGGCCGCCTCCCACGCGCCGAACGAGGTGCCGTCGACGGCCGCCTACAAGGCCGCCCACCACGCGATGATGGAGGGGATGGACCTGCCCTATACGGGCGACGCCGACGCCGACTTCATGCGCGCGATGATTCCCCACCACGAAGGCGCGATTGCGATGGCGCGGGTGGCGCTGCGCCACGGCCGCGATCCGCAGGTGCGGCGGCTGGCGGGCGAGGTCGTCGCCGCCCAGGAGCGCGAGATCGGCCAGATGAAGGCCTGGCTCGAGGCCAGGCCGCCGCTCACGGCTCGATGAGGTTGCAGGCGAGGCCCGGAACGTCGACCCGGAACTCGAACAGGTCGCCCGCCTGAGGCTGCGCCGCCAGCGCCTCCGGGCCGAGGTGGAGCCGGGCGGTGGTCGCATAAGCGGTTCGAAGGTCGCCGCCGCCGAAAGCGACCTTGGTGATGTTGGCGACGGGGAAGCGCACCCGCTCGAGCCGCTCGCCGGCCGGCGAGAAGCGCCAGGCCTCCCAGCCGCCGAAGAGGGCGATCCACAGGCAGCCCTCGGAATCGACGGTGGGGCCGTCGGGATGGCCGTCGGCAGGGTCGATCCGGACGAACGGCCGCGACGGCCCGAGGGTGCCGTCCCCGGCGACGTCGGCGGCCCGAATCGTGCCGGCGAGGGTGTCGACGAAATAGAGGATTCGCCCGTCGGGCGAGAGCGCCGGGCCGTTGGTGATGGCGATCCGCTCGAGCCCGGTGTCGCGAAGGACGCCGCGCTCGAAACGGTAGAAGGCGCCGGTCTTGCCGCTCTCCCCATTGTCCATCGTTCCGAACCAGAGCCGCCCCGACGGGTCGACGGTGCCGTCGTTGATCCGGTTGCCGGGACGGTCGGGCTCGACCTCGGCGATCGGCTCGAACCGCCCGCCGGCCGGGTCGAAGCGATGAAGCCCGCTCTGCAGCCCGGCGACGAAGGAGCCGCCGCGCGCCGGCAGGACGAAGCCGACCTCCTCGGGCGAGTCCCAGCTTCGGCGCGCGCCTCCGGCGGGATCGTAACGGTGGATCTTGCGTCCCTTGATGTCGGTGAACCACAAGGCGCCGTCGACCCAGACCGGCCCCTCGCCGAGCTCGGCCCCGACCTCCCAGACGCTGGTCGCTTCGCTTGCCGCCATGGTTTGAAGCTCCTGCCAGATGGGCCGGGGAGGTCAAGCTCCGGCGCGGGCGCGGGCGATGATTTTCAGGCCTTCGCGCGCGTCGGCGGGATCGACCGGAGGCGGCCCCTCGCCCCGTATCGCGGCGGCGAGCGCTTCGTAGAAGGCGAGATAGCGGCCGGGCTGAGTCGCGACCGCCTCGAGCTCGCGGCCGTCGTCCAGCAGCCCGTGCCAACCGACCTCCTCCTCGCCGAAGCCGGGCTCCAGCGGCGAGGCGCCCTGCCGGAGCGCCGCCTCCTGGGGATCGAGCCCGCGCTTGACGAAGCTGCCCAGCGTCCCGTGCACGGCGAAACGCGGCCGCGGCGACGCCGTCAGGCTCGACGCCGAAAGCACCGCCCGCATCGCGCCGTAGCGCATTCTCAGGTCGAAATAATCGTCGGCGCGGGCCCCTTCCCGCTGGATCTCGACGTCCCCCGAGGCCGAATCGGGCGTCCCGAACAGGAGCAGCGCCTGGTCGACCAGATGCGGTCCGAGGTCCCAGAGCAGGCCCGAACCTTCCTCCGGCGCCTCGCGCCAGCCCCCCTTGGGAAGGGGCCGGAACCGGTCCCAATGCGCCTCGAACAGGGCGATCCGGCCGAGCCGGCCCGATTGGACCAGCGAGCGAACCGTCAGGAAGTCGCCGTCCCAGCGGCGGTTGTGGAAGACGGTCAGAATCCGGCCTTTGGCCTGGGCGAGCGCGATCAGGGCATCGGCCTCGGCCAGGGTCAGGACGAACGGCTTGTCGACGACGACGTGCTTGCCCGCTTCGAGCGCGGCCCTGGCGAGCGGGAAATGAGTGAGGTTGGGAGTGGCGATGACGATGAGGTCGATGGAGGGCGCGGATATGGCGGCCTCTGCGTCGGCGGAGCCGGCGATCGCCGCCAGTTGGAAGGCCGGCAGCGCCCGGATCAGCGGCGCGTGGAAGACGGTCCCGGCCATCCCCCGGCCGAGCAGCGCCGTGCGGATCGTCACGCCGAGGCCCCGCCGTAATCCCGTTGCATCCGCCCTCCCCGCCGCCCGACCCTGCCGCCGCCCGGCGGGGATGGCAAGTCGCGGCCGGTTCGGCGATAAGGCCGCCCGCGCCAGGGAGGACGACCATGTCGCTGGACGACGAGCTGATCGACACTCCGGACGGCCCGATGACCTGGGCCGAGTGGAAGAAGAAGAACCCGATCCAGATCCCCTCGCGTCGGACCAAGGGGAAGAAATTGCCGGTCAAGGTGAAGCGGTTCACCGGCGAGACCTGACTCGCACGGCGAGGCCTTACGGCTCCGGAACAAGCCCGCACGCGCCGCATTGATTCCTCCGCAACGAGGAGGCCGCGATGACGAAGCTGTTCAAGAACAACGGCCTGACGATCGTCCTGCTGGCGCTGTTCCTGTTCAGCATCGTCGGGCAGTGGATCGCCGGCTGGCACGTCGAGAACGAGGAGCTGCTCCGCCACGGCGACGAGACGATCACGCTCGGCGCCTATCTGCTCGACCCGGCATTCCTCTCCTCCGTCTTCGAGAATTGGGAGAGCGAGTTCCTGCAGATGTCGGCCTATGTCGTGCTGACCGCGATGCTGATCCAGCGCGGCTCGGCCGAATCCCGCGACCCGGACGATCCGCCGCGCGATGCCGACCTCGAGCGCCAGTCGCACAGCCGCGGAGCGCCCGCGATCCTCAAGGCCGGCCGGCTGGCCCGGGCGCTCTATTCGCGCTCGCTCGGAATCGCGCTGTTCGCTTTATTCCTGCTGTCCTTCCTGCTGCACTGGCGCAACAGCGCCGCCGCCGCGGCGGCCGAGGCCGAGCAGCATGGCGAGCCGGTGGTTGGCGCCCTCGCCTATCTCGGCGACCCCCAGCTCTGGTTCGAGAGCTTCCAGAACTGGCAGAGCGAGTTCCTCTCGACCGCCGTCCTGATCGTCCTCTCGATCTGGCTCAGGCAGCGCGAATCGCCGGAATCGAAGGCCGTGGCGGCGCCCCACGATTCGACGGGCGCCGCCTGATCGGACCTACGGCCAGACCGGAAGGACGAACGCGTCGCCGGTCGCGCCGCTGATGATGCTGGCGTCGACGCCGCCGGGGAAGCCCGGAAAGGCCCCGTTGGTGAAGACGTTGCCGGCCCCCGTCCAGAAGGCGTCGAGATCGACGCTCGCCGTTCCCGGAGTCGCCGAGAACTCGCCGTCTCCCGATCCCGCATAGCCGGGGAAGTGATAATGGGCGTCGCCCGACAGCTGGTCGAGGAAGACGGCGTTGCCGCCGAAATCCGCGTCGGACAGGTCGATGACGTTGTCGGTCAGGTCGAGGCCGAGAGTCGCGAAGTCGCCGGACAAAGCGGTGCTGCCGACGAGCCCGTACACAGCGGCGAAAGCGAAATCGCCGAACTCGCCGATCGTATTGCCGGAGACGGTCGCCTCGAGCGCCGCGCTGTCCACGGCATCGCCGCCGCCCGAGCGCAGGAAGATGCCGAAGCCCGAGTCGATGTCGTTGATGTCGTTGTCGACGATGCTGACGGCGAAGGTGGCATCGCCGGCGCCGGGGGCCTTCTCGAGGCTGACGAGGATGCCCGAGCCGGTGACCGAACCCTCGTCGGTGACGATGTCGTCGTCGGTCCCGATCGTGTTGCCTTCGATATTGCCGTTCACCGTTCCGGCCTGCTGGGCGTAGAGGACGGCGAGCGCGGTGCCGTTGGCGCCGGTGAAGCTGTTCCCCTCGACCGCGAAGCTGACGTCGATGTTCGACCCCGTGCCGCCGCCGCCGATATTGACTCCGCCGCCGGGCCCGGACTGGAGGTTGTGGAAGTTGTTGCCGGTGATCGTCAGGTCCTGAGTCGACGTGTCTTCGGCGAGGATCTGCAGCAGATCGTCCCTGGCGCCCTGGAAGTCGACCCCGTCCACGGTCAGCGTCAGGGAGGCGCCGTTGGTGGTCTGGATGAACACCGAATCGTTGCCGGTGACGTTGTTGACCGAGCCCATGATGGCTTCGTCGCCGGCGCTGTCGTCGATCGTGAGATCGAGGGTGCCGCCGGTCTGGACGATGTGGACGTTGTCGCCGCTCGACCCGCCGATGACGTTGCCGAGCAGCGCCGACGTGCCGGTCAGCCCGGTGATGAAGACGGCGCCTTCGCTCCCCGTGCTGCCGTTGTTGGTCAGGGTCGAATCGGTCAGCGTGAAATCGACCACGTTGGTGCCGACCACGCCGCCGTTCGAATTGCCGGTGATCGACATGTTGGCGAGCGACACGTTCGACGTGGCGTTGACATAGACTCCCGTGCCCAGGAACGCATTGCCGTCCGCGCCCGTCTTGAGCGAGATCGTCCCGCCCGAGCCCGCGACCGAGCCGGTGCCGGTGACGCTGAAGGCGCCGGAGCCGGCGGTGTTGAGGATGATTCCGGTCCCGGTCCCGCCGACCGACGAGACGCTCTCCAGGGTCACCCCGCCGGTGCCGATGGTGGCGAAGGCGATGTTGACGGCGGTGCCGCCGGTCGTCGCGATCGTGTTGCCGGTGCCGGTGACGTTGACCGTCCCGCCGTTGGTGACGTTGAGCCCGGTTCCGGTGGTCGTCGTCAGGGTCAGACCGGCGACATCGAGCGTGCTCGATCCCATGTTGCCGGAGAAGTTGACGGCGGTGGAGCCTCCCGTCGAGGCGGTGAGCCCGCCCTGGAAGTCGACCGCCAGGTTCACGCCCGACGTGACGTCGACACCGCCGCCGGTGTGAACGCCGGTGATGGTCGTCGCGCCGGTGACGGTGAAGCTGCCGCCGACGGCGTTGAGGTCGATCGCTCCGCCGGTCGAGCCGAGCGATTCGGCGCTGTTCAGGGTGACGTTGAGCGTTCCGCCCTGGTCGATGTCGACGATCCGGCCGGTGCCCGAGCTCGCGACGTCGGAGATGGTGAGGTTGCCCACCGTCCCGCCGCTGTCGGCGATATCGGCGCCGCTCGTGTTGCCGATGTCGATGCCCGAGACATTGTTGTTCTGGGCGACGTTGATTCCGTCGCCGGCGGTCGTGGTGATGGTCGGCCGAACCGAGCCGTTGGCGTCGCCGACCAGGATCTGACCGTTGAGCAGGTTGATTCCGTCCGCCTCGGCATAGACTCCGGTGCCCGTGCCCGCGAGCAGGTGGATGGTGTGGCCCGTCTGCGGACCGCCCACCGTCCCCTGCGCCGCGTTGAACGCGGCGATCGACGTATAGGGATCGTCCTGGGTGCCGAGATTGGCGCTGCCGACGGCCGTATTGTCGATATACCAGACGCTCTGCGGTCCGGCGCCGACCCCGGCGCCGGTGATGGTGATGGTGACGAGCTGGGTGGCGGTTCCGCCATTGCCGTCGTCGATCTCGACCTCATAGGTCTGGATTCGGATCTCGCCCTCGGAGAGGCCTTCGAGCGCGGCGTCGGACACAGTGAAGTCCCAGCCGACGCTGTTGCCGGACTGATCGACCGCATCGAGGGTGAAGCTACCGAGATAGCCGACACCCTGGGGCGTGAAGCTGGCGCTGTGGACGTCGGAGAGGTCGGGGTCGTCGAACGCGATCAATCCGCTGTCGGAGTGGACCGTGGTGTCCTCGCCCGGATCGTTGTCGGGAAGCTCGGCGATCGAGCCGCTGGCATCGGTGTTGCCCGAGTCGATCGTCGGAACGTCGTTGAGGCCGTTAACGGTGATCGTGAGGGTCGCCGTGTCCGACGCTCCGCCGTCGGTGGCGGTGTAGCTGAACACGTCCAGCTCCGATTCGCCGGCCGCCAGCGTGTCCGCATTGGCATTGGGCGTATAGGTATAGCTTCCGTCGGCATTGAGGACGAGCGTCCCGTAGGTGCCGTTATAGGTGCCCGGATTGGACACGGTCAGAGCGTCGTTTTCCGGATCGGTGTCGTTGCCGAGCACGTTGCCGGAGACGGGGGAATCCTCGTTGGTGGTGGCGGTGTCGTCGACGGCGTCGGGGACTCCGCTGAGGCCGGTGACCGTGATCGTGAGGGTGGCGGTATCGGAGACGGTGCCGTCCGAGGCGATGTAGGTGAAGACGTCGTCGGCGGTCTGGCCGTTGGTCAGCGCCGCGGCGCCGGCGCCCGGCGTGTAGGTGTAGCTGCCGTCGGCATTGAGGACGAGAGTCCCGTAGGCGCCGATGAAGGTGGCCGCGTTGACCACCGTCAGGGTCTCGCCGTCGACGTCGGTGTCGTTGGCGAGCACGTTGCCGGAGACCGGGCTGTTCTCGTCGGTGGCATTGGTGTCGTCAACGGCCACGGGTGCGTCGTTGAGGCCGCTGACCGTGACGGTGAGGGTCGCGCTGTCGGAGGCGGTGCCGTCGGTCGCCGCGTAAGTGAAGACGTCCTGCGCCGTCTCGCCGACGTCGAGCCCCTGGGCGCCCGCGCCGGGCACGTAGGTGTAGCTGCCGTCCGCCGCGATGGTGAGGGTGCCGTAGGTGCCGACATAGGTGCCCGGGGCCGCCACGGTCAGCGCCTCGCCGTCGACGTCGGTGTCGTTGCCGAGCACGTTGCCCGAGACTCCGGCCGAATCCTCGGTCGTCGAGGCGGCGTCGTCGTTGGCCACCGGAGCGTCGTTGGCGCCGTTGACGGTGACGGTGAGACTTGCCGAGTCGGAGGCGGTGCCGTCCGAGGCGGTGTAGGCGAAGACGTCCTGCGCCGACTCGCCATCGTCCAGGCCCTGCGCGGCCGCATTGGGCGCATAGGTGTAGCTGCCGTCGGCGGCGAGCGTCAGGGTCCCGTAGGCGCCGACATAGATTCCGGGATTCGTCACCGTCAGGGTCTCGACGTCGACGTCGGTGTCGTTGGCGAGCACGTTGCCGGAGACGCTGGCGTCCTCGCTTGTGGAAGCGGTGTCGTCATTGGCCACCGGCGCGTCGTTGGCGCCGTTGACGGTGATGGTGACGGTCGAGCTCGACGTCGCGCCATGCTCGTCGGCGATCGTGTAGCTGACGACGACCTGCGCCGTCTCGCCGGTGTCGAGATAATCGAAATCGGTGCCGGGATTGAACACGACCTGATTGGCGACGACCGAGGCGCTGCCCTGGCCCGCCGGCGCGGAGGCCGCGGTGACGGTGAGGACGGCGCCATTGTCGACGTCGGTGTCGTTGGCGAGGACGTTGACGGTGACCGACGAATTCTCGCCGGTGGCGGCGACGTCCGGATTGGCGGTCGGAGCGTCGTTGAGACCGGCGATGGTGACGGTCAGGGTGCCGGTGTCGCTGAGGCTGCCGTCCGAGACGATGTAATTGAAGCTGTCGGTGACGTTCTGGCCGAGTGCCAGCGACTGGGTCGAGGCGTAGGGCGTGTAGGTGTAGCTGCCGTCGGCGTTGAGCGTGAGGGTGCCGTAGACGCCGTTGAAGGTGCCCGGCGTCGCCGTCATCGCGTCGCCTTCCCAGTCGAAATCGTTGGCGAGCACGTTGCCCGAAACGCTGTTGTCCTCGTCGGTCGAGGCGGTGTCGTTGAACGCGATCGGCGCGTTGTTCTGGGTGAGGTCGATCACCGCGTCGGCGAAGATCAGGCGCTCGACCGAGATGAGACGGTCGTAGCCGTCGATCATGCTGCCGCCGACATGGTTGACGAAGAACTCGGTGTTGCTGTTGCCGGGACGGCTATAGGCATAATCCTTGACCGAGCCCGAATAGACGGCGCTGTCGGTGCCGGTGCCGCCGTGGATGAAATCGTTGCCGGCGCCGCCGCGAATATAATCGTCGCCGTCATTGCCCTGGATATCGTCGTCGCCGTCGCCGCCGTCGAGGAAGTCTCCGCCCGCCCGGCCCTGGATGAAGTCGTCGCCGCTGCCGCCGTTGATGATGTCGCTGCCGCTCGTTCCCTTGATGATTTCGTCCCAGCTCATTTCGGACTCCCTCCCGATTTTCGGTGACAGGGACAGTCGGGCACAAGCATTTCCGATGAAGCGGACAGAAACTGCTCGCGCCGGCCGCCCGGCACCAACTCCCTCAGCAAATCCCGATTGAGTCCCCCCAATCGAGAGCGGGATGAGATCACAACTCACCCCATGGTTCTGCCCCACGCGGCAGATTGGCGCGCGTCGCAGCCGCTGTCCAGACCCAACGTGGACTTCGGAAATCACGAGGTCGACTTGAACGGTCAAGTCATTGCGGCGCGGCCAAAACCCGTTTCGCACCCGCTTTCCCGAATCGCGAAACTAGGGTAAGCATTGAGTCGGGGACGGGAGATAGTCGCCTGAAACGGCAGCTGTCGGCGAAGCGCCTCGGCACGCATTCCGGGGCGCTTCGTTTATTCGGACCCGCCCGATCTTCCCTTCGACAATTTTTTCGGAACCCGATGGCGGGCTCGACGTTCTGCCCTCACCCCCCCGCGGTGATCGGCATCCCCTCCCCCCTCCCGCCGACACCGCAGAGCCCCGGCCCGAAAGGGCTGGGGCTTTTTCTTTGGGGCGTCGTCCGGCGGAGGCGGAGGCCCCTGGCCGGTGGAGCGACACCGCGGATTCTTGCGGCGCGGGACGGTGAGCTTCAATGGCGCGTGCGTTCGTCATGCCGGACTTGATCCGGCATCCCCCTATCCCTTTCGAGCGGTTGACGAAGGTGGATCCCGGATCAAGTCCGGGATGACGATTCGACGCACACCGCTCAGGCAGGCACTCGCTCGCGGCGCCGACGAGCTGACACAATTGACACCAACTTCCCCCGTTTCCGGCATCGGCCGGACAAGCGCCGACGCCACACGGGCGATGTGATCCGGGGTCTTGACAATTGAACAAATCATGAACATGATGATGTTTCAAAGCTCTAATGGATCAAAGCCCGCGGCGGCGCGTTCAGCGGCTGTGGATAAGTAAGGGGATAAGGCTGTGACTTACCTGGCTGCCGCGCTCTTCTTCACTTTCGCGCTGCTCGTCGCCCTCGTGGCGATCCACATGACGGTAAGGATGAACTGGCGCGAGATCCTGCTCGCCCTGAAGGGCGAGCTGGGAGCGGCTAGGCCCCCGGCGGCGGCTCCGGCGAGCGCGATGCGGCGGCGCGCTGCGCTTTGACCCGCCCGTAGCTCAGGATGCTGAACGGAATCGCGGCGAGGTAGAGCAGGGCCAGAACGCTCAAGGTTTCCCACGGCGCGGTGAGCAGCGCCCCCCCGACGATCGCGATGAAGACGAGGGCCTCCAGCCGGAGCCGCCGGCGCAGCCGGAACGACGTCCAGGAATAAGTGGCGAGGCTCGAGATCACCAGGAAGGCGATCGCCGCCGCCCAAGGCGCCACCAGCCGATAATCCTGAAGCCAGTTCCACTGCCGGTCGCTCGCCAGCCACAAAAGGATCGGCAGCAGGAGCAGGGCGGCTCCGGCCGGCGCCGGCACACCGGTGAGGAAGCCCGCGGATTTGTGCGGCTGGTCCTCGACGTCGATCCGGGCGTTGAAGCGGGCGAGGCGGAGCGCCATGCAGACCGCATAGGCGAGCGCGAAGATCCAGCCGAAACGCGGCCAATGTTGAAGCGACCACAGATGGAGGATCACCGCCGGGGACACCCCGAAGGCGATCACGTCCGAGAGCGAGTCGAGCTCGGCGCCGAAGCGGCTCGAGCCGTTCAGCATCCGGGCGATCCGCCCGTCCATGCCGTCGAGCACGGCGGCGAGCATGATCATGGCGATCGCCACGTCCCATTTCTCGGCGATGGCGAAGCGGATTCCCGACAGGCCCGAGCACAGGGCCATCGCCGTCACCGCATTGGGGACGACGGCGCGCAGCGGGATCCCCCGCCGCTCGACCGGCGCCTTCACTGGGCGACGCCCTCCAGCGCTTCCGACACTCCGGCGCGCGCGACGATCGTCTCGCCGGCGATGGTGCGCTGGCCGAGCAGCACCTGCGAGGAGGTGCCGGCCGGGAGATAGACGTCGACCCGGCTTCCGAAGCGGATCAGGCCGACGCGCTGGCCGGCGGCGACATAGTCGCCGGCCTTGACCCAGGGCACGATCCGCCGGGCGACGAGGCCGGCGATCTGGGTGAAGCCGATCCTGAGGCCGTCGCGGCCCTCGACCAGGAAGTGGTTGCGCTCATTCTCCTCGCTCGCCTTGTCGAGATCGGCGTTGAGGAACTTGCCGGCGATGTACACCACCCGCTTGATCTCGCCCGCGATCGGCGAGCGGTTGATGTGGACGTCGAACACCGACATGAAGATCGAGACCCGGACGCAGGGGCCGGGCGGAAGCCCGTCCTCGCCGGCCAGCTCGGGCGGCGGCGGCACCGTCGCGATCATCGTCACCATGCCGTCGGCCGGGGCGACGATCAGACCCTCGCCCTTGGCCGTGGTGCGGATCGGATCGCGGAAGAAGGCGGCGACCCACAGAGTGAGGCCGGCGCAGATCCAGCCGGCGACCTCCCATTCGACGACCACCCAGAAGAAGAGGGTGACGGCGGCGGCGATGACGACGAACTTGCGCCCTTCCGGATGCACGTTGGGCGTTCGGTAGCGGACGGTGCTGGTGACGAGGTCCGGTTTTTCGAGGGAGGTCATGGTTTCTGCCTTTAGGCGCGGGGTGTGGGCGTGACAACAATAGTCGCCCTCGGTTGATTAGCGCCCCGTCCCCGCCTAGAGCCGCGCCCGACAACGCCACCAAGGAAAGCGCGCGCCGAATGGCCAAGATCAAGGTGAAGAACCCCGTCGTCGAGCTCGACGGCGACGAGATGACCCGCATCATCTGGCAATGGATCCGCGAGCGGCTGATCCTCCCCTATCTCGACGTCGACCTCCTCTATTTCGACCTTGGAATGGAGAATCGCGACGCCACCGACGACAAGGTGACGGTCGAGGCGGCGATGGCGATCAAGGAGCATGGCGTCGGCGTGAAATGCGCGACGATCACGCCGGACGAGGCGCGGGTGGAGGAGTTCGGCCTCAAGAAGATGTGGAAATCGCCCAACGGCACGATCCGCAACATATTGGGCGGGGTCGTCTTCCGCGAGCCGATCGTCATCCAGAACGTGCCGCGCCTGATCCCGGGCTGGACCGATCCCATCGTCATCGGCCGCCACGCCTTCGGCGACCAGTATAAGGCGACCGATTTCCGGGTTCCGGGCCCCGGCAAGTTCACCGTCCGGTGGGAGGGCGCCGACGGCCAGGTCATCGAGCATGAGGTGTTCGACTTCCCCTCGGCCGGGGTGGCGATGGGCATGTACAATCTCGACGATTCGATCCGCGACTTCGCCCGCGCCTGCTTCAATTACGGCTTGGAGCGCCAGTGGCCGGTCTATCTGTCGACCAAGAACACCATTCTCAAGGCCTATGACGGCCGCTTCAAGGACATATTCGAGGAGATTTTCACGGCCGAATTCAAGCCGCGGTTCGACGAGGCCAAGATCGAGTATCAGCACCGGCTGATCGACGACCTGGTCGCCTCGGCGCTCAAGTGGAGCGGCAAGTTCGTCTGGGCCTGCAAGAATTACGACGGCGACGTCCAGTCGGACCTGGTCGCCCAGGGCTTCGGATCGCTCGGGCTGATGACCTCGATCCTGATGACTCCCGACGGCAAGATCGTCGAGGCCGAGGCGGCGCACGGCACCGTCACCCGCCACTACCGGATGCACCAGCAGGGCAAGGCGACCTCGACCAACCCGATCGCGTCGATCTTCGCCTGGACCGGCGGCCTCAAGTTCCGCGGCAAATTCGACGATACGCCGGAAGTGACCCGCTTCGCCGAGACCCTCGAGCGGGTCTGCGTCGAGACGGTCGAGGAAGGCAAGATGACCAAGGACCTCGCCATCCTGATCGGCCCCGAGCAGAGCTGGATGACGACCGAGCAGTTCTTCGAGGCGATCAGGGTCAATCTCGAGAAGGCGATGGCCTGAACCCTCCTCCCCATCGCTCGATGGGGAGGATGCGATCCCTCAGCCGCCGAAGGCCTGCTTCAGTCCGCCCCAGCCGACTCCGACCCGGCGGCCTTCGTTCGAAGTCCAGGCGAAGCTTCCGTCGCCGCGGCCGGTGTGGCGGTACCAGAGCAGGTCGCCGCCGCCGCTGACGGCGTAGATGAGGCCGTCGCCGCCGTAGAAGACCTGGCTCGCGTCTCCCCAGCCGGAGCCAACCTTGCGCCCGGTGTTGGACGTCCAATTGAAGCTTCCGTCGTGACGTCCCTCGTGGCGATACCAGAGCAGGTCGCCATTGGCGGCGACCACGTAGATGATGCCGTCGCCGCCGGCGAAGACCCGCTTCGCGTCGCCCCACCCGACCCCGACCTTGCGCCCCGTGTTGGACGCCCATTTGAAGCTTCCGTCGTGACGTCCCTCATGGCGGTACCAGAGCAGGTCGCCGGCCTTGTCGATCACGTAGATCACGCCGTCGTCGGCGGCGAAGACATGCTTCGCGTCCCCCCAGCCGACGCCGACCTTGCGCCCCTCGTTCGAGAGCCAGCTGAAGGTGCCGTCGCCGCGGCCGTCGTGGCGGTACCAGAGCAGGCCGCCGTCCTCGCCGATCGCGTAGATCACGCCGTTGCCGCCGGAGAAGACCCGCTTCGCGTCGCCCCAGCCGACGCCGACCCTGCGGCCTTCGTTCGAGGCCCATTTGAAGCTGCCGTCGCCTCGGCCGTCATGACGATACCAGAGCAGGTCCCCCGCCTGGTTGACCGCGTAGACGATTCCGGGGCCCGGTGCGTTCTGAGCCGAGGCCGAGGGAAGCGGCAGCGAGAGCAATGCGCCGAGGGCCGCCAGGCCGAGGGCCCGGCGCGACATGTGAAACATTTTCATTCTTACCCCCCGTCAGCGCGCCGGCGCTGCAGCCGCGGGTGCGAGGCGGCGAAAGCGAATCGCTTAACCTAGGTTATAGAGCAGACGGGGGACGAACACCATTGCCGCTCCCGGCCACGGGCGAGCGCACATGCTCGGCCTTGTAGCCGAAGCCGATCAGGGCGGCGGGGAAGCGGCGGAGGAAGCGGTAGCGGTTCAGGAGGCGCACCGGCAGCGGCGGCCTGAACGGCGCGTCGCGGCGCATCAGCAGACGGCTGATGATCCGGTTCTGTACCGCTTTCTGGAAGCCCTGGGTGATCCGAACCGCCGGCAGCCGGCGCTTCTCGACGCGCGCCAGCAGCGGGTCGGGATCCTCGCCGGCGGCGAGCGGCCCCGCCAGCGCATTGGCGGCCGCGACCGCGTCCTGGATGGCGACGTTGATCCCGACTCCGCCGACCGGCGACATGGCGTGGGCGGCGTCGCCGATGACGAGCAGCCCGGGCCGGTGCCATTGCTCGAGCCGGTCGAGCGAGACGGTGAGCAGCTTGACGTCGTCCCAGCTGGCGATCGCCGTGACCGAGTCCGCCACGATCGGGGCGACGTGCGCGATCTCCGCGCGGAAAGCCTCGAGCCCTCCGGCGCGGACCTCCTCGGCCATCCCCTTGGGGAAGACGTAGGCGCATTGCCAATAATCGCCGCGGTCTATGAGGGCGATGATCCGCCCGGCGGCGAAGACGCCGGTCGTGTCGTTCTCGCCGGTGCGCGCTTTCGGAAGCCGGAACCAGAAGACGTCCATCGGCGCTCCGAGGTCGCGGACCGGCAGTCCCGCCGCCTCGCGAATCCGCGACGTCCGCCCGTCGGCGGCGATGACGAGGCCGGCGCGGAGCGTTCGTTCTTCGCCCGCGCTCCGGTAGCGGACCCCGGCCACCCTCTCCTCCTCGACGAGGCCGGTGGCCTCAGCGTTCATGAGCAGCCTGAAATGCGGATAGCGCCGCGCTTCGTCGGCGACGAAGTCGAGGAACTCCCATTGCGGCATCATCGCGATGAAGTTCCAGCGCGGGTCGAAGGCGGAAAGGTCGGCAAGCTCGACCGGAGTCGCCGCCGACGAGCCCGCCTATGCCCCGAACCTTGTCGTGCGGCCGCTCGAGCAGCCGGTCGAGCAGGCCGAGCTCCGAGAATATCCTCAGAGTCGAGGGATGGACGGTGTCGCCGCGGAAGTCGCGCAGGAAGTCGCCATGCTTCTCGAGGACGGTGACGGGCACCCCGGCGCGCGCGAAGAGCAGGCCCGCGACCATCCCGGCCGGGCCGCCGCCGACGATGCAGAGATCGTTTTGAACTCCGCCCATGGCTGACATTGGCGCGCGATCCTGCATAAAGGCAAGATGCACTCCGATTTCCAGACTTCCGGCTTCAGCGACGCCCTGGTCATCCTCGGCGCCGCCGGGGTGGTCATCCCGGCCTTCGCCCGCTTCCGGATCAGCCCGGTGATCGGCTTCATCCTCGTCGGCCTGCTGGTCGGCCCGGCGGGGCTCGGGGCGATGACCGGCCAGTTCCCCTGGCTCAACTACATCACCATCTCCAACCCCGAGGCGGTCGAGCCGTTCGCCGAGTTCGGAATCGTCCTGCTCCTCTTCGCGATCGGGCTCGAGCTCTCGTTCCGCCGATTGTGGACGATGCGGCGGCTGGTCTTCGGGGTCGGCGCGGCGGAGCTTCTGCTCAGCGCCCTTCTGATCGGCCTCGCCCTCTACGGCTTCGGCCAGAGCTGGAGCGGCTCGGTGGCGCTCGGCCTGGCTTTGGCGCTGTCGTCGACCGCGCTCGTCCTGCCGCTGGTCGGCACGACCAGCCCGGTCGGACGCTCGGCGCTGGCGATGCTGCTGTTCGAGGATCTGGCGATCGTCCCGATCATCTTCGCGCTCGGCGCCATGGCGCCCGCTGGCCGCGGCGGGCGGCTTCGACGGCCTCGTCACCACCTTACTGCTCGGCGCCCTGGTCGTCGCGGCGATGCTGGTGCTCGGCCGGCTGCTGCTGCCGCGCCTGTTCGCCCAGGCCGCCCGGACCAAGAGCCCCGAGCTGTTCCTCGCCGCCAGCCTGCTGGTCGTGATCGTCGCCAGCCTCGCCACCACGGCCGTCGGCCTGTCGCCGCTGATGGGCGCCCTGCTCGCCGGAATCCTGATCGCCGAGACCGACTATCATAACGAGGTCGAGGTGATCACCGCCCCGTTCCGAGGCCTCGCGCTCGGCATCTTCCTGATCACGGTCGGGATGAGCGTCGACGTCCGGCTGGTCGCGGCCAATTGGGTGTCGATCGCGCTCGCCGTGGTCGGAATCGTCCTGCTCAAGGCGGCGGTGACCGGAGTGCTGCTTCGGCTCAACGGCGCCCGCAACGCTGTCGCCGCCGAAGCCGGCCTGATCATGGCCTCGCCGTCGGAGACGACCCTGATCGTCCTCGCCACCGCCGCGGCGGCGCAGCTGATCAGCGCCGAGACCGCCGCCTTCTGGCAGATCGTCACCGCCATCGGCCTCACCCTGACGCCGCTTCTGGCCAAGCTCGGCCAGGTCGCGGCCCGGCGGGTCGACGCCGAGTCGGAGACCGAGGAGCCGGCGCTCGACCGCGACGAAGCCGGCGGTGGTGGTCATCGGCTTCGGCCGGGTCGGCCGACTCGTCGCGGAGATGCTGACCGCGCACGGCCGATCCTATGTCGCGGTCGATTCGAGCATCGACACCGTCGCCGCCTGCCGCCGGGAAGGGCATACCGATCATCTTCGGCGACGTCGCCCGCGCCGAGCTGATGGACCGGCTGAACCTCGGCCATGCCAGCGCGCTCGTCCTCACCATGGACGATCCGGTGCTGAGCGTGAGGGTGACCAAGAAGGTCCGTGCCTGGTGCCCGGATCTCACCATCGTCGCCCGGGCCCGCGATCCCGCGCCACGCCGCCGAGCTCTACCGGGCCGGAGCCACCGACGCCGTCCCGGAGACGCTCGAATCCTCGCTCCAGCTGTCGGAGGCGGTGCTGGTCGACCTCGGCATGGCGATGGGCCCGGTCATCGCCTCGATCCACGAGAAGCGCGCCGAGTTGCGCAAGGAGATCATGGAGCTCGGCCACCTCGCCGAGGAGCCGGTACTGGAGCGCCGGCGGCTGAGGGACGCTCTGAAGCCGAGGTAAAGCCCTCTCCCTGCAGGGGAGGGGGGTTTGCAGGCGGCATCGCGCTTGCTATCGTTCCTCCTACGTTCCTGGAGGCAGTCATGGCGAAACGTTCCGGCAGCGCCGACCTCCCGCTCCACGGCGGGCGGGTGCCCGCCTGGCTGGGCGAGCGGATGACCCGGCTCGGCACGGTGATGGCGGAGGCGATCATCCATCACGAGGGCCGCGACGCCCTCCTCGCCCGGCTCGCCCATCCCTTCTGGTTCCAGTCGTTCGGAGCGGTGATGGGGATGGACTGGCATTCGTCGGGGATCACCACCAGCGTCATCGGCGCCCTGAAGCGCGGCCTCAACCCGAGGGCCGGGGAGCTCGGGATTGCGCGTCTGCGGCGGGCGCGGGAAGCATTCGCGGCAGACCCCGGCGGAGCTGGCCGTCGCCGGCGAGGCGGCCGGCTTCGACGGAGCCGCCCTCGCCCAGGCGAGCCGGCTCGTCGCCAAGGTCGACAGCGCCGCCGTCCAGGACGGCTTCGACCTCTATCTGCACGGCTTCGTCGTCGCCGACGACGGCAAATGGGCGGTGGTCCAGCAGGGCATGAACGGCGCCAGCCGGACGGCGCGGCGCTACCACTGGCTGTCCGAGGGCCTGCAGAGCTTCGTCGATTCGCCGCACGCCGCGATCGAGGGCCGCCGGCAGGGCGAGATCGTCAACCTCGCCGACCGCCGCGCCGCGGCGCTCGCGCAACCGCCCAGCTCGAGCTGCTCGGCGAGCTCGGCCCGGACCGGCTGGCGCTCGAGATGGCGGCGCTGGAAAGGGGACACGTACTCTTCGCGAAAGAGCACGTGTCCCCAGCCTGAGCTTCCGCACCTGACTTTGCCCGGCCATCACGACGTGCGGCCCAAGGACGTCATCCTCCGCCGGCTGCACGGCACCCTCGCCGCCGCGGCCGAGGCCGGGCCGAGGGATTTCCCGGAGCTGCTGCTCGTCCCCGGGGTCGGCGCCCGGACGGTCCGCTCGCTGGCGATGGTCGCGGAGGTGATCCACGGCGCGCCCTGCCGCTTCGCCGACCCGGCGCGCTTCTCGCTCGCCCATGGCGGCAAGGACCGGCATCCCTTCCCGGTCCCGATCAAGGTCTACGACCGGACGATCTCGGTGCTGAAATCGGCGGTCGAGCAGGCGAAGCTCGGGCAGGACGAGAAACTCGGCGCGATCCGCCGCCTCGACGAGCAGGCGCGGCGGCTCGAGGCGCAGGTCGGCGGCCCGAGCTTCGAGGCGGTGATGGAAGAGGAGCGGCGGCTTTCGAACTCTTATGGCGGGCGAAGCGTCTTCGGTTGGGAGCCGCCGGCGGACGAGGCCGGCGCCGCTTAAGTCCCCTCTCCCCTTCAGGGAGAGGGTTCAGGCCGCGACCGTCTCTTCGTTCAGCGCGGCCTTCACCGCCTCGATCGCCTCCGCCGCCTTCGCACCGTCCGGGCCGCCGCCCTGGGCCATGTCGGGGCGGCCGCCGCCGCCCTGCCCGCCGACGGCCTCGACCGCCCGGCGGACCAGGTCGACGGCGTTGCGGCCGCCGGTGAGGTCGTCGGTCACGCCCGACCGCCACCGTGGCGCGGCCGTCGTTGACCGCGACGAGAGCGACCACGCCCGAGCCGACCCGCTGCTTGGCCTCGTCGACGAGGCCGCGCAGGCCCTTGGGGTCGATGCCGTCGAGCACCTGGCCGATGAAGGCATGGCCGCCGACCTGCTCCGGCCCCGCCGCCTCGGCCGTGCGGCCGCCGCCCAGCGCCAGCGCCTTCTTCGCCTCGGCGAGCTCGCGCTCGAGGCGGCGGCGCTCGTCGAGCAGGGCGGCGACCCGCGCCGGCACCTCTTCCGGCGAGGCCTTGAGGGTCGCGGCCGCCTCCGGAGGCGGTTCTCGCGCTCGGTCAGCCAGCGGCGCGCGGCCTCGCCGGTCAGCGCCTCGATCCGGCGGACGCCCGCGGCGACCGCGCTTTCGGAGACGATCTTGAACAGCTGGATGTCGCCCAGCGCGGAGACGTGGGTGCCGCCGCACAGTTCGACCGAATAGCTCGACGTCGTCGCCGCGGCCCATCGAGAGGACCCGGACCTCGTCGCCATATTTCTCGCCGAACAGCGCCATCGCGCCGGCCTCGATCGCCTCGTCCGGGCTCATCAGCCGGGTGGTGACCGGCTCATTCTCGCGGATGTGGCGGTTCACCTCCTCCTCGATCGCGGCGATGTCCTCGCGGCGTCAGCGCCTTGGGGTGCGAGAAGTCGAAGCGGAAACGATCGGGCGCGACCAGGCTGCCCTTCTGGGTGACATGGCCGCCGAGCCGGTGGCGGAGCGCGGCGTGGAGCAGGTGGGTGGCGCTGTGATTGGCGCGCACCCGGCCGCGCCGCTCGGCGTCGACCGACGAGGTGGACGGCGTCGCCGACCGCGACCTCGCCCGAGCGGATGACGGCATGATGGGCGTGGAGCCGGCCGAGCGGCTTCGACGTGTCCTCGACCTCGGCCTCGCAGGCCCTTGTCGCTGCGTGATCGTGCCGGTGTCGCCCATCTGGCCGCCGCTCTCGCCGTAGAAGGGCGTCTGGTTGGTGAGGATGGCGACCTTGTCGCCCGGCCCCGGCGCGGTCGACGCGCGCGCCGTCCCTGACGAGGGCGACGACGATGCCCCTCGCCTTCGTGGCCGGCATAGCCGGTGAACTCGGTCGAGCCGTTCGCCTCGGCGATGTCGAACCAGACGTCCTCGGACGCCTTCTGCGCCCGAGCCCTTCCAGGCGGCGCGGGCGGCGGCCTTCTGCTCGTCCATCGCCGCGTCGAAGCCGGCGCGGTCGACGCCGAAGCCCTGGGCGCGAAGCGCGTCCTCGGTGAGGTCGTAGGGGAAGCCGAAAGTGTCGTAGAGCTTGAACGCGGTCTCGCCGGGGAGCGTGTCGCCCGGGCTCCATCGCGGCGGTCGCCTCGTCGAGCAGCCTGCAGGCCGTTGGCGAGGGTCTGGCGGAAGCGCGTCTCCTCGAGCTTCAGCGTCTCCTCGATCAGCGGCTGGGCGCGGACCAGCTCGGGATAGGCGGCGCCCATCTCGGCGACCAGCGACGGCACCAGCCGGTGCATCAGCGGCTCGGTGCGCCGAGCAGATGGGCGTGGCGCATCGCCCGGCGCATGATCCGGCGAAGGACGTAGCCCCGGCCCTCGTTGGCCGGCAGCACGCCGTCGGCGACGAGGAAGCCGGAGGCGCGCAGATGGTCGGCGATGACGCGGTGGCTCGCCTTGCGTGTCGCCGGTCTGGGCGTTGTGGGTGAGCGCGCTCGAGGCGCGCGATCAGCGCCTTGAACGTGTCGGTGTCGTAATTGTCGTGGACGCCCTGCAGCACCGCGGCGATCCGCTCCAGCCCCATGCCGGTGTCGATCGACGGCCTGCGGCAGGTCGCGGACGATCTCATTGTCCTCCTGCTCATACTGCATGAAGACGAGGTTCCAGATCTCGACGAAGCGGTCGCCGTCCTCGTCCGGCGATGCCGGGCGGGCCGCCGGGGATATGGTCGCCATGGTCGTAGAAGATCTCCGAGCAGGGCCCGCACGGGCCGCTGTCGCCCATCGCCCAGAAATTGTCCTTGGTGGCGATGCGGATGATCCGGCTCTCGGGCAGGCCGGAGATCTTGCGCCACAGGTCGAACGCCTCGTCGTCGGTGTGGTAGACGGTGGCGGTCAGCCGGTCGGGCGACAGGCCCCATTCCTTGGTCAGCAGGGTCCAGGCATGGGTCGATCGCCTGGTCCTTGAAATAGTCGCCGAACGAGAAATTGCCGAGCATCTCGAAGAAGGTGTGGTGGCGGGCGGTGTAGCCGACATTGTCGAGATCGTTATGCTTGCCGCCGGCGCGGACGCATTTCTGCGACGAGGCCGCGGTCGAATAGGGCCGGCGTCTCGAGGCCGGTGAAGACGTTCTTGAACGGCACCATGCCGGCGTTGACGAACATCAGGGTCGGATCGTTCTGCGGCACGAGCGGCGCCGACGGCACCTGGCTGTGCCCGTGCTCGCCGAAATAGTCGAGGAACGACCGGCGGATGTCGTTGGTGGAGGTCATGGTTCCAAGGTAAGGCACATGCTGCGCTGCGGCAAGCTCGCCGCCCGAGCGCTGTCCCCGGCGCAGGCCGGGGTCCGGAGGCGGCCGGCGGAAGAGCTGGGTCCCGGCCTTCGCCGGGAAGCATTTAAAGCCCGGTCGGCGCCGCCGGCTCCGCGGCCGCGGTCTCGACCGGCGCTTCCGCCACCTCGGCCGGCACTTCGTCGGCGCTCACCGGATAGCTGGCATAGGCCTGGAGCCGCTCCCGGGCCGGATCGGGCGCGGGCGCCTCGACGATGTAGATCTGCGCCGGCGCCGCGGCCGGAGCGCTCGCCGCATAGTCCGCATAGGAGTCGACGGCCGGATCGTGGCGCGGGACATATTCGACCGGATAGTCGCGGCAGCCGACGCAGCCGCTGCCGAGGTCGCCGACCAGCACCGGCTGCTGGGCCGCGCGATATTCGGCCGCGTGGACCTGGGCCCAGTCGGGGCTGCGATAGGGGACGAGATCGGAGTGGAAGCTGTCCTCCGGGTCGCTGAAATAGGCGGGGTTGATCTCCGAGACGGCCGAATGGCCGAGATTGACTCCGAGCGCCGCGCCGAGGATCGCGAGGCCGGCCACCACGGGGAGAGTCGTCGAAGCGGGCATTCTCAAACTCCTCACTCGGCCCTCCCCGTCCTTACGCAGGTTAAACCCCGGCCGCGGCGGGCTGTTCCCACCCTTTACCCCCTCTCCCTGCAGGGGAGAGGGACAGCGGAGCGAAGCGACGCAGGGTGAGGGCTCGAGGTACGCCCCTCACCCTCGGCCGCTTACGCGGCCTATCCCTCTCCCTGCAGGGGGAGGGAGTTTCCATTCACCTCCCCTCTTGCGATTCGCCGCCAAAGGGTGGAACGCTGGCCGGATTGAGCGCGGACGCGCTTCAACGCGCCTCGCGCCTTGGGAACGCAAGGAGAGACGCATGCCCGACAGATCGGTAGGCACCAGGACGATCGCCCTCGTTGGTCCGGGCGGGGCGGGAAAGACCAGCCTCGCCGAGGCCCTGCTCTTCGCGGCCGGGGCGGTCGACCGCCAGGGCAGCGTCGACGCCGGCACCAGCGTCGGCGATTCGAGCCCCGAGGCGCGCGCAGCGCGCCGGCTCGACCGAACTCAATCTGATGCATTTCGAATTCCTCGGCGACCGCTTCGCGATCGTCGATTCGCCCGGCTCGGTCGGCTTCTCCGCCGACGGCGCGCTGGCGGTCGCCGCCGCCGACCTCGCCGTCGTCGTCGTCGACCCCGACACCGACCGCGCCATCCTCGCCGAGCCGGCGCTGCGCCAGCTCGAGGCGCTCGGAGTCCCCCACCTCATCTTCGTCAACAAGATCGACCAGGCCCGCGGCGGCATCCGCGACCTGCTCGAGGCGCTCCAGCCGATGAGCTCCTCGCCGCTGGTCGCGCGCCAGATCCCGATCCGCGAGGGCGAGAAGGTCACCGGCTTCGTCGACCTCGCGCTCGAGCGCGCCTTCAAATACCGGCCGGGCAAGCCCTCCGAGCAGATCGACATCCCCGCCGACCTCGCCGACCGCGAGAAAGGCGACCGGTTCCACATGCTCGAGCAGCTCGCCGACCATGACGACGCTCTGCTCGAGCAGTTGCTGATGGACGAGACTCCCGACCAGGCGACGATCTTCGCCGACATCGCCCGCGAGACGAAGGAGAATCTGGTCGTGCCGGTGCTGTTCGGCTCGGCCTCGAACGGCTTCGGCGTGCGCCGGCTGATGAAGGCGCTGCGCCACGACGCTCCGGCGCCCGAGGCGGCGGCCGAGCGGCTCGGCGCCAAGGGCGGCTGCGCCTTCGTGTTCAAGGTCTCGCACGGCGGCAACATGGGCCGGCTCGCGCTTGCCCGGGTCTTCGGCGGGACCCTCAGCGAAGGCACCGAGCTCAAGGCGTCGTCCGGCGAGACGGTCCGGGTCGGCACCCTGTTCGCGATGCAGGGCGAGAAGCCGGCCAAGCTCGGCAAGGCCGCGGTCGGCGACGTCGTCGCCATCGCCAAGGCCGAAGGAGTCAATGCCGGCGAATGGCTCGGCGCCGGCGGCAAGGCGCCCGAGCTCGACCTTCCCGCCTCCAATTACGGCCTCGCCATCGCCACCCGCGACCGCAAGGACGACGTCCGGCTGTCGACCGCGCTCCACAAGCTGGTCGAGGAGGATCCCTCGCTCGACTGGGAGCAGGACGAGGCGCTCCACGAGACGCGGCTGAGGGGGATCAGCGACGAGCATCTCAAGGTCGACCCTGGCCCGGCTGCAGCGCCGCTACGGAGTCGCCGTCGACGCCCATCCGCCGGTGGTCGGCTACAAGGAATCGATCCGCAAGCCGGTCACCCAGCGCGGCCGCCACAAGAAGCAGTCGGGCGGCCACGGCCAGTTCGGCGACGTCGTCATCGAGATCAGGCCGCTCGGCCGCGGCGAGGGCTTCAAGTTCGACGAGAAGATCCACGGCGGCGCCGTGCCCCGGCAATATATTCCCGCGGTCGAGCAGGGCGTCCGCGACGCCCTGGCCAAGGGGCCGCTCGGCTTCCCGGTGGTCGACGTCGCGGTGACCCTGGTCGACGGCAGCTACCATACGGTCGACAGCTCGGAGCTCGCCTTCCGGACCGCCGGCCGGATCGGCATGAGCGAGGCCCTGGCCGCAGGCCCAGCCGCACCTGCTCGAGCCGGTCCACAAGGTGACGGTCGTCACCCCGAGCTACGCCACCTCGCGCGTCACCTCGGCGATCGCCAGCCGCCGCGGCCAGATGCTCGGCATGGACAGCCGCCCCGGCTGGTCGCGCTGGGACGTGGTCGAGGCGCTGGTGCCCGAGGCGGAGCTGCAGGGGCTCGACGCCGAGCTGCGCTCGGTCAGCCAGGGCCTCGCCACCTACGAGGCGAAGTTCGACCATCTCGCCGAGCTGAACGGCAAGCTCGCCGACGACGTGGTGCAGAAGGTGCTCGAGCCGGCGTAACCGTCATTGCGAGCGAAGCGAAGCAATCCGGTGACGGCCTCCAAGGCCCGCTGGATCTGCTTCGTCGGCTGACGCTCCTCGCAATGCCGACACCCCTCCCCTTGACCCGCGCCGCGCTTTCGACTTCCTAGGCGCACCCGAAGCACGAGGAGCCGAGCGTGGCCAAACGTCTGACCTACTGGATCCTGTTCGCCCTCGTGCTCGGAGTCATCGTCGGCTGGGGCCTCAACATCCTGCTCGGCGACGGAACGCCCGAGGGCGGTCCGGTGGTGAAGGAGATCGCCCGCTATCTCTCGATCCTGACGACCATCTTCCTCCACCTGATCAAGATGATCATCGCGCCCCTGGTCTTCTCGACCCTGGTCGTCGGGATCGCCCATATGGGCGACACCGCGGCGCTCGGCCGGGTCGGAGTCAAGGCGCTCGGCTGGTTCGTCGCGGCGAGCCTCGTCTCGCTGACGCTCGGCCTCATCCTCGTCACCCTGTTCCAGCCCGGCACCGGCCTCGGCCTGCCGCTGCCGCCGGTCGACGCCTCGGCCGGCATCGACCGTTCCGCCTTCGACATCGTCAAGTTCTTCGGCAACATCTTCCCGGAATCGATGATCCGCGCGATGAGCGAGAACAGCATCCTCCAGATCGTCGTCTTCTCGCTGTTCGTCGGAGTCGCGATCACCGCCGTCGGCGAGCCGGCGCGGCCGCTGGTCCGGGCGACCGAGGCGCTGGTCAAGGTGATGCTCGTCATCACCGACTATGTGATGCGCTTCGCGCCCTTCGCGGTCTTCGCCGCGGTCGCCTCGACGGTCGCCCAGCGCGGGCCCTCGATCCTCGGCACGTTCGGCTATTTCATGGGCAGCTTCTACATCGGCCTGGTCCTGCTCTGGATCCTGCTGCTCGGGATCTGCTTCCTGATCGTCGGAAGCCGGACGAAGCTGCTCGTCCGCTACATCCGCGATCCGATCGTGCTGGCCTTCTCGACCGCCTCCTCCGAAGCGGCCTATCCGCGCACCCTCGAGGCGCTGGACCGGTTCGGAGTGCCGCCGCGGATCGCCAGCTTCGTTCTTCCGCTCGGCTATTCGTTCAACCTCGACGGCTCGATGATGTACATGACCTTCGCGACCATGTTCGTCGCCCAGGCCTATGGCATCGAGCTGTCGATGACCCAGCAGATATTGATGCTGCTGACCCTGATGATCACCTCGAAGGGCGTCGCCGGAGTGCCGCGCGCGAGCCTCGTCGTGATCACCGCGACCATGGCCCAGTTCAACATCCCCGAGGCGGGCCTGCTCCTGATCCTCGCCGTCGACCATTTCCTCGACATGGGCCGCTCGGCGACCAACGTCGTCGGCAACGCCGTGGCGAGCGTCGTCGTGGCCAAATGGGAAGGCGAGCTCGATCCGCTCGAGCCCGCCGACATCGAGCCCCCGCACGCCCCGGCGCACGTCCCCCCGCCCAAGCCGGGCGACGAGCCTTTCTAGCGGGTCTGCCTTTCTAATTGGGGACAGCTACCGAATTCCAACCGCGAGCGGACAGGCCCTGCGCGACGGGTTGAATTCGGTAGCTGTCCCCAATTAGTCGACGCGCCTCAGTCGAACGGGCGGTCGATGCTCGGCGGCGGGGTCGAGAACCAGCGCGGGCCGGTTTCGGTCATGTAGAGGCAGTCCTCGAGGCGGATTCCGAACTTGCCGGGCAGGTAGATGCCGGGCTCGTTCGAGAAGCACATTCCGGGCGCCAGCTTCGTCGTCTCGCCGTGGACGAAATTGACCGGCTCGTGCCCTTCGAGGCCGATGCCGTGGCCGGTTCGGTGCGAGGTTCCGGGGAGCTTGTAGCCGGGGCCGTAGCCCCAGGCTCTCGTACTGGCGCCGGACCGCGTCGTCGACGCTCCCCGCCGGGAGCGCCGACCCGGGCGGCGGCGAAGGCGATGTCCTGGCCCTTGCGCATCTGGCTCCACACCCGGCGCTGCTCCGCATTCGCCTCGCCGAAGACGAAGCTTCGCGAGATGTCCGACTGATAGCCGTGGACGGTGCAGCCGCAGTCCATCAGCACCACCTCGCCCTCGCGCACCTGCTGCGGCTTGCCGCTGCCGTGCGGATAGGCGCTCGCCTCGCCGAGCAGGATCAGGGCGAAGTCCGGAGTGCCGCCGAGCGCGGCGGTGGCGCCGTTCATGATCGCGGCGATGTCGGCCGGCGTCATGCCCTTCTCGATCCGCGGCCAGGTGTGGCGATAGGCGGCGATCGGTGACGTCGGCGGCCTTCTGCATCAGCGTGAGCTCGTGCGGCGACTTGATCATCCGGCAGCCCCGCACCACCGGCGCGGCGCTCCTTATCTCGACCCTCGGAAGCGCCCGGCGAAGCCCGTCGACCGCGAAGAAACGCACCGTCTCCTCGATCCCGACCGGCCGGCCGGCGAGCTTGAGGTCGCGCAGGGCCCCGGCGACGAGCCGGAGCGGATCCTCATGCTCGTCCCAGGTTCGGATCTCGGCCGGGATGCCGAGGCTCTCGCGGACCGAAGGCTCCTCGAAGAAGGGTGTGAAGATGATCGGGTCGCCGTCGACCGGGATCAGGGCGGCGGTGAGCCGCTCGCTTCGCCACCATTGCACGCCGGTGAAATAATCGAGGCTGGCGCCGGGCTCGACCAGGATCGCGCCGAGGCCGTGGCGGCGCATCAGCGCCCTCGCCTTCTCCAGCCGCTGCAGCCGCTCGGCCGCGCCGATCGGATCGACCCCGCCGGTGATCGGCTTGAGCTTCGTCTCGGCGGCGAGCAGCGGCGCGGGCCGGACGGCGAGCGCGGCTCCCGCGGCCAGGGCGCCGAGAGCGAAGGCGCGGCGGCCGATCTCAGGCATAGGCATAAGCGCCTCCCTTCTTGAGCGCCGCTCCGTAGGCGGGACGGGCGTGGATCCGCTCGAGCCAGTCGACGAGGTTGGGCCGCCGCTCGTCGAGCCCGGCGCGGTGGCGCGAGGCTTCGAGCGGGAAGCTCATCATGACGTCGGCGGCGGTGAACGCCTCGCCGGCGAACCAGGGCCGGCCCGCCAGCTCGCTCTCGAGCCAGTCGAGATGCTGGTCGAGCATCTTCTGCACCGGCACCCGCGCCGGCCGGCCGAGGATCCCCAGCCGCCTGACCACCAGCATCGCCAGCAAGGGCGGCATCATCGAGCCTTCGGCATAATGGAGGAAATGGCGGTAGCGAAGCCGGTCCTCGCGCTTCGCCGGCGGCCCCAGCCGACCGTCGGCCTTCTCGACCAGATATTCGACGATCGCCCCGGTTTCGGCGAGCACCCGGCCGTCGCCCGCCCCGGACCCCGATCCGGGTCCTCGATCACCGGCGACTTGCCGAGCGGATGGACCCGCCTCAGCTCCGGCGGCGCCAGCATCGTCTTGCGGTCGCGCTCGTAGCGGCGCACCTCGTAGGGCAGGCCGAGCTCCTCGAGCAGCCACAGCACGCGCTGCGAGCGGCTGTTCTCGAGATGGTGGACGACGATCATCGGTTGTTCCTGTGGCACAAAGCCGCGACCTCCTTGACCAGCTTGGCGGCGAGGACGGCGGTGATTCCGTTCAGGTCGCGCGCCGGGTTATACTCGACGATGTCGGCGCCGACGATGGGCGCTCGGACCCGATCGAGCACCGCCAGCACGTCGCGCACCGAGAGGCCACCGGGCTCGTGGTGCGAGACCCCCGGCGCGAAGGCCGGGTCGAAGCCGTCCAGGTCGAGGCTGATGTAGAGCGGGCCGTCCGGCAGCGGGACCGAGTCGGGCGGCGAACCGGCGCATCTCGACGATCTCGACCCCGAACCGCTCCGCCTGCTCGCGGCAATGGCGGTTGAGGGTGCGGATGCCGACCTGGACGAGCCGCCGGGCGAGGCCGCGCTCCATGATCCGGGCGAAGGGCGAGGCGTGGGAGCGGGGGTTGCCGTCGAAATCGTCGTAGAGGTCGGGGTGGGCGTCGAAATGGAGGATGTCGACCGGCCCGCGGGCGGCGGCGAGCGCCTCGATCACCGGCACGGTGATCGAATGGTCGCCGCCGAGGACGAGCGGGACCGCACCCTCGGCGACCGCCGCGGCGACGGCGGCGGCGATCAGCGCGTCGTCGCCGTCCGCCTCGGCCAGCGGCAGGTCGCCGGCATCGCCGAGGAGGATGTCGACTCCGAGCTCGGCGCCCGGATTCGGCGGTCATGTTGCCATGGTCGGACCAGAGAGCGGCGCGGATCAGCGGCGGCGCCTGCGCGGCGCCGCGCAGGAAGGAGGAATGGCGGTCGGTCGGGGCCCCGATCAGCCGAAGCTCGGGCACATGCTCGTTCATTCCCGTCCCCTGCTTCCCGGCGAAGGCCGGGATCCAGCTTTCGTGCCGCTGGGCCCCGGCCTTCGCCGGGGAGCGCAAGTCTCTGGCCGGGAGCCTCGCCCTTGTCCAGCGGGCCTTCGACCTCCACCTGGCGGGGAACCGCATCGCCGCCGCATCGTCTATGCGCGCTCCAGCTCCAAGGACCGACATGCTCCAGCCGCCCCGCCCCGACCTTGCCGACGCTCGCCCCGGCTTCCGCGAGTTCGTCGTTCTGATCGCGGGGCTGATGTCCCTGAACGCGCTCGCCATCGACGCGATGGTGCCGGCGCTTCCGGCGATCGGCGAGGCGCTCGCAGTCGCCGACGAGAACAGCCGCCAGCTCGTCGTCTCGCTCTACGTGCTCGGCTTCGGCCTCACCCAGATCGTCTACGGGCCGCTGTCGGACCGGTTCGGGCGCAAGCCGGTGCTGGTCGTCAGCCTCGTCCTCTACGTCGGCTTCGCCCTCGCCTGCTGGGCGGCGCCGAGCTTCACCCTGCTGCTGGCGGCGCGGATGGCGCAGGGCGGCGCGGCGGCCTCGACCCGGGTGCTGGTCGTCTCGATCGTCCGCGACCGTTTCGAAGGGGCGCGGATGGCGCGGATCATGTCGCTCGCCTTCCTCGTCTTCCTGCTGATCCCGATGCTGGCACCGGTCTTCGGGCAGCTCACCCTGCTCGTCGCCTCGTGGCGGGCCATCTTCTTCGGCCTGGCGCTGGGCGGAGCGATCATGCTGCTGTGGACATCAATCCGGCTGCCCGAGACCCTTCACCCGGAATATCGGCGGCCGCTCAACCCGAAGACGATCTGGGACGGGACCTGGCAGACTTTGAGCAACCGCCAGTCGCTCGGCTACACCCTCGCCTTCACCCTGATGATGGCGAGCCTGATGGGCTACATCAACTCGATCCAGCAGATCGTCTTCGACATCTTCCGGCGCCCCGAGCTGATCGCCGCGACCTTCGCCGGAGTGGCTTTGCCGATGGCCTTCACCTCCTGGCTCAACTCCCGCATCGTCGAGCGGATCGGCACCCGCCGGGTCGCCCATACCGGGCTGGCGCTGTTCACGCTATCGGCGCTCGTCCACCTCATTATCGTCCTGACAAGCGGGGAGAGCCTGTGGCTGTTCATCGCCATGCAGGGCCTGACCATGGCCTGCTTCGGCCTCGCCTCGGCCAATTTCGGAGCCCTGGCGATGCAGCCCCTCGGCCACGTCGCCGGCACCGCCTCGTCGGTGCAGGGAACGATCGGGACGATCGGCGGCGCCCTGCTCGGCCTCGCCGTCGGCCAGAGCTTCGACGGGACGCTCGTGCCGATGGTCGCGAGCTTCGCGGCGTTCGGAGCGGTGGGCCTGCTCATCCTGCTGGCGACGGAGCGCGGGCGGCTGTTCGGGCGGGGCTGACCGGCGCGAGACTTCGGCCGCGGTGCGATCTGGATTTTCAAGAGAAGGCACGAAGGCACAAGGGCGCGAAGCGCAACCAGTGTCGTTGGACAAGGTCTTGCAGAGCTCAGCTGCGCTTCGCTCGGCGCCCGCTTCGTGCCTTCGTGCCTTCGTGCCTTCGTGCCTTCTCTTGGAATCAATCGGGCACGGCCTTCCCGTCAGGTGCGCGGGACGCACCGACCGCCGCAACGACACCTTTCGCGAGGCGACGACCAGGAAGCACCTGCGGCCGCCGACGGGCTGAAGCTTGCGAAGCTTGCACATGCCATCGGTGCTGCAAGCTTCGCCCCCTAGACGTCGTCCTCCGCGGTCGGCCCGGTCATCAGCGCCTCGGCGACCTCGTCGGTCTTGCCGCGGATGGCGCGCTCGAGCCGGGCGGCCATGTCGGGATTCTCGCGCAGATAGGTCTTGGCGTTCTCGCGGCCCTGGCCGATCCGGACCGAATCGTAGCTGAACCAGGCGCCCGATTTCTCGACCAGCCCGGCCTTGACTCCGAGGTCGAGGATCTCGCCGACCTTGGAGATGCCCTCGCCGTACATGATGTCGAACTCGACCTGCTTGAACGGCGGCGCCACCTTGTTCTTGACCACTTTGACGCGGGTGGTGTTGCCGACGATGTCGTCGCGGTCCTTGATCTGGCCGGTGCGGCGGATGTCGAGCCGGACGCGAGGCGTAGAATTTGAGCGCGTTGCCGCCGGTGGTCGTCTCCGGATTGCCGTACATGACGCCGATCTTCATCCTCAGCTGGTTGATGAAGATGACGAGGCATTTGGACTTGGAGATGGAGCCGGTCAGCTTGCGCAGCGACTGCGACATCAGGCGGGCCTGGAGGCCGACGTGGCTGTCGCCCATCTCGCCCTCGATCTCGGCCGTGGGCACGAGCGCCGCGACCGAATCGACGACGAGGACGTCGACCGCGTTGGAGCGGACCAGGGTGTCGGTGATCTCGAGCGCCTGCTCGCCGGTGTCGGGCTGGGAGACGATCAATTCGTCGACGTCGACGCCGAGCTTCCTGGCGTAGACCGGGTCGAGGGCGTGCTCGGCGTCGACGAAGGCGGCGGTTCCGCCGGCCTTCTGGGCCTCGGCGATGACGTGGAGGGCGAGCGTGGTCTTGCCCGAGCTTTCCGGCCCGTAGACCTCGACCACCCGGCCGCGCGGAAGACCGCCGATGCCGAGCGCGATGTCGAGGCCGAGCGAGCCGGTCGAGATGGTCTCGATCTCGACCGCCTCGCGCGAGCCGAGCTTCATCGCCGACCCCTTTCCGAACGCGCGGTCGATCTGCGCCAGCGCCGCCTCGAGCGCCTTCTGCCTGTCCATATTTTCCGAAGTTCCCAACCACCTTGAGTGAAGCCGCCATGGCCCGCCTCCCCTATGCCCTGCGCGCCGCCCATTCAACGCGATTGTTGCCGATGTACGCCATGTGTTCCGGAAGAACAAGAAGAAAACGTAGCGCGCCCCTTCCGGAATGCATCCGGAACCCGCTTGCCATTCGTCCGGCCCGCCACGGCGCTCCGCAGCAATCCAAGCTCTTATCCTTCGGTGCCTGGCACCGAAGTCGAGATCTTCGGATTTGGCTAGAGCCCGTCGAAATTCACTCGTTTTTGCGCTAATACGAGTCATGTCCCGAAGCGCCCGCCTCATCGTCCCCGGCCTGCCGCACCACGTCACCCACCGCGGCAATCGCCGTCAGAGCACCTTCTTCTCGGAGCGGGACTACCGGCTTTACATCCGCTATCTGGCGGCGGCCTGCGCGGCGACCGGCACATCGGTCTGGGGCTGGTGCCTGATGCCGAATCACGTCCATCTCCTGCTCGTGCCCTCGGTCGAAGGCGGGCTCAGCGCGGTCCTCCACCGCACCCAAGGCCGCTACACCAGGGCCATCAATGCGCGCGAGAAATCGGACGGCCAGCTGTGGCATGGCCGGTTCGCCTCGTTCGTGATGGACGAACGCCATCTCCTCGCCTGTGCCCGTTACGTGGACCTCAATCCGGTTCGGGCCGGGCTCGTCGAGCGGGCCTCGGATTGGCCCTGGTCGAGTGCGCGGGCGCATCTGGGCGGCCCGGCCGACCCGCTGACCGACTCCGAGCCGATGCTCGAGCGGTGGCCCGACTGGCGCTCGATCCTCGAGGCCGGCGACGATCCGCGGTCGCTCGACGCGATCCGGGCGAGCGAGCGCAGCGGCCGTCCGCTCGGAAGCAAGACCTTCCTCGCGCGGCTGGCGAAAGCCACCGGTCGACCGCTCAATCCCCCGCGGCGGGTCCGGAGGCCGGCGTCGGACCTGCGCTCCGCCCGTGGAGTTTCAACGACTTAGGACTTGGTGCCTGGCACCGTATGTCGCCCGACCCCGAACGCACCGGTCTGTTTTTCAACAACTTAGCCTTTGGTGCCTGGCACCAAATGTCGGGCGGGCCGCGAAGCGGGAGCCCGGGTTTTTCAACGACTTAGGACTTGGTGCCTGGCACCGATGGGCGCGCCGCTCGCACGCCGGCGAGGCCGCCCCAGAAAATCGTGACATGACGAATTTCCGGCGGCCAAGCCGTCCCGAAGGCATCGGGAAATTCGTGACTGTCACCAATTTCGCAGGAATCGAGAAATTCGTCACTGTCACCAATTTCTCGCGACCGGGGCGGGCGCGACCCGCTTGCCGCGCCGCCGCGCTCGCCCTATCCGCCAGCCATGGCCTTCCCGCCCCGCCACCTGCTCGGGATCGACGACCTTTCCGCCGAGGACATCGTCCTTCTGCTCGACGAGGCGGAGCCCTGGGTCGAGTTCAACCGCGGCGCCCGCAAGGCCGACCAGCGGCTCGCCGGCCTCACCCAGTTCAACCTCTTCTTCGAGAATTCGACCCGGACGCTCTTCTCCTTCGAGGTCGCCGGCAAGAGGCTCGGGGCGCAGGTCGCCAACTTCCACCCGGGCGGCTCCAGCGTCCGCAAGGGCGAGAGCCTGATCGACACGGCGCTGACCCTCGACTCGATGCGGCCGGACGTGATGATCGTCCGCCACGGCGAGACCGGGGCGCCGCACCAGGTCGCCGAGGTCGCGCGATGCCCGGTGATCAACGCGGGCGACGGCACGAACGAGCATCCGACCCAGGCCTTGCTCGACGCCCTCACCATCCGGCGCCGCCTCGGGCGGATCGACGGGGTGAAGGTCGCCATCTGCGGCGACATCCGCCACAGCCGCGTCGCCGGCTCCAACCTCAGGCTGCTCGCCAAGCTCGGCGCCGAGCTGCGCGTCGTCGCGCCGCCCGCGCTGCTCCCGGCCGACCTTGCGGTCCCGGCCTTCACCGATCTCGACGAGGGGATAGCGGGCTGCGACGTCGTCATGATGCTGAGGATCCAGCGCGAGCGGATGGAGGAAGGGGTCGCCGGCCCGCTCGCCGATTTCCACGCCCGCTACGGCCTGACCCTGGAACGGCTCGAGCGGGCGGCGCCGGACGCGATCGTCATGCATCCCGGGCCGATGAACCGGGGAGTCGAGATCGATCCGGACATCGCCGACCACCCGACCCGCTCGGCGATCCGCGAGCAGGTCGAGATGGGCGTGGCGGTGCGGATGGCCGTGCTCGACGTGCTGACCCGCGACCGGCGGGCCTGAGCGCTAATTGGGGACAGCTACCTTATTCCCAGCCTCCGGGCGCCCGCGCGCGAATTCGGTAGCTGTCCCCAATTAGCGAAGAGGTTGATTTCGTTCAGCGGGTTCAGCCGGTTCAGCCCGCTCAGCCGGCTCAGCCCGTCCGGCCCGTCCGGTAGCGGCTCGCCCAGCGGACCGGGGCGTCGCCGGCGACGGTGCGGACGAAGCAGGCGCCGCCCCTGGCGCGGATCGAGCGGCAGGTGCGGCCGGCCGCGTCGCGGCTGGCGAAGCCCGCCACCGACAGGCGGTGGAGCGTTCCCCGGCCGGGCATCCGGACGGTGGTGCTGAGCGGGGTCAGATCCTCGAAGCCGAAGCGCCTCAGCATCTGCGCCCAGGCGCGCTCGACCGAGGCGGCCGAGCTGTAGGCGCCGAGCTGGACGGCGAAGCGGCCGGTGCCCGACGCGGCCGGAGCGGAGTCCGCCCCGCGGCGCGGCGCCTCGAAGCGGCGCGCCGGAGTCTCGATCGTCGGCGCGGACGCGGTCATCACCGAAGGCTGCGGAGTGACCAGGGCCTGGACCGCCTCGGCATAGACCGGCCGGGTCTCCTCGGCGGGCGCGGCCTCGGCCTCGGCCGCGGCGCGCTCGCTGACCCATTGCGGAAGTTCGCTCGACGCCATTCGGACGGGTTCGGCCTGGGGCTCGGCAGCCGGTGCCGGAGCCGGAGCCGCTTCGGCGAGCGCCGCGGCGGCGGCCGCGACGGTCTCGGCAGCGGGCTCGGGCAGCGGCTCGGCCGCGGCGAGGGCGGTCGGCTCGGCCGGCGGCGCGGCGAGCGCCAGGCGGACCGGCTGGCCGGAGTCGGCGGCGGGAACGACCCCAAGCAGGGTCGCGACCTGGGCGGCGCCGCCGCCGGGCTGGGCGAGCGCCGCCCATTGCTGCAGCCGGCCGCCGAGCTCGGCCGGCGAGACGTCCTGGGCGGCGGTGACCCGCGCCTTGTCCCAATCGCCGGCAAGCGCGTAGGCGAGGGCGAGATTCTGGCGGACCCGGCCGGTGGCGCCGGGCGCCCGGGCGGCGGGATCGAGCAATTCGATCGCCCGGCGCGGCTCGCCGGCAAGGGCGTAGGCGAGGCCGATGTCGGCGGGCGAGGCGGTTTCGGCGATCCGGTCGAGCTCGGCGACGGCGCCGGCCGGGCGGCCGAGCGCGATCCGGGCGAGAGCGATGCTGAACGCGGCCCGCTGGTTGCCCGGATCGAGCGTGCGGACGTCGGCGAACGTGGTCTCGGCCGACTGGAAGCGGCCGTTCTTGAGATAGAGGTCGGCGAGGATCATCCGGTAGCCGACGTCGCTCGGGCTCAGCTCGACGGCGCGCTCGGCATAGCCGAGGCCTTCCGCATAGGCCCGCTTCGCCACCGCCGCCTGAGCCTTGGCGGCGAGCTCGGCGGCCTGGCTCTCGGCCTTGGGGGCCTTGGCCGAGGCCGAGGCGATCCGCGAGGTGCCCGGGGATCCGCAGGCGACCATGGTCGTGCCGATCGCCAAGGCGGAAACGGCGAACTTCAGGGCGACGCTGTTCTTCATGATACGCACTCCGCTCAACGCCGACTCGCCTGCCCCGGCACGTGCCCGGCAAGGGCCTCGAGCTCGGGCTGCGAATCGAGGAATTCATCGAGGGCCTCGGTGACCAGCTGCTGCGCCGAGCGGCGCGACAGGGCGCAGGCGAGGCGAAGCTTCAGATGGCGATCCGGATCGAGGCGAAGGGTGAAGGCGGCCTTGGTCCGCGCCGCCACCGCCCGCGAACGGGGAAGGACGACGACCTCGGCTTCGGCCTTCGGCGCCTGGCGGACCGGGGCCGGCTCGGGCGTGGGCCGGACGGCCTCGACCTCGGGCTGCGGCTCAGGTTCGAACTGGGGCTCGGGATCGGCCAGCCGGGCCTCGAGCTCGCGCCGCTGCTCGACCACCGCGGGCGGCTCGGCATGGGCCCGGCCGCCGGGGGCCGGGGTCAGGGCCTCGATCGAGCTCGGCACATGCTCGGGCAGATCGTGGGCCTCGTTGATGTCGTGGAGCGAGGCGGGCCCGGTGCCCATGTCGTTCCAGCCCAGATCCTCGAGGCTCGAGCCGAAGCTGCCGAAGCCCTGCGGGCGCATGGCGGGCTTGGCCGCGCCCTTGCGGGCGAGCAGGCCTGAGGAGAGGGAAGCGAAAGGCTTGGTCTCGGCCATTACGTCCCTCCGCTTACTGGCCGACCACGCGACGGCCGAAGCCGGCGGCAGGTCGCACGTTGGAGGGATGGGACGCATAGCCCTGCTGCGGCGCCGAGAAGATCGTGCGCCGGAAATTCTTTTCGAGCCGGTCGGCGATATATTCCCAGAGCTCCTCCACCTCCCTGGCGGACTTGCTGTTGGGATCGACCTCCATCACCGTGCGGCCGTCGATCATCGAGGCGGCGTAATCGGTGCGGTGGTGGAGCGTGACCGGGGCGACGGTGCCGTGCTGCGAGAGGGCGACCGCCGCCTCGTAGGTGATCCGAGCCTTGGGCGTGGCGGCGTTGACGACGAAGATCAGCGGCTTGCCGGCGCGCTCGCAAAGGTCGACCGTGGCGCCGACGGCGCGAAGGTCGTGCGGGCTCGGCCGGGTCGGGATCAGGATCAGCTCGGCGACCTGGATCACGCTCTGGATCGCCATGGTGATGGCGGGGGGCGTGTCGATCACGGCGAGCTTGAAGCCCTGCTGGCGCAGGATCTCGAGATCGGCCTGGAGGCGGGCGACCGTGGTCTGGGCGAAGGCGGGCATCTCGGCCTCGCGTTCGTTCCACCAGTCGGCGAGCGAGCCTTGCGGGTCGATGTCGATCAGGCAGACGGGTCCCGCACCCGCCCTTTCCGCCTGGACGGCGAGATGGCCGGACAAGGTCGTCTTGCCGGATCCCCCCTTCTGCGACGATAGTGCCAAAACGCGCATGATTTCCCCTTGGGCTCCCGGTCCTTGACGCCGTCCTGCGCCCCACTTGGCTAAAATACGGTTAACGTCCGGCGCCTCTCGCCGCCTTTTTCCGGCCGGGGAATGCGGGGCGAAAAGGCCTGTGCTAAGAGCGCATTAAGCATTTTCGGCTAGCCCGAGGGGCGACGGCGCCTTCCCGCGCAGGAGAATGAAGATGAATTTTTCCGGTCGGTTCCTGTTCCTGGCCTCCGCCGCGGGGCTGCTTCTCGCCGCCCCCGCTTCGGCCGACGTCAAGTCGGGCGTCGATCGCTGGATGCGCGGCGACTATGCCGGGGCGGTCGCCGAATGGCGGCCGATGGCCGACCGCGGCGACGCCGATGCCCAGTTCAACCTCGGCCAGGCCTACAAGCTCGGGCGGGGCGTGACCGCCAATGCCGGGCTCGCCCAGAACTGGTACGAGAAGGCCGCCAAGCAGGGCCACGAGCAGGCCCAGGTCAATGTCGGCCTGCTGCTCTACAACAACGGCCGCCGCCAGGAGGCGATGCCCTGGATCCGCAAGGCCGCCGACCTCGGCGACCCGCGCGCGCAATACATATTGGGCACCGAATTGTTCAACGGCGATCTCGTCGGCAAGGACTGGCCGCGCGCCTATGCGCTGATGCTCAAGGCCGCCGACGGCGGGGTTCCTCCGGCCGCCGACAATCTCAAGGCGATGGAGCGCTTCATCCCGGCCGAGCAGCGCCGCCAGGGGACGGCGCTCGCCCAGAACATGGGCCGCGGCGGCCCGGCCCGCGGCGGAATCGCCTCGATCGCGCGGCCGGCAGTCACTCCGGTCAAGGCGGGCCCGGCGCCGAAGCCGGTCGCCGCGGCGCCCGTCCGCGCCGCCGCTCCAGCGCCGGTCGCCGGCGGCAGGTGGCGGGTCCAGCTCGGCGCCTACGGCAATGCCGGCGGCGCCCAGCGCGCCTGGGCCGGGCTCAAGGGCAAGGTTGCGGCGCTGGGATCGCTTCAGCCCAATTACGTCGCGGCGGGGGCGGTGACCCGCCTCCAGGCCGGGCCGCTCGCCAGCCGCGCCGCCGCCGACCGGGTCTGCGCGGCGGCCAAGGCGGCGGGCGCCGCCTGCTTCCCGGTCGCGCCCTAGCTTAACCTTATCTTTGCGGGAGCCCGCTAGGCTGGACCGGTAATCCAGCGGGGGGTGCGGGAATGGCGGCGGTCGGACGGATCGGAAGCGCAAGGGCGATGGCGAGCCGCTGGCGGCGGCGGCGGATGTGCATCCTCGTCGCCGGAGCGCCGGCGCCGGCGGCGCTGAGGAGCGTCTCGGCGAGCGGCGCCTTCCTCGAGACCGGGGCCCGCCCCGCCCTCGGCGACAGGGTCGAGCTTCGCCATCCCGAAGCCGGGGCGATCGAGGCGGTCGTGCGCGGCCTCGCGCCCGACGGGATCGAGATCGGCTTCCCGCTCGGCGAGGCCTCGGTCGCCTTCGCCCTCGCCGCCATCGCCGCCGACATGACCCGGCCCTAATCCTTCTCCCATTCGCCGCTCGCCCAGCCCTGGGCGTAGAGCAAGGCGGTGAGGTCGTTGTGGACGATGCTGGCGTCGGCGGCGGCGGCGGCGGCGGGCTTGGCGTGATAGGCGACGCCCAATCCCGCTTCCTTCAGCATCGGGATGTCGTTGGCGCCGTCGCCGACCGCGAGGCTCTCGCCGGGGCGCAGGCCGAGCTCGGTGGCGGCGTCGAGCAGGGCGAGGCGTCTTGCCTTCGGCGCCGAGGATCGGGAGGGCGACGGTGCCGTCCAAGACACCGGCCATTGCACCCAGTCGATTGGCGATGACGCGGTCGAAACCCAATTCGGCTGCGACCGGCTCGGCGAAGCGGGTGAAGCCGCCGGAGACGAGGATCGTAACGGCTCCGTATCGTTTCATCGTCCGGACCAGGACTCGCGCTCCGGGAGTCATCCGGACCCGCTCGGCCCGGCACCGGTCGATCGCCGATTCGTCGAGCCCGGCGAGAAGCCCGACCCGCTCGACCAGCGCGGTCTCGAAGGGGATCTCGCCGCGCATCGCCCGCTCGGTGACCGCCGCCACCTCGGCCTTGAGGCCGGCGTAATCGGCGAGCTCGTCGATGCACTCGACCGCGATCATCGTCGAATCCATGTCGGCGACGAGAAGCTTGCGCCGCCTCGCGGACTCGCCCTGGACGACGACGTCGATCCCCGCGAGAAGCCCCTCGAGCGCCGACCGGGCCGGGCCGGGGTCGCCAGTGAAGAGCAGGTCGCAGGCCCTGTCGTCCTCGATCCAGCTCCGCCCCGAGGGCGCCGCGCCGGCGGCGGCGAGCGCGTCGAGGGCCGCCGAAATGTCGCCGCCGGCGAGGCGATCCTTTGCTATCAGGGTGGCGATGAACATGAATTCCCCTTCGGACCGGCGGCTGGCGCTTATCGCGGGGCCGACCGCCGGCGGCAAGTCGGCCCTCGCCCTCGCCCTCGCCGAGCGGACCGGCGGAACCGTGATCAACGCCGACAGCGCGCAAGTTTATGCGGATTTGCGCATAATCTCGGCCCGCCCCTCGCCGGAAGAGGAGGCGCGCGTCCCGCACCGGCTCTACGGCTGGCGCGATTCCGCCCTGCCCTGCTCGGCGGCCGAATGGGCCGAGGCCGCGAAGCTCGAGATCGCCGAGGCCCACCGCGCCGGGCGGCTGCCGATCCTGGCCGGCGGAACCGGCCTCTACATCCGCACCCTGCTCGACGGGATCGCGCCGGTGCCGGAGATCGACCCGGCGGTCCGGGCGGCGGTCCGTTCATTCAGCGTCGCGCATAATTATGCATCCTTGGCGGAGGAGGACCCCGCCGCGGCGGCCCGCCTCGGACCCTCCGACTCGACCCGGGTGGCGCGGGCGCTCGAGGTGGTGCGCTCGACCGGCCGGCCGCTGGCCGAGTGGCAGAAGCGGCGGGCCGGCGGGATCGCCGGGGAGGTCGACCTCGTCCCGCTCGTCCTGCTGCCGCCGCGCGACTGGCTCCACGCGCGCTGCGACGGGCGCTTCGAGGCGATGATGTCGGACGAAGGGCTGGACGAGGTGCGGGCGCTGCTCGAGCGCGGATTGAACCCGATGCTCCCGGCGATGCGGGCGATCGGGGTGCGCGAGATCGCCGGCTTCCTCGAAGGCCGGCTGAGCCGCGACGAGGCGCTGGCGGCGGGGCGGACGGCGACCCGCCAATATGCCAAGCGCCAATACACCTGGTTCTCCCGCCAGCCTCCGGCGGACTGGCCGCGCTTCGCGGAGGCGCTCGATTGCGGCGGGATGGCAAATGCCCTAGCCGATCTTCATGCACGTCTACCGCGATGAGGATGCGGACCTCGCGCTGATCCGGGGGCGGCGGGTCGCCGTGATCGGCTACGGCAACCAGGGCCGGGCCCAGGCGCTCAACCTTCGCGACAGCGACGTTGCGGTGACGATCGGACTTCCGGAGGGATCGGCGAGCCGGGAGCGGGCCGGAGCCGACGGGTTCGACGTCATGACGGCGGGGCAGGCCGCCGCGAAGGCGGACGTCGTCGTGATGCTCGCCGCCGACGAGCGCCACGCGCAAATCTATGCCGAGGAGGTGGCGCCCCATTTGCGGGAGGGCGGCGCCCTGGTCTTCGCGCACGGGCTCAGCATCCGCTTCGCGCTGATCGAGCCGAGGGGCGATCTCGACGTCCTGCTGGTCGCGCCCAAGGGGCCGGGGACGGCGCTCAGGGCGGAATATGAGCGCGGCGGCGGGCTGATCGCGCTCTTCGCCGTCCACCGGGATTCGACCGGCGGCGGCGAGGCGCTCGCCCTGTCCTACGCCGCCGCGATCGGAAGCGGCCGGGTGGGGATGCTCCGGACCAGCTTCGCCGAGGAATGCGAGGCCGACCTGTTCAACGAGCAGGCGGTGCTGTGGGGCGCGATCCCGGAGCTGATCCATGCCGGCTTCGAGACTTTGGTCGAGGCCGGCTTCGCGCCCGAGATCGCCTATTTCGAATGCCTGACCGAGGTGAAATTGATCGCCGATCTGATCTATGAGCGCGGGATCGCCGGGATGCGCGAGGCGATCTCCAACACCGCCGAGTTCGGGGCGCTGAAGGGCGGAACGAGGATCGTCACCGCCGACACGCGAACCGAGATGCGCCGGATCCTGCGCGAGGTGAGGAGCGGCAGCTTCGTTCGCGACCTGATCGCCGATTCCGAGGCCGGCTACCCGCGCCTCAAGGCGAGCCGGGCGAAGGCGGCGGCGCACGAGATCGAGGCGGTCGGGGCGAGGCTGAGGACGTTGGGGGGGCGGGGCGAGGACGAGTGACGAAATCCTCCCCGATGGATCGGTCGCCATGCCCCGGCATGGCTGCGGACTGCCGGGGGCAGTCCGCACCGATCCATTTCGCGGGGAGGGGGACCGGGCGAAGCCAGGTGGAGGGGTTCTACGGGTAATTGGGGACAGCTACCGAATTACGGACATCCGGGCTCGCGCCGCGGCGACGGCCGAATTCGGTAGCTGTCCCCAATTAGGATGAGCTGTCCCCAATCAGGATGAGCAAGGCGTCAGCCCGGCGAAAGGCGGGACCCGGGAACATCCGCAAATTCGGTGTCGGACACCGAATTTTCACTCGGCTGGAGCCGCCGCGGGCGATTCCGGAGGCCGGTGCTCCTGGGTCCCGGCCTTCGCCGCGATGACGGGGGGCCGATTGACCCCGCGCGGAGCTTGCGCTTTAGGCGCGCCATGCCCGAAGCGTCGCGCCCCCGCCCCGCCTGGCTGCCGCCGCCCGACGGCTCGCGCGACCCGCGGGTCGAGGATCCGACCAATTTGTGGATCGTCCACCTCGCCGGGCGGATGCTCCTTCCGCTCGCGCTCAAGGCCCGGATCCCGGCCAATGCGGTGTCGGTCGCCGGCCTCGTCGTCGGCACCGCCGCCGCTTGCGCTTTCCACGGCTGGAGCGATCCGGCGCTGGCGACGCTCGGCCTGCTGCTCGCGGCCGGCTGGCTGGTCCTCGACGGCCTCGACGGCATGGTCGCTCGGGCGACCGGGAGCGCCAGCGCGCTCGGCCGCTTCCTCGACGGCCTGTGCGACCACGGCGTCTTCCTGATTCTCTATCTCGCGCTCGGCTTCGCGATCGACACGCCGGAGGGCTATGTCGTCGGCACGATCGCCGGCCTCGTCCACGGCGTCCAGGCCAATCTGTTCGAGAGCGAGCGCGCCCGCTACCACCGCCGGGTGCGCGGCGATCCCGGCGCCGGGGCCCCTCCCCCCTCGGCCAACTGGCTGATGCGCCATTACGACCGGCTCGCCGGCGCCCTCGACCGGCTCGCCGGCCGCTTCGACCGGGCGCTCGGCGCAGCGCCCGACCGCCGCGCCCTCGCCGCCGCTTATGGCGAGCAAGCGGCGCCGCCGCTCAGGCTCCTGAACCTGCTCAACGCCAACATGCGCCTCCTCGCCCTCTACGCCGCCTGCCTGGCCGGCGACCCGATGCTCTGGTGGTGGTGGGAGCTGGGGCCGCTGACCGCGGTGACGATCGGCGGGCTGGTCTGGCACCGGCGGGCGGAGGCGAGGCTGGCCGGGGGCCGAGTTCTGAGCGGGTATCCGAACGCCGCCGCGAGGGTCACGCCTGAAGATCGTCTCACGCAAAGCCGCAAAGCCGCAAAGGAGAATCAGCCGCTTCGCGGCAGATGGGGTCCCCAACGATCCCAAACACTTGGCGTTCGGTGCCTGGCACCGAATCGAGGCACACTTACAAATCGGTGTCCGACCGGATTTTGCTCAGCACGACCCCGCGACGCTACTTTGCGCTTTGCGGCTTTGCGTGCGCTAAATCTCCAGCGATCGAGCGTGGACCGACGGTCGGAATCGTCTCACGCAAAGCCGCGAAGCCGCGAAGATGCTCTGTTGTTGATGACCCGCTTCACGCCTTCCTTGAAGGTAGCCGCGCCGAAATTCATCAGGAGCCCCAACGGCAAATCCATCAGTCGCAAATAGGTGAGGACCTGCTTCCCGTGCACGGGGGACGCGCGCTCGACCGATTTCAGTTCGATCAACAGCCTTCCTTCCACGATGAGGTCGGCGCGAAAACCCTCGTCCATGATGATTCCGTCGAAGCGGATCGGGACGGGCCGCTGACGCTGGACTGACAATCCGCGGCGGGAAAGGCTTTGCACGAGCACCGCCTCGTAGACGGATTCGAGAAGCCCGGGCCCAAGCCCGTCATGAATTCTGAAACCGCAGTCGACTGCGATTTTCGCGAGCGCCTCAACATCCATTTGGAATCCCTCCCGACGCTTCGAACCGCAGAAGTCGGGCCAACTCAAGGCAGAATTCGTCCTAACCTGCTGATATTCAAAGATTGTATCTGAGCCGAAGGCTCAGCTCCGCAAGTCGGACACAAGGCAGCGACTTATTCGGCCGCGGTGGCGCCCTTTGCGGCTTTGCGGCTTTGCGTGCGCTGAATCTCCAGCGGGCGAGCGTGATCGGGCGGTCGGGAATCGTCTCACGCAAAGCCGCAAAGCCGCAAAGAAGAGGAGGTTGGGCGCTTCGCGCGGAGAAGAACGGGTCACTTCCTCCCGAACAGCTTCTCGATGTCGCCGTGGGCGAGCTTCACCCAGGTCGGGCGGCCGTGGTTGCACTGGCCGGAATGCGGGGTGACCTCCATCTCGCGGAGCAGCGCGTTCATCTCGGCGACGGAGAGGATCCGCCCCGCCCGGACCGAGCCGTGGCAGGCCATGGTGGCGGCGACGTGGTCGAGCTTCTCCTTCAGCGCCAAAGCGTCGTCGAAGGCGGCGAGCTCGTCGGCGAGGTCGGCGACGAGGCCGCGGACGTCGCCATTGCCGAGGATGGCGGGGGTGGCGCGGACCAGCATCGCCCGGGCGCCGAAACGCTCGAGCTCGAGGCCCATCTCGGTGAGCTCGGCGATACGGGCCTCGAGCCGGTCGCAGGCGGGCTCGTCCAATTCGACCACCTCGGGGAGGAGCAGGGCCTGGCGGGCGACGCCGCCGTCGGCCATGGCGCGGCGCATCCGCTCGAGCACGAGCCGCTCGTGGGCGGCGTGCTGGTCGACGAGGATCAGGCCGTCCTCGGCCTCGGCGACGATGTAGGTGGCGGCGACCTGGCCCCGGGCGACCCCGAGCGGGAAGGACCGGGCTTCGGGCGGCGGGGCGAAAGCGGATTCGCCGCGGGCGGCGGGGAGGAAGTCGGAGCGGGCGTCGTTCACTCTCCCCTCTCCCCAGCGGGGAGAGGGATAGGGTGAGGGGGCTCCAGCGTGGGAAGATTGCCTCCGGTCGAAGAGCCTCTCCTGGAGACTCAGAGCCCCCTCACCCCAGCCCTCTCCCCCCTGGGGAGAGGGGGCAGTCTGCCACGGCACGTCCGCCGCCGCCCGCTGGACGCTCCGGAAGCCGGCGCCGTCGAGCGCGTTCCTGAGGCCGCCGACGATCAGCCCCCGGATCCCGGCGGGGTCGCGGAAGCGGACCTCGGTCTTGGCGGGGTGGACGTTGACGTCGACCTCGTCGCCGGGGAGGTCGACGAACAAGGCGACGACCGGGTGGCGGTCGCGGGCGAGCAGGTCCTGATAGGCGGCGCGGACGGCGCCGATCAGCAGCCGGTCCTTCACCGGCCGGCCGTTGACGAACAGATATTGGTGGTCGGCGACTCCGCGGTTGAAGGTCGGCAGGCCGGCGACCCCGCCGAGACGGGCCGGGCCGCGGTCGTAATCGATCCGCGACGCTGTTCTCGTGGAGGGCGCGGTCGGTCAGCGCCGCGACTCGGGCCGGCCGGTCCTCGCCGGGCTGGACCGAGAGGGTCCGGCGGCCGTCATGCTCGAGGGTGAAGCCGATGTCGGGCCGGGCCATGGCGAGCCGCTTCACGACGTCGAGGCAGGCGGCATATTCGGAGCGCTCCGAGCGCAGGAACTTGCGGCGGGCGGGGACCCGGGCGAACAGGGACTCGACCCGGATTCGGGTGCCGGGCGGCAGAGCGGCGGGCCCCTCCCCTTCGAGCCGGCCGTTGTCGACGACGCGCGACCAGCCGTCCGAGCCGCGCACCCGGCTCTCGACGGCCAAGCGGGCGACGCTGGCGATCGACGGCAAAGCCTCGCCCCGGAAGCCCAGGGTGGTCACCGCCTCGATCTCGTCGCCGGGGAGCTTGGAGGTGGCGTGGCGCTCGAGCGCCAGCGCCATGTCGGCCGGGCTCATCCCGCAGCCGTCGTCGGCGACCTCGATCCAGCCGGCGCCGCCGGCGCCGAGCGAGACCGCGATCCGCGAGGCTCCGGCGTCGATCGCATTCTCGACCAGCTCCTTGAGCGCGCTGGCCGGTCTTTCGACCACTTCACCGGCCGCGATGCGATTGACGAGATGCTCGGGCAGGCGGCGTATTGACATCGATCCGATCTCTAGACCAAGCCGCGTCGTCCCGCGACCTGTTGTTAACTGCTTGTGGCGCAAGCCGTGGGGTCATCCTATAGAGGCAGGGCCCGGCCGGCGGCGCCGGCCCATCCAGGAAGCGAGACCTGTCACGATGTCCTTCATGCGTTTCTTCAAGTTCCCCTCCCACGACATGGCGATCGACCTCGGAACGGCGAACACGGTCGTCTACGTGCGCGGCCGCGGCGTGGTGCTGAACGAGCCGTCGGTGGTGGCGATCGAGACGATCAACGGGGTCAAGCGCGTGAAGGCGGTCGGCGACGACGCCAAGATGATGATGGGCAAGACCCCCGACCAGATCGAGGCGATCCGGCCGCTTCGCGACGGGGTGATCGCCGACATCGACGTCGCCGAGCAGATGATCAAGCATTTCATCCAGAAGGTCCACGGCAAGCGCCGCTTCCCGCGCTGGCCGGAGATCGTGATCTGCGTGCCGTCCGGTTCGACCTCCGTCGAGCGGCGCGCGATCCGCGACGCCGCGTCCAACGCCGGCGCCTCGCAGGTGTGGCTGATCGAGGAGCCGATGGCGGCGGCGATCGGCGCCGACATGCCGGTCACCGAGCCGATCGGCTCGATGGTCGTCGACATCGGCGGCGGGACGACCGAGGTGGCGGTGCTCTCGCTCCGCGGCCTCGCCTACACGACGTCGGTCCGGGTCGGCGGCGACAAGATGGACGAGGCGATCAGCTCCTACGTCCGGCGCAACCACAACCTGCTGATCGGCGAGGCGACGGCCGAGCGGATCAAGAAGCAGGTCGGGATCGCCAAGCCGCCGGCGGACGGCGACGGGCTCTCCGTCCACATCAAGGGCCGCGACCTCGTCAACGGGGTCCCCAAGGAGATCACGATCAACCAGCGGCAGATCGCCGAGGCCCTGTCGGAGCCGGTCGGGACGATCGTCGAGGGGGTGAGGATCGCGCTCGAGAACACCGCCCCGGAGCTCGCCGCCGACATCGTCGACCAGGGCATCGTGCTGACCGGCGGCGGCGCTCTCCTCCAGGGCCTGGACGAGGTGCTTCGCGACGAGACCGGGCTTCCGGTCACGGTCGCCGACGATCCCCTCACCTGCGTCGCGCATCGGCACCGGCCGGGCGCTCGAGGAGGAAATCTTCCGCGGCGTTCTGCTGACCGCGTAAGCGCCGGGGAGGCACATCGATGCCGCCGCCATCGACCCGACGCCCCGGTTTCTCTCGCCGGGCGCAGATGGGGCTGTTCCTCTCCTATGTGCTCGCCGTCGGCGGCGTGCTGTTCGCCGGGCTGCTGCTGGTCATCGCCAAGGTCGACCCGACCGGCTTCAACGCGCTCAAGGGCGCGGCGCTCGACGTCACCAGCCCGGTCGCCTCGGGCCGGGCGGGCGGTCGGCCGCTTCTGTCGGCGGCATCGGCGGCTCGATCGGCAATTACGTCCAGGCGGGCAGCCAGAATGCCGAGCTCAAGCGAAGGCTCGCAGCAGTCGCGGCGCAAGCTGATCGAGGCCGAGGCGACCGAGCTCGAGAACAAGCGGCTGAAGGCGCTTCTGAGGCTGACCCGCGAGACCGAGGACCCGGTCGCGGTGACCCGGATCGTCGGCTCCTCCTTCGCCTCCGCGCGCCGGCTCGCCACCTTGTCGGCCGGCGCCTCGTCGGGGGTCCAGCCGGGCCAGCCGGTGCGCTCGGCCGACGGCCTGGTCGGCCGGGTGATCGAGGCCGGGCGCTGGGCGCAGCCGGGTGCTTCTGGTCGGCGACAGCGCCAGCAACGTGCCGGTGCGGCTGGTCCGCGACGGCACCGCCGGCGATCGCCACCGGCCATGGCGACGGGACGATCGATCTCAAGACGCTCGAGGTCGGGCGCAACCCGTTCCGCCGCGGCGACGTCCTGGTGACGTCGGGGGTCGGCGGGGTCTATCCGCCCGACATACCGGTGGCGGTGGTGGTCCGGTCGACGGCGACCGGACGGTGGCCAAGCCGCTCGCCGACCCCAGCCAACGTCGAATATGCGATGGTCCTGCGCGTCTACCAGCCGCTCGCCGACGTTCCGCTCAGCGAGGGGACCGAGAGCGCCCTGACCGGGGCCGGGCAATGAGCCGGATCGCCGGATCGAGCCGCGACGTCGCCCTGCTCGGCTTCCGCCGCCAGTGGGTGCCGATCCTGACCACTCTCGCCGCCTCGCTGCTCGCCTTGTTCCCCTATGTCGCGACCTGGCCGATCGTGCCCGATTTCGCCTATCTGGTGCTGCTCGCCTGGCGGCTGCTGAGGCCGGAGATGTGGCAGGCGCACAGCGCCCTGCCGCTCGGCCTGTTCAACGACCTCGTCGCCGGCCTTCCGATCGGCCAGTCGATGGCGCTGTGGACCCTGACCTTCCTGATCCTCGACATCGTCGACAGCCGGGTCGGCTGGCGCGATTATTGGCTGGACTGGCTGTTCGCCGCCGCCGCCATCCTCTTCTACACCGCCGGCGGCTGGTACGTCGCCCGGCAGATGGGGGCGGACGTGCCCTTCGCGGTGCTTCTGCCGCAGCTCGCCGCCTCGGTCTTCGCCTATCCGCTGGTCGCCCGGCTGGTCGTGGCGCTCGATCGCTGGCGGCTGTCGCGATGAGGGGGAGACGCCACCGCCCGGTCGTCACCGAGGGCAGCCAGCTGCTGACCTTCACCCGCCGGGCGATGGTGGTGGGCGGCTTCCAGGGCGCTGCTCGGCGCCGCGCTGGCCGGGCGGATGGCCTATATCTCGATCGCCGAGAACGAGCGCTACCAGCTGCTCTCCGAGAGCAACCGGGTCCAGCTGCGGCTGATCCCGCCGCGGCGGGGCTGGATCGTCGACCGGGCCGGCCAGCCGATCGCGATCAACCGGAGCGACTTCCGGGTCGACCTCATCCCCGACCGGCTGAAGGAGCCCGACCGGATCATCGCCGAGCTGACCCGGCTGCTCGACCTTCCGCCCGACGAGGTCGAGCGGATCAGGGAGGAGCTGAAGCGCGCCGCCGGCTACCAGCCGGTCCCGGTCGCCGAGAATCTGCCGTTCGAGAAATATGCGGCGGTGACGATCCGCCAGCCCGAGCTGCCCGGCGTCGCTCCGCTGCGCGGCTTCTCGCGCTTCTACCCGGACGGCGCCGCGGTCGGCGCATCTGGTCGGCTATGTCGGGACCCCCAACCAGGAGGAATATGAGAAGGAGGACAAGGCGCCGCTGCTGATCACGCCCGGCTTCAAGATCGGCAAGGAAGGCCTCGAGAAGACGATGGAGATGCGGCTTCGCGGCCGGCCCGGGGGCGCAGCGGGTCGAGGTCACCGCGCGCGGCAAGCTGGTCCGCGAGCTGACCACTCTGCCCGACAAGAGCGGCGGCGCCCTGCCGCTGACCATCGACGCCGGGCTGCAGACCTTCGCGGCGCGCCGGCTCGGCGAGGAATCGGGCTCGGTGGTGGTGCTCGACTGCCTGGACCGGCGACATCCTCGCTCTGGCCTCGATGCCGGCCTACGATCCCAACAGCTTCACCGACGGGATCAGCCGCAACGAGTGGAAGATGCTGTCCGACGACGAGCGCAAGCCCTTGCTCAACAAGGCGCTGAACTCGGCCTCTACCCGCCCGGCTCGACCTTCAAGCCGATGGTCGCCATGGCCCTGCTCCAGGCCGGGATCGACCCCAAGGCGCGGGTCAATTGCCCGGGCGGCTTCCAGCTCGGCAACCGCTTCTTCCGCTGCCTCGGCCGCCACGGCTCGATGACCATGCACACCGCCATCGCGAGGAGCTGCAACACCTATTTCTACGCCATGGGCCGCCGCGCCGGGATCGACATCATCTCGGCGATGGGCAAGCGGCTCGGCTTCGGCCAGAAGTTCGACCTTCCGGTCGTCTCCCAGAATTACGGGACGATGCCGAGCGCGGAGTGGAAGAAGGCGCGCTACGAGCGAAGCGCCAAGCTGGTCGAGCGGCCCGACTGGACCGAGTCCGACACGCTCAACACCTCGATCGGCCAGGGCTTCGTGATCGTCAATCCGCTCCAGCTGGCGGTGATGTCGGCACGGATCGCGTCGGGCCGCGACATCCAGCCCAATCTGCTCCGGCGGCAAGCGCCCGCGCCGGCCGCCTTGCCCTTCCCGAAGGAGCATTTCGACACCGTGCGCGCCGGCATGTGGGAAGTGGTGAACGGCGCCGGCACCGCCGGGCGAAGCAAGCTCGAGCTGCCCGGGATCGAGATGGGCGGCAAGACCGGCACCGCCCAGGTCCGCCGGATCACCGGCGGCCAGCGCGGCCAGTCCGGCGCCTGGAAATATCGCGACCACGGCCTGTTCGTCTGCTTCGCCCCGACCGCCAACCCGCGCTACGCCGGCTCGGTGGTGATCGAGCACGGCATGGGCGGCGCCCGCGCCGCGGCGCCGGTCGCCAAGGACGTGCTCACCTATCTGTTCGACAAGCCCAGGGCGCTGGCGGCGCTCGCCACGCTTCGAGGAGCAATGGGGCGGCACGCTCGCCGAGCGGATGGAGCGGCGGGCGCAGAGCTGGCTCGCCGAGGCGGCGGCGCGGAAGGCGGCCGGGGGCGGGACGTCGGGAACGGGGCGCTAATGGGCCTCGACTTCGTCCCGGCGCCGGTCGCCAGCCTGCCGTGGCGGCTGCTCTGGATCGTCTTCGCCCTCGCCGCGGCGGGCGTGCTCGGCCTCTATTCGGCGGCGGGCGGCTCGATGATGCCCTGGGCGCTTCCCGCATCTGGTCCGCTTCCTCGTCTTCCTCGGCCTCGCCATCGGCCTGTCGCGGATCCGGCCGCAGACCTTCCACGACCTCGCCTTCCTCGCCTATGGCGGCGGCCTCCTGCTGCTCATCCTGACGCTCGCGCTCGGCGTGATCGGCGGCGGCGCCCGAAGCTGGCTCGAGCTCGGCTTCCTCCGGATCCAGCCGTCCGAGCTGATGAAGCCGATCATCGTCCTCACCCTCGCCCGCTTCTACGCCCATGTTCCGCCCGCCGAGATCGGACGGCTCTGGGCGATGTGGCCGCTCGCGCTGATCCTCGGCCCGCCGCTTCTGCTCATCCTGCTCCAGCCGGATCTCGGCACGATGATGCTGATCGTCCTCAACACCATCGCCCTGATGTTCCTCGCCGGCCTGCCGCTGAGCTGGTTCATCGGCGGCGCGGTCGCCGTCGCGGCGGCGCTTCCGGTCGTCTATTCCTTCCTCCTGCCGCATCAGCAGGACCGGGTGCTGATCTTCCTCAACCCGGAGACCGACCCGCTCGGCGCCGGCTATCACCTCACCCAGTCGAAGATCGCGATCGGCTCGGGCGGCGTGTTCGGCAAGGGCTTCCTGAACGGCACCCAGAGCCACCTCCATTATCTGCCCGAGCAGCATACCGACTTCATCTTCTCGGCGATCGCCGAGGAATGGGGGCTGATCGGCGGGCTGCGTGCTGATCCTGCTCTTCTTCCTCCTTCTGCGCTGGGGGATGGCGGTGGCGCTCGAGGCCAAGGGCCGGTTCGAGCGGCTCGCCGCGGCCGGGCTGACGCTGACCATCTTCTTCTACATCGCCGTCAACCTGCTGATGGTGATGGGCCTCGCCCCGGTGGTCGGGATCCCCTTGCCGCTCGTCTCCTACGGCGGCTCGGCGATGCTGACGGTGATGATCTGCCTCGGAATGCTGATGTCGATCGAGCGGCACAACCGGAGCGAGCGGCGGCGCTAGGCGCTGTGCTTGGCATAATTGGGGACAGCTACTTAATTCGAGAGATGCGCGGTTTCGGGCGAATCGCTGGCATTGAGTAGCTGTCCCCAATTACCGCCCGATTTCCGGGGAGGAATCATGGCGCCACGGGTGGCGGTCGCCGGTCGCGACCGTCAGTGCGCGCGGCTCGGCGCCCAGCGTGATGGCGAGGCCGCCGCTCCTCGCCAGGAGATCGCGGTCCGCCTTGAGCCAGCGCGGCCGGCAGGCGGCCGGCAGGCGGCGGTCGGAGACGACGATGTCGGCGTCGGCGCAGGCCTGCCTCAGAGCCTCGATCGGCACCAGCCGGCCGCTCCGGCTGGCCGAGCAGGCGCCAGCCGCGCAGCTCGGCGACGCAGAAATCGGCGCTGCACTCGGCGGCTGCGGAGTGCCTCGAGCTCGCCCGCCTCCCCGTCCAGCCCGGCGCTCTGGGTCATCAGGTCGCGGACATAGTCGCCGGCCCGGCCGCGAAGCAGCGCCAGCTCTCCGGACGGAGTCCGCACCGCGAGATGGCGGCCGTCGCCGGTGACGAGCAGGTCCGGCGCGGGCGTCGCCAGCGCCGCCGCCGCTCCGGCCGCGACCGGGATCAGGCCCCAGCGCCGCCAGCGCGTCCGCCACAGCGCCAGCCACAGCCCGCCGGCGACCATCAGGGCGAAGGCCGCGGTCGGCAGCGTCGGCAGCCGGGCGACCGCGCCGGGCGCCGCGGCGACGGCGTGGGCGAGCGCGAGCAGGAGATCGAGCGCCGCGCCGGCCAGCCACCAGAACGGCGCTCCGAGCCCGGCGAGGTCGAACAGCAAGGCGAGCGCCTCGAGCGGCATGATGACGAAGGTGGTGAGCGGGATGGCGACGATGTTGGCGAGGGCGCCGTAGAGGCCGGCCTGGTGGAAATGCCACAGAGCGATCGGGATCAAGGCGAGCTCGACGGCGAGGCCGGTGAGGACGAGGCCGAGCGCGAAGCGGCCGAGCTTCACCGGCCACAGCTCCTCGCGCCGGGCGAGCAGGGCGCGCACCCTGCGGATGCTCGTGAAGGGCGACGATCGCGGTGATCGCGGCGAAGCTCATCTGGAAGCTCGCCCCGGGCAGCGATTCGGGCCAGAGCAGGAGCACGACGAGCGCGGCGACCGCGACCAGCCGCAGGGTCAGCGCCTCGCGCCCCAGCGCGATCCCGAGCAGGACGAGCAGGGCGGCGATGCACGAGCGGATCGTCGGCACCTCGGCGCCGGTGAGCAGCGTGTAGGCGATTCCGGCGAGCGCCCCGGCGCCGGCGGCGACCAGCACCAGCCGGAAGCGCAGCGCCAGCGTCGGGCTGAGCGCGAGCAGCTTCAGCGTGAGCAGCATCACCGCTCCGACCACCGCGGTGAGGTGGAGGCCGCTGACCGAGAGCAGGTGGGCGAGGCCGGAGCGGCGCATCGCTTCGGCGTCCGCTTCGGGAATCCCGCCCTGGTCGCCGGTGGCCAGCGCGGCGGCGATCCCGCCGGCGCCGCCGGGGAGCCGGGAGCGGATATGGTCGGCGAGGCGCTGGCGGGCGTCGGCGAGCCGGGCCCGCCAGCCCTGCTCGCCGGCGGGCGCGACCAGCCGGACGACGGCGACCCGGCCGGTGCCGCCGATCCCCTGGAACCAGGCGGCGCGGGCGAAATCGTAGGCGCCCGGGCACCGCGGCCGGCGCCGGCGGCATCAGCCAGCCGCGCAGCCGCACCGTCGCTCCGGCCTCGAGGCCGTCCGGCGCCCTGGCCGAGTCGACATTGACCCTGAGCCGCGGCGGAAGCGCCGGATCGCCGAGCGGCCGGACCACGAGCCGGACCGCCTCCCGCGCCGGCAGCCGCTGGAAGCTTTCGATCCTCGCGTCGAACTCGGCGGCTCGGGCCTGGGCGAGGACCGGCGCGGCGACCCGCTCGGCCTTCCACCAGATGTTGCCGCAGCCGAGGATCGCGGCGAGGCAGAAGAGCGAGACGGCCCGGCCCCAGCGCGTGCCGGGCGCGAGCGCCTGCGGCGCGAGCGACGAGCGCCGCCGCGAGCAGCAGGAAGGCGGTCCAGGCGCCGCCGTCGGGAAGCGCGAACCAGGCGGCGGTGCCGAGGCCGAGGCCGACCGGGAGCCAGAGCGGCAGCTGGTCGCGCTCGGCGTCGGCGAGGGCTTCGAGGCGGGCCGAGAGCCTCGTCATCCCGGCGAAGGCCGGGACCCCAGCGAGAACGGGCGCCGAGCTTTTCACCCCCTGGGGTCCCGGCCTTCGCCGGGACGACGGGAAAGGCCCGCGCCCCTTTGTCGCGGCCGATCCGCTATGCTAGGGGCGCATGCCGTCACCGGCCGTCATGGCCCGCATCCTTGGAGAAAAGGCGCTTGAGCGCAACCGTCCCGCCGGCGCAGGTCGTCACCCGCTTTGCGCCCTCGCCGACCGGCTTCCTCCATATCGGCGGCGCCCGCACCGCCTTGTTCAGCTGGCTCTACGCCCGCCACCACGGCGGCCGCTTCCTGCTGCGCATCGAGGATACCGACAAGGCGCGCTCGACCCAGGCGGCGATCGACGCGATCCTCGAGGGCATGCGCTGGCTCGGCCTCGACTGGGACGGCCACGAATATTACCAGTCGCAATTCTGGGCCCGCCACGCCGAGGTGGCGAACGAGCTGCTCGCCCGGGGCCACGCCTATCGCTGCTACATGACCGCCGAGGAGCTGGCGGCCGGCCGCGAGCGCGCCCAGGCCGAGCGGCGCCCCTATCGGGTCGAGAGCCCGTGGCGGGACTGCACGCTCGAGCCGCCCGCCTCCGACTCCCCTTTCGTCGTCCGCCTCAAGGCGCCCGCGCGAGGGCGAGACGGTGATCGACGACCTCGTCCAGGGCCGGGTCGACGGTCCGGAACGAGGAGCTGGACGACATGGTCCTGCTCCGCTCCGACGGAAGCCCGACCTACATGCTCGCGGTGGTGGTCGACGATCACGACATGGGCGTCACCCACGTCATCCGCGGCGACGACCATCTCAACAACGCCTTCCGCCAGCTCGGCATCATCCGGGCGATGGGCTGGCCGGAGCCGGCCTACGCCCACGTGCCGCTGATCCACGGCCAGGACGGCGCCAAGATGTCGAAGCGCCACGGCTCGACCGGGGTGATGGACTATGAGGCGCTGGGCTTCCTGCCCGAGGCCCTGTCCAATTACCTGCTCCGCCTCGGCTGGGGCCATGGCGACGACGAGATCATCAGCCGAGAGGACGCGGTGCGCTGGTTCGACCTCGCCCAGGTCGGCAAGTCGCCGTCGCGCTTCGACATCACGAAGCTCGAGAATCTCAACGGCCATTATATCCGCGAGGCCGACGACGGCCGGCTCGCCGGACTGATCGCGCCCCGGGTCGGGACGCTGCTCGGCCGCGACCTCGACACCGCCGAGATCGAGCTTCTCGTCCGGGCGATGCCGGAGCTCAAGCCACGCGCGAAGAACCTCAACGAACTCGCTGAGAATTCTACTTTCCTGTTCCAGGCCCGGCCGCTCGACTTCGACGAGAAGGCGCTGCAGCTGCTCGCCGGCGACGCCCCCCGCCTGCTCGCCCGGGCGTGGAGTGCACTCAATGCGCTTGACGAATGGTCGGCGCCGCCACAGAGGCGGCGGTGCGCAGCATCGCGGAGAGCGCCGGGCGTCAAGCTCGGCCAGGTGGCGCAGCCGCTTCGCGCCGCGCTCACCGGACGGGCGACCTCGCCCGGCATATTCGATGTTCTGGTCCTGCTCGGGCGCGAGGAAAGCCTCGCCCGGATCGCGGACCGGATGGACGGAGCAGAGTGAGATGACGGACGGACAGGCCACTCTCACCCTCGGCGAGGGCAATTCGCACGCCTTCCCGGTGCGCCAGGGCTCGGTCGGCCCCGACGTCATCGACATCCGCAAGCTCTATGCCGAGACCGGCGCCTTCACCTACGATCCCGGCTTCACCTCGACCGCGGCCTGCGAGAGCGCGATCACCTATATCGACGGCGACCAGGGCATGCTGCTCCACCGCGGCTATCCGATCGACCAGCTCGCCGAGCATTCGACCTTCATGGAGGTCTGCTACCTGCTCCTCAACGGCGAGCTTCCGCAGAAGGCGGAGCTCGGAGACCTTCACCTACACGATCATCGCGCCACACCATGCTGCACGAGCAGCTCGCGACCATTCTACCGCGGCTTCCGGCGCGACGCCCACCCGATGGCGATCATGTGCGGCGTCGTCGGCGCGCTCAGCGCCTTCTACCACGATTCGACCGACATCACCGATCCCAAGCAGCGGATGATCGCCAGCCACCGGCTGATCGCCAAGATGCCGACGATCGCGGCGATGGCCTACAAATATTCGATCGGCCAGCCGTTCATGTATCCGCAGAACAGCCTGACCTACACCGGCAACTTCCTGCGGATGACCTTCGGGGTCCCGGCCGAGCCCTATGAGGTCAACCCGATCGTCGAGCGGGCGATGCGGCGGATCTTCATCCTCCACGCCGACCACGAGCAGAACGCCTCGACCTCGACCGTCCGCCTCGCCGGCTCGTCGGGCGCCAACCCCTTCGCCTGCATCGCCGCCGGAATCGCCTGCCTGTGGGGCCCGGCCCATGGCGGCGCCAACGAGGCGGCGCTCGAACATGCTCCACGAGATCGGCCGGCCGGAGCGGATCCCCGAGTTCATCGCCCGCGCCAAGGACAAGGACGATCCGTTCCGGCTGATGGGCTTCGGCCACCGCGTCTACAAGAATTACGACCCGCGCGCGAAGGTGATGCAGAAGACCGCCGACGAGGTGCTGAAGGAGCTCGGGGTCAGCGACCCGGTCTTCGACGTCGCCCGCGAGCTCGAGCGGATCGCTCTCAGCGACGATTATTTCATCGAGAAGAAGCTCTATCCCGAACGTCGATTTCTACTCCGGCGTCGTCCTCTCCGCGATCGGCTTCCCGACCTCGATGTTCACCGCCCTCTTCGCCCTGGCGCGGACCGTCGGCTGGGTCGCCCAGTGGAACGAGATGATCTCCGACCCCGAGCAGAAGATCGGCCGCCCGAGGCAGCTCTACACCGGCCCGGTGCAGCGCGATTACGTGCCGGTGGACGAGCGTTAGGCCTCACCCGAGCTTCGCCTTGAGCTCCCTCAGCAGACCCAGCGAGGCGCAGACGTCGTCGAACATGAGCCTGACCCTCTCCTCGCCGGGCCGGGATCGGAGCATCGAGCCCGGCTCGAAGCGGTCCTTGCCGGTCGCGGCGACGAGCGCCTCCTCGGGGCCGGCATAGACGAAGACCCGGCCGGCCTTGCGGAGCTCGAGCAGCTTCGCCCGGAAGGCCGAGTCGAACAGCAGTTCGCGGGCCTCCATCGGGTGGGTCGAATAGACTTCGAACTTCTTCTCGAAGGCGGTGTCGCCCTCGATCTTGACCCGCTCCATGGCGTTGTCCGGCTTCCAGAAGTTGAGCAATTTGCGGTCGGGGACGATCACGGTCCGGCCCTGGGCGCCGGGGCGGCGCTGGATGGCGTAGACCTGGCCGGAGAAGACGACGTAGGTGTTCTTGCCGGCCCGGCGCTGGAGGCAGGCCTCGTAGACGGCGACGCCCCGCCCCTCCTCGTCCGTGCCGTTGAACAGGTCGCTGTAGGTCTCGCTCGAGAAGCCGCCGCCGCCGAAGAGAAGGGTGCAGGCGGAGCCGAAGGCCGGCGGGACGAAGCCGCTCGGCATATATTCGAGCCCGGCCTTGCGGCCGACCTCCTCCAGCACCGGATGCTTGAGGCTCTCCTTGGCGGCGTTCAGCGGCAGGAACGGCGGCGATCGATCGCGCCGACCAGGATGAGGGCGAAGGCGACGAAGGCGCTCGTCTCCCAGCCCGACCGGAACAGCAGCACGGCGGCGACGGCGGCCAGGGCGAGCCCGCCCAGGCCGCGCAGCCAGAACTGGCGGACCGCCGCCCGGCGCTCGCCCTCGAGCGCTCCGATCCGCTCGCGCACCGTCTCGGCGGCGCACAGCGCCCGGTAGTCCCCGCCCGTCAGCTCGATCATCATTCCCCCCTGCGCCCGGCAACAATTGAAACACGATCGTGCCGCCTGCGGCATCGATGGCGCAACAGCGCGCTTCTATCCGGATCGCCGTCATCGAGTTGATCGAGGAGTTTTCGAGATGCTGACGATCATCGCCGCGGCTCTGGCCGCCGCCGCTCCGGGCCCGGGCGAGCCGACGCTCGACGAGGTCCGCGCCGCCACCGCCCGCTTCCAGAAGGTCGAGGTCGCGCTCGCCGAAGGCTATGTCCGCGATCCGACCGACATGTGCGACGTCGCGCCGATGATGGGCCGCCCGGCGGCGCTCGGCGGAATGGGCATCCATTTCTTCCGCCCGGACCTGCTCGGGATCACCGCTCCGCCGAACCCGCGGGTCGACGGCAACGGCACCCACACCGATTTCCGCAAGCCCTCGATCCTGATCTACGAGCCGCGCGCCGACGGAAGCCTCGAGCTGGTCGCGGTCGAGAATCTCGTCTTCAAGAAGGCCTGGCACGAGGCCGGCAACGAGGGCCTGCCGACCTTCCACGGCGTCGAGTACGACTATATGTTCGACGATCCCGAAGACCTCGATCGACGAGGCCCATAATTTCGAGCCCCATTACGACCGCCACGTCTGGCTCTACCGGCCCAACACGAACGGCATGTTCGCCCAGTTCAATCCGACCGTGACCTGCCAGTTCCACAAGCCGGTCCGGGTCGCGGGCAAGGGCGCCGCCGACCATACCGGCCACTGATTTTCCGCTGTCCCAGCCCAGGCTGAGGCCCCGGCGGGCGGAGGATCCCCTCGTTCTCCGTCCGCCGGGATACCGCTCGTTCTTATTCCCGCCGCAGCGGCAGGGTGAAGGTGAACCGCGCGCCCTGGCCCGGAGCGCTGTCGACGGCGACGTCGCCGCCCATCGCCCGGGCGAGGCGGCGGGCGATGTAGAGGCCGAGGCCGGTGCCGCCGGGCTCGGAGGGTCGACCCGCTCGAACTTCTCGAAGATCCGCGCCTGGTCCTCGGCGGAGATGCCCTTGCCCTGGTCGGCGATGACGAGCGCGGCGAGATCGCCCTTCGCGGTCGGTGCGGATCCACACCTGGCCGTCCTCCGGCGAGTAGCGGATGGCGTTGGTCAGCAGGTTGACGACGATCTGGAGCGCGCGCCGGAAATCGCCTGTCGACGGGCAGGCTCTCGCCGGCGGCGGGCGCGTCGATCCTGACCCGCGCGCTCGCCGGCCCGGACCGCGAGCAGGCCGGCGGCCCGGCGGGCGACGTCGGCGAGGTCGATCTCCTCGCCCTCGGGGTGGAAGTCGGGGCGCTCGATCGCCTGCAGGTCGACGAGGTCGTCGACCAGGGCGAGCAGGTGGCGGCCCGCCGTGGCGATGTCGCCGGCATAGCCGGCATAATCGTTGCGGATCGGCCCCTCGCCCTGGGCGCCGATCGTCTCGGCGCTGGCGATGATCCGGGCGAGCGGCGCCCGCAGCGCCTTGTCGAGCCGCTCGCCGAACGCGCCCGGCTCGGCCTGGGGCCCGAGCTCGACCGGCGCGGCCGGCGGGCGCCGGCGGGAAGCGCGGCGGCCGAGCCGCGGAAGCCGGCGAAGCGGCCGGCGCCGTCGATCAGCGGGATTCCGGCGAGCCGGTAGCGGCCGCCGCGGCCGCCGCGAAGCTCGGCGAGCTGGCCGTCGAAGCGGCGCTGCTCGGCGAGGGCGGTGAGCAGGGGCAGCTCGCCCTCCTCGCCCTCCTCGAGCCGGAACAGGCGGGTGAGCTGGTGGCCGACGAGCTGGGCCGGGGTCTGGCCGGCGGCGGCGGCGGCGGCGGGCGAGACGCTGGTCAGGCGCAGGCGCCGAGTCCGTCTCCCACATCCAGTCGGCGCCGGCGCGCAGGAAATCCGCCTGGCGCTCGGCGTCGGGCGCCGGCGCGGGCCCGCGCGCGGGCCGGGCGATCCAGCCGGTGACGGCGAGGTCGACACCGCCTTCCCTCGGCTCGGCGCGAACCCACAGGTCGAGGTCGGCCTCGCCCTCGGCGGCGACGGCGGAGCGCGAGATGACGATCCCGAGCCGGCGGGCGAGCCGGGCCAGCGCCGCGATCTGGGGCACGGCCAGCGGCCCGCCTTCCTCGCCGCCGGCGGCGCGGTGAAGCGCCATCAGCCGCGGCTCGGCCTCGACCAGCCGGCCGTCGGCATCGACCCGGCCGCGCACGGCGTCCCCGGCGCTCATGAGGCGAGCCTCGCGACGGCGGCGCGATAGGCCGGATCGAGCCGCCAGAGCAGGACACGGCGGCGGGCCTCGGCCGGATCGAGCATGTCGTAGAGGTCGAGCTGGGCGGCGACATGCCTCCTCGCGGCCGGCGAGGGCGAGCAGGATCGAGGCCGCGGCCTCGCGTCCGACCCGCGGCGCCGCGAAGGACGATCGCCGCGCCCGCGGCCGGCGGCGTCGGGAAGCAGCTCCCACAGGGCCGGCAGGTCGAGCCCGGTGCGGAGCGACAGTCCGGCGAGGAAGAGCGGCAAGCGCCCCTTCGCCGACCGCGCGGACCAGCAGCGAATCGTCGAGCCGGCCGCGCTCCTCGAGCCGGAGCGCGAGCCGGCGGGCGAGGGCATCGGCGCCGGCGCCCTCGTCGTAGCGCCGCAGCCAGGCGGACGGCGGCCGCGGTGACGGCCGCGTCGGCGGCGGCCGGGACGATCCCGTGGCGGACGATCAGATAGGTGCGAAGGGCGGCGGCGACGGTCCAGGCGAGGCCGTGCGCGACCTCGGCGGGAAGGTCGCCGCTCGGCCAGCAAGCGGCTCCTGGAAGGCGTCGAGGCGGCGGCTCTCGGCGATCAGCAGCGACACGGCCGCGGCGGCGACCTCCTCGTCGGAATCGCCGGCGAGCTCGGTGAGCAGGCGCCGCTCGGGCGCGGCCCGGGCCAGCCGTGCTCCTCGGCGCGGCGCAGGAGCAGGGCGAACAGCCCCGGATCGGCGAGCGCTCCGCCGCCTTCCAGCACGGGCACCGCGATCGCCAGGCTCGCCGAGGACAGGGCGGCGCGCAGACGGCTCGTCGCCGTCCGCCGCGAAATGGGCGGCGAGCGCGGAGCGGAGCTCGTCCTCGACGTCGCCGACCAGCCGGCGGAGCAGATGGGAGACGGTGATCCGCTGCCGGTCGCTGAGGCGAAGCGCCTCGGGAAGGGCGAGATCGGCCATCGCCGCCGACACGCGCGCCCGCGCCGACGCGAGCAGCTGCGCCGCGCCGTCCAGCTCACCCCCGTTCGCGCGCACTTCGGACATCGCCCGTGCATAGTCCGGTCAGGGTTAAAGCGCCGCTAATCCTGTGCGGGCGGGGCGGCGGCATGGGCATGGCGCTGCGCCCAGAAGAAGCTGGCGCCCGCGTAGAAAGCCAGCACGGTGAGGCCGGTCCCCCACAAATCGGCGGCGGCGAAGGGCAGCATGAGCCAGCTCATCCCCTTGCGCTCGGCCAGCCAGAGCCGGCCGGGAACGTCCTGCCCCTCCGCCTCGATGCGCAGAGCCACGGCGAAGGCGAGGATCGTTCCGGCGAGGGCGAGGCAGCCCCAGCCGCGGGTGGCGGCGAGCGACGAGGCGAGGACCAGCAGCAATCCGGCCGAAAGCGCCGGCAGCAGCGCGCCCCACCAGCTCGGCCCGCGGTCCCCCTGCAGGCGAAGCGAGGCGAGCCGCTCGCCGATGCCGTCGAGCGGGGTGGCGAGAAGCATGAAGGCGAGGCCGAGGCCCAGCCACTGCCGGGCGAAGGCGAGCCCGGCGAGCAGCATCAGCAGGGTCGCGGCGAGGCCGATCGCGGTCGGCGTGACCGCGGTCGGCATCAGCCAGCGGGTCGCCAGCCGCTCGACCGGCCCGAGCAGGTAGCGCGACACCCAGTCGGAGCGCCGGTCGTGGGCGCCGGCGAGGATCCGCTCCTCGAGCTCGGCCAGATCCTCGCTGGTCTCCGCGACCAGGGGCAGCTCGTCCTCGGCCTCGCCGCGGACGCTGATCTGGCGGGCTCCGGCCTGGACGGCGCGGCGCAGCAGGGTCGATTGCAGGTCCCAGTCGCGGAGCATCGCGGCGGTCTGCTTGAGCATCTCGCCGTCGATCAGGGCGAGGCCGGCCCAGCGGCTCTGGGCGTCGATCCGCTCGTAGCGGTCGTCGACCCGAAGGTCGGGCACGACCAGGATGGCGGGGCCGTCGAGGGCGACGAGGCGGGCGATCGCCGCTTCCGGGGCGACCAGGCCGTCGCCGACGAGAAGCAGCCGGTCGCGGCTGTGCACGGCCTCGGCGGCCTCCGCGGCGTTGCGGGCGAGGACGATGGTCACTCCCTCCGCCGCGAAGCCGGTCGAGCGCGGCGCCGAGGGCGGCGGTGACCCGCTCGACGACGATCACGACCGGATCGGCGCCGGCGGCATGCGGCCAGCCGCACCTGGCGCTCGAGCAGGGTGCGGCCGGCGATCGGAAGGGTCGCGCGCAGGCCGCCGCCGGCGTCGTCGGCTTCGTGATAGGCGGCGATCAGTGCGGCCAGAGTCACGAGTCCCTCCCCATGCGGGTTGGGATAGAGGGGAGGAGACGCTTCGAAAAGCCTTAGAGCGCCATTCCCGTCATGCCGGACTTGATCCGGCATCCACCTTTCCTTCGATCGAGGCGTCGAAGAAGATGGACCCCGGATCAAGTCCGGGGTGACGATCCAAGGAGCCCCTCGCCGCCTAAGCGGCGAAGTCGTCGATGGCGGCGGCGAGCTTGCGCAGCACCACCGGGTCGCCGGGGGCGCCTTCGAGCGCCTCGTCGGCGAGGGCGACGAGGCCGACCGCCCCGAAGCTCGCCGCGACGCTCTTCAGCCGCGACGCCGCGATCGCCCAATTGGCGTCGCAGCGCGCCCGGCCCATCAGGTCGGTCTGGCGCGCCGCGCTTTCGAGGAAGGCGGCGCGAAGCTCGCGCATCAGCTCGGGGTCGCTGCCGACGGCGGCGGCGAGCGAGGCGTTGAGAGCTCCGGGATCGTAGACCATCTCGCCCTGCTACGCGCCGGACGCGTTAACGCCCCGTATCCTTCCGAGCTTTCAACCCGCCCGAATCATGGTAAACCAACCGTTATGACGGGGGCAGAACGAGCACAGAGCGAGCCCGAACCCGGCTTGCAGGACGAAGCGGAGAACGACTGGCTGGGATCGCCGGTCGACCTCCAGGCGCCGGAGCCGGCGCCCGAGGCCGCGCGGACGAGACGCCCGGCCCGGGCCGGGCTGCTCGGCAGCGTTGCTCATCCTCCTCGCCGTCGGCTGGGTCGGCGCGGTCGGCTATTGGCTCTGGCAGACGCGGCCGCCCGTCACCCTCGGCAACGGCATCGCCTGGACCGCGACCCTGGCCGGGCCCGCTCGCCCTCCTCGCCCTTGCTCTGGCTGCTGTTCGGCCGGACCTCGCGCCGCGAGGCGGAGCGGTTCAGCAGCGCGGTCGAGGCGATGGCGGCGGAGAGCCGGGCGCTGGAAAGCGTGCTCGAGATCGTCGCCGGCCGGATCGAGGACAATCACGCCCGCCTGCGCGGCGAGGCGGAGCGGCTGATGTCGCTCGGCGACGAGGCCTCCGACCGGCTCGGCCGGGTGACCTATTATCTCTCCAAGGAGACGGCGACCCTCGACCAGAAGGCCGCCGCGCTCGATTCCGCCGCCGCCGCCGCCAAGGTCGACATCGGGGTCCTGCTCCACGACCTGCCCCGCGCCGAGGAGCAGGCCCGCGCCGTCGCCGAGGCGATGAAGGAGGCCGGCCTCAACGCCCACGGCCAGGCGAGCGCGCTCGAGGCCCAGCTCGCCTCGCTCGCGGCGCGCGGCCGCGACGCCGACGAGGTGCTCGGCGGGGCGGCCCAGCGCATGTCGGCCCATGTCGCCCGGATCGAGAGCGGCAGCGCCGCCGCGGCGGCGAGCATGGACGAATCGTCCGCCAAGATGACGGCGGCCGTCGACGGCGCGATGAGCCGCGCCGCCGAAGCGGTCGAGCAGGCCCGGGCCGCGCTCGAGCTCCAGGGCGCGACGACCCTGGCCGCGATCGAGCAGAGCCGCGCCGCGCTCGACAAGGCGGGCGAGGATTCGGCGCGCAACCTCGCCCAGCGGATCGAGATGATCAGCGGCAAGATCGAGGGCCTGGCCGGCCATATCGCCGCCCAGGACGCGGCCAGCCACGCCCTCGTCACCGGCCTCGGCAAGGAGCTGGCCGAGCTCGACAGCTGGTTCGACCAGCTCGGCCGAACCGGCGGCGCCCAGAGCGAGCGGCTCGGCGCCTCGGTCGCCGCGGTCAGGGCGAGCGCCGCCCAGCTCCTCCAGGAGCTCGGCGCCGGGCAGCAGCAGGCGAGCGGCCTGATCGAAAGCGCCGGCGACCTCGGCACCGTGCTCGCGGGTATCAGCGGCGAGCTTCGCGACCAGTTGCCGGAAGCGCTGAGGACCGTCGAGGAGCAGGCCGACCGCACCCGCCTCGCCGCCGCCGCCATCGTCCCGCTGGTCGGCGAGGTGAAGGAGACGGCGCAGGCGGCGGCGGCCCGGCTCGGCGAAAGCGAGCAGTCGGTCGGCCGGAGCCGCGAGGCGGTCGAGGCGATGCTCGCCCGGGTCGAGCAGGGCTCCGCCGAAGCGGCGGCGCAGCTTCAGGCGCTCGCCGCCGCGGCCGACGAGGCGCGCGAGGCCGGGGAGAAGATCGCCGCCGGCACCGGCGCCTCGGTCGCCGAAGCCCGGAACGCCGCGGCGGCCCTGGTCGAGGAGCTCGGCACCGGCAAGCGCGAGGCCGACGGCCTGATCGAGAGCGCCGGCGAGCTCGGCGCCGCGCTGGGCGGGATTTCAGGCGAGCTTCGGGAAACCCTGCCGGCGGCGCTCAGGAGCGTCGAGGAGCAGGCCGGGCGAACCCGCGAGGCGGCCGAGGCGATCGTCCCGCTGGTCGGCGACATCGCAGCGATGACCGACGGCGCCGCGGTCCGCCTCGGCGACAGCGAGGCGGCGCTGGCCCGGCAGCAGGAGGCGATCGAGACCCTGCTCGCCCGGATCGGCGAAGGGTCGGCGAGCGCCGGCGAGCAGCTTGCGGGCGCTCGGCGCCGCCGCCGAGGAGGCGCGGGCGAGCCGCCCAGAAGATCGCCGCCGAGACCGGCCCCGAGCTGATCGAGGCGCTGCTCCGGGTCCGCGAAGCGGCCGGCCAGGCCTCCGAACGCGCCCGCGAGGCGATCTCGGCCGCCATCCCCGCCAGCGCGGCCGCGCTCGGCGAGGCGAGCCGGGAGGCGCTCGAGCAGGCGGTCAGCGAGACGGTCGAGCGGCAGATGGCCGAGCTTGTCGGCGGTGTCCGAGCGCGCCATCGAGACGGCCCGGCGCGCGTCGGAGCGGCTGACCCGCCAGATGCTGGCGCTCGGCGAGACCGCCGCGGCGATCGAGGCCCGGATCGACGAGGAGCATCGCGACCGCGAGGCCAAGGAGAGCGAGAATTTCTCGCGGCGGGTCGCCCTGCTGATCGAATCGCTCAACTCGACCGCGATCGACGTCACCAAGATCTTGTCCAACGAGGTCACCGACAGCGCCTGGACCGCCTATCTGAAGGGCGACCGCGGCGTCTTCACCCGCCGCGCGGTGCGCCTGCTCGACCGCAACGACGCCCGCGAGATCGCCCGCCATTACGAGGAAGAGCCCGAGTTCCGCGAGCAGGTGAACCGCTACATCCACGATTTCGAGGCGATGCTGCGCCGGATCCTCGCCGACCGCGACGGCTCGCCGCTCGGAGTCACCATCCTCTCCAGCGACATGGGCAAGCTCTACGTCGCCCTCGCCCAGGCGATCGAGCGGATCAAGGAGCTAGCCGCTGCGACGGCTGCCGTCCAGTCGAGCATTTCCGACCGTCACCCAGCCGAAAAGGTAGTTGGCGTAGAACAGGCCGAAGGCCACCGCCGAGACGATCGTCGCCCGGAGCGCCGCGCGGCCGAAGCTGAAGCGGTGCGGCGCGCTCGGCGCGTGGCCGGACGGGCGTCTCGACCCCCTCCTCCTCGCGCGGTGCGCACCCCGAACGGCAGGACGAGGAACAGGCTCATCGTCCAGAACAATATGTAGATCGCCAGGATCGACTGGAGCTTCACCCGGTCACACCCGGACGAGCAGCACGTCCACCACCGGCTTCTTGCCGGTCCATTCGGTGGCGCAGCGGCGCACCGCGAGGCGGACCGCCTCGCGCAACTTCTCCTCGTTGCCGGCGCCCTTGAGGGCGGCTTCCGACGGCGGCCTCGCAGGCCTCCTCGAGGAAGGCCTCGCGATCCTCCTCGACCGGGATGCCCTCGAGCGCGAGCTGGACGTCGCCGACCAGGCGGTCCTGGGCGTTCAGCGCCAACGCGACCGAGATGACCCCGAAGCTGGCGAGCTTGCGGCGCTCGTTCATCGTCGGCCCGTCGGCGGCGAGGATGACGTCGCCGTCGAGGATGAGGCGCCCGACCCTCTCCTCGCCGAGCTTCCGCGGCCCGTCCGGGCGCGAGACGGACGACGTCGCCATTCTTCTGGACGATGCCCTTGGGAACGCCGTGCGAGCGGGCGAAGCGCTCATGCTCGGCCATGTGGCGCATCTCGCCATGGACCGGGACGATGATCTCGGGCCGGATCCAGCCGTACATGGCGGCGAGCTCGGGCCGGCCGGGATGGCCGGAGACGTGGACGTTGGCCTGCCGGTCGGTGATCATCTTGATCCCGCGCGCGGCCAGCTCGTTCTGGATCCGGCCGATGGCGATCTCGTTGCCGGGTATCTGCTTGGAGGAGAAGACGACGAGATCGCCCTCGCTGAGCTTGATCCGGTGCTGGTCGAAGGCGATCCGGGCGAGCGCGGCGCGGCTCTCGCCCTGGCCGCCGGTGCCGATGATCATCACGTCGCGCCTGGGCAGCGACATGGCGGTCTCGAAATCGATCGTCTCCGGGAAGTCGGTGAGATAGCCGACGCTCTCGCGCGACCCTCAGGATCCGGTCGAGCGAGCGGCCGGCGACGCAGACCTTGCGGCCGGTGTCCTGGGCGACCTTGCCCAAGGTGCTCAGCCGGGCCGCGTTCGAGGCGAAGGTGGTGACCAGCACCCTCCCCTCGGCCTCGCCGATCACCCGGTCGAGGCCCTCGCGGACCTGCTCCTCGGAGCCCGACGCCTCCTCCTGGAAGACGTTGGTCGAATCGCAGACCAGGGCGAGAATGCCCTCGTCGCCGACCCGGGTCAGGGCCGCGGCGTCGGCGGGGTCGCCGAGCTGCGGGAATTCGTCCAGCTTCCAGTCGCCGGTGTGGAAGACCTTGCCGTAGGGCGTGTCGATGAGGAGCGCGTTGCCCTCGGGGATCGAATGGGCGAGCGGGACGAAGCGGAAGCCGAACGGACCGATCTGCATCGTCCCACCGATGTCGATGATGTTGACCTTGATCTGCCGCTCCAGCCCCTCCTCCTGGAGCTTCTCGGCGATCAGGCCGGCGGTGAAGGGGGTCGCCCAGAGCGGGACCCCGAGATCGTCGGCGAGATAGGGGATGGCGCCGATATGGTCCTCATGGCCGTGGGTCAGGACGACTCCGAGCAGGTCGTCGCGCCGCTCCTCGATGAAGCTGAGGTCCGGAAGGACCAGCTCGACGCCGGGATAGGCCGGATCGGCGAAGGTCATGCCGAGGTCGACCATGATCCACTTGCCGTCGCAGCCGTAGAGATTGACGTTCATGCCGATCTCGCCCGAGCCGCCGAGCGCGAGGAAGAGCAGTTCTTTGCCGGGTTTCATCTGTTTCCTTTGCGTCGCCCCAGCGAAGGCTGGGGCCCCGGGGGGTGAAGAGTTCAGGCGCCATCCACCCGCTGAGATGCCAGCCTTCGCTGGCATGACGGTCAAGTGGCGCTTTTGCTCCGTCGATACAACAATCCCAGCCCCTGAATCGTCAGATCCGGCTCGATCTCGTCGAAGATCGCCGTGTGCTTGTCGAACAAGGTCGCAAGCCCCCCCGTCGCGACCACTTTCGCCGGCCGGCCGATCTCCGCCTTCATCCGCGCGACCAGGCCTTCCATCATCGCGACATAGCCCCAGTAGATGCCGATATGCATCTGGTCCTCGGTGGTCCGGCCGATCACGGAGAGGTTGCCGTCGGGCGCCTCGATGGCGATCCGCGGCAGCTTGGCGGCGGCGGTGACGAGGGCGTCGAGCGACAGGTTGATCCCGGGAGCGATGATCCCGCCTTTGTAGGCGCCCGAATAATCGACCACGTCGAAGGTGGTGGCGGTGCCGAAGTCGATCACGATCAGGTCGCCCTCGTGGAGCGCGTGCGCCGCGATCGCGTTGAGGACCCGGTCGGCGCCGACGCTCCTGGGCTCGGCCACGTCGAGCTCGACCCCCCACTCGGCCGCGCCCTGCCCCGCGACCAGCGGCTCGACCTTGAAATATTTCTGGGCGAGCACCTCGAGATTGTGGGTCGCCCGCGGCACCACCGTGCCGAGGATGACGGCGTCGACGACGTCGCGCGGCAGGCCCTCCAGCTCGATCAGCTGGTGGAGCCAGACCGCATATTGGTCCGCCGTCCGCCGCGGATCGGTTGCGATCCGCCAGCGGGCGCGGATCACCCCCTCCTCGAGCAAGGCGAAGACGATGTTGGTGTTACCGGCATCGACGGCGAGCAGCATGGCCGCTCTCTAGCCGGGGCCGGAACGATTAGCGAGGGGTTCCCCGGCGAACGCCGGGGTCCAGCGGCGCGTGCGGTAGAGAATGGGTCCCGGCCTTCGCCGGGAAGCGCTATTTCAAGAAGACGTCGCCGGCATGGATGATCCGGCTAGACCCGTCGGCCAGACGCAGCCGCAGGGCGCCGCCATCGTCGAGCCCGTCGAACACCCCCTCCACCCAGGCGCCGCTGGCGGTGTGGGTCGAGAGCGCCGTGCCCGGCGGATGGGCGCCGGCGAGCCAGCGCAGTCGGATCGGCGCCAGGCCCTCCTCGCGCCAGCGCGCGAGCCAGCGGGCGAAGCTTTCGGCGAGGGATTCGAGGAACAGGGCCGGATCGGGCGCCCCGCCGAGCGCCGCGAAGCTGGTCGCCGGACGCGCCGTCAGGTCGGGATGGTCGGCGAGATTGACCCCGAAGCCGACGACGACGGCGTCGTCGAGCCGCTCGAGCAGGATGCCCGACAGCTTGGCGCCGGCCACCAGCAGGTCGTTGGGCCATTTGATCTCGATCGCGGCGCCGCCCGAATAGACGGCGGCGACCTCGTGCAGGGCGACCGCGGCGACCAGAGCGAGGGTCGGCGCCGGCGGATCGCCCGCCCGGAGCCGGACGAGGGTGCTGGCGTAGAGGTTGCCGGGCGGCGAATGCCATTCGCGTCCCTGGCGGCCGCGGCCGCCGGTCTGCCGCTCGGCGCGAAGCCAGAAGCCCTCGGGCGCGCCTTCGCGAGCGCTGATGGCGAGGTCGTCGTTGGTCGAGCCGGTCTCAGGGACGGTGCGCAGGGCGCTCGTCGCGTTCATTTTTTACCCCTCTGGACCCCCGCATAAGCCTGTCGCGCGACCGGCGCAAACGGCTCAGACGTAGCCGCCGTCCTTGGCGATGAGCAGGGCCTGGCTGAGGCTCCTGACCCCGAGCTTCTTCATCATGTTGGCGCGATGGAGCTCGATGGTCCGGACGCTGAGGCCGAGCGAATGGGCGACGACCTTGTTGGGAGCGCCGTCGGCGAAGGCCAGAAGCACTTCCTTCTCCCGCCGGGTCAGCGTCTCGAGCGCCTGGGTTCGCGAGAAGCGGTTGCCGCGCAGCAGCTCGAACCCCTTCTCGACCGCGGCGAGGAGGGCGTCGACCCGGAACGGCTTCTCGATGAAGTCGACCACGCCGAGCCGGCCGGCGCGGAGCGCGTGCGGGACGTCGCCCTGCGCCGAGACGACGACGACCGGAAAGGCGCCGCGCCGGCGGGCGATCAGCTCGAGCAGGTCGAGGCCGTTGATCCCGGGCAGGCCGATGTCGACGATGATGCAGCCCGGGGTCCGCGCCACATGCCCTTCGAGGAAGGACTCGGCCGAGGCGAACTCCTCGACATGGCTGCAGGATCCGGCCAGCGACTGCCGGATCAGGCTCCGAAGGAGCCGCTCGTCGTCGATGATGTAGGCGCGCCTGTCCTCCATGTACTGCTCCGTCCTCGTCCACATGGGCCAGACATCGGCCGCTCTAAGCTTGTGGACCGTGAGCGAGGATATCCGCTCTTCGCGGCCGCGCGCATAGGTATTTTTGCGACATAGGAGCCAGACGGGGAGGAGCGCACGATGAGACCGCCGCGGGGGGCGGCTCGTCCTCCGGTCGGTTTGTACCCTGCAGTAGGGCTGGGCCGGCGATTCCCGCTTCGCCGGCCCAGCCTTTCCGGCTCAGAAGAGCGCGCCCGCGGCGTTGTTCGCCGCCGCTCCGAGATAGGGGATGGCGAGGTAGCCGAGCGGCGACACGAAGACCGCCGCGAGCACGATCAGAGCCGCCTGCACGGCGTCGTTCGTCGGCCCGTAGGCGGGGGCGGGCTCGTCGAAATACATCGTCTTGATGATCTTGAGATAATAGAAGGCGCTGATCACCGAGGTCGCGATCCCGACCGCCGCGAGCCAGGTGAGGTCGGCCCGCACCGCGGCGTCGAACACCAGGAACTTGGGCCAGAAGCCGAACAGCGGCGGCACCCCGGCGAGGCTGAACATGAAGGTCGCCATCCCCGCCGCGAGCCAGGGCCGGGTCGTCGACAGGCCGGACAGGCTGGCGATGCTCTCGACCGGCCGGCCCTCGCCGTCGCGCATCCGCAGGACCACCAGGAAGGCGCCGAGCGTCATGACGATGTAGACCGCCATGTAGAACAGCACCGAGGCCACTCCCTCCCGGGTCGCGGCGGCGAGGCCGATCAGGGCGAAGCCGACATTGTTGATCGAGCTGTAGGCGAGCAGCCGCTTGATGTTGGGCTGGCCGATCGCGGCGACTCCGCCGAGGATGGTCGAGGCGAGCGCCATGAAGATGACGATCTGGCGCCATTCGAACGAGGCGGGGCCCATCGCCTCGACCGCGACCCGGGTGAGCAGGGCCATCGCCGCGACCTTGGGCGCTGAGGCGAAGAAGGCGGTGACCGGAGTCGGCGCGCCCTCGTAGACGTCGGGAGTCCACATGTGGAAGGGCACCGCCGAGACCTTGAAGGCGATCCCGGCGAGGACGAAGACGATCCCGAACAGCTCGCCGGTCGAGACCCCGTCGCGGCCGAGGGCGGCATGGATCTCGCCGAACAGGGTCGAGCCGGTGAAGCCGTAGAGCAGCGACACGCCGTAGAGCAGGATTCCCGAGGCGAGCGCTCCGAGGACGAAATATTTGAGGCCGGCTTCCGCCGAGCGGTCGTCGGGCGCTGGAAGCTGGCCAGGACGTAGGCCGAGAGGCTCTGAAGCTCGAGGCCGACATAGAGGGTGAGGAGATCGCCCGCGGAGACCATCATCCCCATGCCGACCGCGGAGAGCAGGATCAGGCAGGGATATTCGGCGCGATAGTCGCGGTCGCGGCCGAACCAGCCCGAAGCCGCGACCAGCGAGACCGCGGCCGAGCCGTAGATGAGGATCTTGGCGAAGGCGGCGAAGCTGTCGCCGACGAACAGGCCGCTCGAAGGCCGTCCCGCCCTTGCCGGTGATGCCCGGGGTCGCGAACGCCGCTCCGGCCAGAGCCGCGATCGCGAGCCAGGTGAGCAGCCGGGCGCTCTTGTCGCCCATCCAGGCGGCGGCCATCATCAGCGCGAGCGCCGCGAGCGTGAGGATGATCTCCGGCAGGGTGAGGAGCAGCGACGCGGTCATCAATGCGCCTTCCCTTCGCCATGCGCTTCGGCCTTCGGCGCCGGCGGGGCGCCCTTGGTCAGGGCCGAATCGCCGGGCGGGTTGGCCCGCTCGACCCGGGCGAGGATCCAGCCGACGTCGCGCGCGCATCGGCGCGATGAAGCTCTCGGGATAGACGCCCATCCACAGCACCACCGCGGCGATCGCGCCCAGCGACAGCTTCTCGCGCGCGTCGAGATCGGGCATCGCCGCCGCGTCGGCGTTGCGGCTCGTTCCGTAGGCGACCCGCCAGTAGAGCCAGAGCATGTAGGCGGCGCCGAGGATGATCCCGGTGGTGGCGACGACGGCGACCAGGCTGTTCGCCTCATAGGCGCCGACCAGCGCCAGGAACTCGCCGACGAAGCCGCTCGTCCCCGGCAGCCCGACCGAGGCCATGGTGAACAGCATGAACAGAGGGCGTAGGCCGGCATGTTGTTGGACAGGCCGCCGTAGCGGTCGATCTCGCGGGTGTGGAGCCGGTCGTAGATCACTCCGACGCACAGGAAGAGCGCGCCCGAGACGAGGCCGTGGCTGAGCATGACGATGATCGCGCCTTCCAGCCCCTGGCGGTTGAAGGCGAAGATGCCGATCGTGACGAAGGCCATGTGGGCGACCGACGAGTAGGCGATCAGCTTCTTCATGTCGCTGCTGCACCAGCGCCACCAGCGAGGTGTAGACGATCGCGATCAGGCTCAGAGCGAAGATCAGCCAGACCAGCTGCGCCGAGGCTTCCGGGAACATCGGCAGCGAGAAGCGCAGGAAGCCGTAGCCGCCGAGCTTCAGGAGCACTCCGGCGAGGATCACCGAGCCGGCGGTCGGCGCCTGGACGTGGGCGTCGGGAAGCCAGGTGTGGACCGGCCACATCGGCATCTTGACCGCGAAGCGAGGCGAAGAAGGCGAGCCACAGCCAGGTCTGCGCCTCGGGCGGGAAGTTGGTGACGAGCAGCCTGGGGATGGCGGTCGTGCCGGCGTAATTCACCATCCACAGCATCGCGACCAGCATCAGCACCGAGCCGAGCAGGGTGTAGAGGAAGAATTTGTAGCTGGCGTAGATTCGCTCGCGCCCCGCCCCAGATGCCGATGATCAGGAACATCGGGATCAGGCCGGCCTCGAAGAAGATGTAGAAGAGGAAGATGTCCTGCGCCATGAAGACGCCGAGCATCATCGTCTCCATGATCAGGAACGCCGCCATATATTCCGGGACCCGCCGCTCGATCGATTTCCAGCTGGCGAGGATGCAGATCGGCATCAGGAAGACCGAGAGCATGATCAGCATGACGGCGATGCCGTCGACGCCGAGCGCCCAGTAGAAGCGGCCGAACAGGGGCGCCAGCTCCTGGAACTGCCATTGCTGGCCGGCGACCCGATATTCGCTCCACAGCAGGATTCCGAGGGCGAGGTCGGCCAGCGTCGCGATGAGCGCGATCCAGCGGGCGGTATTGGCCGAGACGCACAGGCAGGCGATCGCCGCCGCGAGCGGGATCGACCAGCATCTCGGAGAGGATGGGGAAGGCATATTCCATCAGCGCGCGGCCCCCGTCATCGCGCCATCGCCCAGGTCGCCGCGGCGGCGAGGCCGAGCAGCATCACCAGCGCGTAGGTGTAGAGATAGCCGGACTGGAGCCGGGCGGTGAGGACGTTGCCGAGCCGGACCGCCACCGCCGCGCCGTCCGGGCCGAAGCGGTCGATCGTCTTCTCGTCGCCGCGCTTCCAGAACAGCCGGCCGAGCCACAGCGACGGACGGACGAAGACCAGGTCGTAAATCTCGTCGAAATACCATTTGTTGTAGAGGAAGGCGTGGAGAACGCCGAACTGCGCGACGAAGCGCGTCGGGAAATCCCGGCTTCGGACATAGGCCTCCAGGCGATCAGGAATCCGACCAGCATCACCAGCAGCGGAGCCCAGTTTCACCAGGGTCGGCACTTCGTGCATGCTGTGCGCCAGATGGGTGTCGAAGGCGACCGCCGCCCTTCCAGAAATGCGCGCCTTCCTCCGCCTCGACGAAATTGTGGTGGAAGAGCAAGCCGGCCAGAGATCGCTCCGAGCGCCAGGATGCCGATCGGCACCAGCATCGTCCAGGGGCTCTCGTGCGGCTGGTAGCCGCCGGTGCCGGCCGGCACCTCGGCCGCGCTCGCTTCGTGCGGCCTTGTGTCGTGGCCGCTATCCTCGGCGGCGGGAGGATCGTCATGATGGCCGTGGGCGTCGTGGAGGGCGTGCTGGATATGCTCCGACGCGGCCCAGCGCGGCTTGCCCCAGAAGGTGAGGAACATGAGCCGCCAGGAATAGAAGCTGGTAAGCATGGCCGCGAAGGCGCCGACGACGAAGACGACCGGCCCCGCTCCGCCCGAAGCCCAGCTGGCCTCGAGCATCGCGTCCTTCGAATAGAAGCCGGCGAAGCCGAGAAAGCCCGGAATGCCGACTCCGGTGATCGCCAGGGTGCCGATCAGCATCGTCCAGAAGGTGATCGGGATGCGCTTCCTGAGCCCGCCGTAGAAGCGCATGTCCTGCTCGTGGTGCATGGCGTGGATCACGCTTCCCGAGCCGAGGAACAGCAAGGCCTTGAAGAAGGCGTGGGTGAAGAGGTGGAACATCGCCGCGCCGTAGGCGCCGACGCCCGCGGCGAAGAACATGTAGCCGAGCTGCGAGCAGGTCGAGTAGGCGATCACCCGCTTGATGTCGTTCTGAACGGTCCCGACCGTCGCGGCGAAGAAGCAGGTCGCGGTTCCGACGACGGTGACCACGCCGAGCGCCGTCTCGCTGGTCTCGAACATCGGCGACAGCCGGCAGACCATGAAGACGCCCGCGGTCACCATCGTCGCGGCATGGATCAGCGCCGAGACCGGGGTCGGGCCCTCCATCGCGTCCGGAAGCCAGGTGTGCAGGCCGAGCTGCGCCGACTTGCCCATCGCCCCGATGAACAGGAGGATGCAGATCAGGGTCATCGTGTCGAAGCGCTGGCCGAGGAAGCCGATGCGTCGACCCGGCCATGCCCGGCGCCGCCTCGAGGATCGCCGGGATCGACACCGTGCCGAAGACCAGGAAGGTCGCGAAGATGCCGAGCGAGAAGCCGAAATCGCCGACCCGGTTGACGATGAACGCCTTCAGCGCCGCCGCGTTGGCCGAGGGCTTGTGGTACCAGAAGCCGATCAGCAAATAGGAGGCGAGGCCGACGCCCTCCCAGCCGAAGAACATCTGGACGAGATTGTCCGCCGTCACCAGCATCAGCATCGCGAAGGTGAACAGCGAGAGATAGGCGAAGAAGCGGGGCTGGCTGTCGTCCTCCGCCATATAGCCCCAGGAGTAGAGGTGGACGAGCGCCGAGACGGTGGTCACCACCACCAGCATCACCGAGGTCAGCGCGTCGACCCGAAGCGCCCAGTCGACCTGGAGATTGCCCGAATTGATCCACGTGAGGACCGGGATGGAGCTGGCTGTGCTCGGTGCCGGCGACGAAGCCCAGGAAGATCGGCCAGGACAGGGCCATCGCCGCGAACAGCGCGCCGGTGGTGATCAGCTTGGCGGCGAAATTGCCGATGCATGCGGTTGCCCAAGCCCGCGACGATCGCCGCCAGCAGCGGCAGGAAGACGATGAGCTGGACGGTCATGCGGTCCCCCTCAGCCCTTCATCTGGTGGATGTCGTCGACCGCGATCGTGCCGCGGCCGCGGAAGTAGATGACGAGGATGGCGAGGCCGATCGCCGCCTCGCCGGCGGCGACGGTGAGGACGAACATCGCGAAGACCTGGCCGACCATGTCGCCGAGGAAGGCGGAGAAGGCGACGAGGTTGATGTTCACCGACGAGCAGGATCAGCTCGATCGCCATCAGGATGACGATGACGTTCTTGCGGTTGAGGAAGATCCCGAACACGCCGAGCACGAACAGGATCGCGCCGACGGCGAGATAATGGCCCAAGCCGATCATGATCGGCGTCCCTTCGAACAACGCCCGATCACAGCTTCATCCCCTCCCCCACGCCGGGCTGCATGTTGACCACCGCGTCGCCGGGTCGGCGGCGGACCTGGTCGGAGACGTTCTGGGGCCTCAGCCCGCTGCGGGTGCGGTGGGTGAGGACGATCGCTCCGATCATCGCGACGAGCAGGACGAGGCCGGCCGCCTCGAAGATGTAGAGGTAGCGCGTGTAGAGCACCCGCCCGAGCGCCTCGATGTTGGGGACAGCCTGGTCGGTCGGCGCGCCCCTGACGGCGCCGCTCAGAGTGCCCGCGTTCCACGCCATCAGGGCGAAGAAGATCTCGGCGAACAGGACGAGGGCGAGGCCGAGCCCGAACGGCCAGTAGCGCGCGACTCCGGCGCGAAGCTCGGCGAAATCGACGTCGAGCATCATCACCACGAACAGGAACAGCACCGCGACCGCGCCGACGTAGACGATGACCAGCAGCATCGCGATGAACTCGGCGCCGAGGATGAGGAACAGCCCGGCCGCGTTGAAGAAGGCGAGGATCAGCCACAGCACCGAATGGACCGGGTTGCGCGACATGATCGTCATCACCCCGCTGGCGATGACCAGAGTGGCGAACAGGTAGAAGGCGAAGGCGTCGATCATGCGGTCGTCACCCCGCGGCGACCGTCACCCCGGCGAAGGCCGGGGCCCAGAAACGCAGGCAGATATCGTCGCCCACCATTCGGTGTTCATGGGTCCCGGCCTTCGCCGGGATGACGGTGGGGGTGAATCGGGGAATGCTCATCTGAAGACGGCCCGGCGCTTAGCGGTAGGGGGCATCGGCGGCAAGGTTGGCGGCGAGCGCCCGTTCCCATTTGTCGCCGTTGGCGAGCAGCTTCGCCTTGTCGTAGAGCAATTCCTCCCGGGTCTCGGTGGCATATTCGAAATTCGGCCCCTCGACGATCGCGTCGACCGGGCAGGCCTCCTGGCAAAGGCCGCAATAGATGCACTTCACCATGTCGATGTCGTAGCGGGTGGTGCGGCGGCTGCCGTCCTCCCGCGGCTCGGCCTCGATGGTGATGGCGAGCGCCGGGCACACCGCCTCGCACAATTTGCAGGCGATGCAGCGCTCCTCGCCGTTCGGATAGCGGCGAAGCGCATGCTCGCCGCGGAAGCGGGGCGAGATCGGGTTCTTCTCGAACGGATAGTTGATCGTCGCCTTGGCCTTGAAGAAATATTTCAGGGTCAGCCAGTGCGCCTTCACGAACTCCCAGAGGAAGAAGGACTTGATCCAGTGCGCGATCATGGCGCTTTGCCTTCCGAATTGCAGAATTTCGTGCCTTCCGGCAGCGGGGCATAGACCGTCCACCCTTTCCCGCCCTGGGGAACCGGCGTGCAATTGTACCGGGTGAGCATCAGGTAGCCCGAGACCAGGAACACCCAGAGCAGCGAGATGGGCAGGAAGATCTTCCAGCCGAGCCGCATCAGCTGGTCGTAGCGGAAGCGCGGTACCGTCGCCTTCACCCAGCTGAACACGAAGAAGAAGAACAGGATCTTGGCGAAGAACCAGAAGATGCCCGGCACGTAATAGAGCGGCGCCCAGTCGACCGGCGGAAGCCAGCCGCCCCAGAACAGCACGGCGTTCATTCCGCACATCAGCAGGACGTTGCCATATTCGCCGAGCCAGAAGAGGGCGAAGCTCATCGAGCTGTATTCGGTCTGGTAGCCGGCGACGAGCTCGCTCTCCGCCTCGGTGAGGTCGAACGGGGCGCGAGCCGTCTCCGCCATCGCCGAGATGAGGAAGATGACCGCGAGCGGGAACAGCAAGGGGTTGAAGCCGAAGCCGTTCAGGAAGCCGAGGACGTGGCCGCGCTGCGCCTCGATGATCCCGGAGAGGTTGAACGTCTCCGACCAGAGGATCACCGGGATGAGGACGAAGCCGACCGACACCTCGTAGCTGACCATCTGCGCGGCCGCGCGGAGCGCCGAATAGAAGGGATATTTGGAGTTGGACGCCCAGCCGGCGATGATCACGCCGTAGACTCCGAGCGAGGAGATGGCGAGCAGGTAAAGAGGCCGACATTGATGTTGGCGAGCACCATGCCCGGCCCGAACGGGACCACCGCCCAGCCGACCAGGGCCACCGTGAAGGTGAGGATCGGGGCGATGATGAACAGGCCCCGGTTGGCGCTCGACGGGACGATCGTCTCCTTGAGGAAGACCTTGAGGCCGTCGGCGAAGCTCTGCAGCAGGCCCGAACGGCCCGACCACGTTGGGCCCGCGCCGCAGCGCCATCGCCGCCCAGATCTTGCGGTCGGCATAGATGATCATCGCCACCGCCAGCATCAGCGGAAGGGCGATCAGCAGGATCAGGATCAGGGTGGCGGCGAACCAGCCGAAGCCCTCGCCCAGCCAGGTCGATTGGAACCAGGCGGTCATGGCGAGACACCGTCATCCCAGCGAAGGCTGGGATCCCGTGGGGTGAAGGACGCCGGCGGCTGGGCCACGCTGGGGCCCCAGCCTTCGCTGGGGCGACGAGAGTGAATCATTCCGCCGCCTCCTGGAAGGTCTCGCCGTGGAGGATCTCGGCCGAGCAGCGCGAAGCGTCGGCGAGGCCCGAGCGATCGGGTTGGTCAGGTAGAAATCGTCGATCGGATAGACGATCTCGCCGGCGACCTTCGGCGCCCGGCCGGCGAAGGCCGGCAGCGGATCGACGGCGGTCAGCCCGGCGATTCCGAGCCTCGGCACTTCGGCGGCGATCGCCCGCCGCAGCTGGCCGAGATCGTCGAACGGCAGGGTCTTGCCGAGCACGTCCGACAGGGCCCGGACGATCGTCCAGTCCTCGCGCGCCTCGCCGGGCGGATGGACCGCCATCTCCGAGAGCTGCACCCGCCCTTCGAGATTGACGTAGGTGCCGTGCTTCTCGGTGTAGGCGGCAGCCGGCAGGATGACGTCGGCATGGCGCACCCCGCGGTCGCCATGGGTGCCGATGTAGACGGTGAAGGTGTCGGCGAAGGCGGACATGTCGATCTCGTCGGCGCCGAGCAGGAACAGCGCCTTCAGCCGCGCCGGCGCGCGGCGCGGATCGCGTCGAGCCCGCCGTCGGCGACGAAGCCAAGGTCGAGCGCCCCGACCCGCGAGGCGGCCGTGTGAAGCAGGCCGAAGCGAGGCTCCAAGCGCCGCGGCGGCCGCCCGCGCGGCCTGATAGGCGCCCTCCGCCCGAAGCGCGCCCATGCCGACGATGACGGCGGCGCCTGGCTTGCCCTCGAACGCCTCGACCACCTCCCTCGGCAGGTCGCCGAGGACGGCGAGGTCGTTGCCGAGCTCGGTCACCGGGTAGGTGAGGTCGACCGCCGGCCCGATCCGGAAGACCCTCGCTCCGGCCTTCACCGCCTTGCGGATCCGGGTGTTGACCAGCGGCGCCTCCCAGCGCGGGTTGGTTCCGACGAGGAGGATCGGCCGGCGCCGTCTCGATCCCGGCGATGGTCGGGTTGAAGCGATAGGCGGCCGGGCTCGAGACGTCGAAGCGGGCGCCGTCCTGCCGGCATTCGTGCAGGGTCGAGCCGAGCGCCTTCGAGCAGCGTCTTCAGCGCGAAGATCGACTCCAGATCCTGGAGGTCGCCGGCGAGCGCCGCCGACCTCGTCGCCGGACGCGCCGCCCAGCCGCCTTCGCGATCGCGGCGAACGCCTCGTCCCAGCTCGCCGGCCGGAGCGTGCCGTCGCGGCGCACCCAGGGCCGGTCGAGCCGGTTGCGGACCAGCCCGTCGACGCAGTGGCGGGTCTTGTCGTGCGCCCATTCCTCGTTGACGTCCTCGTTGAGGCGCGGAAGCGCCCGCATCACCTCGCGGAAGCGGTGGTCGATGCGGATGTTGGTGCCGACCGCGTCCATCACGTCGATCCCGGGCACCTTGCGAAGCTCCCAGGGCCGGGCCTCGAAGCTGTAGGGCTTGGAGACGAGCGCTCCGACCGGGCAGAGATCGACGACGTTGCCGCTGAGCTCGGAGGTCACCGCGCCTTCGAGATAGGAGGTGATCTCCATATTCTCGCCGCGGCCGATCGCGCCGATCTCCTCGACTCCGGCGACTTCCTCGGCGAAGCGGACGCAGCGCGTGCACTGGATGCAGCGGGTCATGATCGTCTTGACGACCGGCCCCATATATTTCTCGGTCACCGCCCTCTTGTTCTCGGCGAAGCGGCTGTGGCCGCGTCCATAGGCCATCGCCTGGTCCTGGAGGTCGCATTCGCCGCCCTGGTCGCAGATCGGGCAGTCGAGCGGGTGGTTGATGAGCAGGAACTCCATCACCCCCTCGCGCGCCTTCTTGACGGTCGGCTCATGGTCGAGATTTCCTGGCCGTCCTGCGGCCGGAAGCGCGCAGCTCGCCTGCGGCTTGGGCGGCCCCGGCTTCACCTCGACCAGGCACATCCGGCAATTGCCGGCGATCGACAGCCGTTCATGATAGCAGAAACGCGGAATTTCCTTCCCCGCCAGCTCGCACGCCTGAAGCACGGTCGCGCCCTGCGGGACCTCGATCTCGACACCGTCGACCTTGACCTTGGGCATCAGCTTCGAGCTCCGGCGGCAGGCGCCCGCGCCGCGTGGGCCAGGCGATAGTAGTTGATCGCGACCGAGCCGCGCAGCGCCACCTTGCCGAAGCGCAGGGTCTGGCCCTCCGGTAGGCAGCGCGCGAAGGTCGGCCGAAGCGCGTCGAAACGGGCTTTCTCCTCGGCGGAATCGGGCACCGTGACGAGCAGGGCCTTGGCACCGGCGGCGTCGGCGCGGACGATGCATTCGCCGTAGACCGAGAGGAAGGCGAACGCCGCGTCCCGGCCGTAGCTCAGCCGGGCGGCCTCGAGCCTGCGCTTGCCCAGCTTCCGGCCCTTCGCGTCGACCTCGCCCGGCGGCGGCCCGGGATCATGGTGGTCGAGCCTCGGCACCGAGTCGAGATCGGGGACCGGCAGGGCGGCCAGCTCCCGGTTCACCAGCGCGTCGGCGAGGGCGTAGCGGTAGAGATCGCCGCCGAAGCGCATCTGGGTGGTCTGCCGGGTCTGCCGCACCAGGCATTCGGGCCGGATCAGCATCCGGTAGTCGCGCAGGATGGCGCCGGTCGGGACGTTCGCGAGGATCGCCTCCGAGGCCTTGGCGGCCTGGCCCTTGACGACGCATTGCGCATAAGCGTGGGTCAGCGCCCGCGTCTCCCGGGTCGAGTAGTCGGCGTCCTGCCAATCGTCGGACAGGCCCTGCGCCGCGAGCGGGGGGGCCGCGACGAGGAGCGTGATCGCCGCGATTCGGGCCGCGAGCCTCATTCCGCCGCCTCCAGCGTCCGCCCCTGCCGCTCGACGATCCGCCGCTCCAGCTCCGGCCGGAAGTGGCGGATCAGGCCCTGGATCGGCCAGGCGGCGGCGTCGCCCGAGCGCGCAGATGGTGTGGCCCTCGACCTGCTTGGTGACGTCCCAGAGCGTGTCGATCTCGTGGATCTCGGCATTGCCCTCGACGCAGCCGCTCCATCACCCGCCACATCCAGCCGGTGCCCTCGCGGCACGGCGTGCACTGGCCGCAGCTCTCATGCTTGTAGAAATAGGAGATGCGGCTGATCGCCTTCACGACGTCGGTCGACTTGTCCATGACGATCACCGCCGCGGTGCCGAGGCCGGAGCCGAGGTCCTTGCAGGCCGTCGAAATCCATCGGCGCGTCGATGATCTCGTGCGGCCGGCACCAGCGGCACCGAGGAGCCGCCGGGGATGACGGCGAGGAGATTGTCCCAGCCGCCGCGGATGCCGCCGGCGTGCCGGTCGATCAGCTCGCGGAACGGGATCGACATGGCGTCCTCGACGACGCAGGGCTTGTTCACATGGCCGGAGATCTGGAAGAGCTTGGTGCCCTCGTTCTTCTCGCGGCCGATGCCCTTGAACCAGGCGGCGCCGCGGCGGAGGATGGTCGGGACGACCGCGATCGATTCGACATTGTTGACCGTGGTCGGGCAGCCGTAGAGGCCGGCGCCGGCCGGGAAGGGCGGCTTGAGGCGCGGCATGCCCTTCTTGCCCTCGAGGCTCTCGAGCATCGCCGTCTCTTCGCCGCAGATATAGGCGCCGGCGCCGCGGTGGACGAAAAGGTCGAAATCGTAGCCCGACTTGGCGGCGTTCTTGCCGAGCAGGCCGGCGTCATAGGCCTGCTGGACCGCGGCCTCGAGCGTCTGCGCCTCGCGGATGAACTCGCCGCGAATGTAGATGTAGCCGGCCCGCGCCCGCATCGCGAAGCCGGCGATCAGCGCGCCCTCGATCAGCTTGTGCGGATCGTGGCGGATGATCTCGCGGTCCTTGCACGAGCCCGGCTCGGATTCGTCGGCGTTGATGACGAGGAAATTGGGCCGGCCCGGGCGTCGGCTCCTTGGGCATGAAGACCATTTCATGCCCGGTCGGGAAGCCGGCGCCGCCGCGGCCGCGAAGGCCGCGACGTCTTGATCTCGTCGATGATCTGCGTCCTGGCCGATCGCCATCAGCGCCTTGGTGTCGTCCCAGTCGCCGCGCGCCTGCGCGCGCCCTTCAGCCCCCAGTCCTGGAAGCCGTAGAGGTTGGTGAAGATCCGGTCCTTGTCGTCAAGCATCGGAGCCTCCGTCGCCCCAGCGAAGGCTGGGGCCCCAGGGGGTGAGAGGCGCGGGCGGTTTTCACCCGCCGGGATCCCAGCCTTCGCTGGGATGACGGGCCGGGTCACGACCATTCTCCCCGATAATCGTGATTCTCGGTCACCATCTCCGGCAGCGTCGTCACTCCGCCCTCGGGCTCGCTGGTCCGCCGGTTCACGCCCTGCGGGCCCGGCTTCGGGGTCTCGCCGCGCGCCAGCGCCTCGAGGATCGCGGTCGTGCGTCTCGAAGGTCAGATCCTCGTAATTGTCGTCGTTGATCTGGACCATCGGCGCGTTGGCGCAGGCGCCGAGGCATTCGACCTCGGACAGGGTGAACAGGCCGTCCGCCGGTCGTCTGCGCCCTTCTTCATCCCCTTCGCCTTGCAGGCGGCGAAGACGTCGTCCGAGCCGCGCAGCATGCACGGCGTCGTGCCGCAGACCTGGACGTGGAAGCGGCCGACCGGCCTCAGGTTGAACATCGTGTAGAAGGTCGCGACCTCGTAGGCGCGGATGTAGGGCATGCCGAGATAGGCGGCGACATATTCGATCACCGGGATCGGCAGCCAGCCCTGCGTATCCGTCTCCGCTCCGACCTGCCGCTGGGCGAGGTCGAGCAACGGAATGATCGCGCTCTGCTGCCGCCCCGGCGGATAGCGGCCGACGATCAGCTTCGCCTGCTTGTCATTCTCCGGCGGTGAAGGCGAACGAGCCCCAGCGGGCGCGCAGCTCGTCGAGGTCGGGGATCGAGTTGGCGAGGATGTCAGCCATCGGTCAGTCCGCCGCACTTGAGTTGGGGGGCGGAGCCGGCCGCATACTGTCCCGCTGGAAATAGTCGGACAGACGGACATGGTCGCCCTCGAAATCGGTCTTCACCAGAATCACCCGCGACCGGTTCGGATTGCCTTTTGTGGGCTGGAGGGCGCACATCCATGAGGCGATGACCGTATTCGGCTCCTCGTCCTTGCCGTAGAATGCCCGAAGATAGCATCGGCTCACCCGCTCGAAGAACTGGGGGGCGTGAGCGAGGCGCTGCCCACAGTCCGGACCTCCGTCGACAGCACCTGCACGTCCCCGTTGATCATCGCGGCCGCGCCAGCCAGGTCGCCACGGGCGATGGCGGGGAAGAATTTCTTCTTCGAGGCCGGCTCGGCGGTCGGCTCCTGACCAGCGGCCATCGCCGGCATGGCCAACAGCGCCGCCAGGAGCATCGTGCCTGCCCTCACCGGTCGATCTCCCCGAAGACGATGTCGAGCGAGCCCAGGATGGCGGTGACGTCGGCGAGCATGTGGCCCCGGGTCATGAAGTCCATCGCCTGGAGATGGCGAGAAGCCGGTCGGGCGGATCTTGACCCGGTAGGGCTTGTTGGTGCCGTCGGCGACGAGATAGATTCCGAACTCGCCCTTGGGGCTCTCGGTCGCGACATAGACCTCGCCCTCGGGGACGTGGAAGCCCTCGGTGTAGAGCTTGAAGTGGTGGATCAGCGCTTCCATCGACTGCTTCATCTCGGCGCGCTTGGGCGGCACCACCTTGCGGTCGAGCGAGGCGATCGGCCCCTCGCGGCATCTGGTCGAGGCACTGCCTCATGATCCGCACCGACTGCCGCACCTCCTCGACCCGCACCATCATCCGGTCGTAGCAATCGCCCTTCGTGCCGACCGGCACGTCGAACTCCACCCGGTCGTAGACGTCGTAGGGCTGGGACTTGCGGATGTCCCAGGGAATGCCGGCGGCGCGGATCATCGGCCCGGAGAAGCCCCAGGCGATCGCGTCCTCCTTCGAGACGACGCGCGATGTCGACGTTGCGCTGCTTGAAGATGCGGTTGTCGGCGACGAGGCTGATCGAATCCTCGAACAGGCGGTGCAGGCGCTTGTCCATCCACTCGCCGATATCGTCGAGCAGCGCCTGCGGCACGTCCTGGTGGACTCCGCCGGGCCGGAAGTAATTGGCGTGCATGCGCGCGCCCGACGCCCGCTCGTAGAAGTTCATGATGTCTTCGCGCGGCTCGAACAGCCACAGGTTCGGAGTCATCGCCCCGACGTCCATGATGTGGCTGCCGATGTTGAGCAGATGGTTCGACACCCGGGTCAGCTCGGCGAAGAAGACCCTGAGATACTGGGCGCGAAGCGGCACCTCGAGCCCGAGCAATTTCTCGATGGCGAGGACGTAGCTGTGCTCCATGCACATCGGCGAGACGTAATCGAGCCGGTCCATGTAGGGGATGGACTGGATGTAGGTCTTGTATTCGCAGAGCTTCTCGGTGCCGCGGTGGAGCAGGCCGACATGCGGGTCGACCCGCTCGACGATCTCGCCGTCCAGCTCGAGGATCAGCCGCAGCACGCCGTGCGCGGCCGGGTGCTGGGGCCCGAAGTTGATCGTGTAATTGGCGATCTCGGACTCGGTCGCGCCGGTGCGGGCGATTTCGGCCTCGGACGGGCGTGAGGGTGCGGGTCATGCGTCACCGTCACCCGGCGAAGGCCGGGACCCAGCTGCCGAATGTCTGGGTCCTGAGCTTTCGCCGGGATGACGGACGCTCACTTCTTGATCTCCCCGGCCTTCAGCGGCGTCGGCGCTCCGGGCGCTTCCGGCGCCTTCTCGTCGCCCGGCAGGATGTAGGCGGCGCCTTCCCACGGGCTGAGGAAGTCGAACGGGCGGAAGTCCTGGGCGAGCTTGACCGGCTCGTAGACCACCCTCTTCTGCTCCTCGGAATAGCGCAGCTCGACATAGCCGGTGAGCGGGAAGTCCTTGCGGAAGGGGAAGCCGCGGAAGCCGTAGTCGGTGAGGATCCGCCGAAGGTCGTCATTGCCGTCGAAGAGGACGCCGTAGAGGTCGAACACCTCGCGCTCGAGCCAGCCGGCCACCGGCCACAGCCCGGTCACCGACGGCACCGGCATATCCTCGTCGGTCGAGACCCGGACCCGGATCCGGTGGTTCCTGGTCAGCGACAGCAGATGGTAGACGACCTCGAACCGCTCCGGCCGCTGCGGATAGTCGACTCCGGCGATCTCCATCAGCTGCTGATATTCGAAGCGGTCGCGCAAGGATCCGGCAGACCTCGACGATCGCTCTCGCGGCGCACCGTCAGCGAGACCTCGCCGACCGCGTCCTTCGCCTCGATCAGCGCGTCGCCGAGCGCGGCCGCGACCTCGTCGATCAGGCCTTCGCGCGGCGCGATTCGGGGGGCGGAGTTGTTGGCCATCTCAACGCTCGATCGTGCCGATGCGGCGGATCTTCCGCTGCAGCTGCATGACTCCGTAGAGCAGGGCCTCGGCGGTCGGCGGGCAGCCGGGGACGTAGATGTCGACCGGAACGATCCGGTCGCAGCCGCGCACCACCGAATAGGAATAATGATAATAGCCGCCGCCATTGGCGCAGCTGCCCATCGAGATGACGTAGCGCGGCTCCGACATCTGGTCGTAGACCCGCCTCAGCGCCGGCGCCATCTTGTTGCACAGCGTGCCGGCGACGATCATCACGTCCGACTGGCGCGGGGAGGCGCGCGGCGCCACTCCGAACCGCTCGAGGTCGTAGCGCGGCATGTTGGCGTGGATCATCTCGACCGCGCAGCAGGCGAGGCCGAAGGTCATCCACCACAGGCGAGCCGGTCCGGGCCCACTGGAACAGATCCTCGGTCGAGGTGACGAGGAAGCCCTTGTCGGTCACTTCGGACTGGAGGTCGTGGAAGAAGGCCGGGTCCGGCTGCTGGAGGTCGGACGGCCGCTCATTCTCGTGCCGGGGGTCGAGGATCACTCCCATTCGAGCGCGCCTTTCTTCCAGGCGTAGGCGAAGCCCAGGGTGAGCTCGACCAGGAAGATCATCATCGCCGCCCAGCCGGCGATCCCGATGAAGCCCAGGGTCACCGCCCAGGGGAAGAGGAAGGCCGCCTCGAGGTCGAAGACGATGAACAGGATCGCGACCAGGTAGAAGCGGACGTCGAACTGGGCGCGGCTGTCCTCGAAGGCGGGGAAGCCGCATTCATATTCGGCGAGCTTGTCGGGATAGGGATTGGCCGCTCCGGTGAGCCTCGCGACCATCATCGGCAGAACGACGAAGGACAGCGACAGCGACAGCGCCACGGCGAGGAACAGCAGGATGGGCAGATATTCGGCGGCGGAGGACGCCATCGAGAATTCTCCAGGGGGACGCGAGGTTGCGCGGCTTCTAGGGCAGCGCTCCGGCCATCGCAACCGCTTTGGCCGCCATTGACAGCCGCTGTGCGCGCGGAACAGTCTGCCGGCTCGGGAAACGGGGGATTCGGGATGAAAACCAAATGGCTTGCGATGGCCGCCTTCGCCGCCGCCTGGGCGGCTCCCGCGCGCAGGCCCAGATGGTCCGGGCGCAGGATCCGGGCACGCTGGTCGCCGCGCTCCAGGAAGGCGGGCTATGCCGCCAAGCTCGGCACCGACAAGCTCGGCGATCCGAAGATCACCAGCGGGGTCTCCGGGCACCGACCTTCCAGATCTTCTTCTACAATTGCACCGACCACAAGGACTGCGCGACCGTCCAGCTTCCATTCGCGGCCTACAACCTCGAGATCCGGTCCCGGGCTCGAGCAGGATCAACGAATGGAACCGGACCAAGCGCTTCGGCCGGGCCTATCTCGGCAAGGACAGCCGACCCGATCGCTGGAGATGGACGTGGATCTCGACGACGGCGGCATGTCGCGCGCCTCTGTTCATCGACAATATCGAATTCTGGACCAGCATCCTCGGTCGATTTCGAGAAGCATATCGGCTACCGGAAATAGCCGTTCCCGCTCAGCGCAGCGCCCCCGCCACCAGCTTGTGAAGCTTCGAATGGAGCTGGTCGTTCGCCGCCAGCACCTGCCCCTTCTCGAGCGCCGCGTCGGCGCCGCGGAAGTCGGTGACGAAGCCGCCCGCCTCGCGGACCAGCAGGATCCCGGCGGCGATGTCCCAGAGCTGGAGGTCCTCCTCCCAGAAGCCGTCGAAGCGGCCCGCCGCGACCCAGGCGAGGTCGAGCGCGGCCGAGCCGAAGCGGCGGATCCCGGCGACCTCGGGCCCGACCGCGTCGAGGATCTTCTGGAAGCGGTCGAGATGGCCGTGGCCCTTCCACGGCACTCCGGTGGCGATCAGGGCGTCGGCGAGGTCGCGGCGCGCCGAGACCCGCAGCCGCCGCTCGTTGAGCCAGGCGCCCCGGCCCTTCTCGGCCCAGAAGCTCTCGTCGGTGAGCGGCTGGTAGACCAGGGCCTGGGTGATCTCCGGCCGCCCCTGGGCCCGCGCGGATCCTCGACCGCGATCGAGATGGCGAAATGGGGCAGGCCGTGGAGGAAGTTGGAGGTGCCGTCGAGCGGATCGACGATGAAGCGCGGCTTGTCCGGGATCGCCCTCGATCGAGCCGCCTTCCTCGAGCGTCAGCCGCCAGTCGGGGCGGGCGTGGCGAAGCTCCTCGACGATCGTCTGCTCGGCGCGCTTGTCGGCCATCGAGACGAAGTCGGCCGGCCCCTTGCGGCTGACCTGGAGCTGCTCGACCTCGCCGATAGTCGCGCCGCAGCCGCGGCGCCGCCTTGCGGGCGGCGCGCTGCATGACGGTGATCAGGCCGGAATGGGAAACCATCGTTAACTCCTAAACCCCTCTCCCCGCAGGGGAGAGGGAGGGGCCCGCCGCGTAGCGGTGGGAGGGTGAGGGCAGTTCGGGACAAGCCCTCACCCTGCCGCTTCGCGGCTGTCCTCTCCCCTTCAGGGAGAGGGGATTATCAGTCCGCCCGCCTCACATAGGTCTGCTCGTAGACGTCGACGACGATCCGCGTGCCCGCGCCGATATGCGGCGGCACCATCACCCGCACGCCGTTCTCGAGCAGCGCCGGCTTGTAGCTCGACGAGGCCGTCTGCCCCTTCACCACCGCGTCGGCCTCGACGATCGTCGCCTCGATCGTGTCGGGCAGCTGGACCGAGATCGGCCGCTCCTCCCAAAGCTCCATCACCACGTCCATGCCGTCCTGGAGGAAGGCGGCGGCGTCGCCGAGCAGGTCGGTCGGAAGCGTGATCTGCTCGTAATTCTCCTTGTCCATGAAGATCAGCTGGTCGCCGTCGCGGAACAGGAACTGGAAGTCCTTGGTGTCGAGCCTGACCCTCTCCACCGTCTCGGCCGAGCGGAAGCGGACGTTGTTCTTGCGGCCGTCGATGAGGTTCTTCATCTCGACCTGCATGTAGGCGCCGCCCTTGCCCGGCTGGGTGTGCTGGATCTTGACGGCGCGCCAGATGCCGCCCTCATATTCGATGATGTTGCCGGGACGGATGTCCACGCCGCTGATCTTCATGTCTGTCTCTCGGGAGATAGTGGAAAAGAGCCGGGGCGGGCCTTAGCGGCGCGCCGCCCCCGGGGCAAGGGAGCCGGCGCGGACGGCCCCGCCCGTCACCCTGAACTTGTTTCAGGGTCCAGGGTGGATGCGGCCCGAAGTCCATAGGGTTCGGCCAACGCGGGAGCCTCGCCCGACCCTGGATGCTGAAACAGGTTCAGCATGACGTCCTTGCCTTGCCCCGGCCCCTATTTCTTCCCGACCAGCAGCGGATAGGGGTTGATCGCCGAGCCTTCGTGCCAATCCTCGCCCTCGGCCATGCTGTGGACGGCGAAATGGAGGTGGGGGCCGGCCGGATTGGCGTTGCCGGTGCTTCCCGACCGTTCCGATCGGGTCGCCCCGCTTCACCGCCTGCCCTTCCTTGAGCCCGGGCGCATAGGCGTCGAGATGGGCGTAATAATAGATCCATTTCCGGTCGGGCGAGCGGACGTAGACGGTGATCCCGCCGCCGCCCTGGCTGAAGAACAGCTTCTCGACCGTGCCCGGACGCCGCCGCCACCACCGGAGTGCCGTGCGGCGCCATGATGTCGATCGCATTGTGGACCCGGCCGCCGCTGCGCGACTGGGTGTAGGTGTCGGCGAGGGCATCGGGCTTGATCCCGGCGACCGGGATGGCGAGGCCGGCCGGGCCGATCTCGAGCTCCGCCTTCGTCGGCGGCGCCTGGGGCTCCGCCTGGCGCGGCTCGGGCACCTTGCCGGAGCCGCTGACGCTCACTCCGCTATAGGCCATGAACCAGAAGGCGCTGGTCAGGGCGCAGGTGACGATGGCGGTCACCAGGACGATGAGGAGGGTGCGCAGGCTTTCCATCCCCGCCCAACGCAACTTATTCCTCACCCGTTCCGTTCGGGCCCCTGATGACCGCAACCGTCCGCATCGGCTGCTCGGGCTGGATCTACCGCCACTGGCGCGAGCTCTTCTACCCGGCGAAGCTGCCGCAGCGCCTGTGGTTCGCGCATTATGCCGAGACCTTCTCGACGGTCGAGCTCAACACCAGCTTCTACCATCTGCCCAAGGCCGACAGCTTCGCCAAATGGCGCGACCAGGCGCCGCCGGCTTTTCGCTACGCGGTCAAGGCGCCGCGCTTCATAACCCATATGAAGAAGCTCAAGGATTGCGCTGAGCCCGTTGAGGAGTTCATCGGCCGCGCCCGCCATCTCGGTCCCTCGATCGGCCCGATCCTCTACCAGCTGCCGCCGCGCTGGGCGCTCAACCTCGAGCGGCTCGAGCAGTTCATCGCCCTCCTTCCCGCCGACCTCGCCCACGTCTTCGAGTTCCGCGAGAAGAGCTGGATGACCGAGGAGGTGCTGGCCCTGCTCGACTCCCGCGGAATCGCCTTCTGCGCCCACGACATGCCCGGCCTCGCCACCCCACGCTGGGCGAGCGGGCCGATCGCCTACGTCCGCTTCCACGGCGGCGCCGGCAAATATGTCGGCCGCTATTCCGACGAGGCTTTGCTCGCCTGGACCGACTGGATCGTCGCCGAGGCGCGGGCCGGCCGCGACTGCTGGTGCTATTTCAACAACGACATCCACGGCCACGCCATCCACGACGCTCTGACCCTGAGGGCGATGGTCAGCCAGGCGCTGCGCTGATCCGCTCGAAGGCCGTCGCCTGAAAGGTTTCACCCAAAGCACCAAAAGGCGCCGCGGCGGCGATCAGGCCGAGCCTTGCCGAGAAAGACGTTCTTGAGCGACGCAGTCGCTCCTTCATCCCGGGCCCGCGGGCAGCCGCAAGCCGTCGGACCGCTCCGGCCCCTTCGGTCCTTTGGTGCTTCGGGTGAAAAGTGTTCTTGACATGTTCTCATACTCATGCCATATCGGACCCTGCCCGAGTCGGCCCGATCACCCGGCGAAGGCAGGGATACTGCTTCGCTCCCCGATGGGAGCTACGCAGTACGGGCTCCGGCCTCAGGGAGAGGGGGTTTTACCCCCGAGTTCCGTCCACTTCGTCCACTTCGTCCGGTATCGGACAGTTGTCCCTATCGTTCCAGCACCGCCTGGAACCGCGCCACCGCCGCCCCCGGCCCTTCCTCATGCCCCCAGACCGCGCCGCACACCGCGAGGAAATCCGCCCCCGCCTCGACCAGCGCCCGGCCGTTGTCGGGCGTGATCCCGCCGATCGCGACGCAGGGTATCTCGAACAGCCGCGACCACCAGGAGAGGATCGACGGGTCGGGCCGGTGCTCGGTCTCCTTGGTCGCGGTCGGGAAGAAGGCGCCGAAGGCGACATAGTCCGCCCCCGCCTCCCCCGCCTCCATCGCGAGGTGGCGGCTGTCGTGGCAGGTGACCCCGATCTGGGCAGCGGGGCCGAGCAGCGCCCTCGCCTCGCGCGGGTCGCCGTCGCTCTGGCCGAGATGGACCCCGTCGGCGCCGATCCGCTTGGCCAGCGCCATGTCGTCGTTGACGATGAAGGCGACCTCGCGGGCCTCGCAGATCCGCTGCAGCGGGCCGGCGAGCCGCGCCGCCTCATGCTGGTCGATGCCCTTCACCCGGAACTGGAAGGCGGCGACCGGACCGCCGTCGAGCGCCCGCTCGAGCCGGTCCGGGAAATCGCCGCCGACGTCGAGCGGCGAGATCAGGTAGAGCTGGCAGGGCGGCCGCGCCGTCGGCTCGAACAGGTCGGCGAATTCCGGATCGAGCGGGTCTTCCATCGGCTCAGTCCTTCGCTTCGAGCCGCCGCTCGCCGCTCAAGCAGCAGAAGCGGGCCGGCTTTCGGCCGGTGCCCCAGCGCTCCTCGATCGCGGCCGAAGCCGGCGGCTTCCATCAGCGCCTTCGACCTCCGCCACCTCGAACAGCCGGAAGCCGAAGCGGTGGCCCGGCCATTTGCGGAGCTCGGCGGCCGGCTCGAAGGCGATGGCGAGGCGGCCGCCGGGCTTCACCACCCGGGCCAGCTCGGCCAGCGCGGCGGCCGGGTCGGGCCAGAAATAGAGGCTGTTGACGCTGACCGCCTTGGTCACCGTCGCGGGCGGCAGCGGCAGGCTCTCGACCGAGGCCTGGTAGAGGTGGAGCCGGCCGCGCCGGACGTCGCGCGCGAAGCGGTCGCGCGCCCGGGCGATCAGCATCGTCCGGAAAGGTCCGCCGCCGAACACCTCGCCCCGCGTCCCGAGCAGCAGCGAGCGAAGCAGCCCGCCGCCGCCGAAGCCGACCTCGAGCACCCAATCGTCGCGCTCCAGCTCGAGGCAGGCCAGAGCGAGCGCGTTCATGTCGCGGCTGATCCGGTCGAGCCACGGCGCGATCAGGAACCGCCCGACGAGGCCGGACGGCCGCGCGAACTGGCGCGCGAGGAAGCGGCGGACGCTTATGCCGCGACCTTCTCGGTCGAGGCGCGGTGGATCTCGTCGATCGCTCCGCCGAGCGCGCGGTCGAATTCCTCGTCGCTCATCTGGTGGCGCAGATCCTCGAGCAGCGCCCGGCTGAAGCTGGCGATCATGCCCGCGGTTCCTGGCGAGCTCGGCGCAGGCCTCGGGCCGGCTGTAGCCGCCCGACAGCGCGACCACGCGAAGCACCCGCGGATGGTCGACCAGCGGATCGAACAGGCCCGGCATTCGCCGGGATGCTGAGCTTCAGCATCACCCTGTCGTCGCCCGGCAGCGACGTCGAGCGCCCTTCAGCAGCTCGTCGAGCAGGATCCGGTCCGCCTCGGCCCGCTCCGGGCTCTTGATGTTGACCTCCGGCTCGAGGATCGGGACCAGGCCGGCGGCGAGCACCTGCCGGGCCACCTCGAACTGCTGCCGCGACGACGGCGGCGATGCCCTCGCGGTTGGCGAGGTTGATCACCGAGCGCTCCTTGGTGCCGAACACGCCGAGCGCCTTGGCGCGGGCGAGCAGCGCGTCGAGGTCGGGCATCGGCTTCATCAGCTGGACGCCGTTCGCCTCGGCCTCGAGGCCCTTGTCGATCTTGATGAACGGGACGACGCCGCGCTCCTTCAGCACCTCGCGGCACCGGCCGGCCGTCGATCTCGCCGTCCATCGTCCGCTCGAACAGGATCGCGCCGATCACCTTGTCGCCGCTGAAGGCGGGCGAGGTGATGATCCGCGAGCGCATCTGGTGGATGAGGCCGAACATCTCCTCGTCCGAGCTCCAGGCGCCTTCCTCGATGCCGTAGCCCTTGAGCGCCTTGGGCGTCGATCCGCCGCTCTGGTCGAGCGCGGCGATGAAGCCCTCGCCCTTCTCCATCTGCGCCATCATCTTCGCATGGTCCATCTACGGTCGTCCCCTGATTCGCTTGAAGTCGCACGCCCCGTATCCCAGCGCGCCGCCGCGTTCAAACGCGTCCGCATCAACCCGGCCGGGCGGGGCGCGGACCCGCCGAGAGATTGATCGCGATCGAGATTCGCCGCCCCTCCCCCCGCCAGGGCGCGACGCTGTGGGTCAGCCAGGCCGGGAACAGGATCAGCATTCCGGAGCGGGGCTGCGTGTGAATGAGCTGCTCGCCGCCGGAATCGCGGAACCGGAGGTCGGGGGCATGCATGTCGAGAAAGGGAAAGCGCGGATCGTGGAGGACGAGCTCGCCGCCCTCGCCCTCGCCGGCGCGGACGTAATAGACCGCCGACCAATAGGCGGCGCCGTGATAATGGGCGGCGTTGCCGGCGCCGCTCTCGCTGACGTTGGCCCAGGCCTCGAGCAGCCAGCCCCGGCGCTCGCCCTCCACCGCATGAGTGTCGATCGTGTTGGCGTCGGCCAGCTCCACCGCCCGCGCCGCCACCCGCCGCGCCGGCTCGCCGCCCCAGTCGAACAGGTCGAGCCCGGAATGCCAGCCGCCGCCGGCGTTGGACCGCTGCAGGCCCGGATCGAGCGCCTGGCGGTCGAGGATCAGCCTCTCGAGCTCGGCGTTGAGCGGGCCGGCGTCGGGCAGGTGATCGACGATCACCGGGGTCGCGAAGACATGCTCGAGATGGAAGCCGTTCGCCATCCGGGCGCTCCCTAGCCGCCGCCCGCGGGGCCGGGCCGCCCCTTCAGCTCGAGGCCGTTGCCGTCGGGATCGCTGAGGTAGATGGACGGCCCGTCGCCCTCGGCGCCGTAGCGCCGCGCCACCTCGGCGGCGATTCCGTGCCGCTCGAGATGGGCGAGGATCGCCGCCTCGTCCCAGTCGGCGACCCGGAAGCAGACATGGTCGACGTTGCGGCCCTCGTCGCCCGGGCCCGCGCCGCCCATCCGGCCGAGCGCGCCGTCGAGCGGCACCAGGTCGATCAGCGAGGTTCCGGCGCGCAGCTGCCAGAGGCCGATCCCGGCCTGCACCTTCTCGACGCTCGGCGCCGAGCACCTCGGTGTAGAAACGCAGCGAGGCGTCGAGGTCCGCGACCCGGAAGACGACATGGTCGATCGCGGCGAGCCGGATCATTCCGTCTCGAGCGCCTTGACGCCCGGCAGCTCCTTGCCTTCCATCCATTCGAGGAAGGCGCCGCCGGCGGTCGAGACGAAGGTGAAATCGTCGGCGACCCCGGCATGGTTGAGCGCCGCGACCGTGTCGCCGCCGCCGGCGACCGAGACGAGCTGGCCCGCCTGGGTCAGCGCCGCCGCGGTCTGGGCGAGCTGCGACGGTGGCGCGGTCGAAGGGCGGGGTCTCGAAGGCGCCGAGCGGGCCGTTCCAGACCAGGGTGCGGCAGGTCTTGAGGGCGTCGGCGAGCGCCTCGACGGCGGCCGGGCCGACGTCGAGGATCATCTCGTCGGCCGCGACCTCGTGGACGTTGCAGGTCCTGCAGGCTTGGCGGGTTGGCGCGCGAATTCCTTCGCCACGACGACGTCGTAGGGCAGATGGACGGTGCAGCCCGCCCGCTCGGCCGCCTCGAGTATCTCGAGCGCGGTCGCCGCCGAGCTCGTGCTCGCACAGCGACTTGCCGACATCGACCCCGCGGGCGGCGAGGAAGGTGTTGGCCATTCCGCCGCCGATGATCAGATGGTCGACCTTGGCCACCAGGTGGCGGAGCACCTCGAGCTTGGTCGAGACCTTGGCGCCGCCGACCACCGCCGCCACCGGCCGCTCGGGCTCGCCGAGCGCCTTCTGGAGCGCCTTCAGCTCCGCCTCCATCGCCCGGCCGGCATAGGCCGGCAGCAGATGGGCGAGCGCCTCGGTCGAGGCGTGGGCGCGGTGCGCGGCCGAGAAGGCGTCGTTGACGTAGAGATCGCCGAGGCGCGCGAATCGCTGCGGCGACGGCCGGATCGTTCTTCTCCTCGCCGCCGAAGAAGCGGGTATTCTCGAGGATCGCGACGTCGCCCGGCCGGAGCATCGCGACATTCTCCTCGGCCACCTCCCAGTCGACGAAGCGCACCGGCCGGCCGAGCACGTCCTGATAGGCGCGGGTGACCAGCGACAGCGAAAAGTCCGGGCTCGGCACCTTCGGCCGGCCGAAATGGGCGAGGAGGAGGACGATCGCGCCCTTGTCGGCGAGCTCGGTCACGGTCGGCAGCGTGGCGCGCAGGCGGGTGTCGTCGGTCACCTCGCAGATCCGCCATCGGCACGTTGAGGTCGACCCGGACCAGCGCCCGTTTCCCGCGCACGTCGCCGAGGTCGTCGAGGGTCCTGAACGACGTCATGACGTCAGATCAGCCGCGCCATCGCGGCGGCGGTGTCGACCATCCGGTTCGAGAAGCCCCATTCATTGTCGTACCAGGAGACGACCCGGACCAGCTTGCCCTCGAGCACCGCCGTCTCGAGGCTGTCGACGGTCGAGCTGGCCGGATTGTGGTTGTAGTCGATCGAGACCAGAGGCTCCTCGCTGTAATCGAGGATGCCCGGCGAGCGGCCCGCTCTCCGACGCCGCCCGGAGCGCGCCGTTCACCTCCTCGAGGCTGGTGTCGCGCTTCGGGCGTGAAGGTGAGGTCGACGAGGCTGACGTTGGGGGTCGGCACCCGGATCGCCGAGCCGTCGAGCTTGCCCTTGAGCTCGGGCAGCACCTCGCCGACGGCGCGGGCGGCGCCGGTGGTGGTCGGGATCATCGACATGGCGGCGGCGCGGGCGCGGCGCTTGTCGGAGTGGATCTGGTCGAGGATCTTCTGGTCGTTGGTGTAGGCGTGGACCGTCGTCATCAGGCCGCGCTCGATGCCGATCGCGTCGTTCATCACCTTGGCGACCGGGGCGAGGCAGTTGGTCGTGCAGGAGGCGTTGGAGACGATCGTGTGGCCGGCCTCGAGCCGGTCGTGATTGACTCCGTAGACGACGGTCAGGTCGACGCCCTTGGCCGGCGCCGAGATCAGGACTTTCTTCGCGCCTGCAGTGAGATGCGCGCCGGCCTTGTCGCGATCGGTGAAGAAGCCGGTGCATTCCAGCACGAGGTCGATGCCGTTGTCGCCGTGCGGCAGCTTGCCCGGCTCGCGCTCGGCGGTGACCTTGATCCGGCGGCCGTCGATGATCAGGTCGTTGCCGTCGGCGCGGACCTCGCCCGGATAGGCGCCGTGGACCGAATCGCGCTTGAACAGCAGGGCGTTGGATTTGGCGTCGGCGAGGTCGTTGATCGAGACCAGCTCGAGCCCGCTGTCCGCCTTCTCGAGCAGGGCCCGCGCCACCAGGCGGCCGATCCGCCCGAAACCGTTGATCGCAACTCTCGTCGCCATGTCATTGATCTCCTTGAGATTTCGAGCGCCGCGACGATCTGCGGCACGATCGCCTCGGCGGTGAAGCCGAAGCGCTTGAACAGATCCTCCGCCGGCGCCGAGGCGCCGAACCGGTCGAGGCCGATGGCGAGGCCGCCGGGGCCGACATAGCGCTCCCAGCCGAGCGTCGCCCCGGCCTCGATCGACACCTTGAGGACGCCATCCGGCAGCAGGTCGCGCGCGATAGGCCTCGTCCTGGGCGTCGAACAGCTCCCAGCAGGGCATCGACACGACGTCGGCGCCGATCCCCTGCCCTTCGAGCGCCTCGGCGGTCGCCGACCGCCACCTCGACCTCGGAGCCGGTCGCGATCAGCACCACCCGCCGCGCCGCCGCGGCGGCGCGCAGCCGGTAGGCGCCGCGCGCGGACAGGCTTTCCGTCCGCCCGGTCCGCAGCTGCGGCAGGTTCTGGCGGGTCAGAGCGAGCAGCGACGGCCCGTCGCGCCGCTCCAGCGCCAGCGCCCAGCATTCGGCGGTCTCGACCGCGTCGGCGGGGCGGTAGACGTGCGAGGTTGGGCATCAGCCTGAGGCTCATCAGATGCTCGACCGGCTGGTGGGTCGGGCCGTCCTCGCCGAGGCCGATCGAATCGTGGGTCATCACGTAGATGACCCGGACGCCCTGCAGCGCCGAGAGGCGGATGGCGGGCCGGCAATAATCGGAGAAGACCAGGAAGGTGCCGCCATAGGGGATGACGCCGCCGTGCAGCGCCATTCCGTTCATCGCCGCGGCCATTCCGAACTCGCGGATGCCGTAATAGATGTAGCGGCCGGAATAATCCGTCTTTCGTCAGAGGCTTCTGGGCCTTTGTTTTGGTATTGTTTGAGCCGGTGAGGTCGGCCGAGCCGCCGATCGTCTCGGGCAGCAGCGGCGTTGATCGCCTCCAGCGCGAGCTCCGACGCCTTGCGGGTGGCGATCTTCTGCGGCGCGGCGGCGAGGCTGTCGAGCCAGTGCGTAGAGGCCGAGCTTCGCGGGCAGCCGGCCTTCCATCCGCCGCAGGAATTCGTCGCGTTCGGGGCTGGCGGCGAGCCGCGCCCGCCAATCCTCATGCGCCTGCCGGCCGCGCCCGCCCGGCTTCGCGCCAGGCGCCGAGGATCGGCTCGGGTATGTCGAACGGCTCGCTGTCCCAGACCAGCTGCTTCCGCGCCGCCGCGACCTCGTCCGCGCCGAGCGCGGCGCCGTGGGTGGCGGCGGTGCCCTGCTTGTTGGGCGCGCCCCAGCCGATGATCGTGCGGCAGTCGATCAGCGACGGCCGCGGGTCGGCCAGCGCCTCGTCGATGCGCCCGGCGGATGTCGGCGAAGTCGTGGCCGTCGCAGGCGACGGTGTGCCAGCCGCTCGCCGCGTAGCGGGCCGAGCGTGTCCTCGGAGCGGGACAGGTCGGTCGAGCCGTCGATGGTGATCTTGTTGTCGTCCCAGAAGACGTTGAGGCGGCCGAGGCCGAGATGCCCGGCAAGCCCGACCGCCTCGTGGTTGACGCCCTCCATCAGGCAGCCGTCGCCGGCGATCACCCAGGTGCGGTGGTCGACCAGATCGTCGCCGAAGACGGCGTTCAGGTGCCGCTCGGCGATCGCCATGCCGACCGCCATGGCGAAGCCCTGGCCGAGCGGCCCGGTGGTCGCCTCGACCCCCGCCAGCATGAAATTCTCCGGATGGCCGGCGCAGGGCGAGCCGAGCTGGCGGAAATTGCGCGATCTCGTCGATCGTCGGATGCGCGTAGCCGGTGAGGTGGAGCAAGCGATAGATCAGCATCGAGCCGTGGCCGGCCGACAGGACGAAGCGGTCGCGGTCGGGCCAGTCCGGATCGGCCGGATCGTGCTTCAGATATTCGGTGAACAGGATCGTGGCGACGTCGGCCATCCCCATCGGCATTCCGGGATGGCCGCGAATTGGCGGCCTGCACGGCGTCCATCGACAGCGCGCGAATGGCGTTGGCGAGCAGTCTCGGATCGGCGGCCATGCACTTTCCCAAGAGGCGGCGCCCGGGCGGGGCGCGAAGGAGAATCGGGGGACGCTCCGGTCGCCGGCTCCTTTATCGGCGGGGGCGCGCCCGTCAACCGTCAGGGCCTCCTCGCCCCGCTGTTTTCAAAGCGAGGGCGGTCATGCTATGCAGCGCCGATGGGGCAAGACAGGGCGGAATTGGCCATCGGCCGGATCGAGCGGGCGCTTGCGCGGATCGAAAGCGCGACGGCCCGGGCCGCCGCCTCGTCCGATTCCGCCGACGGCGAGCTTCGCGAGGCCCATGAGGCGCTGCGCGGCCGGGTCCGCGACGCCCTCAGCCAGCTCGACGGACTGATCGCCTCGGCGGAGCGCGGCTGATGGCGTCGGTCGAGGTCGAGATCGCCGCCGCGCAAATATTCGGTCGCCTGCCGCGACGGCGAGGAGGCGCATCTGCGCTCGGTCGCCGCGATCGTCGACTCGCAAGGCGCAGGACGCCGCCGCGGCGCTCGGCAGCCTCAGCGAGGCGCGGCAGCTGCTCTTCGCCTCGCTGCTGCTGGCCGACGAGCTCAAGGAGCACCGCGTCCGGCCAGCCCCCGGCGCCGCCGGCCGAGCCCGATCCGGCGCTCGCCGATGCGCTGGAGCGACTCGCCCGGCGGGTCGAAAGCCTCGCCGAACAGCTTGAGCGGAGCGCTCCGGCTTCCTAGATAGAGCCTGACGGGTACTGCCCGGTACGAGCTTCTAGAACATCCCTGGGCGATAAGCATCCTCGGGGGCTCTCCCTGGTCGGGCCCTGGTCCGGCACATATGGTCCCCACCTGACGTTGACGCGTCAGAGGATATTCAAGCAAACGGCCATGGTGGTCCCGTCACCCTCCCTTCCCGGCAAGTCCGAGCTGCGCGTCGAAGCGCTGGCGCGCCGCCGCGCCTATGCCCGCTCGCTCGCGCCCGGAATGCGGGAGGAGCTCGAGCGCAAGCTCGCCGAGATCGTCCTTCCGCGCCTGATCGCCGCCAGGATCGTCGCCGGCTACCACCCGCTGAAGGACGAGATCAGCCCCTATGCGATTCTCGACCGGCTCGGCGACGGCCAGCGCGCGGCCCTGCCCTGGTTCCTCGACCGCGATGCCCGGATGCTGTTCCGCGAGGCGCCCGCGGTCGAGCCCAGCCCTTGGGGCGTGCTCCAGCCTTCAGCCGAGGCGGAGGCGCTGGCGCCGGACGTCGTCCTCGTCCCGCTGGTCGCCGCCGACCGCCACGGCACCCGCATCGGCCACGGCAAGGGCCATTACGACCGCGCCCTCTCCCACCTGCGCGAAGGCGGCTCGGTCTTCACGATCGGCATCGCGCTGGGAACCCCAGATCCTCGACGACCCGATCCCCGCCGACCCCTGGGACGTCCCCCTCGACGCGATCGCCACCCCCCGCGAATGGATCGACTGCCGATGAACGCCGACCGCCCGAACTGGCGCAAGCCGGCGGGGATCCTCCTCATCCTGCTCCTGATCGCGGTGTGGGGGTTCATCGTCGTCACGCGTCGCCGAGGCGCTTGCCGGACCTGCCCTGGCCGTTGAAGGCCCTGTTCTTCGTCGTGGCGGGGATCGTCTGGATCCTGCCGCTGAAGCCGCTGCTCAGGTGGATGGAACTGGGGCGATGGCGAGAGTGACGGAGGCTGGGACGCAGACCCAGCCGTCACCCTGAACTTGTTTCAGGGTCCAGGTCTCCACCCTCACCGCCGCTCGAAACTGGATGCTGAAACAAGTTCAGCATGACGCTTGGCGGCAGCTTCTCCGCCGCCTCAGAAGCCGATCTTCACCGACTCCGCGCTCCGCTCCGCCTCGCCGTGGAAGACGGCTTCGATATTGTTGCCGTCGGGGTCGAGGAGGAAGGCGGCGTAATAGCCCGGGTGGTAGGAGCGTTCGCCGGGGGCGCCGTTGTCGGTCCCGCCCGCCGCGAGGCCGGCTTCGTGGAAGCGGACGACCGTGTCGCGGTCGGCGGCCTGGAAAGCGAGGTGGGTTCGGCCGGTCAGCTCGCCATGGGCGGCTTTGCTGTCGGAAGTCGAGACGAACAGCTCGTCGGCCCAGAAATAATCCTCGGTCTCGGCGCCCATCGGGATTCCCAGCGCCTCGAAGACGGCCCGGTAGAAGCGGCGGCTCGCCTCGATGTCCGCGACGACGAGCTGGATATGGTCGATCAGTCGGCCACGGTGGAGTTCCATATTCGCCATTTGCGGCTCCCTCCTTTCGGCAGCCGGCTCCTTGGGATCGCGCGGCGCAATGGGCAAGGCCCGATCCAGCGGCTAACGTCCCGGCTTTGCCAGGGGGACATCTTGTCGGACGAGCCCGATCCCAGCCTGCACCGGCGCTCGATCGCGATCGCCGCCATGTCGACCGTGGTCGAATGGTACGACTTCACCTTGTACCTCTATTTCTCGACCGTTCTGGCACGGGTCTTCTTCGGGCCGGGCGAGACGTCGCTGATCGCCACCCTCGGCGGATTCGCCGTCGCCTATCTGATGAGGCCGGTCGGAGCCCTCGTTCTTCGGCCATATCGGCGACCGGCGCGGACGCCGGCCGATGCTGCTTCTGTCGATGGCGGTGATGTCCGCCGCCATGCTCGCGACCGCGCTGCTTCCGACCGCGGGCGCAGATCGGCCCGCTCGCCGCCTGGCTGCTCATCCTTCTGCGCTGCGTGATGGGCTTCTCGGTGGGCGGCGAATATACCGGGGTCGTCGCCTATCTGCTGGAAAGCGCGCCGAGCGAACCGGCGCGGCCTGGTCGCCTCGCTCGCCGCGGCGTCGAGCGAGATCGGGGCGCTGCTCGCCGTCGCCGTCTCGGCGCTCACCGTCAGCGCGATGTCCGACGCCGATCTGGAGAGCTGGGGGTGGCGAATCCCCTTCCTGGTCGGAGCCGCGCTCGCCGGCGCGGTCTGGCTCGCCCGCTCGACGATGCGGGAATCGCCGGACTTCGAACGGCAGCGGGCCGAGGGGAGCATCCCGCGCCATCCGATCCTCCAGGCGCTGTCGCGGCAGCGGTCGGGCGTGCTTCGCGGCTTCGCCATCTCGGCGCTCGGGATCGATCACTTATTATGTCGGGATCACCTACGTGCCGGCCTTCCTGACCTCCGCCGGGTCCGCCACGGAGGCGCAATCGCTGTGGCTCTCGACCCTCGCCGCGGTCGCCGTCATCGCTCGTCACCCCGGCCGTCGGGCTGCTCTCCGACCGGGTCGGGAGAAAGCCGGTCCTGCTCGCCCTCGCCGGGCTGAGCGCGGTGCTGCCGATCCTCCTGTTCTCGCTGATGGCGAGCGGGTCCATCGGCCAGGCCCTGTTCGGCGCGGTCGTCCTCGCCCTCGTCGCGGGCGGCGTGAGCGCGGTCGGAGCCGTGGCGACGGCCGAGCAGTTCACCGGCGAGGCGCGGGTCAGCGGGCTCGCCTTGGGCGCCACGATCGCGACGGCGATCTTCGGCGGCCTCACCCCCTATCTGGCGCAGGTCCTGATCGCGGCGACCGGCCGGCACGAAATCCCCGGAGTGATGATCGCCATCGTCGCCCTTGGCGTCGCCCCGCTGTTCCTCAGGATGCGCGAGACGCGTCCGGCCTGACTATTCCGGCTTCGCCAAGGCCTCGCACAGGCGGTCGGTCGCCAGCGCTACCCGGGATTCGGCGGTCTCCCGGTTGGACGGGTCGTTGCGGACGCCTCTCGTCTCGGTGTTGAAGGCGAGCAGGGTGCCGAGGCGCTGGTCCGGGCAGAGGCTCAGATAGGCCCGGAAGCCGTTCTGGTCGCCATTGTGGCCGACGAACCGCACGCCCCGGCCCTGGTCGAGGAAGAAGGACAGGCCGCTTTGCGTGGTCGCCGCCATCCGTCCCTGGGTGAAGTCCTCGCCGGCGGCGATCTGCGGCCGCCACATCTCCTCGAGCGAGGAGCGCTCGAGGACGAGGTCGTATTCGGCCCCGCGAGCCGGATCGCCGAGCAGGAAGGCGACATATTTCGCCATGTCGGGCATCGGCGCGTTGAGCCCGCCGTTGGAGACCGTGACTCCGGTGTCGACGTCGAACGGGGCCGCGACCCGCTTGCCGCGGCGGATGTAATAGCTGTGCGAGCGGTGGCTCAGCAGATGGGGCGGGGTCCGGTCGAAATAGCTGGCGTGCATTCCCAGCGGCCTGAGGATGTTCTTGTCGACATAGACTTCGAAATCCTCGCCCGAGAGCCGCTCGATCACCTGGCCCAGATAGACGATGCCGGGATTGGAGTAGCTGAAGCGGCTGCCGGCCTCGAACTCGACCGCGGTGTAGGAGAGCATCGCCTCCAGCTGCGCCCAGCTCTTGGGCTCGAACGGCTGCCACTCATGCTCGCGCCAGGGCCATGTGCCGCCGCGGAAGCCGGCGCTGTGGCTCATCAGGTGGCGAAGGGTGATGGCGCCGGTGTCGCCATGGGGATTGTGGACCGCCGCCAGCTCGGGGACGTAGCGGACGATCGGGTCGTCGAGCTTCAGCAGGCCGCGGTCGCGGAGCTGCATGATCGCGATGCCGGTCATCGTCTTGGTGATCGACGCCCAGTGGTAGATGGTCCGCGAATTGACCGGGACCCGAGCCTCTGAATCCTGCTCGCCGAGATGGTCGGCGGCCGCGACTCGGCCGTCGCGGACCAGGTAGAAGCTGCTCCCGGCGATGCCCGAGCGGCGCACCTCGGCGCGGTGGAGCTTCCGAAATTCGCCGAGCGCCGATTCGAAGGCGCGCTCGCCGGCCGCGGCCGGGCCGGCGGCAGGCAAGGCGGCGAGGATGAGGGCGGCGGCGAGCCGGCGCTTCATGGCGATGCTCCTGGCGATCCTGGACGACCCCGGCTTCATGCGGAAGGACGGGGCGCTTGGCTAGCGGGTCACGACGAGCCGGTAGCCGCAGTCCAAGCTTTCGGGGTCGAGGGGATGGCCATAGCGCTTCGCCCACGCCCCGCTCTCCAGGTCCGCCTCGAGCCTGTGGCTCCGACACGTCGCCCAGCGCCCAGAAGGAGGAGATGGCGGCCCTCACCCGCAAGTCGAGATAGGCCGCCGGCCGCCGCCAATAGGCGCAGAGGAACCCGTCGCTGCAGTCGTGCGGGATCGTCTCGACCGGCCCGAGCCACGCCTCGTAGTCGGCCATCGCCGGCATCTGCGCTTCGTCGAGGGCCACCAGGGCGGGGATATAGTCGGCGAGCCAGAAGCTGCGGAAGGCCGGGTCGTAGGTGAGGATGACGACCGGGCCGCGGGTCGCCCGCCGCATCTCGGCGAGGCCTCCGGCCTGGTCGGTCCAATGGTGGACGGTGAGGATCGCCATCGAGGCCTCGAACGCGCCGTCAGCTCGGCGTAATTCACCCCGATGCGGTCGTAGCGGCTCGCCATGGGCCGCTTATGACGCACCCGGGCAGGGGCCAAGAATGGGAAAAATGGCGCGAGTGACGGGGCTCGAACCCGCGACCTCCGGCGTGACAGGCCGGCGCTCTAACCAACTGAGCTACACCCGCGTGGGAGCCGGCGAACTATGCGCTGGCCCCCCGGCTGTCAAGCGAAGCAGGCCGCCATTTTTCTGCCGGACGGGGTCGCCCGCCCCGCATCGAGCGACAGGCCGAAATCGCCGTCCAGAGCCATTTCAGAAGGCGACGACGCGACGACGCGACCATTCCGCTAAGCGGACCGCGTCCCTGCCTCAGCGACGCCGCCGAGTCTTCCGCAGGCTTGATTTGAGGCGCTCCGCGCTCGTCGCGTCGTTGCGTTGAAAGATCGACTTGCCCGCGCTCGGAGAGCTTGAGGCGGATGGCGCTTGCCTGCCCCTAGGCAGTGTGGACTCTTGGGATTCCCATTGGGGGTGAAGTCTGATTCAAGGCTGTCTTTTGGAGGCAGTCATGGGTGCAATGGATCGGCTCATTCTTCGGGACGACCAGTGGGAGCGGATGTCGCGGCACATTATCGGCGACGAGAAGACGCGCGGTTCGTCGGGGCGCGACAACCGGATGTTCGTGGAAGCGGTGTTGTGGGTGGTTCGGACGGGGTCGCCGTGGCGCGACCTGCCGGACGTGTTCGGGTCGTGGAACAGCGCCTTCAGGCGGTTCAGCCGGTGGAGCCGCAAGGAGGTGTGGTGGCGCATCTTCGCGGCGATGTCGGACGATGAGGACTTCGAGTATCTGATCGTCGACTCCACCATCGTCCGGGCTCACCAGCACTCGGCGGGGGCCAAAAAGGGGGGCCTGAAGATCAAGCCATTGGCCTCTCCCGCGGCGGCCTGAGCACCAAGATCCACCTGGCGGTTCGCGGGCTCGGCTGCCCGGTGCGCTTCCACCTCACCGCCGGGCAGATGGGCGATGCGCCCCAGGCCGCCGCCCTGATCGAAGACCTGCCGGCCAGCATCGTCATGGCCGACACCGCCTACGATGCCGACTCCTTGCGCCGCATCATCGCCGACAAGGGCGCTCTTGCCGTCATCCCAAGCAACCCGTCGCGCGCTCGAAAGCAGCCCCTCGACAAAGCGCTCTACGCCCAGCGCCACCTCATCGAATGCTGCTTCTCGAGGCTCAAGCAGTTCCGGCGCGTCGCCACCCGCTTCGAAAAGACCGCGCGCAACTACCTCGCCGTCGTCACCCTCGCCGCAACCATCCTCTGGTTACGATAAGTGTCCACACAACCTAGGGGAGAGGGACAGCCGCCGCGAAGCGGCGGCAGGGTGAGGGCACGGCGCGGCCCGACCTGCCCTCACCCTCCCATCCGCCTTCGCTTCGCTATGCCGGACGGGCCCCTCCCTCTCCCCTGGAGGGAGAGGGGTGCCGGCGTGACCTCGAAACCACAGCCGCCCCACAGAACCGTTTCGTCGGCAGAATAAGTTTGACCGCTCCCCCCCAAGCAGGACAGATTCGCCCCGACGCAAAATCCGGGGGATTTGCCGACATGCGCCTCGCACCCAGCCTGAAGCTCGCCGCCCTTCTGCTCGCCTCGGCCGCCATCCCGGCCGCGGCCTTCGCCCAGGAAGAGCCCGACCCGCCCGCCACCGGCGAGGGCAGCGGCGCCGGCGACCAGGCGGACACCGGCCGCGGCCAGTCCGACGATGCCGACATCGTCATCACGGCCCAGAAGCGCGAGGAGAATCTCCAGGACGTGCCGATCGCGGTCACCGCCTTCGGAACCGAGAAGCTCGAAGAGCTCCAGGTCAACGAATTCGCCGATTACGCCCGCCAGGTCCCGTCCATCTCCTTCCAGAGCGCCGGTCCCGGCTTCTCCAACGTCTATTTCCGGGGAGTCGCCTCGGGCGAGAATGCCAACCATTCGGCGTCCCTGCCGTCGGTCGGCACCTATCTCGACGAGCAGCCGATCACGACCATCACCGGCGCGCTCGACGTCCACGTCTTCGACCTCGCCCGGGTCGAGGCGCTGGCCGGGCCGCAGGGCACGCTCTACGGCGCCTCGAGCCAGGCCGGCACGATCCGCCTCATCACCAACAAGCCCGACACGTCGGGCTTCTACGGCGAGGCCAATGTCGAGTTGAACAACGTCGCCCATGGCGAATGGGGCTATACCGGCGAGGCCTATGTCAACGCCCCGATCAACGACCGGATGGCGTTCAGGGTGGTCGGCTGGTACCGCAAGGACGCCGGCTATATCGACAACGTCCCGGGCAGCCTCACCTTCCCCACGTCGGGCATCACCTTCACCAACGCGCCCTTCGTCGAGGACGATTATAACGACGTCGAGACTTATGGTGCGCGGGCGGCCTTGAAGATCGACCTCGACGACAATTGGACGATCCTTCCCCAGATCATGGGCCAGAAGCAGGTCAGCGACGGCACCTTCGCCCAGGAACGCGGCCTCCAGGAGCTCGAGGTCAGCCAGTTCAACCGCGAGCATTTCGTCGACAAATGGTTCCAGGCCGCCCTGACCGTCTCCGGCAAGGTCGGCAATTTCGACCTGACCTATGCCGGCGCCTACATGATGCGGCAGATCGACGGCGCGTCGGACTATGTCGACTATGCCTATTTCTACGACGCGCTCGCCGGCTACGGCGCCTATTTCTACGACAATGACGACAATTTCGTGAATCCGAACCAGTACATCCTGTCGGACGACAGCTTCACCAAGCAGAGCCACGAGCTTCGCATCGCCTCGCCGACGGACCGGCGGGTCCGCTTCATCGGCGGCCTCTTCTACCAGCGCCAGACGCACAACATCGAGCAGAACTACATCATCGACAATATCGCCGACGCGATCACCGTGCCCGGCACCGCCAGCAACATCTGGCTGACCCAGCAGGTCCGAACCGACCGCGACTATGCCGTTTTCGGCGAGGCGAACTGGGACATCACGCCGAAGCTGACCCTGACCGCCGGCGGCCGGCTCTACCGCTTCAAGAACTCGCTCGAGGGCTTCTTCGGCTTCAGCTCCGGCTACAGCAGCAAGACCGGGGTCGCCGCCTGCTTCGCACCCGCCGTGGTCGATGATTCCCCCTGCACCAACCTCGACAAGACGACGTCGGCGACCGACTTCATCCACCGCCTCAACCTGACCTGGAAGCCCAATGACGACGTCCTGCTCTACGGCACCTGGTCGCGCGGCTTCCGGCCGGGCGGAGTCAACCGGCGCGGCACCCTGGCGCCCTACGCACCCGATTTCATCGACAATTACGAACTGGGCTTCAAGACCAGCTGGGCTGACAACCGGCTACGCATCAACGGCGCCCTCTACCAATTGAACTGGTCGGACATGCAATTGTCCTTCCTCGGCCCCAACGGCCTCACCGAGATCCGCAACGTCGGCAATGCCCGGATCCGAGGCGCGGACCTCGACCTCTTCGTCCGGCCGGTGCGCGGCCTCACGATCAGCTTCGGAGCCTCGTACAACGACGCCAAGATCACCAACGATTTCTGCCTGTTCGCCAACGAGGAATTCGACTGCAGCATCCCCGGCCCCGGCGGCGAGGCCAACGAGGTGCTCGCGCCCGCCGGCACCCAGCTGCCGATCACCGCGCGCTTCAAGTCTAATGCGCTGCTGCGCTACGAGTTCGACTTCGTCGGCCTCGACGCCCATGTCCAGGGCAATTGGATCCACGAAGGCCCGCGCAAAAGCGACCTCAGGCTGTTCGAGCGGCAGATACTCGGCCCGCTCGACGATTACGACACGATCGACCTTAGCGCCGGAGTGACCAATGGCCGCTGGAAGGCGGAGCTGTTCGTCAAGAACCTGATGGATGTGAACGGCGAGACCGGCAACACCATCCAGTGCACCGAGAGCGTCTGCGGCGACCCGGAAGGAGTCACCGCGATCGGGCCGAAGGTCTACACCTACGTCATCCGCCCGCGGATGATCGGGGTGAGGTTGGGGACCAAATTCTAGCCGGCTCGCGGCCGCGCCCCGGCCCGGCGCCCCGCCGCGGTCAGCGCGAGACCAGGCGCTCCAGATCCTCGACCAGGGTGACGAGCGCCGGCCGCAGCTCTTCGGGCGAAGCGAGGAAGGCGGAGAGCGTCGCGCTGCCCTGCTCGCCGAGCCAGTCGCCCTGCCGCCTCTTGCCGGTCAGCACATAGAAGATGTCGACCCCCGCCTCGTCGACGCGCGCCAGATAGTCGGCGCGAAGCTGGCGACGGTCGTTCTCGCAGAGGCTCTGCTTGGGCGCATCGCTGCCGACCAGCGCGGCGAATTGGGCCTGCGTGTAGCCCAGCCGTCTGCGTTCCTCAGCTAGCCTTGCGCCGAAGCTCATGGTTTTGGCCATAGCTTGCCGGCGACTGTCTGGAAATGGGAAATCGACCAGTCGAGCGGCAGTCGGCGGAAAGACGAAGCGGCATCCGCTGGCTGGGGTCGTGACCGGTGACGGCGGGGCCGTTGCGGAGGCCGTGGCGGAAGGGGCCGCCGTCGGTGCCGGTGACCCGCCACCTTGATCCGAGACGCGATCGAGGCGGCGTAGCTGACGTCGAGCGTGCCGTTGTTGCCGGTGAAGGCGATCTGCCTGCCGTTGAAGCGGTACCACACTTCGTGCGGGTCGCCGCCCTTCATCCAGACCGGGTCGTAGGCGATGTTGTCGGCCTCGTCCCGGCGGATGACCTGGCCGAGCATGGCGGTGGTGAAGGTGATGGTGCGCGGGCGGCGCCAGCCGATCATGGCGCCACCCCGAAGGGTCCGCCGCGCCGCCGGGGCGCGGCGGGCCCTTTTTTCGGTCTTTCGCGCAAAGCTACGATTGGATCGACCCAGCCCTTTCAATTTCGCCCAAGTACCTACGAGCCAACTGCCTTGTCTTCTGACTTGCCCATTTTTCATCTACAACTTCTTTAAGGACATCTCTCAAAGGCGCCATTTGCTCCAGTGCAAGGAATGGAAGCCAAGCCATTCCTATGTCTGTCCACTCTGCAGACTTCGCCTTCATCGCTGAGCCAATTAGCTTCCAGTATGGAAACTCAGCGTCAATCGCGATGTCAGCCAGCATTCGATCAAGTTCAGTTCTCACTTCGTCAAACGGCTGTTCCATTAGGAGCCATGCCCGAAAAAACTCTTCGATCTTAGACAAGGGATATAAGTCGTTACCGTTGCGGACAGACCATTCTCCTTCGTCATTCAGATCGAGGAATAGTCCGCCGCCATAGGACAGCGACCTCACCATGGCGCCAACATGCCTTCAAGGTGTTCATGGTCAAACCCGTGTTTGCTCATCGTATTTTGGAATTGCTGGCGTGTCTGAGGCGTCCAGTTTTTCCAGAAATGCCCGCTGTATTCGTTGGTTATCATGGTGCCATCCCTATGGCGGAAAAAGAATCCTCCCACAACGCGACTGCGGTCAGCGCCTATCGCGTTAGCCAGGGGCGAATGTGTCCAACGTCCTGTGCTAACCACGAGCGTAGACGTGTCCGGATCGAAAATATACTCAACTCCGCGACGTGGGAAGAAGCTTTGCAGCCCGCGGGTGGACTTGGAGCTCGCGTTGACACCGAAACTACCGCGTATGGGGCCCGAGCCATGCCAAATTGGAATGTCAGAACCTTTGGCTATCTTGCTAATCCCGAAGCCGATCGCTCGACCCGCGCCATAAAATGTGACGCCTAGGATTCCATCCTGGCCGAAAGTTCGGAGGCTATTCTCCTGACCGAGCGTCCAGCGCATCGGCACACCGCCAAGGCTCGAAGACGCGCCCGCCGTCATGGCTCCGCCAATCAGCGATGGGCCAAACAGAAGGGCTCCACCGGCCCCGGTGCCGCCGCCGAGGATCCCGGCTGCAAGGAAGCCACCGATTTCCCGGCGGACCTGAGACTCGAGCAGAGCGTCGAGCTCGATGATCTGCTGCTCGCGGACGTTGTAATCGGCCAGCCGTTGCTCGTCGCCCGGCATCCAGCGCGTTTTCGATATGGCATAGTGATATTCCGCCCGGAACCGGCGCAAGGTCGGGAGGTGCCAGGTGTCGCGAACCTCGACCGTGCGCCATTTCTCGTCCACGGTCGGCTGCTCGGCGGAGGTCCAGCCTTTTTCGTTGCGAATCTCCGCGGCGATCTCCGCCCTGCGCAGGAAAGGATCGATGCCCGCGGCCAGATAAGCTCGATCCAGTTCCTCCGGCGTCGTCAGAAGGGCGCCCAGATTGGGGCCGAGATCGACTGGGCCCAAATCGATCGGATCGGTGATCGAGCCCAGAGTCTCCGGATCGCTTGAGCCAGCATTGTCGTCAGCATTTGGCGCAGCGGAGGCCGCGGGGCGGTCAGCCACTGCCCCGGCGACCATGTTGCCTATCGTCGACCCGATGATGTCCGGAAGCGCGGCCAGCATGTTGTCGCCGAAGTCGGTGCCGTAGACGAGGCTTCGGACGGTGGCGTTGGCGATGGCGCCGGCGGTCGAGGTGGCGAGGTTGGCGCTGATGTTGCGGGCTGAAAGGTCCGACAGCGGGCCCGCGTTCAGGACCTTGCCGATGCCGGCGCTGGCCCCGCCCGCCAAGCCGGCCGCCGCGACGTTGGCGAAGTCGAACTTCTTCTGCAGCCCGAGCATCGTGCCGATGCCCTGGGTCAATATGCTGCCGCTGGCGCCGAGGAAGGCGCCGCGGCCGACCAGGCTGAGCGTGCCGAGGCTCCTGGCCGTGTGGCCGGCCGTTTTCTCCGCGGCGGAGAGGGGCAGGGTTCCCGGGAAGAGCTTGCCCAGGCCGGCCGAGATGCCGCCGGCGAGCCCGGCCAGAGCCACGCCCTTCCAGCTGAACTTGTCCTGGAGCCCCATGGCGACTCCGAGGCCCTGGCTCGCCGCCGAGCCGAGCGCCCCTCCGACGGCGCCGGCCGCCATCATCGTTCCCAAACCGGCGCCGCCGGCCATGAAGGTGCCGATCCCGGTGAGCAGGCTCATCCCCGGAGACAGCGCCGCGACGGCGGCGCCGGCGGTGAACACCGTCACCGCGATACCCACCGCGACCAGAAGGATGGCTCCGAAGACGCTGCACTTGTTCTTCTTCTGCGGCTTGGGCGTCGTCGGGCTGGTGTCGCCGAGCGTCTCGGCCGGGTCGTAGGGCTTGAGCGTCCCGGCATTGTGGTGGTTGGCCTGGACGCCGTGCGGGATGACCAGGTTCCGGCCTTCGACCAGCGCGGAAGCGCCCGACAGCCCGTTGGCCTCGGCGAGCTTGTACCACAGCGAGGCGTCGCCCCAGAGGGCGAGGGCGATGCCCGGCAGGCTGTCGCCGGCGCGGACCGTGTAGCCGCCGCCGGCCGAGCCCTGGGCGTAGCTGTTGATCTCCTCGATACTGGGATCGTAGTCGGTGATGGCGGGGCCGTTGTGGAGGCCGTGGCGGAAGGCGCCGCCGTCGGTGCCGGTGACCGCCACCTTGGTCCGAGACGCGATCGAGGCGGCGTAGCTGACGTCGAGCGTGCCGTTGTTGCCGGTGAAGGCGATCTGCTTGCCGTTGAAGCGGTACCAGATTTCGTGCGGGTCGCCGCCCTTCATCCAGACCGGGTCGTAGGCGATGTTGTCGGCCTCGTCGCGGCGGATCACCTGGCCGAGCATGTCGGTGGTGAAGGTGATGGTGCGCGGGCGGCCGTCGCCGACGTAGATCGAGGCGAGCTGGCCCGAAGCGCCGTAGCTGTAGGTCGTCGTGTAGGTCGGCTGGTCGGTCTTGGCGAAGCTCACCTGCGACTGAACCGCCCCGTCCCACCAGGCGAAGCTGTTGGTCGTCGTCGTCGAATGCTGCCAATAGCCGTTCTTGCTGTCGCTGGTGGTGGTGACGACGGCGGCGCCGAGCGCATAGCCCGAGCCGCTGCCGTAGTCGCTGGTGACGACGCTCGTCCAGGTGTCGGTGCCCTGGCGGGTGTTGGTCGTCTCGCTCGCGACCTGGCCCTTGGAATTGTAGGCGACGGTGCGCGAATAGGCGATCGTCGAGCCGTCCTCGAGATAGTCGCTCTGGGCCGTCGTCCGGCCCATCGCGTCGTGGCTGTAGACGGCTCGGATGACCGGAGCCCCGAGCGGCCCGGGCTGCGGATTGTTGGTTCCCCAGACGTCGTAATAGGGCAGGCTCTGGACGGCGATGGAGACGCTGGCGAGGTGGCCGTTGGAGTCGTAATTGTAGGTCTCGACCTGGGCCGAGGTGAAGTTGTAGTCGATGTAGGAGAAGGTGCCGCCGCCGTTATCCTCATAGACGTAGGGATATTCGGTCGCATAGCGGACGAACGTGTTCTTCTGGTATTTCCACAGCTTCGCGGTGCGGGTGACGCTGGTCGTCGAGGTCACCCGGCGGCCGGCGGGGTCGTAGGTGTAGCGGGTGCCGCCGACGATCACCCCGCCGGCGAGCGCCCCCTTGTCGGTGACGACCCGGTTCATCGAGTCGTAGCGGTACCAATAGTCGACGGTGCGGTAGGTGCTGACGGCGCCCTGGACGTCGAGCTCGGCGGTCACCGCATGGGTCTTGCGGATGTTTCCGGCGAGGTCGTACTCGTAGCTGGTCGAGGAGCCGGGCGAGACCGCGCCGCCATGCTCGCCCCAGCTCTTCATCCGGCCGAGCTCGTCATAGGTGGCGAAGGCGTTCTGGACGACGATTCCGACCTTGACCGTATATTCCTGGATCTTGTTCCCGGCGGCGTCGTAGCCGTAGAGGGCGGAGCTGCCGGCGCCGTCGCCGACGCTGTAGGCGAGGCCGGTGTTGTAATAGCTCCAGCTGAGCGTCTCGGGGCCCGTGCGGCTCGTCAGCCGGCCGGCGGCGTCGTAGCCGAAGCTGAAGACGTGGTTGCCGAGATCGTGCTTCCACAGGATGCGGCCGTACCGGTCCGACTTCTCGATCAGCTGCCGGTCGTTGGCGTAGGTGGTCGTCTCGGTCCAGCCGCCGGTGGTGCCCACGCCGTAATTGGCGATCGAGGAATCCCAGACGTAGCTGGTGGTGGTGACGTCGCCTCCGAACGCCCGTTGCGAGGTCACCCGGCCCTGCATGTCATATTCGGTGGTCTCGAGATTGTCGCCGAGCAGGCTGTTCGAGTGCCGGACCCGCTGGCCGAGCAGGTCGTGGACATAATAATCGACGAGGCCGCTGTGCTGGGTCTGGACGGTGATCCGGCCCATCCTGTCATAGGCTCGGGTGTCGACCTGGCCGATCTCGTTGGTGAGCCTTCGGGCGTCGCCGAAGACGTCGTAGCCGGTCCTGAAGACTCCGCCGTCCTCGTGATGCTCGGCCGCGACGAGGGCTTCCGAGCCGCCATGGCCGGTCCCGGCGACGAGGCTTCGGCGGACCCGGTGGCCGTTGGCATCCTCGGTCGCGATCAGGCGGCCGGAGACGTCGTAATGATAGCGCTCGGTCGGACGCGCGCTCAGCACCGCTCCGGCCTCGGTCGTGTAGGCGACGGTCGGGCTCTTCTTCTCGATCAGCCGGCCCATCGCATTGTAGGCGAAATCGGTGGTGAAGCCGCGCGCGTCGGTCTCGCTCGTCACCTCGCCATGGGCGTTGTAGGTGCGGGCGGTCTCCAGGGTGGCCATGGTCGAGCCGCTGAGCTGGCGGGAAGGCAGGCGCGTCGAGGTCTGCAGGCCGCGCCGGTCGTAGCGGGCGATCGTCACGTTGAGCCCGTCGGCATAATGATTGCCGACATAGGTGGCGGCGTTGGCCGACGCGATCAGGAGGACCTGATAGAGGCTGTGGCCGGAGAGGTCGATGCCTTCGCTCTCGAGCGTCGCCGTGCGGTTGCCGGCGGCGTCGTAGACGAAGAAGCGCCAGACTCCATCGCCCTCGTTCGTCTTCCAGAGCCGGCCGGCGCTGTCGTAGTGGAATTGCTCGTGCCAGACGTTGTTGAGGCCGCGCTGGGCGACGTCGCCATAGGCGTTGTAGGCGGTCATCTGGACGTCGCCGCGCTGCCACCCCGAGCCGTTCCAGGTGGCGAGGCTCTGCGAGGTGACCCGGCCGAGCTGGTCGCGGGTGTAGAGCAGGCTGTCCAGCGTGGCGGTGTAGTCCCACTTGTAGCGGTAATAGCTCTCGCGCAGGACGTCGCCGGCGGCATCGTAATAATATTGGTAATAGGCGCCGTTGGCGTCGTACATCGTGTCGAGACGGCCGCCGACGGCGTAATGATAGCGGGTGATCCGGTCGGCCGCGCCCGCCGTCTCGCCGCCCTGGCGGGTGACGGTCAGGGCGTTGAGGCCGTCATAGGAATAATCGATCGTGGGCCGGACCGAGACGGTCTCGAAGTCGGCGAACGGCGCGCGGCGCTCGCGGGTGAGACGGCCGGCCTGGTCGTAATCATAATCGACATAGTCGCCGTTCGACTCGGTCTTGCGGAGGACCTGGCCGAGCCCGTTGTAGGAATAACCGATCGCGGCGACGACCGAGCCAGGGCCGCCGAGCGCGCCGCTTCCCGGATCGACCGTATAGGCCTGGACCCCGTAACGCCGCTCGGCGGTCCGGCGGCCGTTCTGGTCGTACCAGAATTCGGTGGTGCGGGCGGCTCCGGCGGCGTTGCGCAGAGTGTCGAGGTCGCTCGCCGTCGTCACCCCCGAGAGCGGGTTCTCGTAGCGATGTTCCCAGACGGCATTGCCCTCGCCGTCGAGGATCATGAAGGTGAGATAGCCCTCGCGGTCGACCTCGGCGATCTTGCGGTTGAGCTTGTCGTAGAAGGCGAAGCTGGGATGGCCGTTGCCGTCGACCGTGCGGACGACATTGCCGTTGAGATCGTAGTCGAGAGTCGTCGTCGCCGTCTGATAGTCCGAGGTGACATATTGGTTGACGTCGGGGCTCCAGGCGCCGGTCCGGATCGAGACGATGCTGGTCGTCTTGAGCCGGTTGAGAGCGTCGTAGGTGTAGCTCGTCTCGCGATATTCGCCGGCGGGAGGCGCGGGCGGAGCGCCGCCCGCGACCCCGGGAAGGGCGACCGCGGTGCCGTAGACCCGTCGGGTCAGCATGTTGCCGTTGGCATCGTAGGTGTAGGCGGTGAACGTCCCCGTCGGGCCGATCTCCGCCGTCACCCGGCTCATCTTGTCGTAATAATAGAGCGTCCGCCCCCCGAGCGCGTCGGTCTTCTCGATCACCCGGCTGCGGGCGTCGTATTTGAGCTTCTCGGTCGGGACGACCCAGATGAAGTCGTTGTGGCTCGCCTGGCTGATCGTCTTGACCTGGTTGCCGCGGGTTTCGACGAGGCGGTCGGCCTTGTCGTAGATCCAAAGGGTGGTGCGCGCCTCGCCGAGCCCGAAGGCCTCGATCCGCTTGGTGCGGTTGCCGCGCGAATCATATTCGAACTTGTTGGTGACGCTGGTCGCGGCAACCACGCCGTCCGCGGTGATCGAGGCCATCGGCAGGGTCTCGGCCAGCAGCAGGCCGCGGCGGTCGTAGCTGTTGTAGGTGATGCCGCCGATCTTGTTGCGGACGCTGATCCGGTCGCCGAAGGCGTTGAGGCCGTAAAGCTCGTAATGGCCCTCGGCGTCGGTGGTCTTGATGACCCGGCCGGCGAGATCGTAGTCGAAGCGGGTGACGGCGGAGCCGCGGGTGACGGTGCGAAGGTCGCCGAAATCGTCGTAGGAATGGCTGGTGACGTTGCCGAGCGCGTCGGTCGTCGTCTTGAGCCTGCCGAGCTGGTCGTAGCTGTGGACGGTGGCGTTGCCGCGAGCGTCGGTCACCTTCGTGACGTCGCCGAAGGCGTTATATTCGTAGGTGACGACGCCGCCGGCGGCGTCGGTCTCCGTGATCACCCGGCCGAGATGGTCGAAGGTGCTGACGGTGGCGTTGCCGCGCGGGTCGACGACCCGGTCGAGATTGCCGTGGCCGTCGAAACGATAACCGGCGGCCGCGGCCTCGGGGGCTCCGGTCGCCTCGGTGCGAAGGACCACCCGGCCCCAATTGTCATAGTCGTAATAGGTGTAGGCTTCGTCGCTGAGGACGACGAACTCGTAGCGAAGGGTGCCGTTGTGGCCGCGGCCGTAAGCGGTCCAGTTGCCGGCCCCGTCGCGGAAGTCGGTGAGCTCCCCGCCGAACGCGTAGGTGTAGGTCCTGCCCGTCCATTCCCCGGCATAGTTCGAAGCGGTCTCCACCCCTCCGATCGTCGACGCGTCGTCGACCGAGATCGGGTTGTCCCAGCGATATTCGCCGATCATCCGCCCAGCGGCGTCGAAATCGGCGCGGCTGACATAGCCCTCGGCATCGACGGTGTAGCGGGCCTCGCCGCAGGCGTTGTAATAGGTGCGGGTCACCCGGTTGGCGGCGTTTCCGCTCTGGGCGGCGGCCCAGTCGCTCATCGCGGTGAAGTCGGGGGCCGCGGCCGTCGGCCGAAGCTCGGCGAAGCGAACCGTCTTGGTCACCTGGCCCATAATGTCGTAGCCGTAGGAGGCGACCGCGCCTTCCGCGTCGATGGCGTAGGCGAGCCGGCCCGACGGGTCGTAGACCCTCCAGCTCTTGCGGACCGGCGGTGACGTCGGGGTGCGCAGGGCGGCGACCAGTCCCTTGACGTCGTCGTAGGTGCCGTCGGACCACCACGCGATGCTGCCGGGATGGCGGGTCGTCGAGACCATCTGCCCGGCGCCGTTATAGCCATATTCGGTGACCTGGTTCAGCGCGTCGACCTCGAAGCGCAGCTGGCCCTGGCCGTCGTAGACGAAGCGCGTTCGGCGGTCGTCGGCATGGGCGGGCAGGTGAGCGATGATCTGGGCGAGCGTGCCCGACGCCCGGTCGGCGGCGGCGGTCGCCGTGGCGTAGGCGATCTTCTCGACGAGCTGGCCGGCGCGGTCGTAGACGTTGCGGACCAGGAAGCCCTCGCCGTCGAGGACCGCCACCAGCCGGCCCTGCCTGTCGTAGAAGTTGCGGGTGACGCTGTCGCGCCCGTCCGCCGCCGGAATCCAGGGCTTGGTCGGTGGGTTGGCCTGGAAGGCGGCGGCCTGGTCCCAGCTCAGCGGGTTGTAATAAGCGATGCTCTTGATGAGCCGGCCGGCCTTGTCATATTCGTAGGTGCGGACCGTGCCGTCGATCGAAGAGGTGAGCCGGCCCTCCTTGTCGTAGGTGCGCCAGCTCCAGATGTCCCAGTAATGCGCGGCGGGCCGAAGGGCCGACATCTCGATCGTCGAATTGGGGTCCGCCAGGATCGCGAGGTTCGCCGCGCTTATCGGGTTGGCGTAGCGCGCCGTGGCGACGAGGCGGTCATTGGCGTCGTAGCGATATTCGGTGAGGTCGCCGCGATCGTTCACCTCTCCGACCAGCCGGCCGACCTTGTCGTAGACGAAATATTTGTCGAAGCCGGTGGCGTCGGTGGTCACCCGAAGCCGGCCGAGCTTGTCGTACCGGTTGTTCGCCGTCCCGCCCGCGACATAGGAGCCGCCCTCGGCGACGCTGATCAGGCTTCCCGCCTTGTCGTAGGTCGAGGTCCGCACCAGGCCGCTGGCGAGGGTGACGACGGTCTGGTTCGCGGCGTCGTTGAAGACGATGCTGGTGGTGCCCTGGCTGGCGTCCTTCGACGCGACCATCCGGCCGAGACCGTCATAGACGAAGGTTTCCGCTTTCTGTCCTTCCGTCACCCGCGACAGCAGCTGGCCGGCCGGATCGTAGATATAATGGGTGCGGCTGACTCCGGCCGACGCGCCCGCGGACTCGGTCGGCGTGAAGGAGACGTCCATCGACGCTCCGGACGACAGGAAGGAGGAGTCGAAATGGAAGATCCCGCTGACCCCGGCGCGGGTGCGGAGCGCGCCCGCGGCCATCGCCGCCTCGAGGGTCGCGCCGCGGTAATAGCCGATCGAGTTGCCGGACCTGACCAGCCAGAAATTGTCGCCCGGGGCATAGGTTATGCCGAGGCCGATGTCCGCTCCGTTCTCGACGACATGGACGTCGCCGGAATACATGAAATAGAACGCGTAGCCGAGGCTGTTGTAGGACGAGCCGGCGTCGGGCGCCGCCGAGACTCCGGCCATCATGTAGGTGCCGGTCTGGTTCGGCCGGAGGCGGAGCACGAAATCCGCTTCCGCCCGGGTCGTCGAGCGGGCATCGGCATCCCAGTCTCCGCCGGTGCCGGACTTGGTGATGCGCTGCAGGCCGTCGCCGACCGGCGCCACGGTCATGTTGACGCCGTTGACGATCGGCGAGGGCATGAACGCCACGTCCATCGACGCGCCGACATTGAGGAAAGAGGAATCGTAATAGAAGGTGCCGGCGGCGCCGGTGCGAGTGCGCAGCGAGCCGGCCGCCACCGCGGCCTCGAGCGTCGCGCCCTTGTAATAGTTGATCGTCGTCCCGGTCCGGACCAGCCAGAAATCGTCGCCCGGATTGACGTAGGCGCCGAGGAAGGCGTGATAGCCGCCTTCCATCCAATAAGCGCCCCCGCCCTCGTTGAAATAGAAGCCGAAGTCGACCTCGAAGGAAGTATGGCTCTCCGGCGCCGCCGATACTCCGCCGACCATCGGACGGTTGTTCTGGTTGGGCCGAAGGCGAAGCACGAAATCGCCGTCCGCCTTGGAGGTCGAGCGGGCGTCCGCGTCCCAGTTGGAGAGGCCGCCGCCGGTCTTGGTCACCCGGTAGAGGCCGTCCGCCTGCGCCTCGACCGTGGTGTTCCAGCGGGCGACGACATCCTGCGGCGTCAGCGCGGCGTCGAGATAGCCGCCCCACGTATAGATTGAGGAATCGAAGTAGAGGGCGCCGGCGGCGTCGGTGCGGGTGCGCAAGGTGCCGGCCGCCTTGGCGGCGGCGAAGGTGGCGCCCTTATAATAATTGATCGTGCTGCCGACTCTCTCCAGCCAGAAATTGTCGCCGGCGGCATAGGTGGCGATGCCCGACCAGATGCCCTTTTCCATGAAGCAGGCGGCGCCGCCGGCCTCGAAGTAATAGCCGTAGTCGAGATTGGGGTAATCGGGGGTGGCCGTCGGGTAGGCGGACATGCCCCCGATCGTCGCCTTGTCGGTCTGTCCCGGCCGCACCTGAAGGATGAAATCCCCCTCGACCTTCATCCGGGAGTGGGCTTCCGCGTCCCAGGAGCTGAAGGTCTCGATCGTCTTGGTGATCCGGTAGAGACCGTCCGGCTGCTGGGCAACATGGGTGTACGCGCCCGCGGCGATGGCCAGCGGCGAGTCCGCGCCTTCCCCGTATTTCGACAGCGAGCTGTGGCTGACGACGCTGCTGACCTGGCCGCGCGCGTCGTAATAGGTGTCGGTGCGCTTGAACGAGCTCTTGTCCGCCATCCAGGCGATCCACCCGTTCACGCCCGACTCGTAGTAGCTCTGGCCCGGAGCGGCGCTCACCACATCGGCGGCGTGCTCCGTATAGTCCAGCCGGGTGACCTGCTGTCCCACGGCGTTGTAACGATATTCGGTCACGTCGCCTTCGGCGCCGATCACGAAGCGCAGATGGTTTTCGCTATCGTAAACGTAGCGCGTCGCGGCCGGAAGCGAGGCGGCGAACACCAGATCCTGGACTCCGCTGCCCGCGCTGAACGTCGACACTCCCGCGTGGAAAGTCCGGCCGCCCGTCGTGGCCGCCTCGCGGACGACGACCCCGTTGATGCGGTAGATCACCTTCGCGCCGTCATATTCGATCTGGCAGAAATCGTTGTCCGTCGCGGTGTTCACCACCGGCGTCGAGACGATCCCGCCATTCTCGAAAACGAAGATGCTGCCTTCGTGGAAATAGAAAGAATAATCGAATTCGGCTCCGGACTTGTCGGTGAGCCCGAAGATCGAAAGGCCGTTGGCCGGATGATGCCGGCGAGCGGCGATATAGGCAGATCCGGTATAGGATTGCGGGCTGACCACGGTTCCCCACGCCCACTGGGTGGCGAGGATCTTGTTGTTCAGCATCGAGATCGCCGGCCCGGTCGACGCGAAAGCGTGCACGGGCGGAGCGGTCGCGAAGACGAAATCCTGCACTCCGCGGTCGGTGTAGATGACCGCGACCGCGCCGTGGAAGGTTCGCCCGGCGGTGGTCGTCACCTCGCGGACGACGACCCCGTTGAGCCGGTAGGTCACCTTCGCGCCGTCATATTCGATCTGGCAGAAATCGTTCTCCGTCGCGGTGTTCGCCACCGCGGTGCCGGCGATTCCGCCATTCTCGAGGAAAAGGATGCTGCCTTCGTAGAAATAGAAAGCGTAGTCGAGCTCGCTTCCGGACCTGTCGGTGAGCCCGAACGCCGAAAGGCCGTTGACGGGATGATGCCGGCGGCCGGCGACATAGGCCGATCCATTATGGGCCTGGACGGTGGTCGCCGTCGCCCACACCCCGTCCACGCCTCCCAGGATCTTGCCGGGGGTTATGACCGGCGTCGGTCCGCCGATGATGAAGCTCGCGGGTGGCGCGGAGGACGCGAAGGTGACGCCCTGGACTCCGCGACTGGTCGCGAAGGTCGACACTCCGGCGTGGAAGGTGCGCCCGCCGGTCGTGGCCGTTTCGTGGACGACGGCGCCGTTGATCCGGTAGATGACCTTGGCGCCGTCATATTCGATCTGGCAATAATGGTTGTCCGAGGCGCCGCTCGCCACGGGATCCGTGATCAGGGCTCCGTTTTCCCAGATCCGGATCCGGTCTTCGTAGAAATAGAAGGCATAATCATAATCGGCGTAAGGCGACCCGGTCGACAGGGCGCCGTCGGTCAGGCCGAGCACGGAATAGCCGTTGGAGGGATGGCTACGCCGCCCGGCGACGGCCGCTCCGCCGGTGTAGGACTGGGCGCTGACCGCGCTGCCCCACGCATTGTCGACCGAGCCGAGCAGCTTGTTGCCGGCGATCGTCGGCGTCGCCCCGTTGGTGACGAAGGCCAGGGGGGTCGCTTCGGAAAGGGTTTCGGTAAGGAGTTCGTTCCTGGCGCCGTAGGTTCGAGTGATCCGGTTGCCGAGGCTGTCCTCGCGGGCGACTTGATTGCCGTTGGCATCATATTCGAAAAGGGTCACGGTTCCGGCGGCGTCGGTGACGCTGACCACGTCGCCATGGGCGTTGTAGGCGAATTGGGTGGCCTGGGCCGGGGCTGCGGCGGAGGCCGGCGGAAGGCTGATCTGGACGAGCTGCTTGCGCTCGTCGTAGCGCAGCGTGGTGACGCCGTTCTGGGCGTCGGTGATCGTGGTGTAGCCCGAATGATAAGCGAGGGTGGTCGTCCGGGTGGAGCTTGCGTCGACGAGCTCGGTCAGGGCCTGCACCCGGCCCGACGAATCGTAGCCGATCTCGAGGCTCGATCCGTCCTTCTGGGTGATCGACTTGATCCGCCGGCTGGTGCTGCTCTCGTAGGTAAAGGTCGTGACGTAGGTGTTGCCGTCGGCGATCGAATTGTCCGCCGGGCTGAGATCGACGGTGACGCTCTCGAGGCGGGCCGCGGCGGAGGTGTCCCAGGTGTAGCGGACCCGCGTCAAGGCCGGGCCGCCGCCCGCGGCGTAGGTGACGGCCTGGGTCGGCCGGCTGCCGTTGTAGCTCATCTCGACATAGCCGCCGTCGGCATTGGTGATCCGGCTGACCCGGGAGGTGCCGGCGATGTAGTCGAAGGTCTGCGTGTTGCCGTCGCGGTCGACCTGCCGCCTGCGCAGATACATGTCGCTGGTATAATATTCGAAATATTCGGTCGTCTGGGTGTCGCCGTCGACGAACGCCCAGACGCCGCCGCTGAAGCGAAGCTCGTCATGGGCGCCGGCGCCGTCCTTTCGGACATAGGCGCCTCGCGCCGAGTCGTAGGTGAAGACGGCGTTGTCCTGATAATATTCACGGAGCAGCGAGATGGTGCTCCCGGCGGTGTTGACGGTGCCGGTGAGGTGTCGGACGGCGCGGAAATAGTCAGGCGACCAGACCCCGTCGCCGGCGGTCGAATAGGCGAGGCCGACCGCCGCGTCGGGGCCCCGCCCGATCAGCATCTCGTCCTGGCGGCTGTAGATGAGCATTCCGGTGGCGGCGTTGACCGACACCGAGCCTCCGGCGGTGCCCAGCTGGCCCTTGCCGACCTGTCCGGCGCCGCCGAGGATCGCCGCCGAGCCGCGGTCGACGCCGGCGCCGGCGCTCGTGAAGATAGCAACCATTCCATCCCCCCAAGAGGCCCGGCGGGGAGAGTTTTGTCCTCTTCCCCCCGGCCATGGATGCTAGATCGGCGGGGGCGCGCGAAAGTTTAGCGAAATCGTTCGGATGCGGCTCAGGCCGGGCCGACGGTCACCAGATGGCTGCCGTCCAACTCCTCGAAGGCGATCGCGACGTCGAGGAACTTCGCGATCACCTCCGCCGCGGTCAGGCTGTGCCGGGTCGGCTTGACGGTGGTGAAGCTCCCTCCGCCGGCCAGCGCCATCGGAAGCAGCAGCTGGTCGGCGAGATAGGGGCCCGCGACCGCGTTCGAGGCCAGGTAGCCGGCCATGCGCTTCGACGCCTGCTCGCCCACCGCCTGGGCGGGAACGCCGAGCTTGCCGAAGCCGGTGACCAACTCCGTGGCGTGCTCGAACTGCGCTTCCAGCATCAGCACGTTGCCCGGGCCCCAGCGTTCCGGGAGCTGCTCGATACGGCGCGACGCCTCGGGCCAGCCGAGGATCTTCTCGACCTCGGCGAGCTCGCGGACCGCGATCTCGCCCGGCAGCGCGGCGACGAGGGCGCGGGCGCCGACGGAGCGCAGCGCGCCGCGCTCGATCAGGTCGATCCGCGCCAGGGCCGGGCACGGCTCCATCTCGACCTCGATCCGGCCGCCGCCGGCCGGGTAGAAGCCCGGCCGGACGAGCCTGGCCGAAACCCGCGGCCCCATCCGGTTGAGGATCGGCAGGAAGACCCGGTCGAGGAAGTCGAACGGCGGCGCGTGGATATTGTGCGTCCCGCCCTCGAGGACGAGCGAGGAAGGCGCTCCGGCGAGGATCAGCGGCGGCAGCAGGGTCTGGAGCACCAGGCTGGTGCTCCCGGCCGTTCCGACCGCGAAGCGATGCTCGCCCGGCTTGACCCGCCCCGGCGTGAAGCTGAGCTCGGACGCTCCGACGGCGAGCTCCTCGCACTCGGCGCCGCCGATCTCGCAGGCGGCCTCGACCGCGGTGACGTGCTGGCGCATCACCCCGGGCCGCGAGCGGTTGGCGCGGATCTTCTCGATCCGGAAGGGCTTGCCGGTGACGAGCGACAGGGAGAGCGCGGTGCGAAGCACCTGCCCTCCGCCCTCGCCTTCGGAGCCGTCGATGATGATCACGATTGTCTCCCGAAATGATAGTCGACGTCCGGCATCCACCAGAACATCCAGCTGTCGGCTTTGCGATCGTCGGAGGTGTCGACTCCGAAATCGCCTCCGCCCTTCTCGATTTCGGCGAAGGCGGCCGACAATTTTCGCGCCCGCCGGCCGCCGATCGTCATGACCAACAGGTCGTCCTCTTCGGCCGCCAGCCGAAGCGCATCGCACTCCGGCCGGTAGGCGATCCGAAGCCTGCCGAAGCTCCCGGCGGTTTTCCGCCCGTAATTCGGGACGCTCAGGATCGCGTCGGTCACCTTGTCGAGCCGGAGCGTCCGACCGCTCGCCTCGCCGCCCTGCATCCGGTCGATCAGGTTCCTGACCGACCGGCATCCGGCCGGATCCGCGGTGAAGTGCCAGCCGCGGCAGCTCCGGTCCGGATCGGCGTAACGCCAGACGTAAAGCCGCCCCTCCTGGACCCATTCGCTGACCCAATCCCTCATGGCGGCGACCCGGCGCGGGTGATGGGCGTGAAGGGGATCACCCCTTCACGCACACCACCTGCTTCAGCGTGTGGACGATCTCGACCAGGTCCGCCTGGGCGGCCATCACCGCCTCGATCGGCTTGTAGGCCGCCGGGGTCTCGTCGATCACGCCGGCGTCCTTGCGGCATTCGACGCCCTCGGTCGCCAGGATATGGTCGTCGAGGGTGAACACCTTCTTGGCCTCGGTCCGGGACATCAGGCGTCCCGCGCCGTGGCTGCAGCTGTCGAAGGCCTCGGCATTGCCGCGGCCGCGGACGATGAACGATTTCGCGCCCATCGATCCGGGGATGATCCCCATCACGCCCTTGGCCGCGCGCACCGCCCCCTTGCGGGTGACGAGCACGTTCTCGCCGAAGTGATTCTCCTTCTGGACGTAGTTGTGGTGGCAGTTGATCGCCTCCAGCTCCGCCTCGAAGGGCTTGGCGATGACCGTCCGGATCGCCCGGATGACGTTGGTCATCATCATCCGTCGGTTCAGGGCCGCGAAGTCCTGAGCCCAGCCGACCGCCTCGACATAATCGTCGAAATGATCGGTCCCTTCCGAGAAATAGGCGAGGTTCTCGTCCGGCAGGTTGATGAACCACTTGCGCATGTCCTGCTTCGCCAGCTCGATGAAGAAGCTGCCGATCGCGTTGCCGACGCCGCGCGAGCCCGAATGGAGCATCACCCACACCTCGTCCTTCTCGTCGAGGCAGAGCTCGATGAAATGGTTGCCGGTGCCGAGCGTGCCGAGATGGACGAGGTTGTTCGTCTTCTCGAGGCGCGGATATTTGTCGGTGATGCGCTTGAACCGCTCGGCCAGGGTCGCCCAGGCGGCGGCGATCTCGGGCGGCGGGTCGCCCCAGCTGCCCTTGTCGCGCTTGCTCCGGCCGACGTCGCGGCCGTGCGGAACCGCCTGCTCGATCGCCGAGCGGATCCCCTCGAGAGTGTCGGGGAGGTCCGCGGCGTGGAGCGAGGTGCGGGCCGCCATCATGCCGCAGCCGATGTCGACCCCGACCGCGGCCGGGATGACCGCGCCCTTGGTCGGGATCACCGAGCCGACGGTCGCGCCGATCCCGACATGGACGTCGGGCATGACCGCGACATGCTTGAAGATGAACGGCATCTGCGCCGCGCGCGAGAGCTGCTCGCGCGCCTTGGGATCGACCGCGACGCCCTTGGTCCACATCTTGACCGGCGCTCCGCCCTCGACGGGCATATATTCGAAACTCTGCTCGGCCATCGGGCCCTCCTTTGAACTGCGACTTCTAGTTTGTGCGGGTCCGGCGACAAGGGAAACGTGAGAGAGCGGATTCGAACCGCGCCGACACCCGAAGGTGCTGGTTTCACCGATGTACTCCCACAGGCATTCGCCGGTTTTTCGCCTCGGCAGCGGGACGAGGGTTGGCCGGAACATCGTTGGCAAAGGATGTAGTTCCGGCCGGCATTCCCGCAGCTTTGGCAATTATCATCGGGTCCCTTCGAGGCAAAACCGCTTCCCGGCGAAGGCCGGGATCCAGTTCCGCCGCCTGTGCCGCTGGACCCCGGCCTTCGCCGGGGAACAGGGGTTCGTCAGGGCCGTCTCGGGTCGCGGCGACGAGTTTTTGGAAAGACGTTCCCGCTCTACCACTGAGCTACGGGCCCCACATTTCGGTGGACCCGGCGGGATTCGAACCCGCGACCTGGCGATTAGGAGTCGATGTAGTCCTTCCGGCATTCGCCGCGTGTCGTTCGTGTCGGGCCGTGGCGACCAGTGATGGCGAGAGTGTCCTTGAGCTACCGCTGCAACGGCGGGACTCGAACCCCATCTCCCGGTTTCCCGGGCGCTCTACTCTGGACATACGGGGTTTCCCCCTGGAGCAATGTACTCCCGCCGGCATTCGCCACGGCCCTGTTCCTTACACCTCCATTTCGTTCACTTCGGCGACCCAGTCGCGCTCCGCTTCGCCGGAGGCGAAACGGGAGAGCGTCTCGAACACCGTGTCGGAGAAGCCCCCGACGTTGAGGATGTCCTTGCGGTTCTTCGCCTGCGTGGTTCCGTAGGGCTGGAGATCGATGCAGACGAGCTTCGCCGCCGGGCACCTCTTCTTCAGCCTGTTCCACTCGGTCATCGTCGCCGTGGCGCCGTGCCGGGTGGCGTCGACCCACGATTCGTTGTCCGAGACGATCACCACCAGGTCGACCTTCGCCTCCTGCGCGTTGAGCAGGGCGAGCGGAGCCGAGACGTTGGTCCCGCCACCCCCGATCGACGCCAGCTTCGCGGCATTGACCGCGACCCGGGCGAACGGATCGAGCTTCAGCGGCACCACGTCCCACTCGAACGGCATCAGCACCGCCTCGCGGTTCCGGCGGAGCACCGCCGCCGCGACCAGCGCCGCGACGTCGATGCACCTCACCTTCGACGAGGCGCCCTTGCGGTAGCCGGTCACCGGCGAGGCCATCGATCCCGACACGTCGGGGGCGACGACCACCCGTCCCTCGAACGCCGGAACGTTCGCGAGCGAGGCTTCCAGCGCCGTCTCCAGGGCCGCCTGGACCTTGAGCGGAACGCCCTCGTCCACCGACCCCAGGGCCACCATCAGCTGGTACGGGAGGACCCGCGCCTTCGACAGGGCCGCCGGATCGGCGAGCCGGGCCGCGACCGTCTCGGTCAGGCCCTCGACCGCGAACGCGCCTTTGCGCGCCAGCGTGTTGAGGTTCATGCGCAGCGCCTGCCAGCCCATCCGGCCGGCGAGCTCCGCCCATTGCCCGGCCGACAGCTCGAAGGCGGTCAGCCACTCGAACGGCACGTCCGGCAGGGAGAGGGACGGATCCCGCTTCCACGCCTCGAACGCGGCGATCTCGGCCGGCAGCGCGGCGACGTCGTACGGCTTCCCGATCAGCCAGGCGTAGAACGCCCTTCGCGCCTCGTCGGCCGGCTTCGGGTGGACCATCCTGACGATGTCGGCGAGCGACGGATCGTTCCCCGTCGCGGCCTGCATCAGGGTGCGCATCGACGCGCGCTCGAGCCATTTCTGGACGAGCCGCTTCGGACGCGTGCCGAGCGACCTGCGACCGACCGCGCCGGAGCGCATGATCTGGACGAAGTTGCGAAGCATCCGGCCGTTGTCGATCACCCGATCGAAGACCCGAACCGCGAGGTCCGGCTCCGCCACCGTCAGCCAGGCCGCCAGCAGGGCCGGCATGTCCTTCATCGAGCCGCGGGCCCGCGCATAGACCGCCGCCCTGGCGGCGAACAGCGGATCGACCGCCTTCGCCGCCTCCAGGACGTCGGCCAGCTGAGCCTCGGCGGTCGCGTAGAAAGCGTCCTGGAGGGTGCCGGTCGCGGCGAGCTGGGCGAGCTTGTGCTCCGGCCCATAGGCATAGGCCGGGGCAAGCTCCCGGTTCAAAGTGTCCGCGGCCGGGGCCAGAAGCCTCGCGACGGCGGAAGCGAAAAGGCCCTTGTTGGCCATGGCATCTTCCTCCTTCGATTCGCGGCGTGGCACCGGTGGCTGGATTCGAACCAGCGGGCTTTGGCTTTGGAGGCCAGGCCGCGCCCGGCGCTCACCGGTATCACGCTCAAGTCTCTCGCGGTTCTCGGGGCGGCCGGCCCATTCCGGCCGCCCCTTCTTCCGCCGCTTCGCCGGACGGTTCGACGTCGCCCGGCGCCGATAGAAGTGCAGAGGGCGTGCCAAACCGCATCGGCCCTCGAATAAAATTACTAAGTCTTTGGCTGGGCGAAGCTTTTTGAGACCGCTGGAATCGGGTTAGGCGGAGGTCCCCGACGATTTCCTATCGACAGAGATAAGGCTTTATCCCATGGTATAAAGCATGAGACCCACCGTCGTCCTCGGCTTCGTCGGCTCCACGCTCGATTCCAGCAAGATGGGCCCGTCGCGCTGGAACAAGTGGCGGCCGAGCGTCGGCCTGTGCATGCAGGAGGACCTGCAGGGTCGACCGGTTCGAGCTGATCCACGGCGGCCTCCACGAAGGCCTCGCCCGTTACGTCACGTCGGACATCGCCGACGTCTCGCCGGAAACCGACGTCCGGCTGCGCCTGCTCGACTTCGCCGACGCCTGGGATTTCGAGGAGGTCTACGGCAAGCTGCTCGACTTCGCCCGGGCCTATCCCTTCGACCCGGAGGCCGAGGATTATCTCGTCCACATCACCACCGGCACCCACGTCGCCCAGATCTGCCTGTTCCTGCTCACCGAGGCGCGCTACCTGCCCGGCGCGGCTGCTCCAGACCCACCCGCCGCGCGGCGCGCGACCGGCGGCCCGGCGGGCGAGATGGAGCGTCATCGATCTCGACCTGTCGCGCTACGACAGCATCGCGACGCGCTTCGCCGCGGTCGCCGCCGAGGCGAGCTCGTTCCTGAAGTCGGGCATCGAGACCCGCAACCCGGCGTTCAACCGGATGATCGACGAGATCGAGCAGGTCGCCCTGCGCTCGCGGGCGCCCTTGCTGCTGATGGGCCCGACCGGTGCCGGCAAGTCGCAGCTCGCCCGCCGCATCTTCGATCTGAAGCGCGCCAAGCACCAGGTCTCCGGCGAGTTCGTCGAGGTCAATTGCGCGACCCTGAAGGGCGACAGCGCGATGTCGGCGCTCTTCGGCCACAGGAAGGGCGCCTATACCGGCGCCGCCGCCGACCGCTCGGGCCTGCTTCGCACCGCCGACAAGGGCGTCCTCTTCCTCGACGAGATCGGCGAGCTCGGCCTCGACGAGCAGGCGATGATCCTTCGCGCCATCGAGGAGAAGAGGTTCCTTCCGGTCGGCGCCGACCGCGAGGCCTCGTCGGACTTCCAGCTCATCGCCGGCACCAACAGCGACCTCGGCGCCGCCGTCGCCGCCGGCCGCTTCCGCGACGACCTGTTCGCCCGCCTCAACCTGTGGACGTTCGAGCTTCCGGCGCTTCGCGACCGGCTCGAGGATATCGAGCCGAACCTCGATTACGAGCTCGATCGCTTCGCCGAGCGGGAAGGGACGAGGGTCAGCTTCAACAAGGAGGCGCGCCGCGCCTTCCTCGCTTTCGCGACCGCGCCCGACGCGCTGTGGACCGGCAATTTCCGCGACCTCGCCGCCAGCGTGACCCGGATGGCGACCTTCGCTCCCGCGGGCCGGATCGACATCGCGACGGTCGAGGCCGAGAAGGCGCGGCTGAAGCGCTTCTGGTCGAACGGGACCAGCGCCCCCGATCCGCTCGACCGGCTCCTCGACCCGGCGAGGCTGGAGGAGATCGACCCCTTCGACCGGGTCCAGCTCGCCGAGGTCATCCGGATCTGCCGCCGAAGCCGCTCGCTCTCCGAGGCCGGCCGAACCCTGTTCAGCGCGTCCCGCTCGCGCCGCGCCTCCGCCAACGACGCCGACCGGCTGCGCAAATATCTGCAGCGCTTCGGCCTGGACTGGGCGGGCCTGGCCGGCGGCTGACCCTCACCCCCTGCCGCCGTGACGAGGCCGGATTCGGACGTCCGACCGGAATGGGCTAGCCAAAGGCGGCGATTCAAGGCATTCTTTTCATTATGAAACTGGCTGCCGGGGCGGGGATCGCCGCTGTCATTTTCGCGATCGCGGCCGCCCGCGCCCAGGGCGAGGGCGACTCGCGCCCGCGGCCCGAGCCGGTGCGAACCGCGCCCGCCGACTGGAGCGAGTGGACCCGCCCGCTGCAGCCGCGGTCCGCGCCCGGCCCGGTCGAGGCCCCGCCGGCCCCCGCCCAGGCGCCGGCCGTGGCCGCGGAGATCGACGTCGTCGACGCCCACTGGATGGCGCTCACCATGTGGGGCGAGGCGCGCAGCGGCGGCGAGCCGGCGATGCGCGCGGTCGGTCACGTCATCGACAATCGCCGGCGCAGCGGCGCCCACGGCACCTACGCGACCGAGACGGTGAGCGAGGCCTGGCAGTTCAGCTGCTGGAACCGCAACGATCCCAATTACGCGGCGATGCAGAACGTCGACTCGCTCCGGCCCGGAAGCGGGGACCAGCTCATGTGGCTGGCGGCGAAGCGGGTGGCCGGGGAGATATTGGCCGGCCGTTCGTCCGACCCGACCGGCGGAGCGCTCTTCTACCACACCGAACAGGTGTCGCCGCGCTGGTCGGCCGGGCTGGTCCCGGACCGGGTGATCGGCGGGCATCTCTTCTTCCGGGCCGCGCGCTGAGCTTCGCGCCGCCGTCGCCGGATGGGGCGGCGGCCAGGTCCGAATCCTGCCGGGCGCGCCGGCCTTTGCAGGGGCACGTCCCCCCGTAAAGCGCCGCCCCATGGTTCGCTGAAACTCTCGCGCCGCGCCGGGCCGACTCGGGCTCAGCCGATGATCCGCCCGAGTATCCGCGTCGGCGAATCTGCCGGATTGCCAGCGAAAATGCCGTGTTTCCGCTCTTTTTCAGGATTCGAGCATGAAAAATCGTCATGCCGACCGATCAGTCCGCGAACGTTTGCCTTATGCTCCAAATCGTTCTTCCGATTGACCGAGATCGGCGAACCTCAACTTCGAGGAGACGACCAATGGCATTTCCCACCCATGTCAATGACCAGATCACCGACTCGATCACCCAGGCCAATACCAAGGTCCTCGGCGACGCCCCGGCGATCGCGATGGGCAATCTCTATCAGGCGACCGCCCAGGCGCTCGCCAACGCCGCCCACAACGCCACCAACGCCCAGCAGCAGAGCTACGTGACCTCGCAGGCGGCGACGACGGCCGGGGTTTCGACGCTCTATTCGATCGACACGGCGACGACCGGCATTTCCACCCGGGACATCCTGTCCAGCAGGAGCACCGTCTCCTGACGAGGCCCGGCTTTGATTGAACCCCCATAAAGGATGAAGGCAATGGCATTTCCCACCCACGTCAACGACCAGATCACCGACTCGGTCACCCAGGCCAATACCAAGGTTCTCGGCGACGCCCCGGCGATCGCGATGGGCAATCTCTATCAGGCGACCGCCCAGGCCCTCGCCAACTCGGCGCACAACGCCACCAACGCCCAGCAGCAGAGCTACGTGACCTCGCAGGCGGCGACCACCGCCGGAGTGACCACGCTCTATTCGCTCGACACCGCGACCACGGGAATTGCCACGAAGGACATTCTCGGCAGCTGACCCGATTCCGCCGGCCCCAAAGGCCGGCGAGGAGCGCTCATAAGGATGCTGCGAAATGGCATTTCCGACCTTCGTCAACGACCAGATCACCGACTCGGTCACCCAGGCCAACGTGTCGGCGCTGGCCAGCTCGCCCGCGGTCGCCATGGGCAATCTGTACCAGGCGACCGCCCAGGCCCTCGCCAACGCGGCGCACAACGCCACCATGGCGCAGCAGCAGATGTACGTCACCGCCCAGGCCGCGACGGCGGCCGGAGTGTCCCTGCTCTACTCGCTGGACACCGCAAGCACGGGCGCCGCCACCAAGAGCATTCTGGGCTGAACGGCGCCGCGCCGGACAGCAACGCGGGATCGCACGAGAGGAATTAGAACATGGCTTACCCTACCCACGTGAACAGCCAGGTCACCGATTCCGTGACCCAGGCCAACACCGAGGTCCTTGGCACTTCGCCCGCCATGGCGATGGGCAATCTCTACATCGCCACCAGCCAGGCGCTGTCCAACGCCGCCCACAACGCCTCCAACAGCCAGAACCAATCCTATGTGGTGGCGCAGGCCGCGACGACCCAGGGAGTCGACACCTTGCTCGATTTCAACGCCGGGACGAGCGGGCAGGCGACGACGTCGCTCCTGAATCTGGGCACGACGGTCTGAACTCCGCCGCGCCGCGGCGAGGCCGGCCGTGTCGAAGCGAATGAACCATGGCTAACGCCCTGGCCCCCGTCTCCTCCTCGCTCGCGATCGGAGAGGCGCCGGCCGCGGCCATGGCCATGACCTACCTCGCGATGGGGGATTCGATCGCCCTCGCGATGCAGAATGCCGTCTCCGCACAACAGCGGGGCCAGCTGATTGCCGGAGCGGCGACGACCCAGGTCGTCGCGATGATCATCGCCGCGGGAGCGGCGGCAGCTTGATGCAGGAGCCAGGACATGCCCGACGGATCCACCGTGAACGCCCAGATCGTCGACTCCGTCGCCGACGTGGTGACCCTGAGCTCGGGGATGGCGCCGGCGCAGTCGTTCGGGATGCTCGACGCCATCCTCACCGAGACGCTCGGCATGGCGATGTACAACGCGGTCAGCCGCCAGCAGGGCGCGAGCATGATCGGCTCGGCGGCGACCACCTCGAGCTGCGCCAAGATGCTCCGAGTGCCGCTTCGCGGCCCCGCTCCCCTCCCGGCGCCGGGGCTCCCCGAAACCGTCCTCGAGAAAATATCCGCCGCGACCCAGGCCGCCCTCGATGCCATCGGCACCCTGTCCAACACCGCCGGACCGTCGACCCCGGAAGGGAGACTTGCCGTAGAAATGCTGGCGGATCTCGAGGCCGAGGCCGCCTTTCCCCGGCCGAAACCGCACGCGGCGCACGCCGAGGCGAGCGCCCACCCGCAATCGCCCTTCGCCGGACGTGCCGACGCGAAGATGAAGCCGGGCCAATCGCCGATCTCGCAGGTGATCGCCGAGGCCGCGACCGCGAGCTGGTCGATCCGCTACCTGCAAAGCGAGGCGGCGCTGAAGAATTTCGACGCCTCGGTCGCCCAGGCGTCGCTGAAGGTGATCGCGAAGGCGGCCACTCGGTCACCCGCCGAAGATGCGCCGGTCGAGACCCGTGGGGGCGGCAAGCAGAATTAAGGAGAAGGCACGATGTCAGTCGACCAGACCGTCAAGGACATGATCACCATCGCCCAGAAGGCGACGTTGATGGACAACGATGTGATCGTGCACAGCGGCGCGGGCAAGGCGTACCAGTCGGTCGCCCAGTCCGCGGCGATCGCCATCCAGGACGCCGTCGACGCGCTCCGCAACGTCTCCACGATCTCGACCACCGCGAGCGGCGTGGTGATCGCCCAGATGCTCGCCGGCGACGAATCCAACAGCAAGATGCTGACGACGCTGGAGACGCTGATGAAGAACTCGATCGACGATTTCGGGAAGATCAGCGCTGCGGCGACCTTGGCCCTCGAAAAATTCCCGCATTGACGGGGCCGGGTGACGCATGTCCATCTCCGTCGCCAGCCGGCGCATCGATCGCCTGCACAGCCTGTCCAAGCGGGCGCGGCTCGTGTTGGGGCTGGTCGAAGGGGGCATCGACTGGGTCGAATGGGCGATCCACCACCGGGAGGCCCGCTACCATTTCGCCGACGAGGCCGGCCTCGTCGCGGCGGTCCAGAGCGGCCTTCACTCGGCTTATCTGCTCTTCCTGCCGCATGTCGGACTCATCGCCAGCCCCGACAAGCTGATGACGCTCGAGACGGACGAGCTGAGGCTGCTCGCCCGGGCCAGGCATTCGAACCAGGACCCGGCCCGCAGGGGTGAAATCCGGGCCATGCTGGAGCGCCACGGGCTCTTTCCGGCCGCCGAGATCGAGGCGGCGGGCCGCTTTCTCGACGGGCTCGGCATCGGCGACTTCCCCCTCTTCCAGGCGATGGACCTCGGCGATCGGCTTGCACTCATCCAGCTCTCGGTCCGCGAGGAAGGACGCGAGCCGCTCGGCGCCGGATTGAAGGAGGAGGCCGCACTATTCGCCCTCGAGCGCGCCGCGAACGTGCCCGAGTTCGTCGATTATTTCCGGGCCTATCTCAGCTTCGTCGCCAAAGCCGGCCTGGCCTCCCGCCCGCCGCGTGATCGGCTGCGGCGATCGCAGCAGGCCGTGGCGGCGCTGGTCCCACTTCTGTTCCATGCCCTCGACTGCCCAAGCGTCGATAGGGCCGCGGCCCGCGACTTCGTTCCGGCCGCGGTGACGGAGTGGCTGGAGATGGGGCGCCGGGTCGGGTTCTTGCGGATCTCACAGGGCGTCCAGCAGGTCATCGCCCACAGCCGCTTTCCCGAAGCGACGCTGAGCGAGGCGCAAGCGATCGTGGCCGGCTATATCGACGGTGCGCAGGTTCTGCTCATGTCGGCCGCGCTCCACCGGCTGTTCCTCACGCAGGACGGCGAGACCGTCTTCCACGCCCATTTCGACCATCGCGAAGTCTTCGTCACCCTCGGCAGGGACCGGGTGATCACTCTCACCGCCTATCGGCATGTTCCACCCCGGCATCCATTCAAGATGGAGGAATCCAATGGCTGAAACGAGAAAGCAGAAGAGCGCTCGCCGCGTACGACCGGACCCGGGCCGGCCCGTCATCCACTCCGACCCCGCGCTCCGCGCCCGCGAACTCGAGCTGCACGCGGAGCAGTTGTGGCGTGAGGCGGACGAGGCCGAGAAACGGGCGATCGAGGCTTGCCGGGAAGCCGGAATCGAGTCGTGGTTTTCCTGGCGGGACGAGCAGGAAAATCCACTCTACCGCGCCGAACGGCTGGTCGAGGCGGGGATGCGCCGCGCCGAGCGCGCCATGCGCCAGGCGGAAACAGCGAGCGAGAAGGCGACCGAAGCCGCCGAACGCGACGTCGACCGGGCGATGCACGAGGCGCGCGATGATGAGGATCCCCACGACCATATCCGGCACCACCGGCGACGGCCCTACCGGGGAGATTGACCGACATGTCACGCCTTCCCAGCGATGCGCCCGCGGTTCGCTGGCTGACTCGGATCGCCGCCGAGGCCAGTGCCCGCACCGGTCAGACGATCGTGCGGATTGCGCCGCGCGACGCCGCGTTCGGCTGGAAAGCCGCCTCGGTGCACCCTCTGCAACCGCTCGAAACCGAATATCAGGGCATTGTCCGGGACGCCGTCGCGGACGAAAGGGACGAGGACCGCCGCCGGAAGGATGAATCGAGAATCCTCGGCGAATTCTTCTTCTTCGATTCGGGCGAGCCGCAGCTGCTCGGCATCGACCCCGACCAGCCCTATGCCGGTCATCCCTTCCCGCTTCCCGGCGACGACCTGGCCGAGCTCCGGCGCCGGCTGCGCGCGGTGATGCGCGAGCTCGAACGGCCGCGCGCCGCGGACATGGAGCGCGCCGTCATCGCCTCCCAGCTGAAATCGGCGTGGGAGCGGGCCTATGGACTGCTGGAGCGCTTCTATACCCTGATCGGGGCTCGGGATTGGCGCATATCCCCGGTCGAAGAGGCCGATTCCGTGATCCGGGCTCTCTCGCCGAAGATCGAGGCGGTGGTGACCGCTCCACAGGCCAATGCGATCGTCCGCGAGCTCGACGCCGCGGCCAATGCGCTCGAGCGCGCGCTCGGCGGGGTCGGCAGCATCCAGATGTTCTACGACATCCAGCCCTTCGCCCTGTTCCGCCTGCTCGTCCGGTTCCGGCTCGAATCGGCGGCCGAGATCAGCCCGGAAACGAGGGCCAAGGCCAGCGGGGCGCTCACTTCGCTTCTAAACGACGAGCGTCCATGGCTGTCGGACTGGCTGCGCGAGAGCGTCATCGCGCTCGGCGACAGCGTCAAGGCCTGCGATCCGTATGGGAATATCCTCTTCTTTCTGAAGGGCGGGCGGGCGCTCGAATATCATCGCCACGGCAGGAACGACCGGGGAACCGGTGACTGGGACACGCAGGTGCTGATCAACCCGAACCTGCCGCCGGCCGAATGGTACCGGCTTTTCGTCCGAGCCAACAACGCGGTGCTGGTCGCGCTCGAGAAGCTGAAGATCGAGTTCTTCATGCTGCTCAGCCGCCACGCGGCCGAGTTCGCGCACGAGCTCGAGCCGCTGCCCATCCTCGACGGCGGCGCCGAAGCCGGTGAGAGCGCGGGCGGCGACGCCCCGGAGCGAGGGCGAGGAGAGGATGACGACGGGCCGCGGGCCCCGCACCACGCCAATTGCAAGGCCGAGCTGATCGACGTCGGCCTGCCCCGCTACGACAGCGTCGAGGCGCGCGAGCAATGGTCGCTTTTCACCGGCGACGCCTGCCGGATCCGCACCGCCACGGACGGCATGCCCCATCCCGACGCGCTTTATTATGTCGATGAATATGTGACGATGATCCGCGAAGTCTTCGCCGGCGGCGGCGCGGGGCTGCGCAAAGCGCCGAAGCGGATCGTTCGCCTCCGCCACATGCTCGATCATCCCGAATCCCGCATCGCCATCGAGCGGTTCTGCGGCGGCGATATCGCGGACCTGTTCCCGGATTCGAGGGAGATCCTGGGGCTGTTCTTCGCAGGCGATCAGGACGGTCCCGCCAAATTGGCGATATGGCTGCTGCTCCACCAGTTCGCGGTCGCCTACCATCTCCGCGCGGACCGAGATCTTGCGCGGAGAGTCGACCAGCTTGTCGCCCTGAACCTCGGGAGCGCGGGCGGGCTCGCCCCCTATCCGCCGTTGTTCCCGACCCTGGCGAGCGAGCAGGACGGCTACGACGGGGCATGCCGCCGCCTGGCCGACGCGATCGGCTTCGCCCAGTGGGTTTCCGCCGCGGTCGAGGAGAATTTGAAGCAGCGCGGCGCGTTCATGGTCGAGCAACGGGAGCTGTTCAGCGACCTGGCGCGAAAGCTCGCCGGCCTCTTCCCCTTCGATGAGGAGTGGGACCTCCAGATCGCCACCGCCGGCAGCTTCGGCGCCTGGCTGCACGGAGACTATCAGCAATTCGCCGGGCAGGACCAGCTCGACCCCGTGACCTTCATGCGGATCGGCGTCTATTCGCCGAATGCGCAATCGAATCCCGCGGACATGCTCAGGATCATCGCCGATCGCCTTCCCTCAGACTTTTTCGGGGAGCCCGTGTGGGACAATTCAGGGCGGTCGATCCGCCTCTACTGGCCGGAAGAATGCCAATGGGACCGGTTAAAATCCTACCGGCCGCTGGCCGTGGAGATCGTCGCTCACGCGGCCCCGCGGCGTCCCCACCTCGCCTATATCTGGGGAATCCCGGTGCTGGGCCTGCGCGATCTCGTCGAGGATGCCCGCGACGCCATTGCCGGCGCCCTGGAATTCGGGCGGCGGCGGCGGCTGATCTGCGCCCGGGGCGCGCTCGTCGAGATGATGACCCGGACCGCCCCGCCGCTGGTTCCGCTCGGGGACGATCTGCTCCCCGGCCACGGGCGGCGCTACCTGCTCGTCAGGAGCGACAGCCTCGCCGTCGGCCGCGTCGGCGCTTATCCGACATCTTTCTACCGCGATCGCGCCAATCAGCTTACCCTCACCGGCGACCGCGCTGCCTTGCGCAAGCAGATCCTCGAGTGGCCGGTACCCGAGGATGATATCCTCGATCTATTGGTGGTCGGCGGCGGCGAGGGCCGCTGGGGGAGCTTCGCGGACTGGCGCGAGGAGGACCTCAAGCGCAATTTCATCGAGCCTTTGGACGATCGCGGCGTGAGGGTGAAGGTGATCGTCCTCGACTTCGCCCTCTCGGCCTCCCTCCTTCCCGCCTTTCGTCTGCTCTGCGCCGACGACGGCATCGTCATATCATCGCTCTACAGGATCGAGGATCCCATCATGACCACGCGGATGTGGGCCCGGCTTCAGCCCGTCCTCGATGGCGGCCGGGGCCCCACTCTCACCGAGGTCTTGTGGGAACGGCTCAGGGCCATGTCGGCCGACCTCACCGGCTACAGCCATCTCGACACCGTCCGCACCATGTCCGAAAATGCGCTGGCGACTCACCTCCACAGGCACCCGGTCGATCGCGACGCCATCTCGATCATCCGCTACCTCCCGCATCTCGCGGCCCTGGCGAGAGGGGAGCCGCATGCGTGGGTCCACGTGTCGCGGTGGCTGAGGGTCGCCAATCCCAATATCGGCAACGGCGAATATGAGATCATAGCGGAGCTGCCGGTGGGCGGCGCTCTATCTCCCGCTATGAAGCGGAACCTGAGGATGAAGTTCAGAAAGCGCCTCGAACAGATTCTGACGGCGCCGAATTACGGTATCGAGATCGACATTGCGGGCCGCGCCGAGTTCGAAGGGGACGAAAGTCTCTGGGCCGTCCTCAAGCGCAATCAGAGCCACATTCTTGGCCTTGCCCCGGATCTGTCGCGGTGCCCGACGCCATTTTCGATTTGGACGCAAGGAGACTCGCAGCTGGAGCTGGACTCCGCCCTCGCCCCTCAGGTCACGGACAAGGCCGCGAAACGCATTACGGAAATCGACGATGCCGCACCCGATGATGTCGAACGAGTCGTCGGGAACGTTCTTGACCGATGCGATAAGTCGTCTCTGCTCCGCCGGCCAAACTATTTGCAACGATAGACATTCTTGGCCCGTTGCGTCACACCCTCCGGTATCCGCAATCGGAATACCGGTGTGCGGATAGGGGGGAATCGTGGCCTTCTCGGTCGAGCATATCGGGGACACTTTGCTCGAAAGCATAAATCGGCCTTTCCGGAACCTTCCGGATTTGCTCGACGCGCTGATGCTCGCCCTCGCCGAGAGGAACTCAACTCGTCTCCGGGTCGCTGGCCGTGAACGGACTGGGGACCTTGATCGTCGGTCGTCTCGACGGAGAGGTGGTTTCCGACTGGATCTCGACCGACGCGGTCGAGATCCTGAGGCGCTCGAACGCCTGGCAGCCTCCGGCCGGAAGCGGGCTGGCTCTACCGATTTCCTACGCCGACGTCGTTCTCGGCGAGCTGCGCCTCGACATGTCCGCCGACGCGCCCCTGGGCGAGGCGGGGACCGAGCTGCTTCGCGATTTCGCGCACGAATGCGCCTTGCTGGTCAAACGCTACGACGTCGGCCGCTGGTGCGAGCAGCGGCTGGGACGGTCGCTCCTGCTCGTCGGGATGAGCAAGGCCCTGCGGGAGCTAGAGAGGTTCGTCGAAATCTCGGCCCGCCATCGCCTGCCCGTGCTTCTGCGCGGCGAGTTCGGGACCGAGAAGGCGCAGCTCGCCGCCGCGATCCATTTCTGCAGCTCGGCCGCCGAGGGGCCGTTCGTCGAGGTCGACTGCGCCGACCCGCAGAGTTCGCCGGCCAAATGGGTCGAGCAGGCTCGCGGCGGAACGCTCTATCTCAGCGATATCGACGATCTTGACCCCTCCCTGCAAAGGCAGCTCCCCCGCTATCTGCCGTCCCGCCTTCACCATGGGCTCTCGGCCGGCGCGGTGCCGCCGGTTGGGGTGATAGCCTCCACGACCGCCGACCTGCGCGAGAGAGCGCGCCAGGGCCTGTTCTCGCGGCGGCTGCTGGCCGAGATCGACTTTCTCTCGGCGACCGTACCGCCGCTTCGGGAACGGATCGGCGATATCGAGCCTCTCGTCTGGCAGGCGCTCGAGCGCAACGGCTACAACGCGCGCGAGAAGACCAGCGAGATCCTGTTGTCGCTGTGCCGCATGCACGACTGGCCCGAGAATTTGGTCGAGCTTGACCGCCTGATCACGCGCCTGGCGGTGATGACCGAAGGACGGCACATCGAGCTTCGCGACATCGGCCGCCACGCTCCGGCGATGCTGAACAACCTTCCTTCGTCGCGGGCCGATGCCGGCGGCGACGATTTTTCGACGGGAATTCTCGAAGCCAATGGGGACCGGTGGGTGCGGTGCGCGATCGAAGGGGGCGGTCCGCGCCTTCGCGGGCTCCACGATGCGTTGCGGCGCGCGGTGCTCCATCTCGGCGCCCATTATGAAGAGCCGGTGACGCTGAGCGAGCTTGCGGATCGCGCCGGAGTCAGCGCTTCCCACCTCGGGCACCTCTTCCGGAGCGGCATCGGCATGTCGTTCAAGGCTCTGCTCGGGCGCATCAGGGTCGCCAAGGCCCGCGAGCTGCTGATCGCCGAACGGGCGCGCACGATCACCGACATAGCCCTCAGCGTCGGCTTCAGCGACCTCGGCAATTTCGAGCGCAGCTTCCGCCGCATCGTCGGCCAGAACCCGCGCGACTTCCGCCGCAGCGTCAGAGCGGGCTGAGGCGGCGGTCCTGGAGGTCGACGCGATCGGCGTCATCCGACCAAGCGGTGGTCGCCGGTCTTGAATGGTGGAGCCGAGGGGGATCGAACCCCTGACCTCTGCAATGCCATTGCAGCGCTCTCCCAGCTGAGCTACGGCCCCGAACCTTTCCCGCCGCCCCTGGGAGGGCGGTGTGCGGCGCCGGATTTAGGAGAGGCGGCGCGCCTGTTGGCAAGCGAGGTTCAAACCTCCTCGTCGTCGTCCCCCGCGCCCGGCACGCCGATATCGTCGTCGCCGCCGAGATCGACCTCGTCGTCCGGATTCTCCTCGGCATCCTCGTCGATGACCAGGTCCTCGGCGGCGAGATCGGCATCCTCCTTCTCGTCGACGACGACCTCCTTCTTGGGCGCGTCGAACGGCAGCGGCTGCTTGGACTTGAGGACGGGCTCGGGATCCCAGGCGACTCCGCAGGCGATGCAGGTCACCGGATCTTCCTTGCCGAGATCGTAAAAGCGGACGCCGCACTTGGGACAAGTGCGCTTCGTGCCCCATTCAGGCTTCACCATCGGTGAAATAACTCCACTGCGTAATTGGAAATAGGCGGCCGCTTCCGACCGGACAGCGGCGCGCTTGCCACATGGGAGGAGCGCTGTCAAAAGCCAAGGCCGATGGCGCGAGGACGGGCCCCGGCCGGTGGAGTTTCGGGCGTCCGGCCCGCTTCGCGGCACGGCCCGGGTCCCGGGCGACAAGTCGATCTCCCACCGCGCCCTGATCTGCGCCGCCCTGGCGCGCGGGCCGAAGCCGCGATCGACGGCCTGTCGGAAGGAAGGCGACGTCGCCTCCACCGCCGCCGCGCTTCGGGCGATGGGGGTGCCGATCGGCCGCGAGAGCGGTAGCTGGACGGTCGACGGGGTCGGCGTCGGCGGCCTGCTCCAGCCCGAGGGCGCGCTCGACTCGGCAACAGCGGCACTTCGGCCCGGCTGCTGGCCGGGCTCGTCGCCTCCCACCCGATCCGGGCGACCTTCACCGGCGACTCCTCGCTGTCGCGGCGGCCGATGGAGCGGGTCGCGGCGCCGCTCAGGCGGATCGGCGCCGAGGTGGCGACCGCCCGGGCGGCCGGCTGCCGCTGACCGTGCGCGGCCTCTGCCCCGCCGTGCCCCTCGCCCACCGGCTCGACATCCCCTCGGCCCAGGTCAAGATCGGCGCTGCTGCTCGCCGCGCTCAACATCCCCGGCCTCACCCGGATCGTCGAGCCGGTCCCGACCCGCGACCATGGCGAGCGCCTGCTGAAGCTGTTCGGCGCCGACATCGCCCGCGAGGGCGAGGCGATCCTGCTGCGCGGCGAGGCCGAGCTCCGGCCCCAGCGCCTCGCCATCCCCGGCGACCCCTCGGCCGCCGCCTTCCTCGCCGTCGCGGCCCTGATCGTCCCCGGCTCCGAGCTTCGGATCGAGGGCGTCGGCGTGAATCCCGGCGCGCACCGGCCTGTTCGACCTGCCTCGCCGAAATGGGCGCCGGACCTCGCTTTCTCGAACCCGCGCGAGCTGGGCGGCGAGCCGGTCGCCGACCTCGCGGTCCGCCATTCGCCGCTTCGCGCGATCGACGTCCCGCCGGAGATCGCGCCGAGGATGATCGACGAATTCCCGATCTTCTTCGTCGCCGCCGCCTTCGCCGAGGGCCGGACCCGGACGCGCGGCCTCGCCGAGCTCCGGCTCAAGGAATCCGACCGCCTCGCCGCCATGGCCGCGGGCCTCCGCGCGATCGGCGTCCGGGTCGAGGAGAGGGAGGACGGGCTGGCGATCGCAGGGCATCGGGCGGCGAGCCGCTCGCCGGCGGAGCGACGATCGACCCGCGACTCGATCACCGGGTCGCGATGAGCTTCGCGGTGGCTGGCCTCCATTCGAAACAGCCGGTAACGGTCGCCGGCATGTCCGCCGCCGACACCAGCTTCCCCGGCTTCGCCGCCCTCCTCCGGGACCTCGCCCGATGATCGTCGCCGTCGACGGCCCCGCGGCGAGCGGCAAGGGCACGATCGCCAAGGCGCTCGCCCGCCATTACGGCCTGCCGCACATGGACACCGGCCTGCTCTACCGGGCCGTCGCGCTCAACCTGCTCCGCTTCGGCGGCGATCCCGACAGCGAGTTCGCCGCCGCCCGCGCCTGCGACTTCTCGCAGACCGATTTCGACGATCCCGAGCTGAAGAGCGAGGCCGCCGGCGGGATCGCCTCGCGAATCTCGGCCTACCCCCTGGTCCGAGCCGCGCTCGCCGAGCGCCAGCGCGACTTCGCCGCCCAGCACGGCGGCGCCGTCCTCGACGGCCGCGACATCGGCACGATCATCGCCCCCCACGCCGACGCCAAGCTCTTCGTCACCGCCAGCCCCGAGGTCCGCGCCCGCCGCCGCTTCGAGGAGCTGATCCGGATGGGCCTCGCCGTCCATTACGAAGACGTCCTCCTCGACATCCGAGCCCGCGACGAACGCGACACGCGGCCGCGCCGCAGCGCCCCTGGTGAAGGCGGAGGATGCGGTGCTGCTCGATACGAGCGGGATGGGCGTTGAGGAAGCCGTCGCCGCGGCGATCGCGGCGGTGGAGAGGCGGCTGAGCGAGAAGCCGAGTGGAGGCTGAGCAGCCTGTTATTCCGCTTCGTCGAGCATTCCAGCCCAGTCGCGTCTGCCATGAACGATGCGGGCGATTTCGACGCCATCCGGTGATATCCGGTAGAGCAGGACGTAATCGTGCCACCCGAGCTTGTAGATCGGTTCGCCGCTTATCGTGCCGACGCACGGAAAACGCCGAGGATGGCGGCCGAGTGAAAATCCACGCTTCAGCAACGCATTGACGAACCTCTCGGCCTGAACCGGATCGTCGAGCGCAATCCGGTCCGCGATCTCCTCAAGATCCGTCGAGGCTCGACGGGAAATCCTGACCTTCACGCAGCCGACTTCGTCGCCATCGCCCTGTATTTCCGGCTGAGCCGCTCGACCACCACCTCGAGGTCCTCGGTGCGTCCGGCGTCGAGATCATCCAACCCCTTTTGAAGCTCGGCCTCGAACCGCGCCCATTTCGCTTCCCGCTCCTGGACGAGCCGCACCCCTTCCCGAAGGACCTCGCTCCGCGAGCCGTAGCGGCCCTTCTTCACCGCCTCCGTGATGAACGCTTCGAGCTGCTCCCCGAGATTGACGCTGCTCGCCATTTTCGGATGCCTTTATTTGGTTTGCTGATACTAGTTAGCATAACCGTCCGGGGGGCAAAGCTCAATCCAGCCCCGCCAGCAACTCGTTCACCCGCCGCTCGGCGTCGGCGAGGGCCTGCTTCGTCGGCTTCTGGCCGTTGAAGGCGGCCGCGACTTCCTCGCCGACCAGGCCCTCGATCGCGTTCTGGCGCCGCACCCCGCCGGGCAGCGGCCGGCCGGTGCTCGCCGACCGGGGCGATGTTGGTGCGATGCGGCAGCGCCTTGAACGCGGCGCTGTCGACCACCGCCTTGAAGGCGGGGAGGTGGCCGGTGCGGGCCCAGTCGAAATTATGCTCGGCGATGAAGCGGAAGAAGCGGCCGATCGCGCGGCGCTGCTCCGGCGTCCGCTCGCGCTTCGGCACCACCCAGGCGTGGCCGCTGACATAGCTCGACCTCGGCGCCCCACAGCCGCGGATAGGGATAGACGGTGTAGCTCTTGTAGAGCGGCCGCCCCGGCGTGTTCGCCTCCGCCTCGAACTGGCCGATCATCCAGGTGCCGGTCGGGTAGATGCCGCCTTCGCCGGACATGAAGCTGGCGATCGCCGCCGGCGTGTCCTGGTTGCGGGTGCTCGTGCCCGATTCGGTGATCGCCCGGAAGAAGTCGACGATCCGCTCGGCCTGCGGCGTCTGCAGCCGGATCGTCTTGGGCGTGGGGAACAGCACCGCGTCCTGCGCCAGCAGATAGGTGTAGAGGTTGCGCGCCGCATAGGCGTTGTCGCCGACCAGGCTCTGGATCAGATAGGGCTTGCCGGTCGCTCGCCGTGAACTGGCGGGCCTGCGCCATCATCTCCTCCGGCGAGGTCGGCAGGACCGGCTTGCCGTCCTTGCATCAGCCCGGCCTCGGCGAACAGCTTCGTGTTGACGTGGAAGAGGCCGCCATGGGTGTCGAACGGCAGGCCGTAGAGCCGCCCGCCGATCGTCACCGCCCCCCGGCTCGCCTCGGTGCAGCGCCGAGGGCGCGATCCCGGCCTCGGCGCAGATAGGGCTCGATCGGCTCGAGCAGGCCCTCGGCGGCATAGTCCGGGATCATCCCCGTGTGCATGGTGACGAGGTCGGGCGGGTCCCGCGCCGCGATCTGCGCCGAGAGCTGCGGGATAGCCGGGCCAGGCGACGACGTTGCTGCTGACTCGCACGTCGGGATTCTCGGCGTTGAACTTGTTGATCATCGCCGTGATGATCCCGCACTCGCCCTCGACCTTCGACGACGTCGGTCGCGCGCGCCATATTGCGGCGCCGCACTCGCCGAAGAAGCGCTGAAGGTAGATTTCGGCGCGGTCGTCGCGGCCGGCGACCTCGCCGCAGCCGGCGAGCGCGAGCGCGGCGAAAGGCGAGCAGCAGCCGCCTCACCGCACCGCCGTCCCGGCCATCGCGCGGACGATCTGCTTCTGGAACAATGATGTAGACGATGAAGATCGGGATCGAGGCGAACACCGCCTGCGCCATCAGGAAGCCGAGGCCCGAGGTCTGCGCATAGTTCATCTGCGCCGCGGCGAGGCCGACGGTCAGCGTGTACATGTCGCTTCGGGTCGCCGAGATGAGCGGCCACCAATAATCGTTCCACGAGCCGAGGAAGGTGAACACGCCGAGCGTCGCCTGCGCCGGCAGGGTCAGCGGCAGCAGCACCTTCCAGAAGAGCGTGCAGCCGCGACGCCCCGTCGAGCATCGCCGCCTCGTCGAGCTCCCTCGGGATGGCGCGCATATATTGGGTCATGAAGAAGACCCCGAACGGCCCGACCAGCCCGGGCAGGATCAGCCCCGGATAGCTGTTGTGGAGCCGGAGCTCGGCGAACAGCTGGTGCTGCGGCAGGATCACCGCCTGCTCCGGGATGGCGAGGCCGAGCAGGACGAAGACGAACAGCGTGCGCCGGAACGGGAAGTCGAGCCGGGCGAAGCCGTAGCCGGCGAGGCTGCACAGGATCAGCACCCCGAGCGTCGTCCCGACCGACACGATGAGGCTGTTGACCAGCCAGCGGAACACCTGGTTGCCCTGCAGGATCGAGCGGTAATTCTCCAGCGTGTAGGGCGGCGACAAAGCCGCGCCGCTGTTGCCGATCAGCGCCTCGTTCGCCTTCAAGCGACAGCAGGAGGGTCCAGAGCAGCGGCGCGAGCATGACGAAGGCCGCCAGCAGGATCGCGACCAGCGCCAGCGGCGACCAGCGGCTGCGGCTCGGGCTCAGCGGCCACCCTCGCCCTCCGGTCCGCGCATGGTCGTCCCATATTGGGTGAGCGTGACCAGCACGATGAGCAGGAACAGGATCTCCGCCGCGGCCGTCGCATAGCCCAGCTCCCACCGGCCGAAGGCGACTCTCGAACATGAACAGCACCATCGTCCGCGGTCGCCCCGCCCGGGCCGCCGCCGGTCAGCAGCTGCGCCTGGCCGAAGATCTGCAGCTGCGCCGCGGTCTGCAGCATGACGACCAGCACGACGGTGCGCCTCAGCGACGGCAGGGTCACCCGCCAGAAGGTCGTCCAGCGGCTCGCCCGGTCGAGCGCCGCGGCCTCGTAGATGTCGCCCGGTATCTGCTGCAGGCCGGCGAGGAACAGCATCATCGGCAGGCCGATCGACCACCAGATGGTCGTGATCGCCAGCGCCCAGAGCGACCAGGTCGGGTGGCTGAGGAAGGGGATCGGCTCGGCCCCGAGCGCCTGCGCCGTCTCGCCGAGCAGCCCCGCGTCGGGCGCCAGCACGAAGCGCCAGATCAGGGTGACGATGGTCACCGACAGCACCGAGGAGGAGAAGAAGATGCCCGCGGAAGATCGCCGCCCCGCGGGTCGCCCGGTTGAGCGCCAGCGCCAGCGCCAGCGCCAGCACGGTCAGCAGCGGCACGATCATCAGCGCGAGCGCGAAGGTGTTGAGGATCGACCGGAGGAAGGTGTCGTCGGCGAACAGCCGCGCATAATTGTCGAGCCCGACGAAGCGTGCCGCCGCCGAACAGGTCGACCCGCTGGAGGCTGAGCGCCATGCCCCTCAGCAGCGGATAGATGAGGATGACGACATAGAGCGGCGAGGAAGGGCAGGACGAAGAGCATGCCGCTCCAGTCGCGCCGCGCCCGCGCCGGCGCTTCATCCGCGCCGCGCCTCGGCGTGATGGCCGGCCCCGTCGGCGCCGAACAGATGGCGGCCGGCGCCCTCGATCCTGAGGCCGATCGTGTCGCCGATCCTGACCCGGCTGCAGCCCCTCGTCCTCGGCGGTGATCGCCTGGCCGTCGGCGAGCCGGGCGTAGATCAGCGTCCGCTCGCCGAGCCGCTCGACCAGCTCGACCTTGGCCGCCGTGCCGCTCGCGCCGCCGCCCGCGACCCGCACGCTCTCCGGCCTGAGGCCGAGCTGCAGCGGCCCGTCCGCCGGCAGCCCCGCCCGCGGCACCCGCGTCTCCACCTCCGACCCGTCGCCGAGCCGCACCCGGGCGAACGGCGCCGCCGCCGTCGACCAGGCTCGCCGGCGCCAGCGTCATCGCCGGCGAGCCGACGAAGCGGGCGACGAAGGCGTTGGCCGGCCGCGCGTAGATCTCCATCGGCGCCCCGACCTGCTGGATCCGCCGGTCGTTCATCACCACGATCCGGTCGGCCAGCGTCATCGCCTCGGCCTGGTCGTGGGTGACCATGATCAACGCCGCGTCGACCCGCTGGCGCAGCTGGGCGAGCTCGACCCGGGTCCGCATCCTCAGCGCCGCGTCGAGGTTCGACAAAGGCTCGTCGAGCAGGAACAGCTTCGGGTTCTTGACGATCGCCCGGCCGATCGCGACCCGCTGCCGCTGGCCGCCCGACATCTGCCCCGGCTTCTTGTCGAGCTGGCTCTCGATCTCGAGCACCCGCGCCGCCTCGGCGACCCGGGCCTCGATCTCGTCCTTCGGCACCTTCGCGTTCCTGAGGCCGAAGGCCATGTTCTCGCGCACCGTCATGTGCGGGTAGAGCGCGTAATGCTGGAACACCATGGCGACGCCGCGCTCGCCCGGCGGCCGCTGGTCGATCCGCTCGCCCTCCAGCCGGACCTCGCCGGCGTCGGCGCGTCTCGAGCCCGGCGATGATCCTCAGCAGGGTCGACTTGCCGCTGACCCCGACGGCCCGAGGAAGGCGACGAACTCCGCTCGCCTCCAGCGTCAGCGAGACGTCGTCCAGAACGAGCGTCTCGCCATAGGCCTTGCGGACGTTGCTAAGCTCCAGACTGGCCAATTCTTTCCCTCTCGCGGCGCCGATTTGTCGGACAAGTGCGACGCGACGTCAATGGCAGCCGCTGTTGGCGTGTGCGCCGGCTTTCGTCTACGCTGCGGGCGTCGGCCGGCCCTGCCGCGATGCCGGCCAGCCCTCGAGCCGAGAAACGGAACCAAGCCATGACCGACCAGCCGACGCGGGAAGCCGACCTCGTTCCTCGTCCGGGCGCGGCGGTGCCGGAACGATCGTCCAATCCCACCCAGGGCTCCCTCCAGCAATTCGGGCAGGAGTTCGCGCGGCTGATGGCGGAGGTCCATCATGACCTCGAGCAAATGCGCGAGGCCGCGCCCGGCGGGCCGGGGGTTTCGCCGTTGATCGATCCGGCCGCCGGCGAAGCAGCGCCGCAGCGGCGCCTCGCCGAAATCGTAAGCGAGGAGCAGGCGGTCGCGCGGACCCGGGCGCTGCTCAACGAGCTGATCGACGAACGGTTCAGGAGGCTCACCGACCTCATCCAGTCCAAGCTGGCGCGCGGGCCCAACCCGCTTCAGAAGCTGCGCGGAGGCCCGTCGCGCCGCAAGCCCTGAGGGCGCCCGTCGCGACTCGACCCGTCTTCGCAAAGAACGGTGACGGTATGGATTTTCGGGCCGCGGCCTGCTGGGCCGCGGTCCCTAGCCCGGCCTTCCCACGCCTGCTAGCCTGCCGGCTTTCCCTCCGCCAAGGAGCCGCCGATGAAAGCCGTCCTCAAAGCCGCCCTCCTCCCCGCCTTGGCCCTCGCCGCCGGCTGCCAGGTCAATGTCGACGAGAATACCGCGGCCCGGATCGACAATGCCACCGATCGCCTCGAGCAAGCCGCCGAGACCGCCGCGGCGGGCGCCGAGAACGCGGCGGAGGACGCCGCCGCGACGATCGAGAGCGCCGCCGACAAGATCGACAATGTCGACGTCGACGTCCGCACCCGCGGCGAGGCCGGCGACGGCAATGCCGCCGAGGCCAACCGCCAATAGGCCGGGAAAGCGTCCGATCCGGACGCGATAATCGCCACTCCGGCGCCGAACTTGTGCAAGGGGCGCTCGGCGGCCGTCGCCTACTCCCTACGAGCCTGACGGCGGTCGCCACCCTGCGCCTCGCCGGGCCGCGGGCAAGTCGGGGCCGGCCCCCTCGCGGACGCCGGCCCCGCCCCCGTTACGCAACCGGAGGGGCCCGTCCGGGCCGGCGCTCGACATACATCGTCGGACGCCGCGCCGGCCGTGGAGGGCGAGCGGGCCTTTGCATGAAGGGCGATGATGAACGGGTGAACGACCGTGTCAGTCGAGGTTCACGTCGAGGCCGGCGGGCGGCCCCGGCCGATGCCGCGCCAAAGGGCCGGGAGTCGCGTAAAATCGGCCCCCGGCCCCCGCTGCCGAAGGAACCGAATCCTCGGTGGCTTGGCATTCACTAGAGCCATTTGCGGCTCCTGCAAAGCTCAATGTTTTCAAATAGAAAGCTTGCCGGGGGGTTGGCGCGGCGACCCGCGCCGAGCGTGGGCGCCTGCCCTGCTCAGTGCAGCGGCTCCACGTCCACCTCGACCGCTTTCACCTCGCCTTGCGAGATGCTGTGCCGGCCCCAGCGCTGGTCGCTCGCGATCGTCAGGGTCACCGGCTCGGGCCGGCCGGGCGGCGGAGCGCCGGCGAGGCTGAGACGGTCCCGGCTGGCTCCGGATTCGGGGTTGTAGGCGAAGGAGAGCGTCTCCGACCGGCGCAGCCGGCGTAGCGAGAGGCTGCTCAGGATCGCCCGGCCGTCGCAGGGCCGGCTTTCGGCGTCGTGCTTGCCGCCGCGGCGGCAGCTGAGCGGGAAGGCCGGCTTTCCGCCGCGTCTCGCCGCGACGATGACCGCCTCGAGCAGGAAGGACGCGCGTTCCGGGTCCGCGGTCTCCGGCCCGTCGGCCGAGAAGCTGCTGCCGAAATCACGGAACGCCGCGCAGGCCTTGTGGCGGGCCGCGTCCGGCGGGTCGGGAGCGCTGGGCCGCCGCCAGACGGCATAGCGAGTCTCGACCTCGAGATCGTCGGCCCACCGGTCCTCGGGCCGCTCCAGCCTTCCGGTGACGACGTTGTTCGGGACCGAATAGGCGTTCACCCGGCAGGTCCATGAGCCGAAAGGCTTGGGCTGGTCGTAGAAGGTCACTCCGCCCGGCCAGGCGTTCGAGGCGACGAACCTTCGGCCGATGCGCGCCATCAGCCGCGCGCCCAGCTCGCCCGGCGGAATCGAGCCCAGCTCGGCCTCCGTCACCGGCCCGTCCTCGGCCGCCCGCACCCGGGCGAGCTCGAGCGCGGCGCCGAGGCCGACCCCGACCAGGGCCGCGCCGGCGACATAGAGCCCGGTCCAGCTGCGCATCCCGCCAGCCTAGCCGGGCCCGGGCAGGCTGCCTAGCGCATGCGCGAGCGCCGCCGCGGCGCTTGCCCGCCGGGGCCTTCGCAAGGCATCACGGCGGCGATGAGATTCGCCGCGCTCGCCGCCGCCGCCCTGCTCGCCGTCCAGCCCGCGGCGGCTTCCGCCTGCTCGATCGCGGAGGACAAGCGCCCCGTGGAGGTGCAGCGCGACGCGTTCGCGCGCTGGAGCTGGTCGCAGGCGCGGGCGATGCTCGAGGTCGAGGCCGTCTCGAGCTCGCGGCGCGGCCGGCCCGGCGTCGTCCGGATCCGGCGAGTCCTGAAGGGCCCGTTCCGCCCGGGCCGACTGCTCGGCCTCCGCCCGGTCGACCCGAGCCTGTGCGGCGCCGGCGACTTCCGCCGCGGCGAGCGCGGCCTCATCCTCCTCGACCGCACGAGCGGCCCGCTCGACTTCCAGGGCTGGCTCCCCGGCGACTATCTCGCCCGCCTCGACCGCCTCGGCCTGCGCCCGCTGCGGGCGCGCTAGCCGCCGGCCCACAATTTCGGTGACGGGCTCTCGGGTCGGCTCCGGGCGGTCTTCCCGTCACAGCGCCCGGATCCGGGGCTCGGGGCGGGGCCGCATCAGCTCGCTCATCGCCCAGACCATCGCGTCGGCGCGGTCGGGCGAGCGCCCCGGCCCGGCATAGCCGCCGCCGTAGGTCAGCCCGGCGAGCTGGTCCTCGAGCTCGGGGAAGCACCCCGCCAGCCTCGCCTTGCCGGTCTCGAACCAGGCGGCCACCGGCTCGGCGCGGGCGACCTTGCCCGGCCCGGCATGGACGAGCCTGACCGGCATGAAGCAGTCGACGGTGCGGAGCACGCTCTCGACCATCTCGCCGCCATTGTTCTTCTCCGCGACGACCCGGTCCGCGCCCCACGCCTCCGCCGCCCGGGCGACGACCCGAGCCCATCCTTCCGGCCGCTCGCCGGCCACCGAGCAATCGGCGAGGACGTAGCCCTTCCCGTCCGCGCCGAGCGAGCAGACGACGATCCCGCACGCATCCCCGCCGGCGGTCGCCGGCGGGTCGACCCCGACGACCACCCTTTTCGGCTCCGGCGCCGACGCCACCCGCCCCCGCTCCAATATCTCCCGGGTCCAAAGCGCGCCTTCGAGATCCTCGAACAGCTCGCCGTCCAGCTCCTGCCGCCCGAGCCTGGTGCCGCCATAGGTCTCGTCCGCCCAGTCGCGGAAAGCCTCGGCGCTGTGGACATTGTCGCGGGTGCGGCCGGTCGTCTCGATCGTCCCGCCCAGAGCCCGGACCCGCCGCACCAGCGCCGTCGGCCGCGGAGTCGTCGTCACGATCAGCCGCGGCCTCCTGCCCCGCCGCATCCCCATCTGCAGATTGTCCCAGGCCCGCTCGCCCCAGGCCCGCTCGCCTCCGTCCCATTTGGCGAGCTCGTCGCACCAGGCGAAATCGTGCTCGGGCCCGCGCAGTTTCTCCGGCGCCCGGGCCGAATAGACGAAGGCCTCGGCGCCCGAATGGAAGCGCACCACCCCCCGGGTCGGGTGCCAGCTCGCCGGCTCGAGCGAGCGAGCGGCGGCGAGCAGCCCGCCCGGCCCCTCGATCATCACCTTCCTGACCTCGTCGGCGCTCCCGCCGACCAGCGCGATCCGGGCGCCCGGATGCTCGCGGGCCCGGTCGTGAACCCAATGCGCCCCGGCGATCGTCTTGCCGAAGCCCCGCCCCGCCCGGAGGAACCAGACCCGGGGCTCGCCCGCCGGCGCGTTCTGCCCGCCATGCGCCTGCCAGTGGAAGAATTCCTCGAAGATCCGCCTCTGCACCGGCGGCGGCAGGCCTTTGAGGAACCAGCCCCATTCCGCGTCGGACAGGACCAGCGCCGCCCGCTCGAGCAGGTCGACGAACCGCGCGGGCTCGGGCCGGATCATTTTTGCTCCTCCCCGTGAGCGACCCCATCGGGGTCGCTACGAGGGGAACCGCTGCCGAAGGCAGGGGTGGAGGGGTCGTCGGGCTGCGGAGCATCCCCGACCTCCGGGCCTGCCGCCCCAATGCCAGGCGCCGTCCCCTCGGTGCCAGGCACCAAGGATTCTTCCCCGGTGCCAGACACGAAGGATTCTTCCTCGGTACCTGGCACTGCGCACCTCTCTTGAGAGGCGGGCGGGCCAGGCGGCGCAGCCTCCGTCCCCCCGCCCCGGACTCTCCGCCCGAAGGCTCGAAGCCTCTTCTCCAGCGCCGCTCGAACCTCGGCGTTGGACGCGACCCGCGGCGGCCGCCCCGCCTTGCGCGGCCGCCCCGCCGCAGCGCCCCCGCCCCGCGCCTTGGCGCGTTCCATCTCGACGATCAGCGGCCAGGCCTTCTCGAGGTCGCAATCCTCCAGCTCCGCCTCGCTCGCGCCGCCGTCCACGGCGATCGGCTTCGCCTTCATCCGCCGCTCGAGCATCCGCGCCTTGTTGCGCACGACGCTCTGCTCGAACGCCCGGTCGAACCCCTCGGCGAAGCGCGGATCGTTCATCCGGTGCTTCCAGACCGTCTTGTCGCTGAAGCCCGCCTTGGCCGCCGACCACACCACGTTGCCGGTCGCCGCGAACCATTTGAGGAAGCGCTTGCGCGCCTTCCCCTTGAACAGCCTGCGCCCGCCCGTCCGAGCCAGCTGCACCTCGCGGCTCTTGCCCGCCTGCAGCCGAGCCTTCCTGCCGCCCGCGCCGCCCTCCAAGTCCTCGTCCGATCCGTCGTCCACCCTGCCCTCCGCCCCACGGAAAGTGTTCTTCCTTTGTACCCCTTCTTCCCGCCTAAGTCAAGCGAACTCACCGTTTTGGTTCAAACCCTATATCTGACGCCCATAAATCCAGGTTCGCCCCTCTGCGACCCGCGCGAAAAAATAGGGTTTGGATCGGGGGCGGCGCGAACTTTTTTCGGCTTTTGAAGCGGCCTATTCGGCCGCTTCTCGAGCGAGTCGTCGAGACTCCTCCATTCTAGCGCGGGTGAGAGGCCCCATTATCCCATCAGCGGGCATGCCGCTCTCGCGCTGAAATTCCGCCACGTCACTTGCGGCGGGCAGATAGGCCACGGCCTGGTCCGGTCTGGTTCGCCAATTCTCTATTCGACCCTTAAGGCCGTGGGAGCGAACAAGCCCAAGCTGAACGAGGAAATGAAGGTTAACCGCAGCCTGTGCGGGGTCGCCTGTTTTCACCATTTCCAGAATGCGCTGAGCTTCCGCCCTAACCTCCTCGAGGTCTCTGTCGGCCTTTGCCTTCCTGTCTATTGCTTCCACCTGGGCCCTGTTGTTTTGGATGGCGATATAAGCATTGCTGAACCCTGCGACCGCAGCGGCGAAGACGGCTACGGTGAGCGGGTTGCGCCACCGCTCCGATCGCTCACGACGGGCCGCCAATTCCACTTCACGCTCCCGGGCCGCCTGCTCGCGCTCCTTGACCTCAATCTCGCGCGTTCGAAGTTCGAAGTCCTTAGTCCAGCGTTCTGGGTCTAGAGCCACGTCCGGCATTCTCGGCCTCCCAGCATTGCGCTACGCGTATCGGGAAACTGCCACCGGCGCGCCATGAGCGCAACGTCGGCATCATCGCCCCCCGGCCGCAAGTACCACCAGCGGGCGACACCCCCCTTCCCCGATATGCCCCTCCGTCCGGCGGGCGCCCAAGTGCCTGCGTAGACTCAGGATAAGCGCGAGGGGAAGAGGCGATGACGCCCGCCCGGGCCGCGCTCCTTTTTTATCCCCTGTCCTTCCGGTCGGCCGTCCAGGGATTCAGCAACGGCACCCCCGTCCTCTCGAAATCGCCGACGTCCCGGGTTGCCACAATCATCCCATGCACGAGCGCCGTGGCCGCAATCAGCGCGTCCCGGTTGGGCAGCGGATCGGGTACGTGGAGGGCTGCGCACCGCCGGGCGACGGCGGCATCGATCGGCAGGATCCGCCCCTCGAAATCGGACAGGACGCGCGTTTCGAACCACCGGCGGAGAAAGCCGGCCTGGTCCGGATCCCGCCTCTCGACGAGCAAGATGCCGCGCTCGATCTCGAATATCGTGACCACCGAAAGGAAGGCGCTCGCTCCAGGCATCGCCGCCGCCCAGGCCGCCACCCGCGGATCGGCCCTCCCGCCTCGGCGCAGTTCCGACACCACGTTGGTGTCGAGCAGGTACATCAGCCGAGATCCGCCGCGCGCCCGAACGGCCCTTCCAGCTTCGGCGGATCGAAATCGAAATCGCCCCCGTCCTCCTGCGCAACCGCGTCGAGCAGGCTCTTCCCGCCGCCGGCAAGCTCGCGATAGGCCTCAATCGTCAGCAGCACGTGCGCCGGGCGACCCCGGTCGGTGATGAACACGGGCCCGCTTAGCGCCGCCTTCTTCGCCCGGCTCGCATCCTGATTGAATTCCCGGCTCGACAAGGTGGTGATGCCCACGGCTGCACTCCCAGATTATGTAGATACGTTACTACAAACTTGGGCCGGTGTCCACGCACGGAACTCCGCGATCAACGCGTCGGCGCTTGTCCCCGCACCTTCGCGTCCTTCGGCTCCTTCGCGTCCTTCGCGTGAAACCAATCTTCGCCGGCGCCGCCGGATGTCATGGCAGACAGGACCGGACTAACCCGCTTGCCCCTCTCCCCCCTTCCCCTATATGCCCCTCCGTCCGGCGGGCGCCCAAGCGCCTGCGCAAGGCTCAGGATTAGCGCGACGGGAAGAGGCGAGGACGCCCGCCCGGGCCGCGCTCCTTGCTCAGGCTGCATCCCGCACCGTCATCTCGCCGATCCCGTTGCGCCTCGGTCCGATGGCGATCTCGATGTCGTGCCCCAGGGCCCGAAGGCAGGCCTCCAGCTTGGCCTGGCTGATGTCGTCGAGCTTGCCCCGAACGATCAGCGACAGCTTCGGCTGAGTGATCCCCATCCGCGCCGCCGCTTCGCGCTGGGTAAGCTGCATCTCGGCGATCGACTTCTGGATGCGGAAGGCGAGCTTGGCCTTGACGACAAAGACCGGGTCGAGCCCGAGCTCGTCGAGAACGCTCCTGCCCGCCGGAGTCACATGACGCTCCATCACAACCCTTTCATCCTTTCCCGCGCCTTCGCCGCTTCGATCCGCCTCACCTCCGCCAGCCGGGCGTCGATCGTCTCCCCGTCTCGCTTCGGCAAGGCGCGACCACGAGTCGACTTCTTCTTGAAGCAGTGCAGGACGTAGACGACGTCCGGGTAGTAGGCCGTGTAGACGGCCCGGTAGGTGTCGCCGTCATCGTCCTCCAGGAGCTCGACCAGCGGCGGCTTGAAGGCCGCAAGCGTCTTGGCGTGCTCATAGGGCAGGTCGTTCTGGGCCAGCCCGAGCGCATAGCCGAAAGTCTGCCGCACTTGGTCGGGCATATCGCGCAAATTCTTCTAGCGGCTCCCTCGCCAGTCGATCGCCTTCCGATCCATCCGGGCCTCGCGATTATACCGGAACAGGTATCATCCTGCAACGCCCCCATCCTATCGTGCTGAGAAGAGTACCTAAAATTCGGATACGTGCGGTCGGCGCACCACCAACTGCTTCGCGTCTTTGCGGCTTCGCGTGAGGCAAAAAAGAGGTTGTGCACGCAAAGCCGCCAAGCCGCGAAGGAGTAGAGCCCGGCCCGCCCACCTCGCCGGCCGCCCCGAAGGCTGGCGCCGGTCGAGCGCCCGAGCCCATCTCGGCCTCGCCTCCGACCCGCTGACCGACCTCGCCCCGGCGCGCGAGCGCATCGACGACTGGCCCGCCTTCCTCGAGGAGGGCCTCGACCCCGAAGACCACGCCGCCCTGCGCGCCGCCGAACGCTCCGGCCGCCTCCGCTAGGATTTCCCCTTAGTGCCTGGCACCGGAGAGCCCCGCCGCCGATAGGATTTCTCCTTGGCACCTGGTACCGGAGCCCCCCTAGGATTTCCCCTCGGTGCCGGCACCGGACCCGCCCCAGCTGCGCCGTCCTCCTCTGGTTCATCCCTTGAATTTAACCCTTGCTTAACCAATTGTACATAGTGTACGAAATGCACATATTGTACATAGTCAGCTTGCATTCAGTCCGATTGTTGGAACGCGGTCCGGGGGCCAGTAGGAGTAGACCAATGGGAAATGAGGCGAAATCCGAACCTTATGTCGGTGTGCGCAGGCTCGATGCGACCAAGGTGCGGCTGAAGTTCAGCGAGGTGATAGGGGATGCGGCCATTCACGGGCGCCGCGTTCTCGTCTCTCGCAACGGAAGGCCGCTCGCCGCAATCGTGTCGCTGGCGGACCTTGACGTCCTTCTCGCACGCGATGCCAGTCGCGATGCCATGATGGTTCAGTCGCAACCGGCGAGCGGCCCAACGATTTCCCTGACCGAGCTCGCCACCGGCGTCGCTGCAGGCCCGGACAGCGAAGGTTCCGGCCTGCACGCGTCGCCGGGCGGCGCGTTACCGGCACAAGCCGCGGCCAAGGCCGCGCTGAACGCCCTTAGTGCGGTCGTCGTCCCTCAGGTTGTGGAGGCCGCGTCTCGCTTCGTGGCGGAAAGGATGAACGAACGCTGGGGCGAAGATCACAGCCTTGACAAGCAGGAGGAAACTGAAATGGTTGAACAGGTGCTTGCGTGCATTCAATGCGCTCCTGCACAGGAAGCTGAGGTCGAAGGCGTGTGAAGAGAGGTGAGCGCTGAAGGACGGTGGCAGAAAAAGAACCGAAGAAGCGGTTTAAACCGGCCCACTACGAGTTCCAGGTGCCTCTGGAGCTGGGCGTTGCGTACGCCACTGTCATTCACCGGCTTCAAAGGCACGGTATATCGAAAGAAGATTTCAAGCTCGCCCTGGATATTCTTTGGGGAGAAATCAATCAGGGGTATCTGCCGTGCGACGCGACGGAAGTGGCCGGAGTAGCAAATACATACGCATTCACGGTTCACGATGTCAGGATCCATCTGAGGATTGACGAAGACGCGCCCGAAATTGTCTTGGTCCGCATTCATCCGCCCGGACCGGCGCGTCGGTAGCGATCGACTTACGCCTCTGGCTTTCGCCCCACATCGACGGGCAGCGGTTCCACCTTGGTGTCTGCTTGCAGTCGGAGGAAGGCGCGCAAGGGTAGCAGCCGGAGCCAGAACGGTCGGATACGGATACGCATCATCAGGCCCGGCTTCGCTAGAAACCTGGCCCGGACAGTCAGCTGGGCAGTGGTGTCGGCGGAAACCGTTCGCGGCAGTCCCGGAGCGACTTGAAACAATTGACCAGGGGTTTCGGTTCGCACCCAGAGGTCGGTCTCTAGCGTCTTCGGGATCGCGCTCATCAAACGCAGCGACGCGCCGAAGAGTTGAATTTCGCGGCGGGGCTTGAACGGCAGGTCCAGCCGAATCGTGCCCGCACCCGCTCCCACGGTCAATTCGCCATCAGCGGTGTCGGTTTCGTAGAGCCTGTTGCGGGCTTTCGCTTCGCGCCAGCCGACCAGAGCATCGCCGGCCAGGCAGAGGGCGGCCAAGCCGAACCACAACCAGGCGGGGGCCGCCTCTCCAAGGTCGAGGAACAACCGGAAATAGCCCAGTTCCTCCGCCGTGGCCCCGGTCGCCTCCGCTCGAAGGGTGAGGCCGAACGGCAGCACGGCCGCCACCACGATAAGGTGAAACCCGCGACGGAATATCAGCGACGGCGACCGCGCAGCATAATAGACAAGATAGGCCAGCGTCACCGTCACGGCGAGCTTCGCGGGGAACCAGGAAAGCCAGGCCGCGAGCAGGACCAGCCCGCCGACAACGACGCTCTGCAACACGACTTGGATGAACCACGGCATCGCGCCCTCCACCTTGCCCTGCCCTTCCATAGCTCAATCGCACGCGAGTTTCTGCCGACACTGGACTGCCAGGGCCGACCGCCGAGCACCGGCCGGCTGAGCTCGTCCGGAGTGGATCTCTCAGAGACAGCTTGCCCCACATCAGCGACTCCCCTATATGCCCCTCCGTCCAGCGGGCGCTAAGCGCCTGTGGAGGCTCGGCTAAGGCTCAGCGCGCGAGAGGCAGAGGCGAAGACGCCCGCCCTCGACGCGCTCTTTTTGCTTTTTACGGAGGCTTCGCTTCGCTCGCCCGATGGACGCCGCGCTCCGCATGGGGCGGGCGCGGCGAACAATGTTCTGAAGACCGTCGGAGACAACCGGCGGCCGGAATAAAAGCAACGAAGGAATTACAAGCTCATGGCGACCACGGCGATGCCGACCCGCGACGATTTCGCGAAAATGCTCAACGACAGCCTCGGCGGCGAGAATGAAAGCTTCGAGGGCAAGGTCGTCAAGGGGACGGTCACCGCGATCGAGAACGACATGGCCGTCATCGACGTCGGCCTGAAGAGCGAGGGCCGGGTCGCCCTGCGCGAGTTCGCCGCCCCCGGCCAGAAGGCCGAGATCGCGATCGGCGACGTCGTCGACGTCTTCGTCGACCGGGTCGAGAACCATGCCGGGCGAGGCGATGCTGTCGCGCGACCGCGCCCGCCGCGAGGCCGCCTGGGACAAGCTCGAGACCGAGTTCACCGCCGGCAACCGCGTCGAGGGCATCATCTTCGGCCGGGTCAAGGGCGGCTTCACCGTCGACCTCGGCGGCGCCGTCGCCTTCCTTCCCGGCTCGCAGGTCGACATCCGCCCGGTCCGCGACGTGACTCCGCTGATGGACGTGCCCGCAGGCCTTCCAGATCCTGAAGATGGACCGCCGCCGCGGCAATATCGTCGTCTCGCGCCGCGCCATCCTCGAGGAGACCCGCGCCGAGCAGCGTAGCGGCCTCATCATGTCGCTGGCCGAGGGCCAGGTCGTCGACGGCGTGGTCAAGAACATCACCGATTACGGCGCCTTCGTCGATCTCGGCGGGATCGACGGCCTGCTCCACGTCACCGACATTTCGTACAAGCGGGTCAATCATCCCAGCCGAGGTGATCAACATCGGCGACACGGTGAAGGTGCAGATCATCCGGATCAACCGCGAGACCCAGCGCATCTCGCTCGGAATGAAGCAGCTCGAGGCCGATCCGTGGGAGGGCGCCGGCGCCAAATATCCGGTCGCCGGCGTGTTCAAGGGCCGGGTGACCAACATCACCGAATATGGCGCCTTCGTCGAGCTCGAGCCGGGCATCGAGGGCCTCGTCCACGTCTCCGAGATGAGCTGGACCAAGAAGAACGTCCATCCGGGCAAGATCGTCTCGACCTCGCAGGAGGTGGACGTGTCGGTGCTCGAGGTCGACGAGGAGAAGCGCCGCATCTCGCTCGGCCTCAAGCAGGCCCAGGCCAATCCGTGGGAGGCCTTCGCGTCGACCCACCCGGTCGGGACCGAGGTCGAGGGCGAGGTCAAGAACGCGACCGAGTTCGGCCTGTTCGTCGGGCTGGACGGCGACGTCGACGGGATGGTCCACATGTCGGACATCGCCTGGGGCGTGACCGGCGAGGAGGCCTTGAACCTTCACCGCAAGGGCGAGACGGTGAAGGCGGTCGTGCTCGACGTCGACGTCGAGAAGGAGCGGATCTCGCTGGGCATGAAGCAGCTCGAGCGCGGCGGAGTCGCCAAGGGCGGCACCGCGGCCGCGGGCGGCGGGGTCAACAAGAACGAGACGGTGACGGTGACCGTTCTCGAGGTCCGCGACGGCGGGCTCGAGGTCCAGGTCGGCGACGACGGGGCGACCGGCTTCATCAAGCGCACCGATCTCGGCCGCGACCGCGACGAGCAGCGCCCCGAGCGCTTCCAGGTCGGCCAGAAGTTCGACGCTCTGGTGATCGGCTTCGACCGCTCGAAGAAGCCCAATTTCTCGATCAAGGCGCTCCAGATCGCCGAGGAGAAGCAGGCCGTCGCCCAGTACGGCTGCTCCGACTCGGGCGCCAGCCTCGGCGACATTTTGGGCGAAGCGTTGAAGCAGAAGGGCAAGGAATAAGCGAAAGCGGGCGGGTCCCGGTGGGGCCCGCCCTCGCCCGCCAAGCCCAGGATGTGCGGCAAGGGCCGAATTTTCCTCGTCTTTTTCAACCTGGGATATTGCGTTCGCGGCAAATTTCAGTTTTAACCTGGGTTAGCGGGCCCTGTGGCGGGGGCGAGTGGCCCGCATCGGCCCTTTTTCTCTATTGGGGGGAAGCTGTGATCCGTTCCGAGCTCGTGCAGAAGCTTTGCGATGATCATCCCGATCTCACCGGCAAGGAGATCGAGCGGGTGGTCTCCTCCTTCTTCGATTCGGTCACCGAGCAGCTGCAGCGCGGCGGCCGGGTCGAGCTCCGCGGCTTCGGCGCCTTCTCGACGCGCGAGCGCGAGGCCCGCAAGGGCCGCAACCCGCGCACCGGCGACGCCGTCGACGTCGACGCCAAGCGCGTCCCCTATTTCAAGCCCGGCAAGGAAATGCGCGAGCGGCTGAACGTCTGAGGCGTTCGACGCTCCTCTTCCGTCCGTCGCCCGCCGGGGCGGCCCCCTCCTCCTGCAGCCTTCGCAACCGGCGACGTCCGCGAGCGCCCGCTCCTGTCCGGAATCGGACGAAGTGGACGAAGTGGACGGAACGAGCCCTTCTCGGCGCAAGGCGGGAATCCGGACCTTCGCCGGCGAGCGGGCGCGCGAAAGCGTCCGCTGGAGACGGAGGGAAAACGGTCGGCGCGTCCTGCCACAGGCATCCGGGGCTGGACGACTTTGCGGCTTTCGGCGTTACTCGAAAGCGTCCAGACTTGAGCGAGGAGCCGCGGGGTCCCCATCCTCCCCGCTCCCGGGGAGGCGGTGGCTTTCCGCCTTCCGGCCTCGCGGCCCAGGCGGAACCGGCTGCACGCCCTTGCGGGCGAACCGCCGGGAGACAGGCTCTCGGACCGGCTCCTCGATAGACGCGAGCTCATAGGGACCCGGATGAAACTTCGCGCCGACCGTCGGTCTCGCCGGCTCGCGCCCGCTCGACCCTTCCATCGATCCGCGCCATGGCCAGGGGAGCGACTCGACCCTGCTACTGTTCCATATATGTTCCGACTTGTCAACCCGCTTTCGCGCGGCGAGCGATCATGGCATGCCGGGGCGGTGCGGACGTGGCGGAACCGGTAGACGCCGGAGACTTAAAATCTCCTGCCCCTCGGGGCGTGCGGGTTCGAGTCCCGCCGTCCGCACCAAGGCCTCAGCCCACCAGCCCCTGCTGGAACGGCGATCCCGCGCCCAGCTTCTGGGTCAGCACATCCCCCCGCATGCCCTTCTTCTTCGTCCCGCCCTCCGGGTCGAAGGAAATGTGGACGATCTTTCGCGAGGTCTCGAGGATGAGCTGGTCGAACTCGATCTCGCCGCGTTTGTGGGCGTCGCGGATGCGCTGCGCGGCGCCGATGGCGGTGAAGCCGGCGGCGCGGAAATCGGCGGCGTGGCCGAGCGCGTGGGCGCTGTTGGCGACTCCGCCGACCGCCTTGTTGACGACCGGGTTGCGGTAGCCCGAGGTGATCACGATCGCGCAGTCGCCGAGGATCGAGCGGACCTTCTCCATGCCCTCGGCGAGGCGCTTCAGATTGGCGAGATGCTCGGGCGTCGGCATGTTGTCGTTGCCGAGCTTCTCGGCGGTCGAGCTGACGATGAACTCGCCCAGCGTGAAATGGTCCGACAATCTGGTCATCTCGGTCTCCTGTCTGCAGCGCCCGCCGCCCTCGCGACTCCGGCTTCGGAGGCTCGACGGGATGCGCGACCATGCACCGTCGCGATGTTCGGGCCCGTGATCAAGCTCACGCCTACAAATCCCGCCGTTCGAGCCGCGCCAGCAGAGCCGCAAGCCGGTCCGCGGCGGCCTGGACCCTGGCGGAGTCGGGCAGGTCGGGGCGGGCGCTGGGCGGCGAGACCGCGACCTGAACGAGGTTCACCGCCTCGTTGGGATCGCTCTTGAGGTCGTACATCTCCCATTCCTGCGGCGCCTGGCCGGAGGGGTCGAAATAGCGCGCCAGCTTCCAGTCGCGGGTGCGGACGCAGCGGACGTGGTTGGGCTGCTTGACCGCTCCGGGCGCGAGCGCCACCGGGCCCTTGCCGCGGCCCTCGCGCACCGCCTCCACCACCTTGCGGTAGACTTCGAACTCCTCCCAGCTGCGCCGGTCCTGGGCGTTGCGCGACGGCGGCAGCGGAGCGGTGATCTCGTCGTCGGTGATGAACAGGACGCCTTCGCGGACCTCGCCGTCGGGCTCGATCACCGGCACGGCGGCGCGCTCGTCGGTCAGCGCGCTCTCGATGATCGCGGAGAGGTCGACTCCCGGCAGCGGCGGCACCGGCCGGCTCATCGCGAGCTCAGCCCCGATCGAGCGGCGCTCGGCGGCGTCGACCCCGGCGAAGCCGAGCACGGTCGGAAGAATGTCGATATGGCTGGAGAGGATGTCGAGCTGGGCCGGCTCGGAGCGGCCGTCGCCGCCGGTCGTCGCCGGGAAGCGGACGACGACCGGGACGTGGAGCGCCTCCTGATAGGCGCTGTACCATTTCTCGATCATCATGCCGTGGGCGGCGCCATATTCGCCATGGTCGGCGAGGAAGATGACGATGGTGTTGCCGGCCTGGCCCGAATTCGTCGAGCGCGGTGAGGACGGCGTCAATATGGACGTCTACCACCGCGTGAAGCCAGGCGTAGAGCTGGAGGAAGAGGCGGCAATTGCCCTCCGGGTCGTCGGCGAGCTGGAAGGGGATGCAGCTCTTCAGCGAAAAGGCGACGGCGGCGCCGTCGGCGTGGGTGCCGGGAAGCTGCGGGATCGCGCCGATCAGGCCGTTGACCAGGTTGAACCCGCCCTTGGCGGCGAGCGCCAGGCCGACCTTGTAGGCGGCTTCGTGCTGGCAGGTCGGCTTGCCGGCGAGGGATTCGTTCTGGGTCGGCGACGGCCGCGCGCAACCCTGCGGGAAGCCGTCGGGGTTGAGCGGGATGCGGATCGTGCCGGCGACCGGCGGCGGAGTCACCGCGCCTTCGGGCGGGACGGCGAGCGGCCCGAAGATCGACTGGGTGCCGGTCTGAGAATCGGGGTCCGGAAGCGCCTGGGCGATCACTCCGGGATAGGTGGCGATGTCGTGCGGATTGGTGAAGGAGGCGACGGCGAACCATGGGCGGGATGGCGCCGGTATCGGGACCCTGGGTATCGGGATCGGCGGCGGCCATCGAGGCGTAGGCGCGGTTGTAATTGGCGGCGAGCCCCTGGCGGCGGAGGAAGGCGCAGGCGCTGTCGGTGAAGCCGGCGTCGCGATAGATGCCGAGATTGTTGTACTGGGCGCCGTGGGGCTCGGGATAGCTCTCCTCCCAATCGTCGAAGCCGTAGCTTTCGAGGCTGTGGTCGGGCGGGTTGGAGACGTGCCACTTGCCGAAATAATGGGTCGAGTAGCCGGCCGCGCGGAGCCAGGTTCCGAGCGTCGGGAATGCCGCCGGCCTCGAGCCAGGGGAAATCGGGCGAGTCGCCGTTCTTGAACAGCCCGTCGGTCTGGGTGACCCCGGTCTTCGTGCCATATTGGCCGGTATAGATGACCGCCCGGCTCGGGGTGCAGGCGCTGGCGGCGATCGTGTGATTGCGGAGCACGACGCTGTTGTCGCGCAGCTTCAGCAGGCCGGGGAAGAATTCGGCATAGGGATTGGAGTCGTCGATCGGCCCCTGGAAGCCGAGAATGTGCTTGAGCGGCTCGTCGAAGCCGCCGTCCGGGCCGTAGGAGAATCTCGGAAAGCGATATTGATCGCAGGTGATGAGAAGGATGTTCGGGCGCGTGCCCGTCGCGTTCGACATGTCCCCGCCCCCGCAGACTCGTCCCAGGCGGAGGATGATATCACGGCCGGGGGCCGGACGAATCCGGAGTTTGAACCGAAACGGGTGCACCCGGCGCCTTCGCCGGCGCGAACCGCCTCAGGCGGCGATCAGGCGGCTTGCTGGGGCGGATCGGCGGGGACCGCGGTCCATTCGCAGCGGTGGAGGCTGATCGGGTCGAGGAACATGCCGCCCATCTTGTCGCCGAGCTGCCAGCGAACCTGGGCGTTGACCGGGCCGATGCCGGGGACGTCGAGCGAGACGTAGCTGCCGATCCGAACCGGCTCCGGGCATTCGGCCTTGAAGCCGCTGGTCGACACGTCGCAGATCGTCACCTCGACGCTGTACCAGCTCTGGGCGCGCAACTGGGTCCGTCCCGCCACCGCGGTCCGGCCCGACTGGCGCGGCTTGTACTGGTTCATGGCTTTGGTCCCGGTCCAAAGGCGACCTAGGCCGAAAGATGAAGGGCGGGTAAAAGCGCCGTCATCCCGGCGACGCCGGGACCCAGAGATGAAGGGCGCGGTCAAGCGCGCGGTCCCGGCCTCGCCGGGATGACGGTGCGGCGCGGCTGCGCTATCGCTGTCGCGCCGATGGTGATTCGCCTGCCCGTACCGCTCGCCGCCGCGACGCTGCTCCTCGCCGCCTGCGGGAAGGAGGAGAGCGGCCCGATCGCGGTCAGCGCCATCGGCGCGGCGCCGCGCCTCGCCAACCCCAATCGCGACCCGCTCGACCCGCCCTCGGCGGTCCTTCTCGAGAGCGTCGCCCAGGGCCTCGTCCGCTTCGACTCGCGCGGCGAGATCGAGCCGGCGCTGGCCCAGCGCTGGATCGTCACCGACGACGGCCTCCGCTACATCTTCCGGCTTCGCAAGGCGAGCTGGAGCGGCGGCGGACGGGTCACCGCCGAGCAGGTCGTCGCCCGCCTCCGGGCCGCCGCCGCCGCTCCGAGCCGCAATGCGCTGAAGCCGATCCTCGGAGCGATCGACGAGATCGTCGCCCTGCCCGACGTCATCGAGATCAGCCTCAAATCGCCCGCGGCCCAATTTCCTCCAGCTGCTCGCCCAGCCCGACATGGCGATCGTCCGCGCCGGTCGGGGCACCGGCCCCTATCGCGCCGAGCCGCGGCCCGACGGATCGGTGCGGCTCGAGCCTGCCCGAGGAGGAAGGCGAGGACGCGCCGCCGGCCGGGCCGCCGCTGCTGCTTCGCGGCGAGCCGGCGGTGGCGGCGGTGGCGCGCTTCGGCGAGCGCCAGGCCGATCTCGTCCTCGGCGGGACGCTCGGCGACCTGCCGCTGGCCCGGGCGGCCCGGGCGCCGGCGGCGCAGCTTGCGCTTCGACCCGGTCGCCGGCCTGTTCGGGCTCGCCTTCACCGCCGCCGAGGGGCCCTTCGCCCGGGTCGAGATCCGCCAGGCGCTGGCGATGGCGATCGACCGGCCGGCCCTCGCCGCCGCCCTGAACGTGCCCGGACTGCAGGAGCGCCGCTCGCTTCTGCCGCCGGGCATCGAGGGGCTGAGCCAGGTCTCCGGGCCGGCCTGGATCCGCGAGCCCTGCCGGCGCGCCGGGCGCGCGCCGCCGCCCTGCTTCGCGAGGCGGGCGGGGAGGCGGCCGCCTCAGGGTCCGGGTCGCCCTGCCCGACCGGGCCCGGCTACCGGCTGCTCTTCGCCCATCTGCGGCGCGACTGGGCCGCGGTCGGGGTCGAGGCGGTGCGCGTCGAGCCGCGGGCGCCGGCCGACCTGCGCCTGATCGACGAGGTCGCGCCGGCCGGCCTCGCCAGCTGGTATCTGCGCCATTTCTCCTGCGAGGCGAGCCCGGTCTGCGACGCCGCCGCCGACGAGATGATGGCGGCGGCGCGGATCGCGCCCGACGCCGCCAGCCGGCGCGGCCTGCTCGCCAACGCCGACCGGATACTTGCCGGCCTCGGTCCGTTCATCCCGCTGACCGCGCCGGTGCGCTGGTCGCTGGTCGCGCCGCGGCTGACCGGCTTTCGTCCCAATACGTTCGGCCGCCACCCGCTCGGCGAGCTGATCGCGCAGCAACCTTAGGAGCAAAGATGCCGAGCCCGCAGGACCAGTTCGACGCCCTCGCCGAGCGGCTCCCGGTCGGCCGCGACCCGGCCTCGGTGCGCCGCCGGATCGAGGCGATGGAGAAATTGCTCGAGCGGATGTTCACCGTTCCGGGCACCAATCGCCAGTTCGGCCTCGACGTCATCTTCGATCTCGTCCCGGTCGGCGGAAGCCTGATCGCGGCGGCGATGGGCAGCTGGCTGGCCTGGGAGGCGCGCAACCTCGGAATGCCGAAATGGCATCTGGCGCGGATGGGCGGCAATATCGGCGTCGACTTCCTGCTCGGCGCCATCCCCTGGGTCGGCGCCATCCCCGACCTCTTCTTCAAGTCGAACAGCCGCAACCTGAGGATCGTCAAGCGCTGGCTCGACAAGCATCATCCCGAGACGATGATCGTCGAGGGCGAGGTGGTGGCGCGCGACTGATCCCCCTCTCTGGATACAGGGAGGGGGGCTAGACGGTGAAATCCAGCCCGATGTCGGCGGCCGGCGCCGACTGGGTGATCCGGCCGACCGAGACGTAGGTGACCCCGGTCTCCGCCTTGGCGCGGATCGTCTCCAGCGTGACTCCGCCGCTCGCCTCGGTCGGCACCCGGCCGGCGACCAGCGCCACCGCCTCGCGAAGCGCCGGCACGTCCATATTGTCGAGCAGCAGATGGGTCGCGCCCGCCGCCAGCGCCGGCTCGATCTGGTCGATCCGGTCGACCTCGACGATGATCCGCTCGATCCCGGCCGCGGCCGCGCGCCGGACCGCTTCGCTCGACCCCGCCGGCGACGGCGACGTGATTGTCCTTGATCATCGCCGCGTCCCACAGGCCCATGCGGTGGTTCTGCGCGCCGCCCATGCGGGTGGCATATTTCTCGAGCAGCCGAAGGCCCGGGATGGTCTTGCGGGTGTCGAGCAGGATCGCGCCGGTGCCGGCGATCGCGTCGACGTAGCGGCGGGTCAGGGTCGCGATCCCGGAGAGATGCTGGACGGTGTTGAGCGCCGAGCGCTCGGCGGTGAGCAGCGCCCGGGCCTTGCCGCGCAGGCGAAGCAGGTCGGCGCCGGCCTCGACCGCGCTCGCCGTCCTCGGCCAGCCGCTCGATCTCCACCTCCGGATCGAGCGCCCGGAAGAAGGCCTCGGCGACCGGCAGGCCGGCGACGACGATCGCCTCGCGGCTGTCCATCACTCCGGCGAAGCGCGCGTCGGCCGGGATCACCGCCTCCGAGGTGATGTCCCCGGCCTCGCCCAGATCCTCGGCCAGGGTCGTCGCGGACGAAGCGGTCGAGGTCGAAGCCGGGGAGGGAGAAGGTCATGTCGATCCTCGCAAAAAGCCCCTCTCCCGTCCTTGCGGGAGAGGAGGGGCCCGCCGCGGAGCGGTGGGAGGTGAGGGTCTGTACACCGGACTCAGCAAGACCCTCACTTCCCGCCCGCTGCGCGGGTGGGCCCCTCCTCTCCCGCGAGCGCCGTCGGATTCACGCGAAAGCAGCGAATCTGATTCTGAACTGGACTTCCCACACGCGCGCTGGGTCCCTCTCCTGCAAAAGCGGGAGAGGATGGACGCTCTACCGCCCGCCCCCCGCCAGCTCCCGCTTCAGATAGGCCATCAGCAGGGCCGCGCGCTTCGCGTCCTCGGCATTGTCGGCGCCGACCGAATGGCCGCCTTCCAGATATTCGTGGAAGTAGAAGCGGTTGCCATATTCGCTCGAGCCGCGCCGCCATCTTGCGGGCGTGGCCGGGATGGACCCGGTCGTCCTTGGTCGAGCTGTAGAAGAAGACCGCCGGGTAGCGGACGCCCTTGCTGCAGATTCTGGTAGGGCGAATATCTGCGACAGGAAGGCCCAGTCCGCCGGCTTGTCGGGATCGCCATATTCGTCGATCCAGGAGGCGCCGGCGAGCAGCTGCGAATAGCGCTTCATGTCGTGCAGCGGCGAGCCGGAGATCACCGCCGAATAGAGGTCGGGCCGCTGGTTCATCGCCGCGCCGACCAGCACGCCGCCGTTGGAGCGGCCGGAAATGCCGATCCTGCCCTTGCTCGGTGACTCCGGTGCGGATCAGATCCTCGGCGACGGCGTGGAGGTCGTCGAAGCTCTTCTGCCGGTTCTCGCGAAGCACCGACTTGTGCCATTCGGGGCCATATTCGCCGCCGCCGCGGATGTTGGCGAGGACATAGGCATTGCCCTCCTCGGTCCAGAACATGCCGAGCGGGCCGGCGCGGTAGGGCTGGCCGGTCAGGTAGCCGGGCGTCTGGGCGGCGCGGAAGCCGCCATAGGCGTGGATCAGGGTCGGCACCGGCCCGTCGACGCCTTTCCGGCGGACGAGGAAATAGGGGATTCGGGTGCCGTCCTTCGAGGTCGCGAAGCGCTGCTCGACGGTCCGCGTGCGAGGCGTCGAACTTGGCCGGCAGGCGCTGGACCAGCGCCGGCCGGCCGCCGCGGCCGGACCGCGTAGAGCGCCGGCGGGGTCAGCATCCCCTCGACGGTGGCGAAGGCGAGGTCCGGCTTGCCGCCGACGGCGAGCAGATGGACGGTGCTGTTGGCCGGCAGGTCGATCGACCGCGACGGTCCAGCCGCCGTCGCTTCCTCGGCGTGAGCGCGAACAGCTTGCCCGAGACGTCGTCGAGCGCCTTGACCCAGAGGACGTTGTCGGAGGCCGAGACCTCCTCGATCGCCTGCTTCGCGGTCGGCGCCATCACCAGCTCGCGGCTCGGCATGGCCTCGGGCGAGGATGTCGCGAAGCGACTAGGAGACGAGCGTTCCGGCGCGGAAAGCGCCCGAGCGGGCTCTGCAGCTTGGCGATCAGCTGGTCGCCGATCACGTCCTCGAGCTCGGCGTCGGCCGGCATGCGGCACCGGGATCAGCCCGCCGGTCGGGGTCAGCAGATGGCGCTCGTTGGTCCAGAAGGTCTTGCCGCGGTCGACGAACACCCAGCGCCGGGTCGGCGCTCTGGATGGCGATCGGATTGACGCCGACGTCGCCGGCCTCGCCGCTCGAACAGGGTGCGCGCCGACGCGAGCGGAGTGCCGCGCTTCCACAATTTGACGATCCGCGGATAGCCCGACGCGGTCAGCGAGCCCGGCGCCGTAATCGGTGCCGACCAGCAGAGTGTCGGCGATCGACCCAGGCGACGCTGCTCTTGGCCTCGGGGACGACGAAGCCGTCCTCGACGAACCGGCCGGTCGTCGAGGTCGAACTCGCGGACCACGTCGGCGTCGGTGCCGCCGGGGCTCAGCGAGACGAGGCAGCGGCGATAGTCGGGCGCGAGGCAGTCGGCGCCGTGCCAGACCCAGGACTTGCCCTCCGCCTTGCCGAGCGCGTCGACGTCGATCAGGGTCCGCCATTGCGGCTTGCCGGCGCGATAGGCGGCGAGCGGCGAGATCCGCCACAGGCCGCGCGGGTTGGTCGCGTCGCGCCACAGGTTGGCGACCTTGTCGCCGACGATCTGGTCGGGAGTGGCGATCTGCTCCTTGTCGTCGAGGATGCGCGAGCGCGCGCTGGCGGTAGCTCTCATATTTGGGATCGGCGGTGAGCAGGGCCTCGGTCGCGGCGTTCCATTCCTTGACCTGGTCGAGCGCGCGCTTGCCCTCGACCTCCTCGAGCCAGAGATAGGGATCGTCGCTGCGGCCGGCGCGGCGGCGGCGGCGAGGAGCAGGGCGGCGGCGGGAAGGAGGAAACGGTACAAGGGCGGTCTCCGGAGTTGGTCGCAAGGCGATTAGCGCGTGCCGCCCCGTCATGCCAGCGCAGGCTGGTCGTCGTCCCAGCGAAGGCTGGGACCCCACGGGTGATGAACGCGGCGCCCGTCGTCCCAGCGAAGGCTGGGACCCCAGGGGGTGATGAACGCGGCGCTTTTCACCCCCTGGGGCCCCAGCCTTCGCTGGGGCGACGGTTGATTTTTGCGTCGCTCTGTTTCATGCTTTCCGTGTGCCAGGCGGATGGGTTTACATGCTTTGCAACAAGCCGCATGCCGTGATCTATACGGGCGTGACCGCCGAGCTGGTGCGCCGCATCTGGCAGCATCGCGCCGGCGAAGGCGGCAAGTTCACCCGCAAGCATCATTGCACCCGGCTGGTCTATGTCGAAGCGCACGACCGGATCGAGGACGCGATCGCTCGGGAGAAGGCGATCAAGGCTTGGCGGCGCCTTTGGAAGCTGCGGCTGATCCAGGAGCATAACCCGCATTGGGAGGATCTGTGGGAGCGGATCGTCGAATGAGCCGTCGTCCCAGCGAAGGCTGGGACCCCAGGGGTTGATGAACGCGGCGCTTTTCACCCGTGGGCCCCAGCCTTCGCTGGGGCGACGGTCAGTCGCCGCTGAAGATCGGCTTGCCGACGTCGCCCTGGCCGACGGTGCGCCCGGCCATCTCGAGCATCCGGTCGAGCGACTTCTTGGCGGCGAGGCGGAGGTCCTCGTCCATCTCGATGCGCGGCTCGAGGTCGCGCAGGGCGACGTAGAGCTTCTCCATCGTGTTCGAGCGCCATGTAGGGGCACATGTTGCAGTTGCAGTTGCCGTCGGCGCCGGGCGCGCCGATGAAAGTCTTGTGCGGCGCCGCTTTCTCCATCTGGTGGATGATGTGCGGCTCGGTGGCGACGATGATCGTCTGCGGCGGGCGACGACAGAGCGTAGTCGAGGATCGCCTTGGTCGAGCCGACCAGATCGGCATGGTCGACGATGTGCGACGGGCATTCGGGATGGGCGAGCACCGGGGCGCCGGGATGCTGCGCCTTGAGCTTGAGCAGCTCGGTCTCCGAGAAGGCCTCGTGGACGATGCACACGCCCGGCCAGAGCAGCATGTCGCGGCCGGTCTTGCGGGCGAGATAGCCGCCGAGATGCTTGTCGGGGCCGAAGATGATCTTCTGCTCCTTCGGGATCTGCGAGAGGATGATCTCGGCCGACGAGCTGGTGACGATGATGTCGCTGAGCGCCTTCACCGCCGCCGAGCAGTTGATGTAGGTCAGCGCGATATGGTCGGGATGGGCCTCGCGGAAGGCCTTGAACTGGTCGGGCGGGCAGCTGTCCTCGAGGCTGCAGCCGGCGTTCAGGTCGGGCAGGATGACGATCTTCTCGGGCGAGAGGATCTTGGCCGTCTCGGCCATGAAGCGCACCCCGCAGAAGGCGATCACGTCGGCGTCGGTCGAGGCGGCCTTGCGCGACAGGTCGAGGCTGTCGCCGACGAAATCGGCGAGGTCCTGGATCTCGCGGCTCCTGATAGTAATGGGCGAGGATGACGGCGTTGCGCTCCTTGCGCAGCCGGTCGATCTCCTCGGCGAGGTCGAGCCCCTTCAGGCTCGGATTGGGTGCGTTCATCTTAGCCACTCCCGGTAGGGACGCGGCCCCCGGCCGCACCGCCCCTGATTTGCCAAGCTATGCCTCACATGCCCCGACCGTGGTCTCAAAAGGCGCGGAGTGGATGCGGCGGAGATAGGCGGGAACGAGCGGTTTTTCAACTCCACGCTCTTCCGGCGAAAGCGACCGGGGCGACGGTCCATTTCGGCAAGGGCCTCATCCGGCCTGGATGAAACCCGGCTTGTCGCGCCACGCGGGCGGGAGCATCCTTCCGGCTGTCAGGCCGCGGCGAGTCTCGAAGCATCCAGTCGGCTTGCGGGAGGTGGATCATGGCAGATACGGTGAAGGTCAAAGCGGGAGACACGCTCGGCAAGATCGCTGCCCGGCTGAAAACGAGCGTCCGGGCCCTCGCTGACGCCAATGGCATAAAAGACCCCAACTCCATCCGGGTCGGGCAGGTGCTGACCGTCCCGGCCGGGATCCCCGGCCCGACGGCATCGCCCGCGCCCCCTCCGCCCGCCTCGGCACCGTCATCCCCGACCCATCAGCTCGGCCGGCTTTCCGAAAAATTCGAATCGGGCGGCCGCGGGCCGGGGACGGTATCGGGGGGCGTCGGCGACGCCGGCGGCGTCTCCTACGGAACCTATCAGCTCGCCTCGAAGCTGAAGCGGCCCGAGGATTTTCTCAAGCATGAGGGCGCCCGCTGGGCGGCCGAATTCAAGGGGGCGAAATCGGGCACGCCGGCCTTCAGCGCGGTATGGAAGGCGATCGCGGCTCGGGAAGGGCCCGCCTTCGGCGCCGCCCAGCACGGCTACATCAAGCGCACGCATTTCGACGTCCAGATCGCCCATATCCGCGCGGCGACCGGCTTCGACCTCGACGGAAGAAGCGATGCGGTCCGCGATGCGATCTGGTCGACCTGCGTTCAGCACGGGCCGTCCTGCAAGCTGGTCGTCACCGCCATGAAGGGCGGCAATCCCGACGACCGGACGCTGCTCAACGCCATTTACGCGGAGCGCGGACGCACGAAAGCGGACGGCACGCTGGTCCATTTCGGCAAGAACAGCCCGGCGGTGCAGAAAGGCGTCGCCAACCGCTTCAAGCAGGAACTGAAAGACGCGCTCGCCATGCTGACCGGTTGAGCACGGCTCAGCGGTCCGCCTGGCGGTCGCGCACCCTTTCCTCGAGCCGGCGTGGCCGGTCCAGAAACGTGGCTTCCTCGCGACCGGCGGGATCGACGAAACGGACGGCGACGCTGGCCTCGACTCCGGCGGCGCGCAGCGGCAAGGCAAAGGCCCGGGCCACCTCGCGCATCGCCGCCTGACGGGCCTGCTGCATCGGCGCGGCTCCGCGCGCCTGGCGCATCAGCTCGTCCTGGGCGCTCTGGCGGTTGGAGCGGTCGAGCTCGCTCTCCGATCCCGCCAGGGCCATGACGAAGCCGCCCTCCGACGATTCCTGCACCTGGTTGAGGTCGATCTCCGGGCCGGACAGCTCGAGCGGCGGCAGGGTGATTGTGAGGGTGCGGCTCGCGCTCGTCCCAGGCGAGGCTCGACCGGCGCAGCCGCGACAGGTCGAGCCCGTAGCGGACGGTGCCGGGCATGATCAGCGTCTTGCGGGCGGTGAGGCCGAGATGGCTCTCGCTGGCGCTCGCCACCGAGACGAAGCGGGCGCTGTAGGGCACCAGCCGGCCCTGGTCGCGGACCGACAGCAAGGCGGCGGTGGCGATCGCCTCCGGATCGGGCGCCGGCGCGGCCGGGATCGGGCGGAAGGCGAAGCCGAGCGCGACGCCGAGCAGAAGGATCGCGATCACGGGCAGGAGCAGGCGCGGGTTCAGGCGGCGAGCGTCCATGCCTCCCCCTCCGATCGAACCAGCTTGCGCCGTTCGAGATCGACGAGATGGGCGAGGACCGAGCGGCCGGCGGCCGGGAACAGGCGCGGATCCAGGTCCGCATACATGTCCGCCACCATCGCCGGGATCCGCCCCTCGCCGCGGCCGAGATGGTCCAGGATCTGCCGCTCGCGCATCCGGCGGTGCTCGATCAGCCGGCGGACATGGGCGTGCGGGCTCCGTCACCGCCGGGCCGTGGGCGGGATAATAGACAAGGTCGTCGCGCTCGAGCAGCCGGTCGAGGCTGGCCATGTAATCGGCCATGTCGCCGTCGGGCGGGGCGACCACGGTCGTCGACCAGCCCATGACATGGTCGCCGGTGAACAGGGCGCCGCTGCCGGCGAGGGCGAGGCAGAGATGGTTGGAGGTATGGCCCGGGGTCGCCACCGCCTCGAGCGTCCAGCCCTCGCCGTCCAGCCGCTCGCCGTCGGCCAGCACCCGGTCCGGCCGGTAGGCGGAATCGAAGGCCTCGTCGGCGCGGGGGCCGTTGTCGTCGAGGCTGAGCGGCGCGCAGCCGACGATCGGGGCGCCGGTCGCGGCCGCCAGCGGGCGGCTCGCCGGGCTGTGGTCGCGGTGGGTGTGGGTGCACAGGATCGCCGCCACCCGCTCGCCGGCCAGGGCGGCGGTCAGAGCCTCGACATGGTCGGGCAGATCGGGGCCGGGATCGATCACCGCCACCTCGCCCTCGCCGACCAGGTAGGTCTGGGTGCCGGTATAGGTGAAGGGCGACGGGTTGGGCGCGAGGACCCGGCGCACGAGCGGCGCCAACCTTTCAACCCTGCCGCTCCCGCTCATCGCGCCGATGTGGCATTGCGGCGGAAGGATTCCAAGCGGACGCGGAGAAAGGACGGGACTTCGGGGCCGCCCCGCCCTTTCCCCGAGTCGCGCCCGGTCTCAGCGCGCGCTTCGCGCCCGGTCGATCGCCGACTGGAGGGCGGTCGCGATCCGGGCCTTCTGCTCGGCGCTGAGCTCGTCATTGGCGGTGACCCGCTCGAGCGCCTCCTCGAGGCGCTGCGCGGTGGCGGCGGTGGGCTGGCCCTTGGTGCAAATCACCACCTTCGTCTTCTTGTCGCCCTCGCCGGCGCTGTCGTCGACGATCTTCTCGCCGCCGTCGCAATGGGCGAGCGCATCGCCGTGCATCTCGAAGCGGCGGACCCGAGGTCCGCCCGGCTTGCCGTGGCCGTCGCCGTCGACCCGGTGGATCCGGACCCGGCGGACGCCGTCCTTGCCCGCCTTGCCGCCATGGCCGTCGCCGATGACGACCACCCGCTCCACGCGCTTGCCGTCGCCGTCGCCGTCGGGATGAGGATGGGCGAAGGCGGCGCCGGCGACCAGCAGCGAAGCCGCGGCGCCGAGCGCCGGGATGCGGTGGTGGCTCATCTCATTCTCCCTTGACCAAGGTCTGGACGTTGACGTCGAAAATGCCCTCGCCGCTGCCGCCGTCGCGGCGCTCGGCGCGGAACCTGACCTTGCGGCTCTCCGCGACCGCGTGACCGACGGCCTTGCGGAGCTCCTCGGCATCGGCGGGGCTGAGCGGCCCGCCGACGACGAAGACCCGCGCCCGCGTCCCGTCGGCGCTGAGCTGGACGAGATGGCCCTCGACCCGCATCCGGGCCGGCGCCAGGGCGGCGAGCGCGGCGTCCGGCCCCGTGTGCGGAGCCCGCGGCGCGAGCGCCGTGCGGGGCAGGTGGCGGAGCACCGTCGGCATCGAGGCGAGGGTCGTCGGCAGCGGCACCGGCGCCTCGGCGGCGGCGAAGCTCATCGGCTCCGCCTCGAGCTTCGACGCGGCGGGCGCCGATGCCCTGGCGGCCCGGCGCGCGGTGACGACGACCGCCGGCTCGGCCCGGGCCGGAGCGGCCGGACGGACCGGCGCCGCGGCGGCCGGCGCGGACGCGAGCTGCAGCGGCGCTCCGGGCAGCGAGGGCTGGGCGCTGCCAAGCGCGAGCCCGGCGGCCGCGAAGGCGCCGAGCGCGGCGACGCCGCCGGCCGAGCGAAGGCGGCTGGCGCGGTGCGCGCGCATCATCCGGAGGCGACGCTTGAGCTCGCCGGCGGGGTTGAGCGCGCAGGCGGCGATCAGGCCCGGCCGGCTCGCCGACTTGACCAGGGCGCGGGCATAGTCGCAACGCTCGTCGAGCGAGGCTTTCCGGGCGACGGCGGCGTCGCAGGCCAGCTCCTGGTCGCTTCGGAAGGCCCGGAAGGCGAGCCAGGCGACCGGATTGAACCAGAAGAGGGCGAGGACCAGCATCGCCGCCAGATTCCACCAGATGTCGCCGCGGCGATGGTGGACCAGCTCATGCTCGAGGGCGAGCCGGCGCTCGGCCGGATTGTAGCGGCGCGAGAAATCGCCCGGCAGGACGATCCTGCGCTCCAGCACCCCGATCGCGAGCGGCCCGTCGACCGAATCGCTGATCCAGGTGCGGATGCCGCCGAACAAAGGGGGCCGCGCGGGGCGGGAAGTTTCCCTTATGCGGCCCAGGAAGGCCCGATAGGCGAGCCATTGCAAAACGAGGAAGATGACCGCACCCCCGGCCCACATTGCGAGCATGAAGGGCACCCACTGCCCGGGTCCGGCCTCGGCCGGCAGGGGTGCGGCCATTTCCGCCGCCGTCGGGATGAAGAGAATGGCGGGCGGAAGATAGAGGTCCGGCGCCAGCTGCGGCAGCGGCGGAAGGACCAGTCGAAGCGCGGGCACGGCCCACAGGGCATAGGCCCAGCCGGCGCCGAAGCTTCGCGCGACCGGCCCGCGAAGCAGCGAGCACCATCGCCATCAGCAAGGTGACGGCGACGAGCGTCTCGATCAGCCAGGCGATCATGACTTGAGCTCCTTGAGGAGCTTCTCGATCTCGGCGATGTCGGCCGGGCTCAGTTTGTCGCGGGCGGCGAGCTGGGCGACGAGCGCCGGCACCCGGCCGCCGAACATCCGGTCGATCAGCCGGCCCGATTCCTCGGCGACATAATCCTCGCGGCGGATGGCGGGACGGTAGAGGTAGCGGCGGCCGTCCTCCTCGTGGGTGAGGACGCCCTTGGCGAGCAGCCGCGACAGCATGGTCTTGACGGTGGCGAGGCTCCAGCCCCGATTCTCCGGCACCCGCGCGGCGACGTCGGCGGCGGTCAGCGGGGCCTCCTCCCAGAGCACCTCCATCACCGCATATTCGCCTTCGGCGATTCTCTCCACGGCCCATCCCTCCCTGTCGATTACATGTGTAATTCTGCCGTTGGCGCTGAACGGCGGATGAATGGCACGGCAATGTAACGGCATCTGTCGGGCCGCTTTACAATAAGCAATCGCCGTTAATTTCCATTCACCATCGCAACCCGCGGAAAACCGCCGACGGCACGCTTTGGCACGCCCCGTGTATCCTTCTTCCGCGTCCACACGCTTCCACACGAACAGGGGCGGACGAGCGGTTTTCTGGTCCCGCCGTCCGCCCCTTTCTTTGTCACCCCCGCAAATACTCCCCCGTCGCGGCATTCGCCGGCAGGAAGGCCTCGATGGCGAGCTCCGAAAGCGTGATGTCGAGCGGAGTCCCGAAGACCGTCGTCATGCTGAGGAAGGAGAGGAGGCGGTCGCCGGCGCGCAGCCTGAGCAGCACGGCGATTCCGGCCGGCTCGGTCGCCCGGCAGGTGCCGCCGGGATAGGCGCGAAGCTCGTCGAGCAGGGCGGCCAGCACCGGATCGGCGCTGGCCTCGATCTGCTCCTCCAGGCGGAGGAAGACGTGGGTTCGCCATTCGGCGAGGTTGTCGATGCGCGGCGCGAGGCCTTCGGGGTGGAGGCTGAGGCGCAGGACGTTGAGCGGCGGCTGAAGCAGGTGCGGCGCGACGTCGGCGAGGAAGGGCCCCACTCCGGCGTTGGCGGCGACGAGGTTCCAGTGGAGGTCGACGGCGAGCGCCGGCCAGGGCTCGTAGGCGGCGAGCACCTTGTCGACCGCCTGCCGGGCCGCGGCGAGCGCCGGATCGTCGAGGGCGCGCGCCGGCTGGGCGGGCGCGAAGCCGCCGGCGACGAGGAGGGCGTTGCGCTCGCGGGGCGGCAGGCGGAGGCGCTCGGCCAGCTGGAGCAGCATGCCCCGGCTCGGCCGCGACCGGCCGGTCTCGATGAAGCTGAGGTGCCTGGCGGAGATTTCCGCGTCGAGCGCGAGGTCGAGCTGGCTGAGGCGGCGGCGGCCGCGCCAGGCGCGGATCTGGTCGCCGACGGGCGGATGGGCTTGGGTGGCCATGGCTCAGCCTAGAACGGGAAGCGCGCGATTCCCATTACCTGCGAGGTAATCGACAGCATGACCTTGAGCAGAGGATGTAGGGCCATCGTTCAGATGAAAGGATCGATCATGGCTTCGACAACCTTCCTCCGCCGAATCCTCGCCCTCGACTGGGCGAGCTGCGCTTTGCTCGGAGGGCTGCTCGTCCTCGACGGCGCCGCCCTCGCGCCCTTGCTCGGCCTCGGCGAGCGGCTGCTCTTCGGCGCCGGGCTGCTGCTCCTGCCGCTGGCCGCCTTCATCGGCTGGCTGGCCTCGCGGCCGGTTCCGCCGGGCCTGCTGGTGTGGGTCGTGATCGTGGGCAATGTCGCGTGGACGGCCGAGAGCTTCCTGCTGATCGCCATGGAGAGCGGCCGGATCACCCCGCTCGGCACCGCCTTCGTCGCCGGCCAGGCGGCGGCGGTGCTGGTCGTGGCGCTGCTCGAATATGCCGGCCTCCGCCGGATGCGCGCGGCGGCGGCCTAGAACCGTTCGGGCTGAGCCTGTCGAAGCCCTTTCCTCTTCAGGCGGGAAGAAGGAGGCCCTTCGACAGGCTCAGGGCGAACGGAGGAGGGTCGCCTCGCTGCGTCCCTCAGGCCTTCGCCACCTGCTTCTCGTCCAGCAGCTGCTGGAGCTCGCCGGCCTCGTACATCTCCATCATGATGTCGGAGCCGCCGACGAACTCGCCCTTGACGTAGAGCTGGGGGACGGTCGGCCAGTCGGAATAGTCCTTGATGCCCTGGCGGATCTCCGGGTCCTGGAGGACGTCGACCGTCTCGAAGCCGACCCCGAGATGGTCGAGGATGGCGACCGCCCGGCTCGAGAAGCCGCATTGCGGGAAGAGCGCGGTGCCCTTCATGAACAGGACGACGTCGTTCTGGCCGACGATCTCGTCGATTCGGGCCTTGGTCGTCGGACATGTCGAAATTCCTCAGTCGGGGGCGGCGGTGGTGAGCTGGAGCGCGTGCAGCGCGCCGCCCATGCGGCCGCCCAGCGCCTCGTAGACGCGCCGCTGCTGGACGACGCGCGATTGCCCCCGAAACTCTCCGCGACCACTCGGGCCGCATAATGGTCGCCGTCGCCGGCGAGATCGGTGATCTCGACCCGCGCGTCGGGGATCCCGGCGCGGATCAGCTCCTCGATCTCCTCGGCGGCCATCGCCATCAGCCCTGCGACTCCATCAGCTGCCGGCGCGCCTCGACCGTCTTGTGGTCGAGCGCCTCGCGCATCTTCGCCTCGTCGCACTCGACTCCGGCCGAGGTGAGGTCGCCGAGCACCTTGCGGATGACGTCCTCGTCGCCGGCTTCCTCGAAATCGGCGCGGATGACGTCGCTGGCATAGGCGTCGGCCTCGGCCTGGCTGAGCCCCATCAGCCTCGCCGCCCAGTGCGCCGAGCAGCTTGTTGCGGCGCGCGACGATCCGGAACTGCATGTCCTGGTCGCGGGCATATTTGGTCTCGAAGGCCCGTTCGCGGTCGTCGAAGGTGGTCATGGCGGTCCCTTGCTGTGCTGGAGAGTCAGATAGGCGGGGTTGGTCTCGGGCGCAACGAGAGGAAGGAAGTAAAGCCCTTCGACAGGCTCAGGGCGAACGGAGGTCGGGCTCGACTTAGAACCGTTCGGCCCCGGACTGGATCCGGGGCTGTCGAAGCCCTGCCCTCCCCTTACCCCATCGTCACGACCAGCTTGCCGATCGCCTTCCTCGCCGCCATGTGGGCGATCGCCTCGCCGCCCCGCTCGAGCGGCCAGGTGCGGCTGACCCTCGGCGCGATCTTCCCTTCGCGCCAGAGCCGGAACAGGGTCTCGACATGGGCGGCATTGGCCTTCGGGTCGCGCGCCGCGAAGGCGCCCCAGAAGACCCCGCAGACGTCGCAGCTCTTGAGCAGGGTGAGGTTGAGCGGGAGCTTCGGGATTCCGGCCGGGAAGCCGACGACGAGATAGCGCCCCTCCCAGGCGATCGAGCGCAGCGCCGGCTCGGCATAATCGCCGCCGACCGGATCGTAGATGACGTCCGCGCCGCCGGCTCCGACCGCCTCCTTGAACAGCTGGGCGAGCGCCTTCGAGCCCGTCCTTGTCGAACGGCCCGGCGGGATAGACGATGGCGTCGTCCGCCCCCGCCTGCGCGCGCCACCTCGGCTTTCTCCTCGGACGAGACCGCGGCGACGACCCGCGCGCCATAGGCCTTGCCGAGCTCGACCGCGGCGAGGCCGACTCCGCCCGCCGCGCCGAGGACGAGCAGGGTCTCGCCCGCCTTCAGCCGGCCGCGGTCGAGCAGGGCGTGGATCGAGGTCGCGTAGGTGAGGATCAGCGCCGAGCCGTCCTCGAAGCTGCGCTCGGGCGGAAGCGGCACCGCCTGGGCGGCGGCGATCACCACCTTCTCCGGCAGGCCGCCATGGCCGATCATCGCGATCAGCCGGTCGCCCTCGGCCCAGCCCGAGACGCCCTCCCCCACCGCCTCGACCGTCCCGGCGATCTCGCCGCCGGGCGCGAAGGGCCGCGGCGGCTTGAACTGATATTTGTCCTCGATGATCAGCACGTCGGGATAGTTGATCGCGCAGGCGCGCACCCGGACGAGCAGCTGGCCGGGGCCGGGCTGACGGGATCCGGCAGATCGGCGAGCTCGAGCGTCTCGGGTCCGCCGACGCGCGGTCGACAGCAGCGCCTTCACTGCGCCGACCTCGGGAAAAGCGGCAGCTTGGCGATGTCGGCCGGCTCGTGCTGGATGACCACCTTCGCCTTGAGGTTGGCGGCGATCCGGTCGAACCGGTCCGACGAGGCGAGGGTGTCGGCGCGGTCGTGGTTGAACGGCGGCACGCCGCGATTCTTCACCTGCTCGGTGAAATGATATTGATCGCCGGAGAGCAGGACGGGCCCCGAGGCGAGCCGGACGAGCAGGGCGTAATGGCCGGGCGTGTGCCCCGGCAGCTTCAGCATGACCACGCGGCCGTCGCCGAACACGTCCTTGTCGGCCGTGACCTCCTCCAGCTTACCGCCGCCGCTCAGCCAATGGGCGAGGCCCTTCGCCGAATCCGCGTCCACCGGCGGAGTCGCGCGCAGCATGCTCGAGATCGCCCTTGCCCATCAGCAGCTTCGCCTGCGGGAAGCGGCCGGCCTGGCCGGTATGGTCGAAATGCCAGTGGCTGATGCCGATCGTCTCGATCTGCTCGGGCCTGAGCTTCAGCTCGGCGAGCTGATCGACCAGGCTTCGCTTCACCCGGATGGTCTGCGCCGCATTGTCGAAGTCATGGCCGATCAGGGCGTCGGTGAGGCCGGTGTCCCACAGCATGTAATGGGGGCCGTGGCGGATCAGGTAGCAGCTTCCGACGATGTCCTTCGGCCCCGCCGGATATTGGAAGGTGTCGGAGAAGAAGGCGCCATATTGCTTGATGACGAACTCGCCGCAATGGAGCCGCCACAGCTCGATCGTCAGCGGCGGCTGCGGCGGCGCCTGCATGGCGCCGAGGCCGAGCCAGGCGGCGGCGAGGATCGTCAGCTTCTTGATCATCGGGGGACCCCTTCCTTGGGCGAGACATAATCGGGATCGTGGACGAAGGGCAATGGCCGCCCTTCGGCGAGCGCGGCGAGGATCGCGGCGAAATCGGTTCGGGCAGCGGAAGCCGAGCTCCCGCTCCGCCCGCGACGGATCGTAGACCCGCTCGAGATGGTCGGGCAGCCGCCAGCCGGCGCGCGCGTAGAGCTCCGCCGCCTCCGGGAAGAGGCGGGCGATCACCGCCGGCGCGTCCTCGATCAGCGCCTCCGCATCCGCTTCGGCGAAGGGCGGCGGAGCGGAGACGATGAAGAGTGCCGAAGCCGATCTCCGGCGCCTTCGCCAGCGCCGCGACATGGGCCTCGGCGCAATCCTCGACGGTGAGGCGGCGGTTGAGGAACTCGTTGGCCTTGATGTTGGGGCCGGAAAGGTCGCGGTGGGTGTCGTCCTCCTCGGGGAAGAAGCGGCCGGTGCGCAGGATGACGACGGGCAGCCCGTGCTCGCGGTGGACGAGGCCGCACAATTGCTCGGCGGCGCGCTTGGTGACTCCGTAGATGTTGCGCGGCTCCAGCGGCCCGAAATCCTCCGTCAGCCAGGCCGCGCGCGTGGCCCCGCCCGACTTTCCGGCCCGGACCGCCTGCGAGATCATCAGCGAGGTGGTCGAGGTGAAGACGAAGCGGCTCGCACGCCGCCGCCGCCGCGGCTTCGAGCAGGTTGAGCGTGCCGGTGACGTTGACGTCGACGAAGGCCTGCTTCGGATAGCGGGCGATGTCGGGCTTGTGCAGCGCGCCGGCGTGGACGACGGCCTCGATGCCCCGCTCGGCGAAGATGCGGTCGACGAGGGCGCGGTCGGCGACGGAGCCGATGACGTCGGTGTCGGCACCGGGCGCGACGTCGAGACCGGCGACCTCGTGCCCGTCCTGGCGAAGCCGCGGCGCGAGGAAGCGGCCGAGCCAGCCGGACGAGCCGGTCAGAAGGATGCGCATCGTCGCGCCCTCCAGCCGTTCGGGCTGAGCCTGTCGAAGCCCTTCATTTCGCCCTCGCGGATCAGAACACGGAGAGGGGCTTCGACAAGCTCAGCCCGAACGGAATGGAGAGTTCCGATACCATTTCGAGCGCTATTTCTCGTAGCGCGCCGTCGTCTTCGCGCGCACTTCCTCCGCCGTCACCTCCGGCGCCAGCTCGATCAGCCGGAACGGGCTGTCGTGATCGGGCCGGTGGAAGACGCACAGGTCGGTGACGATCATGTCGACGACGTTCCTGCCGGTCAGCGGCAGGGTGCATTCCGGGATGAACTTGGGGTCGCCGCTCTTGGAATTGTGCTCCATGACGACGATGATCTTCTTGACGCCGGCGACCAGGTCCATCGCCCCGCCCATGCCCTTCACCATCTTGCCCGGGATCATCCAGTTGGCGATGTCGCCTTTCTCGCTGACCTCCATCGCGCCGAGCACGGTGAGGTCGATATGCCCGCCGCGGATCATCGCGAAGCTCTGCTCGGAGCCGAAATAGGAAGAGCTGTCCAACTCGCTGATCGTCTGCTTGCCGGCGTTGATCAGGTCCGGATCGACCTCGTCCTCATAGGGGAAGGGCCCGATGCCGAGCATCCCGTTCTCGCTCTGCAGGGTGACCTCCATCCCGGCGGGGATGTTGTTGGCGACGAGCGTCGGGATGCCGATCCCGAGATTGACGTAATAGCCGTCGCGAAGCTCCTTCGCGGCGCGGGCGGCCATCTGGTTGCGGTCCCAAGGCATGTAGTGCTCCTTACCAGTAGCGAGATACGGCGAAGCCGTCGAACAACGCCTCATTGGAGACCAGTCGCATCCCCTCGATCTGAGCTTGCGCTATCAGCATTCGGTCCCAGGGGTCCTGGTGCCTGATCGCCAACAACCCGGCCCGCTGCGCGTGCTCTGCCTGAATCGGCAAGATCGAAAACCCGCAACGATCGACCTCATCGACGAAATTTTCGGCCAAAGTAGGACTGACCTTCAATTTTCCGAGCCTGTACTTGGTAGCGATCTCGAACGCCGATGCGGCACTGACGTAGACGTCGTTTGCGCCTGCCTCGATTCCACTCCTCGCTTTTTCCGAAAGCAACTCCGGTTGCTGCGCAGCCCAGATAAGGGCGTGCGTATCGAGAAGCAGCCTCATGCTTTCGGCGAGTGATACAGCGGATCGGAGGGGAGCGACTCGCCGTTCCATAGATCGAGCTCGTCGGGTGGCAGCGGATCCCAGAAGCCGTAGGCAAGCGGGTCGCTCCCTTTGCTATCGTCCCGCAGCCAACCAAGCTGACGCTTCTTGGGGCGCACCGGCTCCAGCGGCACGATCCTCGCCACGGGTTTGGAGCCTCGGGCTACGATCACCTCGGCGCCCGCCTCGACCTCCGCGAGGAGGCGCGAGAGGTGCGTCTTGGCCTCATGCACCGTGACAATCGACGGAGCGGTCTTCTTCAGCCGGTGGGCGTTCATGACTAACCTACTTAGTCAACTTACGGACGAGCGTCAAGCCGCCTCCCTCTGCCTGACCGTTCGGAACTCGATCTTCTTCTCGTAGGGCGCGCCGAGGAACATCCTTTTCACGTAGATGCTCGGCAGGTGGATGCAGTCCGGGTCGAGGCTTCCGACGGGCACGATCTCCTCGACCTCGGCGACGCAGACCTTGCCGGCGGTCGCCATCGGCTGGTTGAAGTTGCGCGCGGTCTTGCGGAACACGAGGTTGCCGGCCTCGTCCGCCTTCCAGCCCTTGATGATCGAGAGGTCGGCGCGGATGCCGCGCTCGAGCACATATTCCTCGCCGTCGAAGACCTTGGTCTCCTTGCCCTCGGCGACGATCGTCCCGACCCCGGTCTTGGTGTAGAAGCCGGGGATTCCGGCGCCGCCCGCCCGGCAGCGCTCGGCGAGCGTGCCCTGCGGACAGAATTCGACCTCGAGCTCGCCGGCCAGATATTGCCGCTCGAACTCCTTGTTCTCGCCCACGTAGGAGGAGATCATCTTGCGGATCTGGCGGGTGCGAAGGAGCTTGCCGAGCCCTTCATTGTCGATCCCGGCATTGTTGGAGACGAATGTCAGGTCCTTGACTCCGCTGTCGCGGATCGCGTCGATCAGCCGCTCGGGTATGCCGCACAGGCCGAAGCCGCCGGCGCAGATCGTCATTCCGTCGAACAGCAGGCCGTCGAGCGCCGCCGCGGCATCGGGGTAGGTTTTGCGCATTCCGCCACTCCCGGTTGGATGCGGCGCCGATAGGACGGACTGGAGCGCGAGGTCAAGAAAACCTGAACGAGCCTTCAACTTCGATCGGTCAGGCGGCGAGGGCGGCGGCGGCCGCGGCGATCCTGAGCCCCACCGGCACCGAATGGAGCGCGATCATCGCGGTGGAGAGCGGCGCGCAGTGCAGGTCCGAGACGACCTCGCCCACGTCCTCATAATGTTCGGTGACGCCGCCCACGACGCGGGCGCCGAAGCCGCGCAGGAGCGGCAGAGCCGCGGGATTGCGGATGGGCGCCTGGAGGGTCGTCGCATAGAGTCGGGAATGGCCGGCCTCCGCCAGCCGGGAGACCGCGGCCAGAGCGAGCGGAGCGGCGGCGAGGCGGCTGGCCGAGGGCGCCAAGGCGAGCTGGTCGAAATAGGCGACCGGCTCGTCCGGCGGCGGCTCCCCCTCCCCCTCATGCCAGCGGATGAGCGACCGCCGCGCCCAGAGCTCGCTCGACCGGAGCAGCGGATCGGCCAGGGCGACGGCGAAGCCGGCGACCCGCCTTTCCTGCTCGAGCACCAGGACGCAGCCGGCATCGATCAGGGCCGAGTAGCGTTCGGACGGGCAGCCAAGCAGGAAGCCGCCGCGCGGCCGCCGCGTGCCCGGAGCGAATCCGAGCGCTTCCTTGATCGCGACGATCGCCGGGAGGTCGTCCGCGCGGGCCGGCCGGATGCGCGCGCTCACGGACGCTCCCGCGACCACAGGACGGGTCCCTCCCTCTGCCTCAGCACCGCCTGGAGCAGGCTCTGGGCATCGTCGTTCGAGGCATGGCTCGATGGCAGCGCGACGCGCCGGCGCGGCAGATCGTACCAGGGGATGGTCGGATCATTATGGTGGGTGGCGTGCTCGTTGAAGTTGAGCAGCAGCCAGGAGAAGAAGGGCTGGCGCGGCAGCGAGCGGACGTTGAGCCTCACTTCGCGGCCGACGGTCGTCCGGTAATGGTAGACGTAGAGCAGGATCGACCAGAACCAGGCGAAGACCAGCATCGGCAGGCCTAGCGCGGCGAGCCAGGCGAGGCCGCCGAAGGCCGCCGCGAAGCCCACATGGAAGCCGATGCCGGCGAGGAACTGGGCCCAGGAAAGGATCCGGAGCCGCGCCGGCCAGCCGCGGAAGACCGGCGAGATCCGCGCCGCCCGGCGCTCCGGCACGAGCAGGAAGATCAGGATCGCGGCCAAAGTGTGGAGGAAGAAACCCCCGGCGAAGACGTAGAAATACCACAGCCCGTGGCGAATCGCGGCCGCCCCCGCTCCGGCCGCTTCGGGCAGCCGCATATGGTCGAGCGCCGCCGTGGCGCGGTCGCGGCGGTTGCCGCCATGGTGGAAGCCGTGGATCTTGCGGAAGATGGTGAAGGGCGCGACGACCGGGACCATCAGCGCCATTCCGGCCAGGTCGTTGGTCCGGCGGCCGGGGAAGAGCTTCAGGTGCACCGCCTCGTGGGCGACGGTATAGAGCCGGTCCAGCCAGAGCCCCTGCGCCGCCGCCAGGACCAGCACCGCCGGCCATGCCTGCCCCGGCGGCAGCCAGCGCAGCGCGGCGAGAGTGGCGACCAGCAAGGCCGCGAAGACGCCCGCCGTTTCCGCGAGCAAGATCAGCGATTTGCGCGTGTGGGGGCCCGGCGTCATCCGGCGAGGATTAGCGGCCGCGCCTCCCCGCGCAAGGCGGATCAGAACTCAGCCGGATCGAGGCCCTCGCGCGCCAGCGTCCGGACCACCGCGGGGCGCTCGACCATCCGAGCGCTGTGCGCGGCCCAGTGGCGATGGGGCGCGACGTCGAGCTCGAGCCGCCGCGCCCAGCGGCGGAAGGCGAGCGGATAGGGATCGGCGAGGCTGTAGCGCTCGCCGAGCAGCCAGGGACCCGGAGCGAGCAGGGCGTCGATCTCGCCGAACAGGCCGCGAAGCCGCTCGCGATCGGCGGCCAGATCCGCCTCCGGCCGCTCGATCCCCGCGGCCCGGGCGCGGAAGATCGGGCCGAAGCCGCCGTAATGGACGGTGACGGCGAAGAAGGAGAGAAGCTCGAAGATCCGCGCCAGCGCCGGCAGGTCGTCGAGCGGAAGCTGACCGCTCTTTGGCCAGCGATGGCCGATCCAGGCGAGGACCGCGATATTCTCGGTGACGACCGTCCCGCCGACCTCGATCGCCGGGATCAGCCCGCGCGGATTGACGGCGAGATATTCGGGCCGCTTGTGCGCCTTCTCGGCGATCGCCGTTCGCACCGCCTCGAACTCGGCGCCGGCTTCCTCGAGCGCGACGTGCGGAACCAGCGAGCAGGCGCCCGGAGAGTAGAAGAGGCGAGGCGCCGTCATTGCGAGGGAGCGTAGCGACGAAGCCATCCAGCGGGCCTTGCGAGGCCGCGCCGGATCGCTTCCCCCGACTTTCGCCGGGGTCGCAATGACGTCAGGAGCGGAGCTTCGCCAGCACGCCCTGGAGCTGCATGGCGTTGGACATGTCGCCCTCGACCTTGAGCTTGCCCTGCATGAAGGCGGTCATGCCGTCGAGCTTGCCGTCGCCCATCGCCTGCCAGTCTTCCCAGCTGACCTTGATCGTGGTGTCGGCGGGGCCGTCCTCCTCGGTGACCTGGCCGGCGGCGCCGTCGAGCATGACGACGCCCTCGGCGCCGAAATCGAACTTGACCCGCTTGCCGGGCAGCCAGGCCTGCTTCTCGTTCGGCCCGCAGCCACTTCGCTCTTCGTCATGTCTGTCACTCCCGCTGGTTTCCGCTCTTCCCTACTTTACGTAAACGTCAGGTCAAGGGGCGAGCGGCTGCCCTGCTGCAGCGCACAAGGTGACAGTCACCCGCTGCAGCGCACAAGGTGACTGTCACCCGCTGCGGTGCAACGAGCGGTTCGAGCTTGGCCGCCGTTCGGCCTGAGCTTGTCGAAGGCCGTTGCTTCTCCTACCGGGCGTCGGAACAAGGGAGGGGCTTCGACAGGCTCAGCCCGAACGGAGCTTGAGTTGGACGCCGCCGAAGCCATTCACGAGAAGTTCGTCGCCCGGCTGAGCGCCGGCAAGCTGCCGCGGCGCGTCGCCGACGTCCAGCCCGGCGACGTCGGCCTCTCCCGCGAGGCGATGGTCGAGCTCTTCTACAGCCAGGTCGCGAGCCGCCAGATGGACCGGCTCTCGCGCCGGCTGCAGGCGCGCGGCGAGGGCTTCTACACGATCGGCAGCTCGGGCCACGAGAACAACGCCGCCGTCGCCGAGGCCTTCCGCCTCGACGACATGGCCTTCCTCCACTACCGCTCCAACGCCTTCCAGATCCACCGCTCGAAGAAGCTGCCCGGCCAGACGCCGCTGCTGGGACATGCTGCTGAGCTTCGCCGCCTCGGCCGAGGACCCGATCTCCGGCGGCCGGCACAAGGTGATCGGCTCGAAGCCGCTCTTCATCCCGCCGCAGACCAGCACCATCGCCTCGCATCTGCCCAAGGCGGTCGGCGCCGCGTTCAGCATCGGCATCGCCCGGACGCTGAAGCTCGAGGACACGCCGCTGCCCGGCGACGCGATCGTGCTGGCCAGCTTCGGCGACGCCTCGGCCAATCATTCGACCGCCCAGGGCGCGTTCAACACCGCCGCCTGGGCCGCCTATCAGGGCACGCCCGATGCCGCTCGTCTTCCTGTGCGAGGACAATGGCATCGGCATCTCGACCCGGACCCCGCGCGGCTGGATCGAGGCCTCGTTCCGGAACCGGCCCGGGCCTCGACTATGTCCATTGCAGCGGCCTCGACATGGTCGACGCCTATCGCGGCGCGCGCGAGGCGGCCCGGATCGCCCGGACCCGGCGCCGGCCCGTCTTCCTCCACATGGACTGCGTCCGGCTCTACGGCCATGCCGGCTCGGACGTCCAGGCGACCTATCTCAGCAAGGCGCAGATCGAGGCGGACGAGGAGCGCGATCCCCTGCTCTACAGCGCCGCCCTGCTGGTCGAGCAGGGGCTGCTGTCCGGCCAGCGACATCCTCGACATCTACAACGAGACCGAAGCGACCCTCGCCCGGATCGCCGAGCAGGCGATCACCCGGCCCAAGCTGACCACGAGCCGGGACGGTGATGGCGAGCATCGTCCCGCCGAAGCGCGCCGCCGCCGCGGGCCAACACGCCGACGCCCGGAGCAGCGCGAGGCCCTGTTCGCCCGCGACCGGAGCATGATGGACAAGCCGCAGCATATGGCGCGGCTGCTGAGCTGGGCGCTCGCCGACCTGATGCTGGCCCATCCCGAGATCATCGTCGCCGGCGAGGATGTCGGGCCCAAGGGCGGCGTCTACAACGTCACCGCCAAGCTCCACGAGCGCTTCGGCCCGGCGCGGGTGATCAACACCCTGCTCGACGAGCAGAGCATCCTCGGCCTCGGCATCGGCGCCGCCCATAACGGCCTGCTGCCGATCACCGAGATCCAGTTCCTCGCCTACGTCCACAATGCCGAGGACCAGCTGCGCGGCGAGGCGGCGACGCTGAGCTTCTTCTCCGACGGCCAATACACCAACCCGATGATCGTCCGGATCGCCGGCCTCGGCTACCAGAAGGGCTTCGGCGGCCATTTCCACAACGACAACAGCCTCGCGATCTTCCGCGACATTCCGGGCCTGATCCTCGCCTGCCCGAGCAACGGCGCCGACGCGGTCGAGATGCTCCGCGAATGCGTCCGGCTCGCGCTCGAGGAGCAGCGGGTGATCGTCTTCGTCGAGCCGATCGCGCTCTACATGACCCGCGACCTGCACGAGGAAGGCGACGGGCTGTGGACCGCGACCTATGCCGCGCCGGGCGAGGCGAAGCCGATCCGGCTCGGCGAGCTCGGCGTCCACGGCGACGGCACCGACCTCGCCATCGTCAGCTACGCCAACGGCTATTATCTCTCCCGCCAGGCCGAGAAGATCCTGAGCGAGCAGCACGGCCTGAAGCTCCGGGTGATCGACCTGCGCTGGCTGGCGCCGCTCAACGAGGACGGCCTGATCGACGCCGTCGCCGGGCTGCGAGCGCATCCTGATCGTCGACGAATGCCGCAGGACCGGCTCGCAGAGCGAGGCGCTGATGGCGCTGTTCGCCGAGCGCGCGCCGGACGTCGCGCTGCCGCCGGATCACCGCCGAGGACAGCTTCATCCCGCTCGGCCGGGCGGCGACCCTGACCCTGCCGAGCCGCGATTCGATCGTCGCGGCGGCGCTGGAGCTGGTCCGTGGCTGAGCGGCAGGCGGCGCTGGTCGTCTGCCCGGGCCGGGGCACCTACGGCAAGGCGGAGCTCGGCTATCTGAAGCGCTTCCACGCCGACAAGGCCGAGCTGATCGGCGCGTTCGACCGGCTCCGCGCCGAGCGCGGCCAGCCGACCATCTCCGAGCTCGACGGCGCCGAGCGCTTCAGCCCGGCGCTGCACACCCGCGGCGACATCGCCTCGCCGCTCATCTTCGCCGCCTCCTACGCCGATTTCCTCGCCATCGACCGCGCGCGCTTCGACGTCGCCGCGGTCACCGGCAATTCGATGGGCTGGTACACGACGCTCGCCGTCGCCGGCGCGGTCGAGCGCCGAGCAGGGCTTCCGGATCGTCGACGCGATGGGCGAGAACAGCCAGGCCGGCGAGCCCGGCGGGCAGGTGCTGCTGACCCTGGTCGACGAGGAATGGCGCGAGGTGCCCGGCCTGCGCGGGCAGGTGCTGGCGCTGGTCGAGGCGATCGACGCGCGCGCCCGGCAGCCGCCCTCCACGTCTCGATCGACCTCGGCGGGATGCTGGTCTTCGCCGGCGACGAGGCCGGCCTCGCCGCCCTGCTCGCCGAGGCGCCGCCGACGCCCGCCCGCGAGCCGCTGCGCCTGGTCAATCACGGGCCGTTCCACACGCCGCTGATGCAGGGCTCGTCCGACCGCGCCCTGGCCGAGCTGCCGGCCGACTGGTTCGGCTCGCCCGACGTGCCGATGATCGACGGCCGCGGCCATATCTGGCGGCCCTTCGCGACCGACGCCGAGGCGCTGCGCGACTACACCTTCGTCACCCAGATCCTCGAGACCTACGACTTCACCCGCGCCGTCCAGGTCGCGGTCAAGGAATATGCGCCCGACCGGATCATCCTGCTCGGCCCCGGCGACACGCTCGGCGGCGCCATCGCCCAGGCGCTGATCGCGATCGAATGGCGCGGCCTTCGCTCGAAGGCCGACTTCCAGGCGATGCAGTCGGCCGACCCGTTCCTGCTCGCGATGGGCCGCGAGGATCAAAGGGCGCTCGTGACGGGCTGACCGGGAGCCCTGCTCCCCTTCGTCATGCCGGACCTGATCCGGCATCCACCTTCGACTTCGACGACCGCGGCTTGAAGAAGGTGGACCCCGGATCAAGTCCGGGGTGACGATTTCATCCACTCCTCCACGGCTCCGTCACAGCCCGTAGAATTCCGCTGCCCTTAAGGTTCCTGGCGATCAGCCCCACCTTCGCCTCGTCGCCCGCCGCCCGGGCCTCGCCGTAATCGCCGACCATCTGCGCCTGCGCTTCCAGCCGGGCTTCGGCGAAGCGGGTCTCGCCGGGCACGTAGCGGTACATCGCCCGGGCGCTGAGGCGGCAGGCGGCGAGGTCGCGGGCGTATCTCAGGGCGAAGCGGGCCAGGCCGAGCCGGGCATATTGCCAGATATGGGTCATCTCGTGGAGGAACAGGCCGATCGCGTGCGGATCCGCCGCCGCGAAGTCCGGCCGGTAGTCGCGGCCGAAATAGATCGTCTTGCGAAGCGTGATCGCGCTGTTGCCGTTGCGGAAGGCGGCGCGCGGCAGCGGATTGCCGTCGTGGCCGTCGACGAGGCGGAGCCGGCGGCAGTCGATCCCGCCGCCGAAAGCCTCGTCGAGCAGGCCGATTTCGCCGGCGGTGAGGGGTCGAAGCAGGCTCATCCCTCCAGCGCCAGAAGCGCGAAGGTCGCGAGCCAATGCTCGCCCATATAGTCGCCGGCGACATGCGGAAGGCTGGCGTCGAGATGCTCGTCGGCGGTGCGCCGGGCGAGCTCGGCCTGCTCCGGCTCGAGCGCCGGCGCCAGCTGCCGCCAGCACCAGGCGCGGCTGAGGTTGAGGCCGTCGAGATGGGCGATCTTGCCGTCCGAGCGGTCGGAGACGGTGGCGGGGGTGAACAGGCTTCGCGGCTCGCCGGCGGCGAGGTCGGGCAGGAAGAGGTCGAACCAGCTTCGGAACTGGCCGTCGCCATGGGTGCGCCGCATGCACAGGGCCTCGGTCAAAGCGGAGGAGAGGAATTCGTCGCCGCCCGGCTCCCACGCCTGGCAGCGCGGTCCTGGCCGTACCAGCTGCGGGCGCGCTCGCGGATCCGGCCGGCGAGCGAGGAGTCGTTCGCCTCCGCCCATTCGAGCGCGAGGATCATCGCGAAGGCGCTGTTGAAATGGGTTCCGACCCGGATCGGGTAGGTGAGCTTGGGCAGATAGAGGTGGAAGCGATCGGCGAAGGCGCGGGCGAGCGGCTCGAGGTCGGCCGCCCAGGGCCGGTCGGGATGGCGCTGCGCCTCGGCATGGAGGGCGAGCAGCCAGGCCCAGCCATAGGGCCGCTCGAAGCCGCCCGAATAGGCCCGGTCGAGATAGGCGAGCTCGCCCGCCACCTTGTCGGGCTGGAGCATCTCGTCGGCCAGCGCGTCGATGCGACGGGCGGCGGGCAGGTCCGGGAACAGCCGCCGCAGGCGAAGCATCAGCCACCAGCCGTGGACGCAGCTGTGCCAGTCGAAGCTTCCGAAGAAGATCGGGTGGAGCTCGCGCGGACCCGACCACGTCCTCCGGCCCGTCCATGACATGGTCGAGCTTGTGCGGATATTCGCGGGTGACGTGGCCGAGCGCGATCTGCGCGAAGCGGTCGGCGGTCTCGGGGGTGAGGCTGTGGGGCAATATCCGGTTCCGTCACCCCGGACTTGATCCGGGGTCCACCTTTCCATTTGCGGCCATCAAAGAAGGCTGGATGCCGGCATCAAGTCCGGCATGACGGGTCAGCGGAACGCCAGGAAGTAGATGAAGAGGATGTTGATCGCGAGCAGCGGCAGCGCCGTGCCGACCTGCGCCTTGATCACGCCGTTGCGGTCCTTGAGCTCGAGCAGCGCCGCCGGCACCAGGTTGAAGTTGGCCGCCATCGGGGTCATCAGCGTCCCGCAGAAGCCGGCGAGCATCCCGATCGCCCCGACCACCGCCGGGTCGCCGCCATAGCCCTGGATCAGCAAGCGGCACGCCGATCGCCGCCGCCATCACCGGGAAGGCGGCGAAGGCGTTGCCCATGATCATCGTGAAGAGCGCCATTCCGAGCCGCGAAGACGACGACGGTGAGGAAGACGCTGCCTTCCGGGATCACCGCCCGGGTGATGTCGCCGATCACGGTGCCGACCCCGGCGGCGGCGAACAGCGACGCCCGAGCGCGGCGAGCATCTGCGGAAGCACCACCGCCCAGCCGATCGCGTCGATCAGCCGGCGCCCTTCCTGCAGCGGCGCCAGCGGCCGGCGGCCTCAGCCAGGCGAAGATCACCGCCAGGGCGATCAGCACCCCGAGGCACGAGCAGGACGTAGGTCTCGCGCTTGGCCTCGAACAGCCCGGACTCCTTGAGCGGCGTGTAGGTGTAGAGGAGGGTGCCGACGAAGGCGATCGCCGGGATGATCAGGGCGGGAAGGAACAGCCGGTTGCCGTAGCGCTCGGAGAAGGATTCGCGCTCCTCGTCCGAGCTGGTCGGCGGATTGGACCGGCCGATCAGGCCGAGGCTGGCCAGAGCGGCGAGTCCGAGCACGAGCAGGCCGTTGCCGAAATCGCCGATGCAGATCGCCGGCGAGCAGGCTCAGCGCCATCAGCCCCCAGAAGGCGGCGTTGCCGAGACGCTTCGGATTTGAGCGGTCGAGCGCGCTGAGGATGGCGAAGGCCGCGAACATGAGGCCGGCGAGGATGTAGAGATGCTGGAGGGTGATCATGGCGCGTCCCCGCTCCCCGGCGAAGGCCGGGGCCCAGATTCCGCCTGGGGACTGGGCCCCGGCCTTCGCCGGGGAGCTCCGAGGCTCCGGTCCAGCATCAGCAGCCGAGTGCCGTGGACGAAGAACGCCGCGATCGCCGTCGGGATCGCCCAGAGGCCCAGCTCGAGCGGCGCCAGCACGATTCCGTAGGTCGCCAGCGTCTGCTGGATCAGCACGATCGAGGCGATGGCGAAGAAGATGTCCTCGCCGAAGAACAGTCCGACATTGTCGGTCGCGGCGGAATAGGCCTTCACTTTCTCCGACGTCGCCTCGTCCAGCTCGCCGCTGCTGCTTCTCGGCCGCGGCCAGCGCCATCGGCGCGAGCAGCGGCCGAACGGTCTGCGGATGGCCGGCGGTGCTGTGCAGGCCGATCGCCGAGATGATCTGGCGGTAGAGCAGGTAGAGGATCAGAAGCCGCCCCGCCGTGGCGCTGCGCGAAGCCGCGGATCACCGCCGCGGCGCGCTGCTGAAGGCCGAAGCGCTCGAGCAGGCCGATCACCGGGAGGACGATCCAGACGAGGGCGATGATCCGATTGTCGTTGAACGCCTTGCCGAAGGTGGAGATCACCTCGACCAGGTCCATTCCGGCGATGAGCCCGGTGGCGATGGCGGCGGCGGTGACGACCAGCATCGGATTGAGCCGGAGCGCGAAGCCGGCGACGACGATGAGGATTCCGAGCAGGACCCAGTAATTGGTCATCGCGTCATCCTCGTCATCCCGGGCTTGACCCGGGATCCATGAACACGGGCATTTTCGAACAGGGTCGTGTTCATCGGATTCCGGCTTTCGCCGGAATGACGGGGAGGACCAAATCCCCCTCCCCCCGGAGTCTCGATCACGAACATGTCCCCCTCCCGCATCTCCGCCGAGGCGGTCGCGCTCAGCGTCTCCACCGTCCCGTCCGCCCGGATCACCTGGTTCACCCCCGGCCTGGCATCCCCGCCCCCCTCGATCCCGCGCGGCGCCACCTCGCGGCGGTTGGAGAGGATGTTGGCGCGCATCCGCTCGCGGAAGCGTATGTGTCGCTCCACCCCGTCGCCGCCCTTGTGCGCGCCCGTCGCCGCCGGAGCCGCGGCGGATGGCGAAGCGCTCGACCAGCACCGGATAGCGGGTCTCGAGCACTTCCGGATCGGTGAGGCGGCTGATTGGTCATATGGGTCTGGACCGCGCTCGCTCCGTCGAAATCGGGCCCGGCGCCGGCGCCGCCGGCGATCGTCTCATAATATTGGTGGCGCTCGTTGCCGAAGGTGAAATTGTTCATCGTCCCCTGGCTCGGCGCCAGCGCCCGGCAGGCGGCGAACAAAGCGTCGGTGATCACCTGGCTGGTCTCGACATTGCCGGCGACGACGGCGGCCGGATAGCGCGGGTTGAGCATCGAGCCTTCCGGGACGACGAGCGTGATCGGCCTCAGGCAGCCGTCGTTCATCGGGATCCGTCGTCGACCATGGTCCGGAAGACGTAGAGCGTCGCCGCCCGGCAGATCGAGTAGGGCGCGTTGAAATTGTTCGGCTGCTGGGCGCTGGTGCCGGTGAAGTCGACGACCGCCGAGCGGCTCGCCGAGTCGACCCGGACGCTGACGCAGACCTCGGCGCCATTGTCCATCGCGTAGCGGAAGTCGCCGTCGCGAGAGGCGGCCGATCAGCCGCCGGACCGCTTCCTCGGCATTGGCCTGGACGTGGGCCATGTAGGCGTCGACGACGTCGCGGCCATATTCGCCCGCCACCCGCCGCATCTCGGCGGCGCCGCGCGCGCAGGCGGCGACCTGGGCCTTGAGGTCGGAGATGTTGCGGTCCGGCCGGCGCGCCGGCCACGGGCCCGAGGCGAGCAGGGCGCGGATCTCGGCCTCGAGGAAGCGCCCCTCGTCGACCAGCAGCACATTGTCGATCAGCACCCCCTCGTCGTGGATGGTGTCGGCTGTCGGGCGGCATCGAGCCCGGAGCGATCCCGCCGATATCGGCATGGTGGCCGCGCGCGGCGACGTACCAGGCCGGCGCCTCGTCGCCGTCGGCGGCGAAGACCGGCATGATCACGGTGATGTCGGGCAGATGGGTGCCGCCGCGATAGGGGGCGTTGAGGACGTAGACGTCGCCCGGCCGGATGCCGCGGCCGTCGCGCCTTTCGCCGCGGGCCTCGATGATCGTGCGGATCGAATCGCCCATCGAGCCGAGATGGACCGGGATGTGCGGCGCGTTGGCGATCAGGGCGCCGCCCGAATCGAACAGGGCGCAGGAGAAATCGAGCCGCTCCTTGATGTTGACCGAGCGAGGCCGTGTTCTGGAGCGCGACGCCCATCTCCTCGGCGACCGCCATGAACAGATTGTTGAACACCTCGAGCATGACCGGATCGGCGTCGGTGCCGATGGCGTGGGCGGCTTCGCGCGGGGTCGGAGCGGGTGAGGATGAGGTTGCCGAGCGGATCGACCTCGGCCTTCCAGCCGGGCTCGACGACGGTGGTGGCGGAGGGGTCGATGATCAGGGCGGGGCCGGGGATGAGAGTGCCGGGAGCGAGGTGGGCGCGGTCGTAAGAGGATCCTCCCCGCGCTTGCCTCGGGGAGGGGGACCAGGCGAAGCCTGGTGGAGGGGCAATTCGGCAGTCCGAAGCTTTCCCCTCCACCGCGCTTCGCGCGGTCCCCCTCCCCGAGCAAGCTCGGGGAGGAATTTCCCACCGCCTCGACGATGGCCGTCTCCACCACCACCGCCGTCTCCGGCGACGTGAATCCGAAGCGCACCCGATGCGCCTCCTCGAACGCCTCCCGCATCGCCTCGAAAGCCCCGGCCTCGACCTCGAGGCTGGAATCGCTCCCCTCGTACCTCAACGCCGCCCGCCGCTTCAGCGCGACCTCCTCGACGCCCTGCCCCTTCAGCGCCGCCTCCGCCTCTCCCGCCAGCTCGGCCAGCACCTCCTCCAGCGCCTCGCCCCCGACGCTGCGCTGCCTCAGCTCGACCATGTCGGCCAGCCCCATCCCGTAGGCGCTGAGCACTCCGGCGAGCGGGTGGATCATCACCCTCTCCATGCCGAGCGCGTCGGCGACCAGGCAGGCATGCTGGCCGCCGGCGCCGCCGAAGCATGCAAGGGTGTAGCGGGTGACGTCGTGGCCGCGGGCGATCGAGATGCGCTTGATCGCGCTCGCCATGTTGTCGACGGCGATCCGGACGAAGCCCTCCGCCACCGCCTCCGCGGTCATTCCAGCCTTGGTCCGCAATCTCTGCGCACAGCGCCCGCGAAGCCTCGGCGTCGATCGGCTCGTCGCCGCCGGGGCCGAAGACCCGGGGGAAATGCTCCGGCCGGATCTTGCCGAGGACGACGTTGCAGTCGGTGATGGTGAGCGGCCCGCCGCGGCGGTAGCAGGCCGGGCCGGGAACCGCCCCGGCGCTGTCCGGCCCGACCCGGAAGCGGGCGCCGTCATAATGGCAGACCGAGCCGCCGCCGGCCGCGACGGTGTGGATCTCGAGCATCGGCGCCCGCACCCGCACCCCGGCGACGACCGTCTCGTTGGTTCTCTCGTAGGCGCCGGCATGATGCGAGACGTCGGTCGAGGTGCCGCCCATGTCGAAGCCGATCACCCGGTCGAACCCGGCCTCCGCGGCGGTCTTCGCCATTCCGACGATTCCGCCGGCCGGACCGGACAGGATCGCGTCCTTGCCCTGGAAGGCGCCGGCGTCGGTGAGGCCGCCCGACGATTGCATGAAGAAGAGGCGCGCCTCGGCTCCCAGCGCGGCGACGACCCGGTCGACGTAGCGTCGCAGCACCGGCGACAGATAGGCGTCGACCACGGTCGTGTCGCCGCGCCCGACCAGCTTGATCAGCGGCCCGACCCGGTGGCTGACCGAGACCTGGGTGAAGCCGATCTCCTCCGCCAGCGCGGCGAGCGCCGCTTCGTGCGCGGTCCAGCGCCAGCCGTGCATCAGGACGATCGCGATCGCGCGATAGCCTCCCTTATAAGCGCTTATAAGGGAGGAACGGGCGGCCTCCAGGTCGAGCGGGCGAAGCACCTCGCCCTCGGCCGTCACCCGTTCGTCTATCTCGATGACGTCGTCGTAGAGCGCTTCGGGAAGGACGATGCGGCGTGCGAAGATGTCGGGCCGCGCCTGGTAGCCGATCCTCAGCGCGTCGCCGAGGCCGCGGCTGATGGCGAGGACGAGCCTCTCGCCCTTGCGCTCGAGCAGGGCGTTGGTGGCGACGGTGGTGCCCATCTTCACCGCGTCGAGCGGCGCCTCGCCATGCTCGGCAAGCAGCCGACGGATGCCTTCGACGGCGGCGTCGTCATATTGCTCCGGATTGTCGGAAAGGAGCTTCGCGGTTCAGCAGCCTGCCGTCCGGGGCCCGGGCGACGATGTCGGTGAAGGTGCCGCCGCGATCGATCGAGAAGGACCAGCCTTTCGTCATCCGCGGCGGCTTTGCGGGCTCAGGCGCTGAGGTGCGCGTAGAGGACCATGCAGTAGAGCATCGGAAGCGACAGGATGAGGTTGGTGCGCGAGGCCATCATCGCCACCGAGGCGGAGCGCGCCTTGGCGGCGTCGTCGGCGGGGACGATGCCGAGCGCGCTCTTCTGGTTCGGCCAGATCACGAACCAGACGTTCGCGGCCATGATGATCCCGAGCCACATGCCGATCCCGATCGTGCGGTGGGTCTCGGCGAGGCCGAGGGCGCGGGCGGTGTAGCCGCCTTCCTTCATCTCGCCGGTGAGCAGGCCGAGGATCACCGTCGCCAGCGCCGCCCAGCGGAACCAGAACAGCGCCGTCGGGGCGATATATTTGGTGACGCCCGGCTTCAGCTCGGCCGGCACCTCGGCATGGTCGGGATCTGCACGAAGTTGAAATAATAGAGCAGGCCGATCCACAGGATTCCGGCGAAGATGTGCAGGTAACGCATGAGCTGCGTCCAGTCGTAGCCGCCGTCGCCGAGCAGCCCGCCGTGCAGCCCGAACATCGCCGCGACGAGCGAGCACCACTCCGATGAGCAGCGCCAGATGGAAGTTGCCGAGTATCTTCGCCATCGAAACCCCCTGTGGTTTGATTTGGCGCTCCTGTAACGCAGGCGCCGAAGCGAGGGTAGGTCTTATTCCTCCCCGGAACGGGGAGGAGCTAGTCGAGGCGCCACATGATGCTCTGCGAAAGCGGAGTCCACAGCCCCGTCTTCACCCCTGCCTCGCGAAGCGCCCGGCCGGTCCAGCTGTTGCAGGTGTAGACGGCGCTGTACGGCCCCACCGCCTCGTAGAACATGTCGGACGCGCCGTAGCCGCGGCCGAGCAGCGGCATCGTCCGGCCCTGCGAATCATATTGGAAGCTGGCTCGGGCGAAGGCGACGAGGCGGCGATATTCGTCGCGGCGCAGCACGATCGGCCTCGTGTCCTCGCTCGCCATGGGATCGTGGTCGTGATCGGCGTGCATCAGGCTGCGGCCCCGGCCGAAGGCGGCGAGGAAGGCGTTCTTCATGGTGAGGTCGCCCCAGGTCGGGGTCTCGAGATAGAAGGTGCGGTTGCCGTAGCCCAAAGCGACATAATTGCCGTAACCCCAGCTCTTGTCCCTCAGGTGGCCGCCGGGGACGAGCGGGCGCCAGTCCATCTCGGGCGTCACCTTGGGGACCAGGATCCAGGTATGGACCCCGTTGGTCCGGACGAAGATCGTCACCCCCTCCTTCGCCTCGGTCCAGCCGCGATTGGCCGGGACCGCGCCGAGGACGAGGGCGGCGAGGAAATAGAGGATCGGAAGCGAGAGCAGCGCGCCCGAGGCGCGAAGGGCGATGCGAAGGGCGCGTCTCACCGCCGCAGCGTAGCGCTTGAAGGCGGGCCTGCGAAGCGCCAAGCGGGGCCATGTCGCGCGAGCATCTGGAAGCGATCTGGCGGGCCGGAGTGGAGGCGTGCCTGCCCGAGCGCGTGCTTCCGCCGCATCTGCCGCCGGCGCCGGCGGGCCGGACGATCCTGCTCGCGCTCGGCAAGGCGGCGGCGGAGATGGCGGCGGCGGTCGAGGCGCGCTGGGACGCGCCTCTGTCGGGCCTCGCGGTGACTCGGCGGGGCAGCGAGATCGCTCTGCCGCGAATCGAAATGATCGGCTCGGCCCATCCCGTCCCGGACGAATCTAGCGTCGCCGCCGCGGAGCGGCTGCTCGCCCTGGCGCGCGAGGCCGGTCCCGACGACCTCGTCCTCGTCCTGCTCAGCGGCGGGGCGTCCGCTCTGGCCTGCCTGCCCGGCGACGGGCTCGGCCTCGTGGAGAAGCAGCGGCTCACCGCCGACCTGCTTCGCTCCGGGGCGGACGTGCGCGAGATCAACTGCGTCCGCCGCCATCTGTCGCGGTTCAAGGGGGGCCGGCTCGCCTTGGCGGCGGCGCCGGCGCGGCTCCTCACCCTCGCCATTTCCGACGTGGTCGGCGACTCGCCCGAGGATATCGGCTCGGGCCCGACCGCCGCGGACCCGACCGGTCTCGGCGAGGCGCGGGCGATCCTCGCCCATTATCGCATCGAAGCCCCAGAGCGGGGCTGGTCCGAGACCCCCGGGACGGTGCCCGGCGAATGGCGCCTCGTCGCGAGCGGCGCCGACGCGCTCGCCGCAGCGGCGGCCGAAGCGCGCCGGCTCGGCTACCAGGTCCGGCTGGTCGAATGCGAGGGCGAGGCGCGCGAGGTCGGGCGCGACCATGCCGGGCTCGCCGCGCGGGCCGCGCCCGGCACCGCGCTGATCTCCGGCGGCGAGCTCACCGTGACAATGCGCGGCTCGGGCCGCGGCGGCCCCAACCAGGAATATGCCCTCGCCGCGGCGCTCGCCCTCGCCGGCCGCCCGGACCTGAACGGGTTGTCCGCCGACACCGACGGCATCGACGGCGACGGCGAGGCGGCGGGAGCCTTCTTCGACGGCGGCGGCGCCCCGGGCGGAGAGGCGGCCCTCGAGGCCAATGATTCCGGATCCTGGTTCGAGCGGCGCGGCGACCTCTTCGTCACCGGTCCCACCGGCACCAACGTCAGCGACCTCAGGATCCTCCTCACCTAATTTGGGGACAGCTACCGAATTCCCCACGGACGCCCCCCCCCGCCGTCGCCCTGAATTCGGTAGCTGTCCCCAAATTCGCCCAGGCTTCGCGCGTCCCCGTCGCCGCGCTCGTCAAAGCCGGACCGCGCTGATATCCGTCCGGCATGGGCGAATGGACGATCGGAATCCTCGGCGGCTCGGGCCTCTACGCGATGGAGGCGCTGGAGGAGGCGCAGTGGATCGCCGTCGACACGCCCTGGGGGCCGCCGTCCGACGATTTGCTGGTCGGCCGGCTCCACGGCATCCGCTTCGTCTTCCTCCCCCGCCACGGCCGCGGCCACCGAATCCCGCCGGGCGAGGTCAACGCGCGAGCCAATGTCGACGCGCTGAAGCGCGCCGGCTGCACCGACCTCGTCGCCATCTCGGCCGTCGGCTCGCTTCGCGAGGAGCTGGCGCCGGGCCGCTTCGTCCTCGTCGACCAGTTCATCGACCGAACCGTCGCCCGGCCGGCCAGCTTCTTCGGCCCGGGCCTCGTCGCCCACGTCTCGATGGCCGATCCGGTCTGCCCGCGCCTCTCCGGCCTGCTCGCCGAAGCGGCCACGGCGGCCGGGGCGAACTTCGCCAGGGGCGGCACCTACCTCGCCATGGAAGGCCCGCAATTCTCGTCCCGCGCCGAGAGCGAGCTCTACCGGAGCTGGGGCTGCGACGTGATCGGGATGACCGCCATGCCCGAGGCCAAGCTCGCCCGCGAGGCGGAGCTTCCCTATGCGCTCGTCGGGATGGTCACCGACTATGATTGCTGGCGCCGCGGCGAGGAGGCGGTCGAGGTGTCGGCGATCGTCGCCCAATTGACCGCCAATGCCGGCCTGGCGCGGCACATGGTCGAGCAATTCGCCAGGGCGCTTCCGGCGCGAGCGCGCGCCCGTCGCCGATCGACACGACGCTCGACACGGCGATCATCACCGCCCCCGAGGCCCGCGACCCGGCGATGCTGGCGAAGCTCGACGCGGTGTGCGGACGAATCTTCCCCTCCCTGAATACAGGGAGGGGTTAGGGGTGGGTGGGTCTCCGCCGGCAGTGAGTCAGCGGAGACGTACCCACCCCCGGCCCCCTCCCTGCGTGCAGGGAGGGGCGTTCAGGCCAGCGGCATCTCGAAGGGCCGCTCCCGTATCCAGCGGCTGGCGATGAGCTTCTCGCCTCGCGTCACCGGCAGCCCGGCATGGCCGGCGGCCGGATCGCGCCGGCCGTCGGGGCCGGTGTTGCGGAACAGGATCGCGTCCCCGGGTTTCCCCTTCAGCTTCAGCCCGGGGGTCGGGAAGAAGGTCTCGCCGCCGTCATAATCCTCGTTGAGCCAGACGAGGAAGGTCATCCTCCTCTGGTTGGCGAAGCCGGGGATGGCGTCGAAATGGGGCTTGTACTCGCCGCCGGGCCGGTAGCGCAGCACCTGCAGCGGCTCGCCCTGGTCCGGCGCCGTGCCGCTGGCCGCGGCGAGGCGGCGGTTGAGCGCGTGGACCGCGGGATTCTCCAGCGGCCAGGGGAAGCCGGCGCTGTCGCAGGCTCGCACCGGATCGCGGACCTGGCGGCCGGTGCCGGGCTCGACCACCACCGCGGGCTCGAGCATCGGCGCGGCGGCGGCGGCGAGCCAGGCACATTCCGCGGCCGTGAGCAAGCCGGCGAAGCGGACGATCAAAGGCGTCTCGCAGACCGGCTCTCCCGGCGCGACCGAGAGCGGGTCGCCGTCGGCGTCGAGCGCCATCGCCTGGACCGCCTCCAGCTCCCGCCGGCTGCGCGGATTGACCTCGGCGAGGGCGGCGAGCAGGCGCAGGGCGCCGCCCCAGTCGCGCGGACCGCCGACCCCCGCGGCGAGCAGATTGGCGTAGACGACGGCGGCGTCGACCCGGCCCGCGCCGCCCGCCTGCCGGAACAATTCGCGGGCGCCGGCGAGGTCGCGGACTCCGCCGTCGCCGCGCAGCTTCGCCGCCGCCGCCTCGAACAGGGTGGCCGGGTCAGCCATAGAGCCGGGCCACCCTCTCCGCGCTCATCCCCGACCGCCAGAGGGCGAGGCAGAGCAGGTTGCGGCCCGAGCGACGGAGCCAGCCGTCCCGCCGCCAGCGCCCGGCGGAGGTCGTCGCCTCGACCTCGAGCGCCTTGACCCGGCCGATCCGCCGGACGAGGTCGACATCCTCCATCAGCGGCAGCGGCCGGTAGCCGCCGGCCGCCTCGTAGAGCGAACGCGATAGGAGCAGCCCCTGGTCGCCGTAGGGCAGGCCGAGCAGTCGAACCCGAAGCGCCACGCCCGCTTCGACCAGCCGGGCCCGCCGTTCGCCGGCGTCGAGCCGGAAGCGGAAGCAGGCGGCCCTGTCCGGCTGGCGCCGATGTGCCGGTCCACAGCCTCGCGCCAGCCGGGCGCCAGCACGGTGTCGGCGTGGAGGAAGAGCAGCCAGTCGCCCCTTCGCCGCTTCGGCGCCGGCGGCGAGCTGGACTCCGCGGCCCGGGGCGGAACGGACCAGGCGAGCGCCGCCGCGCTCGGCAATCGCCGGCGTGCCGTCGCTCGAGCCGCCGTCGACGACGACGATCTCGTCGGCCGCCGCGCCGAGCGCGGCGAGGCACGGGCCGAGCGTGGCGGCGGCGTCCAGGGTGGGGATCACGACGGAAAGCATCTTAGCCCGAGCAACTGGCCCCGCCGAGGACGCAGAAGCGGGCGCAATGCGGGTGGTTGAGGCTGACTTCGCGCGGCGCCGCGGCCAGGGTCGGGCCGAGCGCGAAGCTGGGATCGTGGGGAAGCAGGGTGCAGGCGACGACGTGGGGCCGCTCGGCGCCCTTGCGCCTTCACGACCATCCGGCTCGACGCGCACATCATCGCAGCCGGCGCGACGTTGAGGATGTCCCAGCAGGCTTCGCTGATCTCGGGCACGTCGGCCGAGGCGTCCATCGCCGGGAAGAGGACCAGCCCTGCCTCGACCTCGATCGCCTCGCGCTCGAACAGGCCGGCATAGCCGCGCCGCGCCTCCTCGAGGCTCTCGCCGGGAAGCTGCCGCCCGGCGACGGCGGTCCTGAAGCCGTTCGCTTCCAGCCAGCGCAGGCCGTCCAGCGCCTTGTCCCAGGTGCCCGGCGCCGCGCTCGGCTTCGTGCACGGCCTGGCGATGATGGTCGAGGCTGACCCGGATCGTCAGCCGGGCACGCGGGCAGCGCGGCGAGCGCCGCCTCGAAGCGCCGCATCGGCCGCATCGCGTTGGTCAGGACGAGCACCTCGAAGCCGCGCTCCAGCGCCGCCGCGATCATCGCCACGCAGTCGCGGTTCATGAACGGCTCGCCGCCGGTGAAGCCGATCTCGCGGGCCCCGAGCGCCGCCGCCTCGTCGAGATAGGGCACGATCTCGGCGAGCGTCGGATAGACGAGGGCGTCGTTGGTCGGCGAGCTTTCGATATAGCAGCTGCGGCAGGCGAGGTTGCAGAGCGTGCCGGTGTTGATCCAGAGCGTGTCGAGCCGCTCCAGGGCGACCCGCGCGCGCGGCTCGCCCTTGGCCGTGACGCGCGGGTCGCGGAACTTGGCGGGATCGAGCGGGCGTGCCGCCGGATCGGCGAAAGGCGAAGCGGGCGCGGCGGCAAGGACGTTCATCGGTTCGTGAGGATAGGCGAAAAGGCTCGGCGGTGTTAGGCCCCTCAAACCCCTCTCCCGCCTTTCGCGGGAGAGCAGGGGCCCGCCGCGAAGCGGTGGGAGGCGAGGGTCTTTTCCGCAGACTCAGCAAGACCCTCACCTCCCAAGCCTCCGGCTTGGGCCCCTCCTCTCCCGTAAGGACGGGAGAGGGGCCCAAAGGAGCAGCACGATGACGCGGGGAAGCCAGGGCCGACTCCTCCTCCTGCTCCTCATCGTCCTGGCGATCGCGAGCTTCTTCGTCTTCGACCTCGGCCAGTATCTCACGCTCGACACCCTCAAGGCGCGGCGGACGGAGCTCGCGGCGTTTGTCGACGAGCGCCCGGTCGCCGCCGTCGCCGCCTTCTTCCTCCTCTATGTCGCCGTCACCGCGCTCTCGCTTCCCGGCGCCGCGATCCTGACCCTGGCGGCGGGGGCGATCTTCGGGCTGTGGCAGGGCACTCTGATCGTCTCCTTCGCCTCGACGATCGGCGCCAGCCTCGCCTTCCTCTCCTCGCGCTATCTGCTTCGCGACTGGGTCAAGGCCAGGTTCGGCCGGCGGATCGACGCCATCGACCGGGGCATCGCCAGGGACGGCGCCTTCTACCTCCTCACCCTTCGGCTGATCCCGGCCTTCCCCTTCTTCCTCGTCAACCTCGCCATGGGCGTGACCGCGCATGCGGCTTCTCACCTTCGCCCTGGTCAGCCAGGCGGGAATGCTGCTCGGGACGATCGTCTACGTCAACGCCGGCACCCAGCTCGCCGCGGATCGAGAGCACCGCGCGACATCTTCTCGCCCGCCCTGATCGGCTCGTTCGTCCTGCTCGGCCTGTTCCCGCTTCTCGCCAAGGCCCTGGTCGGCTGGTGGAAGCGGCGCCGCGTCTATCGCGGCTGGCGGCGGCCGCGCCGCTTCGACCGCAATCTGATCGTCATCGGCGCCGGCGCGGGCGGGCTCGTCACCGCCCTGATCGGAGCGACGGTGCGGGCGAAGGTGACCCTGATCGAGAAAGGCGAGATGGGCGGCGACTGCCTCAACACCGGCTGCGTCCCCTCCAAGGCGCTGATCCGAAGCGCCCGGGCGGCGCACGAGATGCGCAGCGCCGCCGCCTACGGCATCGCCCCGGCCGAGCCTGAGGTGCGCTTCGCCGAAGTGGTCGAGCGGATCCACCGGATCATCGCCGAGATCGCACCGGCCGACAGCGTCGAACGCTACACCGGCCTCGGCGTCGACGTGCGCAAGGGCCATGCCCGGCTCGTCGATCCGTGGACGGTCGAGATCGACGGCGGCGAGCGGCTCACGGCGCGCTCGATCGTCATCGCCGCCGGCGGCGAGCCGGCGGTGCCCGGACATTCCGGGCCTCGCGGAGTGCGGCTATCTGACCAGCGACACGATGTGGGACGACGCTGCGCGGCCGCGAGCGGGTGCCGGCGCGGATCGCGATCGTCGGCGGCGGCCCGATCGGCACCGAGATGGCCCAGGCCTTCGCCCGGCTCGGCGCCGAGGTGACCCAGGTCGAGCACGGCCCGCGGCTTCTGCCGAGGGAGGACGAGGAGGTCTCCGGCGCTGGTCGCCGAGGTCCTGCGCGAGGAAGGGGTGGACGTCCGCACCGGCCACGAGGCGGTGCGGGTCGAGGGCAAGACCCTGGTCGTGCGCTCCGGCGGCGCAGGAGATCGCCATCCCCTTCGACGAGATCATCGTCGCCGTCGGCCGCAAGGCCGCGGCTGACCGGCTACGGGCTCGAAGACGCTCGGCATCGAGACCGGCCGGACCATCGCAGCCAACGACTGGCTGGAGACGCCGCTTCCCCAACATCTACGCGGTCGGCGACGTGGCCGGACCTTATCAGTTCACCCATTTCGCCGCCCACCAGGCCTGGTTCGCCGCGGTCAACGCGCTGTTCGGCCGGCTCGAAACGCTTCCGCGCCGATTATCGGGTGCTGCCCTGGGTCACCTTCACCGATCCCGAGGTCGCCCATGTCGGCCATAACGAGCTGTCGGCGCGCGAGGCCGGCATCGCCTATCGAGATCGTCCGCTACGATCTCGCCCATCTCGACCGGGCGCTCTGCCGAAGGCGCGAGCCGGGGCTTCGTCAAGCTGCTCGTCCGCCCGGCAAGGACCGCCTGCTCGGCGCCACCATCGTCGCCCACAATGCCGGCGAGATGCTCGCCGAGCTGGTGCTGGCGATGAAGCACGGCCTCGGCCTCAACAAGATCCTCGGCACGATCCACGCCTATCCGACCATGGCCGAGGCCAACAAATATGCCGCCGGCGAATGGAAGAAGGCGCACAAGCCGGAGCGGCTGCTCGCCTGGGTCGAGCGCTACCATCGGCTGGCGGCGCGCGGTGACCCGGATCGTCATCTTCGCCAAGGCGCCGGTGCCGGGGCGGGTGAAGACCCGGCTCATCCCCGCGCTCGGCGCCGGAGGGCGCGGCGCGGCTGGCGCGCGAGATGCTGAGCGACACGGTCGACGAGGCCCTCGCCACCGGATCGGGAGGTCGAGCTTTGCGGCGAGCCCGATCCGGCCGACTGGTACGAAGGCCCGCCGGTGCCGGCTCTGACGGCGCCAGGGCGAGGGCGATCTCGGCGCAGCGGCTCGCGCAGGCGACCCGGCGGACGCTCGACGAGGCGAGCGCGATCCTGCTGATCGGCACCGACTGCCCGGAGCTCGACCGCTCGCGGCTCGCCGCGGCGGCCGCGGCGCTCGGGCGCCATGACGCCGTCATCCACCCGGCCGAGGACGGCGGCTATGCGCTGCTCGGGCTGACGCGCTTCGATGCCGACGCTGTTCGACGAGCATGCCTGGAGCACGGCGGCGGTCGTCGACGCAGACCCGATCGCCCGGATCGAGGCGCTCGGCTGGTCGCTTCACGTCGGCGACACGCTGCGCGACATCGACGAGCCGGAGGACCTGCCGCCTAGGCGGCCTCGCCGGATGCTCGATGCCGCTCTCCCCCTTATGCCGAGCTGCTCGGCCTGCGCACCGAGCGCGGCGAGGACGGAGCCTTGCTCTGGGTGATGCCGTTCCGCGAGGAGGTGGTCGGCCGGCCCGGCTTCCTCCACGGCGGCGCGATCGCCGGGCTGCTCGAATTCGCCGCCTTCGGGACGCTCTACGAGGCGCTCGGGCGACGGCGCGACGGCGAGGCCGATCAACGTCAGCGTCGACTTCATGCGCGGCGGCACCGACCACGACACCTTCGCCGCGGCGGTGGTCACCCGCCTCGGCAGCCGGGTCGCCAATGTCGAGGCCCATGCCTGGCAGCAGGATCGCGCCAGGCCGATCGCCGCGGCGCGGATGAATTTGATGGTTCGGCGGGGCTAGCGCGTCGCCCCAGCGGAGGCTGGGGCCCCGGCGGGTGAAAGGCGCCGAGCTTCTTCACCCGCCTGGGGTCCCAGCCTTCGCTGGGACGACGATGCTACCCTCCCCTTTTCATCACTTCCCTGGCGATGACCAGCTGCTGGACCTGGCTCGTGCCCTCGTAGATCCGGAACAGCCGGACGTCGCGGTACAGCCGCTCGATGCCGTAATCGGCGATGTAGCCGGCGCCTCCGAAGATCTGCACGGCCCGGTCGGCGACCCGGCCGACCGTCTCGCTGGCGAAATATTTGGCGGCCGCGGCCTCGAGCGTGATCGGCTCGCCCTCATCCTTGAGCGCCGCCGCCTCCAGGACCAGCGCCTTCGCCGCCATCGTCTCGGTCTTGGAATCGGCGATCATCGCCTGGATGAGCTGGAACTCGGACAATCGGCCTTGCCGAACTGCTTCCGCTCGGCCGCGTAGCCGACCGCGTCGGCGATCAGCCGCTCGGCGATTCCGACGCAGACCGCGGCGATGTGGAGCCGGCCGCGGTCGAGCACCCGCATCGCGATCCGGAACCCCTCGCCCTCCTCGCCCAGCCGGTTGGCGGCCGGCACCGGCGCGTCGTCGAAATTGACGTCGCAGACATGGGCGCCCTGCTGGCCCATCTTCTTCTCGGGCCTGCCGACGCGACACGCCGGGCAGATCGGCGGGGACGAGGAAGGCGGAGACGCCCTTCGCGCCCGGCTCGCCGGTCCGCGCCATGACGGTGAACAGCGACGCCTTGTCGGCATTGGTGATGAAGCGCTTGGTGCCGGTGAGGCGGTAGACGTCGCCGTCGCGCACCGCCTTGGTCTGCACCGAGGCGCTGTCGGAGCCGGCGCCGGGCTCGGTCAGGGCGAAGCTGGTGATCGATCTCGCCCGAGGCGATGCGCGGCAGCCATTCGGCCTTCTGGGCCTCGCTTCCGGCCATCACCAGGCCCTGGCTGCCGATGCCGACATTGGTGCCGAAGGTGGAGCGGAAGGCGGGCGTGGTGCCGCCGAGCTCGAGCGCGACCCGCACCTCCTCGGACATGGTCAGGCCGAGGCCGCCATATTCCTCCGGGATGGAGAGGCCGAACAGCCCCATCTCCCGCATCTCGGCGACGATCTCGGCCGGCACCTCGTCCTCCCGGTCGACCCGCTCCTCGAGCGGACGAAGCCGCTCGCGGACGAAGCGGCGGACGGTGGCGAGGAGCAGGTCGAAGGATTCGGGGTCGAGGGGCATTGGTCGCTCTCCGTCACCCTGAACTTGTTGCGAGGGTCCAGGTTCTCCGGCCCGCAGCCGCTGCTCGAAACTGGATGCTGAACCAAGTCTCAGCATGACGGGCTGAGGGTCAATAGCCCTTCATCCGCGCCAGCTTGTCGGCGTGGTAGTTGGGATCGCCGAACAGCTCGTTCAGCACCCGGTCGCGCTTCATGTAGAGGCCGATGTCATATTCGTCGGTCATGCCGATGCCGCCGTGCATCTGCACGCCCTTCCTGGACCGCCAGGGTCGAGGCGCGCCCCGCCTTGGCCTTGGCGACCGAGACCATCGCCTCCGCCTCCGCGCTGCCCTCGTCGAGCAATTGCTGCGCCTTGATCGCCGCCGAGCGGGCGATCTCGAGCTCCGAATAGAGGTGGGCGGCGCGATGCTGGAGCGCCTGGAACTCGCCGATCAGCCGGCCGAACTGCTTCCTCTGCTTGAGATAGTCGACCGTCATCGCCATCGCCGCCGAGCCGAGCCCGACCATCTCCGACGCAGCGCCGGCCCGGCCGGCGTTGAGCACCCGGCCGAGCACGGCCTCGCCGCCGCCGACCTCGCCGATCACCGCGTCGGCATCGACCTCGACGCCCTGGAAGTCGAGCCGCGCGCCGATGCTCGAATCGGCCAGCCGGACGCCCTCGACCTCGAGCCCCTTCGCCTCCTTGCTCGACCGCGAACAGGGTCAGCCCCTCGTCGGTCCGGGCGGCGACGACGATCACGTCCGCCGAGGCGCCCTGGACGACGAACTGCTTGCGCCCGGTCAGCCGGAAGCCGTTGCCGGCCCGCTCGGCCCGCATCGCGATCGCCTCGGGCCGGTGCTTGGGCGCCCTCGTCGACGGCGAGCGCCGCGACCGTCTCGCCGGCGAGGATGCCGGGGAACCAGCGCTCGCGCATGCGGCGTGCCCTTCAGCGCCTCGACCACCGCGACCGCGGTGATCAGGAAGGGCGACGGGGTGAGGTTGCGGCCGATCTCCTCGAGCACGATCCCGGCCTCGACATGGCCGAGCCCGAGGCCGCCGTCGGCCTCGTCCGATCAGGATGCCGGTGAAGCCCAGCTCGGCGATCTGCTTCCACAGCGCATGGCCGAAGCCGTCGCTGCAGCCGCTGTCGCGATATTTGCGAAGCTGGTTGGCGATCGAGCCTTCGTCCGCCATCAGCTCGCGCGCCGTGTCGCGGAGCATGACCTGGTCTTCGGTGAGGTAGAGCGGCATTCGTCGTCTCCTTGCTCCCCGGCGAAGGCCGGGGTCCAGCACTGTCCTCGCTGGGTCCCGGCCTTCGCCGGGACGACGGTCTAGGCCCCCGGCAGATCCAAAATCCGCTTGGCGATGATTCCGAGCTGGACCTCGCTGGTCCCGCCCTCGATCGAATTGGCCTTGGTGCGCAGCCATTCGCGCGCCGCCTTGCCCTTCCTCGAGCGGTCGCTCTCCCATTCGAGCGCGTTGGAGCCGCCCGCCGCCATGACCAGCTCGTGCCGCGCCTTGTTCAGCTCGGTCCCGGCATATTTCATCATCGACGGCTGGGCCGGATGCGCCATCCCGGCCTTCAGCTCGTCGATGAACCGCTCCGACATCGCCCGATAGGCCATGGCGTCGACGTCGAAGCGGGCGAGGTCGGCGCGGAGCAGCGGGTCGTTCGCGGCGACGTCGGCGAACGCCTCGCCGAGGCTTGCCGGTCTGGCCGCCCAGCCCCATTCCGCTGATCATCTCGCGCTCGTGGCCGAGCAGATATTTGGCGACGTCCCAGCCCTTGTCGACCTCGCCGACCACCTGGTCCTTGGGCACCTTCACGTCGTCGAAGAAGGTCTCGCAGAAGGGCGAGTTGCCGGAGATGAGCAGGATCGGCTTGGTGCGACACGCCCGGGCGTCGCCATGTCGAACAGGAGGAAGCTGATCCCCTTGTGCTTGGGCGCCTGGAAATCGGTGCGGACCAGGCAGAAGATCCAGTCCGCCTTGTCGGCATAGCTGGTCCAGACCTTCTGGCCGTTGACCAGCCAGTGATCCCCCTTGTCCTCGCATTTCGTCTGGAGCGAGGCGAGGTCGGAGCCCGCGCCCGGCTCCGAATAGCCCTGGCACCAGCGTATCTCGCCGCGCGCGATCTCGGGCAGGAAGCGCTTCTTCTGCTCTTCGGTGCCATATTTGAGAAGCGCCGGCCCGAGCATCGAGATCCCGAAGCTCATCAGCGGGTTGCGGGCGCCGATCCGGGCCATCTCCTGCTTGAGGATCTTGGTCTCGGCCGGCGACAGCCCGCCGCCGCCATAGTCCTTCGGCCAGTCGGGCACCGTCCAGCCGCGCTCGGCCATCCGGTCCATCCAGCAGCTTCTGGCGCCTCGTTCTTGAACTTGGCGTTGCGCCCGCCCCAGCAGGCGTCGCTCTCGTCGCGCATCGGCTCGCGCATCTCGGCGCGGGCAATTCGCCTCGAGCCAGGCGCGGGTCTCTTCCCTGAACGCGGCCAGTTCGGCTATCTCGCTCATCGGGCTCTCCTTCGCGGTCCGGGATGGCCCGCCGGACCGGGGCCGTCAACCGGGGGATGCCATGCGCACAGCCTTGCTCGCCGCCATCGCCGCTCTGCCGCTTTCCGCCGGAGCAGCCGCGGCGGAACGCCCGGCGGTCGAGCATTATCCGCCCGACGAGTCGGTGCAGGCGGCCGCTCGCGCCGGCGGCTTCCGGCTGCCCTTCTCCTCGGCGGTGCGGGTCGGCGACGTGCTCTACCTCTCCGGGGTCATCGGCACCGGCAGCGACGGCAAGCTGCCGCCGGGGATCGAGGCCCAGACCCGCCAGACGATGGACAATATCGCCGCGATGCTGAAGCGCGCCGGCCGCTCGTTCGACGACGTCTTCAAATGCACGGTGATGATCGACGACATGAAGGAGTGGCAGGCGTTCAACCAGGTCTACATGACCTATTTCAAGCCCGACCGACTCCCCGCCCGAAGCGCGCTCGGCGCCGACGGCCTCGCGCTCGGCGCCCTCGTCGAGGTCGAATGCCTGGCGCACGCGCCCGAGCGCTGATTGGGGACAGCTACCGAATTCCCTTCGCGCTGATTGGGGACAGCTACCGAATTCGGCCCAGGCTCCGCACAATCGCCGGTTCGGCCTTCGAATTCGGTAGCTGTCCCCAATTAGCCGAGCTGTCCCCAATTAGCCGTGCAGGCTTGGGGGGTGAGGGTCCTGCCGACTCCGGTGTACAGACCCTCACCTCCCACCCGCTGCGCGGGCGGGTCCCTCCTCTCCCGCGGAAATCGGGAGAGGGGACATCAGTGCCAATCGGCGTCGGCCTCGGGCGCCAGCTCCTTCGCGGCCTCGACGATGTCTTCGAGGTCCACCGCCTTGTCGAACGGATCCTCGTCGAGCTCGGTCACCCGGTTGAGCCGCCGCTGCCAGCGGTGCAGCGCCTCCACGTAAGGCAGATAAGGCACCCGCATCAGCGCCCCGCTCGGCAGCCGCTCGAGGTCGGCGATGCCGTTATGGACCCACTCGCCGGTGCCCCAGTCGGGCATGTCGACCGCCGGGAACAGGCAGATTCCGTGCAGGTCGACGCCCCGGTTCACCGCCGCCAGGCACTCGCCGACGACGTCGTTGAGCCAGTCCGGCCGGCCGCCCTCCAGCCCCGACGTCTCGGCGACGATGCACGGGCCGTCCGTAGGGCTTCGCGCCTTCCTCGATCAGGTCGCACAGCGGGCGGATTCGGTCGTCGCCGGGCTCGAGCGGGCAATGCGGCCCCTTCTCGCGATATTCCATCTGGCCGAAGCTGTAATTGTTGAAGCCGAGGATATCGAGGATCTCCGGCGAACCGCCCAGCTCGGGGAAGCGCCGGCCGGAGATGGCGTCCCAGGCGAGATAGGCGTCGTCATAGGCCTCGCGATGCGCCGCCTCGGCGAGGTCCGGCCGGTCGCGCGGCGGGACCACCCAGATCAGCGGGTCGATATGGACCATGCGCGAGTCGGGGAAGTCGGCGCGGATCGCCTTGACCGCTTCGATGTCCGCCTTGGCCATGGCGAGGGTCAGGCGCCGGCGGGTCTCCCGGTCCTTGCCGAACGGCGCCGCCCAGGCCCATTCGCCGGCCATGTAGCCGAAGAAGGTCGGCTCGTTGACCGGCGTGAAGAAGAGCGGCCCGTGATGCGCCCGCTCCGCGACGTAGCGGGCGGCGGCGCGCGCATAAGCGGCGAAGCGGCCGGCGAAGCGCTCGTCGAACGGGTCGCAATCGTCCGGATAGCCGTAATGGCACAGGTCCCAGATCGGCTGGATCGAGTAGCGGCGCTGAGCCTCGAGGAAGGGATCGATATACGAGAAGTCGAAGGCGCCGCCGCCCTTGTCGACGAGCGGCCAGGGTATCCCCTCGCGCGCCACCGCGATTCCGAGCTCGCGGAGCATGCGGTAATCCTCGTCGGCATGGCTCCGGTGCTGGGTCTCCTCGCACAGGTCGCGCCGGCCGCCCTCGTGCCACAGGAAGGTCGAGCATTCGAAGCCCGACAGGAAGAAGGTGGGGAAGATCCCCTCGCGGCGGCCCATGCCTCCTGTACGCGCGACCCGGCGCCGCGGGTCCAATCGCGGCCGCTTACGAGAAAGCGCCCGCGACCCGGCGGCCGACATGCGGATCGGGGATGATCCGGTAGCGCGCCTCGATCAGGCTGTAGATCCCGAACAGGCACAGTCCGGCGGCGACGGCGGCGCGCAGCGCTCCCGGCAGGCTGACCAGGGCGTCGCCGAGCGCTCCGGCCTTCTCGGCTTCCTGCTGGAGCGCGGCGTCGAGCACCAGCCAGCCGGCGGCGAGGAAGATGACGCCGCGCGCGGCATGGCCGCCGACCCCGGCCGCGATCACCCACCAGCGGTCCCTGGCCTCGGGCGCGAGATGCTTGCAGAAGCTTCGCTTCAGCGCGATCGCGAACTGGGCGACGCCGGCGACGGCGAGGATCGCCGCGGCGGCGAAGAGCAAAGCCTCGCCGCCGGGCAGGCTCATCGCGGTCGCCGCGCCGCTTTCGGCACTGTTGCTGGAATCGCCGCCGCGGGACCCGTCGCCCAGCGCCAGCTTCACCGCCGAATAAGCGAGCCCGAGATGGATGAGCCCACTCAGCGCCCCGGCGAGGCGGCCGGCAATGCCCTTGGCGTCGTTGCCCTTGGCCTGGGTGTCGAAGATGGCGTCGGCCACGCGCCAGATGCCGTAGGCAAGGAATCCGACGGCGAGCGCCCCGAGCGCCATCCCGCCGGTCTTCCCGCCCACCCAGTCCAGCGCCCCGCCCGCATCCTCGGCCCGGCCCAGCTCCAGGGCGAGATAGCCGATGATGAGGTACATGCAGCCCCCGGGCGGCGAAGCCGATGCGGGTGAGCATCAGGAAATTGGGGGATACGCTTTGCACGGGCTCCTAACGTACATTAAGCGCCGACTGTTCCGCGAGCGAACCAAAGCGCTGCCACTGGCGCGAAACCGCGCTTTCTGGCAGCGAGGGCCGATCACTCAGGCTTAAGGATCCGGCCGGATGGACTTCGACCTTACGGAACGGCAGGCTTTTTACCGCGACCGGGTTCGCGATTTCGTCGAGACTCGGATTCGGCCGCGCAACAAGGATTATAAATCCCAGCTCGACGGCCGGCGACCGCTGGCAGCCGATCGAGGTGATCGAGGAGCTGAAGCCCGAGGCCAAGGCCGCCGGCCTGTGGAACCTGTTCATGCCGCCGGGCCAGGCGCTCCGCCACGTCGACGAGAGCTTCGAGTTCGAGGGCACCCAGCTCACCAACCTCGAATATGCGCTCTGCGCCGAGGAGATGGGCCGGATCGGCTGGGCCTCGGAAGTGTTCAACTGCTCCGCGCCCGACACCGGCAACATGGAGGTGCTTCCACCGCTACGGCACGCGCGAGCAGAAGGAGCAGTGGCTGCGCCCGCTGATGAACGGCGAGATCCGCTCCGCCTTCCTGATGACCGAGCCCGCCGTCGCCTCGTCCGACGCGACCAACATCCAGTGCGAGATCCGCCGCGACGGCGACGACTATGTCCTCAACGGCCGCAAATGGTGGTCGTCGCGGCGCCGGCGATCCGCGCTGCAAGGTCGCCATCGTCATGGGCAAGACCGACCCCGACGCGCCGACAAGCACCAGCCAGCAGTCGATGGTGCTGATGCCGCTCGACGCGCCGGGCGTCACGGTCGAGCGCGCGCTCACCGTCTTCGGCTATGACGACGCCCCGCACGGCCACATGGAGATCGAGCTCAAGGACGTCCGCATCCCCGCCTCCGAACATGCTGCTCGGCGAGGGCCGCGGCTTCGAGATCGCCCAGGGCCGGCTCGGGCCGGGCCGGATCCACCATTGCATGCGCACGATCGGCGTCGCCGAGGAGGCGCTTGAAGGCGATGGTGAAGCGGCTGCAGAGCCGGATCGCCTTCGGCAAGCGCCTGATCGGAGCACAGCGTCTGGGAGCAGCGGGTCGCCGCCGCGCGGATCGACATCGACATGTCGCGCCTGCTCTGCCTCAAGGCCGCCGACATGATGGACAAGGCCGGCAACAAGGCCGCGCGCGGCCGAGATCGCGATGATCAAGGTCTACGCGCCGAACATGGCGCTGCGGATCATCGACGACGCCATCCAGGCCCATGGCGGCGCCGGCGTGTCGCCAGGATTTCGAGCTGGCCAAGAGCTGGGCCGGAATCCGCACGCTGCGCCTCGCCGACGGCCCCGACGAGGTCCACAACCGCGCCATCGCCCGGATCGAGTTCTCCAAGCATGCGGTGTGAGAGGATCGTCGCCCCAGCGAAGGCTGGGGCCCCGGGGGGTGAAGACCTCGCCGCGCCTTTCACCCGCTGGGGTCCCAGCCTTCGCTGGGACGACGCGCTGATGAAGGCCGCCATCCTCCGCGCGCCCGGCACGCCGCTCGCCATCGAGCAGGCCGTCCTCGACTTCCCCGGCCCGCGCGAGGTGCTGATCCGCACCGCCGCCTGCGGCCTGTGCCATTGCGACCTCCACTTCATCGAGGGCACCTATCCCCACCCCCTCCCCTGCATCCCGGGCCACGAGGCGGCCGGGATCGTCGAGGCGGTCGGCAGCGAGGTCCGCACGGTGAAGGTCGGCGACCATGTCGTCACCTGCCTCTCCGCCTTTTGCGGCCATTGCGAATATTGCGTGACCGGGCGGATGTCGCTCTGCCCCGGCGGCGACACCCGCCGCGCCCGCGGCGCGCCGCCGCGGATCACCGCGGAGGACGGCAGCGCGATCAACCAGATGCTCAACCTCTCCGGCTTCGCCGAGGCGATGCTGGTCCACGAGCATGCCTGCGTCGCCATCGACCCGCGAAATGCCGCTCGACCGCGCGGCGGTGATCGGCTGCGCGGTGACGACCGGCGCCGGGACCGATCTTCAACGCCTGCAAGCTGGTGCCCGGCGAGACGGTGGCGGTGATCGGCTGCGGCGGGGTCGGCCTCGCCGCGATCAACGCCGCCCGGATCGCCGGCGCCGGCCGGATCATCGCCGCCGATCCGGTCCCGGAGAAGCGCGAGCTGGCGCGGAAGCTCGGCGCCACCGACGTCGTCGACCCGACGCCGAGGAACGCGCGCCGCCGCAGATCGTCGAGCTGACCAAAGGCGGCGTCGACCATGCGATCGAGGCGGTCGGCCGTCCGGCCTCGGCCGCGCTCGCCGTGAGGGCGCTGCGCCGCGGCGGCACCGCGACCATCCTCGGCATGATGCCGCTCGACCAGAAGGTCGGCCTCGGCGCGATGGACCTGCTCTCCGGCAAGAAGCTGCAGGGCGCCTTCATGGGCGCCAACCGCTTCCCGGTCGACATCCCGCGGCTGGTCGATTTCTATCTGCGCGGCCTGCTCGATCTCGACTCGATCGTCGCCGAGACGATCCCGCTGGAGCGGGTCAACGAGGGCTTCGACCGGATGAAGCGCGGCGACGCGGCGCGAAGCGTGGTGGTGTTCTGAAAAGGGGACACGTACTTTTTCGCGAAAAAGTACGTGTCCCCGTTCCGACGACGGAGAAAGACATGTCCCTCTTCGACCTCACCGGCAAAGTCGCGATCATCACCGGCTCCTCGCGCGGCATCGGCCGGGCGATCGCCGAGGCGATGGCCGACCAGGGCGCGAAGGTGGTCATCTCGCAGCCGCAAGGCCGAAGCCTGCCGCGAAGTCGCCGACGCGATCAACGCGAAGCATCGAGGGCGCCGCGATCGTCGTCCCCGCCACCATCTCCTCCAAGGAAGCGCTCCAGCACCTCGTCGACGAGACCCGGCGCGCAGCTCGGCCGGATCGACATCCTCGTCTGCAACGCCGCCTCCAACCCCTATTACGGGCCGATGGGCGGGATCAGCGACGACCAGTTCCGCAAGATCCTCGAGAACAACGTCATCGCCAACCACTGGCTGATCCAGATGGTCGCCCCCGAGATGATCGAGCGCAAGGCGGGCTCGATCATCATCGTCAGCTCGATCGGCGGCCTCAAGGCCTCGGCGGTGATCGGCGCCTACAACATCTCCAAGGCGGCCGACTTCCAGCTCGCCCGCAACCTCGCCGCCGAGTTCGGCCCCCACCAGGTCCGGGTCAATTGCATCGCCCCCGGCCTGATCCGGACCGACTTCGCCAAGGCGCTGTGGGAAAATCCCGCAGACCCTGAAGATGGTCACCGCCCACACCCCGCTCCAGCGCATCGGCGAGCCGCACGAGATCGCCGGCGCGGCCGTGTTCCTGGCGAGCGACGCTTCGACCTTCGTGACCGGGCAGGCGATCGTGGTAGACGGGGGAAGCACCGTGGGGGTTGGCCTTTGATCGTCGTCCCGGCGAAGGCCGGGACCCAGTGAGAGCGCCGAGCCAACCTCGCTGGATCCCGGCCTTCGCCGGGGATGACGGAGGCACCGATGACCATGAGACTCGCCGACAAGATCGCCATCGTCACCGGCGCCGGCTCCGGCATCGGCCGGGCCAGCGCGATCCGCTTCGCCGCCGAGGGCGCCAAGGTGATCTGCGCCGATCTGAAGGGCCAGGACGAGACCGCGGCCGAGATCGGCGCCGCCGCCCTCGCCGTCCAGGCCGACGCGGGCAGCGAGGACGACGTCCAGGACCTCGTCCAGGCCGCCCTCCAGCGCTTCGGCGGGCTCGACATCTTCTTCGCCAATGCCGGCGTCTCGGGCGGCCTCGCCTCGATCTTCGAGCAGCGCGTCGAGGACTGGCAGGAGATATTGCGGGTCAATCTGATCGGCCCGTCGCTCGCGATCAAGCATGCCGCCCCGCCGATGAAGGAGAATGGCGGCGGCTCGATCGTCTGCACCGCCCGCGTCGCCGGCCTTCGCGCCGGCGCCGGCGGCCCGGCCTATTCGGCCTCGAAGGCCGGGGTGATCAACCTCGTCCGGGTCGCCGCCACCCAGCTCGCCGGCGCCAACATCCGGGTCAACGCCATCTGCCCCGGGCTGATCGAGACCGGGATGACCCGCCCGGTCTACGAATGGGCCCGGGCCGCCGGCAAGGAGGACCGGATCGGCCATCTCAACCCGCTGAAGCGCGGCGGAGTCCCCGACGAGATCGCCAACGCCGCGCTCTTCCTCGCCTCGGACGAAGCCAGCTACGTCAACGGCCACGCCCTCGTCGTCGACGGCGGCCTCTCGATCTCCCACCCCTACAACCATCAGGAATACGGCCGCACCGCCGTCTGACGGAAATCACCGGTCGGCGCTCGGTTCAGCGCGCCAGCCATCGCTGGCGGGTCCATTCCTCGACCAGCCGCGTCCGCCCGGGCCTTGTCCGCGCTGCCCGGCTCGAGGTCCGAATAGCGCGCCCGCCGCCCGGTCTCGCCGAACCGCACTTCCTCGGTCTCGAGCTCGAAGGTCGTCGAGACCCCGCCTTGCCGACCAGGCCGATCGCCGCCGGAGCGTCGAGCGCGGCCGACATACTGGAAGACCGGCCCGACCCGCTCCGGCACCCGCGCGCCCAGCGCCCTCAGCACCAGCGAGCGATAGTCGGCCAGCCCGACCGGCTGCCCAATCGCGACACCGGGCCGGCTGAGGACCAGCGGCACCTGCGTCTGCTGGCGGTTGATGACATGGCCGTGGCCGAGGAAATCGTCGTCGAACAGGGATTCGCCATGGTCGGCGGTGACCAGCAGCAGCGTCTCCTCCCACACGCCCGAGCCGCTTCAGCCGGGCGACCAGCCGGCCGACCAGCCAGTCGCCATAGGCGACCGCGTTCCAGTAGGTCCGCTCGACCCGGGCCCGGTTGGCCGGCGAGATCTCGCCGCGCGGCGATCGGCTCGCCCGGCGAGGATTCGCGGCATTCCGGGATGGTGATAGGGGAAATGCGCCTCCTGGAAGTTGAGATAGACGAAGGTCGGCCGACGCCAGCCCGCCGGCTCCCCCAGCGAGCGGTCGAACGCGGCCAGCACCTTCCTCCCGTCGACCAGCAGCGAGCCCTTGGCGGCGAAGCCGAAGGCGCGGTCGGCCTTCATCGTCTCGGCGTCGACGTAGAAATCGGCACTGGCCCGCATCCCGACCGTCTCGGAAATGTCGCCGAAGCTCTCCGGCTGGCCTGAAAACACCCCGATCCGATAGCCGTTGGCCTTGAAGTCGCGGAACAGGGACGGTGCGCCGCGCCGCGGGTGGAGCGACCCCGAGAACAGGCTCTTCAGCGATTCCGTCGTGAAGCCGATATGGCTGTAGGCCTCGCGCGCATGACTCCCCTCGCGGGCGAGCGCGTTCAGCACCGGGGTCACCTCCTGCCCGTCCACCCGCCGGCCGAGGGCGTCGCCGCGGGCGCTTTCGAGCACCACGATGACGACGTGCCTGCGCTCGGGTATCGCCGGCGTCGGGAAGCCCGAGCCGCCGCCGGCGAAACGGAAGTCGCCGCCATAGCCGTCCTCGTCGACTCCGTTGTTCGGCAGGTCGAGCACTAGGGGTGGCGCGACCGGTCGAACGGCGCCGGATCGCGCTGCGCGGTGAACCCGCTATAGCCGTCGCCGTCGAAGTCGCTCGCCGCCGACAGCGCCTGCAGCCCCAGCCCCGGCGCCGTGAACCGGGCCAGAGCGTAGCGGGGGTCGCGCTCGCCCGCCGCCCCGTAGAGCAGCAGCGGGAGCGCCAGCGCCGGCCCGAGCAGGTGGCGCCCGCGCAGCGGCGGCACCGCCACCCGCTCGGGCAGCCACCGCCGTCCGAGCCGAAGCGCCAGCCACCAGGCGAGCACCGCTCCCGCCGCGCCGAGCAGCGTCAGCGCCGCGTCGCTCGCCACGAACAGGGCGGCGTCGCCGAGGCTGCCGCCGCCGAGGCTCCGGATCAGCTCGAAGCCCAGGGCGTCGCTGAAATAGGAGAGCGCCTCGAACTTGGCGATCAGCGCCGCCGCGAAGCCGCCGACCGCGAAGAACAGGAAGTTCAGGAGGAAGACCGGGCTCTCCCGCCGCCGCCGGTGCAGCGCCCGGACGGCGACGTAGAGCGATCCGATCAGCAGCGCATGGGCGGCGAGCAGGGGGAGCAGGAACCAGGCGATCTCGCCCGGCCGGTCGACGACATGGGACGCGCCGAACCCGCCGCCGAACACCCCATATTTACGCTCGACGAGCGCCAGCTCGAGCCCGAGCGTGACGACGAAGGCGAGGGCAAGCGCCCACCAAGGCCCGAGGCGCGACATGCGCGCGGCCTTAGCAGCGAGCGCTTGAGAAACGCCTAATTCGAAGCCAGCAGAGCAATTCCCGCCGCGATCATGGCGATCCCGCTGGCGCGCTGGACGAAGCGGGCGGCGGCGAGCTTCTCGGCGAGGACGAGCGCGGCGATGGCCGCGATCCACAGCGGGTTCATCACGCCTCCGACGAAGAGCAGGAGCATCAAAGCCCAGCAGCAGCCGACGCAGAAGGCGCCGTGGCGCAGGCCGAGCCGGACCGCGGCGGCACGCTCGGCCCTAAACCCGTAGCGCTGGAGGAAGCGCAGCGGCGACTGGCAATAGGCCAGGCAGGAGTCCTTGAGCGGAGTCCATTGATAGAGGCCGGCGGCGATCAGCAGCGCTCCGCCGAGGCGCGGAGCGACGCTCGCGCTGGCCGGCGCCAGCAGGAGCGCGCTCTCCAGGCTCCACTGCAAGGCGGTCGCGGCCAGCGCGAAGCCCAGCCAGACGAGGAAATAGCCCAGGGCGAACCAGGCGGTCGGCGCGAACGGAGTGCCGCGCTCCCGGGCCTGGCGGGCGACCCGGGCGTGGATCAGGATCATCGGCGCCGCGGCCGGGACCATCATCCCGACCATCATCACCCACCACATCGACACCATGACGAGGACGTCGGCGGCGGACCAGCGGCCGATCGTCGGAATCATCGCCTCCATCGAGTGCGCCGGGGCCGCGGCGAGCCAGCCGAGATAGGCCCAGCACAGCAAGGCCAGTGCGGCGAGCGCCGCCGCGATCACCGCCCGGTCGCGGCGAAGGATCGATTCGAGGAGGTCGGAGGTCATCCGCCGAACGAGCCCCTCTCCCGCTTTCCGCGGGAGAGGAGGGGCCCACCGCGAAGCGGTGGGAGGTGAGGGTCTTGCTGACTCATTGCTACAGACCCTCACCTCCCAAGCTTCGCTTGGGCCCCTCCTCTCCCGTAAGGACGGGAGAGGAAAGCAGGCGCCGGCCCGGTTGCCGGTCCACGCTAATGGACCACCCCGCTCTCGGTGATGTGAAGCCGAGCGAACTGGGCGTGCGAGTCGGCGAGGCTGATGCTGAGCGGCGCCTTCGTCTCGGCCCAGCCGCGGCCGATCTCGGCGACGTCATATTCGAAGCCGTCGGGAAGGTTGATCCGGGCCCGATGCTCCTCGCCGCTGACCGGGTTGCGGATCGGCTCGCCCCGGGCCTCGATCACCCCCGGAACGACCAGCCTCGCCTGGCGCGCATCGACGTCGAGGTCGAAGTCGATCCGCGCGAAGATCGGCTCGTGGACCTTGGAATAGGTGGTCGCGAAGACCGCGAAGAAGGTCGCCCCGGGCACCGTGTCCTCGCCGCTCATGATCCTCAGCAGGGCCTCGCGCTGCTCCGGGCTCGCCCGCTCGTCGACGATCGGAAGCGCCTGCCCGTCGCCCTCGTGGATCGGCCCCGGCCAGGCCAGCACCACCGCGATCCGAAGCCCGTCGAGCCGGGTCTCGCCATGATGCCCCTCCTCGATGTCGATCGCGGCGACCGCCCGGCAGTCGCCGTGGGTGGGAAGCGCGTTGAACTGGCACGGGCAGCCATAGGCGCAATTGCAATGGACGAACTCGCGCCCCTTCAGGGTCCAGCGGACGTCCGTCATTTCGCTCCTCCTGTCCAAAAGCGTGACAATATATTTGGCGACGGCATCGCTTACAAACCCAGGTCCGAGATGTCTCGCGATGGCGACTTGGAGTAGGTCGAACCCTCTGCCCAGGTACCATCGGCCTCGCGCGACAGATAATCCTCGTTCCGCCAATTATTGGCTGGACCGGACCTTTCCCGCCGCAAGCCTTTCATCATGGCCCACAGGGCGAAAACGACGATCGCGGTTCCGATCAGGACGAGGAGCGCCGTCACCGCGGCTTCTCCGCCGACCTAGGCTCGGCCGGCTTCCCGACGCGCTCGCGGAAGCGATCGGGATCGTCGTCGCGCTCGGGGGCACAAGGTGCGCTCATCGCTATCGGTTCCCAGCCTGAATGAGGGTGATGTAGCATGGATCGACGAGCCCGGCGACCCGGTCCTGAACCGCGTTAAGATTGTCGCTTCCGCGCCTCAGGCGGCTACTCAGGATGAGCGGCTCAAACCAAAACCAGCACGCAAGCCCGGCCTCACTCGCTCAATTTCTCCTCCTCGTCCGGCTCCTCTCCGGGCCGGTAGCGCGGCTTGGGCTGCGGCAGCAGGAAGAAGGCGACGCAGAGCAGGGCGATCGCCACCCCGGCCCGCGGCGCGAGGATCGTGACCGGAATTGCGGCGATCTGGACCAGGGCCGCAAGGCCGTAGCGGCGGGTCATCTGCCTGAGGAAATCGGGGGCGAGCCGTTCGTCCATCACCCGCCGCCCCGGCATCCCATAGAACCATTTGGCCATCCAGGCGCAGGCGGCGAGCGCGAGGCCGGCCGCCAGGGTCAGAGCTCCGGTCGGCTCGAAGCGCGTTCCGAGATGGAAGGCCCAGGCGCGGACCGGATAAGGGATGACGACGATGGCGAGCAGGAACAGGAGGTTGAGCGCCCCGAACCAATGATCGCTCCTGGCGTAGATCCGGCCGGAATAATGATGCTGGAGCCAATAGGCGCCGATCGCGGCGAAGGAGACGATCAGGGCGAGATGCTCGCGCCACTGCTCGGCCATCGCCTTGGCCAGGTCGTGATAGCCGTGCGGCCCGTCGGGCGATCCGGGAACCTTGATCTCGACGATCAGCAAAGTCAGAGCGATCGCGAACACCGCGTCGCTGAACCCCTCGAACCGGTTCAGCCCGCGCTCGGCGCCATGGGTCTCCGCCTGGGTGCGATGAGCCATATGCCGCCGAACGCATCGGGCCGGGCGAAGGTTGCTGGAGCCAGGCCGCCCGGGCGCAGCGAAAGGATCGCGAAGCGATCGTGAGCAGCGAACGGAGTCGGCGCAGGCCGGCCGGCGAGGCGCTCGGGCCGTCCCCGAGTGAACTCGTCCGACGTCACAGCGCGGCTTTGCCACGCCCACTTTCTCGTAGCCTACCCCCTGCGCGGCAACGCTAGCCGCCGCGAAGGACGATCCGGACCTGCTGGCATTGAGACGCGAGGCGCGCGCCTGCGCGAGGCGCGCGACCTGACCCAGGAGGAGCGGGCCGACCGCGCCGGCCTCCATCCCAACTACATCGGCAGGATCGAGCGCGGCGAGAGCAATGTCGGCGTGAAAGCGCTGTTCAAGCTGGCGCGCGGGCTGGGCGTCTCACCTGCCGCGCTGTTTGAGCGATAACGTTTACGCCTCAGAACTCCCATCTGAACCCGGAACAGGCGCTTTCGGTGGGCCCTCCTTGCTTTGGCAGGCACCAGCCTCCTCACGAGAGGTGCGTTTTGCTTTGACAAAGTCCTGGCGGGACACTCAACGAAGCGGGTTGCGCAGCTCCCAGGCTCGGTTCTAGTCAACGTGATAGGGTGGCAAAATGCAGTACCTTTACGCGAAAGTCTCGGAATTCCTGATAGAGCGCGGGTGGGACAAGCTGTCGCCGGCGGATTTAGCTAAGTCCATCTGCATCGAGTCTTCCGAGCTTCTTGAGCACTTTCAGTGGTCTAACCCGAGTGCGGAAGAATTGCTCGCTGAACCGGACAAGCTGGGGGGCGTGAGCGACGAGCTCGCGGACGTGATCATCTATGCGCTCGAAATGTGCGTGATCCTCCGCCTCGATCCCGATGACTTCGTCAGCGCGAAGCTCGCCAGGGCTGCGGCCAAATATCCGGCCGAGGCTATGACCCGTAATCGGGGCGGGGGCCCGGCCAACTCAGAATATCATGAAATCAAGGCCCGCCACAGGCCCGGACGCGGCCGGAGGGACGTGAGGTGAGCAGTTCCAGGCAGGGCGACGGGCCTCGCGACCTTGACGCGACCTGGCTCGTCGCGGGCGAGAGCGACGAGTCCCTGCAGAAATTTCTGCGCGACGTGGACAAGCTGTACAGCTTCGACCGTCTAATGACGCTCGTTCTGGACCGTTCGATCGATCGCACCTTCAAAGCTCATCGGAATTTCCTAGTCTACGACAACGTCATAGATTGGATGCTGCACTTCGACACGTTCGAGAACGGCTTGGTGCTCAAACCCCACATGGCCCACGACGATCCGGAGGGAATGCGCTTTGCACTGTTTATGGACTCCATCCGCAAGGTCATTCTCGATGGCATCCATCGCCTTGTCGAAGACTCGATCCTGGTCGGGCGGATGCCGCCCAAGGGTGTCGTGCTTTACTTCGCCGAAGATCTGAGCGCCCGGTTCCTGGTCGCCTACGACGCCAATTCTGGCCTGACGAGGATCAGCTTCGTCGAGCATATCCCGGACGTGAAGTCATTTTTCGACCCTGCCAAAATCGAAAGCATCAGGACGGCTCGCGGCCGGGACAAGGCCAAGTCCTTTGTCCAGAGCGGTCATAAGGCGTTGATCCACTTGGGCGTTTTCACCCATGTCGACCGGCGCCGGCATTACGGCGTTTTCGGGCCGAGCATAGACACCCTGCTGATGGCGCGAATAGTCGCCGATTATGTGCGCAGTGCATCTCCGAGCTCGATCCTGGAGGTAGGCGTCGGCAGTGGCCACATCCTTGCCGTCGCCCTGTTGAACAGCCAGTCCGTCGCCCACGCGACAGGGCTCGACATCGAACCCTTCTCGATCATCTGCGCCCAAGAAAATCTCGGCCGGACCCAGTCAACTTCGGTACGGCCGATGGACAAGCTGGACCTCACATTGATCATTGGCTCATTCGCCAAGGAGAAGTTCGGAAGGAGGTTCGACTTCATCATCTGCAACCCTCCTTATGTCGCCCAAGAAAAGAGCGATAAGTCGGGCGCGGAAAGCGAATTTGGCGTAGCGACGATGGGATTTGATTTGATTGAGCAATTGCTCGGCGCGCTTCCGGACCTTCTTTCGAAAGACGGCCGCTGCCTGATGATGGTGAGCACCGCAACCCTCGGCTTCGAAGCCATGATCCCGGAAGGCCTTTCTGCGACGATGGCTCCTCCAACCGACCGCATGCGCGTGCCGTTCGACATCGAGGCAGCCAATGACGAGGAACGACGGATCACCTACCTCCTTAGCAAGGAAGGCATAGGACGCGAGCCTGATAAATCATATACCCATGAACTGCGGCCATATTGGATCACGGTGAAGCGATGATTCTTCTCCGCTTTCGCGACATCGGCGTGAATGACGGTGAATCCGTCCATCTGCATTCGGAAATCGCCGAGAGAAGGGACTTCGCGTGGTGGGGATGGATTCGTCGCGACCTCCACGAGGTCTCCCCGTGGGAACTGTTGGTCCAACAGTCTAGGCAGTTGGTGGATGGCCCCTTGCGGATCGGCTTTATCCATACGGGCGTCAACGCTTTCTATACGGCCGAGCTGAGCGTTATCCATGCCCACCCCAAGGGCGAGCCGCTCATTGCCCCGGAGCTCGGCAGGACGCCGCGCTACATGCACGAGCGCAAGTGTGCCGCTTGGTTCGGAGTTCGTGACTTTAGACCCGAGCCTGAGTTGCATGTCAATAGAGTGTGCGCCTGCCCGACACTCCGGGAGCTTCGGGAAGCAGATGAAAAGCTGTTGAGATTGACACCGGTGCCTGCAGGCGAATTCGGTCACGGGTCTTCTACTCTATGGGATGTCGAGCTTTGAATCTCGCGCTCTACGGCCGATCAGGGTCGGGAAAGTCCTTCGTCGCCTCGATCCTCGAAAACCAGTTTGGCTATATCAGGGTGTCCACGGGTGACCTGTGCCGGTCCGTCTCCCGAATCCTGTTCGGCAACGAGGACAAAGGCAACCTCAACCGGATCAGCGAGAAGCTCAGGGAAATCGACGAGAATATCTGGATCGAGGCCGCCCTCAGTCGGGTGGGCGGGCAGGGTCCTGTCGTTTTCGACAGCATCCGCTATATTTCCGACCATCTCTGTCTGACCGGTCTCGGATACAAGACGGTTCGGATTGTGAGCGAGAGCAGGCTTTCGCGCCGACGTCTAAAGGAGAGGGGCCAAGCCATCTCGGAAGAGGATTTCAGCCACCGCTCAGAGTGGGAGGTTGATAAGTGCAGCTTTCATGCGACAATCACGAATGATGGTGTTTCTGCCGAGCAGCTCACGCGCCAGATCGAATCGATCATAAGCCATGATAGCGGTATTTGACGCGGACAATACGCTTTACGACTTCGCTCGCTTCTTCGCGTTCTACTTCCGGTCGCTAGTCCACCTCGCGGCGAAGGCGACGGGTGCCGACGAGGCCGAGGTCACCCTCGACCTCAAGAACCTGTACCTCAAACACGGTACGATCGAGTATCAGTTCGTTATCCAGGAATCCGCGCTGTTCCAGTCCCAGTCGCCGGAGAAGCTGGAAGACATCAGGCGACTGCTGAGCATCGGGGCGCGGCAGGTCCGCCAGAAAAGGCTGGTGCTCTACGAGGGGGTCAGGCCCACTCTTGAGATGCTGCGCCTCGCGGGGGTCAAATGCGTCGCCGTGACCAACGCGCCTTTCTATCACATCGTTCAGCGCTTCAACTGGCTAGGGCTGCACAAATATTTTGACGCCCTGATATGCGCCCAGGGTGCCGCTTCGCCCAGCCCCGAACGCATGGCGAAAGATGCGCGAAAAAGGTTCCTGCTGAGTGCTCGATATGCGCTCTTTCACGAACTACCGAAGGACCTTCAGAAGCCTTCCTCCGCGCCCTATCGAATGGTCAGGGAACATTACGACAATCACGAGCGGTTCGTTGCGATCGGAGACAGCATCAACAAGGATCTTCGCCCCGCCCAATCCGAGGGGTTCACGACGGTGTGGGCGCGCTACGGGACCGAGATTGAGGATCAGGACATGAACACCCTGCTCAGTGTCACGCCCTGGACCCCGGTGGAAATTGCCACGCACAAGGACATGGAATTCAAGCCAGACTTCGTGGTCGATACGCTCCCTGAGATCATCGACCTGTTCCATATCCGTCCGCTTCAGAGGGACCTGTTCGGTTAGGCCTGCGACATCGCATGGGGCGGAGGATCCCACGCCATCGGTTAGCGCCACCGTCCCGGACAGGCTCGGCCCCTTCGCGCCTTTGCGTCTTTGCGTGAATCAATCCAGCGCCTGAGCCCGCACTGGCGTAAGCGGAGTCTGCAGTGGCCCTTGAAGTTCCATCTGCCCCGATTGAGGCACCACGGCGCCGGAGTTGACGTTCACGTAAAGACGCGGCAATCGCCTCCTCGAAGGAGACCCCGCCCCATGAGCCCGATCACCACCCGCCGCCACGGCGACATCCTCGTCGTCACCTCGAACAACCCGCCGGTCAACGCGCTCGGCCATGCGGTTCGCGAGGGGCTGGTCGCGGCGATCGCGGAGGCGGACGGGGACGAGGCGGTGAAGGCGGTGGTGATCATCTGCCAGGGCCAGACCTTCTTCGCCGGGGCCGACATCACCGAGTTCGGCAAGCCGATGCAGATGCCGATGCTTCCCCACGTCGTCGACATCATCGAGAATTGCACCAAGCCGGTCGTCGCCGCGATCCACGGCACCGCCTTCGGCGGCGGCCTCGAGGTCGCGCTCGCCTCGCCATTACCGGGTCGCCGTCCCGTCGGCGAAGCTCGGCGTGCCCGAGGTCAAGCTCGGCCTGCTGCCCGGCGCCGGCGGGACCCAGCGGCTGCCGCGCGTCGCGGGGGTGCGCAAGGCGCTGGAGATGGCCGCGACCGGCAACCCCATCTCCGCCAAGGAGGCCTATGAGGCCGGCCTCGTCGACCGGCTGATCGAGGGCGAGCTGGAGCCGCACGCCGTCGCCTTCGCCGAGGAGGTGAAGGACGCCCGGCCGCTGCCCAAATCGTCCGAGCGCGCAGGACAAGCTGGCCGACGTCGACCCTTCCGTCTTCGCCGATTTCCGCAAGGAGCAATGCCCGCAAGTTCAAGGGCTTCGAGGCGCCCGAGAAGAACATCCAGGCGATCGAGGCGGCCGTCGCCAAGCCCTATGCGGAGGGCGTCCAGGACGAGCGCCGGCTGTTCATGGAGCTGATGAGCGGGACCCAGGCGCGGGCGCAGCAATATTTCTTCTTCGCCGAGCGCCAGGCGGCCAAGATCGACGGCCTGCCCGAAGGCACGGTGCCGCGCGAGATCCGCGGGTCGGCGTGATCGGCGCCGGGACGATGGGCGGCGGAATCTCGATGAATTTTCTCAGTCGCCGGAATTCCTGTGACCATCGTCGAGACCAGCCAGGAAGCGCTCGACCGCGGCACCGGCGTGATGCGCAAGAATTATGAGGCGTCGGCCGCCAAGGGCCGGATCACCGCCGAGCAGGCCGAGGGCGCGATGGGCCTGCTCACGCCCAGCCTCAGCCTCGACGACCTCGCCGACTGCGACCTGATCATCGAGGCGGTGTTCGAGAATATGGACGTCAAGAAGGAGGTGTTCGGCAAGCTCGACAGGATCGCCAGGCCCGGCGCGATCCTCGCCTCCAACACCTCCTATCTCAACATCGACGAGATCGCCGCCTCGACCTCGCGGCCCGAGGACGTGCGTCGGCCTCCACTTCTTCTCGCCGGCCAACGTCATGAAATTGCTCGAGGTGGTGCGCGGCGCCAAGACCGCGCCCGACGTGCTGATGACGGCGATGCAGCTCGCCAAGAAGATCCGCAAGGTCGCGGTCGTCGCCGGGCGTCTGCTACGGCTTCATCGGCAACCGGATGCTGATGCCGCGCCAGGTCCAGGCCAACCGCCTGCTTCTCGAAGGCGCCACGCCCGAGCAGGTCGACAAGGTCCATGTCGAGTTCGGAATGCCGATGGGCCCGTTCCAGATGGCCGACCTCGCCGGCGTCGACATCGGCTGGCACCGCGACCCCGCCCGCATCGAGAACGTCCGCGACGCACTCTGCGCCGCCGACCGCTGGGGCCAGAAGAAGGGCGCCGGCTTCTACGATTATGACGAGAAGCGCCGCCCCTCCCCGTCCCCGGTCGTCGCGAAGATCATCGACGACTTCCGCGCCAAGGAGGGCGTCGAGCCCCGCGCCATCTCCGACCAGGAGATCGTCGAGCGCACCCTCTACACGATGGTCAACGAGGGCGCGAAGATCCTCGAGGAGGGCATGGCCCAGCGCGCCTCCGACATCGACGTCGTCTGGGTCTACGGCTACGGCTGGCCGGTCTGGCGCGGCGGCCCGATGTTCTGGGCCGACACCGAGGGCCTGGCCAGGATCGTCGAGGGCCTGAGGCGCCAGCAGGAGCGGCTCGGCGCCGACTTCAGCCTCTCCGAGCTCCTCGTCCGCAAGGCGGAAGCCGGCGAGAAGCTGACCCGCTAGGGACCCCATCAAAGTACGACTTTGATGGGAACCCTGAGGGACCCCGTCAAAGTATTACTTTGACGGGAGCCCGCTGAGGGCCCCCATCGAAGTACCACTTCGATGGGATAGAGCATTCTGCTATTAGATTGAAGCGTAGCCTGCATTTGTGAAGTAGTTTGAGCATTCGTCTGGGGAGAAGGTGTCGAGCAGAGTGCCGATGCGTCTCCAGACGGCCTCGACGGATCGTTCGGCGGCCTTTCGAAGCAGGGTCTTGAGCTTGGCGAAGACCTGCTCGATCGGGTTGAGGTCGGGGCTGTAAGGCGGCAGGAACAGCAGGTGGGCGCCGGCGGCCCTGATCGCCTTGCGGACGGCCTGGCCCTTGTGGCTGCCGAGGTTGTCCATGACGACGATGTCGCCCGGCTTGAGCGTCGGCACGAGGAACTGCTCGACCCAGGCGATGAAGCTGGCCGCGTTGATCGGGCCATCGAGGACGCAGGGTGCGTCGATCCGATCGCAGCGCAACGCGGCGATGAAGGTCATCGTCCGCCAGTGCCCGAACGGCGCCTTGCCGCGGACCCGCTGCCCTCGGGGTCCCCAGCCATGGGTTCGGATCATGTTGGTCTTCGCCCAGGTCTCGTCGATGAAGACGAGGCGCCTGGGATCAACCTTGTCCTGGTAGCGCTTCCAGCTCGCCCGCCGGCGCGCCACGTCGCGCCGCTCCTGCTCGCTGGGAAGCACGGTTTTTTTTGAAGCTGATGCCCTCGCCGGTGAAGAAGCGCGACAGCATGCCGGTGTCGGCACGCACGCCGCGCTCCGCCAGAAGCCGCGCCGACAAGCCGGCCAGAGTCAGGTCCGGCTCGGCCGCGATCGCCGCCAGCAGCCACTCGCGCTCCGGCTTCACCTTCGAGGGTCGATGCCCGCCCGTGCCGGCGCAGCGCCGGTCACCCTCGCGCTCGAAACGCTCAACCCACTTCACCGCCGACGCATCGCTCACCCCGAACCGACGCGCCGCTCCGCGACGGCTCTCCCCGTCCCGCACCACCGCATCAATCACCCGGTCCCGCAAATCCTGCGAATAGGCTCTCGGCATAAGGACTGGCCTCCTCCCGCCAGTCCAAAGCTTGAATCACATCCCGAGCCCCTTGGGAATCCACTATCGATTCAAGCTAATGACAGCCCGCTCTAGCTTCAGCCGCCCAGAGCGGCGGCGATCGCCTCGAAGATGCCCACGAGGCTGAGCCCCAGAGTGTTGAACGCGGCGACCAGGGCGACCGCGATCAGCGCCGCGAGGAGGCCGTATTCGATCGCCGTCGCGCCCTCGCGGTCGCGGGCCAATTGCCTGAAAAGACGCAAGCTTCTTCCTCCCTGCCGAAAGGCCCCCATCGCCCGCCGGGGGTTTCGGCTTGCTTAAGCCCCGCCGCCCGGGCGAGAGTCGGGCGATGCGCCCCTTCCTCCTCCTCCCCCTCCTCGCCCTCCTCGCCGCCGGCTGCGCGCGCGAGCCCCGCTTCGACCCGGCCGCCGAGGAGCGCGCCATCCGCGCGGTCGTCGCGAGGATGGAATCGGCCTGGAACCGCGGCGACTTCGCCGGCTACATGGCCGGCTTCAAGCGCCCCGACGTCGTCTTCGTCTCCCGCGGCGAGTTCCAGAAGGACTGGCAGGGCACGCTCGACCACTACGTCCGCGACTATGGCGGCGGCGGCGATCCCGCCCGCCGCGGCCGCCTTCGCTTCTTCGACCTCCACGTCGAGCTCCTCGCCCCCGACGCCGCCATGCTCATAGGCCGCTACCGGCTCGAGGGCGGCGGCCGCCCCCAGGACGGGATCAACACCCGCCTGTTCCGCAAGGTCGAGGGCCAGGGCTGGGTGATCGCGATGAACCACGTCAGCTCGAAGGAGGCGAAGGATCCTCCTCCGAGCCCGGGTCCGGCCCTTCCGGAGCCTCGCCCGGCCCGCCGCCCGCCCCCTGCCCCGGCAGGGTCGGCGGGAACTTCTTGAGCCTCCGGGCCAGCGCCAGGCAGACCTCGTCGAGGCTGGCGTGGCGCGGCGCCGCCCCCGGCAGCGGCTCGAGCGCGCCCTTCCTTCCGCGCTGGTGCTCGCGGAGCAGCTGCATCGAGCGGTCGAACTCGACCGCCCGAAGCGCCTCGTCGCCGTCGGTCTGCGGCCGCCGCGCCGCCTCGAGCCGCTGCCGGACCAGCTCGGAATCGAGCTCGCGATAGGCGAATTCGAGCACCCGGTCGAAGCGGGCCCGGAAGTCCGAAATCCTCGGCGAGATGCTTGTTGACCGTCGATCGCGCCACCCCGGTTTCGGCCGCCGCCGTCGCGATGCAGCAGGTGCCGGAGAAATGGAGCAGGAACTCGTCCTTGAGCTTCTCGGTGAACAGCCGCCGCCGCACCCGCCGCAGCTGGACCCTCCGGCCGTTGCCGGGCGCGATCAGCACCTCCCCGTCGCTTTCGGCCACCGCCTCGTCCCACGCCTCCCGGAACAGCCGCGACCGCGCCTTCGCCGAATAGAGCGTCGACACCGAATAGCCCGCCGCCCGGGCCGCCGCCGCGACGCTCGCCCCGCCCCGAAGCGCCCGAACCACCGCCCCCTCGGCCCGGGCATCGAACCGCCGCCGCTTCCGCCGCCGAGGCGGCCCGGCCCCGCCCTGCGCGCCGCCCGCGCCGCCCGCGCCGCCCGCGCCGCTTTCCTCACCCGCCAACTCCGTCATCTCCACGCTCCCCACAAGCCTGTCTCGTCTGCCCATCCTATATGGCAGGAGTCTTCCTAGGTGTCAAGAACATTATAAGAACATGCCGTCATCCCGGTGCCGGCCGGGACCCAAGAGCACGGCCCCCTGCAAGCCCTTCCCTCCCCTCCGCGCCTGCTACCCTCACATCCGAAAAGCCCATGAAGAACGGCGTGGCGAGGGCGGGTTCGGTGCACCGGACGGATTCGATCCGCGACAACCCGGCGCCCACCTGATTTTCCGGGTACTATAGTCCTCAATACTGCGCTAAGCGCGGACTATGACAACCGATCGAGAAGCCCCGCCGGCCGCCGCCGCCGAGCCCGTTCGCCTCCCTGTGGCGCTCCGCGACCTGCTGCTGTCGCTGGCTTTCGACCTGCGCCGGGTCGCCGCCCTCCTCGCCGACCACGCCCGCGACGAGGAGGCGCGCCGGGCGGCACGGCGGCGTCTGCCGAGGCGGCGGCCGGAAGGCTGATCCGGTCCGTTTCGGCCTCCGGATGGGATTCATTGAAGGTGGACCTATAGTCCGCATCTCCGGACACCGTCCGGCATGGACCGGACCGGCGAGGAGGCCATCAAGCAGCGCTTCGGCGCCCGCATGCGCGAGCTCCGCAAGGCCCGCGGCCTGAGCCAGGAAGCCCTCGCCTTCGCCTCCGGCCTCGACCGCTCCTACCTCGGCGCGATCGAGCGCGGGGAGAAGAATGTGAGCTTGGTCAATATACATCGGATCGCGGATGCGCTGGGGGTGACGCCTGGCGAGCTGTTCACGGATTAGGAGCAGCCCCCCTGCCTTCGTGCAGCCGCCGCACGTTGGCGGCGATCACTCCCTGGAGCCCACCCTGCTTGGGCACCTTCGGCATGGCCGCATGGGATGCGGATACAGACTATCAGTCACTCTATAGGGTGAGGTGGCGCCAGAATACAGTGGAATTCATTAACCCAAACTCCGGCTGATAAGATAGCTGCTAGCCACGCATCGCATGTTCCGTTACCCTGCCCCGCCACGTGGGTAGGGATGAGCACTTGCTTCGAGCCATTGAGCTTTTCAGCGGTTGTGGCGGGCTCGCTCTCGGATTGTGTCGGGCTGGGATACGCCCGATAGACATGATTGAATTCAATGGTCCAGCCTTTCGCACGCTTATCCATAATAAGAACCTCGGTCTCGCACCATTTCGCGACTGGCCAGTTCGAAATATCGACGTTCGGAAGGCTTCGTGGAGCGACGCCCAAACAGACATAGATGTGGTAGCCGGTGGACCGCCGTGCCAGCCCTTCTCGATTGGAGGCAACCATCGCGGCGAAAGAGATCCGCGAGACATGTGGCCCGAAGCAATACGTGCCGTCCGCGAGACGCGCCCCAAGGCATTTCTTTTCGAAAATGTCCGCGGGCTGCTACGCAAAACGTTTTCTGACTATCTGGTGCAGATCAAACAGCAGCTGGCCAAGCCAGCAGCCAACGTTGAATACATCGTAGGCCATATTCCTGTAAATGCTGCTGATTTTGGCGCTGCCCAGCAGCGACACCGCGTCATCGTGTACGGATTCAGGCGTGACCTGACCGATGACGTCGCTCCCCCCGCACCAACCCACTCATTAGATCGGCTGCTGTGGGATCAGTGGGTAACGGGCGAGTACTGGCGCCAACACGATCTCCCAGCCGGCGAGCAGCAAATTCCAAACGGCTTCCGGTCACGTGTAGAACGGCTCGAAACTAGGGCAGTAGCGCCGCTGGAGTTCCGATGGCGCACAGTGCGTGATGCGCTGTTTCAATTAGGGGAACCCAATGGCGTTGGGAGCCACGAACTGCGAGAGGGTGCGAGATCATATCCCGGCCACACTGGCAGCGTTTATGACCTTCCGGCAAAGGCACTCAAGGCGGGAGCTCATGGTGTGCCCGGCGGCGAAAACATGCTTCGTTACCCTAATGGGAACGTGCGATATTTTACGATCCGCGAGGCTGCTCGGTTACAGGGATTTCCAGACGAAATGGAATTCCCTGGCGCGTGGTGTGAAAATATGAGGCAACTGGGAAACGCGGTTCCTGCTGAACTTGCGGAGACGTTTGCTGGCTGGGTAAAAGAGGTTTGTCTAAACGATCAAATCAAAATGGCGGCCTGAAAAATCGCCAATCGCGCCCCTCGCGTGGACGAACCCGATCAGAGCAAATGGCTCTGGTCCGGCACAAGGACACGAAGCCCGAGATGATAGTGAGGCGGAGTCTTTGGGCCGCCGGACTCCGCTATCGTCTCCACGCGCGTGATCTTCCGGGCAAACCCGACCTGGTGTTTCGTACAGCAAAATTGGCAGTGTTCGTACACGGCTGCTTTTGGCATCGGCATTCCGGCTGCCCATCTACTAGAACTCCAAAAACAAATGTGGACTTCTGGCAAGAAAAGTTTCAGGCGAACTCCGCCAGGGATAAGCGAGTAGTAGACGCTTTAAGGACACGTGGCTGGTCGACGGAGGTTATCTGGGAATGTGAAGTTAACAGCCGAGATTGGCTCGCTCGTGTTGTCAGCCATTTCAGAAAGCCTTCCTAATCGACCCCTCCAGGGGGCTGAGGTTCCGGAAAGTCGAAACGGGGAAGCTCAAGTGTTGGGTCTCCTTCTCTGAGTAGCAAATCCGCTTGGTCCTTCGCCCATTCAAGAAGCATCGAGCCGGCGGATTGATTGGCGAATTGGATCAGGTGGGGTCCCAGAGGCAACCTTTCAACGGGGGCATTTTCTCTCGTCGCCCGCTCTAGCTCCGCCACTTCGGCCATCCGTCGGAGATCCGTCACAAAGTCTAGAACAATCACTTTGTCCTTGCCCGGTGACGTCCGCAAGCCGCGCCCAAGTTGTTGAACAAATATGCGTCGACTATGCGTGGCTCTCATAAATACGATCATATCAACGTCAGGTACATCGACTCCCTCGTTGAACAGATCAACAGAACAGAGAACGGTTACATCTCCCTTACGAAACTGAGCCATCAGTCTATCGCGCTCGCGCCCTCCTTGAGAGCCGTCGATTGGTTCCGCTTTCAGTCCGAACAATCTCAGCTTCGCAGACAGTTCTTTTGCATGGTCAACCGACGGTGAGAACACAAGGGCAGCTCGGCGTGACGTGGAATTGAACGTGCTCGTGATAATGCGGGCCGCTTCCTCGTCGCGGGTCGGTATGATGAGCCGCCGGTTTAATTGGCTCAGCGAATATCCGTAAGCGGAAGCTTCCTGTACAACCTCCCAGTCCAGATTGTCGGCGAGTAGACGGTAATCAACCTCTGAGAGGAAGCCTCGCGCGAGCCCCTCTGAAATCCCAATCCGTACCAAAGGCTGCCCGAGCAAAGTGTCGATATCGTACGAATCTCCTCGCCAGGGAGTAGCTGTCACTCCCGCTAGCCGCGGCGCTTGCAAATTCTCGATAACCGACTGAAAGGTCGGAGACCCAATGTGGTGTGCCTCATCGACAAAAATCGCGTCGAAATCTGGGAGGTTACCCAAGCGGCTATAAACGGACTGAACCGTGGCAAATATTATACCGTCCCAAAACGCTGGTTCCTCTTCTCCTGTGAGCAAATAAGTCGCCACCGACTTGGGGAGCTGATTCCAAAATCCGAATTGCAGCTGCCTTACAAGCTCTCGCTTGTCGGCCAATACGAGCATCCGCTTGTTTGGCATCAGATCGCTAGCGAAAAGGCGCGCCGCCACATCGGACATGACGACCGTTTTCCCGAGCCCGGTGGCGAGGACGATCTGGCCGCGTCCTGTCTCTTGGAGGGCATCATACAACCTCTCGCTCGCCTGCTGCTGGTATGCCCGCAGTATACGTCGAGAAGGTGGAAAGTTCGGAGCTCGAGCGATTGCTTTCATGAGCCGTGCAGGCGTCAGCAGTCGTATAGCGAAGCCTAGCCGTTCGAAGCGCGCAATTTCTGCCTTAAGTGAAGGGCTTGCTGGTCTGCTGGTAGCAATGGCGAGCTCTTGAGCATTGTAGAACCTGCTAGCTTCGACCACTTCTTCGGCCGCCGCCTTCGACGGAAGCGAGTTACTCGTAAATTTGCACTGCACTACCCAAACACGACCATTACGGACCCCAATAACATCGGCTCCTTTGTCGCCCGTACCACCAACAATCCGGACGTCGTTAAATCCGGTAAAAATTAGAAGTCTGGCGACATCGCGTTCGAATGCCGGCCACGGACCGTCTAGCAAACGCCGTTCATCAAGGAACTCCCCGCTCACGAAATCTCGCGAGAAGGGCGAAGCATGCTCACTGACATCAGACCTCGAACGAGTTCGTTTCTTTTGGCATCAACGAGCGAAGAAGGATCGGATTCCGCCAACCATCCAGCGTCGGAAATGATAGATTTTGCACGATGAATCACCTGTTGGCGGGCGCGCTCAGTCAGAGTTGGGTCACCATAGTCAAGCGAGGCAAACGGCCAATCCCAAAACGCGCCGTCGAAGCACAAGCCTGGAAAGCGCTCAACGATGCGAGCTATTACTCCATGCGAGGCTAGGGTAATGAAACTTCCATCGGCTACGCGAGCTGCCGGGGCGACACCTTTTTGCGCCAAAGCGCGCATCACGTCGCCTTGTTGATCCGGCGTCAATGCATCGAATAATCCGCTGCGCTCCCCTTCCGCAGTCGCTTGTAAAAGGCCTTGCGCTAGTGTGGACAGGGCATCGGCGGCCTCGGCAGCGATAGTTCGAGCATCCAAGGTGACCCCTTGCCCGTATTCCTGCCGAAGATGCGAGAGCACCGCTGCAAAAGAGGCGGCCGCTGGGGATGTCTTCAGATATTCGACAGCCAGCAGCGCCAATTCCATTAATAGCGCATCGAGTGGAGTGAGCGTAATGGAATGGAAGGCCGGCGCCTTCGGTCGGTACAAAAAATGATATGTCCGAGTGGCTACGTCACCCATCTGGAACGACCAGGGTGTATCCACAGGCAAATCCGGGTCGTGCGGCGTGCATTCATACGCAGTAACGGTAAATGTCTGGCCAGCCGGGGTATAAACATAGGCTCGAGAGAGGCTAGGCGTCTCACGACGCATTGTGCGATAATCTGGGCCAGGTTCCTCCTCTGGATCACCGTCATCGTCCTCGGGCTCATCCTCACTTAAAGGATCATCGTCTTCAGGTTCAGCTTCAGAGTCATCATCCTCGTCTTCAGTTAAGGCTTTTCTCTCAGCCTCTTCAATAAGCTTCCACCACTTAATATCATCTTGATAATCGGCATGCCCCTCATAGAACTTTTGGGCGAATTCTGTAGCAATCTTGTTGTCAGGAACAGATAAAAGGCGCTTCCACCCACCAGCCACAGAGCTATGTGGCCGAATTCTCCGGAAAGCTTTGTACAGCTTAAAGAGCGGACTCGTATTGGGACCACAACCTAATTCTCGAGCTTTTTCTGGTCGAAGAGGCCCATCCCCCCTGATGAGCTTCAGCATCTCCTCCCAAGCCGGATCGGATCTGTCGAACCTTTCTTTGGCGAAGTTAACTCTGCAATGGTCTATATGGATTTCCCCTACAAAGCGTCCTCTGCGACTCGGATCATCAATGGGATACTCAGGCTCGTCGCCATTCACACCTTTCCATACGAATAGCTCTTTGCTCTTTAGCTCGATCTTTCGCCCGTTACGTACAAAGTCAAAACCAAAGTCGGTGGTGTCCGAATAGCGTTGTAGCCCTATCCACCCATGTACCCGCCTCGTTCGTCGCTGAACGGTGCCGGTGGCCTCACAAATCGGGCACTGATTTGCCGGGCCGGGCGTTGCCGGAAACCAATTCATACAAGCCGAGCAATGGTACCTGTCACCCAATACGAAATTGAATGTTTGTACCGCCGTAACTTCTCCGAGATCGGGAAGCTCTGTGGAGCGGCTTTCATCCCAAAGACAAAAACGCCTAGACTTGATCGGATGCGTGCCGACAAAAAGGCCAAACTCGATTGGCTTGCCCCCAGGTACAAGCATCGCGGAATATGCCTGGCCAAGCCGTGCCCGAACCTGCGTCTGGTTTGCGCCTCTCGCTAACCATTGCCGCTGCGCTGGCTTGAGCCGCTTGATCACTATTTTGGTGCCATGAGCCGGCGCGTCAGGCTTTGGGTCCGTCAGGTGAGCAGTACGAAAGTTGCCTTGCCGTTGTAACCTATCGAAATCGATCTCAAGGCCGTGCCACTCCGCGTCCCCTTCGCGGGTCGTCCAAACCTCTGTCACGTGCCCGAGTCTGGCCGTGGCGATGTTGAATCCCATGCCAAACAAACCGAGGTTGTCGATCGGGTTATTACCGGACCATCCTGCCTTCACAGCTTTCGCTAACTCGGCCGCTGTCATGCCTGGGCCATTATCGATTATTTGAACGACCGCGTCTTCGCGATCCGCCGCTGGCAGCAGCACCTGAACTGCGGGCTCAGCTACGGGCTCGCCGCGGCGAGCTGCGTGGAGAAATCCGTCGATGGAGTTGTCAACCAGTTCGCCTATGCATCGCCACTGCTCAAGATTGATCTCTCCGAGCATCGGGAGCACACGTGGGGAAGGGACAAGATCGAACTCGTCGACAACCGCAGGATCTACTATCTCTGGCATCTGATCACCGGTCTCGGATACGGGAAAGGCGATGCTAATATAGTTTAGCCCTGAGTCACGATTTTTGTTCACAACATCAATGCGCTGATCGGCGAGCCATACTCACCAAAGCGGAGCCAGCCGCAGGCGCGTTAGCCCCGGCTGAAGGTGCCACTTTCAGACGCTTTCGCCCGCACGCGCTCCCGCGGGTGGTCGGTCGCCACGCCGCCGGACAGCTTCGCAACGTAAGGATAAACCTCGGCCACCTCCGGCGTGTAGCCGAGGTTGAACACCGTCGGGCTCTTCGCCGGCCGGTCGCTGGCCTTGTCGTAGAAGGTGCCGAACGCCTTGTCCCACACGGATCGCGGTGGCGCGACGAACGTCGCTCAGGGTTCCGCCGCGAGGTGATTCCTGTCCTGAGCCGGTCGAAGGGGCGAAATTGCCGGTGGTCTGCGGCGGTCCTTCGTGGTCACTATTAGTGACCGAACGCCAAATCAGCTCCCCGCGCCCGCCTCGAGCTTCCCCTGGAACCCCGCTTTGCTTAGCTCCGGCTGAAAGTACCACTTTCAGACGATTGTCGCCGGACGCGCTCGCGCGGATGGTCGGTCGCGACGCCGCCGCTCAGCCTCGCGACGTGCGGATAGATTTCCGCCACCTCCGGCGTGTACCCCAGGTTGAACACCGTCGCGCTCTTCGCCGGCCGGTCGCTGGCCTTGTCGTAGAACCTCCCGCTCCGGGCTTCGCCCGCGACGGCGCCTCGGCGCCGGCAACCCTTGGTCCCAAACGGAATGGAGGTGGCGCGACGCAGTCGCTTGGGCTCCGCCACCACGGTGATTTCCGAAATTGCCGGTCTCGTCGTCCTTCGCGGTCACTTTTAGTGACCGGCGGATCAGCTTCCGGCGCCGGCCTTCTGCCTGACGCGCTCGCGCGGATGGTCGGTCGCGACGCCGCCGCTCAGCCTCGCGACGTGCGGATAGATCTCCGCCACCTCCGGCGTGTAGCCCAGGTTGAACACCGTCGGGCTCTTCGCCGGGCGGTCGCTGGCCTTGTCGTAGAAGGTGCCGAACGCCTTGTCCCACAGGAAGGAGGTGATCCCGAAATTGCCGGTCTCGTCGTGGAAATGGTGGGCCATGTGGCGGCGCTTCATCTCGGCCAGCCATTTCGCCTTGGGCTTGTAGGCGAGGTGCTGGATGCAGTGGACGAACTCGTAGAAAGCGGTGGTGACGAGGCCCGTCGCGAACGCGGCGGCGGCGGCGCCCAGGGGGGCGTCGGGGTTGCCGGGCGCGAGGGTCGCGCCGATCGCCCAGCCGACCGGGATGACGATCGAGCGCGATGGTCGGCAGGGTGGTGTGGAGCGCTCCGAACAGCACCTCGAGATGGTTGGGATCCTGGTGGTGGTCGTAATGGATGCGCTTCCAGGTCGGGGCGAGGAGGCGGCTCTTCCACATCCATCGGCTGTGCAGGACGAAGCGGTGGAGGAGGTACCAGACGAGCGGGTAGACGAGGCTCGCGACGGCGATCGCGACGAGCGTCGGGGCGGCGGCGCCGGCCGCCAGGCCCAGACCGCCGCGGCTCCCACGGCGAGCGCGAGATAGGCGATGATCGCGGGATATTGGAAATAGGCGATGACCAGCTCGCGAAGCGTCATCCGGTCGAGATGATGCTCGCGCCTCCAGAAGCTCGGGCGGATCGTCACGGCGGGTTTCACGTCTCTCATTTTCCTCAAGTGCGGCATCGGCGCGTCGGGCGGCCGGCCTATATGGGCGCTTCGAGTGCAATCGCAATGCGGCCCTTTTAGGGCCTCGATCCTCCCATCGAAAGGGTAGTTCGCCCGGAGCCCGCGGGCAAGGACGCTCGGCCCCCGCACGCGACGAGGTTGTTCAGACCAGGCGAAGCCTTCGGGCGAGGCCGCCGAGCGCCTCGCGGTCGCCGCGGACCAGGCCGAGGCGGACCGCGCACCAGCTGGCCAGCGCCCAGAGCGAGGTCACGCGAGGCGAAGCGGACCGGCCCCCGGGTCTGCCAGGCGGCGAGAGCCATCAGCCCGACCCCGGCGAGGGCGACGGCGAGGCCGAGGAACAGCTTGCGGTCGAACGGGCTCAGCCGCTCGGTCAGCTGGAGCTCGAGGGTCGCCATATAGGCGATGGCGACGGTGGCGGCGCCGACCGCGACCGCCATCCCCGGCGCCCCCTAGCGCGGCACGAGGAGGAGAGCGAGGACCGCCCAGACCGCCACTCCGACGAAGCTGTTGACCAGCGGCAGGATGCGGTGGCCGGTCATCTCGACGATCGGGGTCGCCGGGCCGACGATCGCCTCCGCCGCCCGGGCGGCGACGAGGATGTAGAGCAAAGGCAAGGCCGCCATCACCTCGGGCCGGTAGATGGAGAGGATGTCGGGCCCGGCGAAGGCGAGCCAGCCGGCCAGCGGCACGACCAGAGCGGTCGAGAGCCGGCTTGCGAAGCGATAGAGCGGGGCGATCGCGGCCCGGTCGGCCCGGGCCTGGTGGGCGGCGACCGGCGCCATCACGTACTGGAAGGCCTGGCGGACGGCGAGCGGCAGGGTGGCGAGCTTGCGGGCGATCTCGAACAGGCCGGCGGCGACCGCGCCGCTGGCGCCGGGAAGGAGCATGTTGATGATCATCGCCGGGCCGTCGATGAGGAACCGGCGCGAGGCGTTGGACGGGAGCAAAGCGAGGCCGGTGGCGAGCAGCGGCCGCAAGGCCCGGCCGCCCACGCGGGCACGCAGCAGGCGCCTGAGGTCGTAGATAGCGGGCGAGCAGCGGCACGCACAGCGCCGCGGTCAGGGCCAGCGAGCTCAGATGGGCGAGGACCAGACCGAGGCTTCCGGCGCCGAGCCCGAAGAAGCCGACGGCGAAGCCGATGCGGGCGATCTGCTCCCAGAACAGACGCAGCCGGATCTCGGGGCCGAAGGCGCGGCGGGCGCGCGCCGCCGAGGTCGCGATCTCGATGAAGGTCCACAGCGGCAGCGCCCAGGCGAAGACGGCGACCGCGTTGGGAAGGGTCGCCTTGTCCTCCGGCGCCGCCGAGAAGAAGGACGCGACCCGATTCGGCGTTGAGGGTGACGAGGAGGGCGATCAGGGCGGCGGGAAGGACGGTGGCGAGCAGGGCGGCCTTGACGGCGCCGTGCGCCGCGTCCTCGTCGCCGGTCGGGACGATCCGCTGAAGCGCGCTGGTCAGCGACAGGTCGACGACATTCTCGGCGAAGTTGATCGCCGCCCACAGAGCGACGTAAATGCCGTAGGTCGGCAGCCCGTAGAGCCAGATGAACAGCGGCTGCGACACCACCTCGATGAGGGCGGCGGCCCGCGACAGCCCGACCAGCCCCGCGCCACGCGCGACCTCGCCGCGGGTGACCAATTCCTCGCCGCTAATCTCGGTCACTCCTCCGTCCGGATCAGCACCGTCTCGCCGATCAGGGCGAACAGGACGAACGGCGCCCAGGCGGCGAGAAGCGGCGGGTAGGCGCCGAGATTGCCCATGGCGAGGGCGAAATTGTCGGCGACGAAATAGGCGAAGCCGAGGAACATGCCGATGATCGCGCGCCAGAACAGCTGGCCCGACCGGGCGAGGCCGAAGGCCGCGACTCCGGCGAGGAGCGGCATCAGCACGACCGAGAGCGGCCCCGACAATTTGTGCCACAGGCCCGATTCCAGCTCGGCCGTCGGCCGGCCGGCAAGCTTCAATTGCTTCACCGAATGCCGGAGGGTGACGAAATCCTGCTCGTCGGCCGAGACCGAGGCGAGGGTGAACTGGCTGGGATCGAGGCCCCTGCCGTAATCGAGCGCGGCGGCCGCGGTGGTCGCGCCCGAGGCGACGTCGAACGTCTCGACCTGCTCGAGCCGCCAGCCGCCGCCGCCGCGGGTCGCGCGCCTGGCGGTGACGATCGCCTTCAGAGTCTCATATTGGCGGTCGTAGATGCTGACGGCGCGAAGCTCGGTCGACTGCCCCCTGCCCGCGCACCTCGCGGGCCATGATGAGGTCGTCGCCCCAGCGCACCCAGACGTTGGGCCGGATGCCGCTGTCGCGCGGGACCGGGCCGTAATCGACCTTCTCCCAGCTCGACAGGGTCTCGGTCGCGCGGGTGACGACCCGCTCGTTGAAGGCGAAGGCTGACCGCCGCGATGCCGAGGCTGGCGACGACGAGCGGCGCGATGATCTGATGGGCGGAGATGCCCGCCGCCTTCATGCTGATCACCTCGCTGTTCTGATTGAGGGTGACGAGCGTGATCAGGGTGCCGAGCAGGACCGCGAAGGGCAGGAAGCGGGAGATCAGCTGGGGCACGCGCAGCGAGACGTAGCGCCACAGCTCGGCGTCGCCATTGCCGGGCACTTCGAGGATGTCGCCGGCCTCGCCGAGCAGGTCGAGGGTCATCAGCACCAGCACCAGCATCGCCAGCACCGCCAGCGAGCGGACGACGAAGATCCTCGCCATGTAGAAGGCGATCCGCTTCGACGGGAAGAAGTCGAGATTGATCATTCGGCCGGCACCGCCTCGCCCCGGCCGCCGCCGCCGAGGCGGAGCAGCCGGCCGAAACCCTTGGCGAGCTTCGAGAAGCCGCGCTCGAGCGCCGCCGATCGGCTGGCCGCCGGGCTTGTAGGCGAGGATCCAGTACATCCACAGGATCAGGGCGGCGAAGAGGACGAAGGGGGTCCACAGGGCGACGACCGGGTCGATCCGGCCCAGGGCGGCCATCTCCTCGGCGTATTGGTTGATCTTGTGATAGGCGACGACCATGACGATCGGCGAGGAAGATGCCGAGGCCCGAGGTGCTGCGCTTGGGCGGCACCGCCAGCGCCACCGCCAGCAGCGGCATCAGCAGCATCATCACGATCTCGGTCACGCGATAGTGGAAATTGGCGCGCACCGCGTTGCGCGTCGCCGGCGGAACCGCCCCCGCCCCGCCGGTCGCGAACAGCTCGGGGATGGTCATCTCCTGCTCCTCGCCGCGGCCGCGGCCGCGGAAGCGGGCGACCGCGGGCAGGTCGACGGGCAGGTCCTGGATTCGGAAGCTCAGCACCCTCGGCGCCCTGTAGCGCGGCGAATTGTGGACGAGCCGGCCGTTCGACAGGCGCAGCAGGATGACGTCGGGATCGTCGGTGGCGAGGAAGGTGCCGTGATCGGCGGTGACCGCGATCGTCCGCCCGTCGCGGGTCTCGGCGCGGACGAAGACTCCGTGGAGCAGCCGCCCCTTGTCCTCGCTGCGCCTCGACCCGGAGGGTCATGCGCTTGCCGAGATTGGTGAACTCGCCGACCTTGATCGAGGCGCCCAGCGCGCCGGAGCGCAGGTCGAAGCGGAGCTGCTCGTAGCCGTAGCGCGCGACCGGCTGGACGTAGCCGACGATGACGACGTTCAAGGCCATCAGCGCGACGGCGAAGACGTAGGGGACGCGCAGCAGCCGGGTGTAGCTCGAGCCCGACCGCCTTCAGGCTGTCGAGCTCGGTCGACAAAGCGAGCTTGCGGAAGGCGAGCAGGGTGCCGAGCAGCAGTCCGAGCGGGATCCCGAGCGCGAGATATTCGGGGACGAGATTGGCCAGCATCCGCCACACCACCCCGACCGGGCCGCCCTCGCGTGACGACGAAGTCGAACAGCCGCAGCATCTTGTCGAGGACGAGCAGCATCGAGGCGAGCGCCAGAGTGGCGAGCAGCGGCACGAGGATCAGGCGCGCGATGTAGCGGTCGATCTGGGTGAAGAGCGTCACGAGACGATCAAAGCGGCGAATGGGGGCGGTTTTCAAGAGCTAACCGACCGGGCGCGGTTTGCGATGGCCATTGCACCCAGTCGAATCGGCTTTTTCCGGGGCGGGCGGGCGGTGCGGCCGGAGCCGGCTGGGCGATTCGCCGGAGCGCCAAGGCGGCGATAGGAGGGGCTCCCTCCGTTCCACCCAATCAGCACTAAGTTCCTGAAACATAAAAGTTATTTCGATGCAAAAATAGGATTTGCAAAATGAGATTTCTTATGTTCTAATTATGTTCTCAATGGCGGCGCGAGTCGCCGAAACGACGGAGGAGGACGCGATGGCGGACCGGAACAGGATGGCGGCGCGGCTGGCCGGAGCGGCGCTGGCCGCGGCGGCGGCGGCGGCGGGCGAGGCCGCCGAGACGATCGCCTACAAATATGACGCCCGCGGCCGGCTGGTCGAGGTGACTCGGAACGACGGCGTCAATCCCGCCGTCGTCACCAGCTACGGCTACGACAAGGCCGACAACCGCACCGTCAAGACGACCAGCGGATCGCCCAACCCGCCGCCGCCCTGAATCCATCGTCCCGAAGCGATGCTTCGGGCCGGGTAGCAGCGAGGCGCCGAGGCGCCAGGCAATTTGGAGAAGAGAGATGAAGACGACGTCCTTGCGGGCGCGAGGCCTGGCCTGCGCCCTCCTCGCCGGAACCGCCCTTTGCGGCCTGGCCGCGGAGCCGGCGGCGGCGCAGACCCCGCCCGCCTATCGCAACTTCGACTCGAACGGGGTCGACCTGGTGCGCGGCGACTATCTGCTCAGCTTCGTCGAGGGCTCGATCGGCTCGGGCGAGGCCGAGCTGGCGCTGGTCCGGACGGCCGGCTCCGCCGCCGGCGGCCCGAGCCACTGGGACGGGATCGGCCTGAGCCTGACCCGCCCCTATGCCGGCGGCCCCGCGACGGTCACCGTCACCCTGGCCAACAAGTCGGAGCGGTTCACCGAATCGGGCGGAACCTTCACCTCGTCGCTCGCCATCGGCTCGACCCTGACCGGCGGCGGCGGCAGCCTCACCTACGCCACGAGCGACGGAACCATGATCGGCTTCAGCGACCCGAGCGGCAACGCGCAGGGCGGAACGACCAATTTCTGCAAGAACAGCCTCCAGACCAGCTGCTCGCTGGTGCCGACCGCCATCTCGACCCCGGACGGCCGGACGGTGACCCTCGACTGGACACTGAACGATCGCTGCGCCACGGTCTTCAATCCCGACGGCTCGCTCGACTGCGAATATGACTGGCGGCTCGCCGGGGTGGCCAACGACTTCGGCCACTCGATCGCCTTCGCCTACGCATCCGGCCCTCCCGGCGGCCAGCCGCCGGCCAGCTGGTACCAGCGCACCGGAGCGAGCTTCAACGCCGGAGCGGCCAGCGTCGGCTATTCCTATCCGTCGAACGGGGTCACCGACGTCACCGACACCGGCGGCCGGGTGTGGCGGGTGAGCCCGGGCACGATCCGGCGCCCCGGGGCGACGGCCGATTCGACGGTCGTCGCGACCGGCGGCACCGGGGGGACGGTGAGCTCGGTCACCCGCGACGGACTGACGACCAACTACACGCGATCGGTCTCGGGCAACGTCGTGACGATGGCGGTGACCGAGGTGGATCCGGCCGGCCCCGACCCGGTCACGACGATCGTCTCCAACCTCGCGCTGAGCCGGCCGACCGCGGTCACCGATCCGCTCGGCAAGACCACCTCCTATCAATATGACAGCGCCGGCCGGCTGACCCGGGTGACCGCGCCCGAGGGCAATTACGTCCAGTACAGCCTCGACTCCCGCGGCAACGTCACCCAGTCGGCTCTCGTCCCCAAATCGGGCTCCGGAGCCACGATCGTGACCTCGGCCGTCTTCCCGTCGAGCTGCAGCTTCAACATCGCCTGCAACCAGCCGACCAGCACCACCGACGAGCGCGGCCAGGTCACCGACTACGACTGGGACGCGACCTATGGAGTGCTCGAATCGGTGACCCTGCCGGCGCCCGGCGCGGTCCGCCCGCAGACCCGCTTCGCCTATACGCTCGATCCGGCGAGCGGCCGCTACCAGCTCACCGGCGTGTCGCAATGCCGGACGGGCTCGGCGCCGGCCTGCGTCGGCACTTCGGACGAGACCCGGGTGACGATCGCCTACAATGCCGACGGCTCGGTCGACTCGACCACGATGCGGGACGGCACCGGGGCCGCGGCGACCACGGCGACCGTGGCCCTGGATTACGATGCGGTCGGCAACCTCGTCCGGGTCGACGGGCCGCTGAGCGGGACCGCGGACACCGTCCACTACCGCTACGACGGCGCCCGCCAGCTCGTCGGAACCGTCTCTCCCGACCCCGACGGCGGCGGTCCGCTCAAGCCGCGCGCCGTTCGCAACAGCTATTCGAACGGGCTCCTCACCAAGGTCGAGCAGGGCAATGTCGACAGCGCGTCGGACGCCCACTGGGCCGCCTTCGCGCCGGCCCTGGCGGTCGAGACCGGCTACGATGCCAACGCCCGGCCGGTAACGGCCAGGCTCGTCTCGGGCTCGACCGTCCACGCCTTCGCCCAGACCGGCTATGACGCGCTGGGGCGGGTCGATTGCGTCGTCCAGCGCATGGATCCGAACGATTTCGCCTCGAGCCTGCCCGGGGCCTGCACGCGGACCAGCCCCGACGGAGCCCACGGCCCGGACCGGATCGTCAAGACCGCCTACGACCTCGCCGGCCGGGCGGTCGGCGTCACCGATGCGTTCGGGACGGCGGACGCCTCGACGACGACGGCGACCTATAGCGACAACGGCCTCGTCGCGACCGTCACCGACGGCGAGGGCAACAAGACGACCTTCGACTATGACGGCCACGACCGGCTGGAGAAGACCCGCTTCCCCGACCTCACCCAGGGCGCCGGGACGAGCTCGACCGCCGATTACGAGGAGTCCACCTACGAATCGCTCGCCGGCGGGACCCGGACCTCGAACCTGGTCGCCGCTTTCCGAAACCGCGCCGTCGAAACGATCGCCTTCACCTACGACGCGCTCGGCCGGCTGACGTTCAAGAACCTGCCGGGCAGCGAGCTCGACGTCACCTACGGCTACGACCTGCTCGGGCAGCTGACCTCGGCGTCCCATTCGGGCGGCAGCCTGACCTTCGCCTGGGACGCGCTCGGCCGGCAGATCAGCCAGACCGGCGCCTCGGGCACCTACAGCTCGGCCTACGACCTCGCCGGCCGCCGCACCCGGCTCACCCACCCCGACGGCTTCTTCGTCCAGCAGGACTATCTCGTCACCGGCGAGATGGTGAAGATCCGCGAGAACGGCGCGGCTTCGGGCGTCGGGGTGCTGGCGACCTATGAATATGACCAGCTCGGCCGCCGCGACCGGCTCGTGCTCGGCAACGGCGCCGTCACCGACTATCAGTATGACGCCGCCTCGCGGCTGTGGAAGCTGACCCACGACCCGGCCGGGACCGGTCACGACAACATCGTCACTCTGACCTACAACCCGGCCGGCCAGATCGTCGGGCGCGTGGCGACCAACAATTCCTATGCCTGGACCGGGCACGGCAGCGGCACCACCGACTATGCGACCGACGGGCTCAACCGGCTCCCCTCGCAGACCACCGGCGGCGCGACCACGACCTTCAGCCACGACCCGCGCTCCAACCGGGCGAGCGACGGCAGCCGCACCTACGTCTTCGACAGCGAGAACAAGTCGCGCGGCACCGCGACCGCGCCCTGGCATTACGACCCGCTGGGTCGCCTGTCGGGGGTCAGCACCAGCCCGGGGACTCCGCCGGCGATCGCCTATGAAAGCTATGTCGACAATCTGGTCGCCGAGCGCACGCCCGGAAGCTCGAGCGTCCAGCGCCGCCACGTCTTCGGGCCCGGGGTCGACGAGCCGCTGGTCTGGTACGAAGGCTCCGGCACGACCGACCGCCGCTTCCTCCAGGCGGACGAGCGCGACTCGATCGTCGCGGTCAGCAACGGCTCGGCCGCCGTCCAGAACGTCAACACGTACGACGAATATGGCCGAACCCAGGTCAGCAACAATAGTTGGCAGGCGCGCTTCGCCTATACCGGGCAGCGCTATTTCGGCGGGTTCGGCCTCTACCATTACAAGAGTCGGATGTACGACCCGAAGGCCGGCCGGTTCCTGCAGCCGGACCCGATCGGATACGGCGGCGGGATGAACATGTACGCCTATGTCGGCGGGGATCCGGTCAACTTCACCGATCCCATGGGCCTCCAGGACCAAAGCATCGTCGTGTGGGGCTATGGGCCCGGCGGACTCAGGGGTGGCGGGGATGTTTTTGGCCAAGGCGGAAGCACGGGGATCAGCGAGGCCGAGCTACAACGTCGGATTGAGGAAATGAACAAGGTACCCAATGATGATATCAATGGGGATGGGGAGCCGGACCCGGATATCATCATCACCGGTCACTGTAATCTAGTATGCAAGGTGGTCCGGTTCTTCGCCGGCGGGAGCTCTTCTAAACGCCGCGGCGGCTCGGGAGATGGACGTTTCACCGGGGGCGGCGGAGGAAGCTTTGGCGGGGGCGGCGCTACAGGGCATTTTGATTGGCCTGACCCGTGTGGCTGCCTTGAATCAGGGACCCTTGTTGTGACGCCGAATGGGGCGGTGCCCATTGAGCAAATCGAGATCGGGGACCTAGTTCTAGCGTTCAATGAGACGACGAACGAGGTAGCGCCGAAGCGCGTCACCGACCTGATTCGCCCTTCGCCCAAGTCACTCTACGCGCTCCAGCTGCTTGACAGCGGCGGCGAGCTTGAAACGTTCCATGCCACCGACGACCATCCCTGGAAGGTGAAGAGACGCGGCTGGGTCGACACCCTGGACCTTGCCGAAGGTGATCGGATCGTCACCGCCTCTGGCAGCGATATGGCCGTCGTCTCGGTGACCCGGACCGACCGCATCGAGCAAACCTACAACCTTACGGTCGCAGACTGGCACACTTTCATTGTCGGCGAGGACGGCGCCGTCGTGCACAATGATTGTAAGCTCTTCGCAAAGGCCGGCATTCCCACGACGTCCCACTTCGACAACCGGGTAGCTAGACGGGAGCCGCGGGGCATCACCCCTCAAAAGGCGCTGGACGCATACCGCAACGGTCGACTTTACTATAATCCGGCGACAGGCAGATTCATTAGACATTCTTCTCGAACAGGAGTTTCCGTCGTAACCGACGCGCCAAGCCGGGGAATGGCAATTACAGTTTTCGAAGGGAAGCCGTCACCCACGTGGAACCCGGTGCCCTGGAGACCAGGTCAATGACGGATATAACAATAGCCGTTGGCAAAGCTTCTCCCGAGGGAAGACTGCACCCGCGCTACGATGGACAGGCCGACATATTAGAGCTTGAATCTCATAACAAAGTTTCGTGGGTTTACGGCGTAGATGTTGATGGAAGTTTGATATTTGATCTTGACGAGCAAAGACGACTTGTCAACATGGACCTGCTTATTCCGAGAAAAAAATGGATAATTTCTTCGTTGCCTCCAGCTCCGCGAACGGTGATCGGAGATATTATTTTTGATAAAGTTGTTATAGATAAAAAAAGCTTAAGTCTTCCATTAGCGGTGTTGACGAATGCTAGCTGGACTTCCGTACTTATACAGTTAGGCGACGGGGAGTTTGAAAAGTCTGTAACTCTTTCTTCGAGCTGTGCGGCGCTTGTATCGAAAGATATACTGCGTGGTTTTATAATAAATTTAAGCTAAGTCTTCCTCCCTGACCGTCCGACAGGGTACCAGCCCGGGGACTCCCCCGAAAACCGGGAAAATCGGGAGAAACCCGACAGTAACTGTTTCGACGCTCTGCCGTGCTCATCGCTCTGCGCGGTAGCTCGCCAGCTTCGAAAGCGCCTGCTACTAGGAAAGCCGTCACCTCATGGCTCGCGCCAAATCCCGCTGCCGCGGGCGATTCGGCCTCAGCTTCCGTCGCGGTGCCACCCTTCCTCGATATTGCGGGAGAGATCCGCGACGAGCCGCTCCACGGTCTCGCGGGCGCCGGGCGGAAGGCCCAGCCAGGCGGCGATGATGGCGGTGGCCTCGTCGCCGAGCGTGGCGCCCGAGCTTCGCCGGCCGGTGATGACGTAGACCACATCGACCCCGACCTTCGAGACCCGCTCGAGATAGGCGCCGCGGAGCTGCCGCCTGTCGTTCTCGTAGAGGCTCTGCTTCGGGACGTCCGTCCCGACCATGTCGGCGAACTCGGCCTGCTTGAGGCCGAGCCGCCGACGTTCCTCCTTGAGCCGCGCCCCGAAAGTCATCGCTTTTCCGCTAGCGCGTTTCGGCGGTATTGCCAAACCGCATTTTTGATCCGGCCTCGCAGATCGTCGGGCGGTCGGCGACCAACAATTCCTATGCCTGGACCGGGCACGGCAGCGGCACCACCGACTATGCGACCGACGGGCTCAACCGGCTCCCCTCGCAGACCACCGGCGGCGCGACCACGACCTTCAGCCACGACCCGCGCTCCAACCGGGCGAGCGACGGCAGCCGCACCTACGTCTTCGACAGCGAGAACAAGTCGCGCGGCACCGCGACCGCGCCCTGGCATTACGACCCGCTGGGTCGCCTGTCGGGGGTCAGCACCAGCCCGGGGACTCCGCCGGCGATCGCCTATGAAAGCTATGTCGACAATCTGGTCGCCGAGCGCACGCCCGGAAGCTCGAGCGTCCAGCGCCGCCACGTCTTCGGGCCCGGGGTCGACGAGCCGCTGGTCTGGTACGAAGGCTCCGGCACGACCGACCGCCGCTTCCTCCAGGCGGACGAGCGCGGCTCGATCGTCGCGGTCAGCAACGGCTCGGCCGCCGTCCAGAACGTCAACACGTACGACGAATATGGCCGAACCCAGGTCAGCAACAATAGTTGGCAGGCGCGCTTCGCCTATACCGGGCAGCGCTATTTCGGCGGGTTCGGCCTCTACCATTACAAGAGTCGGATGTACGACCCGAAGGCCGGCCGGTTCCTGCAGCCGGACCCGATCGGATACGGCGGCGGGATGAACATGTACGCCTATGTCGGCGGGGATCCGGTGAACTTCACGGATCCGCTTGGCCTTGATCAAACCATTGTTGTTACTGCTTTCGGCCTGCTCGGCGGGAATGGTGGCGGCGCTGTATTCGGCCCTGTCGGACGCACGGGGATGAGCGAGGCGGAGTTGCAACGCCAGATAGAGGAGAACCTCCGAGCGAACTTCGCCGAGCACGGAACCGAAGACATTGTCGTTAACGGTGGACTGCTATCCACTCGAACTTCATCAGGATTTGTTAGAGCTGCTTGGTGGGGCGGTAGAATGCACCCGATCCTCGTGGCTCTCGAACTGCTCCTGCAGCACGGGGAAGCAAAAGCGCCCGTTCCGTATCCGAAAATAAAGGCAACCCCCCAAATTCGCGCCACGCTCAATCGCATCAAGATGGGGAAAGGCTATCCGCATCGCAACGACGGAGCCACTTTCAAAAATCGCGAAGGCAAGCTACCGGTGCGCGCCGGCGTGACATATCGCGAGTACGTCGTTCCGACGCCCGGAGTCTCCCATGCTGGAATGCAGAGATTAGTTATCGCTTCTGACTCATCAATTTATTATACGCCGGATCACTATAATACGTTTTTCCTTGTCCAAAGGTAGATAATAGTGTTTGAGTTTAGATCGTCTCAACTGAGCAAACTTAACTCAACTATAGCTGTGCCTTGCATACACAGCAAGGAAGAACTGCTAGAATGGTATAATACCGTTCTGTCTTTTCCGTACTTTGGACGCAACTGGGATTCTTTGTACGACCTTCTATCTGATACCGGCTGGATGAATGATCGTCATGTTTGGTTATTTCATCACAGGTTACCCGATCTATCCGATAAAGACCTCTCGACATATGTGAAAATTCTTTATGATGCGTCGTTCGACCGGACGATTACGGAAAAGAACGGTGTACATTTTGGATTTTCCGATACCTTGAGGAGCAGCGTAGAGCGCTTACTTGGTCACAGCGTAATACAACGGGTAAAGCGCTAACACTGCTACGAGGCTTAGACCGCGAGGCGCCTGGCGACTAACAATTCCTATGCCTGGACCGGGCACGGCAGCGGCAGCACGAGCTATGCCAGCGACGGGCTCAACCGGCTGCCCTCGCAGACCACCGGCGGCGCGACCACGACCTTCAGCCACGACCCGCGCTCCAACCGGGCGAGCGACGGCAGCCGGACCTACGTCTTCGACAGCGAGAACAAGTCGCGCGGCACCGCGACGGCGCCCTGGCATTACGATCCGCTGGGTCGCCTGTCGGGGGTCAGCACCAGCCCGGGGACTCCGCCGGCGATCGCCTATGAAAGCTATGTCGACAATCTGGTCGCCGAGCGCACGCCGGGAAGCTCGAGCGTCCAGCGCCGCCACGTCTTCGGGCCCGGGGTCGACGAGCCCCTGGTCTGGTACGAGGGCTCGGGCACGACCGACCGCCGCTTCCTCCAGGCCGACGAGCGCGGCTCGATCGTCGCGGTCAGCAACGGCTCGGGCGCCGTCCAGAACGTCAACGCCTACGACGAATATGGCCGCACCCAGGTCAGCAACAATAGCTGGCAGTCGCGCTTCGCCTATACCGGCCAGAGGTATTTCGGCGGGTTCGGACTCTACCATTACAAGAACCGCATGTACGACCCCAAGGCCGGCCGGTTCATGCAGCCGGACCCGATCGGCTACGGGGACGGGATGAACCTCTACGCCTATGTCGGAGGGGATCCGGTGAACTTCACCGATCCTTCCGGGCAGTGCGGATTTGGCGAATTTCCTCTGGCGACACCCCGTACCAGCCGTCCGCCGGGCGATGTCGTCGCCTTGTATTTTTTCACGTGCATGAAGCTCTTCAGTGAGGACGGCCTCATCGGTGGCGATGACGTCGGGGGAAATGAAGGCGGTCAAGGCTTGCCGTTAGGCCCAGTTACCATCTGTCCACCAACAACATTTAAAATTACGGGCGTCGGCCCGAACCAGGCCAACAGCAGCCAAAGAACAGCAATCAGCCAGGTGCCGGGCAATAAGATTGATCCAGGCCGAGGTGGTGTGGCCATCAAACCTGGGAATTTCGGCGTGACGGATGCGAGGGGCGCTCGTCGTGAGGTCTTCAGGAACGTAACGTTTGTGCCGATTTGGGGATCAGCCGATGACCCAGCAGGACCCACTCCCGCCATCCCCAAGGGCCTGCCTTCCAGGGGACCATACCGGGCCATCGATGTCATTTCACCACCCAGCGTACGCAACGCGCCAGGCAATCACATCGATCTGTACCGGTACAGCTCTCAACGTGACGCTTTTGCATCCACGCGCCGTGTATTAGTAGTGACTATCATTCCGTCGAACACTGAAGGTGTTACATGTCCCGCCCCGCAATAGCGCTGCTCCCGCTGATTTTGGTCCAATGCTCGAGCGCTGGGTCCGAGCCGGAAAATCTCAGCCATGGATCCGCCGCCGCGTTTCATTGGGCTCAAACTCATATTAGCCCAGGAACACCCGTTTCTGTGAATTCGACAAACGGACAAATAGAACTAGCTGTGGACGGTAGCGAGGAAAAGCAAACCGTCTCACTGATAAGTCCATTGCGAACTTGGGTATCGCAAATAGAGTCCCCAGCTACTATAGGCATCCACCCAAGAATGCCTTATTTTTATATCAATGATGGTCAGGGTTCAGGTCAGTTTTCTATCATTCGTGTTTATCGAATTGATAAGGAACGAGTAGTCGATTCTGATATTTCAGCTCCCATTAAACAGAGATTTTTGGTGGACACTGGATGTCGTATCGATCCTGATATGATTAGCGTCGCTGGCCAAGCATGGGCACAAGATAGCTCAGATATGATCGTAACGGTTACGTCGGTAGACAGGCAAAGTTACTGCAGCAACGACACAGCAGTGGCAATGCGTTTTGATGTTGCTCAAGCGGCAGTACGTGATGTATTTACCAAGACCGAGTTCCGTCATCAGTTCTGTAAAAATGAAATCGTCCGGGATCAGCTCGGGATTTGTTCCAATTCATAATTCTTGACTTAGTTAAGCTGCGAAGCGCAGCGCCGGCGGAGCGGCGGCGCCCCACCTACGTCTACGACAGCGAGAACAAGTCGCTCGGAGTGGCGGCGCCCTGGCATGCTTGGCCCACTCGGCCGGGCCTCGGACGCTAGCCCCAGCCCGGCACGCCGTTCTCCGAAGGGGGCCTCAGCTACTTCGCGGCGCCCTGGTGCGATCAGCTGCGTGGCATCTTGATATCTGCCCCTTGCGCTAAATGGCGTTTCGGACGAAACTTTCGGGGCCGACTCCCGCGACCACGGGAGACCGCCACGGAGCCGTGGCGACCCACGCCGGCGGCTCCAGACGCCCCACGCTTCGAGGGGAGCGCCGGGCGTCCTCGTTTACGCTTCATTGATCCTGTGGCCTCGACCCCGGGGCGGTGCCCGCCGCCGCTGAGGGGGGCAGTTCCGTCTCAGCTCCCGCTCCCGCGCCACCCTTCCTCGATATTGCGGGAGAGGTCCGCGACGAGCCGCTCCACGGTCTCGCGGGCGCCGGGCGGAAGGCCCAGCCAGGCGGCGATGATGGCGGTGGCCTCGTCGCCGAGCGTGGCGCCCGAGCTTCGCCGGCCGGTGATGACGTAGAGCACGTCCACCCCGACCTTCGCGACCCGCTCGAGATAGGCGCCGCGCAGCTGGCGTTTGCCGGTCTCGTAGAGGCTCTGCTTCGGGACGTCCGTCCCGACCATGTCGGCGAACTCGGCCTGCTTGAGGCCGAGCCGCCGACGTTCCTCCTTGAGCCGCGCCCCGAAAGTCATCGCTTTCCCGCTAGCGCGTTTAGCCCTATGGCCAAACCGCATTTCGATCCGGCCCGGGACGAACCCGGGTGCTGCTGACCCCTGGTCGCCAAATGCGTGGGCCGCGCGACGCTGACCGCGATCCGCGAGAATGGCGCGACCTCCGGCGTCGGAGTGCTGGCCACCTACGGCTACGACCCGCTCGGGCGGCGGACCTCGCTCACCTTCGGCAACGGCGAGAAGACGCTTTACGCCTATGACGGAGTCTCGCGGCTGGCGAGCTTGACCCATGATCTGGGCGGAACGCTCACCACGAACGACAATGCGATCGCCTTCACCTACAATCCCGCCTCGCAGATCGTCGGCCGGACCGCCTCCAACAGCGCTTACGCCTGGACCGGCCACGGCTCGGGCAGCGCGAGCTCGACCAGCGACGGGCTCAACCGGCTGACCGCCCAGGGCGGGACCGGCTTCGGCTACGACGCCAAGGGCAACATGGCCTCGGACGGGACCCGCACCTTCAGCTACGACAGCGAGAACCGGCTCGCCGACACGTCGGCGACCATCCCTTATTATTACGACCCGCTCGGCCGGCTCGCCGGCGCCGGAGCGCCGATCGCCGTCCATTACGAGAATTATGTCGACGGCCTGATCGCCGAGCGGCTGGCGGGAAGCTCGAGCGTCTCGATGCGCCATGTCTTTGGCCCCGGCACCGACGAGCCGATCGTCTGGTACCTCGGCTCCGGGACGAGCGACCGGCGCTTCCTCCACGCCGACGAGCGCGGCTCGATCGTCGCGGTCACCGCGGAGAACAAGAGCCTGCTCGCGATCAACCGCTACGACGAATATGGCCGAACCCAGACGAGCGGCTCCAATTTCGGCCGCTTCCTCTACACCGGCCAGCGCTACTTCGCCGGCATCGACCTCTATTATTACAAGGCCCGCTTCTACCACCCCAATGCCGGCGGGCGCTTCCTGCAGGTCGACCCGATCGGATACGGCGGCGGGATGAACCTCTACGCCTATGTCGGCGGGGATCCGGTGAATTTCACGGATCCGCTGGGGCTGAAGAGGAAGAACAAGCCCGATGTCAAGGTCTACCACGACGGCAGCGGCGGCGGCGGGGGCGGCTATCAAACGATTACGGTCACCGCCATTGTCGAGAAGGCTATGCGCGACACGCTGATCATGCTGAACCGCATCGATACGGCACGGGCGCTCAGCGTCAGCCAGGGAACCAATTCAGGACCCAATGAAAACAGCGATGCGGACGGGGACGGCAGACCCGATCCCGACATCGAGGTAAACGGCACGCCTCAGCTCGCCGTGAATCCGATAGTTTTCACCCCTGGCTATGTCGTGCCCGAAGTGTTGACGCATAGGGGCACGCCGCTACCCGACAGCTGCGTACTTGTCCCGAATTCCAACGGCGCTTACATGCGCTGCGGGGACGGGAAAATTCACTTGACCCCTGATTATGCTGAGCAGGCGTGCAAGGACTACCGTACGATGATGCGCTCTAACAACGACATCAACAGCGGAAGCTATCTCTTCGGTCTCGGCACGTTACTATTTGGAGCCAAAGTGCCTAGTCCCCTGTTAGGTCCGGGAATAGTTATAGACGCGATGGTGGGAGGGGTTACGACACTCCTTTCCTATGCCCCGCCTCCTCCGGGCTGCAAATGAGGAGCCAGATATGTCCCGTACCCTTCTTTTCATGATCTTTCTGGCTGCGGGATTGCCGGTGATAGTCCTCAATCTCGCCGGGCAGATCGATGATCGCATTTCAGCTCGCATCCTCGGTGTCCTAACCATTACAATGTGCGGCATTGGTCTCGTACTGGAAAGAAAGAGGAAGCCTCGCTAGGTGGGTGGGGAAACCGGTTAGAAAATTGGTGAGAATTCCGGTGACAGTGCATTAAATCGACATCGGCCTCGCACAACTTCGTTTTGACGCACGCATGGACCTCGAGTGCATTGTCACCGAAATCAGTTCCGCAAACCCGCCGGCTTCGGAAGAGTGTCTGTTGCTGGCGAGGCCGTCACCCCATAGGCCCGGCTAAATCCGCTGCCGCGCGGGCGATTCGGCCAGGTTCCGCCGCGCCGCCGCCCTTCCTCCATATGCCGGAAGAGGTCCGACCCGAAACGGTAACAGTCCCTCATTAGAATCGCCGGCCGCGGAGCTTTGCGCGTACGGGCTATGACGACCTCGGGCCGACCTCGCTCACCTTCAAAGCGGCTCGTCCGCCGCGAGCTTCGACGGCTAAACCGGCCGACCGCCCAGGGCACGACGGCCTTCCGCTGCTTCGCGGCGCCATGGTCTGATCGGGTGCGTGCCGTCTTGATATCTGCCACTTGCGATACATGGCGTTTCGGATCAGACTTCCGGGGCCGACTCGCGCTACCACGGGAGGCGGCCATGGAGCCGTGGTGACCCACACTGGCGGCTCCAGGCGCCCGGCGCTTCGAGGGGAGCGCCGGGCGTCCTCGTTTACGCTTCATTGATCCTGTAGCCTCGACCCCGGGGCGGTGCCAGCCGGGCCCCGGGAAAGCGAGGACAGCTACCGATTTCGTCGCTCCTGAGCTGAACGGCGGCACAGGCACCCGCCTCCTGCCTCGCAAAACCCCATAGGTCGGGCCAAGTCCCGCTGCGGCGGGCGATTCGGCCTCAGCTTCCGCCGTGGCGCCACCCTCCCTCCATGTACCGGGAGAGATCCGTGACGAGCCGCTGCGCGACCTCGCGAGCCGCGGGCGGAAGGCCCAGCCAGGCGGCGATGAAGGCGGTCGCCGCGTCGCCGAGCGGCACGCCCGAGCTTCGCCGGCCGGTGATCACGTAGACCACGTCGACCCCGACCTTCGAGACCCGCTCCAGATAGGCGCCGCGGAGCTGCCGCCTGTCGTTCTCGTAGAGGCTCTGCTTCGGGACGTCCGTCCCGACCATGTCGGCGAACTCGGCCTGCTTGAGGCCGAGCCGCCGACGTTCCTCCTTGAGCCGCGCCCCGAAAGTCATCGCTTTTCCGCTAGCGCGTTTAGCCCTATGGCCAAACCGCATTTCGATCCGGCCCGGGACGAACCCGGGTGCTGCTGACCCCTGGTCGCCAAATGCGTGGGCCGCGCGACGCTGACCGCGATCCGCGAGAATGGCGCGACCTCGGGCGTCGGAGTGCTGGCGACCTATGAATACGACCAGCTCGGCCGCCGCGACCGGCTCGTGCTCGGCAACGGCGCCGTCACCGACTATCAATATGACGCCGCCTCGCGGCTGTGGAAGCTGACCCACGACCCGGCCGGGACCGGTCACGACAACATCGTCACTCTGACCTACAACCCGGCCGGCCAGATCGTCGGGCGGTCGGCGACCAACAATTCCTATGCCTGGACCGGGCACGGCAGCGGCACCACCGACTATGCGACCGACGGGCTCAACCGGCTGCCCGCCCAGGACGCGACGGACTTCGGCGACTTGGCGGCGCCCTGGTCTGATCGGCTGCGTGGCGTCTTAATATCTGCCCCTTGCGATACATGGCGTTTCGGATCAAGCTTCCGGGGCCGACTCGCGCGACCACGGGAGGCGGCCACGGAGCCGTGGTGACCCACACCGGCGGCTCCAGGCGCCCGACGCTTCGAGGGGAGCGCCGGGCGTCCTCGTTTACGCTTGATCTAATCCTGTCGCCTCGACCGGGGCGGTGCCAGCCAAGGCACGGGAAACGGGGCCTGAGCTGAAAGGCGGCACAGGCACCTGCCTCCTGCCTCGCAAAGCCCCATAGGTCGGGCCAAGTCCCGCTACCGCGGGCGATTCGGCCTCAGCTTCCGCCGCGGTGCCACCCTTCCTCGATATTCCGTGAGAGGTTCGCGACGAGCCGCTCCACGGTCTCGCGAGGTCCGGGCGGAAGGCTCAGCCAGGCGGCGATGAAGGCCGTCGCCGCGTCGCCGAGCGGCGCGCCCGAGCTTCGCCGGCCGGTGATGACGTAGACCACGTCGACCCCGGCCTTGGACACCCGCTCGAGATAGGCGCCGCGCAACTGGCGCTTGTCGGTCTCGTACAGGCTCTGCTTCGGGACGTCCGTCCCGACGAGATCGGCGAACTCCGCCTGCTTGAGGCCGAGCCGCCGACGTTCCTCCTTGAGCCGTGCGCCGAAAGTCATCGCTTTTCCACTAGCGCGTTTCAACCGTATTGCCAAACCGAATTTCGATCCCGCTCGGGATGAAACCGGCCCCACGGGTCGACTCCCCTGCCCGGCGAGACGAGACCCGGGCCTCGTGCCATGCCCCCCCAGGCGTCGACATGCCGCCGGCGGCGGGCCGCCGTCCGAGGAAGGCGAATTTCACGGCTGTCGCGCCGGGGCCGATGCTGCTAGGAATGCGGTGCATGGCAGCCACGGCCTGCGCGATTTTCGGGATGTGGCAGTCGTGGAAGCGCAGAATGGGCCGGCCGATTTATCGAGGGTTGCTCGCCTGAGCGAGCGGCAATCGAGGAATCCGGAACAAACGATCGGCCCTGGCGGGAACGGCGATGTCGAATTGGGCCGACGAATTGCAGGCGACTTTGACGAGCGCCCTCGAAGACCACCCGTTTGCGAACGATCCGCTCCGGGCCGCGCTCGTCTCGCTCAATCTCAGCTATTTGCTGCGCGAAAGGTTCGATCGGGAAGAGCTGGAGCTGTTCGACAGCTGTACCTATTGCTGGATGGACGGAGAGTGCGAGATCGCTCGCCGTCTTCTTCTCGGATCTTTACACGAACGGCTGGAGGCTCGCGAAGGATCGGCGTTGCCGCCGATGTCGGAGGCAAGGACCAGGCTGTTGATCTCCTCGGTGACGTTGACGAACAGGCTGGATGCGGAAACTTGCGGCTGCCTGATCGACTGGGCCGAAGCGGCGGGGCTCGAGCGTGGTCAGGTCGAAAGCGCCTTTCGCAAGTATTTGAGCATCCGATAAGGGAGGCGGGTCGCGATAATCGGGGAGGGTCGGCGACTCGTCGGCCGGGCCGTCCAGGGCGGCACAGGCCCCCGTCTCCCGCCGCCAAAGCGAGGCCCCCTCCGACAGGTCGAAGCCGATCCGGCGGCCGCGGGCGACGGCCTCAGCTTCCGCCGTCCCGCCGCCCTTCCTCGATATTGCGGCAGAGGTCCGCGACGAACCGCCGGACGATCTCGCGAGGCCCGGGCGGGAGGCTGAGCCAGGCGGCGATGAAGGCGGCCGCCTCCTCGCCGAGCGGGGCGCCCTCGCTTCGGCGGCCGGTGACGACATAGGCCAGGTCGACCCCGACCGCCTCGATCCGGGCGAGATAGGCGGCGCGAAGCTGGCGCTCGCCGCGCTCGTAGAGGCTCTGTCTGGGGGCGTCGGTCCCGACCAAAGCGGCGAACTCGGCCTGCCTGAGGCCGAGCCGCCGACGTTCCTCCTTGAGCCTGGCGCCGAAAGTCATCGCTTTTCAGCTAGCCTAGTTCGGCGATCTTGCCAAACCGCGATTGATCCAGCCCGGGCGGACCTGACGGGCGGCCGCGCCCGGCCGGTCCGGGAAGCCCGCCGCCGCCCGGCAGGCGCGGGACCTGCCCGGCGGCGGGCCCGGCAGGTCCCGGGGGCGAAGGCCGGCTCGGCGCCGAGTCGCCTCAGGTCGCCCGGCGGATCAGCTTGACGATTAGCAGCAGGAGGACGGCCCCGAGCAGCGAGTAGAGGAAGGCCATCAGGTTGAGCGGGCCGTTGAGGATCGAGGCGCCGCCGCCGAACAGCCAGCCGGCGATCAGGGCTCCGGCGATGCCGACGAGGATGTCGAAGATCAGGCCGCCGCCGCTCTTGGTGATGATTCCGGCGAGCCAGCCGCAGACGGCGCCGACGATGAGGATGAGGATGATGGTCATGGCATGGGTCTCCCGCGGCCACGAGGCTCGGGCCGGCAAGGGAGAGACGTTCCGGAAGCGTAAGGGTTCCGCTCCGGCCGGAGCTCAGCCGAGAAGCGTGTCGGCGACCATCAGCGCTCCGACCGCGAGGGCGGCGAGGCTGGCGACGAGGACGGCCCCGGCGGCGGCGTCCTTGGCCGCTCCGATCTCGCTCGACAGCGCCGGGTGGAGCCGGTCGAGGGCATATTCGATCGCCGAATTGACCAGCTCGAGGGCGAGGACCAGGCCGGCGGCGAGGACGACCAGCGCCGCCCACAGCGGGCCTGGGCGGAGCAGGAGCAGGGCGAGGAAGGCGGCGGCGGCGAGGCCGGCCTGAGCCCGGAAGCTCTTCTCGCGGGCGAAGACGAGGCGAAGGCCGGCCGAGGCGAAGCCGAGGCGGTCGGCGAAGCGCCGGTTCTTCATCGGGATCGGATCAGGGCGGCCGTGCATCGGACCGGCCTGCGCTCCGGGCATGCAGGGCCGGCGGCGATCGCGGCGCAGCGGCCGAGGAGAAAGAGAGAAGAAGCCGCGCACGGCGGCCGGGCGGATTCGCGCCGAAGCCCCGGGCCGGGCCGGGGCCTGGGCGGCTCCGGAATGCAAAAGGGACGGCCGAGTCCCTTCGGACAGCGGCCGTCCCCCGATGCGGCGCCGCGGCTCAGTCGGCCGCGTTGGCCTCGACCGCGTCGGCCTTGTTGTCGGCCTCGTCGCGGACGGCATCGGCCTTGTTCTCGGTCGCGTCGGCGGCGGCCTCGTTGGTCATGTTGTCGGCCGCCTCCTCCATGTTGTCGGCGACGTTCTCGGCATTGGCCTCGATCGCATCGGCCTTGTTCTCGGCGGGCGTGTTGTCGCACGCGCCCAGCGTCATCAGACCGGCGACCATCGCGCCCTTGACGATCATTCTCATAAACCTTGCCCCTTCCGTTGAACCAAAAGAGACGCTCCGGCCGCGAAGCGGCCGAAGCGCCGCGGGAGCCGGCGTGACTTCGGATCCCGGCGGGGAGGCTAACATGGATAAGTCGTGCGGCATAGCCGAGTCGTTGCGCCCCCGAAAAGGCGCCGCCCCGACGGCCACAATTGAGACAAATCAAGGGGTAGGGGGACCTATTTGGACCCGCCACGGCCCTAATTTGGCCGCAAGGCTCGGCGAGAGGCGGTGGCGATGGGGGCCCATCACGGCGCCGGGCCGCTTGAGGAAGCGGCAATGCGCCAAACGCCCGGGAGTTAGAGCGGCGATGTCGAGACTGTTCCTTAACGCCGGCGTCCTCGCGGCCGCGCTGCTTGGTCCCGCCGTTCCGGCGGCGGCGGCGCTCGGCCCGGACGCGGCGGCCTGCAGCGCCGGAGCCAACCGGCCGGCCATGCTGGTCAGCGTCAACGGCTTCAAGAACCGCGTCGGCAAGCTTCGGGTCCAGCTTTACGGCGGCGATCCCAAGACCTTCCTCGAGCGCGGCGCGAAGCTGAAGCGGATCGACCTTCCGGTCACCCGCTCCGGAGCGATGAACGTGTGCGTCGCGGTGCCGCGCACCGGCACCTATGCGATCGCGGTCCGCCACGACGCCGACGCCAACGGCAAGACCAACTGGAACGACGGCGGCGGCTTCTCGGCAATCCCCGAGCTGTCGCTGCTCAAGCTGAAGCCGTCCTACCGCTCGGCCGCGGTGGCGGTCGGCGGCGGGGTCAAGGTGGTGCCGGTGGTGCTCAACTATCGCAGCGGCCTCACCATCGCCCCGATCGGTCAGAAGTAGGATATGGCCCGGGTCGCGCTCCTCTCCAATCCGCGGTCGACCGGCAACCGGGCGCTGCTTCCGCAGGTGCAGGAGCTTCTGCGCGGCCCACAAGGACATCTTCCACTACGAGGTCGAGCAGGTCGACCAGATCGCGACGGCGCTGAGGACGATCGCCCTGGTCGAGCCGCGGGTGCTGGTGATCAACGGCGGCGACGGCACCGTCCAGGCGGCGCTGACCGAAATCTACAACGGCCGCCATTTCGGCGACGATCCGCCGCCGGTCGCGGTGCTTCCCAACGGCAAGACCAACCTCATCGCCCACGATCTCGGCGCCGGCGCCGATCCGCTCGAGGCGCTCGAGCGGGTGCTCGCCATCGCCCGCTCCGACCTCGCGCCGCACATCGTCCAGCGCGAGCTGATCACCCTGTCGGGCGGCTCGGGGCACGGCAAGCCGGTGCTCGGCATGTTCCTCGGCGGCGCCTATCTCGCCGACACGATGCTCTATTGCCGCAACAAGCTCTACCCGCTCGGCCTGCCCAACTGGCTCGCCCACGCGCTGGCGCTTCTGCTCGGGCTGCTCGGAGTGGCGCTCGGCCGCCGGGCGAGCTTCCTGCCGCCGCCGCCCGCGATCCTCCGGGTGTCGGGGATGAAGGGCGGCGAATTGAACGGCCGCTTCGCCTTCCTGATGGTGACGACCCTCCAGCGGCTGCTGTTCAAGGGCTCGATGCCCGGCGCCGGCGCCCGCACCGGGGCGATGCAGCTGCTCGTCATCGACCGCAATATCGGCGCCCTGCTCGGCGCCTTCTTCGCGGCGGTGCGCGGCCGGCTCGGCCGCAAGCGTCTGTCCGGAGTCCATCTCGAGCGCGGCGACGAGATCAGGATCGAAGGCGCCGGCTCCAACGTCCTGCTCGACGGCGAGCTGTTCCAGGCCGATTGCGGCCGGCCGATCGTGCTCAAGCCGAGCGCTCCGGTGCCGTTCCTGATGCTGGCCGCGTAACCCGCTTCCCGGCGAAGGCCGGGACCCAGCCGCTCTCTTTCGGTGCCGTTGGACCCCGGCTTTCGCCGGGAAGCAATAGGCGTCCCTGCAACCGTTCTCACGCCGCGTCGTGGAAGATGAGGCCGAGGGTGAAGCGCTCGCCCGAGCGGATCGTGCTGACCCCGTGCTTCATCCGGGTCCGGTAGAAGCCCCGGCTCCCCCGCACCGGCCGCTCGCTGACCGCGAAGGCGACCGCGTCCCCCTGCCCCAGCGGCACGACCGTCGCTCGCGACTGCCGGCGCGGGCGCTGCTCGGCGAGCAGGAACTCGCCGCCCGTCGAACTCCTCGCCCGGTCGACGACAGCAGGATCGCCACCTGCAGCGGAAAGGCCTCCGCCCCGTACAGATCCTGGTGGAGGCAATTATAGTCGCCCGGTCCGTAGCGCAGCAGCAGCGGCGTCGGCCGGCCCTGGCCGGCGGCCCGGCACCGGTCGAGATAGTCCGAATGCCCGGCGGGATAGCGCGGCTCCCGGCCCAGCGCCGACTGCCAGCGGTTGGCGATCGCGGCGAGCGGCGGATAGAGGGCTTCGCGCAGAGCCGCCGACCGGGTCCGGCAGCGGATAGGCGAAATAGCGATATTCGCCCTCGCCGAAGCCGTGCCGGGCCATCACCACCCGGCTCCGGAAGCGCGCCTCGTCGTCCCACAGGGCCCGCAGCTCGCGGCAAGCCTGCGGACGGACCAGCCGAGGGAGCCTTGCCCAGCCTTGCTCGTCCAGCGCGCGGTGCGCCTCCGTCCAGTCGATGCCGTCCATCGCCATATCCCTGCCTAGCCTGTCGGCCGCCAGCGGGCACTCCGCGGCTTGCCGTCAATGTCCGCCCGCGGACACCGGCGAGTCCGTCAGCGGACAGATTCCCGCGGGCTTTCAGCAAGATCGGCACATTTCCGTCACTCCCGCCATGGCCCGCTCCTTGCATCGCCAGGGCCGACGCTCCAACGGAGCCCGATCATGCGCCCAGGCCTTTTCACCCTCCTCGCTTCCGCCTTCGCCCTCCCGGCCGCCATCCCCGCCGCCTGCGCCGCGCCGGGCTCGGCGACCGCGGCGGAGGCGGCGGAAGGCGAGGTAGGCTGGACGATCGAGGCCGACCCGCGCCAGCGCTCGAGGGGCGAGGTCCAGTTCAGCCTGAGCCGGCGGACCGCGAGCAGCCGCTGGATGCACAGCAACACCCGGCCGCTCGCCGGGCTCGACGGGCTCACCGCCGAGCAGCTGGGATCGGCGAGCGGCACCCCGGTCGCGTTCCGGCTCGACCGCGACGCCGGAACGATCGCCTGCGAGGGCGTCGCCCGCCGCTGGCACGGCACCGGCGACTGCCGCTTCCAGCCAAGTGCCGAATTCGCCGCCGCGCTTGCCGAGCGCGGCTACGGGCGGGCCAGCGACGCCCAGCTCTTCTCGCTGGCGCTCTACGACCTCGGCTATCCCTTCCTCGACGAGCTGAAACGCCAGGGCTACGACCGGCCGACCGTCGACGACCTCGTCCGAGCCGGGGACCATGGCGCCAACCTCGACTATCTGAAAGGGATGGGCGGCCACGGCTACCGCGTCGGAACGCTCGCCGCCCTGATCGAGATGCGCGATCACGGAGTGACCGCGGACTACGTGTCCGAGCTCGGCCGGCTCGGCCTCAGGGACCTTTCGGCCGAGCAGGTGGTGCGGCTTCGCGACCACGGCATCATGCCCGATTTCGTCGCCGCCTTCCGAGCCGCCGGCTACGACGTCCCGCTCGACCAGCTGATCCGGCTGCGCGACCATGGCGTGACCCCCGATTATGTGCGCCAGCTCGCCGGCCACGGCATCCGCGACGTTCCGGCCGACCAGCTCGTCGAGCTTCGCGACCATGGCGTGATGCCCGATTTCGTCGGCGGCGCGGCCCGGCACGGCTATCGCTTCTCCACCGCCGAGCTGATCCGGCTGCGCGACCACGGAGTCTCCGCCGACTATCTCGGCGAGCTCAAGGGGCTCGGCTATGCCTCGCTGTCCGCGGAGGACATCGTCGCGCTGCGCACGCACGGAGTCACCGCCGACTTCATCCGCCGGGTCAACGCCGCCGGCGACGGCCGGCGCAGCGCGGCGGAACTGGTGTCGCTCCGCATCGGCGGCTGGGCGGAGCGCTAGGGCGGCCCCCGGTCGGCTTGCCAAGCGCGCCGCCGCCCCGGATAGTGGCGTCATGACGTTCGAAATGCAGCCGGTGCTCAGGGGAGAGCGGCTCGAGCTGCGGCCGCTCGCCGCGGCCGACTGGGACGCGCTCCATCGGGTCGCCTCCGATCCCGCGATCTGGGAGCAGCATCCGGCCTCCGACCGGTGGCGGGAGCCGGTGTTCCGGGCCTTTTTCGACGAAGCGCTGGCCTCGGGCGGAGCCCTCGTCGCCATCGACCGGGCGGATGGCGCGGTGATCGGCTCGTCGCGCTTTTACGGCTTCGATCCGGCGCGAAGCGAAGTGGAGATCGGCTGGACCTTCGTCGCCCGCGACCGCTGGGGCGGCCTCTGGAACGGCGAGATGAAGCGGCTGATGATCGACCACGCCTTCCGCTTCGCCGGCAGCGTCCTGTTCCTGATCGGGCCGGGCAATATCCGGTCGCAGCGAGCGGTGGCCAAGCTCGGCGCGGCGCTCGAGGGCCGGACCGAGCGGTTCGGCCGCGAGAGCCTCGTCTTCCGGCTCCGCGCCGCCGACTGGGCGCGGCGCGCCGCGGCGGCCTAGGCGATGGAGCTGCTGCTCGCCCTGCTGACCCTCCTCGCCCTGGTCGCGCCCGATGCCGGCATTCGCGCGGGCGGGGAGGAGGGCGTGGCCATCGTCGTCGACCGCAGCGACCCGATGCCGGGCCTGCCCCGGATCCTCGGCTCGATCGATCCTTCGCGGCCGCTGGTCGTCATCGATCCCGGCCACGGCGGCCGCGACCCGGGCGCGATCTCGCCGTTCGGAGCGCGGCGCGAGAAGGACGTCACCCTCGCCATCGCCACCGCGATCCGCGACGCGCTCGCCGATTCCGGCCGGGTGCGGGTGGCGATGACCCGCGAGGACGACCGCTATCTCGTCCTCAAGGACCGCTACGAGATCGCCCGCAAGATGCGCGCGGAACTGTTCATCTCGATCCACGCCGACGCCGCGCCGTTCAACGACGGCGCCCGCGGCGCGACCATCTACACCCTGTCGGAAGTGGCTTCGGACAAGGAGGCCGCCCTGCTCGCCGAGCAGCAGAACCGCTCCGACCGGATCGCCGGCACCGCGCTGAGCGGCGAGGCCGGGGTCGACCGGATCCTGATCGACCTCGCCCAGCGCGAGAGCATGAACGTCTCGGCCGAGTTCGCCGCCCTGCTCAAGCGCGAGGCGTCGGCCTATTTCCCGTTCCGGCCGGACTATCACCGCTTCGCCTCGCTGGTCGTTCTGAAGGCGCCCGACGTCCCCTCGATCCTGTTCGAGACCGGCTACCTGACCAACGCCGTCGACACCGCCTATATCGATTCCGCCGAAGGCCGCCGCCAGATCGCGCTCGGCATGAAGAGCGCGATCGAGACCCATTTCGCGAGGAGGCTGGTCAGGGTGGCGGCGCGCTAGTCCCTCGCCGCCAACGCGGCGTCCATGCGCTCGCGCAGCATGTCCTCCATCCGCGACTGCCAGCCCGGCCCGGTGGAACGCAGCCACCAAAGGATATCCGGGGAGAGCCGAACCGAGACGAGCTCCTTGCGAGTGCCCTCCGGCAATGGAGGCCGTCCGCGATTGGTCAGGGTGCCGGTTCCCTCACGGATCACCTTACCGCCGCGAGTGAATGCCGCACGCTCGAAGAAAGTGTCGTCCGCTTCGGGAATATCGTCGTCATCCCAGTCGGCGACGAAGGGTCTTCCCTCTTCAGAAACCCGCGACATACCGGTAGTATCTTTCTTGCTCATTGCGACTCGCCTTCCGCATGGTCACGATCCGAATCCGGTCTTCCTCTTGATCGACCCAGACGCAGGCCACGACCTCCCCTCGAAGCAATCCATAAGAAACCCATCGCAGTCTCACCATAGTCGAAGCGGTCATCGACTTCTGTGAAGCACTCGCCCGAGAGCAACTCGAGGGCCTCGGCGAGATCGAGGCCCCGCTCGCGAAGCACTTTCTCGCGCTTCTCCGGGTCGAATTCGATTTCCACATAATTATTGTATATACGATATATCGGAAAAGTCAAGGCCGCGAGGCGCTTCACCGGGCGGCGATGATCGGCTAGAGCTTCGTCCGAATGACCGCCGACGCCGCCCCTACCCGCCTCACCCTCTATCGCGATGCCGGAAGCCGCTTCGGCGGCAAGGCTCGGCGCGCGTGGCAGAAGAAGTGGGTTCGAAGGCTCGCCTATCTCGCGGCCATCCCGATCGTCCTCTATTTCCTCCTCTGGCTGCTGTTCGCCCGCAACCTGCCCTCGGCCGAGACCCTGCTCACCTACCAGCCGCCGCTGCCGACCAACGTGCGCGGCATCGACGGCGAGCCGGTGCAGACCTTCGCCCGCGAGCGGCGGGTCGAGCTCGTCCTACGACGAATTCCCGCAGCAGCTGGTCGACGCCTTCACCTCGGCCGAGGACAAGACCTTCTTCACCCATGGCGGGATCGACTATCCCGGCCTGGTCGGCGCGGTCGGCGACTATATCTCCAAGGTCGGAAGCGGCGAGCGCGCCCGCGGCGGCTCGACCATCACCCAGCAGGTGGCCAAGAACCTGCTGCTCGGCGACGAATATTCGGTCACCCGCAAGATCAAGGAAGCCTTCCTCGCCCGCCGCATCGAGAGCGTGCTGACCAAGCAGCAGATCCTCGCGCTCTACCTCAACCAGATCTTCCTCGGCCGGAACGCCTATGGCGTGCAGGCGGCGGCGCGCGCCTATTTCGACAAGGACGTCGACCAGCTCACGCTTCACGAGGCGGCCTATCTCGCCATCCTGCCCAAGGCGCCGAGCAATTACGACCCGCAGCGGCAGACCCAGCGCGCGCTCGACCGGCGCAACTGGGTGCTCGCCGAGATGGAGCGCAACGGCAAGATCAGCGCCGCCCAGCGCGCCGCGGCCCAGGCCGAGCCGCTCGGCACCGTGCGCTTCGCCACCAACAGCGTCCGCAACGTCGGCGGCTATTTCGTCGAGGAGGTCCGCCGCCAGCTGATGCAGCGCTGGGGCGAGCAGACCGAGAAGGGGCCCAACGGGGTCTATACCGGCGGCCTGTGGGTGCGCACCTCGCTCGACGTGCCCAAGCAGAAGGCGGCCGAGACGGCGCTGCGCGACGGGCTGATGCGCTACGACCGCGGCAAGGGCTGGCGCGACCCGGGCCTCAAGGTCGACGTCGACGGCGACTGGCGCGGCGAGCTCGCGCGAGCGCCCTTCGGGGTCGGCTACGAGGACTGGCGGGCGGCGGTGGTGCTCTCGCGCACCGGGCAGAGCGCCACGATCGGCTTCACCGACGGCATCGACGGCCACCCTGCCCGCTTATGCCGCGGCCATGCCGAAGCGCGGCACCGGCACTCCGGCCTTCAACTTCCTTCGCGCCGGAATGGTGATCGCGGTCAAGCGCGACGGCGGCGACCTGGTCGCTTCGCTCGATCCCGGAGGTCAAGGGCGGAATGGTCGTCGAGGAGGTGGCGAGCGGCCGGATCCTCGCCATGCAGGGCGGCTTCGACGCGCGCGGCGACGATTTCAACCGCGCCGTCCAGGCCCAGCGCCAGCCCGGCTCGACCTTCAAGCCGATCGTCTATTCGGCGGCGCTCGACAACGGCATGACCCCGGCCTCGATCATCGTCGACGGCGCCTTCTGCGTCTGGCAGGGCGCCGGGCTCGGCAACAAATGCTTCCGCAACTTCTCGGGCGGCAATGCCGGGCCGCAGACGATGCGCTGGGGCATCGAGCAGTCGCGCAACCTGATGACGGTCCGCGCCGCCAACCAGACCGGGATGGACAAGGTCACCCGGCTGTCGAAGCTGATGGGCGTCGGCGACTATCCCAATTATCTCGCCATCGCGCTCGGCGCCGGCGACACCACCGTGCTCAAGATGACCAACGCCTTCGCCATCCTCGCCAACCAGGGCCGGCAGGTGAAGCCGACGCTGATCGACTATGTCCAGGACCGCAACGGCAAGGTCATCTACCGCGCCGACACAAGGCCCTGCGACGGGCTGCAACGCGCCGCGACTGGGACGGCAAGCCGATGCCGCGGCCGCCGCTGCGCACCAAGCAGGTGCTCGACCCGCTCACCGCCTACCAGATGGTCCACATCCTCGAGGGCGTCGTCCAGCGCGGCACCGCGCAGGTGCTTCGCGACCTCGGCCGGCCGCTGTTCGGCAAGACCGGGACGACCTCGGGGCCGACCAACGTCTGGTTCATCGGCGGCTCGCCCGAGATCGTCGCCGGAATCTACATGGGCTTCGACCAGCCGCGGCCGATGGGCGGCTATGCCCAGGGCGGCACGCTCGCGGCGCCGATCTTCAAGCAATTCGCCCAGGTCGCGTTCAAGGACATGCCCAAGCTGCCGTTCCGGGCGCCGGCCGGGATCCGGATGGTCCGCATCGACCGGCGCTCGGGCAAGAAGGTGTTCGGGGCCTGGCCGACCGACGAGCCCAAGGCGGCGGTGATCTGGGAGGCGTTCAAGCCCGAGAGCGAGCCGCGCCGCTCGATCCGCCGCGACGAAATGGCCAACCGGCCGCCGGAGAAGGCGGCGCCGAGGCTGAAGGCGCAGCGGACGGACACGCAGCGCGACAGCGATTTCTTGCAAAATCAGGGCGGGATTTACTAGGCCTGCGCGAAACGCGTGTCCCGGCGAAGGCCGGGACCCAGCGACAAAGACCATCTGGGCCCCGGCCTTCGCCGGGGATCAGTCCATTGGAGACCTATCCATGCGCGCCGAAGCGCAAGCCCATGTCGACCAGATCAGGTCGGCGCTCGACCTGCTCCGCCGGTTCCTCGACTGGGACCGGGCGCTGAAGCGTCTCGACGAGCTCAACGCCAAGGTCGAGGACCAGGCGCTGTGGAACGACCCCAAGGCCGCTCAGGAGGTGATGCGCGAGCGCCGCCGGCTCGAGGAGGCGATCGGAGCGACGCGCGCCATCCAGCAGGAGCTCGACGACACGGTCGAGCTTCTCGAGATGGCCGAGGCCGAAGGCGACGAGGCGATGGAGGCCGACGCCGTCGCCTCGCTCGCCGAGCTCGCCGAGCGGTCCGAGCGCGACAAGGTCGCCGCTTTGCTCGCCGGCGAGGCCGACGCCAACGACACCTATATCGAGGTCAATGCCGGCGCCGGCGGCACCGAGAGCCAGGACTGGGCCGAGATGCTCCAGCGCATGTACACGCGCTGGGCCGAGCGGCGCGGCTACAAGGTCGAGCTGGTCGACCATCATTCGGGCGAGCAGGCGGGCATCAAGTCCGCCACGCTGATGATCAAGGGCGAGAACGCCTATGGCTATGCCAAGACCGAGAGCGGCGTCCACCGGCTGGTCCGGATCAGCCCCTACGACAGCAACGCCCGCCGCCACACCAGCTTCTCGAGCGTCTGGGTCTATCCGGTGGTCGACGACGATATCGACGTCGAGGTGAACGAAAGCGACCTCAAGATCGACACCTACCGCTCGTCCGGCGCCGGCGGCCAGCACGTCAACACCACCGACAGCGCGGTCAGGATCACCCATATCCCCTCGGGGATCATCGTCGCCTGCCAGAACCAGCGCTCGCAGCACAAGAACCGCGCCGAGGCGATGAAGATGCTCAAGGCCCGGCTCTACGAGGCCGAGCTGCAGCGCCGCGAGGCCCAGGCCAGCGCCGAGCATGCCGCCAAGACCGATATCGGCTGGGGCCACCAGATCCGCTCCTACGTCCTGCAGCCCTATCAGCTGGTCAAGGACCTGCGCACCGGGGTGACCTCCACGGCGCCGTCCGACGTCCTCGACGGCGACCTCGACCGGTTCATGGCCGCGGCCTTGTCGCAGCGCGTCACCGGCGAGAAGGTCGAAGTCGAAGATGTGGATTAGGCGACCCCGCTCTCCCTGGAGAGCCCTCCTCCTCCCGCTCCTCCTCATTGGCGCGTGCAAGGAGCAGGCCGAGGAATCGCCTTTCCCCAAGCCGAAGCGGCCGGTCTCGCCGATCACGTCGTCCGCTTATTCGAACGAGGATGCGCGCGATTCAGCGTCCGCGAGGCCCAGACGGTGATGGATTTGGCCGACATCGAGGCGGGCATGTACGTCGCCGACATCGGCGCCGGCGAGGGCTATTATACGGTTCGGCTCGCTCCGCTGGTCGGGCGGCAGCGGCCGGGTGCTCGCCGAGGACATCGTGCCGGAGACGATCGGAGCGCTCGCCGACCGGGTCACTCGCGAGGATCTGCACAATGTCGCGGTCAAGCTCGGCAAGCCGACCGACCCGCTGCTGCCGGACGCCTCGTTCGACCGGGTCTTCATGATCCACATGTATCACGAGATCGAGCGGCCGAGCGAGTTCCTGTGGAACCTGCGCGCCGACCTCAAGAAAGGGGGCCGGGTCGTCGTCGTCGACGCCGACCGGCCGACCGACCGCCACGGCACCCCGCCGCGGCTGCTCATCTGCGAGTTCGCCGCCGTCGGCTATCAGCTCACCCGCTTCGAGCGCCTCCAGGACAGCGAATCCTATTTCGCCCAGTTCGAACCGGCCGGCCCGCGGCCCGAGCCGAAGGACATCTCGGTCTGTCCCGCTTCGGTGACGGGTTGATTCCCCCTCCCTTCACGCAGGAAGGGACCGGGGTGCGTATGAATGACTTGCAGGGGACTTCTCAAACGCACCGACCCCCTGGCCCCTTCCTGCGTACAGGGAGGGGGGCCGGTCAGAGCAGCCCGATCTCGCGGAAGCTGCGGCAGTCTTCGCCGGCGAAGATGAGCATGTCCGTCAGCCTCACGCCGAGCGCTCCGGCGGCGTCTGCGAGACGGCGGGCGTCGGCGCGATCCGCCTCGCTCGGCATCGCGTCGCCGGCGGGCCGGGCGAGGCCGACGATCACCGAATCCGTGCCGTTCCTGAGGGCCGCGGCGAGGATGTCGCGGACCGGCAGGCCGGACTCCACCTGGGCGAGGCTGGTGTCGAGCAGCCGCCGGTCGGAGCCGAGGTGCAGGACGGCGACCGCGCCGCTCGACGCGGCGGCGCAATGGGGGGCGAGCAGCTCGGCCGCCTGGCGCGCCGTATCGACGATCATCGCCGGAATGTGCCAAGCCGACCGGGCTTAGGCTCCAGCGAATATGTTCAATCCGGTGGAAGTTTAAGCGATTTTCGCTTATGTACCCTTAAAGCCCTGAGCCACCACATACCATTCCGACGAGCCCTTGCGGCTGGCCGGCGGCTTGGCGTGCTTGACGCTCGAGAAGCGCCGCTTGAGCTCCGCCACGAGATGGTTGTCGGCGCCGCCGGCGAGCACCTTGGCGACGAACGCGCCGCCGGGCCGCAGCACCTCGGCGGCGAATTCGAGGCCGGCCTCGACCAGGGCCATGGTCCGCAGATGGTCGGTCTGGGGGTGGCCGACGGTGTTCGCCGCCATGTCCGACAGGACGAGGTCGGCCGGGCCGCCGAGCGCCTCGCGCAGGAGCCCGGGCGCCTCGTCGGCGAGGAAGTCGAGCTGGAGCAGGGTGGCGCCGTCGATCGGGTCGGTGGGCAGCAGGTCGATGCCGACCACCGCCGCTTTGGGCACCCGCTTGCGCACCACCTGGGTCCAGCCGCCGGGCGCCACGCCGAGATCGACGACCCGCTCGGCGCCCTTCAGGAATCCGAAGCGGTCGTCGAGCTCGGTCAATTTGTAGGCGGCCCGGGAGCGATAGCCCTCGGCCCTGGCCCGCTTGACGTAGGGATCGTTCAATTGCCGCTCGAGCCATTTGGTCGAGCCGACCTTGCGGCCCTTGGCGGTCTTGACCCGGGTTACCACCGAAAAATTCCTCCCCCGGATTTCCGGGGAGGGGGACCAGGCGAAGCCTGGTGGAGGGGCTTGCGGAAGAACCCCTCCACCGTCCTTCGGACGGTCCCCCTCCCCGGCAAATGCCGGGGAGGAATTTATTTTTGCCCATCACAATTTATGCCCGTCGCGGGCCATCAGCGAGCGGAGTATCCCCTCGCGGATGCCGCGATCGGCGACTCCGAGGGTCTGGGCCGGCCAGATGTCCATGATCGCCTCGAGGATGGCGCAGCCGGCGACGACGAGGTCGGCCCGCTCGGCGCCGATGCAGGGCAGCTCGGCCCGCTCGGCGAAGCTCATCCCCGACAGCATCCGGTTGACCGAGCGCATCGAATCGACCGGCATCATCAGCCCGTCCACCGCGCGCCGGTCGTAGCTCGGCAGTGCGAGGTGGACGCTGGCGAGCGTGGTCACCGTGCCGCTCGTCCCGAGCAGCCGGATATTGCCCTCGCGGGGCGGCAGCAATTCGGCGAAGCGGCGGAAGGCGTGCTTGACCCGCTCCTTCATCCGGCCGTAGGCGGCGAGCCGCTCGGCGGTGTCGGCGAAGTCGCGGCCCTCGCTCTCGGTCAGCGAGACGACCCCCCAGGGCGCGCTCCACCAGCATTTGATCTTGGGCGTCCCGTCCTGGTCGGTGTCGATCAGGATGAGCTCGGTCGAGCCGCCGCCGATGTCGAAGATCAGGGCCGGAGCGTCGCCCGGCTCGAGCAGCCGGTGGCAGCCGAGCATGGCGAGCCGGGCCTCCTCCTCCGGCGAGATGATCTCCAGGCAGATGCCGGTCTCGCTGCCGAACCCGCTCGACGAAGTGGCGGCCGTTGACCGCCCGCCGGCACGCCTCGGTCGCGACCGAGCGGGCCAGCGAGACGTGGCGGCGGCGAAGCTTCTCGGCACAGACGGAGAGGGCGGCGACCGCGCGGTCCATCGCCGCGTCGGCGATCCGGCCGCTGCTCGCCAGCCCCTCGCCGAGGCGGACGACGCGCGAGAAGGCGTCGATGACGACGAACCCGTCCTCGGCCGGACGGGCGATCAGAAGCCGGCAATTGTTGGTTCCGAGGTCGAGCGCGCCGTAGGTGTGCCGAGGCGAGCGCAGGCTCCGCGGGCCGAGCGGATTCGCGGCGATTTCGGCCGGACCGGGTGCCGGCGGGAGCGTGGCCGTTGCAGCCTGCTGCGCCATTGCAATGCACTCTTTTTTTCTCGTTCCGCCGGTCGGCGCCGGCGGTGACTTGCCGCCTTCGTACCCCGCCCCGCCCCCCTCGGCAAGGGACCGGCCCGGAGCGGGATTTTACCCGGACGTTATTGACGGACGGTTTTATCCGGATAATAAGCCGGCGAGGGAGATCGAAAATGCCAGGCCTGACCGCCTTCCTGGACGACGAGATCGTGGCCCGGGGCGACCCCGCGGCGGTGGGCCTCGAGCTCGCGACGCGTTACCCGGACCGGCTCGCCGACGTACGGGTTTTCGAGGACGGCGCCGGCCGGCTCGTCGACCTGGACTATCGCGACCCCCCCGCTTCGCCGCCGACGCCCCGCGGCCCGGGCCGCCCGAGCCTCGGAGTGACGGCCCGGGAGGTGACCCTGCTTCCGCGCCACTGGGACTATCTGTCGCGGCGGCGCGGCGGAGTCTCGGCCGCCCTTCGCCGGCTCGTCGACGAGGCCATTCGGGCCGACGCGGACCCCGGCGAAAAGCGCGATTCCGCCTATCGCTTCCTGTCGAACATGTGCGGCGATCGGCCCGGCTACGAGGAGATCCTTCGGGCCCTCTATCGCGGCGACGACGAGCGCTTCCGCTCGCTCATCGCGCCCTGGCCAAAGGCGATCCGCGACTATGTCGGCGAGCTGCTCGCCTGACCCCGCCGCTCCCTCACCCTGCCGCTTCGCGGCTGTCCCTCTCCCCTCCAGGGAGAGCGAGGGTTGTCGGCCATGGTTGCGACGATGCAACAGCGGGCCGGGAAATTAACCATGTCGCCGATTTTTGCCGTTTCTCAACTCTTTGCCTTGATAAACAGGGGCGTGAACCCGATCGACGACATCGCCCTCAGCAGGATCTTCTCGCCCGTGGCGGGCTGGGCGGAGCATCGCCTGGGCCTGTCGCCAGTGGCGGGTCGCGCTCGAATGCCTGAACGGCCACGTCGCTTTCTATCTCGCCGGCCTCGCCTTCAGCCTCACCGGCAAAGGCATGACCGACGGCATCTTCGCCACCATGCTGGTCGGCCTCGCCTGGCTGCTGCTGATGGAGGCGGTCCGGCGGGTCGCCCATCGCCAGGCCGGCTCCTCGCTCGGAGTCCAGACCGCACGCATGCGCGAATGGCATTTCCGGCTGATCCTGCTGATCGCCCTTCCGATCAGCGTGTCGCGGATCGATGAGCTGGCCAACGCCTGCTACAGCGTCTCGCTTCTGCTCCTGCTCTGCCATCTCTACTTCAAGGCCTGCGACGCCCCGCCGCCGCAGGACCGCCGACTCGCCTGGAACCACGGCCGGGGCTAATCGAGCCCCTTGGCGAACCGGTAGCTGGTCCGCTCGAAGCCGAGCTTGCGGTAGAAGCCGTGGGCGCCCGACAAATCGACATTGCTGGTCACCTCCACCAGCCCGCAGCCCCTGGCCCGCAGACGCTTCACCAGCCGCGTCGACCAGAGCCCGGCCGACCCCGCGCCGGCGCTCGTCCCTCGCCACCGTCATCATCGTGATCCGCCCGACCGGCCGCGGCCGGTGGAGGACCGGCGTGACGTGCCAGGTCAGGATCCCGATCACCCCGCCCCGCTCGGCGACGAGGGGCAGCTCCTTCCTGAGGGCGGTGAGCCGGGCGGCGACCGCCTCGGCCGTCGCCGGGTAGCCGAGCGCCTCGACCAGCCCGGCGATCGCCGCGGCGTCCGCCGGCCGGGCGGTGCGGACGGCGAGCGGCGGCGGCTCGGGTTCGGGCTCCGGTTCGGGTTCTGGGGCCGGCTTGGCCTTCGCCTCCGGCTCGGGGGCGGCGCGCTTGCGGCCGCCCGGCTTCGCCTTGCCGCCGGTCGGCCGGAGCGAGCTCTTCCAGTCGGCGGCGAGGCCCTTGTGGAGATAGGCCTCGATCTCCTCCGCGGTGGCGGTGAGGCCGGACGGTGCGAAGCCGAGCAGCTTCGCTCCGGCGGAGTCGGTCAGGCCGTAGCGGCCGTAATCGCCCTTGCCGGGAGTCCGGACCCGCGACGCGACGAGCTTCAGGCCGCGGTTCGCGGCCATCTCCCGCAACGCGTCGCGGCCCGGCCCGGCCAAGCTCAGCTCTTCTTGGAATCCGCTTTCTTGCGGCCGCCGCTCTTGGTCCCGCCCGAGCCGGAGCGGCCGCGGACGAGGGGGATGGCGGCGGCGGCGAGGGCGCCGGCGGCGAGCGCCGCTCCGGCCGCGATCGCCGTCTTGGGATTCTCGCGGGCGTAATCGGCCGCCTGCTCGGCGAGCTTGCCGGCACGCTCGGACAAGGTGGCGCCCGCCGCCTGGTCCTGCTGGGCCTCGCCTTCGGCGGGACCGGCATGGGGCATGGCGCTGTTCGGGATGTGGGACATGGTTGGGCTCCGTCTGAGGGGTGAATAACGCAGGCGGAACGAGCGCGGCGGGGGGCGGTTCCGGCGGCCCGGACGAGCGGAGCCCGGGGCGCGTCGGGAGCGCTTACCGGTCCTTAACCGGCGCGGGAAAACAATCGGACCCACGCAAGGAGGCTGGGGCCATGGGCATCCTGTGCAGGCTTGGACATCATCAGGCGGCGCCGCAGGTGCGCTCCAACGGCGGAATCGCCTTCGGGCGCTGCGCCGGCTGTGGCTGCGACCTCATCCTCGCCTCGTCCGGGTGGCGGCGGGTGCCGAGAGGCTATCGGATCGTCTGGGGCAGCGCTCCGCCGCAGCGCGCCGCCGATCCGGCCCAGCTGCCTCTGGCCCTGCCCGAGCCGCCCGGCCCGCCGGTCCGTCCGATGCGCATCGCCCGCCCCGCCGAGCCTCCCCTCCGCCGCCGGCCGCTTCGGACCGGCCGCCGGCTCGGCGCGAACCCGCTTGAAGGCCAGGCCACGGCCTGACGCAAATCCTCGTTGCGCCGGCGCATCGCGCGCAACCTCGATCCAGATCATGCTTTTGTCTGCGCAGGTGGACGCGATGCCGACTTATTATTTCAATCTGCGCGGCGAGAGCTTCGAGCTTCCCGACCTCGCCGGCAAGGACCTGCCCGACGACGCTGCGGCCCGGGCCGAGGCCGAGCGGCTGGCCGCGGAGCTGGTCGAGACGGCGCGGGCCGCCGGCACCGCGCCGCCCGACGCCGTCGTCGAGGTCGACGACGAGGAGATGCGCCCGGTCCTGGCGCTGCCGCTGTGCGGACGATCGGGCTGAGGCGTCGCGAAAGTCAGCGCGTGCAGATCCAGCTCGCCTCATGCTTCTCGATCTCGCGTTCCTTGTCGCCGCCGATCGTCACTCGCGCCGCCCATTCGCGCCCATATTCGTCGGCATTGGCGACGGGCGGATCGCGGCGGCCGACGCTGACCGTGACTCCGCGCCCGGTGAGGAAGCCGCCGGTCGGATCGACCGGCCCGGACAGGGCGAGCGGCACCCGCCGGCCGTCGATGCGGGCCACCGCGCCGGCCCGGTTGGCGATCAGGATCAGCCGGCCGTTGCGGCGCAGCCGACAGCCCGGCCCGGAGCGCAGCCCGGGACCGAGATCCGCCTGAACGAGATCGCCGAGGCGGTCGGGCGGCTCGATGTCCTCGACGGTCCGGTCGGCGAGCTTGTCGAGCCGGTTCTCCAGCTCCTCCTGGCTGTTGGCGCGCGGCTCGATACCCTCCTCCCCGCTGTCGCAGGCGGCGAGGAGAAGGAGGAGGACGAGAGGGCTGGAGCGGCGGATCATGGCGGCTCAACCCGGAACGGCGGCGAATCGATCCACCGAGCCAGGGAACGGGCTAGCGGCGCGGCGGCGCCGGCTCGAACCGCCAGGTGTCGCCGCCAATCGCCTTGATTCCGCCCAGCGTGCCCGCTCCTCCGGTGTGGAGGCGGGCGATGAGGGCGGAGAGCTGATCGCCGCGCGGCCGGGCGGCGGGGTCCAGCCGGCGCAGGCAGAGCAGCACCAGGCGCCTGACGAGCTCCGGCGGAAGCCCGTGCGGACGCAGCGCGACCCGCCCCTCCCCGGCCTCGGCGCGGTCGTCGAACAGCCGGGCGGCGGTCCATTCGAGCGCCGATTCGGCCTCCGCCAGGAGGGCCGCGCTCCGGGCCAGAGCGGCGGAGTCGAGCCAGGGCGCCTCCGCCATCAGCCGCCTCAGCCGGGCCCGGTCGAACGCCTCGTCGCAATTGCTCGGATCGCGGGCCGGCTCGATCCCCGCCGCGGCGACGATCGCCTCGAGCTCGTCGCGGCGCCAGCCGAGCAGCGGGCGGCACAGCCGGAGCTTGCCGCCGCTTCCGGGCACCGTCCCGATCGCCCGGACCCCGGTCAGGCCGGCGACTCCCGAGCCCCGGTTGAGGCGCATCAACAGCGTCTCGGCCTGGTCGTCGGCATGGTGGGCGGTGACCAGGAGCGCCAGGCCTTCGGCCGCCATCCATCCGGCGAGCGCCCGGTAACGGGCCTCGCGGGCGGCCGCCTGGAGGCCTTCGCCGGCGCGCTCGACCCGGGTCGGGAGGATCCGGTGGCGGACTCCCAGCTCCGCGCACAGGCGGGCGACCGCCTCGGCCTCGGCCGCGCTTTCGGGCCTCAGGCCATGGTCGACCGTCGCCGCCTGCACCTGACCGGGAAAGGCGGCCTCCGCGAGCAGCAGCAAGGCGAGGCTGTCGGGCCCGCCCGACACGGCGACGGCGAGCGTCTCCACCGCTCCCGCCAGCGCCTCGAGATCGCGGCGGAAACGCAGGACGAGATCCGGGTGCGGAGGGCCGGCCATGGCGGACCTTAACGCGAGGAAACCGCCGGATACAGGATGCGTTCACTCGCCTTGGCCCACCCCCGGCCCAAGGCGCCTTCGGGCGACAACAGAACAACAAAGGCAATTGTCCAGTGCTCTTGCGTAAAGCGTTCCTTCTCGCCCTTCTCGCCGGGACGGCCTCGTCTCCCCTGCTCGCCCAGGAAGCTCCGCCGCCCGATCCGGCCATCGTCCCGCCGGCGCCGGAACCGGCGGCCGAGCCGGCCGAGCCTGCCGCCCAGGCCGCCGATCCGGACGACCCCGACGCCGATCTCGACGAGGAGGAAGGCGAGACGATCGTCGTCACCGGCCAGCGCCAGCGCGGCGCCGTGATCGGCGACATCGCCGCCCGACGTCCTGTTCGACCGGCGCGAGATCACGGGCGCTCGGCGCCGGCAGCCTCTCCGAATTGCTCGACGCGATCGCGCCGCAGACCCGGAGCGGCCGCGGCCGCGACGACGGCCGCCCCGTCATCCTGCTCAACGGCCGCCGCATCTCCGGCTTCGCCGAGATACGCGACATCCCGCCCGAGGCGATCACCCGGATCGACGTCATGCCCGAGGAGGTCGCCCTCAAATATGGCTATCGGGCCGACCAGCGCGTGGTGAACTTCGTCCTCAGGCGCCGCTTCGACGCCTATACGACCGAGGTCCAGGGCGGCCTCGCCACCGCCGGCGGCCGCGAATCCTACGGCGCCGAGCTCAACTACCTCCAGATCAACGACGGCCGGCCGGATCAACCTCGGCGCCGAATATCGCCGCGCGGAGCCGCTGTTCGAGAGCGAGCGCGACATCGTCCAGGCCGAGCCGGTGGCCGGGATCGAGCTCGGCCGCTACCGCACCCTGCTTCCGCGGACCGACCAGCTCGAGCTGAGCGGGACCCTGAACCGCGCCGTCTCCGACACCGTCTCGGCGACCCTCAACGGCACGTTCGACGTCAACTCCAGCACCGCCTTCCTCGGCCTGCCGCGTCCGAGCCCTGGTCCCGCCGGGCCTTCGCCGGGAGAGCGACACCCGCGCCGGCCATCTCGGCCTCATCGCTCAACGGCGCCATCGCGCCCTGGCAATGGACCCTGACCGGCAATTTCGACCGAAGCGCCACCGAGACGGTGACCCAGACCAGCCTCGGCACCGACCGCTCGCGGTCGGTCAGCCAGATCGGCAATGCCGAGCTTCTGCTCAACGGGCCCCTGTTCGAGCTTCCCGGCGGCAGCGTCACCGCCGCCGCCCGCGCCGGCTTCGACGCCCGCGGCCTCGACAGCGAGACCCTGCGCGGCGGCGCGCTCACCGCTGCGCGAGCTCTCCCGGACCCGCCAGAACGCCCACGTCAACGTCGACATCCCGATCGCCAGCCGCCGCCGCGGCGGTGCTGACCGGCGCTCGGCAACCTCTCCGCCAACCTCAACGCCGAGGTCGAGCATCTCTCCGATTTCGGCACCCTTCGGACGCTCGGCGCCGGCCTCAACTGGTCGCCCATCTCCGAGGTCAGCCTGATCGCCTCCGTCACCGACGAGGACGGCGCGCCGTCGATGCAGCAGCTCGGCGATCCGGTGCTGACCGACGCCGGGCGTGCGCGTGTTCGACTTCGTCCGCGGCGAGACCGTCGAGGTCACCCGGATCGACGGCGGCAATCCCGGCCTGATCGCCGACAACCGGCGGGTGTGGAAGCTCGGCGCGACGGTCCGGCCGCTCGACGACGACCGACCTGTCGATCACCGCCAATTACACGTCGAGCCGGATCGTCAACGCCATCTCCGGCTTCCCGGCGGCGACCGCCGAGATCGAGGCGGCCTTCCCGGACCGCTTCCAGCGCGATTCGGACGGCCGGCTGCTGCTCGTCGACACCCGGCCGGTCAATTTCGCCCGGGTCGATCGCTCGGAGCTGCGCTGGGGCTTCAACCTCAGCCTGCCGATCGGCCCGCAGCCGCAGCCGGGCCAGGGCCGCGGGCGCTTCGGGCGCGGCGGCCAGGCCCGCCGGCACAGCGCCCGGAACCGCCGCCCCGACGACCGAGGGCCGGCCGCCGCAGGCTCCGCCGGCGCAGGGCGCGCCGGGCGAGCGCGGCCCGCGCGAGGGCGGCTGGCGGGGCGGCGGAGGCGGCGGCCGCGGCGGCTCGGCGGCGGCGGGCGCGGCTTCGGCGGCGGCGGCTTCGGCGGCCGGGGCGCCGGCGCGGGGCGGCTTCAGCTCGGCCTCTACCACACCTGGCACCTCACCGATGCGGTGCTGATCCGGCCGGGCGTTCCCGAAGCTCGACTTCCTCGACGGCTCGGCGGCGGGAAGCCGCGGCGGCCGGCCGCGGCACGAGGTCGAGCTCCAGGCCGGCCTGTTCAAGAACGGCCTCGGCGCCCGGCTCACCGCCAACTGGCAGAGCGCGACCTTCGTCCGCGGCGGCCCGGTGGCGGGCGGCGGCACCGGCGACGATCTGTTCTTCGACGATTTCGCGACGGTCAACCTGCGCCTGTTCGCCGATCTCGGCCTGCAGCGCTTCGCCCGCGAGCAACCGCTTCCTGCGCGGCATGCGGGTGAGCCTGTCGATCGACAATCTGTTCGACGCCCGCCAGCAGGTCCGCGACCGGCTCGGCACGACGCCGCTCAGCTACCAGCCGGGCTATCTCGACCCGCTCGGAAGGTCGGTGCGGCTCAGCGTGAGGAAGCTGTTCTTCTAGACTCGTCATCCCGGCGAAAGCCGGGATGACGATGCTCACTGGCCGCAATATCTTGCCCGAGGTCCCGGCTTCGCCGGGAGACGGTTACTGCCCCATATCTTCCGAGCCCCGCGCAGCTTCTCCTTCTTCGTCCTCGGCCGCTCCGGCTCTCGCCCTCGTCGCCGCCGTCCATGCCCGGCATGGTCATCCCGAGCATGCCCATGTGGGTCGACTTGGTCCTCAGCTTCACCGTCCATTCGGGCTTCCAGGTCCGCGGGCGCCGCGGCGGGGCGGGGCTGGGAGAAGTTGCTCTCGCCGCCGAAGGCGATCAGGCTCAGCATCGATTGCGGCGCGGCCCGCGCGACCTCGGCCGGGACGGTGCAGCGGTCGGCCGTCGCCGGCATCAGCACCCGGCTCTGGACCAGCCGGGCGATGTCGGCTTCCGCGACATAGTCGAACGCCATCATCGCCGCCTGGCGTCTCCGACGAGGTCCAGACGATGAAGTCGCCGTTCTGCGCCGCGCCCATCACCGCTCCGAACCAGGCGCGGGCGCCGGGCACCGGCCGCCAGACCAGCGGGATCGAGCCCGAGGCGCCGGCGCTGTTCGAGGTCAGGACGACCGGCGCGAGGAAATCCTGGCCGGCGCCGAGCGCGAAGCGGATCTCGGGCGAGTAATTGCCGCGAACGACATGCTCGCCGACCAGCGAGCCGCCGGCCGGCACCCGCGTCTGGGTCCGCTCGTTCGGCCACTCGCCATAGGTCGCCGAGGTCGCCGCCGAGGGCGGGATCATCGGCTTCAGCGCGCGAGTTGGCGAAGGCGGGCGGCATCCTTGCCCGCCGCCATCGAGGCGAAGTCGATCACCGTCGGCTGGCCCGGCCGGGCCATGCTCGCCGCAGCCCCAGTAGATCAGCATCCGGCCGCGCGGCCGCTGCATCTGCCCCCAGGGCTGGGCGGGGCCGGTCGCGCGCCGGAGCGACCGCGGAGTCATCAGCGGCAGGCACCTGGCCGGCCTGGAGCCCCGGCGGCGGGACGTGCTCGGCGCTCGGCGCGACCGGCGGCGCGGCGCGGGCTTCCGAGCTGGAGGGTGAGGTTGTGGACGTAGGACGATCGGCCGCCGCGGCCGCCGCCGAACATCTGGCCCATCACCGAGCCCGCGCTCGGCCGTCCGCTTGGCCCATGCCCGCGGCCATGGCGGCCATGCCCGACGCGGTGTCCGCGCTCATCCAGTAGGTCGCCGTCCCGGTGCCGCCGCCCCGCGCCTGGGCCAGAGCGGTCGCCCCGCCGGCCAGAGCGAGCAGGCTCGCGCCCGCCAGGATCATCCGCTTACCCGTCATCGTTCATCCCCTTGTTGAAGTTTTGGGGCGCTTATAGCGGCGCCGCCGCCAATCCGCAAAATAACCGTATCGGTTGCGCAAGGTCCGCCGTGGCGAACCGCTCGGCGCTCTATCCGGAACGCCGGCACCGGCTTTTTCGCTGACCGCGCATGAGCGAGGACGCCGCCTTCCTGAGGGAGCAGGCCCGCCGCTGCCGCCGCCTCGCCCGCGGCATCGCCACCCCCGACGTCGTCGCCACCCTCAACCAGATGGCCGTCGAATATGACGCCCGCGCCGAGGAGATGGAGAAGCGGAGCCGCTGATCCTCCCTGCCGCGAATCGGCGGGGAGGGGGACCCTGCGAAGCATGGTGGAGGGGTAATTGGCGCCGGCGGCAGCGGATCGCGCGCGAGACGGCAAAGGCCTGCGCCACTTACCCCTCCACCACCCTTCGGGTGGTCCCCCTCCCCATCTGTCGATGGGGAGGCAAGTTAGCGGCACTTCGCCTGGGTGCGCGCCGCCGGCAGGCGCTGCCTCAGCCAGTCGCGCATCGCCGAGCCGTAGACGTCCTGGAGCTCGTCATAGGCCTTGCAGGCGTCGGCCGGCTTGTCGAGCGCGACCAGCGCCTGGCCGAGGAAATAGAGGCTGTCGGCGGCGCGCTCGCCCTTGGGATTGGCCTGGTAATTGGCGAGGAAGGTCTTGGCGGCGGTGGCCGGCTTGCCGGCGTCGAGATAGGCGCGGCCGGCGAGGTTCGACGCCCAGCTCGCCCATTTGCTCTTCGGATAGCGCTTGGCGACCGCCTCGAGCGCCTGCTGGGCCTCGGCATAGCGCTTCGCCTCCCACAGCCGGAAGCCGGCATTATAGGCTTCCTCGGCGGCGGCGTCGCCGGTGGCGGCCGCGGACGGGCGGCCGGCGCTCGTCTTCGGTCTCCGCCTCGGCGGACGCCAGTCCGCCGAGCGGGACCGGTCTCGGCAGGCCGCGCGCGACGACGGCCGCCGGGCCGGGCGGGCCTCGGCCGCCGGCGCGGCACCGCGCTCGAGCGCGTCGAGGCGGCCGCCGGTGCTGTCGCGGAAGCTGGGCGATGGCGTTCCTCCATCTGGCGGAGCCGGTTGCCGTTCTGCTCGACCTGCCCGGTCAGCTCGCGAAGCTGCGCCTCGAGCGAATCGACCCGGGCGGTGAGGTCGGCGACCGCGCTCGAGGCGGGCACCCCCGTCTCGCCCCGGCGCACCGCCTGCGGCTCGATCTCGGGCGCGACCTCGGCGCCGCCCGGGAAGACCCTGCGCTGGACCGCGCGCAGCTGCTGCTCGAGCCGCTCGATCCGCCGTTCCGGGGTCTCGCTCCGCTGGGCCGCGGCCGGAGCCGCGACGCTCGCCAGCAAGCAGCATCCCAACAAGATGAAAACGCATCACAATTCCCCCGCTCGTCCCGGTCCCGCCGAGTCATCCTAAACGGCTTGGCGGCCGGCGTAGAAGAGTGAATTATTACGGTGTCGGCGGCGCCGGCGGCGGCGCCGCCGCCGCCCTGCGCCCGGGCGACGAGATCGGCCGGAGTCAGGCTGACGTTGGAGATGGTCGTCTCCGGCGGGCCGAGCGGCGGGACCGGGCTGCCCCCGACGGTGACCCGGAGCACGTTCGCCCGGGCCGGTGCGGATCTGCGGCGCCTGCGCTCCGGCCGGCACCTGGTAGCGTCTCGCCGGCCTTCAGGGTCCCCATGTAGAGCGAGGCGCCGCCGGCCTGGTCGATCCGGAGCCAGACGTCCTCGGTCGCGGTGAGGACGACCGGGCCGTTGGCCGCGGCGGGCGCCGGCGGCGGCGGGGCCGGCCGGATTGGCCGCGGCGGCGTTGGCGGCGGGCTGCTCCGGCTCTGGGTGATGGCGACGTCGGCCGGGCGAGCCGTCGTCGACCGCGCTGCTGCGCCAGACCAGATAGCCGATGACGAGCAGGACGGCGATCGCCGCGGCGGCGATGGCGAGCGAGCGCGGCGGCACCCGCGCCGGATCGGCGGGCTCGTAAAAGGCGGCGGCGGCGCTGCCGCCCGAGCGCGCGCCGCCGAGCTGCTCGCGGACCTCGGCGCCGATCTGGGCGCCGTCGAGGTCGATCGTGTTGGCGTAGCATCGGGCGAAGCCGACGCTGTAGGTGATGGCCGGGAGCGCGTCCCACTCCTCGCGCTCGATATGCTCGAGATGGCGGACCGGGATGCGGGTCTGGCGGGCGACGTCGTCGAGGCTGAGGCCCTTGGCCTCGCGCGCGACTCGAAGCCGCTCGCCGACCGACATGGCCTAGCAGCTGATCCTGATCCACGTCCGCCATCGTGGCCCGATTTTCCTCCATTCTCGATCAAATCATAGAGACGGGGTGCGCGGGCAAAGTCAACCGGACTGCGGCACCGACCCTGTCATCCCGGCGTAGGCCGGGATGACTTCCGTACACCTGCGACCCCCTGCACCTCCGCCCATCCGCCAGCGCCGCGCGCATGTCCGCCGGCGGCCGCGCCAGCATCTCCTCCACCGCGCGGAAGCAGGGCCGCCCGGTCGAGCGAGCGGATCATCGCCTTGATCGGGCCGACCGCCGCCGGGGTGATCGAGAAGCGGGTGAGGCCGATCCCGATCAGCGCCATCGCCTCGAGCGTCCGCCCGCCCATCTCGCCGCACACGCCGACCGGCACCCCGGCCGCGTCCGCCTCGCGCGACGATCCGCCGCAGGAAGCGCAGGATCGACGGGCTCAGCCAGTCGTAGCGCTCGGCGAGCTTGGGATGGGCGCGGTCGGCGGCGAACAGGAACTGGGTGAGGTCGTTGGTGCCGATCGACAGGAAGTCGACCTTGGGCAGCAGGATGTCGAGCATCTCGGCGAGCGCCGGCACCTCGAGCATCGCGCCGTAGCGGATGCTGCGTGGGCAGCCGCTTCTTGCGCCCGGCCAGCCACTCGCGCTGCTGCTCGACCAGCGCCTTGCGCCTCGTCAATTCCCAGGGCTCGGAGACCATCGGGAACATGACGTTGAGCTCGCGCCCGGCGGCGGCCTCGAGCAGCGCCCGGGCCTGCGCCTTCATCAGCCCGTCGCGGTCGAGCGCGAGGCGCAGCGCCCGCCAGCCCATCGCCGGATTCTCCTCGCGCCCGCCGTCGCCCATGTCGAGATAGGGCAGCGCCTTGTCGCCGCCGACGTCGACGGTGCGGAAGATGACCGGCTTGTCGCCGGCCGCGTCGAGCACCGACTTGTAGAGCCGCTGCTGGCTCTCGCGGCTCGGCAGGGTCGCCGAGACGAGGAACTGGAATTCGGTGCGGAACAGGCCGATCCCGTCGGCGCCCGGTCATCTCGAGCGCGGCGACGTCGTCGCGCAGCCCGGCATTGACCATCACGCGTGATCCGGAGGCCGTCCTTCGTCACCGGCGGCAGCGTCGCGCAGCGCGGCGAATTCGGCGCGGCGCTTCGGGTGATCAGCAACTTGGCCTCGAACGCCTCCTCGACCGCGCCGGTCGGCCGGACGAAGGCGACGCCCTCGTCGCCGTCGAGCAGCACCTCGTCGCCCTCGCCGATCATCTGGCGGACGTCGCGCGACCCGCCCGAGCATCGGCACGCCCATCGCCCGCGCGACGATGGTGACGTGGGCGGTCAGCGAGCCTTCCTCGAGGATCACGCCCTTCAGCCGGCGCCGGTCATATTCGAGCAGTTCGGCCGGGCCGAGGTTGCGGGCGATCAGGATCGGCGTCGCTGCGGCAGGCCCATCTGGGCGGCGGTGCCGAGCTGGCCGGAGACGATCCGCAGCAGCCGGTTCGACAGGTCGTCGAGGTCGTGCATCCGGTCCTGGAGCAGCGGATCGTCGATCTCGCGCATCCGCATCTGCGTGCGCTGCTGGACCCGCTCGATCGCCGCCTCGGCGGTGAGGCCGCTGTCGATCGCCTCGTTGATCCGCCGCGACCAGCCCTCGTCATAGGCGAACATCTTGTAGGTCTCGAGCACCTCCTGATGCTCGCCGGCCGTGCCGAACTCGGCCTGGTTGGTCATCGCGTCGATCTGCTCGCGCATCTTGCGGAAGGCGGAATAGACGCGGTGGCGCTCGGCCTCGACGTCCTCGGCGACGGTATGCTCGATGAGGATGCGCGGCTGGTGGTAGACCGCCTGGCCCGCGCGCCATGCCGGCGACCAGCTTCAGCCCGTCGAGCCGCTCCGGCCCCTCGTCGCGTTCCGCGGTCGCCGGCCTCGGCCGCCTTGTCGGCGAGGCCGGCATTGGCGATCAGCTCGGAGAGCACCATCGCCACCGTCTGCAGCGCCTCGATCTCGACGTCGTCATAGGCGCGCGGCTCGGCATGCTGGACGGCGAGCACCCCGATCGCCCGCTCGCGGCGGACGATCGGCACGCCGGCGAAGCTGTGGAACAGCTCCTCGCCGGTCTCCGGGCCGGTAGGCGAATTCGGGATGGCTCGGCGCCTCGGCGAGGTTGAGGATCGCGACGTCCTTGGCGATCGTCCCGACCAGGCCCTCGCCGAGCGCGAGCCGGGTGACGTGGACCGCGCTCTGGTTGAGCCCGACGCGTGGCGAACAGCTCGAGCACGCCGTCGCGCAGCAGGTAGATCGAGCAGACCTCGCTCTCCATCGCCTCGGCGATGATCTTGACGACCTTGTTGAGCTTGGCCTGGGCGCTCGCCCGCGACGCCATCACGTCGTGCAGCCCGGTCAATATCTCGCGGGCTGAGGCGGCGGACTGGTCCGGGCATGGCGGAGGGGTAGCAGAAGGGGCTGCGCGGGCGCCACGGGGAATTGCGCTTGAGCCTGCGCTGGGCTATGATCTACATTGAGTCGAATGTATATCCGGGAAGTGAATATGAAGGTAGCGAAATGGGGCAACAGTCTGGCGATCCGTATCCCCAAGGATGTAGCCGAGACACTCAGAATCAGCGAGGGAGACGAGGTCGAACTCGAGGCCGGCCACGTCGGGATTCTTCGAATTAACCGCGAGATGACGCGGGAGGAGGCGATAGAGGGGCTGCGCCGCTTCCGCGGGACGATGCCGGCCGATTTCAAGTTCGATCGCGAGGAGGCAAATGCACGGTGAAGCTTTCATCGACACAAATGTGTTGGTCTATTTCACCGGAGCGGCGGAAAAAGCACGTCTCGCCGAAGCGCTGATCAACCGCGACGGGACGATAAGCGTACAGGTTCTGAACGAGCTGACGCTCGTTCTGAGACGTAAATATGATTACTCATGGCAACAGGTTCGTGAGGCTTTAACGTTCCTGCGCAGTCTGTTGACTGTCAGGCCCCTGACCACCGGCACCCTCGAGCTCGGATTGTCCGTCGCTGAGCGTTACCACCTGCGATTCTACGATTCCCTACTGCTCGCTTCAGCGCTTCAAGCCGGTTGCAAGACTTTTTGGTCAGAGGACCACCAGGACGGCTTCGTTGTCGAGGGAACGCTGACGGTCCGGAATCCGTTCCGCTAAGCGTGCACCGACCGCCGCTCCAGCGCGTGCGCGGCCTCGTCGACGAGCTGGCGCGATGATCTCCGCCACCGGCGCCTCCTCCTTGACCATGCCGACCGACTGGCCGGCCATCACCGAGCCGGTCTCGACGTCGCCCTCGATCACCGCCCGCCGCAGCGCGCCGGCCCAATAATGCTCGATCTGGAGCTGGGCCTCCGCCATCTCGACCTCGCCCTCGTCGAGCAGCTGGGCGACCTCGCGCTGCTTGGCGGCGAAGCTCTCCATCTCGCGGTTCTTGAGCGCGCGGACCGGGATGACCGGCAGGCGCGGGTCGATCTGGACGCAGGTGATCGCGTCGCGCGCCGAGGCGCGGATGAAGGCCTTCTTGAAATTGGGATGGGCGATGCATTCGTGCGCGCAGACGAAGCGGGTGCCGAGCTGGACCCCGACCGCGCCCATCTCGAGATAGCCGGCGATCAGCCCGCCATGGCCGATCCCGCCGGCGACGAAGATCGGCATGTCGGCGGCGAGCGGCGGCAATATCTCCTGGGCGAGCACCGAGGTCGAGACCGGGCCGATATGGCCGCCCGCCTCCATCCCCTCGATGACCAGCGCGTCGACTCCCGAGCGGATCAGCTTCTTCGCCAGCGCGAGCGCCGGGGCGAAGCAGATCAGCTTGGCGCCGCCGCCCTTGATCCGGTCGATCGCGCCGGCCGGCGGCAGCCCGCCGGCGAGGACGACATGGCTGACCTGGTGGCGCGCGCAGACGTCGATCAGCTCGGAGAGCTGCGGATGCATGGTGATCAGGTTGACGCCGAACGGCCGCGTCGGTGCGCTTCTTGGTCTCGGCGATCTCGGTGTCGAGCAGATCGGGAGTCATCGCCCCGCAGGCGATCACGCCGAAGCGCGCCGGCATTGGACAAAGCCGAGACGAGGTTGCGCTCGGAGATCCAGCTCATCGCGCCGCCGAGGATGGCGACCTCGCAGCCGAGGAAGTCGGTGCCGCGCTTCATCAGCCGGCGCGAGGCGGTCGTGGCCGACGTCGTGTCGGCGCTCATGCCGTCGGCTCTCCGCATCGTCCAGCCCGTAGGCGGTGTGCAGCACCCGCACCGCGAGCTCGGTATATTCCTCGGCGATCAGCACCGAGACCTTGATCTCCGAGGTGGTGATGGCGAGGATGTTGATGCCGCGGTCGGCGAGCGTCTGGAACATGGTCGCGGCGATGCCGGCGTTGGAGCGCATGCCGACGCCGACCGCGCTGACCTTGACGACGTTGGTGTCGGTCAGGATCTCGTCGAAGCCGACCGCCTCGCTGCGCCTTCTCGAGCAGGTCGCGGCTGTGCGCGAGCGAGGCGGTCGGGACGGTGAAGGTGAGGTCGCTCTTCTGGCCGGCGCGCGGCACCGACTGGACGATCATGTCGACGTTGATGCTGCGCCTCGGCCAGCGGCGCGAAGATCGCCGCGACCGCGCCGGGCCGGTCGGGCACTCCGGTCAGGGTCACCCGCGCCTCGTTCTTGTCGTAGGCGATGCCGGTGATGAGTTGCCGTTCCATGTTGAATTCCTCGATGGCCTCGTCGCCGACGACCATCGTTCCGGGGCGGTCGTCGAACGACGAGAGGACCTGGATCGGCATGTTCTCGCGCATGGCGAGGCCGACCGAGCGGGTCTGGAGCACCTTGGCGCCGACGCTGGCCAGCTCCAGCATCTCCTCATAGGTGACGGCCGGCGAGCTTGCGCGCCCGCGGCACGATGCGCGGGATCGGTCGTGTAGACGCCGTCGACGTCGGTGTAGATGTCGCAGCGGTCGGCCTTGACCGCCGCCGCCAGCGCCACCGCCGACGTGTCCGATCCGCCGCGGCCGAGCGTCGCGAGGCTGCCGTCGGCGGCGACGCCCTGGAAGCCCGGGATGACGGCGATGCCGCCCTCGCCGAACACCCGCTCCAGCACGCTCGCGTCGATATCGTCGATCAGCGCCGAGGCGTGGCCCGAGGCGCGGATCGGCAGCTGCCAGCCCATGTAGGAGCGGGCGTTGAGGCCCATGCCCTGGAGCGTGATGGCGAGCAGCCCGCTCGTCACCTGCTCGCCGCTCGCGACCACCACGTCATATTCGCGCGGATCGTAGAGGCTGGAGGCCTCGCGGCAGAACTGGATCAGCCGGTCGGTCTCGCCGGCCATGGCCGAGACCACGACCGCGACCTGGTTGCCCGCGTCGGCCTCGCGCTTCACCCGCTGCGGCGACATGGCGGATGCGCTCGATGCCCGCCATCGAGGTGCCGCCGAATTTCATCACGATGCGGGCCATGACGGCGGCTCTTTTCGTGTCGCGGCGTTGAGTGCAAGGAGATTGTGGCAACCGACAGGACCGAGGCATGGCCGACACGAGCACGATCGACCCCAGGGAAGCCGCCCATTTCGGCGCGCATGGCCGGCGACTGGTGGGACCCGAACGGGCTCCTCGGCGATGCTCCACCAGCTCAACCCGGTGCGGCTCGCCTACATCCGCGACCAGATCGACCAGCATTGGGGGCTGCGACGAATGCAGCCTGCAGGCCGCTCGACGGGCGGCGGGCGGCGGACGTCGGCTGCGGCGCCGGCCTGCTCGCCGAGCCGCTGGCCCGGCTCGGCGCGCGAGGTGACCGCGGTCGACGCGGCGCCGGAGAATATCGACGCGGCGCGCGGCGCATGCGCTCGGCCAGGGGCTGCGATCGACTATCGCGTCGGCGGGGTCGAAGCGCTCGACGGCCGGTTCGACCTGGTCACCTCGCTCGAGGTGGTCGAGCATGTCGCCGAGACCCGCGACCTTCGTCCAGGGCCTCGCCGACGCCCTCGCCGACGACGGCCTGCTGATCCTCTCCACCCCCAACCGCACCGCCTGGTCGCGGCTGATGCTGATCCTGCTCGGCGAGGGCACCGGCCGGATCCCGCGCGGCACCCACGATTGGGACAAGTTCCTCGCGCCGGACGAATTGTGCGCCTTGCTGAGGGACTGCGGTCTCGAGATCGTCGACTGCCACGGCCTCGCCTGGGGTCCGGCCCGCGGCTTTCACCTCTCGGACAACAAGAGCCTCGATTATTTCGTCACCGCCCGCCGCTAGCCCCTGCCCTTTTTCGAATATCATATCGGCCGAAGCCGGGGTTCGACCCGAGCCGCGCTACGGTCGCGAAGGCTTATCAAGTCGCTTGCGGCCGGCCGGAAAAGGCCGCCGCAAACCGGCTTGCGTCCCCGATTCCTCGAACATAGGTTATTGATTGAAAGCAGGTTTCATCCGTGCCGGTTCCGCACTCCGCGGGGCGGCCCATCAGCCGAAAAGCAGAGCATGCACAGGTCCGGCACGAACCTCAACTCCGCCCCGGGGAGGGCGGAACGCAGCCGCTGGACGGAAGCGGCGGCGCACCTCTGGTATGACGGGCTGCCCTGGCTCGTCGGCTGCAACTTCACGCCTTCCTACGCGATCAACCAACTCGAATTCTGGCAGGCCGGGACCTTCGACCCGGTCGCGATCGACCGCGAGCTCGCCTGGGCCGCCGCGCTCGGCATGAACGCGGTCCGGGTCTATCTGCACGATCTTCTGTGGGATCAGGACGCGGAGGGCTTCGCCGCCCGGATCCGGGCCTATCTCGCCATCGCCGAGCGGCACGGCATCCGCACCATGCTCGTCCTGTTCGACTCCTGCTGGGATCCGAACCCGGCGCTCGGGCCGCAGCGCGACCCAACCCCGGGCGTCCACAATTCCGGCTGGGTGCAGTCGCCGGGCATGGCCGCCCTCGCCGATCCCGCCCAGCACGAGCGCCTCCGCCGCTACGTCACCGGCGTGGTCGCCGCCTTCGCGCACGATCCGCGGGTGCTCGCCTGGGACATCTGGAACGAGCCCGACAACGGCCCCGAGGTCGCCCTGTGCAACCGCGCCGAGCTTCGCGCCAAGTCGGCGCTCGTCACGCCGCTGCTGGTCGAGGCGTTCCGATGGGCGCGCGAGGCCGGGCCGAGCCAGCCTCTGACCAGCGCCATCTGGCTCGGAAACTGGTCGGCTGACCACAGGCTGAGCCCGATCCAGCGGGTCCAGACGTCGAGTTCCGACGTCGTCTCCTTCCACAATTACGGCAAGCCGCGCGACTTCGGGCGCCGCCTGCGCTGGCTGAAGAGCTTCGGCCGGCCGATCCTGTGCACCGAATATATGGCCCGCTCGGCGGGAAGCACCTTCCAGGCGATCCTCCCCAAGGCGAAGAAGCACCGGGTCGCCGCCTTCTGCTGGGGCCTCGTCTCGGGGCGGACCCAGACCCACCTCGCCTGGGACCCGAGCGAGAACGCCAGGATCGCCAGCGGCTCCCGGAGCTGGTTCCACGACATCCTCCACCCCGACGGCCGGCCCCACCTCCCGCACGAGGCCGAGTTCCTTCGACGGATCACCGGCCGGATCGACGTCGCCGCCCAGGTTTGAATTGCCCCCAACCGTTCGCCGTGAGCCTGTCGAAGGGCCGGGGGCGGAACCAGCTCGGATCAGCGCCTGACCGGCTCGGCCGGTCGCGGTTCCCTAACCTGGTATAGGGAGAAAATTCGGACCGCAGTTCGCGCGCGCACGTTCAATCGCCATGCCGCGATTCCATCTCAACCTCTACAACCGCGCCGGCGCGAGCCGCGACGAGGAAGGGCTGGAGCTGCCCGATCTCGACTCGGCCCGGGCCGCCGCGATCGACGGCATCCGCTCGCTCGCCAGCGAGGAGGTTCGCCGCGGCCGGCTCGACCTCGCCGGACGGGTCGAGATCCTCGACGAGGCCGGGACTCTCCTCGCGACGATCGCCTTCGCCGAGGCGGTCGAAATCCTGCCGAGCGAGGACGAGCGGTGATCGAAAGGCATCTGATGAAGCTTCGCGCCCGCGACGAGCTCGGCGCCGCGGAGGAGGAGGCGATCAGGGCGGCGGTCAGCGAGTATCGCGACTATCGCTCCGACCTGACCTTCATCGAGCCGCACCGGGAGCTTCAGCACAGCACCCTTCTCCTCGACGGCCTGATGTGCCGCTACAAGGACCTGAAGGGCGGGCAGCGGCAGGTCACCGAGCTTCACGTCGCCGGCGACTTCGCCGACCTGCACAGCTTCACCCTGAAGCGGCTCGACCACAGCATGATGACCCTGACTCCGTGCCGGGTCGCCATCCTTCCCCACGAGAATCTGCGCCGGATCACCGAGCGATATCCGCATCTGACGAGGCTCTACTGGTTCGCCACCAATCTCGACGCGGCCATCCACCGCGAATGGGAGGTTTCGCTCGGCCGGCGAAGCGCCCTCGCCCGGGTCGCGCATCTCTTCTGCGAGCTCGAGGTCCGGCTCGGCCTGGTCGGCCTGGCCGAGGGGGACGGCTACGCCCTCGGCCTCACCCAGGCCGACGTCGCCGAATGCCTCGGCCTCACCTCCGTCCACGTCAACCGCACCCTGCGAGAGCTCCGCGAGCAGGGGCTGATGGAGTTCCGCTCGGGCCGGGTCGCGATCCGCGATCGGGAGGAGCTTCGGCGGACGGCGGAGTTCGACCCCGCCTATCTCTACCTGGAACGCCGGAACCGAGGGTAGACCGTCATCCCGGCGAAGGCCGGGATCCCAGAGTGTGAACAACGCCGCGCCTTTCGCCCGCCGGGGCCCCAGCCTGCGCTGGGGCGACGCCGCCGTTCAGAAATCCACCTTGTCGTAATGGGGCGGCGGCGCGATCACCTCCATCCGCTCGGTCAGCAGCGGCCGGAAGCTCGGCCTCGACTTCATCACGCTGTACCAGTCGGCGGTCTGCTTGTGGCCGCGCCAGTCGATCCCGCCGAGATAGTCGGCGACGGAGAGATGGGCGGCGGCGGTCAGATCGGCGAGGCTGAGCACCGGCCCGGCCAGCCAGCGGCGGTGGTCGAGCAGATAGTCGATATAGTCGAGATGGTTGTTGGCGGTCTTCATCGCCTCGCGAAGCACCCGCGTGTCGGGCGGGTCGCGGGCGACGAGGCGCTTGGTCATCCGCTCGTCCATCAGCGGCGCCACCACCTCGCCGTACAGCCCCTCGTCGAACCAGGCGACGAGCCGCCGCACTTCGGCGCGGTTGGGCGCGGTCCCCGGGATCATCGGCGAGCGGTCGACCGTCTCCTCGAAATATTCGCAGATCGCCTTGGAATCGATCAGCACGATGCCGCGCGCTTCCTCGACCAGCACCGGGGTCTGGCCGGCCGGATTGAGGTCGGCGAACTCGTCGCGCTTGAGCCAGGGCGATTCGCGCACCAGCTCGTGCGCGACGCCCTTCTCGGCCAGCATCAGCCGGACCTTGCGCGAGAAGGGGCAAAGGGGAATTGGTAGAGCTGCCACATGCGAGGGCGTCTCTAGCGCCCGCGCGATAGACGCGCCACTCGTCATTCCGGCGAAAGCCGGAATCCATCTTCTTCGCGGTCCTTCCAAAGGAAGGTGGATCCCGGATCAAGTCCGGGATGACGAACTAGCGCGGATCGTATTCCGGCTCGTAGCGCTCGTCGCCGCGCGGATCGTAGCGCTCGTCGTCGCGCCGCTCGTAGCGGTCGTCATAGGGCCGGGCGTAGCGGCCGCGGGCGATCGCGTCCTCCATCCGGCGGGTCGCCTCCTCGAGGCTGCGGCGAAGCACCGGCGTCATGATCGCGACCTGCTCCATCGCCGCTCCGAGGCCGATCGTGACGGCGCCGATCTCGGCCCGCATCCGCTCGCGGGCATAGGGATCGCCGCGGCCCGGAGAGGTCGCCGAGCGTCTGGCGGCGGCCGTGGCGGTAGCGGCGGTGATAGGGATCGAGCGCGTCGGCGATCGGGCCGACGTCGACGTCCATGATCGCGTCGGCGGCGGCGCCGAGCGAGTCGCCGATCCGCTCGACCTCCTGCGGCGGCGGCAGGCGGCGGACGATATCGTCGTCGCGCGGGTCGTAGGGCGGCTGAGCGAAGGCGGGCGCGGCCGCGGCGAGCGCCGTCATGGCGATGATAAGCTTACGCAAGGAGGCCTCCTCAAATCCCTGGCGCCCCGGCAAAAACGCGCGCTCGGGCGACTCGGTTGCGGATTATCATGCCACAGCCTGAGCCTAATCTGAACCGGGCGTCATCCCGGTTGATCCGGATCCATCTCTCCTTGCGAAGGAAGGCAGGTGGATGCCGGATCAGTCCGGCATGACCGACCGCTCGGGCGCGATAGGATGGGACACGTACTTTCGCGAAAAGTACGTGTCCCCTCTGCTAGCGCGCCAGCAGCCAGACCAGAGCCGCCGCCCCGACGACGATCCGGTACCAGGCGAAGGGCGCGAAGCCGTAGCGGGTGACGATGCCGATGAACGCCTTGATCACCACCAACGCGACGACGAAGGAGACGACGAAGCCGACCGCGATGTCGCCGAGGTCGCCGGCGCCGAGCTCGGCCCCCGATCTTGCAGCATCGCATAGGCCGAGGCGCCGATCATCGTCGGAACCGCGACGAAGAAGCTGAACTCGGCCGCGGTCTTGCGCTCGACGCCGAGCGCCAGCGCGCCCATGATCGTCGCGCCCGACCGGCTGACCCCCGGGATCATCGACAGGCACTGGATGAGGCCGATGCCGAGCGCGGTCTTCCAGCCCATCGCCTCGACGCTCTCGACGGTCACCCTCTTGGTCATCCGCTCGATGACGAGGATGGCGATGCCGCCGAGGATCAGCGCGACGGCGACGATCATCGGGAGTTTCCAGCATGCGCTGGATCCCCTCATAGGCGACGGCGCCGATCACCATCGACGGAAGGAAGCCGAGCAGGACGTTGCGGGTGAAGGCGACCGCGCCCCGGCGAGCGCCGGAACAGCCCGACCAGCACGTCCCAGAAGCGCCGCCAGTAGAGCACGATGACGGCGAGGATCGCGCCCAGCTGGATGACGATCTCGAACGTCCCCTCCGCCGCGCTGTCGAAGCCGAGCAATTCGGCGGCGAGGACGAGATGGCCGGTCGACGAGACCGGGATGAACTCGGTGACGCCCTCGACGATGCCGAGCAGGATGATGGTGAGGAGGGTGGCTTCCATTTACTTGTCGTCCCAGCGAAGGCTGGGACCCCAGCGAAAAAAAGTCACGGTGCAAAGTCTCCCTGGGATCCCGGCCTCCGCCGGGATGACGCTAGCGCGTCAGTGGGACGCGCGAGCGTCAATAAGGCGATTTCGCCGCGAAGCGGCCGTGGCGGCGATAGGAGGTCAGCCAGCCTTCGGCGACCGCGGCGAGCGGGGTCGGCCGGATCCCGAACGCCTCGAGCCCCTCGGCGCCCGGCGGGACGACATTGTCGCGCCTGCAGCATCAGCCACTGGTCCCAGGTGATCGGCGCTCCGGGCGCCCAGCCGGTGGCCCGGGCGATCAGCCGGCCGATCGGATCGGGTATGTCGACCAGCGGCCGGGCGCGGCCGGTCGCTCTCGCACACCCACTCGACCAGCTCGCGCATGGTCAGCACCTGCGGCCCGCCCAGCTCGTAGGTCTCGGCCGCCATGGCGGCCCGGGTCGAGCGCGGCCGCGGCGACGGCGCGGCCGACGTCGGCGGCATAGACCGGCTGGAACTTGGTTCCGCCGCTGATCACCGGCAGCGCCGGGGCGAGCCGGGCCATCGCCGCGAAGCGGTTGACGAAATGGTCCTCGCGCCCGAACAGGATCGAGGGCCGCAGGATCGGTCGCGCCCGGGAAGGCGGCCCGGACCGCCGCCTCGCCCTCGCCCTTGCTCCGGCCGTAATCGGATTCGGCTCTCCGGGTCGGCGCCGATCGCCGAGACATGGACCAGGGCCGAGGCTCCGGCCGCCGCGGCGGCCTCGGCGACGTTGCGCGCGCCTTCGACATGGATGGCCGTCGAAATCGCCCTTGAGGATCCCGACCAGGTTGACGACGGCGTCGCTGCCCGCGACCGACGGCGCGCGACCCGGTCGCGGTCGCGGATGTCGGCGGCGACGAACTGGATCTGGCCGACCGCGGCGAGCGGCTTGCAGGAAGAAGGCCCGGCGCGGGTCGCGCTGGACGATCCGAAGCCGGGCGCCGGTGCGCGCGCAGCGCCTGCGACGGCATAGCGGCCGAGGAAGCCGCCGCCGCCGAACAGGGTGACAACGCGGTCCCGCGCGTCGCTCGTCGCTGCCATCTCATGAGCCTCGTCTGTGCGGCGCCCCCATGCCCCGTTGCCCCTGCGTTGACAAGCGCGGGCCCGCCCCCTAGTTCGCGCCGCCTACCGACTGATCTTCTCCTGTGCCCAGGTGGCGGAATTGGTAGACGCACCAGCTTCAGGTGCTGGCGCTCGCAAGGGCGTGGAGGTTCGAGTCCTCTCCTGGGCACCAATCCTTCCGTGCCGCCGATTGCCTCCTGGCCGCGCAGCGACCATAATCGCAAGCCTGCCCAGCGCGGGAGGCGAGGATGATCAAGGCGCCGTTGATCAGGAAGCCCGATCTCGCCGCGGCCACGACGGCGAAGGCCCCGGCTCCACCGCCGCGGCGGCCCGCCCCCCAGCTCGTTCACGCTGTCCTCAATCGTAAGGAGGACGAGCGAGGACGGCCCGGACCCGCCGGCAACGCCGCATCGGAACACAACGCCGGAGCGCCGCAGTCCGAGCTCGTCGTCGGTTCGTCCAACGGCCCGCTCCAGCTCAAGGCCGATGCTGGCGGATCAGAGAACCCTAGGACCGCGCCGATCGGCCTAGAACGTCTTGGCGGCGCTCGGCTCGGCGGGGCCTTCGGATACGGACGCGCGGAGCCGGAGAAGGGGCAGGCCCCGGCGTCCCCAGGCGCGAAAACTGTCGGTCAAGCGAAGCCCGATGTCATGACGAGCACGACCAAGAATCCGGCCGCTGACAAAAAAACACCCGACTCGCGAACGATCGTCGGAGTATCGGAGATCGTCCAATTCAGCGTCGGCGGCGCGGCAGCCAACTGGAGCGCGACTTTGGGAACGCCGAAGACCGGCAGCAAAGCTGCGACCTTCGTGTGGACCGCCCCTGAGAGTGCCGGATCGGCGACCGTCCAGGCCACGATAAACGCCACTGGTGCCAAGAGTACGAAGGCAATGAAAGTCCAACTGCCCAGCGGGATTTCGGGGGAGTGGATGGTTGACTATAAGTTCGAACCCCCCACCGCGGCGGCAGTCGGCATGAAGGTGCGGATGACGCTCGCGCCGCTCAGCGTCTCATTCCACAATTCCGAGCAGCTCGAGGTTGAAGGGAAGGCAACCAACGTCAAAGGCTATTTCAACCCACCGAAGGACAAAAACCCGCTGAAGGACAAAAACCCGCCGAAAGACTTAGACCTTTCCCATCACCCCGACACTAATTGGCACCAACTATCCGTCGGCAATACATTCGTCGATAATGCAGGTGCCGGCGGCTATCCGAAGCCTTGGAAGAAGGGCAGCTTCGAGTGGCAGATTCCGAACCATATCCGTGGTCAAAAGAGCGGCACCAAAGGCGTCAAGTTCGCCACCACGACCCAAACGATCACCATTGCCGAGGACGGGACGATGACTGTCACCAAAGCCGGCGCATTCGCGACCAGAACCCCCAAACCGGAGAAATAGGATTTGCCCTGCGGTTCGTCTTATGTTCTAATCCTGGCATGGACCATCCCGAGTCGCGCATTGCGCCATCGCCCGAGGCGGCGTCCGATGATTTCGCCTCGCCCATGAACCCCCAGCCCGGCGCGGCGGCCGACCGCCTCGCCTTCGAGCCGGTGCCCTTGCGCTACCGCGAGGACGGCCTCACCCCCGAGAAGCAGCGCGCCTATGTCGAGGCGCTGGCCGACTGCGGCATCGCCCGCGAAGCGGCGGCGCGGGTCGGCCTCTCCGAGCAGGCGATCAACCGGGTGCGCCGCCGCGACGACGCCCGCTCGTTCGACGACGCCTGCGAGGCGGCCCACCTGTTCGGCGCCCGCAAGCTCCGCTCGATCGCGTACGAGCGCGCCGTCGAGGGCGTTCTCAAGGGCCATTATTATCATGGCGAGCGGGTCGGCGAGGAGCGGGTCTACGACAACCGCCTGCTGACCTATTTGCTCGGCAAGACCGAGCATCTGCTCGCCCGCGACGAGAAGAAGAGCCGGGCGATATGCGACGATTGGGAGGCGCATATGGACGCGCTCGAGCACGGGCTGCCGGCGCCCGGATCGAGGGCGGCCGAGGCGGCGGATCCGGACCACTCGGAATTCACCGGCCACGAGGTCCGCGAAGGCGATGACGGCGTCTGGTGGACCAGCTTCCCGCCTCCGGCCCGGTTCAACGGCGAGCAGCGCGGCGAGTTTGGCGAGGACTATTACGAGCGCACCCTTTCGGAGGTCGAGCAGGCGCTGGTCGACACCCAGCTCGAGGAGGAGGAGGCCGAATACCGCGCCGCCGAAACCGCTCGCCGCGACCGCTTCTTCGGCTTCCGGGGAGGCGAATTTTCGTCTTCCGGGGAAGCCGAAACTTATGAAACTTCCGAACCTTCCGGCCCTCGCCCGATCGAATACAAATCCCTCCATCCGCCGTCCGCCGGCGCCACCCGGGCTCACGCGCAGGCGCGGAGGCGCGGAGGGCTGACGCTCCGCCCGGGCCGCCCCCCTTCCCGCGGCAGCGGGAGACAGGATCCGCCCGGCCTCGCCCGAGAAACCCGGGAAACGCGGCCCGTCCGCGCCTCCGCGCGAATCCCTCTTGCGGCGCAGCGCGACGATGCGCCGAACCTTTCCCCCGCCCCGCGCATTCCCTAGATAGCGCGCGACAGGAGGAACCCATGGCCGTTGAGGACACCAAGGCCCCCGAGGCGCCGCCTCTGCCCAGCCTCGAGGAGATGCAGCACTGGACCTGGGTGATGGGCCGGGCCCAGCAGCTGATGCTCGAGCATGTCGCCAAGGCGATGGGCGAGGCGCGCCGAGCCGAAGGCGCCCGGCTTTGCCCTGGATGAACCTGTTCGGCGACCCGGCGAAGCTCGCCCAGCAGCAGGCCGAGATGTGGACGGAGGGCCTCGCCATCTGGCAGCGCGCGCTCGGCGCGCGACGGCGCCGCGCACCGAGCTCGCCGAGAAGGCCGACAAGGACAAGCGCTTCGCCGCGCCGCAATGGCGCGACAACCCGCTCTTCGACATGATCCGCCAATCCTATCTGCTCGTCTCCGAGCGGCTGCTCGGCTCGGTCGACTCGATCGAGGGGCTCGACCCCAAGCAGCGCGAGAAGCTGCGCTTCATGACGAAGAATTTCGTCGACGCCATGGCCCCCTCCAATTTCGCCGCGACCAACCCGCTGGTGCTCGAGCGGGCGATGGCGACGAAGGGCGAGAGCCTCCTGAAGGGGCTCGAGCATATGCTCGGCGACGTCTCAAGGGGCCAGCTCACCCATACCGACCCGGAGGCGTTCGAGGTCGGCCGCAACATCGCGGTCACGCCCGGCAAGGTCGTCAAGCGCACGCCGCTCTACGAGCTCATCCAGTACAGCCCGACGACCGACGAGGTCTACGAGACCCCGCTGGTCGTCTTCCCGCCCTGGATCAACCGCTTCTACATCCTCGACCTCAACCCGAAGAAGAGCTTCATCCGCTGGGCGGTCGAGCAGGGCCTGACCGTCTTCGTCGTCTCGTGGAAATCGGCCGACGAGAGCCTCGCCGAAACCACGCTCGACGATTACGTGCTGCGCGGCCAGGTCGACGCGATCGACACGGTGCGCGAGCTGCTCGGGGTGGAGAGAGTCCACGCCATCGGCTATTGCGTCGCCGGCACCACGCTGGCCGCCACCCTCGCTTTGCTCGAGGCGCGGGGCGAGGCGGACAAGGTCGCCAGCGCCACCTTCTTCACCGCCCAGGTCGATTTCTCCGAGGCCGGCGATCTGAACCTGTTCGTCGCCGACGAGACCCTCCAGCTGATCGACCAGATCTCGGCCGACAAGGGCTTCCTGGACGGCCGCTACATGGCCGCCACCTTCAACATGCTGCGCGGCCGCGACCTCATCTGGAGCTACGTCACCAACAATTATCTGCTCGGCGAGGATTACGTCCCGTTCGACCTGCTCCACTGGAATTCGGACACGACCAACCTGCCCGCCAAGTGGCACCAGGCCTATCTGCGCGACTTCTACCGCGACAACAAATTGGTCCGGGCCGGCGAGCTGGTCGTCGACGGAACCCCGATCGACATCCACAAGGTCCGCACCCCGACCTACGTCCAGGCCGGCCGCGAGGACCATATCGCCCCGCCGGCGAGCGTCTGGAAGATCACCCATTATTTCCAGGGCCCGCTTCGCTTCGTCCTCGCCGGCTCGGGCCATATCGCCGGTGTGGTCAACCCGCCCGAGGCCCAGAAATACCAATATTGGACCAACGATTCGAAGGCCGAGACCCTCGACGAGTTCGTCGCCGGCGCCACCGAGCACAAGGGCAGCTGGTGGCCGGACTGGATCGAGTGGATCGGCGCCCGGAACGGGAAGAAGGTGCCGGCGAAGGGCGCGCGCGTGCCCGGCAAGGGCAAATTGAAGGCGATCGAGGATGCGCCCGGAAGCTATGTCAGGGCGCGATAGCGCGGGTCCGGTTGCGGCCTTGGGACGGCCAGGGGAAGGTCCACGGATGGCGGGATTCGGCGGGAAGGCGGAAGTTGCGGCCTGGAAGCTCGGCAACAGGCTCCTCCGGAGCCCTGCCGCTCCCTTGCTTCGAACGCTGTTCAGGCGCCGCTCGAGGCGGTCGCCCTGGGACGGCTTCCTTCCCACCGCCGCCGACCTCGAGCCGCTCTCGGTCCGGGTCGATCCGGATGACGTCGAGGGCGCCGTCGCCGAGGCCGTCGCGCTGTTGAGGAAGCACGGAGTCGTGCGCCTCCCGGCGTTCGTCGACCGGGCCGCGGCGGCCGCCGCCGGCCGGGCGCTCGCCCGCTTCCTCGAGCCGTTCGACGCGGTGCGCGAGCGCGAGCCCCACGGCGGCGGGCTAAACGGCTGCGACTGGCAGACCGGGACGGACCGCATCCCCGACTACCTCACCCGCCCCGCCCCGGTCGTCTCGTTCCTCGGCAACGGCCCCGAGGGCGTCGACGCCGGCTTCATCGTGCTCTCGAAAGTGGAGACGATCGCGGCCCGCGACGGCTTCGAGGATCTGGCCGCGCTGCTCGGGTCGCCTCGCTTCGCGCTCGCCGAGCGGATCGTCTCCCGGCTCTTCACGGCCGGCGCGAAGATCCACCAGTTCCTGCTCAGCCGCTCGGCGGCGACGCCGCGCTCGGCGCATACCGACACGCTGGGCGAATTCTACAACATGTTCACCTATCTCAGCGACGTCGAATCCGTCGCCGACGGACCCTTCACCTACGTCCCGGGCTCCCACCTGCGCCGCGACCTGCTGGCCAAGGGGGCGTTCCTGCAAGGCGTCGGCGGCCGGCACCCGAAGGAATATCCCGAGCTTCGCGACCGCGCCGTGCCGATGATGGGCCCGGCCGGCACCGTCATCATCGCCAACCAGCGCGGAGTCCACGGCGCCCACCCGCAACGGCCGGGCGGCCGCCGCGCCATGCTCATCGTGAATTTCCTTTCGAGCCTGAGCCGTTAGAAACGGTATGCTGCATCGCAACATTTCCTCTTGAATCGGCCGCGCGGGTCGCTTATGTTGCATCGCAGCATAGACCCGAAGGAACGATTCACATGGCCGACCAGCAGACCCAGACCCCGACCGCCGCCGCGGCGATCGAAGCCACGGCGAAAGCTCCGGCCGCGATCGCGAAAGCCGCCACCCCGGCGGTGACCGAGAAGTCCGAGGCCCCCGCCGCCGCCGCCAAGGCCGCCGCCGCTCCGGCGAAGGCCGCCGCCAAGGTCGTCAAGGCCGCCACTCCGAAGGCCGCCAAGCCGGCCCGCAAGACCCGCGCCGCCAAGCCGGCGCGCGCCGCCGCGAAGCCCGCCCGCAAGGCCGGCCGTCCGGCCAAGCGCGCCGTCGCCGCGGCCGCCACCCAGACCATCCGCATCCAGAACGAAGGAACCCGCATCATGAAGAAAGAGACCGCCCAGGTCGCCGACCGCCTCCAGGCCGTCTTCGGCGACGTCAACGAGCGCGCCCGCACCCAGATCGAGCGCAACACCCGGGTCGCCGAGGAGCTGACCGAGCTCTCCAAGGGCAATGTCGAGGCGTTCGTCGCGTCGACCAAGATCGTCGCCAAGGGCCTCGAGACCGTCGGCCAGGAAGTCGCCGAGTACAGCCGCAAGAGCTTCGAGGACGCCTCCGCGGCCCTCAAGGGCTTCGCCGAAGTGAAGTCGGCCACCGACTTCTTCCGCCTCCAGAGCGACTTCGTCCGCGGCCAGTTCGACGGCTTCGTCACCGAGAGCTCGAAGCTCTCCGAGACGATGATCAAGCTCGCCGGCGACGTCGCCGAGCCTCTCGCCAGCCGCTACTCGGTCGCCGCCGAGCGCGTTAAGGCCGCCGTCGCGCTCTAAGGTTATCAAAGCCTGACGAGGCCACAGCGCCAGCTGGTGCAGTAAGGGCGGCCCCCGCGGGGGCCGCCCTTTTTGCGTTCCGGGAACCGCGACGGCCGGGTCGAGCTTTAGCGGCCGGTCGGCCATCGCCGAAGCTCTTGCCGGAAAATGGCCGGTTGCCATATCTAGGGCACGTATGAGGTGGGATGACATCAGGGCCTCGGACGAGCGCAAGGGCGGGGACGTCGACGACCCCGGCCTCGGCGTCGCGACGCGCACGCGCACCCGCACCAAGACGCCCTCCCCCTACAAGGTGCTGATGCTCAACGACGATTACACGCCGATGGAGTTCGTCGTTCAGGTCCTCCAGATGTTCTTCAAGATGGGCATCGAGGACGCGACCCGGGTGATGCTCGCGCGTCCACCAGCGCGGGGTCGGGGTCTGCGGCGTGTTCAGCTACGAGGTCGCCGAGACCAAGGTCGCCCAGGTCATCGACTATGCGCGGCAGAACCAGCACCCCCTCCAGTGCACGCTGGAGAAGGCGTAGGCGCTGGAGCGGAGAGGCAATCGTCATCCCGGCGGAAGCCGGGACCCAGGAACACCGTAGCGCGAGGACCGGCGCCGCCCGTGTTCCTGGGTCCCGGCCTTCGCCGGGATGACGGCTATCTTGCACCCCCTCGCGAATCCCGTAAGACCTCCCCATGGATCGCATCATCATCCGCGGCGGCAAGCGCCTCGAGGGCCGGATCCCCATTTCCGGCGCCAAGAACGCGGCTCTGACCCTGCTGCCCTGCGCCCTCCTCACCGACGAGCCGCTGACCCTTCGCAACCTGCCCCGCCTCGCCGACGTCGACAGCTTCGGCCACCTGCTCAACCAGCTCGGAGTCTCGACCACCGTCGAGGGCTCGCGGCCCGACGAGTTCGGCCGGGTGATGACGATGCGCGCCTCCAACCTCGCCTCGACCGTCGCGCCCTACGACATCGTCCGCAAGATGCGCGCCTCGATCCTCGTCCTCGGCCCGCTCGTCGCCCGCGCCGGCGAGGCGACCGTGTCGCTGCCCGGCGGCTGCGCGATCGGCATGCGGCCGGTCGACCTCCACCTGAAGGCGCTCGAGGCGCTCGGCGCCGAGATCGAGGTCGCCGCCGGCTATGTGAAGGCGAAGGCGCCGAAGGGCGGCCTCGTCGGCGGGACCATCACCTTCCCGTTCGTCTCGGTCGGCGCCACCGAGAACGCGCTGATGGCCGCGGTCCTCGCCAAGGGCGAGACGGTGATCGAGAATGCCGCCCGCGAGCCCGAGATCACCGACCTCGCCAAATGCCTGATCGCGATGGGCGCCGACATCGACGGCCTGCGCACCGACACGCTCACCATCCGCGGCAAGGAGCGTCTCCACGGCGCCACCTACGCGGTGATGGCCGACCGGATCGAGGCCGGCAGCTACGCCTGCGCGGCCGGCGATCACCGGCGGCTCGCTCGAGCTGGTCGGCGCCCGCAAGGACACGATGCCCTCGATCCTCTCCGGCCTCAGCGACGCCGGCCTGATCGTCGAGGACACGCCGGACGGGGTCCGGGTCAGCGCCGACGGCGGCCTGAAGCCGCTGTCCATCTCGACCGCCCCCTACCCCGCCTTCCCGACCGACATGCAGGCCCAGTTCATGGCCATGCTGACCCTCGCCGAGGGCACCAGCCTGCTTGACCGAGACGATCTTCGAGAATCGCTACATGCACGTCCCCGAGCTGAACCGGATGGGCGCCGAGATCGAGGTCGCGGCCGTTCGGCGGTGGTCCGCGGAGTCGACCATCTGGTCGGAGCGCCGGTGATGGCGACCGACCTTCGGGCCTCGATGAGCCTCGTCCTCGCCGGCCTCGCCGCCCGAGGGCGAGACCGAGGTCCACCGGGTCTACCATCTCGACCGCGGCTACGAGCGGCTCGAGGAGAAGCTCCAGGCCGTCGGCGCCGACGTCGAGCGGGCGAGCGACGGCTAGGGTGGCAACGCCCGAGGCGCAGGCGGGCGGAAGCGTCGTCGCCGTCCCGACGTCGGTTGCGGCCTTCGTCGGCTTCGCGCTCCAGGGACCGGTCAACGAGCCGAGACAGGTGCTGGGCTGGAGCGGCTACGAGGCCCTGTTCGGCGGCGTCGACGGCGGCGAGATGGGCTATGCCGTCAAGAGCTTCTACGACAATGGCGGCGACGAGGCCTGGATCGTCCGGGTCTCCGGCGACGCCGCCGAGGACGGCCTCGTCCTGATCGGCGATCCCGGCAAGAAGACCGGCCTTTACGCGCTCGAGGCCGTCGACCTGTTCAACCTCCTCTGCCTGCCCGATCTCCGGCAGCTGACCGGAGGCGCCCATCTCGCCCTCGCGGTCGCCGCCGCCGGCTATTGCCGAGGGCGGCGCGCCTTCCTGATCCTCGACCTGCCGGCCGGGATCGACACCGTCGAGGCGGCGCAGCAATGGGCCACCGACAGCGCGCCGCAGTTCGGCTCCGACAATCGAAGCTATGCCGCCGCCTACTGGCCCGAGCCGCTCGTGCCGGACCCGCTCGACGGCGAGCAGCCGCGGCGGATCGCGGCCAGCGGGATCATGGCCGGCGTCTATCGCCGAAGCGACATCGAGAGCGGGGTCTGGCAGGCGCCGGCCGGGATCACCCAGTCCATCGCGGGCGTGCTCAAGCTCGCCGTCGCGCTCACCGACGCCCAGAACGGCCTGATCAATCCGCTGGGGCTCAACGCCCTACGGACCTTCCCGATCTACGGAACGGTCCCGTGGGGCGCCCGGACGCTGGACGGCGCCGACTCGCTCGCCTCGGACTGGAAATACGTACCGGTGCGGCGGCTCGCGCTGCTGATCGAGGAGAGCTTGGTCCGCGGCCTCGCCTGGACGGCGTTCGAGCCGAACGGCCCGCCCCTGTGGTCGGCGATCCGGCTTCAGGCGGGCGCCTTCCTGGACGGCCTTTGGCGGCAGGGTGCCTTCCTCGGGTCGACGCCCGCCGCAGCCTATTCCCTCCGGTGCGATTCCACCACGACGAGCCAAGCCGACATCGACGCCGGCATCGTCAACGTCGTCGTCGCCTTCGCGGCGGTCAGGCCCGCGGAATTCATCGTCCTGGGCATCGGGCTGGCAGCGGTGCCGCCCGGCGACTGATCGGGGCGGCGGTCAGTCCGCCGTCGTCAGCTGCCTCTCGCCGCCCAGCTTGTGGACCCGGCCGTGCTTCATCACGAACTGGACGTTCTCGAGCAGGGAGATGTCCGCGGTCGGATCGCCGCGAACGGCGACGATGTCGGCGTCCTTGCCGGCCTCGATCGTCCCGATCCGGTCGGCCCGGCCGAGCAGCGTCGCGGCGGCCACCGTGGCGCGATGGATGGCGGCGGCCGGGGCCATGCCGTTCTTGACCATCAGCACGAACTCCCTGGCGTTGAGGCCGTGCGGCGCCACTCCGCTGTCGGTTCCGAAGGCGATGTTGATCCGCTCGCGCACCGCCCGGGCGAAGCTCCGCTCGGCATTGCCCGAGGCCTGCTTGGCCTTGTCGAACTGGGCCGGGGTCAAGGCGCCGCGTTCGCCGTCGGCGACCGCGGCGGCGGGCGCGACGAGGGTCGGGACGTAATAGGCGCCGGTCCGCCGGTAGAGGGCGAAGGTGCGGTCGTCGGTGAAGGTGCCGTGCTCGATCGAATCGACCCCCGCCTCGAGCGCGGCGTTGATCCCGTCGACGCCGTGGGCATGGGCCGCGACCTTGCGGCCGAACGTCTTCGCGGTCTCGACGATCGCCCGCATCTCGTCGGCCATCATCTGCTGGTTGAGACCGCCGGCGACGTTGCTGAGCACGCCGCCCGTCGCGGCGAACTTGATGACGTCGGCGCCGGCCGAGATCTGCCGGCGCACCGCCCGCCGGCAGTCGTCGGCGCCGTTGCAGGTGTTGTCGGCGCGGGCGAGGCCGATCTCGGTCAGGTCGCGGTTGAGACCGTTGACGTCGCCATGGCCGCCCGAGACGGAGATCCCGCGCCCCGCCGCGACGATGGTCGGGCCGGCGAACTGCCCGGCCTCGATCACGTCGCGAAGCGTGGTGATCATCCTCGGCTCGTTGCCGAGGTCGCGGACCGTCGTGAAGCCGGCGAGCAGGGTCTTCCGGGCGTTGATCAGGGCGGTATAGGCCTCGTCCTCATAGTCGCGCTGAGGCATCTGCAGGCGGGCCTGGAGCCGGTCGTCGAGGCCGCGCAGGTGGACATGCATGTCGATGAAGCCCGGCATCACGGTGCTGTCGCGAAGGTCGACGATCCGGGCGCCCGGCATGTCGACATAGCCGTCGCGGATCTCGACGATCCGGCGGCCGCGGACGACGACGCTCGCCTCGCGCCGCGCCGGCCGGCCGGGCACCGCCATCAGCGTGCCGGCATGGATGACGGTGGCCGGCTCCGGCGCCGCCGCCGGAACCGGTGCCTGGGCCAGGGCGGGAGCGGTCAGAACGACCGCGAGCGCGGCGAGCGAGGTCCGAACCATCTTCATCGTCATCCCCTTGTTCTGCGGCGCTCACCAAAGCGGCATGGCGCTACGATTCTTCAAGAGGCGATCAGGCCAGCACCTCGACCGTGTGGATGATCAGCCCGACCAGGCCGCCGACCAGGGTGCCGTTGATCCGGATATATTGGAGGTCGCGCCCGACCGCATTCTCGAGCCGGCCGGTGACGGTCCGCGCGTCCCAGCCGCGGACCGTGTCCGAGACCAGGGTGACGATGCCGCTGCCGTAGGTGGCGACGGTGCCGACGACCAGCCGGCGGGCGAACTGGTTGATCGCCTTGTTGAGGCGCTCGTCCTGCTGGAGGGTCTCGCCGAGCTGCTTGAGGGCCTCGCCGAACCGGCCGGCCATCGCCGCCTCGGGATCGCGGGCCGCCGTGAGCAGGGCCGCGCGGCTGTTCTCCCACAGGCCGCCGAGCCAGTCGGTCACCGCCTTGTTGGCGATGATCTCGTTCTTCCAGCCCTCGACCTTCGACTGCATGTCGGGATCGTAGCGCATGTCCCAGGCGAGCGCGGCGAGCGCTTCCTCGGCCTTGGCGCGCAGCGGATGGGCGGGGTCGATCGCCATGTCGATGGTCAGCTTCCTCAGGCCGTCGACGATCGCGTCGGCGAGCTTCTCGTCGAGGCCGGCCAGCTGCATGATCCAGCCGGCGCGCTCGTGGACCATGTTGCGGATCAGCTCCTCGTTGGCGTCGAGGGTGCGGCCCGGCCCAGGTGACGATCCCGTCGAGGATCGGGATGTGCCGCTCCTCGGTGATCGCCGCCTCGAGCGCCTGGCCGAGCAGGGGCGAGACTTCGAGCGAGCGCATCCGCGTGGCGACCGCGGTCTTGACCATCCCGCCGAGCCGCTCCTGGTCGAGCGATTCGAGCAGGTCGGCGATCAGCCTCGAGCCGCCCTGGCGAAGCCGCCCTTCCGGCGGCGGGTTGGCGAGGAAGCGGCCGATCGCGCCGGCGATGTCGACATTGCGCATCCGCCGGGCGACCACCTTGGGGATCAGGAAATTGTCGCGCAGGAAGGCGGCCAGCGTCGTCGCCGATCCGGTCCTTGTTGCGCGGGATGATCGCGGTGTGCGGGATCGGCAGGCCGAGCGGGTGGCGGAACAAGGCGGTGACCGCGAACCAGTCGGCGAGGCCGCCGACCATCGCCGCCTCGGCGAAGGCCTTGACGAAGCCGACGCCAGGGATAGGTCTCGTCATAGCGGTTGGCGGCGAGGAACATCGCCGCCATCGCCACCAGCATGCCGGTGGCGATGATCCGCATCTCCCGGATGCCGTGGCGGGGCGCTTCAACCGGGACCATGCCGGCCCAATCCGCTCGGCGCGCGATGGTTCACTCGGCCGGCTGCGGCGCGGGCCGCTTGCCGTCATCCTCCGGCCGGTAGGTGAGGATCCGGCGGAAGCGGCCGCCGAGCCACTGCTCGAAGCTGTCGGCGAGGCTGAAGCCGGCCGGGACGATGACCAGGGTGAGCACGGTCGACAGGATCAGGCCGCCGATCACGACCACGCCCATCGGCGCCCGCCAGCTGCCGTCGCCGGTGAAGGACAGCGCGATCGGAAGCATGCCGGCGACCATCGCCACCGTCGTCATCACGATCGGCTGGGCGCGCTTGTGGCCGGCGTCGACGATCGCCTCGTCCTTGGGCACGCCCTTGGCGATCTCCTCGATCGCGAAGTCGATCAGCAGGATCGAGTTCTTGGCGACGATCCCGAGCAGCATGAGCAGGCCGATCATCACCGGCAGCGACATCGGCGTTGCCGGTGAGGTGGAGCGCGATCGCCCCGCCCAGCGGCGCGAGCAGCAGCGAGCCCATGTTGACGAACGGCGGCAGCACCCTCTTGTAGAGCAGGACCAGCACGGCGAAGACCAGGAAGACGCCGGCGATCGACCGCGAGGATGAAATTGTTGACCAGCTCGGCCTGCCACTTGGCCGCGCCGACCTGCACCTTCTCGACCCCGTCCGGCAGGTTCTGCGACCGCCGGCAGCGCCTCGATCTTCTTCATCGCGTCGCTGGTGACGATGCCCGGGGCGAGGTCGGCGCCGATCGAGGTGCGGCGGCGCTGGTTGTAGCGCTTCACCTCGCTCGGCCCGGCGCCGAAGCTGATCTCGGCGACGTGCTTCAGCGGCACCGAGCCGCCGCTCGCGGTCGGCACCGGCAGGTTCTCGATCGTGCGAGGTTGCGCCGCGAGGTCAGCGGCAGGGCGACCCGGATCGGGACCTGCCGGTCGGAGAGCGAGAATTTGGCGCTGTTCTGGTCGATGTCGCCCAGGGTCGCGATCCGGATCGTCTGGCTCAGCGCCGCCGTGGTCACGCCGAGGTCGGCGGCGAGGTCGAGCCGCGGCTTGATCGTGATCTCGGGCCGCTGCAGCTCGCCGTTGATCCGCGGCGCCCGGATCTCGGGCAGCCTGCGCATCTCGGCGATGATCCTCTCGGCCGCCTGCTGCGATCTTGGCCGGATCGTCGCCGACCAGGGTGAGGTTGAGGTCGCGGCCGCTGCCGGTCGCCGGCCTGCGACTGGAAGTTGATCCGCGCGTCGGGGATCGCCTGGAGCTCGGGCGAATAGGCGCGCTCGAACTCGACGCTGCTGCGCTCGCGGTCCTTCTTCAGCGTCACGAACAGCTCGGCGCTGGTCGGGCCGACGTCGGCGAAGGCGTTCTCGACCTCGGGCTTGGAGCGCATCAGCGCGACGACCTTGTTGGCGACGACGTTGGTCCGCTCGACCGTCGAGCCCGGCGGCATCTCGATCTGGACCTGGCTGAAGTCGAGGTTGAGCGGCGGCTGGAAGGTCATCGGCAGGGTCGTCGAACGCGAAGATGGTGGCGACGAAGGCGAGCGACCCCGAGCAGCATCGTCTACCAGCGGTTGCGCAGCGACCAGCGCAGCATCCCGACATAGCGGTCCATCAGCCAGCCCTCGCCGTGGCTGGCCGAGCCCTTGGCCTTGAGGAAATAGGCGGCGGCGAGCGGCGTGATCAGCCGCGCCACGGCGAGGCTGGTCAGCACCGCGGCGACCACGGTGAAGCCGAAATTCTTGAAGAACTGGCCCGAAATGCCCGGCATCAGCCCGACCGGCAGGAACACGGCGACGATCGAGAAGGTGGTGGCGACGACCGCGAGGCCGATCTCGTCGGCGGCGTCGATCGACGCCTGATAGGCGCGATTTGCCCATCCGCATGTGCCGGACGATATTCTCGATCTCGACGATCGCGTCGTCGACCAGGACGCCCGCGACGAGGCTGAGCGCGAGCAGGCTGAGCCCGTTCAGCGAGAAGCCCATCAGGTCCATGAACCAGAAGGTCGGGATCGCCGAGAGCGGGATGGCCAGCGCCGAGATGAGCGTCGCCCGCCAGTCGCGAAGGAAGAGGAAGACGACGAGCACGGCGAGCACCGCGCCCTCGACCATCGCCTCCATCGCGCTGTGATATTGCGACTTCACATAGTCGACGCTGGTGAACATCTCGGTGAACTTGACCTTGGGATTCTCCTTCTCGAGCTCCCGCAGCGCCTTCATCGCCTCCTCGTAGACGGTGACGTCCGAATAGCCCTTGGCCCGGGTGATCCGGAAGCTGAGCACCTGGCGGCCGTTCATCGTCGCCAGGCTGCGCTGCTCGGCATAGGCGTCGCGGACGTCGGCGATCGCCGACAGCTTGACCGTGCGCCCGCCGCGGCAGCGAGATCTGGGTCTGCGCCGAGCGCATAGGCGCTGGCGGCGTTGCCGAGCACGCGCACCGACTGCTCGGAGCCGGCGATCTCGGCGCGGCCGCCGGCGGCGTTGACGTTGACCTGGCGGAGCTGGGCGTTGACCTGGACGGCGGTGATGCCGTGCGCCTGCATCTTGGCCGGATCGAGGATGATCCGGATCTCGCGGCTGACCCCGCCCGAGCGGCGCGACCTCGGCCATGCCCTCGACGCTGAGCAGCCGCTTGGCGACGGTGTTGTCGACGTACCAGCTCAGTTCCTCGAGCGACATGTCGCTGGTCTCGGCCGAATAGATGCCGAGCGGCCCGCCGGCGATGTCGACCCGCGTGCACCCGCGGCTCGAGTATGCCTTCGGGCAGGTCGCGCGCGGATGTTGGCGACGGCGTCGCGGACGTCGTTGACCCCGCGGTCGACCGGAGTGCCGATGACGAACTGGACGAAGGTGCTGCGAAGAGCCCTCGCCGACCGTCGAGGCGATCTCGTCGACGCCGTTGATTCCGCGCACCGCCGCCTCGATGCGCTGGGTGACCTGGGTCTCCATCTCGGTCGGCGCGGCGCCGGGCTGGGAGACGGTGATGCATCGCCGCCGGGAATTCGATGTCGGGATTGTCGTTGACGTCCATCCGCATGAAGCTGACCAGGCCGAGCAGGGTCAGGGCCGCGAACAGGACGAGCGGGAAGATCGGGTTGCGGATCGCCCAGCTGGAGATGTTGCGCATCGCCCGAACCTAGGGTGCGGGGCGCTTAGCGGCAATGGTTCGGCTGGAATGGGCCTGAAATCCCCTCTCCCGCCTTTGCGGGAGAGGAGGGGCCCGCCGCGAAGCGGTGGGAGGTGAGGGTCCGTAGCACTGAGTCCGTAAGACCCTCACCTCCCAAGCCTTCGGCTTGGGCCCCTCCTCTCCCGTAAAGAACGGGAGAGGGGTTATTGCCTCACTCCGCCGGCTGCACCGTCGGGGCCGTGGTCCTTGGCGCCGCCATAGGTCAGCATCTTGCCGACCTTCGGCCCGAGCCAGCGCTCGAAGCTGTCGGCGAGGCTGAAGCCCGCCGGGACGATGACGAGCGTGAGCACGGTCGACAGGATCAGGCCGCCGATCACGACGATCCCCATCGGCGCCCGCCAGCTGCCGTCGCCCGACAGCGAGATGGCGGTCGGAAGCATTCCCGCGACCATCGCCACCGTCGTCATGACGATCGGCTGGGCGCGCTTGTGGCCGGCGTCGGCGATCGCCTCGTGCTTCTCGACGCCCTTGCCCATCTCCTCGATGGCGAAGTCGATCAGCAGGATCGAGTTCTTGGCGACGATCCCGAGCAGCATCAGGATCCCGATCAGCACCGGCATCGACATGGCGTTGCCGGTGAGGTGCAGCGCGATCGCCCCGCCCAGCGGCGCGAGCAGCAGCGAGCCCATGTTCACGAACGGCGGAACGATGCGCTTGTAGAGCAGCACCAGCACCGCGAAGACCAGGAAGATGCCGGCGACCACCGCCATGATGAAGTTGGAGATCAGCTCGGCCTGCATCTTCTGCTCGCCCTGCCGGGCATGCTCCACCCCGGCGGGGAGGTTGTTGTAGGACGGCAGCTGCTTGATCTTGCTCATCGCCTCGACGACGCCGGGGGCGAGGTCGGCGCCGACGACGATCCGGCGCTGCTGGTTGAAGCGCTGGATCTGGGTCGGGCCGGCGCCGAAGCCGATCTCGGCGACGACCTTCAAGGGCACCGAGCCGCCGTTGGTCGTCGGCACCGGCAGATTCTCGATGGTCGAGAGGTTCTGGCGCGATTCCTCGTTCAGCGAGACCCGGATCGGGATCTGGCGGTCGGACAGCGAGAATTTGGCGCTGTTCTGGTCGATCTCGCCCTGGGTCGCGATCCGGATCGTCTGGCTGAGCGCCGAGGTGGTCACGCCCATGTCGGCGGCGAGGTCGAAGCGCGGCTTGATCATGATCTCGGGCCGCCTGAGGTCGCCCTCGATGCGCGGCGCCTTGACCTCCGGCATCTTCTTCATGTCCTGGACGAGCGCGTTGGCCGCCTGCTCGAGCTTCACCGGATCGTCGCCGCTGAGCATGATCCCGACGTCGCGGTTGCCGAAGCCCTGCTGCGAGCGGAAATAGACCCGGGCGTCGGCGATCTCGCGAAGCTTGGGCGCGGTCTGGCGCTCGAACTCGCTGCTGGTCCGCTCGCGATCGTCGCTGAGCGTGATGTAGATGTTGGCGCCGCCGACCCGGATCGAGGCGAAGGCCTTCACCACGTCCGGCTCCTTGCGGATGATGTCGGCCGCCTGGCTGGCGACGCGCTGGGTCTGCTGCAGCGTCGAGCCCGGCGCCATCTCGACCGCAACCGAGCTGAAGTCGCTGTTGACGCTGGGCTGGAAGGTGAAGGGCAAAGTGGCGAAGGCGAAGATGGTCGCGACGAAGGCGGCGACTCCGATCAGCATCGTCTTCCAGCGGTGCTTCAGCGACCACCAGAGCAGGCCCATGTAGCGGTCCATCAGCCAGCCCTCGCCATGCTTGGCCGGGCCCTTGGCGCTGAGGAAATAGGCGGCCATCAGCGGCGTGATCAGACGCGCGACGAGCAAGGCTGATCAGCACCGCGACGACGATCGTCATTCCGAAGCTCTTGAAATACTGGCCGATCAGGCCGCCCATCATCCCGACCGGGAGGAACACGGCGACGATCGAGAAGGTGGTGGCGACGACCGCGAGGCCGATCTCGTCGGCGGCGTCGATCGACGCCTGATAGGCCGATTTGCCCATTCGCATGTGCCTGACGATATTCTCGATCTCGACGATCGCGTCGTCGACCAGAACGCCCGCGACGAGGCTGAGCGCGAGCAGGGTCACGCCGTTCAGCGTGAAGCCCATCATGTCCATGAACCAGAAGGTCGGGATGGCCGAGAGCGGGATGGCGACGGCCGAGATCAGGGTCGCCCGCCAGTCGCGAAGGAAGAGGAGGACGACGAGAACCGCGAGGACCGCGCCCTCGACCAGGGCCTCCATGGCGCTGTGATACTGGCCCTCGGTATATTTGACGCTGGTGAACAGCAGCCGGAAGGTGATCTTGCCGCCGCTCTCCTTCTCGAGCTTCTTCATCTCCTCCTCGGCCGCCGCCCAGACGGTGACGTCGGAGGATCCCTTGGCCTTCTCGATCGAGAAGCTCAGCACCTGCCGGCCGTTCATCAGCGCGACGTTGCGCTGCTCGGCATAGAGGTCGCGGACCGTGGCGATCGAGGAGAGCTTGATCGTCCGCCCGTTGCCGACCGAGATGTTCTTCTCGCCGAGGTCGCGGGCGTCGACGGCATTGCCGAGCACCCGCACCGATTGCTCGGAGCCGGCGATCTCGGCCCGGCCGCCGGCGGCGTTGACGTTGGTCTGGCGAAGCTGGGCGTTGACCTGGGCGGCGGTGATGCCGTGGGCCTGCATCTTGACCGGATCGAGGATGATCCGGATCTCGCGGCTGACCCCGCCGCCGCGCGAGACGTTGGCCATGCCGGGAATGGCGAGCAGGCGCTTGCGTGATCGTGTTGTCGATATACCAGCTGAGCTCCTCGAGCCCCATCGCGGTCGATTCGACCGCCATGTAGGCGATCGGCCCGCCGTCGGCCTCGACCCGCTCCACCTGCGGCTCGAGGATTCCGTCGGGAAGATCGGAGCGGACGTTGGCGATCGCGTCGCGGACGTCGTTGACGGCGCGGTCGACCGGCGTGCCCATGTCGAACTGGACGAAGGTCGTGCTCGAGCCCTCGCGGGCGGTCGACTGGATCTCGTCGACTCCGTTGATGCCGCGGATCGCCGCCTCGACCCGCTGGGTCACCTGGGTCTCGAGCTCCGACGGCGCGGCGCCGGGCTGCGACCACCGTCACCTCGGCCGCCGGGAAGCTGATGTCCGGGTTGTTGTTGACGTCCATGCGCAGGAAGCTGACCAGCCCCAGCGAGGGTCAGCGCCGCGAACAGCACGAGCGGGAAGACCGGGTTGCGGATCGCCCAGCTGGAAATGTTACGCATGTCGGTCGAACTCCGTCAGGGGCCTGGTCAGCGGGCGGCGGTGGCCCGCTGCGGCCGGATCTTCTCGCCTTCGGTGAGGAACGGCCCGGCCGAGAGGACGACCCGCTCGGTGCCGTTCAGCCCCTCGCCGACGACCACGCCCCCGTCGGTCACCGAGGCGACCTTCACCGGCCGGCGGCGGACCGCATTGTCCTTGTCGATGATGTAGACGTAGCTGCCCTGGCTGTCGTTCAGCACCGCCGATTCCGGGAAGCATCGGAGCGTCGGTCGAGCCGGCGGTGATGGTCGCGGTGGCGAAGCCGCCGGGCCGAAGATCGCGATCATAGGGCACCGCGATCCGGGCGACGCCCTGGCGCGTGGCCGGGTCGATGACCGGCGCGACCTGCCAGATGCTGCCCTGGTAGGTCTTGGTCGAGCCGACCGGGGTGACCTGCGCCGGCACGCCGGTGCTGAGCGTCAGAAGATCGGATTCGGGCAGCCGGGCCATCATCTCGAACTGGCCGCCGCGGGCGATCCGGAACAGGGCGCCGGAGCCGGGACCGACGATCTGGCCGGGCTCGACGGTGCGGGTGAGGACCAGGCCGGCGGCGGGGGCGCGGACGTCGAGGCGGCCGATGCGGGCGCGGCTCTGGCCGAGATTGGCCTGGGCGACCCGGACCCGGGCGAGCGCGGCGTCGCGGGTGGCGACCCGCCGCTCGACGTCGGCCTTGGAGACGAAGCCGCGCGAGACCAGCGCCTGGGCCCGGTCCAGCTCCTGCTGGGCGAGGCGGGCGTCGGCTCGGGCGACGTCGATCTGGGCGGCGAGCTGAGCCGCTTCCTGCTGCCTGCACGGACCGGTCGATGACGGCGAGCGTCTGGCCGGCGCCGACCCACTGGCCCGGCCTCGACGAGGACGCTGATCACCTTGCCGCCCTCGCCCGGAACGCCGACCGGCATGTCGTAGCGGGCGGCGAGCTGGCCGGTGGCGGAGATGGTGCGGGCGACCTGCTGGCGGCCCGGCACGACGACGCTGACCGCGGGGGCCGCCTCCGCGCTCTCGCCGGCCTTGACCGCGACCTTGGTGTCGCTGCCGCCGCGGCCGAACATCAGGAAGGCGACGATGAGCAGCGCCACCACCGCGACGATGGCGATGATGATGTTGCGGCGGCGGCGCCGGGCGGCGGCCACGTCATCGATGATCACCGTCTCGTCGGCACGGCGCCATTTGGGCGACTCGAAATTCATAGCTCTCATATTCCCCACACCGCAGGCGGCCTGTCCGCATCGGCTACTGTGTTAGCCGAATATATCACCTGCCTCAAGTCTAAAACTGGCGCGTCGCCCCCCGACGCCGCGGAACCGGCCCTCTACATTTTTTGTTGGGGTTTGGCCACTCGAAAGCGGTACGATCGAGAACGAGCAAGAGTGGGCAAGGAGGGATTCATGAACCTGCTGGCGGACTATCCGTGGATCGTCTGGATCCTCATCGGCGCGATCGCCGGCGGCATCGCCAAGGCGATCATGCCGGGCCGCGACCCGGGCGGCTGCATCGTCACCATCCTCCTCGGAATCGCCGGCGCGGCCCTGGCCGGCTTCATCGGCAACCGGCTCGGCTGGTACGAGCGGGGCGAGGGCGCCGGCTTCATCGCCGCCATCCTCGGAGCGATCCTCATCCTGTTCGTCTGGCGCCTGATCGCCCGCCGGCGCTAGCGCCGCGTCGCCGCCTTCATCGCGGCGACGAAGCCGCGCGCGTCCTCGCCCCTCGCGATCCGCTCGACGATCGCCGAGCCCGAGATCGCGCCGGCCGCTCCGGCCGCGAGCGCGAGCCGGACATGCTCGGGCTCGGCGATCCCGAAGCCGAGCACCGGCGGCGGAGCGCCCGCCTCGTCCAGAACGGCGATGATATCACCGGCGAAGCGGACCTCGCAGTCCGCCCCGGTCACCCCCGCGCGGGCGACGCAATAGGTGTAGCCCTCCCCTTCCGCCGCGATCCGCCGGAGCCGCTCCGGCGGCGTGTTCGGAGCCGCGATCAGCACCGGCGCGACTCCCGCCGAGCGGGCGGCGGCGAGGAAGGGCTGCGGCCTCGAGCAGCGGCACGTCGGCGACGAGGACGCTGTCCACCCCCGCCGCGGCGGCGGCGTAGTAGAAGGCGCTCCAGCCCCCGCGCCATGACGACATTGGCATAGGTCAGGATGCCGACCGGCATGTCGGAATGCCGCGTCCGGAAATCGCGAGAGCAGGCGAAGGCAGTCGGCCGTGCGGGTGCCGCCGGCGAGCGCCCGCACCGCCGCCGCCTGGATGACCGGGCCGTCGGCGACCGGGTCGGAGAAGGGGATCCCGACCTCGATCATGTCCGCTCCGCCCTCGACCAGCGAGTCGAGGATCGCGGCGCTCGCCTCCGAGGTCCGGATCGCCGAGCATCGACGAAGGCGCCGAACGCGCCCTCGCCACGCCGGCCCAGCCGCTCGAACATCGCGATATAGCGGCTCATGCCGGCGCCCAGGAGCCGGCGCGCCTGCTCCATGTCCTTGTCGCCGCGGCCGGACAGGTTGACGACCAGCACGGTTTCTTCGGTCGCTGCCTCCGCCAGCTTCAGCGCATGGGCGAGCGCATGCGCCGATTCGAAGGCGCAGATGATGCCCTCCGTGCGCGCCAGCAGGGCGAAGGCGGCGAGCGCCTCCGAGTCCGTGACCCCGACATAGTCGGCGCGGCCGCTGTCCTTGAGGAAGGCATGCTCCGGCCCCACCGCGGGATAGTCGAGGCCGGCCGAGACCGACCAGCTCTCGTCGATCTGTCCGTCCTCGTCCTGAAGCACGTAGGTTTCGGCGCCGTGGAGGATGCCCGGCCGCCCGCGAAGCAGGGTCGCGCCATGCTCCTTGCCGTCGAGACCGCGGCCCGCCGCCTCGACTCCGATCAGCCGTACGCCCTCGTCCTCGACGAAGTCGGCGAACAGGCCGATCGCGTTGGAGCCGCCGCCGACCGCGGCGATGCAGGCGTCCGGCAGCCGGCCCTCGGCGGCGAGGATCTGCGCCCGAGCCTCCTTGCCGATCACCCTTTGATATTCGCGCACCATCAGCGGGAAGGGATGCGGCCCGGCGACCGTGCCGAGCAGATAGTGCGTGTCGGCGAAGCTCGCCGCCCAGTCGCGCAACGCCTCGTTGATCGCGTCCTTCAAGGTGCGCGAGCCGCTCTCGACCGGCACCACCTCGGCGCCCATCAGCTCCATCCGGAAGACGTTGGCGCGCTGCCGCTCGACGTCGAGCGCGCCCATGTAGATCCGGGTCTCGAGGCCGAACAGGGCGCCGGCCAGAGCGGTGGCGACGCCGTGCTGGCCGGCGCCGGTCTCGGCGATCAGCCGCCTCTTGCCCATCCGCCTGGCGAGCAGCGCCTGGCCGAGCACCTGGTTGGTCTTGTGGGCGCCGCCGTGGAGCAGGTCCTCGCGCTTGAGGTAGATCCGCGCCCGCTCCGCCGCCGAGGTTGCGGCAGAGGGTCAGCGGAGTCGGCCGCCCGGCATAATTGGCGAGCAGGTCGTCGAGCTCGGCCCGGAAGCCGGGATCCTCGGCGGCGTCGAGGAACGCCGCCTCGAGCTGCTCGATCGCGGGGACGAGGATCTCGGGGACATAGGCGCCGCCATAAGCGCCGAAACGGCCGCTCAGGCGCACGCCGACTCCCCCCGCACCGGCAGCCGGAGCGCCTCGAAGAAGGCGTGGAGCTTGCCGGCGTCCTTGCGGCCCGGCGCCATCTCGACGCCCGAGCCGACGTCGAGCGCAAAGGCGCCGACCCGCGACGCGCGCCGGGCGTTGCCCGGCTTCAGCCCGCCGGCCAGCAGCGAGCGGCCGAGGTCGGCCCGGCCTTCCACCCGCGACCAGTCGAAGGCGATTCCGGTGCCGCCCGAACGGCCGCCGACCTGGCTGTCGAACAGGGTCCGGTCGGCGCCGAGCCGGGGCCTGGGCACCTCGCGGCCGACGGCGGCGGCCGCCCAGATCTCGGTCTCTTCCGGAAGCAGCCCGCGCAGCGCCCGGATGTAGAGCGCGTCCTCGTCGCCGTGGAGCTGGACCGCGCCGAGAGCCGAGCGCCCGGGCGGAATAGGCGACCTGCATCGGCTTCTCGTTGCGATAGACGCCGACGAGCGGCACCGGCGAAGCCTCGGCGATCGCTTCCGCCTGCGAGCAGGTCACCGCCCGGGGCGTGTTCGGAACCATGACGACGCCCGCATAGGCGGCGCCGTGCTCGCCGGCCATCGCCGCGTCATGGCCGTCGGTGATCCCGCACACCTTGACCCGGCCGAAGGCGAGCGAGCGCGCCGCCAGGCCCGGATCCTCGGCGCGCATCAGCGACGAGCCGACCAGGAAGGCGTCGGCATAGGGCGCCAGGCGGTCGACGTCGGCTCGGCCCGAAATGCCCGATTCGGCGACGATCAGCGTACCCGGCGGCACCAGCGCCGCGAGCCGCTCGGTGGTCGCGAGGTCGACCCTCAGCGTGTCGAGATCGCGGTTGTTGATGCCGATGATGTCGGCGCCCAGCCCGACCGCTCGACGCACCTCGTCGACGCTGTGGGCCTCGACCAGCACGTCCATGCCGAGCCGGCGCGCTGCCGTCATCACCGCGGCCGCTTCCTCGTCGCCGAGCACGGCGAGGATCACCAGCACCGCGTCGGCGCCGTGCCGCCGGGCTTCGGCCACCTGGCGCGGGTCGACGATGAAGTCCTTGGCGAGGATCGGCCCGAGATACTCGCGCCGCACCGCCCGCAGATCGTCGAGCGATCCGCCGAAATAAGGCGAGTCGGTGAGCACGCTGATCGCGTCCGCGGCGCCGCGATAGGCGCGCGCGAGCGCTCCCGCGTCGGCGCCGGCCCGGATCGCTCCCGCCGAGGGGGAGCCGCGCTTCACCTCCATGATGAAGCGTGCGCCGGGCCGGGCCAGCGCCGCCTTGAGGCTTCGCCGGGTCGGCTCGGCCTCGCTGCCGAACCCCGCCAGCCGGACGGCGACGTCGACGCGCTTGCGGGCGACGATCTCGGCGAGGACGCCCTCAGCCATTGCTCGCCTCGACGAACAGCTTGAGCTTGCGGTAGGCCTCGCCGGAGCTGAGCGCCTGAAGCGCCATTCCGACTCCGTCGCGAAGGTCGGCGGCGAGGCCGGCGGTGAGCAGCAGCGCGCCGGTGTTGAGCGCCACCACCTCGGTCTCCGCGGCGAGGCCGTAGCCCATCAGCAGCGCCTTCAGCCGCTCGGCATTCTCCTCCGGCCCGCCGCCGCGCAGCACTTGAACCGGGCGCCGCTCGAGGCCGGCATCCTCGGGGCGGATGGTCAGCGGCTCGAGCGTCCCGCCTTCGACCCGAACGGCCTGGGTCTCGCCGTGAAGCGCGATCTCGTCGAGGCCCGAGCCGTGGACGACCAGCGCCCGCTCGACGCCGAGCGCGGCGAGGGTCCGGGCGACCGGCTCCAGCAAGAGGGGGTCCGCGACCCCGAGCAGCTGAACGTCGGGCTCGGCCGGGTTCACGCAGGGGCCGAGCATGTTCATGATCGTGCGCACCTTGAGCATCCGCCGCACCGGCCCGGCGTGGCGAAGGCCGGGATGGTAGAGCGGCGCGAACAGGAAGCAGATCCCGGTCTCGTCGAGCGTCCGGCGCGACGTCCCGGGCGAAACGTCGAGTATTGCACCCAGTTGTTCGAGCACGTCGGCGGAGCCGCAGCGCGAGGTGACCGAGCGGTTGCCGTGCTTGGCGACCGGGAGGCCGGCGGCCGCGGCGGTGAAGGCGACGGCGGTGGAGACGTTGATCGAGGCGGAGCCGTCGCCGCCGGTGCCGCAGCTGTCGGCGAAGAGGTAATCGGGCCGGGGGAAGTCCAAGTCGGCGGCGCGGAGCGCCCGGGCGGCGCCGGTCAGCTCGGCGGCGGTCTCGCCCTTGAGCCGGAGGGCGACCAGCATGGCGGCGACGGCGGGCTCGGGCAGCCGACCGGCGACGAGCTCGGCGAACAGCGCCTCGGCCTCGGCCTCGGTCAGCGATTCGCCGGTGTAGAGGCGGGCGAGCGCCGCTTCGGAATCGGTCGCTTCGGCGGTCGGCAGGACGAATTTGGCTTGGGTGGACATGAGGGGATTCCTTCGATGGAGCGCAAAAGAAAAGGCCCGCCGGGAACGGCGGGCCTCTGCTGGGACTTCGGACCTTTTCAGAAAGTCCGGTTCACCATCGATGGACGCGCGCCGCGGCGGAGGAGGAGCCCCACCACCAATGCCAGGCATGCGCGGCGGCCGGCGCCGAAGAGGCGCGGCCGGTGCCGGTGCGGATCGCCTGGGTCGTCATCGCGCCTTCAACTCCCAGCTAAAGGCTTCCCAGTCAACCACAATCTTGGTGACAGTCACGTGACTGTCACCGGAGTGTCCCGGCGTTCAGCAACGGTGCAGCCGCTGCGGCGTTGGAAGGACCGGAAGCGAAACTATCGGAGCCCTCCCATGCGTAAACTGATCCTCGGCGCCGCTTTGGCGCTCTCGGCCGCGCCGGCCCTCGCCCAGCCGCAGCCGGCCGCCGTCCCCGTCCTGCTCGACGGCACCCGCCTCGACGTCGTCGCCACCGGCGAGGTCAGCCGGGTCCCCGACCTCGCCCGGATCAGCGCCGGAGTCGTCTCGGTCGCCCCGACCGCGACCGCCGCTTTCGCCCAGAACGCGACCCAGATGGCGTCGGTGCGGGCGGCTCTGAAGCGCGCCGGGATCGCCGACCGCGACATCCAGACCAGCTCGATCAACCTCTATCCCGACTATCGCCACGACCCGCAGGGCAGCAACCCGCAGATCATCGGCTACCGCGCCAGCAACGAGGTCAGCGTCCGCTTCCGCGACATCGCCAACAGCGGCCGGATCCTCGACGCGCTCGTCGCCCAGGGCGCCAACCAGATCAACGGGCCGATGCTGACCATCGACAAGCCCGAGGCGGCGCTCGACGAGGCGCGCACCCAGGCGCTGGCCAACGCCCGGGCCCGTGCCGATCTCTACGCCAAGGCGCTCGGCAAGCGGGTCGGCCGGATCCTCTCGATCAGCGAGGCCGGCGCCAATTACGCTCCGCCGGTGGTGATGATGCGCCAGGCGAACCGCGGCGCCGTCGCCGATTCGACCTCGATCGACCCGGGCGAGCAGACCCTCGCGGTCAGCCTGTCGGTGTCGTTCGAGCTGGAATAGCGCCCCGGGGAATGCACTGATCCAGCTCGGACCGGTCATGCCGGACTTGATCCCGCATCCACCTCTCTTCCTCCGGACGAGCCCGAAGAAGTTGGACCCCGGATCAAGTCCGGGGTGACGGGTCTCCGCCGCTTTCCTTTTCGAGCCGAACGCCTTAGCGGCAGCCCATGCGTCTCACTCCCCTCCTTCTCCTCGCCGCGCTCGCCGCGGTCCCCGCCGCCGCCCAGAAGCCGGGCGGCCGAACCGCCACGCCGCAGCAGGTGCTCGGCGAGATGGCTCCGGCCGATCCGGTCGCCGAGGCCGAGCGGATCGCCGCGGCCGCGGCCGTCCACCCGCTCGGAAGCGCCGAGAATCCCGTCCGGGTCGGCGGCCCGCAGGGCGCTCGCGCCTATATCGCCCGGCTGCGCTGCGCCGACGGCTCGCGCCCGCAGGTCGGCGCGCGCAGCACCGGCGCGGTCGGCGCCTACGGCACCCTCACCGAGCGCTACCCGCTCGACTGCGGCGCCGCCGCGCCGGGCCGGGCCGCCGTCGCCTTCGACTTCTACCACGAGGAGCATGTCGAGACCCGAGCGCCCGCCGGCTTCGCGCTGGACGGGCGCTGAGGCTCCCCGGCACCAGAACTTGCTCCCGTTCGGGCTGAGCCTGTCGAAGCCCTCCCTTCGCCTGAAGGAAGGGGAAAAGAAGAGGGCTTCGACAAGCTCAGCCCGAACGGTGTTTCCAGTTCGATCCGACAGCTTCTAGAAGCCCCCGATGCGAACCTGGCTCCGCCGCCTCGGCACGTCTCTCCTCTTCCTCCTCGTCGCCCTGTGCTTCGCGCCGTCGCTGGTCCCGCCCTTCCTCGACCGGGTCTATCATGAAGGCGCGGCCTCGGACCATTTCGACGGCGAGCGCTTCTTCAATCCCGATCCCGGCCCGCGCAGCGTCGCGCACGGCGGCCCGGCGCGCTTCTTCAACCGCTGGCTGAGCGGCGACGCCGAGCGCGCCCGCTGGCCCGAGCGGGTGCCGGTCGCGCCGACGGTGCCGCCGCGCCGGGTCGAAGGCTCGAAGATGCTCGTCACCTGGATCGGCCATGCCACGGTCCTGATCCAGACCGAGGGCCTCAACATCCTCACCGACCCGATCTGGTCGACACGCGCCTCGCCTTTCGCCTTCGTCGGCCCGAAGCGGGTGCGGGCGCCGGGCGTGCGCTTCGAGGACCTGCCGAAGATCGACCTCGTCCTCGTCAGCCACAATCATTACGACCATATGGACCTGCCAACCCTCCGGCGGCTGCAGGCGCGGGACCGGCCGCTGATCGTCACCAGCCTCGGCAACGACAGCATCCTCGAGCGGCGCCGGCATCGCCGCACAGGCGCTGGACTGGGGCGAGGCGGCCGATCTGCCCTGCACCTGGCGGTCGCTTCCGGGCGTCGTCTACCGCGCGGTCCCGCGTTGCTCGGTGCGGGTCGAACCCATCCATCATTGGAGCTCGCGCTGGGGCACCGACCGCAACCGCGCCCTCTGGTCCGGCTTCACCGTCCGGCTGCCCGGCGGCAATCTCTTCTTCGCCGGCGACACCGGCTATGGCGACGGGCGCTGGGCCGAGGCGGCCGCGAAGCACGGCCCCTATCGCCTCGCCATCCTGCCGGTCGGCGCCTACGAGCCGCGCGACGTGATGCAGGCCAACCACCTCGATCCGGACGAGGCGGTGCGGGTGTTCGAGACGCTGCAGGCCGAGGACGGCGCTCGGCATGCACTGGGGCACCTTCCAGCTCACCTTCGAGGCGATCGACGACCCGCCCCGGCGCCTCGCCGCGGCGAGGCGGGCGCGGGGCATCGCGGACGACAGGTTCGTGACGACCGAGGTGGGGCGGACGTTTGAGGTGCCTTAACTCCTCTCCGCTGCAGGGGAGAGGGACAGCCGCCGCGAAGCGACGGCAGGGTGAGGGCACCGGCGGCGTCGAGGTAAGCCCTCACCCTCCCAAGCCTTCGCGCTTGGGCCCCTCCCTCTCCCCTACAGGGAGAGGGGTTAGGACCTCAATCCGCCGGGCCGATCCGGAAGGCGCAGAATTTGTGGCCGTCGGGATCGCGGAAATAGGCGCCGTAGAAGGCCCGGTCGCCTTCCTCCCCGCGCACCCCCGGCGGCCCTTCGTCGCTTCCGCCCAGCTCCAGCGCCTTGGCGTGCAGCCGGTCGACCTTCTCGCGGCTGTCCATCAGCAGCGGCGACCATGTTGCCGTTGCCGCGGCTGGGCGGGCCCGCCGTCATAGGGCCGGGTCACCGCCACTCCGGGCTTGCCCCAGCCGGTGCCGTAGAGGGTGAAGCCGCTCTCCATCTCCATCAGCCGCGAGGCGCCGATCTCGGCGAACAGCGCGTCGAAGAAGGCGCGCGAACGGTCGAGATCGTCGGTGCCGAGGGTGACGTAGCCGATCACGGCTCAGCCTTCCTTGGTCGCGGCGCTGCACTCGCCGACGCCGGCGGCCGCTGACCCGCATCTCCATCGTCATCGCCTTGCCGGCCATGCAGGTCGGTCTCCGACTTCATCGTCATGTCGATGCTCTGGGCGCTGTAGCTTGCCGTCCATCTCCATCACCGTCTTGCCGGCGCCGCCCTGGCCGGTGCAGGTGGTCTTGCCCTTGATCCTGCCGCCCGACCAGCTGAAGCCCTCCGATTTGCAATTGGAGCCCTTGCCGGCGAAGATGTCGCCCTTCGGGCCCTTCGCCTCCTCGGCGGTCATGCAGGTCTTGGTCGTCGACGAGGCCTGGGCCTTCATCCCGTCGGCGATGCCCGCCGGCAGGCCCTCGGCGCTGACGTTGACCACCTCGGTCTTCATCTCCCACTCGCCGGGCTGGAGGCTGACCCCGGAAGCGGAAGCGGAGCCGCCGCCGCCGGCCGCCGAGTCGCCCAATTCGTTGCCGCCGCCCGACTTCCGCACGCCGCCAGGGCCAGAACCGCCGCGCGCCAGGATCAAATGCTTCTTCATCGTCTTTCCCCCTTCTGGTGATCAGTGGCCGGACGCGGTGGCGCCGGGCTTGAGCAGGTCGAGCACCGCCACCGTCATCGCCTCGGTGCCGAGCCGGATCGACGGCTCCGGATCGATCCTGAACAAAGGCGAATGGTGCGACGGCACCGGCGGCCCGCCGGCGCGGGCCGACGTCGAACGCCGCCTGCGGCGTTCCGCCGACCTGGAAATAGAAGCCGGGCACTCCAAGCTCGGGCTGGACGAAATAGGTGAAGTCCTCGGCGCCCATGCTCTCCTGGGCGAACGGGCACGACCGTCCCCGCCGGCAGGTCCCGCTCCAGGCCGCGTCGGAGCCGCTGGGCGAGGTCGGGCGTGTTGCTGGTCGTCGGAGTGCCCTCCGAGACCTTGACCTCCGGCAGCCGGTTCTCGGCGACTCCGTGGGCTCGGGCGATCGCCCTTGGCGATCCGCTCGATCGCGGCGAGCAGCTGCTTGCGGGTCGCCTCGTCATTGGCGCGGACGGTGAGCTGGAGGTCGGCCCGGTCGGAGATGATGTTGTGCTTGGTGCCGGCATGGAACGAGCCGACCGTCACCACCGCCGGCGACAGCGGCCCGATTTCGCGGCTGACGATCGACTGCAAGCGCGGTGACGATCTGGGCGCCGATATAGACCGGGTCCTTGCCGGTATGCGGGCGCCGCGCCGTGCGCTCCGACGCCGTGGATGATGATGTCGACGCTGTCGGCCGAGCTGTACATCAGCGCGTCGGCGCCGCTCACGGTGCCGGTGCGCATGCCCGAATTGACGTGGAAGCCGAGCGCGTAATCGGGCTTGGGGAAGCGGGTGTAGAGGCCGTCGGCGAGCATCGCCTTGGCGCCGCCGACCCGTTCCTCGGCCGGCTGGGCGATCGAGGACGACGGTGCCGCGCCACCGGTCCTTCAGCGCCGCCAGCTGGTGGGCGGTGCCGACCAGCGCGGTGATGTGGACGTCGTGCCCGCAGGCGTGCATCACCGGCATCTCGAGCCCGTCGACCCCGACCTGGCGGGCCCGCGAGGGATAAGGGAGCCCGCTCTTCTCCTCGACCGGAAGGCCGTCCATGTCGGCCCGGACCAGGACCGTCGGCCCGGCGCCGTTGCGCATCACTGCCGACCACGCCGGTGCCGCCGACTCCCTCGGTCACCGTCGCCCCCGCGGCGCGAAGCTCCCTGGCGATGATCTTCGCGGTCCGGTTCTCCTTGAAGCTCAGCTCGGGATTGCGGTGGAAGTCGACGAACATCGCGCCGAGCCGCTTGTCGTAATCGGCCTTGATCGAATCGGCGAAATCGGCCGCCGCGGCGGGCGCGGCGGCGAGGGTGAAGGCAAGCAACAGATACTTCAGACGCATTCGGAAGCCTCCGGGAATTTGCCGCACCCTAATGGCTATGCGGGCCGCGTCCGCTACGCTAATTTTCCCCTCTCCCGTCCTTACGGGAGAGGAGGGGCCCAAGCCGAAGGCTGTGGGAGGTGAGGGTCTTGCTGACTCCGGAGTACAGACCCTCACCTCCCACCGCTGCGCGGCGGGCCCCTCCTCTCCCGCGAAAAGCGGGAGAGGGGTTTGGTCCGGCCGCCTCGTCACTGCGGCCACAAGCGCCGAGAGCAGCCGCTCCACGTCCGCCTCGTCATTGTAGAGGTGCGGCGTGATCCGCATCCGGTCGCCGCGCAGGCTGACATGGACGTCGGCCTCGGCGAGCCTTTCCTCGATCCCCTCGGGAAGGCCGCCGGGGAAGCGCGACCGAGAGGAAATGCGGCGCCCGCCCCTGCCGCGCCGTCACGCCCCGCTCGCGCAAGCCGCGCCTCGAGCGCCGCCGTCATCGCGCCGAGCGTCTCGGCGATGTTGGCGACGCCCCAGTCGAGCAGCTGCCCGATCGCCGCGCCGGCCACCGGCAGCAAGCGCGAAATTGGCGCGCTCGCCCATGTCGAAGCGCCGGGCGCCGGGCGCGAAGCCTGCCTCGTAGTCGGACAAGGCTGCGGAAATCGTGGGCGTTGCGGCGGACGATCCACGCCTCCTCGAGCGGCCGCCCCTGCTGGTGGCGCGGAGCGACGTAGAGGAAGCCGAGGCTGTAGGGCCCGAGCAGCCATTTGTAGGAGGTGGCGACGAGATAGTCGGGATCGACCGCGGCGAGGTCGAGCGGCAGCGCGCCGATCGACTGGGTGGTGTCGAGCACCAGGGCCGCTCCGACCGAGCGGCAGCGCCGGCCGATCGCCTCGACGTCGATCAGCGTTCCGCAGACCCAGTGGGTGTGCGGCGCGACGACCAGCGCGGTGTCGCGGTCGATCGCCTCGAGGATCGCCGCGCTCCAGTCGCCTTCTTCCGGCCGAGCCACCGTCACCACCCGCGCCTCCGCCCGCTGCGCCAGCGCCCGCGACGGCGAGGATTCCGGACGGGAAATCGTCGGCCAGGGTGACGATCTTCTGGCCGGCCGCGACCGGCACGTTGGCCATCACCGTCGCCATCGCGTAGCTGACCGACGGGACGATCGCGACGTCGTCCGGCCGCCGGCGCCGATCAGCCGCGCGAACAGGCCCCGCACCTCCTCCGATTCGTCGAAGAAATGCTCGGCCTGCACGTTCCAGGGATGCGCCTTGCGCTCCAGCCCGCGCCGCCCCGCCTCGATCGCCGCCCGGCTCAGCGGCGACATCTTGGCGCAGTCGAAATAGGCGACGTCCCCGCGGGATGTCGAACGAGGCGCGCTGGCAGGGGATGAGCGGCATCAGCCTCCGCTATTCCCGCTTCCTCCGACGTTCAGCACCGGCTCGGCCGCATTGCCCTCCGCCGCCGGCGCGGCGCAGGTCGGGCCGGTCCGCCGGCCGCTGATCTTGCTGTTCATCACGAAGTCGCCGTCGCCGGACAGAAAGGAGGTGGCGGTCGACGTGCCCTCGAAGCTGTCGCCCTTGTAGGTGCCCTGGACCGTCATCATGATCTTGCCCTCGAGCGCCTCGCGCTCGCATTCGAGCGACGCGGTTGATCCGGCCGCCGCTGATGTAGCGGTCCTTATAGTCGCACTCGTAGCCGACGCCGGCGAACATCTCGGCGGGCGGCTTGTCCTCCTTGCCGGCCTCGATGCAGGCCGGCGCCGCGGCCTTGTCGCCGACCGCCGCCTTGAGCGCCGGAGTCGCCTTGTCGGTCGAGCGGAAGGCGGTGACCTCGGAGCTGATCTCCCACTGGCCCGCCTGCATCGTCGCGGCGGCCTCCTCGGCCTTCTTCTCCTCCCCGCCGCCCGAGCAGGCGGCGGCGAGGCACAATGGTACGATGATCAGTGCAGCGCATCTCCCATCCCCCTTTTGTTGTGGCGCGGAAGCTAGCGCGAAAGCGGGCGAATGACCATATAGCGCGCCATGCCGATAGCGATCAGGACCGGCCTCGACGAGCCGGAGACGGGGCAGGCGTTCGTCCCCCACCGCCCGCAGCGGCCGGAAAAGGCCGAGGGCGGCAAGAAGTTCAGGATCGTCTCCGACTACGAGCCGTCGGGAGACCAGCCGACGGCGATCGCCGAGCTGGTCGAGGCGGCTCGCCAGGACGAGCAGACCCAGGTGCTGCTCGGAGTCACCGGCTCGGGCAAGACCTTCACCATGGCCAAGGTGATCGAGGCGCTGCAGCGCCCGGCGCTCGTCCTCGCCCCGAACAAGATCCTCGCCGCCCAGCTCTACGGCGAGTTCAAGAGCTTCTTCCCCGACAATGCGGTCGAATATTTCGTCTCCTATTACGATTATTACCAGCCCGAGGCCTACGTGCCGCGCTCCGACACCTACATCGAGAAGGAAAGCTCGGTGAACGAGGCGATCGACCGGATGCGCCACTCGGCGACCCGGGCGCTGCTCGAGCGCGACGACGTCATCATCGTCGCCTCGGTCTCCTGCCTCTACGGCATCGGCTCGGTCGAGACCTACAGCGCGATGACCTTCTCGCTCAAGAAGGGCGACACGCGTCGACCAGCGCGAGATCGTCCGCAAGCTCGTCGCCCTCCAGTACAAGCGCAACGACCAGGCCTTCGCGCCGCGGCAATTTCCGGGTCCGCGGCGACAATCTCGAGATCTTCCCGTCCCATTATGAGGACATGGCCTGGCGGATCGCCTTCTTCGGCGACGAGATCGAGGAGATCGTCGAGTTCGATCCGCTGACCGGCAAGAAGATCGCCGCGCTCGATTACGTCAAGGTCTACGCCAACTCGCACTATGTCACGCCCGGGCCCGACCCTCAAGCAGGCGATGGAGGCGATCCGCCACGAGCTCACCGAGCGGCTCAAGGAGCTGGTCGCCGAGGGCAAGCTGCTCGAGGCGCAGCGGCTCGAGCAGCGCACCAATTTCGACCTCGAGATGATCGCCGCCACCGGCAGCTGCGCGGGGATCGAGAATTACAGCCGCTTCCTCACCGGCCGCCTGCCCGGCGAGCCGCCGCCGACCCTGTTCGAATATCTGCCCGAGAACGCCCTCCTCTTCGTCGACGAGAGCCACCAGACGGTGCCGCAGATCGGCGCGATGGCGCGCGGCGACCACCGCCGCAAGATCACGCTCGCCGAATATGGCTTCCGGCTGCCGTCGCTGCATCGACAACCGGCCGCTGCGGTTCAACGAATGGGACGCGATGCGCCCGCAGACGGTCGCCGTCTCGGCTACGCCCGGCCCGTGGGAGCTGGAGCAGACCGGCGGAGTCTTCTCCGAGCAGGTCATCCGCCCGACCGGCCTGATCGACCCGCCGGTCGAGATCAAGCCGGTCGAGGACCAGGTCGACGACCTGATCAACGAGGCCCGGATCACCGCCCGCAAGGGCTACCGCACGCTCGTCACCACGCTCACCAAGCGGATGGCCGAGGATCTGACCGAGTTCATGCACGAGGCCGGCCTCAAGGTCCGCTACATGCACAGCGACGTCGAGACGCTGGAGCGCATCGAGCTGATCCGCGACCTCAGGCTCGGGGTCTACGACGTCCTCGTCGGGATCAACCTGCTGCGCGAGGGCCTCGACATCCCCGAATGCGGCCTCGTCGCCATCCTCGACGCCGACAAGGAGGGCTTCCTGCGCTCCGAGACCTCGCTGATCCAGACGATCGGCCGCGCCGCCCGCAACGTCGAGGGCCGGGTCATCCTCTACGCCGACCGGATCACCGGCTCGATGGAGCGCGCGCTTCGCGAGACCGACCGCCGCCGCCAGAAGCAGGAGGAATATAACGCCCGCGCACGGCATCACCCCGACGACGATCAAGCGCGACATCCAGAACATCCTCGCCACGTCTCCCAGCCGCGACGGAGTCATGGTCGACACCGGCGACGAGGACCGGCCCCACCTCGTCGGCCACAACCTCAAGGCCTATATCGCCGACCTCGAGGCGCGGATGCGCAAGGCCGCCGGCGATCTCGAGTTCGAGGAAGCCGGAAGGCTGCGCGACGAGATCCGCCGGCTCGAGGCCGACGAGCTCGGAATCCCCGACCACGAGAAGCGGGCGCCACTGCTCGGCCATTCGACGGAGGGGAGGCCAGGGACTAGGAAGGGAAAATACGGCAGGGTTCAGCGCAAATTGGGGCGTTAGTTTCGCAGAGCGCGAAATTTCGCAGCGAGAGAAATTTCTACTTGCAATGCTGCGCTTCGCGGTATAGCGTTGACCCTTAGCAGTTGGGGGCGCGCAATGACCGTTGGCCGTTCACGTGAAGACTTGGTCAAGTTTACGGACTATCTAGCGACAAAAGGGCTTATCCCTGGCACCACGGCGTCTGCTCGAAAAGCCTCCGTGAATAAAGTTCTTTCTATCCTCAACGAAGATGAGGCCGCAGACGTATTAGCGCTGGATCTCGACCATCTGATGCAGCGATTTTCGAATTTGAACGGTCAGCAATATACTCCCAAGAGTTTGAGCGACTATCGTAGCAGGCTGCGATCGTCTATCGATGACTTTCGAACCTATTTAGACAATCCCCTCGGATTTAGGCCCGGTGGGCGCAGCCGTGCCAAGACAAACGAAAGCAGCGAACGGCCTAAGACCAAGAAAGCAAACGCCTCGCCAAAACCCGCGCAAGAAGCCCCCTTGCCAGCCCAGCAGCCGTCACCTGCACTCAACATTTTGCCGATCCCAGTCCGAGCAAATTTGACTGTTCAAGTCGCCGGACTGCCGTTCGACCTGACCGCAGGCGAGGCGAGAAAGATAGCGAACATAATTCTCGCTCATGCGCTACCTGACGCATAGGAAGTTTTCACGTTGCCCTCCCACCTTGACAGAGCCCCGCCTGTCCTCTATAAAGGACAAGCCTTCCAACTGGCGGAAACCGACGCGTTCCACCATTGGCTCGGCTCGCTTGGGGACCGGCGCGCGGCGGCTCGCATCGTTGATCGGCTCAAGCGGGCGTCGAGCGGCAATTTCGGGGACGTGAAGCCGGTCGGCTCCGGCGTCTCCGAGATGCGGATCGACTATGGGCCCGGTTATCGCGTCTATTTCTTCCGGCGTGGCAAGGCGCTTGTGATTCTTCTTTGTGGGGGCGAGAAGAAATTGCAGAGAGCCGACATCGCTCGAGCGGTGCGAATGAAGGAAGAGATTGAAGGAAGTGACCAGGACAAGGCCGTTTGACCCAGCCAGCTACCTCGAGACCGAGGAGGATATTCTCTATTATCTGGAGGCGGCGATGGAAGGGAACGACCCGGGCCATATCGCCAGCGCGCTCGGGGACGTGGCCCGATCCAGGGGCATGACCGACATCGCTAGGAAGGCGGGGGTTGGAAGGCAGGCTCTGTACAGCGCCCTATCCGAGAACGGCAATCCGACGCTTGAAACGCTGCTCGGAGTCCTCGATGCCTTGGGCCTGCAGCTGAGCGTCCAGAAACGAGCAGCCTGAGCGGCCCAGATGAGGCCCGGGTGGGCAATTCTTGATATGGTCGAGGGGTACGGACTACATATCGAAGAATGAGCGAGCCTCGGTACCATATCAACCTGTTCTGGTCGAACGAGGACGCCTGCTGGATCGCGGACGTGCCCGACCTGAAACCCTGCTCAGCGCATGGCGACACGCCCGCCGAAGCTCTCGCAAATGTTCGCGATGCGATGCAGGGCTGGCTCGAAGTGGCGCGTGATCGAGGCTTTCCGATCCCCGAGCCGCGCTACCGCCCAGCCATATACGCGGCTTGAGTGCCGACCGTGTCGAGATCATGGAGCCGCTGGGCCTCGATGTCGTGCAGCTGGTGGCAGCGATTGGCTCCGATCGAGAGCAACTGAGGGCTGTTATCGTTGGCGTTCGACCGATGGACGCCGAGCTGGATCTGCGGCTGGCACGTTATTTCCGAATGTCGGAGGGCTTCTTTCTGGGGCCTCAGGCTGACTTCGAGTTGCTCGAGGCGAAACGCGCCCTGAACGGCGAGCTCGACCGGATCGTCCCGCCCGCCGCTGAGCTTCACCCCCAATACCCAAAGCGCGTGCCGATGAAGGCCAGGCGATCTTCGATCTCGGCGGTCTCGGCGGGCGACAGCTGCCCGGCATAGGTTCCGATCCGCTCCTCGCTCAGCTTCTCGGTATAGAGATCCGACCAGAAGGCGCGCGCGAACGGATCCTGCATGCGCTGCGCCTTGTCGAACGTCGGGCTCTGCGCATGCGCCGCCTGGAATTCGGACGCCGCGGCGAGGTCGTAGCGGGCGCCGCAGAAAGCGCCGACGGCGGCAATCACCTCTTCGGGCCGGCGCATCGCGTCCTCATAGCGGATGATCCGGAGCCGTCCCTCGAGGCTTTCCGGCGAGTCCAGGATCCCGGCATAATGGGAAGCGTAGAAATGGCACAGGCTCTCGAGGCTCCTCATCCCGGCCAGCGGCCCCGGCGAGCGGTCGCGCTCGTTCCTCGCCCGCACCGACTTCATGCTGGCGACGACGTCGCGCGGATCGCGGACGATGGCGAGGAAGAGCATGCGCGGCGAGAGCCGGGCGAGATCGGCGAAATAGCGGATCAGCTCGGGATGCTTGAGGATCAGCACCTCCGGATCCGAATGGCGGGCCGAGACCAGGCGCAGATAGCGCTCGACGTCGTCGGCGACGAGAGAGACATAGTCGGCGATCGAGGGGAACTGGTCCGCCCCCATGATCTCGAAACGCGCCAGGCGGAAGCCGTACATGGCCAGCAGGTCGCGCAGGAACCAGCTCTCCGAGACATAGGGGTTGGAGTTGGCGGCGGTGCACAGGGCGCGGTGGATGACCGTCGTGCCGCTGCGCATCGCGCCGCCGATCATCAACACCCGCTGCCCCGCCGGCCGCCGGGGCCCGCCCGCTTCCTCTGCCATCGCCCGCCGATAGCGGCTGCGCCCGGCCTTGTCAGCGGGCCGCGGGAAGCATCCGCGGGTTGCGCAGCAGGGCCGCCGAGACCAATGCGACGACGATTCCGACCGGGAAGATCTCGACGAAGGTCATCGGCATCCGGAACAGCGGATTGGCGTACATCTCGGCGAGGCGGCGCATCTCCGCGGCCTTCGCTTCGATCGCGGCGGCCGAAGCGCCCTTGGCCCGCATGCCCTCGATCACGCCGCTCGCATAATCGCCCATGAAGTCCCAGCCCGACAGGGCGAGATAGGCTTCCCAGCCGAGCGCGTAGACCACGGACGCGACCGCGGCGATGCCGAGGCCGAGCCCCAGCGCCCGGCCGAAGCGGATCACCCCGCCGCCCTCGACGTCGCGATAGCGCTTCACGCCGACGAAGATCATCGACAGAGCGACCAGCATGACGAGATAGCCGAACCATATCGACGTGGCGTGGTTCGAGATGTCGAACACGAATCCGGCGACGAGGACGCCGATGGCGATGGCGCCGGCGATGGCGCCGTAGACGAGCGCGTATCTCATGCCTCTCCCTCCCCTCAAGTCATGCCGCCGGCGGCTGCCAAAGCTCGATCGGATTGCCCTCGGGATCGTGGATCCGGGCGAAGCTGCCGGCTTCGGTTCCCTCCCATTCGGGCTTGGTGATCACCTCGATGCCGGACGCCCTCAGCTGCGCGATCAACGGCTCGAGGCCGCTCACGCGCAGGTTGATCATCGCCTGCTTCTCGGCGGGGAAATAGTCGCTCGCCTCGCTGAACGGCTCGAACACCATCGGGCCGCCTTGGTGATACCAGCAATATTCGTTGGAGGCGCCATTCTCGTCGGTGCCGCATCCGCCTCCGACTCCGAGATGCTCGCGATACCAGGCCTTGAGCCCCTTCGGATCCTTCGCCCGGAAGAAATATCCGCCCATTCCGACCACCGGCATAACATCTCCCTCGTTGGTGCCTCGGCTATAGGCGCGATGCCTGGCCGCTCCTATCGCCCGAACGGGTGATTTGCGCCGAATCGCCCTAAGGGATGAGCGCCAGCCGCCGCGCTTTCTCGATCGCCTGGACCCGGTTCTCGACCTTCAGCTTCCCGTAGACCCGGGCGATGTGGGTTTTCACCGTATTGGGCGAGATGCCGAGCGTCCGCGCCAGCTCCTTGTTCGACTGGCCGGAGGCGAGCAGCTCCAATATCTCGCACTCGCGCGGCGACAGGCCGAGGGAGCGGATCGCCGCCGAATTGCGCTCGAACGGGCCGGCGGCGGGGGCGGGCGTCAGCCTTCGCCCGGCCCACAGGCCGAGGCCGGTGAAGCCGGCGGCGATCAGGGCGATGTAGATTTCGGTCGAGAAGGCGCGCGTCAGGTAGCGATATTCGAGCCATTGCAGCAACGCGGCGGCCGCCGCCAGCGCCAGCGCGTAGAGGATGATCGTCCGGGCCATCGGGCCGAGGCTGCCAGAAACGAAGCCGGCAGGCCAGCCGACGGGGTGACGCGGGCGTAATCGCGCCCTATCTCGCCCCGACCATGGCTGCCCCCGTCCTCGCTTATGAAAATCTCGGCCTGATCCAGGGCTCCGGCTGGCTGTTCCGCGGCCTCGACCTGTTCGTCGGAGCGCGCGACCGGCTGGCTCTGATCGGGCGCAACGGGGCGGGCAAGACGACTCTGCTCAAATGCCTCGCCGGACTGGTCGAGACCGACGAGGGGCGGCGCACGATCAAGCCCGGCACCAAGGTCGTGCTGCTCGAGCAGGACCCGCCGGTGGCGGATTTCGCGACTCTGCGCGACTTCGCCCTGCACGGCCCGCAGGCGCCCGCCCCGCACGAGGTCGACGCCATCGCCGACCAGCTCGGGATCGACCTCGACCGCCCCGCCGCCACCGCCTCGGGCGGCGAGCGCCGCCGCGCCGCCATCGCCCGGGCGCTGGCCCAGGACCCGGACGTGCTCCTGCTCGACGAGCCGACCAACCATCTCGATCTCGCCGCGATCGAATGGCTCGAGGACTGGCTGTCGCGCTACACCGGCGCCTTCATCGCGATCAGCCACGACCGCACCTTCCTGAAGCGCCTCACCCGCTCGTCGCTGTGGCTCGACCGCGGCGCGCTGCGGCGCGCCGAGATCGGCTTCGGCGGCTTCGACGCCTGGACCGAAGCGGTCTATGCGGAGGAGGCGCGCAACGCCGAGCGGCTCGACGCGAAGCTCAAGCTCGAGCTCCACTGGCTGCAGCGCGGCGTCACCGCGCGGCGGCGGCGCAACCAGGGCCGGCTCGCCAAGTTGCACGAGATGCGCGCCGCCCGGGCGGCGATGCTCGGCCCGGCCGGGGCGGCGAAGCTCGGGCTCGGCCAATGACGACGTCAAGACGAAGATGGTGATCGACGCCGAGAAGGTCACCAAGCGGTTCGGCGACCGGACGATCGTCCGCGACTTCACCCTGCGCATCCAGCGCGGCGACCGGATCGGCGTCGTCGGCGCCAACGGCACCGGCAAGACCACCCTGCTCAGGCTGCTGACCGGCGAGCTCGAGCCCGACGAGGGCCGGATCTCGCGCGCCAAGACCCTCCAGGGCATCATGATCGACCAGCAGCGCCGGCTGCTCGACCCGGACAAGAGCGTCCGCGACATCCTCGCCGACGGCGGCGACTGGATCGAGGTGCGCGGCCACAAGAAGCACGTCCAGGGCTATCTCAAGGAGTTCCTGTTCGAGCCCGGCCTGGTCGACGCGAAGATCGGCACCCTGTCCGGCGGCGAGCGCTCGCGCCTGCTGCTCGCCCGCGAGTTCGCCCGCCGCTCGAACCTGCTCGTCCTCGACGAGCCGACCAACGACCTCGACCTCGAGACGCTCGATCTGCTCCAGGAGGTGATCGCCGATTATGACGGCACCGTCCTCATCGTCAGCCACGACCGCGACTTCCTCGACCGGACGGTGACCATCACCCTCGGGCTCGACGGCTCGCGGCAAGGTCGACATCGTCGCCGGCGGCTATGAGGATTGGGAGAGGAAGCGGCGGCAGCCGGCGGCCTCCCCTTCGAAAGCGTCGCCGGCGCCGAAAGCCGCCGCGGCCGCTCCCAAGCCCCAGACCAAGCTCACCTACAAGGACCAGCGCGACTACGATTTGCTGCCGGACCGGATCCACGCAGCTCGAAGCGCAGATCGCGCGGGACGAGGAAGCGCTTCACGATCCGGACCTGTACGCGCGCGACCCGATCCGCTTCGCGGCGCTGACGGCGGCGATCGAGAAAGCGCGCGCCGAGCGCGACGCGGCGGAGGAAAGGTGGCTCGAGCTGGCGGAGCGGGTGGAGGCTTTGGCAGGGTAGCTCCTGCACCGGAGCCGGTTACTGGCAGGAATCGCTTGGCATTTGCCGTCCGGAGAGAGATGATAAGGGGCTGCGGGGGAGGCCCTCATGCTCACGGCCGAGGTAGACATCGGCAGACTGGTTGCGCAGCAGGAAATCTATACGAACCGGGGCACGATGGCTGGGCGAGACCTGGCCTATAAGGTGAGCGGCCTTCGCGAAGCTTTCCGCCATTCCGCGAAGAGGTTCAACGAGCGCCAGGAAGGCAACCGGAAGAACGGTAAACCCGTTCTCGGCGACGGTCGAATGTCCACCCTCGAGCGCTTCGTGCTGATGTCTCCGAGCGAGCCCGAATGGCCGGTCAGGATGGGGGCGATGTTTCGGGGCCTGCATCTCTCGTCAGCGCTCGTCTTTCCGTCCGCCAGAAAGGGCGTCCTGCAAGCCCTCAGAGGGCGCCACGCGCCGATCTATGAGAATTGGGTCGCCCGGCTCGACGACGCTCCGCCGGGCGAGCGCGACTTCGCGCCGGTCACGGCGCTCGCCTGCTATTTCGATTCGCTCAAGCTCATACGTATCTTTTGGGCCGGCGCCGAAGCGGATTTCGAGGCGGCCCGGCTCGCGCTCTTGGACGCGACGCTGCGGTGGCGCGATTGGTCCAGAGTCTACCCGCGTTTCCGCGGCTGAGGCGGCCTGCGGAACCGAGGTGGCGCGAAGGTGTTGTAATTTTAATCAACAAACTTTATGAAGGCCACATGGTTGGAGTGACCCATTCGACCCTCGAGGAGCAGGCGCTTGCGGACGTCGCGGACGATGCGGCGCTTGCCGTTGAAGCGTTGCGCGCGGCGGCGAGGCATATCGCCCGGGTGGAGGTAGCCGAAGCGATTCAGGAAGCCTTGGCCGATTATCCTGGATCGCTCCGCGACCTTCAGAGGGACAGCGGCCTCGACGTGGCAATGCTGTCCCGGCTCACCCGCGGAGGCGGAAAGCAGGGTGCGACCGTGGCTTCGCTCGCGCAGGTCGCTCTGGCGTTGGGCAAGACGCTGAAGATAGCGATCGAATGAGCGTCGCTTCGCTCGCGAATGCCTTGGCGGACGTGGCACTGGCGGGAGCGGCGCTGTGGGTGAGCGGAACCGCTATCAAAGGATGGTTGAAGGAGCGGTCGGCGAGCGGTTCGCCCGAAGACCGGCTGGCGAACGAGGCGGACGCCCGGCTCCATTATCTCTCCGCGAGTCTGCAGAATCCGCTGATCCTGACGCTGGTTCTGCTCGGTAGCGGGGCGAAGATCATTCTCGTCCTCGCTCCCGTCGCCGGTTTCCTCTGTAGGATGGCGGCGGCTCAGTTTTCGGCCTGAAGGCGGGCGCTCGCGGTCCCGGTCCGAGATTAGCGACCGCAGCTGCTCCCCGGCCCCTCGTCCAGGTCGAGGCACCGGCCGTCGATCGTCCCCGGCGCGATCGGCACTCCGAGCACCGCGGCCAGCGTCGGCAAAATGTCCGCCGTCTCCACCGCCAGCGGCTGCTCGAACGGCGCCAGGCCCTTGCGCCAGAACAGGATCGGCACCCGGCGGTCGTAGTCCCACGGGCTGCCGTGGGTCGCGACATAGCCCCGGCTGGTGTCGAAGATCGGGGTCACCCGGGCTTCAGAAGCACGACGAAATCGCCCGAGCGCTCGGGGTCGAAGCTCGCCTTGGCGCGCTGGAGCAGGCTCCACGTGTCGGGCGGGCCGGACGGGCCGGGCGCCGCCGCCAGCTCGGCCTTGGTGAACACCGCGGCGACCTGGGGATGGCGCCGGTAGGTCGCCACCGCCTCGCGGAGCAGCCGGGTGCGCTGGGTCGCGGTCAGCTTGCGGTCGAGATACATGTCGCCGAAGGCGCCGTCGCCGTAGAGGACGTCGCCGCTCAGCTTCAGCTTCCGGGCGAGCGCCTTGCCCATGTTGCCGGCGTTGAGCGCCGGATCGACCCGCGATCGCGTCGCTCGCGGCCTGGTCGCGGGCGCGCTCGGGGATGTCGACCCCGCCATGGTCGGCGGTCAGGGTCACCAGATAGTCGATCCCGGTCGAGTCGAGATTGCGGAAGAAGCCGCCCAGCGCCTCGTCGAGGGCCATCAGCTGGATGCACATCTCGGCGCCCTGGGTGCCGAAGGTGTGGCCGACATAGTCGGTCGCCGACAGGCCGAGGATGAGCAGGTCGGTGGCCTCGCCCTCGCCCAGCTTCATCTCGCGGCGGAGCGCCTCGCCGAGGTCGAGCGTCGCCCGGTCGAAATCGGGCGAGGCCCGGAACATGTTCTTGTCGCCGGCCGGGCGGTCGAAGCGCCAGGTTCCCACCGGCTTGCCGCCGCCCTCGACGGGCACCGCCCGGTCGTGCGCTTCGCAGATCTTGGGCAGGTCGCGCGCCGGACGGGGGCGGGACAGGCCCTCGGTGACGCCTTCATTGGCCTCGCTCACCGCCCGCGGAGTCGAGGGCGCGCGCGGATTGACGAAGGCCTTGGCGTCATGGTCCCACCACCAGCGCTGGTCGGGGCCGTAGCCGCCCATCATGATCGCCGCCCGGTCCTTGCCCGACACCACGGCGACCCGGCTCCTCGGATCGGCTCGCTTCATATGGTCGCCGAGCGCCGGGACGCGCAGGTGGTAGGAGGAGACGGTGTACTGGCCGCCCTTCGAGCTGCTTCCGGGGACCCGCGGGTCCTCCGAGCAATAGACCCCCTTGTCGTCGCGGGCGAGGCCGAGGTTGAACCAGTTGTTGGCGATGATCCCGGTCCGCGCCGGCCTCGAGCCGGTGAGGATGGTCGAATGGCCCGGGCAGGTCTCGGTGGCGTTGTGGCCCTGATAGCCGGCCGGGAAGACGACGCCCTCGGACAGTCGCTCGAGCCCGCCGTCGAAATGCTGGCGATACTGGGCGAAGAGGTCGGCGGAGAATTGGTCGACCGATATGACCACGACCAGCTTGGGCTTCTGCGCCGGCTGGGCCGCGGCCGGGGCGGCGAGCGGCAGGGCGAGCAGGGCGGCAAGGCGGGCGAGTTTCATGAGCATTCCCCCTGGAAGTCGTTTCGCTGCTCTACACCGGCGGCGACGATGAGCAAGGGCCCGCATCGTCATTGCGAGACTGTCCCGGATTGCTCCGCTCCACTCGCAATGACGGGCGGGAACCCCCTCGACTTGCTCCGGAAAATTTGCGAGCCAGCACGCAAATTTTCCGGGGGGATGAAATGGATTCGACCGACGCCGCCGATCTGATCGCGGAGATTCACGAGGACCGCGCGGAGAATGCCGCCGCCGAGACCTTCCGCAACCGCGCCGCCTTGCTGATCGCCTTTCTCGCCGCCATCCTCGCCGTCGGCGGCCTCGGCGGCGGCAACGCCACCGACGACATGATCGCGAGCAACATCCAGGCGAGCGACACCTGGGCCTTCTACCAGGCCAAGAACGTCCGCCAGACGATGTACGAGATCGAGGCGGAGAAGCTGAAGGCCGCAGCTCGCCGCCGGCACCGTCCCCGCCGCCGAGCGGCCCGCCGCCGAGGCCCGGCTCAAGGATTATGAGGCGACGGTCGCTCGCTACGACAGCGAGCCGGACCCGAAGGATCCGTCGAAGGGCGAAGGCAAGAAGGAGCTTTCAGCCCAGGCCCAGAGCCCATGAGGCGGCGTTCGAGCAGGCCTCGGCCCGCGACGACAATTTCGACTATCGCCGAGGTCCTGCTCCAGCTCGCTTTGGTGCTCGGCTCGGTCGCCATCCTCGCCGTCAACCGCTGGATCCTTGGCCTGTCGCTGGTCCTCGGAGTGGCGGGGCGCGCTTCTGACGCTGAACGGGTTCCTGCTGCTGGCCTGAACCCCTCTCCCTGCAGGGGAGAGGGAGGGGCCCGCGAAGCGGGAGGGTGAAGGCAGTTCGGGTGAAGGGGGCCCTCACCCTGCCGCCGCTGCGCGGCGGCTGTCCCTCTCCCCGCACAGGGAGAGGAATTTCACCTACCCCCCTCTCGCCGCCTTCAGATGCGCCCGGATCTCCGCGTCCGTCGGCGCCCCGCGGGCCGCCTGCTCGAGCAAGGCGAGGCCTCCGGTCGCGGTCCTCGCCGCTCTTGAACAGCAGCCAGCCCAGAGTGTCGGCGGTCACCGGGTTGCGCGGCTCGAGCTGCCCAGGCGCGGCGGGCGAGCGGCACGGCGCGGTCGTAATCGCCGGTCTGGCCATAGGCCCAGGCGAGGTTGTTGAGCAGGGTGGCGTCGCGGTCGCCGGTCCGCCGCCTCGCCCGCTCGTAGAGCGCGATCGCCTCGGGCCAGCGCTCGGCCTGGAGATAGGCGTCGGCGGCGAGGATCTGGGCGGAGACGTTCTGCGGGTTCTGCTGGAGGAACAGCGCCAGCACCTGCGCCGCCCCGGCTCGGATCGCCGCTGTTGCGAAGCGCCTCGACCAGCCGCAGCGCCACCGGCTCGCTGAAGGCGAGGTTGGCGGCCCGCCGGTAGGCGCCGGCCGCCGCGGCATAATCGCCCTGGATGGCGAGCGCGTCGCCGACCAGCACATGGGCGTCGGGGGCGCCGGGACTGGCCGCCTGGAGCCGGCGGGCGCGCTGCAGCGCCTCCGCGCCGAGGCCGCGGCCGAGCAGGGCTCGGATCAGCGCGATCTGGGCGGGCGCCGAGCCGGGCTGGCGGGCGGCGTCGCGGCGCAGGACGTCCATCTCATGGTCGGCGAGCGGATTCGTCGAGCGCCGCCAGCGCCGACGGGCGCGGCGCCGCCGCCCGGGCGAGGTAGCGCGCCGCCAGCGTCTCGTCGCCGAGCTTCGCATAGGCCTTGCCGATGACGCTCAGGGTATAGGAATCGGCGTCGGCCCGGTCGGCGAGCGGGCGCAGGGTGCGGACCGCCGCGGCGGCGTCGCCGCTCTGCCACTGGGCCGAGCCGAGCAGCCGCCGGGCCTTGAAATTGCCGGGCTGGAGCTCGAGCTAGGCGCTTCAGCGGCCGGGTCGCCAGATGGGCGTTGCCGGAGCCGAGCTCGATCGTCCCGGCGAGCAGCATCGCCGCCGGGCGGTCGTCGAAGGCGCCGCCGGTGCGACGGTAGAGGCTTCGCGCCAGCGCATAGTCGCGGCCGCGCGCGGCGAGCATCGCCTGCAGATAATAGGCCTGGGGATGGTTGGACGAGACGGCGAGGATCCGCCGAGTGTCGGCGAGCATGTCGCGGGTCCGGCCGAGATCGCCGAGCGTCGAGGCGCGCTCGATCAGGGCGGCGAGGTTGGAAGGATCGATGTCGAGGGCGCGGTCGAACCAGGGGATTGCGGCGGCGAGGCCGTATTGGCTCCGGGTGAGCTCGCCGCGCAGGATCGAGCGCCTCGACGTTGCTGCGGGTCGAGCGCGACGGCGCGGTCGGCCGCGGCGATCGCTCCGGCGACCTCGCCGGTGTCGCGGCGGAAGCGGCCGATATCGGCCCACAGCGCGCCCTCGTCGGGCGCCGCGGCGAGCGCGCGGTCGAAGGCCCTGGCGGCCTCCTCCACCCGGCCGAGGGCGGACAGGGCGCGGCCGAGCATCCGGTGGGCATAGGCGGCGTGGGCCGGGCCGGCCTTGCGCGCCTCGACGGCGGCCCGCTCGGCCTGGCCCTGGAGGAGCAGCGCATGCGCCATCAGGTGGCCGGTCTCGCTCTCCGCCACGCCGAGCGCGTTGGCGCGCTTGAGCTCGGTCTCGGCCGCCACGCCGTCGCCGAGCAGCAGATAGGTGCGCGCCTGGGCGAGGCGGAGCGCCTTGTTGTCCGGATCGGCCTTGATCGCGTTCAGGAACTCGATCCGGGCCGTCCGCGGCTCGCCCTCGGCGAGCGCCTGCAGGCCGCGGCGATAGGAATCTGCCGGACGAGGCGGGCCCGTTCGAGCAGGCGGCGGCGCCGGCCAGCAGGAGGGCGATCAGGGCGGCGCGAAGGCTCATGGCTGGAGGTCGTATTGCTTCATCAGGTCGTAGAGCGTCGGCCGGCTGATCCCGAGCAGCTTGGCGGCGCTCGAGATGTTGTTCTCGGTGCGGGCCAGCGCCTGGCGGATCGCCCGGCGGTCGGCGAGCTCGCGCGCCGACTTGAGGTTGACCGGAAGCGCCGCCTCGGTCCGCGCCTCGAGGTCGAGATCCTCGGCCGTCACCAGCTTGCCGTCGGCCATGATCACCGCGCGCTTCATCCGGTTCTCGAGCTCGCGGACGTTGCCGGGCCACGGCCATTCGTCGATCGCGGCGAGAGCGTCCGCGCTGAGGCCCTTGACCGCCGGGTTCATCTCGCGGGCGAAGCGGTGGAGGAAATGCTTGGCGAGCAAGCACCGAATCGCCGTGGCGCTCGGCGAGGCTCGGGATTCGGACGACGATCTCGGCGAGGCGGTAATAGAGATCCTCGCGGAAGCTGCCCGCCTTGATCATCTCGGGCAGGTCCTGGTGGGTGGCGCTGACGATCCTCGTGTCGACGGCGATCGGCTTCCGGCCGCCGATCCGCTCGATCACCCTTTCCTGGATGAAGCGAAGCAGCTTGACCTGGAGCGGCAGCGGGATGTCGCCGACCTCGTCGAGGAACAGGGTGCCGCCATGGGCGAGCTCGATCTTGCCCTCGTTGGTCTTGATCGCTCCGGTGAAGGCGCCCTTCTCGTAGCCGAACAATTCGGCCTCGAGCAGGTTCTCGGGGATGGCGGCGCAGTTGATCGCGACGAAGGCGCCGCCGGCGCGGTTGCTCGCCTGGTGGAGGCCGCGGGCGAGCAATTCCTTGCCGGTGCCGCTGGCGCCGAGCAGCATCACCGACACGCCGGTATTGGCGACCCGCTCGATCGTCCGGGCGACCTTGAGCATCTCCGGAGCGCCGGTGATCATCGTCCCGAGCACCGTCTGGTCCTCGCCGACCCGCTCCTCGAGCTTGCGGTTCTCGGTCTCGATGCCGTGCAGCTGGAAGGCGCGGCGGACGATCAGGCCGAGCTGGTCGATGTCGACCGGCTTCTGGTAGAAATCGTAGGCGCCGGACGCGATCGCCCGAAGCGCGCTCTCGCGGGCGCCGTGGCCCGAGGCGACGATGACCTTGGTCTCGGGCTTCAGCGACAGGATCGTCTCCAGCGTGGCGAAGCCCTCGGTGACTCCGTTGGGGTCGGGCGGCAGGCCGAGGTCGAGCGTGACGACCGGCGGCTCCTCCGCGCGAAGCAGGTTGATCGCCGCGTCGCGATTGGAGGCGACCAGCACCTCATAATCGTCATAGGCCCAGCGCAGCTGGCGCTGCAGCCCCTCGTCGTCCTCGACGATCAGCAGTTTCGCCCTGGTGTCCACGCTCATGCGCTCATCCGTCCGATCTCGGAAATGCTGGTCTCACCCAGCGGTAAAAAGACGGTGAAGCGGCTGCCCTCCCCGGCGCGGCTGTCCACCTCGATCCGGCCGCCCATCGCCGCGATCAGGCTTCGCGCCTCGAAGGCGCCGACCCCGAAGCCGCTCTCCTTGGTCGAGGCGAAGGGCTGGAACAGGCGGGTGCGGATGAAGTCGGCCGACATGCCCTCGCCGCGGTCGACGATCGCGATCGTCGCTTCCGACCGCCTGGGCGCCGCAGCGTATCCGGACCGGCGCTCCGTCCGGGCTGGCGTCGATCGCGTTCTGGACGAGATGGCCGAGCGCCTGCTCGAGCCGCACCGGATCGGCGACCGCCGCGAACGTTGCGGTCGCCCTCGACCTCGACGGGATGGACCCGGCGCTTGACCTCGGCGACGGCGGCGACCGCCTGGCCGACCGGGATCGCCCGCACCGGCTCCGCCTCGACATTGTTGCTGCCGCGGTGGAGCCGCGCCAGCAGGTCGTTCATCTTCCTCACCGAGCTGTGCAGGGTCGCGATCATGTCCTCGCGGAACTCGGGCTTGTCGGCGTGGCGCTCGGCGTTGCGGACGACGAGGCTGAGCTGGCTGACCAGATTCTTGATGTCGTGGATGATGAAGGCGAAGCGGCGGTTGAACTCGTCGAACCGCCGGGCGTCGGCGAGCGCGTCCTGGGTGCGCGCTTCGGCGAGATAGCTCGCCGCCTGGATCCCGACGGTGCGGAACAGGTCGAAATCCTCCCAGTCGAGCGGCCGGCGGACCAGCGGATGCTCGAGCAGGACCAGCCCGACCAGCCGATCGCCGTGGATCAGCGGGACTCCGGCCCAAAGCGCGTCGAGCGCGGTCATCGCCGGCACCGGGCAGCTTCGAGCGTCTGGGCATGCGCGGCGCTTCGAAACCCGGGGAAATCGACGATGTGGGCGTTGCGCTCGAGGAAGGCGATCAGCGCCGCATCCTCGGCGCTGCTGTCGGGGAGGTCGTCGCGCCAGTTCCACCGCGCGGCGACGCTGAGGCGGCCGCTCTTCCGGCACCAGCAGCAGTCCCGACGGGGATTCGGCGATGTCGGCGATCGCCTTGATGATCCGCTCGCCGAGCGGCGCATCGCCGCCGACGGTGCGGGTGAAGCGAAGCCATTCCTCGCGATAGTCGTAGCGATGCTCGAAGAAATGCTTGGCGACGATGCACCCGGGACCAGGCCCGCATCCGCCCCGAGGGCAGAAGGATCACCGCCGCGACGGTGATCGCGAAGACGAGGCCGACCTGGCCGATCCGCACCCAGTTGCCGCCGACCACCTCGAGCGCCCGGCTCGCCGTCATCATCAGGATCAGGTAGCCGAGGATGGCGATCAGCGAGAGCGACTGGAAGGTCGCGGCGCGCGACAATTGCATCCGCCAGCGCGCGTTCCGGCGGCTGGCGAGCGCGAACAGCGGCACCAGCATCGCCAGGATCGCTCCGCGCATCGCGTAGAGATCGTCGACCGGTCCGCGGGTCAGCCAGCCGACCGTGTAGAGATGGAGATCGTAGGCCCACATGCCGGCCAGCGCGATCATCGGCAGGCGGATCCCCCAGCGGCTCTCGTGCGCCGCCTGGCCGTAGAGATTGTGGACGAGGACGAGCGAGCCGGCGGCGATGGTGAGGCCGATCACCTGCGAGGTCGAGACGAGCGCGCCATGGAGCGACCGCCTTGTCGGCGAATTGCGGAGTCACGCCGGCGAGGGTCAGCTGAAGCCCGATCACCGCCGGCGACCACCGCGTAGACCAGCCTCACCCCGTTCTGCCCGCGCTCGTCGGCGGCTCGGCTGACCAGCGCGTACATGAAGCCGAGGAAGGCGAAGTTGCGGGCGGCTTCGGCGATTCCGGCGCCGAGGCTGTGCGGCCCCTGGAAGGCGACGAAGATCGTCCAGGCCGAGGTCACCGCGAAGGCGGCGACCAGCCGCCGGTTGCCGCCGTCCTCGTTCCAGCGCCGCAGCTGCCACAGGGCGAGCGCGCCGTAGAGCAGGGCCGCCAAGCGCGTGGGTCCAGAAGCCGAGCAGCACGATCATCGCGCGCCTTCCGGAAACAGCACCACCCGCACCGTCTGGAGGAGGATCAGGAGGTCGAGGAATGGGGTGTAGTTCTTGGCATAGTAGAGATCGTATTCGAGCTTCTGCCGCGCGTCCTCGACGATGGCGCCGTAGGGGAAGTTGATCTGGGCCCAGCCGGTGATCCCCGGCTTCACGACGTGCCGCTCGGCATAATAAGGCAGCCGCGCCTCGAGGTCGGCGACGAACTGGGGCCGCTCGGGGCGCGGGCCCGACCAGGCTCATCCGGCCGGTCAGCACCGTCCAGGCCTGCGGCAGCTCGTCGATCCTGAGCTTGCGGATCACCGCCCCGACCCGGGTCACCCGCGGATCGTCCTTCTGCGCCCAGACCGCCTTGCCGCCGACCTCGGCGTCCTCGCGCATCGAGCGCAGCTTCAGGAGCTCGAAGCTCTCGCCGTAGAGGCCGACCCGGCGCTGGCGGAAGAAGGCGGGGCCGCGTGCTCTCCAGCTTCACCGCCAGCGCGGTCAGCAGCGATCAGCGGCGCGAAGAGGAGCAGGATCAGGCCCGAGACGATGATGTCGAACAGCCTCTTGCCCGCCGCCGACAGCCGCCGCCCGGACGAGAAGCCGTCCGAGAAGATCAGCCAGGAGGGATTGAGCGTGTCGAGATCGACCCGCCCGGTCTCGCGCTCGATGAAGGAGGAGAATTCGTTGACATGGACCCCGGTCGTCTTGATCCGAAGCAGGTCGGCGAGCGGAAGCGCGTTGCGCCTTTCCTCGAGCGCCAGCACCACCTCGGTGACCCGAAGCCGGACGACGTGCTGGGCGAGGCTGGCGATATCGGTCGCGGTTGACCGAGCGGCCGACCGCCTCGGGCCCGTCGTTCATCCCGACATAGCCGGCGATGGCGAAGCCGGCTCCCTCGCTCCTGCGCCAGCGCCTCGAGCCGGGCCGCCCGCGGACCGGCGCCGAGGACCAGGATCCGCCGCTTGAACGCCTCGCCGCCGAGCGCCCGGCCGAACGACCAGCCGGGCCAGCGAACAGGAGGACCAGCGCGAGAGCCATCGCGTAGAGCAGGTTCGAGCGCCAGAAGGTCACCGCCGGAAGCAGGAAGAAGACCAGAGCGAGCAGCAGCACGCCGAGCGACACCGCCACCACCAGCCGCGCCGCCGCGATCCGCATCGAGCGAAGCGCGTCGACCCAATAGACCCCGACCCCGACCATGGCGAGCTGGAGCACCAGCGGCGAAGGTGAGCAGGTGCGGAAGCCGCTGGGCGTCGGCGGGATCGGCCGCGCCCGCCGATCTGCCAGAGCCGCAGCAGCCACCCCGCCTCCCCCGCCGCGAGCAGCAGGACGAAGTCGATCACGCCCAGCAGGAGGACGCTGTGGGGAACGTAATGTTTGAACAGCCTGATCAAGGAGCGCGCAGCCTCGCGTGGTGTAAAGTCAGCCGACAGGCGCGCAGTGTCGCTCAAATTGACAAACAAAGGGTGAAAGGGGGGTGTTTCCATCGCGGCGGGGGCCGGGCGGGATGTGGCGCGAATACGAAATCACGGTCATGGCGGGCTATCGAAAACCTTTCCCGGAACATTGAAGGGGCTTCGGCGCACGATCGGATGGCGGCGAGGGACGACGAACCGCGTTGCCGATGCCCGACTCAGAAGGCGTTTTTCACGCGAAGGCGCCCCGGATCGGGTCCGGGGCAGGCTGCGGCGCGAAGGGGTCGTGCCGGTGGCGGCTGCCAAGTGATCCTCGGCGGCCGGCAAGGCTCCGCCTGGCGGTGGGAAGGGCTTCACCCGAAGCACCGAAGGACCGAAGAGGCCGCGCCGGCCACGGACCCTGGGAAAGTGACTGTCACTAGTGACAGTCACCGGTGACCCTTGGGGAGAGATCGGGTGCGGGAAAGGGGTCGAAAATTAGAAAGGGTTCGCGCGGAGACGCGGAGGCGCGGAGGGGCCGGCGCGGGCTCCGATCGCGGAGCGATCTTTCGAGCGGATGCAGGCGGTGTCTGAGGATCGTGCGCCTCCGGCGGGGAAGCGCCCTCTCCGCGCCTCCGCGCCTCCGCGCGAACCCGATCAGGCGGCTGCCGCGGAGAGCCGGTGGGCGTCCCGGCGGGTTAGGGGGGGACACGTACTTTTTCGCCCGAAAAGTACGTGTCCCCAATTTCCGTCTGGCAGAGGAGACCTGTTCATGAGCTTTGCAGAAGCGTGCATTGCCCTCGGAGCGATGTGCGCCCCTTCGACGCCGCCTCCGGCGTCGCTCAGGACAGGCTTTGCGGCCTTGATTCTCAAGGTCGTCGAGGTGTCGCGCTCCAAATAGGCGGTGCACCCGGGCGGGGGCCGGGCTGCAACCCGGCCCCCGAACGAATTGAACCCCGGCCGCTGCAACGACCGGGGTTCGATTGACGGACGATCCGTCCATGACGCCTTGCCGGTTTGCATGTAGCAAGGATGGGCTACCTGTTCAATAGCGATGATAAGTTAGGTCGGGTTCGCGCGGAGACGCGGAGGCGCGGAGGGGCCGGCGCGGGTTCCGAGCGCGGAGCGACCTTTCGGCCGGCCGGATGCAGGCGGTGTCTGAGGATCGTGCGCCTTCGGCGGTGAAGAGCGGGGCCCCTCCGCGCCTCCGCGCCTCCGCGCGAACCCGATCAGGCCGCCGACGCGGCCAGACGATGGGCGTCCTGCTTGAGCCTCCTCATGGCGGCAGGGTCGCCGTCGAACTCGCCGGTGCGCTCGTCGAGCGCGAGGTCGAGCTTGCGGGCGAGGGCGGCGAGGTCGGGAGCCGGGGTCCGGAGGAGACGGGCGAGGGCGGCATGATGGCGGGCGCCGACCGGGTCGTAGACATGGTCCGGCGCTCCGGCCGCGGCGGCGATCGCGGCTTCGGCCTCCTCGAAGCGCGCGAGGGCGCGGTCCCATTTGAGGACCGCGGAGGAGTCCTCGTCCTTCCGGCGAAGGCCGGAACCCAGGACCACGGCGGCGTCAGGCTGGACCAAGGCGGCATTGATGGATCCCGGATCAAGCCCGGGATGACGAAAGAGCGGGGCGGCGCAGACAGCGCCTAGCAGCGTCCTCCGGGTGACCCGGAGAGAGGCGAGGCGCGCCGACTCGCGGCCAGCGGCTGGAACGCCGCCGACGCTTCGACTATGCTGCCCGACAGCCATCCTTCGCCTCCTTTGGAGGACGTTGCGGGGTGAGAACCGGAGCGAGGCCGACGCCTTGCCTCGGTCCGATTAGATGTATACAGATAATAGGGGGCGGGTCAATAGCCGGGACAGAAAAAAGACCTCGCGGCCGCCCGCGGACCGGCATCGGTCCCGTCGTCTCGTTGCGCCTCTACCCGGACATGGAGGCCGCCGTCGCGGCCTGGATTGACCGTCAACCCGACCCCAAACCCTCCCGCTCCGAAGCGATCCGGCGGCTGATTGAAAAGGGGTTGTCGGCTCGATGATTCTCCGGTCGGCATTGGCGGTCAGCGTGTTCCTCCTTGCCGCGTGCGGCGGGAGGGACCTCGATACCATGGAGGATAGTTCCACGGACGACAGGATTGCCGAGCTCGAAGCGCAAGTATCCGACCTCGAAGAGCAACTTCAGGCCGCCAAAGATGCGGCTTATGAACTGAAGGCCGCGACCGATGATCTGGAATTGGCGGCGGCCGAGGCCCGGGATACGGCTGATCGTTTCGAAAGCGAGAATTGGCGGGACGTCGTGCCGGATGCCCGGTCCGCGGCCGAGAGGGTCGACTCAGCCCAGTCCGAAGTGGAGGCGGCTACCGCTGCTCTCGATGACGCAATCGACGAGTAATTGCAAATCGTTGTCGGTGCCAAACACGCAGCTGGCACGAGCTGCTACAATTCACTCCCCTGCGGGGCCTGCAATTGTATACCGTCTCTTGAAATACAAAGGGGACACGTACCTTTCGGGCCGAAAAGTACGTGTCCCCACGGAGCCAATGTGCGCGAAGGAAGCCGGGGCGCGTGCCGCCACCGACGGAACTACTTCGCCTTCGCCGCCGGCGGCGCGCACTTCCCGGCGCCGAGCGAGCAGGGGCCCGAATGGGTCGGGTCGGGCTCGGCCGGGAAGCCGTAGGCCTTTCTCGCGGATTCCTCGTCCGGATAGATGGTCAGGCCGGCGGGCCGGCGGTTTTCGGGGCGGTTGGCGAGGTGGAGGAAGGCGGCGGCGAGGGCGGCGTCGGCGATCAGGGCGGCGGCCAAAGCGGCGACGACGGCGAGACGCCGCCGGGTCGAGCAGAGCAAGCTGAAGCCGGCCAAAGCGAGCATCAGCGGCGGGACGGCGAGCAGCGCCAGGCCGACCGCCCGGTCGATCGGCCGCGGAGTCGAGCCGTGGCCGCCGAACAGGTAGACCGAGCCGAAGACCAGGCAGTAGAGGCCGACCCAGGCCGCCGCGGCCAGCAGGGCCAGCCCGAAGCCGATGAGCGCCGAGCGCGCCCAGGGCCCGAGCCTTTCCGGCGCCTCCTGGTCGGTCATCGCGGCACCCCCCTTTCCCGGCCGGTCCATAAGGCGGCGAGGTTGCATCTTGGTTCACGCCGAGGGGCGGAAGCGGGGATCCGTCGGGGCCAGTGCCGAGAGCCTTTGGTGCCTGGCACGAAATACAAAGGGGACACGTACCTTTTGGGCCGAAAAGTACGTGTCCCCCTGGAACCCAGCGAAAAAAGTACGTGTCCCGGAGCGAAGGCCGACAGGGCAATAGTTGCAGAAGACGATCTGGGCCTTGCATCAGGAAGTATGTTCCTATAATGTTCTCGTCCCTGTTGACGCAATTCGAGGAGCAGGAGAGATGCAGAGGGCTGATGAGAGGCGGGTCGCCCGCGACGAGGCCGGGGCGCTGGCGGGCAGAGCGAGCGGGCCGGCGCAGGCCGGACGGTTCCACGTCACCCTCGTCGTCGTCCCGCCGGGCGGCGGCGAGGCGGAATACAGTTTGCAGATGGAGGTGCCCGCGTTGCCGCGCGAGGGCGATTATGTGACTCTGATGCGCAAGCGCGAGGGGCCGGTGGCCGGCCGCGATATCGGGACCGAGGATTTCATCGTCCGGCGGGTGTGGTGGGCGTTCGACTTTCCGGACGACGGGCGGCTCTGGGAGTATTCGGACGACCGCACGGTCGGAACGCTCAACGGCATCGGCGTCGAATGCGAGATGGCCCAAGGCCCTTATTCGTCGGAGGCCCACATTCGCAGGTGCGGGCCCGGCGCCGCGGCCTTCGAGGCAAGCGGCTGTTGAGGGGGCTATGGGCGTGAACGGGAAGACGGCCAGGCCGCGCCGCCGCTACGTGCGCTTCACGCGCTGGCGGCGGGCGCATTTCTTCCGGGTGCTGGAGGAGACCGGCCATGCCGCGATGGCGGCGGACGCCGCGGGCGTGTCGCTGGGCTGCATCTACCGGCTCCGGCGAGCCGAGCCGGGGTTCGCCGGGAAGATGGCGGCCGCCGTCGCCGCGGCGGACCGGCGGCTGGCGGAATCGGACGCGGGAGACAAGTCCCAGGCGCTGGTCATCCGCAAGGGGAGAGGCGGGCGGCTCAGGGTGATGGCGGCGGGGCGGCGCTGGTGGACGGAGCGGCACGACGCCATCTTCCTTCGCCATCTGCGGGCGACGGGGAGCGTCGCCGCCTCGGCCCGGGCGGCGGGCTTCACCGCGAAGAGCGCCTACAACCGGCGCGACCGGCTGGCCGGCTTCGCCGCCGCGATGGACGAGGCGCGCGACGAGGCCGACCTCGAGCTGCTGTTCCGGCTCGCCGCCCACGCCGAGGGCAAGAGGGGCGACGATCTCGAGGCTCCGCAGCCGGGCTTCGATCCGGAGCAGGCGATGCGCGCCCTCACTTTCCGCGACAACCGCCGGCTCGGCCGGCACGCTCCGAGGCGGCCGCCGCCGCCGCCGATCGAGGCGGTGACGGAGCAGGTCGTCCGCCTCGTGCGGGCGATGAAACGGAAGCGGCCGTAAGGGCGGAGCCGCGGACGGCTAGGCCGGATTGGGCGGCTCGGCCCGGGGCTCCTCGCGCTTCGCGCGGATCAGCCGCTCGGACTCGAGCGCCAGCGCCTTCGCCTGCTCGATGCTGTCGCGCAGCGCGGCCTGGGTCTGCTCGATGCTGGCGAAATCGTCGTCGTCGGTCTCGGTCACTTCGTCCCCCGGATCGGGGGTCGAAACATCCGGATGCGGATCGAGTTCCACGATAGGCCGGGACGCTCAGACGCCTGTCACAGATAAAGTGACTGTCACTAGTGACAGTCACTTTTTTCGCGGCGCTTGCCTCGTCCTCCCCCCGCACCCTACATCGCCGGAAACCGAGAGGAGCCTCCGAAATGCCCGAAGCCTATATCGTCGCCGCCGCCCGGACCGCCGGCGGACGCCGGGGCGGCGCCCTCAGGGACTGGCACCCGGCCGACATGGCCGCCGAGGTGCTCGACGCCCTGGTCGAGCGCTCCGGGCTCGACCCGGCGGCGGTCGAGGACGTCGATCATGGGCTGCGTCGGCCAGGCCGGCGAGCAGGCCTTCCATATCGGCCGCAACGCCGTCCTCGCCTCGTCGCTTCCGACCTCGCGTCCCCGCCGTCACCATCGACCGCCAGTGCGGCTCGTCGCAGCAGGCGATCCAGTTCGCCGCCCAGGCGGTGATGAGCGGCACCCAGGACGTGGTGATCGCCGCCGGGGTCGAATCGATGACCCGGGTGCCGATGGGCCTGCCCGTCACCCTGCCGATGCAGCACGGAATCGGCACCGGCCCCTTCTCGAAGCGGATCCAGGACCGGTTCGGGGTGCCGATGTTCAGCCAGTTCATCGGCGCCGAGATGATCGCCGAGAAATACCAGTTCCGGAAGGAGGAGCTCGACGCGTTCGCCCTCGACAGCCACCGCAAGGCGGCGCGGGCGACCGAGGCGGGCGCGTTCGAGGCCGAGATCGTGCCGCTCAAGGTGGTCGACGCCGAGGGCAACGAGACCCTCCACGCGAAGGACGAGGGCATACGCTACGACGCCACGCTCGAGGGCATCGCCTCGGTGAAGCTGATCAGGGAGGGCGGCAAGATCACCGCCGCCAACGCCAGCCAGATTTGCGACGGCGCCTCGCGGCGTGGTCGTCGTCTCGGAGCGCGGCGCTGAAGGCGCACGGCCTCACCCCGCTCGCCCGGATCGTCAACCTGACGGTGACCGGCGGCGATCCCGTGATCATGCTCGAGGAGGTCATCCCCGCCACCCGCCGGGCGCTCGAGCGAAGCGGCATGAGCATCGCCGACATCGACCTCTACGAGGTCAACGAGGCCTTCGCCCCCGTCCCGCTCGCCTGGCTTCGCGAGGTCGGCGCCGACCCGGCCCGGCTCAACGTCAACGGCGGCGCCATCGCGCTCGGCCACCCGCTCGGCGCCTCGGGCACCAAGCTGATGACCACCCTTGCTCCACGCCCTCAGGCGCGCGGCAAGCGCTACGGCCTCCAGACGATGTGCGAGGGCGGCGGGCTGGCCAACGTGACGATCGTCGAGGCGCTCTGAGCGAACTCGGCCCGAGGCCCGGCACCGAACGGGGCGACCCGGCCTCACCAGCCGCGGCAGACCCTCACGCCCTGCTCGACCGTGCAGCGCGGCGGCGGCTCGGCCTGACTTTCCGCCGCCTCCCAGTCGGGCCGCCCGCGGGCCGCGGGGGCCCATTCGTAGGGATAGGAGCGGTCGTAGCCGTAGACCGGGCGGCCGTCCTTCATCCGGACCTCGCCGCCGCCGCCGGCGAAGATAGCCGTTGCCCCAGGGCGAGATGAGGCCCGGACGGGCCGTCAGCGTAGCCGTAGCCGCCGCCGTCGACGAAGAAGTCGCGGCCCTCACGCCCGGAGCGCCCGCGGCGCCTTCGGTCGCGCGGGCGGATCGGCCCCCAGCCGTCGCGGGGGCGGCCGTGGCCGGCGCGGTGGCCGTCGTTGGGCGCCCAGGCGCCCTGCCCGCCGGAACCGGGACCGCCGGACCGGGCCGGCGGCGCGGCCGCCGCCGCCGCGATCGACGCCGCGCCCGCGGCGGCTGCCAGCAACAAGATGATGCGCATCCTTGGCCTCCCTGGCTAAGGCTCAGGCGCCCCGCACCTCGCGCCGGCCGCCGAGCGCTGCGCCTTGACTTTACGCCCGCTTTGCGCTTGAGGAACCCCCGCAGGCGGGGCCCGAGGGCTCCGCCGTCGCATTTTGGGATTTGGGCGGTCTCCCATTTCGACCGCCTGGCCTGGGTTACCTTGACACGGACCCCGGACGAACGAAGGACGAAGACATGCGTCACCGCAATTCCGGCCGCAAGCTGCAGCGCACCTCGAGCCACCGCGCCGCCTTGTTCCGCAACATGGCCGCCGCCCTCATCAAGCACGAGCAGATCACCACCACGACCGCCAAGGCGAAGGAGCTTCGCCCCTATGTCGAGAAGCTGATCACGCTGGCCAAGAAGGGCGGCCTCTCCAACCGCCGCCTCGCCCACGCCCGGCTCCTCGACGACAAGCAGCTGCAGAAGCTGTTCGACGTCCTCGCGCCGCGCTACGCCGGCCGCGACGGCGGCTACACAAGGGTGATCAAGGCCGGCATCCGCGCCTCCGACGCCGCCCCGATCGCGATCATCGAGCTGGTCGACCGCGACGTCTCCGCCAAGGGCCAGGATTCGGGCCCGGTCGAGCGCGAGGACGAGCTCGAGGCCGCCTAAGCGCCGGGAACCTCGCGGAATCTCCTCGGTTGATGGCGGGAACGTCAAACCATCCGAGGAGCTCTCCCATGGCCGAACGCAAACGCGAGCTGATCGACACGGGCAACGACAAGCGCTTCGTCCGCCGCGATTCCGAAGGCAGGTTCAAGGACGTGGTCGACGTCGGCGCCAGCCTCGCCGCCGACCGCCGCCAGCACGCCAAGACCAAGGTCCAGTCCGGCCAGGGCGACCGCGGCGACCGCTAGCGGCGGCGAGTGACAGTCACTAGTGACTGTCACTCATGGAGATCGGAATCCTTCGCACCGGGGCGCCTCCGGGCGGGCTCGAGGCGCGGTTCGGCTCGTACGACGCCATGTTCGTGCGGCTGCTCGGTGCGGGCTTCGCGATCCGCCCCTACGACGTCCAGGCGGGCGAGCTTCCGTCCTCGCCCGGCGCCCATCCCGCCTTCCTCGTCACCGGCTCGGCCGCGGGAGTCTACGGGCCGCTGCCGTGGATCGCGCCCTTGCTCGGCTTCCTTCGCGAGGCGAAGGGCAGGGCGAAGCTGGTCGGAATCTGCTTCGGACACCAGGCGATGGCCGAGGCGCTCGGCGGCCGGGTCGAGAAATCGGAGCGCGGCTGGGCGGTCGGCCTCCAGGATTACGAGATCGTCGCCCGGCCGCCCTGGATGGGCGCGGACCCGCCGAAGCGGATCGCCGTCCCGGTTTCGCACCAGGACCGGGTCACCGTCGCGCCGCCCGGGGCGAGCGTGCTGGCGCACAGCGCGTTCAGCCCGTTCGGGATGCTCGCCTGGGACGACGACGCTTTGTCGATGCAGTTCCACCCGGAATTCGACCCCGATTACGCCCGGGCGCTGATCGAGCATCGCCGGGCCCGGCTCCCAGAGCCCGACGCGGCCATCGCTTCGCTCGACGCCCCGGACGACCGCGCCATCGTGGCGGAATGGATCCAGCGGTTTCTGGAAGGAAATTCCTCCCCTGCCTTTGCAGGGGAGGGAGACCGCCCGAAGGGGGGTGGAGGGGGTTCTTCGAACGCCTGAAGAACCCCTCCACCATGCTGCGCATGGTCCCCCTCCCCCGGAGATCCGGGGAGGAATTATTTGGCCAAAAAGGCCTTGAGCTCGCTCCGGAAGCGCTCCGGGGCGTCGAGCATGATGAAATGGTAGCTGTCGGGGATGCGCTTCAGCACCGCCTGCGGAGCGCCGGCATAGCTCATCGCATAATATTGCTCGATCTGGGCGTCGGTCACCGGAGCGCCCTGCGGAGTGACGAACAGCACGGTCAGCGGCGCCTTGATCTTCGCCACGTCGGGGCGGAGGTCGGTGGTGACCAGATCGTACATCGCCTGGCCGGAGGCGGCCGGATCGCTGGCCAGCGAATGCTCGACGATTCCGGCGCGAAGCGCCTCGGTTCGGACCATCCCGGCGATGGTCTGCTCGATCTGCTTGCGGCGCGGCTCGCCCTCCGAGCTGGCGATCCCGGTGCGCATCTGCTCGGCGATCGGCCTGACGCTCTCGACCGTCGCGGTCGGCCCGCCGAACATCGCCCCGAGGAAAGGCAGCATGTCGACCACCATCGCCTTCGAGACCAGCTCCGGGATGGCGCGCCGCGACCATCATCGCCCAGGCGCCGCCGAGCGAATGGCCGACGATGGCGGGCTTCTCGAGCTTCGACTTCTTTGATGTAGCGGGCGATCTCCCCGCGACCGGCTCGACCACCGGGCCGGAGGCGTTGGCGCCGGCCGGCTTGCCGGCGAAGCCGGCGACGTGGACGAGATGGTAGCGATGGCCCGGAACCGCCGCGACCGTGCTCCGCCACACCTCCGGCGAGGAGCTGAGGCCGGGCACCAGAACGACGTCGGGCCCGGAGCCGACCGTCTCGACCGAGATCCGGTCGCTGGCGAACGGCGCCGCCGGAGCCGCAGCGGCGAGCGGCAGGAGAAGCAAGGCGAGGAGAAAGCGGATCATCGGCAGAGTCCTTCGTGATTCAAGGACTGCTACCATTCCTCCCCGAGCTTGTCTCGGGGGGGGGACCGCCGTGGTGGAGGGGAAATACCGAACCGCTTTGCCCCTCCACCGCGCATCGCGCGGTCCCCCTCCCCGAGCGAGCTCGGGGAGGAATGAAACCACCCTCAGGCCCCGCCGAACGTGTCGCAGGCGGCCGGGTCGCCGCTCTCGAGGCCGCGCTTCAGCCACTGGCGTGCGCTGCGCCGCGCTGCCGTGGGTGAAGGCTTCCGGGACGACCCGGCCCTGGGCCTGGCGCTGCAGGGTGTCGTCGCCGATCGCCTGGGCGGCGCGAAGCCCCTCCTCGACGTCGCCCGGCTCCATCACCGGCCGCCCCTGCGCGTCCTTGGCGTTGGCGGCATAGACGCCGGCATAGCAATCGGCCTGAAGCTCGACCCGGACCTGGATCGCATTGCCCTCGGCGCGCGACACCCGCCGCTGCCGGGCCGAGGCCTCGCTCGAGCACTCCGGTCAGATTCTGGATATGATGGCCGACCTCATGGGCGATGACATAGGCCTGGGCGAAGTCGCCCGCGGCGCCGAACTTGGTCTGCAGCTCGTCGAAGAAGCCGGTGTCGAGATAGATGCTCCTTGTCGGTCGGGCAGTAGAAGGGCCCCATCGCCGACTGGGCCGCTCCGCAGCCCGAATTGCCGCCGCCGCCGTAGAAGGCCAGGCCGGCCGGCTGGTAGCGCTGGCCCTGGGCCGCGAAGAGCTTCGTCCAGGTGTCCTCGGTGCTGGCCAGCACCTGGCAGGAGAAGCGCTTGGCGGGCTCGCTGGCGCAGGCCTGGGCGGCGTTGCTGGTCGCCCCGGAGCCCGCCTGGCTGCGGCGCCACCGTCGTTCCCGGTCCGCCGAGGCCGAGCCCGCCGCCGCCGCCCATGTAGCTCAAGCGCGCAATAGCCGAGCAGGAGGATCAGCACCCCGCCGATCCCGAAGCGGCTCATGATCATCGGCAGAAGCGCGAAGAGGCAGCCGCCCCCTCCCGCCGCCGCCGCCGAAGCCGAAGCCCCCGCCGCCGCGCCCCTGATCGCTCACATTGTCGCTGGTCCGATAGCCGCCGAGACGCATGCCGCACTCCCTGTTCCGCCCCCACAATGATCGTGCGGGGTGCAAGGTTGCAAAGGTCCCTCGATACGCCGGTTCCTGCGGATCAAGTCCGGGGTCACCGGCTACTCAGGATGAGCGGGAGGGGTAAGCGCTTGCTCCGTTCCGCTCATCCTGAGTAGGGGCTAAGCTTGGCGAAGACCCGTATCGAAGGACCGCACCCCTCCATGTTCCTCAAAGGCAAGACCGCCCTCGTCACCGGCTCCACCTCCGGGATCGGCCTCGCCGTCGCCCGAGCGCTCGCCGCCGAGGGCGCGCAGGTCATCTTGAACGGCTTCGGCGACCCGGCGGAGATCGAAAAGCTCCGCGCCGAGCTCGGCGCCGGCTACAGCGACGCCGACCTGACCAGGCCCGAGGCGATCGAGGCGATGATGGCGGAGGCCGGCCCGCTCGACATCCTGGTCAACAATGCCGGAATGCAGCATGTCGCCCCGATCGACGACTTCCCGGTCGCCAAATGGGACCTCCTCATCGCGCTCAACCTCTCGCGCCGCCTTCCACACCATCCGCCTCGCCCTTCCGGCGATGAAGTCGAAGGGCTGGGGCCGGGTGATCAACACCGCCTCCGCGCACAGCCTCGTCGCGAGCCCCAACAAGGCCCCCTACGTCGCCTCGAAGCACGCCATCGCCGGCCTCACCAAGGCGGTCGCCCTGGAGACGGCGACGAGCGGGGTGACGGTCAATTGCATCAGCCCCGGCTACGTCTGGACCTCGCTGGTCGAGAACCAGATCCCCGACACGATGAAGGCCCGCGGCCTCACCCGCGAGCAGGTCATGAACGACGTCCTCCTCGCCGCCCAGCCGACCAAGAAGTTCGTCACCGTCGACCAGGTCGCGGCTTTGGCGCTGTTCCTGTGCCGCGACGAGGCGAGCGCCATCACCGGCGCGAATTTGAGCATGGATGGCGGCTGGACGGCGGCATGAATTCCTCCCCTGGATCTCCGGGGGAGGGGGACCGCGCGAAGCCTGGTCCCCCTCCCCGCGCCATCGCGGGGAGGAATTGGATCAGGCGTAGCGGTCCACCACCGCCTGGTGCAGCGGCCGGTCGAAGCTCAGGCCGACGCGGTCGCCCTGGGACCAGACGATCCGGGACGGCCAGCTCTCCAGCCCGGGAAGCTTGAGCCAGACCCGCGAGCCCGGCTCGCAATGGCCGCTGACCTCGATCCCGCAGCCGTGGGTCGAGAGGTCGACGACGGTCACCGGCGAGCCCGGCCGGTCGTTCGAGCCCGACAGGCCGGCGCCGACGCTGACCGGATGGCGCATGAAGCGGCGCCGGTCCTCGGCGGAACCTCTCTCGAGCAGGGCGGCGACACGCATGCCGTTCCTCCTTTCGACGTGGGCGGCGGCACGGCTTGCGCTTCCAATGGGTAACGAGAGGTTACCGGCGGCCCGATCCACGTAGTTTCCGCAGGTTCGGCCTTCGAGCCGAAATTTCGGTGCCGGACACCGAATTTCGCTCGCGGCGATCGGGGCGCCGTCCGCGCTGCACCCTTTCTCCATCGAAGCTCCTCGGCCGGCCCGTAGACGCGCTCGACCGCCGCCCGGCACAGGGCGGGCCGGAAAGCAACGACGTGCCGGGAGTGACGATGAAGCGACGCCTCGCCCTGGCCGCTTTGGCCTCGGGCGCCACGGCCGGGCTGCTGATGAGCTCGGCGATCCTGCTGGCGCTGCTCGCCGGCGGCGCTTCCGCCGGGGAGGAGGTGACGGTCGGCGGCCTCGCCGTCGCGCTCGCGGCCGGGGTCGAGGCCGGGCTGGTCGGCGCCAGCCTGCCGGCCTTCCTCGCCGGCTCGGCGATGCACGCGCTCGGCCGCCGCTTCGCGGCCGCCCGGCGCTCGGCGGCCTGGGCGGCGGCGGGCGGCGGCGCCGGCGCCTCGGCCTGGGCGATCCTCGCCGCCGCCGCCCGGCTCGTGGTCGGCGAGCGCGGCCTCACCGGCACCGGTCCGGCCCCGCTCGCCGCGATGCTGGCCGGGACCGCCGCGGCGCTCGCCTTCCGCGCCGTCGCCCGGCCGGAGACCCGGGCCTGACCGCTCCGCTTCGAACCGGGCCGCCGGCGCCGTCGGACCGGACCTGTCAGGCCCTCCCGGACCTGGCGGGTGCCGGGCCCCTTGCGGTGGGGGCGCCCGGCGGCGTGGCCTTGGCCCGGATGTCGGCGAGCATCGCCAGATATTTGGCGCGGTTGGCCCGCAGCTGCCGGTCCCGGCTGAGCGCCAGCAGTGCAGGCAGGTCGAGCACCGGCGGCTCGATCGCGATCGCCGCGGCATCCTGATCGAGCAGGCCGCCGCACGCTTCGGCCAGGGCCAGCATGCGAAGCCACAGGATCGGGCGGGTGTGCGGCTGGAAGCCGTCGATCAGGCGCGCCAGCGGCTGCATGTAATTGCCGTTCCCGGTGTCCAGCGTGTAGACGAATTCGTCGAAGCGAATGACCCGGGACGGCTGGCCTTCCTTCCCCCACACCATCGACACGGCGAGGATCGGCAGCTGGTCCCGGAAGATATGCTGGCTCTGCTGGCTCCAATCCTCGTCCTTGTGGCCGAGGGAGACCTCGCCGCTCGAAAGCGCTCGCATCACCTGCGATCGGAAGCGCAGCAGCGACACCATGCCGGGATCGACGGTGAAATCGGCATAGGCGATCTGGCGCTCGATCAGCTCGGTCAGCGCCAGGACCTGGCCAATCCGGAACAACAGGCTTCTGCCGAAATAGCTGCTGAGCCTGGTGTCGTAGGTTATGTCCCGGCCGAAGCTCCCGATTCGGCTGCGCAGCTGGACGGCGGCCTGGATCAGCTGGAAGCGCAGCGGGCCGACCGCCGTGTACAGCCGCTTGCGGGCGTCGAAGCGATAGGAACGCTCGGCCGCCTCCTCGCCGAGCATCAATTCGGTGGAGCCGCGCAGCTCGTATTCCAGCCGGGTCCGAGCTTCGTCGACCTGCTTGTCGAGCGCGGCCTGATTGCGCGCGAGCGCCTTGGAAAGCTCGCTCTCATGATCGGCGAGCCTGACCGCGAACGCATGTTCGACGGCGCTCTGGGCGAACCACCGCGCCGCGCCCGCGGCGACGCCGGCGCTGCCGAACAGCGACAGGACCAGCGTCATCGGATCGATCGTAACCGGCATGGCCCACCCTTCCTGGCCCTCCCCGCTCCATATCAGCGACGGGGCGGCGGCGCCATGCGGGCGCGGGCGCCTAGCGCGGCGCCATCCTGATCGCCCCGTCGAGGCGGACATATTCGCCGTTGAGATAGGGGTTCTCGGCCATGAACACCGCGAGGCGGGCATATTCCTCGGCCCGGCCGAGCCGCTTCGGGAAGGGCACCTGGGCGGCCAGGGCGTCCTTCACGTTCTGCGGCATCATCGCCACCATCGGAGTCTCGAACACGCCGGGCAGGATGGTGTTGACCCTGATCCCCTCGTTCATCAGGTCGCGGGCGATCGGCAGCGCCATTCCGAGCACTCCGGCCTTGGACGCGGAATAGGCCGCCTGGCCGATCTGCCCGTCCTGCGCCGCCACCGAGGCGGTGTTGACGATCAGCCCCTTCTCGCCGTCCTCGAGCGGCTCGAGCCCGACCATTCCGAGCGCCGACTGGGCGAGGACCCGGAAGGTGCCGATCAGGTTGATCCTGATCACCAGCTCGAACTGGGCGATCGGATAGGGCTTCGCCTCCCCCGTCGCCTTGTCGCGGCCGACCGTCTTGGCGGCGTTGGCGACCCCGGCGCAATTGACGCAGATCCGCTCCTGGCCGTGAGCCTCGCGGGCCTTGGCGAAGCCGGCCGCGACCGCCTCGTCGGAGGTCACGTCGACCTCGGCGAAGATTCCGCCGATCGACTCCGCCACCGCCTCGCCCTTCCCGGAGTCGCGGTCGAAGACGGCGACCCTCACCCCCTTCGCGGCGAGCGCCCGCGCCGTCGCCTCGCCGAGCCCGGAGGCGCCGCCGGTGACGATTGCGGCGATGTTGTTGTCGAGCTTCATGAAGAGCGTCCTCCCGATCTGGTCCCGCCGCCGCTCCTAGGCAGTCCCGGTCCAGCCAGCAACGGCCGAATTTTGTTCATTGTATGCACAGGAATGCATAATTATACATGCCGCCATGATGACCTGCTCGACCGATCGCCCCTGGGGCCTGCATGCGCCGGTGCGCAGCGACGAGGATTGCCCGCGTTGCGGGTGGACGGCGCCTGGACCGCTCGGCGACTCCGGCGCGGCCGCTCGCCAGCTCGACGGCGACGAACCGCGCCGCCCGTGACCGCTCGAATTTCTGCGGCCCGGCATTGAACGCAAGCCGGCCGCCGCGCCATTTCCTCCCAGCCAATGCAGCTCACCATCGACAATGAGGCCACTCAGGCGAACAGCCGCCTGACCGCGATCCGGCTCGCCCTGCTCACCTCGCGCGCGATGGAGAATTGGCGGGCGGGGGTCGGCGACAACGAATCGGCGATGATCCTGCTCGCGGTCGTCGCGATCACCGGCGAGCGGCTGACCCGGACCGAGCTTCCGCAGGATCTGTGCACGGTCGCGAAGCCGCTTCCGCCGGGCTATGCCGCCGGCTGCAACATCAGCTCGATCGCCGCCGCCACCGGCCTCAACCGCGAGACCACCCGTCGCAAGGTCGCGGCCCTGATCGAACGCGGATATCTGTGCCGCTGCCCGGCGGGCGAGATCTGCTTCCCGGCCGAGCGCCAGCAGGATCCCGACACGCTCGAATTCCTCCGCAAGCAGCTCGAGGCCATCGCCCGCTTCGCCAACGACGCGATCCGCGACGGGGTGCTGGTTCCGGCCTGAGGGCCGGGCTCCGGCCACCGCCGTCGTTGCGACCCCGACTGTGCTCGTCATCCCGGACTTGATCCGGGATCCACCTTCTTCAACGCGTTGAAATCCGGAAGAAAGGTGGATGCCGGATCAAGTCCGGCATGACTAGCACAACCGCATCTGAACACCCAGCGCCTCAGCGGCGGCGCCGCTTCGCCGTCTGCGCCGCCGCCTCGGCCTCATATTCGGCGGCGACGGCGAGCAGGGCGGCGCGGTCGGCCTCGTTGCGGAGCTCCGCGGCGAGGCGGCGGAAGGTCGCCGCCCGGGTGGCATATTCTCGAGAGAGGTCGGACATCGGGCGCGGCGGTACCCGCTCGGCCGGCCGCGGGGCGGGCGCTGGTGCACAAAATGTGCGGCGCTTCGGTTCCGCGCCCGGCCCCGGCGCGACAGGAGGGCGCGACGGGCGGCGCCCCCACGCGCCGCTCGGGGCCCGTCGCCTGTCCCTTCAGGCACGGCGGCGGGCCCAACCCAGGGTCAGCACTCGCGGCAGATCACCCGCGACGGGCTGCACAGCGGCCGGCGCCGGGTGACGTGGCCGCATTCCAGCCGGATCGACACCGCGCCGCGGCCCAGAGCGCTCGCGCTCAACACCGCCCGGCTTCGCGGGTCGCGTGGCGAATCATCGAATTCCATGCTTCCCCCTCAGAGAAGTCGTTCTCTATCAAGAGCATAACAGATATCGGCGGAAACGAAATCGAAAAGGCCGGCGAGGCTCGAACATTCGACCGCGACGCGGTCCGGAGAAGTGGGGGCCGAAGCGAAACGAGGGGTGTCGCACCTCGGCCCCCGCCTCCGCCTTGGGTCGGGCGGAGGTAAGCGAACTAGCGCGACCGGTCGGCCGCGCCGCCGCGCGCGGGCGCGGCGGCTTCGAATCCTCTCGTTGCGATGTGGGCCTCACGCGCCGGTCCGGCCTCGTCGGTCATGAATCTTCCCCTGCGTCGCCGCTCCGCCCGAATGCCGGGCGGTCGATCGCGCGGGAACCGGGGCCGGGCCCGCGGCCCATTCCCCGAAATATTCGCAAGCCGCCTGACCGGCAGCCGGCACCCCTGTTCGCCGCGCGATTGCGGACGCCCCATCACGATCAAGATTAGGAGCGCACACGCACAATATACCGATGCTTGCCCCCCGGCAAGTGTTCTTACAACTTCTTTGATCTACGGCTTGGGCGGCGATTCTTCTGGCGGTTTTCCGCCGCTCTTGTGCCGTTGCTCTTCCTGGATGCGCTGTCCCATCGCCTGGGTCGCGCCGAATAGCAGGCGATCGGAGGTCTCGAGCGCCGCGTCGGGAGTCATCAGCACGTCGACTCCGTCCGGGCCGTCGAGGACCACATGCCCTTCCTGTGCCTCGACCCGGGTCGGCTCGTCATATACTTTATCGTCCATAACGGACAGAAAGCCCGGGGCCCCCGAGGGTTCCCCCGCCGGCTGAACCGGCGCCGCCCCGGCGCGTCGTCCCATCGAGAGGTTGGGCGCCACGGACCCTAGGCTACGCGCGCGCCCGGCAGGGGTGGGTCCGCCGCGGCGGGCCCGCCCCTAAGCCGCGACGTTCAGTTGAACACGGCGGTGACCCGCGACTTGCGTCCCTGGGTCACCGGCTTGCCGAGGTAGATGGGCAAAGGCGGGTAGGCGCCGTGGGTCAGCTTGTAGAGGCTGTCGACCGCCGGCAGGGGCGGACCTGCCATCGTCTCGAAGGTCACTGCGAAGGCCTGCGAGCGGCCGAGCGAGGCCGGCCGGCGGCCCGACGCCCGGAAGGCGGTGACGGCGGCGATCCGGAGCAGGTGGCTGCCGCCGGGCGTCTCCAAAGCGAAGGTCTGGCCGACGGCGGCGGTCCATTCGGCGAGCCCGGCCGACTGCAGCGAGACGAAGCTGCGGTCCCACCAGGAGGAGGCCTGCGACAGGCCGCCGCCGGCGAAGCGCAGGCTGAGCACCGGAGCGGCGGCCGCGGCCGCTCCGACCGCGCCCGCGCCGAGTCCGGCGAGCAGCATTCGACGATTGAGATGAGCAAATTCCCGCGACACCGGCAGTCCCCCCGAAAAACCACCGCTGAAGCCCGCCCCCGGACGCGCTCCTTGTAGCGGCCGCGAGGGGCGGATCAACCGCCGATTTCAGCAACTTGCGCATTTTTGCCGGGCTTGGGACCGGCGCCCGGCGGCGCCCCGCGGGGCGTCTAGACGAGCTGGAACTGGCGCGAGCTCATGAAGCTCGGGATGCGCTTGGTCGAGCCGTCGCGGCGGCGATAGCTTTTGTCGCGATAATTGTTCGCCACCGAATCCGGCATCTCGATCATCCTCAGCTCGCTCTCGAGCACGTTGTGGAGGAAGGCGCCGGCATAATCGTCGAGCCGCCGCGCCAGGCAGAAGGTCGAGAAGGGCTCCGCGGTCAGCATCAGGAAGCGGAAGTCGGAGCGCTTCAAAAAGGCGTTGACCGCCTCGACCACCCCGTAATGCTCCTGCCGGGCGAAATCATCCTCGAAGAAATCGTGGCCGAACAGCAGCCCGCCCGGCTTCAATTTGGCGGCGAAGTCCTGGAGGTCGCGAAGCGCGAATTCGTAATGATGGTCGCCGTCGATATAGACGAAGTCGAAATAGCCGTCCGGGAAGCTGGCCGCCGCCTTGTAGGAGAATTGGCGGTGAAGCCGCACCCTTTCGTCCCCGGCGAAGCGCGCCTCGACCGCGGCGAAGGCGACGTCGCCTTGGGCATTGGCCGCCGGCGGCGCGAAGGATCCGCCGAGCGCCCGGTCGACCCCCTCGAGATGGCCGCGCCCCTGCAGCGGGTCGCCGCCGGTCTCGAGATGGCTCCACGGATCGATGAGGTGCAGCGCCCTGGGCTCGGCGGCGGCCAGGATCGCCGCCGAGAAAATGCCCTCGGCGACCCCGATCTCGGCCCCCACCCCGCCTTTGGGCAGGTGGCGGATCAGCTCCTCGCGGCTGCTCAGCACGTAATACACCGGGTTCCTCTCCTCGCCGGACGCCCGCCAGCCCCCCTATCCGAACCCGCCGCAAGGTAAATGGGAAATCGCTGCCTCAGGCCGCGGCGCGCACCCAGCCCGGCGGGATCCAATAGCCGGTCTCGTCCTGGACCCAGCCGGACTCGCGCTTCGCCTCCTCCTCCTCCCGCTTGATCTCCTCCAGCCGGGCGGCGATCTGGTCGATCAATACGTTCACGTCCCGCTTCGGGCGTTCCGGCTCGCTCCCCCGCCCCGCCGCCTTGCCGGCCGGCGCCCGGTAGAGCCGCTGGATCCGGATCGCCTCGGCGATCGACGGCTTCGGCAGCTGCTCCGCCGTCTCGACCGCCTCCGGGTCGAGCGACCATTGCACCGAATCGATCAGGAGCAGGTCGTTGCGCTCGAGCGCGTCGCTCTTGGCCTGCGCCCAGCGCTCGGCGAAGTCGGCGTGGGTTCGCCGCCGCCGGTAGAGCGTCTCGGTCGAGAAGCCCGCCTCGCGCGCCGCCCGCCGGACGCCCCAGCCCGCCCCCAGCCAGGCGAAGAAGGCCTCCTCCGCCTCCGGAGTCCACCGCCCCTCGCCGGCCCGGACGATCTGGTTCCCCTCGCGCTTCGAGCGGCGGACGACCAGGGCCCGCGGATCCGGCGGCGCCTCTCCCGCCCGCGCCGGCCGCGGCCGTCCGTTGGCGAAGACCGGCCGCCCCTCCGACTTGACCCGCCGCCGCCCCCAGTCCCGGGCCCGGACCCAGGCCTCGGCGAAGCCGGGGTCGCGCTTGCGAAGCTCGTAGGCGGTGCTGTGGTCGACCCCCGCCATCTCCGCCGAGAGCCGGGCGTTCGCCGTCCGCGCCAGAGCGGACAGGAACCGCTTCCGCCACCGCCCCGCAATCGCCTTCCTGTGCGCCATCGCCACCTCCAACGCCGTCGCGGGCCCGACCTCGTCGTCCCGCACCGATCCCGAATCGCCTGAGGATTGTACTACTTTTGTTCTTCCCCTGCAAATCCTATTTTTCTCCGCGATCGGTCCGCCTCCCGAAGCGGCGGGCGGCACGCTGGACACCCGGCGCCGCGCGAGGCAGCCTGCCGCCAGCCGCCCGCCCGACCGAGGAACCCCGATGTCCCCTCTTCCCGCCATCGCCGCCCTCGCCCTGCTCGCCCTGTCGGCCGCCGGGCCCGCGGCCGCCGGGCAGAGGCCGGCCCAGCCGCTTCGCCGGCTCACCGACAACGACCTCCTGCGCCTCGCCGCCGCCCCGTTCGACAAGCGCGCGATGATGTTCAGGCGAGTGGTCCTCGGCCGCCACCGCGGCCATACGGTCGTCGCCGTCCACCCCTGCGGGGACGTCTGCCCGCAATATACCCGCCGCATCATCCACTACGACGTCCCGCCGGAACGCTGCGCCCAGGCCGGCGGAGTGGTGGTCGAGGAGCTCGTCCCGGTGGCGATCGCGGTCCAGCGCAAGCCTTATTGCAAGCCGGCGGTGCTGGCCCGGCCCGCGGGCGCCAAGCCGCGCTGAACGGGACTGCGCGGACCCCCCGTGCCGCCGTCCCGGGAAATGGGCGACAGGCGCGAATTTGCGCCGTCGCGCGGATCTTCTATCAAGGCGCCGGGGGGTGATGCCGATGGCCGACGACCATGACGACAAGACCGACGCCGCCGCGCTGGGCGCCGGCGTGGTCGCGGTGGCGATGACCGTCTTCGGCGACCCTTCCGCCTACGACCTCCTCACCGTCATCGTCTCCGCCGCTTTGATGCTCCTCGTCGCCGGCTACGTCTCGAGAAGCCGCCGCGACCGCCGCGAGAGCCTCGCCTACGCCGCCGTCGTCGCGATCATCGTCCTGCCCATCCTCGGCTACATCGTCGAAGGCCGCCCCGGCCCCTGGGCCAAGCCGGAGGCCCTGCTGCGGGTGGGGGAATCGACCGTGTCGGACGAATCCACGGTGGTGGCGTGGGCGGTGCTGAGCCTCCTCCTCTTCGCGCTGGACCGGCGGCGGCAGCGCAGGGCCAGGCTCGCCAAGGCCGAGTGACGGCCGCCGCCCGGCTGTCGCGGGCCCCGATGTCCAAGCTTCCGTTCCCTCCGCTGAAACCGTATAGCGTTTCATTCCAGTTTGCGCTAACCGATGGACATGGACGCCGCGATCCTTCGGAAGAATGAGAAATACAAATCGGCCTCGACCATGGTCGGCAACCTCGGATCCGCGCTGCTCGCCGGGGCGTTCGGCCGCTGGTTCCTGCTCGGTTTCGACCCGTTCGTCTTCCAGTGGCTCGTCGCCGCAGCTATGATGATCTGGTCGAGCCTGTACCTCCTCAACGCACTGGAGCCGGACGATGCCGCTGGATGAAATACTGAGGAATTCGGCCCCCGCGATCGGCGGCCTCCTCGTCACGGCCGCCGCTTTCCTCTACGCCAGGCATGGGCGGCGACAGGCGCGCGACGTTGCCGCTTCACGCCCGGCGGCGCACCGCCCCGCAGAATAGCGGCCACGCCCTCACCCTCGACCGAGCCGCTGAAGCCCTCGGCCTCCCCCGCCGAACCGTCGCTTACTATCTCAGCGGCGAGCTGCCGGTGCCGAAGACGGCGATGCTGGCGACGGAGGGGTGTGACGGGAGGCGGCGGGGGCGTGACGATTTTCGGCGGTGCACGTGCCTCGTTATTAGCGCACTCCGGTGAGTCACTCGTAACTCGGGGATTGAAAGTTCCCCCGATGTTCCGTAGAGCCTGCGAGAGCATCCCTGTGGATAAGTTGTGGATAACCGTTGGGTTAGAGCCACAGCTATGGTAGATTCTGGTCATGAAGGAACACGAATGAAGCACGGGCGACTGGAGGCAGACCCCCTATTCGCCGGCTTCTACACGAATGCTGAAGCCGCGCGAATTCTCGGCTTGGACGGCACGCGGAAGGTCCGTGGCTGGCTCAACGGATGGCCTTCCAGCCGATCCGGCCCCATCGTTGCGCGTGACTTTAAGGAAAGCTCCACGGTCAGCTTCCTCGATCTCATGGAAATGAGATTCATCGAATATTTCCGCAGCCAAGGAGTCTCAATGCAAACTCTTCGGAAGGCCGCCGCGATGGCGAGGAGAGAATGGGAGCGAGAGCACCCTTTCGCCCTGTCACAAGCAACCTATCTGACAGACCGCCGCAAGATTTTTGCGCAGGTGGCCAAGGAGGAGGGTGACCGCATCACTTGGGACATGGCCTCCGGTCAACACGAAATTTGGGAAGCAATTGAGCAGGCCGTTGCACGCGGAGTGCAATTCAATCCTAAGACTGACTTGGCTTGCCGGTGGCACCCCAAACCTGGCGATTTTCCAAACATCGTGGTCGATCCACGCTACGCATACGGCCGCCCGGTTGTGGAGCCGGCGGGCGTCCCGACAGCAGCGTTATTTCGGCAATGGAAGGCTGAAAGAGGCGACCGGGAACGGGTCGCAGAGTGGTTCAAACTGCCCTCCGAAGATGTTCGCACGGCCGTCGACTTTGAGTTGCAGATAGCCGTTTGAAAATACGCGCCGATGAGCATGTCGCGCCAGCGATCATTGCGATCCTTCAAGCGATCGCCCTTTCTGCGGGACACGAAATCGACTCTGTTTTGACCGCCGGCGACAGAGGCTCCAGTGACGTCCACTGGATTACCAAATTCGCCGGCGAGGGCGGCGAGGCGATCCTCACGGCAGATACCGATTTCGTGAAGAATCCGCCCCAAGTTGCGGCCGTGTTCAACACCGGCGTGAAAGTCATACATCTTCCGGCGAAATGGGCCGGGGCCGAAGGGCGACTCCAAGCTGCGCATCTCCTCCTATGGTGGGCGCGGATCGAGACGACGCTCGCCGCTATGAAGCCCCGTGAATGCTACCGCCCGCCTTGGAACCTCCAGGAGAGCGGCGAAATGCAGAAGGTCGACATCGATTTTCAAAATGCGGCCAAGAAGCTGAAGAAAGCGCAAAGGAAGGCTCGGAACGGAAAGCCTAAGGCCCGGCGAGCCCGAACGCCTTAAGTTTATGTTTTCCTGCCGGATACTCAGTCGGTCGTGGGAGGGCAGAAGGCGGCGGCTGTGAACATGCGGAGTGCAATCCGTGCGCTGGCACGGACGTAAGGATGGATCTGAAGGGTATGGTCCTTGAGCAGAAATCACCAAAACTTTCGCTCCTCGACTTCGAGTCGAAAACCCGGCACGGCCGCTCCACCTAACGTTGACGTGGCTGCAACACACGCTCGAAGCGTGGCCTCCATTGCCGGTCGATGGGACGTGAGCGCTTGGAAAGCGGTGTCCACCGTTAAGGCAAGTGCCCCTACAGCGACTGCTGAGACAAAACAGGAATCCTTGATTTGCTGCACCTGATCTGCTGGAATATCTGGAGGGCCATACATCACAATGTAAAAGCCATGCTGCATGATGTCGGTTGCCCACCCGTTGCACGTGCATTCGTACCGGATACCGTCAAACCATGGGACGTGGGCACACGCCTCACTAACACAACGAGTGCGAGTTTCCGGACCTCCGTATTGGTAAACAACGGCCTCGGCTAATTTGTCCGACTCCACACCTAGACCCTGGAGGATGGTTCGCCGCCGTATGATGCTGTCATAGTTGGGAGAGGCAACTGCGCCGCGGTCTGTACGCACCACTTCGGCCTTAGACGGAGGTTTTGGGAGTGCCAGCTCCACTTGCTTGCAACACCCACTGCTCATCAATATGACCAAAGTTATCAGTATGGATGTCCGAAACCACCACATGGTGTCTCTCCGCTTTCAGACCAACCAATGTACTAACACACGTAACTGTTCAAGATGCCTCTATGTCATCCCGTTATAGAATCAGGGTTACCGAAGAGCCATGCCCGACTCTAGAGCCCACTTAAATATGCGAGGTAGGCTCTACTCTTCTGTATCCACAGCAAGCCCCAACGAAAGTACTCGTAATTGTCGTCGGTCCAGTTGTCCTGCTTTGTTTTGTTCCGGGTGCAATAGAGGGCCATCGGCTCCCATTCCTTCTCAATGGGTTCGGCTCCTGTGAGGCGCTGCACCAGTCGTTGGATGAGGGCTTCCACAGTTTCAACCTCACCTGTCGTAACTGCGCTTTCTTCCTGGTCTCCTTCGACCGATTTGCCGATGCTCATATCGAAGAGAATCTTGCGATAATCTCTGATTCGGCGCTCTAGGTGATCAAGAGCCCTCTGAATGGCAGTGACTTCTTTATCGCTGCTTATCATAGCGCGGTCCCCCGAGTGGACATAATACGCGCTTTTACGTTGTGGGGGGAGTCACCATTCTGTCCAGCTCTCGGCCTGTTACCTATCGCCGTTGACGAACGAAGAGATGCGCAAAAGAAGAGGACAGCCGATGCCGCCCTTCCCGGTCTGAAGCCAGATAAAAGTACCACTTTTATCCGATCAATTCCTGCTCGAGCTTCTTGCCCATCTCTTTTTTGCGAGAGTGCCGGTCCCTCAGCTGCACTGAGGTCCCTCCGTCGGCCGGGCCGGCAGTGCCCCGCACTGCCGGCTTATCCGGCCGATCTCCGACGGCCGCCGGCCGCCTCCAAACATCGAAGAGATGGCCAAAAAAGAAAGGCCGACCCTCTCGGGACGGCCTTCCTGTCGAGCGAGGCTGTCGGCTTAGCCGAGCAGCTCTTGCTCCAATTTCTTGGCCATTTCTTCGATATTCTCGGGCGGCCACCCAGGAATATCCATCCCAAGCCTCAGCCCCATGCTCGACAGCACTTCCTTGATCTCGTTCAGCGACTTGCGCCCGAAATTCGGAGTCCGCAGCATCTCCGCCTCGGTCTTCTGAACCAGGTCGCCGATATAGATGATATTGTCGTTCTTCAGGCAGTTGGCGCTCCTCACCGACAGCTCCAGCTCGTCCACCTTCTTCAAGAGATAGCGGTTGAGCTGGTTGGCGTCCTGCTCGGTCTCGGCCGCGCTCGGGCCCATGCCGTGGCCGTGGCTCGGCACGTGCTGGACGAGGCTGTCGTCGAAATGGACGAACAGCTGCAGCTGGTCCTGGAGGATCCGAGCCGCATAGGCGACGGCGTCGTCCGGGGTGATCGTGCCGTCGGTCTCGACCGTCAGCGTCAGCTTGTCGTAGTCGAGCTCCTGGCCGACCCGGGTGTTCTCGACCTTGTAGCTGACCTGGCGGACCGGGCTGTACAGCGCGTCGACCGGGATGATCCCGATCGGCGCGTCGGCCGGGCGGTTGGAGGCGGTGGGGAAGCGTAGCGGGTCGAGCGGCAGTCCCGGAGACTGCGGAGCTCCGGCTGCGAAGCAGCCGGTGGGCCCTTGCCCGCCTCGGCGGTCAGCTCCTCGTTGAGGGTGGCGCCGCCGTGATAACCCGACTCTTACAACTCGGATCTCCCCACTTGCCCCCAATGGTTTTTCAGCTTTCGGAGCCAATAGGAATCGATCGGAAGATCCTCTTTTGAACCCCAATCGAGCGTCGATTGGATCAAGGTTCGATTTGCTTCAACGTCCACTCCGCGGACGATTTTGAATGCGAGAATTTCGACCCTGAATTGCTTCCGCGACGCCTCGTCCATGTTCTCTACGAGCTCATTGACACTGCGGTCCAAATCTCTCGCGAGCAATTGCGCTTCTTTGGAATTGGGGCTTGCGGCGAAAAACGGCGTGAGGGCAAACCAGGTCGCAATGTTGATGAGAACCTGGGCGCGTAGCAACTCTCTCCCGTTGCCGTCGAGGCGTGGCGAAAGACGTCCGAATTGCGGACGATGCTGGAGGCGAACACAGGCGACGAGAGCCTGGCGCATAGCCGCAAAGGCCTCTTCGCCGGCGTGCTTGGTCAAGGTCACGGCATCCGTGGCGCCTTCGAGCAATTCTGCCTGCTGATAGCAATAAGCGGCGAAAAACATGTTTACCGCAGCCCGCTCGGAGCTGGCTCTGTAGGCAACGAAATCGCGAAAGGCTGGGTTGGTCTTCGACACGTCCTTCTTCAGCAGGTCGACGGACTCGCGAAGCAACTCGAGAGAGCGATTATGCAGTTCGCGAGCAACATGAAAATTATCTAGGTTCTCAGTGGCTATGACAGAACCAAGGCGAAACCGCTTGGTGACGGCGCCGAGATAATGAGCTTCAGCCGTCGCTCCGACCGGAGTGGAATCGGCGATCGAGAAGCCGGCCGCATTGATCGCGACCTCACAGAAGTGGTCTGCGTGGCGCCACTGATTTGTCAGCAATGCCACGGCCGCCGAAACGAAAAAGATATCGAATGGAGATCTGAGCTGTGAACTGAGATTGCTGCCCTGCGCCCAGCCCACGCGTTGCAGGTTGTTGAGCAGGGCGAAGAGATCTACTGAAATTGCGTCTTCGCCTAATGCTAAATGGACAGCCATCGGGACTCTGCGTCGCCGCTCCTCGAAACCTCGCTCAATGGCTTCGTTCAGCACTTTCTCAGCAAGGGGTCTCCACACCGAAATGGCCGAGGACATTAGTTGCTCAATCGCTCGGGCAACATAAGTTTCGAAGATCGCTTTCTGGTCCGCCGCCCCGCCCTCCTGGGCCTTCACCAGAAGGTCTCGCTCTTGCTCAGACACTCGGGCGGCGATTACTTCACCGGAAAAGCCGCACAAAATTCGCTCGAACCGGTCTAAGTCGGACTCTGACTGCTGGATGCTGAGTGCATCATATTCCGCTCCGAAGGTCCTCCATATCTCGTGTATGTACGGTCTGTGAACTTGGCCTTTCGGAGCGACCGGGCTGAGGGTCAATGAGTAGCGTCTGGTCAAGGCGGCATCGTCCAGCTTGCGGTCCGCTATCGCCGCGATGTGCATGGATACGATCGGTAGCTCGACGGCCTGCTGTACTGAATAAAAGAGTTGGGAGTGCGGATCGAGGCGGTCGTCCCCGACGGCTGAGCTGAACAACGGGGAATATTGGATAGGCCGGCGCAGCAGGAACGGCCCTACCCCACCTTTGCGCCGCTCCGGATCTGCTTCCAATCGCCGGCGATAAGCGTCGTGCAGGGTGCGGTCGCCGGTGACGAAGACGATCCGCTCTTTCGCGGGATTCAATTTGCCGCTTATCCATTCGAGTAGGGCCATGGTGTTAGCGTCGTTCGAGATTCCGAGCTCTTCGCGGCCAAACCCCTTAAACTCTACTTCCTCGCGGATCGCCCGCTTCCATGAGGCGGCGGCGCGCCCGACCGTCTCGATTTCGTCGCCGGTGGGCCTGCGTAGCGTCACCAGTCCCCTGAGACGATCCTGAATCGGCCGCCCGAGGAGCCGATTGAGTTGATTGAGGGGTTCGATCGTCTGATTGAGCGCGATCATCGCGGACGCGATCCGATTCCGGCGGAATGCCACCTGCTGTGCCGGAGCGGGATTCGCCAGGCGGCGCAGGGCGTCGCTATCCTCAGCGAGATAGGGATCGAGCGCGTCTTCCACTTCGCCGACCGACTCAGACGTAATGCCTCCGAGGATAGCCAGTTTCTTGCGCAGATATTCGGGCGCCTCCGTGCGCAGGAGCGTCATGTCCTGCCGAGAGTACTGGGCAACCAACTCATTGAGGCGGGAAAGCAACTCCCAGCGATGCCAATCTGAGAGGTAGATGGGACCGCCGCGCTTCTGACCGGGCAGGGCCCCGCCGAACAGAATTTCCGCGCCAATCAGCGCCGATTGAGCCGCCATGATCTGGCGACCGTCCGGTGACCGGGTTATGGGAGAAAAATCGACATCACGTGAGAAATAAGACGCGTTTTTGAGAGGATTGACGAAAAGCTCGAAGATATTCTCGTCAAACACATAGTGAATGACTTTATCAGAGCCGATAGAGAATTCGAAGTCGTTCTCGTGATGAGAGACGTCGAGAGCCAAATCGTAGAGCGCAGCGAAGCGCTTCTCCAGCGCTGGACGAAGCAGGCCCTCCGGGCCTGTCACGAGACTTCTTCTACGTCTTCATAGTCCGGCAGAAGGAATGGCTCCTCGTACAAATCCCGCTTGTTCACCTCCGCCATACGACGGGCCTGTTCGGCCAACTCCGGCAGCGGTACCTGCATCTCGTCGGGGTTCGCGCCGGCGCGCGACCTATCGAGCAGCCGCAGACCGCCATCGGCCAAATAGCGCTTGACCGGTGCCACGTAGGTGAACTCCGCGTCGGCTCCAAGAAGCACTCCGAGCAATCGTCCGTCGGAGGTGACGACCGGAGCCCCGGAATCGCCTCGTTTGCCGAAGCCTTTCGTGGAATCGAGTGGCCGGATTCGTACAGCGTCGTCGATAACTAGCAAGTCTGCCTGCCCGGATAACCGATATTGCGCCGGCGAATAGGTAGTATTGACGGAACCGTCGAGGATCTCCCCAGTAGAATCGAGCATGTGCACGGTGCGGCCGAACAATTCCTCGGCATCTGCGACGTCGAGGATTGGCCCGAGAGGACCATAACCGGGCTCCAGCGCTCGCTCCGGTGAGATTCGGATGAGCGCGACGTCACTTGACCGGCCGGCGGGAGGCGGAGCCTTGGCGATTTCTCCGACGGTGAGGTCGTTTGCGTCAAAGATCAGGCCCGTATGCGGTCCCAAGGGCGAATGGGCGACATGCGAAGCCGCCAGCGCGAACACGTTACCCTTGGAATCAACGACCAGCGGCCCAAGCCGCCCGCACAGCGCTGAAGTCATCCCAAGGCCAGGACGAATTGCGTCCTCCGCCGGCTTCGACGGCGGATTGTCGCCACCGAAAGGAGACATAAGCGCCGGTTCGTTCCAGACCCACTTAAAATCAAAGCCGAAGATTTTCTTGGGCAGCGTCTCGAGCGCCGACACGATTTCGTCCGATCCCCGCAGGTCCGGGTCGACTCGCAGGACGAAGCCCCTGTCTTCGACCGGCGCAAGGCGTCCGACCATCATGCCCAGGATCCTGTGGATGAGTGCATCCGCCTGCGGCTTCCGGCGTTCCAGCGCTTCTGGAAAAGGCGGCCGAGGTGGCCACTGCAGCAGCGCAGTCCGCTCGTTGCGCCAGATCGGCAGGTCGAGCTTGGGCGCAGCCTGCTTCTGGCTGTCGACGAGCAACTTGGCCGGCCCCTCGTCGAGAAAGCGATCGAAATTGGGTTTGGCGCCATGTCGGATGACGGCGAGGCCATTGCGGGGGGCCGGAGGACCAAGCGGGGCGCCGGTTACCTTCTCGAGCTTTTGGACCTCTACGAACATCGGCCCCCAATCGGTCACCCTGGCTTTTTCATGGTCCACCACATTGCCCTGCATTGCAAAGGCCAGCAACAGCTTGTGGATGGGGGCCGACAGAGGCGAGAAGGGCACGTCCTCGAGCGAGAACAAGGTGACGAGCCCCGGACGGCCTGAGCGCAACGCGCGCTCAAGGAATTCAGCCACCGGCGGCGCGAACCTATCTGCCTCCTCGAGATAGGTTCGCTGGAGGTCTTCCGAACCGAGTTTTATCGATCGCGCGAGATTCCGATTCGATGAAGCCTTCACTTCTGCCTTAAGAATCTTCTCGCGGCCGCCCCCCTTGGCGTTCCAGGCTTCGTTCGCCTCCAGCATGTGGGCGACTTCGATGATGAAAGCGCCGTCTTTGAAGCCGTCAAAAGCGATGCGGATGCAGTCGATCAGACCGCCGTCTCCTGAACCGCTGACCAGGAAGTCCTTTATCTTGCCCTGAGTGACGTCACGCACCAAGTCCTCGCTGTCCCAATAAGTCGGCAGGCGCTTCGCATTCTTGTCGGAAGGCAGACCGGTCTCTTCGCTGGAGAAGCCTGACGTGACTATGACGGTATGATAGCGCTTCTCGTTGAGCTTGATCTCGTTAACGGTTAGGACAGCGATACTGCGTTTGCCGCTGCGAGGCTCGCGGAAGCCCGTCACGTCCGCCCCCGGCTCGAAATGCAGTCGGCCCCGCGCGCCCAACTCCAGATCGATCCATTCTTTTTTCATGGAGGCGATGACCTGCGAGCAGATGCCGCTCAGCCAGTCAAAATACGGAACCTGAGTGGTCTCGCAGAGTGGAACTTCCGGCCAGCGACTGATTGAGGGATGGATGTAGCGATGCGTAGCCGAACTCTGCCGGTAAAGGGCCTCACCTGCCGCCTCGTAAAGGTCCACTTCGCAGCCCAAGTCCAGAAGAGCCGCAGCTGTCATGACCCCGGCGACGCCGGCACCGATGACCGCAATCCGCTGCCCCGCTTTGATTTCGCCGATGACTCGAAGCGCCCACAAGAGGTTGAGTGCTCGATGCTGCTGCGATGCGAAGCTGACTCGCTGCGCATAGGGACCGAGGAAATAGACATGGTCGAAAGCAGAGGATTTGGAAGCTGTGATTAGCTGGTCGACGATAAGTTCGTCTTCCGGCGCCAAATTGTCCATTCCTGCCCCCCAGCATGGATTGCGGCCGCCGCGCGACGAACGCCTACTCCGCGTACCGCGGTTTTAGGAGATGTGGCTCATATGGCAAGGCTGTCGAGCACGAAATGGTCCGTGATCGGCACAGCTCAGGTTTTGGCAGAATGACGAGGAAAAAACGGCTGAAATAACATTCCCTTGATCAAGGCCTCGGCTGGGAGGTTCTTCAAGCGATTGGGCCATTATGCCCTGCACTGCGGCTGATCCGATCGCCCTTCGACGGCAGCTAGCCGCGTGAAAATCTAAATGGCAAAAAGGAAAGGCCGCCCCTTTCGGGACGGCCTTTCGTGACATTCACGTTTAACGTGACTGTCAGCCAAGAAGCTCCTGCTCAAGCTTCTTGGCCATCTCCTCGATATTCTCCGGCGGCCAGCCAGGAATATCCATCCCAAGCCTCAGCCCCATGCTCGAAAGCACTTCCTTGATCTCGTTCAGCGACTTGCGCCCGAAATTCGGAGTCCGCAGCATCTCCGCCTCGGTCTTCTGGACCAGGTCGCCGATGTAGATGATGTTGTCGTTCTTCAGGCAGTTGGCGCTCCTCACCGACAGCTCCAGCTCGTCCACCTTCTTGAGCAGGTAGCGGTTGAGCTGGTTGGCGTCCTGCTCGGTCTCGGCGGCGCTCGGGCCCATGCCGTGGCCGTGGCTCGGCACGTGCTGGACGAGGCTGTCGTCGAAGTGGACGAAGAGCTGCAGCTGGTCCTGGAGGATCCGAGCCGCATAGGCGACGGCGTCGTCCGGGGTGATCGTGCCGTCGGTCTCGACCGTCAGGGTCAGCTTGTCGTAATCGAGCTCCTGGCCGACCCGGGTGTTCTCGACCTTGTAGCTGACCTGGCGGACCGGGCTGTAGAGCGCGTCGACCGGGATGATCCCGATCGGCGCGTCGGCCGGGCGGTTGGAGGCGGCGGGGACATAGCCCTTGCCGGCCTCGGCGGTCAGCTCCATGTTGAGCGTCGCGCCCTCGTCGAGGTGGCACAGGACGAGGTCGCCGTTCATCACCTCGATGTCGCCGGTGGTGGCGATCTGGCCGGCGGTGACCTCGCCGGGGCCGGTGGCGCTGAGCGCGAGGCGGCGCGGCTGGTCGCCTTCCATGCGCAGCGCGACCTGCTTGACGTTGAGCACCAGGTCGGTGATGTCCTCGCGCACTCCGGCGAGGCTGCTGAACTCGTGGAGCACGCCCTCGATCCGGATCGAGGTGACGGCGGCGCCCTGCAGCGACGAGAGCAGCACCCGCCTCAGCGAGTTGCCGAGAGTCAGCCCGAAGCCGCGCTCGAGCGGCTCGGCGACGAAGGTCGCGCGGCGGCGGCTGTCGCCTCCGGCGGCGCGCTTCTCGAGGGCGTTGGGGCTTCTTCATTTCCTGCCAGTTCTTAGCGTTGACGGCCATTATATACCTCTGGCTTGGGGGAGGCGGTTCGCCTCCCACTTTTTGATTTCTTCACCTCGGCCGAAGCAAGGCTTCGGCCGAAGCGCTCAGACCCGGCGCCGCTTCGACGGCCTGACGCCGTTGTGCGGGATCGGCGTGACGTCGCGGATCGAGGTGATCTGGAAGCCGACCGCCTGGAGGGCGCGAAGCGCGCTCTCGCGGCCCGAGCCGGGGCCCTTGACCTCGACCTCGAGCGTCCTGACGCCATGCTCGGCGGCCTTCTTGCCGGCGTCCTCGGCGGCGACCTGGGCGGCGTAGGGCGTCGACTTGCGCGAGCCCTTGAAGCCCATCATCCCGGCCGAGCTCCACGCGATGGCGTTGCCCTGGGCGTCGGTGATGGTGATCATCGTGTTGTTGAAGCTGGCGTTGACGTGCGCCACTCCGGCGGTGATGTTCTTGCGTTCGCGCCTGCGGAGGCGCTGCGGTGCCTGTGCCATTCGTCCGATCCCTTACTTCTTCTTGCCGGCGATCGGCTTGGCCTTGCCCTTGCGGGTGCGGGCGTTGGTGTGGGTGCGCTGGCCGCGGACCGGGAGGCCCTTGCGGTGGCGCAGGCCGCGGTAGGAGGCGAGGTCCATCAGGCGCTTGATGTTCATCGCGACTTCGCGGCGAAGGTCGCCCTCGACCTGATAGTCGGCGTCGATCGTCTCGCGGATCTGGAGCACTTCCTGGTCGGTCAGGTCCTGGACCCGGCGCTCGGGGGCGATGCCCAGCTTGTCGGCGATCTGCTTCGCCTTGGTCCGGCCGATGCCGTGGATATAGGTCAGCGCGATCTCGACGCGCTTGTTGGTCGGGATGTTCACCCCAGCAATACGAGCCATGAATTTCCTCCTGCTCCACGGGGCGGCATGGCGGCCGCCCCATCTCGACGCTTCGATGGGCCCCAAAAACAGCGATAGCCGACGCGCGCACGAAAGCGCCGCCGGACGACCGGTTATCGGGATGAGCGCGCAGATAGGATTTGGGAAGCCGCCTGTCAACAGCGGCAAGGGGGCGGACAAGCGGCTTTTTTGCTCAGCCGAGCAGGCGCTCGTGGACCAGCTTGCCGCCTTGGGTCAGGCGCACGCCGCGAACGATCTCGTCGTCGTCGGGCAGAGCCGGGCGGCCGGCCTCCTTGTCCCAGAAAGCGGAGAGGAAATTGTAGAGGTTGCGGGCGTAGAGCGCGGAGGCGTCGGCGGCGAGCCGGCTCGGGACGTTGCGGTGGCCGACGATCCGCACCCCATGCCGCACCGCCACCTCGCCGGGAGCCGAGCCCTCGACATTGCCGCCCTGCTCGACCGCGAGGTCGACGACGACGCTGCCCGGCCGCATCGAGGCGAGCTGGGTGTCGGAGATCAGCCGCGGCGCCGGCCGCCCGGGGATCAGGGCGGTGGTGATGACGATGTCCTGCCTGGCGATATGGCCCGAGACCAGCTCGGCCTGCGCCGCCTTATATTCGTCCGACATCTCGGTCGCGTAGCCGCCGGCGCCCTCGCCCTCGATCCCGGCGACCTTCTCGACGAACACCGCCTTGGCGCCGAGGCTCTCGATCTGCTCGCGCGTGGCGGCTCGGACGTCGGTCGCCGAGACCATCGCGCCGAGCCGCCGGGCGGTGGCGATCGCCTGCAGCCCGGCGACCCCGACCCCCATGACGAAGACCCGCGCCGCGGGGATCGTGCCGGCCGCGGTCATCATCATCGGGAAGGCCCGGCCATATTCGGCGGCCGCGTCGAGCACCGCCTTGTAGCCGGCGAGATTGGCCTGGCTGGAGAGCACGTCCATCGACTGGGCCCGGGTGATGCGCGGCATCAGCTCCATCGCCAGGGCCTCGAGGCCGGCGCCGGCATAGGCCTCGACCCGGTCGCGCTGCCGGAACGGATCGAACATCGCCGCGACCAGGGCGCCGGGGGCCGACGCCCCGCAGGCTCGCCGGATCGGGGGCCTGGACGGCGAGGACGGCGTCGGCGCCGGCCAAGCGCCGCATCGCGCGGCCCGACCGTCGCTCCGGCCGCCTCGTAATCGGAATCGGCGACCGCGGCGGCGAGGCCGGCGCCGGCCTCGACCGCGACCTCGGCGCCGAGCGCGACGAACTTCCTCACCGTCTCGGGAGTCGCCGCGACCCTGCGCTCGGCCTCGGCCGTCTCCTTCAGGACCGCGAGCTTCACGGACGCTCTATTCGCGGATCAGCAGGATGACGACGAGCGCGGTGACCACGCAGACGATCGCGCCCCACTTCATCAGGAAGACGAAGCCTTCATAGCCCTTCCTGTGGGTGACGACTTCCTTCTCGATCTCGCCTTCCGCCGCCATGCCTCTTCCTCGCCTTTGTGGGTGCGCGACCTCTTATCAACGCGGCGGGGGCGTGGGAAGGCCGCAGCGCCCGGCACCGGCCCGGCCGGCCAAAATGCGGTTTGGCATGAGGATCGATCGGCGCTAATCGGAAGCGATGACTTTCGGCGCGCGGCTCAAGGAGGAAAGGAAGCGGCTCGGCCTCAAGCAGGCGGAGTTCGCCGCTCTGGTCGGAACCGACGTTCCCAAGCAGAGCCTCTACGAGAACGGCCATCGCACCTTGCGGGCCGCCTATCTCGCCCGGATCGAGCCCGCCGGGGTCGACCTGCTCTACGTGCTGACCGGCCGGCGCAGCGAGGCAGTCCCGCTCGGCGACAAGGCGGGCGCCTTCCTCACCTTCTATCTCGGCCTGCCCGACGAGCTTCGCCAGCAGGTCGAGCGGCTGGTCGTCGACCTCTCCGACTATGTCGAAAAGGGGCCCCGCCCGGGCGGGAGCTGAAGCCCGTCGGCCGCCGCCGTCCGGCCGGGCCCACCTGCCACAGCCGGCCGAGCGGGTCCCAGGTCAGGGTCGCCGTCCGGCCGCCCGAGGCCGACACCAGCCGGTTCTCGACGTCGTAGACGAAGCTCGAGGGCCCGTCCGAGACGAGGTTGCCGTTGGAATCGTAGGCGAAGGCGACCGGCGCCTGCCCCGCGTTGGTCGAGGCGCTGTACTGGTTGAGCCCGTTGACGGCGTAGGTGCGGCTGACGTCGTAGGGCGGGGTCCAGGCATAAGAATCGGGGCTGAGCGAGCGGGTGGTGATCTGGCTCGCCGGATTGAAGGCCATGGTCGTGCTCATCCAGTGGCCGCCGGCCAGCGTATGGGCCTTGGCCGAGACCCGCGACAGGCCGTCATAGCCCCAGCCCGAGCGCGCTCCGCCCCCGCTCGAACTCGATCCGGCTGAGGCGAAGGAAGGGATCGTAGAAATAGGCGGCGAGCAGGGTTCCGGAATTGCTCGTGATCGACGCTTGCGAGGGCGTACGGGCTATATCCGGATTTCGGATAATGCCCTGGAATCGGGCTTTCGAAGGCCTTTTTGGCCCTAAAACGGGCCTTTTGGGGTCAAAATGGCCGTTTGTGATCCGGGCTGGACTGCCGCTCCCGGGGTCCCGAGGACGCAGGCGCCGGGGGGCCGCGGCGAAGGCCGACGGGTTCATCCGGACCCACGGCGAACACCGGCCGGCCGCTCCGAAGGTCATCTCGCAGGCACGAAAAATCCGTAATCGTCCGTTTCTCCGCCCACAGCATAGTCATTGCGGACCATCGCCTATTATGAGACTATTTCAAACGCCTCGGAGCAGATATGAAATCTTTGCATCTCATCATCTGTTTCGTCGGCATTGTCTGGAGCTCGTCCGCAGCGGCTGCGCCCATCAATTTCGCGTGCACGACCCCGCTCCGTGGCATTTCGCAGATTTGGCAAAGCGTGAAGGCCCCTGCTTTCCGCGTGCGGGGACGGATCGTGGTAATCGGACTCGAGCGTTTACCAGCGGACCCTTTTCGAATGGACGGCCATGACATGCCTGCCGTCGATCGAGGCGCGCATGTCATGATCGGGTGGCGGTCGGACGGCACGTATATAAGTCTCGGCATCTCAGCCGATCTGGAGGGCCAAAAGCTGGCCGTTGGGCTGATATCCGAGGACGATGATCGACAAAGCGACGAACTCGTTGCAAGCCTCGGTTGGACCCCGGGCTCGGCGGTTTCAATCCCGTTCGAATTTTCCGTAACAAGGACAAAGACGGTCGTTCGGGTGCAAGGCCGCGAGTTTCGATTCGGGATCGGGAGTGATCCAAACAGCGAAGTTCGGTTCGGCTGCAAGGGCGGCACGTTCGACTTCTATGAGCTGGAGATAAGCCGGTAGGACAAAGCGGGTTGTTTGAGGCGGCTGGCCGCCTCAATATCTGAACCTTGTTCCGGTGCGCATGCGCTCCTCGTCCGTCGGCGGCTTCTGGCGATGATATTCCACGGTCGTCACCTTGCCCTCTTCGTGCCAGGTTCCCCCCGGTCCCGGCGCTCCGGGCAAAGTGTCCCTGTCTCCGGAAGAGCCGAACTCGCTTTCGACCATCGTTTCGCCCTGCTCGTTCACCGACCTTACGATGCCGCTGTGAACGACGTTGCCATTTTGCCGATAGATCGCCACGTCATCGACAGCAGGCGTCGAGACCCTAGAGTAATTGTCTCCGACAAGAATTCTGTCGACTTGGGAATCGTCGATCCAGAAATCTCCCCGTCCGCGCGTGAAGGTGAAACCGTGACAATTCACGTCGAAGCCCGGATCTCCCCTGTTCGTATAGGCGTCAAAGGGTCGGCCATCATCCGTGAACATGATTCCTGGCTGCAGGTCTCCGATTCGTCCGGACGGACTGGTTTTTGAAATTCGGGATGTCCGTAACGGGACAGAAAACCTGAACCTCCCGTTTTTATTGACCTGAATCTGTCCGGTGGGATCGAAAAAGTTCATCGGATCGTTCCCCACATAGGCATAGAGGTTCATCTGATCCTCATACCCGACGGGATCCGTCTGCAGGAACCGCCCGAGCGCCGGCCAGTAGATCCTCGCCTTGTAATGGTACATGCCGAGCTCGGGGAGCCAGGCCTGGCCGGTATATTGGAACCGGCCGAGGTTGTTCGCCGCGGGCACGCCCCAGGGATCGTAGCTGTTGATCGCGACGAGGTTGCCCGCCCAGTCGGCGACGGCGACGATCGAGCCCTGCCGGTCGGGGACGAGGCTTCGCCGGTCGGCGCTGCCGGAGCCCTCGTACCAGATCAAAGGGTCGTCCGCGCCGGGGCCGTGGACGTAGCGGCGGAGCATCGCGCCCGACGAAGAATATTCGGCGACCAGCTCGTCGCCGTCGTAGAGGAACCGGGTCGTCCCGGCCGCTCCCGCCACCTGCCACAGCCGGCCGAGCGGGTCCCAGGTCAGCGCCGCCGTCCGCCCGCCCGAGGCCGACACCAGCCTATTCTCGACGTCGTAGACGAAGCTCGAGGGCCCGTCCGAGACGAGGTTGCCGTTGGCATCGTAGGCGAAGGCGACCGGCGCCTGGCCGGCGTTGGTCGACGCGCTGTACTGGTTGAGCCCGTTGACCTGGTAGGTGCGGCTTACGTCGTAGGGCGGGGTCCAGGCATAAGAATCGGGGCTGAGCGAGCGGGTAGCGACCTGGCTCGCGGGATTGAAGGCCATCGTCGTGCTCATCCAGTGGCCGCCGGCGTATGGGCCTTGGCCGACACCCGCGACAGGCCGTCATAGCCCCAGCCCGAGCGCGCTCCGCCCCCGCTCGACTCGATCCGGCTGAGGCGAAGGGACGGATCGTAGAAATAGGCGGCGAGCAGGGTTCCGGCATTGCTCGTGATCGACGCTTGCGAGGGCGTACGGGCTATATCCGGATTTCGGATAATGCCCTGGAATCGGGGTTTCGAACGCCTTTTTGGCCCGAAAAAGGGCCTTTTGGGGTCAAAATGGGTGTTTTGTGATCCGGTCGGGGCTGTCGCTCCCGGGGTCCCGAGGACGCAGGCGCCGGGGGACCGCGGCGAAGGCCGCCGGGCTATCCGGACCGCCGAATAGACCGGTCGGCCGCGATCGTCGAACGATAGGCCTTGCCCGCCACCCGCGACAGGCCGTCATAGTCCCAGCCCGAACGCAGGCCGAACTGCCGCAGTCCAACTGGGCGTCAGCGGTTCGTCCACGGCTTCGCTTCGTATGAGCAGCAAGGGTCGCATTTGGGGGCGACCATCATAGGTCGAGGCGCAAGGGAAATGTAAGGTGCGTGACTCGCAAATCGATCGGCCGTTTGTAGGGGATGCACGTATCTCCTTCGGGATGGACGCGATAACACGGTTTTTGGAGCCGCACTTTTCCCTCGACATATATCAAAATTCTCTCGGCATTGCCGAGCCGTTCGCGCACTTCAGTGTCTGCGCGCCGGCTCAGGAAAAGAGCGGCGTCGAACCGATCTTGCGGCGGCTCGCCTTCCGGAAAAACTTCGATGACCCGGCTATGACGATATGCGACACCTCGCCCGCAGAACCGCTTGCCCTCGTAACGCAATGGGTCCTTGAATAGCTCCCCCAAGTCAGTGACGCCACACCGACGATCCGCGGCAGAAGCCGTTCCAAGACCAGCGCAGCCCCCGAAAGCTACGCCACCAGCCAGCAGGACTGCAATCACAATGCCTCGGGTCACTCCGGGTCTCCGCCTGGGATAGGTAGTACCACTATCTTCTGATCTTCCAGATTCGGAACTTTATCTATATTGCCCCTTTCAAGCTGGAAATAATCTTGTCTATCTTGACGAAACATCGTTCCTGTTATGTCGGGACTAACAATTTGCTGCGCACAACTGCACCGATGCATCGCCTCCTGATCGAGCTCGCTAGGTGCGTGGTTGGTAGCGGTTTGCTCTACTCCAAAGGTTCCTGCCTGATCTGACCCATTGTGCCGGTGGCTGTATATCTCGGATCTTTCACCAACTCTTCTATTCGGGCTAAAACGGAAATCACCACTTGATCCTCGTCCGGCTTCTCTACCTTTAACTAACCGGGTTTCACCCGACTTCGTATTCCTAAACAATTGGACGCCGCGCTCGTTGCCGCCATTTCGATTCGCTTTGCCCACGGCTGCCCTCACCTGCTCGCGGGACGATTGCGGCGGCAAAGGGACGTCCGGACATTTTCCTTCAGGATTCTTACACGACTGCAGGCCGGTCGGATCTGTACGATTCATGGGATCATTGCCCACATACGCATAGAGGTTCATCTGATCCTCATACCCGACGGGATCCGTCTGCAGGAACCGCCCGAGCGCCGGCCAGTAGATCCGCGCCTTGTAATGGTACATGCCGAGCTCGGGGAGCCAGGCCTGGCCGGTATATTGGAACCGCCCGAGGTTGGCCGCGGCCGGCACCCCCCAGGGATCGTAGCTGTTGATCGCGACGAGGTTGCCGGTCCAGTCGGCGACGGCGACGATCGAGCCCTGCCGGTCGGGGACGAGGCTTCGCCGGTCGGCGCTTCCGGAGCCCTCGTACCAGATCAACGGGTCGTCGGCGCCGGGGCCGTGGACGTAGCGGCGGAGCATCGCGCCGGACGCGGCATATTCGGCGACCAGCTCGTCGCCGTCGTAGAGGAAGCGGGTCGTCCCGGCCGCGCCCGCCACCTGCCACAGCCGGCCGAGCGGGTCCCAGGTCAGGGTCGCCGTGCGCCCGCCCGAGGCCGACACCAGCCGGTTCTCGACGTCGTAGACGAAGCTCGAGGGCCCGTCCGAGGCGAGGTTGCCGTTGGCATCGTAGGCGAAGGCGACCGGCGCCTGCCCGGCGTTGGTCGACGCGCTGTACTGGTTGAGCCCGTTGCTGGCGTCGATCACCGCCTTGCGAAGGCCGTTGGGGGTGTATTCGAATTTCGGATAATGCCCCGGAATCGGGCTTTCGGAGGCCTTTTTGGCCCTAAAAAGGGCCTTTTGGGGTCAAAACGGGTGTTTTGTGATCCGGTCGGGGGCGTCCGATTTTGCAGGCCTAGGTCAGCGCGGGCCCATGGTCGGACCGGCAGTCCGCGTGGGTCATGGGCGTAATGGACGCCGCGTACGTGGACGGCGGCGAGGCTCAACGCTCATGCTTCTTGCCGATGCCAACTTGGCGGCGGACCGCGGCGATGACGGAAATCGTAACTGTCACGGTTTTCCCCGCGCCGTTTCGAGGTGAAAGAAGACGGGTCGGCGATAGGGCGAGCATTCCTCGCCATTATCTGCTGGCGGAGCGAAGCACTCGCTCATGGGATCAATACGCGCCTCGATATAGTATCGGCGAGGACGCGTCTGCAGTCTGCCGAGTTTGCGACTGCTTACAGTCGTTACTAAAAGCGACAAATCATCTATGGGTCTTTCATTGCGATGTTTGACAATAAAAATAGAGCGGCCCTCGGTTATCACAAATACCTCGCCACAAAAGCGTTTTCTAGTAAACTTCAGTGGGTTTTTGGCTATCTCTTCAAGTGACATCACGTGGCAGTCGGCACTGCTTGCTCCAGACTGTGTGGCACACGCCGAACCAGCTGGTAACATCAGAATACCAAAGCCTACGATACAGATGTTTTTCATTGCGATCTCATTCAGGATCTTCCTTTAGGACTATGATCTTCTGTCCCATTAAGTTCGGAATATCACTTGTTTTTCCAGAATCGATGATCAAATAGTCTTGGCGGTCCATCCTGAACAGCGTCGTAGTAGCACTCGGTCCAATAGTCTGAATTGCAACACGACCGGAATGTAAAGCTTTTTGGTCGAGCGTACTCGGAGCATTTTGTCCTTTTTGGCAACTCGTGCTCGCCAAGCCTCGGCCTTCATTGCTATTATGATAATGGGTATGGCTGCGTAGAAGTGTGCGTGACCCGCTTGGTGCCCTGTTATGAGCGAACTCACCAGCCTGACCTCGACCCGCGGCGCTCCCAGTTCGGTTGGTGATTGTCCCAGTTTTGCCGTCCTGAATCGCTTGCCCTCCCACTTCCTCGTTCCCGGTTGGCTTGCCGACATCTCCAGCTAACTCTTCCCGAACGCCGCGTGATGGTGGCATGATATCTGGACACTCTACTACCTTATTCGGGCAAGATTGTAGTCCGGACGGATCCTTTCGATTCATGGGATCATTGCCCACATACGCATAAAGGTTGATCTGGTCCTCATACCCGATGGGATCGGTCTGCAGGAACCGCCCGAGCGCCGGCCAGTAGATCCTCGCCTTGTAATGGTACATGCCGAGCTCGGGGAGCCAGGCCTGGCCGGTATATTGGAACCGCCCGAGGTTGGCCGCTCCGGGGACGCCCCAGGGATCGTAGCTGTTGATCGCGACGAGGTTGCCGGACCAGTCGGCGACGGCGACGATCGAGCCCTGCCGGTCGGGGACGAGGCTTCGCCGGTCGGCGCTTCCGGAGCCCTCGTACCAGATCAACGGGTCGTCGGCCCCGGGGCCGTGGACGTAGCGGCGGAGCATCGCGCCGGACGAAGAATATTCGGCGACCAGCTCGTCGCCGTCGTAGAGGAAGCGGGTCGTCCCGGCCGGGCCCGCCACCTGCCACAGCCGGCCGAGCGGGTCCCAGATCAGCGCCGCCGTCCGCCCGCCCGAGGCCGACACCAGCCTATTCTCGACGTCGTAGACGAAGCTCGAGGGGCCGTCCGAGGCGAGGTTGCCGTTGGCATCGTAGGCGAAGGCGACCGGCGCCTGCCCCGCGTTGGTCGAGCCGCTGTACTGGTTGAGCCCGTTGACGGCGTAGGTGCGGCTGACGTCGTAGGGCGGGGTCCAGGCATAAGAATCGGGGCTGAGCGAGCGGGTGGTGACCTGGCTGGCGGGATTGAAGGCCATGGTCGTGCTCATCCAGTGGCCGCCGGCGAGCGTATGGGCCTTGGCCGACACCCGCGACAGGCCGTCATAGCCCCAGCCCGAGCGCGCTCCGCCGCCGCTCGAACTCGATCCGGCTGAGGCGAAGGAAGGGATCGTAGAAATAGGCCGCGAGCAGGGTGCCGGCATTGCTCGTTATCGACTCCGGCCGGCCGCCCGAATCGTGATCGTAGAGGACGTAGCCGCCGTCGGGCCAGGTGAGGCGCGAGCGCCGGCCGCCCGGATCGTAGCCGTAAGCCAGCGTCCGGCTCGACCCGCCGACGTTGGTGTTGGTCCACTCCGTGCGGCCGAAGCCGTCATAGTCGCTGGTGATGCCCTCGCCGTTGATATGGTCGAAGCGGACCCGGAGCGGCAGGCCGCGCAGGTCGTAGGCGTAATATACGTCGCGCGTGTGGACGGCGGCGAGGCCGGAGCGCTCCGGCACGATCTTGGCGACGACCCGGTTGAGGGCGTCATATTGGTAGGTCAGGACCGAGCCGTCGCGCTTCCTCAGGCTCGTCCGGTTGCCGACCAGGTCGTAGCCATATTCCTCGTAGTCGGCCGGATTGGCGAGGCCCGGCGTGTTCGACGGGAAGATCCAGCGGCGCTGGCGGTCGTGGCCGTCGAAGCTCATCTCGGCGCGGTTGCCGTTGGCGTCGATCACCGCCTTGCGAAGGCCGTTGGGGGTGTATTCGAATTTTGCATAATCCTGCCGAATCGAGGTTCCGAGGGCCTTTTCGACCCTCAAAAGCTGCCCCGCGGCGTCAAAATGGTTGCGGGTGATCCGGTCGAGGCCGTGGCGGCCTTCGGTGCCGAGGTTGCAGGCGCCGAGCGCGAGCGGCGGGAAGGCGTCGTCGTTCATCCGCCGGGCCTCGCATTCGAGCCGGCCGCCGGCCTGGAAGCTGCGCTGGACGAGGGTGCGGACGATGCCGCCCGACGAGACGGCTTCGGCGGCCGGGTTGCGCCTCGAATCGTAGCTCGTGTCGGTGCGGCTGAGCAAAGCGAGGGCGGTGGAGCCCGGGCCGGTGACGGTCCCGGTCTCGACGGCGACCGGCCGGTCGTCGGAATCGCGATAGGCGGTGACCGTCGCCGGCCGGATTCCGCCGGCCCCGCCCGGCCCGATCTCCCAGGTCTTGCGGCCGTGGACGTCGTAGCGCGAATAGCCGGCGTCGTCGGTGCCCGGAAGCGGCCCGTCGGCGATCACCGGCCGGCCCGCCGCATCGTAGGCGAAGGTCGTCGTCAGAATCTCGCCGCGGGCGGCGTCGATCCGCCGCTCGGCGGTGGGGAGAAGGGTGGCGCCCCAATAATCATATTCGGTCCGTATCTCGGCGGCCGTGTCGCAGGCGGCGCCGCTGCCGCACAGCCGGACCGCCTTGCGCCGGCTGATCCCGGCCGGGCTCGTCTCATATTCGACGATCGTCCGCCTCCGGACGCCCTGCGCGTCGGCGGGATCGAGCTGGAGGACGAGTTGGCCGCGCGCGTTGTAGGCGAAGTCGGTCTGCCGGCCGAGGCCGTCGCGGACATGGTCGGGCCGGTAGCACATCACCGGGTTGGCGGTGCATTTGGCCTCGTCGAAATAGGCGGTCTCGACGATGCTGGCGAGGCCGCTGTTCGGCTTGGGCTTGGTCGTCTTCGACGTGATATTGCCATGGCCGTCGTAGGCGACGCCGACCTCGTTCAACTCCGGGAACACCGCCCGGACCGGCCGTCCCGCCACGTCGATGTCGTAGGAGGTCGCCCGGCCCAGCGGGTCGGTCGAGCGGGTGAGGAGGTTGCGCTGCTGCCCCTGGGTGAGGTCGTAGACGGCGTGGAAGCCGTCCGGTCCGTCGACGGTCAGCCGGTCGTAGAGATAGCCGCTCGCCTGGGCGTTGAGTCGGAGGTTGGCGTAGGCGTAGGTCCACTGGACTCCGTCCCGGGTGACCGAGCCGACGACCGGGGCGGCGGGATGCTGGGCGACCTGGAGCGTCGGCGAGGTCTCGCCGGGAAGCTGGAACGACCCCGCGGCGACCTGGGCGGGGATTCCGAGGGCGTTGCCGCATCCGGCGCAAATATATTGGCGCCCGGCGATGTCGGTGATCGTCTGGCCGTTGTAGCTCAGCTTCCCGATCGGCGCCGGATTGCCGGCGGCGTAGAGGGCGGCCTCCTTCGCCGCGCCCCATCCGCTCGAGCCGGCGGTGTCGCTCTGGTAGGCGATGGCGATGGCATAGCCGAGGTTGCTCGTCAGGGTCGCCGGGCGGTATTGGGTCACCCCGTTGAGCACCGCCGTGCCGTAGGAATAGGCGATCCTTTCCCCGTTCGGATATTCGACCGAGGAGGCGTAATAGAGCGAATCGGGGCTGGTATCGCTCGAGTTGCGGGTGTCGACGCTCTTCAGGTTGAAGCGCCACAGGGCGCCCGATCCGCCCTCCCGGAAATAGCGCTGGACCGGATCGAAGGTCGACCCGGTTCCGGTGACGCTCTCGCAGCTGGTGCCGGTGCACCGGAACGATTCCGAGGCGAGCCGGCCGCTGTGGATGGAATGGCTGCTCGGCGCCGTGTCCGGATCGCCGACGCTGTAGCTGGCCTTGACGTGGGGCGCGGCATTCTGGACCCGGTCGAACCTCAGGCTGCCCGCGCCCGGCACGGACAGGGCCGGGACGTCGATCGCCGTCTTGCCGTCGACGAGATTGACCTTGTTATGGTCCATCTCGACCTTGAGCGGCGAGATGACGGCCGGCAGGTCCTGGGCCGAAGCGGGCTCAGCGACGGCCAGGATCGCCGTGCAAGCCGCGGCCGCGGCGGCAAGCGCCCTCACGATCCCGTCTCCCCGGTCGGCGGCGGAGCCGGAAGCGGCCCGCACACGCCTCCGGAGACGTTGATATTGAGCGTCGCGCCGGCCGTCGCGCCCCGCGAATCGCGGACCACGTAGGTGCCGGTTTTGCTCCCCGTCGTCGAACCCGAGGCGAACTGGATCCGGGTCGGCGAATCGAGCGTGAAACCGGTCCCGGACACCGAGACCAAAGCGAGCGGATAGTCGCCGTCGACGTCGCTGTCGTTGACCAGCACGTCGTAGGCCGCGGTCGAGCATTTCGGCTGGGTGCCGCTGTCGTTGAGCGCCGTCGGCGGATTGTTCGCGGGCGGCGGAGGCGGCGGCGGCGGCGGCGGCGGAGTGACCGGAGGCGGCGTTCCCCCGGCGGCGCCGGCCACCGCGTAGCTCGAGCGGTTGCCGGCCGGATCGTAGGCGATTGAGGTCGCCACGCCGTTGTTGACCGTCCCGGTCGTCGAGGTTGCGGTCAGCCGGCCGAGCGCGTCATAGGTGTAGGTGACCGTCTCCCCCGCCTCGGCCGGGCTCGCGAACGCGATCGTCGAAGTGGCGATAAGCAGGCCCGCCCGGCGTCTTCCCCGCTGCATCCCGCCCCCCTCAAGACCCCGCGCAAGAGAGCGGCGCTCGAGCCGGCGGAGTCAAGCCGTTACTTGTCCGGAACGGCCGTCGACCCGGAACGGCAGGCCCCGGCGGCGATCCCGTTGCCCCGTTTCGGACCTTTTCCGGCCCGCCCGCGCCGTCCCGGCCGTCCCGTTTTAAGCCGAACTTTACCGGTGCCGCCTAAACCCGCTGTCGAGCGACGCCATGAGGAGGGACGATGCGGCCGGATCCGACACGCTGCCTGCTGCTGATCGACGACGAGCCCGCCCAGCGCCGGCTCGTCACCGCCATCGGCGCCCGCGCCGGCTGGTGGGTGCGCGGCGCCCCCGACATCGATTCGGCGGCGAAGATCCTCGCCGAGGTCGACGGGCCGCCGGTCGACGCCATCCTGCTCGACCATTGGCTGCCCGGCCCCGACGGCAGCTCGGTGATCGAGCAGATTGCGGGCGATGCGTCCCGACCTGCCGCTGCTGGTGATGACCGCCCAGACCTCGGTCGCCGTCGCGGTCGAGGCGATGCGCGCCGGAGCCCATGATTTCCTGGTCAAGCCGATCGCCCCCGACAGCCTGCTCGCCGCCCTGAACGCGGCCACCGACCGCCGCCAGCGCGGCGGCGGCGAGCTTCGCCCGCTCTCCGAGAAGATTTCGAACCGGCCGCTCGCCTTCGAGGAGATCGTCGGCTCGGCGCCGCCCTTCCGCTCGGCCCTCGCCGTCGCCGCCAAGGCGGCGCGGGCCCGGGTCTCGGTGCTGATCGAGGGCGAGAGCGGCTCGGGCAAGGAGGTCATCGCCCAGGCGATCCACACCGCCTCCCCGCGCGGCCGCAAGCCGATGGTCACCGTCAATTGCGGCGCCATCCCCGAGAATCTCGTCGAATCGGTGCTGTTCGGGCACGAGAAGGGCGCCTTCACCGGCGCCTTCGACCGCCATGTCGGCCGCTTCGAGGATGCCGACGGCTCGACCCTGTTCCTCGACGAGGTCGGCGAGCTTCCGCTCGACACCCAGGTCAAGCTGCTCCGAGCCCTCGAGACCGGCGAGATCCAGCGCATCGGCGGCCGGGTCGTCCACACCGTCGACGTGAGGATCATCGCCGCCACCAACCGCCGGCTCGCCGAGGAGGTCGCCCGCGGCCGCTTCCGCGAGGATCTCTATTACCGCCTCAACGTCGTCCACGTGCCGATCCCGCCGCTTCGCGACCGCGCCACCGACATCCCGCCGCTCGCCCGCCACCTCCTCGCCCGGATCGCCGAGCAGCCCGGGATGCGCCATCTGTCGATCACCGACGACGGCCTCGAGGTGCTGATGCGCTACGGCTGGCCGGGCAATGTCCGCCAGCTCCAGAACGCCTTGTTCCGGGCCGCGGTGCTGTGCGACGGCAATGCGCTGACCGCCGCCGACTTCCCCCAGATCGCCCAGGAATCGACCCTGTCGCGGCGGTCGAGCGATTTCCACCGGCCCGCCCTCAACGGCGCCTCGCAGCAGGCCGCTTTGTCCAACGGCCCCGGAATCACCCTCTACGACCCGGACGGCAATCTTCGCCCGCTCGAGGCGATCGAGGCCGACGTCATCCGACTCGCCATCGGCCATTATCGCGGCCGGATGACCGAGGTCGCCCGCCGCCTCGGCATCGGCCGCTCGACCCTCTACCGCAAGCTGGGCGAGCTCGGCATCGGCGACGCCGCCTGACGTCATCCTGAACTTGTTTCAGGAACCAGCTTTCCGCCGCCCCGGCAGTCGTCCAGCTGGACCCTGAAACAAGTTCAGGGTGACGGGAGAGGCGGAACCGTCTTACACTCCGCCCATGTCCTCCTTCGCCAACGCCATCGTGCTGATCACCGGCGCCGCCTCCGGAATCGGCGCCGCCACCGCCACCCGTCTCGCCGAGGCCGGCGCCCGCAAGCTGATCCTGATGGACCGCGACGAGGACAGGCTCCGCGACTTCGCCTTCACCTTGCCCTGCGAGCGCCAGATCCGGATCGGCGACGTCGCCGACGAAACCCTCTGGGAACGCGAAGACCTGACCGGCCTCACCCATGCCGTGATCAACGCCGGGATCGGCGCCGGCGGGCCGATCGTGGACACGAGCTTCGCCGACTGGCGGCGGGTCATGTCGATCAACCTCGACGGCGTGTTCCTGACGCTGCAGGCGGCGATGAGGGCGATGCGCGAAACGGGCGGAGCCATCGTCCTCACGGCCTCGACCGCCGGCCTCAAGGCGGAGCCGGGAATCGCCGCCTATGCCGCCTCCAAGGCTGCCGTGATCCATCTCGCCCGGGTTGCCGCCAAGGAAGGCGCGCCGCTCGGAATCCGGGTCAATTCGATCGCCCCGGGCGGAGTCGAGACTCCGATCTGGGAAGGCGTCCCCTTCTTCACCGAGCTGGCCGAGCGCGAGGGCCGCGAGGCGGCCTTCAAGGCGATGGCGGCGATCAGCCCCCTCCGCCGCTTCGCCAAGCCCGAGGAGATCGCCGCCCAGATCGCCTTCCTCCTCTCCGACGATTCGGCCTTCATGACCGGCGCCTGCCTGGTCAGCGACGGCGGCTATTCGCTCTAGCCTCGTCCTCGCGTCCGCCCTGCTGGCCGGCTGCCGGGGCGAGGAAGAGCCCCGGGCTCCGCCCGAGCCCAGTCCTGCCGCCGCGGCGGCTCCGGCCTGCGAGCAGCGGCGGTTCGAGGGAAGCCGCTTCACCCTCTGCCGCTACGAGGCGGGCCGGGACCGGCTCGCCCTGTTCCTCGACGGACGCTCGGGACCGCTGCGCAGCTTCGAGGCGCTGGAGGCCCGGCTCGGCGGCGAGACCCGCACGCTGCGCTTCGCAATGAACGCGGGCATGTACGACGACGAGGGCCGCCCGATCGGCCTCTATGTCGAGGACGGAATCCGGCGCCGCCCCCTCAACCGGCGCTCCGGTCCCGGCAATTTCCACCTTCAGCCCAACGGCGTCTTCGCCGTCGACGATCGCGGCCGGGTCTCGGTGACGCCCAGCAGCCGTTACCCGAAGGCGGCGCGGGGCGTTCGCTGGGCGACCCAGTCGGGGCCGATGCTGCTCATCGGCGGCAAGCTCCATCCCCGCTTCGATTCCGACGGCCCGTCGCGCCTGGTGCGCAACGGCGTGGGGGTCGCCGGGCCCGGAACCGCCTGGTTCGCGATCAGCGAGGAAGGCGTTTCCTTCGGCCGCTTCGCCCGCCTGTTCCGCGACGAGATCGGCTGCACGGACGCCCTCTACCTCGACGGCACCGTCTCCAGCCTGTGGGATGCGGGCGCCGGCCGCAGGGACGCTTATTCCTCGCTCGGCCCGATGATCGCGGTCTTCCGCCCCTAAGCGGGTCTTAACCCTCCGACGCTAGGGGGAATCGATGCGCCCCCCCGTCCGACCGGCCCTGCTCCTCATCGCCTCCCTCGGCGCTCCGGCGGCCGCCCAGCGGCTCGACTATTCGCCCGTCGAGGACGACAGCCTGGCCGGGCCCGCGCGCCTCGCCTATCGGCCGGTCGACGGCGACACCGCTCCGGCGGGGTTCAAGCTGCAATGGGCCCTGCTCGACAGGTTCGAATATGCGGCCCAGAGCGGCGGGGACGGCTATGCCTGGGATTTCTCGGCGCTCCTCGGCGCCGACCGCCACCGGCTCTGGCTGGGCGTCAACGGCGAGGGCTCCGCCTGGGCCGCTCCCGATTATGCCGAGCTCAACGCGCTCTACAGCTATCGCTTCGCGCGCGCCTGGGACGCCAATGCGGGGCTTCGCTACGACGCCCAGTCCGGACCCGACCGCGCCTATGGCGCGATCGGGGTCCAATATGACGACGGGGAGGCCCTTTGGGTCGGCGGCTGGGCCTATCTCTCGAACAAGGGCGAATTGAGCGCCCGCCTCGCCGGCTATTACAACCGGAAGCTGGCCGGCGGCCTCATCCTCCAGCCGAGCGCCGAGCTCGATTATTACGGCGAGGACATGCCCGAGCTCGGCCTCGGCCGGGGCTTCGGCTATGCCGAGGCCGGCCTCAGGCTGCGCTACGAGGTGAAGGAGGCCTTCGCCCCCTATGTCGGCCTGAGCTGGTCCCGCGACCTCGGCCGAACCGCCCGACTGACCCGCGAGGCCGGCGAGGATCCGGAGACGAAGAGCGTCGTGATGGGCGTGAGGTCGTCCTTCTGACGCTCAGTCGAGCAGATCCGCATAGTCCGGATGCTTCTCGATATAATGCTTCACGAACGGGCAGATCGGCTCGACCTTGAGCCCCTTCGCCCGCGCATCGTCGAGCGCCGCCTTGACCAGCGCGCTGCCGATCCCCCGCCCCTCGAGCGCGTCGGGCACCTTGGTATGGGTGAAGGAGATCCGGCCCGGCTTCAGCCGATATTCCGCAATGGCGAGCTCGCCATCCGCCTCGAGCTCGTAGCGCCGCTCGGCTTCGTTGTTGCTGACGTCGGCCATCATCTCTCCTTCATGGGTTCAATCACCTGGGCGGCGAAGCGGTCCATCTCCTCGGCCTGGGGGCTCATCTGGAGAAGCAGCAGGTCGAGCCCGGCGTCCTCATATTCCTCGATTCGCTCGCGCACCTGCTCCGGAGTGCCGACGAAGTTCGGCCTCAGGCCCCGGTTCGACACCGAATATTCCGGCGCGGGGACCTCGGCCGCCGCCGGGTCGAAGCGATGATCGGAGAGGCGGACCGCCTCGAACGGCAGGCCGCGCCGCCCGAGCGCGGCGAACAGCGGCTCGAACCAAATCGGGTGCTCGTAGAGGATGGCGAGATCGGCTTTCATTCGGATGGCACTTGGGGGGCGGAGAAAGCGAATGGAAGGACCCCTCCGTCAGGCCGAACTCGTTCCAGCACTCAGCCGGCCGCCGGCGCAGGGCAACAGGTGACAGTCACCTTGTGCGCTGCAACGGGTGACAGTCACCTTGTGCGGTGCAGCAGGTACCTGTCACCTTGTGCGGTGCAGCGGAGGCACGGGCGCCGATGCTATAATCCGAACGGATAGGTCTCGTCCTCGCCGGCCGCGGCCCCCTCGGCCCCCGGCAGCGGAGTCACCGCCTCGGTCTCGTCGAACCAGACCCAGGCGTCGAACTGGTCGGGCAGCACCGCCTCGGCATAATGGCTCCAGCGCTCGGTCTCCGGCCGGTAGATGACCCCGATGAAGCGCTCCAGCCGCGGCTCGAGCAGGGCCTCGACCGCTTCCCCGTTCACGCCTTCGCGCAGGTCGAGCAGGAAGCGCGGCAACGCCGCTGTCGTGGCACAGCCGCTCGTAGCTGCCCGGCAGCGACGGCCGGACCGCCTTGACCTCCATCGGCTCGTCCCAGTCGCTCGCCGCGGCGACGGTCCCGGCGTGGGTGCCGAAGCCGATCAGCCGCGCCTCGCTCGCCGAACCTTTCCTTGACCAGCTGGCCGATGTTGAGCTCCTCGCGCACCTGGCCCATCTCGGTATGGGCGGCGTTGCCGATATGGCTGTTGTGCGCCCAGACCACCGCCTTCGCCTCCGGCCCCTTCGCCTCGAGCAGCTGGCAGAGCGTCTCGAACATGTGGGTGTCGCGCAGATTCCAGCTCTCCGCCGAGCCGTAATACATCACCCGGTAATATGCCTCGGCATTCTTGATCAGCCGGGCGTTGGCGGCGGCGTCGAGCCATTCGTCGCATCCGCGGCCGAGGCAATCCATCCGCCGGCGTCATCAGCTCCGCGAGCATCTGCGACGACGCCGGCCTCGCAGCGGCGCATAGCCCTCGGTGACCGCGATCCGGCCATAGGCGGCGGGGTCGCGCGCCCAGGGCCGCAGGCAGCCGTAGCGCTCGCGGGCGACCCGCGCGGCTCCGGGATCGGCCTCGTCGAGGAAGTCGATCACCGCCCGGATCGAGGCGCCGAGATTGTAGAGGTCGAGCCCGTAGAAGCCGGCCATCGCCTCGTGCGCCGGCCCTCGTTATGGCCGCGCAGCCAGCGGACGAAAGCCGTCGACGTCGGTGTTGCGCCACATCCAGGTCGGGAAGCGCTGGAACGCCGCCTCCTCGCCCTCCCGCCGCGGCCGGTGGCGGACGTAGCGGTCGAGGCTGGCGGCGTCGGGCCAGTCGGCCTCGACCGCGACGATGTTGAAGCCGTGCCGCTCGACCAGCCGCCGCGTGATCGCCGCCCGCGCCCGGTAGAATTCGGACGTGCCGTGGCTCGCCTCGCCGAGCAGCACCACCCGGGCGTCGGCGAAGCGGTCGAACGGCTCGGCGAAGGCGGGATCGTCGAGGTCGGGCAGCGGCTCGGCGGCCGCCGCGATCAGCTCGGGCAGCGGCATCTTCGCTCATCCTCCCGTCTCGGCCCAGCCCTGGGCGCCGATCAGCGGCACGAAGCGGACCGGCCCGAGGTCCTCCTCGCTCGAAATCCGTCCTCGCCGCGGCGGGTCGACCTTGACCAGCTTCTGCACCGCGTCCGGCTCGCCGACCGGCATGACCAGCATGCCCGCCGATCGCGAGCTGGTCGATGCAGCGCCTCGCGGAACGTGGCTGCCGCTGGCGGCGCACAGTATCGCGTCGAACGGCGCCTCCTCCGGCAAGCCCGCCGGTGCCGTCGCCCTCGACGATCCGGACATTGTCGTAGCCGAGCCGCGCCATCCGCTGCCCGGGCCAGCTCGGCCAGCTCGCGATGGCGCTCGACCGCGATCACCTCGCCGGCGATCCGGCCCATCACCGCGGCGGCGTAGCCCGAGCCGGCGCCGATCTCGAGCACCCGTCGCCCGGGCGCGACCTCGGCCGCCTCGATCATCAGCGCGACGATATAGGGCTGCGAGATGGTCTGGCCGGCCTCGATCGGCAGCGGCCCGTCCTCATAGGCGAAGGCGCGCACCTCATCGGGCACGAACACCTCGCGCGGAACCGTCGCGCATCGCCGTCGAGCAGCCGCGCGTCCCTGATCCCGCGCCCGGCGATCTGCCGCTGGACCATCCGCTCGCGCTGGGCGGCGAAATCCGTCACGCTTCCCTCCTGTCGCTTCCATAACCGGCGCGGACCGGGGGCGTTCCGGCAAAGTCAGCCGCCGCAGGGGCCGCCGTCGCTGTTGATCCGCGAGGTCGCCGGGGAGTTCGGCTGGTAGCAGATGGCGACGTCGCGGCCTTCGGGAAAATCCTTGACCCGGTCGCCGGGCAGCGACGTCGAAGCGGTCACCTGCTGGCCCTTGGCGATGAAGACATAGTCGATGTCGGTTTCGTCGAGGCTGCTGCTCTCCTGGTCCGGATCGAATGCCACCCGAGTCACCGTGGCGGTCGCCGCCGCCGTCATCGCCGCCCGCTCCTGCATCGAATCGACGAGCAGCCAGGCGAGGCCCGCGAGGACCAGGAGCAGGACGACGACAGCCTTCCAATATTTCTTCACTCGAAACCCCCGTTCAAATTGCCAGGCCGCTCATATCGCTCCGGCCGCGACGGGCAAGCCTTGTCGGCGCCGAATCCGCATGGGAAACAGCGACATGCACGAACGGATCGTCGGCCTTTACGAAGAAAATGCCGCCGCCTGGCATGTCGCCGACATGCGGAGCCTCGCTCTCGCCCGACGCTTCGACGGGCTGGTCGCCTGGCACAGCCTGTTCCACCTTTCGCCGGAGGACCAGCGGCCGCTATTCGCCCGCTTCGCCGCCGTCGCGAAGCCGGGCGCGATCCTGATGTTCACCAGCGGCTGGGCCGAGGGCGTCCGGATCGGCGAATGGCAGGGCGAGCCGCTCTACCATGCCAGCCTCGACCCGGGAGAGTATCGCCGGCTGCTGGCGGAAGCCGGCTTCGACCTGGTCGAGCATGCGCCGCGCGACCCGGACTGCGGCGAAGCGACCGTCTGGATTGCGCGATATTCGTCCTCCGCGGCAGCGAAGCGCGCCGGCGGGACTATCGGACGCGCGCCCGATACTTCCGGCCCATGAAGCCGAACGCCGGCAGGGCCTCGTGCCGGTCGAGGCTGAACCAGGCGGCATTCTCCCAGTTCGAGCCGGTCCCCCAGCGCGTCTTGCACGGCGTCGAAACCCATGCCGGCTCCCAATAGACGACTCCGACGCCGCCATGGTCGACGACGGTCTGGGTAAGGTCGACCAGATAGCGAAGCTGGCCCTTCGGACTGGCCGGATAGCCCGGGATCAAAGTGTCCGGCCCGAGCAGGTTCGGAGCCGAATCGGCGCCCTCGTTGGTGAAAGGATAGGCGGTCTCGACGACCAGCGCGTCCTTGCCGAACCGCGCCTCGACCCGCTTTATCGTCTCGCCCAGCTCGGCGATCGAGCGGGTCGACCATTTGCGGTAATAGCTGATCCCGATCAGGTCGTAATCGGTCACGCCGGCCCGGGCCGCGGCTTCGAACCAGGGCTCGACATTCTCGGGCTGGGCGATGTGAAGCATCACCCTCGGCGCGATCCGGCCGGCCCGGCCGGCATCGCGGACCGCTCGGATTCCGGCGTTGAGCAGGGCCGCGTTGCGGGCCCAGTCGATCGGCTTCTTCTCGCCGCCCATCAGCTCCGGATTGGTCTCGTTGCCGACCTGGACCAGTTCCGGCATCAGCCCGTCCCTGTCGAGCGCGCCGAGCACTTCGCGGGTATAATCGTATAGCGCCTTCGCCTGCGCGTCGGTGGCGAGCCCCCGCCAGGCGGCGGGCGGGTGCTGCTTGTCGCCGTCGGCCCAGTCGTCCGAATAATGGAAGTCGAGCAGCACCTGCAGCCTGCGCGCCTTGGCCCGGGCGACCGTCCTCCTGACGTCGGCGAGGCCGCTGTAGCGGGTCCATTTCGCATCGTTCCAGATCCGCACCCGGACGAGGTTGCCGCCGGCCGCCTCGAGCAGCGCGAAGGGATCGGCGCGGCGCCCGTTCTTGCGATAGACGGCGCCGCAATCCTCCATCTCGTTCACGTAGGAGAGGTCGGCGCCGAGATAGAGGGGCGGCACCGGAGCGGGGGCGCCGACCAGCAGGGCGAGCAGCGCGCTCACGGCACCGGGCTCGCCGCCGGCCGCCCGCCGCCGCCCTGGCGCTGGCGGATCACCCGCCAATAGCCGTCGACCAGCGCCTGGTTGACCTCGTCCCAGCCGTAGCGGCGGCTCGCCTCGCAGCCCGCCCGCCCGGCCGCCCGGCGCCGCTCGGGGTCGCGGCAATAGGCTTCGAGCGCGGCGGCGAAGCCGTCGATCGCCCCGGCCCGGACCAGACGGCCGGTCACCCCGTCCTCGACCAGGCTCTGGCTGCCGGTGGCGATCGCGGCGACGACCGGAAGGCCCGCCGCCATCGCCTCCAGGGTGACGTTGCCGAACGTCTCGGTCACCGACGGGTTGAACAGCACGTCCATCGACGCCACCGTCCGGCCGAGGTCCGAGCCCTCCTGGAAGCCGGCGAACACCGCTTCGGGAAGCCGCCGGGCGAACCAGTCCTGCGCCGGCCCTTCGCCGACGACGAGCACCTTGTGGCGCACCTGGCGGCGCTCGAGGCAGTCGATCGTCTCGGCGAAGACGTCGAGCCCCTTCTCCATCACCAGCCGGCCGACGAAGCCGATCACCGGTTCGTCGTCGCCTATCCCGAACCCGCGCCGCCAATCGAGGTCGCGCCGGTCGGGATTGAAGATCGCCCGGTCGATGCCGCGGCTCCAGATGCCGACATTGTAGCTCATCCTCTGCTCGCGAAGCAGCTGCGCCATCGAATCGGACGGCGCGAAGATGGCGTCGCAGCGGCGGTAGAAGCGGCGCAATATCGCCTCCATCAGCGGCTCGAGGAAGGCGAGGCCGTAATAGCGGAAATAGGTCTCGAAGCGGGTGTGGACGGAGGCGACCACCGGAACCTCCATCCGGCGGGCGAGCGTGACCGCCCGGTGGCCGAGCACGTCGGGGCTGGCGACGTGAAGGATGTTGGGGCGGAAGGCGCGGATGTCGCGCCGCGCCCGCGCCGGCAGCATGAAGGGGAATTTATATTCCTTGCGGCGCGGGATCGACAGGCTGGGGATGTGAACCACCTCGCCGTTGGGCGGGAAGGCGGGCTCCGCCACCGTCGGCGAATAGATCCTCACCGCCGCCCCCTGCCGAAGCAGATATTCGACGAGCCGGTTGAGCGCCTGGTTCGCGCCGTCGCGGATATAATTGTAGTTGCCGCTGAACAGGGCGATGCGAAGGCCGGCCGCTTCCATCGCCCGCCGATAGCGCCTGCGAGCCCCGAGGCCAACCTGCCCGCCCCGACCGAGGGTTGAGCCGTTCCCCGACCGGGAGTATTTCAACGGCTCTCGCCGCCATCGGGGGTGCAGCGACATGACCTTTCTCCGTTTCCTTCCGCTCGCCGCGCTGGCGATCGCCGGCCCCGCCCTGGCCCAGCATGAAGCCCACGCCCCGCCGCCCCGAGCCTCCGTCGCCGACTGGGCGGAAGGCGCCCAACTGTTTGGCGGCCTCGGCACCTTCCACCGGCCGGTCACCACCGCCTCTCCCGAGGCGCAGCGCTATTTCGACCAGGGCATGCGGCTCGTCTGGGCCTTCAACCACGACGAGGCGACGCGCTCGTTCGCCAGGGCCGCCGAGCTCGATCCCAAATGCGCCTCCTGCTTCTGGGGCATCGCCCTCACCCTCGGGCCCAATTACAACATGCCGGTGATGGCCGAGTCGCGCGCCCGCGCCGGCTGGGAGGCGCTCGGCAAGGCCCAGGCCCATGCCGCGGCGGCGACTCCGGTCGAGCAGGCGCTGATCGCCGCCCTGGCGAAGCGTTTCGACGGGCCGAAGCCGCTCGACCCCTCGAACAGCGCCCCGCTCCTCGCCGCCTATGTGACCGCGATGGAGGAGGTCGCGCGCCGCTTCCCGGACGACATGGACGTGCAGACCATGCTCGCCGAGGGGCTGATGAACACCAACCCCTGGAAGCTGTGGACCGCCGACGGCAAGCCCGGCCCCGGCACCCCCGCCATCCTTGCCGCCCTGCAAAGGGTGCTGGCGAAGGACGCGAGGCACCCCGGCGCCAACCATTATTGGATCCACGCCGTCGAGGCCTCGCTCGACCCCGCGCAAGCGGTGCCTTCCGCCGACGTCCTGGTGGGGATGATGCCGGCCGCGGGGCACCTTGAGCATATGCCGGCGCACATCTACCAGCGGGTCGGCCGCTACGAGGAATCGGCCGAGGCCAATCGCAAGGGGGCCGCCGCCGACGTCGCCTATCTGAAGCTGACTCCGGCGCCCGATTATTACCCGATGTACCTGATCCACAATTACCAGTTCCTCGCCTACGCGGCGGCGATGGAGGGCCGGCGGGCGGAAACCGTGAAGGCGCTCCGCGACGCCCGGGCGGCGGTGCCGGACTCGATGCTTCTCGCCATGCCCGGCCTCGACTGGTCGATCGGCTATCTCTACGACGGCATGGCCCGCTTCGGCCTGTGGGACGAGCTGATCGCCGAGCCGGCCCCCGATCCGAAGCTCGCCGGCCTCAGCATCGCCTGGCTTCAGGCTCGGGCGACCGCTCTGGCGGCGAAGGGGCGAGTCGCGGAGGCCAAAGCGCTGCTTCCGGAGCTGGAGCGGGCGATCGCCGCGGTTCCCGCCGACGCGAGGCAGGGCCAGAACGTCGCGAGGCCGCTCTACGAGATCGCCCTGCTCAAGGCGAAGGCGCGGATCGCCCTCGCCGAGGGTCAGCCGGGCGCCGCCCGGATCGCCCTGCGCGAGGCGGTGACCAAGGAGGACGCCCTTTCCTACAACGAGCCGTCGGACGAATTCTTCCCCGTGAGGCATTTGCTCGGCGCGGCCCTGCTCGACGCGAAGCGGCCCGCGGAGGCGGAGGCGGTCTATCGCGAGGATCTCAAGCGCAACCCGAACAACGGCTGGGCGCTTCACGGCCTTGCGAAGGCGCTGGAGGCGCAGGGCAAGACGGCGCAGGCGGAGAAGGCGCAGTTCGAGCAGGCGTGGCGGCACGCCGACACCGAGCTGACGGCGTCGGCTTTCTAATTCTCCGGCTCGCTAGGCGGGAGGGTCTTTCCGCGCCTCGCGCTCCCTCAGCGCCCGCCGGAACCGGTAGCCCGCGACGGCCACCGCGGGCAGGATCATCAAGGCGACCAGAAAGAGGGTGAAAGCGAGCTTCATCGGGGCTCCTTAGACGAAACGGCCCGCCGAATCTCTCCGGCGGGCCGCTCGTTACGCATTCACTGCCGCTAAGCCTTTAGCTCTGCAGATACTCGCCGGCGTCGGCGTCGGTGCCGTGGCCTTCGGCCTGCACCGCCGCGAGCGGATCGTCGCCGATCGCCGCTTCGGGGCCCTGGGCCAGCTCGGCGGCATGCTCCTCGGCCGCCGAATTGGCCGCGATCAGCGATTCCTGCAGCTTGCGATGCTGGGCGCGAAGCGCGGCGTCGCGGCTGGTGGCGGCGATCCGCATCCGGTTCATGCCGGCGCCGGTGCCCGCCGGGATCAGGCGGCCGACGATGACATTCTCCTTGAGCCCGTCGAGCGTGTCGATCTTGCCCTGCACCGAAGCCTCGGTGAGCACCCTGGTCGTCTCCTGGAAGGAGGCGGCCGAGATGAAGCTTCGGGTCTGCAGCGACGCCTTGGTGATTCCGAGCAGCACCGGCTTACCTTCGGCCGGCCGCTTCTTGGCCGACTTCAGCCTGGCGTTGATCTCGTTCATCTCCTGCAGGTCGATCTGCTCGCCGGCGAGCAGGGTCGAATCCCCGCTGTCGGTGATCTCGACCTTCTGGAGCATCTGGCGGACGATCACCTCGATATGCTTGTCGTTGATCTTCACGCCCTGCAGCCGATAGACCTCCTGGATCTCCGAGACGAGATATTCGGCGAGAGCGACCACGCCCAGCACCTCGAGGATGTCGTGCGGATCGGGTGAGCCGCCGATCAGGTTGTCGCCGCGCTTGACGAAATCGCCTTCCTGCACGTCGATGACCTTCGACTTCGGCACCAGATACTCGACCGGCTCGCCGCCATCATCCGGGATGATCGCGATCTTGCGCTTGGCCTTGTAATCCTTGCCGAAGGCGACCCGGCCGGAGACCTTGGCGATGATCGCATTCTCCTTGGGCTTGCGCGCCTCGAACAGCTCCGCCACCCGCGGCAGACCGCCGGTGATGTCGCGGGTCTTGGCGGCCTCGCGGGAGACACGCGCGAGAACCTCGCCGCCCTCGACCCGCTGGCCTTCCTCGACCGACAGCATCGCACCCGGCGCCAGCATGTAGCGCGCGGCCTCGCCGCTCTCCTCGTCAAGGAGGGTGATGCGCGGACGCAGATCCTCCTTGGTTCGAGCCGAGCCGCGATATTCGGTGACCACGCGCTGGGCGATTCCGGTCGCTTCGTCGGTCTGCTCGCTGAGCGTCTTGCCCTCAATCAGATCCTGGAACTTCACGATTCCGCCCTTCTCGGTGATGACCGGCATCATGAACGGATCCCATTCCGCGATGCGGTCGCCCTTCGAGACGATATGGCCGTGGTCGCACAGCAGGTGGGCGCCGTAGGGGATACGGTGGGTCGCCCGCTCGCGGCCGTCCATGTCGACGATGGCGAGCTCGCCCGAACGCGACATGGCGATGCGCCGGCCGCGGGGGTCCATGATCGCGGGAAGGTCGCGAAGCTCGACCGTGCCGTCCACTGAGGCCTCGAGGCTCGAAGTCTCGTTGAGCTGGGCGGCGCCGCCGATGTGGAAGGTCCGCATGGTGAGCTGGGTGCCCGGCTCGCCGATCGACTGGGCCGCGATGACCCCGACCGCCTCGCCGATATTGACCGGCGTACCGCGGGCGAGATCGCGCCCGTAGCATTTGCCGCACACGCCGTGCTCGCTCTCGCAGACCAGAGGCGAGCGGATGCGAACCGCCTGGACCCCGATCTCGTCGATCCGGAGCGCCTGCGGCTCGTCGATCAGAAGGCCTTCCTTGGCGATCACGTCGCCGGACTTGCCGTCGACGATGTCCTCCGCCGGGGTACGGCCGAGGATGCGGTCGCCGAGCGAGGCGATGACCGCTCCACCCTGGACGATCGCCCGCATCTCGAGCGCGTTCTCGGTCCCGCAATCCTCCTCGACGATGACGCAATCCTGCGACACGTCGACCAGGCGGCGGGTGAGGTAGCCCGAGTTGGCGGTCTTCAACGCCGTATCCGCGAGACCCTTGCGGGCGCCGTGGGTGGAGTTGAAATATTCGAGGACGGTAAGGCCTTCCTTGAAGTTCGAGATGATCGGAGTCTCGATGATCTCGCCCGACGGCTTGGCCATGAGGCCGCGCATTCCGGCGAGCTGCTTCATCTGGGCCTGCGAGCCGCGGGCGCCGGAGTGGGCCATCATGTAGATGGAGTTGATCGGCGCCATGCGCCCATCCTCGCCCTTCGGCTGGGCCTTGAGCTTGTCCATCATCGCGTTGGCGACCTTGTCGCCGCAGCTCGACCAGGCGTCGATGACCTTGTTGTACTTCTCCTGCTGGGTGATGAGGCCGTCCTGATATTGCTGCTCGTAATCCTTGACGGTGTTACGGGCGTCCTCGACCAGGCCGATCTTCTCCTCGGGGATGATCATGTCGTCCTTGCCGAACGAGATTCCGGCCTTGAAGGCGTGGCGGAAGCCGAGCCCCATGATGGCGTCGGCGAACAGCACCGTCTCCTTCTGGCCGGTGTGGCGATAGACGACGTCGATGACGTCCCCGATCTCCTTCTTGGTCAGGAGGCGGTTGACCGTCTCGAACGGCACCTTGTGGCTCTTCGGAAGGGTCTCGCCGAGCAGCATTCGGCCCGGGAGTCGTCTCGAAGCGCTTCATATACTGCTTGCCCTGCTCGTCCGTCTGCGGGACGCGGCTGACGATCTTCGAGTGAAGGGTGACGGCGCCGGCGTTGAGCGCCTGATGGACTTCCGACATGTCGGAGATCATCATGCCCTCGCCCGGCTCGCCCTCGCGCTCCAGCGACAGGTAATAGAGGCCGAGAACCATGTCCTGCGAAGGAACGATGATCGGCTTGCCGTTGGCGGGCGAGAGGATGTTGTTGGTCGACATCATCAGCACGCGCGCTTCCAGCTGGGCTTCGAGGCTCAGCGGAACGTGGACGGCCATCTGGTCGCCGTCGAAGTCGGCGTTGAACGCGGCGCAGACCAGCGGGTGAAGCTGGATCGCCTTGCCCTCGATCAGCACCGGCTCGAACGCCTGGATGCCGAGGCGGTGGAGCGTCGGGGCTCGGTTCAGAAGCACCGGATGCTCGCGGATCACCTCGTCGAGGATGTCCCAGACTTCCTTGCGCTCCTTCTCGACCCACTTCTTCGCCTGCTTCAGGGTCATCGAGAGACCCTTGGCGTCGAGGCGCGAGTAGATGAACGGCTTGAACAGCTCGAGCGCCATCTTCTTCGGCAGGCCGCACTGGTGGAGCTTGAGCTCCGGACCGGTGACGATGACCGAACGGCCCGAATAGTCGACTCGCTTGCCGAGCAAATTCTGGCGGAAGCGGCCCTGCTTGCCCTTCAGCATGTCGCTGAGCGACTTCAGCGGACGCTTGTTGGCGCCGGTGATCGTCCGGCCGCGGCGGCCGTTGTCGAACAAAGCGTCGACCGCCTCCTGGAGCATGCGCTTCTCGTTGCGCACGATGATGTCCGGCGCGCGAAGCTCCATCAGCCGCTTGAGGCGGTTGTTGCGGTTGATCACGCGGCGATAGAGGTCGTTGAGGTCCGACGTCGCGAAGCGGCCGCCGTCGAGCGGCACCAGCGGGCGAAGCTCGGGCGGGATGACCGGGACGACGTCGAGGATCATCCATTCCGGCCGGTTGCCCGATTCGAGGAAGGACTCGACGACCTTGAGCCGCTTGATGATCTTCTTGGGCTTCAGTTCGGACTTGGTCTCGGCCAGGTCCTTCAGAAGCACTTCGCGCTCGCCCTCGAGGTCGAGGTCGATCAGCATCTGCTTGACCGCCTCGGCGCCGATCCCGGCCGAGAAGGCGTCCTCGCCATATTCGTCCTGCGCGGAGAGGAGCTCGTCCTCGGTCAGCAGCTGATACTTCTCGAGCGGGGTCAGGCCCGGCTCGACGACGACGTAGCTCTCGAAATAGAGGATCCGCTCGAGCTGCTTCAGCTGCATGTCGAGAAGCAGGCCGATGCGCGAGGGCAGCGACTTCAGGAACCAGATGTGGGCGACCGGGCGCGGCCAGCTCGATATGGCCCATGCGCTCGCGGCGGACCTTGGAGACGGTGACCTCGACTCCGCACTTCTCGCAGACGATGCCCTTGTACTTCATGCGCTTGTACTTGCCGCACAGGCACTCGTAATCCTTGATCGGACCGAAGATGCGAGCGCAGAACAGGCCGTCGCGCTCGGGCTTGAACGTGCGGTAGTTGATCGTCTCGGGCTTCTTGATCTCGCCGAACGACCAGCTGCGGATCCGCTCCGGGGAAGCGATCCCGATCTTGATCTGGTCGAACGTCTCCGGCTTGGCGACCGGATTGGCGAAAGTGGTCAGTTCGTTCATGTGCACGATCCTCTGAATTCTTTACCCTCTCCCGCTTTTCGCGGGAGAGGAGGGGCCCATCGCGCCAGCGATGGGAGGTGAGGGTCTTTTCCGATGACTCAGCAAGACCCTCACCCAACCCTCTCCCGCGAAAAGCGGGAGAGGGCTCAGTTTACTCCGCCGCCTCCGCGTAGCCGTCCGCGTCGGTGTCGATGACGCTGTTCAGCTCGACGTTGAGTCCGAGCGAGCGCATCTCCTTGACCAGCACGTTGAAGCTCTCGGGGATTCCGGCCTCGAACGTGTCGTCGCCCTTGACGATCGCCTCGTAGACCTTGGTCCGGCCGATGACGTCGTCCGACTTCACGGTCAGCATCTCCTGCAGCGTGTAGGCGGCGCCGTAGGCCTGGAGCGCCCAGACCTCCATCTCGCCGAACCTCTGCCCGCCGAACTGCGCCTTGCCGCCCAGCGGCTGCTGGGTGACGAGGCTGTACGGCCCGATCGAGCGCGCGTGGATCTTGTCGTCCACCAGATGGTGCAGCTTCAGCATGTAGATGTAGCCCACCGTCACCTTGCGGTCGAACGCCTCGCCGGTGCGGCCGTCGAACAGGACGACCTGGCCCGACTGGTCGAGCCCGGCCTTCTCCAGCATCGCCGACACGTCCGCCTCGCGGGCGCCGTCGAACACCGGCGTGCCCATCGGAACGCCGCCGACCAGGTTGGAGGCCAGCTCGTGCAGCTCCTCGTCGCCCAGGGCATCGATCTCGGCGTCGTAATTCTCGCCGTAAATGTCCTTGAGCTTGGAGCGAACGCCCTTGGCGTCCTTCCCTTCGAAGGCGGCGCCGCGGATGTGGATCTCCTCGAGCATCTCGGCGATCTGCTTGCCGAGGCCGCGCGCGGCCCAGCCGAGATGGGTCTCGAAGATCTGGCCGACGTTCATCCGCGACGGCACGCCGAGCGGGTTGAGGACGATGTCGACCGGGGTCCCGTCCTCGAGGAACGGCATGTCCTCGTTGGGCAGGATGCGGCTGATGACGCCCTTGTTGCCGTGGCGGCCGGCCATCTTGTCGCCGGGCTGGAGCTTGCGCTTCACCGCGACGAACACCTTGACCATCTTCAGGACGCCCGGCGGCAGCTCGTCGCCGCGCTCCAGCTTCTCGATCCGGTCCTCGAGCCGGCGGCGGATCGCGCCCTCGGCTTCGTCATACTGGGCCTTCACGGCCTCGAGATCGGCCTGGACCTTGTCGTCCTTGACCGCGAACTTCCACCATTCGAAGCGCTCGACCTCGTCGAGACTGTCGGCGTCGATGATGGCGCCCTTCTTGAAGCCCTTCGGCGCCGCCGTGGCGGTCTGGCCGATCAGCATGTCGCGAAGCCGCGAGAAGGTCGCGCGCTTGAGGATCGAGCGCTCGTCGTCGGCGTCCTTCCTCAGGCGGTCCTTCTCCTCGGCCTGGATGGCGCGGGTACGGTCGTCGATGTCGATGCCGTGGCGGTTGAACACCCGGACCTCGACCACCGTGCCGGATACGCCCGGCGGGAGCCGGAGCGAGGTGTCGCGAACGTCCGACGCCTTCTCGCCGAAGATGGCGCGGAGGAGCTTCTCCTCCGGCGTCATCGGGCTCTCGCCCTTGGGCGTGATCTTGCCGCACAGGATGTCGCCCGGCTCCACTTCGGCGCCGATATAGACGATGCCCGCCTCGTCGAGGTTGCGAAGCGCCTCCTCGCCGACGTTTGGGATGTCGCGAGTGATGTCCTCAGGCCCGAGCTTGGTGTCGCGGGCCATCACCTCGAACTCCTCGATGTGGATCGAGGTGAAGACGTCGTCCTTCACGATCCGCTCGGAGATCAGGATGCTGTCCTCGAAATTATAGCCGTTCCAGGGCATGAACGCGACCAGCACGTTCCGGCCCAGGGCCAGCTCGCCCATGTCGGTCGAGGGTCCGTCGGCGATGACGTCGCCGGCATTGACCAGGTCGCCCACCTTCACCAGCGGACGCTGGTTGATGCAGGTATTCTGGTTCGAGCGCTGGAACTTCATCAGCGTGTAGATGTCGACGCCCGACTTGCCGGCATCGACGTCGCCGGTGGCGCGGACGACGATTCGGGCGGCGTCGACCTGGTCGACGATGCCCGAGCGGCGGGCGGCGATGGCCGCGCCGGAATCGCGGGCGACCGTCTCCTCCATGCCGGTGCCGACGAGCGGCGCCTCGGCGCGGATCAGCGGCACCGCCTGGCGCTGCATGTTCGAGCCCATCAGGGCGCGGTTGGCGTCATCGTTCTCGAGGAACGGGATCAGCGAGGCCGCGACCGAGACGAGCTGCTTGGGGCTGACGTCCATCAGGGTGATCTGGTCGCGCGGCGCCATCAGGAAGTCGCCGGCCCGGCGGGACGAGACGATCTCCTCGCCGAAGCTCTTGTCCTCGAGCAGCTCGGCGTTGGCCTGGGCGATCGTGTGCTTGGCCTCCTCCATCGCCGAGAGATAGACGACCTCGTCGGTCACCTTGTCGTCGACGACCTCGCCGGTAGGGCGTCTCGATGAAGCCGTATTTGTTGACCCGGCTGAAGCTGGCGAGCGAGTTGATCAGGCCGATGTTCGGCCCTTCCGGAGTCTCGATCGGGCAGATCCGGCCATAATGGGTCGGGTGGACGTCGCGGACCTCGAAGCCGGCGCGCTCGCGGGTGAGGCCGCCCGGCCCGAGCGCCGAGACGCGGCGCTTGTGGGTCACCTCGGACAGCGGGTTGGTCTGGTCCATGAACTGCGACAGCTGCGACGAGCCGAAGAACTCGCGCACCGCGGCCACCGCCGGCTTGGCGTTGATCAGGTCGTTGGGCATGACGGTCGACACGTCGACCGAGCTCATCCGCTCCTTCACCGCGCGCTCCATGCGGAGCAGTCCGACCCGATACTGGTTCTCGAGCAGCTCGCCGACCGAGCGCACCCGGCGGTTGCCGAGATTGTCGATATCGTCGATCTCGCCCTTGCCGTCCTTGAGGTCGACGAGGGTCTTGACCACGGCGACGATGTCCTCCTTGCGAAGGGTCGTCACCGTGTCCTCGACCTGGAGGTCGAGGCGCATGTTGAGCTTGACCCGGCCGACGGCCGAGAGGTCGTAGCGCTCGGGATCGAAGAACAGGCCGCCGAACAGGGCCTCGGCGGTCTCGCGGGTCGGCGGCTCGCCGGGGCGCATGACGCGGTAGATGTCGGAGAGCGCCTGGTCGCGGTCCTCCGACTTGTCGGCCTTGAGCGTGTTGCGGATCCAGGCGCCGGTATTGACATGGTCGATGTCGAGCAGCTCGATCCGGTCGATCCCGGCCTTGTCGAGCTTCTCGAGATTCTCGGCGCTGATCTCGTCGCCGGCCTCGACATAGATCTCGCCGGTCTTCTCGTTGACAGGTCGTAGGCGCTGATAGCGGCCGAAAATCTCCTCGGTCGGGATGACCAGGTTCTTGAGGCCGTCCTTGGCCGCCTTGTTGGCGGCGCGCGGGGTGATCTTGGTGCCCGGCCGCGAACACGACCTCGCCGCTGTCGCCGTCGACGACGTCGTAGGCCGGCTTCTGGCCGCGCCAGTTCTCGGAGACGTAGGGGATCGCCCAGCCGTTCTTGCCGCGGACGAAGGTGACCCGGTCGTAGAAGGTGTTGAGGATCTCCTCGCTCGACATGTCGAGCGCGTGGAGGAGCGCGGTCACCGGAAGCTTGCGCTTGCGGTCGATCCGGACGTTGACGATGTCCTTGGCGTCGAACTCGAAGTCGAGCCAGGAGCCGCGATAGGGGATGACCCGGGCGGCGAAGAGATATTTGCCCGAGGCGTGGGTCTTGCCGCGGTCATGGTCGAAGAGAACGCCCGGCGAACGGTGCATCTGCGAGACGATGACGCGCTCGGTGCCGTTGACGATGAACGTGCCGTTCTTCGTCATCAGCGGCATGTCGCCCATGTAGACGTCCTGCTCCTTGATATCGAGGACGGAGCGGGTCTCGGTATCGGGATCGACCTCGAAGACGATCAGGCGCAGAGTGACGCGCATCGGCGCCGCATAGGTCATGCCGCGCTGGCGGCACTCGTCGACGTCGTATTTCGGCTCTTCGAGCTCGTAATGGACGAAGTCCAGTTCGGCGGTGCCGGCGAAGTCGCGGATCGGGAAGACGCTGCGCAGGGTCTTCTCCAGGCCCGACACGTAGCTGTCCTGCGGTCGCGAGCGGAGGAACTGCTCGTAGCTCTCGCGCTGAACCTCGATGAGGTTCGGCATTTCGGAGACTTCGTGGATGTTGCCGAAGATCTTGCGGATGCGCTTGGAAGCCATCGACCGGTTTTCGCTGGCCCGGGCCGTCTTGATCGCCATGGAGATGTGTCTCGCCTTTTCTCGTCATCCCGGCGAAAGCCGGGATCCATTCTGAGCCGCTGCGCCTCGTTCGAACGAGGGCAAAGCCCGATGCGGGCAGCGCGGAAGACGCAAAAAGCCGCGAGTCCCTGCCTGTGGAACCGCAGCTTCAGCGTCTCTGAAAACCCCTTATCGATCAATGCGTTGAACGCGCTGCGCGACGGCGCGTCCTGTTCCGATGCGATGGGGTGTGGGCGCTAGATAGGGGGGAGAGGGATTTGGGTCAAGGGGCCTGGACTAACTTGAGCCTCCTATTGAGCTAACTTGAGCCTCCTATTGAGGAGGACCTTGCCGGCCGTTCCACAGCCTAGATTCTAGGGCCGGCCCCTCCGACGGAATTTCACCGCCGAATGAACTTTTGATCACAGGCTCTGGCCGATGGCGTTAGTCGGTCGGTCCCTGTGATAGGTCACCGGCAGGTGCCGAATTCCGCCCTCGCCGATATGAAGCACCCAACCCCCATGCCGCCTCCGCCGCCGGTGCATTGATGCGTGAACAACACCCGGAGAAGCTGCATGCCGGCCGGAGCCGGGGACGATTGGGCCTGCGAGCGCGCCTGCAAGATCATGCTGTCCTGAAGCCAGGTCGGCACATTGTTGTCCGGCGCGCCTCTCCACCATGGTCCCGGCAAGACGCGACTTTTTCCCAGCCTCCACCCCCATCGGCACTGCGGCGCGAGCGGAACTAGGCTGGCTCCATTGAGGGCGCAATGCGGATTGGCGATCAGGCGCGTCAACTCCTGGTGCAGGACGTCGCCGCGCACGATGGACCTCCGGCAATTGGAATCCACCGGGTTCGGCCTGCCTTGATTCGCGGCTGCGGGCGCCGGCAACAGCAAGCCGGCCATCAAGCACGATCCGAGGGCGCTTATCAGACGCATCGCGATTTCCTTTCGGGGCTAAAGAGGTCTCTTGCGGCAGAGCCCGTAATCCGCGCGGGCGTTCACCCGGATGCCCTTCGGCGGGCCGGCCAGGCCATAAAGCTCTTCGGCGAAGATCAGCTCGACCAGCTGCAGTCCGGGAGGGGCGACCGACGCGGCGGCCGCTCGGGCGTCCGCGATCAGGCGGTCCTGCTCCCGGATCGTGAAGACGTAGGAAGGGGACCCCGACCATAGTCCGGGGAGGTGGCGCGAGGGGCCATAGCTGATCACTCCAAACCGGCACCCCCGGGGCGCCCGCGGGCAGGCCGCCAGCGCGCTGACACGGGTAAGCTCCCGGCCGATTCCGTTCATTGCGGTCCGGGCCCTTGGGCAGCTGGGCGAGCCCCGCTCCTCATGGAGCGTATCGCCGCGCGACACCTGGGCCTGAGCCGCACAAGGCGCCTGCGCCAGGAGAGCGGCGCTCAGCAGAAATCCAGACGTTTGACGAACAGGCATGGCGCACCCCCAAGTTGCGGCCCTTCGGGCAAGCCAAGCCACGAACTGAGATTGCGGGCTAGCCGGACCGGGGCCGCCGAATCACGAAATTCCGCTGCTGCAGACTCCGTAATGGACCTCCCCCATGATCCTCTGCGTCGGATGCGGGCCTATCCCGACATTCTTGGTCAGAAAGGTCAGCCGGTACAGCCGAGTGCCCGGGGGAGCCGTCATTCCGACCGCGGCGGCGCGGGCCTGGGCCAGCATCTGTTCCTGCTGCGCAACGGTGAAGTTTGCCGGAGCGGTGCCTGCCCATAGAGCGTCCGGAAGCGGGTAGGTGTAGCGATGGTCCCACACCGATTTACCGCGGCATTGATGAGGCAGGGGCTTGTAGTTCCTGCATGCTGCGTTGCGGGCGACTCCGCTCAACTCCTTCGCGATGTCGTCGTAGGTCACCTTGCCATGCCTCTGGCAGCCCGGGGTGCTCATCAGCAGCGCCGCCACGGTGTCCGGGTCGGGCTTCGACTTGAGGATCGGTTCACCGCCTTTATAGATCTGCGCCGCGGCCGGCGCGATCGGTTGCGCCGGCATTCCGGCGCTCATGCACAAGACGATGATTGCGATCGACCGCATGGCAGTGCCTCCCCCCGCGTGATCTCCCCGGCGGTCGGTCTACGCCCTTTCGCAAGCTCGTAGTCTCCAGATGCATCCATTGTGGATGATTGGGCATTGTGGATGATTGGGGAAAACCGGGACAGCTACCAATTTCGGGAAATGGAGGGCAGGCGCCCGTTGCCCAGGCGCCGCAGTTGCGGCCCGTCCGAGCCGTAAACGATCTTCGCATGGGGTGGGTGCGCATGTTGTGCTGTGCGCGGAAGACGCCTAAAATTCAGACCATGGATGACCAGCCGGCGCTCAACCCGCAGGACGAAGCCTTCATCGAGGAGGCCCTGCGTTCCGGCCGTTATCCCACCCGCGCGGCGATCATCGCTGAGGGGCTGGCGCGCGTTCGGGAGCGGGAAGCCGCGTGGAAGCGCCTTGAGGCGGAACTTCGCAAGGGGATCGACTCGCTGGACGGCGGCAAGGGGATTCCGCTCGAGGAGGCCTTCGCGCAGGTCCGCGCGAAAATTCGCGAAAAGAGGAACGGGCGGAAAGACGCTGCGTGATCGTTCGCCTGACGCCCCAGGCCCGCGACGACCTCGTGGCGATCTGGATCTGGATTTCACGGGACGATGAAAAGACGGCCGACGCCTTCGTCGGCGAACTGGAACGCGCCTGCGCCTCGCTCGTCCCGCGACCGTTGCGCTTCCCGGTGGTTGTGAACCTGGATGGGGATCCAATCCGCGAACGGCTCTATCGTAGACACATCGTATTCTATCGAATTCTGCCCAAGGAAGTCGAGGTCGTCGCATCATCCACGCGGCCCGCAATTGGATGGCGCTGCTGCAAGGCAGGGAATAGGACACATAGCGGCGGTTCAATGCATACCGGAGCTTTGGCCGGCGCTACAATTGCGACAATTTCGCCTTCAGCTCGACATCGTCCGGACTCGCACGGCCTCTAGACAGGCTTCCAACGTCGCCGGGAAATCCCCGGCCGAGCAACGAAGGAAGTCGCAATGGCCTGGATCGCCACTTTGGCCCTGATGATCGGGACGATGGTCACTCTCTCGTCGATCTGCGCGGAGATCACCTTCCGCCGCAGCCTCGATCCCAGCGAGCGCTGAGGAAGGAACCCGCCATGTCGGCCGCCCCCTTCCTCGCCTTGCTCGCCATCGCGATGCTGCCGCTCACGGCGCTCCGCCTCGAGCTCAACTTCCGCCGCACCTCGAGGCAGCCTCCCGAGCCCGAGCTGCGTCCGCGGCCTCAACTGCGCGTCGGCCCCGCCGGCGGATATTGAATCGCCGCCGCTCGCCATATAGCGAATGAAACCAGACCTATAACCTATCTTTGCATCGCGCCACGGCGCGCATTGTCGGCGACTTCGCACGCCGGTAGAGCCGGCTGCGGAGGCACTGCCGTGGACGAACTGCCCGATCTCAATCCCCGAGCCGATGCCTTCGACGAGGAGGCCGTCGGCCCCGCCGGCAAGCGCTCGGAGCGGCTGGCGCTGCTCCGCGCCGCCGTCGAACGCGGCCTCGAAGACGTGCGGGCGGGCCGGGTGACCGATCTCGACGCGGCCCTCGCCCGGATCGAGGCGATGCTCGACGAGATCGAGGCGATCAAGCGGGGTTGACGGCCGTTCAGCGCGGCCGCGCGGGCTTCGCCTTGTACTTCTTCTGCGGCGGCGGTCCGCCGCGGCGATTCTCCCGAGCCGAGTCGCGCGGCTTGCCCTGCGACCGGCTCGATCCTCACTCCGCCCTCGCCGTCCTCGTCGGTCGCCGTTCGCCGCACCGCCTGCATGAAGCGGGCCGCCGCCGCGCGAGGCACCTCGAACATCGTCTCCCCGGCCGCGATCCTTATCGCTCCGATCTCCGACTTGGTGATGTGGCCGCGGCGGCAGAGCAGGGGCAGAAGCCAGCGCGGATCGGCATTGTGGCGGCGGCCTATGTCCATCCGGAACCACAGCGTGTCCTCGAAGCCGGGGCGCGGACCGTCGGGGCGGCGGAGCTCGCCGGCGAGGCCCGAATCGACCAGGTCCTCGGGCGCCGGCATCCGGGCGCGATGGGCTCGGACCAAAGCGGCGGCGATCTCCTCCGGGGGCTTGGCCTCCATCAGCCGGCGGGCCAGCTCGAGATCCTCCTCCTCGACCTCGGCCGGCTCGAGCAGCTGGGCGAGCAGCCGCTCATGGTCGCTTCGGCGGATATCCTCGGGAGTCGGCGGCTTGATCCACTCGACCTCGATCCGGGCCCCGCGCAGCACCGCCTCGACCCGCTTTCGGCGCGGATAGGGGACGACGAGCACGGCGACACCCTTCTTCCCCGCCCGCCCGGTCCGGCCGGAGCGGTGCTGGAGGGTCTCGGCGTCGCGCGGCAGCTCGACATGGACGACGAGGCTGAGATTGGGCAGGTCGATGCCGCGAGCCGCGACGTCGGTCGCGACCAGCACCCGGGCCCGCCCGTCCCTCAGCGCCTGAAGCGCCTGGTTGCGCTCGTTCTGGCTATGCTCGCCCGACAGCGCCACCGCGCTGAAGCCGCGCTCGACCAGCGAGCTGTGCAGCCGCCGCACATTCTCCCGGGTCGCGCAGAACAGCAAGGCGCTCTCCGCCTCGTGAAGCCTGAGCAGGTTGACGACGGCATGCTCGATGTCGGCCGGCGCCACGGTCATCGCCTGGTAGGCGATGTCGCCATGGCCCCGCTCCTCCCCGACCGTGGAGATGCGCAGCGCGTCCTTCTGGTAGCGCCGGGCGAGCGCGACGATCGGCCGCGGCATCGTCGCCGAGAACAGCAGGGTGCGCCGCGCCGCGCGGAGTGGCGTCGAGTATCTCCTCGAGATCCTCGCGGAAGCCCATGTCGAGCATCTCGTCGGCTTCGTCGAGGACCGCCGACCCGGAGCTTCGACGAGGTCGAGCGCGCCGCGTTCGAGATGGTCGCTCAGCCGGCCCGGGGTGCCGACGACGATATGGGCGCCGTTCTGGAGCGCGCGCCGCTCCTTCATCGCGTCCATGCCGCCGACGCAGGTCGCGATCCGCGCCCCCGCCGGGGCGTAGAGCCAGGCGAGCTCGCGGCTGACCTGAAGCGCCAGCTCGCGCGTCGGAGCGACGATCAGGGCGAGCGGCTCGCGTGCGAAGCCGGCGCCGGCCTCGCCGCCGAGCAGCTGCGGCGCCATCGCCAGCCCGAAGGCCACCGTCTTGCCCGAGCCGGTCTGGGCCGAGACGATCAGGTCCCGCCCTTCCGCCTCCGGCTGGAGCACGGCCGCCTGGACCGGAGTGGGGGTGTCGTAGCCGCGTGCGGCCAGCGCTCCCGCGAGGAGCGGTGGAAGGTCATGAAAGGGCATGGGGACCATTTGGGGCGCGGACCTCCCCGGGGCAAGGCCGCGCCGGACCCCGGCGGTGGACTTTAAACATCGGCCCGCGTTCAGCCGCGCCGGGCGTCGAGAAAGGCCCGGGCGCTCGAGTCGGCGCGCTCGACGATCGGCCAAACCCCCTCGACGGCGTCGGCCATCGCCCGCCATTTGTCGGGCCGCGGCGCCGATACCGTGGTGACCGACAGCGGCAGGCGGGGTCCCAGGCTCCGGTCCCAGCCGAGCCCCAGGGAGGGGGCGAGGCGCGCCATCGCCGCCTGCGGATCGGCGAGGAAATCGGCATAAGCGAGCGCTCGCACCCGTTCCCGGGGCAGGGCTTCGAGGTCTTCCAGCAGCACCTCGGTGGTCGTCGCCCATTGCTGCGCCACCACCTCCGGCAGCGGCCGTCCCTTCAGCTTTTCCCAGCCCGGGACGAGCAGCAGCGACCAGGGCGGGCCCGGCCACCCCGGCAGGTTCGGATAGGTTCGAAAGCCGCCGCTCCGCCACGCCTCGATCATGCTGGCCAGGGTCGGGCGCGGCTCGCGGTAGAGGTAGACGAACAGCGCATCGGGCCAGGCGGCGGCGAAGAACGGCACCCTCAGCGCGTTCTTCGGGGTCTTCTCGAGCATCCGGGCCGGTCCGGCCGGGGCCCGCCCGTCGCGGTCGCGAAGATCCTCGTAGAACGCCCTGGCCAGAGCCTCGACCGGCTCCGCGGCCGCATCCTCCGCCGTGAGCCGGTTCGAGCTCCAGCCATGCGCGGCGGGAGCCAGCGCCTCGATGTCCTCGATCAGCCAATGGCTCTCGCCGCCCGGCTTGTAGAGGCCGGGGGCCTGGCCGAGCGTCTCGAACAGCAGGGTCGAGCCCGAGCGGGGCGTCGAAACGATGAACACCGGCCTGTCGAGCCGGTCGCGATAGGGGGCGGAAGAAAGCGCCGCGGGTCCGGCGGTCACGAAGCCAGCCGCTGTCCGGGGCCTTGCGCCGCCGCGCGCAGCGGCTCGGCGGGCGGCGCCATCGCCATCTGGAAGACGAGCTGGTCGAGCACGAGGAGCAGCTGGAGCTCGTTCCTGAGCAGCAGGCGCGCCCCGCCGAGAGCGACGAGGTCGCGCTTCGCCGACGCGATCAGCGCATGATAGGCGGGCAGGCCTTCGCGGTCGGTGCCGAAGCGGGCCCAGAGCGCGGCCCAGGCGTCGACGAAGCGGTCGATCCGCGCCAGCACCGCGTCGAGCAGCGGATCCGGAACGGCCTGCCCGGCCAGGAAGGCGACGTGGCAGCGTATCTCCCAGGGCGACATGACCTCGGGCGCGTTGATCCGCTCGAAGACCAGGGGCCCTCCCTCGCCCGCCGGCGGCGCCGGACTGCCGGCTTGCGCGGCCTCGACGAGATCGGCGATCCGCTCGCCGCCGACGGTGTCTAGGACGAGATGGATTCGCCGCTCGGTCCCCTGGTTCTGGACGTCGTGCCAGCGGAAGCTGTCGAACAGCCAGCATTCGCCAGCCTTCATGTGCACCGTCGCGTCGCCGCAGGTGAAGGTCACGCCGGGATTGGTGATCACCGGGATGTGGATTCGAAGATGGGTGCGCCAGTAATAATGGGCGTCGACATGGGCCGGAACCTCGGCCCCCGGCGCCAGCGCCATCAGCCGGCTCCGGCCCCAGACTCCGCCCAGCTCCGCCATCACCGCCATGATGCCCGGACAGCGCCGAAGATGCTCGGTCGGCGCCATCGGCCCTTCGATCGCGTCGCTGAGCTCGCCGTGGGGAGTGACCAGGCGAACCGCCTCGTTGCCGACGAAGCCGGTCGGGTGGGGGTCCCAGGCCGACGCCGGAAGCGCCCGCACGTCGGCGGCGAGCGCGTCCGAGTCGAAGCGGATCGGGAGCTGCAGCAGCGGCTGGGTCAGGCGCATCGGGTCGTCTCGTCGTCTCGTCGGGCTGGCCGCGCGGGTCGCGACCTAGTCGCTCCTTTCGGCCTCCGAATCAAGAAATCTGTCGCCCGGGGCCGAGGCCGGGCACGACGCGCCCGACACAATCGACACACTTCTCCCGCGCCCGCGGCATTCCGCTGACACGAGGACGGGCGAAGAAGGGGGCATCGAAGGAGCATCACGATGAAGTCCGCCCTCTCCGGTTTCCTGGTCACCGCCCTCCTCCTGGCGCTGCATGTCGCGCCGTCGGCCGAGCAGCTTCAGGGCTATGCCAGCCCGGCCGATCGCGCCTTCGCCGAGCGCCACGCCAACGAATTCGGATCGGGACCTGCGCGCCGAGCTCGGCCTGCCGCCGCGCTAGGCTCGACGGTCGCGCCGGTTTCGGCGCCGATTCTGGATTTTCGATCAGGGGCGCAGGGGCACGCCGACTGGCACTTTTCCCATGCCGAGCCGGGTTGACGGCTGCGCCCCAAATTGTCAGGGCAAGGGTTACAGGAGGAGAAAAAACACATGCGTATCAATTCTATCCTCGCGGCTGTTGCCGCGGCGTCTATGGCCGCCGCGCCCGCCGTCGCGGCACCGAAGCCGATCGGCGTCCCCGCCGCCGGCGAGGTCGCGCCGGCCGGCGAGGCCGCCGAAGGCGAGCAGATTCGCGGCGGGTACATCCTGCCGCTGGCGATCATCATCGCGATCATCATCGGCGTCCTGCTCCTGACCAACGACGACGAGGATCCGATCAGCGCCTGAGCGCGATCGGCGGGGCGACCCGCTGCGGTTCCGGCCTTTGCGGGCGCGATGGCTTACCGGCCGCCGCGCCCGCTTTCGCGCGTGAGGCCCCGTTCAGACAGCCTGCGGCTCGCCGCTGTCCGGCCACGCTCCGCCCCGCTTGCTGCGACGGAACGAGCCCGAAGCGCCGCGAAATTCATTGTAGGGGTGATATGAAACACACCGCCCCCTCGCTCGCCCGCGCCGCCGCTCTGCTTCTCGCCGCCGCCGCGCTCCCTTCAACCGCTCTGATCGCTCAGGAAACGACTCCCCCCGCCGACCCGCCGGTCGTCGAGACGACGACCCCGGCGCCCGACGCGACCATCTCGATCCCGCCCCCCGAGGCGCCCGCGCCGACCGAGGCCGAACCCGCCCCGACGCCCGAGCCGGTGACCGAGGCCGAGGCGACGTCGCCCGCTCCCACGCGGACCGTCACCCGCCGAACCACGACACGGACCGTGAGCCGCGCCCCGGCCGCGGTCATCGTGCCCGCGCCGGTCGCCGTCGCTCCGGCCCCGGCGACCGCCCTGCCGCCGGCCACGGTCGAGCCGCTGCCGCCGCCGGTCGCCCAGACCCCGCCGCCGGAAGTGCTGCCCGAGACCCCGCCGGCGGTCGCGACGACCGTCGAGACTGAGGACAGCCGCGATTCGATCCTGCCCTGGCTGCTCGCCGGCCTCCTCCTGGTCGGCGCCCTCGCCTTCTTCGCGCTCCGCCGCCGCCGCACCGACGTCTTCGACGACATCTACGAAGAAGCCCCGGTCGTCGCCCCCGTCGCCGCCGCCCCGGTGATCGCGGAGACCCCGACCGGCCGGCCGGAGCTCGAGCTGGAGATGCGGCCGGTCCGCGCCGGCGTGAGCGGCGACGACGCGCGGGTCGAGTTCCAGCTCACCGTCGGCAATCGCGGCCCGGTCGCTGCCGAGGATGTCCGGATCTCGACCTGGATGCTCGCCTCCGGCGCCACCGAGGCCGAACGCGCCCTGATCGAGCCGCGCGATCACGCCGACACCCCGCCGGTGACGATCGGCGCCGGCGAGGCGCGCACGGTCGAGGCCTCGGTCGCCCTGCCCACCTCCGAGGTCGAGGGCGACGCGGTCCTCCCCGTCGTCGTCGCCGACGCGCGTTATCGCCTGCCCGACGGCAGCGAGGGCCGCACCTCGGCCTCGTTCGCGGTGGGAGTGCCCGACGGCGAGGAGCTCGCCCATTTCGGCATCGACAACCCCTCCGGCCTGCACGACGACGTCGTCGCCAGGCCGCTCGGCGAGGTCGAACGGGTCTGACCCGATGGAACCGTCATCCCGGCCCGGGCCGGGATGACGGCCGCATCTCCAGATAAGCGCCCAGCTCGTCGAATCGCCGCCGCAGCGCGTCGCCCTCGTCCTTCGAAACATCCGCTTTCAGAGTCTGCGGGAGATGCTCGATGAAATGCCTGGCCTCGGCGAGCCCGAGGCCGGTCGAACTCGCGGACGAGCTTGATCACGCTGATCTTGTGATCCCACGACAGCATCCTGACCAGGACGGCGTCGAGCCGCTCATTCTCCTCGTCCATGGTGCGGCCCTCCCGAAGGTCGATTAGCGCCTTTGGCGGCTCACCTGTCAACGGGCACGAAAAAGGGCGGCCCCCGGGGGAGCCGCCCTTCTTTGCATCCCGGCGAAGGCCGGAACCCAGTTCACTCCGAGCGCGCCTGGGGCGCGCCGGCTTACTTCAGCTCGACGGTGGCGCCGGCTTCCTCGAGGCGCTTCTTGAGCTCCTCGGCTTCGGCCTTGTTGACGCCTTCCTTGACCGGCTTGGGAGCGCCCTCGACCAGCGCCTTGGCCTCGCCGAGGCCGAGCTGGGTGATCGCGCGCACTTCCTTGATCACGTTGATCTTCTTGCCGCCGTCGTTGACGAGGATGACGTCGAACTCGGTCTTCTCTTCCTCGACCGGAGCCGCGGCGGCGCCGCCGCCGGCCGGAGCCGCGACCGCAGCCGCGGCCGAAACGCCCCACTTCTCCTCGAGCGCCTTGGCGAGGTCGGCGGCTTCGAGAACGGTCAGCTCGCTGAGCTGGTCGACGAGGGAATTGATGTCAGCCATTGTAAGTCTCCATGTTCCTGGGCGCTCGCGCCCAAAGGGTTCAGTTCAAATCGAAAGGTTACGCATTCTCTTTGGCCGCATAGGCGCCGATCACTCGGGCCAGCATCGCGCCGGGCTCGTTGATCGTGCGGGCGATCTTGCTCGCCGGCGCCTGGATGAGGCCGATGATCTTCGCGCGCAGCTCGTCGAGCGACGGCAATTCGGCCAGGGCTCTCACGCCCGCGACGTCGAGCAGGGTGTCGCCCATCGCTCCGCCGACAATCTCGAAACGGTCGGTGGTCTTGGCGAAATCGACCGCGACCTTGGCCGCCGCGACCGGATCGGCCGAGGTGGCGAGCGCCGTCGGGCCGGTCAGCAGGTCGCTGATCGGCGCATAGGGGCTGCCCTCGAGCGCGATCAGGGTGAGCGTGTTCTTGGTCACCTTGAAGCTGGCGCCGGCGTCCCGCATCCGGTTCCGGAGCGCGGTGGACTGGGCCACCGTCAGCCCGAGATTGCGGGTGACGACCACCACGCTCGTCTCGGCGAACGTCTGCTTGAGCTGGGCGACCTGCTCGGATTTTTGAGCTCGATCCATATCAGTCTCCACAATCGCCCGGCGGACCATCCGCCGGACGCACGCAATTCAGCCTCCGCCGGTGCGAAGGCCGTGTCCGTGAAGGGGAGAGCGAGCCTGAAGCGCTCGGCTTGCAGGCAGGCGGCGCAAGGCCGCGAAATCTCTTTCCCCGTCTAGGCTGGCTATTAAGCCCCGAAGGGCACCGGCTGTCTCGGACGGATGCCTGCCGGGCGAGCCGGCGGGCGAAGCGGGGCCATTAGCGGCACGGCTCCGTTAAATCAACCGTTTAGTGTTCCCGCTAACGCGCCTGGATCTCCGCCAGGTTGAGGCGCCGCGCCTCGCGCTCGTAATGGGTGGCGAGCTGCTGCAGCCCGCGGCGGGCATGCTCGTTGCGCGCCTCGACGGCGGCGGCGCGGCATTTTTCGGCCTGCTGGTGGAAGAAACGCACCTCGTCCATGGCGCTGGAAAAGCCTCGAACCGGGCAAGGTTCCGCTTTTTATCGGATCAATGCCGGGCGGTCGCCTCGTGGAGCGGCCCCGAAATCTAACCTAGGTTTAGTCAACTTACTGACAAAGAAAGAGATTCTGACGAGACGGGCGGAATCCCCGCGGGACGAGGGACCCGCGGGCCCGCCGGCCGTTCTAACCGCCGCGCCGCGGCCGATGCCGCCGCGGGCGCTGACAAGGAGCCTGGAAATGAACAAGCTGATCATCGCTGCCATGGCGGGCATCGTCGCCACGCCGGCGCTGGCCCAGGGCGGAGTCGTGCTCGGGCCGCCGCAATTCGAATCCTATGCCAACCGCGGCCAATGCGAGAGCGCACTGGCGGCCGAGCGCAACAAGCGGCGCAAGGACCCGGCGGCCCGCGGCGCCGGCTACCAGGACCTCACCGGTTCCGAGTTCAACAAGGCGAGCCGCACCACGACCCGCTGCGAGGAGCGCAACGGCCAGTGGGTGGTCGTCTACTACCAGAACGGCTTCTAGACGCGCGGGCGCGTCTCGAACCGACGGAAGGGCCGGGGCGAAACTCCGGCCCTTCGCACGAACGGGCCCTATTCCTTCGCTCCCGCCCAGGACGCGTCGTCGACCGTCACCGTCAGGATGCGCGGAGCCTTCGACAGATCGAGCCGGAAGACCGCCTCGCCGCCGACATTGTGAAGGCTGTCCTTCGCCCGGGCGAGCCGGGCGGTAAAGGCCGGAAGGCGCGGATGATCGGAGGTCACCCGAACCTGGTTCGCCCCCGCCCTAACAACGGTGAGCCGCACTCCGGCGCGCGAAGGCCCGCGCGCGTCCGAGATCACGTCGCCATAATAGCTGCCGCTGGCCATGTGCGCGAGGTCCGCCCGGGCCGCGCTGACGGTTCCGCCGGCCCGTTGCGCCGGCGCCGGCCCCGCCAGGCCTGCGAGCAGCAGCGCCGCCGCCGCCGCGGCTACCCGGAGTCGTCGTGTCATGGCTTCCTCCCTTCAGTCCCCCTCGGTCTCGCTCCCATAAGGCCGCGTGATGATCTCGAGCAGGTGGCCGTCGGGATCCTCGAAATAGGCGCCGCGGCCGCCGAAATGATGGTTGATCTCGCCCGGCAGGGTGCGCGCCGGATCGGCCCAGAAGGTCAGTCCTTCCGCCTTGATCCGGCCCAGCGCCAAGTCGAACTCCTCCTCGCCGACGAGGAAGGCATAATGCTGGCGCGCGACCTCCCCTTCCTTCTCCATGAAGTCGAGCGAGACCGAATTGTCGAGCGTGACGACCATGAACTGGAGAAAGGGGGTGGGCGCGTTCAGCCCCAGGATCCGCGCCGCGAAGGCCGCGGACAGGCCTTTGTCCCGGCACCAGACGATCGTGTGGTTGAGCTCCGCGCCCATCTCGCCTCCTCAGCGTTTCGCATAGAGCCGCGCCGACCAGGCGCATTCGTCCAGGGCGCAGTCCGTCATCGCCACCCGAAGGACATAGGTGCCCGCCGCCGCCGGCGCGGCCTCGATCTTGGGCATCTCGACCAGAACCCCGGGCCCGCCGACGCGGCCGCCGGCTGGGTCGAGCAGCTCCACCTCGCCGGCCCCGCAGGCGGCTTCGCAGAGGACGACGAAGCGGTAGGCGCCCGGCGCCAGGGCGAAATCGAGCCGGGCCTCCTTGCCGCCGGCGAGCGCGCCGGGCCGGACCGGACCCTCCGGCGTCCAGCCCTGCTTGATCTGGATCGCGTCATATTCCGCGAGGATCCGCTTCACCCACGCCGCGGGGTCGGTCGCGGCCGAGGCGGCTCCCGCCACCGCGAGCAGCGCCATCGCTCCAAGTCTCATTTCCGTCTCCGCCGGTGCCGCCTTCGCCGACCATGCCCAATTCGTCCCGCCGGGCAAAGGCCGGCGCGCGCTCACCCCGAGTCGGGGACGCCGGCGGGCCAGCGATAGCCGATCAGCTCGTACAGCTCGCGCACCGGAGTCCCGGACTCGACCGTGTCGGTGAGATAGCCGTGCTTGGGATAGGTCTTCAGGCAGACCCGGTCGGACTGGTTGCCGCCGAGCACGAGCAGGCGGTCGCCGAGGTCCTCGACGACGAAGGCGACGTGCCCGGTGACCGCCGGCTGGTCCCCGGAAACCCGCCCCCGCGCCCACACCGCGATCGCCCCGAGCCGGGGCTCGGCGATCGGCCGCCCCCACTGTGCCCATTTGCGCGCCCAGCCCGAATCGGTCCCCTCGATCCCGCTTCGCGCCAGGCACCAGTTGACGAAGGCCGAGCACCAGGGCGTCGAATCGCGGTCCGCCTCGCCTTCCTCAAGGTCCGTGCAGGTGCCGAGATATTCGAGGATCCGCGGATGCTCGCCCTGCCGCCGCTCGGCGACGCTGGCGGCAAGCTCCTCGAGCGCGATCGCGTGCCAGGGGGGAGGCTCGGACATGGGGAGGCCCGTAGCGATTCCGGCCCGGCGGGACAAAAGGGATCGCGTGCCTTTTCGAACAAAAAGGGCGTTTCCCGGTTGCAACGGGCTCGAAAAAGAACCGGAAGCCCGCAACCGGTCCTCGTTTACCTCGCCTGCCGTTGGCGGAGCGGATGGTCCCGCGTTCTCGGCCCGGACCCGACCCGACCGCCGACGAGCCTCGGACTACAACCGATACAGTTCCCCAAGCGCTGTCCGCGCGGTCGCTCGGATGCTCCGATCCCGGTCCTTCAAGAGACTTTCGAAGCTTTCGATGGCGCTCGGATTCCTCTGCGCCCGGAGCGACTCCGCAACGACCCTTCGGTAGGGCGCGTTACGATTGCGCAATTGCTCGATCAAAGCGTCGGCCACGCGCTGATCGCGTACTTCCGACATATAGCTGGCAGCTGCCTGCCTGGAGAAAGCGTCGCCGTGCTTCAAGGCCGATATCAGCGGCTCGATCGCCGAATCGCCCATACGTTTCACGAAGTCTATGATCCGGCCTTCAAATCGCCAAAGTCGTGGGTGGGTACTCAGCAGCGCGGCGATTTCGCTGCCATCGCCGAGCGGTACCATTTGCGAGTATAACCGTCCCCGTTCGTCCTGCGAAAGGGTGGCAAGAGACTCTATCAGCGCGCGCCGCACTCCAGGATCTTGGTCGGCCAAGGCGGCCTCCAGGGCTCGCGTAGAAACCGGAGACGGTATGTGACCAAGGCCCGTCAGGGCTACGGCACGAACCGACGGATCGGATTCGTTGGCAAACTCCACCAGCAAATCGACCGCGGATTCGCCCTGGTACCCAAGGGCTCGAATGGCATCGAGCCGGCCTGCGTCCCCAACCGCGAGCCGGGGCATCAGCTCCCGCAATGCAAAATAATCCCTGAGCAAGCGGTGGACGAATTCATAATCGTTCATCGAGCGCTTCAACAGGAAAGCATCGACTGCAGATTTGAGGAATGGTTTGCTTCGATGAGGAACCCGCCGAAACGAAGCGAGCGCGAACCAGGCGAAGCCGCTGAGCGCAATGCGGTCGAGCACACGAAATCCGCGATTCCCGGCTTCGAGGAACGCGGCGCGTTGCCCTTTCACGCTACCTTCGAGACTTATTAGCGATATCGGCAGGAGCAACGCCGCCAATGCGGCTCCCGGAGGTCCAGCCGCTGCACCTCCCGCACAGATCAAGACGCTGTTACCTGCAACGATCGTGACCGCACGCCGAGAATCTGTGGATGTTGCTGAAAAAACACACAGAAACGATGAAGCAATTAGCGCCAGAACCAGTTCCCAACTAAGGGCCGTCGTGACCAACGTCACAGCATGAAATGATGCTGCAACAAGTAAGCCCATTACAGGTAATACAATCCATCCTGTGCGGTCGAATCCTTCCTTAACGAAAACTCCAAAACCAGCGAAAATACTGACCCAGCCCAAAACGCTTGATGCATCAGGAAAAATAGACAAGGCGGCTATCGTCGTCCTACTCGCGTCTGTAAAATACGAAAATCCTACTACCGCACATATACCGACGATCTCTGCGACAAGAAGCGGAAAATGGTCTTCGTCGAAACCTTCGTCGGCTATTATCATTAATATGAGAACGATCGCTCCAATGAGCAGCGGCGCGATCGCCGTTGCCGAGACTCCACCTGGAATGAAAGCTGCTAGGGCATTTGAGGCGATGCCGACGCCACCGATGATGCTGAATCCCGTCGCGAGGATGATGAACGGCAATCCAGGGCCCCAGCCCTTCGCGCCGGCCACCGTCGGGGGAAGCGCAATCCAGGCGCCGATGGTGATTGTCAGCACGACCGGCACGGCCGCGATCGTCCATGGGGCTATCGCCAGCGCGACGCCCAGCAGAGCGGCCACCATCACGATTCCGATAGCCGCCTGGGAAACCCAGAAGTTGAGCAATTGCCGCTGGGGCTCGTTCGCGACCAGAAGCGTGCCGACCAGGCTGCGAGGGGCAAACGTGGTCCGCATTCTGACGCTGAGCGTGAGGGCGAGCCATCCGAACCATCGGTCTATCGAATCGGGGCGGCAACGGTAGCGCGCTTCGGGCACGTTGTGGCTTTCAACGTCGTCGACGGCAACGTTTTGATCGCGCCGCGCCTGCCGTTGGAGCATTCGCTGGACATAGGATTGGAACAGCCGGAAGCGGGTCTGGCTGAGGCTGTCGGCCTTGACCAGCCCGGCCGGTGCCTTGCCGCCATAAGCGAGGACCAGCATCGACAGTGTAAGAGGAGTCCTCGATAGCTCCCGCAAGGAGGCATCCTTGGGAAGGGCCTCGAGCAGCGCCTCGGCCTCGGCCTCATGCAGATATTCGGACACTTGGTCGTCGGTCAGCGATTGCAGCTCGACCGAGCCGGTCATCTGCAGAAGCGTTTCCTTGCTGCTTCGCAGGACTTCATACTCGTTGGTGCGGCTGCATATGACGATCGGAATGTCGGCATGTGACCGCAGGAATGTCTTGTTCAAGGTCGTTGCCAGCTCCCCACGCTGCTCGTCGTTGAATTCGTCGAGACCGTCCAGGAGCGCGGCGATCCTGCCGGCGCGAAGCCACTCGCGCGCGGTTGCACGGTCCAAGCCGGGAAATGCCGCCATCTCCGCGACGAACCAGTCCTCGAACGCCCGCGGATTCGCGATCTCGCCATTCTCGCCGCTGCTGTCACGTTGCCCCAGACTGATCCCGATTCGCCTTTGGCCCCGCTTCGGCAGGCGGAATTTCGAGAGGTTGACGATGACGGGAATGGGCGCGTCGTCCGAGGTCTCGGCGGAGCGGATCAGCTCGGTGGCCAAGTGGAGCAGCGCGGTGGTCTTGCCCGCGCCGGGATGGCCGAGCAGCAGCAGGCTGCGATCGCAGCTCTCGAAAGCGGCCAGGACATTGGCATAGCTCCGCTTCAACTCGGGATTGTAATAGCCCCAGGGCGGCCGCACCGCGGCGGGATCGTGGGCTATTCCGAGGTCGAGATATCTCAGGTTGTGAAGCGAGGCCTCAAACCGGTCGATGACATCCCGCTTAACGGCGAGCAGATATCGCGTTCTTAACTTGGATTCCTGGCTCGAGAGCCCATCGGCCGCACGCGGCAGGGCGCCGGGCTGGGGGCCGCCACCGAACACCACCGTGCCGATGTTGCTGTGCTGAAACTGCGCTCCGATGTTCGCGCTGGCGGCAGGCGCAACTTCATCCCCCAGCGCCGTCAGTTTCCCGGCGCGGCTCCCGCGTCGATCTCGGTAATCTCGATCTCCCCGGCGATTTCCATCCGGGCGGCGCGGAAACCCACCGCGCCGGCGCGCGCGCGGACGGTGCCGATCTTGAGCCGTGCGGCCCGCACGTCCGACCAATCCACCCCGATGGCCGGTTCCTGGCCCTCCACTGCGCTCAACACGGCCTCGGCCGCCGTCACGAGCTTCTCGTCGTCCAGGGCGCCGGCCGCCTTCAGCTCTTCGGCCAGCGTTTCACGTCGTCCGGCACTGTCGGGTTTGGCCTCGACGCCGCTGACCGAGGCGAGCAGGTCGGTGGCCTTGGCGTAAGAGGTGAGGACGATATGCCGCAGCGCCGCATAAGCGTCCGACACAGCGCTGTCTCCGACCTTCGTCGCGCCCTTGGCAGCGCCGGCGACGAAAGCGCTGACCAGGGTAAGTGTGATTGGATCCACAGCTCCCTCCCGCAAATAAAGTCCCTCGTACCGCAAAATGCGGTCCGGTGCGACCCGCTTCGCCGGCAAGGAAAGCTATTAGCGAGAAGGGCCGGAGCATTGCCCCGGCCCTCTCTTTTCTGCCCGGATCAGAGTATCACTTTGATCCGATTACGCGCTCGCCACCTCGGCGACGTCGACCTTGAGGCCCGGGCCCATGGTCGAGCTCAGCGCCACCTTCTTGACATATTTGCCCTTGGCGCCGGCCGGCTTGGCCTTGACGATGGCGTCGACGAAGGCGGTGAAGTTGCGCTTCAGATCCTCCGCCGGGAAGCTCGCCTTGCCGATCCCGCTATGGATGATCCCGGCCTTCTCGACCCGGAACTCGACCTGGCCGCCCTTGGCCGCCTTGACCGCCTCGGTGACGTTGGGGGTGACGGTGCCGAGCTTCGGGTTCGGCATCAGCCCCTTCGGGCCGAGCACCTTGCCGAGGCGGCCGACGACGCCCATCATGTCGGGCGTGGCGATGACCCGGTCGAAATCGATCGTCCCGCCCTGGATCGTCTCCATCAGATCCTCGGCGCCGACGACGTCGGCCCCGGCCTTCTTGGCCTCCTCGGCCTTGTCGCCGCGGGCGAAGACGGCGACCCGGACGTCCTTGCCGGTGCCGGCGGGGAGGGTGACGACTCCGCGGACCATCTGGTCGGCGTGGCGGGGGTCGACTCCGAGGTTGAGGGCGATCTCGATCGTCTCGTCGAACTTCGCCTTGGCGTTGGCCTTCAGGGTCTCGATCGCCTCGTCGACCCCGTAGAGCTTCGAGCGGTCGACGATCTCGGCGAGCGCCTTCTGCTTCTTGGTGAGCTTGGCCATGTCCTTAGTTCCCCGTCACTTCGAGGCCCATGGCCCGGGCCAGCCCTCGATGATCCGAGCCGCCGCCTCGATGTCGTTGGCGTTCAGATCCTTCATCTTCACCTCGGCGATGTCGCGAAGCTGCTGGCGGGTCACCCGGCCCGCGATCTGCTTGCCGGGCTCCTTGGCGCCCGAGTTGATCTTCGCCGCCTTCTTCAGAAGGAAGGTCGCCGGCGGGGTCTTGGTCTCGAAGGCGAAGCTGCGGTCGGCGAAGACGGTGATGACGGTGGGGATGGGCATGCCCTTCTCCAGCTCGGTCGTCGCCGCGTTGAACGCCTTGCAGAATTCCATGATGTTCACGCCGCGCTGGCCGAGGGCAGGCCCGATCGGCGGCGACGGATTGGCGGCGCCCGCGGGCACCTGGAGCTTGATATAGCCCGTTATCTTCTTAGCCATGTGTCTCACTCTGTAGGTTCGTCCGAAAGTGGTACTTTCGGCCGGGTTTCAAGTTTAGCGGTTCGAACGGAGGCGCAGAGCCCTCACCTCCCGCACTTTCCATTGCTGCTGCCTTGGAAGGGCGCGCCCTTAGCGCAATCGGGCGCCGAGCGCAAATCCTCGCGAGCCGCCCTCCCCTGCCATCGGTCGCCGGACCTGCTACAGGGGACGAGGGCCGGACGCGCCCCGCGGGCCGGCACCGTGGAGGGGCTGGACAATGGCGGACGTATCGGCGGTGGGGATGGGCCTCACGGTCCTCGGCTCGATCCTGAGCGGCGGCATCACCGGCCATTTCGCCGCGAGGTCGAAGGCCCGGCAGGAGCTGGAGGCCTGGCAGCGCTCGCGCGACGCCCTGGTCACCGACAGCGCCGTGACCCTGCTCAAGGAGACGGTCGGAGCCATCGCGGCCGCGGCCCATGCCGCCTGCTGGCTGAGCCTGAAGGCGGAGCGCGATCCCGGCTCGGTCACCGACGAGGATCTCGACCGCTACGAGGAGGAGATGTGGACTCAGTTCCCCAAGATGCTGGGCGGCCAGGCGGCGATCGGAATCTTCTGCCCCGACGCCGCGGCCAAGGTCCAGAAGGCGGTCGCCATCATCGCCGGCGAGGACCAGGAGATCGGCCAGACCTTCATCCCCGCCCGCGGCGGCGACAAGAGCCCGCTCGCCGCCCGCCAGCCCCACGCCCGCAAGGCCTATTTCGAGGCCTGCAGGCTCTGCGACGGCCTCGGCGCCCAGTTGCTCAAGGGCAGAGCGGCCGCCTAGGCGGAGCTCGCGGAGCGCTGCCGGCCTGGATGCAAGGCCGAAGAGAGTTTCACACGAGGGGCGCGAAGCGCGTGAAGGATGCGAAGGGGAGAAGGGCCCAGCCGGCGGAGTGAACCAATCCCATCAAAGTGGTACTTTGATGGGGGCCAAGGGACTGCCCCCCGCACCTTCCATTGCTGCTGCTTTGGAAGGGGGCGCTCTAAGCGCAATCGGGCGCGGAGCGCAAATCCGGCTCGCGGCGCCGGTCCGCGAGCCGGACTCCTCCCGGCCGGCTCAGCGCCCGGCGGGCGGCTGGAGGCCGAAATAGGCATAGGCGGCGGCGATGGCGAACCCGAGCCATGTCTTGGCGAACTCGATCAGAGGCGGCACCTTCACCTCATAGTCCATGAAGCCGAACAGCAGGGCTGCGGCTCCGAGCGCGAGCCAGACGAAGACGTAGAGGATGGCGAAGAGCCGCGGGCCTGGAGCGACCGAATCCGAGGTCCCGGCGGCCCGGGCGGGCGCGAACATGCGGCCGGCCGGAGCGTCGCCGGTCGCGGTGACGGCGAGCTCGGCGACCACCACCGCCGACACCAGCCCGCCGACGACGTTCATGATGTAGAAGGCCTCCTCGCTCGGCGCGTCGGGAGACATTTTCTGGGCGTAGAGGATCGCCTCGATCAGGACGAATCCGAACAGGGCCAGGAACAGAGCCGCGATGATCGCTCCGACGATCAGCCTGGTGCTCGACTGGGACATGACTTCCTCCTTCATTCGGCCGGATTTGCGGCCATACTCCGAGGGTTAGGCAAAGGCGGGCGCCGCAGCCGTGACGGGCGTCACGGCAGCGAGACAGGGGCGAGCCGTTGCTGCTGCTTTGGAGGGGGCGCGCTTGGGGCAAGCGGGCGCTGAACGCAAAATCGCCAGGAAGAGGGTTCGCGCGGAGGCGCGGAGGAACGGTAGTTGGTCACAAAAAGTGACCACGGAGAGGCGTGCGAGGATCAATTGCTCACGGCTCGCTCGGAGCGGGCGGCGGTGGAGAGCTCCGTCGGATTGCCGTTGAAATGGGAATGCGGAGCATCCCCCCGGACACTGCGCCGGCTCCGCGCCCGTCGCTTGACGGGTGATCGATTGCCGCTGCTTTGGCGCCTAAGCGGCCTTCGAGCGGTTCAGTGCGTAGGGGCGGACCAGCACTTCGGCGGGCAGGCCGAGCGTCTCCTGGAGCCGGCGGATCATGGCCAGGGTCAGCGGGCGCTTGCGGGACATCACCTCGGACACGCGGTCGCGGTCGCCGATCATCGGCTGCAGGGCGGCGCGGTCGAGGCCCCGTTGCTCCATGACGAACTGGAGCAGCGAGATCGGATCCGGCGCCTCGATCGAATGATGCTGCGCCTCGTAAGCCTGGACGAGCGTGACCAGCACGTCGAGCCGGTCGCCTTCCGGCGTGTCCGGCCGCGCCGCCATCAGGCCCTCGATCTCGGAAAGCGCGGCTTCGTAATCCTGCTCGGTGCGGATGGGGCTGACTTCGACCATGTTCAATCGTCCTTCCCGTCCGATGTCTATGGCAACCTAAAGCGTCCTGTGTCATTCTGAAATCATGAGCAAAGCCAGCAACAAGCCGGAAGCCCGATCGCGCGTTCTCGGGTCCAGGGCCTTCGCCGCCATCTCGGCTGTCGAGGGGCTGAAGCTCAGCCGTGACAGCCACGCCCGGCTCGACGGGCTGCGTTCGAGCGCCCTCGGCGGCGAGGAGCGGCGCTCCGCCGTGAGGGACGCTTATCGGAGCCCGCGCGCGTCGAAATGACCGACGTCGGCTACGACGCGTTCGACGATCCCTATTGCTACAAAGGCACCGCAGTCCTCCGGAACAAGGCCGGCCTTCGGGACCCGGAGGCGCTCGAAGCCTTCGAGCTGGAGATGACGACGCTCCGGGCGGAGGAGCCGCTGCCCGACGGCCGCTTCGACCCGGCCCATTACCGCGCCGTCCACCGGCACCTGTTCCAGGACGTCTATTCCTGGGCAGGCCGCTACCGCACCGTTCGAACGTCGAAGGGCGGCAACCCCTTCTGCTTTCCGGAGCATATTCCGGCCCAGATCGACGCCCTGTTCGCACAGCTTCGGGCGGGGCCCTGCTTTGCCGAGCCGGATCGGCGGACGTTTGTCGAAGCGGCGGCGGAGTTCCTCGGCGAGCTGAACGCGACCCATCCTTTCCGCGAGGGCAACGGCCGCAGCCAGCTCGCTTTCATGCACCTCGTCGGGCTGGGGGCCGGTCACCCGTTCGATTTCGCGCGGGTGGAGCGGGAGACGTTCCTGCCGGCAATGATCGCGAGCTATGACAAGGATTATGGGCCTCTGGCTCGGGCGCTGGAGCCTCTGCTGGCCTGAAAGCCAAGGGTTCGCGCGGAGGCGCGGAGGCGCGGAGGAAGGGCAGACGGTCACTAAAAGTGACCGCGAAGAGGCGTGCGAGCTTCGGAGACCGCGGCGGCAGGGTGGGTGGTGCCGGGGAAATAGTGCGATTTTTGGATCGGGGACGGAGGATCGTGGACAGTTGCGGTGACTGTCCCCCGGGGGGCCATGATGACAACGCCGTCTTCAAGACGCGGTCAGCGGTTCGGGCAGGGCCTGGTTCTCGGCGGGTCGTCGCAGCGGGCGCAGGGCTCGCGCCAGACCACCCACTCGCGGGTGACCGCCCCGCAGGCCCAATATTCGTAGTTTGCCCGGGCGTCGCAGCAGCGGCACGTCCAGGTTTTGGTGCCGGTGCGGCTGGCGTTGCAGGCCATTGGTTCTTCCCGTCGCTTTTTACGGCTTGGCGAGCTTAGCACTTTTGTCGTGGTGAGAGGGGGGCGGAAGGACGGATTTGTTCACGCGAAGGCGCGAAGGCGCAAAGAGGCGGGAGGTTAGGGGCGCAATGTCGGCATTAGTACACTGGCACCATGGCCCTAAAAGCTAGTTTCTCCACGCCAGCGCCCTCAGCTCGTTCTTGTATTCACGCAGTTGGTCGTAGGCTAAATTTCGCATCGGATCGCCCCCGCCACTGGCGTTGATCATTCCTGCCGCGCCTTGCGCACGGTGAATGAGCCTCTCGCCGTCCGGGCTACCCGCCGATGCCTTCCATTCGGACATCAGTTCGCCAAGCTCCCGCTGGACCTCATAGCCAGCCTCTGGGCGAACGCTTATCTTGTCGAGCAATTCAGCCAGGGTATGCGCCAACGCTGGTAGTTCCACGCTACCCGCACGTTCAGTCTCGTCCACCATTGAACTCTCCTAGCTCCGCTTGTGGAGGAAAATGTTCGTGATCTGCGAACATGGGAGTTGGCGGCTACGTTTAAACGTGGCTAGATGTGCGGGAACGGGAAGGTCGGCGATTCTGCTGTCGCCCTTTTGGAAGGGGCTTAGGCTTTCCCAAGCGCCGCCAACCTTCCCGTTCGATCCGCCCCGTTTGGACCGAGGCTTCCCAGCGCCCGACTTCGCGCTACCGAGAACTATGAGTTACATAGTTTGAGGTATGCAAGGGGCGAATTAGGAACACGGGAAAATATAGGGCCTTGACACAGGTTTTCTGCGAGGACGGATGAAAATGGCGGAAATCTGCGGTTTTTGAGCTGCGCCGTGCGGCGAATTGCGGGGTTTCCTAGGGTTTCGCGCTCTGTTCCACCCCGCCAATTGTGGGAGCTTGTTTGGACCACCAAGTGCCGGGATTGGCATTCTTTCGGATACCTAACGCCATCGAAAAGCCATTAAGGCCGCTGCCAAGGTAATCCCCTGCGGCAAGCTAGCGTGCGAGCTTGTGGACCCGCCGCGCCCACTGGTTAAGCGCGCCTGGGCGAAGTCTATCTCAAGCTAACGTCTTATGGTGGCAGCAGGAACTATCGGAAGGTTCAAGTTCAAGGAAAGCTGTTGTGACCTCGCAAATCGAGCGAGTAGTTTCTTTGTCGTTGCGCTTCTAAAAATACGATATGCGGCCTGCCCTCTGTTCTGTGTCATAAATGCGTCGATCTGCTCTTTTACCGCTTCATATCTCTCCGTCACAGCTTCGACGTCGAAAAGGTCTGTACCATCCTGTTCACATGTGAGACTAAGCATATAAAGTAAGTGGAACACGCCCTCGATTATCCAAGACTCATCATAGCTCTGCTTAAGACGCGCGTTCAATGAATGGACGGCTTTTCGACGGTCTTCATCGATCATTTTGTAGATACGCCACATGGCAATAACGTTTTCAGCCGACAACAGGCTTTCGTCAAACACCCACGAATAGTACTCACCGAATATTCTATTAGAAGACGTTTTAGCTCGGTCTGGCTCCCGAAGAACATAGGCTAAAATAACCTGTCCTAGTTTGACCGCATCGATCCTCAGTTCCGCTTGCTGCTCTATATGCTGGTCATTCTTTCTTTCATAGTAATATCCATGAGGTACCAGCGCGTTTTCTAGCCGGACCTGCACGGAGTCGTTTGATCTGATATCACGACTTCTAATAGGAGTCTGACTATTAGTAGCTTCAGCAACACGGTTCGTGAAGTGCCGGTCTCCAGTTTCAATCACACGTAGCAGTAGCTTGACATCGTATATTCTTCCCAAGTCAGCACGAGCGGCTTCGAATAGCGCATGCGATGTTTGGCCTCCGTTCACAATTTGAGGGTTAACCATTCGTACCTTTGGGCTTGCCGCCCGCGGTTGATATTCCATACGATCACAGACTATCGTGATACCGTTATTAAGATACCAAAATTGAGTGTTTTCTCGACTCATCGCCGTAGTAAGTATCTTCCGATTAATATCGTTTTCTTCGCCCAAATAGAGCCGAATATTATCCTCAAATAAGGTATCATCTACCTCTTGAGGGAAGTCAGGGTTAGTTATAAGTCTAACTATTTCATCTCCTCTTACCGTACCAATGAGGCCCTTTGCAAAACCGTCTGTCCGTCCATAATATTGGTCTTCTACAAGCGCTAAGCTGTATTCTCGATCATTGGCAGAGGACTTTGTTAAATGCCGAGAAAACCAAAGTAGGTCGTGTTGCTTTAACAACGCGTGCTGATATGGGCGCAAGGCCTCTTCAAAGCGAGTTTTATGTGCCTCGGTTAACGCGGTCGCATTGTTACAAAGGTGTATCTGGATAGTATATACGGACTCCTCCAAGGCCGCCCACAAGGCCTGCACCTTACTCCATAAAAGTGGATTGCAAGTTCTCTCCAGAGACTCGTCCTTCCGAAGAAAGCACTCGAGGAATGCCTGAATTTTGTCAATCTCATTGGAAGGAAAAGAGCTGTCTACTTTTTCATAACTGCCCACATACTTGAATTGGAAAAAATGGAAAACGCGTTTTTCAGGACGACTGTCTATGTAGACGGCATCAATGCCACGATCGTCTCCTCCATCCGTTAGAGCGGCCCGAGTCTCATCATCGTCAATTTTAAGAATTTTTGAGATAGCAAAATACTGAAAAGCCTTGCCTTCATTATCCAGTTCAAGGGAGCGCTGGAATGCTTGGACCCCTGACCGGACTTGGCTCCAGTCCAATAGCGTGGGTTTAGGAGCAGCTGAGCGCGGCATATTGGGGATCGTAACCTGTTCAACGTGCGCCGAAAAGAGGCCCTACCCTGAATCTGGCTAAGCGGCAGATCCCTACCCCCTTGCAGGAGCATAATTTTGGCACGCAGATGCCTCATGGATGCCGACGTTGGAAACGACTTTGCTCCCTAGCGCATCGCGGTCTGGCGGCTGGCGTGCGTAGAGTGAAAATAGAGACGGTCCGTCTGCCTATTAGCCAGTGTCGTGAAGTGTAGCTCGCCTTTGCCCTGATACGGAGAAGATCGCGGATTGAGCAGCGCTTAGGATAGGAAGCTGCTCAAATCATCCTGAAGTGCACCAATGCCGCCTCAATCGCCGACCGCTTCCCTTGAGGACACTGCTTAACCTTCCGGTTCGGATTGATGCGGTTGGGAGCTCGGCCTCGCGTAATGCCGTGGGACGCCTTCACGTCGGCTATCCAGCAGGTCTGGGCGGTGAAACCATGATGGGCTCGCACCCAATCGATGATCTGGCGATACGTTGCCACTACAACAGCCGCCCCAGCAACTCCGCCGGCTCCACCCCCATAATCCGGCACACCAGGATCAGATCCGGCAGATCCAGCCGCCGCTGCCCGCACTCGTAATGAGAGACAAAGCCCTGCGAGCGGCCCACCGCCTTGCCGAGGTCGGTCTGGTTCATTCCGGCGGGTTCGCGGGCTTCGATGAGCAGCTGGCAGAGCTTGCGCGCCAGCCGGTCTCGTTCGTCGTTGGGGCCGGCCACGGTTGCGCTCAATCCGGCTTCACCAGCTCCACGTGGCTCACCCCCAGCGCGTTCGCCAGTTCGTAGAGCGTGACAACGGTCGGGTTGCGGCGGCCCTGCTCGAGTTTGCTGATATATTGCTGGCTGAAGCCCGAGCGCTCGGCGAGCTGCTCCTGGGTCAGGCCGGCCGCCTTGCGGAGGCGCGCGGCGTTGCGGCCGACCAGCTTGCGCATGTCCATGCACAATTCATTGGCCTTGCCGGCGCGGCGAGTTTATTAACTATAGTATGTAGAGATTGGCTTCGATTCTCGCCTTTCCGAGGTATGCTTCAGTGGCCGCCGACCCTTTCCCTCCCCGTCCGCCCGCGGCGCGCCGCCTGCACGGGACGGCGGTGCGGCTCGCCGCCGGGCTGGACGAGGCAAGCCTGCCGCTGGCGGCGGCCTATGTCTCGATGGCCGTCGACGCCATCGAGGGCAGCTCGGCTTTCGGGCAGGCCCGGGACGACGTGGCGGGCTCTCGGCCCGAGGGCGAGGCCGTGCTGAACGGAGTCGATCTCGACTTCACGCTCGACGAGCAGGGGCGGGTGTGGATGATCCGGGAAGGCGATTGCCACGCGCTCGGTCCGGCGGAGGCGGTCTGCGGCGAGATGCGGCGGTTCCTCGCCGGCGTGGCCTGCGGGGGCGACGGCTACAGGTGAGGGAATCTGGCGAATGGGGACACGTACCTTGGCGAATGGGGACACGTACCTTTTCGTGCAAAAGGTACGTGTCCCCTTTTGAGGATGGAGGATTTCGTCATAAACGCCGCTCCGGTCGCCGTCTCCCTCCTGGTCTGCGCGATAGGGTGGGTTTCTGTGCGCCGCGCCTATCGCAAGGGCTTGTCCGAGAGCCCTCCCCCCGCCGAGTAATCTTGCCAGGCCGTCCCGACGCCGGCGGCGACGCTCAGCCAGGAGAGGGTGACGCTGTTCCTTTGGAACGAAGGCACCGAACGCGGGCCGAGCGGCAGGCTGGGCCGCCCTTCCACGGCGGCAAAAACAAGGCTTGCCAGACGCGGATTTTTATGAGAACATAATGGGAACATGTGATTCGCGGAGATCCGCCATGGCCAGGCCCCTCACCCCGCTCCAGGCGCATCAGAACGAGGTCTTCCTCGATTCGCTGGGCCGAACCGGCAACGTCCGGCTGTCGGCCCGGGCGGCGGGAGTGCGCTACTCGACGATCCAGCATCGCCGCTCGGCCCATGCCGATTTCGCGCAGAGGTGGGAGGCGACCGTCGTGGCGGTCGATGCCCGGCTCCATCTCGCCGGCGGCAAGCGGGGGCCGGAGAGCGCGGCCCGGGCGGCCGGCGCGGACGGTCGGAAGAAGAGGGACGACGGGCGCGGCTACCGGACCCAGGGCGGCGAGCCGATCGTCGTGCGCACGCGCAGCGGCAGGCTCCAGATCCGGCTCGCCCATCCCGACAAGCTGACCCGCGAGGCCGAGCAGGCCTTCCTCTACGCCTTGTCGGCGACCGCCAACATCCGGCTTTCGGCGGCGGCGGCGGGCGCCTCGCCGGCCGCCTTCTACCGGCGGCGGGAGCGGGACCCGGCGTTCGCCCGGGAGTTTCGGCTGGCGCTCAAGATGGGCTGGGAGAGGCTCGAGATGGCGGCGATGGCGGCGGCCGAGGCGGGGAGCCATAGCGGCGACCGCTGGCGGCAATGCGCCGAGCTGGCGCCGATCCCGCCGCTCAGCTGGGACCAGACCTTCCAATTGCTCTGCCTTCACGACAGGAGCGTCAACCAGGGCTGGGAGAGGCCGCACCGGCGGCGGCGGCGCGGCGAGAGCGAGGCCGTCCATATCGAGCGGCTCCGGGCGATGTGGACGGTGGAGAAGAGGGTCGAGGCCGAGGACGAGGCGCTCCGCCGCGCGGCGCGCTTCGAATCGAGCGGAAGCTGGCGCCACGAGGACGAGCCGCCGCCGCCGCGGCTTCCCCCGCTCGAGCAGGTCACCGGCTGGTCGAAGGCGAAAGGCGGGGCCGGGCGGCACGGCGAAGTCGCCTTGTTCGGCGGCTGGCGGATCGGCGAGATGCGCCGGCGGATGGCCGGAGGCTGAGCGGGCGGGCCGGGGGGCCGAAACGCCCCCGCCCCTCGCTATTCCCGGGCGGCACCCCATATGGGGTCCATCACCCGGCCGCCTTCGCAAGCATCCCGTGACAGAGAGACGATCGTGCTCCCGCTTGCCGAACGACGGGATTTCGACACGGAACAGACCTACTGGCTCGGCCGCAAGCGCGCCTCGGCCGCCAATGCCCGGATCGCGGCGAGCGCCGAGGCGCGGCTCGCGCATCTCGACCTCGCCGGACGCTACAGCGTCAAGGCCGCCGCCTGCGCCCCGGCCGAGCCGCCGGCGCCGGCGCCGCGGCTCGCGCTTCGCCAGGCCGAGCCTTCCCGCGGGGAGGCGTTCGGGCCGATCCGGGCCGGAGCGGTGTGGCTCGCGGCGCAGGGCGGCGGCGAATGAGCCTTCACGACTGGATCGGACGGCACGAGCCCGACCCGGCGGCGAGCCACTGGGACCGCGGCGCCTTCGTCAGCCGCTGCGCCCAGTGCGGGCGATCGATGGTCAAGCCGCCGGGCCTGGCCTGGCGGCTCGGCGGGGCGGACTGAGCCGTGGCCGCGCCCGCCTTCCCGAAGCTTCGAGCCCTCAATTACGCTCTGGCCAGCTTCCTCGTCACCCTCGCCCTCGCGCTCGGCCTCTACGCCTGGGTGATGTAGAGGGCCTCGGCTCGTATTAATACGGGCCGGAAACCTCTCCCCGCTCGAGCGTTTGCGGAAGCGAGCCCATTCGCCCGCGGCGAGCCGCGGCGCCTGGCCGGCGCAAGCGGCGCCGGCCCGAAATGGGCCTGCAAGGAGGAACCCGCCATGAAGTCTGCCGCATTCGCAATCGCCCTGCTGCTGAGCGGAGCCGCTTTCGCCCAGGTCGACGTCGTCGCCGAGAGCCAGGCCTGGGAGGGCGACGGCGCCCTCACCACCGCCTTCGAGACCGAGGGCGGATCGGGCTCGGGCTATTCGGCCCCGACCCTGGCCGAGGCCGGCCCGCTCACCACCGCCGCGGTCGTCGAGCCGAGCAATTCCGATCCGGAGCGCGACGCGCGCGGAATCGCGGTGATCTCCGCCGCGGCCGTCGTCCCCGCCGGCTGGAACGGGACCGCGGCCGGAGCCGCGATGGGCGGGCCGGAGCTCGACCCGGCGACCGGCGAGGCGGTCGCGGCGCGCGACTATCCGGCCTGCACCGCGACGGTCACCGACCGCTGCCTGCAGACCTACGAGCGCGGCCGCAAGGACTAGCCCGGACCGAAGGCCGGCGGCGACCGCTACAGCCGCCGGTAGAGGTGCAGCGCCGGTATCGCCGGCCGAAGCCGGCCTTCTCATACGCCCGGCGCGCTGGCGCCTGGCTCGGGTCGCCGCCGGTGCCGACCTCGGCGCCGAGCGCCTTCGTCCGGGCCAGGGTCTCGCGGTACATCCAGGTCCCGAGGCGCGGCTCAAAACCGTCCCGCGCGGGGTCGCCGCAACGGCCTCCGAGCGACCGCGACGGTCGGCCCATCGTCCGGAAAAAACGTGATTTTCATGCGCGTCCCGCTATAGCGGGCACCGGATCGGGGGAGAGGGCTTTGCGTAACCTACATTGGCTGGGGCCGGTCGTGGCCCTGACGGCGGCGTCGGCCGCTGAGGCGGGCGACGTCCCGCTCTACCAGCCGGCGCCCGCCTGGGTGGTGCCGGCTCCGCTCGCGGAAGCGGCGGGCCGCGCCGGCGCGTCGACCGCGCCGGTGATCTTCGACATCCAGCAGCGCATCGAGGACGGCCGTCTGTGGGCCTATTTCGACGGCGCCACGCGGATCACCTCGCCGGAAGCCCTCGCGGCGATGGCGACCATGACCCTGCCCTGGGCGCCCGACAAAGGCGACCTGATCGTCCACGAGCTGTCGATCCTGCGCGACGGCAAGGCCATCGACCTGCTCGCCCAGGGCCAGAAGTTCACCGTTCTTCGCCGCGAGGAAGCGCTCGAGCAGCGCGAGCTCACCGGCATCCTCACCGCGACCCTCGCGATCGAGGGGCTTCAGGTCGGGGACATCCTGCGCATCCGCGCCTCGACGACGGCCAAGGACGAAGCCCTGGCCGGGCGGGTCCAGAGCGTCACCCAGATCATGGCCGAACCGATGCAGATCGGAATGGCGCGAATGCGCTTCAGCTGGCCGAGCTCCGCCGCCCCGAAGTGGAAGATACTGGCCCAGGGGGTGACCGCGGCGCCGGTGCGGAAGGGCGCCTACACCGAGCTTGCGGTCGCGCTGCCCATTCCGAAACAGCCCGAAATGCCCGGCGACGCTCCGCCCCGCTACCGCCATTCGCCGCTCATCGAGCTGTCGACCTTCGCCGGATGGGGCGACGTGTCGAAAGTGATGGCCCCGCTCTACGAAACCAAGGGCGCGATCGCGGCGGGCGGGCCGATCGCCGCGGAAGTGGCCGCCATCCAGAGCGCCGAAGCGACTTCGCTCGGCCGGGCCCAGCGCGCCCTCGAGCTGGTCCAGGACAAGATCCGCTATCTCGCGGTCGGCATGGACGGCGGCAATTACATCCCCCAGAAGCCCGAGCGGACCTGGGAATTGCGCTACGGCGACTGCAAGGCGAAGACGCTGCTGTTGCTGGCCATGCTTCATGCCATGGGGATCGACGCCGAACCGGTGCTCGCCGACATCAGCGCCGGCGATTTCGTTCCGGAGCGCCTCCCCAGCGCCCAGGCCTTCGATCACATCCTGGTGCGCGCCACCATCGACGGCGAGACCCTCTGGCTCGACGGCACCGGCTCCGGCTCCCGCCTCGCCGACATCCGCGACACGCCGCCGTTCCGCAACGTCCTCCCGGTGCGCCCGGCCGGCGCCGATCTGGTCAGGATCGAGCCGCGCGCCAATGCCCGGCCCTCGATGGAGATCGCGATCGACTCGGACGAGAGCGCCAGCCCCGATCTGCCGAGCGTGTTCGATGCCACGGCGGTGGTTCGCGGCCCGAACGCCTCGATGCTCACGCTCGCCACCTCGCAGCTCGGCGAAAAGGAGAAGCGCGAGGCGATCGGCCAGTTCTTCATGGGCTTCCTCGGCCAGGCGCAATTCAGCACGGCGGCGCTCAAGCCGGACCCGGCTTCGGGAAGCGTCACCCTGACCGCGCACGGAGTGACGACGACCCCCTGGGTCACCCAGGAGCGCCGCCTCAAACGCTCCCTCTCGAGCATCCTCGCCGAGTTCCAGTTCGCCCCCGATCGAAGCCGGCCCGCCTGGAAGAATATTCCGGTCGCCGCGCCCGACCCCAACGGCATGCGCTACCGGCTTCGGATCCGCCTCCCCGACGGCGGCCGGGGCTTCACCGTCGAAGGCGAGGCCGGAGCGCGGGAGCGCCTCGCGGGCTGGGAAATGACCCGGACGATGGCCCTCGAGGGCGGCACGGTGACGGTCGACGAGCGCTTCGATTCGACCGGCGCGGAGATCGCCCCGGCCGAGGTGGCCGCGGAGCGCGACCGGGTCGCCACGGCCAAGGCGCGCGCGCCGCGCATCGTCGCTCCGGATTCCGCGCTTCGACGCTGGGACCTGGGGGGCCGCGATCCCGCCGGCGCGACCCAGGTCAAGGCGATCGAGGCGACTCTCGCCGCCGCCATCGCCAACGATCCGGAGGAAGTGTCCGGCTATTCGAGCCGGGCGTCGTTCCGAAGCGGGATCGGCGATCGCAAGGGCGCGCTCGCCGATCTCGCCCGGGCGCTGGCGATCGAGCCTTCGGTCAGTCTCTACCTGCAGCGCTCGGGAATCGCCTACGAGGCCGGCGATTTCGCGGCGGCGACCGCGGATGCCGAAGCCGCGCGTGCGCTCGATCCCTCGTCGAGCGACGCGACGGCGCGCCTCGCCCTGCTCAAGGCCGAGCGCGGCGACCTTCCCGGCGGCATCGCCCTTCTCGACGAGCGCATCGCGCTCGGCGGCGACACCAGCTTCGTCTACCGCCAGGAAAAGGCCTCGCTGATCGGCCAGTTCGGCGACGCCGCCGAAGCGCTGAAGCAGCTCGACGCGCTGATCGCCGAGAAGCCGGGCTCGCCGTCCCTGCTCAACGAGCGCTGCTGGATCAAGGGAACGCGCTCGCTGATGCTGGATACGGCGCTGAGGGATTGCACCGACTCGATCGAGCTGAGCTCGAACACCATCCAGGCGCTCGATAGCCGGGCGATGGTCTGGTACCGCCTCGGACGCGACGAGGAGGCGCTCCGCGACCTCGACGCCGTCCTGGTGCAGGCGCCCGGCCACGCTCCGAGCCGCTTCCTGCGCGGAATCGTCCTCGCCCGCCTGAAACGCGACGCGGAATCGGCCCGGGAGCTGACCACCGCCCGCCGGATCGCCCCGAGCGTCGAGCGGACCTACGCGGCGCGCTACGGCATCAAGCCGTAGAGCAGTGAGCGTTTAATTGGCGCTCGTGCTCGTCATGCCGGACTTGATCCGGCATCCAACTTTCTTTGGAATCAACGCGTCTAAGAAGGTGGATCCCGGATCAAGTCCGGGATGACGGGTCAGGCCGTTACTTGACCCGCTCGACCTGCTCGAACTCGAGCTCGACCGGGGTGGCGCGGCCGAAGATGGAGACTCCGACCTTGACCCGGCCCCTGTCGAAGTCGAGCTCCTCGACGACTCCGTTGAAGCTGGCGAACGGACCGTCGAGGACCTTGACCTGGTCGCCGATCTCATAGTCGACGTTGATCTTGGTCTTGGGCGCGGCGGCGGCGGCCTCGTCCTTGGTGTTGAGGATCCGGGCGGCCTCGGCGTCGGTGATCGGCTGCGGCTTGCCCGACGAGCCGAGGAAGCCGGTGACCTTGGGCGTGTTCTTGACGAGGTGGTAGACGTCGTCGTTCATCGCCAGCTTGGCGAGCACGTAGCCCGGGAAGAACTTGCGGTCGCTGGTCACCTTCTTGCCGCGGCGGACCTCGGTGACCTTCTCGGTCGGCACCTCGACCGCCTCGACCAGCTGGGCGAGGCCGAGCCGGTTGGCCTCGGCCTGGATGGCGTCGCGGACCTTGTTCTCGAAGCCCGAATAAGCGTGGATGATGTACCAGCGGGACATTGCGGGGGCTTTTCCTTCGAACGGTTGGGCTAGCCGATGAGGCTGAGGAGGGTCTTGACGATCAGCGCGAACAGGCTGTCCACCCCGAAGAAGAAGATGCCGAGCAGGGTCGTCATGATCAGGACCATGATCCCGGTCGTCACCGTCTCCTTGCGGGTCGGCCAGGAGACCTTGCCGGTCTCGGAGCGGACCTGCCGGAGGAACTCGCCGGGATTGACTCTGGCCATGGTTGCGTCGTCGTCCTTCTGAAAGCGCCTTTCGGGCAGCGGCTCTCGACCGGGGGGCCGGTCAGCCGAGCTTTGCCGATGCATGCGAGCTTCGCGAGATAGCGTCGGGCACCGCATATGGCAAGGGTGCCGGCCGGTCCGGTCTTCATCTTGCGGCCGCCCTGATGTGCCGCTATCTGCCTGCCTACCCGGCGCCTAGGAGTGTAGCTCAGTCCGGTTAGAGCATCGGTCTCCAAAACCGAGGGTCGTGGGTTCGAATCCCTCCACTCCTGCCAGGCCCGAGCCGCCGGTTCGCGCGCGAAGCGCGGCCCAACTCGCGGGATCCAGTCTCGTGACCGCACCGAATCGTCCTTCCGCCAAGTCCTGAAGACGGGGTCGGCCTTGGCGCGACGGCGGCAGGTCGAGCGAGGCCGGCCGCGGCCCCTCCCCCGGCGCGGTTCGCGAAGCCGATGCACCGTTCGCGCAAAAGCCTCTTTCCACGGCCGGCCCGCCGGGCAAGCCAGGGCGAGCCGCTTCGAAAGGGACAAGCCATGTCACGGATCCTGCGCACCATCGCCATCGCCGTCTCGGCCGTCTGTGCCTGCTCCTGGCCGGCTGCCGGCGGGGAAAGGCCGTCGAGCGCCGTCGCCTTCGTCCACGCCGCGGTCGTGCCGATGGACCGCGAGCGGGTCCTGGCCGACCAGACCGTGGTCGTCGTCGACGGGAAGATCGCGGCCGTCGGTCCGGCGTCCGAGGTCGCCGTGCCGCGCGGAGCGGTCAGGATCGACGCAAGCGGCCGCTACCTGATGCCGGCGCTCAGCGACATGCACGTCCATGTCGAGGGCGAATCCTGGAACGCCCTGCTCAGCCCGGAGGCGAAGGCGGCGAGCAAGGAGACGCCGTTCGAGGACTTCCTCTTCCCCTATGTCGCCAACGGCGTGACGACGGTCCAGGTCCTCTCCGGAACCCACGAGCTGCTTCCGGTCCGGGGCCGGATCGCCGAGGGCGGGATGCTGGCGCCGAGGCTGGTCCTCGCCCGGATGATCGACGGTCCGGACAAGGCCTGGCCGCCGCCTCTGGCCGACTGGGTCGCGACGGCCGCGGAAGCCCGCGAGGCCACGCTCAAGGCCAAGGCCGAGGGCTATGACAAGATGAAGGTCTATTCCTTCCTCACCAAGGAAACCTACGACGCGGTCGTCGCGACCGCCAAAGAGCAGCGCATGGATGTGATCGGCCACATCCCCTACGCCCTTTCGGTCGAATATGTGGTCGACGCCGGCCAGAAGATGATCGCGCACACCGAGGAGGTGGCGAAGCATGCGCACGGCGACTATTCGGCCGAGCGGGTCGACTATTTCGCCGGACGGATCGCGGACGGCGGCGTGTGGATGACCCCGACCCTGGTCACCACCCGGCGCATCCTCGACGAATTCTCCGATCCGGACGGGCTCTTCTCCCGGCCCGAGGCGATCTATGCCGCGCATCCGGTGCAAAGGGAGATCTGGTCGTTCATCGCCAATATGTACAAGGGCATCCCGCCCCCCGACCGGGCGAAGCTGCGCGACGATTTCGAGAAGTTCCAGAGGCCCTTCACCAAGGTCTTCCACGACAAGGGCGGCCAGCTGATGACCGGCACCGACTCGCTGATGCCCCGGCTCGTCCCCGGCTTCACCGTCCACCAGGAGCTGCAGGAATTCGTCGCGGTCGGGATGACGCCCTTCCAGGCGCTTCGGACCTCGACGACGGTGCCCTACGAATATCTCGGCGAAGCGCAGGAATCGGGAACCATCGAAATGGGCAAGCGGACCGACCTGCTGCTCGTCGACTCCAACCCGCTCGAGGACGTCTCGGCCGCCTCGAAGCTCGCCGGAGTGATGATGCGGGGCCGCTGGATCGGCCGCGAGGAGATCGACCGGAGGATGCGGGAGATCTCCGAAAAGTCCGCCGCCGCCGCCGCGCCGCGGCGCTAGGCCGGCGGGCGTTCAGGTCGAGTCGTCATCCCGGACTTGATCCGGGATCCACCTTCTTCGACGCGTCGGAGTCCGGAAAGAAAGGTGGATGCCGGATCAAGTCCGGCTTGACGGCGCACGCGCCGTCCAAACGCTCACGGCGCTAGGCGGCGATGTCGTAGGGCTGGATCTCGCCGGTCAGGTAGAGGCTTCGCGCCTTGGCCCTCGACAGCTTGCCCGACGACGTCCGCGGCAAGGTGCGCGGCGGAACCAGCTCGATGACGCAGTTCATTCCGGTGATCGCCCGCACCCGCTCGCGGATGATCTCGCGAAGCCGCGCCCGCTCGGCGGCGTCGGAGGTCCGGCACTGGACGAGGACGGCGGGGGTTTCCTCGCCGCCCGGGGTGGTGATCGAGAAGGCGGCGATGTCGCCGGCCTTGAAGCCGGGCAGCTGCTCGACCGCCCATTCGATGTCCTGCGGCCAGTGGTTCTTGCCGTTGATGATGATCATGTCCTTGGCCCGGCCGACGATGTAGAGATAGCCGTCGCTCAGATAGCCCATGTCGCCGGTGTCGAGCCAGCCGTCGGGATCGAGGCAGGCGGCGGTCGCCTCCTCGTCGCGGAAATAGCCGACCATCACCGACGGGCCGCGGCAATGGACCTTGCCGATCTCGCGGTTGCCGAGGGTGCGGCCGTCCTCGTCGCGAATCTCGATCTCCATGTCGCGCGCCGGCCTGCCGCAATTGACGATGGCGCGGTAGCGCTGCGGCCGGTCGCGGTGCATCTTGCCGTCGCCGCTGAGGGTCGTCTCCTCGACCAGCTCGACGACGATGCCCTCGCCCGGCGGCATGATCGTCACCGCCAGCGTCGCCTCGGCGAGGCCGTAGCTCGGGCAGAAGCTCTTGGCGCTGAAGCCGGCGGGGGCGAAGGCGTCGACGAAGGCCTGCATGACGTCGGGCCGGATCATGTCGGCGCCGTTGCCGGCGATCCGCCAGCGCGACAGGTCGAAGCGCTCGGCGACGTTGGTCAGGCTGGAGACCCGGCGGGCGCAGATGTCGTAGCCGAAGGTCGGCGAATAGCTTCCGGTCGTGCCCTGGTTGCGGGTGATGAGGTCGAGCCAGGCGAGCGGGCGGCGGGCGAAATCCTCGGTCTTGAGGTAATCGGTCGAGATCTGGTTCGCCATCGGACGACAGCAGGCAGCCGACCAGGCCCATGTCGTGATACCAGGGCAGCCAGGAGATGCAGCGGTCGGTCTCGATCACCTCCATGCCGTGGCTGTGCGCGGCGAGGTTGTTGAGGAGGCCGCGATGGGTGACGGCGACCCCGTGCGGGAAGCGGGTCGAGCCGCTCGAATATTGGAGATAGGCGATATCGTCCGCGCCGGCGGCGGGAAGCTCGGCCTCCGGCCCCTCGCCTTGGGCGAAGCTCTCCCAGGATTCGCCCTTCACGCCCGCCGCCTGCGCTGCCGCGGCGGCCATTCCGGCGAGCTCGTCGGGATAGAAGAGATGGGTCGGATCGGCGCTGTCGAGCTGGACCTTGAGCTGGTCGATATAGGAATCGCGGCCTCCGAACGAGGTCGGCAGAGGCAGCGGCACCGGCCAGGCGCCGGCATAGACGGCGCCGAAGAAGAGGGCGGCGAACTCCGGGCTGGTCTCGGCGACGATCGCGATCCGGTCCTTCGGCCTCACCCCCGCCGCGATCAGCCGCCGGGCGGCGGCGAGCGCGTCGGAGCGGAGCTCGGAATAAGGATAGGCGCGGACCAGCACTCCGCGCGGATCGTGGAAGTTGAGGCCGCGAACGCCCCCGGCCGCATAATCGAGCGCGTCCCCAAGCGTTTCGAAGTCGGCGAAGCGGCGCGGCAGCGCGTCCGCGGTCGGCGTCGGAAGCAATGTCTCGGGCACGGCGGTTCGAGGATCCTCTCTGTCGTGGCCGGGTACGCACGAAGCCGCTCCCGCGGGACGGGATCGGTACGCGTTTATCATCGGGGCGAACTGTGGCACAATCGTGGCGCGTGACACCCCGCCCTTCCCGAACGCCCCGGCCGCCGCTCGACTCCGAAGGTCTCGAACGGCTCGCCCTCTTCTATGCCGGCCGCTACGCGACCACCCGGGCCAGGCTCGCCGCCTATCTTCGCCGCAAGCTGCAGGAACGGGGCTGGGACGGCCCCGCCGAGGCGCCGGTCGAGCGGCTGGTCGAACGCTTCGCCGAGCTCGGCTATGTCGACGACCGCGCCTTCGCCGCCTCGCGCGCCGCCTCGCTGCTTCGCCGCGGCTATGGCGAGAGGCGGGTCACGCGACGCGCTGAGGAGCGCCGGCATCGACGAGGCGGATTCGGCCGACGCCCGCGAGCAGGCCGGTGAGGAGGCGCTCGAAGCGGCCCATGTCTTCGCCCGGCGGCGGAAGCTCGGTCCCTATGCCGCCGCCGCCCCCGATCGCGCCGCCCGCGACAAGGCGGCGGCGGCGATGCTCCGCGCCGGCCACCGGCCCGAGCTGGTCTGGAAGGTGCTGGGCCTGTCGCCGTCGGACCTGCCCGAACCGGATGTCCCATAAATACGGCCGTAAACGGTTCACAAGTCCGCAAAAGCCGTGATACTCACCGGCGGTTCGTCACGTGGATCGGCCGTTCATGACATCGCGCCGGGGAATGACTGCTGGAAGCGGCGCGCCGGAGCCCGAGAGCGCGGACGAGCCTGTGCGCCTGGAGGACGAGGCGCTGATCAAGCTGACCGGCACGATGAAATGGTTCGACGCCACCCGCGGCTTCGGCTTCCTGGTCAGCGACCAGGCCAAGGGCGACATCCTCGTCCATTTCAGCGTGCTGAAGGAGCATGACCGGCGCAGCCTGCCCGAGGGCGCGGTGGTCGAATGCCTGGTCGCCGAGCAGGAGCGCGGCCTGCAGGCGCGGCGGGTGCTGTCGATCGACCTCAGCCAGGCGGTGATGCCGGAGCCGCAGCGCGCGCCCGGCAGCGGCGGCGAGCGGGTCGATCCGTCCGCCCTGCTCGACGAGGCCGGCGAGTTCGAGCCGGTCCGGGTCAAATGGTTCAACCGCCTCAAGGGCTACGGCTTCCTCGTCCGCGACGAGGAGGACGGCCAGGACATCTTCGTCCACATGGAGACGGTGCGCCGCGGCGGCCTCACCGACCTCACCCCCGACCAGCCGCTCCGGGCCCGAATCGCCGAGGGGAGGAAGGGGCCGCTCGCGGTGGAGGTGGAGCCGCGCTGATCGCGGAGAGAAGCGGGGGGGTGAACCCGTCAGCCGGGATCGACCAGATCGCCGTCATCCCCCAGATCGCCGTCATCCCGGCGAAGGCCGGGACCCAAGGACACGGAATCAGCGGGTCGGATAACGGCCTTGGCGAGCTTTCGGCCAACTCGGTGTTCCTGGGTCCCGGCCTCCGCCGGGATGACGAAGATATGACGACTTCCAGCGAATTCCATGTCACGCTATACGGAAATCGATGGGCGGCTACATCTATATCCTCGCAAGCCGCAAGCACGGCACCCTCTACATCGGTGTCACGTCAGACCTGCCCAAACGCGTCTACGAGCACCGCGTCGGCGCCGTCCGTGGCTTCACCCGACGCTACGGCCTGAAGCGGCTCGTCTATTTCGAGGCCTTCGACGATATCGAGGCCGCAATTCTTCGCGAGAAAAGGATGAAGGAATGGCAGCGCGACTGGAAAATTCGGCTCATCGAACGCGACAATCCCGGCTGGAACGATCTCGCGGTGTCGGTTCTCGGTTTCGATCCCCTCCCCTCGCGCCCGCTCCCCCCTCGTCATCCCGGCGAAAGCCGGGACCCAAGAGCTCGGAAATATCCGATCGGGTAATGTCGATCGGCGAGTTTCCGGCCAACTCGGTGTTCCTGGGTCCCGGCCCTCGCCGGGATGACGAGGGGTTCGAAGCCTGTTCCAGCCCCGCGCCGAGCGACGTCAGGGCGTCAGGGCCGCGTCGCGGAGGCCTCGCCAGACGCGGAGGGCCTGGACCGTCTCGGGGACGTCGTGGACCCGGAGCAGCTGGGCGCCCTGGTCGGCGGCCTTCAGGGCCAGGGCGAGCGAGCCGGGGAGGCGCTGGTCGGCGGGCGCTTCGGCGGAGAGGGCGCCGATCATGCGCTTGCGGCTGGCGCCGACCATGATCGGGCAGCCGAGGCCGTGGAGCAGGGCGAGGCCGTTCAGCAGGTCGAGATTGTGCTGGACGGTCTTGCCGAAGCCGATGCCGGGATCGACGACGATCCGGTCGCGGCCGATCCCCGCCGCCTCGGCCGCCTCGATCCGGGCCTCGAGCCAGTCGTAGACGGCGAGCAGGACCGGCCCGTCGTAGACCGGCGCGAGCTGCATCGTCTCGGGCGTGCCGCGATGGTGCATCAGGACGACCGGGCAGCCGGCCCGGGCCACGACCTCGCGCCGAGCGGTCGTCGTAGAGCAGCGCCGAGACGTCGTTGACCATCGCCGCGCCGGCGCCGAGCGCCGCCTCCATCACCGCCGCCTTGCGGGTGTCGATCGAGACGGCGGTGCCGCCGGCGGCGAGCCGGGCGACGGCGGGCAGGACCCGCTCGATCTCGTCGCCCTCCCAGACCGGCTTCGCGCCCGGCCGGGTCGATTCGCCGCCGACGTCGACGATCGCGGCGCCCGCCTCGGCCATGGCGAAGCCGGCCTGGACCGCCGCTTCCGGATCGGCGAAGCGGCCGCCGTCGGAGAAGCTGTCGGGAGTGACGTTGAGGATCGCCGCCACCTGCGGCTGGTCGAGCCGGACCACCCGCTCGCCGAGGCCGAGCGGCGCGCGCGGCGAGGTCAGGCGGCTCCAGGTCCGCTCCGCTCCGGCGCCCAAAGCGGCCAGCGCCGGCTCGATCCGCTCGACCGGGACGAGCTCGGCCTCGACTCGGCCGGCCGCCGTCCACCGTGACCCGCTCGACCGCGGCGAACCAGAGCATTCCGCCGGCGAGGCGGGCGACCTTGCCGTCGTGCCCGAACGGCGCGTCGACGAAGGCGGTGGGCCGGAGATAATGGCGCAGGGTCATGGCGAGGCGGCTAGCGCATAAATGCCGCGACAGGAATCCCGAAGCTCGAGGACTAATGCACCAGTTCCCAGGCGAAGGTCGGGGTCCGGGTCTGAGTTCGCCTGGGTCCCGGCCTTCGCCGGGATGCAAATTGGGGAGAAGGTGACGACCGCCTCTTGTCGAAGGTCAGCAGGGTAACTGAATTCTCCGTGGCCCAGACCACCATGTGGGGCATGGCATCGGTCCGGACCCATCAGCGCTCAAAGGGGCTCCCGCGCGTCTCCCGTGGTCAAAGGCGTGCGGGCGTTGGGCGTGACGGGACGGTCGTCACCGCCAATGTGCCTTTGTTTCGCGCTCGTGTCGAGTGGCGGAACAATACCTTTTTTTAACAACCTCAGTCAGTCGAGGGTCAGCAGATAACGCTGCCTGAGCTGGTCGAGCGGGGCGAGCCGGCCGTCTTCCTCGATAATGCCAGAAAGCCCAGCCGTTGCAGGCCGGCGCGCCCTGCGCGAGGGCGCCGATGCGGTGAATCGAGCCGCTCTCGCCGGCCATCTCGAGCGAGCCGTCGGCGCGGACCTGCGCGCTGCCAGCGCCGCTTCGAGTCGGTGAGCATCGTCCCAGGATGGATCATGCCGGTCTCGACCAGGGTTCCGAACGGAACGCGCGGCTGGCTGCGCTTCGAGGCCATCGTCTTCATCGCGCTCTCGTCGAGCTCGAGGGTGGCGGCGATGCGCTCGCGGGCGACCCGGACGTAGCGCTTCTCGCGCTCGATGCCGATCCAGCGGCGACCGAGCCGGCGGGCGACGGCGCCGGTCGTGCCGGTGCCGAAGAAGGGGTCGAGGACGACGTCGCCCTTGTTGGTGCAGGCGAGCAGCACGCGGTAGAGCAGGCTCTCCGGCTTCTGGGTCGGGTGGGCCTTGGCGCCGCCGTCCTTGACCCGCTCGCCGCCCGAGCAGATCGGCAGAAGCCAGTCCGAGCGCATCTGCAGCTCGTCGTTCAGCGCCTTCATCGCCCGGTAGTTGAAGGTGTAGCGGCTGTCCTCGCTTCGGCTCGCCCAGATCAGGGTCTCATGGGCGTTGGTGAAGCGGGTGCCGCGGAAGTTGGGCATCGGGTTCGACTTGCGCCAGACGATGTCGTTGAGGATCCAATAGCCCTCGTCCTGCAGCGCCGCGCCGACCCGGTAGATATTGTGGTAGCTTCCGATCACCCACAGGGTGCCGTTCGGCTTCAGGATCCGCCGCGCCTCCTTCAGCCAGGCGCGGGTGAAGTCGTCATAGGCCGGCGAAGCTGGCGAACTTGTCCCAATCGTCGTTGACCGCGTCGACCAGCCCGCCCTCGGGCCGGAACAGGTCGCCGCCGAGCTGGAGATTGTAGGGCGGATCGGCGAAGACCATGTCGACGCTCGCCTCGGGCAGCCGAGCCATGGCGGCGATGCAATCGTCCTCGACGATCCGGTCGAGCGGCAGATCGGGGTGCGGAGCCTCCTTCGCGGCCGGCTTCGACTTCGCCCCCAGGCGCACATGTGCCGTCATTCGATCACCGCCCCCCGGTTCGCAAAGACGGACAGCCTGAGTCAGGCCGAGTCCGCGGTCAACCGCAAGGGTTTAGCGGGCGGGGTTGAGATTCCGGTTAACGTGCCGGGAACGAAACGAGTCTCCGCTACTAATGGAGTCCCGCCGGCACCGCGGCGCTCAAGATGATGTGGTGTTGCCCGGAGGACTCAGAGGTCGATCAATTGCTGCGAGCCCACCGCGCTCGTGCCGTCGCGGACGGCGAGATAGTGGCGCACCGGCGCGAAGCTGCGGCGATGGAGCGGGGTCGGGCCGAGCGCGTCGAGGCCGCGGAAATGCTCGGGCGTGCCGTAGCCCTTGTTGGTTTCCCAGCCGTAGCCGGGATGCTCCTTGGCATGGTCGCTCATGATCCGGTCGCGGGTGACCTTGGCGACGATCGAGGCGGCGGCGATCGAGCGGCATTTGGCGTCGCCGGCGACGATCGAGACGGAGGGGCGCTCCCATTTCGGGCAGCGATTGCCGTCGACCAGGATCATCGCCGGGTCGAGGCCGAGCGCGTCGACCGCCCGGGTCATCGCCAGCATCCGCGCCCAGTAGATGTTGATCCGGTCGATCTCCTCGACCGTGGCGATTCCGACGCCGACCCGAGCGACCTTGTAGAGCTTGGCGCAGATCGCCTCGCTGACCGGCGCCGGCAAGGCCTTCGAATCGTCGATCCCGCGCGGAAATTTCTCGCGATCGAGGATGACGGCGGCGGCGACCACCGGCCCGGCCAGCGGCGCGCAGCCGGCCTCGTCGACCCCGGCGAGCGGTTCGGGATAGGCTTTCTCGAGCTTGAAGCAGGGGCGGGGCATTTGCGGTCAGGCTAGGACTGGCGGAACGGCGGCGCCAGTGGCGATCGCGAAAAAGCTGTGGATTGCCGTCGTCATCCCGGCGAAGGCCGGGACCCAGGAACACCGCCCTGTCCGAAGACGCTTCGGTTCCTGGGTCCCGGCCTTCGCCGGGATGACGGTTTCAATCCATCCGCCAGGGCGGGAAGCGGCGGAGCTCGCCGGCCCGGTAGAGGCAGAGGCGGTTGCCGGCGGGGTCGCTCAGGCGGGCTTCGCGCCAGCCCCAGACCTGGTCCTCCGGGCCGGTCTCGAAGGCGATCCCGGACGCGCGCAGCCGCTCGACCCAGGAGTCGAGATCGTCGCTTTCCAGATAGACGACCGAATCGCCGGCCCGGCGGCCCTCCTCGACGTGGACCGAGAGGGTCGCTCCGCCGGGGCATTCGAAGCGGGCGTAACGGCCGGCGGACTCGACGATCTGGCGGAGGCCGAGCCCGCGGTAGAAGGCGACGCTGGCCTCATAATCGCCGGCGGGCAGGGTCACCTGGTTGAGCGTCGGGCCGATGCGGTCAGGAATGTCCAGGCGAACGCCCTGATGCCCCATCGGGCCGTTGCCCGAACCCAATCCGGGTGCGTCGCGTAATGCCAACCGCACGAACAGCCGCCCCGTCTCGACCGCCCTGACCAGCGGCAAGCCGGCGCCCAGGCCTGTCGCGATGGCGCTGGCGAGGGTGCAGCCGGTGCCATGCGTATGCCGGGTCTCAATGCGCGGTTCGGACCAGCCATGCCATTGGGCCGGAGGGACGATCAGCCAGTCGGTGATCCGGTCGGTGGTCCGCTCGCCACTCGGAAGAAGCATCGTCTGCTCGGTATCCTCCGGGGCGCGGTGGCCGCCCTTGGCGAGAATTGCGCAGCCGAAATCGGCGGCAAGATACTCGGCCGCGATCTTGCTCTCTGCCTCGCTCTCACAGTTGCGCCCGACCAAGGCTGAAAGCTCCGGGACATTCGGCGTGACGAGGGTCGAAGTCGCCATCAGCCGGCCGAAGGCGGCGATGGTCGCTGCGTCGGCGAGCTCGGAGCCGCTGGTCGCCACCATCACCGGATCGAAGACGATCGGCACCGCCAGACGCTCGAGCCGCCCGGCGACTGCCTCGGCCGTCTGCGCGGAGCCGATCATCCCGATCTTCACCGCGTCGACCCCGATGTCGGAGACGATCGCGTCGATCTGGGCGACGACCATCGCAGCGGGGACCGGCATCACGTCGGTCACTCCGAGCGTGTTCTGAGCCGTGATCGCGGTGATGGCGGTCGTCGCGAAGCCGCCGAGCATGGTGATCGTCTTGATGTCGGCCTGGATCCCGGCGCCGCCGCCGCTGTCCGAGCCGGCGATGACGAGAATCCGAGGCGGCTTGCGAGCGGAGTCGGTCACCTCGGCCCCTTGCGGACCGTCGAGGGCGGATTCGCCTCCAGCAGATGGGCCGGTCGGATCGGGCGGGGCTCGAAATTGCCGCCGCAATTGGGGCAGACGCCCTGCAGCAGATCGTCGACGCAGGCCGCGCAGAAGGTGCATTCGAAGGTGCAGATGCGCGCTTCCGGGCTGTCGGGCGGCAGGTCGCACCCGCAGCGTTCGCAATCGGGTCTGAGCTCGAGCATCGTCATCCCTTCCCCGTCATTGCTTCGCTCCTCGCAATGACGGGCGTCACGCCGCCTTCACCGCCTCGCAGATGCTGTCGACCACCTCCTCGACCATCGCCTCGTCCTCGGCTTCGGCCATGACCCGGATCAGCGGCTCGGTGCCCGACTTGCGGATGACGAGGCGGCCGACCCCCTCGAGGCGCTGCTCGGCCGAGTCGATCGCCGATTTGACGCCCGCCGTCTCGAGCGGCGCCCCGCCGTCGAAGCGGACGTTCTTGAGGAGTTGGGGAAGCGGGTCGAACTGATGGAGCAATTCGCTCGCCGGCCGGCCGTCCTCGACCAGGCAGGCGAGCACCTGGAGGGCGGCGATCAGGCCGTCGCCGGTGGTCGAATAATCGGAGAGGATGATGTGGCCGGACTGCTCGCCGCCGACGTTGAAGCCGCGCTCGCGCATCGCTTCGAGGACATAGCGGTCGCCGACCTGGGTTCGGACCAGCTCGAGGCCGTTGGTGGCGAGGAAGCGCTCGAGGCCGAGGTTCGACATCACCGTCGCGACCACGCCGTCGCCCTCGAGCAGGCCGCGGCGGGCGAAGAAGAGGGCGATCAGCGCCATCAGCTGGTCGCCGTCGACGATCCGGCCGGCCTCGTCGACGATGATCAGCCGGTCGGCGTCGCCGTCGAGGGCGATGCCGATATGGGCGCCCTCCTCGACCACCCGCGCCTGAAGCGCGGCCGGAGCGGTCGAGCCGCAGCCGTCGTTGATGTTGAGGCCGTTGGGGCTGACCCCCATCGCCACCACGTCGGCGCCCAGCTCCCACAAAGCGGAGGGAGCGACCTGGTAGGCGGCGCCGTTGGCGCAGTCGACGACGATCTTGAGCCCGTCGAGGCGAAGCTCCTCCGGGAAGGTCGACTTGGCGAAATGGATGTAGCGGCCGCGCGCGTCCTCGATCTTGCGCGAGCGGCCGATCAGGGCGGCGTCGACCAGCCTGGGCTCCTTCTCGATCAGCCGCTCGATCGCCGCCTCGTCCTTGTCGGACTGAGCTTGTAGCCGTCGGGGCCGAACAATTTGATGCCGTTGTCGACATAGGGATTGTGGCTGGCCGAGATCATCACGCCGAGGTCGGCGCGCATCGAGCGGGTCAGCATCGCCACCGCCGGGGTCGGCACCGGCCCGACCATCACCACGTCCATTCCGACGCTGGTGAAACCGGAGATGAGCGCCGTCTCCATCATGTAGCCGGACAGGCGCGTGTCCTTGCCGATCACGACCCGGTGACGGTGGTCGCCGCGCAGGAAATGGGCGCCGGCGGCCTGGCCGACGCGCTGGGCCATCGCCGCGGTCATCGGCAGCTCGTTGGTCCGGCCTCTGATTCCGTCGGTGCCGAAGAATTTGCGAGTCATGGCGGTCCTTGCGCGTGTTTGGCGCTGAATAGCGCGAGGCGCCGCCTTTGTCCTCCCCACGCTTGGCGCGGGGAGGACTATTCGGGCCTTTCCTCCCTCGCTAAGCATCGCCCATGTCGCAAGCCACCCGCATCCTCGCCGCGCTCGCCGCCGGGCTCCTGCTCGGGATCGTCACCGCCAACTGGGCCTATGCGCCGCGGGCGATCCTGATCGCCGATCCGATCGGCGGCCTCTGGCTCGACGCTCTGAGGATGACGATCGTGCCGCTGGTCGTCGCCCTGCTGATCAACGGAATAACCGCGTCCGCCGAGGCCGCCCGCTCGGGCCGGCTCGCCGGCCGGGCCGTCATCCTGTTCATGGTCGTGCTGTGGAGCGGGGCGATCATGTCCGCCTTCTTCACGCCGCTCCTGCTCCAGCTCTTCCCGATCGATGCCGAGGCCGGAGCCGCTCTGAAGAGCGCGCTCTCCGCCTCGGCTGAGGAGGTCGGCGAGATCCCGACCTTCGCCCAGTTCATCCGCTCGTTCGTCCCGACCAACCCGGTCGCCGCCGCGGCGCAGGACCAGATCCTGCCGCTGCTGGTCTTCACCACCGTCTTCGCCTTCGCCATGACCCGGCTCCCCGAGGAGCCCCGAAAGCACCTGACCCTGTTCTTCCGGGCCGTCGCCGACGCCATGCTGGTGATCATCAATTGGGTGCTTTGGCTGGCGCCGATCGGGGTGTTCGCGCTCGCCTATGTCGTCGGCGCCAAGGCGGGGGCGGCGGCCTTCGGCGCCCTGCTCCACTATATCCTGATCGTCTCGGCCGTCGGCTGCGTGGTCTGGTTCGCGGCCTGGCCGCTGGCCATGGCCGGCGGCCGCTTCGGCTTCCTCCAATTCACCCGGGCCGTCGGGCCCCGCCCATGCGGTGGCGATCAGCACCCAGTCGTCGCTCGCCTCGCTGCCCGCGATGCTCCGGGGCGCCGAGAAGCTGGGGGTGCCGGTCGCCGCGTCGGGGGTCACCCTGCCGCTCGCCGTCGCTTTGTTCCGGGCGACCGGGCCGGCGATGAACCTGGCGGTCGCCATCTACGTCGCCCACTGGTTCGGGATCGAGCTGACCCCGATGCAGATGGCGGCGGGCGTCGCCGTCGCCGCGACCACCACTTTGGGCTCGATCAGCCTGCCCGGCTCGATCAGCTTCATCAGCGCGATCGGACCGATCTGCATCGCGATGGGCGTGCCGCTCGAGCCGCTCGTCCTCCTCCTCGCCGTCGAGACCCTGCCCGACATCGTCAGGACGACCGGCAACGTCGCGATGGACGTCGCCACCACCTCCACCGTCGCCCGCCGGACCGGTTTCGACGAAGCCGAGCCGCTGACCGAGCAGGACCGGCTGCTCCAGGAGGGCGAGGCGAACTAGAGCGCCGCGATCGGCGACGCTTCGGGCGCGTGGAACCAGGTGATGGCGAGCCAGAGCAGGGTGCCGACGAGGACCGCCGGCCAGGCCTCGGCCAAACCGCGCCATTTCGCCCGGCCGGCGAGCAACGCCGCGAACGGGACGAACGAGGTGCGCTCCATCCATTGCCGCCAGGGCTCGCCGACGACGTCGAGCTTCTTGCCGTCCTGGCCGATCGAACCCGCCAAAGCGAGGACCAGGATCCCGCCGGCGACGATCAGGTTGCGCGGGGTTCCCCACAGAGCGATGTGGGTGAGCGCCCACAGGATGAAGGCCATGTTCATCGGGTGGCGGGTGACGGCGAAGACCCCGCTCGCCGCCCGAACGGGCCTCGGCTTGGCGCCGGGATGCGGGAAAGCCGGATTGCGGAAGAAGGAGCCGACGAGGAGGATGCAGGCGACCAGCATGACGCCCGAGGCGACCGGCCCCGCCCAGGACGGCGCCGCCCAGACCGGGAAGCTGTTCCTGACCGCGCGCCAGGCGAGGATCATCCAGCCGAGCGTGACGAACGCCACCGCCGAATAGAGCAGGAGGAAGATCTGCTCGCCGAGATTGCCCACCAGCCGCACCCGCAGCGGATGCGACAGGGCGAGATGGCTGCCGACGAAGGCCAGCGTCGCGAGCGCGAGGCTGACCAGGGCGATCATCTCTCGTAGGCCTTGGGCAGGTCGCCCTCGGTCGGGAGTGCGGTAGCGGTCGCGGAGCTTGGTCTGGTGGTTGTCGAGCGGCTGCTGGACCCCGTCGATCAGGACCAGCTCGGCCGCCGAGCTGTTCTCGAGCGGGTCGCCCGACCAGATCACCACGTCGGCGCGGCGCCCGGCCCGGAGCGAGCCGATCTCGCCGCCCATCCCGAGCGCCTCGGCCGGCGCCGAGGTGATCGTCGCCAGCGCCTCGCCCCAGCTGAGGCCCGAAGCGCCGGGCACGCGGCCGACCGCGACCATGTTGCCGGCCTGCTGGCGGGCGAGGCGGACCTGGCGCGCCTCGTCGTCGTTGATCATGCCGAGCGCCGACCGTCACGCCCGCGGCGCGCAGCCGGGCGACGTTCGACTGGGTCGCGGCGAGCTGCTCGAAGGTCGAGGGCAGGTCGTTCAGCGCGTTGGCGATGACCGGCACCCCGGCCGCCGCGATCCGGTCGGCGACGGTCCAGCCCTCGGTCGCTCCGACCAGGACCAGCCTGAGGCGCGGGAATTCCTTCTTGAGCGCGAGCACCTGGAGGATGTCGCTCGCCCGCTCGACGTGGACGAGGAGCAGTTGCCGGCCCTGCAGCACCGGCACCAGGGCGGCGGCGTCGAAGCGGGTGAGGAGGACGTCGTCCGGCCGGGTCGCGCCGGCGCGAGATCAGGCGGTTGTCGGGCACCTCCTCGAGCGGGAAGTCGCGCTGGTCGCTCGCGCGCGGCTCGCGGGCGCCGCCGCCGCCGGAGATAGGCGACGAGAAGCGGCCGAGGTCGCGCGCTTCCCGAAGCGCGTTGCGGAACAGGACGTGGGCGGCGGCGCGGCTGCCGCCGGCATCGTCGGCGCCGGTCTCGCCCAGCTCGACGAACTGGAAGGCTCGGGCGCGGGTCACCGGCTCCATGTCGTGGCCGAGGTCGATCACCGCGCCCTGGCCGGCGAAGATGCTCTTGGCGGTGCCCGGAGCGACGACGGCCCGGGTCACCCCGCCGGCGCGGCTGACCTGGATCGCGGTCGCCCGCGGATTGATCGCCGGAGCGACGTCGATCGCGGCGCTGAACGGCGAGTTGCCGGCGCGAGACGTCGTTGGTCGCGTTGACCGCGTCGACCTCGATCAGCCCGACCCGCGAGAAGCCGGCGACGATCCCGGGAGTCACCCATTTGCCGGTCGCGTCGACCACGCTGGGCGCCGGCCGGAACCGCGACGCCGCGGCCGGCGGCGACGATTCGGCCGTCCCGGATCACGACGGTGCCGCCCTCGATCGGCTCCGAGCCGTCGCCGAGCGCGACGGTGCCGCCGGTGATGGCGACGGTCTGGGCGAGAGCGGGCGCGGCGAGCAAGGCGAGCAGCGCGGCCAGCATTGCTCCCCGGCGAAGGCCGGGGTCCAGCTTCCGCCGCCGGACTGGGCCCCGGCCTTCGCCGGGGAGCTGCAGCGTCATGAACGCGCTTCACTTCACATCCCCTTCGCCGGGCTGGCCGAGCTCGAAATCGCTGACCGGCCGGCGCTTCGGATCGTTCGCATCGTAGAGCAGGGCGCCGTCGACCCAGACCCGCTCGGGCCGGGTGTAGACGCTGAACGGATCGCCGTTCCAAAGCACGACGTCGGCCATCTTGCCGGGCTTGAGGCTGCCGGTCCGGTCGGCGATTCCGAGCGCCTTGGCCGGGTTGGAGCTGAGCCAGGTCCAGGCGACCTCGTCGGAGATCTGGATGCCCATCCGCCGGCCGTTGGCGAGCGCCTTGGCCGCTTCCTGGTTGAGCCGCTGGATGCCGTTGGCGTCGTCGCGAATGGACGATCGCGCAGGCGCCGGCATTGTGGACGAGCGGGATATTCTCCTGGATGCCGTCATAGGCTTCCATCTTGAAGCCCCACCAGTCGGCCCACATCGCCGAGCAGACGCCGTTCGCCTTCAGCAGGTCGGCGATCTTGTAGCTCTCGACGGCGTGGTGGAAGGTCGCGACCCGGTAGCCGAACTCCTTGGCCATATCCATGATATTGGCCATCTCGTCGGCGCGGTAGCAATGGTTCTGGACGGTGATCTCGCCGTCCAGCACGCCGCGCAAAGTGTCCATGGCGAGGTCGCGGCCCGGCATCTCGCCGCCGTCGCGCTCATATTTGTCCCACTTGCGCCGATATTCCTGGGCCCGGGCCCAGGTCTGCCGCATCAGGGCGATATTGGCCATCCGGCTGGCCGGCATCTGGTTGCGGCCGCCATAGACCCGCTTGGGATTCTCGCCGCAGGCCATCTTCAGCGAGTAGGGCGCGCCGGGGAACTTCATCTGCTGCATCGTCCGCGCCGGGACGTTCTTCAGGGTGACTCCGCGGCCGCCGAACAGGTTCGCCGAGCCGGGAAGGACGTGGAGGCTGGTCACTCCGCCATTGGCGAGCGCGCGGCTGAAGCCGGGGTCCTGCGGCCAGACGCTGTGCTCGGCCCAGACCTCGGGGCGGACCGCGCCGGTCACCTCATTGCCGTCCTGATGGGCCTCGACCGAGGGGCTCGGATAGTCGCCGAGATGGCAGTGGACGTCGATGATGCCCGGCGTCACCCACTTGCCGCGCGGCGTCGATCCGGGTCGCGCTCGGCGGGGATCGCGGTGTCGGGGCCGCCGACCGCCTGGACGAGCCCGTCGGCGAGCACCACCGTCCCGTTCTCGATCCGGCCGCCCTCGCCGTCGAACACGGTCGCTCCGGTGATCGCCGTCGACCGCGCCGGGATAGCGCCGGTAGGTCGACGGGAACGGGTCCCTCGAATAGGTCGCCGGGCGAGCCCTCGGCGTCTGGGCCGAGGCGCTCTGCGGAGGTTCTGACTTGGTGCATCCGGAGGCCGTGAGGGCGGCCGCCAGGGCGGCGAAGGCGGTTCTTCTAGTTAACGCCATGCATCCACTTCTTCAGCAGCGGGGAGAGGAGGAACAGGAAGACGCCGATCCCGATCGCCCAGAGGCCGATCGTCTGGAAGACGCCCATATAGGTGGAGAGGCTGAGCGCCGGGTTGGTGACCTCGCCGCCGACCGTCTCGACGCTGGCGAACTGGGCGACGATGCCGCCGACATATTGCGCCATCGCGGACGACAGGAACCAGACGCCCATCATCAGCCCGACCACTCGGGCGATGGAGAGCTTGGTGATCATCGAGAGGCCGACCGGCGACAGGCAGAGCTCGCCGATCGAGTGGATCAGATAGGCGAGGGCGAGCCAGATCAGCGGCACCTTATAGTCGCCGCCGGCGAATTGCGCCCCGAACACCAGCACCAGGAAGCCGGCGCCGACCAGGGTGAGGCCGACCGCGAACTTGACCGGGATGCTCGGCTCCATCCGCTTGCGGGCGAGAGCCACCCACATCAGGCTGAACAGCGGCGCGAGCAGGACGATGAAGATCGGGTTGAAGATCTGGGTCTGACCGGCCGGCATCAGATAGGCGCCGATCTCGCGGTCGGTGTTGCGGTCCGCGAACAGGGTGAGCGAGGAGCCCGCCTGCTCGAACAGGGTCCAGAAGACGGTCGAGAAGACGGTGAGGATCACCGCCACCACCATCATGTGGAACTCCTCGCGCGAGCCCTTGAGATAGGCCCAGATCGGGATCCCGATGACGGCCACCGCATAGGTCCAGAACATCACCTGGCCGAGGATCGGAAGCGAGGCGATATAGCCGAGGATGCCGCCGCCCGAGGAGGCGGCATGGGCCGAGGCGGCCGCGTTGGCCATGGTGTTGTTGAGCAGGAACCAGGCGACCGGGATCATCGCCAGGGCGCCGAGGGTGACCAGCATGAGCGTCTTGTGGCTGTGCTCCGCCGGGGGCTCGCCATAGCCGTCCAGCCGTCCGCCGTCGAACTGGAACAGGGCCCAGGCGATCAGCATTCCGAAGGCGGCGAGGCCGAAGCCGGCCCACCAGCCGAACCACACCGCGAGCAGCGGGCAGAAGAACTGGCTGATCAGCGAGCCGAGGTTGATGCCCATGTAGAAGATGGTGAAGCCGGCGTCGCGGCGGGCGTCGGTCTGGTCGTAGAGCGAGCCGACGATGGTCGAGATGTTGGGCTTGAACAGGCCGTTGCCGACGATCACGCTCGACAGCGAGAAGAGCATCAGCATGACGAAGAAGGGATCGCGCTCGCCGCCGGTCTCGAACTGGCCCTTGGCGATCGTCGAGGGAAGCGCCGCGGCAGGCGCGGCCGGAGCGGCGGGGGCGGCGCCGGGCGCCGCGGCCGCGGGGCCGGCCGGGGTCAGGTTGACCGAGCCGTCCTCATTGCCCTTGAACAGATAGCGCTGTCCGCCGGCGACGACATATTGGGTCGATTCCTCGCCCTGGCGGTCGATCTGGACCTCGTAGCGCTGGCCGCCGGTCTCGAAATAGGGCTTGGCCGCCGGGCCGTTGAAGCACAGACCGAGATAGCCCAGCGACATCAGGATCGCGCCCAGCTTCACCGAGCGTTTCGAGCCGAGATAGCGGTCGGCGACGAGGCCGCCGATCAGCGGCGTCAGATAGACGAGGCTGGTGAAGGCGCCGTAGAGGCCGCCCGCGGTCGCGTCGCCGAACAGGAAATGCTGGGTGAGGAACAGGACCAGCAGGGCGCGCATGCCGTAATAGCCGAACCGCTCCCACATCTCGGTGGTGAACAGCCGGGCAAGCTGGCGCGGATGGCCGAACCAGGTGTCGGCGTCGCTTCGACTTACGTTCGGCTTTTCGCCTTCGGTGGTGGTTTCGGGGCCTACGTTGACCATCGCGCACTCTCCTGGTCGGGCGCCGCTCGTACCGGCGGGCCTCGTTTCGCCGCGGCACCCTAGCGGCGAAACCGGCCATGTGAAGCGGATTGTTGCACAGTCTCAAGGCTGGTAGCGCCGCCCGCATGCTCAACGACCGAAGCTCGCTCCTCTCCTACCTCGCCACGCGCCGCTCCGCCCGGCCGCGCGACCTGATCGAGCCGGGTCCCGATCCGGACCAGCTCCGCCGGATCCTGGAGATCGCCGCCCGCAGCCCCGACCATGGCAAGCTCGCCCCGTGGCGCTTCGTCCATGTCGCCAGGGACCGCCGCGCCGCCTTCGCCGCGATGCTCGAAAAGCGCCTATCGGGCCGGCAAGACCGAGGAGCCCGGCCGGCTCGAGATCGAGGCCGTCCAGCGCTTCGCCGCCCAGGCGCCCGGAGCTGGTCGTGCTCCTCTCCTGCCCGGTCGAGGAGACCAAGATCCCGGTCTGGGAACAGGAGCTGTCCTGCGGCGCGGCCGGAATGAACCTCCTCCACGCCGCCGCGGCGCTCGGCTTCGGCGGCGGCTGGGTGACCGGCTGGGCGGCCTATTCGCCGCAGGTGCTGGAAGCGCTCGGCGGCACGCGCGCCGGAGCGGGTTGCCGGCTTCTTCTTCCTCGGCACGCCCGGCGTCGAGCTGGAGGAGCGGGCCGAGGCCGGTTCTCGAGGATCTGGTCCGGCAGTGGTGATCCGGGGCCTTTCCTCTTCGACCCGCTGCCAGATAGCGAGGCGGACCCGGAGTTATACGTGGGGAGAGTTCGAATGACGCCGGCGCTCCGACGCTTGCCTGCGAAGACAGCCCGATGCTGCGGCATCAGCTTCGACGGCAATCCCGGCGATCCCCCGATCGCGGCCGGCGCCACCGCCGCTGGGCGATTGGCGGCTTGACTGCCGCACTGTATTAGCTCACTATAGCGGCGTGTCCGAAGAACGTCCCGTCTATCTGCGCCTGCGCGACAATATCGCCGCGATGATCCTCGAGGGACGGGTCGCCGACGGCGATCCGCTGCCGTCGGTGCGAAGCCTCGCCGCCGAGTTCGGAGCCAATCCGCTCACCGTCGCCAAGGCCTATCAGAGCTTTCAGGACGAGGGGCTGGTACTGGTCCGCAGCGCGGCGTGGGAATGTTCGTCGCCCCGGGCGCGACCGAACGCCTTCGCAAGTCCGGCCGTGACGATTTCCTCAACCATCGCTGGCCCGAGATCGCGGCCCAGATCCGCCGCCTCGGCCTCAGCGCCGAAGAGCTGCTCGAGCGGGTCGCCGCCTGAGCGACAAAAACCGGTCGAATCCCAGCATCGTCGGCCTGAGCCTGTCGAAGGCCTCCCTTTTCGTTTTTTTCCCTTGCGAGGACCCAGGGAAGGGCTTCGACAGGCTCAGCCCGAACGGAGCGGAGGGTCTGAGCCCGGGCCCCCTGACACAATTGACACCAATTTCCCGCGCTTGCGGCATCGGCCGGACACGGGCCGCCGCCAGAAAGGCGATGTGGCTCCGGTCGGCGGCGTTTTCGCCCCCTCCGCCTCCCGGCCGGAGCTGCCCCTCCCAGGGTTTCGCCAGAGGACAAAGACATGCATCCCGCCCGCGCCTTCTTCACCTCGCTTTCCGTCAGCCTGGTCGTGCTGACCCTGAGCTACCAGGCCGCGGCGCTGCCCAGGATGCTGGCGCCCCCGCCCCCGCCGCCGCCGGCGACCGACGCCTGGATCGACAATGCCGAGGCCGTGAAGACCAAGGTCCGCACCCAGGACGACATGTCGGAGCTGGCCCCGATCGCCGACGTCATCTGAGGCCGTCGCCCCAGCGCAGGCTGGTGCCCCGGCGGGTGAAGGGCACCGCGCTATCCACCCCCCCGGGATGCCAGCCTTCGCTGGCATGACGTACACCCCCGCCGTCACCCCCGCCGCGCCGCCGCCGTCCGCTCCCGGATCCGCCGCTCGAGGATGGTGAGCGGCATCGCCCCGTCCTTCAGCACCTCGTGGAACTGCTTGAGGTCGAAGCGCCGGCCGAGCGCCTTCTGGGCCTCGGCCCGGGCCCGGCTCCACGCCATGTGGCCGACCTTGTAGCTGCACGCCTGCCCCGCCTGGGTGCAGTAGCGCTCGACCTCGCGCTGCGAGCGCGGCCGGGCGAAGCCGGTGGTGGCGACGAGATAGTCGGTCGCCCGCTCGCGGCTCCATTTCTTGGCGTGGAGGCCGGTGTCGACGACGAGGCGCGCCGCCCGGAACAGGAAGGACTGGAGATAGCCGGCCCGCTCGAGCGGAGTCGTGTAGGCGCCGAGCTCGTCCGACAGCTGCTCGGCGTAGAGCGCCCAGCCTTCGCTATAGGCGCTGAAGCCGCCGACCTTGCGCAGCGTCGGTATGTCCTCCAATTCCTGGGCGAGGCTGATCTGGAGGTGATGGCCGGGCGCGCCTTCGTGATAGGTCAGCGCCGGAAGGCTGTATTTCGGCCAGTCGCCGGTGTCCTTGAGGTTGATGAAGTAGATGGCCGGGCGCGAGCCGTCGAGCGAAGCGCGGTTGTAATAGCCGTTCGAGGCGCCGTCCTGGATCTCGACCGGGACTCGGCGGATCTCGAGCGGCGCCTTGGGCAGGGTCGCGAAGGCCTGCGGAAGCCTGGCGTCCATCGCCCGCACCCCCTCGTTGAGGCCGGCGATCAGCTCGGCTCGGCCCTCGTCCGTATTAGGATAGAGCTGCGAAGGCGTGACGTTGAGCGCCGCCAGCCGCTCGCCGACGGTGCCGCGGCTCATCCCCTGGCCCCTCAGGATCTTGTCGAGCTCGGCGCTGATCTGGGCGACCTGCTGGAGGCCCATGCGGTGGACCTCGTCCGGGGTGAAGCGGGTCGTCGTCGCCTGCTCCAGCGCGACGGCGTAGATCTCGTCGCCGTGCGGAACCCGCCAGATTCCGTCGCCGGCCCGGCTCGCCGGCCGGAGCTCGCGGATCAGGGCCATCTGCCGGTCGAGCGCGGGATAGATCCGCTCCTCGACGATCCGCTCCGCGCGCTTCTCCCAGCGCCCCTCGATGTCCTTGGCCTTGGCCCGCTTGACGAGCGACTGGACGATGCTGCTCTCCTCGGCCTTCTGCTCGCTGAGCTTCGCCATCTGGCCGAGCGTCAGGTCGAGCGACCAGGCCGGGGCGACATAGCCGCGCGACGCCTCGATCCGCTGCATCGCGCTGTCCTGGTCGAGCGCCACCGCGAACGCCTCGAGCCGCGCCAGATAGGCTTCGGCGTCGTCCTTCGTGTTGATCGTGTGGGCGGTGTTGAGGAAGTCGGGCACCGAGAAATAGGCGCCACCCTGCTGGAAGATCCGGTAGGGGCGGATCGCGCTGTCGAGGCCGAAACGCCGCGGAGCGACCGTCTGGTTGGTCAGCGAATAGGTGACGACCTCGAGGTTGAGCTTCGCCGCCGGCGACAGCGCCGAGCTGTCGATCGCGCCGAGGCTGGCCAGCGCCTCCTGGATCTGCGCCTGCTGGCGCGTGCGCTCGGCCAGCGTGCGCGGGGTGAGCCGCGCCTTCAGCCCGGCATTCTCCCCCTTGTCGAGCCCGAGCTGGGTGGCGAGCTCAGGCGAGCGCTGCACCAGCTGCTGGAAGATCCGCTCGAACAGCGCGTTGAGCTCGGCGTCGCCGGAGCCGGCGCGCTGGGCGAAGGCGGTTGCTGGGAGGGTTGCGGCGAGGGCGGCGGCGCCCGACGAGGCGATGAAGGTGCGACGATCCAAGGGGAACCTCCTGCTTTGATCGCGGGCTTTAAGCGCGCGTCGGTCGGACGCGCAACGGTGAAACAATCGACACCATTTTACGCGCCGCGCGGCATGTTTCCGTCACCCACGCCCTTCATTGAGCGCAGCACAGGCTTCCGGCCGGCAGCGTACCCGCCCCCTCCGCGCCGGCCGGAGCCGACCCCCTCAGCAAAAATGGAGGACCCTGTGTTCGGTCTCTACCATCAGATCGCCCTCGCGCTTTTCATGGGCTTCGTCCTCGCCGAGTTGCTTCTGCCCGGCCGCCCCTTCCCGGCGCTTCGCCTCTGGCGGGTCCGGGCGGCGCTCTCGACCCTCGCCTATTTCGCCGTCGCGACCTTCGCCCCTTTGATCTGGGACGGCACGCTCGGCGCCCACCGGCTGTTCGACGCCACCGCTTTGCCCTTCTGGGCGCAGGTGATCGGCGGCTTCCTCGCGCTGGAGCTGGGAATCTACGCCTGGCACCGGACGATGCACAACGTTCACCCGCTGTGGCGCTGGTTCCACCAGATGCACCACAGCGCCGAGCGCATCGACGTCTGGGGCGCCTTCTACTTCTCGCCGCTCGACATGCTCGGCTGCGCCTTCCTCGGCAGCCTCGTCCTCGTCCTCGGCTTCGGCCTCAGCGGCGAGGCGGCCCTGGTCGTCAACGTCTTCGTCACCTTCCTCGGCATGTTCCAGCACGCCAATATCCGGACGCCGCGCTGGCTCGGCTATCTGATCATCCGCCCGGAAAGCCACGCCGCCCATCACGAGCGCGGAGTGCACGCCTACAATTATTGCGACCTCCCGCTGTGGGACATGCTCTTCGGCACCTTCAAGAACCCGCGCGACGTTCGAAGGCCAGGCCGGCTTCTGGGACGGCGCCTCGGCCCGGGTCGGAGCGATGCTGCTCGGGAAGGGACGTGGCATGATCCGCTTCCTCGTCACCATCCTCGCCGCCTGGCTGCTCTTCCTGGGCGGAGCGGCGGTCGCCGCTCCGATCGACCAGGCCGGCTGGAACGCGCGCAAGCAGAAGGTCCGTCTCGCCAACGGAGTAACGCTCGCTTATGTCGAGCTCGGCGATCCGAAGGGCGAGCCTCTGCTCCTGCTCCACGGCTATACCGACACCAGCCGGAGCTGGACCCAGGTCGCCCCTTACCTTCTCCGCCACCGCCTGCTCATCCCCGACCAGCGCGGCCACGGCGCCTCCGACGCGCCCGACTGCTGCTATTCCACCTCGGCCTTCGCCGACGACGCGCGGCTGTTCCTCGACGCGATGGGCGTCGACAAGGCGGCAGTCGCCGGCCATTCGCTCGGCTCGATGGTGGCGATGACTCTCGCCGCCGAGCATCCGCAGCGGGTAAGCCGGATCGCTCTGATCGGCTCGACCGCGCTGGTGCCGGTGAAGCGCGGCGACTGGCTGTGGGCCAACGCCCATGCCCTCAAGGCCCCGCTCGATCCGGCCTCGTCCTTCCTTCGCGAATGGCATCCGGCCAACCAGCCGACCCCGGTCGACAGGGTCTTCGCAGAGGCCGCCATGGCCGAGATCCTCGCCATCCCCCTGCACGTCTGGCGCGGCGTGATGCGCGAGCTCGCCGACGTCCCGGCCGGGCGCCACGCGGCGGACATCAGCGCGCCGGTGCTGATCCTCTCGGGCGGCAAGGACCCGCTCTTCCCGGCCGAGCATCACGCCGCCCTGGTCAAGGCGATCCCTCACGCCGAGGCGCGGGTGTTCGCGGACTTCGGCCATAATCTCAACTGGGAGCGCCCGACGGAAGTCGGCCCGCTGCTGGCGCGGTTTTTCGCGCTAAATCGTCATCCCGGCGGAAGCCGGGACCCAGGAACACGGAATCACGAAGAATAGCTCCGAATCCACTGGCCTTGGGTCCCGGCCTTCGCCGGGATGACGAAAAGGGGACAGGTACCGGTACCTGTCCCCAAATCCGCCTACCAGATGCTGACCCGCTCCTCGGGCGGCAGGTACATCTTGTCGCCCGGCTTGACGTCGAACGCCTTGTACCAGGCGTCGACGTTGCGGACGATTCCGTTGACCCGATATTCGGGCGGGCTGTGCGGATCGGTCAGCAGCCGCTCGCGCATCGCGCCCTCGCGGACCTTCGAGCGCCACGCCTGGCCGAAGGCGATGAAGAAGCGCTGGTCGCCGGTCAGGCCGTCGATCACCTTCGGCTCGCCATGCTTGGCGACGTAGCGCGCGATAGGCGGCATAGGCCATTTCGAGCCCGCCGAGATCGCCGATATTCTCGCCCATGGTGAGCTTGCCGTTGATCTTGGTGCCCGGGATCGGCTCATACTGGTCGAACTGCTTGCCGAGCTTCTCGGCGCGCTTGGTGAACTCGGTGCCCGAGCTCGCCGACCACCAGTCGCGGATTCGGCCGGTGGCGTCGAACTGGCGACCCTGATCGTCGAAGCCGTGGCCGATCTCGTGGCCGATGATCGCTCCGATCGCCCCGTAATTGACCGCCGGATCCGCCGCCGGGTCGAAATAGGGCGGCTGAAGGATCGCGGCCGGGAAGGTGATCTGGTTCATCAGCGGGTTGTAATAGGCGTTCACCTCCTGCGGGTTCATGTCCCACAGCGCCCGGTCGACCGGCTTGCCGAGCCGGTCGAGCTGAAGCTCGTGGCCGAACTTCTCGGCCCTGCACGACATTGCCGAGCAGGTCGCCGCGCTTAACCTCGAGGCTCGAATAGTCGATCCACTTGGCCGGGTGGCCGATTCGCGGGTCGAAGGCGGCGAGCTTGGCGCGCGCCTGCTCCTTGGTCGCGGCGTCCATCCAGGTCGAGGCGGCGAGGCGCGCCTCGAGGCCGGCGCGCAGATTGGCGATCAGCTCGGCCATCTGGCGGTTGCTCTCCGCCGGATAATGGCGCTCGACATAGACCCGGCCGACCGCCTCGCCGAGCGAGCCGTTGATCATCTGGACGCCGCGCTTCCAGCGCTCGCGCTGCTGGGGAACGCCGCGCAGCGTCTTCGAGAAGAATTCGAAATTCGCCTCGTCGAACGCCTTCGGCAAGAGCGTTGGCGTGGCTGCTGACGAAGTGGAAGGCGAGATAGTCCTTCCAGGTCGAGAGCGGCACGGTGTCGAGCATCTTGCCGGTCTCGGTGATCGCGCTCTTCTCGGCGGCGATGACGGTGGCGACGCCGCCCAGGCCCGCCGCCTCGAGGAAGACCGGCCATTCGAACTGCGGCGCGAGCTCGGCGAGCTGGGCGCGGTTCATCGGATTGTAGATCTGCTTGATGTCGCGCTGGCGCGCCGGCTCCCAGTGGATCTTGGCGAGCGCGGTCTCGAGCGCGACGATCCGGTCCGCCTTCGCTTCGGCGTCGGCGATGCCGGCAAGCTGCTGCATCTTCACGACATAGGCGCGATAGGCCTTGCGGATGGCGTCGTACTTCTCGCCCTCGAGCAGATAATAATCGCGGTTGGGAAGGCCGAGGCCGGCCTGGCCGGCGGCGGCGATGTAGCGGGTCGGATCGGCCGGATCGGGGAGGATTCCGACGCCGATCGGGCTCATGATGCCGGGCTCCGCGAAAGTCTTGACGAGATCGGTGCGGCTGGAGATGGCGCCGATCTTGGCGAGATAGGGCTTGAGCGGCGCGGTGCCGGCGGCCTCGATCGCCGCTTCGTCCATCCAGCTGGCGTAGAAGTCGCCGACCTGCTGGCCGACCTTGCCCGGACTTGGCCGGATCGCGGGCGAGGTCCTCGACGATCGCGCGGACCTGGCGCTCGGCCTCGTCGACCAGGAGCACGCCGGCACCGGCGCTGGTGCGGTCGGCGGCGATCTCGGTGTGTCTTGTCCCAATTGCCGTTGACGTAATGCCAGAAGCTGTCGCCCGGCTTGACCGAGCGGTCCATCGCCGAAAGGTCGATTCCGAATTCGCCGTAGCGGGGCTTGGCCGCCGGGGCGGCATGGCCGGCGCCGTGCTGGGCGAGAAGCGGCGCCGAGGCGCCGCCGAGCAGAAGGGCCGCCGCCAAGGCGAGACGGAAATTGCGCATTTGAGATCTCCCCGGGCCGGATTCGGCCGTCGCGCCGACGCCTACCAACCCGCACCGCGAGCCGCAACGCGCACCTTCGCAAATGAGCAAGGACGGTCAGCCCTTCCTCCCGACCCCTCCTCCCGCCCCGCCGCCGACGCGATTCGGCGCTCGGCGGTGGACTCGGGGGACGCCGGCGGGCTAAAGGCGCGCCCGGGAAGGGTTTCTCTGAGCATGTCGCCGAACCGCCGCCGCCTGCGGGCCGCCGCCTTCGTCCTCTATGGCCTCGCCGCGGCGGGGATGCCGGCGCTCGCCCAGAACGAGGCGTCGAACACGATCGGCAATCCCCAGCTCAAGGACTTCAGCCTCCCCGGCCAGCGCACCACGCCGCCCGCGACCCCGCCGCCGTCGAGGACGACCGCCCCGCCCGCCGCCGCCGCTCCGCCGCGCAGCGCGGCCCCGGCGACACCGACGGCCGAGCGCGATCGTCCGGCGCCCGCGCCCCGCCGCGAGGCGCCGGCCGCGAGCCGCGAAACCGCGCCGGCCGCCGCCGCTCCGGCCGAGCCGCTCCCCGCCCCGCAGGCTCAGGCGCCGGCGCCGCTGCCGGTCGAGACGGCGCCCCCGCAGCCGCCCGGGCCGGAGGCGCCCGCTCCCGCCCGCGAAGCCGCGCCGGCACAGGGTTGGGGCTGGCTGTGGCCGGCGGCCGGCGGAGCGCTCATCCTGCTGCTCGCCGGCTTCCTGCTGCTTCGCCGGCGGCGGGCCGAGGCGGCGCTCGAGCAGGCGCGCGACGACGCCCGCGACGAGCTCGGCGGAGCGCTCCGATCGCCCGAGCCCGAGCCCGTATCGGCGCCCAAGCCGGCGCCCGAACCCTCGGCCCGGCGGCCCTGGCTCGAGCTCGACATCGTTCCGGACCGGGCGGCGGCGACCGACTCCGAAGCGACCGTCCAATATGCCCTGACGATCACCAACCAGGGCGATTCCGAGGCTCGCAACATCCGTATCGACCCGCGCCTGTTCAACGCCGGCGCCGAGGGGGAGATGGCCGCCTTCTTCCAGGGCCCGATCCACGAGCTGAGCGGCTCCCCCCAGGTCGTCATCGCGCCCGGCAAGTCGCTCAAGCTCAACGGCCAGGTGGCGATGCCGATGGCGGAGGTGCGCGAGATCGAGATGGCCGGGCGGCGGATCTTCGTGCCGATGGTGGCGATCAACGTCGCCTACGACTGGGCCGGCGGCACCGGCCGGACCTCGCGCTCCTGGCTGGTCGGCCGCGAGGCCGAAAGCCCGGAGGCCAAGATGGGCCCCTTCCGGCTCGACCTCGGCCCGCGGATCTACCGTTCGGTCGGCCGCCGGGAGGCGCGGCTGGTCCGCGTCTAGGCGACGCTCAAGGCGGCTAGGCCAGGAAGGCGCTGAAGCCGAGCTCCGCGGCGGGCGCCGTGACCACCGCGAGCAGGAGATCGGCGTCGCCGTCGCCGTCGGTGTCGCCCTCGACGAGCCAGGTGGTCGGGTCCTGGCGAAAGGCGCGAAGCTGGCCGGCCGAGGCGGAGCCTTGGCCGCTGAAGGCCGCGGCCCCGATCCAGCGGAAGGCCTGGTTGCCCGAAGCCAGCATGTTCGCGTCGATCCGGCTGAGGTCGATCCGGTCGAGCGCCGTCTCGAAATCGTGGATCGTGTCGGGATCGCCCGCCGAATCCGAAGCGGCGTCGAAGCGGAAGATGTCCGCCCCCGCCCCGCCGGTGAGATCGTCGGCGCCGCCGCCGGCGAACAGCACGTCCGCGCCGTCGCCGCCGATCAGGACGTCGTTGCCGGCGCCGCCGAGCAGGATGAGCTTGCCGTCATGGACGGCGCTGCCGTCGATGTCGACGAACTGGGCGGCGCCCGTGATCGAGCTGCCGTTGACGATCAGCGTCGCGCCAGGAGCGACATTGCCGTTGTGGAGGACGATCTCGTAGCTCGGCTTCTGCGAGGGATCGCTGGCGAAGCGGTTGTTGAGCGAGACCGATTCGATGTTGGTGAAGCTGTCCGCCTCGAAGACGACACGGGTGACTCCGCTGCCGCCGCTGATCACCAGCGAGTCCCGCCCGCCGCGGCCGTCGACCCTGTCGCCGGCGCCCCAGCGCTGGCCTTCGAAGAAGAAGACGTCGACTCCGGCGCCGCCGGTCAGGTCGTCGACCCCATGGCCGCCGTAGACGAGGAACCTCCCGTCGGTCTCGGCCGAGCCGTCGAAGGTGAAATCCTCCCCGGCCCGAAGCGACTGGCCGTTGACGATCAGCTGCTGCCCCGCGGCGACGTTGCCGTCGGCGGTCGTCACGTCGAAATCGTAGAAATTGTTCGCCGTGTCGCCGAAGCGGGTGTTGGCGCCGCTCTGGATCGAGATGGATTCGATGCCGACGAAGTTGGTATCCGTCAGCACGGCCGTGACATTGCCCTGCAGCACCAGGGCGTCTCGCCCGGCGCCGCCGTCGGCCCGGTCGGCTCCGGTCAAGGCCGAGCCGAAGTAGATCACGTCGTTGCCGTCGCCGCCAAAGCCGCTGTCGTCGCCGCCGTCCTGCAACAGCAGGAAGTCGTTGCCCGCCCCGCCGTCGAGCCGGTTGGCGGCGGCGCCGCCGCGGAGCTCGTCACCGAGCTCGCTTCCGGTCAGATCTTCGACTCCGGTGACCGTGCCGACATTGCCGTAGCCGTCGCGCAGGGTACCGGCGGCGAGGCTGACGTTGTAGCCGCTGGCCATCGGATAGGCGAATTCGACGACCCCATCGCCATCGCTGTCGGGACGATAGGCGAGCAGGTTCGAGCTGAGGTGGAGCCGATCGACCCCGCTGCCGCCGTCGACCAGCGCCGCGGCCGCGCTCAGCTGGAGGAGGTCGTCGCCGCCGAAGCCGTAAAGGCTGTCGCCGAGACCGCCGATCAGGGCGTTGATCGAATCGTTACCGTACAAGGTGTCGGCGAAGGCGCTGTCGGAGCCGAGCGATTCGATGCCGTTCATCGATTCGACGTTGCCGAAGCCGTCGTTGGAGATGATCCCGGTCCGCAGGTCGGCGACGACGCCTTGGGTCCCATGCGATTCCTGGAAGCTGATCCGGTCGCCATAGCCGACGGTGCCATCGGTGAAGGCCCCGGTGTCGGCGCCGCCGTCGAAAGAATCGACTCCGCTGCCGCCCTTCAAGACATCGTTGCCGGCACCGCCGCCCATCACGTCGTCGCCCTCGATGCCCTGCACGATGTCGTCTCCGGCGCCGCCGTCGAGCGTGTCGTTGCCCGAGGCGCCCCACAGGAAGTCGGATCCGCCGCCGCCGGCGAGATTATTGTCTACGCTGCTGCCGAGGAGGCTGTCGTCGCGGGCACTGCCGATGACCGATTCGAAGCCTTCCACCGTTCCGAAAACGCCGTAGCCGTCCTTGATGTAGCCGTCGCTGAGGTCGACGACCCAGCCATCGGTCATCGCCGGCGCGATCTCGGCCACGCCGTCGCCGTCCTGGTCGGCGACATACCAGCCGCCGCCGCTCTGCAGCAGGATCGTGTCGTGACCGGAGCCGCCGTCGGCCGTTCCCGGAACGGCGCGGAGGATGACGATGTCGTCGCCGCCCAGGCCGTAAAGATTGTCGCCGAGCGCCCCGTCCAGCAGGTTGCGACTGTCGTTGCCGTAGAAGGTGTCGACGAAGCCGGTGCCGGGGCCGAGCGACTCGACGTTCGCCATCGTCTCGACGTTGCCGAAGCCGTCGTTGGAGATGATCCCGGTCCGAAGGTCGGCGACCACCCCCTGGGTGGCAAAGCGCTCGAAGAAGGCGACCCGGTCGCCATTGTTGATCGCGCTGGGGCTCAGCTCGTCATTGGCGCCGCCGTCGAAGCTGTCGACACCGACCCCGCCCTGCATGAAATCGTTGCCGTCGCCGCCGCGAAGGACGTCGTCGCTCGGGACGAAGAAGAAGAAGTAGAGGCCGCCCTCGCCGTAGAGCGAGTCGTTGCCGGCCCCGCCGTCGATCGTGTCGCTGCCGAGGTCGCCGCGCAGTTCGTCGGCGTCGCCGCCGCCCTCGAGCAGGTCATTGCCCTCGCCGCCGAGAAGGATGTCCCTTCCGGCCCCGCCCAGGACCATATCGTCGCCGTCGAAGGTGGTGATCGTGTCGTTGCCCGCGCCGGCCTCGATCCGGTTGGCGCCGGTGCTGCCGTAGGCGCGGTCGTCGCCGGCGGTCAGGATCAGGTTCTCGATGGCGGTCAACTGGTCGATGGCGCCGGTTCCGTCCAGCGCCTGGCCCGGAGCCAGGAACTTTAACCCGGCGGGGTGGCCGGAGGTGGCCAGCGACCCGTTCCAGTGGAGGTTCACCGCCACTGGGGCGGCTTCGCCCGAAAAATCGGCCGTGTCGGTGCCGGGTCCGCCGTAGAGGGTGTCGCCGCCGGCCCCGCCCGACAGGACGTCGTCGCCCGAGCCGCCGTCAATCTCGTCCTTGCCGGCTCCGCCGGAGACGGAATCGTTGCCGGCGAGCGCGGCGATGCTGTCGTCGCCGCCCGTCCCGGTCAGGGCATCGGCGCCGGTCGTCCCCAGGGCCGGCATCAGCAGATGCTGGACCTTGATCCCGGCCTGGGCCGCATTGCCGCCCTTCTCGCTGCTCCACGTCGCGACGACCTCGCCGGAGGGAAGCAAGGCGAGATCGGCCCGGGAGTTGAAGCCGAAGTCGCGATCGATCGGCTCGCCGTCGAGCCGGAAGGAGGCGCCGATCGCGACGCCGTCGGCGTCGAACAGCTGCGCGCGCAGGCTTGGTGAGCCATTGTCGAAATAATTCCATGAGACGAGGAAGCCGCCCCACGGCAGCGCCAGGACATTGGGCAGCTCCGAGTGGGTGGGGTAGGTGTAGGACACGACGGTGATCTGGGCCCCGACGGGGGCGCCGTCGACGTCGTAGCGCTGCGCGAGGATCGTGCCGCTGTACCCGTTGTCCCACGCCATGACGAAGCCGCCGCCCGCCAGCGCCGACAAGGCTCCGGGATTGCGGCCGTTGAGATAGGAGACCTCGCCGCCGATCCTGTCGCCGTCGGAATCGAAGACCTGACTCTTGAGCTGGAGCCAGCCGTCCGGCCCCTGTTCCCGCCAGGCGATGACGAAGCGGCCGCTGCCGATCGCCGCGGCGATCGGCTGGCTCTGGCCGCTTTCGGCATCGATCAGGATCTCGCCGCCGACCTTGGCGCCGGCCGGATCGTAGATCTGGGCCAAAACGTCGTCGCCCTGCCAAAGAGCGACGAAGCCGCCACCGGGAAGCGCGAAGACGGCAGGGTCGCTGAGGTAACCGAAGTATGTATCGGCGGTGGGTGCCGCGATTTGGAGCTGGGTGCCGAGCGGCGCGCCGCCGGCGGTATAGATCTGCCCGAGGAGGAGGTCCCCGTCTCCGTCCCAGTCGCGGTTCTTCCAGAGGATGACGAATCCGCCGGAGGCGAGGGTGGCGACCTCCGGATCCATGTCGTCGACGCTGGAGTCGGCGACGACGATCTCGCCGCCGACCATCGCGCCCGACGCGTCGAAGCGCTGGGCGCGCACTCCGGCGCCGGTGTCGCTTTCCCAGACGACGACATAGCCTCCGGAGGCGAGCGCGGCGATGCGCGGCTCCGCCTGCAGCCCGCTATTGGTCGTGCTGGCGTAAAGCTCGCCATTCTTCTTGGTTACGATCGGCACCCACTTCCCCCTTCGACGCGCGCGCGAGCGTGCGCATCCCGAATAAAGGCACATCCGCTAGGAATGGTCCCGACCCCGTGCGAGGTCGTACCCGGTTCAAGCGCTTGAATCCAGGCGTTTAGCGTTCCTGCCGCGAAGCTCGGATCGAACGCCGCCCTAGAGCTGGAAATCGACTTGAACGAGCGGCCGCAGGCCCTGGGTCGAGACCGAGATGACCAGGTCGGCATTGCCGTCGCCGTCGGTGTCACCCTCGACGATCCACTGGCCGCCCGACTGGAACGCCCTGAGCTGGCCGGCGACGTTGGTGAAGGCGTTGGAGCCGATCCAGCTGAACGCCTGGTTGCCGACGGCGCCGCTGTTGGCGTCGATCCGGCTGAGGTCGATCTTGTCGACCCCCGACTGGAAGTCGAGGATCTCGTCGCGCGAGGCCGCCAGGGAATCCGCCGCCAGGTCGTAGCGGAACGAGTCCGCCCCGGCCCCGCCGGCGAGAGAATCCCGCCCGGCGGCGCCGACGAGCACGTCCGCGCCCGCCCCGCCGACCAGCCGGTCGCCGCCCTGGCCGCCGAACAGGATGAGGTTGCCGCCCTGGACCGCCTTGCCGTCGACGCTGACGAACTGGCCCGCCTGGATCGAGCTGCCGTTGACGATCAGCGTCCCGCCCGGAGCGACATTGCCGTTGTCGAGGACGAGCTCGTAGCTCGGCTTCTGCGAGGCATCGGTCGCGAAGCGGTTGTTGAGCGAGATCGACTCGATGCGGGTGAAGCTGTCCGCCTCGAACAGGATACGGGTGACACCGTTGCCGCCGCTGATCACCAGCGAGTCGCGGCCGCCGCCGCCGTCGACCTTGTCCCCGGCGCCCCAGCGCTGGCCTTCGAAGAAGAAGACGTCGACTCCGCCGCCGCCGGTCAGGTCGTCCACTCCATGGCCGCCGTAGACGAGGAACCTCCCGTCGGTCTCGGCCGAGCCGTCGAAGGTGAAGTCCTCCCCGGCCCGGAGCGACTGGGCGTTGACGATCAGCTGCTGGCCCGCCGCGACGTTGCCGTCGGCGGTGGTGATATCGAAATCGTAGAAATTGTTCGCGGTGTCGCCGAAACGGATGTTGGCGCCCGACTGAAGCGAGATCGACTCGATTCCGACCAGGTTCGAGTCGGTGAGCCGGGCGGTGACGTTGCCCTGCAGGACGATGGCGTCGCGGCCGGCGCCGCCGTCGAAGACGTCGTCGGCCGAAAGCGCGGCGCCGACATAGATGACGTCGTTGCCGCCCCCGCCCCGAGCGATGTCCTCGCCGCCCTGCTGGAGCAGGAACTGATCGGAATGCTCCGCGCCCTTGATGGTGTTGCCGCCATCGTCGCCCATCAGCTTGTCGTCCGGGCCGGCGACTCCGGTGACGACGACCGTCACCGTGGCCGTGGCGCCGTCGGCCAAGGTATATTGGAAGCTGTCGACGGCGAAGCTGTTCACCGCGCCCGATTCGTTGTCGGCCAGCGCGTCGAACTGGCCGTCCGGATCGTAGCGATAGCTGCCGTCCTCGTTGACGGTCAGCTTCGCCCCGGACTTGAGGGTGATGGTCTGGCCGACGTCGGCCTGCGAGCCGTTGATCGCGACGATCGTCAGCTTCGGCGTGTCCGGATCGTAATCGTTGCCGGGGCCGTTGGCGTCGAGGAGATTGCCGCTGCCGATCCTGTCCTCGGTCGTCGTGATCGTGTCGTCCTCGGCGACGCCGGGGGTGTCGACCGGGATGACATGGATCGTCGCGCCCGCACGGCTGAGAGCGCCGTCGCGGTCGAACAGGGCGAAGGTGACGAAGCGCTCGCCCTCGAGGGGATCCTGGGAGAAGTTCGCATAGCCGACCGAACGGACCACCGCCTGGACCATCTCGGCGGTCACCTTGCCGTGGAAGCTTATCAGCAGCGGCGTGGAGCCGTCGGTTCCTCCGGTGACGGTGCCGATGATCTCGTCCCGGTAATAGAGGTCGCTCTCGACGACGTAGATCGGCGATTCGCCATATTTCCCCTCGACGATCCGAAGCTGGTCGTCGGTCGTGCTGCGGTCGCTGAACTGGACGACCAGGCTGCCGCCGTCGAAATATTCCGAGTCGTCACGGACCACAGCATCCGGGGCGATCGCCGTGGCCGGGCCGTTCTCGACATATTTGATGCTGTTGTCGGTGCCGTCGGCGTCGCCGTTGAGGTCGATTTCCGGGGCGATTGCGGCGAAGACGTCGATCGTCGCGCCGGCGCGGCCGGCATTGCCGTCGCGGTCGACGAGGGTGAAGCTGACGAAGCGCTCGCCCTCGGCCGCCTCCTTGGCGAGGTTCGCATAGCCGATGGAGCGGACGACCGTCTGGACGACGTCGGGCGTCGCCTGCGCGTAGAACTTTATCACGAGCGGGGTCGAGCCGTCGATGCCGCCGGTGATGCTGCCGATGACGACGTCGCCGAAATAGAGTTCCCTCTCGATCACGTAGACCAAAGGCTCGCCGAAGCGTGGGACGACGATCTGCAACTGGTCGTCGGTCGTGCCGCCGTCGGTGAATTCGACGATCAGGCTGCCGCCTTCGAAATCCGCCGAATCGTCATAGGCAATTGCATCGGGAGCGATGGCGGCGGCCGGAGTGTTGGCGGCATATCTGATGCGGCTGTCGGTGCCTTCCGCTTCGCCGTTCAGGTCGATTTCCGGCGCAGACTTGCCGTCGGAGAATTCGGCTTGCATCGCTTGCATGGTCTACTCCTTCGCAGGCCGCAATTGCCGCCGAACAACAAGGTATCTCAGACTATCAAGCGCAGATGGCAGCGGCAAACGACTTGTTGCGATCTTCGAATAAACGCGGCGGGCCGAACAGCTCCGCTATAGGAATGCGTAACGCGATCCCTTTACGCCGCCGCTTCGGGCACGGAGGGGCGCCCGTATTGCGTCGCCGGTCAGAACACGAAGTCCCCGGGCCCGACCGGCGCCGCGCCGGCGTGGAAGGCGATGACGATGTCGCCGTCGCCGTCGCCGTCGGTGTCCCCGGCGATCCAGCGGTAGCCGCCCGAATCGTAGGTGCGCAGCTGCCCCGCGACGTTGCTGAACGCGTTCGAGCCGATCCAGCTGAACGCCTGGTTGCCGGTGGTCGTCGTGTCGGCGTCAACCCGGCTGAGATCGATCTTGTCGAGCCCGCTTTTGAAGTCGCCGATCAGGTCCTCGCGGCCCGCCACCGAATCCGACGCCGCGTCGTAGCGGAAGGTGTCGGCTCCGCCGTAGCCGGCAAGGCTGTCCGCCCCGCCGCCGCCGATGAGGACGTCCGAGCCGCCGCCGGCCCGCAACGTGTCGTTGCCGCCGCCGCCGATGAGGATCAGGTTTCCGTCCAGCTCGGCCCGCCCGTCGATTCCGACCACCTGGCCGTAGGGGATCGAGCTGCCGTTGACGATCAGAGTCGCCCCGGCCGCGACATTGCCGTTGTTGAGGACGAGCTGGTAGCTCGGCTTCTGCGCCGGATCGATCGCGAAAAGGTTGTTGAGCGAGATCGACTCGATGTTGGTGAAGGCGTTCGCGGCGAACTCGATCCTCGTGAGCCCGCTTCCCGCGCTGATCACCAGAGCGTCGCGCCCGCCGCCGCCGTCGATCCGGTCGTTCGCGCCCCAGCGGCCGCCCTCGAAGAAGAAGACGTCCGCCCCCGCGCCGCCCTTGAGAACGTCGACGCCGTGGCCGCCGTAGACGAGGAACGTGCCGTTGCTCTCCGCCGAGCCGTTGAAGGTGAAGTCCTCGCCCACCCGAAGCGACTGGGCGTTGACGATCAATTGCTGGCCGGCGAGCACGTTGGCGTCGGCCGTCGTGACGCTGAAATCGTAGAAATTGTTGGCCGTGTCGCCGAACGTCGTATTGGCGCCGCTCTGGATCGAGATCGACTCGATCCCGACCAGATTGGCGGCGGTGAGCACCGCCGTGACATTGCCCTGGAGGACGATCGAGTCGCGGCCGTCGCCGCCGTCGGCGACGTCGCCGGCGCCGAGCGCCGTGCCGAAATAGAGGACGTCGTTGCCGGCGCCGCCACGGGCGATGTCATTGCCTCCGTCGTTCAGTCGCAGCCGGTCGTTGCCGCCGCCGCCGGTGACGACGTTGTTGCCGGCGCTGCCGCGCAGATCGTGCGCGGCGTTGGAGCCGGCGCTGAGATTCTCGAGGTTGGTGCCGAGGAGACTGTAGGCGGCGAGAGTGACATAGACGGTGTCCAGGCCTCCGTCCGAGCGCTCGTCGATCACGTCCCCGGCATTGTCGACCCAATAGGTGTCGCCGCCGGTGCCGCCGCGCATCGAATCGGCGCCGGCGCCGCCGTCGATCAGGTCCTGGCCGGAGCCGCCGATCAGGCTGTCCGCCCCGGCCCCGCCGACCATGTGGAATCGGCCGTCGAGCTCGGCGGATCCGTCGAAGGCCAAGGTCTCGCCGACTCGAAGCGAGGTCGCGTCCACCTCGAGCACGGTGCCGGCCGGAACCAGGCCGTCGGTCGCCATGACGACGTATCGGGACGGGGTCCCCGAATCCGCCCCGAACCGGGTGTCCGCGGAGGAGAGGAGGACGATCTCCTCGATCCCCTTGACCAGGCCGAGCACGAGCGGGGTCAGCGTCGGGTAAGTCCCGCGCAGGACGAGCTGATCGCGCCCCGCGCCGCCGTCGACCATGTCGGCGGAGGTGAGATGGGCCCCGAAATAGATGATGTCGTCGCCGCCGCGCGCGGCGATCCGGTCGAGGCCGCCCTGTCCGAACAGCAGAAGGTCGGCGCCGTCGGTCGCGGTGACGACATTGTCGTCCCAATTGCCGGTGGCCTGCTGGGCCGAGCCGGTCAGCACCAGCCGCTCGACGAAGTCGGGAAGGACGAGCTGGGCGAGGGCGCTGCGCACCTCGTCATAGGTGGTGCCGTCGGGCTCCCGCACCGTATCGCCGGCATGGTTGAGGAAATAGAGGTCGTCGCCGCCGGCCTGGAAGCTGTCCGCTCCGCTCGTGCCCTGGTGAACGGTGACGGCGGGGGTGAAGACGACCGGCGCGTGCCCGCTGAAATTCGCGGCGGTGAAGCTCGCCGCGTTCGAGTCGACGAAGACGAGCAGCCGGGTCCAGCCCCAGCCGTGCATATCCGCCTCGAGCCAGGTGTCGGGGCCGCGCTGAACCAGCCGAAGGAAGCCGGAGGCGAACAGGTCGCTGCTGCCGTCCCAGCCGAGGAAGGATTCGCGAAGCGCCGTACGGTTGCCGAGATCGATCCCGTCGCCGCCGGCGCCGGGCGCGAAGTCGAGCAGGAAGATGGCGCCGGGCAGGGGTGATTCGATCACCCGGTCCATGAAGATCGTGTCGGGGCCGCCGCCGAGCCGGACATGGGCCGGGCCCGAGACGTCGCCGAGAGTGATATGATCGGCGCCCTCGCCGGCGTCGAGGTTGACGTGGCTCTGGTTGCCGTAGCCGGTGCTGACCAGGATGCGGTCGTTGCCGACGCCGCCGCTCACGACGAAGCTGCCCGCCGGATCGAAGGCGTAAGCGTTTCGCTCGAGCTCGATCGAGTCGTTGCCGTCGCCGCCGAAGAGCCAGTCCGAAAGGCCGTCGGTCTCGCGCAGGAAGTCGTCGCCGCCTTCGCCGTAGAGCCGGTCGTCGTCGTAGCCGCCGCCGAGCGTGTCGCCCTCGCTGCCGCCGTGCAGCTCGTCGCGTCCCCAGCCGCCGTCGAGCGTGTCGGCGCCCGCCCCGCCGTCGAGGAAGTCGTCGCCCGAGCCGCCTTCCACCCGCTGGACGCCCGCGCCCATCAGGATCCGGTCGTTGCCGCCGCGTCCGAACACCGTTCCTCCGACGGAGCCGGGACGGGCGTCGACATCGTCGTTGCCGGTCCACAGGCGGATGTCGCCGGTGATCGTCCCCGCCACCCGCACGGTGAGGCTTTGCCCCGGATCGGAGCCGAATTCTCCATAGCTCGGATCGAGGTTGCGGGTGATCCCGGCGATCGTCGCGCTCGAACTCGATGACGATCTCCCCCCCTTGCGAATAGGGATCGAAGCCGAGCTGAACCGCCGGGGCCAGCGATTCGCCGACGACGAGGCGCGTTCCGGCCGCGACGTTGATCGTGACCGACTGGACCGCCTCGAGGTGGGTGAGCCGAAGGTGGCCGGCCGGCCAGCCGAGGACCTCCAGCTGCTCGAATCCGGTGTAGTCGGAGAGATCGAAGGTCCGGCCGGCCATGTCGAACAGGGCGAGGCGGTCCGTCCCCGAGCCGCCGTCGACCGTGCCCGCGACGCTGCCGCCCGGGACGTAATAATTGCCGGTGGTGCTGTACCGGTAGGTCCCCGTGAGGTCGAACAGGTCGTCGCCCGTGCCCAGCGTCACCGAGCCCCCGACGCTCGCTTCGAGGTCGACCATGTCGTTGCCGCCGCCCATCGCCACGTCGCCGCCGACCGAGCCGTGGAGGAACGCCTTCTCGGCCGCGCCGGTGCCGGTCACCGAGCCCACGCTGCCGGCGTGCAATTCGAGCTGGCCGCCCTCGAGCCGCACCTGAGCGTTCGGGTTGCCGCCGTTCCACAGGGTCAGCGTCAGGCCCGGGCTGAGGACGATCTCCTGGAGCTGGCTCAATTCGTCGACCGAGACCCGCGAGCCGGCACCGGCGCCGGTGAACACGGCCCGCTCGATCTGGCCGATCAGCCCGGTGGAGATGATGAGCTGGCCGATGCCGTCGATCGTCAGGCTGTCGTAGCCGTCGCCGCCGATCACGGAGACGCCGTGGAGCGAGGTCACTCCTTGCGCGCCGGCGTGATAGACGGCCTCGTCGTCGCCGGCCCCGAAATAGACGAAGGTCGACGTCATGTAGCTGTTCTGGCTCGAGAGATGATATTCGTAACGGTCGTTGCCGCCGCCGAGGTCGACGTCGCCCTGCAGCCACCCGTAATTCACGACGACGTCGGCGTATTGGGAACCCCGGATCGCGTCGGCGCCGAACCAGTAGCCGTCGCGCTGGCCGCGGATCTGCGCGCCCGCCTCGTTGACGATCCGGGCGCCCGAGCCGAGGATGACGATCCCCGGATCGCCGGCGACGGTCCCGCCCGCCTTGTTGACGAAGGTGACGTCGTCCGCGGTGATCGTCACCGCGGGATTGCCGGTCAGGCTGGCATTGTTCTCGACGGTCGCGCCGTCCGTCGTCACGTTCACGTCAAGCACCCCACGTCAGACCAGGCTGATTCATCCCCAGGACTGGCCCACCCGACGCGGCTCCGCCCGCCTCCCTTATACCGCATCCGCGGCCGCCCGCAATTCCTCGTCACGAAAAACCGCCCCTGCCGCCAATGGGTTAGCGCCGGAAAGAGGATTAGGGGAGGATCGCGTCGGCGGGCTCCGGACGCCGCTGCCAGGCCGGGCGCCGATCGTGGCGCCAGGGTCCTTTCGGGTCGGTCGAGGGGTCGCTAGAGCATGAAATCGCCCGGCGCGGCCGGCGCCGAGCCGATCAGGAAGGCGATGAGGATGTCGCCGTCGCCGTCGCCGTCGGTGTCGCCGGCGATCCAGCGATAGCCGCCGCTGTCGTAGGTGCGAAGCTCGCCCGCGACGTTGCCGAACGCGTTCGAGCCGATCCAGCTGAACGCCTGGTCGCCGTCGGCGTTGCTGTTGGCGTCGACCCGGCTGAGGTCGATCCTGTCGAGCCCGCTCTGGAAGTCGCCGATCAGATCCGCCAGGCCGGACGCCGAATCCGAGGCCGAATCGTAGCGGAAGATGTCCGCCCCGGCCTGGCCGGCGAGGCTGTCCGCGCCGCCGCCGCCGATGAGGACGTCCGAGCCGCCGCCGGCCCGCAACGTGTCGTTGCCGGCGGCGCCGTCGAGCGTGTCGTTGGCCGCGCCGCCGGTGACGGTGTTGGCAAGGCCGTTGCCCACCAGCCTCTGGCCGGACGCCGAGGTGCCGAGCAGATGCTCGACATTGGCTACGAGCGTATAGGAAGAGAGCGCCGTCCTGACCTCGTCGGTGCCGGCATTGGCCGCCTCGGTGACGCCATCGCCGCCGCCGACCACGTAGACGTCGTTGCCGAGCCCTCCGGCCAGGGTGTCGGCCCCGCCCCCGCCGCCGTCGAGCCGGTCGTTGCCGGAGCCGCCGGTGATGATGTTGGCGATGCCGTTGCCGGTGAGGACCTGCCCCGAAGCGGAGGTCCCCGTCAGCTTCTCGATATTGGCGGTGAGCACGTAGCTCGAGAGGGACGTGCGGACCTCGTCGGTGCCAGCGTTCGCCGCCTCGCTCACGCCGTCGCCGCCGCCGACGATGTAGACGTCGTTGCCGAGCCCGCCGGCCAGGGTGTCGGCGCCGCTGCTGCCGTCGAGCCGATCGTTGCCCGAGCCGCCGGTGATGATGTTGGCGATGCCGTTGCCGGTCAGCACCTGGCCCGAGGCGGAGGTGCCGGTCAGCCGCTCGACGTTCGCGGTAAGCGTGTAGGCGGCGAGCGCCGTCCTGACCTCGTCGGTGCCCGCGTTCGCCGCCTCGTTCACCGCGTCTCCGGAGTCGAGGATATAGACGTCGTTACCGAGCCCGCCCGCCAATGTGTCCGAGCCTCCGGCGCCGCCGTCGAGCCGGTCGTTGCCGATGCCGCCGGTGATGAGGTTGGCGAGCCCGTTGCCGGTCAGCAGCTGGCCCGAGGCGGAGGTGCCGGTCAGCCGCTCGAGGTTCGCGCCGAGCCCGAAGCTCGAGAGCGAGGTGCGGACCTCGTCGATGCCGGCGTTCGCCGCCTCGGTGACGCCGTCGCCGCCGCCGACGATGTAAATGTCGTTGCCGAGCCCGCCGGCCAGCGTGTCGGCCGCGCCGCCGCCGTCGAGCGTGTCGTTACCGGAGCCGCCGGTGATGACATTGGCGACGGCGTTGCCGGTCAGCACCTGGCCGGCCGACGACATGCCCCGCAAATTCTCGACGTTCGCGGCGAGCGCATGAGCGGCGAGAAGGGTGCGGACCTCGTCGGTGCCGGCACCGGCGGCCTCGCTCACCGAGTCTCCGGCGCCGACGATATAGAGGTCATTGCCCAGCCCGCCGGCGAGCTGGTCGGCGCCAGCTCCGCCGTCGAGCGTGTCGTTGCCGCCGCCGCCGGCGATGACATTGGCGAGGCCGTTGCCGGTCAGCGCCTGGCCGGCGGCGGAAAGGCCGGTGAGCCTCTCGACATTGGCGGCGAGGACGTGGCTCGAAAGGCCTGTCCTGACCTCGTCCGTGCCCTCGCCCGCCTGCTCGACCACCGAATCGCCGGCCTCTTCGACCAGATAAAGGTCGTCGCCGGCGCCGCCCGCCATCGAATCGTCGCCGCCGCCGCCGCTGATCGTGTTGGCCAGGCCGTTGCCGGTCAGGCTCTGGGCGCCCGGCGAGGTCCCGGTCAGGATTTCGGCATTGGCCGCAAGGACATAGGCGGCAAGGGCGGTGCGCACCTCGTCCCGGCCGGCGCCGGCCGCCTCGACGACGGCGTCGCCCGAATCGTCGACGACATAGACGTCGTCGCCCGCGCCCCCGGCCATCTGATCGGCGCCGGAGCCGCCGTCGAGACGGTTGCCGGCGGAATTGCCGATCAGCTGGTCCTGGCCCGGGCCGCCGACCGCATTCTCGATCGTCACGTTGAAAGCGATGGCGATGTTCTTGGTGAGGCCGCCGGCATTGCTGAACGCGCCCTCGTTGAGGTCGATCAGCGAGCCTCCGGAATAGCCGGAAAGGTCGATCGTATCGATTCCGCCGCCGTCCCAGATCGCGACGACCGGCCCGGTCGTGACCGCGAAGTTGAACGGCGAATCGGCGCCGGTGTTCGAGTTGAAGCCGTAGACGGTGTCCCCGGCCCGGGTCGCCATGTTGGGGCTGTAGAGGCTGTGCAGCGCGAGGATGTCGTAGAGGAGCGGAGTCCGGCCGCCGTAGAGGACGCTGCCGATGGTGTGGTCCGCTCCGGTGTTCGACGCGCCGAAGTAGGACATGACCGAATATTGGACCGTGTCCTCGACGAACTCGGCGGCGTCCTGATAATTGAACCCCTGGCCGTTATAATTGCCCGGGTGGGACAAGCCCATGGCGTGCAGGACTTCGTGCAGCGCGACGAACGAGGTGAAGTCCCACCATCCCTCGTTGCTCTGGCGCTGGGCGATTCGCGTCGTGTTGAACCGGATGTCCGCGCCGTGGATGGCGGGTCCGTCGTCGACCCGGTGGGCATACATGCTGCCCGAATAGTCGAGCTCGACGTTGTTGGCGTAGAAGGCGATGCGCGGATTGTCCGGCCCCGGCTGCTGCTGGTTGTCGGCGACCTCGACGAAGGTCAGGGTCACGACCTCGGAGATGATCGCGAAGGCGCGCTCGACCGCCGCCCGCTGAGCGGCCGAGAAGGCCTCCCAGCCCGGCTCGTCCGGCAGATAGGCGGGTTGCTGCAGGAGGAAGGCATATTGGATCGGGTTCTGGGGCGTCGCCCAGAAGCCGGTCTGGACCAGCCGCTCGACATAGCCTTCCCGGGTGATGTTGGGCTTGTCCGCCATGGCCGCTCCTCCCCGCCAGCATCACGGAAAAATCGCGCCAGCGCAATCCCTTGACGCGGCCATGGCGCGGCGAGGGAAGGCGATGCGCCCGACGCCGGCCGCCTCAGAGGATGAAATCGCCCGGCCCGACCGGCGCCGCCGTCGTGTGGAAGGCGATGAGGATGTCGGCGTCGGAATCGCCGTCGGTGTCCCCGGCGATCCAGCGATAGCCGCCGCTGTCGTAGGCGCGCAGCTGGCCGGCGACCCCGCTGAACGCCGCCGCCCCGATCCAGCTGAACGCCTGGTTGCCCGCCGCCGCCGAATTGGCGTCGACCCGGCTGAGGTCGATCTTGTCGAGCCCGCTCCTGAAGTCGCCGATCAGGTCGGACCGGCCCGGCGCCGAATCCGAGGCGGCGTCGTAGCGGAAGGTGTCCGCGCCGCCGAAACCCGCGATGCTGTCCGCTCCGCCGCCGCCGATGAGGACGTCCGAGCCGCCGCCGGCCCGCAACGTGTCATTGCCGCCGCCGCCGATGAGGATCAGGTTTCCGTCCAGCTCGGCCCGCCCGTCGATCCCGACCACCTGGCCGTAGGGGATCGAGCTGCCGTTGACGATCAGAGTCGCGCCCGCCGCCACATTGCCGTTGTCGAGGACGAGCTGGTAGCTCGGCTTCTGCGTGGCATCGGTCGCGAAATGATTGTTCAAGGAGATCGATTCGATATTGGCCAGGGCGTTCGCGGCGAACTCGATCCGCGTCAGCCCGCTCCCCGCGCTGATCACCAGAGCATCGCGCCCGCCGCCGCCGTCGACCCGGTCGCCCGCGCCCCAGCGGCCGCCCTCGAAGAAGAAGACGTCCGCCCCGGCGCCGCCCTTGAGAACGTCGACGCCGTGGCCGCCGTAGACGAGGAACGTGCCGTTGCTCTCGGCCGAGCCGTCGAAGGTGAAGTCCTCGCCGGCCCTCAGCGAGCTGGCGTTGACGATCAGCTGCTGGCCGGCCGCGACGTTGCCGTCCGCCATCTTGACGCTGAAATCGTAGAAATTGTTGGCGGTGTCGCCGAACGTCGCGTTGGCGCCGCTCTGCAGCGAGATCGAACTCGATCCCGGTGAAGGTGGCGTCGGTCAGGGCCAAATTGACATTGCCCTGGAGCACGATCGAAGTCGCGGCCGGCCTCGCCGTCGACCCGGTCCGAGCCGGTGAAGGCGGAGCCGAAATAGAAGACGTCGTCGCCGTCGCCGCCATAAGCGGTATCGTCGCCGCCGTTCTGGAGGAGCAGCCGGTCGTTGCCCGAGCCGCCGTCGACGGCATCGCGCCCGGCGGTCCCGGTCAAGGTGTCGGGGCCGGCGGTTCCGGCGACCACGGTCCGCGAATGGGGGTCGAAGCCGTCGAAATTGGCGGCTTCGAAGAAGTGCGCCGAGACGTTCTTCAGGGTGAGGACGGTCTTGAAGGACCCCCGCGTGCCGGCCGCGTCATAGTCGAGCTGGACCAAAGTGTCGGCGCCGTCCTGGAGGAGCCGCAGATATCCGGCGGCGAAGGGATTGGCGGTGCCGTTCCAGCCGGTCACCGAGGAGGCGACGAACTGGTCCCAGTCCAGAGTGTCGCCCTTCCGGCCCGCGGTGAAATCGGTGACGATCGCCGCCCGGACGTTTTCGGCGACGTAGAAGGACTGGATCCGGACGGTGTCGCGGCCGGCGCCGAGAGTGACCGTGAACGTCGCGAGGAAGGACCTCTGCAGGGTGACGACGTCGTCGCCGGAGCCGGCGTCGGCGGTGATGAAGGAACTGTTGTCCGACCTGAGCACCAGGGAGTCGTTGCCCGCTCCCCCGGTCACCAGGATCTGGTCGTCACGGGTCGCCGACGGATTGCCGCCGCCGCCGTGCATCACGATCAGGGTGTCGTTGCCGCCCTCGCCGTGGAGCTCGTCGGTGGGGCCGGCCGAGGTGGTGAGCCGGTCGTCGCCCTCGCCGCCGTAGAGCCTGTCCGAGCCGAGCCCGTCGCTCAAGATGTCGGCGCCGCCGCCGCCTTCGACGCGATCGTTGCCGAGGTCGCCGGCGATGGTATCCGCCCCCTCGCCGCCGCGCAGCACGTCATGGCCCGGCCCGCCGGTGATCGTGTCGTCGCCGCCGCCGCCGTCGACGAGGTCGGAGCCCAGCCCTCCCGCCAGGCTTTCGCCGGCGAGGGTCCCGGTCAGGGTCTTCGAAGCGGGCGCCGCTCCGTTCGGGGCGTAGCCGAGGCTCGCGGCGGTGAGCAGGCCTGAATTGAGGTTCCGAAGCGTCAGCAGGGTCTCGTAGCTGCTGTTGCCCCAGGGATCGAATCCGTCCTCGTCGATCTCGATGATCGTGTCGGCCCCGCTCTGGACGAGCCGGAGATGGCCGGTCGCGAAGGGGTTGGCGGCGCCGTCCCAGCCGCGCAGCTCGCTGCCGAGGAAGTCGATCCAGTCGAGCAGGTCGCCGTTCGCGCCGGCGGTGAAATCCTGGATGATCGCCGACCCGTAATAGGAGAAGGTCGGGTAAAGCCGAAGCGTGTCGCGCCCCTCGCCCAGCGTGACCCACGCCGTCGATTCGTAGACGCTCCACAAGGTGACGACATCCGCGCCGGTCCCGGCGTCGAAGGTGGCGCTGCTGCCGAGCGATGAAAGGGAAATGTGGATCTGGTCGTCGCCGGCGCCGCCGCTGACGATCGAGCCGTTGACCGGCGCCGAGCTGCCGCCGCCGAAGTTGATGAGGTCGTTGCCGCCCTCGCCGTAGATCTCGTCGGTGTCGTTGCCGCCGGAGATCAGGAAATGGTCGTCGCCGTCGCCGCCGTAGAGCCGGTCGTCGCCGAGGTCGCTCCACAGGGCGTCCTTGCCGATGCCGCCCTCGAGCAGGTCGTCGCCATCCTCGCCGCGAAGGTCGTCGTCGCCGTCGCCGCCGCGCAGGATGTCGTCGCCGAGGCCGGAAAGTATCTGGTCGTTGCCGTCGAGGCCCTCGATCAGGTCGCCGCCGATGCTCCCCCTCAGCTCGTCGCGGTCGGGCCCGCCGGTGATCGTCAGTCCGACGGCCGGGCCGCCGTCGCGGGGATAGCCGCCGAGGTTCTGCGCGGTGAGGTCGGCGAGGGCGACGTTCTCGAAGGTGAGGAGGGAGGCGAAGCCGAAGCCCGAGCCGGCGCCGTCCCGGTCGATCTCGAGCAGCACGTCGGCGCCCTGCTGGGTGGCCCGCATATGGCCGCTGGCGAACGGATTGGTCGACGAATCCCAGCCCTCGAGCAGCATGACGAGATAGACGTCCCAGTCGATCCGGTCGCCGGCGGCGCCGGTCTCGAAGTCGGTGACGACCACCGAGCTCTGGCCGAGGCCCTGATAGCCGCCGTGGAAGCGGACCGAATCGCGGCCCGCGCCGAGGGTCAGGACCGCGGTCGAGGCGATCAGGCCCTGCACCCCCATCGTGTCGTCGCCGTCGCCGCCGTCGGCCTGGATGATCCCGCCGCCGTCGCCCCACAAAGAGAAGTTGATCCGGTCGACTCCGGCGCCGCCGGTGGCGACGATGACCTGGCCCGGATGGGTCGGCCCGGTGGCGGAGATGAGGTCGTTGCCGCCGCCGCCGTCGAGCTGGTCGGCGCCGCCCTGGCTGTGCATGACGTCATTGCCCTCGCCGCCGAGGACGATGTCGTCGCCGGCATGGGCCCACAGATAATCGTCGCCGCCGAGCCCCTCGATCCGGTCGGCGAGGTCGGTGCCGTCCAGGATGTTGTTATTCTCATTGCCGGTGATCTGAGCCATCGGTCCCCATTGCTCCCCCGCGACACTGGTGGGAATCCAGCGGCTAAGCGATTGATATAACAGGAGGCGGGCGTTTTGGCGAGGCCCTGGATTCGCGGCCGTCAGCCGGCGAACAGATCCTCGTCGGAATAGAGCAGGGCGGCGCCCGCCGTCGCCGCCGCGGCGAGGCCCGCCGCCTCGGGAACGACATGGTCGAGATAATAAGCGCAAGCCGCGCGCTTCGTCGCCGCGAACCGGCGGTTTTCGGCGATTGCGGAGCCCTCCAGGGCGTCGAGCTGCCGCTTCATCAGCCACCCGCAGACCAGGGTGGAGAGCAGGGTCAGGAACGGATAGGAGCCCGCCAGCCGGTCCTCCATCCCCATTCCGGACAAACGCTGCGCGGCACCTTCCGCAACATCCGCGAGCCGCCGAAGCGCCCCCTCTCCCGCCGCCTCGCCTATCTCGGCGAGCAGCCGCCGCAGCGTTTCTCCCCCTTCCAGCCCGAGCTTGCGGCCGACCAGGTCCGCCGCCTGGATGCCGTTGGTCCCCTCGTAGATCGGGCTGATCCTGATGTCGCGATAATGCTGCGCCGCCCCCGTCTCCTCGACGAAGCCCATGCCGCCGTGGACCTGCACCCCGAGGCTCGCCACCTCGCAGCCGACGTCGGTGCCATAGGCCTTGACCAAAGGCGTGAGGAGATCCGCCCGGGCCTGCGCCGCCCGGTCGCCCAGGGTGCCGCGGTCGGTCTGTCCCGCCGCGTAATAGCAAAGCGCGCGGGCCGCCTGGGTCAGCGCCGTCATCCTCAGCAGCATGCGCCGGACGTCGGGATGCTCGATGATCGCCGCCGGCCGGCCCTCGCGCACCCCCTGCACCCGCTGAGCCGCATAAGCGAGCGCCGCCTGGGTCGCCCGCTCGCCGATCGACACGCCCTGCAGGCCGACGTTGAGGCGCGCATTGTTCATCATCGTGAACATCGCCCGCATCCCCGCCATCTCCTCGCCGATCAGCCAGCCTCGGCACTCGCCTTTGTCGCCGAACGCCATCACGCAGGTCGGCGAGGCGTGGATCCCGAGCTTGTGCTCGATCGACACGCAGCGAAGGTCGTTGGCCGTTCCGTCGGGAAGCAGCTTGGGCACCAGGAACAGCGAGATGCCCTTGGTCCCCGCCGGCGCGCCCGGAGTGCGGGCGAGCACGAGGTGGACGATATTGTCGGCGAGGTCGTGGTCGCCGAAGGTGATGAAGATCTTCTGGCCGCTCACCCGCCAGCTTCCGTCGCCGGCCGGCTCGGCCCGGCTCTTGAGCGCGCCGACGTCCGAGCCGGCCTGAGGCTCGGTGAGGTTCATCGTCCCGGTCCATTCGCCGGTGACGAGCTTGGGCAGCCAGCGCTCCTGCATCTCGGGCGAGCCGTGGTGCCTCAGCGCCTCGACCGCTCCGGCGCTCAGCATCGTCACCAGCGAGAAGGCCATGTTGGCCGAGCCGAGATCCTCCATCACCACCGTGGCGAGGACGAGCGGAAGCCCCTGGCCGCCATGGTCCGGCGGCCCGGCCAGAGTCCCCCAGCCGCCCTCGACATAGCCGCGATAGGCCTCGCGGAAGCCGGGCGGCAGGGTCACGCCCTCCGGCGCCCATTTCGCCCCGACCTCGTCGCCGACCCGGTTCAAGGGCGCGAACTCGCCCGCGGCGAAGGCTCCGGCGCCCTCGAGGATCGCGTCGACCAGGTCCGGCGTCGCCTCCGCGAACGCATTATGGCCGGCGAGCTCGTCGATCCGGACGACATGGTCCAGCACGAAGCGCTGGTCGGCGACGGGCGGCGTATAGGTCATGAGGCTCCCGGGCGTTGCGCTGCTGGAAGGCGGGCTATAGCGCGGGCGGGTGGACGCGCAAAACACCCGTGTCATCGCCGTAAGCGACGAGGCGATCGCCGAGGCGGCGCGGCTGATCCGCGCCGGCCGGCCGGTCGCGGTTCCGACCGAGACGGTCTACGGCCTCGCCGCGGACGCGACCAGCGCCGAGGCGGTGGCCGCGCATCTACGCGGCCAAGGGCCGGCCCTCGTTCAACCCGCTGATCGTCCACGTCGCCAGCCTCGGGGAGGCCGAGCGCTACGGGCTGTTCACGGACGAGGCGCGGGCGCTGGCCGGCGCCCACTGGCCGGGCGCCCTGACCCTGGTGGTGCCGGAGCGGCCGGGCGGCGGCCTCGCCCCGGCGGTGACGGCCGGGCTCGGCACCGTCGCGCTGCGCTGCCCCGCCCATCCGGCGATGCAGGCGCTGCTGGCCGCGGCCGGGCGGCCGCTCGCCGCCCCCTCGGCCAACGCCAGCGGCGCGATCAGCCCGACCCGCGCCGAGCATGTCCTCGCGAGCCTCGGCGGCCGGATCCCGCTCATCCTCGACGGCGGGCCGACCGAGCGCGGGCTGGAATCGACGATCGTCGCGGTCGAGGGGGATCGCGTCCGGCTGCTCCGGCCCGGACCGATCGAGGTCGCGCAGGCCGGCGCTCCGGTCGAGGCGGGGAGGATCGAGGCGCCGGGGCAGATGCGCAGCCACTACGCGCCGGCCAAGCCGCTGCGACTCGACTGCGAAGCGGCGGCGGAGGACGAATGGCTGATCGGCTTCGGCGCCATCGCCGGCGACGACAATCTCTCGCCGTCCGGCGATCTCGCCGAGGCCGCCGCCCGCCTGTTCGACGCCCTGCACCGCGCCGACCGCGAGGAGCGCCCCCGGATCGCCGTCGCGCCGATTCCGGCGCAAGGCATCGGCCTCGCCATCAACGACCGCCTCCGCCGCGCGGCAGCGCCGCGGAGCGTGTGAGGAAGGAGCGGGCTAATCCGCTCCTTCCCTCGCGACCCCGTTACTGCGGCGTGGTCGGCGCAGTCGCGCCCTGGACTTTGGCCTGCGCGGCCGTCGCCGGAGCCGGCTGGGCCGCAGCGGGGGCCGGCGCCGAGACAGTCATGACAGGTGCCGGAACGGCCACGGTCAACGGCTGAACCGGTGCGGCCGCCAGCGCGAGGGGCACGTCTTCATCGACGAAGGCCTTGATGATGGCTCCTGCAGGAATCTTGGCGCTGGTGCCGGTCATGAAGAAGCCGGCAGGCAGGAACACGACCGCCGACACCGCCACGGCGGCAATGCCGCCGGCGGTTCCCTTGTCGTCGAAAGTGCCGGTAAGGCGAATTTGGCGTCCGTTGACGGTCACATACAGGATGCGAGCGTTCAGCTTGCCGGATTTGCCCCACATCCCCTTGTTCCGAGAGTTGGTGACCTCTCCCACGGCAGGGCTGCCGGCCGGAATCACGGTGACGCCCTGGACCATCACGGGCTCCGAAGTTTCCAGCTGGAAGCGATAGCCGGTCCGGATTTTCTTGCCCTTGGTGGTCAGCTCCTCCCTCAGCCTCAGCGGCACTTCGGTGCCGACTCGAAGGACCGCGGTCGTGGTCGCCGGAGCGATGACCGGCGACACCGCGGGTTGAACCGCCGGCGAGATCTGCGCCGCAGCTGCCACGGGCATAAGCATCACTATTGCGCTGGCGAGCAGCGACCTGCGAAAATTCTTCATTGAAAACCCCCCGATAGAGTCGCCCCAATACAACTCGTAGGCGGTAGGCTGAACTAATTGAGGGGCACTTGGCAAGCTCAGGACCCGCCAAGCTCTTCTGATTTATAACTATTCGCGGGCGCAATGTCTCAAAACGGCAATTTAATTGCTAAAAGAGATGTATCGTCACTTCCTTTTCGCTGATTATAGATATTTAATCCCCGAAATCGCAGCCCTTCGGCCGCTTCCAGCAGCGCAGCGCCTGCTCGAACGCGGCGGGGTCGGGCGGGCCGCCGTCCTGGAAGGCGAACTGGAAGACCCAGGCGCCGCGCGCCATCTCCGGAGTTCGGTAGAGGAGCGGCTCGGTCGCGCCCTCGCCGTTCTGGACGACCAGCGTCTTGAAGCGGGCGAGGTCCGCGGGCCGCAGAACGCCCTGCGCGCAGAGCCGGCGGGCGGCGGCTTCGAACCGCTGCCGGGTGGCCGCGGCGAGGGGGCCGAGCCGGGCCGGGCCCCCGTCCCGGCCCGCTTCGGCGAAGCTGTGGTCGGCGGCGGCGGACACCGCGATCGGGCAGTGCGCCGCCGGCGCGGCCGCGGCGAGCAGGAGACCGGCGAGCAGCATTGGTCAGGCGCTCGCGGCTTCGCTCTTCACCCGGTGGGCGAAGCTCTTCCTCAGCTTCTTGAGCTTGGGCGGGATGATTGCGAGGCAATAGGGATTGCGCTGGCCTTCGCCCGACCAATAATCCTGATGGTAATCCTCCGCCGGCCACCAGTTGCCGGCCGGCTCGATCGTGGTGACGATCGGCCCCGGCCAGTCGGCCCGAGCCCGCTCGATCGCCGCGCCGGGCCGCTTCCTCCTGCTCCGGGGTGAGCGGGAACAGGGCGGAGCGGTATTGGGTGCCGATGTCGTTGCCCTGGCGGTTGAGTTGGGTCGGATCGTGGGTGGCGAAGAAGAGATCGAGCAACTCGTCATAGGAGATGATCTCCGGGTCGAAGGTGACTCGGATCGCCTCGGCATGGCCGGTGTCGCCGCCGCACACCTGCTTGTAGGTCGGGCTCGCGACATGGCCGCCGATATAGCCGCTCTCGACCCGGCTCACGCCGATGACGTCGTTGAACACCGCCTCGGTGCACCAGAAGCACCCGCCCGCGAGGATCGCCTGCTGTTCGGCCATGTGTGGAACTCCTTCCTTCTCCATCCTCAGATAGGAAGCCGTGCACAGCCAAACCAGTTCCTCCCCGAGCTTGCCTCGGGGAGGAATTCTACCCCCGCGGCCCGTCGGGCAGCTTCTGCCTCGTCTCGAGCATCTCCGCCCAGGGATCGGCGCGCTGGCGGCGGATCAGCGCCGGCACCGTCTCGACCGTATAGTCGCAGGGGTCGAGCCCCGGCTTCACCTGCTCCCAGCGGATCGGCATCGCCACCGGCGCGCCCTTGCGCGAGCGGGTGGAGTAAGGGGCGACGGCGGTCGAGGTCGGGATCGTTCCTCAGATAGTCGATGAAGATCCGGCCGACCCGGTCGGCCTTGCCGGCCGTGGTCAGATAGCGCTCGGGCGAGTCCGCCGCCATCTCGGCCGAGACGCCCTTGGCGAAGCTCTTCACCTCCTTCCACGGCGCCGTCGCCTCGACCGGAACGACGACGTGGAGGCCCTTGCCGCCGGTGGTCTTGACGAAGCTGGTCAGGCCGAGCGCGGTCAGCCGCTCGCGCACCTCCCTCGCCGCCTCGATCACCGCCTCGAAGCCGAGCCCCTCGGCCGGGTCGAGATCGAAGACGATCCGGTCGGCCCGGTCGGGCGCCTCGACGCGCACGCCCCAGGGATGAATCTCCAGCACCCCCATCTGGACCATCGCGACCAGCCCGGCGACGTCCTCGATGTAGAGATAGGGCTCGTCGAAGCCCGGGATCGTCACCTCGCGAAGCTGCGCCGGCACGCCCGAGCCGGCGTGGCGCTGGTAGAAGCATTTCGTCTCCTGCCCCATCGGGCAGCGCACCATCGTCACCGGCCGGAAGCCGACGTGCGGCAGCATCCGCTCCGCCACCGCGACGTAATAATCGGCGAGCTGGCCCTTGGTGATGCCCTGCTCGGGATAGAGGACCTTGTCGGGGTTGCTCAGCCTCACCCCCGCGACGAACCGCTCCGCCGTCATGACGCCGCCCTCAGGCCCGCGGCCAGCGCCTCGGGCCGCGCCGGCGGCTGGAGCTGCTCCATCCGGCATTGCTCCGGCGCCTTGTCGGGCCGCCAGCGCAGGAATTTGGTGCCGTGGCGGAAGCGGCGGCCGGTGACATGGTCGTAGCGCACCTCGGCGATCAGCTCGGGCCTCAGCGGCCGCCAGTCGCCGGTGCGCTCGGTCGACCAGCGGCTCGGGCCGCCGGGCGAGTTGCCGGTGAAGCCGGGCGCCTCGACCAAGGCCTCGAGCCGCCTGGTCAGCGCCGCCCGCTCGCCGGCGGGGATGGACGAGGTGAAGCCGACATGATGGAGCAGGCCCGCCTCGTCGTAGAGGCCGAGCAGGAGCGAGCCGACCTCGCGGCTGTTCGCGCCGTAGCGGAAGCCGCCGACGACGCAGTCGGCGGTGCGCATCGCCTTGATCTTCAGCATCGCCCGCTCGCCCGGCCGATAGGGCTCGTCGCGCCGCTTGGCGACGACCCCGTCGAGCGCCGCGCCGACCTCGTCGAGCCAGCTTGCGGCCGACCTCGCGGTCGTGCGGTGCAGGGCGAGAGCCGCAAGATCGTCATGCTGCTCGGCGGCGTAGATGATCTCGAGCGAGCGGCGCCTGAGCTCGAGCGGCGCGTCGAGATAGCTCGTCTCCTTCGAGAAGAGCAGGTCGAACAGGATCAGCTGCGCCGGAGTCTCGCGGGCGAGCCGGGCGACCCGGCTCTCGGCCGGATGGAGCCGGAGCTGGAGGGCGTCGAACGACAGCGATGCCGCCGACCGGGATGACCAGCTCGCCGTCGAGCACGACCCGGTCGGCCTCCATCGCCAGCACCGTCTCGACCATCTCGGGGAAATAGCGGCCGAGCGGCTTGCCCGACTTGGACATCAGCGCGACCTCCGGCGCCGTCGCGGAAGACGAGGCAGCGGAAGCCGTCCCATTTGGGCTCATATTGCCAGCCCTCGCCCGTCCGGCAGCGCGTCGACCGAGCTTCGCCTCCATCGGCGCGAGCCCGGGCTTGACGGCGAGGCGGTCATAGTCGGCCATGGCCCCGGTGAGACGCTTCCACGGCCTGCCGGGTTCCCCGCACGCTTCGCCGCCGCCGTTACGGCGCGGTAACTATCCCGGATGGAATTGTGCGGTGAGTCGCGGCACGAACGCGGTGAACCGGCCGCAGTACACTGGAACTTAAGGACAAAAGCTATAACTTGGAACCGAGAGCTTAGGGGAAAATCTTGATCTACTCGCGCAGGCAATTGCTTGGGGCCGGACTTTCGGCCGGTTTCGTCGCCACGGCGGCCCAGGGCCAGACGCTCGCCCAGATCGTGGCGGGCCTCAAGGATCCGGCGCCGCTTCCGGTCCAGCCGATCACGCGCGCCGTCGTTCCCGCGCAGCCGCGGGTCACGGTCGCCGGGGTCATCGACCCGCGCCTGCTCGCCCGCGCCCGAGCCTCGTTCGACCGCCACCGCTCGCAGCTTCGCCACACCGACGTGGTCGGGATCGCCGATTTCAGCCGCCCGTCGAACGAGCACCGCTTCTTCCTTCTCGACACCGCGTCGGGACGGGTCAGCAACCATCTCGTCGCCCACGGCCGCGGCTCCGATCCGGTCCACAGCGGCCTGCTCCAGCGCTTCTCCAACCAGATCGGCTCGGAAGCCTCGTCGCAGGGCGGCTACCGCACCGGCGAATATTATCACGGCAAATACGGCCGCTCGCTCCGCCTCTCGGGCCTCGACTGGAGCAACTCGAACGCCGAGACCCGCGCCATCGTCGTCCACTCGGCCTGGTATGCCGAGCCCGAGCAGCTCGCCGCCCACGGCAAGCTCGGCCGCTCGGAGGGCTGCTTCGCCCTCCCCTACAACAGCCTCCAGCAGGTCCTCGCCCGCCTCGGGCCCGGCCGCTTCCTCTACGCCGACAAGCTTGCCTAGAGCGGTGAGCGTTTAGGTTGAATTGTCATCCCGGACTTGATCCGGGATCCACCTTCTTCCACGCGTTGGAATCCGGAAGAAAGGTGGATGCCGGATCAGGTCCGGCATGACTGAGCTGACGCTTCGGAAGCGCAAGGCCGCCCCTATTTCGCGCCGTTGCGCTGCTTCTCGAGCATATGCTGCGGTAATTGGGGACAGCTACTCAATTCCAGCGCTCGCCCGAAACCGCGCATCTCTCGAATTAAGTAGCTGTCCCCAATTACAAGTCATCAGAAGCCACCCGCCCTGGCGGCTCAGACTGCTGGCTGAACCCCCCAGAAAACGTCGCACACCGCAGGCGCGAGCGATAAGTTAGCGCCTATGGGATCAGGTCCGGCATGACTGAGCTGACGCTTCGGAAGCGCAAGGCCGCCCCTATTTCGCGCCGTTGCGCTGCTTCTCGAGCATATGCTGGAATTCGATCCGCTTGCGCTCGGCCCATTCGGCGGCGGTGTGGCAGGTCTTGCGCCGCTGGATTCGCGAGCCGGGCTCGTCGGTTTGTTTGCAGATCATTCGGTTCGGGTCGTACGCCGTGCCGGGCTTGTCGGCCGCGGAAGCGTTTGAACCGGCGAGCATGGCGATCAGGATGACGGGCGTGAGCATGGGCAGGCTCCCAATGATGCCCGCAACTTAGCACCGATACCCGAAAGCAAGAAGCGGTTTCGTCAGTCGCTTATTTGGGCGAGCCGTTGAACTGGTTGCGAAGCAGATAGAGGCGCTCGGTCTGCTTCCATTCGTCCCATTGCGCGCGCGTCAGGCAGACCTTGCGGCGGACGAGTCGCGAGCCGGGCTCGTTGTCATATTTGCAGATCATCCGGTCGTGCGGAGATGAGGTCCGGGTTCGGGGCGAGCCCAGATCCGGTACCGCGGGCAGCCCTTCCGAGCCGGCAAGCATGGCGAAAGCGATGATCGTGGTCAGCATGTGCCGTCCTCCAGTGAGCGCAGCATAGCATTGTCGGCCCTTGCCGCAAAGAGGGGGGATTCCCGGAGCTTACTGGGCGCCGTTATACTGGTTCCGGTCGAGGTGACCGCGGTCCAGCCGCTTCTCCTCTTCCCACTGCGCCGCCGTCCGGCAGACCTTCCGCCGGGCGAGTCGGGAGCCCGGCTCAGGGTCATATTTGCAGATCATCTGCTGCGGATCGAAGTCGGGCGGCCCCGGCCGAACGGCCAGCCGCGGAGCGCCGACCAGCGGCTGGGCGAGCAGGGCCAGAGCGATCGGCAGCAGCATCGGCGGACCTCCGTATCGGCTTCAGATTAGCAGCGGCCCATGGCGAGGCAAGAGGGCGAAAAGGCTCAGCCCGTCCCGGCCCAGGCCTTGCACTCGATCTCCACCCGGGCGCCGAGCGCGAGGCCGGCCGCGGCGAAGGCGCTCCGGGCCGGCAGCCGGTCCGGGTCGAAATGCTCCAGATAGATGCGGTTGAACGCGCCCCATTCGGCCATGTCGGCGAGCATGACCAGGCAGTGGAAGACATGGCCGAAGCCGAGCCCCGCCTCCGCCAGGACCGCGCCGACATTGGCCATGACCTGCCGGGCCTGAGCCTCGATCCCGGCGGGCAGGCTGCCGTCGGGGCGGGCGCCGATCTGGCCGGAAAGATAGACCATGTCGCCGACCCTGACGGCGGCGGAGAAGGGAAGGGTGAAGCCGCCGGCCCGGGCGGCCTCGGCGGCCGGGCCCGAGGGCGGGTAGAATTGCAGTGGCGGGCGATCGGCGTCGGGCATCGTCGGATCCTCGGTCATGTCAGGCCCGGCCTTATCCCGCCGCCCGGCGGCCCGTGTCGATTCGTTTCGTCCCTTTTACGGCCGGGCCGCCGCGCCCTTGCCTCCCCTCCCCCACCGCTCTACCCCTCGCGCCAAGGGAGAAGGCGATGCGCATCGCGTGCCTCGGCGGCGGACCCGCCGGGCTCTATTTCGCGATTTCGATGAAGCTGCGCGAGCCGGCGCACGACATCGACCTTTTCGAGCGCAACCGAGCCGACGACACGTTCGGCTGGGGAGTCGTCTTCTCCGACCAGACGGTCGAGAATCTGATGGCCAACGATCCGGTCTCGGGCGCCGTCATCCAGGACGAGTTCGCCCATTGGGACGATATCGAGGTCCATGTCCACGGCGAGACGATGCGCTCGTCCGGCCACGGCTTCATCGGCATCGGCCGCAAGCGGCTGCTGAGCATCCTCCAGCAGCGCGCCCGCGAGCTCGGGGTCCGCCTCCATTTCGAGCATGAGGCCGAGCGCCGACCTCGGCGACTATGCCGGCTACGACCTCGTCATCGCCGCCGACGGCGCCAACAGCCGCATCCGCATCCGCCTATGCCGAGCATTTCGGGGTCGACGTCCAGGTCCGGAAGAACAAATTCTTCTGGTTCGGCACCGAAAAGGTGTTCGAGGCCTTCACCTTCGCCTTCGAGCGGACCGAGGCCGGCTGGGTCTGGGCCCACGCCTATCGGTTCGACTCCGGCCTCTCGACCTTCATCGTCGAGATGGCGCCGGACACCTGGGCCGGCCTCGGTCTCGACCGGATGGACCAGCCGGAGGCGATCGCCCTGTGCGAGCGGATCTTCGCCCGATATCTGGACGGCCACACCCTGATGTCGAACGCGGCCCACCTCAAGGGTCCCGAGGCATGGCTCCAGTTCCGCCGGATCATTTGCGAGCGCTGGTCCTACCGCAACCTGATCCTGCTCGGCGACGCCGCGCACACCGCCCATTTCTCGATCGGCTCGGGCACCAAGCTCGCGCTCGAGGACGCGATCAAGCTCGCCGAGGTGCTCAACCGCCCGGGCCTTTCCCGCGAGGCGGCGCTCGGCGAATATCACGACGAGCGCCAGATCGAGGTGCTCAAGCTGCAGAACAGCGCCCGCAACTCGACCGAATGGTTCGAGACCCTCGAGCGCTACCTGCATTTCGAGCCGATCCAGTTCGCTTACTCGCTGCTCACCCGCTCGCAGCGGGTCAGCCACGAGAATCTGCGGCTTCGCGACAAGCCCTGGCTCGAGGGCGTCGAGCGCTGGTTCCAGTCGAAGGCGCTGGGAATCCCGGTCAACGACCCCGCTCCGCCGATGTTCGCGCCCTACCGGCTGCGCGAGCTGAGGCTCGACAACCGGGTCGTCGTCTCGCCGATGGCGATGTATTCGGCACGCGACGGCGTTCCGAACGACTTCCACCTCGTCCATTACGGCACCCGCGCCCAGGGCGGCGCCGGCCTCGTCTACACCGAGATGACCTGCGTCTCCGCCGAAGGGCGGATCACGCCGGGCTGCGCCGGCCTGTACGCGCCCGAGCATGTCGAGGCGTGGAAGCGGATCGTCGATTTCGTCCACGCCCACAGCCGCGCCAAATTCTGCCTCCAGCTCGGCCATTCGGGGCCCAAGGGCAGCACCCGGGTCGGCTGGGAAGGCTATGACGTGCCGCTCGAGCGCGGCAACTGGCCGGTCATGGCGGCGTCGGACGTGCCCTGGTCCCGCGACAACCAGGTGCCGCGGCCGATGACCCGCGCCGACATGGACCAGGTGCGCGACCAGTTCGTCGCCGCGGTCCGGATGGGCCTCGAGGCGGGGTTCGACATGGTCGAGCTCCACGCCGCCCACGGCTATCTCCTGTCGAGCTTCATCACCCCGCTGACCAACAAGCGCAGCGACGAATATGGCGGCAGCCTGGAGAACCGGCTGCGCTTCCCGCTCGAGGTGTTCCGGGCGATGCGCGAGGCCTGGCCGGCCGAGCGGCCGATGTCGGTGCGGATCTCCGCCAACGACTGGATGGGCGAGCTCGGGGTGACTCCCGACGAGGCGGTGGCGATCGGACGGGCCTTCGCCGAGGCCGGCGCCGACCTGATCGACGTCTCGGCCGGCCAGACCTGGGCCGACTGCGCGCCGGTCTACGGCCGGATGTTCCAGACCCCCTTCGCCGACCAGATCCGCAACGAGGGCCGGGTCGCGACGATGGCGGTCGGCAACATCTACGAGAGCGACCATGTCAACTCGATCCTCGCCGCCGGCCGCGCCGACCTGGTCGCCCTCGCCCGCCCCCACCTCGTCGACCCGATGTGGACCCTGCGCGCCGCCGCCGCCGCCGATTATCGCGGGATCCAGGTCCCGCCCCAATATCTCGGCGGCATGGCCCAGCTGGCGCGCAACCTCGCGCGGGAAGCGGAGCTGAAGGCGTGAGGCCCTGCGTGCCCTCACCCTGGCACCCCGCTTCGCGGGCTGCCTGTCCCTCTCCCCTGGAGGGAGAGGGACGCAAAACCCCTCTCCCTCCAGGAGAGAGGGACAGCCGGGCCCGGAGGGTCCGGCAGGGTGAGGGCACATGCGGCTGAAAGACCACCACGCCCTCATCACCGGCGGCGGCACCGGAATCGGCGCCGCCATCGCCCGCACGCTCGGCGCCGAGGGCGCGAAGCTCACCCTCGTCGGCCGCCGCCGGGAGCCGCTGGAGGAGGTCTGCGCCGGCGATTTCGACGCCCTCGTCGCGCCCGCCGACGTCACCGTCCGCGAGGAGGTCGACCGCGCCTTCGCCCTCGCCCGCGAGGCGCAGGGCCCGATCACCATCCTCGTCAACAATGCCGGCGCCGCGGCCGGCATGCCGTTCGCCAAGGTCACCGAAACGCTCTGGCGCGACATGCTGGCGGTCAATCTCGACGGCATGTTCCATTGCTGCCAGGCGGCCCTGCCCGACCTGCTCGCCGCCCCGGCCGGCCGGATCGTCACCATCGCCTCGATGGCGGGCCTCCACGGCTTCGCCTACGCTTCGCCCTATATCGCCGCCAAGCACGGCGCGGTCGGCCTGACCCGCGCCCTCGCCGCCGAATATGCGCGGACGAACCTGCGCGTGAACGCGGTCTGCCCGGGCTTCGTCGACACCGACATGACCGTCCAGTCGGTCGCCACCATCACGTCCAAGACCGGCCGAAGCGCGGACGAGGCGCGGGCGGAGCTGGCTCGGCTCAACCCGTCCGGGCCGGCTGATCTCGCCCGAGGAGGTCGCCGCGGCGGTGCTTGACCTCATCGTCTCCGACCGGAACGGTGAAGCGGTGGAGATCGCATGAACCCGGAACACCTTCGCGCCCGAGCATTTCCACTGGGCCTTTGCCGACGGGGTCGCGACGGTCACGCTCGACCGGCCGGAGCGCAAGAACCCGCTGACCTTCGAGAGCTATGCCGAGCTTCGCGACACCTTCCGGGCCCTGGTCTACGCCCGCGAGGTGAAGGCGGTGGTGGTCGCCGGCGCGGGCGGCAATTTCAGCTCGGGCGGCGACGTCCACGAGATCATCGGGCCGCTGACCGAAATGGACATGCCGGCCCTGCTCGACTTCACCCGGATGACCGGCGACCTCGTCAAGGCGATGCGCGCCTGCCCGCAGCCGATCGTCGCCGCGATCGACGGGATCTGCGTCGGCGCCGGCGCGATCCTGGCGATGGCCTCGGACCTCCGGCTCGCCACGCCCGAGACGAAGACCGCCTTCCTGTTCACCCGCGTCGGCCTCGCCGGCTGCGACATGGGCGCCTGCGCGATCCTGCCGCGGATCGTCGGCCAGGGCCGGGCGGCGGAACTGCTCTTCACCGGCCGGGTGATGACCGCCGAGGAGGGCGAGCGCTGGGGCTTCCACAACCGGCTGGTGCCGAGCGAAGCCCTGCTCGACGAGGCGCGGGCGCTGGCCCGAAGCCTCGCCTCGGGCCCGACCTTCGCCCACGGCATCACCAAGACCCAGCTCAACCAGGAATGGAACGTCAGCCTCGAGACGGCGATCGAGATGGAGGCCCAGGCCCAGGCGATCTGCATGGCCACCAACGACTTCCGCCGCGCCTTCGAGGCCTTCGCGGCCAAGCGCAAGCCGGAGTTCAAGGGTGACTGAGGCCGGGGTCTTCGTCACCCTGAACTTGTTTCAGGGTCCAGCTGGTCGCCCGTCCGGGAAGCGGAGGGCTGGATGCTGAAACAAGTTCAGCATGACGTTGGTCGGACCGACCGCGCCTTCCTCGACTGGCCCTTCTTCGACGAGCGCCACCGCGAGCTCGCGGAGGAGCTCGAGCGCTGGTGCGAGGCCGAGCTCACCGACGAGGAACCCGACGACGTCGACCAGGCCTGCCGCGACCTCGTGCGCAAGCTCGGCGACGGCGGCTGGCTCCGCCACTGCGTCCCCGATGCAGCCGGCCGGCATCGACGTCCGCACTCTCGCCCTGATCCGCGAGACCCTCGCCCGCCATGACGGCCTCGCCGACTTCGCCTTCGCGATGCAGGGGCTCGGCTCGGGCACGATCAGCCTGTTCGGAAGCGAGGCGCAGAAGGCCGCCTACCTGCCGGCGGTCGCGAGCGGGCGAGAAGATCGCCGCCTTCGCCCTGACCGAGCCCGACATCGGGCTCGGACGTCGCCACGATCGAGACCACGCGCCGAAGCGGCGGACGGCGGCTTCGTCCTCAACGGCGCGAAGACCTACATCTCCAACGGCGGGATCGCCGACTTCTACGTCCTCTTCGCCCGCACCGGCGAAGCGCCGGGGGCGAAAGGGCATCTCCGCCTTCATCGTCGACCGCGGCACGCCGGGCCTCGACGACAGCGAGCGGATCGACGTGATCGCTCCCCACCCGCTCGCCACCGCTGCGGTTCGACGACCTCCGCCTCCCCGCCTCCGCTTTGCTCGGCGAGCGCGGCCGCGGCTTCGCGCAGGCGATGGCGACGCTCGACGTCTTCCGGACCACGGTCGGCGCCGCCGCCCTCGGCTTCGCCCGCCGAGCGCTCGACGAGGCGACCCGGCGGGCGCTGACCCGGCGGCTCGGCAGCGGGCATGCTGGCCGACAATCCGATCACCCAGTCGAAGCTCGCCGAGATGGTGCTCGACGTCGAGACCTCCGCCCTGCTCGTCTACCGCGCGGCCTGGCTCCGCGACGTCAAGGGACAGCGCAACAGCCGCGAGGCGGCGCTCGCCAAGCTCCACGCCACCGACAGCGCCCAGAGCGTCATCGACAAGGCGGTGCAGCTGTTCGGCGGGCTCGGAGTGACGAGCGGAGTGCCGGTCGAGCGGCTCTACCGGGAGATCAGGGCGCTTCGGATCTACGAGGGCGCCTCGGAGGTGCAGAAAGTGGTGATCGCCCGCGCCCATCTCGCGGAGTATCGGACATGAGAGCCTTGCTTCCCCCCGGCTGGCCGCGACCCAGCGGCTTCTCCAACGGCATCTCCGCGGAAGGGCGGATGGTGTTCACCGCCGGAATCATCGGCTGGGACGAGGAAGGGCGGATCGTCGCGCCGGACCTCGCCGGCCAGCTCCGCCAGGTCCTGCTCAACACGCTCGCCATCCTCGCCGAGGACGGCGCCGGCCCCGAGCATGTCGTGCGGATGACCTGGTACGTCGTCGACATCGACGAATATCGCTTCGGCCTCGCCGAGATCGGCGCCGCCTACAAGGAGGTGATGGGCCGCAACTTCCCGGCCATGGCGGTGGTCGAGGTGAGCGCTCTGGTCGAGCCGGCGGCGCGGATCGAGATCGAGACGATTGCGGTGGTGCCCAAATGGTGAGGCTGACCAGGCCCTCACCCTGGCGCCTCGCGCCTGTCCCTCTCCCCTGCAGGGGATGCCGAGGTGAGCCGCGCCCCGCGCGGCTCAGCCCTGTCCGGGGGACAGGGCGGCCTCGGCATGGAGGGGCCCGCCGCGAAGCGGTGGGAGGGTGAGGGCAGTGACCGCGCATCAGACACCTTCGTCCGCGACCGCCTCCCGCCGCCCGAGGCCCAGCCGGAATTCCTCTTCGACCTGCCCGAGCTCCAATATCCCGAGCGGCTGAACGCCGCCGTCGAGCTGATCGACAAAGGCGACCCCGACGCCCCGGCGGTGATCAACGACTCCGGCCGCTGGACCTATGGCGAGATGCGCGACCTCTCCGACCGGATCGCGCGCCTCCTCGTCGAGGAGGAGGATCTCGTCCCCGGCGACCGGGTGCTCCTGCGCGGGCCGAACGGGGCGATGCTGTTCGCCTGCTGGCTCGGCGTCCTCAAGGCGGGCGGGATCGTCGTCGCGACCATGCCGGTGCTCCGCTCCGGCGAGCTGGCGACGATCGTCGAGCGGGCGCGGGTCCACCACGCCATCGTCGACGACCGCTTCCTCGGCGATTTCATGACGGCGGCGGACGAGACCGGCCTGATCCGCTCGCTGCTGAGCTACCACGGCGATTCGGGCGGCGGCCGGCTCGAGCAGCGGCTGAAGGCGGTGGAGCGCGGCTTCGCGCCGGCCGACACCCGCTCGCGACGACGTCGCCCTGATCGCCTTCACCTCGGGCACGACCGGCAAGCCGAAAGGCTGCGTCCACTTCCACCGCGACATCCTCGCGCCGGCGGACAGCTTCGCGCGCTCCGTGCTGAAGCCGCAAGCCGGGCGGCCGCTGGGCCTGCTCGGCGCCGGTCGCCTTCACCTTCGGGCTCGGAATGCTGCTCATCTTCCCGTGGCGCTTCGGCGGCGCGGCGGTGACGATCGAGCAGCCGGGTCCCAGGCCCCTGCTCGAGGCGGTGGCGAGGTTCGAGATCACCCACCTCGCCACCGCGCCCACCGCCTACAAGGCGATGCTCGGGCTGCTCGGCGAGCACGACATCTCGTCGCTGACGACCTGCGTCTCGGCCGGCGAGCATCTCCCCGCCGCCACCTGGCACGCCTGGCACGAGTCGACCGGGCTGAAGATCGTCGACGGCATCGGCGCGACCGAGATGATGCACATCTTCATCTCCGCCTCCGGCGACGACATCCGCCCCGGCGCCACCGGCAAGGCGGTTCCCGGCTACAAAGCCTGCGTGCTGGACGAGGACGGCCGTCCTCTGGCTCACGGCACCGGCCGCCTGGCCGTGAAGGGCCCGACCGGCTGCCGCTATTTCGACGACGAGCGCCAGGCCGATTACGTCCAGCACGGCTGGAACGTCACCGGCGACACCTACCGCGCCGACGAGGACGGCTATTTCTGGTACGTCGCCCGCTCCGACGACATGATCATCTCCGCCGGCTACAACATCGCCGCTCCGGAGGTCGAGAACGCTCTCTACGCCCATCCCGCCGTTCAGGAATGCGCCGTCGTCGGTGTGCCCTGCGAGGAGCGCGGGCGCAAGGTGAAGGCCTTCGTCGTGCCGGCCCCCGGCCAGGCCCCGGACGAGGCGCTCGCCCGCGAGCTGCAGGATCACGTCAAGGCGACGATCGCCCCCTACAAATATCCGCGCGAGCTGGAGTTCGTGGAAGCGCTGCCGAAGACCGCGACGGGCAAGCTGCAGCGGTTTGCGCTTCGCCGGGGGTAGCTGGGCCGAAATTTCGGGCGGCATAAGCCCCTCTCCCGCTTTTCGCGGGAGAGGAGGGGCCCACCGCGCAGCGGTGGGAGGTGAGGGTCTTGCCGAGTCCGGTGTACAGACCCTCACCTCCCAAGCCTGCCGGCTTGGGCCCCTCCTCTCCCGTAAAGGACGGGAGAGGGGTTTGAGGGCAGCCACCCTCGAGCGAAATGTCGATACGGCCTCAGGTCGGGTCGACCACCCCCATGCCGATCATCCTCAGCGCCGTCATCGAGGGCACGAAGAAATAATCGCCGCCGCGGGTGGTGACGAACTGCTTCAGCCTGGTGGCGATGAAGGGCGGGTTGCCCGAGGCCGGATCGGCGGGGATGACGAACTTGGATTCCTCGTCATGGTTGCCGAGCAGCGGGCAGGTGTCGTTGCCCGAATTGGCGTCGAGGCCGTAGTTCAGCCATTGCTGCTGGACGAACTCGAACTGGCGCTGGAGGCTGGCGCAGACGACGAGCATGATGATCCCGCATTCGCCGTCGGCCGCGTTCTCCTTGCCGTAGGGCAGGCCGCGGCGGAGGATCCGCCGCCGGTTGTTGAGCGCCGAGCCCATGCGCGACTTGGGATCGGGCGAGTCGCCGCGCGGATCGAGCATGTCGCGGGTGTTGCAGCGGCGGATGTGGGCGCCCATCGGGCATTTGTAGCCCTCGGCATCGGTCCGATAGCCGAAGTCGACCAGCGCCTTGGCGCGCGCGCTCTCGTCGCGGACGACATGGCCCTCCTTGTCGGGCTCGCATTCGGCGTTGAACTTCTTCCAGGCGTCCCAGTCGGGCGCCACGTCGAGAGGAACGCCGTCCTCCCAGCGCCCCGCCATCTTCGCCATCAAGGTGGCATGCGCCACGTCGAAGCTCGGAAGCTTCCAGACCTGCTGGAGCTCAGCCGCGGCCTCGTTCACCCAGGCCTTGAAGGCGGCGACTTCCTGGTTGAGCTTGCGATAGGCCATGAAGGTGCCGTTGCGGCTGAAATCGAGCGGCATCGCCGCGCCCGGTATCTCCTGGGCCTCGTCGGGCCAGCCGAGAAGGAACTCGCCGGCGGCGAGCGGCCGCCAATGGCCTTCGCCGTCGGTCGCCCCGGAGCCGATCGCCCGGTCCTTCTCATATTGCTTGGGATATTGGCCCTCGAAGACCGGATCGCTGATCCCGTCGGTGAAGCCGAAATGCTCCTTGGGACAGGGCACGCCCTTGGCGTCCCTGATCGCCTCGAGCTCCTGCCAATGCGGGTCCGGCCCGCGGTGGCCGGCGAGCAGCTCGACCTTCCTCCCGTCGCAATAGGAGGCGATCCGGTCCTGCATCGCCTTGAGCTCGGGCGGCGGCTTGCCGTCGAGGGTGATGGTGCCGTTCAGCATGACGAGGATGTGGACGTCCGCGCCGCGCTTCTTCGGGTCCCAGACCTCGTCCCATTCCGACATCGGGTTGTCGGGCGTGTCGTCGCCGAGGATCTTGGCCCGGCCGGCCATCGAATCCATGAACTCGTCGGGAAGGCCGCGAAGAGTCCGGGTCGGAACGCCGAGCGCCTTGAGGCCGCAATAGGTGAAAGCGAGGTTCAGGGTGACCGCGGGCCGCTCGACCACCAGCCGCCCCTCGGGGATCGCCTGCTTGCGCGACGGCCAGCGAACCGCGGTGGTGACCTCGCGGCGAAGCGTCTCGACGAAGGCGCGTCCCGCCGCGGCATCGCGGACGCAGACCAGGCCGAAGCGGCCCCAGGGGAAACCCTGCTTGCCGTAGGCGGTGAGGATCCCGCCCTGGATGTCGGCATATTCGACGTCGACGGGATAAGGTCGTCTGCTCACGGCACCACTCCCGCTTTCTGTGTCGGTCCCTCGACATCCGCCGGCTTCACCTCGTCGATGAAGCGGCCGAAGGCGGCGTGGAGCTCGGCGGGCGCGGCGACCTGGTTGGCGATCGCGAACCGGGTGAACTCGCGCTGGACGTGGAGGCTCTTGAGAACGCTGGGAAGATCGGCGTCGGGCCCGGCCGGCCAGGGCTTGGCGCCGCGGCTGGAGATGGTGCGGACGATCAGCCAGATGCCGATCGCGAGGCCGACCAGCGCTCCGAGGAGGACCAAGGCTATCCCGCCCCAGTCGAGCGGCCAGCTCGGCCAGTGCCACGGCCACCAGCGCCACCAGGCGACGAGGAGAGCGCCGAGCAGCGCCGGACCCAGGATCGTCCATTTGATCCGCCCCATCGAAAGGTCCGGAAGGTTGGGCGGATCGATCCAGTAATCGTGGAAGCTCATCGTCGTCTCGATCTGGCCCTTGGCCAGATAGGCGGCGAAATCGTCGCCGGTCTCGACCTTGCGGAAGCCGAGGCAGTGGCGGAAAATGGCTCGAAGCTCGGGCTCCATCACCTCCCAAAGCCCGCGCGCCCAGGTGTCGCGGCAGGAGTCGCCGGCGTCCTTCGCGTCGGCGTCGGCGACGAAGATCAGCCAGGACCGCGAGAGATGGTCGACCGGCTGGTGCTCGGAGGGGTCGACGCCCTTGGCCGCGGCGAGCAGGGTATCGCCCGAGACCCGCCCCTCGAACGCCGGATCGTCGATGATGGCGAGCCGCGCGAAATGGGTCCGGCTGTCGCGGCTGAACGGGCTCGGCAGGGCGGCGCGATCCTCCGGGCTGTAATTGGGCAGCGAGGCGAGCACCTCGCGGAGCAGGTGGCTGTGCGAGGTGATGCTCTTGTCGGGCCGGCGGGTCGGCCTGAGGTCGACCGGGAAGAGGCCCGTGTAGAAGAGGGTGCCGGTATCGAAAGTGGGCATCAGACGGCTCCCCACGCCTGCTTGACGTAAGGCAGCCGGTTGAGGTCGGCCGCGGCGGTGTCGTTGGACGCGACGGGCGCCGGGCCCTGGCCGCGCAGATCGTTCTGAACCGCCAGCAGGGTCTGGCGGTAGGCGGCCGCGAACTCCTCGGGGCTCAGCGACGCGTGGCTAGCCGCGAGCGCCTTGATCGCGCGCCGAAGCCGCATCGCCGCCTTGACGTCCTTCTGGGCCGCGCCGGGGACCGAGTTGTAATAATAATCCGTGTCGATCTGGTTGGCCCGGATATAGTTTTTGAACGGGGTGATCGGGATCGAGTGCGGATATTTGATGCTGGTGTACCAGAGCAGGTCGAGGCCGCCCGGAAGCCCGTCGGAGAAGGCGTCGATATACTGGTCCCAGGTCCCGTTGAAGTTCGAGCAGAACAGCATGTAGTCGTTGGTGAGGCGCTCCTTGGGCTGGCCGAAATCGGGCCACTGGTCGCGGCGGATGAGGACCCAGCGCGCGAAATGGATGAAGGAGAGGCCGAGCAGGCCGGCGAGCTTGCCGGGCTGCGAGCGGGCGAACATGAAGATGAGCTGCATCAGCTTGGTGCGCGACGGCCGCATCGGCGTCACCACGTTCATCGCATAAGCTTTGCCCGCTACGTTCGACATGGCGCCCCCTCCACGATGTGTGAAGGTGACGGACAAAAGGCCTCAGGTCAAAGCCAATTATATCCGTTATTGGGATGAGCTCGATCAGCTCAAAACCCCTCTCCCGCTCTTCGCGGGAGAGGAGGGGCCCAAGCGAAGCTTGGGAGGTGAGGGTCTGTACACCGGACTCAGCAAGACCCTCACCTCCCAAGCCTTGGCTTGGGCCCCTCCTCTCCCGTAAAGAACGGGAGAGGGTGAAGTTGCCTAGCAGCCCGCCGCCTTGTCCGCCGGCGCCGTCGCCCCCTTCAGCGCCCGGCGCACGCCTTCCAGACACTTGGGCGCCTCGGCCGCCGGGGCCGCCGCCGCCGCGGCCGGCTTCGCCGCCGGCTTGGCGGCGGGAGCCGACGCCGACGGCTGCGGAAGGCCCGACAGCGCCCAGTGGGTGGTCGAGGACAGCGGCTTGGCCGAGCGCGCCTGGACCGCCGCGGTGGCGGCCTCCGGGTTGGGCGGCTCGTAGCGGCGAAGCACGGCCCGGGCGAAGCTGTCGATGGTGCCCGGTGCCTGCTTGACGTCGGCGGGGTTGACCGCGGCCGCGGCGGCGGCGGCGAGGGCGGCGGCCTCGTCGACGGTCGGGGCCTCGGCGAGGGTCGAGGGATCCGAGGTCAGGCTGCGCATCTTGGCGATCTGCGGCTCGACGCTGGCATGGCCGAAGCGGAACGCCGCCGGCTTGCCCCAGCCGCCCTCCCAGCGGAAGAAGATGTGGGTTCCGACATTGGCGAGCTTGACCAGGCTCGAGCTCCAATAGGGCACGACCCAGTTGGTATGGTAATGGGTCGCCCAGCCGACCGGCTTGTAGACGTGGCCGGCGAGCGCCTCCTCGGCGACCCGGCGGGCGCGGGCCCAGCCGGCGGCCGAGGGGGTGCGGCGCAGGGCGCCGTCGCAGGTGAAGGTGAACTGGCAGCCGGTGGCGCGCTCCTGGCCCTGGAAGACCACTCCGCAGACGGTGCGCGGATAGGCCGGGTGGCGAACCCGGTTGAGGACGACCTGGGCGACGGCGCGCTGGCCGTCGGTCGATTCGACCGCGGCCTCGTAATAGACCGCCGCCGTCAGGCATTCGAGCGCCCGCAGCCGGTCGGCCGGGGTCGCGAAGGCGGTTCCGAACGGGCGCGCGGCCGGGTTGGGAAGGGTCGAGACGGGCACCGCCGCGTTGATCGCCACCGCGTCCTGCGGCGGGATCTCGCGGAACTGCAGCGGCTCCGGCTCGGGCGGCGTTCCGAGGCCGGGAATCACCACCGGCGCCCCCGCTCCGGTCAGCCGGGCATGGGGGGTCGCGCTCGCCGGCTCGAGCCAGGCGACGCTGAGGCCGGCGAGGACGTAGAGGCCCGCGGTCGTCGCCAGAACCGCCGACGCCAGCCAGTGGCGAAGCTCGGGGAGCCGCAGCAGCGAGGGACGAGGCAAGGCGAATTCGTTCGACGGCATCAACGACTCCGAAAAGGACCGGCGCTCTAGTGCGGCCGCCGACCCCAGGCAAGTTCGAGGCCGGTGGACCGGTCCCTCGCCACGCCGAAGATCAGGATTTCCATGGGCCGCTCTCTAGCAAAGATGGGGAGAAAGCTCAAATTTTCAACCCCGGACGGGCCCGGCGCGAACCGTAACGATGGCGGAAATCCGCCGCGAAAGCAGCCAGTCGGCCTGCCGAAATCGCCTCGCGCAGGTCGCTCATCAGCTCCTGGTAGAACCACAGATTGTGCTCGGTCATCAGCATCGCGCCCAATATCTCGCCCGAGCGGACGAGATGGTGGAGATAGGCGCGGCTCCAGGTCGCGCAGACCGGGCAGGGGCAGGCCGGGTCGAGCGGCCCGGCGTCCTCGGCGAAGCGGGCGTTGCGGATGTTGATCGGCCCGTCGCGGGTGAAGGCCTGGCCGGTGCGGCCCGAGCGGGTCGGCAGGACGCAGTCGAACATGTCGATCCCGCGCTCGACCGCGCCGACGATGTCGTCGGGCTTGCCGACCCCCATCAGATAGCGCGGCCGGTCGGCGGGAAGCTGGCCCGGCGCGAAGTCGAGGCAGGCGAACATCGCCTCCTGCCCCTCGCCCACCGCGAGGCCGCCGACCGCATAGCCGTCGAAGCCGATCTCGATCAGCGCCTCGCGCCGAGGCGCGGCGCAGCCCCTCGTCGAGCGCGCCCTGCTGGATCCCGAACAGGGCCGCGCCCGCGGCATGCTCGCCGCCCGCGTCGAACGCCTCGCGCGACCGCTTCGCCCAGCGCATCGACCGCTCCATCGCCGCCGCCTGCGCCTCGCGGGTCGCGGTCGTCGGCACCAGCTCGTCGAACGCCATGACGATGTCGGAGCCGAGCAGCCGCTGGATCTCGATCGACCGCTCGGGCGTGATCATGTGCGCGGCTGCCGTCGAGATGGCTCTTGAACGCCACCCCCTCCTCGCTCACCTTGGCGAGCTCGGCGAGGCTCATCACCTGATAGCCGCCGCTGTCGGTCAGGATCGGCCGCTCCCAGCCCATGAAGCGGTGCAGCCCGCCGAGCCGCGCGACCCGCTCCGCGCCCGGGCCGGAGCATCAGATGATAGGTGTTGCCGAGGATGATGTCGGCGCCGCGACGCGCGCACGTCCGCCGGCTTCATCGCCTTGACCGTCGCGGCGGTGCCGACCGGCATGAACGCCGGCGTGCGGATCTCGCCGCGCCGCATCGCGATCGTCCCGGCCCGGGCGGCGCCGTCGGTGGCGGCGATCGAGAAGGCGAAGCGGGGCGCGTCCGGCATGAGCGGCGCTCCTACACGATCAGGCCTTGGCCCGGTGCAGGAAATGGTAGAGCCGGAAGAGCGCCCGCCGCCTCAGATTGGGCGGAGCGATCGCGTCCGGCCGGGCCCGGTCATAGGCTTCGAGCGTCTTCTCGTCGCGCGCGGCGACCATCTGCAGCCGCTTCCAGCCCCTCGGCCCGCTCGACCAGTAGAGGTCGATCCGGCTGTGCCGGAAGCCGCACCAGGCGAGCAGCTCCTTCATCACCTCGGGCCCGGTCGGAAGCCAGGCGAGCCGGTCGACTCCGGAGAGGACGTGGGTGTCGCTCTCCATGTTGAGGACCAGCGCCCGCCCCCGGCCGCGGCGCACGGCCGTGTTGACGATGAGCAGCTCCCTGGTCAGGTCGGCGGCGATCTTCAGCCCGGCGACCGGGTCCGGAAGATGGTAGAAGATACCGGCGAACAAGGTGACGTCGAACGGCTCGAGCCCGAGCCCGGGAAGGTCGCCCAGCTCGCAGCGCCGGACGGTCAGGTCCGGGGCGCCGCAATGGCGGGCGAGGAACCGGGCCTGGTCGACCCAATGCTGGCGGGCGTCGAAGGCGAAGACCCTGCCCGCCCCGTGGCGCAGCGCGGCGATGCTGTGCCCGCCGCTGTTGCAGGCGCAGTCGAGGAAGGAGCGGCCCTGCAGCCCGTCGGGATAGAGCGATCCGAGCAGGTGGTTCATCATCAGCTCGGGCGAATAATGCTCCTCGAACCTTTGGTCGGGGTCGGTCGAGTTGCGGACCCCCAGGGTCGACACGCCGGGAGCGATCTCGACGTCGTGGTGCCACGGGCCGAGACGCTCCATCTCCTCGCGCAAGGCCTCGGGGCCGGCGGGCTCGTGCGGGACGGGTTTGGACGACATGGATTCAAGGTTCCTCGACAGGGCCGCTCGCCGTTCCACGCCGACCTCGGCTTGGCAAGCCGCAAGCGCCGCCAAAAACGGCCGGCGCGGTTGGCGGCTTTTCCCAACATTTGGCGGGCGCCCCGCCGCCGCTGCCCCGGAAACGCTCGGCCCGTTTCAGTCAACCCTTTGCAGGGATTGCGAAAATCATTTCTGGCACGGCTCGTGCTGAGGGGTTTGCGTCAGGGCGGGTCGATCGGCTCGCTTCGCCAAAGGAGTGAAGGATGCAGACCTCTCAGCCCAACCTCATCGCCCGCGACCACACCCTTTTGGGAGTCTGCGAAGCCATTGGCGAGGATTTCGGCTTCAACCCCATGTTCCTGCGCGTGCCCTTCGCCGCGCTTCTGCTGCTCAGCCCGACGGCGGTGATCGGCGCCTATCTGGCGCTGGGCGTGCTGGTCCTCCTCACCCGCCTGGTCTCGCCGAACCCGCGCCCCGCCGCGCAGGCCCGGCCGGCCGCCGCCGCCGAGCCCGCCCCGGCCGCCAACGAGGTCGCCGAGGACATGGCCGTCGCCGCCTGACCCTCGTCCGGGGGCGGCATGGCGGTCGCGGGGCCGTCGCCGGCCGCGGCTCACAGGATTCGGATGCGCGGCTCGGCCGGGGCCGGCTTCACCGCCAGCTCGGTCATCGCCCAGATCATCGCGTCGGCCCGGTCGGGGCTCGCCCCGGCTCCCCGCCACCCGGCGGCGGTGAAGCCGGCCAGCTCGTCCTCCAGCTCGGGAAAGGCGCCGGCGAACCGGGCCTTGCCGGCCTCGAACAGGACGGCGACCGGCTCCGCCCGGGCCGCCTTGCCGTCGGCGGCGTAGACCAGAGTGACCGGCAGCCCGGAATCCGCCCCGCGAAGCACCTCCTCCACCATCTCGCCCCCGTTGTTCTTCTCGGCCACCACCCGATGCGCGCCCCAGGCCCGCGCCGCCGCGGCCGCCTTGCGCGCCCAGCCCCCCGGGGTCAGGCCCCCTTCCGAGCAATCGGCGAGCACGTAGGCGATTCCGTCCGCGCCCATTGCGCACACCACGATCCCGCACGTCCCGGCCTGCGAGGCGGGCGGGTCGACTCCGACCAGGATCCGGCGGAAGAACCCCGTTTCCGGAAGGCTGAGCCGGACCCGGCGGCGCTCGATCAGGGCTCGGGTCCAGAGCGCCCCTTCGACGTCGTCGAGCAATATTCCGTCGAGCTCCTGCCGTCCGAAATGGGTATCCTTGTGGACCCCCTCGACCGCGGCGATGAAGTCGTCCGACAATTGAGGGTTGTCGCGGCTCGCCCCGCCGGTCAGCACCGTGCCTTCGAGCGCGAGCAGGCGCTTGAGCAGCGGCACCGCCCGCGGAGTGGTCGTCACCACCGCCCGCGGCCTCGGTCCGAGACGAAGGCCGAGCCTCAGATTGTCCCAGGCGGCCTGCCCGCGGCGCCACTTGGCGAGCTCATCGCACCAGGCGATGTGGTGCTCCGGCCCGCGCAGGCTCTCCGGATTGGCGGCCGAATAGAGGAAGGCCTCGGCGCCGCTGGCGAACAGCAGGCGCCGCCGGCTCGGCTCCCAGACCATCGCGTCGCGCTCTTCGGGGCGGGCGACCGCGAGCAGGCCGGAGCGGCGGCCCTCGACCATCACCGCCCGGGCCTCCTGGGGATTGGCTCCGACCAGGGCGATCGACGCCCCCGGATTGGCCCGGGCGAAGTCGGAGACCCATTCCGCCCCCGCGCGTGTCTTGCCGAAGCCGCGCCCCGCCAGCAGCACCCAGATCCGCCATTTGTCGTTTCCGGGAGTCTGGCCTCGATGCGCCCAGCTCGGCCAGTTGCCCGCAAGCACCTGCCGCTCGTCCTCGGTCAGGGCCTTGAGCGCCAGGCGCATCTCCTCCCGGTCCAGCCCCTCCAGGGCCTCGACGGCCTGCCGGCCATAGGCGCGCGTCGTTCCCTCCATGACCCGTCTCCCGCCGGGACAGTCCGGTGACAGTCACGTGACTGTCACCGGACTGTCCCCCCTCCGTCACTCGCCCGCCTGGCGTCGCCGGTGGCGCTTGATGGCTTCGACCTGGCGGATGATCTTGTCGGTCACCTGCTCGATCGACGGCGGCTTCGCGCGCGGGGTGCGGCGCCCGCGCCCGCGCCGTTTCTCCTCGCGCCATTTCAGGAAGCGCATGGCGAGGTCGGGATCGAAGCGGACGGCGGCGGCCGGCAGCGCCTCGGCCGCCTCCGCCTCCGCCCCCGCCTCCGCCGGGACGACAGCGTCGCCTTGGCAGGCCATCCGGAACTGGAGCGCCAGCTCCGCCTCTTCCAGCAGGGTCTCCAGAGCCTCGGCGAAGGCCGGCCATTTGCGCCGGCGCTCCCAGATCGCGCCTTCGGAGAAGCCGACCGCCGCCGCCGCGGCGCGGACGTTGCCGCAGGTCCTCAGCGCCTCCCTGAAGCGCCGCTCCACCTTCGCGTTCCACCGGTTCTCGCCGGTGGCGACGAGCTGCAGCTTTCCCTTCTTGCCGCGCCGGATCATGTTGAGCTCGCCGTCCTGCGGGCAGTCGAACGGCCCGCTCGCCTCCGACAGCCGCCGGTTCGCGGCGTCGACGGCCTCCGTCCACGCCCGGTCGAGCTCGGCATCATGCTCGCGCCTCTGGTCCATCAGCCGCGGCTCGACCCCGATCGCCGCCGCCGCCGCTTTCCGGTTGCCGGTCTCCCGAAGCACCTCCAGAAACCGCGCCACCTCCTCCGGCGTCAGCCGCCGACAGGGCCTGCGCCCCTCCTCGCCCACGTCATCCACGACCTCGCTCCCACATGATTCGCCCTAGGAACATAATAAGAACATACCGAGAAAATGTCAAGTGGGAGCGTGCGGGGCAGGATGAAAAATCTTGTCCCGGCCCGACCGGTCGTTCTCGGGCGGCGCGGGGCGCGCCTATGCCTCCGACGTCGCGCGCTCGTATCTGATCCCTTCACGGCGCCAGGCCCTTAAGTGCCCGGTACGCTGGGAGGATGCTTGGACCGGCAGTTCCTCTAGGGTCCACCCACTTGTTTCCGTGGAAGCGCCCGTGCTAGGATGTCGAAATGGCAGAAAGCCCTCGGCCCAGACGCCAAACTTCGGAACCGAAGGCGCCGGCCCAGGCCCGGCAGCGGACGCCACCGTCTCCTTACGGATCGACAGAAGCGGCAGGTCGTTTCAAAAGCGGTTACGGACTACGGGAGTTGCGCCCATGCCTGATCTGCTGTCCGCCGTGGCCATCGTCCTGATGGCCGCGGGCGCGCTCTCCATCCTCGTCGGAATGTACCTGATCCGCCTCGAACGCGCAGCGAGAGGCCCGATCGGTGCGGGCATCCGCGAGGAATCGTCCGGACCGGACCTCCCGCCGGGTCGCTAGCTTCCAGGCTGAGTGGCCCGATTGCGGTGACAGTGCACACTTTTCGTATCGGAAGCTGGGCTAGGCGCGCCGCAATTAAGGGCTGTCACCGAATTTCGGGTCCGCCAGGCGCGAGCTCTGCCGCCACGCGAGCCACAGTGACCAGGCTAGCGCAACCGCAACGACTGCCAGCGAGGCGACAAGGATGGGCAGCACGAACCCGGCTTCGCCGTTCGCGGCCGCCTGCCCTGCATCGAGCCGCTCCATCCGGCCGAAGACGCCACGCCAGCCGAAACCGAGCGCGAACGCCCAGCCGGCGGCGAGAAGACCCGCGGCGCTCGCCGGACGGACGCGAAGCGATCGCCACCCGGCTGAGAGCATGAGCACATTGCAGACGTAATCGACGAGCAGCGCCTGGAGCGGCTGGCCCCAGGTCAGGTGGTACCAGGTCTCGAGCCCGAAATGCGTGGCGGACGCTACCAGCGTCAACCAGGCGAGCGTCGTCTCCGAACCATGCCGCATCGGACGATCGTCGGCGATACCTGCTCTCGTGATGCTAGCCATGGAGCAAAGCTACCGTGTCCGTTGCAGCCTGGCTACTTGCCAGCGAGTGTCACAACCGGTCGGTTTCGACGCGCGATCCCACTCCCCACATTTTCGCATTTCACCAGCGTCGAAGCTGTGGGTGACAATGTCGGCTTCGGGCAGAGCGCGAACCTGGGCAGGGGAAAACGGGGGAAACGGGACACGTACTTTTTCCGCAAAAAGGTCCGTGTCCCAACTGCCGGGGGGCCGTCACCAGACACTCTGGTGACAGTCACGTGACTGTCACCAGAGTGTCCCCTTTCAGGCGAAACGTCCGGTTCGCTCGGCGGCCCGGATCGTCTCCCGTTCCTCCTCGTCGAGGCCGGAATCGAGAAAGCGGCGCCAGTCGTCGATCCGCTCGCGCGCCGGCGCCGGGTCGACCAGCGCGTCGGCGGCGAGGCCGAGATGGCCCCGCGCGCTCGACCAGCGCCAGTCCTCGGGCCGGGCGGCGAGGCCCGCCCGCACCGGGTTGAGCTCGACATAGCGCAGGCAGACGTGAAGATGCGCCTCGTCCATCGGCGCCGACCGGAAGCGCTCCTGCCAGAAATGGCCGCACCCGCCCTCGCGCCGGTTGACCTCGGCGGCGTAGCGCGCGTGGGTCGGCGCCAGCGCCCTGCGCAGCCCGTCCGCCTCGCCGGGGACGAGGATGAGATGGACGTGGTTGGGCATCAGGCACCAGGCCCACACCGCGGTGCCGCTCTTGCGGCACGAATGGCGAAGCAGCGACAGGTAGAGCGCATAGTCCGGGTCGCCGAAGAAGGTCCGCCGCTTGCCGTTGCCGCGCTGGGTGACGTGGTGGGGGATCCCCGGAAGGACCAGGCGCGCGGCTCTCGACATGCGCCTCCCTTACACGGAAACCGGAAATGTTGCCAACCCGTTCAGCAAAAAGCGGTAACACTAGTGACAGTCACGTGACTGTCACCCGAGTGTCCCCCTTCGCTCGGCGGCCCGGATCGTCTCGCGTTGGAAAAAAGGGGGATGGACGCTTGGCTCGCGAACGTCGCGTCTTAAGTGTCCGTCCCCTGCCCGCAAGGCAGCGCCGGGACCGCTCAACTCCGCGACGGCAGTGCGCCCGTCTCCGACGGTCAGGTGCCGGCACGCGCAAAACGACCTGGCAGGGGGACGGAACCGATGAAGCCGGGCGACTTTCTCATCGGCCTGAAAGACTTCTTCGCCGTTCTGATCCCGGGCGCCGTTCTCGCCTTCCTGATCGCCAGCTCCGCTGAAGCCGGCGGAGATCCGCCCGGTTGGTGGAAAGCGCTGGCCGCCACCTTCGATCATCTCGGCGCGGCCGAGAAGACGCTCGCATCCGCGGTGATCGCTTATGCCTGTGGCCAAGTGGTCGCGAGCCTTTCTAGTCTCCTCGACGCGCCGATTGACCTGTTCGAGCAACATTACGGCGAGAAGACGGGGAAATACTTTCTCTGGGGGATCGATCCCCAGGCACGGCTCGTCACCTACCGCCGTATCGCCAGCGATCTGAAGGACGAAGTGGCTTGCCGCCTTTTCGCAGCCGACGCGTCAGATCGTGCTGCGATGAAGGCGAGCATGGCGACAGGCGAGATCAGGGAATTCTGGTCCACGAAGAGCTTCTGGAAGGACTTCCTTCGCCTTTGCGAGCCGGTCGCCACCGCAGAACTCGACAGGATCGAGAGCACTCAGAAACTCTTTCGATCGCTCGCCGTGCTGTTCCTGCTCGTCGCAGGAGCGACGGTTTGGAACTCGACGTGGAGCGCCGCTGGAGCGGCGCTCACGGCCTTCGTCCTGTGCTTCTACCTTTATGCACGGTTCCGACTGGAATTCATGTATCGGTCGTACAAGCTGGCGGTGCTGATCTCCTTCGACGCGAATATCGTCAAGCAACTCGCGCCGAACGCCTTCCCCCGACGGAAGCCGCCATGGGCGGCGCGGCGGCGCCGAGGGCGCGGACAAGATCATGCGCCGCATTGGGACACTCTGGTGACAGTCACGTGACTGTCACCAGAGTGTCCCAGCGATCATTCGCTTCTGGCCTCGGTGGCTGTCACCCGCGCCGTCCCTTCGCGCCTCCGCGCCTTCGCGTGAACCGAAATTCGTCCTGCTCGCGCACAGGCGCCCGTCACTCCGGCAGCAACAAGCTCGCATCCCCATAGGAGTAGAACCGATACCCCGCCTCGATCGCATGCGCATAGGCCGCCTGCATCGTCTCCAGCCCCATCAGCGCCGAGACCAGCATGAACAGGGTCGAGCGCGGCAGATGGAAGTTGGTGATCAGGCCGTCGACCGCGCGGAAGCGGTAGCCGGGGGTGATGAAGATCGCCGTGTCGCCCTCGAACGGCCGGACCCGGCCGTCCTCGCCGGCGGCGCTTTCGAGGAGGCGCAGCGAGGTGGTGCCGACCGCGATCATCCGGCCGCCGGCGGCCCGCGCGGCGTTGAGCCGGTCGGCGGTCGCCGGCGTCGATCCGGCCCCATTCGGCGTGCATCTCGTGGTCGGCGGTGTCGTCGGCCTTGACCGGCAGGAAGGTGCCGGCGCCGACATGGAGGGTGAGGGTCTCGTGGCCGATCCCGGCCTCGTCCAGCGCCGCCATCAGCCGCGGCGTGAAGTGGAGCGCCGCGGTCGGCGCCGCGACCGCCCCTTCCTCGCGCGCGAACATGGTCTGGTAATCGTCGCGGTCGCGCTCGTCGGCCGCGCGCCGGCCGGCGATGTAGGGCGGCAGCGGCATCCGCCCGGCCCGCTCGAGCAGCAGCTCGACCGGCTCCTCGCCCTCGAAGCTGAGCAGCAGGCTGCCGTCCTCGTCCTTGCTCGCCGGCCGAGCGCGGCAGACGCCGGCGCCGAAATCGATCCGGTCGCCCTCGCGCACCCGCCTGGCGTTGCGGACGAAGGCGCGCCAGCCGCGCGGCCCCTCGCGCTTGTGCAGGGTCGCGCCGATCCGCGCCTCGCCGCGCCGCCCCTCGAGCTGGGCCGGGATGACCCTCGTGTCGTTGAACACCAGCACGTCGCCGGGGCGGAGCAGCCGCGGCAGGTCGGCGACGGCCCGGTCCTCGAGCGCTCCGCCTCGGACGACGAGCAGCCGCGCGCAGTCGCGCGGGCTCGCCGGCCTCAGCGCGATCCGGTCCGGCGGAAGCTCGAAGTCGAAGGCGTCGACGCGCACCCGACGGCTTACTGCGTCTTCTTGGGACGGCGGCTTGGGCTTGGCTTCGGGGAGCCGGATCGCCGGCGGCGGCGGGACGGCCGGGACCGGCGGCGACGCCGGGCTGGCCGAGCGGTCGCCCGGGCCGGGGCGGGCGCCGCGGCCGGAGCCGCCTGGCCGGGCGCCGGCGGCGGCTTGTTGTCGGCGGCGATCGAGGCCTGGACGATCCGGGTCGGCTCGGCCGGCGGCTCGCCCTTCTCGATCGCGTCGACGAAGTTCATGCCGCCGACCACCCGGCCGAACACCGTATATTTGCCGTCGAGCGAGAGCCGCGGCGCCGAGCATGATGAAGAACTGGCTGTTGGCGCTGTCCGGGTCGTCGGTCGCGCGCCATCGACGACGCGCTCCGCGCACGTGCGGCAGGCCGTTGAACTCGGCCGTCGAGGTCGGGCAGCTCGGAGCCGCCGGTGCCGTCGCCCTTCGGATCGCCGCCCTGGGCCATGAAGCCGTCGATCACCCGGTGGAAGATGAGGCCGTTGTAGAAGCCCGGCGGGCCAGCGCCTTGATCCGCTCGACATGGTCGGGGGCGACGTCGGGCCGAAGCTGGATGGCGACCCGCCCGCCGTTCGACAGGTCGAGCACCAGGACGTTCTCCGGGTCGAGCGCCGGGACCGGGCGGCGGCGCCGGCAGGCCCTGCGCCGCCGCGGAGGCCGGCCAGGAACAGGCCGAGCAGCAGGGCCAGCAAAGTCTTGATACGCATGGTTCTGGATTTCCCCGGACAAATCCGTTCTTGCGCCCGCGATGATGCGCGGCGCGGCGCTCAAGGATCAAGTGCCTTTGCGGCCGATCGCCGCCACCCGCCGGGCGACATCCGCCGGCGACCGCGGCCGGGACGAACTTCGCGATGTCGCCGCCGTAGCAGCGCGATTTCCTTGACCAGCCGCGAGGCGATCGGCTGGAGCGACGACGTCGGCCATCAGGAAGACGGTCTCGATCCGGTCGTTCAACTGCTGGTTCATCCCCGCCATCTGATACTCATATTCGAAGTCGGCGACGGCCCGCAGGCCGCGCAGGATCAGCGACGCGCCCTCGCGCTCGGCGAAATCCATCAGCAGCGAATCGAACGCGACGACCTCGATGTCGCCCGCCGAGCCGGCGATCTCGCGCCGGACCATCGCCATCCGCTCCTCGACCGTGAACATCGGCGACTTGGACGGGTTGGTGGTCACTCCGATGACCAGCCGGTCGACCAGGTGCGCGCCGCGGCGGATGATGTCCATATGGCCGAGCGTGATCGGATCGAACGTGCCCGGATAGACGCCTGTCCTCATCGTCAGCCCTCCACCGTCAATGGTCCCGCTCGACCGCGAAGCGGGCGATCGCGCGCAGCAGATCCGCCTCGCCCCCGAAGCTCTTCAGATGCTCGATCGCCTGGTCGACGAGCAGCTCGGCCTGCTGGCGCGCGCGCTCCCGGCCGAGCAGGGAGACGAAGGTCTCCTTGCCCTTGGCGCGGTCCTTGCCGACCTTCTTGCCGGTCTTCTCCTCCTCGCCCTCCTCGTCGAGCAGGTCGTCGGCGATCTGGAAGGCGAGGCCGACGTCGCGGGCATAGCCGCGCAGCGTGCGTCCGCCCCTCGGGCGGCACCCGCCCCATGATCGCCGCCGCCTCGAGGCAGAAGCCGATCAGCGCGCCGGTCTTGAGCTGCTGGAGCCGGGTGACGGCGGCGAGGTCGAGCGTCTCGCTCGTCGGCGGCGAGGTCCATCATCTGCCCGCCGGCCATGCCCGCCGGCCCCGCCGCGCGGGCCAGCTCGGCGACCAGCTCGGCGCGGACGAACGGATCCTCGTGGGTCGCCTCGTCGGCGAGGATCTCGAAGGCGAGGGCGTGGAGGCGTCGCCGGCGAGGATCGCGGTCGCCTCGTCGAACGCCTTGTGCACGGTCGGCTTGCCGCGGCGCAGATCGTCGTCGTCCATGCACGGCAGATCGTCGTGGATCAGCGAATAGACGTGGATGCACTCGACCGCGGCGCCGACCCGGACGGCGCGCTCGCGCGCTCGATGTGGAACAGCGCCGAGGCGGCGACGACGAGCAAGCGGCCGCAGCCTCTTGCCGCCGCCGATCGCGGCATAGCGCATCGCCTCGTAGAGCCGTGCCCGCGGGTCCGGCGGCACGGCCAGAAGCTCCGACAGGAAGGCGTCGATCTCCGCCCGGACCTGGTCGAGCGCGGGCGCGAGGAGCGAGGCGTCCGCCACGCGGCGGCTCAGTCGGCGTCGAACGGGATTGTGCCGCTCGGCTGGCCGTCGCGGCCGAGCTGGATCTTCTCGATCTGCGCCTGCGCCGCCTGCAGCCGCGCCTCGCATTGCTGGCGCAGGCGATCGCCCTCGCCGTAGAGCTCGATCGACTCGTCGAGCGGCGCCTCGCCGCTCTCGAGCCGGCGAACGATCTCCTCGAGCCGCTTCAGCGCGGCTTCGAAGGAGAGCTCGGAAATGGGTTCGGGCGCGTCCGGCATGGAGAGGAAGCTTTGGCCTCCCCTTTCGCGGGGGTCAAGCAATGGAGATCGCTGCCGGAAACTAGGCTTCCCGATAGACGATCACGTTCTGGATCTCTCCGGAAATGAACACCTTGCCCTCGGCGAGCTTGGTGGCACCGGCAGGCAGCTGCATGGCCTGATCGGGCTGTTTCAGCTTGATCACCGCTTTCTTGGCAGGAATGGGCGCATCCGATTGGAAGGTTGCCGCTGTGCCTTCACCGTTGTTGCCGATCTTGATGAGCGGTCCGAAGATCGCTTCCTTTTTCGCCAGCCATTCGGTGAGGCCGGCCAGCGACAGTTCGGGCTTTGCTCCCTTGATCGTGTCGGCCATCATTAGTCTCCGGTTACGGGGTGGGGCCGGGAGCGGGAGCGGGCGCCGCCGCCGCATCCAGGATCCTCGCCGCCAATGCGTTGGCGTCGGTCACCGTTTCGGCTTCATCCATTTCATTCTCGATCGCAGCCGCCGTGTCCTGGGCCGTCGCGCCGGGAGCGATGTCGAGTTCCCTGGCGATGCGCCCGAGCGTCTCGGTGTCTCCCGCGATCTTCAAGGCTCGAACCAGGGTGCCGGCGGCGCGCAGAGCATCTCCCGTGCCCGCTTCGGGGGCGCCGGTCAGCTCCAGGACGACACCGTCATAGGCGTTTTCCTCCACCGCGACGCGCCGCGACGCGTCGGCGGTGACCATCTCGATAGCGCTGTCGAGCGATGCGGCCAATTCGTAATTGTTGAGGTCCATGAACGCCTGAGGGAGAGTGTACACATCCGCAGGCTTCTGCATCCGGGTCAGGATGTTCGTCCGCACCCGCGTGCGAGCGGCTTCCATACCGGCAACCAGGGCCGGCAGCGTCTTTTCGAAATAGACCTCCTTGGCAAGTCCGGTTTTCGTTCCGGTCAGGGCCGCGGCACCGGCCGCGAGGATGTTAGCCGTGCTTTCCCCTGCGATCGAGGCGCCGGCAGCAAGGCCCAGAGCGGCCGTCCCGAGTCCAACGTTCGAGCCCTTGACCTCTCGAGAAAGCTTGCGGCGAAATTCCCGATACCGGGCCTCGGACGCATTCATGTAGATTCCGATGATCTTGTCGCGATAGTCGGTGCGGGCCTGGCCGGGCGGCAGGTCGTAGAATTGGGTTAGCGCCTGCTCGACATGGAAATGGGAGCTTATCACGGTCGGCTGGATGACCGGCCGTGGATGACCGTCAAAGGATGCGCAGGCGCCGAGCGGGATCAGCAGGGCGATGGATGCCCTTTTCGCGACAGAAACCCGAATCTGCCGGGACAGTAAATCTATTTTCATGACGGCCCCCCGTCGAATCTAACCCGATTCGCACGCAAGTATCCGCGCTGCCGACTATTCTAGCAAGTCCCGTGAGGATCAGGCACGATAATCGGCCGAATTACTACAAGCAGCATTTTCGGGCATGGCCCCCCGCGCTACGGTTAGAGCGCGCTATACCAATGCACCCCCTCGCGCACCTCGCGCACCGCGCGTCCCTCCACCTCGAGCCGCCGCAAATGCGCCAGCGCCTCGCCGGTGGCGAGGCCGAGCATATTGTCCTCGATCTTCCGGGCGAACAGGGTCGCGAAGCAGTCGACCGCCCGGCGCGGCTCGTCGAGCTTGGCGTGAAGCGCGTCGAGCCGGTCGCGATGGCCGTGGGCGAGCGCGTCGAGCCGCGCGTGAAGGCCGGTGAACGGCTCGCCGTGCGACGGCAGGACGAGTAGGCTGTCGGGCAGGCCCTTCAGCTTCTCGATCGAGGCGAGCCATTCGCCGAGCGGGTCGGCCTCGGGCTCGCTCAGGCCGAGCGAGACGTTGGAGGTGATCCTCGGAAGCACCTGGTCGCCGGCGATCATCAGCCCGCCTTCGTCGTCGATCAGGCAGGCATGTTCCGGGCAATGGCCGCTGCCGATCACCACGCGCCAGGTGCGGCCGCCGATCGCGGAGGCGATCGCCCTCCCCGATCCGCACGTAGCCGACCGGAATCGGGCTGACGATCGACGCGAACCGGCCCCAGCCCTTCGCCGCTTCCGCCTCGATCCGCGCCTCGTCCCAGCCGGCCGCGCGCCAGAAGGCGAGCGCCTCGCGCGGCGGGGCGTCGCGCATGTCGCTGGCCAGCATCCGCCCGAACAGCCATTCGCCGCGGGTCATCCAGAGCGGCACGTCGAACCGCTCGGTCAGCCAGCCGGCGAGGCCGAGATGGTCGGGATGGAAATGGGTGCAGATCACCCGGGTCGACCGCGCGTCCGGCGAGCGGCCCGTCGAACAGCGGCCTCCCAGGCTTCGCGGCAAGGGGCGATGTCGAGGCCGGTATCGACCAGGGCGACCCCCTCGCCGTCGTCGAGGACCCAGACGTTGATGTGCCTGAGCGAGCCCGGGAATGGGCAGCCGGGCCCAGCCGACGCCGTCGGCGAGCGCGATCAGCTCGCCCTTGTCGGGCCCGCGGCGGCCGAGCGGATAGGTCAGGCCCTTGTGGCTGTAGGGCTCGTCCGGATCGGTCAGCGAGACGTCGGGGCTGGCCGGCTCGGCTTGCGGCTCAGCTCTTGAAGAGGTCATCGGCCGTCGGCTCGCGCGGCGCGGCCGTCTCGCCGGCTTCCTCCGCGGCGTGGGCGGCCTCGGCCTCGCGGGCGGCGGTCTCGCGCTCGCGGCGAAGCTCCTCGATCAGCGCCTCGCGGTCGCCGGCCAGGCGATGGTCCTGCGGCGCCGGCTCGATCCCGGCCGCCTTGGCCGCCTTGGCGACGATCGCGTCGAGCTCGCGCTGCGAGCACAGGCCGAGGGTCACCGGGTCCTTGGGCTGGATGTTGGCGATGTTCCAGTGGCTGCGGTCGCGGATCGCGGCGATGGTCGTGCGGGTGGTGCCGATCAGCTTGCCGATCTGGCCGTCCGAGATCTCGGGATGGTTGCGGATGATCCAGGCGATGCCGTCGGGCTTGTCCTGGCGCTTCGAGACCGGCGTGTAGCGCGGCCCCTTGGTGCGGCGGATCTGGTCCGGCTCCTTCTGGATCCGCAGCTTGTAGTCGGGATCGGCCTGGCCGCGGTCGATCTCCTCCTGGTTCAGCTCGCCGGCGCGGATCGGGTCGCGGCCGGTCAGCTTGGTCGCGGCGGTGTCGTCGGCGATCGCCTGCACCTCGAGGATGTGGAGGCCGCAGAATTCGGCGATCTGCTCGAAGGTGAGCGAGGTGTTGTCGACCAGCCAGGAAGCGGTCGCATGGGGCATGAGCGGCTGAGCCACGGGATATCTCCAGAAACAAGAAGGGCCGCCCCTTCCCGGAGCGGCCGTGCATCGGAGGCGTTTAATCCAGTGGTTCGGCAAGGGCAAGGCGGATGCGCGAATCCGGCCCACATCCAATCGGGGGTTCCCCGGCATCCTTATCTACACGACGCTGCATCCCGAGTGCGTCGAACAGGGAGGAATATCGATGAGACTGGTCATTGCCGCCGCGCTCTGCATGAGCCTGGCCGCCACCCCGGTGCAGGCCGCCGAGCTCGACGGACGAAGCCCCTTCGTCGACAACCAGAGGGGCGCCTTCGCGGGAGTGAGGCTTCGGGCAAGCCTCGGAGGCGCGGAGAAAGACGTGCGCGCCAGCCTGACCGTCGCCGCCACCGCGCACAGCCGCAGGGGTGCGGACAGCCGCATGGCGATGGGCGACGGGCTGGAGCTCAGCTTCTCGCCGCACAAGGCCAGGCCCGACCTGATGCTCGCCGGCCGGCGCCTCGATCAGATGAACCTGTGGGGACGGCCCGTCGAGGAGAAGAAGGACCTCTCGACCCTCGCCACCGTCGCCATCGTCGCCGGCGTCGTGCTGGTCGTCGGCACCATCGCCTTCGTCCACGTCATGAACGAGGCAAGCTGCCTCAACGGCGGCACGAGCTTCAAGGGCGGCACCAGCTTCCACGGCGGCGACGACGACGGCAGCGACTGCTGAGCGGGCTCAGGCGCCCATCGGCACGTAGCCCGGCGCCGAGGCGATCCGGCCGATCCAGGCGGTGACGGCAGGGTAGCGGCCAAGGTCGAACCCGCCCTCCTCCGCCACATGGGTGTAGGCATAGAGGGCGATGTCGGCGAGGCTGAGGCGGTCGCCGACGAAATAGTCGCGTGCCGACGAGATGCTCGTCCATCAGGCGCAAGCGCCGCCTCGCCGGCCTCGCGCTTGCCGGGAAGCAGCGTCCGCTGGAGCTCGCTCAGCCGCGCCTCGCCGACGAAGGCGAGCCAGAAGCGCAGCGTCGCGACGTTGGGCTCGTGATTATATTGCTCGAAGAACATCCAGCGCAGCATGTCGGCCCGGCCGAACCGGTCCTCGGGCACCAGTCGGCGAGCCGTCGGCGAGGTAGAAGCAGGCGGCATTGCTCTCGGGAATGAAGCGGTCGCCCACCTGCAGGACGGGGATCCGGCCGTTCGGATTGACCTCGGCGAGGAAGTCGGGTGTCCTGGTCTCGCCCTTCAGTATGTCATATTCCCGGCGCTCGCATGGGGACCCCGAGCAGCGCTGCGGTAAGACGGATCTTGTAGCAATTCCCGGACTGCGAATATTCGTGGAGAACAAGCTTGTCGGTCATCGATCACCTTCTTGCCGAGCCGGGGCCGCGATCTCGCGGCGAAGGGCGGCGGCGATCTCGTCGGCATTGATCACTGTGTAGGGCCGAGTGAAATAGCCGCCCAGCCGGGGCTCGAAGCCACCGGGCAGCCCCATCTCCAGATGGCGCTGCGCGACGGCCATGAAGGCCGCTCCCAGAGCCGCTTCCCGTTCACGCCAGCCGCTCGAAGCCAAAGCGGCGTCCAGATGCGCGCGCACGGGCTGCGCCGAGGGCAGCTTAGCCCAGGCCGTCCCGAACCATTTCGAGTAAGGCGCATATCGCCCGTCGATTAGGAAGCACAGGCGCATCGCCCGGTCGGCGAGTCGGGCGGCGAGGAGGCGGGAGCCCAGATCGTCGCCGACGTCGCCCGCGCGGCCGACGAACGGCATTTCCGACGCGGCGGCGGACCAGATGTCGGCCATTCGCTCGAGACGCAGATCGCGCGGAAAGAAGGAAAGGCGGCGGCGAAGCGCGCCCAGCTCGCCGGGATCGTCGCGAAAAACCTGTCCGGCGGTCACGGACAACAGCTTCTGCTCGTCCAGCGCTCGCCATTCCGCGGGAAGCGGATCGCGATGAGCGACATCGGCGCCCAGCTGTCGACCCACCCAGCCGGCGAGAGTGTGAACTTCGACGCCATGCGAGTCGGAGCCGCCGAGGCCGGCACGAATGTCGAGACCCGTGACTCGGTCCTGGTCCTCAAAGCGCACCGGCCACTCTTCGAACCGGTCCGGCAAACCTGCTTCCAGCCGATCGAGAATCGCCGCGGCGTGGCTTGGATAATCCGCTTCGTCCAGGAAGAGCAGGACCCGCGGTCCCCAGTCATGATCGGTGGAGACCGAATCGTCGTAGCCGAGCACTTCCGAGCCGTCGCCGACGAGAGCGGCGGCGTAGCGCAGTCCGGGCACGGCTCGCACGAGGGGCTCCACGACCTGATCGAAGAACCGCAGCGCCAGCGCCAGGCCTCGCGCGGTCCCCGGCGGGTCGGGAGGCGCGCTCACCGCACCTCCAGCACTATCTTGCCGACATGGTCGCCGCTTTCCATCCGGCGGTGGGCCTCGGCGGCCTGCGCCAGGGGGAAGGTGGCGTCGATGACCGGGCGGATCGCGCCGGCCTCGAGATGCGGCCAGACCTCGCGGCGAAGCTCGTCGGCGAGAGCGGACTTGAACCCGACCGACCGCGCCCGAAGCGTCGAGCCGGTCAGGGTGAGCCGCTTACGCATCACCTCCCAGATCGGAATTTCCACGCTGGGGCCGCGCTGGGCGGCGATCGACACATGCTGGCCCTCCTCGGCAAGGCAGGCGAGGTTCCTCCGCAGATAGTCGCCGCCGACCATGTCGAGCACGACGGCGACGCCGGAGCCTGCGGTCAGGCGCTCGACCTCCTCGACGAAATCCTGCGCCTTGTAGTCGATCGCGTGGGCGGCGCCGATCTCGAGCGCCCGGGCGCATTTCTCCGGGGAGCCGGCGGTGACGATCACGGTCAGCCCGAAGACCTTGCCGAGCAGGATCGCCGTCGTCCCGATGCCGCTGGTGCCGCCGTGGACCAGCACGACGTCGCCGGCCTTCGCGCCGCCGCGCTGGAAGAGATTGGTCCAGACGGTGAAGAATGTTTCCGGCAGCGCCGCCGCCTCGACCATCGAGAAGCCCGCCGGGACGGGCAGGCACTGGCCTTCGGGCGCGACGCAATATTGCGCGTAGCCGCCCCCCGCCACCAGGGCGCAGACCCGTTCGCCGTCGCGGGCGCCGCCGACGATCGTCCCCGCCATTTCGAGGCCCGGAATGGTCGGCGCTCCGGGCGGCGGCGGGTAGAAGCCGAGTCGCTGCATCACGTCGGGACGGTTGACTCCGGCCGCCTCGACCCGGATCAGCACCTCCCCGTCGGCCGGTTCCGGCACCGGCCGTTCCACCGGCTGAAGCACTTCCGGGCCGCCCGGCGCGTCCGGATCGATGGCGATCATCGTGAGGGGGATTGCGTCCATGCGGCCACGCCTCGCGCCGAAAGCGCGGCGGCGCAAGCCCTCGGCTTGACAGGACGGGTCGGGAAAGAGGATTCTGCATCCATGGACCTGGACGAGCTCTTCCCGAACAAGCCGGACGACCCGCTCACCTTGCTGGCGCGGCAGGACCTCGACCCGCTGTCGGTCGACGAGCTGCACGAGCGTATCGCCGGGCTCGAAGCCGAGATCGCGCGAGTCCGCGCCAAGATCGACGCCGCGGTTAACCACCGGGCAAGCGCCGAACAGCTATTCAGGAAATGACGAAGCCGGGGAACCTTCGGCCTTTTCCCCAGCTTTTTCGAAGGTGCGCTTGATGCCGGCCGTGCGAAGCCCGACATTGAGAGCGAACAGCCCGTGATGACAAGCGGGCTTTGAGGAGTAATCGACTTGCCTTCCTTCGCCCGCGAACTCGAGCAGACCCTGCACACCGCCCTGGCGGAAGCCAGCGGCCGCCGGCACGAATATGCGACGCTCGAGCATCTTCTGCTCGCCCTCATCGAGGATGCCCATGCCTCGAAGGTGATGAGCGCCTGCGGGGTCGACCTGAGGGAGCTCAAGGAGGCCGTGCGAGCCTATCTCGACAGCGAACTGGAGGCGCTGAAGGTCGACGGCCAGACCGACCCGTCGCCGACCAGCGGCTTCCAGCGCGTCGTCCAGCGCGCCATCCTCCACGTCCAGTCATCCGGCCGCGACGAGGTGACCGGCGCCAACGTGCTCGTCGCCCTCTTCTCCGAGCGCGAGAGCTATGCCGTCTATTTCCTGCAGCAGCAGGACATGAGCCGCCTCGACGCGGTCAGCTACATCAGCCACGGAGTCGGCAAGGGCGAGACCTCGGCCGAGCCGCAGGAGGTCAAGGGCGCCGAGGAATCGAAGCCCGAAGAGGGCAAGAAGAAGAATGAGAGCGCCCTCAAGCAGTTCACCGTCAACCTCAACGAGAAGGCGCTGAGCGGCCGGGTCGACCCGCTGATCGGCCGCGGCCCCGAGGTCGACCGTACCGTCCAGATCCTGTGCCGCCGCTCGAAGAACAACCCGCTCTATGTCGGCGATCCCGGCGTCGGCAAGACCGCCATCGCCGAGGGCCTGGCGCGCAAGATCATCGAGGGCGACGTGCCCGAGGTGCTCAAGGAAGCCGTGATCTACGCGCTCGACATGGGCGCCCTGCTCGCCGGCACCCGCTATCGCGGCGACTTCGAGGAGCGGCTGAAGGCGGTGGTGACCGAGCTCGAGAAGCTGCCCAACTCGATCCTGTTCATCGACGAGATCCACACCGTGATCGGCGCCGGCGCGACCTCGGGCGGCGCGATGGACGCTTCGAACCTGCTCAAGCCGGCCCTGTCGGGCGGGACGATCCGCTGCATCGGCTCGACCACCTACAAGGAGTTCCGCAACCATTTCGAGAAGGACCGGGCCCTGCTCCGGCGCTTCCAGAAGATCGACGTCAACGAGCCGACGATCGAGGATACGATCAAGATCCTCGCCGGCCTCCGCTCGGCGTTCGAGGAGCATCACAAGGTCAAGTACACGACCGACGCGATCAAGGCGGCGGTCGAGCTCTCGGCGCGCTACATCAACGACCGCAAGCTGCCCGACAAGGCGATCGACGTGATCGACGAGGTCGGCGCGATGCAGATGCTGGTGCCGCCCAACAAGCGCAAGAAGACGATCACCACCAAGGAGATCGAGGCGGTCATCTCGACCATCGCCCGGATCCCGGCGAAGAGCGTGTCGTCCGACGACAAGAAGACGCTGGAGCATCTCGACCGCGACCTGAAGCGGGTCGTCTTCGGCCAGGACGCGGCGATCCAGGTCCTCTCCTCGGCGATCAAGCTGTCGCGCGCCGGCCTCCGCGATCCCGACAAGCCGATCGGCAACTATCTCTTCTCCGGCCCGACCGGCGTCGGCAAGACCGAGGTGGCGCGCCAGCTCGCCTCGATCATGGGCATCCCGCTGCAGCGCTTCGACATGTCCGAATATATGGAGCGCCACTCGGTCACGCCGGCTGATCGGCGCGCCTCCGGGCTATGTCGGCTACGATCAGGGCGGTCTCCTGACCGACGCGGTCGACCAGCATCCGCACAGCGTGCTCCTGCTCGACGAGATCGAGAAGGCCCATCCGGACCTGTTCAACATCCTCCTCCAGATGATGGACAACGGCCGGCTCACCGACCATCACGGCAAGACGGTCGACTTCCGCAACGTCATCCTGATCATGACCACCAATGCGGGCGCCAGCGACATGGCGCGCGAGGGCCTCGGCTTCGGCAACAACACGCGCGAGGGCGAGGACGAGGAAGCGATCAAGCGGATGTTCACGCCGGAGTTCCGCAACCGGCTCGATGCGATCGTGCCCTTCTCCTACCTGCCGACCGAGGTCGTCGCGCGGGTCGTCGACAAGTTCATCCTCCAGCTCGAGCTCCAGCTGGCCGACCGCAACGTCCATATCGACCTCGACGACGAGGCGAGGAAGTGGCTGACGTCGCGCGGCTACGACAAGCTCTACGGCGCCCGCCCGATGGGCCGGCTGGTCCAGGAGAAGATCAAGCAGCCGCTCGCCGAGGAGCTGCTGTTCGGCAAGCTCATCCACGGCGGCGAGGTCAAGGTCACCATCAAGGACGACGCCCCGGCCTTCGAGATCGTCGCCGCCGCGCCCAAGCCGAGCAGGAAGAAGGGAAAAAAGGCGGCCGAGCCCGAAGGCGAGCAGGGCCAGCCCGAAGAGCAGGCGTAACGGCTCCCCCTCCCTGTATTCGGGGAGGGGAATTCGTTAGGGTGCGCTCCCCACGCCCAGGGAGTCCTCGCCATGTCCGACACCAGCCTCACCTTCTACACCAACCCGATGTCGCGCGGGCGGATCGTGCGCTGGATGCTGGAGGAGGTCGGCCATCCCTACGAGACCGTGCTGCTCGAATATGGCGGCGAGCATGAAGGGGCCGGACTATCTCGCCGTCAACCCGATGGGCAAGGTGCCGGCGATCAGGCATGGCGACTGCGTCGTCACCGAGGCGGCGGCGATCTGCGCCTATCTCGCCGACGCCTTTCCCGACAGGGGCCTGGCGCCGCCGTCCGGCAAACCCGAAGCGCGGTCCTTATTATCGATGGATGTTCTTCGCCGCCGGCCCGGTCGAGGCGGCGGTGACCGGCAAGGCGCTCGGCCTGCTCGCCCCGGCCGAGAAGAAGGCGATGGCCGGCTACGGCAGCTACGAGGAGACGATCGACGCGCTCGAGGGCGCGGTGCGCGAGGGACCCTATATCTGCGGCGAGCAGTTCACCGCCGCCGACGTCTATGTCGGCTCGCAGATCGGCTGGGGGCTGATGTTCGGAACGATCGACAAGCGGCCGGCCTTCGAGGATTATTACGGCCGGCTCGCGGCTCGGCCGGCGGCGAAGCGGGCGGCCGAGCTCGACGACGCGCTGTCGGAGCAGGTCCAGAACCGGCCGCAGCCGGCGCAGGGCTGAGCCGGCATGGACGACATCCGCGACGCCGCCATCGCCCTCTACGACCGCTTCACCCACGAGGGCATGGACCGCCGCGCCTTCATGGCCGAGCTGACCCGGATCGCGGGGAGCGCCGCAGCGGCGTCGGCGCTGCTCGCCTCGATCGCCGCCGATCCGGCGGCGGCCGCCGTGATCGCGAACGACGATGGGCGGCTCACCGCCCGCCGGATGAGCTGGCCGGTTGGCGGCGGCAGGACGATGAAGGGCTATCAGGCCGAGCCGCGACGCGCGGCCGGGCTGCTCGGCTCGGTGATCGTCATCCACGAGAATCGCGGCCTCAACGCGCATACCGAGGACGTCGCCCGCCGGCTCGCGGTGGCGGGCTACCGGGCGGTGGCGCCGGATTTCCTTTCCCCGGTGGGAGGCACCCCTGCCGACCAGGATGCCGCCCGCGACGCCATCGGCAAGCTCGATCTGGCGGCGGCCGCGGCCGATGCCGTCGCCACGTTGCGCCTGCTCAAGTCGCTCCCCGGCAGCAACGGCAAGGCCGGCGCGGTCGGCTTCTGCTGGGGCGGGGGGATGGTCAACCGCGTCGCTCTGGCAGCCGGCGAGGCGCTCGATGCCGGCGTCTCCTTCTACGGTCCGGCCCCCGATCCGTCGCTGGCGGCGCAGGTGTGGGCACCGCTGCAGCTCCATTATGCCGGGCTCGACGAGCGCGTGAACAAGACCGGCCTGCCCTTGGCGCGGCGCGCTCTCGGCGGCGGGCAAGACGGTCGATGCCCACGTCTACGAGGGCGTCAACCACGCCTTCCACAACGATACGTCGGCCGAGCGCTACGACGCGGCGGCCGCGAAGCTAGCCTGGCAGCGGACCCTGGACTTCTTCGGTCGCTTCGTCGCGTAGCTCAGAGGAAATAGGCCGCCGCGGCTCCGACCAGAAGCAGCTTGGCCAGCCACCCGGCGGCATGGCTGGCCGTCACCAGGGGGTCCATCCTGATGAACAGGGCGTTCGCCGCGAGCAGCGGCAGCGGTCCGATCAGCCAGATCATCGCCGCGAGCTTGAGCGCTCCGCGCAGGTCGACCTGACCCAGCTTGTTCGCGAGCAGCACGAAGGCCACGGCGGTGAGCAGCGCGAGGGCCTGCGTCCCGGCGATTCGTGGGCCGATCGGGCCGCCTCGCCAGGTTTCCGGATGGAGCTGATAGCGGCGGCGGAAGAGCAGGCCCGCGAACAGCCAGTCGGCCAGGGCGGCGAGCAGGGTTCCGGCCAGCACCGCCCAGACCAGGTTGAGGTTCATCGCTCGTCCCCTTCCCGACGCAAGCTAGCACGGACCGTCCCGGGGCAAAAGAAAAGGCCCGGCGTCGCCGCCGGGCCTTCGCTTGCTCAGCTCCGGGCCGAAGCTATTCGCGGTTGCCCAGGAAGCTCAGCAGGAACTGGAACATGTTGATGAAGTCGAGATAGAGCGTCAGCGCGCCCAGGATGGCGGTCTTGCCGAGCATGTCGCTGCCCGCCACCTGGAAGTAGATGCTCTTGATCTTCTGCGTGTCGTAGGCGGTGAGGCCCGCGAACAGCAGCACGCCGATGGCGCTGATCGCCAGGCTCATCGCGTCCGAGCGCAGGAACAGGTTCACGACCATCGCGATGATCAGGCCGACCAGGCCCATCAGCAGGAAGGTGCCGAAGCCCGACAGGTCCTTCTTGGTCGTGTAGCCCCACAGGCTCAGCGACACGAAAGCCGCCGAAGTCGCGAAGAAGGTCGCCGCGATCGAGGTCCCGCTGTAGAGCAGCGGGATGATCGACATCGACAGCCCCATCACCGCCGCGAACGACCAGTAGAAGGCCTGGAGCCCGCCCATCGACATGCGGTGGGCGCGCGCGGCGAGAACGAAGACCATGATCAGCGGCGCGAACAGCACGACATATTTGAGGATGCCGGCCTCGAAGAAGATCGACTGGGCGATGCCGGTCGCGGCCGCGCCGTAGGCGACGATGCCGGTAAGCAGCACGCCCGAGGCCATGTAATTGTAGACCGAAAGCATATGGGACCGCAGGCCCGCGTCGTAAGCGACGCTCTCCCGCCCGGCGGTGCCGGCGGTCTGCGGCGCAGCGGTCGCGCGCGGGTCAAATCCGTTAGCCATTTCGAACTCTCTCCTTTGGCGGCGAAGTTGCAACGCCGCTCGCGCCAATATCGGGGGAAAGGGCGGTACATTCAAGGAAAACCGGACCTGGGTCCGATCGTCATTCGCGCGAAAGGGGAATCGAGGAAGGCGGGGAGCCGGATTTCCGTACTCGCGGGAATGGCCTATGGGCGCCTCCATGCACCGCCTGTTCGTCGCCATCCGCCCGCCCGCGCCGGTCCGGGCCCAGCTGCTCGGCCTGATGGGCGGAGTGGCCGGCGCGCGCTGGCTGTCCGACGACCAGCTCCACCTCACCCTGCGCTTCATCGGCGAGGTCGACCGGCATCTCGCCCGCGACGTCGACGCGGCGCTGAGCGCGGTCCACCACCCGCGTTTCGCCATCGCCCTGAGCGGCCTCGGCGTGTTCGACCGCCGCGGCGAGCCGGTGACCTTATGGGCCGGGGCTCACCCCGCACGAGCCGCTGCGGGCGCTTCACAAGAAGCTCGACCAGGCCCTCGTCCGGGTCGGGGTCGAGCCGGAACGGCGCGCCTATATGCCGCACGTCACCCTCGCCCGCCTGCCCCGCGGCGCCGGGCCGGTCGGGTCGCTGGTCGAACAATCGGGCGGAGTCACCGGCCCGCCCTTCGATGTCGAGGAATTCTGCCTGTTCGAAAGCCGCCTCACGCCCGACGGTCCGGTCTACACCGTGGCCGAGCGCTACGCGCTCCATTGACGCGGCCGGCGAGGCCGCTCAGCAGCGTCCGAGCAGCCGGTCGACCATGTCGGCATAGGTGGCGCCGAACAGCCGCAGATGCACGAGGGCGGGGAAGAGCTGGTAGACGGGTCGCCGCTCCTCCCAGCCCGGATCGAGCGGCCCGTAGGCCTCCCAGAAGGCTCGGCGGCGGATTGCCGAACAGGGTCAGCATCGCCAGGTCGACCTCGCTGTGGCCGCCATAGCAGGCCGGGTCGATCAGGGCGGCGAGGCGGCCGTCGGCGACGAGGATGTTGCCGCTCCACAGGTCGCCGTGCAGGAACGCCGGCGGCGGCGACGGCGGCAGCAGGTCGGGCAGCCGCGCCGCCAGTCGCTCGACGCGCTCGCGGACCGGACGATCGAGGATGCTCGCGGTCGCGATCAGCCGCTGCTCGCCCCAGAAGGCGGGCCAGTCGGAAGTCTGGCGATTGTCGAGCGCGACCGTGCCGATGCCGATAGTCGACCGGCCAGCCGTAGCGCTCGCCCGTCCGCGCGTGAAGCCGCCTGATCGCGACCCCGATGTCGGCCCAGGCGTTGGGGCTGAAGACGCCGTCATTGGGGACATGCTCGAGCAGCAGCACGCCGTCATGCTCGCCCTCGACGAGCGGCGTCGGAACGCCGACTCCGGCGAGCGCCCGCAGCATCGCGGCTTCCGTCGCCACCGCCGGGCCGCCCTTGGCGACGGTGCAGCGCCCATCGGGCCGCCGCAGCAGCAGCACCTCGGAAAGGTCGCCGCCGGCGAGGCGCTCGAGCTGGCTCTCGGCGACTCCGGTCAGCTCGGCCACCCTGCGGGCGAAGGCGCTCACCCGGCGCCTATCTTCCGCGCCAGGCCTTTCGCGCCGGCGGCCACGTCGGCCCAGGCCGCGTCGAAATGGGGCTCCTCGCCATAATAGGGATCGGCGACCGCCTGGCCCTGCGCGCCCCTCGACATGGTCGAGCAGCAGCGACAGCTCGCGCCTTGCCGTCCGCCGGGCGCATCCGCTCAAGGTCGCGCAGGTTGTTGGAATCGAGCGCGACGATATGGTCGAAGCGGCGGAAGTCGTCGGCGGTCACCTGCCGCGCCCGAAGGTGGGCGATATCGACCCCGTTGCGCGCCGCCACCGCCGCGGCGCGCGGATCGGGCGGATAGCCGATATGCCAGTCGCCGGTGCCGGCGGAGTCGATCTCGACATCGAGTCCGAGCCGCTCCGCCTCGCGCCCGGAACGCCGCCTCGGCCAGCGGCGAGCGGCAGATATTGCCGAGGCAGACGAACAGGACGCTGGTCTTCATGAGCGAAGCCTTGTTGCCAAAGCGGCCCGCTCTGCTAGCCAGATGCAACCGAAAGCACAATGAGAGGGCCCATGGCGTCCGAATCCGCTGCAGCCGCGCCCGCGACGCCCGTGCGCGTCGGCGCCTACGCCTGGTACGCTCTGCTCGTCCTCGTCCTCGTCTACATGATCAACTTCATCGACCGGCAGATCCTCTCGATCCTCGCCGAGGACATCAAGCGCGACCTCGGCCTCGAGGACGCCCAGATCGGCTTCCTCTACGGCACCGCCTTCGCCGTCTTCTACGCTCTGTTCGGGATCCCGCTCGGGCGGCTGGCGGACAGCTGGTATCGCGGCCGGCTGATGGCGATCGGCCTGGCCCTCTGGTCGTCGATGACGGCGCTGTCGGGCTTCGCCAACAGCTTCGCCATGCTCGCCGTCGCCCGCATCGGCGTCGGCATCGGCGAGGCGAGCGCCTCGCCCGCCGCCTATTCGATGATCTCGGACTGGTTTCCCAAGGAGAAGCGGGCGACCGCTTTGTCCATCTATTCGAGCGGCCTCTACATCGGCGGCGCGCTCAGCCTGCCGATCGGCGGCTTCGTGCTCAGCCGCTGGAACATGGCCTATCCCGATCCGGCCGAGGCGCCGCTCGGGCTGGTCGGATGGCAGGCCGCCTTCCTCGCCGTCGGCATTCCGGGCCTGCTGCTCGCCTTGTGGGTGCTGTCGCTGAAGGAGCCGCAGCGCGGCGCCTCGGACGGCCTGCCGCAGCCGATCGTCCGGCCCAACGCCTGGCGCGATTTCGGCCGCGAGCTGGTGGCGATCCTGCCGCCGCTGACCCTGCTCAACGTCGCGCGCATCCCGGGCGCGCTCAAGGTCAACCTGATCGTTCTGGCGATCGTCGCGGCCTGCGCCTTCGCGCTGGTCCGGCTGACCGGCGACCTGCCGCAATGGACCGCCTACGGGCTCGGCGTCTATGCGGTCTTCTCCTGGGTCCAGTCGCTCAAGCAGCGCGATCCGCCGACCCACCGGCTGATCTGGGGAACGCCCGCCACGATCATCCTCGCCGTCGCCTTCGGCAGCATCTCGTTCGTCACCTATGCGGTCAGCTTCTGGGGACCGCCCTACGTGCTTCGCACCTTCTACCCCGATCCGACCGGCGCCGGCGCCTTCATCGGCGGCATGACCGCGGCGGAGGAAGTCGCCTTCATCATGGGCTGGGGCGCGGCGATCTCGGCGGCGGCCGGCGTGATCATCGGCGGGGTGATCTCCGACCTCTGGCGCCGCCGCGACCGCGCGGCCGGATCTTCGTCAACATGGCCTCGGTGATCTCGGCGGCGCCCCTCACCTGGTTCCTCTTCACGACCGAATCGCTGACGACCTTCTACTGGGTCTTCCCGATCGCCCATATGTGCGGCGCGACCTGGGTCGGCGCGGCGGTCGCGACTCTCCAGGATCTCGTCCTGCCGCGAATGCGCGGCGACGGCCGGCGCCACCTACATCCTCGGCACGACCATGGTCGGGCTCGCGCTCGGCCCCTATTTCGCCGGCAAGGTCGCCGACGTCGCCGACAGCCTGCGCAGCGGGCATCTTCGCGCTCTACCTGATCGTGCCGCTGACCCTTCTCGGCCTGTGGCTCGGTAGCCGCCGCATCGCCGAGCTCGAGGCGAGCAAGGTCGAGCGCGCCCGGGCCGCCGGCGAGGCGATCTAGCCGAGCACCCCGCAGGCGATCCGGTCGCCGCTGTTGCCGGATGGATCGGTGCGGTAGTCGTCGGGCTTGGCGTGGATCACCACCGCCGCGCCGTCGGCGTCGATCAGCCGGTTCGGCAGCATCCCCGAAAGGCCGGCATTGGGGACCGTATATTCGAAGCTGCCGCGACCGTCGGCGCCGACCGCGAGATTGGGCAGGTCGCCCTTGTGCATGCCCGCCGGATTGTCCTTGCCATGCTTCTGGCCGGTCGGGTTCCAGTGCGGCCCGGCGCTGGCGAAGGCCGGCGGGTCGCAGCGGCCGACCGTGTGGAGATGGGCGCCATAGGTGCCGGGGCTCATCCCCACCGCCTCGATCCGGACCCGAAGGCTGTCGCCCGCCGCCTCGGCCGTGGCCCGCGCCCGGTTCCGGCCCTGGGCATCGCGCAGGTCGGCACTGACGACCGGCGGACCGATCGTCGACACGATCGCCCCCTCGGGCTCGGTCCCCTCGGTGTCGGCCGCGCAGGCGGCGAGCGCCAGCGCCGCGCCCCCGATCAGCAGCAATCCAGCCTGTCTCATCCCACGTCTCCTTCGGACGGCTGAACGAACCGGAGGTGCTCCGGTTGCGGCTCAGTCGCGGCGGCGGCCGGCCGACGCCGAACCAGCGCAGGCCGGCCTGCTCGACCTCCTCCGGCGGATAGACGTTGCGCAGGTCGACGAAGATCGGCTGCGCCATCGTCCCGCGCCAGCCGCTTGAGGTCGAGCGCGCGAAGCACGTCCCATTCGGTCACCAGCACGACCGCGTCGGCGCCCGCGGCGGCGGCATAGGGGTTGTCGAAGAAGTCGACGCCGGGCATCATCGGCCGCGCCTGCTCGATCCCCTCCGGGTCGAAGCCGCGCACGCTGGCGCCGGCGTCCTGGAGCGCCTGGACGATGCTGAGCGACGGCGCGTCGCGCATGTCGTCGGTGTTGGGCTTGAAGGTCAGGCCGAGCAGCGCGACGGTCCTGCCCGCGCGCCTCGCCGCCGAGCGCCTGCGACGACCTTGCGGCCCATCGCCCGCTTGCGCGCCTCGTTCACCTTGACCACCGCTTCGACGATCCGCAGCGGCGCCTGATGGTCCTCGGCGGTCTTCAGCAAGCGCGAGCGTGTCCTTGGGGAAGCAGGAGCCGCCATAGCCGGGCCCGGCATGGAGGAACTTGGCGCCGATGCGGTTGTCGAGGCCGATGCCGCGCGCGACGTCCTGGACGTCGGCGCCGACCGCCTCGCACAGGTCGGCCATCTCGTTGATGAAGGTGATCTTGGTCGCGAGGAAGGCGTTGGCCGCATATTTGATCAGCTCGGCGGTGCGCCGGCCGGTGAACAGCAGCGGCGCCTTGTTGAGATAGAGCGGCCGGTAGATCTCGCGCATCACCTCCGCCGCCGCCTCGTCCTCGGTGCCGACGACGATCCGGTCCGGCCGCTTGAAATCCTCGATCGCCGCGCCTTCGCGCAGGAATTCCGGATTGGAGACGACCCAGGCCTGGGCCTCGGGCGCGGTCTCGCGGATGATCCGCTCGACCTCGTCGCCGGTGCCGACCGGCACGGTCGACTTGGTCACCACCACCGCCGGGCCGCGCAAGCGCCCGCGCGATCTCCTCGGCGGCGCCGAAGACGTAGCTGAGGTCGGCATGGCCGTCGCCGCGACGCGACGGCGTTCCGACCGCGATGAAGACGGCTTCGGCGCCGTCGACCGCCTGCATGGCAGGTCGGTGGTGAAGGCGAGCCGGCCGCCGCGGACGTTGCGCTCGACCAGGTCTGTCGAGCCCCGGCTCGAAGATCGGCATCACGCCCGCTGCGAGCGCGTCGATCTTGCGCTGCGTCCTTGTCGACGCAGACGACGTCATGGCCGAAATCGGAGAAGCAGGCGCCGGAAACCAGGCCGACATAGCCCGTGCCGATCATCGCGATGCGCATCGAAAATCCTTGGTTGGGGAGGAGTGGCGCCCGCTTAGCCCGCACCGGTTCGGCGCGACAAGGCCTTTCGCGGCCGGCCGCGCCCCGCCCCGGCAGGACGGGCAAAAAGAAAGGAGCCGGCCCGAAAGCCGGCTCCTTCCTTGTTCTAGACGCCCCGCCGCGAGCGGCGGAGCTTGGGCTTACCAGCCGGAGCCGGGACCGTAGGTGATCTCCACGCGCCGGTTCTGCGGCTCGCGGACGCCGTCGGCGGTCTCGACCAGCGGCCGGCTCTCGCCGAACGCTTCCGTGGTCATGACGCCGTCGGGGATCGCCGCGTCCGGCCAGGTACGAACGGACGTTCGCGGCGCGACGCTGCGACAGACCGACGTTGTACTGGTCCGAACCCGAACGGTCGGCGTGGCCGGCGATCATCACCTGGGCCTGGCCGCAGGTCTGGTACGCGGAAGCCGCATTGTCGAGGATCGCGGCGGCCTGCGGAGTGATGTCGTCCTTGTCCCAATCGAAGAAGACCATGAACGGACCCGCGACGCACGCCGGAGGCGGAGGCGGCGGAGGCGGCGGCGCCGGCGGCTCGACATAGGCCGGCGGCGGCGGCGGCGGGATCGGCACCGGCTCCGGCTCTCCGCCGAAGTTGAAGGTGATGCCGCCGAGGAGGCTGTGCGACCGGAAGCGATGCTCGGACTTCGGCGCCGTTGAACGCGGTCATGCGGACGTCGTCGACGTTGAAGAAGCGATACTTCACCGTCACGTCGATATTGTCGCTGATCGCCTGACGGACGCCGGCGAAGACCTGCCAGGCAAGCTTCGAGTCGGAATCGTCGAGGAACGGAGCGGTGTTGGCGAAGACGCGCTGGTTGTTCGCCTTCACCCGCGCCATGCCGACGCCGCCGCCGACGAAGCCGGAAATGCCGTCGTCGTCGCCGAAGTCGAGCATGCCGTTGATCATGAAGCTCAGAGCGCTCGTCGCTGCCGCCGGCGAACGGCCGCGGACGCCGCGAAGACGGTGCCCTCGCCGGGAAGCTGGATGACGGTGTTGAACGAATCGAGATCCGCCTTCTTATAGGCGACTTCGGCCTCGATCCGGAAGGCGCCCAGGTCGTAACCGACGAAGATGCCACCATCGTAGCCATAATCGTAGTTGAGCCTGATTGCGTTATCGACCGCGCCGATGTCGACGTCGGAGTCTTCGACGATCATCGCACCGAATTCGCCGCCAACGTACCAGGCGCCATCGCGCGCAAAGGCTGGAGTTGCGAGCAAGGTGGATGAAAGCGCCACATGCGATGGCGAGCTTCCGCATAAATCTTCCCCTTTCTTTTGCGTCCCTACGGGAACGACCATGAACTCAATACGGTAAGCGGAGTTTCCGCGCAAGCACGCTTATCCCCACGAATGTTGCCGAAATGCCTCACTGAAACCCTTAGTGATTCGTGAAAGCCCCTTCGTCAGACGGCCCGCAAACGACCCTCTGCCCCCTTGGTTTCATGCGAGCAACAAAAATGCTCACTCAATCAGCCCGTGTGACATTAATGCCGCAGTCAGGGCATTGATCGCGGCCCTCGCCTCGGCGTCGATTATCGTTCCGCCAGAAGGACTTGGCACCGCGGCCTGGCGCGCCCCGACGACCTGGACGCCGTTGATGACCAGGCCTGAGCAGATCAGCGTCCCCTCCCGCCACTGCCCTCCGTCCCACAGCAGGGGCAGGCCGGCGGCCTTGTTCCAGGCGGTGGTTCCAGGCGCGGGCGCCGCGAACCGCCAGCCGCCCTCGGTCCACATCGCGAGCTGGCCGTCGCGTCCTTCCCAGTCGCCGCCGGCGGCCGAGCCGACGATCCAGCACTCGCCCTCCGCCGGCGAGGGCGGCGGAGCCGCGGCGGGCGTCCCCTCGACCGCCGGATGGAGAGCGAGATCGATCCGGGTCAGCGCCTCGTTGTGGAAAAGCTCCTTCTGCGCCTGCCCGGGAAGGATGAAGGGCAGCGCGAAGCGCGGGGTGGTGTCGGCCATGGACTTGCTCCTCAGACTGCGATGATCGACGCCGGCCGCGACGGCGCCGACGTGCCCAGCTGGACCACTTCGATCGCGATCGGCCCCGGCGGGCCGTCCGCCGCCTGCTCCGCCGCGGTGTAGAGGAAGCCGGGCGAGGCCAGGATCAGGCTTCGCTCGAACCCTTCGCCGGCCAGGGTCAGCCGATAGGCTTCGGCCTCCTCGCCGAGCGGGACGTCGCTTCCGCTCAGCCACACCCAGCCCGCGCGGCTGCGCCGCACCCAGCTGAGGTCGAGATCGCCGTTCGGCCGCCGGCGCGCGCTCAGGTGCACCGGCGAGGGCGGCCGCATCGCCTCCCCGCTCACGGCGCGCAGCGCCAGCACGCCGTCAGGATCGCCGAGCCCCGTCGCCAGCAGCCGGGCCTCCCCGCCGAGCGCCCCGAGCGGAACGTCGATCGCCGCCAGGCTTCCGGCCTCGATCAGCGCGAACGGCTCGCCGGCCGAATGAAGGCCGGCCGCCCATTCGGTGCCCCTTCGGCCGCGAAGCAGCCTGGACAGGCGGAAGCGCCGGTCGCCGAGCGGGGTGGCGACTCCGAACTGGACCAGCTCCTCGCCGAGCAACGCGAGGTTGGCGCCGGCGGCCAGCGAGGCGTCGCTCCGGCTCTCCAGCCACATTGCGTCGTTGAGCAGCTCGACCTCGACCGCGCTGCGCTCGTCGAACAAGGCGGCGCCGGCCGGGCCGGCCGCGCTCAGCGCCGTGCCGAGGATCGCCGGAGGCGCCGTCGCCCCGGCCGCGACCCAGCTGGCGCCGCCGTCGAAGCTCGCGCTGAGCTCCGCCCGCCGCCATCCCGCCTCCGCCCCCGCCGCCGCCGCCAGCAGCCGCGGCCGGCCCGGCAGCTCCTCGGCGAGCAGCGGCAGATCGAGCAGGAGCAAGGAGGTCGGGCCGTGTACGAGGTCGGGCTGGGCGACCGGACGGCCGGCGCTCGCTCCTCCCTCCGCAGCGGGCGCCGGGCCGGGAACGCCGCTCAGCTCGAGCGTCAGCACCATCCGGTCGAGCGTCCAGCGGACGAGCTTCCACAGGCCGGGCCGGCCCGAAATCCGGATCCGCCGCCCGGCGGCGAGGCCGAGGCGGGACCAGGCGAGATTGACCTTGGCCGAGCGCCGCTCCGCCCAGAGCCGCTCTAGCCGACGCGCCGCCAGCGCCTTGGCGGTGCCCGCGTCGAGCGAAGCGGCGACCGCCCGCCGGTCGCTGCCCAGCGCCGCCCCCGGCCGGGTCGCCCGCTGCAGCCCGGTCTGATAGTCCCGGCTCGGATCGTAATAAGCGAGCGTCGCTTCGGCCGGCACGGAATCGCCGCGGCGGCGGAGCCATTCGCCGCGGCCGCCCGCTCCGGCCGCCGCCGCGCCGAGCTCGGCGTCGTCTATCTCTACCACCTCCTCGGCATCGCCGCTCTTCAGCATCAGCGCCTCGCCCTCGTCGGCGAGCGAGAGCGGCTCGAGCTCGGCGAGCGCGGCGATCGCCGAGCGCAGGCTGTCGCCGCCCGCGGCATAGCCGGCCAGCACCGCCGTCGAGCCCGCCGCCGCCAGGCCCTCGCCGAGCGCGGCCGCCACCGTCCCCAGCGCCAGGGCGCCGGCATCGGCCTCGACCTCGAAGGTGAGCGAGGGGATCCGGTTGGCGTAATCGGCGAGCTGGAAATCCTCGAACACGGCATAAGCGAGGCCGCGATAGGCCGGCGCCCCGCCGGGGCCCTCCACCGCCGCGATCAGCGGGTCCACCGCCTGCGCCTCGTTGCCGAGATGAAGCCTGAAGCTGGTCGCCGTCTTGAAGTCCCCCGCCGCTCCGCGAAGCAGCTTGCCGTCGGCCCAGATCCTGCGCACCGACAGGATCGGCCGCGCCGACAGCGCCACCGCGAAATTGGCCGAATAGCTGTACTCGACCGTCTTCGGCTGGCCCTTGCCGCCGCCGCGCTTCGACCGTTCCTCCCTGAGGTCGGTCGCCCAGATCACCGTCCCGGCCACTCGCATCGCTCCGAACAATTTCGGGATCGGGCTGCCGTAGCTCGACGTCTGCACCGCCAGCTCGCCGAGCCTCGGCCCCTGGCGGGGCCTGGGCGCGAACAGCCGTCCGTCGATCTGCTGGCCGATCAGGGCGCCGACGGCACCGCCGATGGGTCCGCCGACCGCGGTGCCGGCGGCGGTGAGGAGGAGGGTCGCCATCGGTCACGATCCTTCGAAGAAGCGCCACGCGCCGGCCACCGGCCAGGGCACGGGCAACGGCCGCTCCACCACCCGGCGGAGGGCCGCATCGGCATGGATGAAGCTGCTCCAGGCTCTAACGACGATGTGGAACTGAGCCGGGCCCGCCTCGCAGACGAGGATGTCGCCGGCCACCGCCCGCTCCGCCGGCACGGGCTGGCAGCCGAGGTCGCACAATTCGTGCTCGATCGCCGCCAGATGCTGGCCGCGCAGGGCGTAATCGGCCGGCAGCCGGCCGGGCGGGATGTCCGCCGCCGCGGCCGCGGCGCCGACGCAGTCAAGCCCGAGCATGGGGTCGCGGCCCTGCGCCCTGAAACGCACGCCGACCAGCGACCGCGCCCGGCGCGCTATTCGATGTCCCCTGAGGCTCATGTCAGGCTCCCGGATAACGGATGAGAAGGTCCATTCCGGGCAGATGCGGCTCGCCCCGGAAATTCTCGGAATTGGCGAAGCGCGCCCGGCAGGTCGCGAAGCTCTTGTCGCAGCCCTGGCTGATCTCGACGAGGTCGCCCACCGCGGCGGCGAAGGGCGGCGGCTCCTGGAGAATCAGCTGCGGGCCGGCCGAGCTCAGGATCGGGCTTTCGAGCCCGCTGTTCGCTCCGCCGATCCAGCGCAGCCGGCCGAAGGCGTAGGCGCCCGGCTCGGCCGGGGCGTCGGCGACCGTCACCTCATTCTCGGCGGCGACCGCGGTCACCCGGGTCACCGTCACCCGCGCCGCCATGTCGACCCGGCAGCGCCGGTCGCCGAGCTCGGCCCGGCATTCCGGCGAGGTCTGCTCGACCACCGGCCGCTCGAGCAGCGCCGCCGGTCCGCGCAGCTCGGCCTCGAAGCCGTTCGCCTTGACCGCGACGTCGCCCAGCTCGCCCCGCGCCAGCGGCAGCCTCTCCCCCTCCGGATCCTCCCAGTCGATCAGGAACAGCGCCACCGCCGCCCGGTCCCATCGGCCCGCCGCGAGGTCCTCCTCGCCGATCGAATCGCTGGTCAGCGCTCCCGACACGTCGAGCGTCGAAGCCTCGAAGCCGTCCGAGACCGAAATGGCCGAAGGCAGCATGCCCGGTGCCGAGCGATAGACCAGCCCGTCGATCGTGAGGTCGCGGTCGTGGCTGGTGAAGCCGAGGCAAATGCCGTCGCGCCTCTGCACCCGCCAGCAGAAGGCGAGCGTGGTGAGGCCGCCCTCGACGATTGAAGGCATGGCAATGACTCCTGCAAAACGAATTCCTCCCCCAGCTTGCTGGGGGAGGGGACCGCGACGCGAAGCGTCGTGGTGGAGGGGCAAAGCCTCACTCCGTATTCCCCCCACCGCGCTTCGCGCGGTCCCCCTCCCCGAGCGAGCTCGGGGAGGAATAGTGGTTTCGGCGCCCTACCCTTCCCGGACCTCGATCAGTGGGACCGAGGGTATCTCCCCCGCCTCGAAGGTCGAGCGGCTCACCGTCAGCCGGTCCTCGGCGAAGCGGACCGGGACGTCGAAGCGATAGCCGGCCTCGACCTCGGCGCCATCGGCCGGCGCCTCCTCGAAGCGGACCAGCCCGAGCGGCGCCAGCATCCAGCCGCCGACCCTTTCGACTCCGGCCACCGAGACCCGGACGCTCCCCGCGACCGGCCGGGTGATGCGCCGCTGCTGGGCGCCATAATGTTTGACCAGGGCGAATTCGGTGCGAAGCCCGTCGCCGATGCCAAGCCGCTGGTCGGCCGCCCCCGGCGCGCCCGTCATCCCGTTCGAGCTGTGGTCGAACGGGTCCTCGAAGCGGAACGCCACCGCCGCCCCGCGCCGCGCCCGGAAGAAGGCGATCAGCGCGTGCAGATCCTCCTCGCCGCGCACTCCCGGGCCGGCGTCGAAGCGAAGCCGGGCATCGGCCCAGTCGCTGTTGCGCTGTTCCGCTCCGCCGGCACCGGTGACGATCGCGGTCGAGAAGGCCGGCTCGACGCTCGCCTCGCGCCCCAGCGCCACCGGAAAGCGCACGTCCTCGTAAGCGTCCATCTCCTCTCCTCCCCCGTCGAACCAGGTGAAGCCGTCGCGAAGCACCTGCGGAAGCGCCCACACGAATACCTCGCCGGTGCCGCGCCGCCGCGCCGCCGCCACCGCCGCCGCGATCCGGTGCCACTGCGCCTCGTCCTCGGCGGCGAGGACGAACCCGGCGAAATAATGCTGCCGCTCCGGCGGATAGCCGAGCCGGGCCTGGGCCGCGGCGATTCCGCGCTCGCTCGCGCCCGGGTTGCCGCCGGTCACCCAGTCGTAATCCTCGAGCTGCAGCACGTCGAAGGCGGGGCTTGCCCAGTCATGCGGCAGGTTGGCGCGCTTGAGATGGGGGCCGTCCAGCACCGTCGGCAGATAGGCGAGCAGCAGAGTCTCGGCATCGGCCGCGACGCTTCGCACCGCGGCCAGCAGAGCCGCCGTCGACTCGGCCAGCACCGCTCCCGCCGAGTCGAGCGTCTCCTGCTGGGCCGGCGTCAGCGGCCCGCGCACGTCGGCGATCGGCACCGGCGCGATCCGGTCGACCGCCTCCTCGTCGTAGAGGCAGATGCGGCCGTCGGGCATCACCCACCACCAGGGCTCGCCGACCTGGAATCGGACCCTCAGCCCCGCCGCCGCGGCGATCGCCGCGAAGGCCTGGGCGACCTGCCGCAAATAGCCCATCGCTCCGTCATGCGCTGGCGACAGCAGGGTCGAGGGCGGCGACCAGCCGGTCAGCGCCGGCGATCCGTCCTCGGCCCGCTGCTTCCAGTCGCCCCAGGCATGCTGGTCGAGCAGCTCGTAGCTCAGCGACAGGATCGGCTCGTAGCCGAGCGCCTTCGCCTGCTCGCAAAAGTCGCGGTGCCAGGCCGCGCAGGGTGCGTTGAGCGCTCCGCCGGCGAGGCTGACGTAGAAGCCGCTGCCGTTCGCCTCGAGCCGGAAATAATGGCTCATCCCGACATAATGGTTGATCGGCCCGCGATAGCCGAACTGCAGGCAATTCCTCAGCACCCGCGCCGGAGTCAGGTGATAGAGGTCGTCATAACCGGTCGCGATCCGAAGCCGGTGCTCCGGGACGAGGGTGTCGCCGACCGCCAGTACCGAGCCCGGCCCGTCGCAGGCGATCGCGCTCAGCTCCGCCCAGCCCTCGGCCGCAGCGGCGAGCGGCGAGTCCTCGCCCGAATAGCCCGGCGCCACCATCGACACGAACATCCGGTCGACGTCGCCGGCCCAGACCGGATCGTCCCCGAACCACCCCCCGGCCAGCGCCGCGAAGTCGAGCTCGACCCGGGCATCCTCAGGAGTCCCGTCCGAATAATTCCACAGCCGGACATACCAGCTTCGCGCCGCCCCCGACTCGTCGCGCCCCTCGATCGTCAGGGTCGGCCCGTCCACCGCGTCGAGCGGCCGGATCCCGCCGCTCCGCCACCGGAAGGCGAGCCGGCAGCCGCGGAAGTCGCGGTCGGTCTCGTAGGCGAGCAGGGGATGGTCGAACCGGTCCTCCGCCTCCCAGATCAGCCCGGCCAGGTCGTTCGCCTGGTAGAAGACGCAATCCACGCGCAGCGAATCCGGCCCGGTCGTCACCGCCGAAGCCATCATCGGCCTCGGGAAGTTGACGCTCCACAGGCGCGGGTCGAAGCGCTTGACGAACCCCGTCTGCCTCGCCGCCCCCGGCGGCGCCAGCCAATGTCCCATGACCACCTCCGCTCCCGTCGCTCATTCCTCGACCCGCTCGAGCGCCCGCCGCACTGCCCGCGCCACCTGCCGCCCCGACCACGCCAGCGCCTGCGGCGCCTCGCCCGGCGCAGCGCTGACCGCGATGCTCATCCTGATCTCGCGCACTCCGCCGCGCCCGGTCTCGACCCGGCCGCTGGCGGTCGGGACGAACAGCTCCGGCCCGCGCTCGCCGACCCGATAGGCCCGCCCGGGCACGACCGGCCCGCCGGTCGCCCGGCCCGGCGCCCCGAGCAGCGCCCCGAGCAATTGCGCCGCCGCGGCGAGGCCGCCCTTGCCTCCGCCGCCCGCTACGGCCTGGAGTCCGGTGCGCAGCGCCGACTCGGCGATCTCGGCCATCGCCGCCAGCGCCACCCGCTTCAGATCCTCGAAGCCGAACTTGCCGGTCCTGACCGCCCTCAGCAGCGCGTTCTCGAGCAGCCGTCCGGCCCGCTCCAGCCCGTCCGCCAGCGGCCCCTCCAGCTGTCCCTTCATCTCGGCGACGTCGCGCGCGAACGCGCCGGTATCGGCCCTGACGCTGACCAGCAGCCGCTCAATCTCCTCGTCCATCGGGAAACCTTTCCATCAGCCGCTCCAGGTCGGAGCGGGTCGCCGCCGCCGGCTCAGGCCCGAGCATCGCCTCGATCACCGCCGCGAGCTCGGCCGGGGTCGATCGCCAGAATTCGTCCGGCCGCCAGCCGAGCAGAGCCCCGGCCAGCCCGGCCAGCCGGGCGGCCGATTCGCTAAAGCTCGCCACGGCCCTGGAGGATCTGCCCGAGCAGCAGCCTGAGCGGCGGGGTCGCCCCCGCCAGCCCGAGCTCGACGATCGCCGCTCCGATCCGCTCCCGGCTCAGCTCTTCCGGCCGCGGCTGCGCGCAATGCCAGAACAGGGCCGCCATCTCCGCCAGCCTCAGCCCGCCGCCCGCCGCCCGCTCGACCAGGGCGAAGAGCGGCCCCAGCTCCTCCTCCGCCGCGACCAGCGCCTCGAAGCTCGGCCGAAGCCGGATCGCCTCGCCGCCGACCGCGAGCGCCGCCTCGCCCCGGGCGGGGTTGGCGGTGCGGCCGCCGCCCGGCAGGGTGCCGCATTGCCGCGAGCTCATAGCGGCACCACCGGCCCGGAGCTTTCCAGGCTCAGAGCGTAGTTGCGCTCGCCATTGTAATCGCCCGAATAGTCGAGCCGGGTGACGAGGAAGCGGCCGCGCAGCCTCTCGCCGCTCTCGAAGCTCAGCTCGTAATCGTCGACCAGCCCGGCCAGGGCGTTGGTCTTGACCCGGATTTCCTCCGCCGAGCCGGTGAAGATCCCGCTCGCCGCCACCGAGACCGAGCGGATGCCCGCCCCCGACAGCAATTCGCGCCATCCCCCCGAATCCTTGGAGGTGACGTTCACCGCCTCGCCGTTGACCGACATCTGGGTCGTCCGCATCCCCGCCACGGTCGAGAAACCCGGCGGCTGGGCGCCGTTGCCCACCTTGAGCAAAAAGGCACTTCCCTTTTCCGCAACCATCGATATTCTCCTGTCGCCTCAACTTGTTGCACTGGAATTCGGGATGATTTCACAAGTGCTTCTCGTGGCCCTGCTCGCGACCGCCCAGGGCAATCTCGCTTCGGCCCGCACCACTTATTCGCGCTGCCTCGGGAGCTTCACCCGGGCGCAGGTGAAGGAGCGGGTCGAGGAAGCGGCCTTCACCGCCAAGCTCGCCACCGCCTGCAAGACCGAGGAGGCCGCCTTCCGGTCCGCCTCGATCGCCACCGACGTCGCCGCCAAGATCGCCCGGGCGACGGCCGAGCGGAACGCGACCGAAGAGATCGGCTACATCCACGAAAACGCCGTCGAGACGTTCAAGAGCACGCTCGACGTGCCCTCGCCGAAATAGGCTTCGGGTCGGTCGAAAGAAGCCGTCACCCCGGACTTGATCCGGGGTCCAACTTGCTCGACGGCGTGCCGGTCACTCCGCCATCATCCGCGCCCGATAGTCGATCGCCACCGCCCAGCCGGCCTTGCCGCCGCGGCCTTCCGCGACGGTCCGCCGCCGAACCATCACCAGGGTGACGAGGTACCAGCCTTCGACCTCCAGCCCGGCCTCGATCGTCGCTTCGGCGACCTCGGCGAAGGCCTGGGCGCGGTCCGGCCGCTCCCCGGCGTCGCGAAGGGTCACGGCGAGCCGAAGCTCGCGCCCGCGCCCGCTCTTGTGGCCCCAGTCGGTCTCCGCACCGCATTCGACGATGGCATGAGGATAGGCCGCCTGCAGCGGCGGCCCCGGATAGACCGCGCCCAGCTCGAGCGCCGCCAGAGCCTCGATCGCCGCCGCCTGCAGCCCCGCGCCCGCCCCGCTCATCGCCGCCTCCCCGCCAGCAGCCAGCGAAGGCCCGCCTCGAGCGCGAAGCGCCGCCTCAGGCCTCGCCCGGAGAGCCGGATGCCCTCCTCCTCCACGCCCACCTCGACGCCCGCCGGCGCTTCCTCGCGAAGCGCCCCGGCAAGCTCGTCCCGCCGCCGCCGCGCCGCCTTGCCGGCCAGCGCGGCGCCGTGCAGCCTCAGCCGCTCGAACATCGTCCCCTCCTCAGCGCAGCCGGAACCGGCGATAGGGCCGCCACAAGGCGGCGACCGCCGTCGGCACCGGTTCGGCCGGCCTCGCCCCCTCGGCGACCCGGACCGTGTAGAAATGGGCGGCCAGCCTCGCGATGCCGTGGCGAAGCGCCGCCGGCAGGTCGGCCCAGGCCGCGGCGAGCCCGGCCTCGTAGCCGACCCTGACCCGGCGCAGGTCGCCCGCGCCGGTCAGCCGCACCCAGCCGTCGCCCTGGGCATCGACGTCGATCGCGTAGAGACCGCTCGCCAGCGGCTCGGCCGGGCCCTCGGTCGGAACCGCCTCGACCGACGTGATCGCCCTCACCGGCCCCCGCCCGAGCCGCTGCCAGACCCGGTTGGCCGGCAGAGTCTCGACGAAGCCGCGCGCGATCAGCGCCTGGCCGATGAAGCCCTCGCACAGCTCCGCCGCCGACTGGCTGAGCGAGCCGATCAGCCCGTCCTCCTCCGCCCGCTCGACGCGCAGGAATCCCTTCGCCGCCCCCGCCGCCTCCGGCGGCAGGACCAGCGCCTCGCCCTCGATCATGATTCTTACTCCCGGGAAAATCCCCCTCCCTGCACGCAGGGAGGGGTTAGGGGTGGGTACGTTTCCACCGGCAGTGCGCGTCCGGAGACGCACCCACCCCCGGCCCCTCCCTGCGCGCAGGGAGGGGAGGCGCCTACGCCGCGAACTTGAGCAGCTTGATCGCCTCCGAATTCGCCACCTGCCCGCCGACCCGCTTGGTCGCGTAGAAATGGACGAACGGCTTGTTGGTGAACGGATCGCGAAGGATCTGGGTCTCCGTCCGCTCCGCGATCAGATAGCCCGCTCGGAAGTTGCCGAACGCGACCGACAGGCTGTCCGCCGCCACGTCGGGCATGTCCTCGGCCTCGACCACCGGATAGCCGAGCAGGGTGTCCGGCTGCCCCGCGGTCAGGCCCGGCTGCCACAGGAAGGCCCCGTCCGCCGTCTTGAACTTGCGGATCGCCGAGGCGGTGGCCGAGTTCATCACGAACGCCGCGCCCTGCCGGTAGGGCGGCCGGAGAGTCTGGACGAGGTCGATCAATTTGTCGCCCGGATCGGCCCCGAACCCGCCGGCCGCCCCGGTGGCGAGGAACTGAAGGGTCCCGAACGCGCGCAGATGATCGCTCTGGGCCGAATTGGGCGCCGCCAGGAACCCCTTGGGCCGGTTGACGCCGTTGCCGGCGACGAAGGCCGAGCCCTCGGCCCGGGCGAACTCGGTCGCGATCTCCTGCGCCAGCCAGGCCTCGACGTCGAACGCCGCGTCGTCGAGCATCGCCTGGCTCGCCGCCGGATTGGCGTAGAGCTCGCCGAAGGGCGGAGCGACCTCGGCGAAGGCGGAAGTCCCCGTCTCCGGCCTCGGCGCCGTCTCGCTGACCCAGCCCGACGGGGTCCCGCCGGTCGCGACCAGCTTGCGATAGCCGGCGCTGCCGACCTTGACGACGTTGGCGATCGACCGGATCGGCGAGATCGCGGTCAGCAGCCGGCCGATCTCGGCGTCGATCTCCTCGGGCACGGCATAGCCGCCGGCCGCCTCGGTCGCCCCCGACATGGCCTTGAGCTCGACCCCGCTCTCGACCCCCTTCCTCAGATAAGTCTCGACGAACGGCGAAGCCTTCGCCCTCGCCCCGCTCAGCGCCGGCCGGGCCCCGGCGACCGCCTGGGCGTCGACCCGCGCCTTCAATTGCGCCATCTCCTCGCGGAGCTGGGCGACCTCGCCCTCCTCGCGCTCCAGCGCCTCGAACGACGCCTCCAGCGCATCGGCTTTCACTTCCAGCATGTCCCACTCTCCTCATTTGCAAAGGCACCAGCGTGCCCGTCATTCCGGCGAAGGCCGGAATTCCTCTTTCTCATTGTTCCAATTCGTCTATTTTCGGCCGATGATCCGCCCTGAGGACCAGGCGCGCTGGGCTCCCTGGCTGCTGTCGGGCGAGCGCCTGCTATGGACCGGCCGGCCGAAGCGCGGCCTCGCCTTCCGCTGGGCCGACCTCTATCTCGTTCCGTCCGGCCTCGCCGGGATCGCCATCTTTTTCCTCATGGAGTTCGGTTTCCTGCAGGACGACGCGCCGGACCTGGGCTGGTTCTGGCTCGCGCCTTTGGTCCTGCTCGTCCTCTATATCTTCCCCGGCCGCTTCCTCTTCGACGCCTTCCTTCGCTCCCGATTTCATTACGCCGTCACCAATCGCCGGATCCTCGTGCTGCGCTCGGCGCCCTTCGCCGACCTTAGGTCGACGGACCTCGGCTACCTGCCGATGCTGGAGCTGCACGACGGCGGCCGGCGCGGCACCATCCTGTTCGACTCCGGGGCGGAATCCGGATCCCGCGGCGATGCCTCGGACCCGCATTTCCTCGGCCTGCGCGGGGTCCAATTCTACCGGATCGACCGGCCCCGCATCGTCTACGATCTGGTCAGCCGCGAAGCCGATCGTCGCCGCCGCGAAACCGCGGTCGACCCCGCGCCCCGCCGCGACTTCATCGGCTAGGGTCGATCCTGATGACATTGAAACCGCTGTCCCCCGGCGGTCAATTCACCGCTCCCAATATGGATGCACGCCGCCACCTCCCCCCTCCCTGCACGCAGGGAGGGGCCGGGGGTGGGCAGGCCTCCGCCGCCCCTGAGCCTCCGAAGACGGAGTTCTTCGATCCTTCGAATTCGTCTATCCTCGCCGATGCAGCCGCGGCCCCTCCCCCCGTCGGGGCGGCGGGGGGCGGGCCGGCGCGTCAGAAGTCGCGGCGGCGGACCTTCACCCTCAGCGTTCCCGAAGGCAGGTTGGTCGGATTGGCGCCGGCCACGTTCTGGGCGAAGTAGCTGACCGTGTTGGTCGCGCTCACCCAGGCGTGGAAGACGACGCCCGCCTGGTCGGCCGAGAAGCTGACGTCCTCGACCGGATCGCCGAGCTGCACTCCGTTCACCGTCATCGTCTGGATCGCCGAGGAGGCGCCGGCGGCGAGGCTCGGCGGATCGTAGGTCGCCGTCCCGAACACCCCGGCGGTGATCGAGAACAGCCGGGTCGTCGCCAGCCCCGCCGAGTCGAACACCGGTCCGATGCTCTCGGTCGCGGTTCCCGCCTCGGTCAGGGTGTTGACGTTGACGATCCCGGACACCAGCGCCACGGCGGCGTTGCCGGTATTGCCGAAGCAATTGCCGAGCAGGGTCAGATGGTGGCAATTGTCGATCTGCACCGCCGGCCGGTTCGGCATCGGGAACAGGCCGCAGCCCTCGATCAGAACCGTGCCGCAGCCGCCCACTCCGCCTCCGGAGCGCCGCGTATAGGTGAGATGGGCGATGACGTCGGCGGCGCCCTCGAACTCGCCTCCGGAGACCAGCAGGTTGGTCACTCCGGCGGCCCGGATGTGCTTCACCGACCCGTTGTAATTGTTGTCGCGGAAGGCGTGGCAGACGCCGCCGTCGTCGAGGATGCAATAGCCTTCGCCGGCCCCGTCGGAGGCGCCGTTGAGCTGGCAGCGGGTGACGCTGATCCGGTTGGTGTAGCCGATCGACGCGGTCGGCGTGATGTCGGTTCCGTTGACCAGCCAGATCGAGGCGAGCGACTGGAGCTGGATGGTGCACAGGTCGATGTCGGCCAGCTCCGACTGGTTGAGGATGATGCCGTATTTGAAATTCTCGATCAGCAGATTCTCGAACGCCACGTAGGTGCCGCCCTGCTCGTAGATTCCGGCGCCGGTGTTGAGCCCGCCGCGGCTGTTGATGATCCCGAGCGAGCGGACCCTGATGTCGACCGGGGTCGACGCGTTGATCGGCCAGAGCAATTCGAGGCAATTGCCGGTGCCGGCGTGGAGCAGGATCGAGCCGCGCTGCCCGGCGCCCTCGAGGGTCACCTTCTTCTTGAGCTGGATCGTTCCGTTCACCTGATAGGTGCCGGCCGGAAGGCAGACGCAGCCGCCGCCGGCATTGGCGGCATGGTCGATCGCGGCCTGGATCTGCGCCGTCCGGTCGGTCGTGCTCGTCCGGGCGCGGATCGCCGCCCAGTCGGTCGAGGGGATGAAGTCGAACACCGAAACGCAGCAGCTTTCGTCGGTCAGGGACATGATATTCTCCATGAAAAAAGCCGCCCGAAGGCGGCCTGGGGTTTGCGGCCCCGCACCCGCGGGGTCGCCGGTCAGTCCCTCTCGGGGCTGATTTCTTCGCCGGCCGGTCGGGGCCGTGCTTTTCTCCTTGGCTGACGCCGCGCGGCGTCTATCCCGCGCCTGCGCCGGACCGGCGCCGGTCGGGGCCTATATGGACCTGTGTCACGACGGGCCCGGGCTCCGGCCGGTCCCGGGCTTCGCCATCGTCGCTCAGGAGGGCGGCGTCCGAGCCTCCTCGGCGAGGGCGTGGACCCGCGCCTTGGGCTGCATCGGCACCTCCACCAGGCTGATCTCGACCAGCTCGAGCTCGGTCAGCTCGCGCGGGATCCGGCCGCTCGCCTGCCGAACCTCGTAGCCGAAGCTCAGCCCCGCCACCCGCCCCTCGCGCAGCAGGCGCGCCGCCTTGCGCCCGGCGGGTCCGTCCGACAGCCGCCCGATCACCCTGAGGCCGCGCCGGTCCTCCTTCAGATATTCGATCCGCCCGATCGCCTTGCCGGCCCGGTGCTGCCACAGCAGCGGAACCGGGCCCCTTCGCCGTTCGAGGCTCCGCTCGAACGCCCCCGGCCGGACCACGTCGCCGCCCCGGTCGAGGCGGTCGAACACCGCCGCATAGCCCGCGAACCTCATTTCAGCATCTCCCACAGGCCGAGCCGGATGCTCATGCCGAGCACGAGCAGGGCGAGCAGGATCCGGATCGCCCAGGCCACCGCCTCCTTCCACGCCGTCCTTTTGGCGTCGCGCCAGGCCTGGAGCAGCTCGCGAAGCTCGTCCATGTCGCGCCGCGCCCGGGAGTCCCGGAGCCCGAGCGATTCCAGCGCCCGCTCCGCCCCCGCCTCGCACGCTTCCTCGACCAGCGCCCGCAAGGTCACCATCCCGGCCCCCTGCCCCTCCGCCTGGGCGATCAGCAGGGCGAGCGTCGATTTGCCCGTCTCGGTCATCATCCTCGTCCTTCAAAAAAGGGGACACGTACCTTTTCGGCGAAAAGTCAAAAAAGGGGACACGTACCTTTTCGGCGAAAAGGTACGTGTCCCCACCGCCCCACGTGTCCCCACCGCCCCCAAAAAGTGACTGTCACGAGTGACAGTCACTCGAAGCCCAGCATCTCCCTTTTCTCCTCGCGGGTCAGGAAGTCGGCGGCCGTCACCTGCGCCCAGAGCCGCTCGCGGTCCTCGGCGAGCGCGGTCACCTGGTCGACGTCGAGCGCCAGCCTCAGCCCCGGCCACCAGGCGCCGAGCGCCGCCGCGATCGCTCCGAGCAGCCGGTCGGCGAGCGGAAGCACGGTCAACCGCCACAGCGCCCGGTTGGCCTCGCGGTAATTGGCGTAGGTCGAATCCCCCGGCAGCCCGAGCAGCATCGGCGGCACCCCGAAGGCCAAAGCGATCTCCCGCGCCGCCGCCGCCTTGCACGCGACGAAGTCCATGTCGGTCGGCGACAGGCTGATCGGCTGCCACTTGAGCCCGCCCTCGAGCAGCAGCGGCCGCCCGGCGTTGGCGGTCCCCGAATGATAGGCCTCGAGCTCGGCCTGAAGCCGCTCATATTGCTCGGCGGCGAGCGGCCCGCCGTCGCCCTCGACGGTCAGCGCCCCCGACGGCCGGGCGGCATTGTCGAGCAGAGCCTTGTTCCAGCGCGTCGCCATGTTGTGGATCGCCACCGCCCCCGCCGCGGCGCCGAGGCAGCCGAGCCCGTAATGGTCGTCGAGCGGGTGGAGCGAGCGGACGTGGACCAGCCCCGGCCGGCCGAGCCCGTCGACCGCCTCGACCCGGGTCTTCACCTCGCCGGCGCGGTAGACATAGGCGGCCGGCCAGCCGGCGGAATCGGCCTCGACCGTCACCCGCTCGGGCCTCAGCGCGAACAGCTCGCCCGGCGCCCCGTCCGCCCCGGCGACGATCTGGACGAAGGCGTTGCCGTGGAGGAGCAGGTGCGAGGCGGCCGAATCGAGCAGCGCCGGCGAGACCAGCGCCGCCGCCTTCGCCGCCCCGGCCGGAGCGCCCGGCGCATAGACCGGCGCCCAGGCGACGCTCTCGGCGACCAGCCGGACCGCGCGCTGGGCGACCGGATTGGCGAGATAGGCGTCGCGCACCTGCGCCTCGTAGCCGCGCGGCCACTCCCCCGCCGCCGCCGCCCCGACATGGGCGCGATGCAGCGGCGCCCGCGCGGCCGGCCGCGCGGACTTGCGTCCGAACCAGGATTTCATCGAATCTCTCCAGTCGAAATTCCTCTCCCGCCTTCGCGGGAGAGGAGGGGCCCACCGCGCAGCGGTGGGAGGTGAGGGTCTTGCCGAGTCCGGCGTACAGACCCTCACCCCCCAAGCCTTCGGCTTGGGTCCCCCCTCTCCCGTCAGGACGGGAGAGGATGCAGCCTTTGGAACAAGCGGTTCAGCCGCCCCCCGCCCCCTACCAGGGCGTGTCCTTGCCGCCGCGCTCCATTCCGCAGGGCGGCTGGGGGCAGCCGGGATCGCCGTTGATCTGCTTGCGGGCGAGGCCGAGCTGCTCCTGCAGCTTCAATTCCTCCCATTCGAGCGCGGTCATGCACACCCGCACCCGCTTGAGCCTCGAGCCGACCACCGCCTGGCTCTTGCAGATCTCGCGCAGCGGATCGTCGGCGGCGACGTTCTTCTTGGCCTTGGCCGCGGCCGGCGGGGCCGCCGCCGCCGAAGCGGCGAGCGCCAGCCCGGCGATCCATTTGATCGAGTTCCTCATCCTACTTCCTCTCACCAGGGGGAGTCGCGCGCGCTCGGGTTGCAGCCGTTGTTGCAGCCCGGATCGCCGTTGACCTGCTTGCGCATCAGCCCCATCCGCTCCTGAAGCTCCATATCCTCCCATTCCTGGGCGGTGGCGCATTCGCGGATCCGCTTCAGCCTCGAGCCGACCACCGGCTTGGACTTGCAGATCTCGCGGTTCGGGTCCCAGCCCGGCTCGCCCTTCTTGGGCCGGGCCGCCTCGGCGGGCACCGCCGCCGCGGCGAGCAGCGCCAGCGCGGCGCCGATCCTGATCAGGCTCATCTTCCTCTCCTTGTCGAGCTCGCCCCGGTCATTGCGGCTGGCCGCGCCCCGGCGGCAGGTAATTCTCGCGGGCGCCGAGCCCGTCGGCCCCGTTGATCTGCATCCGGCCGAGGCCGATCTGCTCGGCGAGCTTCAAATCCTCCCATTCCGCCGCGCTATGGCATTCGCGGATCCGCTTGAGCCGCGAGCCGACCACCGGCTTGGACTTGCAGATCTGGCGGTTGGGGTCCTCGGCCCCGTCGCCCTTCCCGGTCGCCGCCGCGGCGCCCGGGGCCGAGGCGGCCAGCATCGCCGCCGCCGCCGTCATCGCGATCCAGCCCATCGTTCCTCTCCCTTTGGGTTCCGGCCTCACTGGCCGCCGCATTCGCGGCAGCCCGAGGCGCCGTTGATCTGCTGGCGGCGAAGGCCCCATTGCTCCTGCTGCTTCATCTCGAGCCATTGCTGGGCGGTATGGCATTCGCGCATGCGCTGGAGCCGCGAGCCGAGCACCGGCTTCGACTTGCAGATCTCGCGATCGGGGTCCCAGTCCTTGGCCTTCTTCTTCTCCGCCGCCGAGCCCGGCGCGGCTGCGGCCGCCAGCATGGCCAGCGCCGCCACGATCGCCGTCACCCTCATGCTCCACCTCCGATCCCGGCCCTTGCCGCGGCCTTGGCGGTCCGCAGCCAAGTGCATGATCCGCCTGCCCTAAAACCGGAAGGAGACTATCCCACCATGCGCGCGAGGAACAGCGGATTCTTGCTCCTCCCCGCCCCTCCCCGAAAAGTGACTGTCACTAGTGACTGTCACTAGTGACAGTCACTTTTCCTCACAGCACCGTGATTCTCGGCTCCGCCCGCGGCTTGCCGAGCATCAGGTCGGTCATCGCCCAGACCATCGCGTCGGCGCGGTCGGGCGATCGCCCCGGCCCCTCGTAGCCGCCGCCCTCGATCATCCCGGCGAGCTGGTCCTCGAGCTCGGGAAAGCCGCCGGCGAACTTCGCCCGGCCGCTCGCGAACAAAGCCGCGACCGGCTCGGCGCGGGCCGACTTGCCGTCCCAGGCACGCTCGATCCTGATCGGCAGCGCGACGTCGGCGCCGCGAAGCACCTCCTCGACCATCAGCCCGCCCTGGTTGCCCTCGGCGACCACCCGGTCGGCGCCCCAGGCCTGTGCCGCCGCCGCCACCGCCCGGGCCCAGCCCTTCGGCCCCGCCCCCACGGCGGTCGCGTCGGCGACGACATGGCCGAGCCCGTCCGAGCCCAAGGCGCAGACGACGATCCCGCAGATCCCCTCGGCCGAGATCGGCGGATCGACCCCGACGACGACCCGGCGGAAGGCCGCCGGAAGCGCTCCTCGGCACTTCTCGATCAGGTCGCGCGGCCAGAGGGTCCCCTCGGCGTCGTCGATCAGCTCGCCGTCCAGCTCCTGCCGGCCGAGCCGGCGGCCGCCATAGTCGAGGCTCACCTCCCGGATGAAGAAGCCGGACAGGTTGGCGGCGTTCTCGATCGTCCGTCCGCGGGTCAGGGCCACCCCCGGCTGCGAAACCAGCTTGCGCACCAGCGGCACCGGCCGCGGCGTCGTCGTCGCCACCACCCGGGGCAGGGCGCCGCGCCTCAGTCCGAACATCATGTTGCTCCACGCCTCCATCCCGAACGGCCATTTGGCGATCTCGTCGCACCAGGCGAAATGATGCTGCGGCCCGCGCAGGCTGTCGGGCTCGGCCGCCGAATAGACGAAGGCCCTCGCCCCGTTCGGCCATCTCAGCCGGCCCAGCGAGGGCTCCCACTCCGGCCGCTCGTCCGGAGCGCAGACTCCGAGGATGCCGTTGTCGTTCTCGACCATCCAGGCCCGCGCCTGGTCCCTCGTCGCTCCAATGAGGGCGATGCAGGCCATCGGATCGGCCATCGCCATCCGCCTCACCCATTCGGCGCCCATCCGGGTCTTGCCATAGCCTCGGCCGGACATGACCAGCCAGGTTCGCCAGGGCAGCTCCGGCTCGCGCTGTTTGGGACGCTCGAAGAACTCCCAGCCATAGGCCAGGGCTTCCCGCTCGGAATCGTTCATTCCCGCCAGGATCCGATCGCGAAGCTCGGGGGCCAGGGCGGCGACCTCTTCCGCCAGCGACAGGTCCTCACCGTCCGTCATCGCCCGTCTCCCCCGCCTTCTTCGCCGCCTGCTCGGCCTTGATCTCGGCCAGCCGGGCGGCGATCACGTCGATCAGCGTCCTGACGTCCCGCCTCGGCGCCGAGTTCCGCCGCCCGCATCCGCTCGGCGCTCTTGCGGTGAAGGCTGAGCAGCCGCAGCGCGAGGCCGTCGTTATAGACCTTGATCCGGGCGACCTTGCGCCCCCGGTGGAAGACGGTCTTGCGAGTGCCGAACCGCATCCGGCGGTTCATCTCCATCTCGAGCATGTCGTAGGATTCGCGCAGCACCCCGGCCCAGGCCGCGGCGAAGCCGGAGTCGCGCTTCTTGAGGTCGCGGAAGATCCGGTCCGTGCTCCGCCCCGCCGTCCGCGCCGAATGGGCCTGGTTGCAGGTCTCCGCGAGCGTCGCCAGGAAGATCTCGATCTCCTTCCTGGTCAGCGCCCCTTTGTGCTTCTTGCGGATCTGCGGCCGCCCGCCCGCCCGGTCGCCCCGGGCCCGCTTGAGCTCCATCCCCGGATCGCCCGCCTTCGGACGCCGCATCGAAGCCGGCTTCGATGCCGGCGTCGCGGCCGCGACGAATCGTCCATCCGGCCCACGCCGGACCTTCTTCCCGCTCATCTCACCCTCCACGAAAAACGAGGCGGCCGCCATTCTTCCCCGAGCCTGCGCTCGGGGAGGAACATGACGGCCGCACCCGCGCGCCCGCTCTTGGAAAACCGGCCGCCCGGCCCCGCCGGCGCCGCGAGAGCGGCGCGCAAAGAAAAAGCCGCCCCGGGGTCGCCCCCGAACCGGCTCCGATCTTCTCCAGCTACAATTCTGCAGCCTGACTAAAATGTACCCGACCAGCGTGACGCTGTCAAGCGCTTTTTACCGCTCCGGTGAAAGCCTATTTTTGCAAGCCTCCAGCTTGCACAAAACTGCGAAAAATCGCGCCAAAAAATAGGACTCCAAAATCCGATTTTTCGCCCCGAATTATCGAAAAACTTTATTTTTAGAGGCCCGATTTCGGGCCCGATTTCGCGGGGTCCGAATCCTATTTCCGCGAATTGGCCGGCGGCCCGTCTAAGTCTCGTTGGCGGGGAACGCCTGCACCAGGCCGTGGACCGCGGCAAGCAGCGCCGCGACCGCGGCCGTGTTCCGGATGGCCGAGTTCGACGGCCTGGATCGCGTCGAGCAGATCCTGGTCCGCCTGGGGCCCTGGATTGGCAAATGGCCCGTTGTTGGCGATCGCCCTGAAGCGGGAGTCGCAGATCTGCCGCTCCGCCCACGCTTCGTCCATCTGCAGGTCCAGCTGGCGCCGCTCCTGGCCGTCGGTCGAGCTGTCATACAGGCCCTGGAGGACTCCTTCGCCCTGAAGCAGCTTCCGGCTCTTTTCGCCGAGCCGCGACAGCAGCATCATCCGCTCGTCGTCCGGCTCGTCCGCGGCGGCCTCGGCAAGCGCGGCTGAGACGTACCGCGACGCTGCCGAGGGCGTGGCACGCCGGAAGGCCAAGGTGGCGCGCAGCCTCGTGGGTTCGTCCATGGCCGCACCGCGATTGTCTTCGCTCATCTTTGCCTCCTAGGGGTCGGGGGTGGAACGACAGGGGGAACAGCTGCGCCTGCCGCACTGGCCTCGTTGTCGGCCGTTGTGGCGGCGGCGGGCGTATCCGTGTTGGCCTGGTTCGTCTCCTTGCCAAGCTCCTCGAGGCTGCCGCGGATGTCGAGAGCGTGGGCGACGAGGCCGCGCAGGACCGCCAGGGTGCTGGGCTTCGCGCTCACCTCGGACAGGGCCTCGGCGGCGTCCGAATAGCCCTTGCCTCCGGCGAAAGTGACGGTGGCCGGCTGGACCGTGCTCGGCTTCAGCGCGGCGACGACATCGGCGGCGGTCACGTTCGAGGCGAGCTTCTGGGCATCGAGCGCGGCCCGTTCTTGTCCGCTCGTCCAGGCGAGCCGCTGGCGCTGCACCTGCGCGCCGGCCGCCGCGGCCTTCGCCGACAGCCGCTGCAAATGCGCCTCGTTCTGGGCATTGAGCCGGGACTGGGCGGCGACGAACTCGGCCGTGCCCTCGCGAAGCGAGGTGACGTAGAGGCCGGTCTTGTCGCTCAGGTTTCGAACCTCGGGCGTGCTCGCGCATCCGCCGCCGGCCGCCATCAGCGGCAGCAGCCATGCCAATGTTCTACGCTTCATCGCTCAATCCTCCAGCCTGATCACGCCCATCGTCCCCAGGTCGAGGATCATCTGGGCGATGGTCTCGGGCATGATTCCGCCCTCGCCATATTCCTTGAGGGTCGCGACCCCGGCGCGGGCGAGCGCATATTGCTTCTCCGCCACCGCGCGCGAGCGGCGCACGCCATATTCGCGGTCGAGCTGGATCGGCCGGTATTTCAGCATCTCGGCCGGCACCCGGCCGCGATTCCATGCATCGGCATAAAAGGCGAAGGCGCAATGCGAGTTGGCCGGACGGCTCACTGTCAGATCGTACTCGCAGTCGCCGAAGTCTTTATGGTCCGGCTTCGGGTTGCCGCTGGCCGAGAGCCATTTTTGGGCTTTGATGAGACCGCCGGCTTCGGCCACCAACGCATCGAGGCGCTGGCGCGCCACCGCCGACCGCGCTTTCGCTTCCTGCAGCTTGAGCGCGGCGTCGGCTCGCTCGGCGCCGATGATGGCCTTGGCCGCGAGCAGCCAGTTGGCGCTCCGCCGCGCTTCGTCACCGGCGTCCTGGAGCTGGGCGAGCGCCTTCATCATTGCCCACGCCGCCTGCGCGCGGCCGGTCGTCGTCGGGGCCGCGATGTCGGGACATTTGGCCGCGTCCTTGGTCGGCTTGTCGACCGCCCCGTCGGGCGCGTCGCATATCTCGGCGCGGAGCAGGGCATCGATCGTCTGGTCCGCTTCCTCCCACCCGGCGAGAAGGCTGCCCGCGCCCGGAGCTTCGGCGGCAGCCTGCTGGGCGTCGTCGACCTTGCCGAGCAGCTCGCGGATCTTGGCGCGCAGGGCGAGCAGACCGGCTTGCGCGGAGGCTTTATCGGCTTTCGCCGCCGCCTTGATCACGGCTTCGATCTCCTGGCCGCGCTCCGAAAGCTCGACCTTGGTTTCCGCTTCGATGTCGATCGCCTGGATCGCCGCCTCGCCGATTTCGCCGCCCGCTTCCTCGAGCGACTTGCGTTTCGCCGCGATGATCTTTTCCTGGTCGGCGATCGTCAGGCAATTCGCTCGGATTTCGTTTCTCAAAGCGCGGAGTTCGCCGTCGGCCTCGGATGTTGTGTCCGCGAGCACCGCCTTGCAGCGCAGATCGGGTTTCTTCGGCTCTTCCTTTTCCTCGCCGCCATCCCCGGTCCGCCCGGCCGCGCGCTTCGCCTCGGCCCGTTCCTGCTTCTGCTTGGGCCCTTCCAGCTCGGACCAGCGCTCCAGATAGGCTCGGCGCCAGTGCTCGGCCTGCTCCTCGGCGTTCGCCTTGCCCTCCCAGGCACGGGTCAGGATCGCCGGAAGCGACGGCAGGCCGTTCAGCGACAGCGGGTCGGTATCGGTCGTCAGGGCCGGCAGGCGCGCCCAGATATATTTGCCCATGAAGTCGATTCGCCCGTCCTCGCCAAGGCTCAGATAGGCATTGAAATGCTTGTCCCTCACTCCCGCCCAGAATTCGGCCGCGGCGAGATCCTCGCGCTGCGCGAAAGCCTCGAGATTGGCGAGCTGATCGTCGAACGGCTTCAGCGGAGTCACCCCCGCGAGCGCCTCGTGCGCCTTCGCCGTCGAGGTCTTCAGTCCCTCGTCGTGAAGATAGACCGACTGGCAGCCCGACAGCAGCAGGCAGGCCGTCATCCCCGCCGCGAAAGTCCCAAACCTGGTCATCCCCGTTGCCCTCCTGCGCGGAGTCGATCGCTCCGCTTGAGCGGCCATTAGCGCCTTCCCGTCCCGCAGCGTGTGATCTGCGTCACGCCCCCGCCTTTCCAGTCCGCAGCCCCCTTTGCGTCTTTGCGGCTTCGCGTGAGACGATCCTTCCCCCCAGGGAGCGGGCCCAGCCGTCGCGGTTTCACGCAAAGCCGCAAAGCCGCGAAGAGAGAAAATCCGGACCTCGGCGGAAGTCCGCGCAGCCGCTTGCAGGGCGCCGCCCCCTTCGGTGCTTCGGGTGAAACCACCCCGCCCACCGCACCGACGACCCCGCCCCGTTCGCCCTGAGCCCGTCGAAGGGCCTTCCTTGCATTGCCAACCGAAAAGCCGGCTTCGACGGCTCAGCCCGAATGGTGAAAGGGGACAGTCACGGTAACTGTCCCCTTCCCTGCCCCCCTTCGGTGCCAGGCACCTAAGCGCCGCGGCCCTCTACCCCGCTCGGCCCCTTCGCGTCCTTCGCGCCCTTCGCGCCCTTCGCGTGAAAACCCCGCAGCGGCGCCGCCGCGCCGGCTTCCGGAAAATTCGGTATCGAACACCGAATTACCGAGACATTCCTCCACCCAAGGAGCGAGGCCCGAGAGCCGCCAGGCCTCACGCAAAGCCGCGAAGCCGCGAAGAGAGTTCCGCCCGCCCCCCAACCGCGATTTCCCGATCGAAGCGGCTGGCAAATCCGTCCGGACTCGCCCAACCGGGCTTTCCGAACCCGTCCACCGAAAGGCCCGACATGAAGACGATCCTCGCCCTCGCCGCCCTCGCCCTGGCCGTCCCCGCCGCCGCCCAGACCCAGGCGCCCGGCGACAAGCCGAAGATGGAATGCTGCTGCAGGGACAAGGACAAGCCGATGGCCTGCTGCGACGAGCACGGCAAGGCCGGCAAGCCCGCCAAGGACGGCCACGAAGGCCACGACATGGAGCCGCGCACCTAGAGCGTTGAGGGATTAGGTTGAATCACCTCATCCGTTCGCCCTGAGCCTGTCGAAGGGCTTTTCTTCTTGCTTCACAAGGGGAAGGGAAGGGCTTCGACAACCCCGGATCCGGTCCGGGGCCGAACGGAGACAGGGCGACCTGACTACCCGACGCTCTAGCCGCGCGGCCCGCCGCCAAAGCCCTCGTCGCTGTCCGCAGCGAGCCGATCGCCGCGCCTTTCCGGCGAGGGACCTGCCGAGGCCGACCCCCCGCCCGGCCCCCGGCCCCTTCGCGTCCTTCGCGCCTTCGCGCCTTCGCGTGAAACCCCCGCAACGCCGCCGCCCGCCCGCCGCACCCGGAAAGAATTAATCGGTGTCGGACACCGAATTATCCTGGCACGCGGCTCGCCGCGTCGCCCCTCAGGCCGCCGCGTACCTCAGAAGCGCGCACCCCCGGGCCATCGCCCGCGCCTCGATCAGCTCGAACTCCACCCGCCGGGCCATCGGCCGGAACGCCGGCACCCCGCCGCCGAGCAGGATCGGATGGACGTTGAGGCCGAGCTCGTCGACCAGCCCCGCCTCGATCAGCGCCGAGCCCAGCTCGCCCCCGCCCATCACGATCACGTCGCCGCCTTCCTCCGCCTTGAGCCGCCGAACGAACCCGGCCGCGTCCTCCCGCACCAGCTCCGCCCCCTCGGGCACCTCGCCCAGCGTCCGCGAGAAGACGTAGGTCCGCACCTTCGCCGGATCGACCCTCAGCCCGTGCCCACTGCGCATCGCGAAGTCGAAGGTTCGGCGCCCGAGCAGCATCGTGTCGACGCCCTTCCAGCTCGCCGCGCTGACCGCGGCGCTATCGTCGCTCCAGCGCAGCCAGTCGATCGCCTCGCCCGGCCCGGCGAAATACAGGTCGAGGCTGACCGCCCCTCCGAAGGTCACCTTGCGGGTCATGTCGCCCTTTCGCGGGCGGCGAGCATGCCACGGGCCGAGCCGCTCGGCCAGACGGAGCGAGCATCCTCGCCGGACGCCGCGCGTTGAGCGGGGCAAGATGATGAAAAGACTTGCCTTTGCCCTCGCCGCCGCGGCCGGCCTCGCCGCCTGCGGAGCGCCGCCGCCGATCGAGCCCGATCCGGCCCTGGTCGAGCGCATCGCCCTCGCCAACACCGCCTCGCCCGAGGCTCCCAGGCTGGAGACGGCCGACCGCCTCGTCGCCGCCGTCGACCGCTCCGAGCCCGACCGCCTCGCCGGCGCCGCCGCCGCCCTGCTGGCGCGCTAAGCCGTTGAATTCGCTGGCTTCGTAAATCCGCGTCAGGTTCCGACGGTCAAAACGGCACCTCCCCCACGACGTTGCCGGCGGTGCGGTATCGGCATACCAGCACCTCCTCCCCGGCCCCGGCGGCCAGGGCGCAGCCCACCCGGTCGGTCTCGCGCCACATCAGCTGGGTGTAATGGCCGACGTCGGCGAAGTCGCCGGTCGCGCTGTTGTCGGGGAATCGGCCCGGCCGGAAATGCCTCTTCTCCTCGATCCAGCCCTCGACCATCTCCTCGGGCGCATAGGCGCCCTTGGTCCCGGCCCACAGATTCTCGCCCTGCGGATCCTCGCCGCCGGTGTCGGGGTCGTGCTCGAACTCCCCGCTGGCGGCGAGCGCCGCGCCCCAGGCGGCGGCCTCGGCGGCGAGCTCCGGATCCCAGCGCAGGGCCTCGATTCCGGCCGAGCCGCGCTCGCGATTGTGGGCGGCGAGCAGCCTCGCATCGAGGCTGGTCAGCCGCCCGGTCGCTCCGGCGAGCAGCGGAGTCGCGAGCGCCAGCGCCGCCGCCGCCGCGAGCCGTGCCTTCCTTCCGAACCTGGTCGCGATCCCCGCCATGACGGCGGGCAATCTCGCCGATCGCTCTTAGCGTCCTCTTGCCGGCGAAGGTTTACGCGGAGTGCACCACGATCCTAAAGCTTGTCCGCTTCCTCCTCCTTGACCGGGCTCATCCCGCCGGGCGGCCGGCCGCCGGTATCGGCGGCGATCCCGGCGCCGCCCATCCCTCCGGGCGAGCCGGCATCGACTCCGCCGAGGCCGTCGCCGCTGCCGCCGCCCTCGCTCCGCGTCCGTCCGGCATCGCCGCTCGCCGAGCCCGGGCCGCCGGGGCCGCCGTCCCTGTCGCTGTCGCTGTCGGCCATCGCATTCGCTCCTCTCGTTCGGGAGCGCCAACGAGCCCGCCGCGGGACGGTTCCTACTCGGCCGCCTCGGCCGCCGGCTCGGCTCCGAACAGCGGCGTCGGCGCCGGCGCCGGCTTCTCCGCTCTGGCGACCGCCGAGCCGTCGGCGCCGCCGCGGCGGCGCTTGAAGCGGCCCTCGACCTCGGCCCCGGCGGCGACGCTGAGGCTGTCGTAGAGGATGTCGCCGGTCACCCGGGCGCTCGCTTCCAGGGTCAGGGTGCCCGCCTCGACGGCGCCGTCGACGAGGCCGGCGAGCCGCGCCTCCCCCGCGTGGATGTTGCCGCGGACCTCGCCGCTCTCCCCCTGGGTGAGGGAGCCGCAGCGGACGTCGCCGTGGATCTTGCCGTCGAGATGGACTTCGCTCTCGGTGGCGATGTCGCCGGTGACGGTGACCTCGCTTCCCAGATAGGAGAGGATACCGCCGCTCCGGGCCGGTCCGCCGGCCGCCTTGCCGCCCTTCAGGAACATGATCTCGACCCTCCCCGGGGCCGCATCATGACACAAAGGCGTTCGCGATCAAGGGACCCGAATCGGCCGCCGTGCGAAGCCAATCTCAAGAAGGCACGAAGGCACGAAGCCGCGGCCGGTGCCGGAAGGCGATGCCGCCGAAAAGATAATGGGGGCCGGTGTCGCCACCGGCCCCCACTTGTCCCAGCCTTGACTGCCGTCGCTGGGTGGCGAGGCCATCTCTCGCTGGGCGGCTTCGGGATCGCGGCGGGGCCTGAGCCCCGGCCGCTTTCCCCGGATCCCGCAGCGAGGCCGTGAAGCCCCGTTCGGGTCCCGGTGGGTTTCGGCGAAGAGGCAAGCCCCTCGCCGATCCCCGTCGGGTCGCTTGGCGGGACCGAAATCCCGCCGCCGCTTCCCTTCCGGATCGGGCCCGACCGAAGCCGCGCCGTCTCCTCGGGCTCGCATCGGGGCCGAAGCCCCTCCGGTCGCCCTTTCGAAAGCCGCTGGGCCGAAGCCTTCCCGTCTTTCGAGGAACCTCTCACGGCGCGAAGCCGCTCGAAATCCCCTTTGGATCGCGGCGCCGCCCGAAGGCCTTGCCGCTTTCCCCGGATCCCTCCCTCGGCCGAAGCCTCGTCGGGAACCCGTTCGAGTCGCGGTTTCAGGCCGAAGCCCTCGTCCGTTTCCCTGCCGGTTCGAGCCGCGGGGCGATTCCCGCGGCCTTCGCCGGTTCGGCGGCTTCGCAAGTCTCCGAAGAGGCTTTTCGTCCCCGCCATGGAAGGTTTCGTGAAATCCCGCCTCGAATCGGCTTGCGCCGATCGTTGCGCGGCTTCGTCCGCCTCCCCGCCTTCCGCCTCCGGCGCCAGCGTCCTTGGGGGAGCGACGACGACTTCGGCTTCGGGCCTGCGGCCCTGGCTCGGCGGGTCCGTTTCCGGGTCCGCCGCGCTTCCGGCCACGACCTGAAGCTGTCAGCATTCGCCGATTCGGAAAAGGGCGAACCGGCGCGAATCGCGTGTGGATAACGAGGATAACGGGGGTAAGTCAGCCCCGGTCAGCCATTGCCTTTCTCGCCGTCGCCGCGCGGCTTGCTGTCGGCCGCCTCCCACGCGTCGAGCGTCCGCCGAGCCATGTCGAGCGCGAGCCGGCGCAGCGAATCGCCCAGTCGAAGCGCCTCCTCGCCGGCTTCGCCCGCCGAGTCGGCGGCCGCCGCCGCCGCCCGCTTGGTCGCCGGCGGGTCCCTCAGCGCCGCGGCCGCCGCGAGCAGCGCCGCCGCTACCGTCTCGCTGACCGCCGGGGTCTCGGCCAGCTTCAGCGCCGACTTGCCGGCCTTGCGTACCACCTTGGAGACTTTGACTCCGGCGATCCGCTTCGGGATCTTGACCTTGTCCTTCTTGCCTTTCTTGCCGTCGCCCTTGGCCATGTCGGTTGAGCTCCTATTCGACGATGATCCGGCCGCTCATGCCGAGCGCCCGGTGGAAAAGATTGCCGCCCTGCACCCGGTAGCGGCCCGGCCTCGGCACCAGGACGACGGTTCGGGTCGACAGCGGCGGCACCCTGACCGCCCCGCCTTTGACGAAGTCGGCGTCGCGCCGGCGAAGCCGCGCCGAGCGGAAGAAGCCGCCGGCCCAGAAGGTCAGCCGCTGGTTGCTGTTGTTGACGAAGCGCAGCCGAACCGGCTCGCCCGCCCTCAGCCTGATGTCGCGGGGCTGGATGTCGTAGGTCGACAGCTGGACGTCATATTCCGGCGCCATCCGCCAATCCTGAGCGGCGGCGGGAGCGGCGACCAGCAAGGCGATGGAGAGGAGCAAGCGTCGCATTCAGAGGCCCTTAGCACGGCCCGTCGGCCCTTGTCCTCCCTGCGCGCTCAGAGCATGGGGAGGCGATGAGACTCCTCCTCCCGCTCCTTGTCATAGCCCTCGCTTTGGCTCCCGCCCCCGCTCAGGCCAGGCTCTCTCCCGCCGAGCAGAAGATCGTCCGCACCGTCGAGACCGAGCAGGCGCGCACCGTCGCCCTCCTCGAGAAGCTGGTGAACCAGAACAGCGGCTCGCTGAACCTGCCCGGGGTGGAGGCGGTCGGGCGGATGATGCGCGCCGAGCTGGAGCCGCTCGGCTTCGAGGTGCGCTGGGTGCCGATGGCCGAGGTCGCCCGCGCCGGCCACCTCGTCGCCGTCCACAAGGGCAGCGGCCGGGGCAAAAGGATGCTGCTCATCGGCCATCTCGACACGGTGTTCGAGCCCGACAGCCCGTTCCAGCGCTTCGCCCTCAAGGACGAGGACACGGCCGAGGGTCCCGGAGTCGGCGACGACAAGGGCGGAATCGCGGTGATGGTCGCGGCGCTGCGCGCGATGCAGGCGGCGGGGACGCTCAGGGACGCCGACATCGAGATCGTCCTCACCGGCGACGAGGAGGATGCCGGAGCGCCGATCGCCATCGCCCGCCGCGACCTGATCGCCGCCGCCGGCCGGGCCGACGTCGCGCTCGATTTCGAGGGACTGGCGCAGGAGGAAGGCCGGGACATGGGCTCGATCGCCCGCCGCGGCTCCGCCTCCTGGACCGTCACCGCCAAGGGCCGGACCGGCCATTCGAGCGGCATCTTCAGCCCGTCGATGGGCGACGGCGCCATCTACGAGCTCGCCCGGATCCTCGCCGCCTTCCGCTCCGAGCTTCCCGAGCCCAACCTCACCTTCAACGTCGGCCTCATCGCCGGCGGCGCGACCGCCGAGCTCGACAAGGACCTGATCCGGGCCGCCGCCACCGGCAAGACCAACATCATCCCGCCGCTCGCCATCGCCCGCGGCGACCTTCGCGCCTTGTCGCTCGAGCAGCAGGAGCGGGTGATGGCGAAGATGCGCGAGATCGTCGGCCGCCACCTCCCCGGCACCGAAGCGGCGATCGCCTTCGACGACGGCGCCTATCCGCCGATGGCCCCGACCGAGGCGAGCCGGACGCTCCTCGCCCGGCTCAACGCCGTCAACCGCGACCTCGGCCTCGACGCGATGGGCGAGTTCGACCCGCTGAAGCGCGGCGCCGGCGACATCGGCTTCGTCGCCCACCTCCTGCCCGGGCTGGTCGGCCTCGGCACCGCCGGCGAGGGCTCGCATGCGCCGGGCGAGACGGTCGACCTGACCTCGATCCCCCGCCAGGCCAAGCGCGCCGCGATCCTGATGGGCCGCCTCGCGAAGGAGCCGCGCTGACCTAATTGGGGACAGCTACCGAATTCGGCCCAGGTGCGGGGGACGCGGCGAGCCGAGCGAATTCGGTAGCTGTCCCCAATTATCGCGTCCCCCAATTATCGCGTCGCTGCGTGCAGGGAGGGGAGGATCAGCACCCCTCGAAATGCGCCTCGAGCAGCCGCTTCCACACCGCGGCGCCGCGGCTCGTGCCGGTCAGCCGAAGCTTGAAATCGCGATATTCGGCATGGTTCGGCCGGCCGAGCTCGGCGGCGACGACGAACCCTTCGCGGGCGTCGACCCATAGCGGCCCGCCCAGTTCGCCCTCGAAAGCCGGCCCGCCCAGCTCGAAACGCAGGACCCGGCGGCCGTCGCGCACCTCCTCGCGGACGAAGCGGGCGTCGGCTCGGCCGAGGTAGCGGAGGAAGTCGGCCGGATCGTCGCCGAGCCAGATGAGCGCCGCTCCGAAGCTGAAATCGCGCCGCTCGCCCGGCGGCATTGTGAGGCTCGCCCAATCGAAGTCGTAGAGGTGCCACGGCCGGTCGGCGACGGCGACGCTCTGGCGCAGCTCGCCCTGCGGAGCGTCGAGGCGGGCGTGGATCCGGCCTTCGCTGAAGACCAGCTCGGCGAAATCCTCGTGAGCGGCTCCGGGCCCAAGCCTGCCGCCCGTCAGCCGCACCGGTTCGCCGGCGGTCAGGGTGGCCGTGACGAAGGCGGCGTTGGTGCAGCGCTCGCGCATCTTGGTCACTTCGACATAGCCGGGCCGGGGGCGGTAGACGTGGATCGTCTCGGCTTCGCTGCCGTCGCGATTCGAGCGGACGTAGGAATGGATCGGACCGGCCGGCTCCCCGCCGCCATGCGCGCATCCTCCGGCCAGCAGCATCGCCAGCGCCCCCGCCGCAGCCTTCATCCGACCCCTCCCGCCTTCGTTCCGACCGCCATAGCATGAGGTCGGCGCCGGCGCCCGGATTAGCGCAGCCGGTAATGGTCGGCGAGCCGGTCGAGCGCCATCGTCAGGACCAGCTTGCCGGCCCGGGCCGGCCAGCCCAGTGCCGTCTCGGCATCGCGCATGCCCTCGCCGGCGCAGACCACCCGCCAGGCGATGTCGCGAAGGCCGGGCCCCAGCGCCTTCAGCGCCGATTCGAAACGACGGCGCGCCGCGGCCTGAGCCGTGGTCGCTGCCGCCGGCTCGGCCGGCCCGCGCCGGCCGCGATCCGGCGGCGGCCCGTCCCAGCACATCGTCACCCGCGGCGGCAGACCGGATTTCTCCCAGTCGATCCGAAGCAGCTCGCCGGCGGCGAACTGTCGTTCGCCGACATGGCCGCGCGAACGCAGCCAGCCGAGCGGCGACTCGGCCAGGTTGACGGTGACCGACCGTGCCGGCGGCCGGCCGCGCCGCGGAGCCCGCTCCCGCCCGTCCCGCGGCAGCGGCCGCTCCGCGAGCAGCCGGTTCCGCCGCGTCCTTTCCGATTTCACCGATTCGCTCCTGTTAGACCAAAACAAGAACATCTTGCCATGAAGCCGGGAATGTAGGAAGATCGAAAATGAACCGATACGGTTCTTTTCCGGGGAATTGGCCATGATCACCCGTATTCGCGACGTCCGCCGGGCCCGCAAGCTCACCCTCCAGGACGTCGCCGACCGCTGCGACCCGCCGACCACCCCGCAGACCATCGGCAGGCTCGAAACCGGCAGCCGGACGGTCTCGGTCGGCTGGCTCAACCGGATTGCGCGGGCGCTCGGCGTGGAGCCCGCCGACCTGGTCGAGTTTACCGGTCGCGACGACGATGTGCCGCTGGCCGCCCTGCTCGGCCATCAGGGCGCCCACGCGCCCCGGCGGGCGGGAGTGGCTCTGCCGCCTCGGCCGGAGCCGGACACCGTCGCGGTCGCCGTCGAATCGGGGGTCGGCGACTATCGGGCCGGAGACGAGATCTGGTGCCTGCGCCTTTCGCCCGAGCGGTTCGGCCGCGCGCTCAATCGCGACGTCCTGGTGCCCCGCCCCGCCGGCCGATTCCTGTTCGGCCGGCTGATCGGCCGCGAGGAGGGCAAGCTCCACATTCTTCCGCTCGGCGGCGGCCACCGCCAGCTGGTGGTCGGCGATCCGGCCTGGATGGCGATGGCGACGAAGCTGATCCGGCCTCTGTGATCAGAGCCCTCCTTCGCTCCCAAGGAGCTTCGGTGGGCAGCCTTTGCCGACAGGACCTGCTGGCTTGCAGGCCGAAGCCGCGCCGGGGCGGCGAAGGCTGGTGGGCGCTGACGGGCTCGAACCGCCGACATCTTCCGTGTAAAGGAAGCGCTCTACCAACTGAGCTAAGCGCCCGCGGCGCCGCCTCTGCCATTGCCGGCGGGCAGCGACAAGCCTCACACGATCAGCTGCGCGATCCGCTGGGCCGACTTGAGATAGGCTTCCATCATCGTGGCTGTCTCCTGCGACAGCTCGATGAACACCCGGCGTCCGTCCTCCGGATCGGCGACCCGGACGAACAGCCCCTGGTCGCACAGAGTCTTGATCCACCTCAGGGCCGTGGTCGGAGGCACCGCCGCGGCGATGCACAGGCTCGACACCGCCACCCGCTGGCGCTCGACCCTCGCCGCCATCAGGTCGAGCAGCATGTCCCAGGCGGGATCGGCGAACAGCTCCGAGCGGAAGAAATGGTCGCGCAGCCGCCGCGCCCGGATGATCGAGCGGATGAGGCCCGCGTCGAGCCCCTCGTCCTCGCCATTCGGGCCGGCGCCGACCATCGCCATCGCCGTCGCCGCCGCTTCGTCCTCGGAAAGCGCCGCGAGCAGGTTCGCGATCCGTCCGACCTCCTCGCTCAGCTGTTGCAGCCGGACCGTCGCCTGAGCCTTGTTGACGTCGCGCAGCCGGGCCGGGCCCTGGCCGGCGGCGGCCCGGATCGCTTCCACCCGGTCGCTCTGGCTCGGTTCGCAAAGCTGCTCGATCTGCGGCGCGAAGACGCTGGCCGCGACCCGGTCGACCAGCGGCAGCGGAGTCGCGACGACGCTTCCGAACCGCCCGGATCCCGCCCCGTCCGCGAGCCGTTCGAGCAGTCCGTCGAGCAGCCCGGCGCGCTCCTCGCCGCAATCAAGAAGAACGGCATCGGCGGCAACCTGCCGGTCGAGCCGTTCGGCGGCGGCGGCGATCGGGACCACGTCGATGACCCGGCAGCCGGCCGACTCCGCGGCCTGCCGCCAGGCCTCCGCGGCCGGGACGTCCGCGAGCACGAGCACGGCTGGATCGGCGCGATACTCTATCCACTCCAGCGCCCGATAGGCTGGATTCGTCGTCATTGCCGTCATCGCTGATCCGCTCCCCCACGCCCGCAGATTGCGACCATTACGGAGTTAATGCAGGCCCCACTTTGGTCCATTTCGGCGACTTTAGACCTCTACGGCCCTCCACGCGCGAAATATTTCTGCGGAACATGGGACAGTTGCGGCCGGCGGGCGAGACCGGCTCGCGCCCGCCGCCTTCGCCGGAGAGGCCGAGCGAATCTTGATTAGTCCCTTATGCCGCCTTTTCCTGTCGGCCGATTCCCTCCATTTCGGACTAGGATTCGGCGAGTATCCAGCGCGCGGCCGCGGCGGCGTGGATGGCGGTGGTATCGTAGACGGGGATCACGCTCGCCCCGGGATCGACCAGCAGCACCAGCTCCGTGCAGCCGAGGATCACCGCCTGCTGGCGCGCCTTGCTCATCTCGGTGAGGCAGGTCTTGAGCCGGCGCTGGGAATTGCGGCTGACCTGCCCCTTGGCGAGCTCCTCGAAGATGATCCGGTCGATCTCGCTGGCCGTCGCCTCGTCCGGCAGGGCAATGGCGATGCCGGCGGCTTCGATCCGCTCGCGGAAGAAGCGCTCGTTCATCGTGAAACGGGTGCCGATCAGCCCCGCCTTCCTCACTCCGTCGGCGGCGAGCCGCTCGGCGGCCGCGTCGGCGATGTGGAGCAGGGGTACCGACGTCGCCGCCTCGACCGCGGGAGCGACCTTGTGGGTCGTGTTGCTGCAGATGATCAGGCCCTCGGCGCCGGCCGCCTCGAGGCGCACGGCCGCCGCCGCCACGGTGTCGCCGACCTTGTCCCACTCGCCGGCCAGCTCCCACGCCGCGAGCGGCGCGAGGTCGAGGCTCTCGATGACCAGCGGCGCCGAGCTCAGCCCGCCTCGGGCCTTGGCGACCGCCTTGTTGACGTGCTCGTAATACATTGCGGTTGAGAGCCAGCTCGTCCCGCCGATCATCCCCAGTTTGCGCATGGCGCGACCCATAGCCGCCGCGGCGGCGGAGAAAAGCGCTTTCCGCCCGGAAAACGCGCAGATGCGCCGAAGCGCGTCAGCCGAGGCTCTTGACGATCTCCTCGGTCATCTTCTTGGCGTCGCCGAGCAGCATCATCGTGTTGTCGCGGTAGAAGAGGTCGTTGTCGACGCCCGCATAACCGACCCCGCCCATCGAGCGCTTGATGAACAGCACCGTCTTCGCCTTCTCGACGTCGAGCACCGGCATTCCGTAGATGGGCGAGCTCTTGTCGGTCTTGGCGGCCGGGTTGGTGACGTCGTTGGCGCCGATGACGAAGGCGATGTCGGTGCGGGCGAATTCGGAGTTGATGTCCTCGAGCTCGAACACCTCGTCATAGGGTACGTTGGCCTCGGCGAGCAGCACGTTCATGTGCCCCGGCATCCGCCCCGCGACGGGATGGATGGCGTATTTGACCGTCACCCCCTCCTTCTTGAGCTGGTCGGCGAGCTCGCGGACCGCATGCTGGGCCTGGGCGACCGCCATTCCGTAGCCCGGCACGATGATCACCTGCTCGGCCTGGCTCATCAGGAAGGCGGCGTCCTCCGCCGAGCCGCGCTTCCACGGCCGGTCGCTCGCCGCGCCGCCGCCGGCGATCGCCGTGTCGCCGCCGAAGCCGCCCGCGATGACCGAGATGAAGCTCCGGTTCATCGCCCGGCACATGATGTAGGAGAGGATCGCGCCGGACGAGCCGACCAGCGCGCCGGTGATGATCATCGCGCTGTTCTGGAGAGTGAAGCCCATCGCCGCGGCCGCCCAGCCCGAGTAGGAGTTGAGCATCGAGACGACGACCGGCATATCGGCGCCGCCGATCGGGATGATCAGGAGGAAGCCGACCAGGAAGGCGAGAGCGGTGAGGGTGACGAACACCCACGGGCTCTGGTCGGTGGTGAAATAGGCGACGAGGCCGATGATGGCGGCCATTATACCCAGGTTGATGACGTGTCGGGCCGGAAGAAGTATCGGTTTTCCGGACATGTTGCCGTTGAGCTTGAGGAAAGCGATGACCGAGCCGGAGAAGGTGACCGCGCCGATCGCCGCGCCGAGGCTCATCTCGACCCGGCTGACCGGGTGGATCACGCCGGCGGCGGCGATGCCGAAGGCGTCCGGGTTGAGATAGGCGGCGCCGGCGACCAGCACCGCCGCCAGCCCGACCAGCGAGTGGAAGGCGGCGACGAGCTGCGGCATCGCCGTCATCGCGATCCGCCGGGCGGTGGTCAGGCCGATCGCCGCCCCGATCAGGATGGCGCCGCCGATCAGCATCAGATTGTCCCAGTGGACCGGCTCGTGCCACTGCAGCGGGAACTCCTCGTCCCGGGTCGGCATGTAGTGGATCAGAGTCGTCGCGAGCGCGATTCCCATGCCGATGATGCCGGCGCGGTTGCCGCGCCGGGCGGTCTCCGGATTGGAGAGGCCGCGAAGCGCGAGGATGAAGCAGATGCCCGACACCAGATAGGCGACCATCACCCAGGCCGGGGGCGCGACGGTCTCATGCATGGAAGAAGATCACCCCTTCTTCTCCTTCTTCTTGTACATGGCGAGCATCCGCGCCGTCACCGCGAAGCCGCCGAAGATGTTGATGCTGGCGAGGACGACCCCGGCGAGGCCGAGCCACTTCGCGCCCGGCACTCCGGCTGCCGCCGCCGCGATCAGGGCACCGACGATGATCACCGAGGAGATGGCGTTGGTGACCGACATGAGCGGCGTGTGCAGCGCCGGGGTGACCGACCAGACGACATAATAGCCGACGAAGCAGGCCAGCACGAAGATCGACAGAATCGAGACGAAATCCACCGGCAACCCCGCGGCTTGGAAGAGCGCCGGCACATTGGCGGCGCGTCCGCGCCTTGTCGAGGGCCTAATCCGCCGACCGCCTCGCGACGCGGACTCGTCCGGGCCCGGGCCGAATCTTCCCGGGCTCCGGCCCGCACGGCAATCGCGCAAATTCGGTCAACCCGACCGGTTGCGCCCCCGGGGGCGCGATGGCCGGGGAGCGATGGTCCCGCCTTGCCGGATCCCGCCCCGCCGCCCTCAGGGAGGCGAGCCGTTCGGACCGTTTCGGGTCTAAATATTCGCTAAACAATCGCCGATTCCCCCTGATCAGCCTCCATCACATAGCGGGGACGCTCCGTCTCCGCGATCCCGTGGGGGACATCGATGGTAGCGATTTTTTCGGGCAGCGGGACCGGCTTCGAGCGCAACTCCGCCTCGGCCTTGAGCGGCAACGGGCTTCTCGGCTCCGCCTCGCTCGGGCGCAGCGGCGAGCAGGTCTTCGTCAACGCCGCCACCGGCAACCTGCTGATCAGCCAGCGCGACGAGTTCCTGGTCGGTCGCGGCCCCGATTCGGCGGTGATGCGCACCTACAACAGCCTCGGCGACCTGTCGGACGAGAATGGCGACAACTGGCGCCAGGGTACCGACCGGCGGGTCTACGGCCTCACCGGCACGCTCAACGCCGCCGGCAGCACCGTCCGCCGGGTTTCGGGCGACGGCTCCGACATCCTCTACACCTGGGACTCGGCCAAGGCCGCCTATGTCTCGACGGACGGCAGCGGCGCCTACGACCAGCTCACCTCCTCGGCGGGCGTGTGGACCTGGACCGACGGCTCCACCCAGCTTCGCGAGACCTATGCCGCCTACGGCGCGATCTGGCGGATCAGCCAGCAGATCGACACCGACGGCAACGCCATCACCTTCACCTACACCGGCGCCAACCTCACCCAGCTGAGCACCGCCGACGGGGGCACGATCACCTACGAATGGTCGGGCAACCGGATCACCCGGATCGTCACCAGCAGCCAGGGCGCCGGCGCCGCCCGCACTTATTATGCCTACGACGCCTCCGGGCGCCTCAGCACGGTCACCGTCGACCTCAGCCCCGGCGACCTCAGCATCGCCAACGGCGCCACCTACACCACCACCTACACCTATCACGGCACGTCCCGGCGGGTCGCGTCGATCGCCCAGACCGACGGGTCGCGGATCGACATCGCCTACGACACGTCGAACCGGGTGACCACGCTCGCCGAGACGATCTCCTCCGGAGTGACCCGCACGACCAGCCTCGCCTACGGCGCCGGCTATACCAACGTCACCGACGCGACCGGCCAGGTCACCCGGCTCGACTATGCGCCCGCCGCCAACTTCGCGACCCATGTCGATGCCTGGGGCGCGTCCAACGTGACCAAGGAAGCGGCGACGATCGGCGGCGCGGCGGCGACCAAGTTCACCGTCCAGACCACCGGCTGGTCGGCGATCAGCCAGGGCGTCGCCGTCGCCGCCGGCGACACGGTGACCTTCGGAGTGACCATGCAGGCGGTGGGGACGGTGACCTCGCAGTCGCTCGGGCTCTACAGCGACATCGACGGCTGGGGCGCGGCCGGGATCTCGTCCGCCCGGATCGTCTCGGGCCCCGGCCAGCTCGTCCAGACGGTCGGCGGGCTGTGGACGGTGACCGGCCTCTCGACCACCCAGGGCACCCGGATCGAGGTGACTCGGACCTACACGGTCGCCCAGAATGCCGGCGCCTATCTCTATTTCGACCATCCTGGCGGCTATCGGGCCGGAACCTCGCTCACCCTCGCCGACATCTCGCTGATGAAGAGCGCCACGGCGACCAACGTCAACCTGATGAACCTCGCCAACTGGACCAGCGCCGGAGTCACCCGGACCGCGGTCGGGACGATCGACGGCGCCGCCGCCTACAAATATGCGGTCCAGACGGTCGGCGGCTGGTCGGCCGTCTACACCGGCTTTTCCGCCGCCAAGGGCGACAGCTACAGCCTCTCGCTCAGCCTGCAGGCGTCCGACGGCTATACGAGCCAGTCGTTCGGCCTCTACGGCGACGTCACCGGCTGGGGCAGCAACGCCGGCTCGACCGCCCGGATCGTCTCGGGGCCCGGGACGCTCAGCCAGCAGGGCGGCCTGTGGACGGTGAGCGGCCTCTCTGCGACCCAGGTCACCCGGATCGAGATCATCCGCAACTACGAGCAGGACGAGAGCGCCGGCGCCTATATCTACGCCGATCTTCCCGGCAGCTTCCGGGCGGGCGCCACCCTCACCATCGCCGCGGCGCATCTGACCGAGCGGATCGTCGAGCCGGCGACGGCGCAGCAGCTCACCAAGATCACCGCCCCGCCCGCGCAGAGCGGCGGCGCGGCGCAGGTCGTCCAGTTCGCCTATAACGCCAAGGGCGATCTCGTCTCGGCCACCGACGCCGCCGGCAACGTCACGACCTATACCTACGATGCGATGGGCAACATGCTCACCGAGACCGACCGGCTCGGCAACGTCGTCACCCGCACCTACGGCTCGAAGAACGAGCTGCTCACCGAGACCCGCTACGGCTCCAATGCCGGCTCCGCCGACGCGGCCCACACCACCCGCTACGCCTACGATGCCGAAAACCACTTGAGGTTCGTGCTCGGGGCCGAGGGGAACGGAATCGAATATCGCTACACCGCGACCGGACAGGTCGAATACCAGATCGAATATCCGGAGATCTATTACGACGTCAGCGCCCTGGCGCCGTCCACGCCGGTCAGCGAGGCGACGCTGGCCGCCGCGGTCGCCGGCGTGGCCGACCGGAACTGGATCAAGATCACCTACAACAGCTACGACGCGCGCGGGCAGCTGCTCTCCACGACCCGCTACGGCATCGCCACCGCGGGCGGCGCCGCCTCGACGGCGGAAGGCTACAGCCGAACCAACTATGTCTACAGCCAGGCCGGTCAGCTGCTGTCCCGCCAGAACGAGGGCCAAAACAGCGAGACCTTCCTCTATGACGGCCTGGGCCGGGTGGTCGGCTCGACCGACCTCAACGGCGGCTCGACCAGCATCGTGTTCAACGACTCCGCCACCCAGACGGTCATCACCCTCGCCAACGGGTTCGTGAAGACCTCGACCTACAACAAGGCCGGCGACCTCGTCAGCGTGACCGAATCGGGCAGCTACGTCGCCGGCGGCACCGCCACCAGCAAGCATGACAAGCTCGGCCGGGTGCGGATGACCACCGACGCTTCCGGCTTCAACAAATATTTCGTCTACGACAAGCTCGGGCGGCTCGTCGCCGACGTCCTCCATACCGGCTCGCTCACCGAATATCGCTACGACGCCAACAACCGCGTCATCGCGACCTTGCACTATATGAACCTGGTCAGCGCGGCGAACCTCGCCATCCTGGCCGACCCCAATTCGACGATCGAGATGGCGGCGCTGAGGCCGGCCTATCATGCCGGGGACATCGCCGCCTGGAAGGTCTACGACAAGGAGGGCCGGGTCACCGCCGTCATGGACAATAGCGGCGCGGTCCGGACGTTCCAGTACGACAAATCCGGCCGGCTGGTGAAGACCATCGCCTATGCCAACCGGCTCGCTTCCAGCGTCTACACCGCCTTCAAGACCACCGCTCCGACGGCCGTGGTCCTGCCGACGGCGGATTCGGCCCGGGACAGCGTCGCCCGCAACTTCTACGACAAGGAAGGGCGGCTCCTCGCGGTGCTGGACGGCGAGGGCTATCTCAGCCGCGCCATCTACGACCGCAGCGGGCAGAAGACCGAGGAGATCGCCTATCTCAATCCGACCAACGCGGCCTATCGCGCCTCCGGGACCCTGAACGAGCTGATCTCGACCCAGACCGCCCATGTCGACGACCGCCGCACCCGCTACGTCTACGACGGCCAGGGTTTTCTGCGCTACGAGATCGACGGCCTCAACCAGGCGGTCAAGTTCAACTACGACGTCGCCGGCCAGCTGATCGGCACGACCCGCTACGCGACCGCGCTCGCGGCGACCACCGACTATACCTACGACAACGTCAAGGCGATGCTCGCCGCGTCGGGCCAGGCCGACGCCCTGACCAGCCGCAGGACCTGGCTGGTCCGCGACGCCACCGGCCAGGTCGCCTATTCGATTGAGGGCGAGGGCAAGGTGACCGGCTTCACCTACGACGCCCGCGGCAACGTCAAGAAGAAGGTCGAATATGCGGTAGCGCGGCCGCCGATCAACATCATCCCGACTCTGGCGGAGATGAACAGCTGGGCCTCGTCGCAGGCCGCCAATGCCGCCAACCGGACCACCCGCAACTTCTACTCCGCCCGCGACGAGCTGCGCTTCTCGGTCGACGCCGAGGGTTTCGTCAGCCGCACTGACTTCGACGCCGCCGGCCGGGTCATCCGCGAAGTGCGCTGGGACACGGCCATCGCGATCGGCGACAGCGCGACCATCGACACCGTCAACGGCGCCGCCGTCGGCACCTGGACCGACACGCGCTACGGCTATGATTTCGGCGGCGAGCTCACCGACGTCTGGGACGGCGAGAACAGCCAGACCCACTATGTCTATTCGGGCACGCGCAAGCTCGCGACGAAGAGCGTCGTCGAGGCCAGCCAGAGCTGGACCACCTACAATTACGACGGCGCCGGCCGGGTCCTCGAGGAGCTGGTGGCCAGCGGCACGACCGAGGTCGCTCGCACCGCCTTCACCTATGACGGCCACGGCAACGTGACGTCGGTCACCGACGCCAACAACAACGTCACCACCCGCACCTACGACAAGATCGGCCGGATGCTCTCGCAGACCGATCCGCTCGGCAAGACGCTCAGCTACGAGTACAATGCGTTCGGCGAAGTCGTCAGGACCACCGATCAGCGCGGCTATTCGAGCTACGCTTATTACGACCGGCTCGGCCGGGTGACGGTGATGCGCGACGCCGAGGACTATGTCACCCAGACCGCCTACGACGTCTTCGGCAACGCGGTGACGGTCGTCCGCCGTTACAACCGCGCGACCAACGCCGCGAGCGTCGGAGCCTTCCCGGTCGTCCCCGCTCACGCCAGCGACACGACCACCAGCTTCCAGTACGACAGGCTCGGCCGGTTGACCCGGGCGACCGACGCGGTCGGCAATTACGAGCAATATACGCTCGACGTCTTCGGCAACCGCACGACGCTGCGCAACAAGCTCGGCGGGATCATCACCAACAGCTTCGACCGGCTCGGCCGGCTCGTCGCCGAGACCCTGCCGATGTCGTCGACCGACGCGCTCGGCAACCTCGTCGCCAGCTCGGTCACCAACCGCTTCCAATATGACGCCCGCGGCAACCTGACCAAGAAGATCGAGGCCGACGGGCTCGCCGAGAAGCGGACCACCACCTACATCTACGACAAGGCCGGCCGCCTGGTCGAAACGCGCGGCGATCCGGTGGCGGTGATGGACCAGGTCGGCCAGGCCGCGACGACGCAGGTCACGCCGACCGAGAAGATCAAATACGATGCCCGCGGCCGGATCATCGAGACGATCGACGCGCTCGGCGCCCGGATCCTCTATTATTACAACAAGCTCGACCAGAAGACGGCCGAGCTGAGCACCGGCGGCACCGCCGGCAGCGGGACCCTGACCACCTTCACCTACGACAAGATGGGCAACGTCCTCACCAGCCGGGTCTACGGGACGGCGGTGGCGCTGCCGGCGACGGCGGGCGGAACCGCCCCGGCCGCGCCGGGCGGCGAGTATCGCGAAACCAGCTATACCTACGACAAGCTCAACCGCCTGACGACCAGCTCGGTCGCGAACCTGCGCACCGGCGCCTGGAACGGCGCCTCCTACGCCACCTCGGTCGGCACCGTCACGACGACCAACGAATATGATTCGAGCGGCAACCTCATCAAGACCACCGACGGCGCCGGCGGCGTCTCGCTCTTCTATTACGACAAGGCCGGCCGCCGGATCGCCAGCGTCGACCAGGACAATTATCTCACCTTCCTGACCCTCGACGGCGAGGGCAACGTCACCCAGGAGGAGAGGCTGGCGCTGCCGGTCGCGAGCCCGTCGACGGCGAGCAATCCGGCGACCCTGCGCGCCTCGGTCGCCGGCAACGCGGCGGACCGAATCACCCAGTTCACCTATGACAAGAACGGGCGCCGGCTCACCGAGACCCGGCTCAACGTCGCCGCCAACTCGGTCGGCACGACCGGCGCGCTGTCGTCGGGCACCTATTCGAGCACCGTCTCCTACACCTACAACGGCCTCGGCCAGGTCACCCAGCAGACCTATTCGAACGGCGACGCGGTCAATTACAGCTACGATTCGACCGGCCGCCTGCTCCAGGAGAGCCGGGCCCAGTTCACCGACCACGCCGGCGCGGCGGTGCGCCCGACGACCTTCTATTCCTATGACGGCCTCAACAACCTGACGGTCAACCGCCAGGGCGGCCTAACCGCCGCCGCGACCGACCGGATCATCCGCTACCATTACGGCGCCGGCGGACGCCTCGCCTGGACCCGCGACGCCACCGGCGCCCAGTTCAACTATTATTACGACGCGGCCGGCAACATGGTCCGCGAGAACTGGACCCGCCAGAAGGCCGACGGCACCAGCCTGATCGAGGCCGTCCTCTACACCCGCGACCTCAGGGGCCGGATCACCTCGCAGGGGCTCGCCACCTGGACCGGCTCCGGCTGGACCCGGGGCGACAGCCAGAACACCGCCTACAACAGCTACGGCGACGTCGCCCAGCGCGGAGTCAACGGCCTGTGGCAGGAGCAATTCGCCTATGACGGCGCCGGGCGGCTCTACCGCAGCAATTCCGGCGACGGCGTGTGGCGCTATTATCTGTACGACGGCGCCGGCCGCCAGTCCCTGACGCTCGAGAGCGAAGGCACCAACCTCGCCAGCCTCACCCTCGACCAGGCGCTCGCCATCGCCACCGTCAACGGCGCCTATGCCCTCGGCGGCGCCTATGTCGACGGAATCAACGTGACGATCGGGGTGTTCAGCAAGCGCGGCCAGTCGCTTCAGACCCGGCAGCCCAAGCGGCAGCTCAACGCCACCGCGGCGGCGACCGACCTCGTCGTGTCCCGCACCTACAACGGCTTCGGCGAGGTCGCGAGCGAGACCGACGCGCGCGGCTTCACCACCGATTTCACCTACAACACGATGGGCCGGCTGATCCAGAAGCAGAGCCCGGCGATCAGCTACACCAGCGAGAGCGGCGGCGTCGCCAGCGGCCGGCCGACCGAATATTATTATTACGACGTCGCCGGCCGGATGGTCGCCTTCCGCGACGCCAACGGCAATCTGATGACCCGCTCCCTGCTCGCCGGAACCGGCCACGGCGGCTCGGAGGCGCTGGTCACCCGGGAATTCCACGCCGACGGCGGCTCGATCCAGACCGCCTACGACATGTTCGGCGACCGGCGGATCTCATGGGACGAGGTCGGCCGGCGCACCGACATGGCCTATGACGCGATGGGCCGGGTCACCCAGATTACCCGGCCCAACGGGCTGATCGACTATTTCGGCTACGATCTGCTCGGCCAGAAGGTCGCCCACTGGAACAACGTCTACCAGACTCCGATCTACGGCCCGCCCGAGCAAATCTGGGTCGAGGACGGCTATTGGGACCCTTATTACGGCTGGGTCGACACCAGCCACTGGGAGACCCACACGCCGATCGTCGGCTACGCTCCGGAGAAGGAGATCACCGACTACGACGTCCAGGGCCGGATCACCCGCCAAGTCGCGTTCGGCGGCGATTCGACGACGACCAGCTACGTCTGGAACGGCAGCCTCGCCACCGCCGGAATGGGAACGTTCGGCGGCTGGACCGAGACCACCACCATGGCCAACGGCCGCACCCTCGTTCGCCAGAGCGACATGTTCGGCCGCGAGCTGTCGAGGACCGACCTCGGCGGCCACACGACCAGCATGACCTACGACCTCGCCGGCCGGGTCGTCCAGCGCAGCGGCAGCGAGATCCTCGCCCTCGAATATCTCAACACCGGCCTCGCCGGCCGGGTCCACACGACCGTCTATACCGACGCCATGAACTGGAGCAGCAAGGGCACCACCTACGGCTACGACGCGGCGGGCAATTTGATCTCCGAGCGGATGGTCGACGAGGGCCGTTCCTATTCGGAATATTGGGACCCCTATTACGGCTACCAAGTCTACGATTACAGCTGGTCGAACGTCTACAAGAACGCGACCGCCTCCTACGACGGAATGAACCGGCTGGTCTCCTGGGCCGAAGCGGGCAGCGGCCTGATGCCGGCGGCCAGCATCGGCTATCAATATGATCTCGGCGGCAACATCCGGCGGAGCTACGCCCAGTACCGCTCGCTCGACGCCAACGGCAATCCCTCCGCCTACGTCAACACGCAGGACAATTGGTACCGCTACGACGCGATGAACCGGGTGGTGACCAAGGGCACCCTCGCCGGCGGCCAGATCGTCCGCGGCAACGGCGGGGTCGACTATCTCTACAACCAGGCCGGCGAGCGGATCCGGGCGACCAAGACGACCACCGCCTGGGCGACGATCTACGACCCCTATTATTATTACGATCCCTATTACGGCTACGGCAATCCGTACCTCACCGTCCCCTACGACGCCGACTCCCGCGAGGATTACACCTATGACGCGGCCGGAGCCCTCGCGACCGTCCGCATCGCCCAGAGCGGCTATTACGACAATGGCGACGGCACCCTCACCGTCACCCCGCCGCCGGCGACCGGCGCCCTCAGGGCCAGCTACACCCACGACCTGATGGGCCGGATGACCCGCCAGATCGACTGGCTCGGCGACGGCACCAACGCCGCCTACGACCGCACCGTCACCCTCAACGGCAAGGGCCAGGTCGTCTCCGAGGTCGTGATCAGCCGGCAGGGCGCGGACACGATCCGGACCACCTCGTCGCACGATTTCGGGACCGGCACGGGCTATGCGCTCGGCGCCGTCACCTACACCTACAGCTCGACCTACAAGAACAACGTCTACCAGAACGCCTCGACGACGACTAACAACTACGCCTGGTACGAAGGCGCGGTGCAGTCCTCGATCGTCTACAAGCCGAACACGTCGCAATCGACGACCTACACGACGAGCTTCTACTATGACGGGGCCGGCCAGCTCACCTCGCTCTACGTCAGCGACGGCCGGCCGCGCTCGGTCAGCTTCGTCAACGACGCCGGGGGCCAGGCGATCAAGCGCGACGAGTCCGACAACAAGTACAATCTCGGCGACCCGCACGAAATCTGGTACCGCTTCGGCGGCAAGCAGCTCGGCTATACCGGCAACAACGGCACGCTCGACACCGACTACGCCCAGTCGATCAGCAACCGGACCCTGACTCCGGGCACCGGGGCTTACCGCTTCGGCCAGAGCTACGGCTCCGCCTACGCGAATTTCGATCTCAGCACGGAGGCGATCACCAGCTACGGCCAGGGCAGCGCCGCGGGAAGCTACACGGTCCGCGCCGGCGACACGCTCCAGTCCATCGCCGCCCAGCTCTGGGGCGATCCGTCGCTCTGGTACAAGCTCGCCGAGGCCAACGGCATGGCGGCCGCCAACGGCCTCAGCGAAGGCCAGCGGCTGGCCCTTCCGGCCGGAGTGCTCAAGAGCCAGCACAATGCCGGCACGGTCAGGCCCTACGATCCTTCGGAAACCCTCGGCGACGTCAGCCCGACCACTCCGCAGCCGACCTCCAAGACCTCCGCCAAGAAGAACAAGTGCGGCGTCTTCGGCACCATCCTGCTGGTCGTGATCGCGGTGGCGGTGACGGTGGTCACGGCGGGCGCGGCCGCGGCCGCCCTGTCGCCCGCGATCAGCGGCCTCGCCGCCGGCATGAGCGCCGTCGCGGCCGGGACGACCGGCCTCAGCGCCGGAGTCCTGATCGGCATCGGCGCCGCCAGCAGCGCGCTCGGCTCGATCGCCAGCCAGGCCTTCGGGGTCGCCACCGGAATCCAGGACAAGTTCAGCTGGAAGGGCGTCGCCATGGCCGCGATCGGCGGCGGCGTCGGCGCCGGCCTGGGCGCGACCGGGGCCTTCTCCCGAATCGGCAACAGCTTCCTGCGCGGGGCGGTCTCGGGAGCGACCTCGAGCGCCCTCACCCAGGGCATCGGAGTCGCGACCGGCCTCCAGGACAAGTTCGACTGGGCCGGAGTCGCCGTTGCCGGGGTCAGCGGCGGGGTGTCCGCCGCGGTCGGCGACAAGCTCGGCAATATCAACAAATATGCCGCCCAGACCATTTCCGGCGGGGCCGCGGCGATCGCCGGCGCCGCCGCTCGAAGCCTGATCACCGGGACCAGCTTCGGCGACAACCTGCTCGCGGCGCTCCCCGACGTCGTCGGCTCGACGATCGGCAACATGGTTGCGGACGCCGTCGGAAGCGCCTTGACCAGACCGCCGGAGCCGGCGCCGCCGCCGGCACCGGAGCCGGCGCCGCTCGATCCGGTGACGGACGAGCTGCTGATCGACGCCGAAGCGACCCTCTACCCCCAGCTGGCCTCGATCAACGGCGAGATGCAGCTCAGCCCGAACGAGGTCCAGGACGCGATCCGCCACCTGCGGCCGTTCGTCACTCCCGACGAGTGGGACGCCGCCAATGTCGCTTATCGCGCCGCCGGCGGCAGGAACAACCTGGACGAGGGCATGGCCGCCGGCCTGGCCAGCATGCAGGCCTCGCTCACCGCGCGCGGCCGCGACCCCGCCCTCCTCGCCCAGATCGAAATCGACTGGACTTTCATCCGCGCCGAGGAGGGATTCGAGACCACCGGCTACGTCCCGCGCGTCGGCCGCAGCACGGTGCCGGACGCCAATAGCGGCGTGACCATCGGCACCGGATTCGATCTCGGGATGCGGGATGCGGCCGAGCTTCGGAGGATGGGGATTCCGCAGGCGATGATCACCCGGCTCACCCCCTATCTCGGCCTGCAGGGCGCGAACGCCCAGGCCGCCCTCAACCGGAACGCGCTGGTCCTGACCGAGCGCGAGGCGAACACGCTCGACGCCATAATGCGCGGCAGGAAGGCCGAGTCCGTGGCCACGACCTACAACAATCGCTCGACGGTCGACTTCCAGGATCTGGCGTCGGGCTACCAGACCGTGATTGCCAGCGTCCATTTCCAACATGGCAGCATCACGGCGACTCCGAACTTCATGCGGCAGGTGACGAGCCAGGATTGGACCGGCGCCATCCGCAACCTTCGCAATTGGGGCAGTTTCCAGCCGCGCCGGGACCGGGAAGCGGCCTTGATGCAACGCACGCTCGACGCGTCGAGGCCAAGGCAGCCGCAGCCGCAGCCGCAGCGGCCAGCACAGCCGCAAAGGCCCAGGCGGGGCTGATCGGAGGAGCGCGTGTCAGATTCCCCATTGCCTAAATCGTTAACCTGAAATAGCTTTTCCCGATGCGCCCGGGATGGGGAGGGCGCTGAGGGGCAAATCCGTGGGATCCGACCGGGCACTTAATTTCCTGAACGATATGCTGTGGAACAGCCTCCTGGTTGCGGGGCCGATCCTCATCGCGACTCTCGTCGTCGGGCTGATGATCAGCGTGTTTCAGGTCACGACTCAGCTTCAGGAGATAACCCTCTCCTACGTCCCGAAGATTCTGACGACCGCTTTTCTGCTGATCGCCATCGGCCCGTGGATGATGGGCCGGGTGACGAGCTTCGCGTCGTCCCTCTACCTCCTGATTCCAACCCTGGCCGGATGAGCGGGACGGGGGCGGGGGAGGCTCGACCGCGTGGAGGAGCTCACGAATCAGGCCGTCGCCGCGCTGCTCGTCAGCCTGCGAATCGCCCCGGCCCTGGCCTTCGCACCGCCCTTCACCCTGCTCAGGGTGCCGGCGATCATCCGGGTGCTGCTCGCCATCACGCTCGCCGCCTGGCTGGTCGCGGCCCACCCGCAGCAGAGCTGGCAGAGCGACTTCTGGTCCCGCGGCCTGTTCGTCACGGCGCTGGCCGAGCTGCTGATGGGGATCGCTCTGGCGCTGACGCTGCAGATGGCCTTCGCCGCCCTGCTCACCGCGGGTCGGGCGATCGATATCCAGGCGGGCTTCGGCCTCGCCATGCTGATCGACCCGACGACTCGGGCGCAGATGCCGCTGGTCGGGACATTGTTCGCCTATGCGGCGGCGGCGATCTTCTTCGCGACGGAAGGCCCGGCCGACCTGCTCGCCATCTGGTCGACCTCGATGGCGCAGATACCGCTCGGCGCGGCGACGGTCGGGGGCGACGCGGTGGCGGCGATCATCGCCTACATGTCGGCGGTGTTCGTGATGGCGTTCGGGGCGGCCGGGCTGGTGATGCTGGTCCTGTTCGTGATCGACCTCGCCGTCGCCTTCATGTCGCGAACGCTGCCGCAGATGAACGTGCTCCTGCTCGGCTTCCAGGTGAAGACCCTGGCCGTGCTCGCCATCCTGCCGATCGGCATCGCCCTGTCGGCGGCGCTGTTCCTTCGAATGCTGCGCTACGCGCTGCAGACCGCCGCGGCGCTGGTCTGATGGGCACGCTCTGATGGCGGAAGGCCAGGAACAGAATCGCAGCGAGGAGCCGACCCCGTTCAAGCTCAAGCGGGCGCGCGAGAAGGGCCAGGTCGCGCGCGGCATGGACCTCGGGTTCGTCGCCGGGATGGTCGCGCTCGCCGGATTCGCCATCGTCGCCGGCGAACGGCTGGTCGCCGACCTCTCCCAGCTGATGCGCCAGGCGCTGGTCACGACCGGAAGCGCGACCGACCCGCAGGAGGCGGCCGCCGTCGCCGCCGCCCTCTACTGGCCGGCGATGCGGCCGCTCGTCCTGCTCGGCGGAACCGTCGTCCTGATCGTGCTTCTGCTCGAGATCGTCCAGCTGCGCGGCCTCGTCTTCAGCTCGCACCCGCTCAAGCCCGACTTCAGCCGGCTCAACCCGGCCAAGGGCCTCAAGCGGATCTTCTCGATGCGGATGCTCAAGGAAGCCCTCAAGAACGTCATCAAGATGACCGCCTACTGCCTGGTCACCGGCCTTCTGATCTGGTCGCTGGTCTCCACCCCGGGACGCTCGCAGGAGAGCGCGGAGGGGCTGGCGGCGGCGATGAGCGGCGGCGCGATGCGGCTTTTGATGCTGTTCATCCTGGTGGCCATGTTCTTTGCTGTGGTCGATCAGATCATCGTCCGCCGCGAATTCCACAAGCAGATGCGGATGAGCCGGCGCGAGGTGACGCGCGAGGCGAAGGACCGCGAGGGCGAGCCTCGGATCAAGCAGAAGCGCAAGCAGCTGCACCAGGAATTCGCCAAGCAGGGCAAGTCGCTCGGCTCGCTTCCGGGCTCCGACCTGGTCGTCGTCAACCCGCAGCATTTCGCCGTGGCGCTCGCCTACGATCCGGCCCGGATGACGGCTCCGACGGTGACCGGCAAGGCCCGCAACAATTATGCGCTGGCGATGAAGCGCGAGGCGTTCCGGCTCGGCATCCCGATCTTCGAGGACCCTCCGCTCGCCCGCAGCCTCTACGCCGGATGCGACACCGGCAAGGAGGTCGGCGCCAACGACTATCACGGCGTCGCCGCCCTCTACATCAAGCTCCACAACGCCGGTTCAACCCGCCAGCCGAAGAACGAAGATGCTCATTCAAACCCTGCGCAATAACAAGGATCTCGCCCTCGTCATCGGGATGGTGCTCATCCTGGTGATCCTGTTCGCGCCGATCCCGCCGGCGATGCTCGATCTCGCCATCATCACCAATTTCGGCTTCGCGCTGACGATCCTGCTGCTGACCTTCTATGTCGGCAAGCCGGTCGAATTCTCGACCTTCCCCTCGCTGCTGCTGGTCGCGACGCTGTTCCGATTGTCGCTGAACGTCGCGGCGACCCGGCTGATCCTGACCGGCGCCGATGCGGGCGACGTGATCAACTCGATCGGGACCTTCGCCGTCCAGGGCAATTTCGTCATCGGCCTGGTCGTCTTCTGCATCCTGATCGTCGTCCAGTATGTCGTGGTCACCTCGGGCGCCCAGCGCGTGTCCGAGGTCGCGGCGCGCTTCATGCTCGACTCGATGCCCGGCCAGCAGATGAGCATCGACGCCGATCTCAACATGGGCCTGATCGACCAGAAAGAGGCGATCCGCCGCCGCGAGGAGCTGGAGAAGGAAGCGAGCTTCTACGGCGCGATGGACGGCGCCTCCAAGTTCGTGAAGGGCGACGCGATCGCCGGCATCATCATCCTCCTGATCAACATCATCGCCGGCTGGATCATCGGCATGGTGCAGATGGGCATGGCCTGGGACGAGGCGCTCGAGCGCTTCACCCTGCTCACCATCGGCGACGGCATCGCGACCCAGCTTCCGGCCCTGATCATCGCCATCGCCACCGGAATCATCGTCACCCGCTCCTCGGCCGACAAGGAGCTCAGCACCGAGGTCTTCAAGCAGCTCGCCTCGGTGCCTCGCATCCCGCTGATCGTGGCGATCGTGCTGATGGCGCTGCTGCTCCTGCCGGGAATGCCGAAATGGCCGATCCTGGTCCTCATCGCGGCCTCGGTGTTCGTCTGGTACCGCGCCCGCAAGAGCGCCGCCGCGGCCGGCTCGGTCGAGGCGGAGGCCGCCGAAGCGGGCGAGATGGCCGGCTCCGGCCCGGCGCCGGCGCTCGAGATCCGGCTCGGCGGCGAGCTCGCCGCCGCCTGGAAGAACGAGGAGGCGCTGATCAGCGACCGGATCTCGAGCCTTCGCCGGGTCCATGAGCAGGATTTCGGAATCGGCTTTCCCGGCGTCCGCACCGTCGAGGGCGCGGGCCTGGGAACGCTCGAATATGAGATCCGCCTGTTCGGGGCCCGCTTCGGCGCCGCCGAGATCCACCCCGACCGGCTGCTCGCCATCGCCCCGGCGACGGCCGCCAACGGGATCAAGCTCGAGGGCATCGAGACCCGCGATCCCGCCTTCAACCTGCCGGCCCTGTGGATCGAGTCCGGCGCCGCCGAGCAGGCCCGCCAGGCCGGGCTCAAGGTCATCGACCCGGTGACCGTGCTGATGACCCATTTCGCCGAGATCGTTCAGGGCGAGATGGCGACCCTGATGACCCGCGGCGTGGTGGTGAAGATGCTCGAGGATACGCGCGAGCGCCAGCCGGGCCTGCTCGAGGAGCTGATCCCCAACACCTTGTCCATCTCCGACGTGCAGAGGGTGCTCCAGAACCTGCTCGGCGAGGGCGTGTCGATCGCCAATCTCGATCTCATCCTCGAGCATCTCGCCGACCTGGCGCGGTCGCAGAAGGATCCGGCCGAGCTCACCGAGCAGATCCGCCAGCGGCTCAGCTATTCGATCTGCCACCAGCTTCGCGGCCGGCACAGCGACCTCGCCGTGCTCAGCCTCGACCCCAGGATCGAGAATCAGATCAGCACCAATCTCGGCCAGGGCGGCGCGGCGGGAATGCTTCCGGTCGAGCCGCGCCTCGCCGACCAGCTGATCCGCAAGCTCTCCGCCTCCGCAGACGACATGCACCGCGAGGGCCGTTCGCCGGTCCTGCTGTGCGGAGCCGAGATCCGCCGGCACCTCAAGGCCTTCACCAAGCGCAGCGTTCCGCGCCTGTCGGTGCTGTCGGTCAACGAGATCCCGATGCGGATCAACCTTCGTTCCTTCGACATCATCAAGCTCGAAGCGTAGAGAGGCATTCAGCATGACCGGCCCGATCGATACCGCCGAAGCGTCCCGCCTGGGCCGGCTTCTGCCGCTTCTGGACGCCGACCCGGCGAACCTGGCGCTGCTCGCCGACGCCGCCGAGACCGCTCTGGCCGAGCAGCGGCCGGAGGTCGCCGCGGATCTGCTCGACCGCTATGCCGCGATCGCCCCGCTGCCGCCCGGCCAGGCCAATCTGGCCGGCCTCGCCGCGCTCCAGACCCGGCGCTACGACCGCGCCGCCGCCTTGTTCGGCGGGCTGGTCGAAGCCGGGGTGGACGAGCCGGCGGTCCGCTTCAACCTCGCCTGGGCCTGCGCGATGGACAAGCAGTTCGACCGGGCCCTGGAGCTTCTCGACGACGACCTCGCCCGCGCCCTGCCGCAGGCGGCGATGCTCCAGATCAACCTGCTCCACGATCGCGGCGAGTTCGAGGACGCGGCGGCGCGGGCGCGCGAATATGTCGAGATCCATCCCTCCTACGCGCCGCTGATGGCGGCGGTGTCGGTGCTCGCCCTCGACGTCGAGGACGAGGCGCTCGCCGCCGCCTGCGCGGCCAAGGGCGGCGAGCATCCCGATGCGCTGACCACGCTCGGCACCCTCGCCCTGGGCGACGAGCGCGCGACCGAGGCCCTCGACCTGTTCGACCGGGCTCTCGAGCGCAACAGCCAGGTGCCGCGCGCCTGGGTCGGGCGGGGCCTCGCCCGGCTGCTGACCGGCCAGTCGCCCGCCGCCGCCGCCGACATCGATCGCGGCGCCGAGATGTTCGGCGACCATCTCGGCTCCTGGATCGCGGCCGGCTGGGCGCATTTCGTCAACAAGGACCTGGCCTCGGCCCGGGCCCGGTTCGAGACCGCGCTCGAGCTCGACGACACCTTCGCCGAGACCCACGGCTCGCTCGCCGTGCTCGACCTGCTCGAAGGCGATGTCGAAGGCGCCCGCGAGAAGAGCGAGATCGCGCTTCGCCTCGACCGGCAATGCTATTCCGCCGCCCTCGCCCGCTCGCTGCTCGCGGCCGGCGCCGGCGACGAGCAGACCGCGCGGCGGATCTACGAGGCCGCGATCAACACCCCGGTCGACGGCAGCGGCCGGACCATCGGCCAGGCCCTCGCCAAGCTCGGCATGGGGATGGCTTGAACCTGTTCCCCGGCGAAGGCCGGGGCCCAGCGGCTCGGCGTTAGAAACTGGGCCCCGGCCTTCGCCCGGGGAGCGCTTTCGCCGCTCAGGCCGTCCCGCGCAGCTGGCGGCCGGCGCGGTCGATCAGCTCCTGGCCGTCCGGGGTCGCGCTGATCATCCGGTAGACATTGTCGACCACCGCTTGGAAGGACGGGTCGTTGGCCATCGCCTCGCCCATCTCCTCGGTGAGGATCGCCCGGACCAGGGTTCGGCGGAACTCCTCGCCCTCCTCGAACGAATCCATCGCCCGAAGCCGGGCGATCGGCCGCGGAGTCGACGAGCCGCGCACCGGCGCGCCGCGGCTCGTCCGCTCCTTGCGGTTGTGGCCGAGCTTCTGGAGCTGCTCGCGAAGCAGCAGCAGGACCTGGTCGGTGTTGCCGATGCGGGTCATCGATTCGGCGCCCGGCTCAATGCGCCTTGCCGCTGCCGCCGGAGAGCTGGTCGAGCAGGAAGCTGGTCGCCGACGCCGCCTCGCCCTCGACCGTCTCCGGGCTCGCCCCCGCGGCCAGGGCGCTGGTCTGCTCGACGATCAGCTGCATGTCGCGGTTGAGCGGCGGATTCTCGTCATTGACCGCGATCCCGGCGCGGAGCTGGACGATCGCCTCGTCGAACTCGTCGCGGATCAGATGGGTGAGGCCGGCGACGAACATGCGCAGATAATGGTCTTCGGGAAGCAAGGCGAGCGGCCCCCAGGTGGAGAGCGCGTTGGCCGCCTCGCCCGAGGTCAGCTGGAAGAAGCCGAGCTGGAAGCGGGCGATGGCGAAATCGGGTGCCAGCTCGACGGCCTGGCGAAGCGCCGGCAGAGCCTCGATCGGGCGGCCGATGCTGGCCAGGATCGATCCGCGCAGGAAATGGAGCCGCGGGTCGTCCGGATAGTCGGAGATCAGGCGATCGGCCTGCTCGAGCTCGTCGCCCGCATCGCTCTGCATCGCCGCCATCAGCTCCTGCAGTTCCGCCTCGCTGCACAGGCCGTCCATCATGCTTTCCCTTCGATCAAAACGCGCCGATCCTCTTGCGCAGCCGTTCCAGAGCCGAGCGGTGAAGCTGCGAGATCCGTCCCCGGCTGAGGTCGAGGAGATCGGCGATCTGCGCCAAGCTTAATCCATTATGATAATGCTGGCGAACGATAACGCCCTCTTTTTCGGGCAGCTTTTTGACCTCGGCGGCGAGCCGCGCCTGCATTTCCCGCCATTCCAGCGATTCGTAGGCGGTCGGCCCGGTATCGACCCCGTTGGCCGGCATCAGCGCGGTGCCCTCGAGCATCAGCCCGATCGCGAGGCCGACGGCGAGGTTCGACAGGGCCGCCAGGGCATCGTCGGCCGCGGCGGCATTGCCGCTGGCGAGCGAGCGGGTCCGCTCCTGCTCCAGCCGGTGGCGGAAGCTGATCTGGGCGTTGACCTCGCTCATGCTGGCGAGGCCGTCGGTGATCGCGCCGAGGATCCGTCGCCGGGCATAAGCCGAGAAGGGTACCCCGAGCAGCGGATCGAACCGGTCGATCGCCTGGAGCAGCCCCTCATAGGCGAAATGCTCGCAATCGCTGCGCTCCCCCGCCCGGCCCCGCCGCTGGTGGAATTTCGCCGCGGCGATCGCGCGGGCGAGCGGCAGGTAGCGGTTGAACAGCGCCTCCCGGCACTCGAACTCGGACTCGAAGCGCAGCCGTCGCCACAGCGACGCCTCCGCGCGGGTCGGGTGGACGACCAGGTCGAGCCCGGTGGGGAGGGCGGCGCGGCTCACCCGAAGCTCCCGAGAACCCCTTCCAGGACCAGCTTCCAGCCGTCGATCAGGACGAACATGAGGAGCTTGATCGGCAGGGATATGGTGGTGGGCGGGACCATCATCATGCCGAGCGAGAGGAGGATGCTCGACACGACGAGATCGATCAGCAGGAAGGGCAGAAGGATGACGAAGCCGATGGTGAAGGCGACGCGGAGCTCGTTGAGGATGAAGGCCGGAGCGAGCTTCAGTATCTCGACCTGCTCGGGCCGGTCGGGAAGCGGCGTGTTGGAGATGGCGTACATCGACTCGATGTCCGCGTCGCGGGTCTGGGTCAGCATGAACTTGCGCAGCGGCGCGCTGCCCGTCTCCATCGCCCGCTCGACTCCCATCTTGCCGGCGAGGAGGGGCTGAATCGTATCGCGGTTGAGCTCGCCGAGGACCGGCGACATGGTGAAGGCGGTCAGGAAGAGCGAGAGGCTGACCAGAACCGCGTTGGGCGGCGTCTCCGGCATCCCGAAGGCGTGGCGGACCATCGACAGGACGATGACGATTCGGATGAAGCTGGTCATGCTGACCAGGATCGCCGGAACCACCGCGAGCAGGGTGAGGATGAGCGCGGTGCGGGTGACGTCGGGGCCGACGGCGGCCGCCTGCGCCAGCGCCGGCTGGGCTATCGCCAGCGCCGGGGCGACCGTGCCGAGGCGGAGGGCGAGGCGGTTCAGGCGCATGGAGCCTCCGCCTCCGCCGGCTTGGCGACCGGCTCCTCGCGCAGGACTCGCGCATCGCCGGCGAGCAGCAGGAGGAGATATTCGCGCCCGGAATGGCGGACGACGCAGATGTCGGCATGCGGGCTCAGCCGCCGCGTCTCGACCACCTCGATCGCGCGCGGCCGCGACTGAAGCCGGCCGAACACAGCGTAGAGGTCGATCTTGCCGGCCCGCTGGCGGATCAGAAGCGCGGCGAGGACGGCGATGATGATGCAAATGACGAGCGCCGCGACGATCCTGCCGAGCGACACTTCGAGCGGCTGGCCGCCACCAAGGCGCCCTCCTCCCGCCAGCGCCGGCGCCGCGGCGAGCAGGGCCGCGCCGGCGCCAGCGATCGCCGCCGGCCCGGGCCTCCTGATCACTTGGCGATCTCGGTCAGCCTGACCGCGAAGCTGTCGCCGACCGCGACCAGCTCGCCGCGGGCGACGGCGACTCCGTTCAGCCGGAGCTCGACCGACTGGTTGAGCGCCGCGTCGAGCGGAACCACCGAGCTGTCCTTGAGCGCCGTCAGCTCGGCGACCGTCATCCGGGCCTCGCCGAGATAGGCCTCGAGGGTCACGCTGACCGTCTCGATCAGCTTCGGGTTGATCTTGCCGAGCTGGGTGTCGGCCTTGGCCGGAGCGGCGGGGATATTCGTCTTCGAAGCAGGTTCAGTCACTGGGCCGATCCGGTCAGGGGTTGCATGATCTTGAGGCGCAATCGGCCGTTCTCCTGCTCGACGGCGCAGCGGCCCGAGCGGGCCACTCCGTCGATCGCGAGCGGCAGCGAGCCGTCGGTGGCGGAGTCGAGCACGAGCACGTCGCCCGCCGCCAGCCCGGCCAGCTCGCCGAGGCTGATCTCGCAGCGTCCGACGACGGCCGAGAGGCCGACGTCCTGCCGGGCCAGGGCCTCGGCGAGCGGCCGGAGCGGCGCCGGCTTGCGGCCCGGCCTGGCCGAGGATCTGACGATCCCGGCGGCAAGCTCGTGCCCGATCAGCACCCGGATGGTGGGCGCGTTGTCGGACGGGCCGAGGGCGAAGACGCAGGCCTCGGCGAACGGCAGGGCGTCGATCCCGCCGCGGCGCCAGGCCGGCGAGCGGCCGAGGCCGAAGGCCTGGGCGAGGCGGGCGCAAAGGTCGTCGACGCAGGCCGCGGCGAGGCGCTCGACGAGCTCCTCGTCGGCCTCGGTCCGGGCCGCCCGGTCGGAAGGCTCGTCGAGCATCATCCGCGCGACCACCATCCGGGCGTCGTCCTCGAGGGCGAGCGCGAGTCCGGCTTCGACATAGCGCAGCTGCAGGTCGCGCACGCGGCCGAGTTCGGTCCGGTCGAGCATCGCGCTCTCCCCGACCCGGCGCATCAGCCGGCGCGCGAACCAATGGTCGGACCATTGCGCGCTCGTCTCCGCGAGCAGCCGATCGACCGCTCCGCCGCCGAGGGCGCCCGAAGGCAGCCAGGTTCTGCAAGCCATGTTCATGATGAGGGCTTTCCCATGTCGTCCCGCTTACCCCTGGCCGCGAATGCCGAAGAGCTGCTGGATCATGTCGTTGGAGACGCTGATGATCTGCGAGCTCGCCTGGAAACCGCGCTGGATCAGGATCAGCTCGCCGAAGGCCTTGGCGAGATCGACGTTCGACGCCTCGAGGCGCCGCGACAGGACCTTGCCGACGCGCTTGTCCTCGGTCGTCATCAGCTCGCGCTGGGCGAGGCCGGTGTCGTGGAACAGGCCGCCGCTGCGCTGGTCGAGCGCCTGCGGATCGCGGAAGTCGGCGATCGCGATCGAGCCGAGCTCCTTCTTCTGCTCGTTCGAATAGCCGATCTCGAGCTTGCCCGTGTCGTTGACCCGGATCGAGGTGATCGCGCCGACCTTGTAGCCGTCGGACGAGGCCTTCCTCAGCGTCGAGACCGTGCCGGCCGAGAAGGAGGTCACGTTCTGGGAGAAATCGAGGGTGACCGACAGACCGGCGGCGCTGTCCTCGAACACCAGCTTGTTGGCGGTCGGATCGACCTGGCCCTGGATGAACTTCAGATTCTTGGTGCCGATCGTCTTCGCCTTGTCGTCGGTGATGGTGATCTTCCATTCGTTGGCCGAGCCTTCGGCCTTGTCGAACTTGATCTGCCAGATGTGCTCGCCGCCGGCGGCGTCATAGACCTTGACGTCGCTGATTCCGTAGGTCGTCGCGGTCGAGGACAGGTTGTCGGCGAACTTGATCGTCGTCGTCTTGGTCGGGGTGCTCGTCCGCGACGCGTCGATCGACAGGCTGACCGGCTTGCCCGAGGCGTCGAGAGTCGCCAGCCGGTAGTCGGTGCCGGCGAGGACGATGAAGCCGTCCTTATCGACCTCGAAGCTGCCGGTGCGGGTGTAGAGCACCTCCTCGCCGCGAAGCAGAACCATGAAGCCGCTGCCGTCGATCGCGAGGTCGAGGTCGCGGTCGGTCTGGCGCAGCTCGCCCTGCTTGAAGTCGATCCTTGTGTCGCCGATCTCGACTCCGTTGCCGCCGCCGCCGCCGCCGCCCGCGTAGGACAGGCCGCCGTTGCCGTTGATCCCGACCAGGTCGGTGAAGGCCACCGTCGACCCCTTGAAGCCGGAGGCGTTGAGGTTGGTGACGTTGTTGCTGATCTGCTGGAGACCGCGCGAGTAGGCGTTGAGGCCGCTGAGACCGACGTAGATCGAACCGAACATGTCTGTGTTTCCCCCTAGCGGATCTGCGAAATGCTGCTGATCGAGATGTTGCTGATGGTCTGCTTGTCCGCGGTCTCGATGGTGATCCGCGGATTGCCGTTTTCGAAGGCGATCGACATCACCTTGCCGCTGATGGTGGCGGCTCCGGCCGGAATGTCGACGGTGCGCCCAAGCAGGTTGGCCGCCTGCATGTTGGCCTGGGCGGTGACCATCGATTCGAGCCGGTCGTTGGTCGTCTGGCCGAGCTGGATCTGCGAGAATTGGGCGAGCTGCGAGACGAACTGGAAATTGTCCATCGGCTTCAGCGGATCCTGGTAGGTCAGCTGAGTCAGGATGATCTTCAGAAGCGATTCGAAGCTCAGGCCGAACGCATTGGTCGCGGTGTCCTGGGCGGAGCGCGCCTGCGGCACCGCATTGCCCCCGGGCTGGACTGCTGAGGCCTGCATCACTCTTTCTCCCCCTGCGGCAGAGGCCATGCCTCGCCGTTCAGCATTATCTCGGCGTTGCCGAATCCGTGGCGGGCCAGCAGCTCGCCGATCTCGCCGCGAAGCCGGTCCCGTTCCTCGCGCGACAGCCGGTCCACCCGGGCGAGGACGCTGATCCCGCCTTCCACCACCTGGACGCTGACCTGCGCCGCCGCGGCGCCCGACCTGGCGGCGAGCAGCTCGGCGACGATCGCCGCCGTCCGCGACGAAATCCGGCCGCCGCCGGCCATGGGCGCGGGCTCGGCCGGGGCCTCCCAGGCGGCGCCCGCGGACGGCGGGGCCGGCTGGCCGTGGAGCAAGGGCGCGGCGCCCTGCGCGCCCTTAGCGACATTTGCCGCCGGGGCGGCGGGCGCCGCCGCCGGGCGGACCTCGGCCAAGGCAGTCCCGACGAACGGCGCCGCCGGCTCGGCGGCGTCCACGGCCGCGGCGGGCGGCTGGAGACCGGCCTTCGGGCCGGCCGTCGCGGTCGCCGCGAGCGGAGCTGGCGGGACCGAAGCGGCGACGGCGAGGTCGGCCGCGATCCCGGCCGGGATCGCGGCCGGCGCCGGCAGCGGCGCGGCGCCCCGGAACAGCCCGGTCTCGTTGAACATCTCCGCGGCGTCGAGCCGCTCGAACACCGCTTCCTCGGCGACCGGGGCCTCGAGCTGAACGCCGGGGACGCCCGGCGCCAGCATCGCGGCGAGCAGGTCGGCGAAGGAGGTCCCGGGCTCGGCGCCCGACTCGCTCGCCGGCTCGGTCAGCGACCGCTGGGCGAGGCCGGGGTCGACCGGAAGGTGGCCGTTGACGGGTCCGGGGATCATGTCCGGCTCCAGTCGAAGGTGATCCGGTCGGCGGCGGCGGCGAGCCGGTCCTCCTCGGCTCGGCGGCGGACCCGGCGGCGCAGCCGGCGGAGCGAGATCTCGCCCGAACGGGCCCGGGCTTCGGAGGCCTGCCATTCGTCCTTGCGGCGCTCGGCCAGCTCGGCCGAGCGCTGGCGGCGCAGCGAGGCGCCGGAGGCGGCGGTTTCGTGCTCGATCACCCGGGCCGCCAGAGCCCGGCTGAACTCGGGCGAAAAGGCGCCTCCCGAAAGATGCTCGCCCCAGTCGGCGCGGGCCGCCTCGGTTCGGGCGATCGCCTCCTCCTCGGCGCTCCGGGCGGCAGTCTCGGCGGAGCGGGCCGACATCAGGGCGGCCTCGGCCGCGGCGGTCTTGACCTGCTGGACCGAGGCCAGCTTGACCATCAGCGGAAGCTTGACCTTGTCACGCATGGCCGGCCGTTCCCGAGGTGATCGTGCGCAGCTTGCGCACCGTGTCGGCATAGGCGCCGTTCTCGCTGCGCGGCTGCCGCAGGAAGGCGTTCATCTCGGCCCGCCTGGCGATGGCGCGGTCGACGGCGGCGTTGGTCCCGGACTTGTAGACCCCGCTTTCGATCATCACCCGCGCCTCCTCGTAGGCGGCGAGCTGGGCGACCGCCTCGCGCATCGCTCCGGCCTGCTCGGCGGCGACCAGCTGCTGGGCGCCGCGGCTGACGCTTCGAGGAACGTCGATGGCCGGGAAATGCCCCTGCTCGGCGAGCGATCGGGAGAGGACGATATGGCCGTCGAGAAGCGACTTCATCAGCTCGACGATCGGGTCGTCGACGTCGTCGGTCTCGCTGAGCACCGTCATGATCGCCGTGATCGCCCCGCCCGAACGGACGGCGCCGCAGCGCTCGACCAGGCGCGGCAGGGCTCCGAACACGTTGGGCGTATAGGCGCGGACGGTCGGCGGGGCGCCGGCGGCGAGGCCGATCTCGCGCAGCGCCATGGCGAGTCGGGTCACCGAATCGACCATCAGCAGGACATGGTCGCCCGCCTCCCGCCAATGCTCGGCGAGGGCGAGGGCGTAGCTGACCGAGCGGCCGCGCAGGGCGGCGCTCTCGTCCGAGGTGGCGGCGACGAGGGTGTAGCGCTCCTTGTCCTCGCGCTTGGAGAGCATCCGCCAGATCGCCTCGACCTCGCGGCCGCGCTCGCCGACCAGGCAGAGGACGACCCGGTCGCACTCGACCTGGGTGGCGAGCTGCTCCATCAGGCTGGTCTTGCCGACCCCGCTGGCGGCGAAGATGCCGATGCGCTGGCCCTGGCCGAGGGTGAGGAGCCCGTCGATCGCCCGGATGCCGGTCGGAAGCACCTTGGCCGGGTCGGCCCGATTCATCGGCTTGGGCACCGCCCCGGCGAGCCGGACGTGATCCTGCGCGTCGATCCCGCCGCCGCCGTCGATCGGTCGGCCGAGCGAGTCGACGGCGCGTCCGGCGAAGCCGTCGCCGACCGCGACCTGGTCGCGCAGCGGCCGGGCGACGACCCGGGCGTCGGGGCGGATCGTCGCCTGCTGCTCGAGCGGGATCAGCACCACCTTGCGCTCGTCGACGGCGGCGACCTCGGCGAGCAGGGCGGTTCCGCCCTCGCCTTCGATCTCGCACAATTCGCCGAGCCGGCTGGCCGGCCCCGACGCCTCTACCAGGCCCGGCGCGACTCGGCGGACATAGCCGTAAGGCCGGACGAAGTCGGCCCGGTCGAGCCCGGCGAGGAAGCGGTGAGCGCTCACGCCTGCGGCTCGCGTTCGGCGAGCTGGCCGAGGAAGGCGGCGACCTGCGCCCACTGCGTGCCGGCGCCGACGTCGATATGGCCGAGCTGGAGGTCGATCCGGCACTCGCCCGAAGCCAGGTCGCCGTCGGCGACGAGCCTGACCGAGCCGCTGCCGGCCGCCTCGCCGAGCGCGGCCAGGGCCGCCTCGTCCGTGAAATCGCGGGCGCTGACCCGGATGGCGACGAGGCTGTCGCGGCGCAGCAGCCGCATCTGCCGGGCGATCAGGCCGGCGACGAAGCCGGCATGGCCGTCGCTGTCGTCGAACAGCTTGGCGAGCGCGGCGCGGGCGAGCGACGCGGCGAGCCCGTCGAGCTCGGCGAGGCGGCTCTCCCACCCGGCGACGGCCAAATCCACCCCCTTGCCGATCAGGGCGAGCTGCTTTTCGGCGGCATCGCCGGCTGCGGCCCGGCCCTGGCGCTCGCCCTCGGCGCGGGCGGCCTTGACCGCCTGCTCGCTTTCGGCGCGCTGCTCGGAAAGGGCCGAGCGCAGCTCCGCGATCTCGAGCTCCAGGGCCTCGATCCGGGGATCGCGGCCGGGCGCCGCGGGAAGCACCGCCGGGTCGAGGAAGGAGCGCACATTATGGGCGCCGCCCTTGATCAGGCCGCTCATCGCGGCACCTGGCGCGGCGCGAGCCATTGCCCCACCGCGTCGGCGAGCGAGCGCCGCTTGGGCTCCGGAGCGGCGGCTTCGGCCGGGACAAAGCGCTCGCCGGCGACCTCGCGGGCCGCCTGGGCGAGAAGCTGTCGGGTCGCGGGAGTGAGGTTGCGCTCGGCGCCGGCGGAGTCCGCGCTGAGGTGCCGGGCCAGCCAGGGCGAGAAACGGCTATAGTCGGGAGCGGCCGGCTCGGCCGGCGCCGGCGAGGCGGCCGCGTCGAGCAAGGCCCCGACCTGCGCCCGCTCGAACGGCGACAGGGCGGCGAGAACCGACCGGCGCTCGCGCTCGGAGAGGGCGCGAAGGTCCTCGGCGAGGGCGGCGAGGGTGTCAGCCTCGCGCATCGCCGCTTCCGTCCATCAGGCTAAGCTGGCGCCGGATGCGAAGCACCAGGGCGTCGCGCTGCTCGGCCGAGATCGCCGGCGCCCAGGCCCGGACGGCGAAGGCGACGAGCAGCAGCGCGACGATCGCGGCGAGCGCGATCAACCAGCTCGTCGACGCCACCGGAGTGGCGGCGGCCTTGCGATAGTCGGGACCGACCTCCGCGGCGACCGGCGGGACGACCGGAGCGGCGCTCCGCGCCGGCTCGACCTTGAGGCCGAAATTGAGCGAATCGCCGCTCTCGGGCTTCAGGCCGACCGCCCGGGACAGGGCGAGCCGGACCCGCTCCTGGTCCTCGAAGTTGAGCGGCGCCGGAGTGATCACCGAGATCCGAAGCTGGAAGTTGCGGGCCGAGGGATTGCTCGCGGAGGCCTGCAGCTTGACGCCCTCCGCCGCCGCGCCGGTCGGCTCCCAGCCCGAGTCCGAAGCGCTCGCGGTCGGGACGATCAGAACCCGGGCGTCGGCGCCGAGGCCGGGCAGAACCCCCTCGACGGCGCTCCGGATATGGGCGCGATAATATTCCTGGACGGCGTTGCGCTCGGCGAGCTCGGGCGGGAGATCGGCCTGGGTCTCGGCGTTGGCGCTGATGATCCGGCCGACCTCGTCGAGCACGACCACGTCGGGCAGCTTCAAATCCGGCACCGCCGCCGCGACCAGCCGCTGGATCCCGGCGACCCGGGCCTCGTCCACCGCCTTGCCGCGCTGCAGGGTGAGGGTCACCGCCGCCTTGGGCTCGCTTCGGTTGCCGCGGAAGAGGCTGCGCTCGGGGATAGTGAGATGGACCCGGGCATTCTCGATACCGTCCATCATCATGATCGTTCGGGCGAGCTCGCCCTGCAGCGCCCGCTGGTAGTTGATCTTCTGGGCGAAGTCGGTGAGCCCCATGTCCGACTTGTTGAACAGCTCGAAGCCGGACGAGCCCTTGAGCGGAGCGTCCGAGCGGACGATCGCCAGGCGCACCGAATCCGATTCCCCCTTGGGGACCATGATCGTGGTGCCCTGGTCCTTCAGCTCGTAGGCGACGCCCTTGGCGTCGAGCTCGGCGACGATCGCCGAGGCGTCGGCGGGCCTGAGGCCGCTGTAGAGGACGGCATATTCGGTGCGGATGAAGAAATAATAGCCCAGCGCCAGCACCAGGAAGAGCGAAGCGAAGACGGCCGCCAGAAGCTTGTACTGGCGGCTCGGGCCGGCCGGGACGAGGGTGATGGTTTCCATGGCGCGATCAGATCGACATGTTCATGAGTTCGCGATAGCTCTCGACCAGACGGGTTCGGACCTGCATCGCCAGCTCGACCGACAGCCGGGCCTCCTCGAGCGCGTAGGTGACCTGGTGGAGCGGCACGCTGTCGTCGAGCGCGAAGCGCTGGACCAGCTCGTTCGCCGTCGCCAGCTTGCCCTCGACGTGGCGCATGCCGCTGGCGAGGATGTCGGAGAAGCCGGCCTGGCTGGTCTGCGCGGGCGCCACCGGCGCGGTCAGCGCGAGGCGGCTGATCGTGGCGTCGCCCGATCCCAGGCCGACCGATCCGATCGCTTCGAGCCCGGTCACGACTGGCGCCCCAGCTCGAGGGCGCGGCTGTACATCTGCTGCGCCAGGTTCATCGCGGTGAGATTGGCCTCGTAGGTGCGCGAGGTTTTGATCAGCAGGGTCATCTGGCCGGCATGGTCGATATCGGGATAGCTGACGAAGCCCTCGGCGTCGGCATGCGGATGGTTGGGCTCATGCACCCGCCTGAAGCCGCTGCCGCTGGCCTCCGTGCCCATCACCTGCACGCCGCCGAAATCCTGCGGGCCGGCCTTGCCGCCGACCATCTGCGCGAAATTGCCGCCGCGCGGGCCGGTCAGCAGATGCATCGCCCGGAACGGCTCGCCGGCCGCGGTCCGGGTCGTGTTGATATTGGCCAGGTTCTGGGCGATCACCTGGAGCCGCTGCCACTCGACGTCGAGCCCCGAGCGGCTGATTTCCATCGCACGCATGACTTTACTGTCCTCCCCTCACGACAGTGTGACTGATCTGCAATTGGCGCCCGAGCAGGTCGAGCAGCGCGGCGTAGCGCATCCCGGTCTCGGAGGCCGTCGCCAGCTCGAGGTCGAGCCGCATCTCGTTTCCGGCCGTCCCGGACGGCGCCTGGGCGATCGTCGCGGTGACGTTGCGAAGCGCTTCCGGCCCCTGCCGGGCGGCGGACTGCAGCGCCTCCTCGAAGCTGACCCGGACCGGGCGGTAGCCCGGCGAATTGGCGTTGGCGACGTTCTGAGCGGTGGCGAGCGAACGCGCCCACAGCCCGTCGAGCGCCTTGGTGATCATGATCGCCGATGTCGGATCCACTATTCCAACCCCTTTACTGGACGATGAGTTCTGCATGCAGCGCGCCCGCGGCCTTCATCGCCTGCAGGATGCTGATCGTGCGCCGGGTGTTGACCCGGGCGCGGTAGAGACCTTGGACCAGGTCCGCGACGCTGGTGTTCGGGAAGCTGACGACCGCGTCGCCGGCCCCCTGCTCGACGTCGAGCCTGGTGTTGGTGACGACCAGGCTTCGGACGTCGCTGGCGAAGCCCGAGAAGAAATTGGGCTGCGAGGCGTAATTTTCCGCGGTCACGGTGACCTTGATGTCGCCCTGCGAGATGACGACGCTGGAGATCATCACGTCGCCGCCGGCGACGACGGTCCCGGTCCGCTCGTTGATGACGATCCGCGGCGGCCGGTCCGGCTGGACCGAAAGCGATTCGAGCTCGGCGACATAGGCGGCGAACATCGCCGGATCGCCGGCGAAGCGGATCCGGACCTCGTCGGCATTCTTGACCGTCGCCGAGCCGGCGCCGAAGCGGCCGTTGATGCTGTCGGCGATGCGCTGCGCGGTTCCGAAGTTCGGATCGTTGAGAAGGAACCCGAGCTCGCCGCCGGCGCGCATGATCTGCGCATCGACCGGCCGCTCGACGGTCGCCCCGCCCTGGAGCACCGCGCTGGTCGGATAGTTGCGCTGGCTGGAGTTCAATTCGCTCTCGAAGCTGTGGCCGCCGGTGACGATCGAGCCCTGGGCGAGCGCATAGGGCCGCTGGTCCGGGCCCATCAAGGGAGTCATCAGCAAGGTGCCGCCGGCGAGGCTTCGAGCGTCGCCGATCGACGAGACCACCGCGTCGATCCGGTCGCCGACATTGGCCGAGGCCGGTAGCTTCGCCGTGACGATGACGACGGCGACGTTGCGGCTGCTGATCTGGTCCTCGGTGATCGCCGTTCCGAGACGGCTCAGCACGTTGCGAAGCGCCTGCCGGGTCACCGTGTTGCGGCGGGTGTCGCCGGAGCCGGCGAGGCCGGTGACGAGGCCGTAGCCGATCAGCGCATTCTCGCGCCAGCCGTCGAAGCGGCCGAGCCCCTTCAAGGGCACGTCCTGCGCCAAGGCCGGCGCCGATGAGCACATCAGGAGCGCGGCGGCGAGCGCCGCCTTGAGCGATATCGAGCGAAGCACTAGCCGAGTCCCAGAAAGCTGAAGATGCGGTTGATGATGCCGGGCTTGGCGCTGCGGGTGACGAAGCCCCGTCCGTCATAGCTGATCCTGGCGTCGGCGATTCGGGAGGACAGGACGGCATTGTCGGCGTTGATGTCGGCGGGACGGACCCGGCCGCGGACGCCGATCAGGCTCGTCTCGCCGTTGATCCGCACCCACTGCTCGCCCTGGACGACGAGGTCGCCGTTGGGCAGCACTTCCCTGACCGTCATGGAGATCTGGCTGACCAGCCGCTCGCTTCGCCGGACCTCGCCGCGGCCGGTATAGCCGCCGCCGAACTCGAGCGAGAGATTCTCGTTGACCGAACCCGAACCCAGGGTGGTGTTCAGGCTGCCGCCGACGTCGGTCTTCTTGCGCGAACTGTTCTGCGCCGAGTTGGTCGCCTCGGCCGCTTGGAAGATGACGACGGTGAGGATGTCGCCCGGCTCCGACGCCTTGCGGTCGCCGCTCATCGAGGCCCAGCTGGAGCCGCGGTAGAGATCGTCGGCCTGCGCCGGAGCCGCGAACGCGATCAGGAGGGCGGCCGCGGCGAGGGTCTTCGTTCGAGTCATTGGCCGGCTTCCTCCTGCGCGGCGAGCGGCGCCGACGTCACATTGCCCTCTGAATCCCGGACGAACAGCCTGCCGCCGGAACGCCCGGCCTGTAGCGCCACGACCTCGCGAGTCACCCGCACCGGGCCCGAGGTCGAAACCAGGGTCAGCTTGTCGCCCTTGTCGACCGCAACCGGGGGCGGCGCCGAGATCCGGCCCAGATAGGTGCCCGCGGCAAGGTCCCGGTCGGCCCGGGCCACGCCGTCGAGCCGGTCGAAGCGAAGCGCCGGCGCGGCCGCCTCCTCCCGGCAGGCGACCGGCGACAAATCCTTGCCGGAGAGCGGCGCCCCGGCGGGCAGCGGCCGGGCCAGCTCGGCGCAGCCGGTGCGCGGCCGCTCCTCGGAGCCCGCCGCGACATGGAAGGCCAGCGGCGCCTCGTCCGACTCCGCCCGGACGCCCAGCCCGGGGACGTTCCGGCGCACCAACGCCCTCACGGCCTCGCGCGACAGGGTGACCCGGCTTCGGCCCGCCGGGACCACCGCGATCACCCGCTGCGCCAGTCGCGAGCGCGCCGCCGGTTCGAGCGCGCTCAGGTCGGCGACGTCGCCGAGCCGGATGTGCCGGCCGGCCAGGGTCACCTCGGCGGCCGGAACGAGGCCGACCGTGACCGATGCGCCGGCCGCGGCCAGCAAAAGAGTAAGCAATGGCATGGCGCTATCTCTTCAGGCTGTTGGCCAGCCCCATCAGCTGATCGGCCGCCTGCACGATCTGCGCGTTGGCGGCGTAGGAGCGCTGGACCATCATCAGCTGCACCATCTCGGCGGTGAGCTCGACGTTGGAGCCTTCGATCGAGCCCTGGACGAGCAGGCCGACTCCGTCCTCGCCGGGCTGCGCGTCGAGCAGGCGTGCGCCCTCCTCGGCGCGATAGAAGCCGCCGTCGAGCCGCTGCAGGGCGGCGCCGTCGTCGGCCTTGACCAGCATGATCTGGCCGATCTCGACCGCCTCCGCCTCGCCGACCTTGGCGCGAACCACGCCGTCCGCGCCGATCTCGATCGTGGTCGCGTCGTCGGGAATGGTGATTCCGGCCTTGAGCGGAAGGCCCTTGGCGGTCGCCAGAAGCCCGTCCTCGCCGACCTTGAGGCCGCCGCCGCGCCACAGCAATGTCTCGCCGCCTGGACCCATGACCTCGACGAAGCCCTGGCCGTCGATGGCGATGTCGTAGGGGCGCCCGGTCGCCTCGAGCTTGCCCGACTCCTCGAGCATGAAAGTCGTGTCGGCCATCACCCCGGCCGGCGACACCGCCCCGGCGCCGAGATCGGTCCGCACCGCCGCCGGATCGGCGCGGCTGGCGAGCATCTCCGAGAAGCGCACGCCCGAGCGCTTGAACGCCGGCGTGTTGACGTTGGAGATGTTGTTGGCGATCGTGTCCAGCGCCCGCTGCTGAGCCTCGAGCCCGATGGCGGCGATGTGAAAAGCTCCGTTCATTTACTTCCCTCCAAAGGTCGAGATCGCCCGGCCGAGCAGATCGTCGTAGATCTGCACCAGCCGCGCCCCGCCTTCCGCTTGCCTGACCGTCGCCATCATGGTGACCATCTCGTCGCCCAGCACGACGTTCGAAGCCTCGACCATGCCCTGCCTCAGCGCCGAAGCCGGCGCGTCCTCCATCGCGTCCTCGGCGGCCGCGAAGGTCGAGCCGCCGAGCGAGCGCAACGCCGCGGCATCGCCGGCGACGTAGACTCCGATTCGGCCGACCGGCCTCGTCCCGTCGAGGACGGTGCCGTCCTCGAGTATCTCGACTCCGGCGCGCTCGAGCACGAGGTCGCCGCCGCCTGCCTGCTGAAGGATATGACCCTGCGAATTGACGACGGCGCCGTCGGCGCCGACCCGGAACTGCCCCTGGCGCGAGTAAAGGATCTCGTCGCCCGAGCGGAGCCGGAAGAAGCCGGGCCCGCTGATCGCGAGGTCCAGCGGATTGCCGGTCTTGCTCAATTGACCCTGCGAGAGATCGGCCCGATGCCGCAGGGCATCGGCCGCGGCGGACTCGCGTCCGCTCATCACTTCCTCGAAACTGATTTGCCGTTTGAAGCCAGGGGTCGATATGTTCGAGACGTTGTTCGAAACGCTCTCGAGGCGTCGCTCGGACGCGCTCAATATTCCACTGGCAGACTCGATGAGCCCCTGCACCCCACTCGCCCCCCTCTGGCGATTCCCCGGGCGATTTGTAGGCCGAGCCTTCAAAACGTAGCAAGCGGTTTTTTGATATACTTTTCGATAGTTGCGGATATTACGCCCCGCCCAAGCCCCGCCAAAAGGGGTGGCGATGCAAATAAACCTAAACTCTCAAATGAATATCCCGATTAGTCGGGAAACGGAGTGAGGATGTTTGCGCCCGGCGTTCGCGGGTCGGGCCCGGCCGGGCGGGGGGCGGCAAAGGCGGAGCCTCCCGTCGGCGCTCCGCTCAGGCCCGCCGCGGAGCCGCCGAGGCGAAGGCGGCGGCGATCGCGTCGCGAAGCGGCTTCGGGCGGAACTGCGAATCGTAGGGCGTGCCGCGCTTGATCGACTTGTCGGCGCGCGGGTCGAAGCCGGTCAGCCAGCTGTAGCGGTCGACCATGCCCCAGGCGAGGACGTCGCGGAGCTGGTCGTAGCTGAACATGATGTCGAGATAGGCCCGGGCATAATCGGCGACCATCCGGTCCCGCACCGCGACGTCGTCGGGGGCTTTCTTGTCGTTGACGTCGAACTCGGTGATGACGAGCTTGTAGCCCATCGCGACCACCTCATCGATAAAGCGGCGCCACGGCCTTTCCGATTCCCGCACGATGTCGGCGACCGGCAGGTCCTTGAGCAGCCGGATATGGGACTGGATGCCGAGCGCGTCGACCGGTGTGCCGCGCCGGCGGAAGCCCTCGAGCAGCTTGAGGACCCCGGCGATGTGGGTCTCGTCCTCGGTGCCGCGCTCCCAGCTCATATAATCGTTGTAGACCAGCTCGGCATGGGGGGCCTCGGCCCTGGCGGTATGGAACATGAGGTCGAGCATCGCCTCACCGCCCATCGCCCTTGTGACGACCGTGTCGCGGATCGCCCCCGTCTCGGGCTCGACCGCCTCGTTGACGACGTCGTAGGAATAGATCCGCTTCCCGTAGCGGCGGCAGGCGGTGCGGACATGCTCGGCGAGCAAAGTCTCGGCGGCCTTGGCCGGCCGGCTGCCGAAATCGTGCCCGACGAGCCACTTCGGATACCATTTCTCCGGCGCCCAGAAGAGCGTGTGGCCGCGCAGCCCGAAGCCCTTCGCGCTGGCATAGTCGGCGATCGCGTCCATCTGACGGAAGTCGAAGTCAGTGGCCGAGGGGCGGGTCCATTGCCACTTCAGCTCGTTCTCCGGGACGAGCAAACCGCATTCGCGCTCGAGGATCGCCGCATAGGCCGGGTTGGCGAAGCTTCCGCGATCGGCGCCCGCGGCTCCCCAAGCGACCGCCGAACCGAAGCGGCGGCCGCCGCGGCGGGCCAGTCCGTCCAGGGTCGACAGGTGGCGACCGACGCCCGTGGAAGCGCAGCCCGCGACGGCGAGCGCCGCCGCCAGGCCAAGACTTTCCCGTCGGGTGAATTCCATCCCTCTCTCCTGCGGCTTTATATGGTAGCGTTAACATGCTAATTCCCCGCATCCAAGCGGGACCCGCGAAAAGATGATTCGAGCCTTGCTGTTCCTGCTCCTGCTGCTGCTCGGGGCTAGCCCGGCGCGGGCCGAGGACGGCTACGACCTGTGGCTTCGCTACCGGCCGCTGCCGCCGGCCCTGCAGCGGCAATATGCGCCGCGCCTCGCGCAGTTGTCGGTGCCGGGTTCCTCGCCGACCCTCGAGGCCGCGCAGCGGGAGCTGGCGCGGGGCCTCGACGGCCTGCTCGGCAAAAGGCGCGGCCCCGGCGGGATCCTCATCGCCGGGACGCCGCGCAGCTCGGCGACGATCGCCCGGCTTCGCCTTCCGCTCGCCGGGCTCGGCGACGAAGGCTTCCTGATCCGCTCGGTCCGCCTCGGCCGCCGCCCGGCGACGATCATCGCCGCCAACAGCGACGTCGGCGCCCTCTACGGCGCCTTCGCCTTCCTCCGGCTTCTCCAGACCGGCCGTCCGATCGAGGCTCTGGACCTTCGCGAGGCGCCCAAGCTCAGGCTCCGGATCCTCAACCATTGGGACAATCTCGACCGGAGCGTCGAGCGCGGCTATTCCGGCGCGTCGCTGTGGGACTGGCACAGGCTGCCCGGCTGGCTCGACCCGCGCTACGCCGATTACGCCCGCGCCAATGCCTCGATCGGAATCAACGGCACCGTCCTCACCAACGTCAACGCCAAGGCCGAGGTGCTGACCCCGCTCTATCTGGAGAAAGTCGCGGCGCTCGCCGATATCTTCCGCCCTTACGGCATCAAGGTCTACCTCACCGCCCGCTTCAGCGCGCCGATCGAACTCGGCAGGCTGCCCACGGCCGATCCGCTCGACCCGAAGGTGAGCGCCTGGTGGAAGGCCAAGGCTGATGAGATCTACCGCCGCGTCCCCGATTTCGGCGGCTTCCTGGTCAAGGCCAATTCGGAGGGCCAGCCCGGCCCGCAGGATTACAGGCGCAGCCACGCCGACGGCGCCAACATGCTCGCCGACGCGCTGAAGCCTCATGGCGGCATCGTGGTCTGGCGGGCCTTCGTCTACACGGCCGCCGCCCACACCGACCGGGCGAAGCAGGCCTATGACGAATTCCGCCCGCTCGACGGCCGCTTCCGCGACAACGTCCTCGTCCAGGTCAAGAACGGCCCGATCGACTTCCAGCCGCGCGAGCCCTTCCATCCCCTGTTCGGAGCGATGCACCGCACCCCGCTGGTCCTCGAAGCCCAGATCACCAAGGAATATCTCGGCTTCGCCTCCCACCTCGCCTGGCTCGGCACGATGTGGGAGGAGGTTCTGAGCTCCGACACCTACGCCCGCGGGCCCGGGACCCCGGTCGCCGGGACGCTCACCGGAATGGCCGGAGTCGCCAACGTCGGCACCGACCGCAACTGGAGCGGCTCCCATTTCGACCAGGCCAATTGGTACGCCTTCGGCCGGCTCGCCTGGGACCCGGCCCGATCCGCCGAGGCGATCGCCGAGGAATGGGCGCGAATGACCTGGGGCAACGATCCGCGGGTCGTCGAGCCCGTCGTCGCGATGATGATGCGGTCGCGCCAGGCGGTCGTCGACTACATGACCCCGCTCGGCCTCCACCATCTGATGGCGACCGGCCACCATTACGGCCCCGGCCCCTGGGTCGGCGACCTCGAGCGGCCCGACTGGAACCCGACCTATTATCACCGCGCGGACGCGGACGGGATCGGCTTCGACCGCACCGAGTCGGGCAGCAACGCGGTCGGCCAATATGCGCCCCCGGTCGCCGGCCGCTTCGCCGGCCTCGACACCGTGCCCGACGACTATCTCCTCTGGTTCCACCGCGTTTCCTGGGATCACCGGCTTCGCTCCGGCCGGACGCTCTGGGACGAGCTCGTCGCCCGCTATTCGCGCGGAGTCGCCGCGGTCGGGGAGATGCGGCGGACATGGGCCTCGCTCGAGCCTCGCATCGACCGCGAGCGGTTCGGGCAGGTTGCCGCCTTCCTCGCCATCCAGGAAGAGGAGGCGCGCTGGTGGCGCGACGCTTCGATCGCCTATTTCCTGAGCGTCTCGCGGCGCCCGCTGCCGAAGGGCCACGCGCCGCCCGCCCACGGCCTCGACCATTACAAATCTTTGCGCTTCCCCTACGCCCCGGGCCAATGACGCCGCCGGCCGCCTCCCACGATTTCTCGCTCCGGCCGACGCGAGCGCTGTCGCTCGAACGGATCGGGCTCGAGCGCGAGCCGGTGCTCCTCGTCGAGGGCGCGATGAACCGCCCCGGCGACCTCGTCGACTATGCGGCGAGCGAAGTGGCCTTCGAGCCGGTCTGGGGTCCTTCGGGCGGCTATCCCGGAATCCGCGCCCCGGCCCCGCTCGACTATGTCGAGTCGCTCGTCCGGGCCCTCGATCCCGGCATCCGCCGGGCCTTCGACCTCGAGCGGGTGAAGCTCGCCCGGGCGGAATGCAGCTTCTCGCTGGTGACCCTGCCGCCGGAGCGGCTCGCCCCGCTGCAGCGGATCCCGCACGTCGACACCACCGATCCGCTCCAGTTCGCGCTGCTCCATTATCTGTGCGATCCGGGCCACGGCGGCACCGCCTTCTACCGGCACCGGGCGACGGGCTTCGAAAGCCTGACCGGCGAACGCCAGGCCGCCTACGAGGCGGTTCGGGCGAGCGAACTGTGCGGGGCGCCGAGCGCCTATATCGACGGCGACAGCCCCCATTATGAGCGCATCGCCGCCTTCGACGCCGCCTTCGACCGGATCCTCGTCTATCGCAGCCGGACCTTCCATTCGGGCCGCATCGCCGCCGGCCAGGCGCTCAGCGCGGATCCGCGCCGGGGCCGACTCACCGCCAACATCTTCATCAACTACCGCCCTCTCTGAGGCCCAGGGCCTTGGGGGCTGGATCGAACCACTCATCCGTTCGCCCTGAGCCTGTCGAAGAGCTCTTCTTCTGTGTCTGAAAGGAAAGTGGTGGGCTTCGACAAGCTCAGCCCGAACGGATTGAATCCCGCCCAGGCACGGCGCTCTCCAAAAAGAAAGGCGCCGCGAGGGGATCGCGACGCCTTCGAGTTCGGGATGGACGGTGCGCTACATGGTGATCCGGATGATTCCGGAGAATCGCCGGTCGTTCATGAACCAGGAGCGCGGCGCCCGGACGAGGTCGTTGTTGATCACCTGCGAGGTCTTGGTGACCTCGTTGAGGATGTTCACCGCCTGGACGCCGATTCGGATCCGCTTGTTGATCGAGTAGAAGATCGATCCGTCGAGCTGTCCCGTCGGCTCGTTGAAGATCGGCGCGAACGGCACGATCACGTCGCGGGTGGTGAGCAGGAAGCGCGAGCGCCAGTTGTAGGCGAGCCTGATCGTCAGCGGCCCCTTCTCGTAGAAGGGCTGGATGTTGATCGTATGCTTGGACAGGCCCTGGAGCGGCAGCAGGCTGGTGTCGATATTGGCCGTATTGCCCGCCGCGACGTCGGGATCGGTCTCCGACAAGGTGCTCTGGCTGACGCCGCTCGAGTCGACGAAGGTATAGGTCGCGTTGAGTCCGAGGCCCGAGAGGAAGCCCGGAAGGAAGTCGTAGACCTGCTGATAGGCCAGCTCGAAGCCCTTGACCTTGCCGGTGTCCTCGGAGTTCACCGGAGTCGTCACGATCGCGTCGAACGTCGCTCCGTTGTTGGTGAACGGCACCCGGGCGGTGCCGTTGGTGAGCACGCCGTGCAGCCTCTTGTAGAAGGCCGCCAGAGTCAGCTGCCCGACCCCGCCGCGGTTGAAATAATATTCGGCCGAGAGGTCGAAGCTGTCCGACTTGATCGGCCTCAGATACGGATTGCCGACCGTCGACCGCGCCACCGGCCGTCCCCCGCCCGCCTCGATATCCTGCTGGTTGGCGGCGAGGGTCAGGTTGTAGAAGTTGCGGGTCAGGCCGAAGTCCGGCGGCGTGATCCCCTTCGAATAAGCGAAGCGGAACTGCACGCCGTTGCCCACCTCGGCCTTGAGGTTCAGGCTCGGCAGGAAATAATCGTAGCTTAGCTTGGCCGAATTGGTCGCCACGGCGCCGTTGGCGAAGTTGCGCGCCTGCTGGCGGACGTCCGCCGGCAAGGCGCAGAAGGGCGTCGGCGGGAGCGGCTGGCCGGTCACCGGATCGAGTACCGGCGTCGTGCACTGCGCCTCGGTCGAGAAGGTGACCTGGGTGAACACCTGGGTGCCCGCCGCCTCGCGGGTCGTATGGGAGTAGCGAACCCCGAGATTGCCGCTCAGCTTGAATCCGCTCGAGAATTCGTGGCGGAAGCGGACCATCGCGTAGGCCGCATTATTCTCCTCGTCGACCGGGTTGATCTCGCCGGGAAGGAAGGGCGTGCCCGCGACGACTCCGCAGCGCATCGCCAGCGGCACCCAGTTCTGCGGGCAGCCGTTGACCAGGCGGGGCCGCCATTCGTCGCCGACCTGGAGTCCGAAGGTGCTGGTCGCGGCATAATCCTTCACCGGATCGCCCGAGTAGAAGAGCATCGAATGGCCGAGCAGCGGATCGCCGGCCTTGCCGCGCATGAAGCCGGGGAAGTTGAACGCCGTATAGGCCCCGGTCGCCGGGGTGCCGCCGTTGGTGTTCGGGTTGCCGTCGATCGGATCGCTCAGCCAGACCGGGCCACGGCCGCCCCAGATCTCGCTGATCACGCCCCAATTGTAGGTCGAGAAGCGGGCGACGTTCTCGCGCTCGGCATGGCGCGCGCCGACCCGGATCGAGTTCAGCCAGCTGTGATCGGGGAAGGAATAATCGAGGTCGATCCGCGCCGCGTCCTCGCTGCCGTCGCTGTCCTCGATATGGTCCATGACGTTGCGGTAGAAGGTGTTGTACGGATCCGAAAAGCTGTTGTGGACCTGGCCCTGCGGATCGACTCCGAAATAGCTCGGGTCCTGGTCCGACGCGCCGCCGGCGAGATCGGTGCAGGGGCTGTTCGCGGCGGGGCCCGAGCAGACTTCCGGCGGCTGGAACTCGACGACCGGAATCCGGCTCCCGTCGAGGTCGATGAAGACGTTCTGGAAGGCCGAGGTCCACAGCCCGACGTCGAGGACGTTCACCCGCGAATCGACATGCTGATAGTCGAAATTCAGGGTGATCCGGTCGGTCGCGTTCCACTTCAAATTGGCGCTGTAGTCGCTGGTCACGAAGCGCGACTGCTGGCTCCGGCGCTGGTTGTTGCTCTGAAGGCCGTAGCGCGGCGTGCGGACGTCGCCATTGCCGCCCCAGGCCGCGGTGTTGTTCTGGTCGTCCCGCCAGCCGCTCGGGCCGGTGATCACGCCGTTGTCGAAGACCCCGTCGTCGTCGAACTCGAGCGTCGTGCCCGGCACGCGGCGCGAATCGCCGTTCGAGGTGACGTTGTCGGTGGCGGTCTCGAGCGCATGCTCGAGCCAGGATTCGCGCGCGTCCGAGCGCATGAACTGCAGGGTCGCGAGCAGCGAGCGGTCGTTGCTCTGCCACTGCGCGGCGGCCGAATAGCCGTAGCGCTTGCGGTCGGTGTCCTGGGTTCGAAGCACGGCTCCGCGCGGCAGGTAGACCGTGCCCTGGGCGGTGGCGCCGTCGCTCGGCACCACGTCGCCGCTCGAATAGAGCGTGCGCTCGCCGAAGTTCGAGATCTGGATGGCGTCGTTGCGCCACTTGAGCTGCGAGTAGGCGAAGCTGGCGAGCAGGCCGATCTCGCCGAAGCCGGTCTGCCAGCGGTTGCTGGCCAGCACCGAGAAGGTCGGCGTGAACTTTTCGCGCATGTCGCCCCAATTGACCTCGCCCGAGGCGGCGACGACGAAGCCCTTGTTGTCGAAGGGCACCCGGGTGCGCAGGTTGACAGTGCCCGAAATGCCGCCCTCGACCATGTCGGCCGAGGGGCTCTTGAACACGTCGACTCCGCCGAGCAACTCGGACGGAACGTCGGAGAAGCTGAGGCCGCGGCCGTTATTGGCGGTGAAGGTGTCGCGGCCGTTGAGCTCGCTGCGGACATAGGTCAGGCCGCGGACGACGACTCCGCTGCCCTCGGTCGAGAAGTGATCCGGGTCGCGGCCGGCCGCGAAGCGGTCGATGGCGACTCCGGGGATGCGCTGGAGCGCCTCGGTCACCGAACGGTCGGGAAGCGCGCTGATGTCCTCGGCGGTCACCGAGTCGACGACGACTTCCGAGTCGCGCTTGATGTCCTGCGAGCGCTGGAGGCTGCGGCGGATGCCGGTGACGACGATGTCGCCTTCCGTCACCGCCTCGGGATCGGTGATCCCCGAGGAGACGCCGCCCTGCTCCTCGGTGGAGGTTTCGTCGTCCTCGGAGGGCTGCGCCGCGCCGGGCTGCTCCGCCTGGGCGAAGGCGGGCGTCGCGACGGCCGCCATGCACAGGGCGAGCGCCGAGACTCCGCCGCGCATCGCAAGGCCGAAGCGCTCGCGCGCGTCCAGCGACTGGGACTCGATCCCTTTCATGACTTCTCCCCGTGTGTTAGCGCTAACACTTGACGTCGCGCCAATCGTTGTTAGCGGTAACTATCTAGGCTTTGTCGATCACGTCAAGGGGGAGCGGGGGCACAGGTGCTCGGAAGGATGGAATTGTTGCACATCTGCAATATTCGGGCGCCGCGGAACCGATGACGGCGCACGAGCCCATCGAGCGGATACTGGTCGTCGGCGGCGGCTCGGCCGGCTGGATGACCGCCGCCGCCCTCGCCAACAGGCTGGCCGGCCTGCCGATCGCGATCGAGCTGGTCGAATCGGCGGAGATCGGCACCGTCGGGGTCGGCGAAGCCACCCTGCCCCACATCCGCTTCTTCAACGCCGCCCTCGGCATCGACGAAGCCGAGTTCATGCGGCGGACGAAGGCGACGTTCAAGCTCGGCATCGAGTTCAGGAACTGGGGACGGATCGGCGATTCCTACATCCACCCCTTCGGCGCCTTCGGGACCGATCTGGGGGGCGTCCCCTTCCACCAGCATTGGCTTCGGATGCGCGCCGCGGGCGAAATCCCGCCGCTCGAAAATTATTCGCTTCCGATCCAGGCGGCGCGGCACAACCGCTTCGCCCACCCGGCCGACGATCCGGCCTCGCTCTACTCCACTTTCTCCTATGCCTATCAGTTCGACGCCAGCCTCTACGGCCGCTTCCTTCGCGACTATGCTGAGCAGCGCGGCGTCACGCGCACAGAAGGGCGGATCGTCGACGTCGAGCTTCGGCCGGAGGACGGCTTCGTCTCCTCGCTGACGCTCGCCGACGGGCGGCGGCTGGAGGCCGATCTGTTCGTCGATTGCTCGGGCTTCCGCGGAGTCCTGATCGAGCAGGCGTTGAAGGCCGGCTATGAGGAATGGACCCACTGGCTCCCCTGCGACCGGGCCATCGCGATGCCGTGCGTCGGGACCGGTCCACTCACCCCCTATACCCGCGCGACGGCGCGCGAATCGGGCTGGATATGGCGGATCCCGCTCCAGCACCGGGTCGGCAACGGCCACGTCTATTCGAGCGCCTTCGTCGCCGACGACGAGGCCGAGTCGGCGCTCCTCGCCCAGCTCGAAGGCGAGCCGCTCGCCGAGCCGAACCGGCTCCGCTTCACCACCGGCAAACGCCGGCTGCAATGGGCGAGGAATTGCGTCGCCATCGGCCTTGCCGCCGGCTTCCTGGAGCCGCTCGAATCGACCAGCATCCACCTCATCCAGCTCGCCATCGGCCATCTCATCGACCTGCTTCCCGACCGCGGCTGGGACCCGCTCGATGCCGAGGAGTTCAACCGCGTCATGGCGCTCGAATATGAGCGGGTACGCGACTTCCTCATCCTTCATTATTGCGCGACCGAGCGCGACGACACCCCCTTCTGGAACCAGTGCCGGACGATGGCGCTGCCCGACTCCCTGCACTACAAGATGGAGCTGTTCCGCGAGCGCGGCTATGTCGTCAACTATCGCGAGGGCATGTTCCTCGAGCCCAGCTGGATCGCCGTCTATCTCGGCCAGAATGTCCTTCCCCGCGGATTCGACCCGTTGAGCGAAGCTCTCCCCGCCCCCCGGCTGCACGCCGACATGTCGCGCATTGGCGAGGCATGCCGCGCCGCGGCGGAGCGCATGCCGACGCACGAGCAGTTCCTCCGCGCGATCGGCGCGGCCGGTGAGGCGGCGGCATGAAGGTCGTCATCCTCGGCGAAGGAGTCGCGGGCTGGGCGGCCGCGGCGATGCTCGCCCGAGCTCTGCCCCGCTCGCTTTATTCGATCTCGCTGGTTCCGACCGGGCGGCCGGACGACAGCCTCGGCCCCTTCGGCGCCGCCGAGGCGGCGCCGCCCTCGATCCGCGAGTTCCACGTCCGGCTTGGGTTCGACGAGGAGGAGCTGGTCCGCCATTGCGATGCGGCCTTTGCCCTCGGCGCCGCCTTTTCGGGCTGGTCGTCGGCCGAACCGACCTTCTTCCTGCCGTTCGGGGATATCGGCGCACCGCTTGCGACGGTTCCGTTCCACCAACTCGCCGGGCGGCTTCGAGCCGCCGGCGACGAGGTCCGCTTCGGCAATTTCTCGGTGGCGACCATCGCGGCCCAGATGGGCCGCTTCGCCCGCCCGTCCGACGATCCGTCCTCGGTCCTCTCCACCTACAGCTACGGCCTCCACCTCCCCCTCGACCTCTACGCCCGAGCGCTTCGGGACCTCGCGCTCGCGCGCGGCGTCCGCCTCGTCGAGGCCCGCTTCGTCGCCGCCGAGCTGGACGAGCGCGGCGACCTGACCGGGCTTCGCCTGGAGAGCGGGGAAAGCCTCTCCGGCGAATTCTTCATCGACGCTTCTGGACCCTCGGCCCTGCTCGGCGAAGGCGCGCTCGCCTCGGGCTTCGAGAGCTGGCGCGCCTGGCTCCCCTGCGACCGCGCCTCGGCGTCGCGCTCGGCGACGCCCGTCCCGCCCGCCCCCTATTCGCATGTCGAGGCCGGCGCCGCCGGCTGGCGGCGGGTCGTGCCTTACCAAGGCGGGGTCGGCGAGCTTCTCGTCTCCTGCTCCGAAGTCGCCGATTCGTCCGGAAGCGCCTTCGAGTCCGGGCGCAGGAACCGGCCCTGGATCCGCAACTGCGTCGCCCTCGGCGCCGCCGCGGCGACGGTCGACCCGCTTCAGCCGGCGTCGCTCGATCTGCTTCACCGGGCGCTGGCGAGGCTGCTCCGGCTCTTCCCGGCCTCGCGCGATGCCGGCGCCGAGGCGGCCGAATATAATCGCTCGACCAACGAGGAGCTCGATCGCCTCCGCGACCGGCTCATCCTCCCCTACAAGCTGAACGGCCGCCGCGGCCAACCCTTCTGGGACCAGCTGCGCCACGCGGCCGTCCCCGACTCGCTCGCCCACAAGATCGCCCTCTACCAAAGCCGCGGCCGAGTCCCGCTTCTCGACGGCGACACGTTCGAAGAAGCGGAATGGGCCGCGGCCCTGGACGCGCTCGGCGTCCGGCCGCGCCGCTACGATGCGCGCGCCGACGCGATTGCCGTCGACCGGATCCGGCAGCATTTCGAGTCGATCCGGAAGGTCATGCTGGACGCCGCCGCGACGCTCCCGTCGCACCGCGACTATCTCGACCGGCGCGCCGCTCGGGAGAGCGCGGCATGAGCGACCGCCGCATCCGAAGCATCGTCATCGTCGGCGGCGGCACCGCCGGCTGGATGGCCGCGGCGGCGATGGCCCGGCTCGGGGCGGCGGGCGCGGCGATCACCCTCGTCGAATCGGACGAGATCGGAACGATCGGCGTCGGCGAGGCGACCATCCCGCCGATCCGCACCTTCAACGCCCTGCTCGGGCTCGACGAGGACGATTTCGTCGCGAAGACCAAGGCGACCTTCAAGCTCGGCATCGAGTTCGTCGACTGGACGCGCCGCGGCCATCGCTACATGCATCCGTTCGGCGAGTTCGGCGCCGACATGGAGGCGGTCAAGTTCCACCAGTTCTGGCTGAAGCTGCGCGCGCGCGGCGAGGCGGCCGGGCTCGAGGACTATAATCTGTGCGCCGTCGCCGCGAAGCTCGGCCGGTTCCAGCGGCCGGTCCGCGATCCGCGCTCGATCCTGTCGACGCTCAACTACGCCTTCCATTTCGACGCCAGTCTCTACGCCGCCTATCTGCGCGCCTACGCCGAGGCGCGCGGAGTCGTGCGCCACGAGGGCAAGGTCGTCGACGTCGAGCTTCGCGGCGAGGACGGCTTCGTCGAGGCGGTGAAGCTGGAGAGCGGACGCGCGTCGAGGGCGATCTCTTCATCGACTGCTCGGGCTTGCGCGGCCTGCTGATCGAGCAGGCGCTGAAGGCGGGCTATGAGGACTGGACGCACTGGCTGCCCTGCGACCGCGCCGTTGCCATTCCCTCCGCCTCGGCCGGGGAGCCGCTCCCCTATACCCGCTCGACGGCGCTCGCCGCGGGCTGGCAATGGCGCATCCCGCTCCAGCACCGAACCGGCAACGGCTATGTCTATTCGAGCGCCCATCTCTCCGACGACGAGGCGGCCGCCACCGCTGCTCGCCAACGCGACGGGAGCGCCGCTCGGCGAGCCTCGGCTGATCCGCTTCACCGCCGGGCGCCGGCGCAGGCTGTGGGACCGCAACGTCGTCGCGCTCGGTCTGGCCGGCGGCTTTCTCGAGCCGCTCGAATCGACCAGCATCCACCTCGTCCAGGCCGGCATCTCCAAGCTTCTCGCCCTCTTCCCCGACCGCGATTTCGACCCGGTCCTCGCGGCCGAATACAACCGCCTCAGCGACCGGCAGATCGAGCCGATCCGCGACTTCATCATCCTCCACTACAAGGCGACCGAGCGCGACGATTCCGACTTCTGGCGCGCCTGCCGCGACATGGACGTACCCGACAGCCTGACCCGGAAGATCGCCCTGTTTCGCGAGAACGGGCGGATCTTCCGGCACGAGGACGAGCTCTTTTCGGAGGCGAGCTGGCTCGCCGTCCTGCTCGGCCAGGGCATCGTCCCGAGGCGCTACGACCCGCTCGCCGACACGGTCGACGAGGGCGACGTCCGCCAGACCCTGGCGCGAATGGCACCCTTCATCCGCCAAGCCGCCGAGAAGATGCCGACCCACTCAGCCTATCTGGCCCGGCTCGGCGGCTCGCCCGCCGCCGGCGCCTCGACACCCCAAGGAGCTTTCGCGTGACCGACCAGCGAATCCGCAACATCGTCATCGTCGGCGGCGGCACCGCCGGCTGGATGGCCGCGGCCACCCTCGCGAAGATCCTCACCACGCGATATTGCAGCGTCACCCTGATCGAATCCGACGAGATCGGGATCATCGGCGTCGGCGAGGCGACCATCCCGCAGATGGCGACCTTCAACCGGATGCTCGAGCTCGACGAGGACGATTTCGTCCGCGAGACCAAGGGCACGTTCAAGCTCGGCATCGAGTTCCACAATTGGGGCCGCCAGGGCCACCGCTACTTCCACCCGTTCGGCTCCTACGGCCTCAACATGGAAGGCGTGTCGTTCCACGCCCACTGGCTGCGCCTGCACCAGCGCGGCGAGGCGCTGCGGCTCGACGAATGGTCGCTGCCCGCTCTGGCCGGCGAGCGCGGCAAGTTCATGCGCCCGTTCGACGCCGGCAACTCGCCGCTTTCGCAGATCGCCTACGCCTATCATTTCGACGCCGGCCTCTACGCCCGCTACCTGCGCCGCTACGCCGAGGGCCGCGGGATTATCCGCCGCGAGGGCAAGATCGTCGACGTCAATTTGCGCAGCGACGACGGCTTCGTCGAGTCGGTGACCCTCGAGAATGGCGACAAGGTCGAAGCCGATTTCTTCATCGACTGCTCGGGCTTCCGCGGTTTGATCATCGAGCAGGCGCTGAAGGCCGGCTACGAGGACTGGTCGCACTACCTGCCCTGCAACCGCGCCATCGCCGTGCCCTGCGAGAGCGTGCCCGAGATAACCCCCTACACCCGCTCCACCGCCCGCAAGGCGGGCTGGCAGTGGCGAATCCCGCTCCAGCACCGCATCGGCAACGGCCACGTCTTCTCCAGCGACTTCATGTCCGACGACGAGGCGATCGACATCCTGATGAGCAATCTGGACGGCAAGCCGCTCGCCGATCCGCGCGTCGTCCCGTTCAAGACGGGGCGGCGCAAGCAATTCTGGATCAAGAATTGCGTCGCCCTGGGCCTCGCCGCGGGCTTCATGGAGCCGCTCGAATCGACCAGCATCTGGCTGGTCCAGAGCGGTCTCTCGAGGCTGATGACGATGTTCCCCGATCGAAGCTTCCAGCAGGCCGACATCGACCGCTTCAACCGCATCGTCCTCAACGAATATGAGATCGTCCGGGAGTTCCTCGTCCTTCACTACAAGGCGACCGAGCGCGACGATTCCGAATTCTGGAATTATTGCCGGACGATGGCGATCCCCGACCGGCTCGCCGAGAAGATCAGGGTGTTCGAAGCCTATGGCCGGACCTTCCGGGAGAATGACGAATTGTTCAACGACACCAGCTGGTTCGCGGTGATGATCGGCCAGCTGATGAAGGCGCGGACCTACGATCCGGTCGCCGACATCATGCCGCTGGAGGAGACGCGCCGACGGCTCAAGCACATCGCCGAGGCGACCCACAATTCGGCCGAATATATGCCGACCCACAAGCAGTTCATCCTCGACAATTGCGCCGCGCCCGAGCTGGCGGAGGCCGCGTGAGGGCGCTCCTCGCGGCCGCCGCCGCTTTGCTCTCGGCGGCTTGCGCGAGCGTCGGCGACTCGCCGGCCGGGGCGCCGACGGCGCGCTTCGAGCGCTTCGACTATCGAGGCTCCGATCCCTCCGACTCGCTTCCGGCCGGCCCCGGCGACTATCGCAACCCGATCCTCAAGGGCTTCTATCCGGACCCGAGCCTGACCCGGGTCGGCGACGATTTCTACCTGGTCACCTCGACTTTCGCCTATTTCCCCGGAATCCCGGTCTTCCACAGCCGCGACCTGGTCAACTGGACCCAGATCGGCAACGCGATCGACCGGCCGGACCAGCTCGATTTCGGCCGGCTCGGCCTGTCGCGCGGAGTCTTCGCGCCGACCATTGAGCACCATGGCGGGACCTTCTACATCCTCAACACCTGCGTCGATTGCGGCGGCAATTTCGTCATCACCGCCAAGGACCCGGCCGGGCCCTGGTCGGACCCGGTCTGGCTCCCCGAGCTCGAAGGAGGGATCGATCCCTCGCTCTTCTTCGATGAGGACGGCAGCGTCTGGATCCTCAACAACGGCCCGCCCGAGGGGCCGCCGCTCTACGAGGGCCACCGGGCGATCTGGATCCAGCGCTTCGATCCGGCCGCGAGGAAGACATTCGGCCCGCGCAAGGTACTGGTCAACGGCGGGGTCGACCTCTCGACCAAGCCGATCTGGATCGAGGGGCCGCACATCCTGCGCAGGGACGGCTTCTACTTTCTGCTCGCCGCCGAGGGCGGCACCGCCGAGGGCCATTCCCAGGTGGTGCTGCGCAGCCGCCGGCCCGACGGGCCGTACGAAGCCTGGCCGGGCAACCCGATCCTGACCCAGCGCGACCTGCCGCGCGACCGTGCCCATCCGATCACCTCGGCGGGCCACGCCGATCTCGTCGAGACGTCGGCCGGCGAATGGTGGGCGACCTTCCTCGCCGTCCGCCCCTATGAGGGGGATTTCTACAATACCGGCCGCGAAATCTTCCTTCTGCCGGTGACGTGGGAGGGCGGATGGCCGCGCATCACCCGGCCGGGCGAGACGATCCCCTACGTCCATCGACGCCCGAAGCTTCCACCGCAGCCGACGCCGCCGGTGCCGACGAGCGGCGCCTTCGCGGTCACGGACGAATTCGACGGACTGGCGCTCCCACCCCGCTGGATGATGATGCGCAACCCCCGCGAGCGCTGGTACGCGCTGTCCGGCGGGGAGCTTCGGATCGAAGCCCGCGGCGTGCCGCTCGGCGGCTTCGGCAATCCCTCCTTCGTCGCCCGCCGCCAGCAGCATCTCGACGCCTCCGCCTCGACGGTCGTCCGCTTCGTCCCGCGCAAGGACGGCGATTCGGCCGGCCTCGCGGCGCTTCAGAACGACGAATATTTCTTCTATCTCGCCGTCGCCCGGCGCGAAGGGCGCGCCGTCGTCGAGCTCCGCCGCCGCGCCGGGCCCGGCGACCCCGCCGAAGGCGCGCTGGTCGCCTCGGCCCCGCTCGGAGCCGCTTTCGGCGCCCCCGTCCGTCTCCGCATCGAAGCGCAGCGAGCCGGATACAGCTTCGCCTACGCGACGGGGCGGGGCGGATGGCGGACCCTCGGCGGCCGGGAGGACGGCCGGATCCTCAGCACGAAGTCGGCGGGCGGCTTCGTCGGCGCCGTCTTCGGCCTTCACGCTTACTCGCCCGAAGCGCCGAGATGAGGCCGATCCTCCTCGCCGCCGTCCTTCCCTTCCTCGCCGCCGCGGCCGGACCCGCGCCGGTGCGGCTGAACCAGCTCGGGCTGCTCCCCGACGGACCGAAACGGGCGATGCTCGCGCATCCGTCGAAGGCGCCGCTCGGCTGGCGGCTCGTCGATTCCGCCGGGCGCATCCGGGCGACGGGACGGACGCTGGTCTTCGGCGACGACCGCTGGTCGGGGGAGCATGTCCACCGGGTGGAGTTCGGCGGCTTCCGGAAGGCCGGTGCGGGCTACAAGCTCCTCGTCGGGGAGGCGGCGAGCCGCGCCTTCTCCATTTCGCCGGGCCTCTACGACCGCCTGCCTTCCGACGCCCTCGCCTATTTCTATCACAACCGCGCCGGCATCCCGATCGAGGCGCGCCACGTCGGCGCGGAACGGGCGCGGCCCGCCGGCCATGTCGGCGAATGCGCCACCTGCGTGGCGGGGGCCGATTCGAAGGGCAATCGCTGGCCGGGCTGCCCCTACACGCTCGACGTCGCCGGCGGCTGGTACGATGCCGGCGACCACGGCAAATATGTCGTCAACGGCGGAATCGCCGTCTGGACCCTGCTCAACGCCTGGGAGCGCCACGCCCGAGCCCGCTTCGCCGACGGCCGAGCCGCCATCCCCGAAGCGGGCAACGGAGTCCCGGACCTGCTCGACGAAGTACGATGGGAGCTCGAATTCCTCCTCAAGATGCAGGTCCCCGACGGAACGCGCCTTTCGGTGCCCGTCGGCCAGAAGCGGACCGTGCCCGGCCTCGTCTTCAGCGAGATCGACGCGTCGGGCATGGTCCACCACAAGCTCGCCGATGAGCGCTGGACCGCCCTTCCGCTCGCCCCCCATGAGGACAAGGAGAAGCGCCAGCTTTTCCCGCCCAGCACCGGCGCCACCCTCAACCTCGCCGCCAACGCCGCCCAATGCGCGCGCATCTGGCGCAAGATCGACTCGGCCTTCGCCGGCCGCTGCCTCGCCGCGGCCGAAAGAGCCTGGGCCGCCGCCCGCCGCAACCCGGAGGTCTGGGCGATCGCCGACTTTACCGGCAGCGGCGGCTATGGCGACACCGACTTTGGCGACGAATTCTACTGGGCGGCGGCCGAGCTGCTCACGACGACCGGCAAGGCCGACTATGCCGCCGCCCTGCGCGCCTCGCCGCACTTCCGGGCCGCCGCCGCGACGGCGCCGGGCTGGAACAGCGTCGCGGCGCTGGGCACGATCAGCCTCGTCACCGTGCCCACCCGGCTCGCGAAAGCGGAGACTGCCGCCCTGCGCGCCTCCATCCTGTCCGGCGCCGACGCTTTCCTCGCCGACACGCCCAAGGTCGGCTACGCCCTCCCCTACGCTCCGGAGGGCGGCTGGCCCTGGGGCTCGACCTCCTCGATCCTCAACCGCGCCATGCTGCTCGCCATCGCCCACGATCTCACCGGCAGGCGGCGCTACCGCGACGGGGTGGTCGACGCGATGGACTTCATCCTCGGCCGCAACCCGCTCGATCGCTCCTTCGTCACCGGCTACGGCGCCCGGCCGATGCTGAATCCCCACCACCGCTTCTGGGCGCGGCAGGCCGACCCGCGCTATCCCCCGCCCCCGCCCGGAGCCCTGTCCGGCGGCCCCAACAACACGATGATGACCGACGAGGTCGCGCCGCCGATCAAGGGCAAATGCGCGCCCCAGGCCTGCTGGCTCGACGACTACCGCGCCTTCAGCCTCAACGAGGTCGCGATCAACTGGAACGCGCCGCTCGTCTGGGTCTCGGCCTGGCTCGCCGGGGAACCCGCACCGGCCCCTAAGCGGGCGCCGGCGCCTCTCCTCGCCATCACGGTCGACGATCTGCCGGTTCATGGCGAGATGCCGCCGGGCGAAACGCCGCTCGGAATAGCGCGGCAGGTCATCGCCGCCTTCAAGGCCGCGAAGGTCCCGGCGGTCCATGGCTTCTTCAACGGCGGCTGGACGGAGCGGCAGCCGGAGACGGAGGCGGTTCTGCGCGCCTGGACCGACGCCGGCTTCCCGCTCGGCAACCACGGTTGGAGCCACCGCAACGTCAATGCCGCCACGCCTGCCGAATATGAGGAGGAGATCGCCCGCAACGAGCCCCTGCTGAAGCGATACGGCCGCCGCGACGCGCGCTGGTTCCGCTATCCGTTTCTCGCGGAGGGCGAGGATCCGGCGAAGCGGGCGGCGGTCCGGACCACCCTCGCCCGGCGCGGTTACCGCGTGGCCGACGTGACGATGGACTTCTCGGACTGGCAGTGGACCGCGCCCTACGCCCGTTGCAAGGCCGCCGGCGACGAGGCCGCGATCGCGGCGATGGAGCGCGCCTATCTGGAGTCGGCGCGAGAGAATATCGGCTTCTACCGCGCCCTCTCCCGAAGCCTCGAGGGACGCGACATCCCCTACGTGCTGCTCCTGCACATCGGCGCGTTCGACGCGCGAATGCTTCCCAGGCTGCTCGACCTGTACCGGCGGGAAGGCTTTCGCTTCGCCACGCTCGCCGAGGCCCAGCGCGACCCCTTCTACCGCGAGGCAATGGACCCGTCGCTTCCGGCGCCCCCGCAAGGCCTGGAGGGACGCGCCGCCGCGCGCGGGCTGAAGCTGCCGCCCAGGACCAGCCACGCGGCGATGCTGGACGGCCTCTGCCGGAAATAGGCCGTCAGCGCGCCTCGACCGTCAGCTTCGCGCTCTTCAGCTCCACCGAGTTCGGCCCCGCCGAGATGGTGAAGGTGCCGGGCTCCACCACCTGCTTCATCTCCATGTTCCAGAGCGCCAGATCGTCCGGCTCGAAGCTCGAATGTCACCGTTCGGCGCTCGCCGGGCGCCAGCGTGACGCGCTGGAAGCGCTTCAGCTCGAGCACCGGCCGGGTCACCGAGGCCTCGTCGTCGCGGACGTAGAGCTGGACCACCTCGTCGCCGCTGCGGCGGCCGGTGTTGACCACGTCGACGCTCGACCTTGGCCGTCTCGCCGACCGCCGATCCGGTCGTCGCGCGAGCCGCGGCGCGGAGATTTCGAAGCGTCGTGTAGCTGAGGCCGTAGCCGAACGGGTAGAGCGGCGCCGTCGTGTCGAACAGATAGCCGCGCCGGGCGGTCGGCTTGCGGTTGTAGAAGACCGGCAGCTGGCCGACGGAGCGGGCGATCGTCACCGGCAGCTTGCCGCCCGGATTGACCTTGCCGAACAGGACGTCGGCGACGGCGTTGCCGGTCTCCTGGCCGAGATACCAGCCCTCGATCAGCGCCGGCGCGTTCTGCGGCCAGGTAATTGACCGACAGCGGCCGTCCGTTGAGCAGCAGCACCACGGTCGGCTTGCCGAGCGCGAGGATCGCGCGGGCCAGCTCCTCCTGCTGCCCGACCAGGTCGAGCGAGGCGCGGTCGCCGAGATGCTTGTCGGCCCAGGCCTCGCGGCTGAGTCTGCTCGTTGTCGCCCAGCACCATCACGATCACGTCGGCCTGGCGGGCGGTCTCGACCGCCTCCGCGATCAGCGGGCGATTCACCTCGGCTGGAACCAGGTTGACCGCGATCGGCGCGACCAGGACCGGCTCTCGGTCAGCCGCACGCCTTCCGCATAATCGACCTCGAACCGGCCCTTCGCGGCGCTCCTGCAGCCCCTCGAGCACGCTGACGACATGGCGCGGTTCGTCGCTGTAGCCGCCGATCGGCGTGTCGCGGGCGTGGGTGCCGAGGACCGCCAGGCGCTTGATGCCGCTGCGTCCAGCGGCAGCAGATCGCCCTCGTTCCTCAGCAGGACGATCGACCGGCGCGCCGCCTCGCGGGCGAGCGCGACCGCGTCGGGCGTCGCCGTCTTGCGCTCGGCCGCGGCGGCGTCGGCATAGGGATTCTCGAACAGCCCGGCCTCGAACTTCAGCCGAAGCATGCGGCGGACCGCCTCGTCGACCAGCGCCTGCGGCACCCGGCCGGAGCGGACCAGCTCGGGCAGGTGGACATAGGCCTCGCCGTCGGGGGTCTCCACGTCCACTCCGGACTTGATCGCCCGCTCGGCGGCATCCTTGATGTCGCCGAACATCCTGTGGCGCGTGACCATCTCGCGGATCGCGAAATAGTCGCTGACGACCGCGCCCTGGAAGCCCCACTCGCCGCGCAGCACGTCGTTGCAGCAGCCAGCGGATTGGCGTGCGAGGGAACGCCGTCGATCTCGTTGTAGGAGGCCATCACCGAGCGGACCGGCAGCTCCTTCACCGCGCGCTCGAACGGCGGGAAGAAATTCTCGCGCAGCGTGCGCTCGGAGATCTGGGCCGGGCCGACGTTGGTGCCGTTCTCGGGCTGGCCGTGGCCGGTCATGTGCTTGAGCGTCACCAGCACCTTGTCGGGTTTGCAGCGGCAGGGTGCGGCCCTGGAAGCCGCGGATCGCCGCGAGGCCCATCTCGCTGACCAGATAGGGATCCTCGCCATAGGTCTCCTCGATCCGGCCCCAGCGCGGATCGCGGGCGACGTCGACGACAGGCGCGAGGGCGAGGTTGGTCCCGCGCGCCCGCATCTCGCGCGCGGCGACCGCGAAGACCCGCTCGACCAGCTCGGGATCCCAGCTGCTGGCGAGCGCGATCGACTGCGGGAAGCTCGTCGCGCCCCGCGCGACATAACCGTGCAGCGCCTCCTCGTGCATCAGGATCGGGATCCCGAGGCGGGTGCGCTCCACCGCCCAGCGCTGGGCGGCGTTGACATAATCGGCGGTGTCGCGGGCGTCGCGGTTGGCTCCCGCCGTCGCCCCCGCGGCGGCGTTGGAGGCGGCGACTCCGCGCTTGTCCGACGGGCGGGCGATCTGGCCCAGCCCGTTCGGGAAGGCCTGCGACGCCTTCTCCGGCGAGAAGGCGCCCTCGGGCGTCTGGATGTTGCCCTTATGCTCCCAGATCGTGACCAGCTGCGCCGCCTTCTCCTCGAGCGTCATTCGGGCGAGCAGGTCCTCGACCCGCCGCTCGACCGGCTGTGACCGGTCCTTGTAGAGCGGGCGCTGCTCGGCGGCCCCCTGCGCGGCCGCCGGCATCGCTCCGGGGAACGTGGCGAAAGTGGCCCAAAGGGCAATCGCGGCGGCGGCGGCCGCGCCGCGCGAGGCGAAGCGCCGTGAAGGAAGCGTCATGTCCATCTCCCGATCGCCCTTTGCGGGTCTGTGTGATAGCGCTACCATAAAGCGGCGCATCCGCGCATTGCAATGGGGTAGCGGCCCTCCTAGGCTGGCCGTGGAGGGCAGGAATGGCGAGGCCGAGCCGCCGCAGCCGCGGCAGCGTTACGATCGAGGACGTGGCCCGCGCCGCGGGCGTTTCGGCGATGACCGTCTCCCGGGTGATGAACGGCGAGAAGAACGTCCGGGACAGCACTCGCGCCGCCGTCCGGGAGGCGATCGACCGGCTGAAATATTCGCCCAACACCGCGGCGCGCAGCCTCGCCGCCGGCCAGGCGACCCATATCGGCCTGCTCTACGCCAACCCGAGCGACGCCTATCTCAGCCAGTTCCTGGTCGGGGCCCTGGAGGGCGCCCGGCGCGCCGGCTGCCACCTCGTCATCGAGGCCTGCGAATATGAGGAGGAGGCCGAGCAGGCCGAGGCCGCTCGGCGCTTCGCCACGACCCAGGTCGAGGGCGTCATCCTGCCTCCCCCGCTGTCGGAATCGGTGCCGATCCTGACCGAGCTCGCCGCCGCCGAGATGCCGGTGGTGACCGTCGCCATGGGCCATCTCTACGAGAATGCGCTCAACGTCCGAATCGACGACTTCGCCGCCGCCGCGGAGATGACCGCATATCTGCTCGGCCTCGGTCACCGGCGGATCGGACTGATCAAGGGCCATCCCGACCCATATCGCCTCGATCGAGCGCGAGCGCGGCTTCAAGGCGGCGCTCGAGGCCGAAGGGGTCGACCCCTCGGAGGCCCCGATCGAGCAGGGCTATTTCACCTTCCGGTCCGGACTGACCGCGGCCGAGCGGCTGCTCGACCTGCCCGACCCGCCGACGGCGATCTTCGCCAGCAACGACGACATGGCGGCGGCGGCGGTCAGCGTCGCCCACCGCCGGGGCCTCGCCGTGCCCGACGACATCAGCATCGTCGGGTTCGACGACACGGCGCCGGCGACGACGGTCTGGCCGGAGCTGACCACGGTCCGCCAGCCGGTCTCGGCGATGGCCGAGGCGGCTCTGGACCTGCTGCTCGCCGACCTGCGCGGCCGCCGCTCCGGAGTCGCCGCCGGCCCCGCCGAACGGGTGCTCGAGCACGAGCTCGTCATCCGCGAATCCTCGGGCCCGGCCGCGAGCCGGCCGAAGGCTCGGCAATCGGCATGATCGCCACGGCCGGCGCGAGGCCCAAATCAGAGGGTGGTCATCCGCGAAGTTAACGCTAACATCGAGCGCGAGAGCCGCCGTCACGAGTCGGCCCGCATCTTGGGAGGAGGATCTTCATGACCGAGGCAAGCCCGCAACGGGCCAACATGGGCTATATCGGCGCGATCGTCGCCGTGGCGACGATCGGCGGCTTCCTGTTCGGCTATGACAGCGGTGCCGTGAACGGCACGCAGGACGGGCCTCAGGGCAGGCCTTCGCGCTCGAGCGACGCCGGCCTCGGCTTCACCGTCGGCTCGCTGCTCATCGGCTGCTTCATCGGCGCCTTCCTCGCGGGCCGGCTGGCCGACGTGATGGGCCGTCGCAACGTGATGATGCTCGCCGCCGTGCTCTTCCTGGTCGGCGCGCTCGTCCAGGGCCTGGCCGACATCGCATTCCCTCTTCGTCATCGCCCGCATCCTCGGCGGAATGGCGGTCGGCGCGGCGAGCGTGCTCTCGCCGGCCTACATCTCGGAAGTCGCGCCGGCGAGCATCCGCGGCCGGATGACCACGGTCCAGCAGATCATGATCATCACCGGCCTCACCGCCGCCTTCGTCGTCAACTGGTTCCTCGCCGCGAGCGGCCGGCGAGTCGACCGCCGCCTACTGGCTGGGCATCGAGGCGTGGCGCTGGATGTACCTGATGCAGGCGGTTCCGGCGGCGATCTTCCTCGTCGCGCTGCTCTTCATCCCGGAGAGCCCGCGCTACCTCGTCTCGAAGGGCCGCGACGAGCAGGCGCTGCGAGCGTGCTCACCAGCCTGTTCGGCGCCGACGTGGCGCGCGCGAAGCTCGACGAGATCCGCGCGACCTTCAGCCGAGGACCACCGGCCGCGGCTGAGCGACCTCAAGCGGCGCCGGGCTGTTCGGCATCCGCCCGATCGTCTGGGCCGGCATCATGCTGGCGGTGTTCCAGCAGCTCGTCGGCATCAACGTCATCTTCTACTACGGCTCGACGCTGTGGCAGCTCGCCGGCTTCACCGAGGCACAGTCGCTGCTGATCAACATCGTCTCGGGCGCGGTGTCGATCGCGGCCTGCTTCCTGACGATCGTGCTCATCGACAAGATCGGCCGAAAGCCGCTGCTGCTGATCGGTTCGGCCGGCATGGCGGTCACGCTGTTCGCGATGGTCTATGCCTTCAGCCAGCGGCACGCTCGATGCGGCCGGGCAATCTGCAGCTGCTCGGCGAGACTCGGGCTGGTCGCGCTGGTCGCCGCCAATCTCTACGTGATCTTCTTCAACGTCAGCTGGGGCCCGGTGATGTGGGTCATGCTCGGCGAGATGTTCCCGAACCAGATCCGCGGATCGGCGCTCGCCGTCGCCGGCTTCTTCCAGTGGTTCGCCAACTATCTGGTCGCGCAGAGCTTCCCGATCATGGCGGCGGGCCTGGGCCTCGCCGTCAGCTACAGCTTCTACGCCGTCTGCGCGGTGATCAGCTTCTTCCTCGTCCAGAAGTTCATCCGCGAGACCAAGGGCAAGGAGCTGGAGGAAATGCCGGGATGATGGGGAACGGGATGAGGTCGTCACCCCGGACTTGATCCGGGGTCCACCTTCCTTCCGGCCCGGCCGACGGAAGCAGGTGGATGCCGGATCAAGTCCGGCATGACGGCATTCGATTGACGGCCGCAGGCTCGCAGGCTCGACATGTCCACCCGCACCCCCGCACGTCCGTTCCGCTCCCGCGACTGGTTCGCCGCGCCGGGGCGGAGCGACATGGCGGCGCTCTATCTCGAGCGGTTCATGAACTACGGCATCACGCCGGACGAGCTGCGCTGCGGCAAGCCGATCATCGGCATCGCCCAGTCCGGCTCCGACCTGACGCCGTGCAACCGCATCCACCTCGAGCTCGCCCACCGCGTCCGCGCCGGAATCCGCGACGCCGGCGGAATCCCGATGGAGTTCCCGATCCACCCGATCTTCGAGAATTGCCGCCGGCCGACCGCCGCGCTCGACCGCAACCTCTCCTATCTCGGCCTCGTCGAGATCCTGAACGGCTATCCGATCGACGCCGTCGTCATCACCACCGGCTGCGACAAGACGACGCCCGGCCGGGATCATGGCCGCCTCGACGGTCGACATCCCCGCCATCACTCTGTCGGGCGGCCCGATGCTCGACGGCTGGCACGAGGGCGAGCTGGTCGGCTCCGGAACGGTGATCTGGCGCTCGCGCCGGCTGCTCGGCGCCGGCGAGATCGACGAGGAGGAGTTCCTCCGCCGCGCCACCGACTCGCGCGCCCTCGGCCGGCCATTGCAACACGATGGGCACCGCCTCGACGATGAACGCGGTCGCCGAGGCGCTCGGCATGTCGCTGCCCGGCAACGCCGCGATCCCGGCGCCCTATCGCGAGCGCGGCCAGATGGCCTACGAGACCGGCCGCCGAGTCGTCGAGCATGGCCTATGAGGACCTGCGGCCGTCGCCGCATCCTGACCCGCGAGGCCTTCCTCAACGCGATCCGGCGTCAACGCCGCGATCGGCGGCTCGAGCAACGCCCAGCCGCACATCGTCGCCATGGCCCGCCACGCCGGGGTCGAGATCGGCCCGGAGGACTGGATGGCGCACGGCTACGACCTGCCGCTGCTGGTCAACATGCAGCCGGCCGGAAAATATCTCAGCGAGCGCTTCCACCGCGCCGGCGGCGTGCCGGCGGTGATGTGGGAATTGCTCCAGGCCGGTCGAGCTCGACGGCGACGCGCTCACCGTGCACCGGCCGGACCCTGGCCGAGAATCTGGCCGGCCGCGCAGGCCACCGACCGCGAGGTCATCCTACCCTTCGCCGGCCGCTGCAAGGAGCGCGCCGGCTTCCTGGTCCTGCGCGGCAATCTGTTCGACTTCGCGATCATGAAGACCAGCGTCATCTCCGACGAGTTCCGCGCGCCGCTACCTCGCCGCGTCCCGGCGCGCGAAGGGGTGTTCGAAGCCCGCGCGATCGTGTTCGACGGATCGGACGATTACCACCACCGGATCAACGATCCCGACGCTCGAGATCGACGAGAATTGCATCCTCGTCATCCGCGGCGCCGGGCCGCTCGGCTGGCCGGGCTCGGCGGAAGTGGTCAACATGCAGCCGCCCGACCGCGCTGCTCCAGCGCGGCATCACCAGCCTGCCGACGCTCGGCGACGGCCGCCAGTCGGGCACGTCCGACAGCCCCTCGATCCTCAACGCCTCGCCCGGAAAGCGCCGCCGGCGGCGGGCTGTCGTGGCTGCGCACCGGCGACATGATCCGCATCGACCTCAACGCCGGCACCTGCGACGCGCTGGTCGACGAGGCCGAGATCGCGCGACGCCAAGGCCAGAGCCGCCGCCGCGGTCCCCGCCAGCGCAGACGCCGTGGGAGGAGCTCTACCGCGAGAAGACCGGACAGCTCGTCGGACGGCGGAGTGCTGGAGATTCGCGGTCAAGTATCGCGGCACTTCGACCAAGACGCCGCGGCACAACCATTGACTGTCGTCCCAGCGAAGGCTGGGACCCCAGGGGGTGAAAGGCCCCGCGCCCTTCACCCGCCGGGGCCCCAGCCTCCGCTGGGGCGACGAGTATCACTCGATCGGCAGCTCGAACGGCCCCGGCGGCAGCGGCGCCTCGTCGTAGAGGTTGACGACCGGGCTGTCCGCCCAGGCATAGCGGACCCGTGTCGCAGGCCCGCCGTCGTCGGCGATCCTGACCTTGTCCCCTTGCGCCACCGCGTGCGCATAGCGGCAGCTCTCCTGGGCCGCCCCGCACAGCTCCATCCCGAGGACGCCCGATCCGCTCCAGCTGCGCAGCCCGCCGGTGACTCCGGCGAATTCGACGGCGATCCCACCCCTCTCGCGGAGCGCCCGCACCGCCCGCGGCCCGGCCGGCTCCGGCGCCCCATAGGCCAGGGCCCGAGCCGCTCGGGCCAGGCGCCGGCCGACCTCCTGCTTGTTGGCCGGGTGGATGTCGAGGCGATCGCCGAGGTCGATCGCGACGACGACCGCCGCCTGGCCGTCACCCGCCGCGGCCCGGCGCTGCGCCTCGCGGACCTCGGCCCAGCCGCTGGCGGCCGGAGCCACGGGCGGAGGGCCGAAATTGGCGAGGCTGACGATCAGGAAGGGCAGCTTCGGCGCCTCGAACTGGCGGCGCCAGCCCGCCATCATCGCCCGCAATTTCTCCTCATAGCCGGCCGGCATGCCGCCGTCCGTCTCGCCCTGGTACCAGGCGACGCCGCTGAAGCCGAACGGGCCGAGCGGAGCGATCATGCCGTTATGGATCAGGGAAAGCCCGGCGGCGGAATCCCAGGGCGGACGCGGCGGCTCCCCCAGCCCGGCCGGCGCGAGGGCATAGTCCCAGCCTTCTCCCAGCGGCCTGGTGCCGCCGCCGGAGAATTCGAGCCTCAACGCCTCCGCCGGGCCCTGGAATCCGCCCGCGCCATAGCCGTCGTACATGTTGACGAGGACGACATTCTCGCCCTCGCGCAGCAGGCCGCCGGGCAGCGGATAATCCCGCGCCACCTCCCAGCCGAAGGTGTTGCCGACGGGAACCCCGTTCACCCAGGTCTGCTCGATCTCGTCCACCACGCCGAGCGAGAGCGTGGCCGGCCGAGCCGCCTCCTCCCGGCTCAGGGTGAAGGTCTTGCGGGCCCAGATCATGCCGTTGAAGGCGGCGAAGGCCGGGTCCCCCCACCCTTCCCAATAGCCGATCCTGGGCATCGGCTTCCAGGCGAGCCTGGACGGGTCGCGCCAGGGCTCCAGCGGCGAACGCTCACGCCACCACGCCTGCCAGCGCTCGCCGAAGCGCCGGTTGGCGGCGGCGGGATCGCGGCGATAGAGGTCGAGCAGGGCCGAATCCTCGCCGCCGACGGCGCGGCCCGCCGCCTCATCCATCCAGGAGCGGATGGCGGTTCCGCCCCAGCTCGCCGCGACCGCCCCAACCGGCACCTTCTGCGAGCCCCTGAGCTCTCGGGCCATGAAGTAGCAGGCCGCGGAGAAGTCCCCGACCGAGCGGGGCGACGCCGCCGCCCAGGCGACCGGCCCGCCGAAGCCCGCGGCGGGGGCCGTTTGCGTCTTCTTCGGCACCGTCAGCACCCGAAGCTGCGGATCGGCCGCCGCCGCGACCTCGGAATCGCCGTTCAGCGCCCGGACCAGCGGAAATTCCATGTTGGACTGGCCGGAGCAGAGCCAGACGTCGCCGATCAGAACGTCGTCGGCGCTCGCTCGGGCGCCACCCTCCCCCGCCGCCTCGAGCCGGTAGGGACCGCCCGCCTCCATCGCCGGCAGATCGGCGCGCCAGCGCCCGTCCCGGCCGGCGGTCACGTCGCGGGAGGCCGCGCCGAGCGTCACCTTGAGCCGCTCGCCCGGCTTGGCGGTCCCCCAGACCGCGATCGGGCGGCCGCGCTGAAGCACGGCGTGGTCGGAGAAGAGAGGGTGGAGCGACGGGGCGGCCTGCGCCCCTGCCGCGGTCAGCGCCGCCGCCAAGGCCAGAAAATATTGGTATCCGCGCCGCCGGACGGCACCGGTAAACCCCTCTCCCGCTTTTCGCGGGAGAGGAGGGGCCCGCCGCGAAGCGGTGGGAGGTGAGGGTCTGTACGCCGGAGTCAGCAAGACCCTCACCTCCCAAGCCTTGGGCTTGGGCCCCTCCTCTCCCGTAAGGACGGGAGAGGAAAATAGACTAGAGCCCCCAGCCCCCGCATCCTACCGCCAGCCGGCGTCGACGAAATATTCGTGGCCGGTGATCAGCCGGGCATCGTCCGACGCGAGGAACAGGACCATCGCGGCGATGTCCTCGGGCGCCAGCCGGCCGTCGAGGCATTGGGCGGAGACGATCTCCGCCTCGGCCTCCGGCGTGTACCATTGCAGCTGACGCGGGCGTGCGGACGTTGCCGGGCACGACGCAGGTGACCCGGATTTCGTCCGGCCCGAGCTCGCGGGCGAGCGAGCGGGTGAGCCCTTCGATCGCCGCCTTGGCCATCTGGTAGAGGGTGAGGTCGGGCAGTGCGAGGTGCCAGGAGATCGAGCCGAGATTGACGATCGCTCCGCCGCCGTTCGATCGCATTCCCGGGATGACGGCCTGAGCGCAGAAGAATTGGTGCTTCAGGTTCACGTCGACCCGGTCTTCCCAATAATCCTCGGTCACCTCCTCGACCCGGTGGCGATCGTCGTTGGCGGCGTTGTTGACGAGGATGTCGAACGCCCCCTCTCGCTCGGCGAGGCGGCGGATGGTCGCCTGAATGTCGCTGACGTCGCGCAGGTCGACCCGCTCGAAGCGCGCGCCCGTCTCCCCGGCGAGCGCCTTGGAGTCCGCCTCGGCGATGTCGAAGAAGGTGACGTCGGCGCCCTGGCGCACGAAGCCCTCGACGATCCCGGCGCCGATGCCCGAGCCGCCGCCGGTGATGAGGACCCGCTTGCCCCTGAGGCTCGGATAGACCGCGCGATTGTCGCTTGCTTCGGTCACTTGAGAATCAGCCCCCGGTGTAGACCGTCTTGGTCTGGGTGTAGAATTCGATCGCCGCGAAGCCCTGCTCGCGGGCGCCGTAGCTCGACTTGCGGGTGCCCCCGAACGGCACGTGATAGTCGACGCCGGCGGTCGGCAGGTTGATCATCACCATTCCGGCGCGGACGGCGCGGCGGAAATGGCGGGCGTGCTTGAGCGAGTTGGTGACGATCCCGGCCGACAGGCCGAACTCGCCGCGATTGGCGATCTCCAGCGCCTCTTCGTAATCGCGCACGCGGACGGTGCTGGCGACCGGGCCGAACACCTCCTCGCAATTGATCCGCATGTCGGGTGCGGTGTCGGCGATGACCGTCGGCGCCATGTAATAGCCGCGCGTCGCGAGCGTCAGCAGCTCGCCGCCGGTCAGCACCCGCCCGCCTTCGTCGCGTGGCGATTTCGACATAGCGCATGTTCTGCTCGAGCTGGCTCTCGCTGACGGCCGGGCCGATCTGGCTCGACGGATCGAGCGCGTCGCCGACCCTGAGGCTCCTCGCCCGCTCGGCCAGCGCCTCGACGAAGCGGTCGTGGATGCCTTCGGTGACGATGATCCGCGACGAGGCGGTGCAGCGCTGGCCGGTGCCGAAGAAGGCGCCGTCGATGGCGCAGGTCGACGGCGCGCTCGAGATCGGCGTCGTCGAGCACGACGAGCGGGTTCTTGCCGCCCATCTCGAGCTGGATCCGGGCCTGCCGCCGGATCGCGCCCTCGGCGACCTTGCCGCCGACATACTGCGAGCCGGTGAAGGAGATGCCGTCGACGCTCTTCATGGTCGACGATCGGCCGAGCCCGACGTCGCCCTCGCCGAGCACCAGGTTGAACACGCCCGGCGGCGCGCCCGCTTCGTCGATGATGGCGGCCGAGCGCGTGGGCGATGGCCGGGAGTCGGCGTGGCCGGCTTCAGCACCACGGTGTTGCCGAAGGCGAGCGCCGGCGCGGTCTTCCAGGCCGGGATGGCGATCGGGAAGTTCCACGGCGTGATCAGCCCGAACACGCCCACCGCCTCGCGATAGGTCGTCGACGTCGATCCCCGGCCGGGTCGAATTCGAGCGTCTGGCCGTGCCGGCGGAGCGCCTCGCCGGCGAAATATTTGAAGATGCGCGCCGCGCGCATCACTTCGCCGGTGCCTTCGGCGAAGGGTCTTGCCCTCCTCGCGCGAGAGCAATCTGCCGAGCTCCTGGGCCCGGCTCATGATCAGCGTGCCGGCCTTGTCGAGCACGTCCGAGCGCACTTCCGGCGAGGCTTCGGACCAGGCCGGAAAGGCGTCGCGCGCGGCCTTGACGGCGCGGTCGACCTCCGCCGCGTCCGCCCTGGGATAGCGGGCGACGACGTCGTCGAGATTGGACGGGTTGAGGCTCTCGCCGGCGGCCTCGCCGGCCACCTTCTCGCCGCCGATGAAATGGGTGAGAATGTCAGCCATGGGCTTCGGCTCCTCGAGATTGTCCGTCGGTCAGCAGCCCGCGGCCAGCGAGGTTGCGCATGAGGTCCCGGACCCCGAACGACCAGGGCGGCGCGGCTTTCGAGGTGGTCACGCGGTTGACGAGGGTGCCGAGACGCGGCAGTCGAAATGCGCACCACATCGCCGTCCTTGTGGGTGAACCCGCGCCCCGGCTCGTCGCGGTCCTGGACCGGCGCGAACAGGGTGCCGAGGAACAGCGCGAAGCCGTCGGGATAATGATGCTCGCTCAGCGCCTGGCGAACCAGCTCCTCGGGATCGCGGCTGATCTCGGCCATCGAGCTTGCGCCCTCCAGCCGGAAGCCGTCCTGGCCCTCGACCACCAGTTCGATCACGCGCCTGCGCGCACGTCGTCCAGGGTGAAGCGGTCGTCGAACAGCCGGATGAACGGCCCGATCGCGCAGGAGGCGTTGTTGTCCTTGGCCTTTCCGAGGAGCAGCGCGCTTCGCCCTTCGAAATCGCGCAGATTGACGTCGTTGCCGAGCGTCGCGCCGATCGCCCGGCCCTGGCTGTCGACGACGAGCACGATCTCGGGCTCGGGATTGTTCCAGCTCGAATCGGAGCGGACGCCGATCTCGGCGCCATGGCCGACCGTCGAGAGGACCGGCGCCTTGGTGAAGATCTCCGCGTCCGGGCCGATCGCGACCTCGAGATATTGCGACCACAGGCCGTCGTCGATCAGCGCCTGCCTTGAGCGCCGCCGCTTCGGCCGTGCCGGGGACGACCGAGCGGATGGCGCCGCCGATGCGGCTCTCCAGCCGCCCGCGGATGGACGCGGCGGCATTGGAATCGCCGCGCGCCCTTTCCTCGATCACCCGCTCGATCGCCGAGACGGCGAAGGTGACCCCGGCGGCCTTCACCACCTGCAGGTCGAGCGGCGAGAGGAGTCGGTCCGCCGGGATCTCTTCCGCCGCGCAGATCCTGGCGCCGCCGCCGGTCCCCTCGGGGCCGAGCTCGAGCAGGTCGGCCACGGTCGGCGCCCGGCTGGAGACGTCGAACACCGAACCCTCGCGGATCACGACCGGCGTCGGGCCCTCGTCGAGCAACAGCCGCCCGACGAGGACGGCCTCGGCCGAGTCGGCCGGCAATTGGGCTGCCGAGAAGCTCATGTCCACGCGTGAAGGTCCCGCCGGCTGATTGACTTTGGTAGCGCTAACACAAGGGCGAATACTGTCAAGGTCGAGACTTCGGCATTTGGCGGCAAGTCACATGCCGGTCGCGGCGAAGGTGTGGCCGTCCGGATCGAGGTCGCGCAGGTCGCGGCCGCGCGTTTCCTTGCCGAACCAGGCCACCAGGCCGAGCGCCGCGACGGTCGGCACCAGGATTCCGAGCGAGACGATGTCGAGCGGCGGCACCAGCGCCAGGATCGCGAGGAACTGGGCGAACATGCCGCCCGCCTTGGTGCAGGCCGCTACCGTTCCCGTCGTCCGGCCGCGGATCCTGAGCGGGAAGCTCTCCGCGGCATAGGGCAGGAGCATCGCGATCAGCGCGTTGGTCCCGACGATCAGCAGCGCCACCGGAAGCAGCGGGCTGGCGATCAGCTCGCAGCTCGAGCGCGAAGATTCCGAGCAGGCCCGCCAGCGTCACCGCGACCGATCCGGCGACCGACCATTTCGTGCTCCAGCGGCTGTAGAGCCAGGCGGTGACGAAGACCGTCGGGAAGGCGATCAGCGCCGACTGGGCCAGCAATGTGCTGGACAATTCCATGCTGTAGCCCTTGGCGACCATGTCGGCGGGAAGCCAAAGCAGCAGCCCGAAATTGATCAGGCCGTAGCAGATCGCCGCGAGGCTGAGAGCGAACAGCTTGCCGAAGAAGGCCGTCCCGGTGAGCGCGACGGCGGGCCCTTGGCGACCGCTTCGGCGGATTTGGACGAGGCCCTGTGGGCCTGCGCGCCGAAGCGGTCCATCACCCGCCGGGCCTCTTCCCGGCGGCCGCGGGCGAGGAGGAACTTGGCCGATTCCGGAATCAGCGCTCCGAGCAGCACCAGCGCGAGGCCGGTCGGAAGGTTGAGCAGCCACAGGATCCGCCAGCCGAAATAGGGCTGGAGCAGGGCGGAGAGCGCGCTCGCCGCGAAATAGCCGCCGACCGCGCCCAGCCCGCCGACCAGGACCAGGGCCCAGCCGCGGTGCCGGCTCGGCATCATCTCGGCGAGCAGGGCGTAGGTCACGGGCAGCATCCCGCCCGCGGCCGCGCCCATCATGAAGCACATGCCGACGTTCCAGGCGAAGCGACGGCATCGCCCCGCAGATCGAGGTCCCGACGAACAGCACCGCGGACAGAAGGATCGACGCCTTGCGCCCGTAGATGTCGGCGATGATCCCCCAGACGAGCGAGCCGACGACGGTCCCGACCAGGGCGGCGAAGGGGAATAGCGAGACCGTCGCCTTGTCGACCCCATATTCGCCCATCAAGCCGGGCAAAGCGAAGCCGAGGCTGGCCGGCTTCATGATGTCGATGACCAGAGCGATCACCAGCACCGCCATCAGGATCCAGTGCGCCTTGGACAGCGGAGCGTCCTCGGGCGGCGAGACGGCGATCTCGTCGCTCGCCGACAGCAGCCGGGACACGTTCCTCGGCAGGAGGCCGTAGGCGGCGACGGCGACTCCGCCGACGATGGCGACCATCCCGGCGATCATCTCGCCGCCCATCGCCATTCCGGAAAGGACGAAATGATTGTGCCGGCCCATCCAGAACATCGGCGCGTGCATCAGCACGCCGGCGGTGACCGCGGCGACTCCGAGGATGAAGGCCCACAGGCCGCGCCGGTCGGAAAGCGTGCTCGCACTCAGCATGTTCTTTAGGGAGCCCCGCACTCGTTCTGGTCGACCACCGCGCTGGCGACACGGACTCCGGATACGCTGAGGGTCAGCCGGCCGCCAGTGGTAAGGCCGAACGGCGTGCGCAGCGCCTTCGGGTCGAGCCCGGCGCGGACGAAGCAGCGCAGCGGCACGACCAGCGTCCGCCATTCCCCGGCCGGAGCCGAGCGCAGGAGGCCGGCGACCGGCACGGTGCCGCCGCAATTATCGCCGCAGGCCATCCACAGCGACACCGCCTCCGTCGGCGGCGAGTCGACCCGATAGTCGACGAGCAGGCTGAGCTCGCCCGTCGCCTCGCGCGCGAGATCGATCGGCGCCGCGGGCACGATCGACACCGTCCCCTCCCCGCCGCCCGGCCAGGCGAAGCGCCGGGCGTCCTCCTGCGCGGTCCGGTCCACCGCCGCGACAATGGGCGCGGGGAGCCCGTCCGGAGCTTCGGCCTGCCACCGCCAGCCCTGCGGCAGCGCGCCCCGGGTGAAGAGCACGCCCTCCGGCAAGTCCTCGCCCGCCGGCCGGTCCTCGGAGAGCGGCGCAAGGTCGCCCGGCTCGCCATAGGTCAGGCCGTAGCCGTAGGCGAAGAGCGGATCGTAGCCGGGATCGCCGCGGTTGAGCGGAGTCTGGTCGGGGCGCTTCGGCCAGGAATAAGAGAGCTTGCCGCGGAAGTCGTGGCGGACCTTGCCGCCCGCAGTCGCGGAACAGCGACGTCGGCGACCCCGCCGCCTTCGCTGCCGGGAAGCCAGGCCGCGACGAAGGCGTCGGAGGCGTTGAGCTCCGGGTTCACCCACAGCGGCCGCCCGGAGAGGAAGACCGAGACGACCGGGATGCCCGCCTGCTTCAGGCGCCGAAGCAGCTCGAGATCCTTCTTGTCGGCCGGGCTGTATTCGACGCTCCGCCGGTCGCCGACGAACTCGGCATAGGGCTCCTCGCCGAAGACGACGATCGCCACGTCCGGCCGGGCCGTGAAGCGGCCGTCGACGCTGAGCGTCGCCCGCCCGCCGGCCGCCGCCACGGCTTGCCGGATCCCCGCGAAGATCGACTGGGCGTTGGGAAAATTGGCGTTGGTGACGCCGCTGCCCTGCCAGGTGATCGTCCAGCCGCCGGCCTGCTTGCGAGATGTTGTCGGCGCCGTCGCCGGCGACGAGGACGTTGGCGCTCGGCGACAGGGGCAGGAGGCCGCCCGCGTTCTTGAGCAGCACCAGCGACTTGCGCACCGCCTCGCGGGCGACCGCGCGGTGAGCGGTCGAGCCGAGAAGGTCGAACCGCCCGGCGAGCGGGCGCGCCGACGGCTTGGGCTTGTCGAACAGCCCGGCGCGGAGCTTGACGCGGAGGATCCGCCGGACCGCGTCGTCCAGCCGCTCGATCGGTATCTCGCCGGACCGCGCCTGGGCCAGCGTGCTCTCGTACAGCCCCTTCCAGCTGTCCGGAGCCATGAACATGTCGAGCCCGGCGTTGATCGAGGCCGGGCAGGAAATGTTGGTGCAGCCCGGCACCTGGCCGTGCGCGTTCCAGTCGCCGACGACGAGCCCGTCGAAGCCCATTCCGGTCTTGAGCGCTCCGGTCAGCAGGTCGCGGTCGCCGTGCACCTTCTCGCCGCGCACCGACGAGAAGCTCGCCATCACCGCCTGCACCCCGGCCTCGATGGCGGGCGGATAGCCGGCGCCGTGGATGTCGCGAAGCCGCTCCGGCGAGTTGGGCGTGTCGCCCTGGTCCTTGCCGCCGGCGGTGCCGCCGTCGCCGACGAAATGCTTGGCCGTGGCGATCACCCGGCCCGGCCCCATGAACTCCCTCGTGCCCGGCCGCCCCTGAAGGCCCTCGACCATCCTTCCGGCATAGGCCCGGACGATCTCGGGATCCTCCGAGAAACCCTCGTAGGTGCGCCCCCAGCGGTCGTCGCGGACGACGGCCAGGGTCGGCGAGAAATCCCAGTCGAGCCCGGTCGCGACCATCTCGCGCGCCGTCACCTCGCCGATGCGCCGGATCAGCTCCGGGTCCCGCATCGCCCCGAGCCCGATATTCTGCGGGAAGATGGTCGCGCCGACGATATTGGCGTGACCGTGAACGGCGTCGATCCCCCACATCAGCGGGATGTTCGAGCCCTTCCAGTCGGCGGCGCGGGACGCCTCCCAGAAAAGGTCGGCGAGCTTCAGCCACTCGCCCGCGGGCGCCGTCTCCTTGCCGCCCGGCGAGCTGTTGCCGCCGGCGAGGATCGAGCCGAACTTGTAGCGCCGCACCTCCTCGGGCGTGATGCTGGAGATGTCGGGCTGGATGATCTGGCCCACTTTCTCCTCGAGGCTCATCTCGGCGAGGACGGCGTCGATCCGAGCCTCGGCCGCGGAATCGTGGGCGACCCGCGACCGAACCGCCGGCCAGCCCGCCGCGTCGCCGTTCGGGCGCGGGGTGCTGCTGCAACCGCCCGTGAGAAGCACGGCCGCCGCCGCGACGGCCGCCGCCAAAGGTCCTGAAACCGAGCCCATCTCTCACCTCCCCGGCCCTGCAGGCCTTGGGCGCAGCTAAGTGATAACGCTACCATGAGGCAAGGGGTGAGCGCCCCGTCCCCTGGAATGAGTGGTTCCGGACTACAGCTTCGCCGCCGCATCTCCTTGCGTTTGTCCCGATGCCGGGCCGCCGCCGGCAAGCCTAGGTGGAGAGTTTCGGGAAGGACCCATGGGTAAGCTCAGGCGGAAAGACTATCAGGCGCTCCTCGAAGAGATGCAGGTTGAGCTCAACGACATGGCGCGCTGGGTGCAGGACACCGGCCAGCGCATGCTGATCATCTTCGAGGGCCGCGATACGGCCGGCAAGGGCGGTGCGATCCGTTCGATTTCCGATCGCCTCAATCCCCGGATGTGCCGGGTGGTCGGGCTCGCCAAGCCGAGCGAGCGCGAGTCCACCCAATGGTATTTCCAGCGCTACGTCTCGCAGCTCCCGTCCGCGGGCGAGATCGTGCTGTTCGACCGCAGCTGGTACAACCGCGCCGGAGTCGAGCGGGTGATGGGATATTGCACCGAGGAGCAGGTCGAGACCTTCCTCCGCCTGGTGCCCGGGTTCGAGAAGGCGATCACCGCCGACGGCATCCTCCTGTTCAAATATTATCTGACCTGCGACCAGGATCAGCAGGAGAAGCGCTTCCAGGAGCGCCTCGGCAATCCGCTGAAAAGGTGGAAGCTCTCGCCCGTCGACGTCCAGGCGCGGGAACGGTACGAAGCCTATACGAAGGCCCGAGCGGCCATGCTGGATGCGACCCACACCAAGCATGCGCCCTGGACCCTCGTCGACTTCAACGATCAGAAGCGCGGCCGGCTGACCCTGCTTCGCCATCTCCTCGACACTGTGCCCGGCAAGCGGCCGCCGCTGGTCCAGGGGCAGCTCACCCCTTTGTCCGGCAAGCTCAAGCGCGAGCGTTACGGGGCGCTGAAGCCGATCCGCGATTTCGAGCCCAAGGTGAAGGCCGCGCCCAAGGCCGACCCTGAAGATCGTTCCAAAGCCATGGTGCGCCGATCCAACGGCAAGCACCCCCATCCGGCGCCGGAAGCGTCCGCCTAGGCCGCGGACACGCAGCGCGGCACGACCTCGGACGGCCGGCGCCGGATGGGACCCTTCCCTGGGATCGAGACCTTTCGGGCCTATCGGGCGGAGTGGCTCAGCCACGACGTCATGGCCGGAATCGCCCTGGCCGCCATGCTCGTTCCGGTTGGGATCGCCTATGCGACCGCTTCGGGGGTGCCGGGCATCTTCGGCCTGTACGCGACGATCGCCGCTTTGCTCGCTTATGCCCTGGTCGGGCCGAGCCGGATCCTGGTGCTCGGGCCGGATTCGTCGCTCGCCGCGATCATCCTCGGGGTCGTCCTGCCGCTCTCGAACGGCGACCCCGCGCGCGCCGTCGCGCTGGCGAGCGCGATGGCGCTCGTCTCGGGGGCGGTCTGCATCCTCGCCGGGATCGTCCGCCTCGGCTTCGTCACCGAGCTTCTCTCGAAGCCGATCCGCTACGGCTTCATGAACGGCATGGCCCTGGCGGTGCTGGTCAGCCAGCTGCCCAAGCTGCTCGGCTTCTCGATCGACAGCGCCGGCCCCCTCCGCGACCTGTGGGCGGTTGCGAAGGCGGTTTCGGAAGGGAGGACCAACTGGACGGCGGCGGCGCTGGGCGCCGGCACCCTCGCCGCCATCCTGCTGTTCAGGCGCCATACCCGCTTCCCCGGAATCCTCGTCGCCGTCGTCGGAGCGACGGTCCTGGCCGGGGCGCTCGACCTGGCCGACACGCAGGGCCTCGCCGTCCTCGGGCCGGTCCCCCAGGGCCTGCCGTCCCTCGCGATCCCGTGGCTGACCGCCGCGGACCTGGTGCCGATCCTGATCGGCGGCGTGGCCGTCGCCATCGTCTCCTTCGCCGATACCAGCGTGCTGTCGCGGGTCTATGCCGCCCGAAGCGGCGCCCGGGTCGACAGCAATCGGGAGATGATCGCGCTGGGCGCCGCCAATCTCGCCGCCGGGCTCTTCCAGGGCTTCGCCGTCGCCAGCAGCTCGTCGCGCACCGCCGTCGCCGAGGCCGCCGGTTCGCGGACCCAGCTCACCGGCGTCATCGGGGCGCTCGTCGTCGCCTTCCTGCTCGTCGCCGCGCCCCGGCTCTTCCAGAACCTGCCGTCGGCCGCGCTCGCCGGAGTGGTGATCGCCGCGGCGTTCGGCTTGTTCGAGATATACGATCTGCGCCGAATCTACCGGATCCAGCGATGGGAATTCTGGCTCTCGATGCTGTGCGCGGCCGCCGTCGCGGTGCTCGGCGCGATCCCGGGGATCGGAATCGCCGTTGCCGTCGCGGTTCTCGAATTCCTCTGGGCCGGCTGGCGGCCTCACTGGGCGGTGCTCGGGCTCGCCGACGGGGTGGAGGGATATCACGACGTCAGCCGCTATCCCGGCGCCCGCGGGATTCCCGGGCTGCTGCTGTTCCGCTGGGACGCGCCCTTGTTCTTCGCCAATGCCGACGGGTTCAGCTGCCGGGTCCAGGACGCGGTCGAGGCCTCGCCGGACGACGTCCGCCGGGTGGTGGTGGCGGCGGAGCCGGTCACCAGCATCGACGTCACCGCCTCGGACAGCCTCGCCGATCTCGACCGGATCCTCGGCGAATCCGGGATCGAGCTGTGCTTCGCCGAGATGAAGGATCCGGTGAAGGACAAGCTCAAGCGCTTCGGCCTGTTCGCCGAGCTCGGAGCCGAGAAGTTCTTCCCGACGGTCGAAGCCGCGGTTGCCCGCCATCTCCGCATTTTCCCCGACGAACGACCCCTGGGCTCCGCGGCGAAGGAAGCGAGCGGCACCGCTTGAAGCGAGGCTCGGAACTCTGCGCGCCGCCTCTCGTGGCATGTCCCGATGTCCGCCGCGACCGTCCCAACCGATAAAAATCCACCGCCTCCGGGACCGCGTGGGGAGAATCTTTGAAATGGCTACGACCGCAACGTCGGGGTTCCTGGGCCTGTCCCGCCGGACCTGGATATTCATCCTCATCGCCGTCCTGATCGGAGCCTTCGCGGCCTGGCAGGTGCTGTCGCGCGAACGGATGCCGGAAGGGTTCGCCGCCGGCAATGGGAGGCTCGAGGCCAACGAGATCTTCGTTTCCGCCAAATTCCCCGGTCGCATCAAGGAAGTGCTCGTCAAGGAAGGCGAGACGGTGGAAGCCGGCCAGGTCGTCGCCCGGATGGACACCGAGGAGCTCGAGGCGCAGCTCCGCCAGGCTCTGGCGCAGATGCGCGAGGCCCAGGAGGCGGAGGGCGTCGCGCGGGCGGAAGTCGCAACCAAGCAATCCCATGTCGCGGCCCGAGCGTCCGAGATCAGCGCCAAGCAGGCCGACTACAATTATGCCAGCCAGCAATATTCGCGCTCGCGCAATCTGGTGAAGACCGGCGCCGTCAGCGAGCAGGAAGCCCAGCTCGATTCCTCGCACATGCTCTCGACCCGGGCGCAGGTGGTCGGCTCGCGCGCCAATCTCGCCGCCGCCCGGGCCGAGGTGACCGGCTCGCGGGCCCTGGTCGGCCGCTCGGCCTCGACCATCGCCGCCGCCGCCGCCGAGGCGGACCGGATCCGGGCCCAGATCAAGGACGCCGTCCTGGTCGCTCCGATCCGCGGCCGGATCGAGAGCCGCCTGGCGGAACCGGGCGAGGTGCTGGGCGCCGGCGGGCGGGTCTATTCGCTCGTCGATCTCAGCGACGTCTACATGTACGTCTTCCTGCCCGAGCGGGTGACCGGCAAGCTGGCGCTCGGCTCCGAGGCCCGGATCGTCCTCGACGCGGCGCCGCAATATCCGATCCGCGCGAAGATCACCTACATCTCCCCGACCGCGCAATTCACGCCGAAGACCGTCGAGACCCAGGAGGAGCGCCACAATCTGACCTTCCGGGTCAAGCTGCAGATCCCGCGCGAGCGGCTCCGCCAGTATGAGGCGCTGGTCAAGGCGGGCGTCCCCGGAATGGGCTATGTCCGGATCGACGGCCAGGCGCCGTGGCCGGCCAAGCTCCAGCCGCCGGCGAAGATCCCGGCCAATCTGTGGAGCCCGGCCTCCCCGCCGAAAGGCCCGTGATGGTCCAGCAGCCGATCGCCGCGAGCGTCAGCGGGATCACCCATCGCTACCGCGACGTCGTCGCGCTCGACGATGTCAGCATCGAGATCCCCGCGAACAAGATGATCGGGATCATCGGTCCGGACGGAGTCGGCAAGTCGACCCTGCTCGGGATCCTCGCCGGGGTCCGCAAGATCCAGGAAGGCAGTGCCCAGGTCCTCGGCGGCGACATCGGCGACGCGAGGTTCCGGACGGCCATCGCCGAGCGGATCGCCTATCTCCCGCAGGGCCTTGGCAAGAATCTCTACCCGACCCTTTCGATCTTCGAGAATGTCGACTTCTTCGGCCGGCTGTTCGGCCAGTCCAAGGCGGAACGCGACTATCGGATCGACGACCTGTTCGACAGCACCGACCTGACGCCCTTCCGGGAGCGGCCGGCGGGCAAGCTGTCGGGCGGGATGAAGCAGAAGCTCGGACTGTGCTGCTCGCTCATCCACGACCCCGATCTGCTGATCCTCGACGAGCCGACGACCGGCGTCGATCCGCTCGCCCGGCGGCAATTCTGGGACCTGATCGACCGCATCCGCGAGCGGCGGCCGACGATGAGCGTGCTCGTCGCCACCGCCTACATGGACGAAGCGGAACGGTTCGACTGGCTGATGGCGATGAATGCCGGTAAGATCCTCGACACCGGAACGCCCGACGAGGTCCGCAACAAAACCAATAGCGCCACGCTCGAGCAGGCGTTCATCAAGCTTCTGCCCGAGGAAGCGAAGAAGGGTCATAGGGAGCCTCAGATCACTCCGATGAAGCCGTCGGACGGGCCGCCGGCAATCGAGGCGCACGGCCTCACCCAGCAGTTCGGTGCGTTCGTCGCCGTCGATCACGTCAACTTCCGGATCGAGCGCGGCGAGATCTTCGGGTTCCTCGGCTCCAACGGCTGCGGCAAGACGACGACGATGAAGATGCTGACCGGGCTGCTCGAGCCGACGGAAGGCACCGCCAAATTGTTCGGCAAGGAGATGAAGGGCGGCGACATCGAGGCGCGGCGCAAGGTCGGCTTCATGTCGCAGGCCTTCTCGCTCTACACCGAGCTGACCGTCCGCCAGAACCTCGTCCTCCACGCCCGCCTGTTCGACCTGCCGGCCGAGCAGGGCAAGGCGCGCGTCGAGGATCTGATCGTCAAGTTCGGACTCGTCCCCGTCGCCGACACCCTCGCCCAGGACATCCCGCTCGGAATTCGCCAGCGCCTGTCGCTCGCCGTCGCCGTGCTCCACGAGCCGGAGGTTCTGATCCTCGACGAGCCGACGTCCGGGGTCGATCCGGTCGCCCGCGACGGCTTCTGGGAATTGCTGATCAATTTGTCGCGCAACGAAGGGGTGACCATCTTCCTCTCGACCCACTTCATGAACGAGGCCGAGCGCTGCGACCGGATGTCGATGATGCACCGGGGCAAGGTGCTCGCCCAGGGCCCGCCCGCCGAGCTGGTCCGCGAGCGCCAGGCGCCCAACCTCGAAGCCGCCTTCATCGGCTATCTCGAGGACGAGGCGGCCCGGGAGAAGGAGGGCGAGCCGGCCGCGGCCGCCGCCGCCGCTTCGGCCGCCCCGCCCGAGCCGCCGGCCGGCTCGGCGCACCGCTCCGAGCCCGGCAAGTTCAGCCTCGCCCGGGTCTGGGCCTTCGCCCGGCGCGAGGCGATCGAGCTCAGGCACGACACGGTCCGCCTCGCCTTCGCCTTGTTCGGGCCGCTGCTGCTCATGGTCGTGTTCGGCTACGGAATCTCGCTCGACGTCAAGGACCTCACCTTCGCGGTCCTCGATTACGACCAGACCGTCTCGAGCCGCTCCTATGCCGACGCCTATCGCGGCTCGGATTATTATGACGAGCGGGCGCCGATCCTCAACGACAACGAACTCGACCGAAGGCTCCGCAACGGCGAGCTGAGGTTCGCGATCGAGATCCCCGCCGGCTTCGAGCGCGACCTCCAGCAGGGCCGCCGGCCCGAGGTCAGCACCTATATCGACGCCGCCGTCCCGTTCCGGGCCGAGACGGCGCGGGGCTATGTCGAGGCGACCCACGACAAATATGAAGCCATGGCCCGCGCCGAGAAGGGCATCCGGCCGATCGCGACGCCGGCGAACATCGAGGCCCGGGCGCTCTACAACCAGTCGTTCGAGAGCGTCTACGCGCTCGTCCCGGGCGACATCATGCTTCTCCTCATGCTGATCCCCTCGATGCTGACCGCCCTGAGCGTGGTCCGCGAGAAGGAGCTCGGCTCGATCGCCAATTTCTACGCGGCGCCGGCGACCAAGGCCGAGTTCCTGTTCGGCAAGCAGCTCCCCTACATCACCGTCGCCCTCGTCCAGTTCGTCTCGCTGGTCGCGCTCGCCGTCTTCCTCTTCGAGGTTCCGATCAAGGGCAGCGTCCTCACCCTGATGCTCGGCGGCCTTCTGTTCGTCCTCGCCAGCACCGGCTTCGGCCTGCTGATCTCGGTCTTCGCCTCGACCCAGACGGCGGCGATCTTCGCGGCCGCGATCATCGCCATCCTCCCCGCCGTCCAATTCTCCGGAATGTTCGTCCCGACCTCCTCGCTCACCGGCGGAGCCAGCGTCGCCTCGATGATCTTCCCGAGCACCTACTTCCAGTCGATCAGCGTCGGCACCTTCACCAAGGCGCTCGGAATGCAGGCCGTCTGGCCCAGCATCCTCGCTTTGGCGATCATCGCCGCCGTCTATTTCGGCGTCTCGGTCCTGCTCCTCAAGAAGCAGGAGAAATAGGCGTGCGCAGCACCTGGCACATCGTCCATCTCGGCATCAAGGAGCTGATCAGCCTCTACCGCGATCCGGTGCTGCTGTTCCTCATCGCCTACACCTTCACCTTCTCGGTCTACACGCCCGCCAAGAGCGCGGTGATGGACGTGGTCAACGCCTCGATCGCGGTCGTCGACGAGGACAATAGCGACGCCGCCCGGGCGGTCCAGGATTCCCTCCTGCCGCCGCTCTTCCTCGAGCCGAGCCTCATCCCGTTCGCCGAGATCAACCCGGCGATGGACCGCGGCAAGTTCACCTTCATCGTCAACATCCCGCCGGAATTCCAGGCCGACCTCGCGCGCGACCGCAGGCCCGACGTCCAGGTCATCACCGACGCGACGGCGATGAGCCAGGCCGGACGCGGGCCGACCTACCTCCAGCGCATCATCAACCGCACCGTCGATCCCTATTGGCGCGGCCGCGGCAACCCGGCCAACCAGCAGCTGACCGCGCTCCAGACCCGGGCCCGCTTCAACCCCAACATGCAGCAGAGCTGGTTCGTCGCGATCAACCAGGTGATCAACAACATCTCGGTGCTGGCGATCTTCCTGTGCGGCGCCGCCGTCCTTCGCGAGCGCGAGCACGGCAATATCGAGCATCTCCTCGTCATGCCGCTGAGGCCGTTCGAGCTGATGTTCGCCAAGATCTGGGCCAACGCCATCGTCGTCATCGCCGCCTCGATGCTGTCGATCTTCCTGATCGTCAAAGGCCTCATCGGAGTCCCCATCGCCGGCTCGATCGCGCTCTTCGCGTCGGGCCTCACCATCTACCTCTTCTCGGTGACGGCGCTCGGCATCATGCTCGCCACGATCGTCCGCTCGATGCCCCAGTTCGGGCTTCTCGCCTTCCCGGTCTTCATCGTCATGAGCCTGCTCTCGGGCGGCCAGACGCCGCTCGAATCGATGCCGGTCTTCCTTCAGAAGGTCATGCAGTTCGTGCCCTCGACGCACTTCGTCAGCTTCTCGCAGGCGGTGCTGTTCCGCGACGCGACTCCGGTGATGGTGTGGCCGCAGATGGCGGCGATGTTCGCGATCGGCTCGGCCTACACGCTCTACACGCTCGTCCGCTTCAGAAAGATGCTCGCGGCCATCCAGTGAACGGAGGCAAAGGTGACACCTGTCCGCTCGAAATCCCGAATCGCCGCAAGGCTCCTCGCCGGGCTCGCGCCCCTGCTCGCCGCCGGCTGCGTCGTCGGGCCCGATTACAAGAAGCCGGAGATCGCCCATCCCGACCAGTTCCGTTCGGCGCCCCCGATCAGCGCGGCCGAGGCCGCGTCCTTCGCCGACCTCCCCTGGTGGGACGTCTTCCAGGATCCCGCTCTCGAAAACCTGATCCAGACCGGGCTGACCAACAATCCCGACATCGCGATCGCGGCCTCGCGGATCGAGCAGGCCCGGGCCCTGGTCGGCGTGGCGCGCTCGGAGAAGATGCCGCAGGTCGGCTATCAGGCCGGCGCCGGCGGCGAGAGGACCGTGACTCCGGAGGAGGACGATATCGGCTCGGTCAGCTTCGGCTCCGTCACCGGCGCCTTGAACGCGTCCTGGGAGCTCGACATCTGGGGCCGGGTCAAGCGCCTGACCGACTCGGCGCGCGCCCGGCTTTTCGCCCAGGAAGAGATACGGCGGGGCGTGATGCTGACCTTGGTGAGCGACATCGCCAACGGCTATTTCCGGCTGATCGAGCTCGACCGCGAGCTCGCCATCTCCCAGGAGAGCGAGGGCGTCTTCCAGAAGATGCACGAGCTGTTCGCGCTCCGCCACGAGGCGGGCCGGGACAGCCGCCTTCCAGCCGAACGCGCGCGGGCGCTGTGGGATTCGAGCCGGGCGACGAGCGCCGACCTCAGGCGCGAGATCGCCCAGCAGGAGAATGCGATCGCCATCCTCACCGGCGGCTATCCGTCGCCGATCCAGCGCGGCCTTCCACTCACGGCCCAAGCCTTCCCGGCGACCCCGGTCGGGCTGACGACCGACCTCATCCGCCGCCGGCCCGACATAAGGCAGGCCGAGCAGGTGATGGTCGGAGCCAATGCCGAGATCGGCGTCGCCGTCGCCAATTTCTATCCGCGGATCGGCCTGTCGACCTTGCTCGGCCTGATCGGAATCAACGCGGAGGGCGGCCTCGACGGCACGTTCAGCTTCTGGCGGGGCCTCGGCGGCCTGGCGGGCCCGATCTTCACCGGCGGCCGGCTCGAATCGATCTACGAGGAACGCAAGGCCTTCTGGGACGAAGCCGTCGCAAGCTATCGCAAGACCGTCCTGACGGCGTTTCGGGAAACCTCCGACGCCCTCGCCGCGCAGGAGAATCTGGCCGCCCGGCGCCTGGCGCTCGAGGGACAGATCCAGGCGCTGCGCCGCGCCGTCGACCTCGCGACCGAGCGCTATCGCGGCGGCCGAGCCAGCTATTTCGAGGTGCTCGAGGCGCAGCAGCAGCTCTACCCGGCCGAGGCGGAGCTCGCCCGGACCCAGGAGGCGCAGCTGGTCGCCGTCGTCAACCTCTACAAGGCGCTCGGCGGAGGCTGGCAGCTCAAGGACGAGCAATGGGCCGGGCCGTCGGCCCAATGAGCGCGCCCGCACAGGACCATGCCAAGTTCCGCGCTCTCGTCGAGCGGGCGCAGAAGCTCACGCCGGTGCGCACCGCCATCGCCCATCCCTGCGACGAGGTGGCGATCGAGAGCGCGGTGGAAGGCGCGCGCCTGAAGCTGATCGAGCCCGTCCTGGTCGGCCCCGAACGGCGGATCCGGGACGCCGCGGCGCGGTTCGACATCGGCTCGTTCGAGCTGATCGACGCCGAGCACAGCCACGACAGCGCGGCCAAGGCGGTGGCGGAGGTTCGCGCCGGGCGCTGCGGGGCGCTGATGAAGGGCAGCCTGCATACGGACGAGTTCATGGCCGCCGTGGTCGCCCGCGAGACCGGCCTGCGCACCGTCGCGGCGGATCAGCCACTGCTTCATCATGGACGTGCCGGGCCACCCGGACGCCGCTGATCATCACCGACGCGGCGGTCAACGTCGCCCCGACGCTCGAGGACAAGGTCGCATATCGTCCAGAACGCCATCGACCTGGCCAAGGCCCTCGGAGTCGCGGAGGTCCGGGTCGCGATCCTCAGCGCGATGGAGACGGTCAACCCGAAGATCCTCTCGACGCTGGAGGCGGCGGCTTTGTGCAAGATGGCCGATCGCGGCCAGATCGTCGGCGCGACTGCTCGACGGCCCGCTGGCGCTCGACAATGCGATCAGCCCCGAGGCGGCGGCGATCAAGAAGATCGACTCCCCCGTCGCCGGCCGCGCCAACGTCCTGCTCGTGCCCGATCTCGAGGCCGGCAACATGCTCGCCAAGAGCCTGTCCTTCCTCGCCGGCGCCGACGCCGCCGGGATCGTGCTGGGCGCCAGGGTCCCGATCATCCTCACCAGCCGCGCCGACGCGATGCTGACGAGGCTCGCCTCCTTCGCGGTCGCGCTCTTCCTCGCCGAGGCGCGCCGCCACCGGCCGGAAGCGGCCGTCCAGTAACGGGAGGGCCCGGTGTCCCGCTGCATCGCGGTCATCAATGCCGGATCGTCCAGCATCAAGTTCGCCCTTTACACGGACGGCACGCGGGAGGCGGCCGCGTTCCGCGGCCAGGTCGCGGGCATCGGAAGCGAGCCGAGCCTCAGCATCCGGGATGCCGGCGGTGGAACCGTCGCCGCGCGGACCTGGCCGGGCGACGGCTTCGACCATCGCTCGGCGATCCACGCCATCCTCGAATCGGCCATCGAGCTGCTCGACGGAACGCCGGTGGCGGCGGTCGGCCACCGGGTCGTCCATGGCGGAACGCGATTTTGCGAGCCCGTCCGGATCGACGACCGGGTGATGGGCGAGCTGGAGGCGCTCTGCCCGCTCGCGCCGCTCCACCAGCCCCACAATCTCGCCGCCATCGCGGCGATCGCCGAAGGCGCCCCGCACATCCCCCAGGTCGCCTGCTTCGACACCGCCTTCCATCGCGGCCAGCCGCGAGCTGGCGCAGATCTTCGCTTTGCCGCGCGAGCTCACCGAGTCCGGAGTGCGCCGCTACGGTTTCCACGGCCTCTCCTACGAATATGTGGCGCAGCGCCTGGCCGAGCTGTGGCCGGCCCTCGCCGGCGGCCGGGTGATCGTCGCCCATCTCGGCAACGGGGCGAGCCTGTGCGCGCTCCGGTCGGGCCGCAGCGTCGCCACCACGATGGGCTTCACCGCCGTCGACGGCCTGGTGATGGGCACGCGCTGCGGATCGATCGATCCCGGCATATTGCTCTATCTGATGGAGGAGCGCGGCTTCGATCGCCCGGGCGATCGAGGAGCTGATCTACAAACGGTCCGGCCTGCTCGGAGTGTCGGGGATCTCATCGGACATGAAGGTTCTTCAGGCCTCGAACCGGCCCGAGGCCCGTCAGGCCGTCGACCTGTTCGTCTATCGCGTGGTCCGCGAGATCGGCTCCCTCGCCGCGGCCCTGTGCGGGCTCGACGCGCTCGTCTTCACCGGCGGCATCGGCGAGAACGACCCGGCGATCCGCGAAGCCGTCGCCTATGGCAGCCGCTGGCTCGGAATCCACATCGACCGCGAGCGCAACCGCCTCGGCGAGGGCCTGATCAGCTCGGGCCGGAGCACGGTCCCGGTCTGGATCGTCGCCACCGACGAGGAACGCATGATCGCCCGCCACACGTCCGAGGTGCTGGGGCTGGATTAGGTCGCATCGCAAAGCGGCGAGGGAACCCCTCTCCCGTCCTGACGGGAGAGGAGGGGCCCAAGCGAAGCTTGGGAGGTGAGGGTCTGTAGCACTGACTCAGCAAGACCCTCACCTCCCACCGCCTGCGGCGGCGGGCCCCTCCTCTCCCGCGAAAAGCGGGAGAGGGGAAGGAGGCGCGGCGGGAAAAGCCCGGATAATCAGGACGAATCCTCTCTCTTCTGATGACTAGACCCGATGCCGGGCCCCCGGGGCCCGGCCTAATCCGATGACACCGGCCGGGCGGCCCCTCCCCCGGTCGGCACCATTCTCACCGCTCGGACCGGCGCCGGCGGCGGCTCGCTACGAGGAGTTCGGCGATGGCAGGCGAGACGTTCCAGGCACCCGCAATGCCCGAGCTCGACTATCGCGAGCCGCCCGAGGGCTCGGACCGCCGCAGCCTTCATGATGCGCAGCGCGATGGCGACCGCCATCGCGGTCCTGACCGGGCGGACGCTCGTCGCCTGCGACACGCAGCCCGCCAAGGCTCCGGCCGTGAAGGCGGGCGCGGTCGATCCCGAGCTCGAGGTCGTCAAGAAATCCAAGGGCCCGGTGATGACTCTCGTCGACGAGTTCTACAAGGTCGGGCCCGGCCCCTCCTCGTCGCACACGATCGGGCCGATGCGGATCACCTACGATTTCTATCAGCGCGCCGCCAAGCTGCCGGCCGACGTGCTCGCCCAGGCCACCGCGCTCAAGGTCCATCTGTTCGGAAGCCTGAGCGCCACCGGCAAGGGCCACGGCACCGAGCGCGCCTCGCTCGCCGGACTCGCCGGCATACGAGCCGGCGACCATCGACCCCGCCGTCCTCGACGACCTTGCCGCCCATCCCGACAAGGTCTTCCCGGTCAAGCTCGGCGCGAAGACCCTCAACGTCTCGCTCAAGGACATCATCTACGATGCGCCCGAAGGGCGACTTCCACCACCCGAACACGATGACGGCGAAGCTGCTCGCCGGCGACAAGGTCCTGCTCGAGCAGGAATATTATTCGGTCGGCGGCGGCTTCATCGAATGGAAGGGCTATGAGCCGCCCAAGAAGAACCCGCCCAAATATCCCTATTCGACGATGAAGGAGGTGCTCGCCCACACCAAGCGCGACAACATCTCGCTGGCGCAGCTCGCCATGGCCAACGAGACGGCGATCTCCGGCCGGAGCGAGGCCGAGATCAACGCCTTCCTCGACAAGATCCTCGGCGCCATGCGGGCGACGGTGAAGACGGGGCTCGCCGCGCCGCAGGGCGTGCTTCCCGGGCCGATCAAGCTGAAGACCAAGGCCGGCGACGTCTACCGCAGCGCGATGCAGGAGCCCCTCCCCGCCCGCCGCGGCATCGGCCTGGTCTCGGCCGCCGCGCTCGCCGGCTCGGAGGAGAATGCCCGCGGCCATCTCGTCATCACGGCGCCGACCGGCGGCTCGGCCGGAGTGCTGCCGGCGATCATCTACTCGCTCGGCGCCGAGGGCGCCAAGATGTCGGACCAGAAGCAGCGCGAGGCGCTGCTCGCCGGGGCCGTCGTCGGCTATCTGTGCAAGCACAACGCGACCCTTTCCGCCGCCGAGGGCGGCTGCCAGGCGGAGATCGGCGTCGCCTCGGCGATGGGCGCCGCCGCGGTCGCCCAGGCCCATGACGCTCCGCCGCAGGTGGCGGCCAACGCCGCCGGCGCCGCGCTCGAGCACCATCTCGGCATGACCTGCGACCCCGTCGCCGGCTTCGTCCAGGTGCCCTGCATCGAGCGCTGCGCGTTCGGAGCGGTCAAGGCCTGGACCGGCTATCTGATCGCCAAGAACGAGATACCGGCGAACCGGCGGGTCGACGTCGACACGGTGATCACCGCGATGGCGATGACCGCGAAGGACATGAACTCCGAAGTATAAGGAGACGTCGGAGGCCGGTCTCGCCCAGTCCCTCGTCCTGTGCTGAGGCGGGGCCGATGGTCGACCGTGCCGAGGGCGTTCGACACGGTGCGATAGGCGCGCTCGTCGCGGCATGGCTGATCACGTCGCTTTATTATTTCTACCAATATGTGATGCGCTCCTCGCCCTCGGTGATGGTGCCCCAGCTCACCGACGCCTTCGGGGTCAGCGCCGTCGGCCTCGCCACCCTCCTCGGCCTCTTCTATTACGGCTACGCGCCCTTCAGCCTCGTCGCCGGAGTGGCGATGGACCAGCTCGGGCCGCGCAAGGTCGTCCCGCTCGGCGCCGCGATGGTCGGAGTCGGGGCTTTGCTCTTCGCCACCGGCGACCCCACCCTCGCCGCCGTCGGCCGCTTCCTCCAGGGCGCGGCCGGGGTCTTCGCGCTGATCGGCGCGGTCTACATCGCCACCACCTACTTCCCGGCCTCGCGCGCGGCGACCTTGATCGGCGCGACGCAGATGTTCGGAATGGCGGGCGGCTCGGCCGGCCAGTTCGTCGTCGGCCCGCTGATCGGCCAGGGCCTCGCCTGGGACAGCTTCTGGCTGATCATGGGCTTCGCCGGATTCCCGATCGCCCTCGCCCTGCTGGTGCTGATGCCGAAGCGCGCGCCCGAGACCCGGCCGCCTCCCGCCCCGGGCCAGCCGGGCCGCATGGTCCAGGCGGCTCGGGCGATGGGCGCCGTCTTCGTCAATCCCCAGTCGATCCTGTGCGGGCTGATCGCCGGGCTGATGTTCATTCCGACCACCATCTTCGACATGGTCTGGGGAGTGCGCTTCCTCGAGGAGGCCCACGACGTGCCCTATTCGGTCGCCGTGCTGCGCTCCGCCTCGGTTCCGCTCGGCTGGATCATCGGCTGCCCGCTGATGGGCTATGTCTCCGACCGGATCGGCCGGCGCAAGCCGGTCATCGTCGCCTCGGCGGCCCTGCTTCTCGCCACCATGGCCTTCATCCTCTACGGGCCGGCGGGCGTGTTCCCGCCCTTCACGCTCGGCCTGTTCGCCGGGATCGTCTCCGGCGCGGCGATGCTGCCCTACACCGTCATCAAGGAAGCCAACCGGCCCGAGCATGGCGGCACGGCGACCGGCGTCATCAACTTCGTCAACTTCTCGCTGTCGGCCCTGCTCGGCCCGGTGTTCGCGACCTTGTTGACTCCGGGTCAGCCGGGGCGGCGAGCGCGAGCTCGTCCATTATCAGGAGGCTTTCCAGCCGCTGATCGCCGGCGTGGCGCTGGCCATCGTCCTGGCCCTCTTCCTGCGCGAGACCGGCCCCGCCGCCGGCCGCGCGTCGAGACTTGTGAAGCCCGAGCCGGAGCCCTGGAGGACCGCATGACCATGACCATCGAACGGCCGGCAACCGAGCTCCAGGCCGACGCCTGGGCCGGTTTCGAGACGGGCCTGTGGAGCAAGGGGATCGACGTCCGCGACTTCATCCAGCTCAACGTCACGCCTTATTACGAGCGACGACGAGTTCCTCTCCGGCCCGACCGAGCGCACCAGGGCCCTCTGGGCGAAGCTCGAGTCCCTGTTCGCCGAGGAGCGCACGCAAGGGCGTGCTCGACATCTCCCAGATCCCGAGCTCGATCCTGGCGCACGAGCCGGGCTATATCGACCGCGACCTCGAGATCGTCGTCGGCCTCCAGACCGAGGCGCCGCTTGAAGCGCGCGATCATGCCCAACGGCGGCTTCCGCATGGTCGAGACCGCGCTCAAGACCTACGGCTACGAGCCCGACCCGGCGGTCGTCGAGACCTTCACCAAATATCGCAAGACCCACAATGACGGGGTCTTCGACGCCTATACGGCCGACATGCGCAAATGCCGCGCCTCGCACATCCTGACCGGCCTTCCCGACGCCTACGGCCGGGGCCGGATCATCGGCGACTACCGCCGCGTCGCGCTCTACGGCGTCGACTGGCTGATCGAGCGCAAGCGCCGGGTCAAGGCCTCGCTCGACACCGCCTGGTCGACCGACGACATCCTTCGCGACCGCGAGGAGATGGCCGAGCAGATCCGGGCGCTCGGCGAGCTCAAGGAGATGGCCGCCCGCTACGGCTTCGACATCTCGCGCCCCGCTCATACCGCCCGCGAGGCGGTCCAGTGGCTCTATTTCGGCTATCTCGCGAGCGTCAAGGAGCAGAACGGCGCGGCGATGTCGCTCGGCCGGGTCTCGACCTTCCTCGACATCTATTTCGAGCGCGACGTCCAGGCCGGCCGGCTCACCGAGGAGGCGGCGCAGGAGATCATCGACGATTTCGTCATCAAGCTGCGCATCGTCCGCTTCCTGAGGACCCCCGAATATGACCAGCTCTTCTCCGGCGACCCGACCTGGGTGACCGAATCGATCGGCGGAATGGCCGACGACGGCCGCCCGCTGGTGAGCAAGACCAGCTTCCGCTTCCTCCAGACGCTCTACAATCTCGGCCCCGCCCCCGAGCCCAACCTCACCATCTGGTATTCGCCCCGGCTTCCCGAGCCGTTCCGCAACTTCACCGCCAAGGTCGCCATCGACACCAGCGCCATCCAGTTCGAGAGCGACGAGATCATGCGCAGCGCCTGGGGCGACGACGGCGCCATCGCCTGCTGCGTCTCGCCGATGCTGGTCGGCCGGCAGATGCAGTTCTTCGGAGCCCGGGCCAATCTCGCCAAATGCCTGCTCTACGCGATCAACGGCGGCCGCGACGAGATCACCGGCGAGCAGGTGGCGCCGGTGTCGCCGCCGGTGAAGGGCGACGTCCTCGACTTCGACGACGTGCTCGACCGCTACGAGCGGATGATGGACTGGCTCGCCGGAGTCTATGTCGGCGCCATGAACGTCATCCACTACATGCACGACAAATATTCCTACGAGCGGATCGAGATGGCGCTCCACGATTATGCGCCGATCCGGACCATGGCCTTCGGGATCGCCGGAATGTCGGTGGTCGCCGACAGCCTGTCGGCGATCAAGCATGCCCGGGTGAAGGCGATCCGCGACGAGATCCGGCCTCGTCGTCGATTACGAGACCGAGGGCGAATTCCCGGTCTTCGGCAACAACAACAACCAGGCCGACCATCTCGCGACCTGGCTGGTGTCGACCTTCATGGACAAGCTTCGCCAGTACCCGACCTACCGCAACGCCATCCACACCCAGTCGGTGCTGACCATCACCTCCAACGTCGTCTACGGCAAGGCGACCGGCAACACGCCCGACGGCCGCCGGCGGGGCGCCCCCTTCGCGCCCGGCGCCAACCCGATGCACGGCCGCGACAGCCACGGCATCCACGCCTCGGCGGCGTCGGTCGCCAAGATCCCCTATCGCGACGCGGCCGACGGCATCTCGCTCACCACCACCCTGGTCCCGGACGGGCTCGGCCGGACCGGCAAGGACCGGATCGACAATCTGACCTCGATCCTCGACGCCTATTTCGGCTCGACCGGCTATCACATGAACATCAACGTCCTCAATCGCGACATGCTGCTCGACGCGATGGAGCATCCCGAGAATTATTCCAGCCTGACCATCCGGGTGTCGGGCTACGCCGTGAACTTCGTCCGGCTGACCCGGGAGCAGCAGCTCGACGTGATCAACCGCACCTTCCACGGAGAATGACGTGCAGCCGCGCAACACATTGACGCTGCTGGAAGCGGCGAGCCCGTTCGAGCTTCGGGTCGATCAGGGCAGGAACGTGCCGGAAGCCGACGTCCGCGCCGCCCTGAGGAGCGGCGACGTCGGCTTCCTCCACAGCTTCACCACCGGCTCGGCGGTCGACGGTCCCGGAATCCGCCTGGTGGCGTGGACCGCGTCGTGCAATTTCCGGTGCCAATATTGCCACAACCCGGACACCTGGACCCTGTCCAACGGCATTCCCGTCACCATCCCGAGGGCGATGGCCGAGCTCCGCAAATATGCGGAGGGGCTGAGGCGGATGAAGGGCGGCTTCACCCTGTCGGGCGGGGAGCCGCTGATGCAGCCGCGCTTCGCGGCCAAGCTCTTCGCGATCGCCAAGGCGCTGCGCATCCACACCGCGATCGAGACCAACGGCTATTATGGCGACCGACTGTCGGACGCCGAGCTGAAGGACATCGATCTCGTCATCCTGGACATGAAGGCGCTTTCGCCGGATCGGCACAAACGGGTCACCGGCGGCAGGGACGTCGAGCCGGTCATCGAATTCTGCCTGCGCCTGGCCGAGCTCGGCCGCCCGATGTGGCTTCGCTACGTGCTGGTACCCGACCTCACCGACGATTTCGAGGAGATGACCCGGGTCGCCAATTTCGGAGCGGCGCTCGGCAACATCGAGCGCGCCGAGATCCTGCCCTTCCACCAGATGGGAAAGTATAAATGGGAGAAGCTCGGCCTCGATTACCGGCAGGCCGACACCCCGACTCCGACGGTCCAGGAGCTGGCCAACGCGATATGGATCTTCCGCGACGCCGGCCTCGACGCCGAATAGCTCCGGAGCGGAAATCGGGTTCATCCTCAGCCGACTAAGGGCCGGACCCGATGGCGGGGGATCGGACAGGGCGCTCATATTGAGCTTCGATCCGCTTGTCGTGCGCGCAAGGGCCGATTCACAAGCGCACATGGCTGGCGATTCTCAGCGGCGCGGGCGGCCGCGCGGACAGGCGGCCTCACCAAATAGGACAGGCATGGTCATTCGCGTCAACGAAACGCTGCTTGAGGAGAAGGGACGCCCCGCCGCGATCTCGCTGGCGGTTTACACGCTTCGGGCGATGGAGATGTGGAAACGCCACGTCCCCGATTACGATTGCGCGATGATCATGATCGCGGTCATCGCGATCACCGCCGAGCGGCTGCTCAGATCGGAGCTCGATCCCGAATACGGACCGCTCAGCAAGCCGATCGACCTCGACCTGCTGGGCAAATGCAACGTGACCTCGATCGCCCACGCGACCGGGCTCAACCGGGAGACGACTCGCCGCAAGGTCAACGACCTGATCAAGCGCGGCCGTCTCGCCCGGCTCGAGGACGGCACCATCTTCTTCCGCTCCGGCCTCACCCAGGAACCGGCCGTGCGGGAGCTCGTCCGGCGGCAGATGATCGAGATCGCCGCCGTCTTCGAACGGCTGCTCCGCCTCGGAATCCTCTATCGCGGCACCGAGCTGAAGCTCAGCCGCCCGCCGCCCCCCCGCGACCCCTCCTGACCCTCCGCAAAAAAGTGACTGTCACTAGTGACTGTCACTTTATCCGCCTTCAGTCATTAGTGACTGTCACTTTATCCCCCTTCGGGATAATCACGTCTCCCCCCGGAACGGTGACCATCACGAGCGACAGTCACTTTCGACTGAGTGATGGCCGCGGCGCTCGTGCCCCTTGCCGATGACCGGTCGCTCAGCGGCGCGGGCGGGGCTTGAGGCGGAGTCGGCCGCTGCGTTCGGCCCTTCGGATCGCATCGCGGTCCTCTTCGTCGAGCCCCTCGTCGAGGAAGGCGCGCCAGTCTTCGATCCGGCCGCGGATCGCGGCGAGGTCGGTGAGGCCGTCGCGCGCGAGGCCGAGATGGGCGCGGGCGCTCGACCAGGGCCAGGTTTCGGGACGATCGACGAGGCCGGCGCGGACCGGGTTGAGCTCGACGTAGCGAAGGCAGGCGTGAAGGTGCGACTCGTCCATCGGCACGGAGCCGAAGCGGCCCTGCCAGAGGTGCCCGCACCGGGCCTCGCGGCGGTTGATCTCGACCGCGTAGCGGGTGTGCGCCGGCGCCAGGGCGGCCCTCAGCCCGTCCGGATCCGCCGGCACCAGGATGAGATGGACGTGATTGGGCATCAGGCACCAGGCCCAGACCGCCGTCCGGCTCCTGCCGCAGAAGTGGCGGAGCAGGGACAGGTAGCAGGCATAATCCGCGTCGCCGAAGAAGACGCGCTGGCGCGAATTGCCGCGCTGGGTGACGTGATGGGGCGATCCCGGCAGGACCTGGCGGGCGGGTCTCGGCATAAGCGGCCTATTAGTCGAAAATAGGCGGTCACTGCCAGATCGTTCAAGCAAAAAGGTGCAAGAAATGGTGGAGTGACTGTCACTAGTGACAGTCACTTTATCCGCTTCTGGCATAATCACGCATCCTTGAGCCCTGCCCCCGGCTCCCCGCCCGGGGACCGCCGGCTCGCGTCGCGGCCATTAGTGACTGTCACTAGTGACTGTCACTTTATCCGCATTCGGCATAGGCGCGCGTCCTTGGCCCCTGTCCCCCCGGGCTGCCGCCGGCTCGCTTCGGGGTCGGCATCGCTTCCGCCGCAAATCAGGCTCTTCCCCGATTGCCCCGCCGCGCCGCGGGCCGACAGTGGCGCGGCAGCGGAGGCGCGTGATGATGTTCAGTCGGCGGCAGATCCTACCCCTGGCGGGGCTCCTTCTTCTTTCCGCGACCGCCGCCGCCGCGGCGGAAAGCCTGGTCTTCGACCTCAACAAGGACGGCCGGATCGACCGGCGGGAGTTCGTCAAAGGGCGTCAGGCGCGTTTCGCCGCCCTCGACCGCAACAAGGACAATGTCGTCAGCTCGGCCGACTTCCCCGCCGAGTTGCGCGGCCGGCCGCTGGCGCGGAAGGTGGAGAGGCTGATCAGCACCGCCGATCTCAACCGCGATTCGAAGGTCACCCTGATGGAGCTGCAATTGTCCGGATCGCCGGTGTTCGAGGAGGCCGACACCAACATGAACGGGCTGATCGAGGGGCCGGAGATCGCCCGCTTCCGGTCGGAGTTCCTGCCGCCGCGGTAAGGGGCCGGCGGTCCCGGCCGGCCTGGGTATTTCACCCGATGGTCCGGACCCCGAGCGCCGCTAGTCTCGCGGCTCGGATCGATGCGGCCCACCCTCCAATTCCCTTCCGTCAACGATTTTCCGACCTTGGAAGAAGAGGATCTCCCAGATGAAGACAAGGACCCGCGCCGGCCTGCTGTTTGCTGCCGCATCGGCCCTGATCGTCGCTGCCGGGCTTTCGTCCTGTTCGGACTCGGGCGAGCGGGAAGCGTCCGCCCCGGCGGCGGGCGAGCCGGTTCAGCCGGCGAAGAGTCCGGCGGGCCAGACCGATAGCGAGCGCAATGCGAGAGCGCTGCTCAAGGCCATGTCGGACTATATGGCCGCGCAGGACGTCATCTCGATGAGCTACGATTCCGTGTTCGAGGCGGTGAGCGACGAGCATCAGAAGTTCCAGATCGCGACCTCCGGGACCGTCCTCCTCGACCGGCCGGGCAATATCCGGACGACGCGCAAGTCCGGCTTTTCCGACACGGAGATGGTTTATGACGGAAAGACGCTGTCGTTCCTCGGCAAGGGCCAGAACGCCTATATCCAGGCCGAGGCGCCCGGCTCGATCGACACCCTGATCGACCAGTTGCGCGACAAGTTCCACAGGCAGCTCCCGGGAGCCGATTTGCTGCAGTCGGCCGTCTACGACAGGCTGATGACGGGAGTCACCGACGTGAAGGATCTCGGCAGCGGCGTCGTCGGCGGCGTGGAGTGCGACCACCTCGCCTTCCGCACCCAGGAGACCGACTGGCAGATATGGATCGCCCAGGGCCCGGCTCCCTATCCCTGCCGCTACGTCATCACCAGCAAGGAGGTCGATCAGGCGCCTCAATTCGCCATGGAGATACGCGAGTGGAAGGCCGGCGCCGGCGCCGGGCCGGCGGACTTCGCCTTCAGGCCGCCGGCCGGCGCGAAGCGGATGAAGGTCGAGGATCTCCAGAAGCTGAAGGAGACGAGCGATCTGCCGGAGAATTACCGGATAGGAGCAAAGCAATGACCAGGACCAGGAAGCTCGGCGTCGTGGCGCTGGCGGCGATCGCCGCCCTCGTGACCTCCGAAGCGGCGAACCGGATCGGCGGGACGGACGCGTTCAGCCTGATCTCGCCCGCCGAGGCGCGGGTCGGGAGGCCCCTGACTCCGGTCAGCGTCGCCGGCGTCGCCCGCCGTACCACTCGGCGCTGCGCGGCCGGCGTCTATAATTGCTGAGCCCCGTCCTCGCGAGGAGCGACGCGGCGAAGCAACACGGTCCGCCCCGGTACATCCTCCAGAGCATCGTGCACAAAGTCCGATCGTCCACCCCGGGCTCGACCCGGGGTCCACCTTCTTCGGCCGCTGCGGAGAAGAAGTGGATGCCGGATCATCCCGGACCTGATCCGGGACCGGCATGACGAGATGATGCAGACTTTGCGCACGGCGCTCTAGTTGCGCCGTTGGCCGCGGCCCCGGCGCGCCCGCGATGGCTCGAGATCGTCGGCGGACGTCCAGGTGACGGCCCAGCTCCTGTCCGGCCGCTGGACGATGACCTCCGCCTCGTGGCCGCAAGCCGCCGAGCCTCGGGCGGCGGCGATGGCGGCCTTGAGCGCGGAGGTGAGGCTGTTGTGGCCGTAATTCCGTTCGTCGAACCGGATGACCCAATTCTCGTTCTTCCGCAGGATGAAATAGACCGCGAGCGCCACCCGCCTAGGTCCTAATCCGGCGTTTACCGGCGCCGCTAACCCTATCTTGCGGCCTTGCGGGCCAGGGTCCCTCCGAACCGACGGAGAATGACCCATGTTGCCCAGGATCGCGCTCACCGCCCTCGCCGCCGCGGGGCTGGCCCCTGCCGCCGCCGCCCAGGCCGGCTTCGCTCTCGAGGCGACCGGCCATGTGCCCACCGTCTGCCGGGTCGAGGCCCGTCTCGACGCCGGCGTCCTCGAGGAGTTCTGCAACTCGGGCCGGGGCTATGCCGTCTACGCCGAGGCTTCGCCCGAGCTGGCCGGCGCCGTCCTCGTCGTCGACGGCGCCGAGCTGCCGCTCTCGACCTCGGGCCCGACCCGCGTCTCGCATTCCGATCATGCCGGCATCGCCACCCGTTCCCTGAAGCTTCGCGGCTCCGCCGCATCGGGCAGGCTCACGTTCCGCATCGTCCCGCTCTAAGGCAAAGGCAGGGCGATCGCGGGACAATCGACCCCGACCGGGCCTGACCCGAGCGGCGACACCGTCACCGTGATGACGTCCTTGTAGTTGGGCGAGACCAGCTTGCCGTCGCCGCCTTCGAGGAGGGTGGCGCGGATCGGCAGCAGATCGGCCTGCCCCTCGGGCACGCCGGCGCGGGAGCAGGTCACGGCCGAGAAGGAGGGCGAGGCGTTGGACATGGTCTGGCCGAGGAACAGCGCCTTGTATTTGAGAGACTGCAGGAAGGCCGAGGGGTCGCCGCCTGGGAAGGTCAGCCGGAAGGCGTTTTGCGAGGACAGCTCCACCCGGTACGCCCCGGAGCTGCGGATCCGGATGTGGTTGCCGGTCGGCGGGGTCGAATAGGTCGCCGGGGCGCCCAGCACCTCGACCGTCGTCTTGTCGCCGACCTCGCCGAAATCGAGGGCGGCGCCGACATAGCTCGCCTGCAGGGCGCTCTTTACCGTGACCGAGATCGCATAGGCGTTGGGCGCGACCGACCTTTCGGAGAAGGGCGGTCCGCCGCCGGTGCCGTTGCAGCCATATTCGATGTCGAAGAGGAGGTTGGCCGAGGCGGTCAGGTCGAGATTGGCGGGGACGATCACGGTGAAATTGATGGTGAAGACGTCGGACCCGGCGTCGTTGCCGGTGAAATCCCAGCGCAGGACTCCGGCGACCGGCGTGTTGCCGAGCGGAACGGCGATGTTGGGCGTGGGGCCCGGCGTGTCGTAGAAGATGTTCTGGTTGAGGCCGGTGGCGTTTCCCGCTCCGACGACGCCCGTCGGGATGAGCTGGATGCCGTTCGCCGCCGAGCTCTGCGCCTTGACGAACATGTCGATGGTCGCGGGCTTGGCGCCGCCCGGCCCGTTGCCGCGGGTGAAGGTGATGGCGACGTTGGTGATGGAGATGCCGCCGGAGCCGAACGGATCGTAGGTCGCGACCGAGGAGGCGCTGGTCGCCGTCACCAGGCAGCGGCGGACCTGCGCCTCGGCGGGCGGGGCCAGCAGGCCGGCCAGGCCCGCCAGAATTGCGACCGCCGCGATGAGCCTGACCATCTTCATTTCATGTCACCATTTTCCGAAGGCGTGAGATCGCCGAGCCTGAGGATTCCCTCGGCCTTGTCCGGGACGGCGATCGTGAAGCTGCTCTCGAGGGGATCGAGCATGGTTATGCGCCACTTGCCGGGCGCGAGGCCGGGCGCTCCGAAGCGGCCGTCGCGATTGGTGAAGACGGGGACCGGCTCCTTGTCCGGTTGGGCCAGCTCGACCGCGCTTCCGGTGACGAGGGCGACCGGCTCGCCGTCGCGGTTGAGAAGCCGCCCGAGCACGGTCACCGTATAGCTCGAGCCGACGACGAGGTCGTAGCCGCTGCGATAGGGCGGGAAGACCCGAAACGAGCCTTGGCCGAGGTCGACTCCGGCCGGCGCCTTCGGGGCGTCGATGGCGATCGTCCGCTCCGAATAGGAGCTGAGGCTGGGATGGACTCCGGTGCCCATCATTCCGGTGCTGGCGGTGTAGCCGTAGGGCGACGGGTCGATGACGACTTCCGCGCCCTTGAGGCCGCGATGGCCGCGGACGATGGCGAAGCTGTCGTAGATCGGCCGGCCCATCGAGGCGTGGCCGTCGGCGAAGGCGAAGGAGCTGGCGAAGCGAAGCGAGCTGCGCTGGCTGGTCGAATCGCCGAAATCGTTCTCGAACGTGCCGAAATGGCTGACCCCGAGCTCGGCGCGGTTGGCGAAATAATTGCCGTTGACGTTGACCCCCGAGCCCTGGTTCGTCCGCTCGACGTCGGCGGCGACGTTGTAGGCGCCGACGCCCTGGCCGTGCAGGGTCTGGAAGGACAGCCGGGCCCGGTCGAAGCGCGTGTCGTAATCGCCGCGGACGCTCGAATAGCGGCCGAGCCGGACGGTCAGCGACACCAAAGCGCCGAAGCGCGAGCCGAGATTGTCGCGCTCGTAGCGCCCGTCGGCGGTCATGCTGACCGAGTCGCTGATCCGCCAGCCCAGCGTCGCGCGGTAGGTGTGGGTGTCGCGCTGCAGATCGCGGCCCTTGGAGAAGCGGCCGTCGAGGCCGCCGTAGAGATAGTCGTTGAAGGCGTGGCTGTAGCCGGCGCCGATCTCATATTCGAACGGGTTGCTCGGGATGATCGTCCCCACCGGCCCGAACCAGCGGCTTCGGGCCTCGACCGAGAGGTTGAGCGAATCGGCGCGGCCGCCGCTGCGCTGGATCAGCCGCTGGAAGGTGACGATCCCGGCCCAGCCGGTGCCGACCCGCTTGATGTCCGACAAGGAGAAATTGCCGCCGAACGTGCCGATCGACGTGCCCAGCACCGCCTCGACCCCGCCCATGACGGTTCGGCGGTCGGCCTGGGCGTTGGCGCCGAGGGTGACATAGTCGCTGACGCCGCGGCGGTAGAAGCCGGTGAAGGTGAGATCGTCGGTATAATGGGGGCCGTCCGGGAGCAAAGGCGCCATCACCCCGGCGTAGAGGCCGAACTCGCTCAGCCCCTCGGCGAGCTGCGACTGGTCGAGGAAGACGTTGAAGCGCAGCAGCTCGGAGCGGCCGGTATCGTCGAGCACCGACAGGCGGATGTCGTTCGCGCCCTGGGTGAAGGGGAAGTCGCGAAGGTCGTAGGTGCCCGGAGCGAGCTGGAGCCGGCGGACCATCTGGCCGTTGACGTGGACCTCGACGGTGGAGGGACGCTCGAGCCGGAAGCTGCGGTCGCCGCGCGGCCTGACGATCGTCTGCGGCTCGAGCACCGAATAGCTGCGGAAGATCGAGATTCCGCCGATGTCGGGCGCCGCCTGGAAGCCGCGGACGACCGGCAGGAGGTCGCCCGCCGTCCAGCGGATCAGATTGTCCTGGTCGTCATAGACGGCGCGCGAGCCGATCCGCTGGAAATCGGGGCGGTTCCCGGCGCCGGGCTGCCAGGCGGCTTCGGATTCCAGCACGATCCCGGCGAAGCGGGCGGCGCCGTCCATGAAGAAGACCGGCTCCTGAACCCCGTCGTTGAAGCCCTGGTGGAGATAGTCGAGCGAGCCGCGCACGTTGACATAGGCGCTGAAGCGCGCCGGCTCGACGAACTCGCCGATTCTGGCGCGATCGAGCGGGCTCACCTGCACGGCCCGCGAGGCGCGGCGCTCGCTGGCGATGTCGAGTTCGAGCTCGAGCGTCTGGGGATTGTAGCGGATGCGGATTCCCGACGCCTCGAAATCGGCGGGGGTGAGGGTCGTCTGCCCCGCGAAGCTGCCGCGCAGGGTCCTCAGCACGTCGGGATCGAGGACGTTGGAGAGCAGGTCGAGCAGCCGCTCGGCGGAGAATTCGACCCGGTCGTCCGGGCTGACGGTGAGGACGATGTCGCCGAGGTTGCGGGGGCCGTCCTTGGTCGGCACGGTCAGGGTCACCGTCCTTCCGGTCGTGTTCAGCCGGGTCGAGCCGTCGGGCAGGAGGTCGCGGCCGTCGATGACGATCCGCCGCTCCTGCGCCTGCGGGGTCGCTCCGGGCTGCGAGGCGAGTCCGGCGGCCGGCGCCGCGAGGAGGCCGCAGGTGCCGAGCAGGAGCAGGCGAAGCCTAGCCACCGGGGGTGAACTGGGCCTCGACGCTGCCCCCCTCCTGGGGCAGCTCGACCGGAATCTGGACCTTCCGGGTCTGGCCCGCGCCGACCAGGCCGAAGCCGATCGTCTGCTGGATCTCCGGCCCGGATAGGGTGCGGCGGAAGACCTCCTTGCCGGCGCCGTCGCGCTGGACGATCCGAAGCCGCCCCTGCGACAGATAGCCGTGGGCGTTGGAGGCGTTGCTCAAAGTGACCACCGGCACCGGCTTGCCGGCATTGTCGCGGCCGAGGGCGGCTCCGGCGACCTTGAGATCGGCCTTGGCGCCCTGCGGCGCGACGCTGACCAGCACCTGGAAATTGTAGAGGATCTGGATCGCCGACTGGCCCTGCGGAAGCTGCACGGGAAGCTGGGCGACGGTGGCGTAGAAATGCTTCGATTTCGGGAGATCCGGATCGCCGACATATTGCAGCCGGAAGGTCTGGGTCTGCCCCGGCTTGATCATCGCCTGGACCGGGAAGACGAGCAGGTCGCCGCTGTCCTTGCCGGTGCCCTTGACCCCGTCCGTCTCGAGGCTGAGCTCCTCGACCCTGATCTCGACCGGAAGCGGCTGGGCGAAGGTGTTCTCGACCGTCACCACCTGGGTCATCCCGCGGCCGGAGGTGGTCAGGTTGACGACGATCGGCTGAACCGTCATCGCCACCACCGATCCCGCCAGGCCGACCGCTGCCGCGAATGCGGCGATCCGCATCAGCCCCCTTGCAATCCCCTGTCTCAACCTCTGTCTCCCCCACCCCCGTTTGAAACTCACTCCGCGGCGCGGAACTCCAGGATCACCGAGTCGCGATAATCCCCGGCGACCAGCTTGACCCCCGGCGGCACGGCCACGCCCAGCGAGAGCAGCCCGGCGCCGCCGCGGTTCGAGTCCATGACCAGAGCGCCCCCGCCGTCGGTGGCCGACGAGGCCTCCCGGCCGAGCCAACTCGCCCGGAATCGGTAGGGCAGAAGCTCGGCGAAGGGCCCTTGCGGCCCGCCGGCGGCGCCGATTCGCCGCATCCCGCCATTCTCGCTTCGAAGCACCAGCCGGTGCGGCGAGTTGCAGACCACGTTGAGCTCGACGTCGGCGGTGACCGCGCGCGATTCCGATTCCGGCCCCACCATCTCGGTGATCCGAAGCCGGCCGGCGGAGGGCCCGGCGGACCCATAGCTGGCATTGGTCGCGGTGACCGCCGCCGGCCCGCGGATGACGCAGGCGCCCGGCGCCTCGCCGACAATCTCGAGCCGCCCCTGACCGGTCTGCGGAGTCTGCGCGGCGAGGCCCGACGGGGCGAGGAGAGGCAGAGCGAGGGCGGCGAGGCGGATCCTCATTGCGGCTCCAGCGTGATTCGGAGGGTGTCGCCGTAGGAGCCGGCGAGAAGGGGCGCGTGGGCCTGGACGTTCGAGGCCCCGGCCTCGATCTCGAGGCGAAGCCTGATCTCCCCGCTGGTCGGCTGGTCGACGGCGATCGAGCGCTCGGCGATCCGGCGCATCTTGGCGTCGGCTTCGAGCCGGCCATGCTCCAGGCCCCAGTCGATCGTCGCCCGGTAGGGCACGGCATAAGCGAAGCCGGGAGGCGGAGCGGCCGGGCGCTCCGAGGTGCGCCACAGGCCGTTGTTCTGGGCCTCGACCCTGATCCGGTGCGGATAGTTGCAGACGGCGTCGAAGGTGACGTCGACGGAAGCGGCGGCCGCCGCGAGCGTCGCCGGATCGACGAGATGGTCGATCTGCAGCGTGTTCCCGTTGATCCCGCGAAAATTGATCTGGCCGCCCGCCGCCACGACGGGCTCCCGCATCGCGCAGACCGCCGGGGCGCTGGCGATCACCGGAACGGAGCGCGTGACCGGCGCGACCTCGGCCGCCAGGGCCGTCGGCAGCGCGGCGCCGAGGAGAAGGAGGAGGCGCCGGGCCAACGGTCAGTCCGCCGCCGCGAGCGTGACCACGACCGCGCCTTGGTAGAGCGGATCCTGGACCAGCCGGAGGGCAGGGCCGCCGTCGGTGGTGAAATCGCCGATGCTGACGGTAATGTCGCCGGTGAAGCCGGTGTCGCGGGTCTGGACCGAGGCGGGGTTGGTCGCCGCGCCGGTGACGAAGACGGCGGGGTTCGGAGTCCAGCCCTCCGCAGTGGCGGTGAAGTGGACCGTGTTGGAGAAGCCGGCGGGCGGCGTTCCGGGGGAGGCCTGCGCGACCAGCGGGCTCGCTTCGACCGTGATCGTGCTTCGCGACGTGCAGAAAGTGCCCTGCAGCACCTTGGGCGGGGCCGACAGGTCGGTGCGCAGGAAGCCGGTGGAGAGGTCGACCAGAACGCCGACCGCGAACACGCCATTGTCCTCGCTGAGCGTTCCGGCCGTGCACAGGACCGGCACGTTGCCGATGACGGCGAAGGGCCTCGGAAGACCCGATTCGGATTGCGCCGAGGCCGCGCCGGATGCGGCGGCGAGGAGGATTGCAAGGCCGGGCGCGACGAGCTTCATCTTCATTCTCCTTGCCCCGTGTCGGCGGCGGCCGGGCCCAGCGTGATGGTGACCTGGCCGTGATAATTGCCGGCCATCAGCCGGGCGTCGGAAGGGACGTTGAAGCCGGACAGGACGAGGGTGAGGTCGGTGAGCTTCGCCGCCGGCTCGGTGCCGCCCGATCCCTCCGCCATCGGCGAGGCGCCTTCGGCGTCGGCCGCCGTGGTGATCAGCGGCGCGGTCGTCGCCCAGGTCGTCACCGTCGAGGAATAGTTGACGGCCCGGGCGAAGCCGGCGGGAAGCGGCGCCGAGTCCGGCTGGACCAGCGCCTCGGCGCGTATCGTCAGCCGGGTGCCGCCGAAATTGCAGTAGGAGTCCGGGCAGGGTTACGGTCACCTCGAGGAGCGTGGCGAGGCGACCGACTCGCATGCCGGACCGCGCCGCCATCTCCCCGAGGTCGACCGAGGGCCGCGACGGCGGGCCCAGCCGGCAGACGCCGTCGACATTGGCGCTGACTCCGACATCGCCCGTCGCCGTCGTCTGCGCCGCCGCGGCGCCGGCCGAAGCCGACAGCAGCAATGCGAGCGCAAGACAGGCCGACCTCATCGCGAATCCTTCATGTCGTCAGGGCCCCGCCGGAGGCGCTTCGAAGCTGGTGTTCGGAGCCAGGGTGACGACGATGCTTCCGACATAGTCGCCGGCGACCATCAGCCGGTCGTTCGGGGAGGCGGAGTTGGAGATGTCGACGACGATATCGCCGTTGAACAGGCCGAGGGGGACCTCGCTGCCGGACCCGCCATCGGTCGTGTCGTCGATCGGCGCCGCGCTCCCGGCCGTGGCCGTGGCGCGATAGTCGACCCGGTTGTCGAAGCTCGGCGAGGCGACCGCGGCGTTGATCAGCGGAAAGGCCTCCACCCAGATCGTCGAGGCCGAGCCGTTGCACCAGCCCTGCAGGGTGGCCTGCCCGGCGTCGACCGCTCCTTCGTCGAGCCGGCCGTCGTCGCCCGAAATCTCGCCGAGGTCGATGATCGCATGGCCGAGGATCGCGAACTGGCAGCGATCGTCGACATACCCCTCGACGTCCACCTCGCCGTTCACCTGGGCGAGGGCCGGCGCCGCCGAGGCGACGGCGATCGCGGCCGATCCCAGCAACAAGAGCTTCTTCATTTCACTTACTCCAGACAAATGTCGCCCGCCGGTTCAGGCGACCGGCGAGACGACGATGGTGATCTTGCCGGTGTAGACGGGGTCGGCGACGAGGATGTCGGTCACGTTCGCGGTCCGGAAGTCGCTCGCCGACACGGAGATGTTGTTGGACAGGGCAGCGAGCCGGCCGCCTTGGGTGACGGCCGCGGTCGGAACGGCTGCCGAATCGTTCTCGACGGGGGTGCCGGGGCCGCCGACGAGAGTCACCGCGACGGTGGCCTTGTAGTCGATGCGGTTGGCATAGCCGCTTTCGGCGACTCCGGTGGCGGCGACGATCGGGTCGGAATCGACGGCGACGCTGGTATTCGCCGCGGTGCAGACGATCTTGTAGTTGAGGTTCGCCGCCGCCGTGCCGTTGAAGCGGCTGGCGAGATCGGTGGCCATCGTGCCGTCGGCCTGGGCGAGATTGCCGAGGGCGACGGTGCCGCCGAAGTCTCCGCCGCTCGGATTGCCGGGATTGGTGACGATGCACTTGCTGTCGACATTGCCGGTGATGTTGACGATGCCGGTCGACGATTGGGCGCCTGCCGGCGTGGCGACGACCAGCGCCGAAGCGGCGGCCAAAGCGGTCGAAAGGATCTTCTTCATGTCTTGCTCCCTGTTCGGCCGGACGATCCGGCCGTGACGATGAAAGTCGGTACGCGACTAAGGCGAAGCGCTCAGAGTGACGGTGAGCGTGTCGGCATATTCCCCGGCGATCAGGGTCGGCCCGACCGCCTGGTTGTAGGCGGAGGCGGCGACCCTGAGGTAGGATCCGGTCTGGTTGGTCGAGGGCGCGGCGATGCGCAGACCCTGGGTCGTGCTCGCCGGGCCCAGGAAGTCGGCGCAGCTGCCGGTGCCGGCGACCAGGGTCGAGGCGGCGCAGGTCGCGTCGGCGGTCGTTGCCGTATTGCTGACCAGGTGGAGCGAAACGTCGTAGGGCGCCAGCACGGAATAGCCGGGCTGCGCCGTCCCGGCGGTCTTCAGCCCGCCGTTGCTGGACACCACGGCGACCCGCGAGGGACCGGTGCAGTTCAGCTTGAAGAGGAAATCGTGCGTGAAGCCGGTGACGTCGAAATTGCGCTGGTCGAAGCTTCCGCTCGGAGCCTCGTTCTCGGCGAAGCCGCAGCGGCCGCCGACGGAGGCGAGCACGTCGATCGGCAGCTGCACCTCGTTCGGGCTGCCTTGCCCCGGCGCGTAGACCGTGGTCTGAGCCGCCGCGCTCTCCAGCCCGACCGCCGCCGCCAGGACGAGGAAGGCGCCGGTCGCGCGCCTGCCCGGCCCGGCAAAGGCCCGGCATGAACGACGGATTGGCGCGACTTCCAGGCGCATCGACATTCCCTTGAAGAACAGCGATGTGTCGGGTCTCGCGCGCAGCCGCGATATTAGGGTAAGTCCCCAGTGGGGACGGCGTTTACCCTCCCTGCCGGATCTTCGACGGCAGGCCGAGGTGGCGCCGGGACGGATGCCGGAGCGGTGCGCCTACCCCGTCCGGCCATGCGGAACTTGACCTGGCAGCCGTCCGGCAGCTTCTTTCAAGAGGTGAAGAAGGCGAATCCGGATCGGGTGGGCATGGCGCTCAATCTGAGCAGTCATCGCCTTGACAGACGAAGAGTTTGCGCTTCACCGGCAATTCATCAGGGCGGCGAGTAGGTCGCTGCTCGGGTCTCCTTTGACCACATAGAAGCTCGCCCCGGCCCGCAAGGCTTCCCGGACCAGTTTTTCGGAGCGGTACATGGTGTAGATCAGGATCTGGGTGTCGGGCGACTCGCGCTTCATCGCGAGGATCAAGTCGAGCCCGTGAAGGCCGGGCAGAGAAAGGTCCATTATGGCGATATCCGGAATAGTCGACCGGACGATCTCCAGCGCCTCGTCTCCACCGGCGGCTTCGGCGACTACCTCCATCCCCGGCCAGGACTTCAGCAGGTTACGAATGCCATTGCGGACCCCGGCATGGTCGTCGGCAATAAGGATACGCCGTGTTTCCGACCTCATACTCACCAGCTAACATTCATTTATTGTATTGAATTCGGCCACGAGCGCCATTCGATTCGACTGGCACGATACACGATCTTTTCCACGTCGAACATCGTTAACCCCGCTTTAAGGTAGCTAGTTGCATAGTCCTCGACGCTCTGCGAAAAAAAATGGTTTTGATTCAAAGGAGCGAGTTGATTGGCGATGGCCGGGAAAAGTGCGGACATAGAGACGCTCGCCAGGATGGCGGCGCGGCTGGCCGGCCGCGACCCGGACGAACATCTGAAGCTCGTCCTGGGCGAGGTGACCGCCTTCGACGATTATATCTGGCGCTACCCGGACTTCCTGAACCGCGCCGAGGCGGCCTACGCCTTGCTCGATGCGCCGGTCGCGCCCGACGTGGGCGGCCGCACCTGCTCCGACTCGACCGCCGACGAGCGCCGCACCGGCTGAGTTCCGGGGCATTCGAGATCGCGCATCAAACGAGCTTGACGGCGAGCGATGTTCGTGCTATGTTCCTACTCCCGGCTCTTTGAATTGTCGATAGCCTCTGGACTGGAGATGCTCCCCGGCGAAGGCCGGGGCCCAGGAACACGCGCCGGCGGCGGCTCCGTTGGCGAGCGCAAAAAATCCCCTTTGTCGCGTCCACTTCGTCCACTTCGTCCGGAAACGGACAGCGGCGGGCCCGTTCGAACGGCCCCGTTCGCGTCCACTTCGTCCACTTCGTCCGAATTCGGACAGTGGACGCGATCGGCCCGGCGTCTCGACCGGAGGGGCCGTAAAGCCGGGTTGCGATTTCCCGCGCACATCCTCTAGACCTATGCTAAATAGTGAATGAACCAAGGGGCGGTTCGCCAGCACACTCTGTAAAAAAAAACGATTTGAATCAGAGGGAGCGGACTAATTGGAGTCTGCTGAGAGAAAAACGGATATCGAGACGCTCGCCAGGATGGCGGCGCGGCTGGCCGGCCGCGACCCGGACGAATATCTGAAGCTGATCCTCGGCGAGGTGACCGCCTTCGACGATTACGTCTGGCGCTACCCGGATTTCCTCAAGCGCGCCGAGGCGGCCTACGCCTTGCTCGATGGACTGGTCCCGCCAGACGCCGGCGGAAGGGAATAAGGCGCGCCGTCAGTAATTCATCAGCGCGTCGAGCAGGTCGCAGCTCGAATCCCCCTTGACCACATAAGAGCTCGCCCCGGCGCGGAGCGCTTCCCCGACCAGTGTCTCGGACCGATGCATGGTGTAGATCACGATCCGGCTTTCAGGCAGCTCGCGCTTCAGGGCGAGAATGAGGTCCATCCCCTGGAGGCCGGGCAGGCAAAGGTCCATGATGACGATGTCCGGTTTCGCCGATCGTCCGGCCTCGAGGGCCTCGGCTCCGGTGCGGGCTTCCGCCACGACCTGCATCTGCGGCCACGGCGCCAGCAGGCTGCGAAGGCCGTTACGAACCCCGGCATGATCGTCCGCGATCAGAATTCGTCTTGCCGGACTCATAACCATCATATGGCGTTCAATTGCTGTTTATCATAGATTTAGGAAATTCGCGACCGGAATCGTTAAGCTGGCTTTAAGGTGGGTCGGTCCATCAACCGGCCCCCTGTGAGAGGATTTAAATTCAGAGGAGAGGGCTAATTGGGGACTGCTGAGAGAAACGCGGAAATAGAGGCGCTCGCCAGGATGGCAGCGCGACTGGCCGGCCGCGACCCGGACGAACATCTGAAGCTGGTCCTGGGCGAGGTGACCGCCTTCGACGATCATATCTGGCGCTACCCGGACTTCCTGAACCGCGCCGAGGCCGCCTATGCCGTGCTCGACGCGCCGGTCGCGCCCGACGTCGTTTCGTCCGAGCGCCGTCAAGACGAAGATTCCGCTTCCACCCGGCACGAGCGCTGGGCCGGCTCGCGCCGATCGCCGTTCGACAGGTCTTCCTCCCCCACTTCGCAATCGATCAGCTAGGCCGCACCGCGCATCGGAAGCCGATGTGCGAGGTCGCCGTGTCGATCGGATGCGGCAGCCGCGCCGCCGGCCGGTAGCGCCGGCAATAATCCGGAGCGCACAGATGCGATCCGCCCTTCAGCACGCGCCGGGGGACATGCAGCGGATCGTCGGGCGCGGCGCTCGCCCGGCGCTTCACGCTGCAGCAGGGATCTCCGGCCTTGCCGACCGGATGGAGCAGCCACCAGTCGCTCGTCCATTCCCAGACGTTCCCGATCATGTCGTAGAGGCCGTGGCCGTTGGCCGGATAGGCCTTGACGGGTGACGTGCCGTTGAATTTCTCGGGATCGTCCTCGAGGAGGGGGAAGGTCCCGATCCACGTGTTGGCCATCCGCCGGCCGTCCGGCTCGAGCGAGTCGCCCCAGGCGAACTCGCAGCCGTCGAGGCCCCCCTTCGCCGCGAGCTCCCACTCCTCCTCGCTCGGAAGGACGGTTCCGGCCCATTGGCAATAGGCTTCGACGTCGGCGAGCGCGAGATGGACGACCGGATGCTGCTCGAGGCCGAAGGTCGAGCTGCCGCGCCCCGACGGGTGCCGCCAGTCGGCGCGCGGGACGAATTCCCACCAGAGAGCGGGGTCGTCGAGGGGGACCGGCTCGAGCGACGGCTTGAACACCATCGAACCGGCCGGAAGGCCGAACGGCTTGGCGTCGGGGAAGCCCAGCACCGTCAGCTCCTGCTCCGCGAGGGTGACATAGCCGGTGGCCCGGACGAAGCGCTCGAACTCGGCGTTGGTGACCGGGGTCCGGTCGATCCAGAAACCGTCGACCGAGACCCGGCGCTTGGGCCGCTCCTCGGGATAGTACCGATCCGATCCCCTGAGGAAAGCCCGCCCCTCTATCCACACCATGTCGCGAGCGGAAACGACGTCCGGCAGGGGCGCCGCCGCCGGAGCGCCGTCGCGGCTTCTGGATTCGAAATTGGCGCTGCCGGCCAAGGCGGAAGTGGAGGGAGCCACGCGGTTTCTCCTTCGGATTGCCCGCGGAGATTCCGTCGCTTTCGAAGCGAAAACCATCAGGGGAAAGCCTGATGCCGGGGGCGAGCCCGCGAACCGCGGCCCTCCTCAACGATGCCGGGCCAATTCAGCACAAGACCGGATGTCGTCTTGCGGGTCAGGCGGCGTAACTCGTCTCACCACAATGTCAGGCAGGAGTTGACATGAACGCTCGAAACCGCAGCCTGGCGCTCTTCGCCGCCGCCGTCGCCCTCGCCACCCCCGCTTTTGCGGAGGAGGCGAAGAGAGTGGGCGTCATCATGTCGATGAGCGAAGGCCAGCTTAACGTCCGCACCCGCGAGGGCCCGCTCACCGTCATGCTGACTCCGACGACGACCATCCAGGAGGATAAGGGCCTGCAAAAACGCGACCGCGGCCTCGACAGCCTGATGACGGGGCTGATCATCAAGATCGAGGGCGACCTCCAGGGCAACACCATCACCGCCAGCGAGATCGACTTCAAGGAGCGCGACTGGCGGGCCGCGATCGCCACGAAGGCGGGCACGGCCGAGACCTTCGAGCAGCAGAATGTCCGGCTCGAGCAGGCGGCGACGGAGCGCGAGGAGCTTCGCCGGGCGATCGTCGAAGGACAGGAATATGTGATCAAGGAGGAGACGACGGTCTATTTCGCCACCGGCAGCTCCGCGATCGCCGAGCAATATAAGGCCGAGCTCCGGGCGATCGCCGCCAAGGCGCCGACCCACGGCAATTACCGGGTCTCCATCCTCGGCTTCGCCGACCCGCGGGGAAATGCGCAGGCGAACGAGCGCCTGAGCCTGAAGCGGGCGATGGCGGTCAGCACCTATCTGCGTCAGACCGGCAAGATCCAGCCGGGCCGGGTTCTGTCGCCCTCGGCGATGGGCGAAGGCACGGCGGCGCCGGAGGAAACCATGCCCACCAACGACGACCAGGCGCGCCGCGTCGTCGTACGGGTGCTGACTGCGAAGACGCAGTTGAAATAACGGCGCCAACCCTCGACGCCGTTGGGACGCCGGATCGGCGACGGCCGGACCGGCGTCCCCTATTGTCCGCTTTGTCTACGGATGAGGCGAGAGGTCAGGTGATCTTCCCGCCATTCTATCAGTATTTCACCCGATCCAAGGCCAGCTCCAAGTTGGTTACTTGCCGGGGATCAGAGGTCGCAAGGAGGTTTAAATGCATTATTTGGAGCGTATAGTGTCCGGGGAGCGCCGAGCCGTCGCGAGATGGGCACTGGGCGTCGGCGCATTATTCGCCACCGCCACCTTCGGAGCGGCCCCTGCCCTGGCTCAGGACGAGACCGAACTCTTCAAGGGCTTCAAGATCGAGGCGATGACCGGCTACGACGACATCGGGGTCGATTTCGACGATACCCTGTTCGACGGCGGCCAGAATTCGCAGAGCGGCTGGACCTACGGCATCGGCCTCGGATACGATTATCAGACCGGCCCCTGGGTCATCGGCGCCGAAGGCTCGTGGACCGATTCCACGGCGAGCCGCGACGAGGATTTCAGCGGGCTCCGGCCGGCCAATCCGATCGCGGGCGTGCCGGCGGCGCCCGTCACCACCCATCTCGAAGGCAAGGCCGCGGCCGATCTCTATGCCGGCCTCCGCGCCGGTATCGCCGCCACGCCGCGGACCCTTTTCTACCTCAAGCTGGGCTGGTCCTTCACCAAGATCGAGCTGGACGGCAGCGGCTTCGACAACGGCATCCCCTTCGAGTTCGACGAGAGCGTCGACGTCGATGGCATCCGGGTCGGAGTCGGCGGCGAATATATGTTCGGCGACAATTTCTACGGCAAGGCCGAATACCATTACACCCATTACAGCAACGGCGATTTCGACATCCGCGGAGCGGACGTCAACGCCGGGCCGATCTTCAACGGCATCGACATGGCCCGCCATCAGTTCGTCGTCGGAGCAGGCTTCCGCTTCTAGGTCATCCCCGTACGAAGCGGAAGAACTTGGCCGGCGCCCTCCCTTCAGGGCGCCGGCCTTTTTTTCGCGGTTTTTCCCGGACTGCGGAGCGGCAAGCTCAGGTGTGAATACCTTTGCAGCCCGGGTTTGCGCCAATGTGAGCCCCCCGGCTTCGGACCTAGACCCCCTCAATGATGACCTGATCCGGGGGAGGACGATGCGGGGAGCCGTACCTGGCCTGAGGCGCGAGGTCGCGCATCCCCGGGTTCCGCTTCGGTTCCTGGGTGCAACCCTGTTACTGCTCGCGGCGCATGGATCCGCCCGCGCGCAGGATGACGGCGCGAGGCTGTACATGATGGTGCCGGACAAGACGACGATCGCTTCGCTCCGACTGCACCGGCTGCACTCGAACCTCGCGGTCGACCCGGGCGCCGTGGCGGGCCCCGCCTCTCTCGACACGAACCTCGCCGTCTTCCAGTTCGTTCAGGCCTTCGATCTGGGCGGACGCCAATCCTTCATCTTCCTGGTCGTGCCGGCGAGCCGCATCTCGGCCGGGGACGGAAGCGGCGGTTCCGGGAGCGTCGAGGGCCTCGGCGACGCCCAGCTCGGCTTCGTGTTCGGCCTGCACGGGACTCCGTCGCTGCCGGCGGCGGATTACGGGCGCCATCGGCCGGGCCTGGCGGTGAACGCGCTGGCAAAGCTGTTCTTCCCGACCGGCGCCTATTCGTCCGGCCGCTCGATCAACGTCGGCGCCAACCGCTGGGCGCTGCGCCTCGGCGCTCCGATCGTCTACGCGATCGGCAAGGGAATGGCCGATCCGGAGCTGGTGACGGTGGAGCTGATGCCGACCGTCACCGTCTTCGGAGCCAATGAGGATCCGTTCGAAGCCGGCCGTACCCGGCAGAAGCCGCTCTTCATCTTCGAGGGCCATCTCACCCGCGGCTTCACGTCCGGCCTCTGGGCATCCGTCGACATCCTCTGGCGGGAGGGCGGAGAGATGGAGGTGGACGGAGTCGAGGCCGGCAATCCGCAACGCAGCCTGTCGCTCGGCGGCACGGCCACTATCGCCCTCGGCTCCAACGCCTCGCTTCGGCTCAGCGCCGGCGGAGTCGTCGCCCGCAACCAACACGGCCCGAACGGCTGGATGCTCCGCACCATCGTCGGCGTCGCCTTTTGAAAGGAAACGGAAATGGCAACCCTTCTCGACAAACCGGCCACGTCGAAGACCTCCTGGCCCCCCGCCCCCTCGCCGAGCCTGGTGAAGGGCGCTCCTTCCGCCATGGCCATTCCGCCGGGTGGATATTTTCCCGATCGAATCGAGCAGGGACGCTACGGGCCGGTCTTTCCGCGTACGCCGATCAATTACGGCTTCACCATCATCGCCAAGATCATTCCCGGCCGCGAGGAGAAGTTCCATCAATATGCGCGCAACATCCAGACGGCGGTGACCGAGCACCCGGACGTGCTCGAGGTCCTGAAGCTGCACACTCTGAAGTGGGTCATGTTCGATATCGAGGGTTCCACCTATTTCATGTACCAGGGCGTCTTCGACACCGACTTCGACAAATATACCGAGGATGCGGTGCAGATCTTCGCCGCGACGGGGATCGATACGGTGTTCGAAAACCTCGTAGGCTTCCCGTCCGATTGGAAGTCGAATCCCGAGGCCTTCGTCCGCTTCGTCCGCGAGCACCACCGGCCGAGCTTCATGGAATATTCCGAATATTCCTACGTCAGCGCCAAGGAGGTGAGCAGCGCCTTGGCGGTCAAGAGCGGCCTCTCCGAGGTCCTCGACAACATGCAGCTTTGACGGGCTCGCGGAGAGTGAAGGCCATGCTGGAGCTGGACGACATCCAGCACATCCTGCTGACGCGGACCCCGGCGCTGACCGGATGCTACGAGTTCCTGTCCTTCGCCGACGGGCCGAGCGGCCGGGGGTGGCTCGCGGAGCTTCTGCCGACGGTGCGCTCGGCGGCTGCGGTCGGAACGGGCGCGGACGATAAAAGATGGATCACCCTCGCCTTCACCTGGCACGGCCTCAAGGCCCTCGGAGTCGACCAGATGTCGCTCTCGTCCTTCCCGGAGGCCTTCCGCCAGGGCATGGCCGCGCGGGCCGAGGTGCTGGGCGACACCGGCGGCAGCAGCCCGCGCCACTGGGTCGACGGGACCGCCGGCCCGGACCTCCACGCCATCGCCATCCTGTTCGCCCGCGATTCGGCCGAGCGGCAGCGCTGCGAGAGCGAGCATCGCGCGCTGCTCGAACGGTATCCGGGAGTCCGGCTCCTCTCCAGCCTCCAGCTCGACGCGACTCCGCCCTTCGATCATGCCCACGACCATTTCGGCTATCGCGATCGGCTGTCGCAACCGGTGATCGAGGGCACCGAGGACATCGCCTACGCCGGCTGCGGCGGTCCCCTGAAGCCCGGCGAGTTCATCCTCGGCTACCCGGACGAGAGCGGCCAGCCCTATCCGATGCCGCGGCCGGCGGTCCTGGCGCGCAACGGCACCTACATGGCCTATCGGCGGCTCGAAGAGCATGTCGGCCGGTTCCGGGATTTCCTCGCCGAGCATGGCGACAGCGAGGAGGAGCAGGAGCTGATCGCCGCCAAGCTGATGGGACGCTGGCGCAGCGGCGCCCCCCTCACCCTCGCGTCCGAAAAGGACGATCCCGAGCTCGGCGCCGACCTTCATCGCTGCAACGACTTCAACTACAAGGACGACGATCCGCACGGCTACAAGGTGCCGCTCGGCTCGCACATGCGGCGGATGAATCCCCGCGACACCGCCGTCAACATGAACCGCCGGCGCATGATCCGCCGCGGCGCGACCTACGGCCCCCCGCTTCCGCCCGGCGAGCCGGACGATGGGCGGGAGCGCGGAATCGCCGCCTTCGTGCTGTGCGCCAGCCTCGTCCGGCAATTCGAGTTCGCCCAGAATGTTTGGATCAACGACAAGAGCTTCCATGAGCTCGGCAACGAGCGCGATCCGATCATCGGCAACCAGGACGGAACCCTCGAATACAAGATTCCCAGGCGGCCTATCCGCAAGAGGATCACCGGCCTCCCCGCCTTCACGACGGTGCGCGGCGGCGCCTATTTCTTCCTGCCCGGACTGGCTGCGCTGCAATATCTGGCGACGCTCGGCGAGTGGGCCGAGCCGGCAGTCCCCGCAACAGAAGGAGCGAGCGCATGACTGCGCCCCGGACCTACAACCAGGAGCATATGCCGCGCCCCGTCAACGGCCGGCGCAGGCTCAGCATCTACTGGTCGTGGAGCTATCCGTGGGAGGCGCAACGCGACCCGGCTCTCATGGCGAACCGCTTCTCGACCATGACCGAAGTGCGCAACGTGCTCTGGCCGAGCTACGAGACGGCGGCGTATCGCTCCAACCGCTTCCTGCAGGGCATCGCCGGAACGCTCGAGCTGTTCCACATCTCGACCCTCAGCTTCCAGCGGGCCGCGGAGGCGACGACCGGCCATCGGGTGCCGGTCTTCCAGCGGGTCGACCAGGCCGGGTTCGACCTGCCGATCGACGAGCGGATCCTGGCGGATTGCGACACGCTGCTCGTCTTCGGGCTCGACCATCTGCCTTCGGAGCAGAACGCCCATCCTTCCGAGGTCCACGCGCTGAGGCAGTGGCTGAGGCGGGACGGGACCTGCCTGCTGCTCGCGCCGCACCACGACGTCGGCTTCACCGACAGCCAGCAGCAAAGGCAGCAGGAATATGCGCATCACGGCGACGCGCTCGTCCCGCGCGAGCAGGGCTTCGGCACCTACACGCGCGACCTGATGGCGGCGCTGGACGTGCCGGTCCGCAACATCTGGGGATTGCGGCCGGCACGGAAGAACGGCGACATCGCTCCGCTGGTCAAATTTCCCCGCCTCGACGAGCGCGGGCTGCTCCAGGAGGTGGACACGCTCAACTTCCATCCGCATCTGCCTCATTACGAGGTCGCGGAAGGGGCCGGCGATCGGGTCAGGGTGCTGGCCCGGCAGCCGGTCGAGATGGGCCAGTCGCATCCCTTCACCGAGGCCGGCAACACGGAGTTCAACATCGTCCTGTGGATGCCGCCGGAAGGCGAGCGCAAGGGCGACATCGTGCTGGTCGATTCGACCCACTTCACCACCCTGTTCGGCGGCACCCGGAGCCTCGAGCGGTTCTGGCGCAACCTCGCCGAGATGCCCGGCGGCCCCGTCCGCGCGGCCCGCAACGAGCTCAAGATGATCCCTAGGGCATCCTAGCGAACGGCCTCAGTACATGCCCTGATGGGGCGTCGCCGCGAATTGTGATCAAGCTTCGGCTCCGGATCCTCAAAGGGGCCATGACGATGCTTTCCAAGGCGCCAATTCTCTGCATGTTGATGATGGCGAGCGTCGCCGCGGCCCAGCCGGCCGCGGCGCAGACCGCCAAGCTCAAAAGCGTGGACGCGACGAGGCTGGGAACGGCCACGGGCGGCGAGCGCGAGCCCGAGGCGATCGCCGCGCTCGAGAAGATGGGCGCCTTCCTTCGGACCCTGACGACCTTCGCCGTCGAGGGCGTGGGAAGCACCGAGGAAGCGCTGACCACCGGCCAGAAGGTCCAGTATCCGGGCACCATCGACCTGCTCGCCACCCGTCCCAACCGGCTCCGCGCGAACATGTATTCGACCCGCAAGCGCCGCGAATATTATTATGACGGCAAGACCTTCACCGTCTTCGCGCCCCGCCAGGGCTTCTATGCCACGATCGCGGCGCCGCCGACGATCAAGGAGCTTCTCGACACGGCGCAGGAGCGGCTCGGACTCGTCCTTCCCCTGTCCGACCTGTTCGAGCTCGGAATCGATCCGGCGCTGACGGCCAGGATCACCTCGGGCTTCTTCGTTTCCACCGACGTCGTCGGCGACGAGGTCTGCAATCACTACGCCTTCCGGCAGCCCGGCGTCGACTGGCAGATCTGGATCCGCGACGGCGACCAGCCCCTGCCCTGCAAATGGGTGATCACCGGAACCGACGTCGCCGATCCGCTCGATTACGAGATGGAGTTCACCTGGGACCTCACGCCCGAGGTGCCCGCCGACGCCTTCACCTTCGTTCCGCCCGACGGCGCGGACCGGATCACTTTGGCCTCCATCAAGCGGTGACGAGGATCCCATGAAGAAATACGGCAAGTTCTCCAGCCTGTTCTACACCCTGGCCTTCGCGCTCGCGGTGACCGCGGCGACGATCCCGACGATGCCGGACGACGCCGACGCCCGCGGCCGGGGCGGCGGCGGCGGCGGCATGAGGGGCGGCGGCGGCGGCGGCGGCTTCGGCGGCGCCCGGATGGGCGGCGGCGGCTCGCGCGGCGGCGGATACAGCTCGCGCGGCGGCGGCGGCTCCCGTTCGTTCGGCGGCGCAGGCTCCCGCGGCTCCTCGCGCTCGAGCATCAACCGCGGCGGCTCCGGAGGATTCGGCGGCGGTTCGAGCTACGGCCGCGGCGGTTCGGGAGGATTCAGCGGCGGCGCACGCGCCGGGAGTGCCGGCGCCGGCCGCGGCCAGGCCGCCAGCAGGGGCGGCGCGGGCCGAGCGTCCGTGGGCGACCGCAGCTACGGAGCGGCGAGGGGCCTGGGCGGCGGCACGGCCGCCTCGCGTCCCGGCGGAGTTGGCGGGGTCGGCAGTGCCGGCCGTCCCGGCGGTGTGGGCGGAGTCGGTGGTGCCGGCCGTCCCGGCGGTGTGGGCGGAGTCGGTGGTGCCGGCCGTCCCGGCGGTGTGGGCGGAGTCGGTGGTGCCGGCCGTCCCGGCGGTGTCGGCGGTGTCGGCGGCGCAGGCCGTCCTGGCGGAGTCGGCGGTGTCGGCGGCGCAGGCCGTCCCGGCGGAGTTGGCGGTGTCGGTGGAGTCGGCGGCGTCGGCAGCGTCGGCGGTGTGGGCGGTGTGGGCGGTGTGGGCGGTGTCGGTGGCGTCGGCGGTGTCGGCGGCGTCGGCGGAGTCGGCGGAGTCGGCGGAGTCGGCGGAGTCGGCAGCGGCCGTCCCGGCGGCGGCAACAACAACATCAACACCGGCAACATCAACACCGGCGACGTCAATGTCGGCGGCGATTGGGACGGCGATTATGATTGGGGCGACAATTGGTTCCCCGGCGCCGGCATGGCCATAGCGGGCGCGACGGCGGCGATCGTCGGCTCCTATTACAATACCCTGCCCTACGGCTGCTCGAACTATTACTATCACGCCTCGCCTTATTACAGCTGCGGCGGCGCCTGGTATCAGCCGCAGTACGAGGGCGACGACGTGACCTACATCGTCGTCGAGGCGCCGCAGGGAGATCCCGACCCGGGGGCCCCGACGGTCGTCCAGCAGATGAACATCCCCCCGCAGTAGGTGCCGCCGTCGCGGCTCAGGGGGCCTGACCTGACGAGATCGAAGCCCTGTTCCCCGGCCACGGCCGGGGTCCAGCGGCGCCGGCGGAGGCGGTGAACGATGGAAGCGCTCTACCGCCAGATTCCGCCATGGCTCGCGACCCTGCTGATCTTCGTCCTGCTGATCGCGCTCCTCTTCCTCGGCGCCGCGCTCCGCCGCCGCAAGGTCCGCTCCGCCGGCCCCCCTGTGGACGACGACAATACCTTCGAAAATCTCAGCGCCTCGGCGACCCTCGGGCTGCTCGCGCTGCTGCTCGGCTTCTCCTTCGCGCTGGCGCTCGATCGGTTCGACGTCCGCCGGTCGATGACCCTCCAGGAAGCCAATGCCATCGGCACCACCTATCTGCGCTCGCAGCTGATGGAGGAGCCCTACCGGACCCGCTTCAGGTCGCTCCTGCACGGCTACACCGTCCACCGGATCGAGATCGCCCAGGTGGCCGAGGTCGACCTGCGCCAGCGCCTGTCGGTGACGACCGACGATTACCGCCGGCAGCTGGCGGCGACGACGCTGGAGGCGCTGAGGCCGATATACAATACCGAGTTCGGAAGCGCCTTCATGGAGAGCGTCAACGAGACGCTCAACATCGGCGCCGGCCGCAAGGCCGCCCGGCGCGCGACCATCCCCGGGCGGGTGCTGTCCATGCTGCTCCTCTACATGGCGGTGACCGCCGTGATCATCGGCTTCGTGATGGAGCGGGGTCGGGAGCGCTGGGCCGCCGGAGTGCTGCTGGGCATGCTCGCCATGTCCTACGGGCTGATCCTCGACATCGACCAGCCGAACCGGGGCTGGATACGGGAATCGCAGGCGCCGATGGAGGATCTGCTCCGGAGCATGCGGGATGGCTGACGAGCACTCCGCGACGAGGTTCGGCGGCTCCTGGAAGCTGCTCACGGTGGCCGGGTTCAGCGGGCTTGCCTTCCTGGTGCCGCTGCTGCTGATCATCCTGGTCCTGGAACGGGGCGTCGCCTTTGCCGGCAGGTTGGCGAACCCTGTGGCGAACCTGTTTCCCGAACGGATCGTCGGCGTCGGAGCCCAGACTCTGATCGGCGTCGGCCTGCTGGTCATCTTCTCTTTCGGGGCCGGCCTGCTGGCTCATACGAGAATGGGCAAATCCCTGTTCAATGCGCTGGGCGGCACAATGGTCGGCGCCCTGCCTCAGTTCGTCGCCGCGCGCGCGATCACCCGGATGCTCGATCCCGAGGAGACGGACATCGTCGTCGTCTTGGTCCCGATCGGGCCGCGCTGGGCGATCGGATTCTCCTTCGGCCCCGTCGATGGGCCGTGGGCCAGCATCTACCTGCCGGGCGCCCCGCGCTGCACCTCGGGATCGGTCTCCTTCGTCCGCCCGTGCGACATCCACCCGCTCGACATCGACGTGGTCACCGCCGTGCGGCTGATGCGGCGGCTGGGCGAGGGCGCGGAGCAGGTGCTCCCGAACCTCGTCCTCCCCAACGCCGAGCCGGCGAAGGGGGCATGACGATCAATCGACGCTCCCAAAGGCAGATCGTTCAAAAGGATAAGACGGATGGCGACAATTGTCGAAAGACCCCCAGTCTCGCACGCGCTTGCGGCCGAGAAGGTGAAGGGTAGGCAGTCGGCCGTCGCAATCCCGAAAGGCGGGTACTTCCCCGACCGGGTGGAGCAAGGGCGCTTCGGCCCGGCCTTTCCGCGCACCCCGATCAATTACGGCTTCATGATCATCGCCAAGATCATCCCGGGCACGGAGGAGAAATTCTACGAGCATGCGCGCAGGATGGAAAAGGCCGTCGCCGAGGATCCGGAGGTTCTCGCCATCCTCGCGCTCCACTCGCTGAAATGGGCCCTGTTCGACATCGACGGTTCGACCTGCCTGATCTATTCCGGAATCTTCGACACCGACTTCGACAAATATACCGAGGATGCGGTCAGCATCTTCTCCTCGACCGGCCTGGATACGGTGTTCGAAAATCTCGAGGGCTTTCCCAAGGACTGGAAGACGAATCCGGAGGGGTTCGTCCAGTTCGTTCGCGACCATCACCGGCCGAGCTTCATGGAATATTCGGAATATTCCTACATCAGCTCGAAGGAGATCAAGCGCGCGCTCGCCGTCAGGAACAGCCTCGGCGAAGCGCTCGACAACATGCAATTATGAGCAGGCGGTTCGCTGCCGCATGCGCGGCAGCGCTGGGCGGGGAACTCCTTCCGGGCCTCGCCGCGGCACAGGAGGCCCCGCCGCCACAGGAGGAGGACAAACCCGCGTCCGACCCTGCGGCCGCCGCCCCGCCGCCGGCGCAAGATGACGCTCAGGCACTCGCCAAGCAATTGTCCAACCCCATCGCCTCGCTGATCAGCCTGCCGCTCCAGAGCAATTGGGACTTCGGTGCGGGGCCCGACGGGGAGGGGGTGCAGTACAAGCTCAATGTTCAGCCGGTCGTCCCGTTCACGCTCAACGACGAGTGGAACCTGATCTCGCGGACCATCGTCCCGCTTGTCGCGCAGGAGGATATCGTCCCGTCCGACCATAGCCAGTTCGGGCTGGGCGATACGATCCAGAGCCTGTTCTTCTCGCCCCAGAAGCCGAACTCGGGGCGGAATCATCTGGGGCGCCGGTCCGGTATTCCTCCTCCCAACGGCGACCGACAGCCTGATCGGGTCCCGGAAACTGGGCCTCGGCCCGACCGTCGTCATGCTCAGGCAGAACGGTCCGCTGACCTTCGGCGGGCTCGCAAACCACATCTGGTCGATCGCCGGCGACGAGGATCGACCGGGCATGAGCGCGACCTTCCTCCAGCCGTTCCTCGCCTACACGACGCCCAAGGCGGCGACCTTCAGCGTCAACAGCGAAAGCACCTACGACTGGAAGGGCGATCGGTGGACGGTGCCGGTCAACCTTTCGGTGGCCCAGCTGTTCAGGCCCGGGACGCTGCTCGCCCTGCCATTCCCGGTGCAACTGCAGGCGGGTTTTCGCTACTATCTGTCGAAACCCGAGAACGGCCCCGATTTCGGGTTCCGCTTCGGCATCGTCGCCCTCTTTCCGCGAGGCAGGTAGGCGAAGGGCCGGCCTGAGGATCCCTGTCGATCGGCAGCGGGCTCTGAGGCCAAAAAGAGAACAAATTCTTTTCCGGGGCCGCGGATTGGAGTATATGGTCGGTCATGCCGACCTTGCCTCGCCTCGTTTCCATTCACTCGAAATCGCCGAAGCTTACAGGTCATGCGGCACGAATGGCATGTGTAAGTTTCGCAAGCTTCACCGGGCCACGCGCCAGCGAATCGCTCCTCGCCTGTAACGGTTCAGAACATCACGACCCAGTCGGTCAGGAACACCCAGCCGTCGCCGCCGACCAGGATCGGCATATGGAAGCCGCCGACCGGCGAACGGTCGAGCTTCAACGCCTGGAGGTTCACATGCATTTCGCGACGCCTGAACGGGTAGACGTTGATTCCGAACGAATATTCGGTCGGATCCCCATTCGCCCCCCAGATCTTCGACCCGGTCGCATAGACTTGCAGCAGGTCCTTGATGGGCATGGCCGACGCCTGCAGGGCCATGCCGTTGTCCTTGATCCTGTCGACGGGCACGAAGCCAAGCGTCTTGAAATTATTGACCCGGCGCCAGTACCACTGCCCCTCGAGCGAAAATCCCTTGTATTTGACGCCGGCATCGATGCTCGCCATCTGGTAGGTGGCTTCCTCGATCTTGCCGCCGGTGGTGAACGGGTCGGGGCTGAACAGCAGGGTGCCGTCGGTAAGCCTGATCTGCGAGTTTTCGAACGAATCCTCGGCCGGCTGGCCTTGCGCGGTTTCGGTGCTGTGCGTGTAGTTCAGGCCGATATAGGTGGCGACCTTCTGGTGGTAGTCGTAATCGCCAAAGCCGTTATCCTGACCGAATTCGCCGGTGGTGGGCATCCACCATATCGAGGCCGCGAAGGTGTCCAATCTGTTGTCGAGCTGCTTGGAGCTGACGCCGAGGGTGGAGAGATTGTTGCCGAGCATGGCCCGGTACTGGAGGCCCGGCACGATCTCCCCCAATATGTCGACGCCGCTCGTGTAGGAGGCGCGGTAGAACTCGTCGGCCATCACCCGGTTGTCATGGCGCAGCCACTTGGGAAAGCTGTAGTTGGTGCTGCGCGTGCTCGGCAGGGGCATGATGCCTGCGCTCACCTTGATATGCTTGTTGAAGGCGTAGCGCAGGAAGCCGGCAAGGACGACCTGGGCGCCTTCGCCCTGATTGGCATTGTTGGTCCAGGCGAACAGCAGATACTGGAACTTGGGATCGATCAGCCAGCCCTTGAAGTTGAGGCTGACCTTGTAGAGCTGGATCTCGTTGCGCAGGTCGAGCGGGATGACGCGGCCGAAGCTGTCGACGTAGCTTTCGTCCAGCGCATTCTGATTGAGATACCGTGCGTAGGTCGTGAATCCGAAGTTGAGCCTCCCATCGTCGTCGTCGACCAGGACGAAGCCGGCGCGCGGATCGAAGGTGCCCGACTGTTCCTTGCGTTCCAGATACCCGGCGACGCCTCCCTTGGAGGAATCTCCCTCCGCGGCCATCTCCACCGGCGCGGCGGTGGCCATGGGAGCGGTGGGGGCGACGCCCAGCTTCGACTCGAGTGCGTGGATGCGGGCGTCGAAATCGCCCATCTTCCGCTGCATCTCCTCCTTCATCGCCTGGAGCTCGCGCAGCTCGGCCGCGGCCTGCGCCTGGTCCGCCTCGCCGGGCGAGGGAACGGGGAGCGCTACATTGTCCTCCGCGACGGGGGCCGGCTGCTCCTCCGGGTCCGCCGCCAGGGCCGGCGACGACGCCGCCGCGAGCAGGACTCCGAGCATCCTCATCGACTTATGTCGCATTCGCCCTCTCCCATGCGCGCACGCGAAGGCGTGCGGCGTCGAACAGCCGTTCGTAATTGCCGAGCGTGATCGCCGCCTTGGTCGCCGGCCGGAGCCGGGCGAAGATCGGCGCCCACATCTCGTAGACTTTGAGGTGGGCGGCGAGATCGGGCGGGGCGACATTGTCGGTGCCGAACAGGAATCGGCTCGGGTGGCGGTCGAAGGCGGCCGCGACCTGCCCGATCACCTCCGGCGAGGCGAGGGCGTATTTGGCGAGCTCGTCCCAGGATATGTCGAAATGGACATGGCCGAGCTTCGGATCGGCCAGGATCCGCTCGATCAGCTCGAGGTGGGTCGGCGGCCGCTGCGCCGTCGACGCCGTGGCCTGCACGGGACCCGGCTGGACCACCCGGCCGAGCCCCGTATGGGCCCAGATGATCACCGTCCCGGGATGGCGCGCGAGCAGATCGCGCATCTGCGTGTAGTAGACCGGAAGGTCGGTCCGCTTCGTGAACGGCATGTCGATGTCGCAATGGAGGATCACGACCAGGCCGGCCTCGGCGGCGAAATCGAGGATCCGATCGAGCGCCGGATCGGTCAGGCTCGCTCTCTCGCCGGCGACCTTGCCCGACACGAATTCCTTGTGGACGCTGAACTCGCCGATCCCGCTGAACACGCCGGGATAGATTTGCAGCACCCGCCTGATATGGTCGGCCGCATACATGTCGGCGGGGTTGAAGCCGGTGATCATCGGATCGAGCCGGGCCCGGTCGGCCGCGGGCAGCGACAGATAGGAGGTCGCGATCATCGCGTCGGTGAAGGAATAATAATAAAGCGAGGCGTCGGTCTGCAGATAATAGGTCGGCGCGAAATCCCCGGAATTGGGATGCGACCAGGTCTGCTGGAGCGGGATCCCGAACAGGGTCGAGCGCTTCACCCTCGTCCCCATCATGTCGACATACTGGCGGACCGTGAGGCCGCGCTGGACGTAGTTGGTCAGGTGGAAATGCGAGTCGTTGAATAGCCAGCCGGCGCTCGGCTGCGCGGCCGCGCCTGTGCCGGCGCAAAGCAGGGCAGCCCCGAGCGACGGGAGCAGAACGGGCCAACGCATGAGGGGCCGATCAGCCGAACTGGGCGTAGGGATTGGCGTTGAGCGCCCGCACTATGTCGGTGATCGCACGCTGGCCCCTGACGCTGTTGCCGGCCGCGTCGAGCGGCGGCGCGAAGGTGCCGATCCCGAACTTGCCGGGCGAGACCCCGACCAGCCCCCCGCCGACCCCGCTCTTGGTCGGCAGGCCGGTGCGGAACAGCCACTTGCCGCTGTCGTCGTACATTCCGGCGGTCGACATGATCGCCAGCAGCCCCGGGACGTGGGACCGGTCGAGGACCTGCTTGCCGGTGACCGGGTTGCGGCCGCCGAACGCCAGGGTGGCGCCCATCACGGCGAGGTCGCGGGCCGAGACGTTGATCGAGCAGGCGCGGGTGTAGAGGTCGACGGCGACGGCGGGGTCCATCGGGAACCGCTCATAGGCCGACATCAGGGCGCTGATCGCCCGGTTGCGGTGGTTGGTGTCGCCTTCGGACTTGTAGACCGGCTGGTTCACCTCGAGCTGGCGGCCGGCGAAATCGGAATGGAACTGCAGGATCTTCCCCCAGACCTCGTCGGGCGAGGAACCGGTCACGTTGCCCACGGTCGCGATCGCGCCGGGGTTGACGAAGGGGTTCATCTCCTTGCCGCGAAACTGCTCGACCGCGGTGATCGAGTTGAAGACCTGGCCGGTCGCGTCGACTCCGACGGTCTCCTCGATCCTCGCGCTGCCCGATTCCTGCATCACCAGGGCCGCCGTGAAGACCTTGGAGATGGACTGGATCGAGAAGAGCTCCTTGGAATCGCCGACCTCGTGGACCTTGCCGTCCTTGCCGACGACCGCGATTCCGAAGAAAGCGGAAGACACCTCGGCGAGGGCGGGGATGTAGTCGGCGTTCTTGCCCTCCTGGAGGGTTCGGTAGCGGCCATGGGCCTCATTGATCACGGCATCGATGACGCCTGCGCCGGGGGCCAGGAGGGTGCGCTTCTGCGCCTCGGCCGGCGAGGCGGAAATCAGGGCACCTCCGCCGACGGCGAGACCGGCCGCGCCGGTCGCGAGGCTTGCCATCACGGCGCGGCGGCTCAGGCTCGGTTCGGGCATGTCCTTCTCCCTTCGCACTTCCTGCATCACCAGATGTCCTTGCTGGAGAAGGACAGTTTGAACGAGAATTGGGCTCTGAGGTCGTCGCCCTGGGCGCCGTCATTGTCGGTGCGCCGGCCCCATTGCAGCTCGAGGCCGGTCAGGATCCGCGGGTCGGGCGCCCAGAGCAGGTTGGTCGAGGCATATTCGCCCTTGTGGAAGGCGGTCGCCTCCTGGAAATTGGTGTTGTCGACCTCGGTGAAGCTGTAGCCGATCGCGGAGCTCAGCTCCTTGGTCCACTGCAGGTCGACATAGGCCGTGATCCCGAGCAGCGGCACGGCTTCCGCCTCGACCAGCACGTTGAGCGGCGGCGACGGGGGCGGCGGGAAGATGAACGGGGCGGGGAGCAGCTCGGCGCTCGGCGCCAGGTCCATGCCTCCGTCGTTCATATAGCTGGCGATCCCCTCGCCATAGACCGCTCCCAGCCGGAAGGTGGCCAGCGACCATTTGAAGGCGCCGCCGAGATTCAGCCCCCAGCCGAACTCGCTTCCGCTCGGCTCGTTGTCGGGCGTTCCCAGGGTGTCGAAGCCGACCTTGCGAGCGAGGCCGGAGAGCTGCACATGGCCCCAGCTGCCGTCGTAGCGAACCATGGCGGTGAAATCAGGCAACTCCTCATTGGCCCTCAGGTTGGTCGCGAGCTCCGGATCGATGAGCCGGATCGCCCCCGGGTCGATATCGTCGCTCGGCACTTCGAGCGCCGCCGCCAGGGTCCAGCCGCCGGTCAGGTGGGTGAAGCGGACCTGCGGGTTGCGCACGAACGCCATGCCCGGCGGCCCCCAATATTCGACGACGTTGGGGAAGAGGTCGCCGTCCATGAAAAGGCTGTTGGTCTGGCCGGCGAGGATCGGTCCCCAGCGGCCGTAAGCGTGGCGAAGCCTCGGAGTCGTCTTGCCGGCATCGCTGCCGACCCCGAAGAAGTCGAACTCGATCTTGGCCTCGTAGGGTTTGCCCGCGAGCACCCCGCCGGCCTTCACCCCCAGCCGCGACTGCTTGATGCTGAGGATCGACTGGCCGTCGCTTCCATATAGCCCTTCCACGGTCGGGATCCGCGACGGACGCAGAGCGGCCTCCCAGTCGGGATTGACCCGGTCGAAATCCTGGATGCCGTCGAACTGGGCGAAGCCGTAGACCTCCAGGCTGTGGTTGGAGGGCTTGCGCTGACCGCCGGCGACCGCCTCCCCCTGCCCATTCGCCTGCTCCTCCTGGCGCTGCCTCCCGGCGGCGTCCTCCTGGCGGTCGCGATCGTCGAGCCGGCGGGAGAGATCCTCGACCATATTCTCGAGCCGTTCGATCCTCTGCTTGTCCGTCTCGCCGGCCGGCGCTTCGTCGGCAGCCGCGGCCACGGGCTCCGCCGCTGCGGCGGTGTCCGCCCCGGTCACGACCGGCGACGCTCCCAGCATGGCGGATGCGGCGATTGAAAATATGTCCATCTGGACCCCCTGCTCTCAGCGCTCTCGGGGGCGAGTATGGATGCGCGGCAGGGATGATCACTCGGTTCATGTGCTGAACTTGGCTCAGGCAAGTCCGTAGGGCGGGAGCCCGTGGCACCGATCACTCCGCATTGCAGAAAATGTCTCAATTCAAGAGGATAGGTGTACGAGCCAGAGGGATGCCCCTGCGGGTTTCTCCTCCTGGGGGCGCCTTCGCCGGACCGCAAGGCCGCCGGATTTTAACCCTGCCGAGATCGGTTGTTTTACCGATGCCGTCCCGCCGCCGCGATCCTATGTCCTTACGGCGCAACTCTTCGGAAAAAACGGTCATGGGATTTCCAGGGACGCGATCGTCTTTCCCGGTCCTGCTGCGCCGCTTCGCCGCTTCATGCCTGCTTGCGGGGCTGGTTTCGAGTTGCTCGACCCCGGATCGGCTGGCCGCGGTACCCGCCGCCCAAACCGCTCTCGCCCAGCCTGCGATCGGCAACGCCCGCTTCCTCGTCGGGCTCGATTCCAAGCCCCTCGCGGACGAAGCCCAGGATGCGCTCCGCAAGGAGCGGGCCTGGCTGGCGTCGCAGGGCCGGGAAGGGCCGCTGCCGCCCGCCCATTATCTCGCCATATCGGGCGGGGCCGACGACGGCGCGTTCGGCGCCGGCCTTCTCACCGGCTGGACGGCCGCCGGAACCCGGCCGGAATTCAAGGTCGTCACCGGGGTCAGCACCGGCGCGCTGGCCGCGCCCTTCGCCTTCCTCGGCCCGGATTACGACCCGATGCTCGAGAAGGTCTATACGACGATCTCGGCCCGCGACGTCTTCAGGAAACGCGGAATGGTCAAAGGCGTGATGGCCGACGGAATGGCCGATTCCGCGCCGCTTCGCCGGATGGTCGAGCATTATGTCGACAAGAAGCTGCTCGACGCGATCGCCGGCGAATATGCCAAGGGCCGGCTGCTGCTGGTCGGAACCGCCGATCTCGACGCGCTCGAGCCGGTGATCTGGAACATGACGGCGATCGCGGCCAGCCCGGACCCGCGCGCGCCGGACCTGTTCCGCAAGGTCCTCGTCGCCTCCGCCTCGATCCCGGGACTGTTTCCGCCGGTGATGATCGACGTGACCGTCGGCGGAGCCCGCCACCAGGAGATGCATGTCGATGGCGGCACGATGGCGCAGATCTTCCTCTATCCGCCGTCGCTGACTTCGGCCTCGGACGCGCCGATCGCGCCGCGCCGGCGGGTGCTCTATCTGATCCGCAACTCGCGGCCCGATACCGAGTGGGCGAACGTGAAGCGCCGAACGCTCCCCATCGCCTCGCGCGCGGTCGGATCGCTGATCCGGACCCAGGGGATAGGCGACCTGTACCGCATCTACGTCACCAGCCGGCGCGACGGCTTCGAATACAACCTCGCCTTCATCCCTTCGGGCTTCAAGGCCGTGCACCGGGCCCCGTTCGACACGAACTATATGCGCGAGCTCTACGCCCTCGGCCGGGAGATGGGGGCGAAGGGCTATGAGTGGCGCAAGTCGCCGCCGGGCTACGGCGAGGACGCGGCGGACTGAGCCCCCGCACCCGAGGCGCCGCAAGCTCGGGGATTGCCCCGGTAGGCAGGCACCGCGGCCAGGGCATAGATCGAGTCCAACCGAGCTTCGGGAGACATGACATGCGCCGACTTCCCTCTCTAATCGCCGTGATCGCCCTGTTGGCGACCCCCGTCGGCGCCGCCAAGACGCCGACCAGTTGGGACGGCCTCACGCTGGTCAAGTCCAAGCGGCTGGAACATGTCTATCTTCTGCCGAACGCCGACTTTCGGGGCTATACGAAGGTCATGCTGGATCCGGCCGAGGTCGCGTTCCGCAAGAACTGGCAGCGGGACATGAATTCGGGGACCCGGGGTCTCTCCGGGGACGTCAGCGACAGGCACGCGCGCGGAATCCTCGACGAGGCCCAGAAACGCTTCGACCGCGAATTCGCCGACGCCTTTCGGAAGGCCGGCTATGAGATCGTCACCCAGCCGGGAGAGGACGTGCTTCGGGTGTCGCTCGGGCTCCTCAACCTGGACGTCCAGGCCCCCGATACGATGTCCGCCAGCCGCTCGCGCACTTATTCGAGGGAGGCGGGGCACGCGATGATGGTCGTCCAGGTCAAGGATTCGCTGAGCGGCCAGCTGCTCGGCCGGGCCGTCGACGCGCGTTTCGCGGGCGACACCGGCCCTCTCATGCGCAACCGGACCATGAACATCGCCGACTTCGAGCAGCTGTTCGCTCAGTGGGCGAAGCGCAGCACCCAGGGCCTCAACGAGCTGAAGGCGCTTTCTCCCATCGACGCCGGCGGTGCTCTGCGCAGGCGATGAGCGGGCGCGTGGCGAAGGTTTGAAGGAGTTTCGGTCCGGCCGTCGCCAAGCCGGCGCGGCGCGGATCGAGGGCCGGGCAGCCAAGGGCGCGGTGGGACTCTGGGCAAGAGGTTGGCCCCACCGCGCCAGGCTACGCTTGGGACGGGGGGGCAATCCCAGCGCGCAACGGAGTTTTTCGGTTCATTCTCAGCTCTTTAGAGCTGCAACCGGTTCAACTACGCTATGGAAATGGCACCCGCGGATCGCGCGCGCTATCGGGGTTTTCCCTGACCCCTGCCTGTCGCAACCCCGATCTGCTCAGACCCGGCTACGGACTCGGCGGCCTCCGGATCACGACGCGACGCTCGGAGCCGCCGGCGCGCCGGCCGGACGGCTGCGCGCCCACCGGGCGTACAGGGGGGAGATCACCATCCCCACGACAAGATAAAGCAGCACGGCCGCCAGCATCGCGGGATCGATCTCGAAGCTCTGCTGGATCATCAGCACGGCGAGGCCTGGATGCCGTGTCGCGGCCGCCTGCGCGAGCGCCATCCGCCGGCGGGGGTCGGGGCCGCCGAGCATGTGCCCGCAGGCCAGGCCGACCAGCTGCGCGGTGACGATCGCGAGAAGCGTGCCGTTCCCGATCAGCTCGAGGAGCTGCCTGTGGGCGGCGGTAACGATCGCTCCGATCAGAACGACCAGGGCGACGAGCGCGACGGCCCTGACGATCGGCGCCATCCGGCGGGCTGCAGCCGGGGCGAGACCGGCCAGGAAGATTCCGGCCAGGAGAGGAAGCAGGACCGTGGTCAGAAGGAGCATGGCGACCGTCCCGGGCCGGATACTGGCCGTCCCGCCGGTGATCGTCGTCAGGAGCGCGAGCGTCGCCGGCACCACGGGCACCGCGAGCATCAGCAGCCCGACGTAGATGCCCACCACGTAGGAAGTGTCGGCGCCGGCGTCGATCATCTTGCTGGGAGCCAGAGGCGCGAGCGGGGACAGGGCCATGGCGACGATGCCGACCTTCACGGCGGGCTCCAGCGGCAGCAGCATTGCCGCCACGAAGGCGGCGATCGGGACCGCGACATAGACGGCGACGAATCCGCGGAACAGCAGGTTCGGCCGCTCCAGCGCATGGATTAGGTCGCGCCACCGGCTCCGCAGGCCGATCGAAAATATGATCAGCATCGTACTGATCTGGATGAGCGCCGAAAATATCGTGCTTCGGTCCATGGCGCCACTCGAACAAAATATGGGGACTGCGACGCTGGAGCCTTTCCTTCGTCGAGGCCATCGGGGGATTACCTGAGACAAAATGACCTCGCACACCCGGGCCTTACAGGCGTAGAAGCCTGGAGAGGGCCGGGTTTATCCTGATATTATGCAGGCCAGCGACATGCGAGCAGGAGTAGCCGACCGAGCAAATCTTCGAATCGCTCATTCCCTCGGCTATAGTGCTCGAGGAGCAAGTAAGACGCGCAGGCATGTGACGATTGGGGAGACGCCTGCGGCATTGGGGATGGCTATATGAGAAATCACGTTCGTCGCATCCTGCTTGCGGATGATCATGACATCATCCGCCGCGGCGTACGGACCTTGCTCGAGACGCGGCAGGATCTTCAGGTCGTCGCCGAAGCGACGAGCGGTAGACAGGCCTTGGCCCTGGCTCGCGAAACGCGCCCGGACATCGCCGTCGTCGATTATTCGCTTCCCGAGCTGAATGGCCGCGACGTCACCTTGGAGCTGAAGCGCGAGTTTCCCAGGATCGAGGTGCTGATCTACACGATGCACGACCGGGAAGACACGGTCACCGAGGTTCTCCATGCCGGCGCCCGCGGCTTCGTTCTCAAGTCGGATTCGGAGCGGCACCTGTTCGCCGCGATCGACGCGCTTTCGATCAACCGCCCCTATTTCTCGCCCACCGTGTCGGAGACCCTCCTCCAGCAATATCTGCGCGCCAAGCCGCACGATGAATTCAGCATCCTGACCCACCGGGAGCGCGAGGTCGTCCAGCTGATCGCGGAGGGCAAGATCAACAAGCAGGTCGCGCAGCTCCTCAACATCAGCGTGAAGACGGTGGAAACCCATCGCTCGACGGTCATGCAGAAGCTGAAGCTGCGCACCGCGGCCGACCTGGTCCGCTATGCGGTGCGCAATCATATCGTCGAAGCGTGAGCCCCGGGGCCTTCCCCGGACGCCCCTCGATATCCTCCGGATGACGTTGAAGCCCCGTCGCGGTGTTGAGGGATCAGGATGAATTACCCGAACCGTTCGCCCTGAGCCTGTCGAAGGGCCTTCTTTCTTGCTTTGCAAGGAAAGGAGAGGGCTTCGACAGGCTCAGGGCGAACGGAGACGGGGCGCCGGCGGCGAAGCCCTCAGCCCAGGGCGAAGGATCCGAGCGGCCGCTCGTCGCGGAACGGCAGGGAGGCGATGATCGAGGTGCCGCCCGATCCGCTCGTGATGACCAGGCGCCCGCCCAATTCATCGACCCGTTCCGCCATCGACTTGAGGCCCACGCCGGCCGACTCGCCGGCGTCGGCACCGTTGCGGAACCCGATCCCGTTGTCCTTGATCATCACGTGCAGTCGCTGCTCGGTGATGATCAGCCTGATTTCGACCTCGCTCGCCGCGGCGTGACGGTGAATGTTGGCAAGCGCTTCCTGGGTCAGCCGATGCACCATCATGCAGAGCTTGCGATCGATGACGTCGGTGTCGTCGAGGCAGAGGTTGACGCTGAGCCCGCTTCGCTGGGCGAAGCCCCTGGCCAGCCTCTCCAGGTCTACCGACAGGCTGAGCTGGTCCGGGGTGGGCGAGTGGAATAGGAAGGAGATCGACTTTATCTCGCGCTGCAGCCGGCCCAGGGCCTCGTCCGCGTCGGCAAGCTTGTCGCGGAACACCGACCCGCGGCCGCGCTTGAGATTGGCCAGCGTGAGCTGCAAGGCCACCAGGTCCTGGGCGGTGGTGTCGTGCAGGTCCCGCGCGACCCTTCGCCGCTCCTCGGCCTCCGCCTGAAGGAGCTGGGCGGCGAAATGTTGCTTCTGCTCATTGAGGGCCGCCAGATCGGTGATGTCGTAGCGGACGACGATCCTCCACTGACGGCGCTCGCCGCAGGAATAGATGCGCACCCGGTATGTCCGGCCGCCCGGGGCGTGTTCGCCGCCCTCGAGACGGTCGAACCGGTCGATGTCGCCCGAGTCGATGCTGCGCAGGGCCGTGGCGGTGGCGCAGGCCTCTCCGTCGCCCTCGCTTGCCGCCCGATCGCAAAGCCTGAGGTAGTTCGATCCCAGCGGCAAATCGGGGCAGTGGCCGTCGATCGCCGCCTTCGCCCAGGCCCGGTTGATCCCAAGCAAGGTCCAGTTCCTGTCGAGGATGGCGACCTCTTCGGGCAGCCCGTCGACGAGAGCCAGCTGGGCCTTGAGGTCCGAACCGGTAAGATCCCGGCCGGGCGGCAGGAGAGGCGTGACGTTGGACCGGGGCGATTCGCCGCGAAAGCTTGGCGTGTCGGCACGCGCGACTTTCTCTTCGAACTGAGACTGAATATCAGTTCCCAGGCGGGTCGAGCCATTGACGCAATTTACATTGAACAGGTCCATGCAAGCCCCCGGACGGATCAATCATCTCGGCATCTTACGCGAACTCGACTGAGTCACTCTACGCCAGCGCCGCTCCGAGTCCTATAGGGGTTTTAACCTAGGTTAAACAATCATCAAGATGTGTTGCATTTCCGTAACGAGTTTTTGAATCGCTATCTCGTTTATTGACTTACTCAATTGTGGCAGCCGCTTGAACGGAACGGCGCCTCCATCACAATCAATTGGCGCCGCCCGGTGCCTTTTCGAGCCTCTCTCTTATGTCTTTGGCGAGATCCTGCGCGATCGCCTTCACCGTTTCGGTGGTCGACAAGGTGGCCGGGATGTCGAGGGCGTCGGGGCTGCGCCTTCGCACCGCCGCGAACTGGAGGACGTTGCTTCGCGCGTCATGGAGCTCGAGCGCGAGGAGCAGGGATCCGGTGAACCGTCCCTCCTTGCCGGCGATGCTCCTGACCGCGGTGCTGGCAAGCCCCATCGGAGTCACCCGGGTGGCCGTCGCTATGCCTTTCTTGGTCGTATCCGCGCCGAGCAGGGTCACCCGGATGCGAAGCGTGTCGGCGCCGGCGCCGGAGCTCACGACGGTAAAGGATTTGGCGAGCTCGCTGCGTAGCGCCTCGGTCACGATTCGGGCGTATTTCTGACGGTCGTCGCCGTCGATGTCGTCGAACTGGGCGTCCGCGCCGGAATAGACGATTGTCGGCGCGATCAGCATCTTGCGGTAGGCGCCGAGCTTCAGCCCCGGCTTGGCGTAGGTCCAGGATTCGCTTCTCGGCGAATCCTGCCGCAGGCGCGACGCGGATGGGAGCGCGGTCGGCGCGTGATCCTTGGTCTGCGCCACGGCCTCCGCCGAGAACGCGAGGGCGAGCAGGGTCAGGCTAAGGCGCATTGTGTCGGCTCCTCGGAAGCGCAGCCGCGATCTCGGCCTCAGCCGCGTCGCCGGCGATGTCGGCCGTTCCGAACCGCTCCGCCGACGAGGTCCGGTGGAGAAGCCGTTCGGCGAACAGGGTCCTGTAGATCAAGGCTCCGGCGACCGCGCCGAGCATCGGCGCGACCCAGAAGAGCCAGAGTTGCCCGATCGCTTCGCTGCCCACGACAAGGGCCGGCCCGGTGCTCCGCGCCGGGTTGACCGACGTTCCGGTCACGGGAATGCTGACCAGGTGGATCAGGGTCAGAGCGAGGCCGATGGCCAGCGGCGCGCCGCCGGGAGGGGCCCGCCTATCCGTCGCTCCGAGGATCACCACCACGAAACCGCAGGTCATCACCAGCTCGACGATGAAACAGGCCGCGGTCGAATAATGGCCCGGGGAGGAAATCCCGTAGCCGTTTTGAGCAAGCCCCATCTCCGCCAGGTCGTAGGTGGGGCTGCCGCTGGCGATCATGAGCAGCATGATCGTCGCCAGGATGGCGCCGCCCACTTGCGCGGCCACGTAAGGCGGCACGTCGCGCGCCGGGAAACGGCCCGCGGCGCAGATCCCGACGGTCACGGCGGGGTTCAAATGGCATCCCGAGACATGGCCGAGCGCATAGGCCATGGTCACCACGGTCAGGCCGAAGGCGAGCGAGACTCCGACGAAGCCGAGTCCGTCCGAACCGTAGCCGGTGGCCAGCACGGCGGCCCCGCAGCCGCCCAGCACGAGCCAGAAGGTCCCGACGAACTCCGCCGCCGCGCGCTGCCAGAGATGCATGAGACGCCTCCCTTTGGAAGGGACAGGGCTAGCCTTCCCGAACCCCGGCATGGATCGGGTGAAATCTCTGTCTGGGCGGCCGAGACTACCGACCTGCCGCAGGTGGGCACGGGCGCTCGCCGCCTTCGGCCGATTCCCCGGGTAGGATTGTTCGCCGGTTTTTTCCGGGGTCGTTATGGATGGCGGGCACCGTCGGAGCCCTTCAGGGTGCCGCCATGTTCAACGCCTGCCGCCCGGCCGCGATGGCGGCGCTCGTCCTCTTCACTCCCTTCGGCGCGCGTGGCGAGGCGCTCGCCCACCCCATGAAATTCTTCGAGGGCCGGACGCTCACCGAGGGCACGTTCAAGGTCATGCTGAGCAAGCCGTACCGGTCCCGAACCCATGGCGTCGGCACGGTCAGGCCGGACGGCAGCCTCGCCCTGGTCCAGCAGGTCGAGGATCAGGGCAAGCCCCCGCGCGAGCGCCGCTGGCTGATCCGCCAGGTCGCTCCGGGCCGATTCGCCGGGACGATGACGGAGGCCTCCGGACCCGTCACGATCGAGCAGGTCTCCGGCCGCTATCGGCTTCGGCTTAAGGTAGCTGGAGGATACAATGTGGAGCAGTGGCTGACCCCGCTGCCGGACGGAAAGTCCGCGCGCAGCCAGCTCACGGTGCGCAAGCTCGGAATCGTCGTGGCCACGGGAGAAGGACTGGTCACCAAGCTCCCCTAGCGGGAAGCCCCAGGACGGGCGGCTCAGCCCCGGCTCCGGTCCCGCCCGCGTCGTAATAAAGATTCCCCGATACCGGATCGTAAATGATCCGATCCGGCGCCCGCCTCATCCGGCGCAGGCACGGATTTCACGTGCCGTTTGGATGGCCCGCCGCGACATCGGCGAATTACAGCTAAACAAATGACGCCTTCCGGCGATTGGAATCGAAATGGAGAGGCGCGCCACGGGGAGCCGCGGCGAGCACGCAAGGGGGGAAATGATGGTCGCTTTGTTCACCGGCGCAGGAGCCGGCCTCGAGCGCGGCTCCGGCTCGATTCTGGGCGGGCCGGGTCTGCTCGGCGGCGCGTCGCTGGGCAGGAACGGCGAGCAGGTCTATGTCAACGCCGCCAACGGCAACCTGCTGATCAGCCAGCGCGACGAGTTTCTGGTGGGGCGTGGGCCGGACGTAGCGATCGCCCGCATCTATAACAGCCTCGGCGACCTCTCCGACGACAATGGGGACAATTGGCGGCAAGGTACGGACCGGCGCGTTTTCGGCCTGACCGGCGTCTATGGGGCCTCGGCCAGCACCGTTAACCGACTCTCGGGCGACGGCTCGGTCATCACCTATGGCTGGGATCAGACCTGGAACAACAATGCGGGCGCCTACGTCGCCAGCAGCGGCGCGGGCGCCTGGGATAGTCTGACTCAGGCCAGCAACGTCTGGACCTGGACCGACGGCGACACCCAGCTGAAGGAGAAATATGTCGCCGCGGTCGGCTTGACGCTCGGCACGACCGGGTGGCGGCTGAGCGAGGTCAGCGACCTCGATCTCAACAAGCTGACCTTCACCTATGTCGCCGGCACCGACAAGCTCGACAAAGTAACCACCCAGGACTTCAGCTACACGCAATATGTCTGGTCGGGGAACAACATCGCCCAGGTGATAACGGGCTATACCGACCTCGCCGCCGGCACCGCCAAGACCCTGACCCGCACCGCTTATGCCTATACCGGCAACCGGCTGAGCAGCGTCACCGTCGACCTCACGCCTGACAACGCAGCCGACTCGGCCACCTACACGACCAGCTATGGCTACGAATCCTATGTGGCCGGCGGCATCACCTGCTACCGGGTCGATCTGATCACCCAGACCGACGGCTCGAGCCTCGCGATCGGTTATGATGCGACGTCCGGAAAGGTCGCCACGCTTAGCCATACGGTTTCGACCGGGGTCACGCGGGTCACCGCCTTTTCCTACGGCACCGGCTTCACCACCATCACCGATCCGTCGGGCCAGACGGCTCGGCTCGACTATGATTCCAAGGGTCAGCTCACCAAGGTCACGGCGCCCCCGGCCTCCGCCGGGGCAACGGCCCAGACGCTCTCATTCTCCTACGACGCCGTCTCCGGCGATGTGCTCACCGCCACCGACGCGTCGGGGAACGTCACGACCTATTCCCAATATGAACGCGGCAATGCGCGCACGATCACGGACCGGCTCGGCAAGGTCGTCGAGCGCACCTTCAACGCCGCGAATCTGGTCGAGACGGAGCGACGGCGCGGGTCCAACGCCGGCGCGGCGGACGCGGAGCATGTCACGCGCTACGTCTACGATGCCGAATATCATCTGGCATTCGTCCTCCACGCCGAAGGCCGAATCGATGCCGCCCAGCCCGGCAAGGCGCGCGTGACCGAATATCGATACACGACCGCCGGCGACCTCGCCTACGCGATCGGATATCCGGAGCATGTTTACGACGTCAGCGCCCTCACCAGCGTGCAGGTGCCGACGCTGGCGCAGATGACCGGCTGGCGCGACGCCCTTGCCGACCGCAGCTCGACCATGATGGTCGCCAACGTCTACGACGCGCGCGGCAACCTCACCATGACGACGAATTATCGTGCGACCACGACGGCAGGCGCCGCCACGTCGGCCGAAGGCTATGGCCGCACGTTCTTTACCTACGACCAGGCCGGCCAATTGCTGTCGCGCAACCAACTGGGACAGAATGCCGAGACTTTCCTCTACGATGGTCTCGGCCGCCTGACCGGCTCGACCGACCTTGGCGGCGGAACCACCAGCATCGTCTTCGACGACGACGCGACGAGGACCATTGTCTATCTCGCCAGCGGACTGGTCCAGACTTCGGTCTACAACAAGGCCGGCGACCTGATCGGCTACGTCGAAGCTTCGCAGCCCAATGACGTTCCGAACGGCTGGCTGCTCAATGGCACCGACGGCTGGACGCTGGTCAATGCGCAGCGGATCGCCGGCGGCGCGAGCGACCCCCTGCCGTTTCTCTTGCAGAACAGCGGGACGTCCCAGGGCAATAGCGCGATGCTGCAACAGCGCGTCCCTGCCGGGACGACCTTCGACGTCGGCTACACGTTCAAGCCCGGGGTGGCCGGCACCCAGTTCCAGCTCGTCGTCCAGTGGTTCAACAGCAGCGGCGTCTACCTCTCGCAGACCGGCTTCAACGAGTGGCCGAGCGACACGGTCAATTTCACGACCAGGGAATATCAGGTCACCAAGCCCGCCGGCGCGGTCTATTATTCGGTCTTCGTCCAGACGGGTGCGGGGACGAGCGGCCACAAATGGGGCGGGGTCCATTTCGGTCCCGCAGAGACCGGAGCCGACAGGGTCGCGATCAGTACCTACAAATATGATGCGCTCGGCCGGCTGCGCATGTCGACCGACGCGAGCGGCAACAAGGCCTATCATCTCTACGACAAGGTCGGCCGCAGGATCGCCGACGCCAACCATCTCGGTGACCTCATCGAATATCGCTACGACAAGAACAACCGCCTCGCCGCGACGGCGCGATTCGCGACGCGGCTGACCGCGGCGCAGCTGACCACGCTTTCGGACCCCAATTCCAATATCGAGATGGCTTCGATCCGCCCCGCGGCGAGCGTCGCCGACCTGTGGACCTGGCAGGTGTACGACAAGGAGGACCGGCTGATCGAGGCGATCGGCGGCGACGGGGCGGTCACGGTTTATGAATATGATGCGTCGGGGCGGCTGGTGGAAACCACGGCCTACGTCAACAAGCTGACAACGACGCAGATTTCGGGATTCAAGACGACGGCGCCGGCGGCTCTGGTCCTGCCCACGGTCCATGCCGACGACAGCGTCGCACGCCGTTTCTACGACAAGGACGGCCTGCTGATCGGCGCGCTCGACGCCGAAGGCCATCTCGTCCGCAACGTCTACGACGATTCCGGCCGCAAGATCGAGGAGATCCGGTTCGCCAACCCCGCCGATTCGACCTTGCGCGCGGCCGGAACCTTCAACGCGCTCGTCGGCAGCATCGCGGCGGACGCCGACGACCGGCGGACGCGCTTCGTCCATGACGGCCAGGGTCTGCTCCGCTTCACGGTCGACGCGCTCAACCAGGTCATCCAATATGATTATGACACCGCCAGCCAGCTGACCACCACGACCCGCTACAACGGCAGCATCGCCGCCGCCACCGACTACGGTTACGACCAGGTCGAGGCCCTGGTCGCGTCATCGGGGCTCGCTGCCAACACCGGCACGCGCCGGAGCTGGTCGGTCTACGACTTGGCGGGCCGGCTCGCCTATTCGATCGATGCCGAAAAGGCGGTGACCGGATACAGCTACGACAATATGGGCCGGGTCACGAAGACCGTCCGCTACGCGATCGAGCAGACGGTCACCAGCCTGCCGACGCTGGCGACGATGGACAGCTGGGCGGCGGGCCAGGCGGCGAACGTCGCCAACCGGATCACCCATCATTATTACGGCGATCGGCCGGACGAGCTCCTCTACTCAGTGCAGATCGCGACCGACGACGGCAAGGGCTATGTCACCGGCTATTCCTATGACGAGGAAGGCCGGAAGATCGGCGAGACGCGCTGGGACAATGCGATCGTCATGGCCGACAATCCGACCCGGGCGACGGTCGAGGCGCGGGCCATCGCCAGCGGCGGATCCGTCGCCGTCAGCCTGGCCTACGACGTCGCCGGCCGGCTCGCCTGGAGCTATGACGGCCTCGGCAACGCCCGCGCCTTCGCCTACAACGCCAACGGCACCCTGCTGTCCGAGACGGCGGCCGCCGGCACCGCCAACTCGAGCGAGACCCGTTTCGAATATGACAATGCCGGCCGGCTGACCAAGCGCACCAGCGGCTTCGGCGTCGCCGCGGACGAATCCTCGGTGCAATATGGCTATGACGCGTTCGGCAACGTCCTCACCGTCACCGATCCGCTCGGCTACGTCACCTACAATTATTACGACCGGCTCGGCCGGCTGGTGATGAGCCGCGACGCGGAGGACCATATCACCAGCACCGCCTACAACGCCTTCGGCGAAGCGGTCACCGTCAGACGCCGCTATCTCAAGACGACCAGCGCCGTCAGCACCACGGTCAAGCCGACGGTGACCGCCGACGCCGCCAACGACGCCGAGACGACCCATTATTTCGACAGGCTCGGCCGCGAGACCGTTACCCGCGACGCCGAAGGTTTCGTCACCGAGACGGCTTATACCGCGTTCGGCGACATCGCCACCGTCACTCGGCGCTACGAGCGGGCCGGCAACGCGGCCAACCCCAATGTTCTGCCGACCGTCGCCGCGCACGCCAACGACGCCACGACACGCTTCGACTACGACCGCATGGGACGGCTCACCAAGACGACCGACGCCGAGAGCAAGGACGAGACCTATGTGCTGACGACCTTCGGCGAACGCCAGAAGGTACGCGGCAAGCTCGGCAGCGGCCTGCTGTCGACCGACGCGACCTTCGACAGCTATGCCGTCATCAACGCCTACGACCGGCGCGGCCTCCTCGTCTCGGAGACCCTGCCGATGAGCTCGGTGCGGCCTGACGGCACGACCCAGCCCGGCGCCGTCGTCAACAGGTTCGAATATGATGCGCGCGGCAACAGGACCAAGACGATCGAGGCGTCGGGCCTCGCGGAGGAGGGCGTCAACGTCTTCGTCTACGACAAGGCCGACCGCCTGATCGAGACGCGGCACGAAGCGGTCAGCGTCCTCAGCCAGATCGACCACAGGACGCTGGCCACGATAACGCCGGTCGAGACGCTCGAATACGACCGACGCGGCAACGTCGTCGAGTCGACCGACGCCAACGGCGCGCGAACCCTCTTCTACTATGACAAGCTGGACCGGAAGGTCCGCGAGCTGGTCCAGACCGGAGCGACCAGCGGAACCTTCTCGACCTATCAATATGACGATGCCGGCAACCTCGAGATCAGCCGGGTCTACGGCACCGCCAAGACTCTCCCGGCGGGAGCCTGGACGTCGCTGCCGGCGCCGCCGAGCGGCGAGTATCGCGAGACCAGCCACGAATATGACGGCCTCGGCCGGCTGATTGAGACCCATGTCACCGGGCTCAGCGCGGCCGGCGCGGCCGGGCTTCGGACCGGCGCCTGGAGCGCGGCCGACGGAGCCTATGCGACCGCGACGGGAGCCGTCGCAACGACGGTGCTGCAATATGATTCGCGCGGCAACGTCGTGAAGACGACCGACGCGTCCGGCGCGATCACCTGGTCCTGGTACGACCGGACCAACGGCAGGACCGCCCAGCTCGACCCCGAGAAGTACCTCACCAAATGGACTCTCGACTCGGAGGGCAATGTCACCGGCGAGCGGCGCTTCGCTTCCGTCTACGCGACCTCGCCGGCCCTCGCCACGGCACCGGCGCCCGCGACCGGCACCGGCGACCGGGTGACCGACTTCACCTACGACCGGAACGGCCGGCGAAAGAGCGAGACAAGGACGGGCGTCGTGGCCTTCAGCGTCGGCAGCAACGGCGCTCTCGCCGCCGCCGCGACCAGCGCGACCGTCCACTATACCTACAACGCCCTCGGCCAGATCCTGTCGAAGGAGGAAGCGGTCGGCGACGTCACCAATTACGCCTACGACAATGCCGGCCGGCTGGTGACCGAGACGCGCGCTCAATTCATCGATTACAACGGCGCCGCGGTGCGGCCGACCGTCCGCTATCATTATGACGGCCTGAACAACCTCACCCTGACCCGCCAGGGCTATGAGACGGCCGGCGCCGGCGACCGCTTCACCCGCTACGGCTACGGCGCCGGCGGCCGGCTGGCGACGATGACCGACGCCAACGGCGCGGTCTACAGCTACGCCTACGACGCCGCCGGCAACCGGCTGAAGGAGAGCTACAGCCGCCTTCAGGCCGACGGCACGTTCGAGGATGACAGCCTGCTCTACACGCGGGACATCGCGGGACGAGTCACGGCGCAGCGGCTGGCGACCTGGAACGGCACCGCCTGGGTCGATGGCGACAGCCGGAACACCGCCTACAATGCCTATGGCGAAGTGTCTCAGCGCGGGCTCAACGGCCTCTGGCAGGAGCAGTTCGCCTACGACGTCGCCGGGAGGCTGTGGCGAAGCAATTCGGGCGACGGCGTCTGGCGCTTCTTCGTCCACGACATCGCCGGCAACCAGACCCTGACGATGGAGAGCGAGGGGACGGACCTCGCCGGCAAGACGATCGAGGAGGTGCTTGCGATCACCGGCGCCGCACCCGGCGCGAGCTATGTCGACGGCGTCAACACGACGATCACCACCTACGACAGGCGCGGCCTCGCCATCCGGACCCGCCAGACCGAGCGCGAGCTGCACCCGACCAACCGAGTCGACCTCGTCGTCAGCCGCACCTACAATGCGTTCGGCGAAGTCCTCTCCGAGACCGATCCGCGCAACTGGCTGTGGATCACCAACTACAGCTACAATGCGATGGGCCGGCTCATCCGCAAGGAGAGCCCGGCGGTCGCCTGGACCTCCGAGGCGGGCGTGGTCGGTACCGGCGAGCGCCCCGTCGAGACCTATTATTACGACCTGTCGGGACGGCTGGTCGGGACCCGCGACGCCAACCAGAGCTACGGCGCCGCAAACGACCTCGCCGGGGCCAAGACCACCCGCCAGCTGATCGCCGGCACCGGCCATGGCGGCGGCGAGGCCCTGGTCGCCAAGGAGTTCCACCCCGACGGCGGCGTCCTCCAGACTAAATACGACGTCTTCGGCGACGCGCGCATCCTGATCGACGAGATCAACCGAACCGAGACCCGAAGCTACGATTCGCTCGGCCGGCTGACGGCGCAGGCCCATCGCGGCGGACTGCTCACCGATTATTACGGCTACGATCTGCTCGGCCAGCGCATCAAGCACTGGAACAGCGTCCTCGCCGGCAGCGTCGAGACCACCGACTACGACATGCAGGGCCGGGTCACCCGCGCCGTGGCGTTCGGCGGCGACACGACGACGACCAGCTACGCCTGGTCCTCGATCCTGGCGACGACCGGAATGGCCACGTTCGGCGGCTGGACCGAGACGACCACCTACGCCAATTCGAAGACCCTGATCGAGAAGTCCGACATGTTCGGCCGGACGGTGTCCAAGACCGACCTCGGCGGCCACGTCTTCGGCTGGACCTACGACCGCGCCGGGCGGATGGCGACCCAGTCGGTCGGCGGCGAGACGACGACCTACTCCTTCCTCAACACCGGGCTGATCGGCTCGATCTCCACCGACTCGTCCAACTACGCCCACTATACCTACGACGCGGTCGGCAACCGCCTCAGCGAGATCACGGTGCGCGCCGGAGTCACCGTCCAGAACGCGACCGCGACTTACGATTCGCTGAAGCGGATGACCGGCTGGGACGAATCGGGCGGGTCGCTGCCCCAGGCCTCGGTCGATTTCGAATATGACCTCAACGGCAACGTCCGCCGCAAGAGCTCGAATTTCTCGGGCCTGAACGCGAACGGCGCGGCGAGCTACCAGGGCAGCTACAACCATTATTACCGCTACGACGCGATGAACCGGATGACCGCCGAGCGCGGCACGCTGGCGGGCGGTATCATATCGGGCGGAATCGCCTATGCCTACGACGCCGCCGGCCAGCGGATCACCTCGACCCAGACGGTGTGGCGGACCAACGGCCTCTACAAATATGTCGCCGCCTACGGCCCGACGACTCCGCGTTACTACAGCCCGGGCAGCGAGATGATCTGGCCCGACGACGGGGGCGGCCAGCTCACCTATGTCGATTACGGCTTCTGGTCGAGCCAGGTCGAGACCTACGCCTATCGCGGCGACGGCACCCTCCAGTCGGTGGCGGTCGCGGTCCAGGACATCGCCCCGACCGGCGACTTCGGCACCACCAGCCCCCAGGTGGGCGCGCTCGGCCCGTCGCTGACCCGCGCGACCTTCACCAACGATTCGATGGGGCGGCTGACCCGCCAGCAGGACTGGCTCGACTATTCGACCGGCAACGCCGCCTACGACCGCTCTCTGGTGCTCAACGCCAAGGGCCAGGCGGACAGCGAGACGGTGTCGAACAAGTCCGGCAACGACACCTATGTCAGCTACGTCACCAACACCTACGGCACCGGCACCGGCTATGCCCTCGGAGCGGTGCTGACGGTGACCAGCAGCAACTGGAAGAACGGCTACGATTATGGCGACAACGGCGCCAAGGACACCTACACCGCCAACAGCTACGCCTGGTACGACAATGCGGTGCAGTCGCAGATCGTGTTCGACAGCGAGAGCGGGAGCAGCACCAACCCGCTCTACACCACAACTTATTCCTACAGCGCCTCGGGCCAGCTGACCTCCGCCTATGTCGGCGACGGCCGGCCTCGGACGATCGCCTACACGTCGCTGATGGACGGCCAGATCGTCCGCCGCGACGAGGCCGACAACATCGCCTACAATTCCACCTCGAACACCGGCGGCGACCCGCATGAGATCTGGTACCGCTATGCCGGCCGCGAGCTCGGCTATGTCGGCAACAACGGCAGCCTCGACACCGATTATCTCAAATCGATCGACAACCGCACCAGGGCCCCCGTCGTCACCCCGGGGCCGTTCCGGTTCGGAGCCGCCGCCGACACCCCCTATACCGATTTCGACCGGAGCCTCGAGGCGGTCAACAGCTACGGCCAGGGCGGCGCGGGCGGCGGCTACAGCGTCCGCGCCGGCGACAGCCTCGCCGGAATCGCCGCGCAATTGTGGGGCGACAGCTCGCTCTGGTACCGGCTCGCCGAAGCCAACGGCCTCACCGCCGCCTCGGCGCTGGTCGAGGGCCAGAGCCTGACCGTCCCGGCCGGAGTGACCAACAACGGGTTCAGCGCCTCGACCTTCAGGCCCTACGACCCGGCCGAGGCGGTCGGCGAGACCAGCCCGACCAGCCCCAAGCCGAACAAGAAGAACAACAAATGTGGCACGTTCGGAGCGATCCTGCTGGTCGCGATCGCGGTGGCGGTGACGGTCGTCACTTCCGGTGCGCTTGCAGCGGCATCGATCGCTGCGGTGAGCGGCAGCAGCGTCGGCCTCGGAGCAGGACTCACCGCACTCGGGGGAATGGCCGTTGGCGGAGTCAGCCTCACAACGGTAGGGATGATCGCGATAGGCGCTACTGCTGCCGCGGTTGGTAGCATCGCCAGCCAGGGCGTCGGAGTCGCCACCGGCCTGCAGGACAAGTTCAGCTGGAAGGGAGTCGCCCTCGCCGGGCTGTCGGGCGGGATCGGGGCCGGCCTCGGCGCTGCTTATCCGGCTGCCGGCGGAACTCTCGGCGCCATCGGCCGCGGCGCTTTCCTCGGAGTCTCGGGCAACGTGCTGACGCAGGGGATCGCCACCGCCGCCGGGCTTCAGAGAACGTTTGACTTCGCGGGCGTCGCTGCGGCCGGCCTCGCCGGCGGTGCCAGCGCCGGCATCGGCAAGATCCTGAACGCAGGGCCGCTGTCGGACCTCTCGGCTCGCAACATCGGCGCCAACCTCGCCACGTCGACCGCCGGCGCCATCGCCAACGCCACCGTCCGAACCCTCGTCAACGGCACCGACTTCGGCGACAATATGATCGCCGCGCTCCCGGACATCATCGGGTCGACGATAGGGAATGTGATGGCGGGAGCAGTGGTCGGAAGCCCAGGCGAGGAAGGGCCGACCTACCTTTCGGAGGAGGAAGAGGCGGAACTCAGGTCTCTCGTGCGCCAGCTTGATGAGGAGGAAGCTACGCAAACTGGCGCCTACGCGCCGGCTGATCCAATCGGGTCAAGCGAGAAACTATCCGATCCCTTAGGAACGCCGTTGGGGCCAAAGGACACGTTCGGCCCGACCCGAATTCCCTATGACGGCGACCTACTCGAGCAGATTTTCTTTCCCCGCACCGCGCGGATCGATCGCGTCATTGAGCTTCTGCGAGCTCGCAAATATGACGTGCTTTTCTCAGAAAACTTCAGGACGTCCGCTGATCCAAGCCTTAAGGGAGCCGCGCTGAGCACAGATAAGGCGACCCTTGTTCGCACCATGCGGACCCTGTTTGCGACCAACACGGGAAGGCGCCTTCTGATCGCAGCCGCTCACAAGGGCGAGATTGCTGAAATTGTTCTTAACAGGCTGAATCAAAACGAGTACAATCCTGGAACCGGAAAGGTGTATCTTGATACTACGAGCGGCCCGCGCATTGAAACCCAATATGGTGGAAAAGTTAAATTCACTCCGGAGGTCATCATCGCTCACGAACTAGGACACAAGTTGCTCGGTTATGGTGATGTTATCACAGTGACACAGGCATTAATAATCAAAAAGTTTAATGGCGGCAAACTTCCTGCGAATATTGCAAGTAATGTTATGTCCAAAGGTGACAACGTGAGATATGTAGAGGATCCGCTCAGGAAGGAATTAGGGCTACTTCCGAGACCAAGTTATCATTCCCCCGCTACTTTAAAGAAAAATTTTCCAGAACTGTTCAGTAAATGAAATTTTGGTTTGCACTCATGATGGTGGTCGTAGGCTTTTCGGTCGGATCATGCCGGAGCAAAAATATGAATAACGGCAAGTGTGAATATCTAACGGTTTTTGGCACTTCAGCAGACAATGTGCAGGCAGACTTTTCCGACCCCATCGGAGACGCTAAAAAACTGTTTACTGCCAACAATAAATATAACATAATATTTTCTCAGGAGCGTGGGGTATGGAACATCTACTTTTATAATGGTGACTTTATTGTCCACGATGTGTCCGGACACGAAGAATATAGAGACCCTGAATTTGCTAAAGCTTTTCGAAAGGTGCATGGAATATCAGCGAAGGTACCGGAGGTAAATCGATTAAGCATAATTAGAGGACTGAGTACTATTAGTGCAGAAGACTTAGGAACCCGAGCGGTTATACCAAATTCGTGTTTTGACAATGCGGCGGTCAAAGACTACATCAGACGATTTAACACACAGAGCTTGAACTTAGTAGCGGCTTCGTTAGAAGCTGCAGCCGATATTTAACAAGGCTCGCTTGCCAAACCTTCCATTGCTGTCGCTGCTACCAACGATAAGCATGAACGGTTAGGGGGAGTAGTTTACGGTCGCCGTCAACAGCTTCATTTCGTGGGACGGGACGGTCCAGTCGCGGGTCGATTATACCAAGAACGGCGCCACCTTCTCGAGCTATTATTATTACGACTGCGCGGCCAGCCCGCCTCCATCTCGATGCAGGACGGCCGGCCTCGGACGATCGCCTACACGTCGCTGATGGACGGCCAGATCGTCCGCCGCGACGAGGCCGACAACATCGCCTACAATTCCAGCTCGAACACCGGCGGCGACCCGCATGAGATCTGGTACCGCTATGCCGGCCGCGAGCTCGGCTATGTCGGCAACAACGGCAGCCTCGACACCGATTATCTCAAATCGATCGACAACCGCACCAAGGCGCCCGTCGCCACGCCCGGGCCGTTCCGGTTCGGAGCCGCCGCCGACACCCCCTATACCGATTTCGACCGGAGCCTCGAGGCAATCAAAAGCTACGGCCAGGGCGGCTCCGGCGGCCGCTACGCCGTCCGCGCCGGCGACAGCCTCGCCGGGATCGCCGCGCAATTGTGGGGCGAGGGCTCGGTCTGGGGACCGGTGCTCGTGAAAATGGGGGACTTGTAGTGTCAATCATCAAGGCCGCTCGGCACGTTCGCGAGCATCCCGAGCGGCCAAGTGCTGAGTGGGATTAAGGCCGGCGCCCGGCCGGCCCCCCAGGAGGCCTCCCCCATGAACGAGCGAATAGGTCTGGACGATTGGAATTGGGCCACTCTCATGGCGACCCAGGCCCTGATCGGGCTTGTCTCTCCAAACTTCCGCCATGTCGTGCTGAGGTACGGCGAGGACGTCTGGACCTTGTCGGTTACGCTCAGCGCAGACGATCGGGAAGATCGCCCGGCCGTTGAAGAAATTGTGGACCAGCTTTCAATCTACAGGGCCGACCTTCGCGACCGGATCAGCGCTCGATCACGAAATTGGCCACTGCACGGCTGGATGGCCGTTGCCAGGCGGGCGGCGTTCGGTGCGAAAGCCCCGGAAGCGGGCCTGGCCCATCCCGGTATGCGTCACATACGCACATGCGGAGGCTGAGATCCGGCCAGCTCAAAAGCTGACGAAGACCGACGCGAATCCCAGCAAGCCGAGCAGCATGATCGCGTAGGCGGTGAAGCAGGTGAGCTGGTGGACGGGTCCGTTGACGCGCATCGCGGCCGTCGCGAACGGCTCGGTTCCGAGATAGGCGACGCCGCGCAGATACTGCCAGGTGAAGATGGCGAGCGAGCCGACGCCGGCGGCGATCATCAGCAGGCCCACGTCCCTGGGGAAATGGGGCCCGAGCACGAGGAATTGCGGCGGCACGGTCGTCTTCATTTTCTGGAAGACCTGCGCCACCGTGAAGCCGAAGGCGATCAGGGTCACCGCCGTCCGCTCGGCCGCCATCAGAGTCCGCTGGAGCCCCAGGACCGCGTTCATCCACGCGAGCTGGTCTCCGCCGCTCGTCTCAAGCTGCAAGGGAAGACCCTCCCGGCGCATCACCGCCCCCTATAGGCGTCGGCTTCGACCACGCTCGACTCTCGCGCCAGGGGCACGACTTCCGCCGTCCCGAGCCGCGGCTCCAGATAGTCGTGAACGACCTTGCCGAGCCCGAGGGTAAGGTCGGCGACGAGGTGGACGGTCGAAACCACCTCGAGCACCGGGAGCTCCGCGACCGGAGCGAGCGCGTGCGGATGGAGCGCCAGCGCGCCCGGGCCCGTCCACACGCCTTTCACATCGATGTCCTCGAGATGATATTCGACCAGCTCGCAAATCCGGGCGGTGCCGTCGACATGGGGGATGATCTTGAGCAGGAAATTGGGGGCGGCCAGCTCTTCCCGGGTCGCCGCGGCGTCCGCTTCCCTGTATTTGTAGCCCATGCTGCCGGTGGCGACGCGCACCGGCCCATAGTCCAGAGTCCCGACCAGCGTGTCGGTCTCGGTGCGAAGCGTCGGCCCGGCGAGCTTCTTGGGAAAGCCCCAGAGCTCGCGTCCGCCGGCGATCGGCGGGTGGTCGTTGAGGAACATACACAAGGAGTAATTGCCGGCTCGGCCCTGGAAGCGGACGGGGATCACTTGGCCGGCCTCGGTGTAATCGCCGAAGCCGGTGGAATTGGGCATCCGGATGAACTCGAACTTCACCAGGTCGGAGACGACCTCCAGCGGTTCCGGGACCAGCTCCCGGAGCTTCTCGCGGTCGGTCCGGTAGGTGACGATCAGGAACTCCCGGTCCCGGAATCGGTACGGTCCCGGCGGGAAGGCGGGCTGGGTGAGAGGCATCGCGAAGGCGCGTTCGCGGACTTGGTGCGCGTTCATCTCTTGTCCTGTTTCATGAAGGGAGGCTGTGCGCCGCGAGATCGAAGGCGGCGACTCCGTCGGGGCCGGTGGGCCGGGCGAGCACCTCCGGATGACGAAGCGTCCGGACGGTATCCTCGTAGCCCGCCGTCCAATGGTCCTCCATGCTCCGGCGGGAGAATTCATAGTCCTTCGATCCGCCTTCATGGTCCTTCGAGCGGTAGATGAGCTGGATGATGTTGTAGGCCTTGCCGTCCGATTCCGGGTGCAGGAGCCGTCCTTCGGGACTGGTGCGCAGATCGTCCGGAAGCCGTCTCATCAGATCGGCGAGGGCGTTGCGGAGCCTCTGCTCGTGCCTGAACCGGTCGGAGTTCGCCCGAGTCCGGCTCGAATATTGGATTTCCTTCTGCCGGGTCATGACCTCCGGGAGGGTGGCCGGAACGAGGCCGCGCGCGTTCCACAGGTCCACCTGGAAGGCGAGCGTGTCCCGCCGCTCGGGAGATTCGAGGACCCATTGCAGCGGCGTGTTGGAGACCAGCCCGCCGTCCCAATAATGCTCGCCCTCGACCTCCACCGGCGCGAAGCCGGGCGGCAGGGCGCCGCTGGCCATGACATGCTCCGAGCGGATGCGGTGGCTGTTGTTGTCGAAATAGACGAGGTTGCCGTTGGCGACGTTCACCGCCCCGACGCTGAACCGCATCTTGCGGGCGTTGATCCGGTCGAAGTCGACGAAGCGCTCCAGCGTGCCCCTCAGGGCGGAAGTGTCGTAGAGGCTCGTCGCCTCGGCCGTGCCGGCGGGCTGGAGCCAGGGCGCGAGGCCGTGGGGCGAGAAGAAGCCCGGCGCTCCGAACGCGGCGGCGAGGTTCGCGTGCCATTGGTTCGCCAGGCTCCGCGCGAGAAAGCCGCGCGGCTCGGGAAGCAGCCAGCCCGGCAGGGGATCGGCGGTAATCGACTCCCAGAAGCCGCGCAGCTTGGCGACCCGGTCCCGGGTGGGATTGCCCGCGATCAGGGCGGCGTTGATCGCCCCGATCGATATTCCGGCGACCCAGTCGGGATGCAGGTCCGCCTCGGCAAGGGCTTGGTAGACTCCGCCCTGATAAGCGCCGAGCGCGCCGCCGCCCTGGAGCAGCAAGGCGATACAGTCGAACGGCGGCCGCTGACGGGCGGTCATTGCATGGCCCAGCCGTGGCTGACGACGATCGACTGGCCGGTGAGCGCGCTCGATGGGAAGCTGGCGAGGAACAGGGCGCAGCGGGCGACGTCGTCGAGGCTGGTGAACTCGCCGTCTACCGTCTCCTTGAGCATCACCGTCCGGATCACGTCCTTCTCGCTGATTCGAAGCGCCCTCGCCTGCTCCGGGATCTGCCTGTCGACGAGCGGCGTGCGGACGAAGCCGGGGCAGATGACGTTCGCCCTGACGCCATGCTGGGCGCCTTCCTTCGCGACCGTCTTGGCGAGGCCGATCAGCCCGTGCTTCGAAGCCACATAGGGCGCCTTGAGCTTCGAGGCCTCCTTCGAATGGACCGAGCCGACATAGAGGATCGTGCCGCCGCGGCCTGCGGCATACATTCGGCGCAGGCAGGCGCGAGTCGTCAGGAAGGCGCCGTCGAGGTGGACCGCGAGCATCTTCTTCCAGTCGGAGAAGAGGAACCGGTCGACGGGCGCGACGATCTGGATGCCGGCGTTGGAGACGAGGATATCGACCCTTCCGAAGCGCCGGCAGACCGAGTCGATCCCGGCCTCGACCTCGGCCTCGTCCGTCACATCCATCCCGATCGCGAGGGTCGAGGCGCCCGTGGCGTCGAGCTCCTTGGTTGCGGCACGGGCCGAGTCGAGGTCGAGGTCGGCGATCGCGACCTTCGCGCCGGCTTCCACGAACGCTCGCGCGATCTCCTTACCGATGCCGCTGGCGGCGCCGGTGACGATGGCCGTCTTGTCCTTCAAGTGCATGGCGGGTCCTGACATGAGGCTTTGGCCCTAGGCCGCGCGGGCTTCGGGCGGGTTCGAATAGACTTTGAGGAAGGCGTCCGCGGCCGCGGTGGCGGCGGTGACGATGTCGTTGGGGCTGGCGCCGAGCTCGGCTGAGAGCAGGTGCCTTTCGAGCATGTCCCACTCGGTGAGGCCCTTCCAGTGCATCGCCGCGATCCAGGGATCGGCGAACTTCAGCCGGCCGTCCTTCATCATCGCGGCGAAGCGGTCGGCGAGGCGCTGCCAGGCGGGCCGGAGCACGCCTTCGTAGAAATCGCGGGCGATCGGCTGGCGGGCGACGTTGCGGATGCTGGCGCTGCGCGCCGGATGGCCGGAGAGATAGTCGATCCCGAGCCTCACGAGGCCGCTGCGCAGGTCCTTTTCGGACAGGAATTGCTGCATGAGGCGGTCGGTTTCCTCGCCGACGTCCTGCTCGAGCGCGGCCCGCAGCAGATCCTCCTTCGACGCGAAATAGCCGTAGAGCGTCGCCTTCGATCCGCCGACCTCCGCCGCGATCGCCGACATCGACGTCCGCTCATAGCCGAGCTCGTCGAACAGCCGCGCGGCGATCCGGACGATCTCCCGCCTTTTCGCTTCGTTACGCACGCGCATGGTTCTTTCGTCTCTCCAGGTGAAGTGGCTCTGCCCGCGCCCGCAGGGGGCTTTCGGGCGCGGGCAGAGCGCGGCGCGGAAGGCGGGGGATGAGGGCCTTCCGTCCAGGACCGGATCGAGGGAACGATCCGATTTGGTACCGTACGGTCTAGTCCAGTCTGATTAGGCGGTCAAGCATTAAAATGGACCGCTTGGTACGGCTTGCTGATGCGCTTCGTTCGGGCTGAGCCTGTCGAAGCCCACCCCTTTCCTTGCACCGCGACCTGGAAGGAAGGCCCTTCGACAAGCTCAGGGTGAACGGGAAGAGCGATCCAGCCTCAGCGCTCTATGCCCTGCCCTGCTCCGGTCCATACGCCCGCAGGAAGATGTCGGCGGCATCGCTGGCGGCGGCTTCGATCTCCTTCGGATCGACCACGTCGATCGCGCCGAGGAGCCGCCGCTCGAACAGGTCGGCGAGGACGAGGCCCTTCCAGTGCATCGCCGCGCGCCACGGGTCCGACGGCCTGAGCTTGCCCTCGTCCATCAGCGCCTTGAACGCGGCCGCGACCCGCTCCCAGGCCGGACGTCAGCACATTGTCGTAAAACTCCGTCCCGAGCTTCGTCTCGGCCGGCTGGGTCGCGACGATCCGGATGTTCGACATCGCCGCCGGAGCGAGCTGGCCGTCGAGATAGGCGATGCCGAGTCGGACCAGCGCCTTGCGCAGATTCTTCTCCGCTCGGAACTCCTCGATCGCGCGATCGGCGACCTCCCCCACGTCGAAGTCGAGCACCGCGCGGAGCAGATCCTCCTTCGAGGGGAAGTAGTTGTAGAGCGTCTGCTTCGACCCTTTGAAGCGCTCGGCGATCGTCAGCATCGAGCTGCGCTCATAGCCCAGCTCCTCGAACGCCTTGGCGGCGACTCGGACGATCTCGCGCCTCTTTTCCTCCGACCTCGTTCGCATGGCTGCGACCTCTAACCTCTTGAATCCATAACCGTACCATACAGTCCATTTTCGCGTTGACAAGCCCGAGGTAATGGACTAGACCGTACGGTACTGGTTCACCAATCGAGGTTTCCGCCATGGGTGCGTTTCGAAAGCCGCTTGCCTGCCGCGCCGCGCTGCTGGCCGTCCTGCTTTGCTCCGCCTGCGCTTCCGTGCCCAGGCTCGGCGAGCGGCCGGGCCTGCGCGAGGCGGCGCCGCTGACCGAAGGCCTGGACCTGCCCGCCGTCGCGGCCGATCAACTCTGGCCGGACTCGAGCTGGTGGCAGAGCTACGGCGATGCTCAGCTCACCGCAGCTGATCGACGAGGCGCTCGCCTCCTCCCCCACCCTCGACGAGGCGGCGGCGCGGGTGCGCCGGGCCGAGGCGATCGCGCAGCAGGCCGGAGCGCGGCTCAAGCCGAGCGTCGATGCGAGCGCTCAGGCCGGCGCCATCCGGGTCTCCGAGAATATCGGCATTCCGGCCGAGATCCTGCCCGGCGGCTGGAACGACGCCGGCTCGCTGTCCCTCGGCCTCAACTACGATCTCGATCTGTGGGGCAAGAACCGCGCGACGCTGCGCGCCGCCATGTCCGACGCCGACGCGGCGCGGGCGGACGCGGCGGCGGCGCGGCTCGCTTTGTCGACCGGAATCGCCTCGACCTATGCGGAGCTGGTCCGGCTTCATGCGGTGAAGGACGCCGCCGAGACCGACCTGCGGATCCGCACCGACAGCGAGCGCCTCATCCAGGCGCGCCGGACCGCGGGGCTCGAGAACGACGCCGCTTTGGCCCGAGCCGAGGCCGGGCGCTCGCGCCGCCGCGGCCGACGTCGCCGCGGTCGACGAGCAGATCGAGCTCGTCCGCAACCAGATCGCGGCCCTGCTCGGCGCCGGCCCGGCCCGCGGCAAGTCGATCGGGCTTCCCGACGCGCCGCGGCTGCGCAGCTTCGGCCTGCCCGAGGATCTCGGAATCGAGATGGTCGGCCGCCGGCCGGACATCGTCGCGGCCCGGCTGCGCACCGAAGCCCTGGGCTCGCGGATCAAGGCGGCGAAGGCCGATTTCTACCCGAACGTCCGCATCTCCGCTTTGATCGGCCTCGGCTCGCTCGGGCTCGGCAATCTGTTCAGCGGCGGCTCGAGCTTCGGCGCCGTCGGCCCGGCGGTCAGCCTCCCCATCTTCTCCGGCGGCCGCCTGCAGGGCGCCTATCGCGGCGCGCGCGCGGACTATCGACGGCTCGGTCGCGGTCTACAACGAGACGCTGGTGCAGGCCGTCCGCGAGATCGCCGACGTCGGCGCCCGCCAGCGCGGCCTTGCCGCCCGCCTCAGCCAGACCCGCGCCGCCTTCGCGGCGTCGCAAGCGCGCCTACGACCTCATCCAGGCGCGCTACCGCGGCGGCCTCGCGCCCTATTTCGAAGTGCTGAGCGCCGAGGACGCGCTCAACGCCAACCGCCGCTCCGTCGCCGATCTCGAGGCGAGCGCCTTCGCGCTCGACGTGGCGCTCGTCCGCGCCCTCGGCGGCGGCTTCCGTCGACTCCCGCCCCGAAGGAACCAGGTCATGAACAAGCCCATCACCCAGCGAACAGTTCGACGTCGCCGAGTCGAATCGCGCCCGCCGCGGCGCCCAACGGCCGCACGCAAGAAGCTGTTCGCCGGCTTCGCCGCCGCGCTCCTGCTCGCCGGCGCAAGCTACAAGGGCTACGAGGCCATGTCCGCCGGCCACGTCACCACCGACAACGCCTATGTCGGCGCCGACGTCGCCCAGGTGACTCCGCTGGTCGGCGGGCCGGTGCGCGAGGTGCTGGTCCAGGACACGCATCAGGTCCGCCGCGGCCAGATGCTCGTCCGGCTCGACGACACCGACGCCCGGATCGCGCTCGCCCGCGCCGAGGCCGAGCTGGCGGCCGCTGAGCGGCGCGTGCGCAGCCTCGTCGCCAACGACGGCGAGCGCAGCGCCCAGGTCAGCGCCCGCGCGGCCGACGCGGCCCGCGCCGGCGCCCAGATCGCCGCGGCCCGAGCCGATCTCGACCGGGCCGCCATCGACCTTCGCCGCCGCCAGGATCTCGCCCAGTCGGGCGCCATCTCCGACGAGGAGCTGACCACGGCCCGCAACGCCCACAGCACGGCCTCCGCCAACCTCCAGGCCGCCCAGGCGGCTCTGGCCCAGGCCTCGGCCCAGCGCGAGGCCGCCGTCGGCAGCCGGAGCACCAACCAGGCGCTGATCGGCGACGGCCGGATCGACACCAACCCGGACGTGCTCGCCGCCCGGGCGGCGGTCGCGCAGGCCAGGCTCGACCTCGAGCGCACGGTGATCCGGGCGCCGATCGACGGCGATCGTCTCGCGCCGCCAGGTCCAGGTCGGCCAGCGGGTCCAGGCCGGCGCCATGCTGATGGTCGATCGTCCCGGTCCAGTCGGCCTATGTCGACGCCAATTTCAAGGAGGTCGAGCTCGCCGAGGTTCGGCCGGGCCAGAGCGTGACCCTCATCTCAGACCTTTATGGCGACGAGGTCGAGTTCCACGGCCGGGTGATCGGCTTCTCCGGCGGCACCGGCGCGGCTTTCGCGCTCGTGCCCGGCGCAGAACGCGACCGGAAACTGGATCAAGGTCGTCCAGCGGCTGCCGGTCCGGATCGCGCTCGACCCGGGCGAGCTCGCCCGCCGGCCGCTTCGGGTCGGCCTCTCGATGACCGCGACCGTCCACACCGCCGACTGACGCTCACCCAAGACAGGGGCATCACAATGTCCATCACGACCGCGCCGGGGGCGGCCTATGAGGCCGCCCCGCTCTCCGGCCTCAAGCTCTACGCCGCGGCGATCCTGATCGGCCTCGGCAACTTCCTGGTGGTGCTCGACACCACGATCGCCAACGTGTCGATCACGACGATCGCCGGCAGCCTCGGGGTCTCCTCGAGCCAGGGCACGTGGGTGATCACCTCCTACGCGGTCGCCGAGGCGATCACCGTCCCGCTGACCGGCTGGCTGGCCAAGAAGTTCGGCGCGCAGCGTACTTTCATCACCTGCTTCCTGGCCTTCGCGGTCGGATCGCTTCTCTGCGGCCTGTCGGGCTCGCTCGGCATGCTGCTCGGCATGCGGGTCCTGCTCGGCCTGTTCGGCGGGCCGATCATGCCGCTGTCGCAGATGCTGCTGCTGCGCATCTTCCCGAAGGAGAAGGCGACCCTCGCCACCGTGATCTGGGCGATGACCACCCTGATCGGTCCGGTCGCCGGCCCGATCCTCGGCGGGATCATCTGCGACAATTACGGCTGGGAGTGGATCTTCTTCATCAAGGTGCCGGTCGCGGCCGCCGGCGGAATCGGCCTGTGGTGGCTGCTGCGCGGTCAGGCGGACCCGAGGATGCAGGCGTTCATCGACAAGGTCGGCCTCTTCCTGCTCGTCGTCTGGGTCGCCGCGCTTCAGATCATGCTCGACGAAGGCCGCAACCACGACTGGTTCGCCTCGCACGAGATCCAGGTCCTGGCCGTGATCGCCGCCGTCGGCTTCGTCGCCTTCCTGATCTGGGAGCTGACCGAGAAGAACCCGATCGTCGACCTGAGGATCTTCCGCCACCGCGGCTTCGTCGGCGCGGCGACTCACCTACTCGGTCGGCTTCGGCGCCTTCTTCGCCAGCATCGTCATCCTGCCGCTCTGGCTGCAGACCAACATGGGCTACACCGCCACCTGGGCCGGCTACGCGACCGGAATCATGGGCATCCTCGCCGTGCTTCTGCTCGCCGTTGGTCGGCAAGGCGGTCGAGAAGTTCGACCCGCGCCTCATCGTCTGCGGCGGAATCCTCGGCCTCGCCGGGGTCATGCTCTGGCGCATGTGGGGCTTCAACAACGACGTGACCTTCCTGCAGATGGCGTGGCCGACGCTGATCACCGGCCTGTTCATGGTGATGTTCTTCGTGCCGGTGACCGGCCTCGCCATGGCCAGCGTCGAACCAGAGGAGCAGGCCAACGCCGCCGGCCTCTCCAACTTCATGAGGACTCTGGCCGGCGCCTTCGCCACCTCGCTCATCCAGAGCGAATGGTCGAACGCCACCCGGCTCAACAACAATGAGATCGCCAACGCGATGCCGGCACGGCCAGGTCGGCGGTCGACGCCATGACCGGCCAGGGCGTCCCGCTCGAATCGGCGCGGACGATGCTCTCCTACGTCGTCGAGGGCCAGAGCGTGATGCTGGCGACGCTCGACATGTTCGGTCTGATCGCCGTCCGCCCTCGGGGTCGCCGCCGCCCTCATCTGGCTCGTGCCCAGGCCGAGGGGCCCGATCGACACCAGCGGCGCGCACTGAGCGGCCGCGAGACTTTCGACAAGGAGCAAGCCCATGAACGCCCACACCGCCATAGCCCCCGATACGTTCGCCGAGACGCCCGTCGCCCGGCAGCTCGAGGGAAAGACGGCCATCGTCACCGGGGCCGGCTCCGGGATCGGCCGCGGCATCGCCCGGCTCTTCGCCCGGGAAGGCGCCAATGTCGTCGTCGCCGACCTCAGCCTCGCCGCCTGCGGGGAGACGGTCGCCGCGATCCAGGCGGAAGGCGGCGCCGCGATCTTCGTCGAGGGCAATGTCCGCTGCCCGGACCATCATGCGGCCCTCGTCGCCGCGGCCAAGGCCCGCTTCGGTCGGCTCGACATCGCGGTCAACAGCGCCGGGATCAGCCTCGCGCCGACGCCCGTCGCCCAGGTGCCGCTCGGGACCTGGGACGAGATCGTCGACGTCAACCTCACCGGAATCTTCTACGCCGCGCGCGCCCAGATCCCGGCGATGCTGGAGGCGGGCGGGGGTGTCATGGTCAACATCGCCAGCGCCGCCGGAGTCCGCGGAGTGCCGGGGCTCAGCCCCTACGTGGCCTCCAAGCACGGGCTCATCGGCCTCACCCGGACCATCGCCGTCGAATATGCCGGCCAGGGCATCCGCGCGAACGCGATCGCGCCCGGCTTCATCGACACGCCGCTCGGCCACCATTTCTCGCCTGAAACCCGGGCCCAGCTGGCGAGCCGCCATCCGATGAACCGGCTTGGCCGGGTCGAGGAGGTGGCCGAGCTCGCCCTGTTCCTCGCCGGCTCCCGCTCGAGCTTCATCACCGGCGCCTGCGTCCCGATCGACGGCGGGATCCTGGCGCAATGAAGGTCGAGCCCCATCCCAACCGCGCGCGCGAAGACGGATTCGCCGGAGCGAAAAGAAAGGAAACCCCAATGCGTCTAGGCTTCATCTTGGCCGGGACGGCGCTGCTCGCCTTCCTTCCGGCATTTCAGCTGTCGGCACAGAGCATCGACGGCCCCACCGCGGGCTTCGACCTTCGGGTCGCGCCGCGGGTCGTGCTCGGCGCCGAGGCCCGTGTCGATCTCGCCGCCCAGGAGGCTCCCAACCTGTCCACGGCGGTCGGACCGTCCGCCCTCGATCCGATAGGGTCGGACTTGACGGCCAGGGCGGGTTATCTGCTCGATCCCGGCACCCTGGCCTACGTCCGGGGCGGCTACGCCAACGCCCGGCTCGGCACGGGGGCTCTCCCGAACCTGTCCGAAAGCGAATATCGCGACAGCTGGACGCTCGGCGCCGGCATCGAGCGCAAGATCCTCAAGCGGATCTCGGCGCGGCTCGAATATCGCTACTCCGGCCTCGGCGAGGGCGACGACGCCTTCGACCGCCACCGGCTGCTCGCCGGCATCGCCTACCGCTTCTGATATCCCTCCCTCGCTGAAGGAACCCCGCCATGCGCGTCCTCCTCATCGCCGCCCTCGTCATCGTCCCGCTGCTTCTTTTCTATTCCCTCCGCGCCGTCACCGGCGATGCGCTGAGCGCCGTCATTTTCGGCCTCATCATCTTCGTGACGGTGACGGCCTGGTTCGGCGGCCGTCCGGTCGGCGCCGGAGGGCTCAGGAAGTGGTAAGCGGTGCCATGAAGCGTTTCGAGGGAAAGGCCGTCCTCGTCACCGGCGGCACCTCCGGGATCGGCCTCGCGCTGGCCGAGGCCTTCCTGCGCGAGGGCGCCTCGGTCGCCGTCTGCGGCCGGAGCCGTACCAAGGTGCAGGCCTTCCGCGCCGGGCATCCGGGCGCCCTGGCCGTGGCCTGCGACGTCACCGATCCAGGCGCCCGGGTCAGGCTGATGGGAAATGTCGCCGATCGCTTCGGGCGCCTCGACATCCTGGTCAACAACGCGGGCCGCCTGGTCGAGCGGGATTTCGCCGGCGAGCCGCCGAATTCGGAAGATATCGCTGCCGAGTTCCATCTCAACCTGGTCGCCCCAGTGCAGCTTACCGCCCAAGCCCTCTCCCGCTGGCCGTGCCTCGGAGCGCTGGTCTTCATAAGCTCGGGCTATGCGCTGGTGTCGCCCCGCCGGGCGCCCACCTACGGCGCCGCCAAGGCCGGCCTGCACGGCTTCGCCGATGGCCTGCGCCGCCAGCTCGAGCCGCGCGGCATCCACGTCCTCGAAGTCCTGCCGCCGGTGGTCGACACTCCCGCCACCGCCCACCGCGCGGTCAGGAAAATCTCGCCCGAGGCGGTCGCGGAAGCGACCCTCGATGCCCTTGCCGGGCGACGGTCGCTGGCGCTGGTCGGCGCTACCCGCCTCCTCCCAACCCTGCTTCGCCTCGCGCCCGAAACGGCAAAGCGTCTTGTGAGCAGGACCTGAGCCCGGATGTAGCGCTTTCAGCCCTCGACCACCGTCACGTTCCGTCCGGTGCTCGTGGCGCGCAGAGAGTCGGGGGTGACGAGGACCGTCGTACCGGGCCGGAGCACGGCCTCGACCGCGCGGCGGAACTTGTCCTCGACCTGGATCCGGCCACGCAGCTCCGTCCCGGCCGACGCAGCGGTCTGGCCGGGCAGCGGAACCCGAAGCCAGCTCCTGCCGGCGGCGGCGTCATTCTGCATCACGAAGGCCGAGGTCCGATCGATCTTGGCGTCGATCGTCACCGGTGCCGAGCCGATCACGACGCCGTTGCGAAGCACGATCACCCGGTGGTCGGCGGCGCTGATCACGACGGAGACCGGGCCGGAGGGCGAGGCTTCGGGCCGCCACACGGCTTCGGCTGCCGGCTCCACAGGCACCTTTCCCCCGTGAAGGAGGGCTTCGGCCGGAGCGACACGGGGGACGACAGCCTCGTCGGTGACGACCACGGTCATCCCCAGCCGGGTCACGCCGTAGAGCAGCCGGGCGAATTCATGGGGAAGCCGGATGCAGCCGTGCGAAGCGGGATAGCCGGGCAGGTGGCCGCCATGGAGGGCGACTCCGCCCCAGGTGAGGCGCTGCATGTAGGGCATGGGCGCGTCGTTGTAGAGGCTCGAATAATGCTCGACCCGGCGCTGGAGCACGGTGAACGCGCCGGTCGGAGTCCGGTGCCCGGGACGGCCGGTGGACACCGTGGTGATTCCGATCGGCAAGCCGTTGCGATAGATCACCGCCCGCTGAGTCGCGAGGCTCACGACGAGGAGCACGGGACCCTCGGGAGCGACATTGGGCGCCCACAGATATTCCCCGGCCTTCAGCCGCTCGGCCGCCGCCATGACGGAGCCCGACTCCAGGGTCGGCTGAGCGATCAGGGCGACCGGGCTCGAGGCCAGGAGCAGCAAAGCGACAATCTTCGAGGCCAGGCCCACCAGCGATCTCCTCCGAGCGGCCGAAGCGAGCCGCATCTTGCTGATTAGATCGGGGAAAGGCCGACGCGCTGTACGCATTCTTCCCTAGTGGCGGCGGCGCTCCGGCCCGCCCTCCGTAGCTCTACCTAATGCGGCCGCCTGGCGCGGCAGGTTAGGCGCGGCGGATGGACGAGTTCGCTTCCGCCACGCCGACCGATGCCTTTCTCCCCGGCCTGGCGCTGGCCCTGGCGGTCGGGCTGCTGCTCGGGGTCGAGCGGGGATGGCGGCATCGCGACGAGGCGGCCGGGGCGCGGGTGGCGGGAATCCGCACCTTCGCCTTGCTCGGATTGCTCGGCGGCCTGGCCGGGTTCGCCGCCAGGAGCGGGGGCTGGGGCCTCGCCGTGATCCTGATCGCCGGCGCCATCGGCGCTCTCCTCGTCGGCTATTCGGCGGACATTCGCCGCGACCATAATGTCAGCGCCACCTCGACCCTCGCCGCGGTCGTCGCCCTCGCGCTGGGCGCGACGGCGACGATGGGCCAGCTGGCCCTCGCCTCGGTCGGAGCGGGCGCCGCGGTCATCCTGCTCGCCTCGAGGGAGCCCCTCCATCGCGCGATCCGGGCGACGAGCGACGACGACATGAAGGCTTTGCTCCGCCTCGTCCTGGTCGTCTTCATCGTCCTGCCGCTGCTCCCCGACGCCGCGATGGGGCCGTTCGGAGCGCTCAACCCCTACCGGCTGTGGACCGTGGTGGTGATCACGGTCGGGATCTCGTTCGTCGGCTACATCCTCATCCGCTGGCTGGGCGAGCGGCGCGGCGCCCTGCTCACCGCGGCGGTCGGCGCCCTGGTCTCCTCGACCGCCGTCACGGTCGACGTCGCCCGGCGCGTCCGGGACGGGGCGAGCGCTCCCGGCGACCAGGCCGGCGTAGCGGTCGCGTCGACGATCATGCTGGTCCGCTCGCTCTTCCTGGTGGCGATGCTGGCCCCCTTCGCTTTCTCCCCCTTCGCGAGGCTGGTGCTGCCGGGCCTTCTGGTCTCCGCTCTGGCGTCCGCGCTGCTCCTCTATCTGGGCGGAGTTAATTCCGGCGAAGAGCGCTCGGACAGGATCAAGCCGCCCGGCCTCGGCATGGCCTTCCTGTTCGCCGGCACCGTCGCGGTGCTGGCGGTCGGATCGGCCTGGGCGCAGTCGGTCTGGGGCGGCGACAGCGGCGCCATCCTCATCGCCATCGGCGGCCTCGCCGACATCGACGCCGCCATTGCCGCGGTCGGAGCGCTTCCCAAGGGCTCCATCGAAGTGCCGGTGGCGGCGCTGGCGCTGGCCGCGCCGACCTTCTTCAACACGCTTTTCAAGCTCGCGCTGTTCGTGTTCATGGCGGGATGGCGGCGCGCCCTCGGCGGCGGCGCGGCGCTGGCGGCGGTGGCCGCGGCTCTGCTCGTCCCGACCCTGATCGCCCTCGCCTGATCCGCTTTGGAGACAAGGATGACCGTCCCCTCACCTGCCGCCGAGTACAAATCCAAGCTCATGACGGCGGCCGTGGCCGTGGCGGAAATCGCGAACGACTCCGACATCTCGATTGGAATGGCGGTCGCCGAGCCGCCGGCCCTGCTCGCAGCGCTCGCCGCCCGAGTGGAGGCCGGCGAGCTGACGGGCCTCAGGCCCTGGTATTTCCATTCGCTTATCCATGCCGGGACGACCGTGCTGCGCTACGAGCTGCTCGACCGAGTGCATCCGCATTGCATGTTCCTGAGCCCGATCGAGCGCGCGCTGATCCAGCGCGGCGAGGCCGAGGGCCGGATTCCGATCGAGTTCGTACCCACGGCCTTCAGCGAATCATCCCGCCTGCTGTCGGAGCGGGTCGCCCTCGACGCCTTCGTCACCACCGTCTCCCCGATGGACCGGAACGGCTGGTTCACCTTCGGCACCAGCAACGACTACGCAACGACGGTCGCGCGCACCGCGAAACGCCTCATCGTCGAGGTCAACCCGAACATGCCGCGCGTCTTCGGAGAATCCCTGCTCCACGTCTCGGAAGTCGATGCCATCGTCGAGCACGAGACGCCTCTGTTCGAAGCCGCCTATCCCGACGCGGTCGCCGAGGACGAGACGATCGCGACCCTCGTCGCCGACCTGATCGGGGACGGCGCCTGCATCCAGATGGGGATCGGCACCCTGCCCAACGCCGTCTGCGCCAAGCTCGAGGGCCATAAGGATCTCGGCATCCACACCGAGCTGATGACTCCGGCCCTGGCCCGCCTCATCCAGTGCGGCGCCGTCTCCAACCGGCTGAAGACCACCTATCGCGGGCGCAGCGTCTTCACCTTCGCGATGGGCGACCGGGCCTTCTACGACTTCCTCGACGACAATCCCTCGATGCACAGCGCTCCGGTGCAGGTCGTCAACGACCCGCGCCACATCTCGAAGAACGACAATGTCGTGTCGGTCAACGCGACTCTCCAGATCGACCTTGGCGGCGCCTGCAACTCCGAGCATATGCTGGGACGCCAGTACAGCGGCGCCGGCGGCCAGCTCGACTTCGTCCGAGGCGCCTCGGCCTCGAAGGGCGGCAAGTCCATCATCGCCTGCCATTCCACCGCCAAGGACGGCACCGTCTCCCGCATCGTGCCCCAGCTTCAGGGGCCGGTGACGACTCCGCGCAACGACACCCACATCGTCGTCACCGAATATGGCTGGGTCGACCTCAAGGGCAAATCCCTGGGCGAGCGGGCGGAAGCGCTGATCGGCATCGCCCACCCGAAGTTTCGCGACGAGCTCAGCCGCGCCGCGCTTTAGCAAAATCGCTAGTCAGCCGCCGCTCCTCTCCCTCTCCCTCTCCCCAACGGGGAGAGGGCGGGGGTGAGGGGGCTCGGTGCTGGAGACGGAGAACCCGGACCCCCTCTCCCTACCCTCTCCCCGCCGGGGAGAGGGATTTGTGCTCACGCCGCCATGGATGTCGAGGGCGGCGCCCTCAGGGGTATTGCGTATCCAGCACCCCATCCGCGGCTCCTAGACTGGTCTTAAGACCGATCATCGGGAACCGATCCATGCCTTCGACAATGCGCGCCGCCGTCGTCCACGCCTTCGACCAGCCTCTCGCGCTCGACGAGCTGCCGGTGCCGCAGCCGGGGCCGGGCGAGATACTGGTCAAGATCGAGGCGAGCGGAGTCTGCCATACCGACCTCCACGCCGCGCGCGGCGACTGGCCGGTCAAGCCGACGCTTCCGTTCATCCCCGGGCATGAAGGGGTCGGCCTCGTCGCCGCGGTCGGCTCGGGCGTCACCGACGTCAGGGAAGGCGACGCCGTCGGCGTGCCCTGGCTCTACTCCGCCTGCGGGCATTGCACCTATTGCGTGACCGGCTGGGAGACGCTGTGCGAGAGCCAGCGCAACACCGGCTACAGCGTCAACGGGGGCTTCGCCGAATATGTCGTCGCGCCTTCGGCCTATGTCGGGCATCTGCCGGACGGCGCCGACTTCGCCGCGATGGCGCCGATCCTGTGCGCCGGGGTCACCACCTACAAGGGCCTGAAGGAGACCGACGCCCGCCCCGGCGAATGGGTCGCCATCTCCGGCATCGGCGGCCTCGGCCATGTCGCCGTCCAATATGCCAAGGCGATGGGCTTCCACGTCGCGGCGATCGACGTCGATCCGGCGAAGCTCGCGCTCGCCACGCGCCTGGGCGCCGACCTCGCCATCGACGGACGCGAACCCGATGCGGCCGCGACCCTGGTGCGCGAGACGGGCGGCGGAGCCCATGGCGTTCTGGTGACCGCGGTCTCGACCGCCGCCTTCGGCCAGGCGATCGCCATGACCCGGCGCAAGGGCACGGTGTCGCTGGTCGGCCTTCCTCCGGGCGACTTCCCGCTGCCGATCTTCCCGGTCGTGCTGAAGCGCATCACCGTCCGCGGATCCATCGTCGGCACCCGCCAGGACCTGACCGAAGCCATCGCCTTCGCCGCCGAAGGGGCGGTGCGCGCGAACGTCAGCGTCGAGCCGCTCGCGGCGATCAACCATGTCTTTGACCGAATGGAGCGGGGACAGATCGAAGGGCGGATCGTCCTCAGGCCATGAGCGCTCCCGAAGTCACGATCCATGGCGCCGGCCGGACGGTCACCGGCTCCTGCTTCCAGGTGAGCGGCGGCGGAGCCGACCTGCTCGTCGATTGCGGCCTGTTCCAGGGCACCCGTACCGTCGAGGCGCTTAATCGCGAGCCCTTCGCCTTCAACGCGAAGGCGATCGATGCGGTGCTGCTCACCCACGCCCATCTCGACCATAGCGGCCTGCTGCCGCGGCTGGTCGCCGAGGGCTTCCGGGGGCCGATCTGGTGCACCCGCGCCACCCGCGACCTGCTCCACATCATGCTGCCCGATGCGGCCAGGATCCAGGAACAGGAAGCCGAGCGCCGCAACCGCCGCGCCGACCGGGCCGACGAGCCGCCGATCGAGCCTCTCTACACCCTGGCGGACGCCGAGCGGGCGATCGGCCAGGCCCGGGACATCGAGCTCGAGACCCGGTTCGAACCCGCCCCGGGCATCCAGGCGCGGCTCTGGAATGCGGGCCATATCCTGGGCTCGGCTTCGGTCGAGCTCGTCGCCGGCGGCTCGCGGATTTTGTTCTCGGGCGATCTCGGACCGGAGCAGAAGGCCTTCCACCTCGACCCCCAGGGCCCGCACGGGGTCGACCATCTGCTGTGCGAATCGACCTATGGCGACCGCGAGCGGGACGCCGCCACTCTCGATCAGCGCCGGACCGTGATCGAGAAGGAAGTGAAGGCGGCGCTGGCCCGGGGCGGCAACCTCGTCATCCCCGTCTTCGCGCTGGAGCGCACGCAGGAGCTGCTCCTCGACCTCGCCCGCCTCATCAACTCGGGCCGGCTCCCGCATGCCCAGGTGTTCATCGACTCGCCGCTCGCCAGCCGCGCCACCGAGATCTTCCGGCGCCACCAGCGCGAGCTGGAGGATCTGGGCGACGGCGAGATCTTCCGCCATCCCTCCTTCCACTTCACCGAGACGGTCGAGCAGTCGATGCGGCTCAATTCGATGTCGGGCGCCATCATCCTCTCGGCTTCGGGCATGTGCGAGGCCGGCCGGATCCGCCACCATCTGCGCTACAATCTGCCGCGCAGCGACTCGACGATCCTCTTCGTCGGCTTCCAGGCGCAGGGCACGCTCGGGCGAACCCTCGTCGACGGCGCCGCCCGGGTCCGCATGTCCGGCCGCGACGTCGCGGTCCGGGCGCAGATCCGCCGGATCGACAGCTATTCGGCCCATGCCGACCGAAGCGAGCTGATCGCCTGGGTCGAGGCTCGCAAGCCGGTCCGGGGCAGCCTCTTCCTCACCCATGGCGAGGAACAGGCGCTCAAGGCGCTGAAGCGCGGCCTGGAGCCCGGCCTGCCCTCGATCCTCATCCCCGAGATAGGCGAGCGCTACGAGCTTCCGGCCGGCGCCCCGGCGAGACGGCTGGCGACCGGCCGGGTCGAGCTGCGCGAGGCTCTGAACCGCGACTGGCAGAACGATTATGCCGACCTGGTCGTCAACCTGAAGCGCGAGCTGCAACAGATAAGGTCTGACAAGAAACGCGCCGAAGCGCTCGCCCGGATGCGGGACGTGATCGACCGCTATGCGGACCATCGCCGGACTCACAGGCGGGCGGGCTGAGCGGCCCCTTCTTGTCATCCCGGACTTGATCCGGGATCCACCTTCTTCAACCACTTGAAAATGAAGAAACAGGTGGATGCCGGATCGAGTCCGGCATGACGACGGGGGGAACGCTTGGCACCCTAATGGCCGAGCAGGAGCGGCACCGGGCTCTCGCGCATCATCTGCCGAGTGACTCCGCCGAGCACCGCCTCGCGCAGCCGGCTGTGGCCGTAGGCGCCCATGACGACGTAGCGGGCGCCCAGGGCCCGCGCCGCGTCGGACAGGGCCTCGGCGACCGGCCGGCCGTCGCGCGGCCATTCGCGCAGCTCGGACCGGAGCCCGTGCCACGCCAGATATTGGCAGCCGTCGACGGCGGGGAACTGGATGGGATCCTCGGTCGCCGTGACGATATGGACCTCGGAAGCGCGCCTCAGCACCGGCAGCGCGAAGCGCAAGGCATGCGCCGCCTCCGGCGAACCGTTCCACGCGACCATGGCGGGGCCCAGGGCATCGAGTCCGCTCGTCGCCTGCGGCACGGCGAGGACCGGCGCGCGGCCGTCGACGGCGACCGCGGCCGCCAGCGACAGCGCCGGCTCGTCGTCGTCGCCGTCCTCGGCGGCAAGGCTCAGGACGACGAGGTCGGCGAGGCGCGACCGGTCGAGGATCGCCTGGAGCGAAGGCCCGTCCACCTGCAGCCAGTCCCAGGATACGCCTTCATTGGCGAGCTTCCCGTCCAGCCGAGAGCGCTGTTCGTCCTCGAGCTGTTTCAGCTGGTCCACGACCACTGGAAGCGCATAGACGCCTCCGAATGGGTCGCCGGTGATGAAGGCCTCGTAAGGCGTCGTGTGGAGGCAGGTGAGATGGCCGTCGAACAGCCGGACGAGGTCGAGCGCGGCCTGAAGGCGCGATTCGAGGCCGTCGTCCTGGTTGGCGTGGAGCAGGACCGATTTCATGACGTCCTCCGCATAGGTTCCCAGCAGAGCTAGAGGCGCGGAAGAAGCCCGTAACTACGCACATCTACGGACCCGGTCAGGGCGAGGCGTCGCCCTCCTCGTCGGCCCCGAGACCGGCCGCGAAGGCGATGCGAAGCGCCTCGGAGAGGCTCGGCACCCCCAGCTTGCCCATCAGATTGGCGCGGTGGATCTCCACCGTCCGGGGGCTGATGCCCAGATCGTAGGCGATCGTCTTGTTGGGGTGACCGCGGGCGAGGCCCTCGAGCACGTCATGCTCGCGCGGGGTCAGCGCCTCCAGCCGTACCCTCGCCTCGTCGCCTCGAGCGCGACGCCGGCCGGCCTGGTCGATGCGGGCGAAGCCTTCCTCGATGGCGCTGATCAGCACCGCCTTCTCGAACGGCTTCTCGATGAAGTCGACGGCGCCCGCCTTCATCGCCTGGACGGCGAGGTTGACGTCGCCATGGCCGGTGATGATGGCGACGGGCAGAAGCACCCCGCGCTCCTTCAAGGTCCGCTGCACCTCGAGGCCGTCCATGTCCGGCATCCGGATGTCGAGGAGGATGCAGCCGGAGGCCAGATCCTTCGCGTTCGCGAGCAGCTCGATGCCCGAGGCGTAGGTCTTCACGAGGTAGCCCGACGTTCGGAGCATCATGCTCGCCGAGCGGCGCACCGCTTCGTCGTCGTCGACCAGATGCACCGTTCGACTCTGATTCATCGGCTGCTTTCCCCTCCGTGAAATCACTTATGGCACCGCTTCGTCCCTGCCAACACACTGGGTGGCCCAAGCCGATCCCAGGAGGCCGACATGACGGCGACGACAGCGAAGACCGACGGACAACCCCAGTTGCTGCTCGCGGAATGGAGCGCCGAGCTGACCACCCGCTCGGGCGTGAAGCTCAAGGTGCGGCCGGCGGCGCCGGAGGACGAGGCGCGGCTGGCGGACTTCTTCGCCCATGTGGAGGCGGAGGACCTGCGTTTCCGCTTCCTCAGCCCGCTGCGCAAGGTCGGCCACGAGCTGCTTCGGGATCTGGTGAGGATCGACCACATGGCAACCGAGAACTTCCTCGCCTTCGACGCCTCCGGCCAGACTTTGGTCGCGACGGCGATGCTCGCCGCCGAGCCCTCGCTCGAGAAGGCCGAGGTCGCCATCGCGACCCGCTCCGACATGAAGCATCGCGGAGTCGGCTGGACCCTGCTCCACTATCTGGCCGATTATGCGCGGGCCCGCGGCATCAAGGCGATCGAATCGATCGAGTGCCGCGACAATCGCGAGGCGATCGCGCTCGAGCGCGAGATGGGCTTCACCGCCGCCAGCTATCCGGGCGATCCGACCATGGTCCTGGTCCGCAAGGAGCTCGGCGGCGAGTCGGCGCGATGACCGTGACGGCGCAATGCGGGCGGATTCCGGACGTCGTGCTGCGGCGGGCCGACGGAGGCGAGATCAATCCCTCGGCCCTGGCCGGCCAGGAGCTGGTCGTCATCTTCTGCCCCGCCGATCCGGCCGCCGCCGAACGCGAAATCGAGGCCTTCCGCTCGCTCGCCGGCGAATTCCAGGAGCACGGCGTCTGGCTGCTCGGCGTGCTCGCCGACGGGAATGCCCCGCCTCGACCCGCCGCCGGCGAGCCCTGCATCGCACTTGCCCACGACGAATCCGGCGCCGCCTGGTCGGACTTCGCGCCCTGGCTGGACGGGGCGGAGGCGCATCGCGCGCAGGGCGCCGCCTTCCTGTTCACGCGTTGGGGCGGCTTCGACCGAGCCTGGGCCGGGGCAGGCCATGCGCAACAAGTTCTGGAGGAGGCCCGGCGGCGGAATTGATCGCGGCCGATCAGAGCATCGACCGTCGCCGCAGAGGGAGGCGGGCTCCAACCGCCGAGGGCCAAGGCACCGATCAGGGTGGTCGCCGGGCTCATCATCCCGGACCGGTGCGGTAGATTTGGTCCGGAACGTGCTCCATCCACTCGACGGGCGAGCCGTTCTCGGCTTCCTGTATCGCGATGTGGGCCATTTCGGTGGTTGGCGTCGCGCCATGCCAGTGGCGCAGGTCGGGCGGACACCAGACGACATCGCCGGCTTGAATCGCCTCGACCGGACCGCCTTCGACTTGAATCCAGCCGGTTCCTTCGAGAACGACGAGACGCTGCCCCAACGGATGCTTGTGCCAGGCGGTGCGGGCGCCCGCCTCGAAGCGCACCAGGGCCGCGCCGACCTGCGACTGCCCCTTCGGGTCGAACAGAGGAGTGATGGTCACGTTGCCGGTGAACCAGTCTCCTGAGCCTGCGGCGGGCGGCCGCGCCGCGGCCCGGCTGACTTCCATCGTGCCGACGGCAGCGGCATCGCCGTCGGCTTCTGCCGCCTCACTTCGTGGGGACTTGGTCCGCTCCGACTCCGGTGCGCAGGCCAGCAACGCAAGCGTGCATCCGGCTGCAATCAGAATCTTCATTCACCGGTCTCCGGCAAGGTGCCGCTGGAAAAAGGTCGTGAACCTGTCGAACGGGATCACATCGACGCGGTCGTACAGATCGGTGTGGCTCGCGCCCGGGACGATCACCAGTTCCTTGGGCTCGGCGGCCGCGGCGAAGGCGGTCTCGCTGAAGTAGCGTGAGTGGGCCTTCTCGCCATGCACGAACAGGATCGGCCGCGGTGAAATCTCCCTGATGTAGCTCAGGATCGGCATGTTCATGAACGACAGCGGGTTGGTGACTGTCCAAGACCCATTCGAGTTGATCGATCTCTTGTGAAAGCCGCGGCGGGTCTTGTAGTAATCATGATAGTCGACGAGGAACCGGGCCTCGCCACCCTTCAGCTCGTTCATGGGCGGACCGTAGGCCGGCATACCGTCCTCGGCATCCTCCCACCGCTGACGGCTGAGCCGCTCAAGGGTCTGCGAGCGCTGTTCGAGCGTGACGCCGTCGTCATAGCCTTTCGACATGACCCGGGTCATGTCGTACATCGTGCTGACCGCGACGGCCTTGACGCGCTTGTCGACCGCGACCGCGTTGAGCGCCATGCCGCCCCAGCCACAGATGCCCAGAAGGCCGAGACGCTCGCGATCGACCGAGGCGTGCCGCCCGAGGTAATCGATGGCCGCGCTGAAATCTTCGGTGTTGATGTCGGGCGAGGCGACGTTGCGCGGTGAGCCGCCGCTCTCGCCCGTGTACGACGGATCGAAGGCAAGCGTGACAAAACCGCGCTCAGCCATTGACTGCGCATACAGGCCGGACGACTGCTCTTTGACCGCGCCGAACGGCCCGCCGACGGCGATGGCCGGCAAGCGACGATCACCGCGATCCTTCGGCAGATAGAGATCGCCGATGAGGGTGATGCCGTAACGATTGGTGAAGGCGACCTTCCGGTGATCGACCTTATCGCTCTTCGGAAAGACCTTGTCCCAAGTCTGGGTCAGCTGCGCGGCAGCTCCGTTGGGTTGGCTCTCTTCCGATTGCGCGAGCGCCGGCTGGGCGTTGGCGAAGGCAAGCGCCGCTGCCGCAAGCAAGGCGCCGCGCAGGAGGCCCCGCGGGTTCAGCGACGTGCGCGTGAGTGAGGCATGTTGCATCGATATTCTCCGGTTTCAGAGTGCCGCCGTTGCGGCGTTGGAGTGGACAGCGCGACCTGTTGCGGCGTGCGATGTGCGCGCGGCGAGAAACGCGACCGAAGCGGATGAAATGAGCAGGGCCGCGCTGGCCAGGAAGGTGGCCTGGTATCCCCAGCCGTCGAACAGCATCCCGCCGACTGCGGCGCCAAGGGTGATCGCAAGCTGGACCACCGCGACCATCAGCCCACCGCCGGCCTCGGCTTCATCGGCCAAAGCCCTGCTTACCCAGGTCCACCAGGCGACCGGCGCAGCCGTGCCGATAAAGCCCCACAGGACAAGCAGGGCCGCGATGCCAACGGGGGAGTGACCAAGGGCGACAAGCCCGCCCGCGATCGCGGCCATCGCCAGCGGCATCGAAATCAGCAGTCCGTAGAGCGAGCCTTTGAGGGCAATGCCGATGGCATAGGTCCCGCCAAGACCGGCCAGGCCGAGGCCAAGCAGCATCAGAGAGAGAGTGGTCACATCGACCGCCGTCACGGTCTCGAGGAACGGCCGCAGGTAGGTGAACAAGGCGAACTGGCCCATGAAGAACAGCGCGACGGCGAGCATGCCGAGCGGCACCTGCGGACGGCCCAGGACCTTGAACGCCGCTATGCCGCTCGCACGCTCGCGGTTGGGCAGGGTCGGAAGGATCATGAACATCCACGCAAACGTCACCGCCGCGAGCGGGACCACGCAGAAGAACGCGCCGCGCCAGCCGATGTATTGACCCAGGTAGCTGCCCAGCGGCGCCGCGACGGTCGTCGCCAGAGCGTTGCCGCCGTTGAGCAACGCGAGAGCGCGCGGCACAGCATTCTCCGGCACCAGCCGCATGACGGTCGCGGTCGACATCGCCCAGAAACCGCCGATGACCACACCAAGCAGCGCCCGCCCGGCCATGAAGGCGAGGTAGTTCGGTGCCAACGCGACGATCGCCCCTGAGACAATCATCAGCGCGATGAGACCCAGCAGAAGGATACGCCGGTCGAGGCCCCTGCTCGCCGAGGCGATGAACAGGCTGGTGATCACGGCAAAGATGCCGGAAACGGCTATCGCCTGTCCTGCCTGGCCTTCGCTGACCTGCAAGCCCGAGGCGATCGGAGTCAGCAGGCTGACCGGCATGAACTCCGACGCGATCAACGTCGAAACGCACAGCGTCAGCGCAAACACGGCGGGCCAACCGCCGCCGAGGGGACGTTCGACCGGGCGCCGCGGCGCCTGACTTCGAGGGTGAGCCATTTCCATGCGGGAGAGATAGGGCATCTACATCGTGCGGATTACCGGCTATGATCTGCATGCGGCTGTGAGCAGGATTCATCGATGCATCGCGAAACCATGGCAGACCTCGTGGCCTTTCTCGCGGTCGCCCGTGAGCGAAGCTTCACCCGCGCGGCCGCCAAGCTCGGCGTTTCGCCCTCGGCCCTCAGCCATACTATCAGGAAGCTGGAGGAACGCCTCGGGGTTCGCCTGCTGACCCGCACCAGCCGAAGCGTCTCGACCACCGAGCCGGGCGAGCACCTGCTGGAGCGCGTAGGCCCGCACTTCGATCAGGTCGCCGACGAGCTCGACGGGCTCACCGAGCTGAGGGACAAACCTGCGGGGACGTTGCGGATCACGACGGGAGACCAGCCAGCCGAAAGCATTCTACTGCCCGCGCTGGCGAAACTGCTGCCGCTCTACCCGGACCTCAACGTCGAATTGATGGTCGACAACGGCTTCGTCGACATCGTCGCCGAGCGTTTCGACGCAGGCGTCCGCCTGGGCGAAACGCTCGCCCAGGACATGATTGCGGTACGCATCGGCCCCGACATGCAGATGGCGATCACGGGCTCACCGGCATATTTCGAAACTCACGGATCGCCGCAGACGCCCGACGACCTGGGCAACCACATTTGCATCAATCTCCGACACCAGGCGAGAGGGGGGAATTCGGTCTGGGATCTCGAGAAAGACGGTCGCGCGGTGAACGTGCGCGTCCAGGGACAGCTGGTCGTCAACGATATTGCCGTCGTCAGACAGGCAGCTGTCGACGGCCTTGGCTTATGTTACCTGCCTCGTGACTATCTCCAGGCTCAGATGGACGCAGGCGACCTCGTGCAGGTGCTGGAAGATTGGTGCCCGCCGTTCCCCGGCTATCACCTCTACTTTCCGAGCCGCCGCCAACAATCTCCTGCCTTGGCGGCGTTCGTGGCCGCCGTCCGATATAAGGGCTGAGAAAGCTTAGTAATGGCCCGTTTCATCGAGACAACCTGCGACCGCTTTGCGCCGCTCGGAAGCGTCCTGCCGGAATGAGCGAACGGCGCGCAATGGCAGCGGCCCGGCTCATTGTCCGGCGCCGGCGTCAGCGCGAGGCATCAGCCGGGCGAGGCATTTGGTGAGCACGGCATCCCCGATCGGCTTGGCGAAGGCGGCGGCGTAGCCGTTGGCGAGGGCTCTTTCGGACCATTCGTTGGTCAGGTGGCCGCTGATGAGGATGGCCTGGCCCTTCCAGCCGGAGCCTCGCAGGTCGGCGAGAAGGGTGACGGCATTGCCGTCGGGGATCAGCAGGTCGGCGACGAGGCAGTCGGCGAGCAGGGCCTCCGGATCCTGGGCGAGGCCGGCGGCGCTGGGATAGGCGCGGACGTCGTAGCCCTGGGCGACGAGCAGAAGCTGGAGGGCCCGCCGCACCGCGCTATCGTCCTCCACGACGAGCACGCGCCGGCGGTTCGGGACGTTTGCATCTCGGCTGGCCATGGCGCCTTGATCGGCGACCGCCGCCCGGCCGTCTCTAGGTAAAGTCGCGTAATTCCGCCGCGCGAGCCATGGCCAGCACGTCGTTGAGGCTCTCGACTCCCAGCTGCGCGAACAGCCGCGCCCGCCGCCTTTCCACGATCGCCGCGCCGACCCCGAGATCGGCCGCTATCTTTTCGTTCGACAGGCCGGCCACGACATGCGCGAGGAGGGCGCGCTCGTCTTCGCCGAGGCCATGCACGGCCGCGGCCGCGGCCGCGAGCTGGCGGTCGTGGGCCTCCGGCTCCTCGAGCTTCAGGAACGCGGCGTCGAGCGCGCGAGTCAGGACCTCCTTCGCGAAAGGCTTCTCGAGGAACGCGACTGCTCCCGCCTGGAGCGCCGAGCTCGCGACGGCGAGGTCGCCATGCCCCGTCATGACGACGATCGGCAGGGCGATCCGCCCGCCGGCGAGATGTCTCTGGATCTCTATCCCATCCATGTCCGGCATCCGGACATCGAGAAGGACCACCCCGGGCACAAGCGCCTCGGCGGCATCGAGAAGCGCCGCCCCCGAATCGAAGGTCGTGACGGCATAGCCGCTCACGGTGAGCATCAGCTTCAGGGCGTTGCGGACCGGCTCCTCGTCGTCGACGACGTAGACGCTGCGCCCGGCCATCACTCGACCTCCGCGGGCGGCCGTACCAGGGTGAACTGGAACTCGGTCCCTCCGCCTTCGGCCGGCTTCGCCCGTATCCGTCCGCCATGGGCCTCGACGATCGTTCGGCAGATGGAAAGCCCCAGCCCCATGCCGCTGCTCTTGGTGCTGGCGAAGGCCTCGAACAATCGTGCGCTGATCTCCGGCGAGATGCCGGTGCCGGTATCGGCGACGGAAACCTGCACGGTCTCAGGGTCGAGCAAGGCGGTCGCCACCGACAGCCTGCGCTCCGGACATCCCTCCATGGCCTCCATGGCGTTGCGCATCAGGTTGATCAGGACCTGTTGGATCTGGACCCTGTCGACGAGCACAGGGGTCGCGTCGGGATCATAAGCGAACTGGACGGCGACGCCCCGTTCGCGACTTCCGACCAGGGCGAGCGCGCTCGCCTCGTTGATCAGCCTGGGAAGGTCCTCGACGGTCTTCGCCGTGTCGCCGCGCGCCACGAAATCGCGCAGGCGGCGGACGATGGCGCCCGCGCGCAGCGACTGGCCGGTGATCTCGGTGAAAATCTCGCGAAGCATGTCTTCCCGCTCCGGTCCCGGCTGGCCGAGGACGGTTGCCGCCGCCTCCCCGTAAGTGGCGATCGCCGTCAGCGGCTGGTTCAGCTCGTGGGCGAGGGTCGAGGCCATCGTCCCCATCGCGCTCAGCCGCGAGACGTGGATCAGCTCGGACTTCATCTGCTCGAGCCGGGCCTCGAACTCGGTCCGTTCGGTGAGGTCCTGGACGAAGCCGGTAAACAGCCTCTGCTCGTCGGTCAGCGCCTCGCCGACCGAAAGCTTCATCGGAAAGGTGCTTCCGTCGGCCCTCAGGCCGGTGACGATCCGGCCGGTGCCGATGATTCGCGGCACGCCGGTTTCCAGATAGCGCTGAAGATAGGAATCGTGCCGGTCGCGGTCAGGGTTGGGCATCAGCATGCTGACGTTCCTGCCGAGCACCTCCTCCTCGCCATAGCCGAACAGCCGCTCGGCGGCGGCGCTGAACGAGATCATCATGCCCAGCTCGTCGATCACCACCATCGCGTCCGGGACGGTGGCGAGGATCGACTGCAGGTGCCGCTCGCGCTTCTCGAGCGCACGTTCGGCGGCGCGGCGCTCGGTGACGTCGTGGACGACGGCCGCGAAGCGGCGCAGTTCGCCGCCGCCACGCTGCACCGGCGTCAGGGTGACGTCGGCCAGGAACTCGGAGCCGTCGCGGCGAACCTTCCACGTCTCCTCGGTAAACCGGCCCTCGGCCTCGGCGCGGTCGAGATCCGCGGCCGGCTTGCCCGCCTCGACGTCATCGGCCGGATAAAAGCTGGAGAAGCTCCTCCCGACGATCTCGTCCTCCCGCCACCCAAGCATCCGCTCGGCGCCGCTGTTCCAGGTCGTTACCCGCCCCTCCCGATCGACCATGAAGATGGCGTAGCGGGTGGCCCCTTCAAGGAGCAGCCGCAGCTCCTCTCCGGCGGCTTGGGCGCGTTCCGCCTCGGTTTCGGCGGTTCGCTGTTGCCGGGCGATGCGGTTGCCCATCGCGCCGATGCCCCAGCAGACGAGGACGAAGACCAGCGCTTCGACGGCGATGGCGCCGTAAGCGGCGAGGTCGTAGGTCGAAAAGGTCAGACCGCCTGCCAGCGACAGGAAGCCGGCGAGCAGCGCGGGCCCGCGTCCGCCGTAAAGCATCGCGAAAAGGACGGCGGGAACGAAGATCAGGAACGGGGCGCGATGCTCCAGCAGCGGGACCAGCGCGGTCCGCACGGCGAAAGCGACGACCACCGCGCACGCCGCCACCAGATACGGCAGGAAGGGCTCGACCCCGGACCGCCGAATCTCGTGCACCCCTTACCTCGCAGGACAATGTCCCCAAGGCGTACCAAAGGTTCCGCGGGCGTCCAACCAAAAGGAGGCCCATGGATCCAGCGGCCAATCAGGCGTCCCGGGCTCAGCGCGGACATGATTGCGGCCGCCCCGTTTCGATATCCTCCGAGGCTGCTGTCGCGTTCGCGCGACGGTCCTCAAAATGACGGCGCGGCCGGCGCGGTCATTACGGGGATTTGCGTAACGAGAGGCGGCAACGGCGCGCGTACCCCTTGGTCGTCGTCACAGGAGGCACGGATGCGCCGCAATGCTCTGCTCGGATTTGCCACGGCCTTGGGCTCCACCATAGCCGGAGCGGCGCTCTACGGCCTTTATCGCCGCGACATGGCCAGGATCGAGGCCGAGGTCGAAGCCGGCGGCGAATTCGTCCCGACCGACTGCGGGCCGATCCAGTTCGGCCGCGAAGGCTCGGGTCCGCCCGTGCTCGTGGTCCACGGCGCCGGCGGCGGCTACGACCAGGGGCTGATGCTCGGGCGCGAGATGTTCGGCCCCGGCTACGACGTCATCGCCCCCTCCCGCTTCGGCTATCTGGGGACTCCGGTCCCGGCGAACCCGTCGCCCGCCGCGCAAGCGGATGCCCATGCCGCCCTGCTCGACAAGCTCAGGATCTTCCGCGGCGTCACCGTCGTCGGAGTGTCGGCCGGAGCGCCGAGCGCGATCGAGCTTGCGCTTCGTGATCCGGAGCGGGTCGCGGCCCTCATCCTCGCCGTCCCGCGCGCTTTCGCTCCCGGCATGCCCGAAGTCGGCGCTCCCGCCGAAAGCGCGGGAATGATGAAGCTGGTCATGGCGGGCGCGGACTTCGCCTTCTGGGCCGCATCCCGGTTCGCGCGGCGAACGGTCGTCCGGTTCCTCGGCGTGCCCCCGAAGGTCGAGGCCGGGACCGCGCCGGAGGATCGGGAACGGGTCACCCGGGTGATCCGAAGCATCCTGCCATTGTCCAAGCGGCTCAAGGGCCTTCAGGCCGACGCCGCGGCGGACTTAAAGGGCTGGCGCCTCGAACGCATCACCGCGCCGACGCTGGTCATCTCCGCGTCCGACGATCTCTACCGGACCCTGCCGGCGGCCGGCCACACCGCCGAGCGGATCCCCAATGCCGAGCTGATGGTGCTCCCCTCGGGCGGCCATCTGATGGTCGGGCGAGGCGACGAGGTCCGCGAGCGGATCGCGAGCTTCCTTCGGCAGCAGAGGACGGCCGAGGCGGCCTGATCGCTATTGCACGAGGCGACCGGCAAGCGCCCGACCCGGACTTGATCCGGCATCCACCTTTCCTTCCGATTCCAGGACGAAGGTGGATCCCTCTGAGTTCACAAACGAAGTGCAACACCTCAGACAGGTGTTGCCATGTCGACCTACCGCCAGCTTTCGATCGAGGAACGGTGTGAGATTGCCCGCCTTCATGAAGGCGGGCAATCGCTCCGGCAGATCGCTGCAGCTCTGGATCGCCAGCCGTCGACGATCTCCAGGGAGCTGAAGCGCAATAAAGGCTCGAAGATCGGCTACAGCCCGACCTACGCCCAGCAGCAGGCGGGTGCGCGGCGCTGGTCGGGGTCGCGGCTCGAGCGCGACGACGTCCTGCGCGAGAACGTGCTCGATCGCATGGCCGACGGCTGGTCGCCCGAGCAGATCTGTGGCCGCCTCGCCCTCGACGCGGGGCGCCGGGTCATCAGCCACGAGACCATCTATCGCTTCGTCCACGCCCAGATGAAGCGCACCAACGACGTCAGCTGGCGCCGATACCTCCTCCGGGGCAGGCTTAGGCGCGGCTGGCGTAATAAAGGCGGCGGCGCTCCTCGCTTCACCGACCGAAGGTCCATCCACGACCGCCCCGCCGAAGCCGCCGACCGCCTCGTCCAGGGACATTGGGAGGGCGACGCGATGCTCTTCTCCACGCCCGGCCAGGCCGTCCTCGTCGCCCACGAAAGACGCTCCCGCATCACCCTTCTCGTCCGGCCGCCAAGCCTCAAGGCCGAGCCGACCGCAACCGCGCTCGCCGCCATCCTCAGGCCCATGCCGGCCGACATGCGACGGACCATCACATTCGACAACGGCACCGAGTTCGCCCGGCACTACCGGCTTACCCAGCAGCTCGGCATCCAGACCTACTTCTGCGACACCCACAGCCCTTGGCAAAAAGGCGGCGTCGAAAACGCCATCGGACGTCTCAGACGGGCATTGCCACGCAAAACCAACCTCGACGCCCTCTCCAACAAGGCCATCGACAAGCTCGTCGCCCGCTACAACAATACCCCCCGAAAATGCCTCGGCTTCCAAACGCCAGCCGAAGCCTTCATCAATCCGTTGCACTTCAAATGTGAATCCACACCCGGATCAAGTCCGGGATGACGATTCATCACCCTTCGGGCGTTCTAGGTAACATCCCGTATCACCCGCCCGCCCGCGGCCTTCTATCCCTTCCGAAAGCCGTTCGGGAGCCTCGGAAAAAGTATATGGACAGCCTGGTCATGAAGTGCGGCGGATGGCTGCTCGTCGCCCTCGTCGCGGTGATGGCGATGGCCGCCTCGGCCGATTTCGGCTTCACGGTGCATCTCGGAATCGTCGCCGCCGCGGCCTTCGCGTGTCTGCTGCTGACCCTGAAGAGGGCCGATTACGGCGCGATCGCCCAAGGATTGCGGCTCCCGCCCGCCGACCAGAGCCGGTACGACGACGAGATCGTCCGCTGGGGCGTCATCGCCACCCTGTTCTGGGGCGTCGCCGGCTTCGCCGCCGGCCTCTTCATCGCGCTCCAGCTCGCCTACCCCGCGCTCAACCTGGGCGAGTTCCTCAGCTTCGGCCGGGTGCGCCCCTTGCACACCTCCGCGGTGATCTTCGCCTTCGGGGGCAACGCGCTGATCGCGACCAGCTTCTACGTCGTCCAGCGGACCTGCCGGGCGCGGCTCGCCTTCCCGCGCCTCGCCCGCTTCGTCTTCTGGGGCTACCAGCTGTTCATCGTCCTCGCCGCCACCGGCTACCTGCTCGGGATTACCGAGGCGCGCGAATATGCCGAGCCCGAATGGTATGTCGACCTTTGGCTGACGGCGGTCTGGATCGCCTATGCGGCCGTCTTCATCGGCACGATCGCGCGGCGCAAGGAGCCGCACATCTACGTCGCCAACTGGTTCTACCTCGCCTTCATCCTGACCATCGCCATGCTTCACGTGGTCAACAACCTCTCGATCCCGGTCAGCCTGGTCGGATCGAAGAGCTATTCCGCCTTCGCCGGGGTCCAGGACGCGCTCACCCAATGGTGGTACGGCCACAACGCCGTCGGCTTCTTCCTCACTGCCGGCTTCCTCGCCATGATGTATTATTTCGTGCCGAAGCAGGCGGAGCGGCCGGTCTATTCCTACCGCCTGTCGATCATCCATTTCTGGTCGCTGATCTTCCTCTACATCTGGGCCGGGCCGCATCACCTCCACTACACGGCGCTTCCCGACTGGGCGCAGACGCTGGGAATGGTCTTCTCGATCATGCTGTGGATGCCGAGCTGGGGCGGCATGATCAACGGGCTGATGACGCTGAACGGCGCGTGGGACAAGATGCGCACCGATCCGATCATCCGGCTGATGGTGATGGCCCTCGCCTTCTACGGCATGGCGACCTTCGAAGGGCCGATGCTGTCGATCAAGGCGGTCAACTCGCTCTCCCATTATACCGAGTGGACGATCGGCCACGTCCACGCCGGAGCGCTCGGCTGGAACGGGATGATCACCTTCGCGGCCCTCTATTACCTGGCGCCGCGCCTGTGGGGCCGAACGCGCCTCTATTCGCTGAGGATGGTCAACTGGCACTTCTGGACGGCGACCATCGGAATCGTCCTCTACGCCTCGGCCATGTGGGTCGCGGGCATCATGCAGGGGCTGATGTGGCGCGAATATGGGGCGGACGGCTACCTCGTCTATTCCTTCGCCGAGGTCGTCGCGGCCATGTTCCCGATGTACGTGATCCGGGCGATCGGCGGCGCCCTCTATCTCGGCGGCTTCCTGATCATGATCTGGAACATCCGGCAGACCGCCCTGGGCCGGGTCCGGGTCGAGAAGCCGATGACCGAGACCCTGCACGACCCCGTCAGGGACCGGCCGCTACCGGCGCGCCTTCCCCTCCCCGCCAACGAACCCGGACTTCAGCCGGTCGCGGCCGAGTAGGACAAGTAATATGGCTACCAGGATCCTCGACCACGGCCGCCTCGAGCGCAACGTCACCCTGCTCGCGGTCCTGTCCTTCGTCGCGGTGACGATCGGCGGGATCGTCGAGATCGCGCCGCTCTTCTGGATCGATTCGACGATCGAGAAGGTGGAGGGGGTGCGCCCCTACACGCCGCTCGAGCTGGCCGGACGCAACATCTACATTCGCGAGGGCTGCTATTCCTGCCACAGCCAGATGGTCCGCCCGTTCCGCGACGAGACCGAGCGCTACGGCCATTACAGCCTCGCCGCCGAGAGCATGTACGACCATCCCTTCCAGTGGGGCTCCAAGCGCACCGGTCCGGACCTCGCCCGGGTCGGCGGCCGCTATTCGGACGAATGGCACGTCCAGCACCTCGAGGATCCGCGCGCGGTGGTGCCGGAATCGATCATGCCGGGCTACGCCTTCCTCGCGGATCGGGAGCTGACGGCTGGGGACATGCGCGGCGATCTGAAGGCGCTCAGCCTCACCGGCGTGCCCTACGACAAGGCCGCGATCGCCGCGGCGAACGACGACCTCGCCGCCCAGGCCGATCCGAACGCCGACACGGCGGCACTGCTCAAGCGCTATCCCAAGTCCCAAGTCCGCGATTTCGATGGCGATCCGGCCAGGCTGACCGAGATGGATGCCCTCGTCGCCTATCTCCAGATGCTCGGCACGCTCGTCGACTTCAAGGCGGCCGCGCCGCAGGAGAAAGCGAAGTGAGCTACAATGAGCTTCGCCACCTCGCCGACAGCTGGGGCCTCGTCCTGATGGGCGTCGTCTACCTCGCCTTGATCGGCTGGGCCTTCCTCCCGCGCAGCCGACCGGCCAACCGCCGCGCCGCCGAGATGATCTTCGACGAGGACCATGACGATGGTTGAGAAACGGGTCGACCCGCCGACCGGCACCGAGACGGTGGGCCACGAGTGGGACGGGATCGAGGAGCTAAACACGCCGCTGCCGCGCTGGTGGCTGTGGAGCTTCTACGCCACCATCCTCTTCTCGCTCGCCTACATGGTCCTCTACCCCGCCTGGCCCTTGCTGGAGAGCGCCACCCAGGGCGCGCTCGGCTGGTCGAGCCGCGGCCAGTTCGAGCGCGAGCTCGCCGCCGAGCAGGCGAGGAAAGCGCCGATGATGCGCCGGCTCGCCGCCTTGCCGATCGAGCAGCTGCCGGACGACCCGGCGCTGATGCAGGCGGCGGTCGAGGGCGGCCGCGCCGCCTTCCGGGTCAATTGCGTCCAGTGCCACGGCTCCGGCGCGGCCGGCTTCAAGGGCTATCCGAACCTCAACGACGACGACTGGCTGTGGGGCGGCGACCTCAAGTCGATCCACTACACGATCGAGCATGGCGCCCGGAACCCGGACGTCGAGTCCACCCGCATGTCGCAAATGCCGGCCTTCGGCCGCGACGGGCTTCTCCAGCCGGACCAGATCGAGCCGCTCGTCGCCTATCTGCGCGCGGTCTCGAGGCAGGGCCCGGCCAATGCCGCCGCCCGCAAGGGCGCGCCGCTCTTCGCCCAGAATTGCGCGAGCTGCCACGGCGCCGACGCCAAGGGTGACCGCCGGCTCGGCGCTCCGAACCTCACCGACGCCATCTGGCTCTACGGCGGCGACGAGGATTCGATCCGCCAGACCCTCGCCAACGGGCGGGCCGGAGTCATGCCCTATTGGAGCGGACGCCTAGACCCCGCGACCATCAAGATGCTCGCCGCCTACGTCCATTCCCTCGGCGGCGGCGAGGGCGGCAGGCCGGAGGTGAAGACGGCGGCGCGGTGAGGACCCGTCGAGAGGCTACGTAGGTTCCCCTAGTGCCGGCCTCGCGTCGAAGGGGCACGCCCGATCGATCATGACCGACCTTGCCAACGCCCCGAGGAAGCCCAGCCTCTACGCCCGGCGCGAGCCCGTCTTTCCCAAGGCGGTGGACGGGCGCTTCCGGCGGCTGAAGTGGCTGGTGATGGCGGTCACTTTGGCCGTCTACTACGTCACGCCCTGGCTGCGCTGGGACCGCGACGTTTATGCCCCGGACCAGGCGGTGCTGGTCGATCTCGCCAACCGCCGCTTCTACATGTTCTCGATCGAGATCTGGCCCCACGAATTCTACTATGTCGCCGGCCTCCTCATCATGGCCGGGATCGGCCTGTTCCTCGTCACCTCCGTCGTCGGCCGGGCCTGGTGCGGCTATGCCTGCCCGCAGACGGTGTGGACCGACCTCTTCCAGCATATCGAGCGCCTCGTCGACGGCGACCGCAACGCCCAGCTCAGGCTCCAGAAGGCGCCCTGGACCGTTTCGAAGGTGGCGAGGCGGGCGGTGAAATACGCCGCCTTCCTCGCCGTGTCGCTCGCTACCGGGGGGGCCTGGATCTTCTACTTCGCCGACGCCCCTGGCCTCGCCCGCGACGTCTTCGCCGGAGAGGCGCCCTCCGTGGCCTATGCGACGGTCGGGGTCCTCACCGCCACGACCTTCGTCCTCGGCGGCTTCCTTCGCGAGCAGGTGTGCATCTACATGTGCCCCTGGCCGCGCATCCAGACCGCGATGCTCGACGAGAAGTCGCTGGTGGTCACCTACAAGGACTGGCGCGGCGAGCCGCGCGGACGCGGGTTGAAGCGCCACACTGCCCTTCTCCCCGGCGGGGAGAGGGCTGGGGTGAGGGGGCTCGGCGTTAGCGGGGATTCGACGAGTCCCGACCCCCTCACCCTACCCTCTCTCTCCTGGGGAGTGGATAAGAAGGCGACTCTCGCCGACCTCAAGCTCGGCGACTGCATCGACTGCAACCAGTGCGTGGCGGTCTGCCCGACCGGGATCGACATCCGCGAAGGCCCCCAGGTCGGCTGCATCACCTGCGCGCTCTGCATCGACGCCTGCGACAAGGTCATGGCCCAGATCGGCCGGCCGCGCGGCCTCATCGACTATACCAATGCCGACGATTCGAAGCTTGAGGCGGCCGGCGGCACTCCGAAGCCCCTTGTGAGGACGATCCTCCGGCCCCGCACCCTCGTCTATCTCGGCCTCTGGTCGGCGACCGGGCTCGCCATGCTCTTCGCGCTGGGGGTCCGCACCCGGATCGACGTCAGCGCCCAGCAGGACCGGAACCCGGTCTACGTGCGCCTTTCCGACGGCCACATCCGCAACAGCTTCACGGTCAAGATCCGCAACATGGAAGCGCGGCCGCGCGCGATGGAGGTGGTCCTCCAAGGCCTGCCGGGCGCCGTGATGTGGACCGACGGAGGCCGCCGCGAGACCGCCGGCCGAGCGGTGCGGGCGACGGTTCCGGCGGACCGGCTCGCCAGGCTTCGGGTCTTCCTGGCCGCGCCCGCAGGCGGACGCAGCGGGGAGGATTTCGCCTTCGCCGTGCGCGCCGTGGACCGCGAGGGCGGCAGCGACAGCGTCGAAGCCCATTTCGAGCGTCCGGAGTAACTCATGACCAAGCGCTTCACCGGCTGGCACATGACCGGCATCCTCCTCGTTTTCTTCGGAATCATCGTCGCGGTGAACCTCGCCATGGCGACGCTCGCCACCCGCACCTTCGGCGGGGTCGTGGTCCAGAACAGCTACGTCGCGAGCCAGCGCTACAACGAATGGCTCAAGGCCGCCCGGGCGCAGGCGGAGCTCGGCTGGAAGGCCGAAGCCCACCTTGATCCCGAGCGGCGGGTCACCGTCGAGGTCTCGGCTGCCGGAGCGGTCGTGACGGGCCATGCCGCCCATCCGCTCGGCCGCGAAGCCGACGTGCCGCTCGAGTTCAGCGGCGTGCGCAGCTTCCGCTCCGGCAAGGCGCTGCCGGCGGGCCGCTGGAAGGTCCACATCCTCGTCCGGCGCGGAGCCGAGCAGGCGCGCCTCGTGGAGACTTTGTCGTGACGGCGCGGAGCGCGGTCCTTCCCCCCTCTCCCCGGCGGGGAGAGGTCCGGGGTGAGAGGGAGCGAGCGCAAGCGAGCCTCGGGCGGGAGAGGATAACCCCGACCGCCGAACCCCCTCACCCTGCCCTCTCCCCCTCGGGGAGAGGGACGTTGCGGAGCGACCTTGGCTCCGAGCGCACGCTGTTCGCGGTGCCGGGGATGCGCTGCGCGGGCTGCATCGCCAAGATCGAGGGCGGTTTGGCCCCGCTGTCCGGGATCCTCTCCGCGCGGGTCAATTTCACGGCGCGGCAGATCGCCGTCGAGCATTTGCCCGAGCTCCAGGTCCCGCAGATCCAGCAGGCGCTCGCCCGGCTCGGCTTCGAGGCCCAGCCGCTCCGGTCGGCCGAAGCGGAGGGCGACAAGAGCGAGAGCCGCGGCCTCCTGCGCGCCACCGCCGTCGCCGGCTTCGCCGCGATGAACGTGATGCTCCTCTCGGTCTCGGTCTGGTCGGGCGCGGACGGGGCGACCCGCGACCTCTTCCACCTGCTCTCGGCGCTGATCGCGATCCCGACCGTCGCCTATTCGGGCCGCCCCTTCTTCCGCTCCGCCTGGAGCGCGCTTCGCCACGGGCGGACCAACATGGACGTTCCGATCTCGATCGGAGTCCTGCTCGTCACCGGACTCAGCCTGTTCGAGACGCTGACCGGCGGCCCGCACGCCTATTTCGACGGCGCGGTGATGCTGCTCTTCTTCCTGCTCTGCGGCCGGGTGCTCGACTCCGTCATGCGCGACCGCGCCCGCGACGGGGTCACCGCGCTCCTCAAGCAGACCGCGCCCGGCGCCACCCTGCTGCTCGACGGCGGCCGGACCGAATGGCGGGCCACCGAGGCGCTTCGCCCGGATATGCGCCTGCTCGTGGCGGCCGGAGAGCGACTCGCCGCCGACGGGATCGTCGAGGAGGGCGCCAGTGCTGTCGATCTCTCCCTCCTCACCGGCGAGAGCGCTCCGCAGCGGGTCGCGGCCGGCGGCAAGGTGCTGGCGGGCACTCTCAACCTGGAAAGCCCGCTCACCGTCCGGGTCACCGCCGCCGGGCCCGATACGGCCATCGCCGACATCGCCCGGCTGATGGAGCATGCCGGCCAGAGCCGGTCGCGCTACGTCCGCATCGCCGACCGCGCCGCCCGCCTCTACGCACCCGCTGTCCACACGGTAGCGGCGGCGTCTTTCCTGCTGTGGCTGGGGATGGGCGCCGGCTGGCACCAGGCGCTGCTGATCGCCGCCGCCGTCCTCATCATCACCTGCCCCTGCGCGCTGGGCCTCGCCGTCCCCGCCGCCCAGATCGTCACCGCCGGCGCCCTGATGCGCGCGGGCGTTCTGGTGAAGGACGGCTCCGCGCTCGAGCGCCTCGCCGAGGCGGACCGGGCCTTGTTCGACAAGACCGGAACCCTGACCCTCGGCCGACCGGTTCCCTCCCTCGAGGCTGTCCCTGCAGAGGCGCGGCCGATCCTCGCCGCCCTGGCCCGGCGCAGCCACCATCCCCTCAGCCGAGCGATCGCCTCCGCGCTCGAAGCCGACCCGGCCGCCGACGTGCAGGATGTTCGCGAAGTGGCGGGATTCGGCCTTCAGGGGAGGTACGGCGACCAGCCGCTTTCCCTGGGCCGTCCCATCGCCGCTGAGGGCATGGCGACCGAGCTCCGGATCGGCGACCGGGCATGGACCATCCGCTTCGAGGATCGTCTCCGCCCCGAAGCCGCGGCAACCCTCAAGCGCCTCGAGCAGCTCGGCATCGCCGCCTCGATCGCCTCGGGCGATAGCGCCGCCGCCGTCGCTCCGGTGGCGCGCGAACTCGGCCTCACCGCGCAGACCGGGATGCGTCCTCAGGACAAGCTCGACGCCATCGCCCGCCTGGCCGGCGCCGGCTGCAAGGTGCTGATGGTCGGGGACGGCCTCAACGACGGCCCGGCCCTCGCCGCCGGCCACGTCTCCATGGCCCCAGCCTCGGCCTCCGACGTCGGCCAGAACGCCGCGGACGCGGTCTTCCTCGGCGACGGCCTCGCCCCGGTCGCGATCGCTGTCGCCGCGGCCCGCAGGACCATGCGCGTCGTCCGCGAGAATTTCGCCATCGCCATCGCCTACAACGCGATCGCCGTCCCGCTCGCCCTCCTCGGCAAGGTCACTCCGCTCGTCGCCGCCATCGCCATGTCCGGCTCCTCGATCATCGTCGTCGCCAATGCCCTGCGGCTCAGGAGCGCGGCAAGATGACCGGCCTCGCCTTCCTCATCCCGCTCGCGCTCTTCCTCGGTCTCTGCGGACTCGCCGCCTTCTTCTGGGCGATGAAGGCCGGCCAGTTCGACGACATGGAGGGCGCGGCGATGCGGATACTCATCGAGGAGGACCCGGATGACACCCTTCGGCGCCGCACTGCTCAGGAGCCGAAACTCAGTCGCGATGCGTGGGAGTCCCAGATCTTGTCGTAAAGGGTGCGGGGTCTAGCCACGGCCGCGCGCCTTGGGCATGGGACGGCGATGCGCAGCACCGAGCGATTCCTGACCACCCATACCGGCAGCCTGCCGCGGCCCGAGGGGCTGATGCGGATGATGTTGGCGGCTCAGGAGGACGTTCCGGTCGAGCCGAACGCGCTGGCGGCGGCGGTGGACTCGGCGGCAGCGCTGATGGTCGAGCGGCAGGCCGCGGCGGGCATCGACATCGTCAACGACGGCGAGATGTCGAAGCCGAGCTACGCCACCTACATCAAGGACCGGCTGAACGGCTTCGGCGGCGAGAGCGGCAGCTACAGCTTCCGGGACCTCGACGAATTCCCCGGCACCAAGGCCAAGGTGTTCGCGGACACCGGCCGGGCCAAGCGCAAGGCGCCCGCCTGCAACGCGCCGATCTCGGTCAGGGACATGGAAGCGCCCAGGATCGACGCCGAGCGGCTGATGCGGCTCGCGGACGGGCGGCCGACCTTCATAAGCGCGGTGTCGCCGGGGACGACCTCTTTGTTCTTCGGCAACGAGCATTATCCGAGCCACGAAGCCTATCTGTTCGCCATCGCCGACGCGCTCGCCCACGAATATGAGACGATCGCGGGTGCGGGCATCACCCTGCAGATCGACTGCCCCGACCTCGCGATGGGCCGGCACGTCCAATATTCCGGCCTCGACCTCGCCGGCTTCCGCAAGGCGATCGCCCTCCACATCGAGGCGCTCAACCACGCGGTGCGCAACATCCCCGCCGAGCGGCTCCGGATGCATCTGTGCTGGGGCAATTATCCCGGCCCCCACCATTGCGACGTGCCGCTGGCCGACATCGTCGACCTCGTCTGGACGGCGAAGCCGGCCACGATTCTGTTCGAGGCGGCCAATCCGCGTCATGCTCACGAATTCGCCCTGTTCGAGGCGGTCGGCGTGCCCGAGGACAAGATCCTCGCGCCCGGCCTGATCGAGCCGCAGTCGACCTATATCGAGCATCCCGAGCTGATCGCGCAGCGCATCGGCCGCTATGCCGACCTGGTCGGGCGCGAGCGGGTGATCGGCGGAGTCGATTGCGGCTTCTCGATCCATGTCGGAAGCGGCGGCCTCGACCCCGAGGTGGTCTGGGCCAAGCTTGCCGCGCTGGCTGAAGGCGCGGCGATCGCCAGCAAGCGGTTCTGGGGTTGAGGCTTCACATCGCCGTCTCCGCGGCGAACCGGGCGACCATTTCATTGTAGGCGTCGGGGTGGCTCCAGTTGCAGAGATGGCCGCCCGGCAGTCGCGCCCGGCGGGCCTTGGGGAGGCCGTAAGCGAGCGCGTCCCCGACCAGTTCGAGCCAGGGAGTCTCGCTCAGCCCGGTGACGACGAGCGCCGGCGCGTCGATCTCGCCGAGCGAGCCGGCGAGCGGCACGGCGGGAGTGGCGGGAGCGAGAAGGTCGCGTCCGTCATAGCGGCTCAGCAATCGGGCGGAATCGACTCCACGCATGAACGCGTGACCGCCCCAGGCCCGCTTCATTTCGGCAAGGCGTCCTTCGCGGACCAGCTCACGGTAGGCGGCGATCGGAACATGATCCTCGCCGCGAGGCGGCGGGAGGAAGTCGTTCAGCGGCGTGCCCTGCAGGATCAGGCCGGCGACCCGGTCCGGATGGGCGAGCGCGAACTGCAAAGCAACCCGGCCGCCCTGCGACATGCCGACCAGGGTCGCCCGTTCGACAGCGAGACTGTCGCAGATCGCGAGCATATCCGCCGTCTCGGCGGCGAGTTCGGGCGGGGCGGCCGAGCGGCCGAAGCCGCGGCGGTCGGGAAGGATCAGTTGGAAGCGGTCGGCAAGCGCCTTCTGAGGGGTCCATGAAGTCCGGTCGAGCGACCAGCCGTGGAGCAGCAGCAGCGGCGCGCCCGCGCCGACAATCTCGACGGAGAGCGAGCCTCCGGCGACCGGGACCTCGAGGAGCCGGGCCTCAGGCGTGCTCTTCCTCGTGGCGGTAGTTGTTGTTGATGCTGTGGTCGCCGCCGAGCCAGCGCTCGAGCTCGGCATGGGCATCCTTGCGACGCTCGGCGTTGATTTCGGCCGCGCCCGGGGCATCGACGGTGAACTCGAGGATCATGCCGTTGGGATCGGTTATGTAGAGTGAGCGGCAATAGCCGTGCTCGAGCACGAACGTATCGGGCTCCTTGTAGCCGGCGGCCTCGATCCGCTTCTGCATCTCGGCCTGCGTACCGGCATCGACGTGGAGCGCGATGTGGCGGAAGGGCGAGGGCGGCAGCTCGGGATCGAACAATTCCTGATCGGTCGGATCGGCAAACTGGAAAAAGGCGAGAGCGCTGCCGTCGGCGAGGCCGAAGAAGCAATGGCAGTAGGTGCGCTCGGCGCCGAACAGCAGGTCCTTCTCGCACCAGGTCGCGACCAACGGCAGGCCCAGCACGTCCTCGTAGAAGTGGCGGGTCTTCTCGAGGTCCTTGGTCACATAGGCGGTGTGATGGAGGCGGTTGGGCAGCTTGGTCATCCTGGGCTCCTCTGTCGCGGCTTCAGCCTAACATAGGCGAAAATCGCCAGCAATTCGTTTTGCGAACTACTTTTCGCTATGCGAAGTTTCGAGCTCCCCGCGCACGATGCGGGCGCCCTCCACCATGGCGGCCATCTTCCCGTAGGCGACCTCCCGGGGCAGATATTTGAGCCCGCAATCCGGCGCGACGATGATGCGCTCGGGTTCGACATAGGGAAGGGCACGGCGGATCCGGGCGGCGACGATGTCCGGCGTCTCCACGTCGTGCGTCGAAAGGTCGAGGACTCCCAGGATGATCGTCTTGCCGGGGAGCTTCTCGAGGATCGAGCAGTCGAGATTGGCCTGGGCGGTCTCGATCGAGATCTGGTCGAGATCGGTGCCGGCGAGCTCGGGGAGGAAGTTATAGCCCTCGGGCCGCTCGTGAATCAGCGCGGCATAGCCGAAGCAGATGTGGAGCGCGGTGCGGCCCTCGACTCCGTCGAGCGCGGTTCGCAGGGCGTCGACGCCGTAGGCACGGGCCTTCTCCGGGCGCGCCTGCATGTAGGGCTCGTCGATCTGGACGATATCGGCTCCGGCGGCGAACAGGTCCTTGATCTCCGCGTTCACGGCGACGGCATAGTCGCGCGCCATCTCCCCCTCGTCTTCGTAGAAGTCGTTCTGGGCCTGCTGGGCCATGGTGAACGGGCCGGGGACGGTGATCTTGATGGTCCGGTCGGTATTGGCGCGCAGGAACCGGACGTCGCGAGTCTCGACGGCGTTCCGCCGCCGTATCCTGCCGACCACGCGCGGCACAGGATTGGGCTCGCCACTGCGGTCGAGCGCCATGCCCGGATTGTCGAGATCGACCCCGTCGAGGGCGGTGGCGAAGCGGTTCGAATAGCTTTCGCGCCGCATCTCGCCGTCGGTGATGATGTCGAGCCCGGCCCGCTCCTGGTCGCGGATGGCGAGCAGGGTGGCGTCGTCCATCGCCTGGCCGAGCCATTCGGGCGCGACCCGCCAGAGCTCCTTCGCCCGCACCCGCGGCGGAAAGCGGCCGGTGAGCTTCTCGCGGTCGATCAGCCAGTCGGGCTGGGGATAGGATCCCACCAGGGAAGTCGGCAAAAGCATCTTCTCTCCTCAGCCCTCGGGGCCGTCGTAGGCGATCGCCGCGGCGGCTTCTCCGGACAGGATGAAGCCGATCGGGCGCTCGGTCTCTTCGTTCAAATGGGCGATCAGGCTGGCCGTTCGGGCGAGCAGCGAGAGGCCCTTCAGCGCCGCGAGCGGGAAGCCGACGTCGAGCATCACCGCGGGGATCGCGCCGTTGACGTTGATCGGCAGCGAACGGCCGAGAGTCTCGGGAAGGACCGCTTCGACGGCGCGCAGGGCGGCGACGTAGGGGCCTTCGATACCCTTTTCGGCCGCGAGCTCGAGCAGCAGGTTGGCGCGCGGGTCGCCGGCGGCGTGAAGGGGATGGCCGAAACCGGGGATCGCCCTCTTTTCCGCGCGCAGCCTGGCGACGGCGGTCTTCGGATCGTCTCCGCTTTCGACCAGCCCGTGGAGGAAGCGCCCCGCCGCCTCGGCGCTTCCGAGCACCACGGTGCCGCAGCCGAGAAGGCCCGCCGCGACGGCGCCCTGAAAGGCCTCCGGCGCCGCCGCATAAGTCATGCGCGCCGCCACGACGCTCGGCACCAGGCCGTGCTCGGCGATGGCGGTCAGGACGGCATTCGCGAAGAATCGCTGGTTCTCGCTCGGAATCTGGCCGGTGACGAGCAGCCAGAAGTAGGAGGTGAAGTCCATTTTGCCGATCAGCTCGCCGCAAAGGTCGCGGCCGCGCACCGTGATCGACTCCGAAGTCGAGGTGGAAATGGCGCTGGAGCGCTGGTCCTGCTTGCCTATCCGCATGCAGCGCGGTCTATCCGTCCGGCCCGCCGCGGACAAGCCTTCGCATTTCGAAGTTGTTTTCGCTATCCGAACTTTTCTATAAGGAGCGGGCGGGAGAGCGACATGGCGAAGGTGCTCCGGGACGTCCGGGTGCTCGAGATGGGAACCTTCATTACCGGCCCCGCCGCCGGAATGCTGCTCGGCGACCTCGGCGCGGAGGTGATCAAGATCGAGCATCCCGAGGCCGGCGACCCGTTCCGGGCGTTCAAGGGCGGGCTCTACTCTCCCCACTTCCAGACCTACAACCGCAACAAGAAGAGCGTCACCCTCAACACCAAGCAGCCCGGCGACCTGGCCGAGCTCGACCGGCTGGTCGCCGGAGCGGACGTCTTCATCCAGAATTTCCGGCCCGGCGTCGCCGAGCGGCTGGGGGTCGATGCCGGGCGGCTGCAGGCGCTCAATCCCGGTCTCGTCTATTGCGCGATCTCGGGCTTCGGTGCGTCGGGTCCCGACAGGGACCGGCCCGCCTTCGACACCGTCGCCCAGGCGGCCAGCGGCTTCCTCAGGCTGCTGGTCAATCCCCAGCATCCGCGTGTCGTCGGGCCCGCGATCGGCGACGCGGTCACCGGCTTCTACGCCGCCTACGGCATATTGGGCGCGCTTCACGAGCGCCATGCCACCGGCAAAGGGCGGGTGGTCGAGGTGTCGATGCTCGAGGCGATGTGCCACTTCAACCTCGACGACTTCACCCATTATTTCTCGGAAGGCGAGATCATGGGTCCCTACAGCCGGCCCAACGTCTCGCAATCCTATGTGTTCGAATGTTCGGACGGCGGCTGGATCGCGCTTCACATGTCCTCCCCCGCCAAATTCTGGGAGGCGCTGGCCGAGGCGGTCGGGCGGCCCGACATGCTCCAGCTCCCCGAATTCGCCGACCGCAACGCCCGGATCGGCAATTACGAGGGCGTGGTGGCCTTCCTCGCGCCGATCTTCCGGACCCGGAGCCGCGAGGAATGGCGGCAGCTTCTTCTCGATCATGAGGTGCCGTCATCGCCGGTCTACGCCTCGGACGAGGTCCTTCAGACCGCCCAGGTGAGGCACCTGCAGCTCGAGATCGCGGCGGACCATCCTCAAATGGGGAGATTCCGGAGCATCCGCAGCCCGGTATCGTTCGACGGCGAACGTCCGCTCGAGCTGCGGCCGCCGCCGGTGCTCGGCGAGCATAATGACGAAGTCCTGCGGCGCGCGTCCGAAGACGAGGCGGCGGCATAGCCGCCGGCTGGCATGGGCTCCGGCCCCGGTCTATAGGGTCAGCGGATGGGGATCCCGGCGAAGAAGCGGCAGGACAGCGAATATCTCTCGACGCTCGAGCGCGGGCTTTCGGTGCTGCGCGCCTTCAACCAGAGCCGGCCGGAGATGCAGCTGTCAGAGGTCGCGGTGGCGACCGGGCTCAACCCGGCGGTGGCGCGGCGCTGCCTCAAGACCCTGGTGCAGCTCGGCTATGTGGCCCAGCACGGCCGCCGCTTCCTGCTTCGGCCGGAAGTGCTGGTGTTCGGCTCGGCCTTCCTCGCCTCGATGAACATCGAGCAGATCGCCGGCCCGCACCTCCAGGCGGTCCGCGACGAGACCGGCGACAGCTCGTCCATGGCGGTGCTCTCGGGCCACGACATTCTCTATCTCGCCCATGTCTCGACCAACCGGCGGATCCGCCTCGGGGCGAGCGTCGGCACCCGCTTTCCCGCCTACGCCACGTCGCTGGGCAAGGTGCTTCTCGCCTATCAGGGCGAGGCGGCGATCGAAGCCTATCTGGCGGAGGCGGCGCTGGAGCGGCTGACCGAGCATACGATCACCTCGCCGGCCATCCTCAAGCAGAGGATGCGCGAGATACGCTTCCGCGGCTATGACAGCGCCCAGGACGAGCTCGATTACGGCATCGTCTCCATCGCCGTGCCGGTTTTCGCCAACGACCGCCAGATCGCCGCCGCGATCAACTGCTCGACCTCGACCACGCGGGTCTCGCGCGAGGTGCTGGTCGAGACCCGCCTCCCCTTGCTTCAGAAGGCGGCCCGCGAAATCGAGGACGCGCTCAAGCGCTGGCCCTTCCTGCTCCACTCGCTTCAGCCCTGAGGCCTTGGCCCCTCCTCCCATGAGGAAGCTTGCGCCGTTTTCGGAATGCGAACTTGACTTCGATTATCGAAGTTCATAACCCGTCTGTCACATCGGTAGGCGTGCGCCGGCCCTGCGCGAACCGCCCTGCGCAGCCGGTGCCGACAGCCGAGCTCGGGGGAGGAACGGCATGAAGACGAGGTTGAGGCGCAGCTTCTTTCTGGCCGGTGCGTCGCTTATCGCCTGTATCGGCCTCGCCGCGCCGGCCGCGGCCCAGGACGATCCGGCCGCGTCGGATCCGGCCGCCCAACAACAGCCTGCCGCCACCGAGGACGACACCGACATCGTCGTCACCGCGCTTCGCCGCGATCAGAACCTCCAGGACGTTCCGGCGGCGATCACCGCTTTCACCGACGACGCGATCGAAGCCGCGGGCATCGAGCGGCCGCTGGACTTCATCAACCTGACCTCGAACGTCAACCTGGTCGAGACGCAGAATGCCGGCAATGCGTTCATCGTCATCCGAGGAATCACCCAGGCCCGCAATTCGGAGCCTTCGGTCGCGGTCATCGTCGACGGCATCCAGCAGGTGAACCCGGCCCAGTTCAACCAGGAATTGTTCGACATCGAGCAGATCGAGGTGCTGAAAGGGCCCCAGGGCGCGGTCTACGGCCGCAACGCCATCGGCGGAGCGATCGTCATCCGAACCAAGCAGCCGAGCGACGCGTTCGAGGGGCAGATCCGCGCCGGGGTCGACAACGGCTTCAGCTACTGGCTGCGCGGCGGAGTCAGCGGCCCGATCAGCGACACCCTGCGCTTCCGGGTCGCGGCCTCCTGGCTCGACAGCGAGGGCTTTCTCGACAACCCGTTCCTCGGCGAGAAGGCCGATCCGGTCGAGGATTTCTCGGTTCGAGGCACCCTGCTCTGGAACCCCAGCCCCGAGTTCACGGTCGACCTGCGCGGCTCGCTGAGCCGGCTGAGGACCCAGGCGCTCTATTTCAACATCGTCGCCGACGCCAACGACACCAGCCTTCCGATCCGGGTCAACAATGCCGGCCAGAACGATCGCGACATGGAGAATGTCTCGCTTCGGCTGAACTGGGAGACCGGCTCCGGCACCCTTTCCTCGGTGACCAGCTACGACACGCTCTCGGAAGTCCTGACCGGCGACGCCTTCGACTTCCTGCCGATCCCGGAATCCTTCTTTTTCAACCTGTTCGAGTTCCTGTTCGGACCGGGCAACGGCTTCGACCTCAACCAGAGCCAGTTCCTCGAGGTCGAGGCGATCAGCCAGGAGATCCGCTGGACGTCCCCCGCCGAGCGCCGCTTCCGCTACATCGTCGGCGCCTACGCGATCGACACCAACCGGTTCATCTCGACCGGGAACATGATCGACACGGGCAATGGCGTGTTCCCGGTGTTCCGCGAGCCGAGCACCAACCCGCTCAACCCGCAGTTCACCTTCCTCGCCGACCGGCAGAACAATTTCGCCTGGTCGGTGTTCGGCAACTTCAGCTACGACTTCAGCGAGCAACTCTCAGCCGATCTCGGCCTGCGCTACGACCATGACCGCCGGCGCAACACGACCCTGACCCCGACCGCCTTCCTTCCGAACGTTCCGGGCTTTCCGCAGGGCGCAACCGGCGACGTCCGCCGGATTTCCTTCGACGACTGGCAGCCCAAGCTCACTTTGACCTGGGAGCCTTCGTCGACCGTCACAATCTACGGCGGCTACAGCCGCGGATTCAGGAGCGGCGGCTTCAACCAGACCGGAGTCGGGGCGAGTCGCCTTCGCCAACGGAATCGTCGGAGTCGGCGACATCTTCGAGGCCGAGACCGCCGAGACCTTCGAGATCGGGGCGCGCACGTCCTTCCTGAACCGGCGGCTGACGCTGGCCGCCAACGCCTATACGACGCAGACGAAGAACAGCTATTTCTTCGTCTTCCTCGCGGCGAACTCAACCCAGAATCTCGGCAACGTCCCGGAGGCGCGGATACATGGCTTCGAGCTCGAGGCGACGGCGAGGCCGGCGAAGGGCTTTCAGCTGAACGCGGCGCTCGGCTATACCAACAGCAAGATCACCGAGTTTCCGGATCCGATCGTGATCGGCAACGAGCTTCCGCTGATCTCGCGCTACACGCTCAACCTCGGCGCGCAGTATCGCGCACCGCTCAAAGGAACGGGAGTCGGCCTGCTCGCCCGCCTCGACTATCGCCGCACCGGCCGGACCTGGTGGGAGCCCTACAACACGACCAGCCGCGATCCGATCGACCTGGTCAACGCCCGGCTCGGCGTGGAGGACGACAATTGGTCGGCGACGCTCTTCGCGGAGAATGCGTTCGACGAAGAGTATAATGCCGAATTCTCCCCGGGCGGCTTCGTCTTCAAGGCGCGTCCCCGGCGCTACGGCGCCGAAGTGACGTTCCGCTTCTAGTCCCCGGGAGAGCCAGGTGCCGCGCGTCCTCGTCCTCTATTATTCCAGCTACGGCCATGTCGAGACGATGGCCCGGGCCGTCGCCGAGGGCGCGGCTTCGGTCGAAGGGGCGCAGGTTTCGGTCAAGCGCGTGCCGGAGCTGGTTCCGGCGGAGGTGGCGCGCGGTGCCGGGATAAAGCTCGAGCAGGAGGCGCCGTTCGCCGATCCCAATGAGCTCGGCGACTATGACGCGGTCATCGTCGGCACCCCGACCCGCTTCGGCAACATGGCGGCGCAGATGCGCAATTTCTGGGACCAGACCGGGCCGCTCTGGGTGAAGGGCGCCCTGGTCGGCAAGGTGGGCAGCGCCTTCACCTCGACCGCCAGCCAGCATGGCGGCCAGGAGATGACCATCACCTCGGTCCACACCACCCTCCTGCACCACGGCATGATCATCGTCGGCCTCCCCTACAGCTGGCCCGGCAACGCGCAGATGGAGGAGATAAGCGGCGGCACGCCCTACGGCGCCAGCACCATCGCCGGAGCCGACGGGTCGCGCCGGCCGAGCGCCAACGAGCTGGAAGGCGCGCGCTTTCAGGGGCATCACGTCGCCCGGATCGCCGCCGAGCTGGCGCTCGGCCGCGCCTGAGCGAGGTGGCGCCCCGGCTCCGAATCACCGGACCCGTCATTCCGTTCGGCCGCGCCAACGTCGATACCGACCTGATCATCCCCGCCCGCTACATGAATACGCCGACCCGCGAGGGGCTGGGCGCGGGCGCCTTCGCCGGGCTTCCCGGCCAGCCGGGCAACCCGTTCGAGCACCCGCTCGTCGCGGGAGCATGCAGTCTGGGCGCTTCAGCAGATCGGCCTCGAGGCGGTGATCGCGCCGAGCTTCGGCGAGATTTTCGAGGCCAGCGCGTTGCGCAACGGCCTTATGGCCGTGCGCATCCCCGACGAGGACGTGGAGGCGCTGCTCGAGCTCGGCCCCGATCAGCATCTCACGATCGATATCATCGGCGAACGGGGCATCGCGCCGCACGGCGAGATCGAGTTCCACCTCGATCCGTTCCGCAAGCATTGCCTCGTGAACGGCCTCGACGAGATCGCCGTGACCGGGGGCCTGGAGGCGGAAATCGCCGCTTATGAGGAGAGGGCGCGTCGGGAGCGTCCATGGGAGCAGCAGGCATGACGTATCGGCTTGAAGAATCGGCATTCACCGCCTGGCTCGAGGCGTACAAGGCGGCGTGGCAGACCCGGGATCCGGCCGCCGCCGCCGCCCTGTTCACGCCCGCGGCAAGCTATCACGAGATGCCGTTCGACCCGCCGATCGAAGGGACCGAGGGCATCGCCGCTTACTGGGCCAAGGCCGTCGCCGGCCAGAAGGACGTCCGCTTCACCTATGAGATTCTCGCCTGCGCGGGCGACGAGGGCATTTGCCACTGGCATTGCGCCTTCAGTGGGACGGCCGGCGGCGAGACGATCGAGCTCGACGGAATCTTGCGCTGCCGCTTCGCCGATCCGGATCATGTCGACCGCTTCCAGGAATGGTGGCACGTCCACGTAACGGCGGCATCGGACAGATAGCCGAGACCAGGTCACCTCGGAAGATCCGTCCTTCGGTCGCGGAAGGCGGCTCGAGTGGGCGGGGAGCGGTGCTAAATGACCACGAGATCAGCAGCGGACAGATTGGCCGGGCGGCTATCGAGGACAGCGAACTGGACCGCGACCGCGGCGCCCGAGCCGTCGGAATCGAATCGGAGAATTCCGGTCGCGGGATCGTAGAGGATCCGATGGCTCGCGCTCGTCGCCGAAGCGCCCAGCGCGAAGGCCGCGGGTGACAGGGCGCCGGCGGCCAATCCGGTGAAGATGGCGTTCTCAAGCACGATCTTGTCCGAGCCGTGAACGAAGTCGAGGATATGGTCGACGTTCGTCGCTCCGAGAGCGGAATCGAACTGGAAACGGTCCACCCCGGCGCCGCCCTGCAGAGTGTCGTGACCGCCGCCGCCGCGCAGAAGGTTGGCCGCGGCATTGCCCTTGAGGACGTTGGCAAGGCTGTTGCCGGTGCCGTTGACCGCGGCCGTGCCGATGAGGGTGAGGTTCTCGAGGTTGGCGGCTAGGATGAAACTCACCGAGCTGCTGACGGTGTCGGTCCCGCCAGTCGCGCTGGCTTCGACGACCTTGTCCCCGATATTGTCCACGAAATAGGAGTCGTTGCCGTCCCCGCCGTTCATTGTGTCGGCGCCAGCGCCGCCATCCAGCACGTCGTTGCCGGCGCCGCCGCTGAGGAGGTTGACGGCGGCGTTGCCGATCATCGAATTCGCGAGCGCGTTGCCCGTTCCGTTGATCGCGGCCGTTCCGGTCAGGACGAGGTTCTCGAGATTGGCGCCGAGGACGAAGCTCACCAAGCTGCTGACCGTGTCGCTTCCGCCGGTGGCACTCGCCTCCACGACCTTGTCGCCGGCGTTGTCGACGAAATACCGGTCGTTGCCATCGCCGCCGTTCATCGTGTCCGCGCCGGCGGCGCCGTTGAGGACATCGTCCCCCGCCGCCCCCGTCAGGACATTGGAAGCCGCATTGCCGGTCATCGAATTGGCGAGCGCGTTGCCGGTTCCATTGACCGCGGCCGTCCCCGTCAGTGAGAGATTCTCGAGATTGGCGCCGAGGACGAAGCTCACGGAGCTGCTGACCGTGTCGATCCCGCCGGTCGCGCTCGCCTCCACGGCCTTGTCGCCCGCATTGTCGACGATATAGCGGTCGTTGCCGTCGCCGCCGTTCATCGTGTCGGCCCCGGCGGCGCCGTTGAGGACGTCATCGCCGGCAGCCCCCGTGAGGACGTTGGCCGCGCTGTTGCCGGTGATCGAGTTGGCGAGCGAGTTGCCCGTCCCCGCGATCGCGGCGGTTCCGGTCAGCACGAGGTTCTCGAGATTGGCGACCAGGATGAAGGCGACCGCGCTGCTGACCGTGTCGGTCCCACCGCTCGCGCTGGTTTCGAGAGTCTGGTCGGCGACATTGTCGACGACATAGCTGTCATTGCCATTGCCGCCGTTCATCGTGTCGGCGCCGGCGCCGCCGTTGAGGAGGTCATTGCCGTCGCCGCCGCTCAGGAGGTTGGCCGCCGCATTGCCGGTGATCGCATTGGCGAGCGCGTTGCCGGTACCGGCGATCGCCCCGGTACCGGTGAGGATGAGATTCTCAACATTGGCGGCGAGCGCGAAGGTCACCGAAGCGCTGACGGTGTCGGTTCCGCCGACCGCGCTCGTTTCGAGAGCCTTGTCGCCAACGTTGTCGACGACATAGCCGTCATTGCCGTCGCCGCCGCTCATCGTGTCGGCGCCCGCTCCGCCTTCGAGGATGTCGTTGCCGTTGCCGCCGTAGAGCCAATCGTCGCCGAGACCGCCCTCGAGCCGGTCGGCCCCGTCGCCGCCGAGCAGAAGATCGTTGCCGCCGAGGCCACGAAGCGTGTCGGCTCCGCCTTTGCCGAGGAGAGCGTCTATTGCCTCGGTGCCGGTGGCCGCGATCGAGGTGGCAGCAACCGCCAGGTCGAGGAGCCCGGCAATCGTCACCGGCGGCAAGGTCCCCACCTGCACCATTTCGAAAGTGTAGCCGCCACCGCGGAAATGACCGTTGAGCAGGATCGAGCCTCCCGACCACGCAAGCTCGAGACTGTCGCCGCCGCTTCGGACGAGGCCGATCTGATCGAAACCGACGCCCGCCGCGAACCGGATGGTGTCGCGGCCGCTGCCGTCATAGCCTTCGTAAAAGAGGTCGTAGCCGGGCGTGACGATATAGATATCGTCGCCGGGGCCGCCTTGCAGCTCGTCATGCCCAGGGCCGCCATCGAGCAGGTCATTGCCGTCGAAGCCGTAGAGGCGGTCATTGCCGTCGAAGCCGCGGATGGTGTCGTTGCGCGAGCCCAGCGGCGCCCGATTTCCGACCAGCGTTTCGTGCTCGCCCGACCCGCGAGTCTCGACGGCGATCTGGGCGACTTGCCAGACCGTAGCGTTGCCGAAGCGGATTTGCTCGACTGCCGACCGGCTTTCGAAGACGCTCTCGATCCTGACGCTCCCGCCCGTCCATCGCAGCAGCAGGTCGCCGTCCCCCAGCCGGGACGCCTGCACGTTCTGGGGAAGGAGCGAGGCGGGAAGCAGGACGACGTCCGCGGCATCGCCGGTAGCCCCGGCATCGTAGACATAGTCGAACCCTTCTCCGACGACGTAGCTGTCGGCGCCGATCCCGCCGTAGAGTGAATCGTCACCCCGGCCGCCGATCAGCCGGTCATTGCCCTCGCCGCCGGTGATCCGGTCGTTCCCGTCCAGGCCCTCGATGACGTCGTGCCGCGACCCGAAGGCATCGGCATTGCCGTCGATGAAGTCGTCCTGGTGCGTTCCAACGGTGGTGAACGGAAGGGTCGACACGGTCGCCACCGCGCCGCCGCTGAACTCGAACCTCTCGATGTGGCCGAGCGCGGAGAAGGCGCCGTCGATCCCGACGGACCCCCCGGCCCAGGTGACCATCAACTCGCCGCGGGGAGTTCGCGTCAGGGTGAGATCGACCAGCCGGATCCCGGCGGGAAACAGGATGGAATCGGCCGGATCGCCGGCGGCCCCGTTGTCCTCGACCCAGTCATGCCCGGCAATGACATAGCGGTCGCTGCCGCGCTCGCCGTACAGTCCGTCGTTGCCGGGACCGCCGTCGAGGACGTCGTTGCCGTCATAGCCGTAGAGCTGATCGTCGCCGTCAAAGGCGCGGATCGTGTCGTGGCGGGAGCCGAGCGCGGCACGATTACCCTGGAGCGTTTCGGCGCCTTCGGTTCCTTCGGTGGTGAAGGCGACGGTTCGAAGGTCGATCCTTGTGCCGTCCTTGAGCACCAGGGTTTCGATCGCGCGGCCCGATTCGAAGGCATCGTCGATGCGGATGCTGCCGGTGCTCCAGCGCACCAGCAGGTCGCCATCCGCGAGCCGAACGAAGGACAGGGCCGAGCGAGCAACGCCGGCGAGGAGAAGCACCTGGTCCGCGGCATCGGCGGCCAGGCCGAAGTCGGACAGAAAGTCGTGGCCGAAGCCGGTCCGATAGGTGTCGGCGCCGCGGCCTCCGTAGAGCTCATCGTCGCCGAGACCGCCTTCGAGCGTGTCGTTGCCGTCTCCGCCGCTCAGCCAGTCGTCGCCGCCGCCGCCGACGAGGGTGTTCGCCGCCGAGTCGCCGGAGCGGCTGACGACCGCGGGAAGAGTGATGGTCTGGAAGGTCTGGGCCGCGAGAAGGAAGCGGGTCCCGTCGGCCAGCTCGATCTGTTCGACCGCATTGTTTCCGGTGAGGCCGCGGTAGACGACGACCCCCTCGGCACCGTTGCTCCAGCTGATCCGGATGTTGCCGTCGGAAAGCTTCGCGAAGGTGAGCCCGGCGAGCGTGAGCCCGGTCCGGGCGATCCGAAGGATATCCGCCGGATCGCCGGTCGCCCCCGTGTCTGCAACATAGTCCCAGCCATAGCCGACGACATAGGTGTCGCCGCCGGCACCGCCGTAGAGCTCGTCGTCTCCCGCGCCGCCGTCGAGCCGGTCCGCTCCGTCGAAGCCGTTCAAGACGTCGTCGCCGGCCAAACCCTGGAGGTGATCGTTGCGCGATCCCAGCTCTTCGTCATTGCCGTCGATCCGTTCGGATTCGCCGCTGCCGGCCGTCACGACGCTTCTCGAGGTCAGCTGCCAGACCTCGCCGCTTGCGAAACGCAGCTCCTCGACCGCGCTGCGCTGATCCCAGCCGTCGTCGATGCGGACGCTGCCCCCGGCCCAGCGGAGCAGCAGATCGCCGTCGGGAAGCCGCCACTGGGTGACGGATGTCGGCGTCAGTCCGGAGGGGAGAAAGATGCGGTCGGGTCCGTCGGCGGCGAGACCGAACTCGTCGATAAAGTCGTCGCCGAGGCCGACCCGGTAGCTGTCGCCGCCATTGCCGCCGATCAGCACGTCGTTCCCCCCGCCGCCGTCGAGAACGTCCGCCCCGTCGAGCCCGCTCAGCCGGTCGTCGCCGAGCAGCCCCAGGAGGGTGTCGCTGGCCGACCCGCGTTCCTCGGCATTGCCGCCCAGGGTGTCGTCGGCATTGGTGCCGACCGTCTGGACCGCGCGCGCCAGCAGGTCCCAGGTTTCGCCGCTGGCGAAGACCAGTCGCTCGACCGCATGATCCTGGTCATAGGCCCGGTCGATGACGACGCTGCCGGTGGCCCAGGTGACGACGAGATCTCCGTCGGGCCGCCGAACGAGGGTCAGGTTTGCGGGCGCAATCCCGACGGGGAGATAGATTCGGTCGTCAAGATCGGAGGCCAGCCCGTCGTCGCTGACGTAATTGTCGCCGGTGCCGACGTGATAGCGGTCGTTGCCGTCCTCGCCAAAAAGCTGGTCATCCCCGGCACCGCCATCGAGCAGGTCGTTCCCGCCATAGCCCCAGATCCGGTCATTTCCATCGAAGCCGTGAATCTCGTCATTCGGACTGGCTCCGTAGCGCATCCCCGAGAAATCCTCGGACGAGCTGTCGCCGTTGATCACGTAGGTCCGGGCGAGCAGGCTTATCGCTTGGCCCGCGCCAAAGCTCAAAGTCTCGATCTGGCCCCACTCGGTGAACTGGTCGTCGATCCGGAGAACGGGGACTCCGCCGACGGTCACGATCAGATCATATCGTGATGGGATCAGTCCGATCCGCGACGGGTCGACCGCCCCGAAGGCGATGCTGTCCACGCCGCCGCTGTCGCGCACGACGTCCTCGCCCGCCGAGACGATATAGCGATCGTTGCCGAGGCCGCCGTCCAGATAGTCGTTGCCCTGGCCGCCATCGAGATCGTCGTTGCCGCCATAGCCGTAAAGGCGGTCGTCGCCGCCGAGCCCGGCGAGGATGTCCCCGCCGCCGCCGCTGTCGATGCCGAATAGGCTGTCCCGGCCGGCGGTGCCGTCGAGCCGATGCCGGAAAGCGAGCAGATCGAGCGTGGCCCCGCCCTGGAAGACAAGCTGCTCGATCGCGCCGCCGTCGAACTGGCCGCGTATCGTGGCTGCCGGAACGCCGCCGAAGGCGATGACGAGATCGTCGCCCGACCGGGTGAGCCGGGCTGCGGCGAGAGTATAGCCCGCGCCGAACTGGATTCTGTCGAGCGTACCCGACTGGTCCTCGATCCGGTCGTGGCCTTGGGTGACGACGTAGGTGTCGTCACCGGCACCGCCGAACAGCCGGTCGTCGCCGAGGCCGCCGGTCAGGCGATCATTGCCGGCGAGGCCGTAGAGATGATCGTGCAAAAAGATCGCGGCGTCGGCACCGGCGAGGACGTCGTTGCCCGTGGTGCCGTTTCTGCCCGCAATCAGCGCGCCCGAATTGAACTGGGTGCCGTCGGCGAAACGGAAGGCCTCTATGGCGCCATAGCTGGTGAACATCTCCTCGACGATCACCGACAGGACCCCGTTCACGTAAACGTGCGCGTCCAGTTCGTTCGTCGGGCTGATCGCCACCTTCAGGCTCGCCAGGGTCACGCCTGCGCCAAAGCGCAGGGTGTCGGTGCCGGACCAGTCGCGGATCGTGTCGAGGCCGGTCGCGTAGACGTAGGTGTCGTTCCCCGACCCGCCCTGCAGAGTGTCGTCGCCGCTTTCGCCGCTCAGGGTGTCGTCGTCGTCGCCTCCGAGCAGCGAATCATGGCCGGCCCGGCCGCTGAGAGTGTCATTGCCATCGCCTCCGTCGAGCAGATCGTTGCCGTTGCCTCCGACCAGCGGATCGGGACCCGCGGTCCCGTTGAGCCCAAGCCCTTCATTGGGGAAGATGGCGTCGACGATAACGTCAAAGCTCAGCGACCCTGAAGCGTCGGTGCCGTCGATCAGCGCTTCCAGCTTCGCCTTGTCCGCAGCCGCGAGACCGTCGAGGCCGATGCCGCCGTCGAAGAAGCGAAACAGATTGCTCCACGCGGTCAGAAGCTCGGCGCCGCCATAATTCCAGCTTGCCACCAAGCTGCCCAGCGCGGCGAAATCGATGGACGGAGTGCCGGTAAATTCGTCCGAATAATAATTGTAGATGCCGAGGTTGTCGATCAGCTCGGCCGCCCGCGTTTGTGCGAGGAAGCGGAATAGCATCGCATTTTCGGCGTCGATGAAGGCGTTGTGCAGGGTGGCGGCGGCCTCTACCATCGGATTGGGATCGCCCCTCTGGCTGAAGCTAGAGTCGGCAAGCGCTTCCAGGAAGGCGATCTCGCGCGCGTCGATGTATCGGCCGCGACTGGTGGGCGACAAATCCTGGGCTCCTGCCCAACGAAATAGCAGGTCCCTGAATTTGTCTCCGAGGGCGAAGGAGGGGGCGAACAGCTGACCCGGATCGAGGGCGGCGATCTCGCCGGCGGCGGCGAACAGCTCCTCGTCGGCCGAGGTCGCCACCAGTAGCGAGGGAATGCGGCCATATCCCCGCAGGTTCGGCAGGAACAGGGCTTCCGCCCGGAAGCCGTCGGGGCCGGGCCGGTGCTCGGTGACGATATTGTCGTAGCGAAGCCAGGCATCGACAATGGCGCGGGAGGTGCCGTCGGCGAGCGTGTAGGTAGCGGAGCTCGAAATCCGGTTGCCGGCGATTACTTGCGTGCTCGCGCTCGCCCGCACCGAAATGGAGGTTATTCCGAGTCCCGCCAGAGTGAACAACTCGCCGTCGTCGCTGAAGGCGTCGCCATCGGCATCCCGCCAGACCCGAAGCTTCTGGAAGACGGAATCGGCGGCATTGATCGCTCCGTCGCCGTTCGAATCATATTGTGCCAGGATCGCAAAGCCGTCCTCGACTTCGGTGCCGAACAACTCGGAATGTCCGTCAATCCGTCCGTTGTTGTTGAGATCGATTGACAGCAGCCCGTCATGTGCGCCGACCCAGGCGCTCCGTTCGAGCACTCCGTCCTGATCGCCGTCCCAGAAGACCGCCGCGGCGGAATCGAGAGCGATCAGCTCGATTCCGTCGCCGTCCAGATCGAGAACGAGCGGCGAAGCTTCGGTGGCGGCGGCATAAAATCGCGGAAGGACGTGTTCCAGCAGATAGCCGCCAACCTTCAGGGCAATCAGCTGACCCGGGAAAAGCAGCTGAAAGACCCCGCCGCTGCCGGGCACCTTCTCTTCGATAAGCTTGCCGAGACCCTCGATCGACCAGGCCAGCCGCTGGCTCGCGTAGGACGGATCGTCCTCGCTATTCCCGAACCTTATATAGGGTATCACATCCAGCCGAATATGGTCGAAGCTGCTCATCTCGCCGAAATTGAAGGTGCCGCGACTCAGCGAGCTCGTCTCCTGCTGCATGGTGAGTTCGATCGAATACGTACTCGCTATATCCTCCTCCGATTTTGGCCTTACTGACATATTTCACATTATTCTCGTCTCCCGGCCCGCGCGTATGAAGATAGTTCTCTGCGGGCGATGCGAGGACATATTTCGAGCTGTCTTGAACCTCCTGCCAGGTGACCGTGGCAGCCTGCTTTTGATTGCGGGCCCAATGGACCTCCCGAGTGATCTCCACTCGCGATTCGAAGTCGAACCGCGACAACGACAACAAGCTCGACAGCAAGATCGCTGTCGGATTCGAGATAGAGGGTAAATATAGAGGATCTTGAGCGGCTTCCGCCGCAATCAAAAGGCTCTTCCCCACCTCGGGGTTGGCACTTTCGACAAAGCCGAGGTTTATGCGAGCGCCGTAGATCGAGGAGCGGCCTGATCCGAGCGGAAACCCTTCAGGCGGCGGTGAGTCATCGGGCAAGGATGCCGGTCTGGACCGCGAAGCCATCGATTCCCCCCGACGTCGACTCGGGCACCATTATCGGCGATTCCGAATCGATGTCTAGCAGCATCATTGACGTCAAGCTGAAGAAAATCATCGCCCTGAGTTACGGAAGACAGCTTGGTCTAGCAATAAAACTGACGGCCACCTCTCTCAATGCGACTGGGCGCACCAATAAAAGGCTTTTTGGAGCCCTCGCCCAAGCATCGCTAACTTCCGATCGTCGCCCGTGTCCGGATGGCCATCGCCCCGCGGCTGCGACTCGCTGGCGGCCTGAAATCTGCTCTCGGAAGGGCGGCTCCGTCGATGGCGATCGAATCCGATTTGGAGGAAAGTGCTGGCGACAGGCTGGGCGACCAACCCATGGCTCTCCGTCCCCGAGGGTGGAAAGCCGAAGCGGTTTCGGCCGCATTCGGCACTGGCCAATGCCGCATGTCGGCCTCCTACCAACGTCCTAGCCCGATCTGGTACGAAAGAGAGTCGGTGGCCATTCGCATCAAGCTGGCAATCACCAGGACGCCCGTCTAAAGTAAGTGCCCCCGGAGTCGTGGGGAAATGCGTTTCGAGAGCTGGAGGGGCTTAAGATGATGCATTCCCCGCGCCACGCGGGATATTGCGGTCGCGTCGGCGTCGCGACTTCGTTGCCGCTATGAGCCACCGCGTTTTCATCAGCCATTGCGAAGCTGACAATGCGCTTGCTCTCGATATTTGCCACCGCATCGAGCGCCGCGGCGTCAAGTGCTGGATCGCACCACGCGATGTGGTGGTGGGCGAGGATTATGCGCGCCGGATCGGCGATGCGATCGAGCAGTCGGGCGCCTTCGTCGTGGTGCTGTCGCGCCATACCAACGGCTCCATCTTCGTGAAGCGCGAAGTTGAATATGCCTGTAGCAGCAAGATCCCGATCTTCCCGGTTCGGATCGAGAAGGTCGAGATCGACAGGGGGCTCAAGCTATTCATCAGCATCAGCCACCGGATCGATGCCTTCGGCACCGGACGGGGACGGGCCTTGGAGCATCTCGCCCAGGCGGTGGTGCGCAAGGTTCGTGGTAAGAGGGTCGAGCCGGCAGTCGAGGACATCCGAGAGTTGGCGCGGCTGATCGGGCCCGGCGCCATGGAATTCATCCGCCAGTGGAAGCGGATGGATGCGGCGCGGGCGCCGCTCGCTTGGAGCTGGGAGGCTTTCCTGGGCGGCGCTTTCTGGCCTTTCTATCGCGGAATGATCGGCCTCGGCGGCGCGCTGGTCGCGGTACTCGTGATCCTGGTGCTTCTCGGCGGCGTTTTGGGCCAAGGCGCCGACGGGACTCTGATCGGGCTGCTTGTGGGCTGGCTTCTCGTCGCCCTCTATGTCGGGCTCACCGGATCGGTCGCTCTTCGCCGCCATGTCCGCCGAATGCTGGTCAGCGGCCAGCGGCAGTCGCGGCTGAAGCGGCTGGGCGGAATCACGGCCGCAACTCTGGTCGTAGCCGGCGCCTTGTTGGCCTCGGTGACAACCTGGCCGGCACCGGTCGCCACGCCGGTAGCGGGCGAGGCCGAGCTCGCGGCCAAGAGGCCCGGCCGCGCGGCCGATGGGCAGGAGGGCACCGGCAGCAGCGAGCGCCGCCGCGCCTTCCACGACCCGCGTCGGGAGGAGGAAGCGGCGGTCATTCAGCGCCTCGGCGACTGGCTGACCGGAGTCCGCGACGGAGTGGCCATAGAGCGCGAGCAAGCCGAGCAGCGGGCGGCCGAGACGGCGGTGCAGAATGCCGCCGACAGCGTGTCCAACGTGACCGGAATGTAGCGATGACGGTGGAGACGCTTGAGCCCGGCGGGATGATCGCTGATTATCGGATCGACAAGGTGCTCGGAGCCGGCAGCTTCGGAGTCACCTATCTCGCTCACGATATCAGCCTCAATCGCGGCGTCGCGATCAAGGAATATATGCCGCTCGAATATGCGCGGCGCGAGTCGTCCGGGGCGGTCAGCTCCCGCAGCGAGGAAACCGGAAGGACCTTCGCGTGGGGCCTCGACCGCTTTTCGGAAGAGGCGCGCACACTCGCCCAGTTCAACCATCCCAACATCGTCAAGGTCCTTCGCCTGGTCCAGGGCGTGAATGGCACCGCCTACATCGTCATGGATCTCCTCCAGGGCGAGAATCTCGAAACCTGCGTCGAGCGCGACGGCCCGATGAAGCCCGAAGCGTTTCGCAGAGTATTCCGTCAGATTCTCGACGGAGTCGCTTCGATCCACGCGATCGGCATCCTCCATCGCGACATCAAGCCGGCGAACATCGTCATGAAGGGCGATACGCCGGTACTGATCGATTTCGGCGCGGCGCGCGACCTCGCAATGCAGCGCAAGGCCGGCTTCAGCGCTCTCGTCACCGACGGTTACTCGCCCCCCGAACAATACTCGCGCGAGAAGCAGCAGAGCGCCGCGTCCGACATCTATGCCCTCGCGGCGACCGCCTATTTCCTGCTCACCGCCGCGATCCCGCCCTCGTCCGCCGCCCGGCTGGTCGGAGATTCGATTCCGCCGATCGCGGACGGCGCCGTCGGCGGTGTCGGGGAGGACGTGCTCAAGGGAATCGACTGGGGGCTGGCCCTGAAAGTGGAGGACCGCCCGCAGACGGTCGACGCGTGGCGGGCTGCGATGCCTTCGCTTACCGACGCTCCCCCCGCGCCCATCTACGTCGAGCGCGCGCCGGGCCGCGGCATCGACCGCCGCGCGCTTCTCTTCGTCGGGGCAGGCATCGTCTGCGCGGGCGGCGCAGCAGCGATGCTTCTCGGGCGCGACAACAGCCTCAGCGGCAGCGTGCGGTCGCTCGCGCCGAAGTGGGAAAAGACGGTCGCGAAGCTCTTCGACGAGCCCTATGCGGCGGTCGCGGCCACCGCGGAGGGCGTCATCGTGGCGGCGCATCGGCTCGGCGACGGCGGCGCCGACAACCTGCTGGCGCTCAAGCTCGACGATTCCGGTAGGATCGTTGGCGAGTTCGTCCTTTCCGAGCCAGGGTCGAGAGGCCATGCGATCGTTGCGGCCGCGGACGGCGGCGCCTTCGTAGGCGGCGATTCGGGCGGGCGAGCGACCTTGGTGCGGCTCGACAGGAACTGGCGACAGGCCTGGAAACGCGAATACGGGCCAGGCTCGATTAGCTCGATCATGCCGCAAAAAGGCAGACTGGTCGCCGGACTGGAGGGGCCCGCGCTTTCCGGCACGGCCAAGCTTCTTTTCCTGGACGGCGAGGGCGCGCTCGGGAACGATATGACGCTGCTCGACCGGCCCGGGGATTCGGTCCAGCGCGTCATCCAGCTCGCCGACGGGGCGATCGCCGTGCTCGGACTGCGTGTCGAGGAGCGCGTCGTCGCCGGAGCCAAGAAGAGCGCCGCCGCTTTATGGGTAGCGCGGGTCGGGGCGGACGGCGCCGAGCAGTGGCGGGTGCCCGAGAGCGGACTCGGTTTCGCCCAGGGCTGGGATGTCGTCGAAGCCGGACGCGATATTTACGTCGCGGGGCGGACCAGCGCCGACAATTCGGTCGATTCGCGGCGCCTGCTGCTGATGCGGATCGGCGCCCGCGGCGAGAAATTGTGGTCGCGCTGGGACTATCCGGGGGTTCCCGGCTCGGGCCGCGGGCTTGCGGCTGTCGGGGACGGCAGCCCGCGCCTCTATTTGGCCGGTTATTCCGGTACTCCTCGAGTACCCCGGTTCAGCCAGGTCGGCGCCGACGGGGAACTGATCTGGGACTGGACCGCGCCGCCGGGGCCGGGCTTCGGGCATAGCGCGGCGGGTATCGCGATGCGGCCGGACGGCACCGGCTTCGCGATCGGACTGACATCCGCAAAGCAAGAGGACATCAGCCTCACCGTGTCGCGGCTGGTGTGACCAATGGAAAAGGGGGAGCGGGCATGCGGCAGGGCTTGAGGCAAACGGTATCCGTGATCGCGGTGGCAGCGCTTTTCCTCACCAGTCCGGCGGCGGCGGCCCCGGCGCCGACCCCGCCCGCGCAACGTCCCGCGGCCGCGGCTGCCACCACTCCCGCCGCCCCAGCCGCGGAGACCAACGCCCAGCGCAAGGCGCGGGTCAAGGCCGAAAAGGCCGCGGCCAAGGCGGAAGCCAAGCGCAAACGCGCGGCCGAGCGGGCGGCGAAACCGAAGAAGAAAAAGGGCAAGGGGCTGCTTCACTGCGCGGCGGGCGGCGTTCTCGGGGTCGGCATCGCTCTCCTTCGTGGAGAGAGGGACACCGGCACCCTCATCGCGGCGGGCGCCGTCGGCTGCGCCGTCGGCTGGGGGCTCGGCAAGGCGCTCAAGGGGAAGGACGAAGAGAAGCTCAACGGCTATCTGCGCGACGATTATATTCAGCGCGACGACGTCGGAACGACGACCTGGCTCGCTCCGGAATCGGGCCAGACCATCCAGGTCGAAACGGTCAACGTGACCTACAAGAGCATGCAGCACACCGTCGCGGTCGACCAGGACGTCGCCTTCGACCCCGCCAATATCCGGGTTGCGGTTCGTAAAATGCGTGTGACGACCGCCCTGAAGCTCCGCTCGTCGCCGACGATCGTTCCGGCGACGGTCAAGGGAAGCTTCGACCCCAACGAGATCGTCGGCGTTTTCGGCGACACCGCGGACGGCAAGTGGGCCTATATCACCGAGCGGAATCTGGACGGAAGCTTGGTCATCGTCGGCTATGCCGCCACCGCCTATCTCAGCCAGAGCTTGGCGATCCCGCCGACCGTTCAGAACGTCTCGCTCGCGCGCCACAAGCCTGCGGCCCGGCAGGCTCAGCCAAGGGCTGCACGAAAAGCGACGAGGACTGCGGCGCCGGCACCGGCGCCGGCGGCCACCGGGCGGGCGCCGCCGCGTCAGACGGCCTTCGCGGCGGTCACCCGCTGCAAGGGGGTGCGCGTATCCGCGGGCGGCAAGGGCAACGCGCAGGAGATGTGCGGCGGCGCGTCAAACATCGCCTGATCGGCCGATCATCGGCACATTTAGGGGGAGCAAGATGAAGACCATGAGATTCGGACGCGCCTTGCCGATGGTGCTCGGCCTAACGCTGCTGGCCCTGCCGGCCGGGCTCCTCGCGCAGGACGAGGAAGCCGCTTTCGACCCGATCGTCGACAGCACCGTCCGGGTCCGTGCGACCTCGGCCGGCCGCGAGGGCACGGGCTGGGTGATCGCGGCCGCCGATCCGGTCAATCGCGCCAATGCCGCGGTCGTCGTCACCACGCTCGGGACGATCGACGATTCGCAGAAGATCACGGTGCGCGAGCCGACCGCCGACGTCGAGTATGAGGCAACCGTGCTCGCCCGCGACAGCGACCGCAACCTCGCCTTCCTGGAAGTGAAGGATCTCAAGGGCCAGCCGATACTGGTTTCGAGCGAGGCTCCAAAAGTCGGGCGTCCTGTGTGGGCGCTCGGCTACAGCCGCGAGGCGGACGAGTCGGAGCAGAACATGGCCGCCAATGCCTCCGTCATCCGCGGCAGCCTGTCGCGCGAGCTCCGCGGGCTCATCAGCATCGAGGCGAGGGCTCCGGTCAACCAGCTCGAATATGCCGCGACCCTGCTGCCCGGCTTCGAGGGGGGTCCGCTGATCGATCGCTGCGCCCGGCTGATCGGGATGAACATCAAGAGCGCCGGCCCGCCTTCGCGACGGCAGAACTCGCGCATTCAGCCCGAAGCCAAGGTGATGAACGCGCTGAAGTCCGACGAGATCATCAAGGCAGCCAATCAATATGGAGTGAAACTGGCACCGGCGACCGGCGCCTGCGGCTCGAGTCCGGCCCCGAAAGACCCCGTCGCGGGCGACGGCGCCGAGGACTCCAACACCGTCGCGTCGGTGCCTCCGGCCGTGGCCCGGCCCGGCCTGGCTCAAAACCTGATGCGCTCGCCCATCTTCCTGGTCGTGCTCGGGCTGATCGGCCTCACCGCCGCCGCCTTCGGCATCTACACGATCACCCGCCGCGATCCCGCGGAGGCCGATCTGGTCCCAGATGCGGGGCCCGTTCGGGCCCGCCCCTCAAGCCGCAGCCCGACCGAGCACGAGGGGGATACGGTGATCGCGCCTGAAACGCCGACGACCAGCGCCGAGCGCACCCTGCGCCTCAACGGCCGAGGTCCGGCCGGGGAGCCGATCGAACTGACGTTCGGGAGCAACGAGCTGAAGGGGAAACCGGTGATGATCGGGGTCGGCGCCAACGCTGACGTTCGCCTGCCCGACAACCGGCCCGAGCATCGCGTCTCGAGGCTTCACGCCCGGCTTGGCTACGACGGCAAGAACTTCACGATCGAGGACAACAAGTCGCTGAACCACACCTTTGTCGGTGGCCGGAAGCTCGACACCAACGTCGCCACGCCGCTCGTTCACGGCGATGTCGTGCGCTTCGCCGACATCGACGTGACCGTGTCGATCGTGTGAATCAAGGGAGAAGATCATGGGTACGACGTTAATCGGTGAACCCGGCGCGACGCCCAAGCGGCCCGGCACGACCCTGGTGGAACCCGTCCACGGCGGCACCCGGATCGCGGCGCCGAGCGAGGTCGGCGGCCAGCCCCCCGTCAAGGCCGGACCCAGCGATCCGGTTACCGGTTGGCTCGTCGTCGTCGCCGGGCCGGGAACGGGGCGCTCGCTCGAGCTTGGCTTCGGCATGAACATCGTCGGCCGCGGCTCCGGCAATCGGATTGTCCTTGATTTCGGCGACGACCAGATTTCCCAGGACGATCATTTTCGCATCGCCTATGACGGCGCCAACCGGAAGTTCCATCTCATTCCCGGACGGGGAACCAACCTTGTCTATGTCGAGGGCTCGCCGCTGCTGACTCCGGTGGAGATGGCTGGAATCGGAGTCCTCACCGTCGGCGCGACCACCTTGCGTTTCGTGCCGTTATGCACGGCCGAATGGAGCTGGCCGGCCGACGCAGGCTCGTGACCGACCGCCGTCCCGGCGGGGCGGGCGATTGACTCCCGATGCGCTTCGATCTTGCCGCGAATGCGATCATCGGCGCCCGCGAGGAGCAACAGGACGCGTTCGCCGGCGGCACCGCCCGGCTCGACGACGGACGGTCGGCAAAGCTGGTCGTGGTCGCCGACGGCATGGGCGGCCATGTCGGCGGAGCCATCGCCAGCGCCGTCGCGGTCGATCGCTTCGTGCATGTGGCCGCGAGCGGCCAGTGGGCCAGCCATGCCGAGACGCTGCGGCAGGCGCTGCTCGCCGCCAATGTGGCGATCGCCGAGCGGGTCGAGGCCGATCCGGTCTATGAAGGAATGGGCTGCACCCTCGTCGCCGTGGTGCTCGACGGGGCGCGCCTTTGGTTCGTCAGCGTCGGCGACAGCCTGCTGCTGCGTCTCGCCGGGGCGCGGCTGGAGCGCCTCAACGCCGACCATTCGATGGCGCCGCTGATTGATCGCGCGGCGGCCCGTGCTGAGCCGGCCGATCCTGCGTTCGACAAAATGCAGCGCAACATGCTTCGCTCGGCGCTCACCGGCCGGCCGATCCCGATGGTCGACGAAGGTAGCGTCGCGCTCGCCGCGGGCGACTGGCTGCTCGTCGCGACCGACGGCCTGCTCACGCTCCCCCCCGAACGGATCGTCGAAACCCTGGTCCGGAACAGGGAAGCCGACCCCGCCAGGGGCGTCGGCGACCTGCTCGAGGCGGTCTCGGCCTGCGCCGTGCCTTATCAGGACAATTGCACGATCGCGGCAATCCGCGTCGCTCGCGAGGCGACCGGGCCGCGGCGGCCGTTCCGCTATCTCGCCGGCGCGCTGATGCTCGCCGCAGGGATCGCGGCGATCGCTTACGCCTGGCGGGCGCTGCCGCTCGACGAGCTCCTGCCGCCCGCCGCCGCGCCGGCCCCGGAGGGGCGGGAAAATCCCGGCCCGGCCGCGGACGGGGCCGGGAGCGGGCGGCGTCCCGGCACGCCGCGACCGCCGCCGCCGCCGCCTGCAAGGCCGGCCAGGGGCGCATTCCAGTCCTCCCCGCCCTCGAGTCCGGCCAGGGCCCCGGCGGATGCCGGCCCGGCGCGGGCTCCTGCCGCCGAGGCGCCCTCTACGCCCGCTGCCCCGGTGCCGACGCCGGCGCTGAATCGAGCCGCGGAGGACAAACCGCAGCCGCCGCCCGCGAAGCCCCCAAGGGCGCCCGTCGGCCCGCCGGGCTGAGACGGTCAATGCCAGAAGGTGGCACGCTCCGCGTCACGGCAGAACTCCTTGAGCTCCTTCGCGCAAAGGCTCTCGACGCGCTCGACGATGCGAAGAAATTGGCGGATGTCGGCCTGGTCGTAGCCGATTGTGGCCCGCTGCATTTCGCTATGGAAATGCGCATATCGGTCGCGATCGCTCGTCAGGCTGCGGCCGCGTTCGTAGATCAGCTGAATGGCACTCGCGGTGAACAGGACCCACGACGCGAAGGCGAGTGCGGCGCTGACGTCGGGCCCCGGGTTCACCACTGGGCCGAGTTCCAGCCGATTCCAGGCCGGGATCAGCAATTGGGCGAGGGTCAGCGTCAGCGCGGCGAGGAAGAGCATGTCGCCGAGACTGCGCGCCGGCCGCATCTCGGCGTCCTTGTCGCGCATCCGCGCGTCGAAATGCTGAAGCTGGACTCGCACTCGGGTTTCCCAGTAGAGCCGCTTCGCCGCCTCCAGCCAGGCGCCGGGGACCCGCAGGCCGCGCGGCGTCTCGACCGGCTTGACAACCTCCTCGGCCGAGAAGTGGCGCATCGCCGTCGTCCCGCCCTGAACCTCGTAGCGGAACCGTGCGAGCCCCTCGCGCGTGGCCGCGGCCACGGCTTCGGCGAGCGCGCGCGGCTCGGTCGCCCGCGCCAGCTCGAAGAACAGCCGGAACTTGAACCCGCGAAGCCACTCTGCCTGAAAGCGCGCGAACACCCAGCGCTCATGCGGGCGACCGAACAGCAGGAAAAGGGTCGTGCCGACGCTGAGCGTCGCCGCGATCGAGCCGAGCAGCGACGCCGGCGGCCAGCTGCCCCCCAGGATCACCTGATAGCCGAGAAGGACGCTACCGGCGAACGACGACAGGAGGGCGATGATGCCGACCGTCATGTAGAGTCTCTTCCAACGGACGGCCCTCGCCTCGGCGACGTCGAACGCTTTGCACAGGCGATGGTTGTTCACCAGCGCGTCGAGTTCGGGAGTCAGATTTGCGACCTCGGCCGGCGGTCGCATGTCGCGGTTCATCTGCTCATGCATTCAGGCCCCCTTTCGCCCACATAGCATGACGAGGGCAGGGCGACATCCTTTGGCCGCATGCGGGAAATGGATCCCCGGGTGTGAAGGCCCATAAGGGATAAAAGCCGAGGGTGAGCTTCACCACCTCTCCCCGCCCGGCGATCCGCCGCCTGTAGAGCCATCTCTTCTTGCCGCTCGGGAGCACCTCGATCGAGAGCGCACCGGTTTTTGAATGATCCAGCTTCCCGGCCTTTAAATCGTCGATAAGGGCCGGGTTTAGCTCCTTTTTTCCTGGACCTTTTCGCCTTCCGGGGCGCAGAACCCGTCGAAAAATCGGTACACAAATCGTTACACAAGAGGCGTCAAATCCGAGCCAGTTGAGGCGAACCGGGTCCAACCGCGTGTCGTGAGAATCTGAGTGCAAGTCATTGCTCTAGGACCGAACATGAGGATTCGGCTGGCTGGGGCGGCAGGATTCGAACCTGCGAATGCCGGTACCAAAAACCGGTGCCTTACCACTTGGCGACGCCCCAGCATCGCAGTGCGAGGCGCGCCTTATAGCGGGCGGGGCGGGGGGCGGAAGCCCTCGCGTCGGCGCGCTCAGCTGTTCGAGAGCCGCCGGTGGACAAGGTCGAGATAGTCCTTGCGCAGCTGGAGGGTCAGCTCGCCGACCTCGAAGCTCCACGGGCCGGCGGAGGCCACCGGAGTCACCTCCGCGGCGCTTCCGGTCAGGAAGAATTGCTCGAAGCTCTCCAGCTCCTCGGGCCAGATGGCGCGCTCGACCACCTCGATGCCGCGGCGGCGGGCCAGCTCGATCACCGTCTGGCGGGTGATGCCGTTGAGGAAGCAGTCCGGGGTCGGCGTGTGGAGGGCGCCGTCGCGCACGAAGAAGGCGTTGGCGCCGGTCGCCTCCGCCACCTGCCCGCGCCAGTCGAACATCAGGGCGTCGTCATAGCCCTCGGCCTGGGCCTGGTGGCGGGCGAGGGTGCAGATCATGTAGAGGCCCGACGCCTTCGATTCCGTCGGCGCGGTGTAAGGGGCGGGACGGCGCCATTTCGAGACGGCGAGCCTCAGGCCCTTGCGGATCGCCTCCTCGCCGAAATAGGCGCCCCACGGCCAGCAGGAGATGGCGAGGTGGATCCTGGAGCGCTGGGCCGACACCCCCATCTGCTCCGAGCCGCGCCAGGCGAGCGGCCGCATATAGGCGTCCTCGAGCCCGTTGGCGGCGAGCGTATCGCGGCAGGCCCGGTCGATCTCCTCGACGCTGAAGGGGATCTCGAAGCCGAGCAGCTCGCCGCTGCGTTTGAGCCGGCGGCTGTGCTCGGTCAGCTTGAAGACCTCGCCGGCATAGGCCTTCTGTCCCTCGAACACCGACGAGGCGTAATGGAGGGCGTGGGTCAGCACATGGACGTTCGCCTCGCGCCACGGCACCAGGGCTCCGTCGAGCCAGATGAAGCCGTCGCGGTCGTCGAAGCTGCGCTGGTCCGTCACTCGAGGCTCCCCCGGTTGGTGCGCGGCGGGGATAGGACCGGCCGCCGGGAGCGTCAACTTGGGCCCGGATCAGGGGGTCAGGCGCGGATCGTGAGTCTCGCGCTGGAGCCGGCGTATGGTGAAGGCCCCCCAGATCACCGGCGGCATTGCGACGAAGACGCTCGCCGCGAACAGACCGCCGTCGGCGAAAGCGGTGAGGACCAGCAGCGTCGGCGCAACCAGGAGGGCGAGCAGGGCCCGGCCGAGACGGCGCTGCTGACCGGGATCGAGGGCGGCGTCCCAGCGCTTGGTCTTGCCATTCTCCTGCCATTGCCAGGCGATCACCGCCCGCCCTTCCGAATCCCATCGCCTGACGACGAGGGCGAGCAGGGCGTCGGCGGCGCGGCCGCCCAGACCGGGCCCGGCCGGAGCCACCGGGCCGACCGGCGCGGCGGATCCGCGGCCGGGCCGGCGCGGCGGCGGCGCGGCGACCGAGGACGGGATCGGCGACCCCGTCCGGTTGTCGATGACGACCAGTCGTCCCTCTTTCTCGACCACCCGGTAGCGGCCCTGCGGCGCGTCCATCGGCTCCTCCCGGCGACGAGACTAGTGCGGAGCGGCGGAGCGCGGAAGGGGGCAGCTGCCGGTCGCCGGCGGCGCGCCGCCCTATTCCGCTTTCTCGTGGGCGAAGCTGAAGATCCGGGCGAGGCGCCAGGCGCCGTCCGGGCCCAGGGTCCACAACTGTGTGAAGCGGGCTCGACCGGCCAGCCGCTCGGGGCCGTCGCCCTTGCGCTCGTAGAAGACATGGACCCCGTCCTCGATCGCGCCGTGGCCGGGCACCGGATCGACCCGCAGCGAGTCGCGGACGAGCTCGCGCCGCGAGCGCCAGGAATCGGGCTTGCGGCGCTCCTCGCAGCTCTTCGCATAATCGGCGATCACCCCGTCGGCGCCGTGCCAGACGAAGCCGCCCTTGTCGTGATACATCTCGATATCGTCGGCGATCATGGTCCGCACCCGCTTCGGATCGCATCCCTCGAAGAAGAGCTTGAAGAATTCGGAGTCCCGGGCTGCGATCTGCTCGGTCAGCACGGCCGGCTCGGGCAAGGCCACGGGGGCGGGCGGACCGGCCTGGGCGGCGGCGGCGGCTAAGGCGAGAATGGAATGCATGACTCGGGCCTCCCTAGTGTATTATGAGGCTACTACGGCCGAGCGGGACGTCAAGCCTTGGTCCGCGTTCATGTTGCGCTGCAACAAAACCGGGCCCACATCGTTCTCACCCTATGCGCCTTCCGCCCTGGAAGGCGCGGGGAGGGAGTAAGCTTATGCCAGCGATCAGACCGGGCCTTCGCCTCCGGGCCGGCGGCAAGGGAAGGACCGCCTTCGCTCCGCCGTCCGCCATCGTCGACCGTCTGACCGACCTGGCTGGCGTCCGCGACAATCCGGGCAATCTGCGCGCCCGCTGCTACGTCCCGCCGGGCCTCGAGGGGCCGGCGCCGCTGGTCGTCGTGCTCCACGGCTGCACCCAGGACGCGGCGGTCTACGACCACGGCTCGGGCTGGTCGACGCTGGCCGAACGCGACGGTTTCCTGCTGCTCTTCCCCGAGCAGCGCCGCGCCAACAACCCGATGCTCTGCTTCAACTGGTTCTCCGGGAACGACACCCAGCGCGGCATGGGCGAGGCGGCGTCGATCCGCTCGATGATCGAGGCGATGAAGAAGGCGCATGGGGTGGATCCGGCCAAGATCTTCGTCACCGGCCTCAGCGCCGGCGGGGCGATGGCCTCGGCGATGCTCGCCACCTATCCCGACGTCTTCGCGGCGGGAGCGATCCTCGCCGGGGTCGCCTATGGCTGCGCGGCCGACGTCAGCGAGGCGTTCGACTGCATGGGCGGCCGGGCGCGAAGCGACTCGCGCGAGCTCGCCGGCCATGTCCGCCGCGCCTCGCCCCACAAGGGCCCCTGGCCGCGAGTGCAGGTCTGGCAGGGCAGCAGCGACAACCTCGTGGTGCCGAGCAACGCCGATGCGATCGTCCTGCAATGGGCGGGCCTCCACGGCGTCGGCCCGAAGCCGGACCGGACCGACAGGGTCGAGTCCTATCCGCGCCGGACCTGGCTGGGCGCCGACGGCGAGCCGGCGATCGAGCAATATTCGATCACCGGCATGGGCCACGGCATCCCCCTTGGCCGCGGCGGCGACTCGGTCGGCGAGGCCGGCGCCCATATGCTCGAGGTCGGGCTGAGCTCGACCGTCCGAATTGCCGCCTTTTTCGGAATTGCTCCGGAGGAGAGCGAGGGCGTCGCCCCGACCGCGCTTCCGGCGACGCCGGCGCGGCGGCCCGGGCGGGCGGCGGTCGCGGAGGGGCCGGGCGGAGTGCAGCAGGTGATCGAGGAGGCCCTGCGCAAGGCCGGGCTGATGCGCTGAGCGCGGCCCGGGCTCAGGCGAGGCTGTCGGCGAGCAGGCGCTGGAGCGCCCGCAGGTCGGTTCCGGGATTGCCGCGCAGGTGGAGAGGCTGGGCCTCGTCGCCGAGCCAGATCCGGACGGCGGTGCGGCTTTCCGCGGCCTCGCCTTCCTGGATCGAGAAATGGCGCACCGAGCGATAGGGCCAGGAGCTGGTCTCGATCCGGGCCTCGAGCAGATGCTCGCGCTGGACGATGAGGATCCGGCGGTCGGTGAACAGGATCGCGCCGGTCGGGGCGACATAGGCGCCGTGGACGGCCTCGCCGGGGACGAGATGGCCGGTCAGGGCGGCGGCGTCGGCGGAGGACGCCTGATCGACATCGAGGATGCGCATCGCGCCTAGATGGGCGAAGCCGCGGCGCGCCGCAACCGGGTCAGTCGCGCCAGTTGGGCGGCGAGGCGATCCGGAACGCGTCGCCCGGCCGGGCGCCGTGACGGGCGAGGATCGAATCGGCCAGAGCCAGCACGGGGTCGCGATCGGCGGCGCCGAACAGAGCGGCGAAGGCCGCGACGAAGCGCTCGCCGAGCGCCGGATCCAGCCCGGAGAGCGCCGCCGGCATGCGCTTCACCGAGGCGCTCCACGTCCCGGCGGAGCGCAGGGTGAAGTCGGCGAGGACCGGGTAGAGCGCGGCGCCGACCGAAGTCAGGGCCGGTCCGGGCTGGCACGAGGCCAGGGTCTCGCGAAGCTCGGTCAGGGCGGAGAGGCGGGCTCGCTTCGTCGCGGGATCGAACGGCGGCGGCCCCTGGGCGAGCGTCCTCGCCGCGAGCTGCCGGGCCGATGCCACCGCCGCATCGCCCTCGCCGACAAGGACGATGCCCTCCGCCACCATCTCGGGAACGGAGGGGACCCCGGAACGCGCCACCACGGCGCGGCAGAAATAGGAGAGGGTGCCGGGATCGTGGCCGAACAGCTCGAACGCCTTCCCCTCGAACCAGGCTTTCTCCCGCCAGGCGCCTTCGGGCAGGTGGCGGAACAGCAGGAAGAGATCGTAATCGGAGCCGGGCCTGGCCTCGCCGCGCGCCCGCGATCCCGACAGCAGCGCCCCTTGCGCCTGCGGATAGCGCGAGGCGACGAACCGCCGGGCGAAGGCGATCGCCTGTTCGACCGACTCCGCCCCTTCCGCCATCCTCAGCGTCCGCCCGCCACAGCCGGCCGCGGGCCGAGCGGCCGGAGGCCGGAGTCGCGCAGGCCGGTCAGGATCATCTCGCCGTCGCCGCCGACCCGGAATTCGCCATAGGCCGCCTCGGCGAAAGCGGCGCCCTGCCCCTCCTCGAAGAAGTAGGCGTTGGTGGCGAAGTTCGGCTGGCCGGCGCGGACCCGGTAGCGAAGGGCGGCTTCGCCGGGGGCGAGCGGCCTCCCGTCGGCGAACCGGCGGAAGTGGCCGACGCCCTGCCCGTCGAGCGCGACGACGATATGGCCGTCGGCGAGCGAGTCGCGGCGGCTGAACGGAAAGGCCTGGGTCGCCACCTCGAAGTTCAGCCGCATGTAATCGCCCTGCATCAGCGACCGCGGATCGACCGGGGCCAGCCGGAGCAGGACGACCCGTCCCTCGGTGAGAAGGCGCTCGCGCTGCCAGACGCCCCAATTGACCACGCCCAGCAGGACGAGCCCGGCGGCGAGCGCGATCGTCTTACGCATCGGCCGCCTCCCCGGCACCGGAGGAGATGGGGCCGCGCCGCAGAAGGAAGTGGGCGGCGAGCAGGAGGAGGCCGGTTGCCGCCATGATCGCGGACTTCTCGAGAAGGGTGGCGTGCAGGCTGTAATAGAAATGGGCGACGAAGCCGAGCAGGCTCAGGATGCCCAGCGCCATCAGCAGCCGGTTCGCCGCGGCGAATCCGAGCAGCAGGACCACCAGCGCCGAGGCGAGCCCCGGCGCCATGAGCGAGATCAGCCCGACGACGAGGGTCGCGCCGAGGGCCGGCCCGGCGAGCGAGGTCCCGGACGAGGCCTGCTCGCGACGCGCGAGGTCGAGCGCGACCCAGGCCAGGACGAGCGCGGTCGCGCCCCGGCCGATCAGCGGGCCATAAGAGGCCATCCAGCTTTTCGCCTCGGGTCCGAAGCCGAGCAGCAGGCCGGCGCCGAACAGCCGGAACGTCTCGACGAGCAGAAGCCCGAGGACGAGCCCGTAGCCGACCGGGCGCCACATCCTGCCGTCCCCCGCCCATCGCGCCGGCTCCAGCCAAACCCAGGCGAGGCCGGCGCAGAGCAAAGGCGCGGCGAAGCCGTGAAGCGACAATTGATTGACCCCGAGCGCCACCGCGACGGCGGCGGCGCCGGTGGCGAGCACGCGGTGGAGGAAATGGGGTATCGCCAGCGCCAGCACCGTCTCGATCGCCGCGAGGGCGAGGTAGAAAGGCGCGCCGGAGGGGCTGGCCACCTGCGCGACCCCCACCCCGAGCAGGATCTGGCCGACGAGGCTGACGACGAGGCCGAACTGCTCGGCGAAATCATGGCCGTCGAACGCCCTGAACAGGAAGGAGGCCCCCGCGCAGCAGGCGGCTCCGGCGAGCGCGGCGAAAGCGGCGTCCTCCATGATGAAGGCGAAGGCCGCTCCGACGAAGCCGATCAGGAACAGCGCGCCGATCCAGCCGGCAATGCCGAGCATCGCCCGCACATACCAGGGCGAGGCGGCCCGCTGCGGCTCCGGCCTCGCGCCCTCGACGAGCCCCTCCTCGCGGAGCCGCTCCCACAGAGACTCGGCGGTCATTCGCCCGGCTCCCGAGCCACGGACCTCAGCCACATCGCCCCGCCGGCCGACATGCCGAGCACCGCCAGGCCGACGAGCAGGAAGCCGCCCGCGGCGCCGCCGTCCAGGACCAGGTCGGAGAGCAAGGCGGCGACGGTGACGATCAGGCTGAGCAGGCCCGCGGCGAGCATGAACAGGTCCGGCCGGCGGTGTCGGTACCAGTAATAGAGGGCGCCCAGCCAGGCCGCATAAGCGAGGAGGATGACCCCGGCGCCCCCGCTTCCGCCATCGACGATCGCCCACAGCGCCAGCGCCGTCGCGAAGGCCGCGCTCGCCATCGCCACCAGCCGCGGCGGCCAGGAGTCGCGGAGCCAGGAAAGGCCGGCGCGGTGCGCCGCCTCCCAGCCGGCCAGAGCGAGGCTGTTGAGGCCGAACAGGGCCCACAGCATCGGCTCGGCGGCCCAGGCGCGCGAGAAGTAGAACCAGCCCGCCAGGTTGAGCAAGGCGAGCCAGACCAGCCACAACGGGCTGAAGCGTCCGACCACCACCCAGGGCAGGATCAGCATCGCCCACCAGGCGAACAGCTCGAACGTGTCGGCGCCGGTCTGGTAGACTTGGCCGGCGAGAGCGAGAAGCGCCCCGGCCAGAAGCGAGAGCAGCAGCAACACCGCCTTGCCCGGCGCGGAGTCGAGGTCGAACCGCCAGCAGGCGATCAGGCCCGCGACGATCGCGGCCTCGACCAGGCCGAACTTGGCGAAGCGGCCGAGCGCGTCCCAGTTAAAGGCAAAGAAGAAGATCACCGCCGCCGCCAGGGCGATCACGCCCAGCCACAGGGTCAGCCGGCCGAGGAAGGCCCGCCAGTCGCCGCGCGTGGGCGCCAAAGCGGCGGCGCGCAGAACCTCATGCTCGCGGCCGCGAAGGACTCGGCCGGAGTCGAACCAGTCCAGAACCTCGTCTCGTAGCCCGCTCATCCCTTCCCCCCGGCGCAGCGATATCAGCTACGGGCCGCCGCCGCCATGGCGGCAGCGGCCCTTCAGCCGGTCCGGCCTAGCGGCAGCGGACGCTGCCGCGCTCGATCTCGCGGCCGAGCGCCGCTCCGGCGCCGGCGCCGATCAGGGTGCCGAGGATGCTCGAGCGGCCGCTGGCGATCGCGTTGCCGAGCAGGGCTCCGACCGCTCCGCCGACGATGAGGCCGGTGGTGCCGTCGCTGCGGCGGCAATAATAGCGCCCGTCCGAGCCGCGATAGACCCGGTCGTAGCGGCCGAGCTGGGTCTCGCCGTAATAGCGGCCGTCGCGATAATAGCGGTCGGCATAATAAGCGTTCGCGCCGGGCTCGTAGCGATTGTAGTCGTAGCGGTTGTAGGTGCGCCAGTCGCGGGCTCGGGCGCGGGCGATCTCGCGCTCGCATTCGCGAAGCTCGCGGCGATATTCGCGGCGATTGTCGGAGCGGCGCAGCTCGCGGCGGCATTCGCGGGTCTCCTGGCGGGTCTCATAGCCCTGCTGCGCCGAGGCCGGAGCGGCGAAGGCGACGGGCATGGCGCAGGCCGCCGTGGCGGCGGCGAGAACGAGTTTACGCATGTTACTCTCCTGTAAGCGGCCCCGATGCGGCGGGGTCGCGAGGAAAACGGCGGGGGCTCGGGGCGGTTTCATGAACGGGTCGCTGTCCAGGTTCAGGCGGGCGCGCCCGAACGGCGCGCTGTCCGGAATCGGACGAAGGTCAGGAAAGTCAGGGGGTCTCGCGCGCGCGCGCGCGTGAGCTCAGACATCGTCGGCTTCCGGCCGAGCCGCCCCGCCGTCCCCATCCCCGTCCTCCTCCTCGTCCGGCAGGTCGCACAGATTGCCGAGATAGCCGTCGAACTCGTCGACGGTCTCCCCCACGGTGTCGACCAGCTCACCGTCGAGGTCCCTCCACGTCGTCGCGGCAGGCGGGCAGCCGAAGCGTACGGGATCGACGCGCGAGAGGAGGAAGATCAGCGCCTTCTCCGACGGCCGCCGCCTCCGGTAGACGATCTCGCCGTCGCGCCACACCGTCTCGGTCATCCCGTCCAGCGCATATTCGTAAAGCTTTGCGGCGGCCGGCCGGGCCGCCAGGCGAAGCGCGGCGTCCCAGGCGTTGCGAAAGCGGTCCGCGTCCGGCCGGCGGGCGAGGCGGTGCGCCGAGGCCTCGCTCATCCCCACCGCCGCCGCGGCGAAGCGAACGATCCCGGTCTCGGCCAGGACCTCGATGAACCGCCTCTGCTTCGCCGCGGTCCAGCCGTCTCGGCGGCGCTGAACGGGGACGGGATCGAAGGGGATGGCGGGGATCGGAGCCTCGGTGGCGGGCGGTGCCATGGCGCGGGGTTCGCCGCCTGGGTAGGGAAAGGGGTGGGTCATGGGCGTTCACTCACGGTTAGAACGGAGCAAGAACATGTAATGTAGAAAAGTCCTATGAGCAAATCCTATTTTTGCCGCCCACCCCCGCGCCGGCGCCTGCCTTAACTTCGCCGGAATGCGCGGGGAGGATGCGGCGGCACCCGGGAGCGGAGCGTCGACCATGAGCCTGGCCCTGCTGATTGCCCTCCAGGCCGCTCCGCCGGCGTCCGCCGAGCCGCTGCCGGCGATCGACTTCGACCTCGCCAAGGTGAAATCCGCCGACCCGTGCCGGACCGGCGGCGCCGGCTCCGTCATCGTGGTGTGCGGCCGCCGCCCGTCCGGAGTCTTCGACTATGAGAAATGGGAGCGCGTGTTCGGGACCGGTCCGCTGCTCGCCGAGAAGGAAATCGGCGGCGGCGCCGTCGCCCGTGCCTATGTGGAAAGCGTCGAGATGCCCGGCGGGCAGATCAGCAAGCGGGCGATGGTAGGGGTGAAGGTGGCGTTTTGAGGGGTTGAAACGGTGCTGGGCACCTGGGCTCCGGGGGAATGCATAACGTCGCATCCCCCCGCCGCCCGCTCAGCGGCCGTCGCCGTTCAGATCCAGAGTCGGTCGGCCCGGCTCGTGAACGACCTCGGCCTCCGACTCCGCAAGGACTCCGCTCTCGCTCATCTCGTCCGAGACCGGCTCGAACCCGCCGCCGCCGCTCGTGTCGCAGCCTCGGCGCCTGAGCTCGCCCTCGACGGCGTGGAGCCGGATGACGTTCTTGGCGGTGCCGCCGACCGCCTGGCCGAGCGTGGCCGGCTCGCCGTCAAGGCCGGCGCCGCTGCCGTGGAGGAGGCGAAGCTCCAGCTCCTGGCATTCCTCGCGGCTCAAGCGGACCGGAGCGACGAGCCGGTCGATCTCGCCCTCGAGCGCCATCGAGAACAGGCCCAGGGTGAGCCCCTCGGAGCGGAAGGCGGGCGAGACGAAGTCGTCGGGGGCGTCGCCGCGCTCGACGTCGACGGTGACCCGGCTTCGGGCGCCGCCGTCGAGCGGCTGGACGAAGGCGGTCATCCGGGTCGCGACCTTGTCGCCGCTCATCACCGTCCAGACGACCCGGTCGCCGCTCTGCTCGACCTGGAAGACCGGAGCGACCCCGCCCGACGCCTCCGGATCGCTGCCGGGCGCGCCGGGCTGGCCGGTGATGTCGAGATCGGCGATCGCCGCGATGACCTCGGCCGGGGGCCGCTCGACGTCGCGGCTGTAAGCCCCGCCGAACCCGCCCACGGCCCAGATCGCGCCGCCGACGAGCGGCGCGAAAATCGCGAATACCTTCAAAAACATGCTTCCCTCCCACCGGGTCGGGTCGGGATAGGCGGCGGGGTGTGAAGGCGCGGTAAAGACGGGCAAATTTCGCGAGGCTCGAAGCGCCGGCGACGGTCGGCCGCTGGCGCATGCCCGGCCCGGCGGAAGCGCGGCGGCGCCGGGCCGCCGGCGCATCGGTCAGTCGAAGGGCGGCAGGCGCTTCGTCTCGAGCTGGCGGTCGACGTCGGCGGCGAGGAGCGCGGAATCGGGGTCGCCCGAGGCGCGCAGGGCATCGCGCCGGGCGATCAGCGCCGCCCGGCGCTGCTTCGCCGGCAAGGCGGAGATATCCGCATAGAGGCGAACCGCCCTGACCCAGAGCGACTCGGGTCCGGGCACGTCCTCCGCCGCTCGGGCGAAGGGGGGAAGGCTGGGGCGAAGCTCGCCGCGGCCGTCGCGCCGGAGGAAGAGGACGAGCTGCATGCCGCGCTCGAACACGTAGCGGTTGCAGCCGCCGCTGAGCGCGTCGGGATTGACCCGGAACAGCTCGCGCGGATCGGAGCGGGTCGCCGCCTGGCCCTCGCCGGTCGCGAGATAGCCGCGCAGCCGGACCTCGGCCGGAAGCTCGGCCCCCTTGAGCAGCAGGGTCGGCCGAACCACGACCTCGGTCTCGAACGGGCTGCCTTCGTCCTCCTGCCGCTCGACCGTCCCGAGCACGATCGCCTCGGCCTGGCCGGCGAGCTCGAGGGCGGTGGGAACTCGGTAGCCCGGAACCACCGAGCAGGCGGCGGCCGGCGTCCCGGCCGGCGCGCCGGCGAGCGCGAGGGCGAGGAGGAGGGAACGAGACGCCATGCGCGTCAGGCGACGCCGGCGGCCCGGGCGGCCTGGAGGGTGTCGGTATATTGCTGGAAGGCGGCCGCCTTGCCGTCCTCGACCCGCCAGACATGGGCGAGCTGGGCGTCGAGCGGCCGGCCGGTCGCCTTGTGGGTCGCCGTGTAGCGGCCGAGGACGACGATCGTGTCGCCGGCGTCGAGAAACTCCTCCGGCACCGCCGCGAACCCGTCCCACTCCGAGCCGAGCCGGGCGAACACGCCGGAAAGGATCGCCTCGGGCCCGACATAGGGATTGCCGTCGGCGTAGACGAAGCTCTCGGCTTCGTTCCAGACGATTCCGGGGCTCATCCGGGCGACCACGCCGGTTATGTCGCCGGCGGCGAAGGCGTCGTAGATGGCGCGGATTAGGTCGAGGTTCTCGGCGGACATGGCGGGTGTTCCCTTGGTAGCCGCTGTCAGAATGGCACGGCCGCGGCTGAGGGGAAAGGTTGGCCTTGGTTCCGATATGGAAAGTTCGCGGCTTAGGCCGCGCCCTTCCCCATCGCCCCGATCGGCTCCTCAGCCGCCGCGGCGGCCCTGGCGGGAGGCCGCTTCGGATTCGCGCTGGGCGGCGCGCGCCGCGCGCTTGCGCTCGCGCTTCGCGTCGCGCTCGGCCACGGCCTTGGCATAAGCCTCGGAATCGCCCGGGACGTTGCAATAATAAGCGATCGGATCGGGCTCGGCGGGCGGCTCCACGAGGTCCATCCGGGTGATCCGCCAGCCCTTGGATTCACGCCGGAAATTCGCCCGGTAGTGAACGAGCGGCTCGCCCGCCCTCGTCGCGACCCCCCACAGGCCGGCCGCGGTGGTGCCGTCGCCGGCACGGACATAGGCGACGGGAGCGCTCAGGACCGCGCGCCCTCCGGCGACCTCATGAGCGAACGGATCCTCGACCTGGGCCGCGAAGGTGTCGCGGCCGTTTCGGAGCCAGAAGCGGAGGCTCGCCTTGCGGGTGAAGGCGGCGGTGACGTCCGCCTTGGGCGCGGCCGCGGCGAGGCGCAGATAGTCGCGCATCGCCGCCTCGGCGCCGGCGCGGGCCTCGTCGATCGCCGCGGGCGGGATGGCGCGCTTGTTGAGCAGGCACTTCTCGTCGGCCCCGCCCGAAGCGGCCATCATCCCGACCGTCTGGCCGATCACCGCCGGAATGAACGCCGACTGCCCCGCCGCCGGCGACCCGCCCGCCAGCATCGCGGCGGCGAGCGCCGCCATGGAAATAGGTCTCATTCGAACTTTCCCCCCAATTTGGCTCAAGCGTCACGCCCCCCGGGCGCGAGCGTTGCGGCGGAACATGGCATGCCCCGAACGGGCGGGAAAGAGCGTATGAATGGGGCCGGGCGGGGGCACCCCGGAGAAGGTGCCTCGGTGCCAGGCACGTGCCTGGTACGTGCCTGGCACCAGAAGGCCTAGGTTGTGTGGACACTTATCGTAACCAGAGGATGGTTGCGGCGAGGGTGACGACGGCGAGGTAGTTGCGCGCGGTCTTTTCGAAGCGGGTGGCGACGCGCCGGAACTGCTTGAGCCTCGAGAAGCAGCATTCGATGAGGTGGCGCTGGGCGTAGAGCGCTTTGTCGAGGGGCTGCTTTCGAGCGCGCGACGGGTTGCTTGGGATGACGGCAAGAGCGCCCTTGTCGGCGATGATGCGGCGCAAGGAGTCGGCATCGTAGGCGGTGTCGGCCATGACGATGCTGGCCGGCAGGTCTTCGATCAGGGCGGCGGCCTGGGGCGCATCGCCCATCTGCCCGGCGGTGAGGTGGAAGCGCACCGGGCAGCCGAGCCCGCGAACCGCCAGGTGGATCTTGGTGCTCAGGCCGCCGCGGGAGAGGCCAATGGCTTGATCTTCAGGCCCCCCTTTTTGGCCCCCGCCGAGTGCTGGTGAGCCCGGACGATGGTGGAGTCGACGATCAGATACTCGAAGTCCTCATCGTCCGACATCGCCGCGAAGATGCGCCACCACACCTCCTTGCGGCTCCACCGGCTGAACCGCCTGAAGGCGCTGTTCCACGACCCGAACACGTCCGGCAGGTCGCGCCACGGCGACCCCGTCCGAACCACCCACAACACCGCTTCCACGAACATCCGGTTGTCGCGCCCCGACGAACCGCGCGTCTTCTCGTCGCCGATAATGTGCCGCGACATCCGCTCCCACTGGTCGTCCCGAAGAATGAGCCGATCCATTGCACCCATGACTGCCTCCAAAAGACAGCCTTGAATCAGACTTCACCCCCAATGGGAATCCCAAGAGTCCACACTGCCTAGAGCTTATGCGCCTGGCGCAGGGCCTGCACTTCGGCGGCGGTCTGCTCGGGCGTCTGTCCGATCATGGGCCCGAAATGGGCGATCGCCTCGTCGGCGGCGAGCACCCGGCAATTGACCGCGAACCGCCGCGATTCGCAGGCATAGGGCCGGTCGCGATCGTTCACGGTATGCATGCGAAGGTCGGCGCCCTGGGCGCCATATTGATTCTGATAGATTCGGAACTTGTAGATCTGGAAGTAAGCGGAGCCCGTGGCGCGGGCGACGACGGCCGCCTTGTAGAGCGCCATGTCGCGGGCGAGATCGCGCCGGGCGACGCCGTTCGACGAGGCCGAGATCCGCCAGCTGTCCGAGTCGATCCGCCGGGCTCCCTGACCGCCGAACAGGCCGAGAGCGTTATCGCCGTCATAGGTGGTGGCGCAGCCCGGCAGGGCGCACAGCAAGGCGGCGGCCGCGATGCGCGACAGGTTGTTCATATTCCCTCTCCCCCAGGAACCGGGCCGCCAGGCGGACCGGATCGTTGGCACAATCGCTGCATCGCCAGCGTGACGGCGGCTGTCAAGCGGCTGTTATCCGGGGCGATTTCAGGGGACGTTCGAGCATGACCGGGGGGCCTTGGCAGTCAGATCGAGCCCGATCACCGAGGCGATATCGCTGTGCGCGGTCGACGCGTCCTGCGCGAGACCCTTGGCGCGGGACACGCCGTTGAGGGCCAGCGCGATCAGCTCCGGATCGCCGTGCTCGAAGACCGCTTCGAGATAGGCGAGGATCGCCTGCTTGCCGTCGAGGAACTCGGCGGCGTCCCAGGGCGTCGACTCAATCCCAGTCGCCAGGCTCCCATGCCGCCGCGATTGCGCGGGCGCAGCCCACTCCTGCCGCGCGCCGTTTCTTACGTCGGTCCCTGATAGGGACCACGAAGATGGCGTTCAACAGCTTCCCTCGAACGGTCAGGGGCGCGCGGGCTTGGCGGGTGCGGTAACGCCGATCCGCCCCGCTTCGTCGATGAAGCGGACGCCGGCCCCCTCGAAGGCGCGGCGAATGGCCCGGATCAGCTCCGGCTTGATGTCGCGATGGTCCCGCTCGAAGCGAAGGACGGTGCGGCGGCTCACGCCGGCCGCCTCCGCCGCCGCCTCGAGCGACCAGTTCAGCGCCGCCCGCGCCATGCGCGACTGCTCGGGACGGAGAACGGGACGTTCCAGGACTACCCCCTTGAAGTCTCCACTTCGTGGTCCCTAAAAGGGACCACGAAGTGGAGACCTCAGGCATGACTGCCGCGAGGCATAACCCGACGCGCCGGGCGTTGCTAGGCGCCGCCGTCGCGCTGCCGTATTCGCCGCTACTCTTGTAAGGGACGTCGCGAAGCGGCGCGGTGGGAGCGGGCGCGGACCCCATTCGGCGGGCCCAGGCGAGGCCAAAGTGGTGCACGCCTAGCGTTTCTCGGTGAGCAGGTCGGAATATCGGTCGAAGACGCTATCGATTCTGATGCCTTCAGCCAGAATTCTCTCCTCCTCCCAGACTTCGGGGCGAGTCCAGTATTCCATTTTTGTCGCCGCCGTAGCCGCGAGTTCTGGACTGATCTGCGGGACCGACTTTGCTGCCCTCTGCCATAATCGAGCCAAGTCCGCCTCGCGATCAAAATCGCGATTCCCCGCGCTCATATCGCGCAGGTAGCGCTGTGTTGAAATCAACGCCTCGCCAAAAGCGGAAAGTGCCTTCCGCGCATCCTCCCTCCGATCCGCCCGAGCGTCTCTGCGGTCCGCAAGCATCTGCCTGATTCGATCGAATACTTGAGGAAGGAAGGGAGCGAGATCCAAGGGATTCATGGGTTCACCTCGCCTTTCAAATAACAGGCTTCCGGCGGTCGCGCGATCCTTCGATTGCAGCTTTTAGACGGGCGGAAAGACGCCCCCTCCCTCGGCGAAGCGGATACCGCCAGCTTCCAGGGCAGCGCGGATTGCAACGAGCGTGCGTCCCCGCGGCAGGCTTTCGCCCTGCTCGAAGCGCAGGATGGCGCGGCGGCTGACTCCGCAGCGCGCGGCCAGGGCATCCAGGGACCAGCCGAGCGCCGCCCGCGCCATGCGGCTCTGCACCGGCAGTAGAGAGTCCTCCGCGATAAACACCCCCTTGACCCTGCCATTAAACGACACTAAATGGGTCGTCCGTTAGGAGCTTCAGGCATGACTGCCCCGAGGCATAACCCGACGCGCCGGGCGTTGCTAGGCGCGGCTTTCGGCGCGCCCGTGCTTCTCGCCGGCGGCGGGGGCGGGGCGGCGGGGTCGGGGCGGCGGTGGGACCGGGCGCTGGCCGCCCTGCGCGAGGCCGAGGCGGCGGTGGCGGCCTACCGGGCGCGCGACTATCTCCCCGCCCACGAGATCCACGCCGCGATCCGCGGCCGCTGGCCGATCCCCGACGACTTCGCCGCCGACCCGGAGGCCCGGGCGGCGGTGAGCGCCTCCCTGGCCGAGTTCCAACCCTTCGAGGACCGCCTCAACGCCCTCGGCGACGCCCGCGGCACCGCCCTGAAACGCCTGCTCCGCACCCCGGCGCCCGATTTGCCCGCCCTCGCCCTGAAGATCGAGCTCGCCGTCGACGAGGAGGTGGCGACGCTCGCGGGCGGCGAGCGGTGCCTGGCGGTGCTGAAGGCGGATGGGTGGAGGCTGGCCGAGTCAAATCAACAGCAGCGTGGCTGGTAGGACCAGGGCGCACATAACGATCATGCATCCTGTGCGGCCGGTGGCGGTGCTTTCAGACCGAACCGTGCCGCCTTCCCGTCGCGTCCGAGCCGCTCTCTTGCTTCGGCGGCTTCTAAGCTGCTGGTCGTCCAGTTCGACGACGGGATGCGGCCGCTCCCCGTCCCAAGCAATCGATATCCGGCAGCCATAGCTCGGATAATCCGGCACCCCGCCTCGGATGCAGTGGACGATCGCGCGATGGGGGCGGCGGGCATCCAGAAGCGGCGCAAGCTCGACCGCGTCGTCACGGCCTATGTAGCCGACGGTCTCTCCACCTACGCGAACCGCTATGGCGTTGGCATCATAGGCATTGTCGGGCTCGCGGATGAGCTCGACGGCGTCTCCCGGCTCGACGTCGCAAAGGATGTCCTGGCGGCGGCGGCCGTCGGGATTGACCCTGCTTTCGCCGACAACATCCCAGATTTTGCGACGCGTCATCGGGCGGTCACGCCGCCTTGGCGGTCAGCTCGAGCCCGAGGGCCTTCAGGGTGCCGATCACCGAGGTGATATCGCTGTGCGCAGTGAGCGCGTCCTGGGCGAGACCCTTGGCGCGCGCGATATCGTTCAGGGCGGCGGCGATCAGCTCCGGGTCGCCGTCCTCGAAGACCGCTTCGAGATAGGCCAGAATGGCCTGCTTGCTGTCGAGAAATTCTGCGGCGTCCCAGGGGCGAGTCTCAATCCGCATCGTCAGGCTCCCATGCCGCCGCGATCTCGCGGGCCCGGACAATATCGGTTTTCTGCCGCGATTTGTCACCTCCCAAGGCGAGCAGGACGAGGGCGTCGCCGCGGCGGACGAAGTAAATCCGATAGCCGGGGCCGTAATCGACCCGCAGCTCGTGCAGGCCGCCGCCGAGCGACCGAGTGTCGCCGAAATTGCCGAGCGAGATTCGGCGCAGACGAGCGAGGATCCGACCCTTGGCGCGCTGGTCCCGGAGCGAGCCGAACCAGCGGCGGTATTCGGACGTGTCGAGGATGGCAGGCTGGTCGGCGGGCACGAGAGCAATTTACCCCGACCCGGCGAGTTCACGAAATTCGGATACCCCCGGACGCAGGGTGAGGTTTTTCCTCCGTGCCTGGCACCTGTGTCCCCGGTTTATATCGATTTACTCAATTTCCGGTTCCGGTAGGCTTTGCATCAGCTTCGAAATTAGAACTCGCTTGCCTGCGGATGAAGAAAAACTTCCCGCAGCGCCGCCTTTGGGAGCTACTAACCAGAAGTCCGGACCTTTAACCAATTCTGCTCTTTTATTTTCGCCTTCGAGGTCGTCAAACATTCGCTCAAGCAGCTTTGTATAACTATCTACGTCGAAAAGCGAGTCCCCTCGTGACCGAATAATCTCTGTAACTTCTGGTAGAATCTCGTGCATTGCCCAGACGCCAATGCCTTTCATCAAAGTGTAGTCGTCAGGGCGTTTGAACGGTTCGCGGATAACATTTTTTATCGACAGCCAATAAACCTCAAGGAGGTTAAACTTCTTTTCCATACTCAAGTTTTTAACAAACGGATAAGTCAGAAACTTTTTGAGAGAAGTCACAAATGACGCACTCGGGATAGTGGTAATTCCTCTATCCTCGTTCGCCAACCTTATTCTCCTTCTCCAGGTATCGGACTTGTCTGCTAGCAACTCAGTAAGGCTCTGTGCTTCGACTTTCCAATCTTGGCCACTCTCGATGAGACTCCGCATCACCTGCCCATCTAAATCTGCTCTTTGTTTTAAGAGGTCATATGCCAAATCAGTTTTAACAGATTTAGCTGTTGAATTAACCACGTAGAACTGCTCAAGTTCTTGGTTTTCATTCGCGCCAAGCATCAGGACAAACTGGAGTCTAAACGCACCGTACTTATCTGGGTCCTCATCGTAGAGATGCTCAAAGGCCAAAAGTCGGTGCTGCCCATCCACAACCGAGAATTTGCCTCGATACTCATCTAGGTCGAAGTATGAGCAGGAGTGGGATCCGCCGTCCTCAAACGCAGTTTTCCAGCTTGAATGGGCGGCATTGAGGAGGATTGCGGTCGGGATATCAACTCGCCCCTTCCGAATTTCCATCATCAGCTTGGCAACGCGGCTAAGAGCCGGCTTGCGCTGGTATCCGGCTTTTGTGCGAGAGTCGCGCCAAGGCGTCTGCAAGCGACCTAGTAACTGGTCAAATGGGATGGAACCGACAGCCGTTTGAACGCCAGAGGTTAGCGTCTGGCCTTCGATGATCGGAAGGCGCATCGCAGTATCCTTTTGCAAAGTCAGTTCGAGCGGCTATATGGGGCACGTGAGCGGGTACCGGGAATCGAACCCGGGTCCGAGGGCGGTAAATCCTTTGCTCTACCATTGAGCTATACCCGCGCACGGTGGCCGGAACCTCGGTTCCGGCCACTTTTATATATCGCGCTCGGATCTCGTTCACAAAATTTAAATGCGGGATCCCGCTTCGGCTCGTCGCTCATTCTGCACGGGTTATCTACTCCGCCGCCACCCCAGCCCGAGTGAACATATCGTCCCCGTCCGCCTTCGCTGAAGCTTCGGCGGACAAGCCCCCGTCATTCGCCGCCTTCGCGCTCTTCCTGCGGTCGAAATTGTCCCACACCTCGCCCCAATTGCCCCGGGTCGCGGCCTTCGAATATTCGGTCGCGCGGGTCTCGAAGAAGTTGGCGTGCTCCACCCCGTTGAGCAGAGGCGCGAGCCAGGGCAGCGGGTGGTCGTCGATCATGTAGATCGGGCTGAAGCCGAGCTGGCCGAGGCGCCAGTCGGCGATGTAGCGGATGTATTTCTTGATCTCCTTGGGGGTCATGCCGGGGACCGGGCCCATCTCGAAGGCGAGGTCGATGAAGGCGTCCTCGAGGCGGACCGTCTTCTGGCAGACGTCCATGATGTCGTCGCGCACCGCCTTGGTCATGCAGCCGCGCTCCTTGACGAAGGCGTGGAACAGGCGGGTGATGCCCTCGCAGTGGAGGCTCTCGTCGCGCACGCTCCAGCTGACGATCTGGCCCATGCCCTTCATCTTGTTGAAGCGCGGGAAGTTCATCAGCATCGCGAAGCTGGCGAAGAGCTGGAGCCCCTCGGTGAAGCCGCCGAACATGGCGAGCGTGCTGGCGATGTCCTCGTCGCTGTCGACCCCGAAGGTGGCGAGATAGTCGTGCTTGTCCTTCATCTCCTTATACTGGAGGAACATGCTGTACTCGCTCTCGGGCATGCCGATCGTGTCGAGCAGATGCGAGTAAGCGGCGATGTGGACCGTCTCCATGTTGGAGAAGGCGGTCAGCATCATCTTCACCTCGGTCGGCTTGAACACCCGGGCATATTTGTCGTGGTAGCAATCCTGCACCTCGACGTCGGCCTGGGTGAAGAAGCGGAAGATCTGGGTGAGCAGGTTGCGCTCGTGGTCGGTCAGCTTCTGCGCCCAGTCGCGGCAATCCTCGCCGAGCGGCACCTCCTCGGGCATCCAGTGGATCTGCTGCTGGCGCTTCCAGAATTCGAACGCCCAGGGATATTCGAAGGGCTTGTACTGCTTGCGGGCTTCGAGAAGGGGCATGTCAGGCGTCCTTGGTGAGCTTGATGGTTTCGAGGCCCTGCACCGGTCCGAACAGGCCGAAGCAGAGCGCGGCGACGAGCAGCAGGAAAAGCGGGGCGAAAATCATGGATATGCGGCCGGCGAGGCGGGCCCGCGCGACCGGCGAGCGTCCACGCGCCAGGAAGGAGGGCATTTCGATCTGAGTCCGACCGTCGAGAAGCCTGTCCTCGGACATGCGCATGAAGCGCAGGCCGTTGAGGAAGACCCCAAGGCTCATCAGCGCCGCGACGGCGAGGAAGATCGAGCCGCTCACGCGATCGCCACGTCGCACAGCGGCGTGAGGCAGCCGATCGCGAGCAGGACGGCGGCGACGATCAGGCTCCACACCGCGTAGCGCCGGCCGTCGCGGGCTCGGGCATATTGGGGAGTGCCGTATTTGTAGCCGCGGTGCTTGAGCCAGATCCATGCCTGCCAGAGCGCGTAGAGCGCGACCAGAGCGGCGAGCAGCATCAGAAAATGGCCGAGGGTGATCGGATCGGGCATCAGCCTCTCCTCGAATGACGGGCGCCGACGCCGAGGAAGACGATCCCGACGAAATAGCCGAAATCGTACCAGCCGCCGTTGTTGGGGACGGCGTAGACCGACACGTCCGGCATGAAGAGCGAGACGATCCAGGCGATCGGAAAGATGAAGCCGTGCCACAGGCCGAGCAGGAAGCCGGGCGCCTGAGGCGCGACGGCGGCGGCGTTCTGGCTGGCGGCGCAGCCGGCGAGCAGGAGGGCCGGAAGGAGGGAAAAGACGGGGGAGGAAGGCGCGAAACGCAGCGCGCGCGTATGCGGAACCGCGCGCGACTTCGCAGCCTCACCTACCCCCGCCAGGCGCCGCGCCGAAGGGAGCCAGGCGCGGCTCTCTCCCCCCGCTCGGGGAGAGGAAGGCAATCCCCTCTCCCTGTAGGGGAGAGGGACGGCGCGAAGCGCCAGGGTGAGGGCCTGACGAACCGGCTCTTTCGGAATGGGCGTGCCCTCACCCTCCCACGCGGCTTCGCCGCGCGGGCCCCTCCCTCTCCCCTGCAGGGAGAGGGGTTTCGTCACTGGCACGCCAGGCATTCGTCGTAGTCCGTCGTCGCGGCGAGCTCGATCTGCTTGGGGTCGATCGTGTTGTCGGCCTCGACTCCGCCGGCGAAGCCGGCGCGCTGCACCGACTTGGAGCGCAGATAATAGAGCGATTTGATGCCGAGCTCCCAGGCGCGGTAGTGGAGCATCAGAAGGTCCCATTTGTCGACGTCGGCGGGGATGAACAGGTTCAGCGACGTCGCCTGGTCTATGTAGGGCGTGCGGTCGGCGGCGAGCTCGATCAGCCAGCGCTGGTCGATCTCGAAGCTGGTCTTGAAGACGTCCTTCTCCTCGGGGGTGAGGAAGTCGAGATGCTGGACCGATCCGCCATGCTCGAGGATCGTGTTCCACACCGCGTCCGAATTCTTCGACTTCTCGATCAGAAGCTTCTCCAGATACGGATTCTTGATCGAGAAGGAGCCGCTCAGGGTCTTGTGGGTGTAGATGTTGGCCGGGATCGGCTCGATGCAGGCCGAGGTGCCGCCGGTGATGATCGAGATGCTCGCGGTCGGGGCGATCGCCATCTTGCAGGAGAAGCGCTCCATCACGCCCATGTCGGCGGCGTCCGGGCAGGGCCCGCGCTCCTTGGCGAGCATCATCGACGCCTCGTTCACCTGGGCGGAGATGTGCTTGAAGATCTTCATGTTCCAGCTCTTCGCCATCGCCCCTTCGAAGGGGATGTAGCGGGCCTGGAGGAAGGAGTGGAAGCCCATCACTCCGAGGCCGACCGAGCGCTCGCGCATCGCGCTATATTTGGCGCGGGCCATCTCCTCGGGCGCCCGGTCGATATAGTCGGTCAGAACGTTGTCGAGGAAGCGCATGATGTCTTCGATGAAGACCTTGTCGCCGTTCCACTGGTCCCAGGTCTCGAGGTTGAGGCTGGAGAGGCAGCACACGGCGGTGCGGTCCTTGCCGAGATGGTCGCGACCGGTGGGGAGGGTGATCTCCGAGCACAGGTTCGAGGTCGACACCTTGAGCCCGAGCTCGCGATGGTGCCGCGGCATCGAACGGTTCACCTTGTCGATGAAGATGATGTAGGGCTCGCCCGTCGCGAGGCGGGTCTCGACCAGCTTCTGGAAGAGCGAGCGGGCGTCGACGGTGGCGCGCTCGGAGCCGTCCTTGGGGCTCTTCAGGGTCCATTCCGCGCCGTCGCGCACCGCTTCCATAAAGGCGTCGGTGACGAGCACGCCGTGGTGGAGGTTGAGCGCCTTGCGGTTGAAGTCGCCCGAGGGCTTCCTGATCTCGAGGAACTCCTCGATCTCGGGATGCGAGATGTCGAGATAGCAGGCGGCCGAGCCGCGGCGCAGGCTGCCCTGGCTGATCGCGAGGGTGAGCGAATCCATCACCCGGACGAACGGGATGATGCCGCTGGTCTTGCCGTTCAGGCCGACCGGCTCGCCGATGCCGCGCACCGCGCCCCAGTAGGTGCCGATGCCGCCGCCGCGCGCGGCGAGCCAGACATTCTCGTTCCAGGTGTCGACGATGCCCTCAAGGCTGTCGGGGACGGAGTTCAGATAGCAGCTGATCGGGAGGCCGCGCCCGGTGCCGCCGTTCGAGAGGACCGGGCGTCGCCGGCATGAACCAGAGCTTCGAGATATAATCGTAGACCCGCTGGGCGTGCTCGGCGTCGTCGGCATAGGCCGAGGCGACCCGGACGAACAGGTCCTGATAGGTCTCGCCGGGGAGGAGATAGCGGTCGTTGAGCGTCTCCTTGCCGAAATCGGTCAGCAGCGAATCGCGGCTGTGGTCGACCTCGACCGGATAGATGGCCGGCTTGGCGGCTTTGTCCGCCGACGTGCCGGGCGACTCGATGACGGTGGTGGCCACGTCGTCCGCTCCTGTCCCGCTGCTGCCTGAAAGGTCCATCATCCTACCCCTTGTTCGATCTTCGTTCCAGTGGATTTAACCCCACCTTAAGCGCATTCGAGGGGGCACGGGCGCTTATGTTCGGCTTGTCCCCGATATCCACAGGACAAGCGCTTTCCGCCTGCGCCCGATATAAGGTGCGCAGCCGACGCCTACAAGTTGTTGCGTTGCCCCCTAGGCAGCGCCACTAGCCATAGTGCCTCAACTCGATTCCGCCGCCAAGACGGTAAATGACTTATCCACCATTTTTGCGGTGGATCGAAGGATCGCCAACTCCTCCCCGAGCTTGTCTCGGGGAGGGGGACCGCGCGAAGCGCGATGGAGGGGGCAGGCGGGACTCAGTTCACCCCTCCCCCACGACGCTTCGCGCCGCGGTCCCCCTCCCCGAGCAAGCTCGGGAAGGAATGTCGCGACTATTGGGAGCTTCGCCTCAGGCGGCCGAGCGGGCCATCACCATCAGGGTGCCGAGGCCGTCGGGGCCGCGTTCGTGGCGGAGGCCGACGATGGTGGCCATCGCGTCGGTGCCGCGGCGGGAGATGCCGACCCGGTCGCCGACCTTCGGATGCTTGACGAAGCGATACGGCAGGGCGTTGCTTCCATCGACTGACAGAGCTGCGCGGACCATCTCTAATATCCTCTTCGGCAGGGGAGACGATCGTTGCACCTCCCTCCTTCCGCCTAGTCGCACCCGATATCCGCATCCACGACATTGTTGGGCAAATGTCTGCCGCGTTCCGCCCGGCGCACCGCCGGAGCGGCAAAGGATTGACGAAAAGTACGTAAATGTGCGCATGAGCGGTTCGACGGAGGGACCATGATCGGCAGCCAGACCGACGAAGAGAGCAGCGCGACGGCGCTGCGCATCCGCGAGGAGCTCGCCCGCCGGCGGCTGTCGCGCCAGTGGCTCGCCGACGAAGCGCGGGTGAGCCTGTCGACGCTGGAGAAGGCGCTGTCCGGGCACCGCCCGTTCACGCTGGCGACGGTGGTCCGGCTGGAGAGCGCGCTCGGAGTCGCTCTGCGCGGCGGCAAGCCGCCGGAGCGCAACCCCGATTCGGCCACGCTCGCGCCCGAGGAGCTGGGCGCCTATTCGCGCGCGGCCGTGCATTGGCTCGAGGGCGAATATCTGACCTTGCGCCGTTCGTTCAGCGAGGCCGGCTCGGTCTACGCCTATCGCACCCTGATCGCCTGGGACGACGACACCCACTGCCTCGCCTTCCACGAAAGCTCGCGCCTCGACCAGAGCTTCGAGCAGCACGGCTCGGTTTCCTTCCCGCATCTGTCCGGGCACATCTACCTGGTGACCAACGTCGAGGGTCAGTACCGGGTCGCGATCCTCGGCCGGCCCTCGCCGCAGGGGGCGCTGAACGGGATCCTGACCACCCTCGCCGCCGGCTCGGGGGCCCAGCTGACCCCCGCCTCCACTCCGATCGCCCTGCTTCCGATCAGCCGGCGGACCGAGGCGGAGTTCGGCCTGATCCGGCCGGGCGACAAGTGCCACGACGAATATGCCGAATGCGTCGCCGCGGTGACCGACAAGGGCTACGCGCTGTTCCCGATGTGATTCAGCTCCCCGGCGAAAGCCGGGGCCCAATTGCCGAAGCCTGAGCCGCTGGGCCCCGGCCTTCGCCGCGGAGCTATTCCTTCATCGCCTTGTCGACCTGGCCGGTCGTCACCGAATGGTAGAGCGGCCGGGCGCGGGCGTAGAGGCGGGTGGCGATCGGCCGGCCCCATTCGGCCTCGCCCCACAGGGTGCGGAAGATCGGCGCGACGAACTTGCCGCGGCCCATCGACAGCAGGAAGCGCTCGGCGGCGGGGACGGCGGGCGGGTAGCGGTTGGCCAGCGCCAGCTGCAGCCAGGCCGAGAGGATCTCGGCATTGCCGCTCGCCGAGAGGCCGAGCGCCCGGTCGAGCTCGGCGAGGCGCGGCTGCTCGAGCCCGCGCGGCAGGCCGTTGACGAAGCGAAGCCGCTCGGCGGTCGTCCAGCCCGTCCACGCGCCCGCCGGCGCCGGACCGCCGGCCTGGAAGGCGCGAAGCGCCTCGTCGACCGGAGCGAAGGCGGCCGGATCGGGCCGGGCGGCATTGGCCGGAAGGCCGGGCTTGTAGACCCATTCGTCGAGCTTCAGCTTCTCCTCGAGCGCCTTGTCGCCCTTGACGAGGTTGGCGCGCAGGTCGGCGAGGAAGCGGGCCGAGGTCATCGGCTGGAAGGCGTGGCGGTCGAAATAGGAGCGCAGATAGGCGTCGAAGCGCTCGCGCCCGACCGTCCGCTCGATCGTCCTCAGGAAGGTCGCGCCCTTGTCGTAGACGATGCCCGAGGCGCCGTCGCCGCCGCTGTCGTCGTGGAGCCGGGTGCCGGGCGCGTCGGCGCCGAGCGTCTTGAACGCCGTCTCCATGTCGGCCCAGGACAAAGCCGCCTCCTGGGCCGCGCGCTTCGGGCCGTAGAGCGCCTCCATGATCCTGTTCTCGAAATAGGAGGTGAAGCCCTCGTTCAGCCAGCCGTCCGGCCAGACCGCGTTGGTGACGAGGTTGCCCGACCAGCTGTGGGCGAGCTCGTGCGCGACCAGGCCGACCAGGCTCCTGTCGCCGGCGATGAAGGTGGGCGTCAGGAAGGTGAGGGTCGGATTCTCCATCCCGCCATAAGGGAAGGCCGGCGGAAGCACGATCATGTCGTAGCGGCCCCAGCGATAGGGGCCGTAGAGCTTCTCGGCGGCGTCGACCATCTTCTCGGTGTCGCCGAGCTCGGCGGCGGCGCGGGCCAGGGTCGCCGGCTCGGCATAGACTCCGGTGCGCGGGCCGAGGCTCTGGAAGCCGATGTCGCCGGCGGCGAGCGCGATCAGATAGGGCGCGACCGGCTTGTCCATCCGGAAGCGGAAGGCCCGGCCGCCGCCGGGCGCCGCCTCGCCCTCGGGCGTCAGCCGCTCGCCGCTCATCACCGCCCTGAGCGGCGCCGGGACGACGATCCGCGCCTCCCAGGTCTGGCGGATTCCGGGGCTGTCCTGGGTCGGGATCCAGGTCCGGTTGAGGATCGACTGGCCCTGGCTGAACAGGAAGGGATGCTTCTTGCCGGCGGTCTGCTCGGGGGTGAGCCATTGCAGCGCGTCGGCGTTCGGAGCGCTCTTGTAGGCGATCCGGATCCTGCGGGCGCCGCCGAGCTGGACGGCGAGCGGCGCGCCCCGCTCGGGGTCGGCGGCGCCGACGGTCCAGGGCAGCGCCCGGCCGTCCGAATCGGTGATCGCGCTGATCTCCAGCCCCTTGCTGTCGAGCACGATCTCCTTGGCGTCCGGCTTCGCCTGGAGGTCGAGGGTCGCCGTGCCGCCGATCCTCTTCGCGGCGAAATCGGCGGTCAGGTCGAGCGCGACATGGGTGACCCGCGCTTCGAGCGGCCGGGCGTAGCTGAAGCTGTCCTTCGCCTCCGGAGTGTCGAGGATCGGAGCGACCATCGCCTTTTCCGGCTTGGGAGGGGGCTGGTCGGCGGCGGGCGAGCAGGCGGCGAGAAAAGCGAGGGCGGCGAGAGGCGCAAGACGCAAGGCTACAACTCCTGTCGGTCAGTCGGGGCTGGAGCGCTCCTCCACCAGAGCGAAGCCGATGTCCACCATCGCTTCCGCCGCGAGGCCGATGGCGAGGCCCGCACCGACGTCGGTCGGATAATGGGCGCAACGCGGGATCTGGGCGAGGGCGAGGGCTCCGGCGGCGGCATAAGCGGGCGCGGCATATTCGGGATAGTCGCGGGCGAAGGCGCGGGCGACGGCGGCGGCGCCGGCGCTGTGGCCGGAGGGGAAGCTGGTCGTCTCCTTGGCGGTGTGGCGGCCGGGGCGGGGCACATGGTCCTTGCCGCGCCCGCCCTTCGAGCGCGGGCGGGTGCGGTCGACCCGCTGCTTGACGAAATCCTTGGCCAGGGTCGCCAGCGTATGGGCGACGAGCATCCTCAGCCCCGCCTTGGCGAGGCGCCGGTCGCCGCCGGCGAGGCCGGCCGCGATCGTCGCCGCGCACAGGGTGCGGAGCGGCGGCTGGTCGCCGAGCGAGGCGAAGCGGCCGAGCGCCTCCATCGCCGGCGAGCCCTGATAGGGCAAGGCCGCTTCCGCCGCGGCGGCGTCGGCGTCGAGCATGGCCTGGGCGGCCTTCACCCTAGCCACGGCCGAACACCGACTCTTCGTAGCGGCGAAGCAGATCCTCGGGCCCGTCGTAAAGCTCGCAGGCGCCCGCTTCGGCGAGCGCCTCGTCGGGAAAGCCGCCCGAGCGGAAGCCGACCGTCCTGAGGCCGAGCCTGGCCGCCGCCACCGCGTCCCAGGGCGTGTCGCCGACCACCGCCGCCTCGTCCCGGCCGAACGGCGCCGCCTTGGCCAAAGCCACCTCGAAGATGTCCGGGCAGGGCTTGGAGCTTTCGACGTCGTCCTTGGACGTCTTCGCGGCGACCAGGTCCTCGCAGCCGATCAGGCCGAGATAATAATCGACCTCGTCCGAATGGGAGGAGGAAGCGAGGACGATCCGGACCCCGTCGCCGGCCAGGCGCTCGAACAACTGGCGGACCCCGGGGAAGGGCGCCGCGCGCGGCAGATAGCCGCGCTTGAAGAGGTCGGAGCGGAAGTCGGCGATCTCCTCGCGCCGCTCCTCGCCCAGCTCCGGGAACAGTGCCGGGATGAGGTTGTCGCCGCCCTTGCCCACCTGCCAGCGTATCGCCTCGAACGGCCTGTCGAGGCCGAAATGGCCGAAGGCCTCGCGCCAGGCGGCGGCGTGGAGATCGTTGGTGTCGACGAGGGTGCCGTCGACGTCGAACAAGGCGGCGCGCGGTCGGGCGCCTTCGCAGCGGGAAGCAGGGTCGGTCATCCGGCGCTCAACGGCCCGGCGCGGCGCATGTATCCCTCCGTTCGCGGCAAGGGATGGCCGCAGGTTTGACCCGAATGCGGACACCCCCGCCCGTGCCGCCCCGATCGTGGTTAACGCGCCGTTGACCAACATTGTCGCCCCGCCCCGGCTTTGCTATGTCCGGCACCGGGTCAACAGGGGCGGTGGCGGACTTATGCAGCAGGCGTTGAAGGGTATTTTCTTCATCATGCCGTTCCTGTTCGGCCTCGGCTTCATCGCGCCGGTGACGGCCGAGCTGATGGTGCTGTGGGGCATCGACGCGCCGGCCGGCCTGACTCCGCTGACGACCGGCCTGATCCTGGGCGGCGCCTGGGGCCTCTATGCCACGATCAAGGGCAGCTGGCTGTGAGCGGCGAGGCGGCCGTCCCGATCGCCGCGGACCTCGCTCCGCTCGCGCGCCAAGCCGAAGTTCCGGCCGGCCGGGCGGCGGTCCCGCTCAAGGCGGAGGAGCGCCAGAACCTGCTCAAGCGGGAGCGGGAGATCGCGGCCAAATATACCGGCGGCCGGATGTGGATCTATCCCGCCTTCGCGATCGGCGGCTTCGCGCTATGGGTCGCCCTCTTCCCGCTGGCGATGTACGGGATCATCCCGCTGTGGCTCGGCTTCATCGTCTCGGCCGTGCTCGGCACCGGCGGCTATGTCACCTCGCACGAGGCGATGCACAGCAACATCGCCCGCAAGGGCGAGAAATATCGCTGGCTGAACGAGCTGACCGGCCAGATCAGCACCATCCCCTTGATCTTCCCGTTCAGCATGGCCCGGCTGATGCACCTTCAGCATCATTATCATTGCAACGATCCGGTGCGCGATCCCGACTATCCCGACGAGGCGCCGACCGCCTTCAAGGCGATCGTCAAGACCTGGATCAACCGCCAGCCGCGCAGCGACGGCTCGATCCACCATTACAAGCGCATCCTCGCCGAGCTGAACTCGCCGGCGTCGCGCCGCGCCCAGCGCGACACCGCCCTCCTTCAGCTCGGCGCCATGGCCTTCTTCTTCGCCATGGCCTGGAGCGGCTATGCGCTGGTGATCGCGGCGATCTGGTGGCTGCCGCGCCACGTCGCCTTGTCCTACATCCGCTTCTACCTGAGCTGGGCGCCGCACCATCCGCGCGACCGCAAGGGCCGCTATGAGAATACGGTCGTGTTCAAGAGCCGGCTCGGCCACATCATGTCGATGGGCATGGAGAGCCACATCGTCCACCACCTCTATCCGAGCATCCCCAACCACCGCACCCGCGCCGCCTATCGCGAGATGCGCGACGTGCTGGCCGCGCGGGGCGTGGACGTGGTTCCGCTGTAGCGATGTTCCCCGGCGAAGGCCGGGGCCCAGGACAGCCGCCGAGACTGGGCCCCGGCCTTCGCCGGGGTACGATCAGATCGCCGGATAGGCCGCGCGGTAGGTGAGCAGCGAGCCTTCGAAGTCGATGCCGCGGATCCTGGGATAATAGCCGATGAAGCGCTGGATCCCGGCCGAGATGGTCAGGGTCCAGGGAGTCCCGTCCTCCAGCCGGAGCAGGAGCTCGACCTTCGGCGGCTCGGCGCCTCGAAACATGAAGCGGGGTTCGTCGGAAGCGGACATGAAATTGCTCATGCCAGTCAAAGCTTCACAAATGGTTAGGGAGTTCCCCTGACCGGCCGCTCCGACGGGACGGAACGCTCTTAATTCAAGATAAAGAAGTTTCCTCCACAAGGAGAACCCACGCGAGGGGGAGAGACGTGACGAGCATTGTCGCGAAACTGCGGCAAATCCAGAAGACCGACCGTTCGGTCGCCGAGGAAGTGCGCCGTTCGCTCGTCGAAACCCTGTTCGTCTCGTCGACGTCGCTGGGCGCGGGCGCCGTCGCCGGAGCGATGGCCGGCTGCCTGATCGCCAGCATGAGCGGCGACCCCTGGATCGCCGCCACCGCCGTCGCCATCGCCGCCACCGGCGCCCTGCGAGTGACCCATGCCGCCTTCTTCCACCGCACCGCTCCGGTCAATTCGGTCGAGAGCACCCGCTCGGAGACGGTCTACGAGCTCGGCGCCTGGGCCTTCGCCCTGCTGCTCGGGGTGCTGACCTACTTCACCCTCACCCGCACCGACCTCGCCATCCTGCAGCTCTTCGCCGCCACCACGACGACCGGCTATGCCGCCGGCATCTGCGGCCGCAATGCCGGCCGCCCGGTCATCGCCATCGGCCAGCTCGCGCTCGCCTCCGGGCCGATCTCGCTCGGCCTGTTCTCCAGCCCGGACCCGGTCCGCTGGGTAGTCGGAGTCGTCAACATCGTCTTCATGATCGGGATGGTCGACATCACCCTGCAGACCTATTCGGCGGTGCTCAAGGCGATGTCGGCGACCCAGGAACAGAAGAGGCTGACCGCGCGCTTCGAGCGGCTGGCCCGGTTCGACGCGATGACCGGCCTCGAGAATCGCGGCGCCTTCCAGGAGCGGCTGCAGAACGAGCTCGCCGAGCTCGCCGCCACAGGCACCGGCGAGCTGGCCGTGCTCTGGGTCGATCTCGACAAGTTCAAGGAGATCAACGACTCGCTCGGCCATCCCACCGGCGACGGAGTGCTCTGCACCGTCGCCCGCCAGCTCTCCTCGATCGTCGACGGCCGAGGCAGCGTCGCCCGCTTCGGCGGCGACGAGTTCGTCCTCCTCGCCCGCGGCTCCAAGCCCTATTTCGCCGAGGAGCTGGCGCGCGAGGTGATGCGCGGCCTGTCGGTGCCGATGAGCATCGAGGGCACCTCGATCCAGGTCACCGGCTCGATCGGCGCGGCGGTGGCGCCCGGCCACGGCGCCGAGGCCGACCTCCTGCTCCAGCATGCCGACATGGCGCTCTACCATGCCAAGGCCAACGGCCGGAACGACTTCTGCATGTTCGAGGCGAAGATGCAGGACGAATTCCAGCAGAAGCGCCGGCTCGAGGCGGCTCTCAAGGACGCGATCGAGAAGGGCGAGCTGGAGGTCTATTACCAGCCGATCGTCGACCTCAAGACCAAGAAGGTCACCTGCTGTGAGGCGCTGCTGCGCTGGCATCACCCCGAGCTCGGAATGGTCAGCCCGGCGGTCTTCATCCCGCTGGCCGAGAGCACCGGGCTGATCTCGCCGATCAGCCATTGGGTGCTCTACCAGGCCTGCGCGGCCGCGGCGGCCTGGCCGGAGGGCGTCAGCATCGCCGTCAACATGTCGCCGGCGCTATTGAAGGACCTCCACCTCAGCCACATGATCCTGTCCGCGCTCTACCGGTCGGGCCTGGCGGCGCGCCGGCTCGAGCTCGAGATCACCGAGAGCGTGCTGCTCGAGGAGAATGCCCAGTCCAACTCGCTGATCCGCGAGTTCCAGAGGATCGGCCTGAAGCTGTCGATCGACGATTTCGGGACCGGCTATTCGTCGCTGACCTATTTGAAGAAATACCGGTTCGACAAGATCAAGATCGACACCACGTTCATCGCCGACGTCACCAAGAGCCGCGAGGCCCGCGCGATCATCCACGCCCTGGTCAGCCTGGCCGCCGAGCTCGACATGGAGATCGTCGCCGAAGGGATCGAGACCGAGACGCAGCTCGGCTACGTGACCGGCGCCGGCTGTACCGCCGCCCAAGGCTTCTTCCTGGGCCGGCCGGTGCCCGAATCGGTGATCAACCGCCGCCTCGAGATGCAGGGGCGCGGCGTCGAGTGGACCGAGGAAGACGAACCCGCGGCCGACAATGTCAGGCGGCTGCAAGCCTGACCTGGGCGTCGGACAGGCGCCGCATGTACTTGAGGTCGGCATCGCTGAGGCACAGGGCGGTATCCGCCCACACCTCGACGATCGCGTTGAGCTCCTCGAGCGTGACCGGATCGGCGAGGCTCGAGGCGTGGTAGATGCCGCGATGGCCGACCTGGCGGCGGCCGTTCTTGGCGATATAGGCGCGGACCGCTTCCTCGCCGGCGCCGCGCTCGGCGAGGACGTGGACGAGGCCCATCTCGTGCATCTCCTCGGCGGTGTAGAGCCGGTTGGTCAGCATCATCTGCTCGGCTCGGGCGAGGCCGATCTTGCGCGACAGCAGGCTGTGCGCGCCCATGCCCGGGAACAGGCCGAAGCCGATCTCGGGAAGGCCGAACTTGACCCCCTTCTCGGCGACGATGACGTTGAAGCTCAAAGCGGCCTCGAAGCCGCCGCCGAGCGCGTCGCCCTGGATGAGGGCGATGGTGACGACCGGCAGCTCGAGCCGGCGCAGGTTGTTGTGGAGGATCGAGACGCAGTCCCGGCCGTAGCGGACCAGCCCGTCGCGGTCGCCCGACGAGATGAAGCCGGCGAACAGGTTGAGGTCGCCGCCGAGGCTGAACACGCCGGGGAAGCGCGAGCCGAGCACCAGATATTTGAGGCCCTCCGCCGGATCGGCGAATTCGCGGCCGATCTCGGCCTGCCAGCGCTGGAAGTCGCGAAGCATCGAGCGGTTGAAATTGGGGCGGTCGACCGGGGTCATGAAGGTCCACAACGTGCCGAGCGCGGCCTCCCAGCGGACGTCGAGCTGGCCGAGATCGAACAGGCGCGTGCCTGCGGGCCGCTCGCGATGCTGGAGGGGCAGGACCCCTCCCAGCTCCTTCGCGGCGACCGTCACCGGGATCGCCTCGTCGGAGGCCGGAAGACTGACATGTTGATTCATCATTGTGCCCCAGAGGTTTGTTATGGTTTCATAAAGGTAAGCACATCAGCGGCATGGGAACAATCGGCCTGAAGCCGCTTTGCCGCGTTAACCGAACGACTGTTGCTGGGATGACTCGTTATTGAGGATTGTGAAACAAGACAAATATCCGTTTCGGATTTAAACAAAAACGGTTGAGATACAAACGTTTCGCCCTTAACTCATAGGCGTGGTTGGGGTGCCGCAGGGGGCAATCGTGGGGGATTTGATGATCGACAGACAGGGCGGGCGTCGTGGTGCGAGGGCGCGCCTGTTGCTTTTCGGGACGGCCGCCGGGCTGGTTATGACCGCCTCGGAGCCCGCCGCGGCCGGCGGATTCTATCTTAAGGAACAGTCGGTTAAAGGATTGGGGCGAGCCAATAGCGGCGAAGTGGCCGATCGGGGCGCGGCGTCGCTCTGGTGGAACCCCGCCGCGATCGCCGGCCTGGAACGGCGCGAGGCGACGTTCGGCGCCAGCGCCATCGTCCCGCGAAGCACGGCCAGCGACGCCGGAACCCTGATCGACCGGCCCGGCGCCGATCCGGTCCCGGTGGGTGGCATCGGGCTGCTCAAGGATCCGATCGTCAGCGGCATCGCCCCCAACAACGCGGTCGCGATGCCGCTCGGCGAGCGAATCGCGGTCGGCGTCGCGGTGACCTCGCCGTTCAGCTTCACCAGCGACTACGATCCCGGCGGCTGGCAGCGTTACTCGGCGATTCGCAGCCGCCTCATCACGCTCGACATCCAGCCCTCGATCGCCTTCGCGGCGACCGACTGGCTGAGCGTCGGCGCGGCGGTGAACATCGAATATGCCGACGCCTGGCTGTCCAACGCCCTCCCCAACCTCGCGCCGGGCTCGGCCGACGGCCGGCTCCGGCTGACCGGCGACGGCTGGGACCTGGGCTGGAGCGCGGGCGTCCAGCTGCGCGCCGGCAAGCGCTCCAGCTTCGGAATCTCCTACAAATCCGCGATCGAGCACAATCTGAAGGGGCCGGTCGAGATCAGCGGTCTCACCGGACCGCTCGCCGGAAGCAACGTCCAGGCGCAGACCGAGGCGAAATTCACCACGCCCTGGCAGCTCATCTTCGGCGGGCGCGTGGGAGTCACCAAGGGCCTGACCCTGAACGCCCAGGCCACCCGGTTCGGCTGGAGCAAGTTCGACCGGATCGAGGTCGCCGCGCCGATCAGCAGCGCGATCGAGCAGAATTACAAGGACACCTGGGCCCTCTCCTTCGGTTTCGACCAGGCGCTTGGCGAGCGGCTGACGCTCCGGGCCGGCTTCCAGATCGACGCGACCCCGACCCGCGACGCCGGCCGCGACCCGCGCGTGCCCGACGGCGACCGGGTCGACTATAATGTCGGAGCGAGCTTCCAGATGAGCGAACATCTCTCGCTGGACGCGGCGGCCGGCTATATCGACGTCGAATCCGGCCCGATCAGCCGCGACGAGCGATTCTATGCCGGGACCCCGGCGCAGGTCGACGTCCTGACCGACGGCCGGGTCAACAACCCGCGCGTGTTCGTCCTGTCGATGGGTGGCCGGCTCGCCTTCTGAATGCCTGCGCCCCGGCGGAGGCCGGGGCCCAGGCGCTCAGCGCTTCGAACGTGGGCCCCGGCTTCCGCCGGGGCACATCCGCTCAATAATATTTGGCGTCGCGCCACTGCTCGCGGGTCAGGCAGACCTTCTTCTTCTGAAGGCGCGAGCTGGTCTGCTCCATCGAGCGGCAGATCTTCTTCGGCTCCTTGGGAGCCTCCTTGGCGGCATGGGCGGGCCGCTCATTCGAGTCGGCGACACTGGCCTCGTTGGAGGGCGAAGCGGGCTGGTCGGCCGCCGAAACCGGCGCGGCGGCGGCGAGAAGAAGCAGAGCGGCGCCGGACAGGCGCACCGAATTCTTGAGCAAGTGCATGACATTCCTCGGAAAATTGCCCCCCATGGGCGCCGGCCACAAAGCCGATCCGGGCCGCCGCGTCAAGAGGGTAGTCCGAAACCGGACAATCCCGGCCCCTCTCCCGCCGTTCCAGCGGAAGCGGTGCCTGTCCCCTGGCAGGAGCCCGCCGCGGCTCGCAGGCCGCCCGTCAGCCGGCGCCGCCGCCTTCGGTCCCGCCGCCCGAGCCCGAGCCGGCTCCGCCGCCGCGCTTGCGGGTTCCGCCGGCCGAGCCGCGCCGGCCGGTGCCCGCCGCCGAACCGGCGGCCCGCGAGCGGGGCTTGGCGGGCGACGCGGCGGCCCCGGCCGAAGCGGCCTTGCCGCGGCCGCCGGCACTCTTGGCGGCGGCGGGAGCGGCGGTCGCCTTGGCGCGGCCGCCCGAGGCCTTGGAGCCGGCCCGCGAAGTCGCGGCCTTGGCCGCGCCGCGCTTGGCGGCGGGCTTGGCGGCGGGCTTCGCCGCCGGCTTGGCGCGGGTCGACCCGCCGCCGCGCCTGGCGGCCGGTGCGGCCGCGGCGCCGGTCTCGCCGCCGCTCTCCTCGCCGGCGAGGAGCCGCCGGACCGCGTCGGTGGCGGCGGTGACGATCGCCGCGCCGATCCTGCTGGCGCTGTCGGCGGCGGCCTCGGCGGTGTCGAGCGCGTCGCGGCCGGCGTCGCGCACCGTCTTCCTCACCTTGGCGTTGGCGGTGAGCGCGGCCGCGGCGGTGACGAGGCCGGCCGCGAGCATCGACCGGGCAACCGGGTTCTGGGCAAGGTCGGCGGCGCGCTGGCCGGCTTCCTTGAGCACGTCGGCATAGCCGGCGGAGCCCTTCCTGCCCTTCGAGCCGCCGCCCTGGTCCGAATTCTTCTTGGCCATGTCGGTCTCCGTTTATTGTAACTGGTGCGTAACAGAAGACGAGCGGCGCCGCGAGTGGTTCCGTGCCGCGCGGGCGCGAAGAAGGGCCGCCCCACCGGGACGGCCCTTCCCTGTCGTCCGCTCAGGTCGAGCTAGCGCTGATCGCTCTCGAACTCGATCCCGCTCTGGCCCTGGCCGCGATCCTGGTTGGACTGCTGGTCCTGCTGGAACTCGACATCGGCGCTGCCCTGGCGCTGGCCGCCCTGGTCCTGCTGGAAGCCGCCCTGCTGGCCGCTCTGGCCGCCCTGCTGGTCCTGCTGGAAGCCGCCCTGCTGGTCCTGCTGCGAGCCCGAGCCGGAGCCGGTGCCCTCGCCGGTGTCGATGTCTTCGCCGGACTGGCCGCCCGAGCTGCCGCCGCCCTGGCGGAGGTCGCCGCCCTGACCGCCCTGACCGCCCTGGCCGCCCTGCTGGTCCTGCCGATCCTGCCGATCCTGCTGGGAGCCGCTGCCGCCGGCGCCGCCGGCGCCGCCGCTCTGTCCGAAGTCGCTGCCGCTGCCGGAGCCGGTGCCGCCCTGCTGACCGCCTTGCCGGTCGTTATCGCCGCCGAACTGGCCGTCCTGGTTGTTCTGGTTGGTCATGATCATGCTCCTGCATGGTGAACTGGAAGCCCGGTAAACGTTGGAAAATCCAGTCGGCTCCCGGCCAAGCGCCGGAATGGTGCGCGAACGCGGCGTTCCGTCAGATCTGCTCGGCGCGGCCGTTGTCGTCGTAGCGATAGGGCTCGCCGTCGGGATTGACCGCCTCGGGGTCGGGCCGGACGGCCGCCTCCGGATCGTCGCCCCGGCCCTTCTCCTCCTCGAGTCCCTCGGGGATCTCGTTGTGCCTGGCTTCGTCGCTGGCTGGCAGCGGATGGCCTTTGCCGCTCATCTCAGACTCCCTCGTCCGGGTCGATCGGGCGGTCGGCCGACTCCGCTTCGGGCCGCGGGCCTTGCGCCGGCTCGGCGCCGGCCCCGGCCATCGGATCCTGGTCGTAATCCTCGTTCCGGTTGCCGCCGCCGCCGGCCCCCGAGCCGGAACCGTGGACCTCGCCGGTCCTGGGGTCGAAGCCCGCCGGCCGGCCCCTTTCCGTGTCGCTTTGCGCCATGGCCTTCAAGCTCCTTCCTGCCCGGTGAACGTCCTGCCGCTTTTCCCGTTCCGGCACGGACCTTTAGCGACTCCCCGTGGGTTGAGCCGGCACAGCCCCAAGCAGGAGTAGCTTATGTTCAACGACCATGACGTGACCGTCCTCAACAGCCTCATCGAGACCACCATCGACAGCGTCGACGGCTACCGCCATTCGGCCGGCGAGGCGACCAACAAGCAATTCGCCGAGATCTTCCGTACCCGCGCCCAGGAGCGCGAGCAGGTGGTCGCGAGGCTGCGCGAGCGGGTCACCGAGCTCGGCGGCACTCCCGAGGAGGAAGGCGGCCTGCTCGCCAAGGCGCACCGCCAGTTCCTGTCGCTTCGCGACGCCGTCACCGGCCGCGACGACAAGGCGGTCATCGCCGAGGTCGACCGCGGCGAATCCTATCTCAACGGCAAGTGGGAAGCGGCCCTGGCCGACGAAGGCCTGTCGGTGCAGACCCAGCGGCTGATCCGCGAATGCTACCAGTCGGTCCGCTCCGGCCACGAGCAGTGGGAAAGCATCCACAAGGGCATGACCGCGAGCTGAGCTTCCGTCCTGCCTCCCTGCCGCGACGGCGGCGGGGAGGGGGACCCTCTTACCGATGGGTGGGATTCAAGAGGTCCGGCCGCCCTTCCCGCCCCTGCCGCAGGAGCAGCTTCTCCTGCTGCTGGCGCTGGAGCTGCTCGTCGTAGAGCTGCGGGGCGCGGCCCTGGTCCGCGGGGAGGTTGCCGGTCATGTCGGCAAAACGCGCCGCTGCGCGCGGCGTTCCGCCATCCCCGGACAAGTTGAAGGGCCGCCGCGCCTGGCGCGACGACCCTCCGAACATGGTCAGCGGCTGGATGCTCCAGCCCGGGAAACCGACTGGAAGGCTAGGCCTTCAGCTCCCGAACGAGCAGAACCGACCTCTCTGCTGAACCATGAGACATCGGATCACCTCCTTTCGCTTGTTGTGGCGAAAACGAAGATGAATCATCGCGAATCGCCACGCAAGACTTGTATTGATCTTTTTCGGCGCTAGTCTTTCCGCTTCGCGCGTTCGCCGAGAGAGCGGCGTGAACATCTCACCCTCAACGTCATCCTGGGCGCCGTCCCGGCGAGGGTCGGGATCACGGTTGCGCCGCTTCTCCCGCCGATTCCATCCTGACCGGAGCATTCATGGGCTATTCAATGGCCGGGTGCTATGCCACCTGCCCATCATCAAAAGCAGTACCCATCATGCGTCCCGTCCCCGCCCTCCTCGTCGCCTTCCTCGCACTGGCCGCCGCCCCGGCTACGGCCGGTCCGCGCGAGCGCGAGCAGGCCGAGGCGTTCAAGGACGCCCGCGACGGCCGCATCATCCCGCTTCGCGCGATCGAGGCGCGGATCGTTCCGCAGATGCGCGGCTTCTCCTATCTCGGCCCCGAATATTATGCCGATATCGGCCGCTACCGCCTGAAGTTCCTGCGCGGCCAGCGCGTCGTCTGGGTCGACATCGACGCCCGCACCGGCGAGGTGATCGGCCGGTCGGGCTACTGACGGCGCGCCGGACTCGCCGACGGTGGACGGGAACGGCCATGAAACAATTGGCCATCGCGCCAGTTGGGCGGCTAATGAGACGCCGAGACAGGATAGGGGAGTGAGATGCGGGTTCTGATCGTCGAGGACGAGCCCAATCTGGGCCGCCAGCTCCGCGCCACGCTGGAAGGCGCCGGCTATGCGGTCGACCTCGCCACCGACGGCGAGGACGGCCATTATCTCGGCTCGACCGAAAGCTACGACGCGATCATCCTCGATCTCGGCCTGCCCGAGATCGACGGGCTCACCGTTCTCGACCGCTGGCGCAAGGAGGGGATCTCGGTGCCCGTGCTGGTTCTGACCGCCCGCGACAGCTGGTCGGACAAGGTGGCGGGCCTCGACGCCGGCGCCGACGACTATCTCGCCAAGCCGTTCCAGACCGAGGAGCTGATCGCCCGGCTTCGAGCCCTCATCCGCCGCGCCTCGGGCAACAGCTCGTCCGAGCTGACCGCCGGCGACGTCCGGCTCGACACCCGCTCGGGCAAGGTCACCCTCGACGGCGAGCCGGTGAAGCTCACCGCCCAGGAATACAAGCTCCTCTCCTATCTGATGCACCACAAGGGCAAGGTGGTCAGCCGCACCGAGCTGATCGAGCATATCTACGACCAGGATTTCGACCGCGATTCGAACACGATCGAGGTGTTCGTGACCCGCATCCGCAAGAAGCTCGGCCCCGACGTCATCACCACCATCCGCGGCCTCGGCTACTCGCTGGAAGATCCGGGCGCGTAGCATGGAGACCGTCATTCCGGCAGGGTCCCATCAAAGTAATACTTTGACGGGGGCCCCGGAAGCCGGAACCCAGGAACACGAACCCGTGACGGTATCTGCCGACACCGGTGTTCCCGGGTCCCGGACCAGGTCCGGGATGACCGAGGGCGAGAAAGCTTCGATCCGCCCCCGCCTCCCGCGGCTGTTCCGCCGCTTCCCGCGCGCCGCCCGCACCGGCTCGCTGACCCGGCGGATGATCGGCGTCTCGGCGCTGTGGATCCTCGTCCTGCTCGGAGTCGGCGGCTACACGCTCGACCGGGTCCTCACCTCCGCCATCTCGCGCTCGTTCGACGCCCAGCTCGAATATGTGCTGACCGCCCTGATCGCCTCGGCCGAGGTCGGTCCGGAGGGCGAGGCCTTCCTCAACCGGCCGCCGGCCGACCAGCGCTTCCTCGAGCCCTATTCGGGCCTCTATTTCCAGATCAGCGCCGTCGCCAACCGGCCGGCGGGCGCGACCGGGGACATCGACCTTCCGTCGCGCTCGCTGTGGGACCGCAAGCTCAAGGTCGCCAACCCCCACAACGACGTCGAGCTCCACACCTACAACAGCGGCGAGCTCGAGGGCGAGACCCTGCGGATCGTCGAGCGCGACATCCAGCTGCCCGGCTCGCCGGCGCGCTGGCGCTTCCAGGTCGCCCAGAATCGCGAGGATCTCGACGAGCAGATCAGCGTGCTGCGCAAGACCCTGCTGCGCTCGTTCGGGATCCTCGGCCTCGGGCTCCTCGTCCTCGCCGCCCTCCAGGCGCTCTACGGCCTGTGGCCGCTGCGCCGGGTCCGCCGCGCCATCGCGGCGATCCGCTCGGGCGAGCGCTCGCGCATCGCCGAGCGCTTCCCCAAGGAGATCGAGCCCCTGACCGAGGAGCTGAACGCGCTGCTCGAGCATAATGAGCGGCAGGCCGAGGAGGCCCGGCGCCACGCCGGCAACCTCGCCCATGCGCTGAAGACCCCGCTCACCGTCATCACCAACGCCGCCACCGCCCGGCGCCCCGGACCTCGCCGAGACCGTCTGCCGCGAGGCGACGACGATGCGCCGCCAGGTCGACCATCACCTCGCCCGAGCCCGGGCCATCGGCCGCCGCGCCTCCGCCCAGGCGCGCTCGCCGGTCTGGCCGTCGCTCGAGGCGGTCGAGCGCGCCGTCTCCCGCCTCCACGAGAATGTCACCGTCGACCTCGCCGGCGACAAGAATGCCTCGGTCCGGGTCGAGCGGCAGGATCTCGACGAGATGCTCGGCAACCTCATCGAGAACGCCGCCAAATATGGCGGCGGCCGGGTCTTCGTCACGGTCAAGAACACGCCCGACTGCGTCGAGATCGAGGTCGAGGACGACGGCCCCGGAATCCCGGCGGAAGAACGGCAGACCATCTTCGACCGCGGCGCCCGCCTCGACACCGGCAAGCCCGGCACCGGCCTCGGCCTCGCCATCGTCCGCGACGTGGCGCAGATCTACGGCGGCTCGATCAGCCTCGAGGAGAGCGAGGATCTGGGCGGCCTGCTGGCGCGGCTGAAGCTGCCGCTCTGCAATTGACCGCTTGCGAGGTAAGACGTATCTTACCGCAATGAGCGCCGAAACCAAAATGTCTGCCAAAGGGCAAGTCGTCATTCCCAAGGCGATCCGCGACCGCCTCCAATGGAAGGAAGGCGCCTCACTTGAGGTCGTGGAGACTGGAAGCGGAGTGCTGTTGCGAGCGAAAGATGCCGCTCGGGAACGGATCAGCCTCGCCGAATTCCGGCGGCGGCATCCAGCCCAACCGGGGCCGCGGCTGTCGCTCAAGCAGATGGATGAAGCCGTAGCGCGGGAAGCGGCAAGGCGGGCGAGCCGTCGGCAAGCCCAATGAAGGCCGTCGACACTAATGTGCTGCTGCGTTTCCTGACCGTTGATGATGACAGGCAGTCTCACGTCGCCGAGGAGTGTCTGGCGGCCGGCGTATTCGTACCCCACAGCGTCCTGATCGAGACCGAATGGGTACTTAGGAGCGGCTACGGCTGGACTGCCGAGCGCATCAACAGCGAGTTCGCCGATTTGCTCGCTATGGAATGCATTGAAGTCGATCAGGTCGATGCCCTTCACTGGGCGCTTGACCGCCATCGCGAGGGAGCCGATTGGGCCGACATGCTTCACCTCGTCGCGTCTCGCGGCCACGCTGCCTTTTCGACCTTCGATCGAGGCCTCGCGAAGGAGGCGGGAGGCGCGCCGCCTCTCCCGATCGAGGTTCTTAGGTGAGCGCTTCGGTCCACCCCATACGCGCCGGCCGGGCGCCTTCGCTCGATCCGATGGTCCAGCTCGTCGCCGGCGATCTCAACCACGTCAACGCGGTCATCCTCGAGCGGATGCAGAGCCCGGTCGCGCTGATCCCGGAGCTGGCCGGCCACCTCATCGCCGGCGGCGGCAAGAGGATGCGGCCGATGCTGACCCTGGCCTGCGCCCGGCTGCTCGATTATTCCGGCGCCCGCCACCACAAGCTCGCCGCCGCGGTCGAGTTCATCCACACCGCCACCCTGCTCCACGACGACGTCGTCGACGGCTCGGGCCTGAGGCGCGGCAAGCGCACCGCCAACATCATCTGGGGCAATCCGGCGAGCGTCCTCGTCGGCGACTTCCTCTTCTCGCGAAGCTTCGAGCTGATGGTCGAGGACGGGTCGCTGAGGGTGCTCAAGATCCTGTCCCGAGCCTCCGCGGTGATCGCCGAGGGCGAGGTCGACCAGCTCACCGCCCAGCGCCGGATCGAGACCGGCGAGGACCATTATCTCGACATCATCGGCGCCAAGACCGCCGCTTTGTTCGCCGCCGCCTGCCGGATCGCCGCCGTCGTCGCCGAGCGCGGCGAGGAGGCGGAAGCGGCGCTCGACTGCTACGGGCGCAACCTCGGAATCGCCTTCCAGCTGGTCGACGACGCGATCGACTATGCCTCCGACCCGGAGACGATGGGCAAGGGCGTCGGCGACGATTTCCGCGACGGCAAGGTGACCCTTCCCGTCATCCTCGCCTACGCCCGCGGCGGCGAGGCCGAGCGCCGCTTCTGGCAGCAGGCGATGGCGGGCAACCGATCGTCGGACGAGGACCTCAAGCACGCCATCGCCCTGCTCGAGACCAGCGACGCGCTCGCCGACACGATCGGCCGCGCCCGCACCTACGGCCAGCGCGCCATCGACGCGCTCGGCCCCTTCCCCGCCGGCAAGGCCAAGGCCGCGCTCGTCGAGGCGGTCGAATTCGCCATCGCCCGCGCTTATTGAGATTTCGCGGGGGGCGTGACGCAGGTCACAGCGCCGGCCGGCCTTTGGTCCTAGCCCGAGTCTCCGCGGCATCCCGACGCGGCAATCGCGGAAAGGAAATCGTCATGCCTTCGATCCAGGACGTTCGACTCCAGATAGTGGAGAATGCGGGCGCGGCCGCGGCGCTGGTGACCTTCCAGGTCAATGGCAGCCCTCAGGACGTGCAGCTGCAACGCACCTATGCCGAGATCGTCGAGCTGATCGGCATCGACAAAATCATCGGCGAAGACGGCCAGGACGAGGCGATTCCCTTCGGGCGGTCGGAAGGAGCGGTGACCTTCTCCACCGCGACGCTCCCCCGCACGCGCCTGCTCGCGCTTCCGGCCGCGGGCCTCAACGAGGACAAGATTTCCGGCCCCCTCGGCGGGACCGCCATCGACTTGTTGCCGGACGAGATCCGCGCCCGGGTCACTCTCGCCGTCAGCGCGGAGAGCGGGATCCTGGTGCTTCACGAGCAGCTCGTGCAGCCGATCAAGGCACTTCCGATCCCCGCCTGATCGCCGACGAGGCCGAGTCAGCGCCGGATTGCTGACCGGCCCCGCCGGGCGGTAGGGGGACGGTCGTGAGCCGCTTGCCGATCCACGCCGTCCTCGCCGATCTGCTCGCCGCGCTGCGCGACGCTGCCAATGCCGTGCTGGTCGCGCCGCCCGGCGCCGGCAAGACCACAGCCGTCGCGCCCGCCTTGCTCTCGGCGCCTTGGTGCACGGGCGAGATCCTGCTCCTCTCCCCCCGCCGCCTGGCCGCCCGCGCCGCCGCCGAGCGGATGGCCGAGCTCGCCGGCGAGCGAGTCGGCGAGACGATCGGCTACGCGACGCGGCTCGATACCAGGCGCTCAGCGAAGACTCGCATCCTCGTCCTTACCGAGGGCATCTTCCGCAACCGGATCCAGGCCGATCCGGAGCTGGCCGGAGTCTCGGCGGTGCTGTTCGACGAGGTGCACGAGCGCAGCCTCGACAGCGATTTCGGCCTCGCCCTGGCGCTCGACGCCCAGGCCGCCCTGCGTCCCGACCTCAGGCTGGTCGCCATGTCGGCGACGCTCGACGGCGCGCGCTTCGCGGCCCTGATGGGCGGAGCGCCGCTGATCGAGAGCGAAGGGCGCAGCTTCCCGATCGAGATCCGCCACCTCGGCCGCTCGAGCGACAAGAGGATCGAGGACGAGATGGCGGCCGCGCATCCGCCGGGCGCTGGGCGAGACGGAGGGGAGCCTGCTCGCCTTCCTGCCCGGAGTGGCCGAGATCGAGCGCACCGCCGAGCGGCTCGACGCGCTGCCCGCCGACGTCGACCTCCACCGCCTCCACGGCAGCCTCGAGCCCGCCGCCCAGCGCGCCGCGATCGGCCGCGCCGCCGCCGGGCCGGCGCAAGCTGGTGCTGGCGACCTCGATCGCCGAGACCAGCCTGACCCTCGACGGGGTTCGGATCGTCGTCGATTCCGGGCTCGCCCGCCGCCCCCGCTACGACCGCGCCGCCGGGATCACCCGGCTGGTCACCGAGCGGGCGAGCCAGGCCGCGGTCGCCCAGCGCGCCGGCCGCGCCGGCCGCCAGGGGCCGGGCATCGTCTACCGGCTGTGGGAGGAGGCGGCGACGGCGAGCCTGCCGCGCTTCGACCCGCCGGAAATCGTCGAAGCGGATCTCAGCGCCCTCGCTCCTCGACTGCGCGATCTGGGGGGTCGCCGACCCGCGCGAGCTGCAAATGGCTCGACCCGCCCTCGGCCGCCGCCGTCGACGAGGCGCGTCGCCGCCTGCTCTCGCTCGGAGCGATCGACGAGGACGGCCGGCCGACCGCCCACGGCCAGGCGATCGCCGGCCTGCCGCTGCCGCCCCGCCTCGCCCATATGCTGGTCGAGGCGCAGGCGCGCGGCTGGGGCCGCACCGCGGCCGAGGTCGCGGTCCTGCTGTCGGAGCGCGGCCTCGGCGGCAACGACGTCGACCTGGAGCTGAGGCTGCGGCGCTGGCGGGGGGACCGGGGCCAGCGCGCCGAGGCGGCGCGGGGCCTGGCGCGGCGATGGCAGCAGCTCACGCTCCGCGGCGAAGGCCGGGGCCCAGTCGAGCGGCGGCGCTGGGCCCCGGCCTTCGCCGGGGAGCAACGCAGCGCCGGAGACCAACGAAATCGGCCTCTGCCTCGCCCTCGCCTTCCCCGACCGGCTGTCGAAGCGCCGCGATTCGTCCGGCGAGAGCTGGATCAGCGTCGGCGGCCGCGGCTTCCGGCTCGATCCGCTGTCGCCGCTCGCGCGCGAGACCTGGCTCGCCGTCGGCGAGGTCAGCGGCACCGCCGCCGGCGCCCGGATCCTCTCCGCCGCGGCGATCGCCGAAGCCGAGGTCGAGGCGCTGTTCGGCGACCGGATCGAGAGCGGCGCCCAGCTCCGCTTCGATCCCGCCGCCGGCACCGTCCGCGCCCGCCGCGGCCGCCGCCTCGGCGCGATCACTCTGTCGGAAGGCCAGCGATTCCGCCGCCCCGGCGGAGCAGATCGAGGCGGCGCTGGTCGACGGCGTCCGAGCCCACGGCCTCGACCTGCTGCCGTGGAGCGACGGCGCCCGCTCGCTCCGCCGCCGCGCGGCCTTCGCCCGCCGCCACGACCCGGCGCTCCCCGACCTGTCCGACGAAGCCATGCTCGCCGAGCTCGACGACTGGCTTCCGCCGCTCGTCGCCGGCCGGCGCGGCCTGCGCGACATCGACCCTGCCGGCCTGTCGGATATGCTCGATTCCCGCCTCGGCTGGGAGGGCCGCAAGGCGGTCGACCGGCTCGCCCCCCACCGCTTCGACACCGCCGCCGGAAGCAGCCACGCGATCGACTATGAAGCCGAGGCGGGCCCGACCGTGACCGTCCGGGTCCAGGCCCTGTACGGCCTGTCCAGCCATCCCGCGATCGCCGGCGGCCGGGTCCCGCTCGTGCTCAGCCTCACCTCCCCCGCCGGCCGGCCGATCCAGACCACCCGCGACCTGCCCGGCTTCTGGAAGCGGCAGCTGGGCGGCGGTCGCGAAGGAGATGCGCGGCCGCTATCCCAAGCATCCCTGGCCGGACGATCCGGCCGGCGCGGCCGCGACGCTGAGGACCAAGAAAGCCTCGCCCCACCCATGACCAAAAGTTGATTTGCGGGGAAAAGCCGGGCAGCAGACGTGAAGCAGCAAGGAGCGAACATCATGGCGGCGGCACGGATCTTCCAGCGGCCCAAGAATGCGATGCAGTCCGGCAAGGCGCGGACCGACGAGTGGCTGCTCGAGTTCGAATCGCACCGCCCGCACGTCCCCGATCCGCTGACCGGCTGGTCGGGCGGCGGCGACACCCAGGCCCAGGTCACCCTCGCCTTCCCGACGCTGGAGGCCGCCCGCGCCTATGCCGAGAAGAAGGGCATTGCCTGCCATGTCGTCCCGCCCGCCGAGCGCAAGCTGAGGCTTCAGGCCTATGCGGACAATTTCAGGTGATCGCCCTGCTCTGGCTGGTGGCCGCGGCGGCGGCCGGCGAGGCCGAGTTCGAACCCTCGCCGCACGGCTTCGCCGACGCGGCCGCCTGCAAGGCCTTCCTCGCCGCCAGGGCCGGCGAGGCCCGCGGCCAGGGCTTCGACGCCGTCGAGGGCCCCTATGACGTCGCCGCCGGCGACGTCCGCATCCACACCGTCAGGGCGGAGGGCAAGGGCCACCGGATCGCCGAGCAGCGCTGCCTCGACTCGGCCCTCTCCGCCCGCTCCTGGCACCACAGCCTGGAAGGCGCGGAGGAAGCCGGTGACGAGGGCTTCACGGTCGAGGCGGTCGCCCGCTCCGCCCCCTGGCTGAAGAAGGAAGGCGGCCGCTAGGGCATTCGGGGCGAATCAGCCGAGCAGGCTCGACCCGAGCAGCAGAAGCAATTTGACGTCGATCGCGACGCCCTCGACCCGCCGCGCCGCGACGAAGGCCGGCACGTCCTCGAGCCTCACCCGGTGCACCTCGATATCCTCGCCGGCGACTCCGCCGCCCGTCGCCCACCTTGCTCAGCCCCTCGGCGCGAAGCAGGGTGAAGCCCTCGGACGACATTCCCGGCGAGGCATAGAAGCGGCCGAGGTCGACCATCGCGCTCGGCCCGGTAGCCGGTCTCCTCCTCGAGCTCGCGGATCGCGGCGGCGGCGGCCTCCTCGCCCTCCTCCTCGTCGCCGACCAGGCCGGCGGGAAGCTCGAGGCAGCGCGCCCCGATCGGCACCCGATATTGCTCGACGAGGAGGACATGGCCGTCGTCGACCGCCAGGATCACCGCCGCGCTGACCGCGCCGGTGCGCGAGACGAACTCCCACTTGCCGAGCCGCTTCGCCTCGATGAACCGGCCGCGCCAGACGACCTCCGGCTCGTCGCTCACAGCTCGATCAGCCGGTCGGGAAGCTCGTTGGGATTGTCGAGGGTCGGCGGAAGGCATTCGGCGAGGACCGCGCCGATCTTCTCGACCGCCAGCGCCATGCCCTCGCCGGGCCGCCCCGCCTTCACCTCCGTCGACCAGGGCCGCCATCGCCTCGCCCCAGACGTCGGGCTCGACCTGGCCGTGGATCGCCTCGTCGGCGACGATCTCGGCGCGATGCTCGAGCAGCGACAGGTAGAGGAGGATCCCGGTCCGGCCCTTGGTCCGCTTCTCGGTCCCGGCCCGGAACAGCTCGACCGCCCGGCGCCGCACCCGCCGGGTCTTGGTGCTCGGCCGGAGTCAGCGCCATCCGAAGCGGCCTGTAGGCCAGAGCGAAGCGGACGATCAGGAAGACGATCGCCATCGCGACGACGAGCAGCAGCATCGCCAGCCGGAAGCTCAGCGGCGGCGTTCCAGCCGAAGACCAGCCCGAGGCCCCAGTCGATCCACGCCTGCGGCAGCAACCGCCGCCGATCGTCGGGCACGAGCAGCATCGCCAGCACCGCATAATGGAGCCCGACGTCGTGATAGGCGTCCGAGCGCGGGGCGACGATGGTGACGATCTCGCCGTCGCTGGCGCGCTCGGCCTTGGCCACCGCGTCGGTGACCAGCGCATGGTCCGCCTCGCTGAACCTCGGCATCACCATCCTCCCGACGCTCCGCCGCCGCCGAACGAGCCGCCGCCGCCGCCGAAGCCGCCGCCGCCCCGCCGAAGCCTCCGAAGCCGCCGCCGCTCGAGCCGCCGCCCCAGCCGCCGCCGCCGACCCCGGGCCCCCAGACCCACACTCCGCTCCGCCGATGGCGCCGCCCGCGCCGGCCGCCGCGAAGCATCGGCAGGATCATGAAGACGAAGACGATCCCCCAGAAGATCAGCGGGAAGATCGAGCCGTCGTCCTCGCCGCTCGGCTTGCGCGCTGCGCCTGCTGGGCGGCGATCGCCTTCTGCTCGGCCTGCTCCGGCGGCGCCTGCAGCTGCTCGATGATCGCGTCGGCGCCGGCGTTGATCCCGCCGCGGATAATCGTCGTCCTTGAAGCTGGGCAGCATCTGCTCGGTGATGATCTGGTGCGACAGCGCATCGGTCATGATCGGCTCCAGGCCGTAGCCGACCTGGATCGTGACCTTCCGCTCGGCCGGGGCGACGAGCAGGATGATGCCGTTGTTCGCCCCCTTCTGGCCGATCCCCCAGTGCCGGCCGAGCTGGTAGCCGTAATCGGCGATGTCGTAGCCCTGCAGGCTGGGGACGGTGGCGACGACCAGCTGGCGGCTGCTCGCCCGCTCGACCGCCTCGAGCTTCTGGCTGAGCGCGGCCTCGTCGGCGGGCGGGAGAAGGTCCGCGTTGTCGACCACCCGGCCGGTCAGCTTCGGAAAGTCCTGCGCCGCCGCGGGCGCGGCGACGAGGACCAGCAGGAAGAGGAGGAAGGCCCGGATCACCGGCCCGTCAGGCGCCGGTGTTCGTGTCGAAATTGACGTCCGGCGCCTGGTCGGCGCCCGGAGTGGTCGCCTGGAAGGTCGCCATCGGCTTGGCCCCGTAGATGACCTTGGCGCCGATCACGTCCGGGAAGGTGCGGATCCGGGTGTTATAGTTCTGCACCGCGCTATTGTAGTCGCGGATGCTGATGTTGATCCGGTTCTCGGTGCTCTCGAGCTGGCTCATCAGGGTCGCGAAATTGGCCTGGCTCTGGAGCGTCGGATAGGCCTCCTGGAGGCGCTGGAGCGGGATGATCGAGGCGCTCAGCCGGTTCTGGGCCTCGGCGATAGCGCTGCATCGCCGCGGGATCGGTGAGCTGGTCGGGGCCGACGGTGATCCGGGTGGCATCGGCCCGCGCCTCGGTGACCCGGGTCAGGATCCGCTCCTCGGAGGCCGCCGCGCCGCGCACGGTCGAGACCAGGTTCGGGATCAGGCTCGCCCGGCGCTGGTAGGCCGCCTGGACGTCGGCCCAGCGCGCCTTGGCCTCCTCCTCCGCGGTCGGGATCGAGTTGACGCCGCAGCCGGCGAGCGAGACGCCCGCCACCGGCACCAGGAAGGCGGTCATCAGGCGTGCGCTTCATGTCTGTCCCCTCGTGTCGTTGCGGGCCTGACGTAGGGACTTCGCTTCGCCCCCGCAATGTCCGCCCCGGCTTTCACTTTAAATTCAGCGCCGATCGCCTATATGGGAGCTGCCGGGCTTCGCCCGGCTATGGTGATAAATTGCAGCGTGCAATAGACGCAGCGGACCCGGGGGCGGTACCCGGCGGCTCCACCAATTACCCTGCGAAGCCTTTGGCGAAGCAGGGCAGCTGATGGGGCCGAACTAGGATCGACGTGTGTTGAAAAGCGCTGTTTTTGCCCGGCCTGAATGCGCCGTAAAACCGTTCACAACCACAAGTGCCAACGACAACGAGGCGCTCGCGATTGCCGCGTAACCCGGTCCTCACGGACTAAGTTACAAGGACAAAAGCGCGGTTCGGGCCGCACCGGGCAACAGAAGCGGACACCGGCGGTACGGGGAGCACCGAGCAACAGAAGCTCCCCACTTTTCCTTCCGTCGCCCCAGCGAAGGCTGGGGCCCCGGCGGGTGACAAGCACCGGCGCCTATCGCCCGCCGGGATGCCAGCCTTCGCTGGCCTGACGAGCCGTCGGCCGCCCTGCCCCATCGCGGGACATCCTTCAGCCGCAAGCCATTGACTGTACAGGTCAATTTCGTCCACCTTGGACGTCGGGCGGGGACTCGTGGCGGGAGTAGCAAGCGATGGCCCAAGATATGTCAAATCCCAACCGGCCGCAGGCGCGCGACGATTTCGTGACGACCAGCGAGAACACCTCCATCTCGTTCGACGCCCTCGCCAACGACGGGCGGGCGCCGACGCTGCGCATCTGGTCGTTCGACCAGGCCGATCCGACCAACCCTTCCACCTTCGCCGAGCTGCCGGGCGGCGCCACCGTGGGTCTCGGCAGCGACGGCCTGCCCCGCTACAAGCCGGGCAACAAGTTCGACTATCTCGCCGAAGGCGAGACCGCGACCGACAGCTTCACTTATTCGGTCCGCCTCGGTAACGGCGAGATCAGCGTCGCCACCGTGACCGTACTCGTCACCGGGGTCGACGATCCGACGCGGATCGAGTCGGCGCGGGTCAGCCTGACCGAGGGGGACGACGCGTCCGATATCTCCAGTTCGGGGCAGCTCGTCATCACCGATCCGGACAGCCCGGCGACGGTCGTTCCCTCCACCCTGCAGGGCCAGTACGGCATTTTCACGGTCGAGGAGGACGGGAGCTGGACCTACCAGGCGGACGGCCCCCACGACGAATTCGAAGACGGCAAGACCTATTTCGAGATCTTCAGGGTCAACAGCAGCGACGGCAGCGGCAAGGCGACGGTGATCGTCGAGATCATGGGCACCGCCGACGAGCCGGCCATGCTCGGAGCGACGGCCCCCGACCTCGCCGTTTTCGTCTGAGGACCGCCCGCGTCAACGTCATTCCCGCTCGCGCGGGAATGGCGTAAGGACCGGCGATGCGCCTGCCCCTGCTGCTCGCCCCGTTCCTCCTCCTCGCCGCCTGCGAAGGGGAGCCCGAGAACGTCCAGGCCAAGGCCGACAGCCAGTCCAAGGCCCTCGAGGAGCGCTACCGCCAGATCGAGGCCGAGGCCGCAAACGACGTCGCCGCCCAGGTCGCCCCGCTCGACAACGAGGCCGAGGCGCTGCTCAACCGGATCGAGGGCAATGTCGCCGACTCCAATGCAGCCGGCCCCGCCAACCTCCAATAGCCGCCCATCGCGCAAGAACGGGTAAGGCGGCGCCTCACTTCCGCCCGCTTTCGCCTCATGCTCGGGCGGCGATGGACGAGGGCGGAGGATATCGATGACGCTTGTTCTGAGCCGGCTCGCCTGGCTCGCGCTCGGCCTGGCCGGCACCGCGGCGGCGGCCGCCGCGCCCGCTCCCGACCCGAGCGACCGCGCCGCGATCGACGCGCTCGAGCAGCGCGTCGTCGCCCTTCCCGGCCCGAGGCCCGGACCGCGGCTGGCGCCGCTGGCCGAGCGGATGCGGGACATGCGCGTGCCGGCGGTCTCGGTCGCCTTCGTCGAGAACGGGCGGGTGAAATGGGCCCGCGCCTATGGCGAGGCGGTCGCCGGGTCGGGCCGGCGCGTGACTCCTCGGACCCGCTTCCAGGCCGGCTCGCTCAGCAAGCCGGTGGCGGCGGCGGCCGCCCTGCGCCTCGTCGACCGGGGCCGGCTCGATCTCGACGAACCCGTCAACCGGCGGCTTCGCGGCTGGCGCGTGCCGGGACCGGCGGACTGGGCGAGCCGGGTCACCCTGCGCCGCCTGCTCAGCCACGGCGCCGGCCTGACCGTCGCCGGCTATCCCGGCTACGCCTCCGGGCGGCCGGTGCCCACCCTCGTCCAGAGCCTCGCCGGCGCCCCGCCCGCCGCGACCGCGCCGGTCCGGCCGTTCGCCGAGCCGGGGACCGGGACGGCTTATTCGGGCGGCGGCTATTCCGTCGCCCAGCTGCTGATGACCGAGTCGGCCGGCACCGGCTTCCCGCGCCTGATGCGCCGCCTCCTGCTGGCCCCGGCGGGGATGGGCCGGTCCTCCTTCACTCCGCCCCGCCGCCTGCGCGGCGCCGCCGGCGGCCACGATTCCCTCGGAGCGCCGCTCGCCGGCGGCGGCAATTTCTATCCCGAGCTGGCGGCGGCGGGGCTGTGGACGACTCCGTCCGACTTCGGCCGCTTCCTGATCGCTTTGCAGGACAGCTGGGCCGGCCGGAGCGGCGCTCTGCTCGCCCGGGGAACGGCGCGCGCCATGGCGACTCCGGGGCTCACCGATTACGGCCTCGGGGTGACGGTCTTGGCTCGGGGCGGGCGGACGATCCTCACCCACGGCGGCGCCAACCAGGGCTTCGAATGCCGCTTCGTCGCCTTCCTCGACGGCTCCCGCCAGGGCCTCGTCGTCATGACCAACGGCGACAATGGCGGCTTCCTGGCGGCGGCGATCCAGCGCACTCTGGGCTCGGCCTATGGCTGGCCGGACGCGCTCGGCCCGCCGGCCCCCCGGGCCCCGGACCGCTGAGGCCCCTTGCCCGCCGCATCGCCGCCGGGATAGTCCGGCGGGCGATGCGCAGGCCGATCGTCAGCGCGGGCCATATGGACCGCCATCCCCAGAACGACTGGCAGTCGGTCCGCTACGATTCGCGGTTCGACGAATATTGGGTAGCCGCCGGCGACGCCCGCCAGTGCCTCTTCTACTGCCCCTGGTGCGGCGAGGCGCTGCCCCCCTCGCAGCGCGACCGCTGGTTCGACGAGCTCGAGGCGCTCGGCCTCGACCCGCTCGCCGATCCGATCCCCGAGGCCTATCGCGACGGAAGCTGGCGCGGCGGCGCCGGGCCGGGCGAGCCCGGCCCGGACCGCGGCGGGCCGATCGAGGGCCGGTTCATCGACCTGTTCGGCGACGAGGACGAGCCCGGCCCCTGACGGACCGCTTACTGGGCGTTCTCGGCCGGCACCTTGACGTCGACGTCGGGCACCTCGACGGTGCGGTTCTCGGTTCCGACGGTGACCTCCGGAGGCGTGACGTTGAACTCGGGCGCCTGGCCGCCGCTGACGTTGACGTCGACGTCCGGCAGCTGGGCGTTCTTGGTCTGGTCGACGTCGCAGGCCGCGAGGCCGAGGACGCTCGCGCCGGCGAGCATGATCAGGATCTTCTTCATAATGTCTAATGTCTCCTCTCGGCGCTCCCCCCGAAGGCAAGACGCCCCGGCGATTAGCCGAGGCGCTCGTCGGCAGGGGGAGTTGGCCTGCCAATGCCGCTTGCGTGACGCGACCGGAACTTAACCTCGATCAGACGGAAATGGTTCCGAAGGCGTCACGAAAAGTCAGGCGCGCCCATAAAGCTCGGCGAATTCCCGCTCGGTCATCATGAGATAGCGGATCATGTCGATCAGCGCCCAGGGCACGGTCGCGAACAGGCCGACCACCGTGCAGCTGAGCAGGAGCATGACGATTCCCGAGCCGATCCTGCCCAGGTAGAAACGGTGGATCCCGAGCCACCCGAGCAGGAAGGCGAGAAGCGCCGCGACCAGCTTGTTGCGATCGCTTCGCTCCGGCTCGAGCTCCACCGAGGCCGGCACGGGCGAGGGGCTCGTCCCCGGCACCGGGAAGATGGTCAGCGCCCGGTTCTCGTGGGTCTCGAAATCGACGTGCATCCCGACCGCCGGCTCGCCGCGGGCCGCCCAGTCGGTCGGCCGGAAGGCGTAGCGCCGGCCATCGTCGCCCGAGACGATGCCGTCGCCCGTCCTCGTATCCACTCCCAGCACCTGTCCGCGCATGATATCCCTGTTCGTCGAAGCGGCCGCCATCTTGGCGAGCGCGCCGCCAAATGCAATCGGCCGGGTGGGCCGGGACGCCCGCTTATCGCAAAAAAGAGCCTGGCCCGGAACGGGACACGGTTTGGTTAAACCGGGCGAGACCGGGGGCCCCCGGCCGCGGCCGGCCGTGCTACGATCCGACCGGCGTCCGGCTCGCATCCCCGGACGGGAGGAGCGAGGCGATGCCGGCAGGAGCGGTAGCGGCGGGCCCGGGCCTTGAGGCGGCCCAGCGGATGTTCGAGGCCAAGGCGCGCGACCTCGGGCTGGATCCCGACGGCGCCTGGGTGGGCGGCTATGTCGATTACGAATGGCGGATGCTTCGGCCCGTGCTCGACGGCTACGGGGTCGACCTCCGCGGCCTGGAGGTACTCGAGTTCGGCTGCAATTACGGCGCCTCGAGCATCGTCATGGCGCGGCTCGGAGCCTCGGTCTGCGGAGTCGACGTCGATCCTTGCGCGGTCGATCTCGCCCGCCTGAACGCCGCCCGCCACGGCCATGGCGCCATCGCCCTGAGGCACGTTGCGGACACCCGCCGACTGCCCTTCGCCGACGCCCGCTTCGATTTCATCCTGTGCAACAGCGTTCTCGAATATGTCCGCCCCGCCGAGCTCGGCGCGGTCGTCGGCGAGCTCCGCCGGGTTCTGAAGCCGGGCGGCCGGCTGCTCGTCACCGGCACCGCCAGCCGGCTCGCGCCCCGGGAGGTCCATTCCGGCCGCTGGCTGGTCAACTATTTGCCGCGCCGGGTCGATCCCTGGCTCGGGCGCTGCTGGCAGCGCGGGCTCAGCCCGTTCCGGCTTCGCCGGCTCGTCCGCGACGATTTCGTCGACGAGGACGGCGCCGGGCGGGGCGAGGGCTGGACGGCCGCCCGAAAGGCGAGGCGCGGCGGCGGTCCGCTGCCGATCCCCCTTCGGGCGGTCGCCGCTCTCGCCCGCCGGCTCGGCATCGGGCCGGGCTGGCTCGCCCCCAACATCTCGGTGATGCTGAGGCGCTTGCCCTAAGGCCGCCCCTGTCAGGACGGCGGCGACCAGGAGCGGTCGAGGCAGCCGGTCGCCTCGATCGACCCGGCCGGGGCGCTCGGCGGGAAAGGCGTGCAGCTCCCGACCGGCATCCGCACCAGCCAGACCGCCAGCAGAAGGTCGGCGACAACCGCCGCGGCGAGCCAGGCGACCGCCTTCACCCCCGCCCGCCGCCGGCAGGCAAGGCTGACGAAGCCGGCCGCCACCAGCAGCAGCGGAAAGGCGAGGATCGCGGCCCCGAGCGCGTACATCTGCCAGGGCTGCACCGGCCGCTCGCCGAGCGCGCCGCCCACCACCGCCACCGCGAAGAAGCCGGCGACCAGCCCCGCCCCGGTGGCGGCGAGCCCGAGCAACCCGAGCGCGGTCCGAGCCGCCGCCCCCAGCGGCCGCTCGTCCGGCGCCTCCATCTCCTCCGCTTCCACCCCGCGACTATCGCCGCTGCCGGTCGAGCCCGCAAGCCAGGCGGCCCCCCGGCGTTCATGGCGCCGCAAGGCCGCGCCGGACAGTCTCCCGGTCGAGGAGACGCTTATGGTCAGAATCGCGACGATCCTTCTTGCGGCGGCGCTGATCCTTTCCGGCCCGTCGCCGGCCGCCGCCCGGGCCCCGGCGGAATCGGCCGAAGCTCCGATCCGGGCGGCCGTCGGGCGATGGTATGAGGAGCTTCGCAAGAAGGACGAGGCGCGGATCTGGACCGTCGTCGCGCCCGGCTACATCGAGGCCAGCCGGCCCTATCGCTACCCTCCCTCCAGGTCGCGCGCGGCGGGCCGGCCGGTCTACGATTCGCTCGCCGCGACGGCCCTGCGATTCGCCTGGGAGATCGATGTGATCCGCCGCGATTCGACCTTCGCCCGGGTCGAGGTCTGGGAACGGGCCTATTTCTACGCCTGGGCGGCCCAGAAGACCTACGAGCGCGCCGCCTCGACCACCTTCGTCCTCGAGCGGCAGGAGAAGGACGGCCGCTGGCTGATCCTCGCCCACCAGAGCAGCACCCAGGGGATCCCGTCCAACAAGCTGACCGATCCGATGCCGGACCTGCGCGCGCTCTTCTATTCGACCGAGGGCAAGGGCCGCGACCCGGCCCGGGACGCGGCGCAGGTGCCGCCCTTCTGACGGGGCGAGGGCCCAGGGCGGTCCGGCGCCGCTTCAGATCAGGCCCCGCTTGCGCGCGATGACCGAGAATTTCGCGAGGATGCTCTCGCGCACCTCGTCGAGCGTCCGCGGCCGCCGCCACCGCCCCGGCTTGCGGCCGAGCTCGAGCATCCGCCGCTGCTGCAGGTGGAGGAGGTGGATCGCCTCGGCGACCGTCATCGCCGGCAGCGCCGGCGGCTCGGGCAAGGGCGGCTCCGGCTCGGCGAAGATATTCTCCGCCCGCTCATACAGCCGCTCCTCGAGCATGTCGGTCGCGGTATCGAGCGTGTCGTCCCAGCGCCGCGCGAAGCCCGGCCAGCGGTGGCGATGGGCATAAGCCGAGCCGAAGCTCTTCCCGATCTCGGCGCAGGCCGCCTTGACGTTCACCGTCGCCCCGGCGGCCGCGAGGAAGCGCCGCTCGGTCCGCGCCGTCCACTGCCCCGCCCGGGCCCGGGCGATCTGCACCCGCCGCCGGTTCGATCCCCGGACCACCAGCTCGACCCCGTCGAGAAACCCCCAGCCCTCGGGCGGCCGGTTCCCGTCGCCGCCCTTGAGCCGTCCATCCGCCGCCGCGATCGCCGCCCGGACCTCGGCGTCGAACTCCGGGTTCAGCCCCCGCTCCTTGCACACCCACGACCGCGACACGCACGCCTTCTCCGCCGCCAGCGTCTGGTTCCCCGACTCCTCCAGCGCCGCGAGAAACGCGTCGCGCCGGCGCTCGCTCATCCTGACCGTCATCCTCATGCCCTCCTGGCTAGAACATAAGATGAACATGGACGGATTCAAGCTGACGCGGATGGGAAAAGCTATGAGGCCCGGCGCCCCTACCGCCCCCGATAATGGCCGCGAAAGATCAGCGCGAACCCGGCCGCCGCCGCGCCCCCGCCCAGCACCATCATCGCCGCCGAATCCGACTCGAAAGCCCCGCGAAGCCCCACCGCGACCCCGAGCGCGGCGAGGACCATTCCGAGGAGCTGGGTCCGGTTCGGCATCGGCGACGGGTCTAGGGTGCGAAGGACGGACTGTCACCGCGCTTCGACGGCGCCGCCGACCGCCGGTCCGCCGACGGCCTGCGCTCCTCGGTGCATGGTACGTAGGATGCGGACGTAGGAGCAATCCTTGGTACCTCAATCCTTGGTACCTGGCACCTGGGATCCCCCGCCACGTACCAGGCACATGCCAGCTACGTGCCTGGCACCGACGACTCCCGTCGATCGTCTATCCTCGGAATTCGACTCCAATACCGGCCCACTCCATGATAAGCGAAGATCATGGCCGTGGTACGTGGCAACAGAGTTCAGGTCGGACAGCCGGACTGCGACGGGTGCCGATAGTCTCGATCTTCCACGGGATCGTGATCCGGATGTATCATGACGAGCACCCACCCCCGCACTTCCACGCCAGTTGCCAGGGCTTCGAAGCCTTCGTCGCGATCGACACCGGCGAAATGGTCCATGGCAACCTGCCGCGGCGGGCGGCGCGGATCGTGCGTTTGTGGGCGCTGGACCGCCGGGAGCAACTCATGGCAAACTGGGAATGCGGCCTGAAGCTGCTGCCGATGGAGATGATCGCGGGACCCGACGACGATGATTAAGCTGATCTCGATCCGCCCGGCGGGTGACTCGGCGCTGGACCTCGCCTTCAGCGACGGCGCCGCCGCGCGCTGGTCGGCCGACGCCCTCATCGCCCGCGACACCGACCTCACCCGCCCCCTCGCCGACCCGGCCTATTTCCGCCGCGCCTTCATCGAGGCCGGCGCTTTGTGCTGGCCCAACGGCCTGGAGCTGTCGGCGCCGGGGCTGCACCGCAGGCTGGACGAGGCGGGAAAGCTGTCGAGGGACGCGGCTTAGGAGTTGCAGCTGCTAGGGCGATTGGAACAGGGATGTTTCGCAGTGGCTCCCGGCTATGTGAGTGGAATGATTCTCTATAAGTACATGTCTGTGTCTAGCGCCTTAGCGACGCTTGAGACAAACAGCGTCGGCTTTTCTCGGCCAAGCTTTTTCAACGACCCCTTCGACACGCCATTGGCTGTGCCGGTGCCCACGACTGATCCTATCAGTGAAATGTTCGCCGACATCGGCGCTTGGGGTAAGAGCCACATTTGGGAAGAGCGTAGCGCCATTCTGTCGCTCACGCGCACCCCATCCAATTCTCTGATGTGGGCGCATTACGCGGATCACCACCGCGGTGCAGTGCTAGCACTGGACACCTCTGCTGCTGGCCTTCTTGATCCCAATTGCAATATGATCCCTGCGCATTTCGGCAGCGTCATCTATACACGACACCGGCCGTCGGGGCCTTTCCATTCAACTTTCACCGAGGGAATCGCGGTCGGGGCGACTCATCATTTCGTGCTCAGTCATTATGAAAAGTGGCAGCGCCTATTCCTCACCAAGCCCATCGAGTGGGCCTACGAAGAGGAGGTACGCGTCGTCAAATGTCTTCACGGCATAAACGCCACGAGCGGTGAAGGAACCAATCCCAGCGGCACCTTCACCGTGGTCGAGCACCAGGGGCGGCCACTCCATTGTTTTCGACTACTGCCAGGCTCAATTAAGGCAGTCTATGCTGGTGCGCGCGCAACAACGGATTCGCTAAACGCGCTCACACATGCCGCAGGGCCGATCTCCGTCACCCAAGCCAAGCTCGATCAATCTAGCTACGCGGTTTCAGTGGAGCCTCTTTGATGGTCAGTCCCTAGCATCTTCCACCCCTTCGGGGTTGAGGCGAATATCGTGCCTCGTCCATTGCCTTCCTCAAGGTAGCATTGCGCGCAGATATTCGCGCCACCGCCGCGCACATGGGCGTCGATCATGAACTGCGCCATATTGAACGGTCGTTCACACAGATTGCACAGGTCGATTTTACCGTTCCAATAGCGCTCGTCGACGGACATGCGCAGTTGCGGGATGCGTGCCTCAATCTGGCGCTCCGCAACATTGAAATCGTTGTTGAGCCAAGTTTCGATGGCTTGGCGGAATCCTTGATCGTGCTCCATGAACAGGGCAACGATCTCATGAACCTCATCGACATTGGCCTCGATCAGGCTGAATACTGACCCCTTCATAGGCCGCGGAGATCCGACAATCGAGGAACCTACTACGCGTATCCTTTCGGGGCCCCCTTGTCCCATGCGGAAAACTATATAGCGAAGGCCGAGATCGGCCATAATGTCAGCGTTGATCCCACGGTTCTCCCCGAAATGATACGCTATGAAATAAGCGAACGGGTCGTCTCCGAAATGGGCTGTTAGTACGGCGTCAAAATCAAACGGTGTACCCTCCCATTCCGGCAAACCCATGAAAACTTCGGTCGGCTGCCCTTCACGTTCGATCTCAAGCCGAAAGGTTGGGACGTAGGCCGGGTAATTAAACGCCGCACCAGCGATTGCGCGCAAAATATCCTCGTTACTGAAAGCAATGATTCTAACTGTCGCCGGCCCAGTCCGCTCGGCATAGGCTAACAGGTCGAGGCTCGCATTCCGCCACTCCGGATTGAAGAAGAAAACATTTGCGATGCCGGCACGCAACGCCTCCATCTGCGGTCGAGAGAGCGTGCTGGCGCTGAGGCGCAGATGAAAGTCTGACTCTCCGCCATGCCCGATAAGTTCGCCGATAATGGTCTCATCGGAAAGCCCGTCATCGATGAAGCGACCATAGCGCTCAACGATGATGTCGCGCTGCGCACCCTCGGCAAACCAGTGCGACGCCTTTTCAGGATGAGAGATCTCCGATTCATCCGGACCAATGCGGTTGAACAAATCGTCGTAACCTGGATACCAGACGGCGTCGGCCGCCTCGCTCACCCGGTCTTCCTCCTCGGTCAAATCAGCAATCTGCTCCTCGAATTCTTCGTAATCGTCGTCGCCGAGCTGGTCCCGAATACGCTGGCGATATTCGGCGAGCGTCAGTTCCTGCTGCGCGAAATAGACGAACGCCTTTTCGCTTATAAGTGGGTTGTTCGAGTGGCTTCGAACCAAGACGAAATCGCAAATTCCCGCCTTGTTCATATGTGTTGCGATCAAGGGAATCGCTTCTGTTGCTTTTGCATCATCCTCAAACCGCCATAGGAAATGACGACGCGAAAAGCGACGTTGCGAAGCCGTTGGCACAGCACTGACAGGCTCGATCCGCTCAGGCCAACCATCGACATCAAGCACGATCCGAAATGCCGAGATGTCCAGTGGAACGGTCTTTGCGAACTCGGAATATGGAATGAGCAACTCGTGCCACTCGACCGCCAACAGAATCAGGCGATACTCGACATCGCGCAGCAGATATTTTTCGCGCAGAAGGGCCGCGTATTTGTAGAGTTCCTGGATCGCCTCACGCGCTGCGGCATCTGTTCGCTTGATTTCAACGATGACGAGTTGACCCTGAGCATCTCGCGCGAAGATATCGAGAAATCCGGCCGCTCCCTGAGAGTTCTTCAGATAATGCTCGCGGTCTACGAGAGTTAGCCCCGCGTCGATCATGTCGAGCCGCGAGGCGAGGAAGTCCCGAATGGCATTCTCGTTAGGTAGCTTGATGGCCATGGAAATCAGCCTATTTGAAATATATCGAAACATGCGACCCCCGTAAAAAACGCGTTCGCCAACAAAAAGGGCCCACACCCGCTGCGACGCCCTTCCTGTCCCTGGACCCTGCTTTCGCCGGGATAACGCAGATCAGTCGTCGTCGCCGGTCAGGAAGGCCCGCGCGAACTCGGGCTACGGACCGCCGTCGCCCTCGGAGCGGCCGGAGCCGCCCTCGCGCTCGCGGCGCGGGCCGCGGTCGGAGCGCTCGCCGCCGCCTTCGCCGCGTCGTCCCCTCTCGATAGCCACCGAGGCCGGGCTGCCGGAACTCCCGCAGCACCTCTTCGTGGTTACTTTTGGGGACCGGCGACCCTCGATCAGGAAGGTCATCCGCCACCCAGGAGCGACCGCCGGCGGCTTGGCCGCTGGCGGTGGCGTGGTACTATATCCAATTTTGGTGGACCCTTGGCGCCGGTTTATTCTGCCGGCCATGGCTGCCCCTTCGATCGCAATCGTCGACACTGCCGAGTTCCGCCGGTGGTTGCGCTCGCTTCGAGACGAGCGCGCGCGGGCGCGAATCCTCAAGAGCATCGACCACCTTTCGTTGGAGCATTTCGGCAACACGAAATCGGTCGGCGGCGGGATCAGCGAGCTTCGCGTGGATTACGGCCCCGGCTACCGCATCTATTTTGCGCGCCGAGGGGCACGCCTGATTCTGCTGGCTTACGGAGGTGACAAATCGCGGCAAAAAACCGATATTGCCCGGGCGCGTGAAATCGCCGCCCTTTGGGAGCCCGAGCATGGGGATTGAGACGAGCCGCTGGGACACGGCCGAATTTCTCGACAGTCCGGACGCTGTTCTCGCCTATGTCGAGGCCGTGTTCGAGGACGGCGATCCCGAGCTGATCGTGCTGGCGCTGAACAACGTCGCCCGCGCCAAGGGCCTCGCCCACGACACGCTGACCGCGCAAAGCGATATCACATCGGTGATCGGCGCTCTCAAGGCCCTGGGGCTGGAACTGACCGCCAAGGCCGCCTGATCGCAAAGGCAATAGGCCGAGCGCTCACTCTCACGCAAAGTGCCGCCGAGACAGGCAGGGCACAGGAAGGAGGCACCGCCCTTTCGCGCCCTTGGTGATCTTCGCGCCCTTCGCGTGAACGACAAAAAAGGCCCCGCATTCCTGCGGGGCCTCCCCTGCTCCTGGGCCCCGGCTTGCGCCGGGGAACAGAAGATCAGTCGTCGTCGCGGATCAGGAAGGCCGGGGCGGATTCCGGCTCCGGTTCGCCTTGGCGCGCCGCGACGGACCTCGCGCGGCGCCGGCTGCCGGCGCCTTCAGCATCGCGTCTCCGAGAAGGGATATGCGACGACCTGGTGTTCGTCCTCGTAGACGACATAACCGGGTCGCCGCTCGCGAAGCATCTCCACCGGGATTTCGTAGCTTTCGAGCAGCGCCTGGTACTCCCGCATCCGGCCGATCTGCTCGAGCGCCGAGTCCCGGAACCAGCTGATCGCCTGCGCCTTGCGGTTCGGTTTCGGCGATAGCGAGAAGCGGTCCGGCACGGCGAGATGCTCCCGGAACCAGGCCTGCAACTCGTCGAGCCGAGCGATGTCCGCGCCGCTCATCCGGCCGGAACGGCGAAGGGCGTCGCCTGTCTGGAAAAGGCCCTGCCTTCGGCCGGAATCCTCGTCCCGGCCGGCAATCACGAAGCGGATGAACATGGCGTTTCTTAGCTCCGGAGCCGCCCTGGCCGCCAGGGCCTCAGCAAAGCCGCGAAGCCGCAAGCCTGTCCTGAGCGCAGCCGAAAGGGCACGAAGCCTGCGGGAGACACGGCCGCTTCGTGCCCTCCGCGCCTCCGCGTGACCGACAAAAAAGGCCCCGCCATCTCTGGCGGGGCCTCTCTGTTTTCCTGGGCCCCGGCTTTCGCCGGGGAGCAGATCAGTCGTCGTCGCGGGTCAGGAAGGCCGGAGCGAATTCCGGCTCCGGGCCGTCGCTGTCGCGCGGGGCGCGGTCCTCGCGGTCGCGGCGCGGGCCGCGCTCGGAGCGCTCGCCGCCACCCTCGCCACGGGGGCCGCGGTCGCCGCCACCCTCGCGGGGGCCGCGGTCGCCGCCGCCTTCGCCGCGCGGGCCGCGGTCACGGTCGCCGCCGCGACCGCCGCCGCCGTCGCGCCTCGGACCCCGGTCCCGGCCGCCGCGGTCGCCGCGGCCTTCGCCGTCGCGCCTCGGGCCTCGGTCGCCGCGGTCGCCCCTCGGGCCCCGCTCGCGGTCGCCGCCTTCGCGCGGCGGCCTCGTGTCCTCGAGCTCGGCGCCGGTCTCCTGGTCGACGACCCGCATCGACAGGCGGACCTTGCCGCGCGGGTCGATCTCGAGGACCTTGACCTTGACCTCCTGGCCCTCGCTGAGCGCGTCGGCCACGCGCTCGACCCGCTCGTTGCGGATCTCGGAGACGTGGACGAGGCCGTCGCGGCCGCCCATGAAGTTCACGAAGGCGCCGAAATCGACGAGGTTGACGACCTTGCCGGAATAGACCTTGCCGACCTCGGGCTCCTCGACGATGCCCTGGATCCACTTGCGCGCCGCCTCGATCTGGTTGACGTCCGAGGAGCTGATCTTGATCACGCCCTCGTCGTCGATGTCGACCTTGGCGCCGGTGGTGGCGACGATCTCGCGGATGATCTTGCCGCCGGTGCCGATGACGTCGCGGATCTTCGCCTTGTCGATCTGCATCGTCTCGATCCTCGGCGCGTGGGCCGAGAGCTCGCCGCGCACCTCGCCGATCGCCTTGGCCATCTCGCGAAGGATGTGGGCGCGGCCCTCATTGGCCTGGTCGAGGGCGATGCGCATGATCTCCTCGGTGATCCCGGCGATCTTGATGTCCATCTGCAGCGAGGTGATGCCCTTCTCGGTGCCGGCGACCTTGAAGTCCATGTCGCCGAGATGGTCCTCGTCGCCGAGGATGTCGCTGATCACCGCGAAGTCCTTGCCCTCGAGGATCAGGCCCATGGCGATTCCCGAGACCGGCCGGGTGATCGGAACGCCCGCGTCCATCAGGGCGAGGCAGCCGCCGCACACCGTCGCCATCGACGAGGAGCCGTTGCGACTCGGTGATGTCGGAGAGGATGCGGATCGTGTAGGGGAAGTCGTCGTGGCTGGGCAGCACCGGGTGGAGCGCCCGCCAGGCGAGCTTGCCGTGGCCGACCTCGCGCCGCCCCGGAGCGCCGAAGCGCCCGACTTCGCCGACCGAATAAGGCGGGAAGTTGTAGTGCAGCATGAAGCGCGAGTAGGAGAGGCCCTCCAGCCCGTCGATCATCTGCTCGGCGTCCTTGGTGCCCAGAGTGGTCGTGCAGATCGCCTGGGTCTCGCCGCGGGTGAAGAGGGCCGAGCCGTGGGTGCGCGGCAGGAAGCCGACCATCGCCTCGATCGGGCGGACGGTCTTGGTGTCGCGGCCGTCGATCCGGACGCCTTCCTTGAGGATGGCGCCGCGGACGATCTCCGCTTCCAGCTTCTTCACGAGCTTCAGCGCGCCGAGATAGCCGGCGGGGTCGCTGGCCTCCATGTCGGCGAGGCCGGTCGCGGGCCTTGGCGCGGGCCTCGTTGATCGCGGTCTGGCGCTGCTGCTTGTCGGTCAGCTTGTAGGCGGCGGCGAGGTCCTGGCCGATCAGGCCGCGCAGCTTCTCCTTGATCGCCTTGGTGTCGGCCGGCTCCTCGAGCTCCCACGGGTCCTTGGCGGCCTTCTCGGCGAGGCTGATGATGCCCTTGATGACCGGCTGGATCGAGCGGTGGGCGAACATGACGGCGCCGAGCATGACGTCCTCGGACAGCTCCTTGGCCTCCGATTCGACCATCATCACCGCATTGTGGGTGCCGGCGACGACGAGGTCGAGCTCGCCTTCCTTGACCTGGTCCTGGGTCGGGTTGAGGATATACTCGCCCTCGGCATAGCCGACGCGGGCGGCGGCGATCGGGCCCATGAACGGGATTCCGGAGAGGGTGAGAGCGGCGGAAGCGGCGATCATCGCGACGATGTCGGGCTCGTTCTCGCCGTCATAGCTCATCACATGAGCGATCACGAGGACCTCGTTGTAGAACCCCTCCGGGAACAGCGGCCGGATCGGCCGATCGATGAGGCGGCTGGTCAGCGTCTCCTTCTCGGTGGCGCCGCGCTCGCGCTTGAAGAAGCCGCCCGGGATGCGTCCCGCGGCCGAGAATTTTTCCTGATAATGCACGGTCAGCGGGAAGAAATCCTGCCCCGGCTTGACGTTCTTCGCCGCGGTCACCGCGCAAAGGACGACGGTCTCGCCGAGGGTCGCGAGCACCGCGCCGTCGGCCTGGCGGGCAACTCGGCCCGTTTCGAGAGTGAGCGTCTTGCCGCCCCACTCGATCTCCACTTTCTTCATGTCGAACATATTGTTTCCTTCAACGCCCTCGACCCAATGCCGAGGGGGCCAATGTCCGGGCTTCCTGCCCGGCAGTCGGGTCCATATGACCCTGCACCGGGCGCCGCCTTATTGCGGGAGCCCGATGCGCGAAGCGGCCCCGTTTCGGGGGCCGCTCCGGCTTTTACTTGCGAAGCCCGAGCTTCGCGATGAGGGCGGTGTAGCGCTCGTGATCTTCCTTGCGGATGTAATCCAGCAGGGAGCGGCGCTTGTTGACCATCATCAGGAGGCCGCGGCGGGAATGATTGTCCTTCGCGTGCGTCTTGAAATGGTTGGTGAGGTTGTTGATGCGCTCGGTGAGGATCGCGACCTGGACCTCGGGGGATCCGGTGTCGCCCTTGGCCCGGGCATTGTCTTCGATGATTTCCTGCTTGCGTTCGGCGGTAACCGACATCGTCATACTCCTTGTCGTCTAGATGTTGAAGCCGCGCACCACCCGAAGGTCCCCTTCGCGAAAGCTCCACAAGCGCAACCGGAACAGACTGGTCGGTCGCTAGATGAAGCCCTGGCTTTGCGGCGATCCCGGCCAATCGGCGCCCCTCGCGGAGCGCCCTTGCCTGGTCGGGGGTGACGGGTAGAGCCGGGATGTCGTCCAGCCCCGCCGTCAGCGGCAAGAGTGCCTGTTCAAGCTGCCGCGCCTTAGCGAGTTCGCCCATTTTGTCCAGCGAAATCGCGGATTGGAGGGTGAAGGGCCCGGCCTTGAGCCTGCGCAACATGGTGACGTGGCCGACGCGTTTCCAAGGCGCGGGCGATGTCGCGGGCGAGCGAGCGGATGTAGGTGCCCTTGGAGACCCGGGCTTCGAGCGTGATCTCAGAAACCGTTCGGGCTGAGCCTGTCGAAGCCCTTTCCTTGTCCTCCTCGGCAACGATGAAGGATTGGGCTTCGACAGGCTCAGCCCGAACGGTGAGAGAGTGAATGCGGACCGGCCGGCTCTTCATCTCCACCGCCTCGCCCGCCCGCGCCAGGTCGTAGGCCCTTTTCCCCTCCACCTTGAGCGCCGAATAGGCCGGCGGCACCTGCTCGATCTCGCCGGTGAAACGCTCCAGCACCGCCTCCACCTGCGCGAGCGTCGGCCGGACCTCGGAGGTCGCGACCACCGCGCCTTCGGCGTCGAGCGTGTCGGTCTCCTCGCCGAAGCGGATGGTGAATTCGTAGACCTTGTCGGCGTCGAGCATCCGCCCGGCGAGCTTGGTCGCCTCGCCCAGCGCCACCGGAAGCACGCCGCTCGCCAGCGGGTCGAGAGTGCCGCCATGGCCGACCTTGAGCTTCGCATAGCCGCCGTCGCGAAGCGCCCGCTTGACCCTCGACACGACGTCCGTCGAGCCGGGCCCGACCGGCTTGTCGATCACCAGCCAGCCGTGCATCAGGCCGGCTGCGTTGAGCTTCAGCGGCAGCTGCCGCTGCTCGCCTTCGCGCAGATTGCTCCATGAAGTGGCGACGGCACAGCGCGACATAGCGGTCGTTGCCGCCGATCTCGGTCTGCTCCCCGGCGGCGACGGCGAAACCGTCCTGGTCGACGCGCAGGTTCATCGTCGCCTTGCGTCCGCATTCGCAGATCGCCTTCAGCTCGACGAGCTTGTCGGCCAGCGCCAGCAGGCCCGCGCTGCCGTCGAACAGATTGCCCTGGAAATCGGTCCTCAGGCCGTAGGCGAGGACGGGGACGTCGAGCTCGTCGCAGACCTCGGCGAGCTGGACCACCTGCGCCCGGGTGAGGAACTGCGCCTCGTCGACCAGGACGCAGTGGACGAGGCGCTTCTTCAATTCCGCCTCGACCTCGGCGCGAAGGTCGGTGGCCGGCTCGAAGGTACCCGCCTCGGCGGTGAGGCCGATGCGCGAGCCGACGATCCCGAAGCCCGACCGGTCGTGCACCGCCGCCGTGTAGAGCATCGTCTCCATGCCGCGCTCGCGATAGTTGAAGTCGGTCTGCAGGAGCACGGTCGATTTGCCGGCGTTCATCGACGCGTAGTAGAAATAGAGCTTGGCCATGACGCCTTCTTAGCGCGCTTGCGGAGGGAGGCCAGCCGGTCTGAAGGTCGAGGCGCGGTCGGTCAGCTGACCCACTCCTGCGCCCCCGCGACAATCGCCCAGCCCTGATCCGTGCGCCTGAGCGCCAGCAGCACGCCCTGCCCGCACAGCACGCAGTCGAAATCCACGTCGACGAAGGCCAGGTCCCTGAGGATTGCGGGAGCGGCGACATTGAGCCGAGGCCGCCGCGGATCGCCGGTGCACAAAGCGAGCGGCGCTCGCAGCCACGCCGGATCGATCCTCCGGACGAGGCGCGGCGGATCCGGGCCCGCGCGCAACATGTCTTCGGCCTCGTCGAAAACGCGCATTTCCGAGGCGGCCAGGGGGCCGGCGAATTCAAAATAGCCCCGCCCCTCCTCCGCCAGCTTCCGCCATGCCGGGTGCGAGAGCGACAGCGCGACATCCTCGGGACGAAGCACGATTCGGGCGGTCGGACTGGAGGCCTCCGGCGGCCGGACCGCCTTGGATTTGCGTCCCTCGGCGACGCGGGCTGCCCTTCGTCCCGCGAAGGTGGCTGAAGTGACCCGCCGTGGAACGCAGGGCGGCGGCCCCTCTTCCGCCGCAGCGTGGATGCGCGCCGCACGGTCGAGGACGAGCTGCATGATCTGCCGAGCATCGTCAGGCCCGGCTGCCGGCGGTGCCGGAGCGAGCAGAAGGAGGGCGAGCAGCGGCTTCACGGCGCCGACTATCGCATGCCTGTTCCGTGAAGCGCCAGCCCGACCTCGTTGAACCGGACCCCTTGCGCCGCGACGATGGAAGGGTCCAGCGGGACCGCCTCCGACTGGATCCCGCTTTCGTCCCCCCAATCGACGGAGGCTAGTCGGCCCCCGGCAGGAACCACCGGAGCAGCCAGTCGACCGGCGGCCCGACCACCCGCTCGACGACATTCGCCTCCGGCACCAGCCAGGGCAGGATCAGAAGCAGGAAGATGAGCAGAGGGAAGCCGAAGCGCGCGAGCTTCGCATAGTGACGCGCGAGGCCGCGGGGCAGCAGCCCCTCGACGACGTGGCCGCCGTCGAATGGCGGCAGCGGAAGCAGGTTGAACACCGCGAGGAAGATGTTGATCGCGATGAAGTTGACCAGGTTGAGCAGCAGGAACAGCTCGCCGGCCCCGCCCGCCGGCCCATCCGGACGAATCAGGGCGAGGACGATCCCGGCCAGCATCGCCAGAAGCAGGTTCATGCCGGGCCCGGCGAGGGCGACGAGCATCATGTGCAGGCGCGGATTGCGCATCCGCGCCGCCACCACAGGCACCGGCTTCGCCCAGCCGAACACCGGCGCCCCGCTCACCGCCAGCAGCAGCGGCAGGCCGACCGTCCCGATCGGATCGACATGGCGCACGGGGTTGAGGCTGAGCCGACCCTGGTCGCTCGCGGTCGGATCGCCGAACGCCTTGGCGACCCAGCCATGCGAGATTTCGTGAAGCACGATCGCCACGACCAGCGGAATCAGCCAGGTCGCGATCCGGAAGACGAGATTGTCAGGATCCAGGGCCGTCGTCCTCCCCAGCGTCCGGGACCAGGTCCTGAGCCACCTTGGGATCGCGCAGCAGCTTGTCGATATGGCTGCCCTCGTCGAAGCTCTCGTCGAGCAGGAACTTCAATTTCGCGGCATATTTGGTGTTCACCCGGCGCGCGACCTCGCTCTGGAGGTAGGCGGTGTGGGTGCGCAGCGCCTTGAGCACCGCCTGGGCGTTCGAGCCGAGCAAAGGAATGACGAAGGCCGTCGCGTGCCTGAGGTCCGGCGACATCCGGACCTCGGTGACCGAGACGAGATGGCTGGCGAGGGTCTCGTCATGGACGTCGCCGCGCATCAATATGTCGGACAGGGCATGGCGCACCTGCTCGCCGACGCGGAGCAGGCGGACGGAGCGGCCTTCGGGAGATTCGGTGGGGCGCATGTCAGTCGCTCGGCTTCAGCCAGCCTTCCCGCGCTCCGACCTCCCAAAGAGACCCCTTAACCGCTCTCAAGCGGTAGATGCGCGCAGGGGAATATTCCTCGGCCGGAAGAACGAGATTTGCCACACCGGCGTGGCAGACGAGCACTACGTACGACTTGCTATCGTCAATGGCCACCAGACCGTCCGCGCTCCACGTAACGTTTGTAGCCCTCAGATTTCCTTGGTCGGAAAAGAGCACCTCGACCAAGTTCGGTTCACGTCGCACTCGAACGCCGATCGAAATTTCTTCATTCGGCGCGCGGAAGACGTAGTCCCCAATGCACGCCCCACCTTCTGGTGCTGCAGCCAGAAGGGCAATCGTGGCCAATAGCATAACGAGCCCTTCTAAAGCGTCCTGGCGCGCTCCTCGACCTCGAAGACCTCGAGATGGTCGCCCGGCTTGATGTCGTTGGTGTCGGCGAGCAGCACTCCGCACTCGAGGCCGGCGCGGACCTCGGCGACGTCGTCCTTGAAGCGGCGGAGCGACGAGATGGTCGTCTTGGAGACGATGACGTCGTCGCGGGTGAGGCGGGCGTGCACGCCCTTGCGGATGACGCCTTCGAGCACCAGCAGGCCGGCCGCCTTGTCCTTCTTGCCGGCCGGGAAGACCTCCTTGACCTCGGCGCGGCCGAGCACGGTCTCGATCATCTCCGGTCCGAGCTCGCCGGCCATCGCCTGCTTCACCCAGTCGGTGAGGTGGTAGATGACGTCGTAATAGCGGAACTCGACCTTGTTGCGCTCGGCCACTTCGCGCGCCTTGGCGTTCGGGCGGACGTTGAAGCCGATGATCGGCGCCCCGGACGCGCTCGCCAGAATGACGTCGCTCTCGGTGATCGCGCCGACTCCGGCGTGGAGGATGCGGGCCTTGATGTCCTCGGTCGAGATCCGGTTGATCGCGCTGGCGATCGCTTCGACCGAGCCCTGGACGTCGGCCTTGACGACCAGCGGGAATTCGATCGCCTGGTTGGTCTTCGAAGCGAACATGTTCTCGAGGTTGACCGGCGCCGTCGTGGTGCGCTTGCGGTCGAGGACGCTCTGGCGGTAGGCGGCGACCTCGCGGGCGCGGGCCTCGTTCTCGACCACGGTGAGCGTGTCGCCCGCCGACGGAACGCCGCTGAGGCCGAGCACCTCGACCGGGACGGACGGACCCGCTTCCTTCACCTGCTTGCCCTTGTCGTCGATCATCGCCCGGACCTTGCCCGGGACGGCGCCGACCACGAAGACGTCGCCGACCCTCAGGGTCCCGCGCTGGACGAGGACGGTGGCGAGCGGGCCGCGGCCCTTGTCGAGCTTGGCCTCGACCACCGCGCCTTCGGCCGAGCGGTCGGGATTGGCCTTCAGTTCGAGCAGCTCGGCCTGGAGCGAGATCGCCTCGAGCAGGCCGTCGAGATTGGTCTTCTTCAGCGCCGAGACTTCGACGTCCTGGACCTCGCCGCCCATGTCCTCGACGATGATCTCGTGCTGGAGCAGCTCCTCGCGCACCTTCTGGGCGTTGGCGCCGGGCTTGTCGATCTTGTTGATCGCGACGATCATCGGGACGCCCGCCGCCTTGGTGTGGTTGATCGCCTCGACCGTCTGCGGCTTGAGGCCGTCGTCGGCGGCCACCACCAGGACGACGATGTCGGTGACGTTGGCGCCGCGGGCGCGCATCTCGGTGAAGGCCTCGTGGCCCGGAGTGTCGAGGAAGGTGATCTTCGACTTGTCGGGCATGGCGACCTGATAGGCGCCGATATGCTGGGTGATCCCGCCGGCCTCGCCGGAGACGACGTTGGCGCCGCGGATCGCGTCGAGCAGGCTGGTCTTGCCGTGGTCGACATGGCCCATGATCGTGACCACCGGCGAACGCGGCTGCAGGGTGTCGGGCGCGTCGACGTCGGCCTCGGCCTGGATGTCGACGTCGGCCTCGGACACTCGCACCATGCGGTGGCCGAATTCCTCGATCAGCAGTTCGGCCGTATCCTGGTCGATCGTCTCGGTGATGGTGACCGGCGTGCCCATCTTGAACAAAGCCTTGACCAGGTCGGCGCCGCGCTCGGCCATTCGGTTGGCGAGCTCCTGGACGGTGATCGTCTCGGGGACGACGACGTCGCGGACCTGCTTGGCCGAGGGCCCGGCCTGCTGGTGGGCCCTCTTCTCCTTCTCGCGGGCGCGGCGGAGCGCGGCGAGGCTTCGGGCGCGGCTGTCGTCCTCGTCGGACAAAGCGCGGGTGACGGTGAGCTTGCCGGCGTGGCGGCGGTCGTCGCGGCCGCGGACCGGCCGGGCCGGCGGCTTGGGAGCCGGAGCGTGGTGTCCCTTGGGCCGGGCGTGGGCGGGACGGCGGTCCTCATCCTCGTCGTCGGCGGCCGGAGCGGCGGGCGCGGATGCCTCGGCGGGACGCGCGGCTTCCTCGGCGGCGCGCTGGGCGGCTTCCTCGGCCTCGCGGCGGGCGGCCTCGGCGCGCTCCTCCTCGGCCCGGCGATTCTCCTCGGCCCGGCGCTTCTCTTCCTCGGTGGCCTGGGCGGCCTGCTTGTCCTCGCGCCGGCGCGCTTCCTCGAGCGCGTTGAGCCGGGCCTCCTCGGCCTCGCGAAGCAATTTCTCCTGAAGCTCGCGGCGGGTGGCGGCGTCGTTGACGGGGCGCTGCGGAGCCGCCGGCTTGGGCGCCGGCTGGGCGGGCTGCGGAGCGCGCGCGACCGGGGCGGCCGGCTTCGGCGCCTCCTCGACCTTGGCTTCCTGAGCGGCCGCCGGGCCGAGGATTCGGCGCTTCTTGACCTCGACCACGACCGTGTTGGAGCGGCCGTGGCTGAAGCTCTGCTTGACCTTGCCGGTCTCGACGGTGCGCTTCAGCCCGAGGGGCGCGCGCGCGCCAAGCTTCGGCTTATCTGTCGTCTCGCTCATTATTATCCTTCATCCACATCCACAGCCGACGCGTCCGGCGTGCCCGCCGTCGCGGCGCTTAGCCCAGAGTCGGAACCGATAAAAGCGCGCCACCGCCCGAGCGCATGTTCGACACGCGCGGCGGCACCGCGATCAATTAGGGCGATATGTACCACATTCTGCCGCCCCAGCGCCAATGACAATATGGGCCTTTGCGCTGGAATAACCAACCCTTGCCCTGGCTTCCCGCCGACCCGCCAGGCCTGGTCCAGCTTGCGGTTGCCGTCCTCGCCGGCGTCGGCGGCGTGGAGGAGCAGTTCGACCTCGCCCTTGCGGGCGGCGTTCTCGATCCGGTCGGTGCCGGTGAGCAGGGTGCCGGAGCGCGCCTCGAGGCCGAGCCGGTCGAGCGCGGCCTGCCGGAGCGCCGCCTCGATCCGCTCGCCGAGATCGTCGGGGATGCGGAGCGGGGCGCCCTTGAAGGCGCGCGCCAGAGCGCCGCGCAATTTCCCTTTGGCCTGAGCCGCCTCGAGCGCCTTGCGGTCGACTCCGATCCAGGCACCCCGGCCGGGCGCCTTGGCGCGAACGTCGGGAAGCACTTCTCCGTCGGGGGAAAGGGCGAGGCGGATCAGATTGTCCCGCCCGCCATGCTCGCCGGAGAGGATGCACTTGCGCTCGGGGATGTGCGCCGCGCTCATCTTCCCCTCCCTAAATACAGGGAGGGGTCAGGGGTGGGTCGGCCTCCGCCGGCAGTGAGTCTTTCGGAGACGCACCCACCCCCGGCCCCTCCCTGCGTGCAGGGAGGGGGGATCGATCGCATCCGTCCCTAAGTCCTAGGGTCTCATTGGGAGGTTTCCGCAACCGCGTCCTCCCCTTCATCCTCGAACCAATGGGCGCGGGCGGCCATGATGATCTCGTTGCCCTGCTCGTCGCTGAGGCCATATTCGGCGAGGATCCCGCCCTTGTCCTCGGGCCGGTTGCTCTCGCGCTGGCGGCGCTGCTCGGGGCGCTTCTTCTGGACCAGCTCGTCGGTGGCGAGATCGGCGAGGTCGTCGAGCGTCTTGATGTTCGCCTTGCCGAGCGTGACCAGCATCGCCTCGGTGAGATAGGGCATCTCGGCCAGCTCGTCGGACACGCCGAGCGCCCGGCGCTCCTCGCGCGACGCTTCCTCGCGCCGCTCGAGCGCCTCGGCGGCGCGGCTCTGCAGCTCGGTGGCGAGCTCGTCGTCGAAGCCCTCGATCGAGGCCAGCTCGTCGAGCTCGACATAGGCCACCTCCTCGAGCGCTCCGAAGCCCTCGGCGACGAGCAGCTGGGCGAGCGTCTCGTCGACGTCGAGCTCCTTCTGGAACAGCTCCGAGCGCTCGATGAACTCGCGCTGGCGCTTCTCGCTGGCGTCGGCCTCGGTCATGATGTCGATCGCCGAGCCGGTCAGCTGGCTGGCCAGCCTCACGTTCTGGCCGCGGCGGCCGATCGCGAGGCTGAGCTGGTCGTCCGGCACCACCACTTCGATCCGGCTCTCCTCCTCGTCGATGACGACTCGGCTGACGGTGGCCGGCTGGAGCGCGTTGACGACGAAGGTGGCGAGGTCCTCGGACCAGGGGATGATGTCGATCTTCTCGCCCTGGAGCTCCTGGACGACCGCCTGGACGCGCGAGCCCTTCATTCCGACGCAGGCGCCGACCGGGTCGATCGAGCTGTCGTAGCTGATCACGCCGATCTTGGCGCGGCTGCCCGGATCGCGCGCCGCCGCCTTGATCTCGATGATGCCGTCGTAAATCTCCGGGCACTTCCTGGGCGAACAGCTTCTTCATGAAGTCCGGATGGGCGCGCGACAGGAAGATCTGCGGCCCGCGGTTCTCGCGGCGCACCGACAGGATCAGCGAGCGCACCCGGTCGCCGACCCGGACGACCTCGCGCGGGATCTGCTGGTCGCGGCGGATGACGCCCTCGGCCCGGCCGAGGTCGACGACGACGTGGCCGAACTCGACGCGCTTGACGACTCCGGTGATGATCTCGCCGGCCCGCTCCTTGAACTCCTCATATTGCCGCTCGCGCTCGGCGTCGCGGACCTTCTGGAAGATGACCTGCTTGGCGGCCTGGGCGGCGATGCGGCCGAACTCGATCGGCGGAAGCGGGTCGACGATATAGTCGCCGACGACGGCGCCCGGCTGCAGCTTCTGGGCGTCCTCGAGGCTGACCTGCTTGAAATAATCGTCGACCGCCTCGCACGACCTCGACCACCCGCCACAGCCGCAGGTCGCCGGAGACCGGGTCGAGCTTGGCTCGGATGTCGTTCTCGGCGCCGTAGCGGGCTCGGGCGGCGCGCTGGATCGCGTCCTCCATCGCCTCGATGACGATCGCCTTGTCGATCAGTTTCTCGCGCGCGACCGCGTCGGCGATGGCGAGCAATTCGGCCTTGTTGGCGGAAACGGCGCCGGGAGCGCCCGGGGCGGTGGTGGCCATGTTCAGTCTTCCTCTACTTTGATCGTATCCGCGCCCTCGGCGCTCAGCGGCGCGGTGGCGGCAATGAGTTTGTCGGTCATGACGAGCTTGGCCGACTGGATCGCCTCGAACGGCAGCCCGATCGGGCCCTGCACCGGCACTTCGACCAGCACCGTCTCGCCCTCGGTCCCGCCGAGCGTTCCGGCGAAGACCTTACGTCCGTCGAGCTTCTCGGCGAGGACGATCCGGGCCTCATGGCCCTTCCAGTCCTCGAAGTCCTTCAGCCGGGTGAGCGGCCGGTCGATGCCCGGCGAGCTCACCTCGAGCCGATAGGCATGCTCGATCGGATCGGCCTCGTCGAGCAGCTCCGACAGCCGCCGCGACAGCCGAGCGCAATCGTCGAGCGTGAGCTGGCGCGTATCCGGCCGCTCTGCCATCACCTGAAGGGTCGGGTCGGAGGTGCCGCCGATCATCTTGACGCGCACCAGCGCCAGCCCCTCGGCCTCCGCCGCCGGCTCGATCAGCCTCGTCACTTCGTCGAGATCCGCCACAGGCTCTCCGCGCAAAACCAAAACCTTCCCGCGCCGGCCCCGTCCCCGGGACCAGCCTCGACGTCTAACGATGTCAAGGAAGGTGAAGCGCATATAGGTGCGGCCGGGCCGAGGGGCAAGCGCGGATTGGATATCAGGAGCCGGCTTGTTCGGCGTCGAGGGCCGCTACAAGATCGCGGCGGAGGTGGAGAACCCGCCAGACGTCGATATGGTCTTCGCGCTCGAAATAGGCGACCAGATAAGGAAACCGGTTCAACCGCCGGGTTCGCAATCCCGGCAACATCGCCGCTTCTCCCAACCGCAGTGAGCCCGTTTTCGGCCGCTCGGCGACGGAGCGATAGGCCTTCTCCAACACGTTCACAAAAGCCTGGCCGACCTCTTCGCCCGCTTCATCGGTATAGAAATCGGCGATAAGGTCGGCATCGCGCTCCGCGATTTCGCGGGGAATGACCCGCTTCACGCCCGTTTAGCGGCCCGCTCCGACACGCGCCGTCGCAATCTGTCGAAATAGGCATCGTCGGCTGGGCCCGAAGGAGGCGACGCCGCGCCCTCCAGGAGGAGCTGGCGAAGGTGGTCGACGCCGCTTTGCTCGCGCTCGATCAGTTCTCGGACATAGTCGCTGCTGGTGTCGTAGCCGCCGCTCCTCACCCGCTCGTCGACATAGGCCTTGAGGTCGTCGGGAAGAGAGATGCTCATCGTTGCCATCCGCAATTCATAGGAGGATTGGGAAATTTCCCAAACCACCTTCTGTCCTGATCATCGTATAGCGCAAGCCAGGCACGAAGAATAGAGCATTTTCGATAAGCGCCCGGATCATCTGCGACAATTGAAACTCTTCTCCGCGCTTAGCGACATTCGCCCGAGACGATCGACGGGCAGCAGCGGCGCCTTACATCAGGAGATAGACCGTGCACGCCCCCCTTTCCCCCGCGCCCATCCTCCAGACGGGGATGGGCTTCTTCGCTTCAAAGGTCCTGCTCAGCGCCGTGGAGCTCGGCCTGTTCACCGAGCTCGGCGGCGAGGCCCGGACCGGCGCCGAGCTCCAGCGCGCGCTCGGCCTCCACCCGCGCGCCACCTATGACTTCCTCGACACCCTGGTCGCGATCGGGATGCTCGAGCGCGACGGCGCGGGCGACGAGGCGCGCTACGCCAACACGCCGGCCACCGCCCTCTATCTCGACCGCTCGAGCCCGCGCTACGTCGGCGGAATCCTCGAGATGGCCAATGCCCGGCTCTACCGCTTCTGGGCCGATCTCACCCCCGCCCTGAAGACCGGCCAGCCGCAGAACGAGGTCCGCCATTCGCAGCGGCCGATGTTCGAGGAGCTCTACGCCGATCCGGCCCGGCTCGAGCAGTTCATGGACGCGATGCGCGGCGTCTCGATGGCCAATTTCGAGGCCTTCGCCGACAAGTTCGACTTCGCCCCCTACCTGACCATGGCGGACATCGGCGGCGCCACCGGCCAGCTCTCGGCGGCCGTCGCCGCCCGCCACCCGCACCTCGCCTGCGCCTCCTACGATCTGCCGGTGGTCAGGCCGATCGCCGAGCGCCGCCTGAGCGAGGCCGGCCTCGCCGAGCGGGTCGCGGCGCGCGAGATCGACTTCCTCAAGGAGGAATTCCCGTCCGCCGACCTGATCACCATGGGCATGATCCTCCACGACTGGAATCTCGAGCACAAGAAGATGCTGATCGCCAAGGCGTACCGCGCCCTCCCCGAAGGCGGGGCGCTGGTCGCGATCGAGAACATCATCGACGACGAGCGGCGCGAGAACGCCTTCGGGCTGCTGATGTCGCTGAACATGCTGATCGAGTTCGGCGACGCCTTCGACTTCACCGGCGCCGACTTCACCTCATGGTGCCTCGAGGCCGGCTTCAAGCGCTGCGAGATCCTTCCCCTCGCCGGCCCGGCCAGCGCCGCCATCGCCTACAAATAACGCCGCGACCGGGAACCGGGGACAGGTACCGGTACCTGTCCCCCTCGCGCTGCCCCGGCTTCAGGGATAGCTCTCCCGGCGCTCCTCTTCCTCGCGGCTCGCCGCCGTGCCGTCGCCGTCGCCGGCCGGCGGCTCCTGGACCAGGTCCGGCTTGAGGGGGGAGAGCACCCACAGGGTCAGAAGCGTGATCAGCGACAGGACGATCGCCACGTCGTAGCTGCCCAGCCCGACCGCCGTCCCGATCGCCCCGGTCGCCCACAGGCTCGCCGCCGTCGCCGTGCCCTTGACGCTGTCCTTCTGCCTGAGGATCGCGCCGCCGCCGATGAAGCCCATTCCGGCGATGATCCCCTCGAGCACCCGGGCCATCGCCCCGGGGTCGCTCGCCATCATCGTCTCGGTCGCCTGGACGAAGCCGCAGGCCGCCACCGCGACCAGAGGGAAGGTCCGAAGCCCGGCGCTTCGCTCCTCCTTCTCGCGGTTCCAGCCGAGCGGGAAGGCGAGCAGATAGGCGACGACGAGCGCGGCGAGGTGCGGGACGATGTCGAACGGGTTCGAATCGAAAATCTCCGTCATGCCATTCCCCTTGTCATTGCCCGCCCCAGGGCGGCGGCGGCGGAGCGACCGGCCGGGCGAGGTCGAACTCGACCCGGAAGAAGCGCCCCGGCCGGCGCAGCTCGTAGGCGAAGAGCCGCCCCGGCTCGACCTCCATCGCCCAGACGTTGGCGGTCGAGGCGGGCAGCGACTCGCGGACGAACAGGGCTCTGGACTCCGCGTCGGCGGGAAAGTCCTGCCGCCGCTCCGTCCCCTCGCCGCTCGACTCGCCGCCATATTGCGTGAGCTTGTCCTCGCTCCCGTCGGAATGGCGGTGGTCGTGCTTGAGCCGGAGCCCCGCGGCGGTGCGCGTGATCACCCAGGTCCGCGAACGGTCCTCGCCGACATGGAAAGGAATCCGGACCTCGCCGTCGCGGCATTCGCGCACGTGCATGACCAGCCGCTTGGCCGCGAAGCCGGAGTCCGCCTCGACCGGCGGGCTGACGATCCGCCCCTCGAAGGCTTGGCCGCACAGCCCGGCCAGCCGGCCCAGGAAGCGCTCCCCGGCCGGTTGCGGGGCGCCCGCGGTGGCGCAGCCGCACAGCAGGACGAACAGGATCGGGGCGGCGGTCTTCACGCTTCCGGCGCTAGCTCCATTCGCGCGGCCGCGCCACGCAAAAGGCCGTCCCCTTCGCGGGAGCGGCCTTCGCAGGGACGGCGTGGGTGGACCGTCCCCTGTCCCTCGCCGGGATCAGAGCTTTGGGGGGTCTCGAAAAATGCCGGGAGGCGCGCGCTGCGCCGTGCAAGGTCAGCCTGCCAGACTTCGGATACGGTTCATGATACGCTTACTCCCTGGCCGCCCGCCGCGTCTCGCGGCCGCTCGGCGGGAAGCCATTTGCCGCCCGGCCTTTTCCCGGCGATGTCGCGTCCGCAGGAGAAGTGTCTCAATTGTTTCGCAAAGATGGACCGGAACCGGGTCACGGCAACCGATGTTCTGCTTGATACGCCCATGCCACGCTATTTCTTCAACGTCCGCGGCAACGGCTTCGAGGAGACCGACCTGGTCGGCCGGACCTGCGCTGACGACCTCGCCGCCCTCTCCGAGGCGCTCGGCGAGGCGGGCCGGGTGCTCAAGGACCTTCTCCGCCAGGACGCCCTCTCCGATCGCGGCGAGATCGAGATCGAGGACGAACGCCACCGCACCATCCTCACCCTGCCGCTGCGCGCGGCGGCTTACTGACGCTGGACGCGAGCTTGCGTTCCTGCTATGTTCACTCCGTATTTATGTGAGTCGGCGAAATGAGGACGAGTCCAGCCTGTATGAGGTCGGCGGGGGTCCGCGGGCGGACAGCGGCGCCCGGAAACAAAGGATTTTTGCGCGCGATTCGCGGGACTTTCGGGGCTTTTGCCCGCCGCTGCTTCGGAAGGTTCATCGGAAGGTTGTTATCGCTTATGGAAGCCGAACCTTATGAAACTTCCGTCCGCAGGGAGCCCCTGATGCGCAGCCTCGTCCCCTTCCTCCTCCTCGCCGCCTGCAGCGCCTCGAACGGCAGCGACGCCGCCGCCCAGCCGGCCTCCGCGGCGACGGCCCCCTTCACCGCCCGGCCGATCGCGACGTTCGACGAGCCCTGGGCGATGACCTTCCTGCCCGGGCCGGGCACCCGCGCCCTGATCACCGAGAAGAAGGGCAAGCTCAAATTGCTGTGGAACGAGACCGGCCGGGTCGGCGACGTCGCCGGAGTCCCGGCGGTCGACTATGGCGGCCAGGGCGGCTTCGGCGACGTCGTCCTCCACCCCCGCTTCGCCCGCAACCGGCTGGTCTACCTGAGCTGGGTCGAGGCCGGCACCGGCGGCAATCGCGGCGCCGTGGTCGGACGCGGCCGGCTGGTCGAGGAGGCCGGCAAGGGCGTCCGGCTCGACGGGCTGACCGTGATCTGGCGCCAGACCCCCAAGTTGAGCGGCCGCGGCCATTACGGCCATCGAATCGCCTTCGGGCCCGACGGCAAGCTCTACATCTCGAACGGCGACCGCCAGGAATTCACCCCGGCGCAGGACATGGGCGGGACGCTCGGCAAGATCGTCCGCCTCAACGACGACGGCAGCGTCCCGAAGGACAACCCCTTCACGAGCCGCGGCGGCGCCGCCGCCCAGATCTGGTCGCTCGGCCACCGCAACCCGCTCGGAATCGCCTTCGACGGCCGCGGCCGGCTGTGGGACATCGAAATGGGCCCCAAGGGCGGCGACGAGCTCAACCTCGTCCTCAAGGGCCGCAATTACGGCTATCCGATCGTCTCCAACGGCGACCATTATGACGGCAAGGACATTCCCGACCATCCGACCCGGCCCGAGTTCGAGGCGCCCAAGATGTGGTGGACCCCGGTGATCTCGCCGGGCGACATGATCTTCTATTCGGGCGACGACTTCCCGCAATGGAAGGGCGACGCTCTAGTCGCCGGCCTGTCGAGCAAGGCGCTGATCCGGATCGACGTCGACGGCGACGAGGCGCGCGAGGCCGAGCGCTGGGACATGGGCAAGCGCATCCGCGAGGTCGAGCAGGGGCCGGGCGGATCGGTCTGGCTGCTCGAGGACGGCGAGGGGGGCCGGCTTCTCAAGCTCGATCCGGCGCGCTGAAGCGTCTCACGCCTCGCCGAAATCGACCTGCGAATCGAGATAGTCGCGGAGCCGGTCGATCTGGCTGGAGTCGCGAAGGCTCTTGCTGATCACGTAGCGCACCTCGCCGTGCGGCCCGAGGATGATCGTCGAGCCGCCGTAATAGTCGAACCCCGCCCGGCCGCCGCCGCCGGCCACCTCGCGGCGCTGGATGACCTCGGCGACGAGGTCGAAGACGATCTGGCCGTCGGGTCCGACCCGGCGGGAGGAGCGGATCGATTCGATCCTCGGCCGGTCGACCCGGTCGCCCTCCAGCCTCGGATCGTCGGGAGCGGCGAGGCCGAACTGTCCCAACCGCTCGGGCGCGGTGACGAAGCGGCCGAGGATGGCGGCCTGGCGGCGCAGCTCCTCGGCGCTCGCCGGGCTGGCCGGATCGCCGGAGAATTTGAGCTCGGCGAAGTGGAGCCTCGGCTCGACCAGCTCCTCCCCTTCGGGCGCCCGCCACAGCAGGGCGTCCTCGGACAGCGATTCGATTCCGCGCGGATAGATGCCGCGGCGGATGAAGGCGTCGATCAGCGCCTCGCGATAGCCCCAGGGATCGTCGGGAACGAGCTCGAAGTCGGCGGTGACGAGCGCCCTCAGATACTCGCCGAAATCGATCCCGACCGGCGGGCAATAGTCGATCGCCCTTATGCAGATCGACAGGAAATGGCTGGCCAGCCGGCTGGCGAGATGGGCGAGCTGGTCGACCAGGTCGGCGGGCAGGGCCGCGCCCTCGGCGATCAGGCCCGAGCCGCCGGTGGCGAGGCGCAGCAGCGGCTCGGCCTTGCGCTTGTACACCCTGAACAGGGCGTCGAGGATGGCCGAGAGCAGGACGGTGCCCATCCGGTAGGTGTCGAGCCCGGGATCGAAGCGCGCCGGCTTGTCGCCGAGGTCGGGCTCCCGCTCGACATATTTGCCCTCGCTCTGGGCGAACTGGAAACCGAAGCGAAGGAAGGTCGGGTCCTCGTGGAAGTCGCCGCCGGTGCGGCGCAGCGCGTCCTTGACCACCTCGCTGTAGGAGAAGCGCTGGAGCACCGCGACGAGGTCGGCGAAGGCCTCGTGGAAGGCGTCGATCTCCTTGTGGGCGTCGAAGTCGAAGCGCGCGCGAAGCCCGTCGAGCAGGGCGTGGGTGACCTCGTGGGCGACGACGTCGTGCGACAGGCACAGGAAGATCCGGCCCTTGGGCGGCACCCGGCCGGCTACCTCGCTGCCGGCGTCGTACCAGCCGAACCTTATCTCCGCCCGCTCCGAATCGTAGAAGGCGCGCCGCTCCCCGGCGACGCCGTGCGGGTAGAGGGTCAGGCGCGGCTTGCCGAAGCTCCAGACGATCTCGCGGCCGAGCGCGACCCGGAAGGCCGAATAGGTGCTGGTCGCCACCGCATAGACCATCTGGTGGTGGAAGACCGGGTCCGACGGCGCCGGCTCGCGGCCGCTTCGGATCAGGATCCGCCGGTCCTCGAGGTCGACCTCGTAGGAGCCGGGCGAATCCGATCCGGGCGCGTAGCGGCCGAGCGGGCCTTCGGGCTCGCCGACGACCTCGAAGCGCCGGCCGACCGGGCCCGGGTCGAGCGGCTCGTAGGGCACGTTGATGGTGGCGACGGCGCCTTCGAGCCGGCGGCGGACCGGATCGACCGTGTAGATCTTCAGCGGACGATAGATGGGATCGCCCTTGCGCCGCTCGTAGCTGCGCGCCTGGACCGGATCGCCGGCGAAGCCGATCCCGAGATCGAAGGCGCTGCCGACCCCTTCCTCCCCGCCGGCGCCCTGCGCTTCCACCGCGGCCGGCCCCGCTTCGTGGCTCTGCGAGACCGCGCTGGTCGCGGCCGGAGTGCTGGTCGAGATATTGTCGCCGCTCATCGTCCCCGCTCCCCGCCGGCCTAGACTTCGGCCACGGCCGAAAGCGGCGGCCCGTAGATTCTCTGAGCGCCGCTGCGATCGAGGTCGGAGATCCGAAGCTCGCTGCTGCCGACCTCGCCGCAGAAATAATGCATGACCGACTGCGGATCGTATTTGCCCATATTGCGGGTGTCGAACAGATCCTCGTCCGGGCAGTCCGGCGGCGCCTCGCTGCGGATATGCTCGTGGCGGAAGCCGAGGACGTGGCCGAGCTCGTGGCGGAACACTCCGACCCGGTCGAAATCGGTGCTGTAGTAGCTCGGATCGACCAGCACCTGGCGGCGGTCCTTGGGATCGTTGGGGAAGAAGGCGGCGGCGATGAACTCGCCGCCGGCGTTGAACTCCCTGACCGTGAACAGCGCGCCCTCCGGCGCGGTGCCGGGCAGATTGTCCAGCTCGCTCTTATGCTGGAAGTCGACGCCGCAGGTCTCCTCCCATTCCATGCACGCCGCCCGCATCGACTTCACGACCAGCTCGTAGCTGTCCTGGTCCCCGAACGTCTCGCGGACGACCCGGTAGGAAAGGACCGTGCCCGGGCGCCACTTGACCACCCGGCCGCCCTGGGTCTGAGCGACGAGCCCGCGCGTCTGACCCTCCATGCGCTGAGTCCCGAGGCCGGCCGCGCTGGCCGCCTCGCGAGCGCGCCAGAGCGTCTCGCGGGCCTCGCGCTCGATGGCGTAGGCGGCGAGCTGGGCCTCGTCGAGCAGGGTGTCGCCCTCGGCGATATAATAGGTCTTGGAATCGATCACGACCTTCCTGAGGCTGGTCTTGAGCTTGGCGAACAGCTCCGAACGTTCGGCCATGCCGCGCAGCGCCGAATTGGAGTCCAGGGCGCGCGACGACAGGCTCGGGCCGCTGTCGGGCACGTCGACCTTGGCCGGCTGCTTGCCACGTTCGTCCGTCATTTCCGCCTCCCGCTAGAGTTCGATATACTCGACGTCGCCGGGTGGATCCTTCCCGATGATCTCGCGCTGTGCCGCCTCGACTTCGGCGGCGTCGGCGCGTCGGTTCCTCACCGCCCAGTTCAGCATCAGCTCGCTTTCGTCGATCAGCCTGTCTCCGCCCGAAGTATAGAGCTTGCGCCCGTCGACGGTCACCGAGCGCTGGCGCGACCGCCACTCGCCGAACTCCGAATCCGCGGCGATCTTCTCGTAAAGACCGAGCCTGGACAAGGTCCGCTTGGCAAGTGTGTCTTCACTCGGCACGTCGCGCCTCGACTCGCTGCTTCATTCTTCCTTCGCATAACATGGAAGCCGCGGCCGGCCTAAGCGGCGGGCGCCTCGCAGCGCCGGTAGCGGAAATACCACACCTCATGCCCCTTGCGCCGCGCCTTGGCTTCGTAGCGGGTCTCGGGCCAGCCGCCGGGGCGGGTGAGGAAGTCGGCGGCGCTCTCGGCGAGCCACTCGAAGTCGCGGCGGCCGTTCATCACCATCATCGCCCACCGGCAATAGGTCGGATCGTCGGTGCCGAGCCGGAACTCGCCGCCCGGCTTGAGCTTGGCGGCGATCAGGTCGAGCGGGCCGGGATTGACCATCCGCCGCTTGGCGTGGCGCGCCTTCGGCCAGGGATCGGGATGGAGCAGGTAGACGAAGGACAGCGTCCCGTCGTCGATCCGCTCGAGCACCTCGAGCGCGTTGCCCATATGGAGGCGGACGTTGGCAAGGCGCCGGTCGCGGATGTGCTGGAGAGCGCCGACCACGCCGTTGAGGAACGGCTCGGCGCCGACGAAGCCGTGGTCGGGCAGCAGGTCGGCCCGCCAGGCGAGATGCTCGCCCGAGCCGAAGCCGATCTCGAAATGGAGCGGCCGGGCGTCGCCGAACAGGCTCTGCGAGGTCACCGGCCCCTCCTCCGGGACGCTCACCGCCGGCAGCAGCCGCTCGAGCAGCTCGGCCTGGCCCGCCCTGAGCTTGTGGCCCGAGCGGCGGCCGTAGAGGCGGCGGATGGTATTGGGATCATTCACCTGGCAGCGCCTAATCCGCCTTCGATCCGGAACCAAGAGGCGCTGAGATGAAGCTCGCTTTCCCAATCGCCGTCATGCTGGCCGCGGCCGCCGCCCCGGCCTTCGCCACCAGCGGCCTGCAATGCCGCCCCCGAAGCGGAGCCGGGCCGACGCTCGACCTCGTCGTCGGCCACGGCGCCGGGCCCGCGCTGGTCGCGGCCCGACTCGGCGGAAAGCCGATGACGGTCGCTCAGAGCTGGATCGACTCGCGCTATCTCTGGGTCGATCTCGTCGATGCCAACGCCACACGCTACGAGGCGAAGCTGCGCGCCGTCTTCCAGCCGCGGCTGCGCGGCCGGCCGGCCCTCGGCACCCTGGTCCGCGGCGGCCGTACCTACCGGGTCCGCTGCGTCGAGAGCTAGAAGCGCCGCGCGACGCCGAAATAGAGCTGAAGGTCGGGCGCGGTCGAGTCGAGGCCGACATTGATTCCGGCGTCGAGCTGAAGGCCCTCTGCGGCCATCCAGCCGGCCGACAGGCCGGCGAGCCATTCCGTCTCCCGGCCGGAGGGGTCGTGGTCGCGGGCGGCGGCGATTTCGGCGGTCACTCCGACCGCGTCGGAAAGCGGCAGAGCGAGCCCCACAACGCCGCCGTAGGCGAGGTGGCGGCCGTCCCCGTCCTGGTCCGCCGCCGCTTCCGCCTGCGCGGTCAGTCCGAGCTGGAGGCCGCCGCCGAGGTCGTAGCTCAGCGGCAGAAGCAGCCCGGCGGTCCATTCGCCGGCGCCGATCGCCCCGTCGCCGGTCGGAAGAGTCGCGTAGGGCATGATTGCGGCCGAAAGGCCGGACCCGTCGGGATTGGCCAGATTCTGGCGGAGCGCGATCGTCAGGTCGCCGATTCCGGAAGCGCTCGCCACCGCTCCCGTCGCCCGGTCGCGCTCGCGCAAGCCCCAAAGGCGGTCCAGCCGACCTGCGCCTCGAGGCTGTCGGTGAGGCCGAGCCGGACCAGCAGCTGGCCCGCCTCGATCGTTCCGGTGCGGCTGTCCGGCGACCGCTCGAGGGTCCAGTCGGCGAGGCCGAGCTCGACGGCGAAACGGCCGGAATCGATCGTGCACGGCGGAGTGCCGAGGCCGGGGCGGTCCGGGCAGAAGTCCCGAAGCGTCTCGGCCCGGGCCGTCGCCGCCGGCCAGAGGCCGAGCAAGGCCAGGCTGAGAAGGACTGGTCGCGGCCCCATCCCGCAACGATAGGCCCGCCATTCCCACTGGGAAGTGGAAATCGGCGGCGGGCGGCGATAACCGTGAGCCATGACCGATCTCGACGCCTTCATCGCCCGCCTGCCCAAGGCCGAGCTGCACATGCATATCGAGGGCAGCCTCGAGCCCGAGCTGATGTTCGAGCTGGCCCGGCGCAACCGGGTCGAGATCCCGTTCCGGAGCGTCGAGGAGGTTCGGGCGGCGTACAGCTTCTCCAACCTCCAGGACTTCCTCGACATCTATTACCAGGGCGCCGAGGTGCTTCGCACCGAGGAGGATTTCCGCGACCTCGCCTTGGCCTATTTCGACCGGGCGGCCGCCGATTCGGTGACCCATGCCGAGATCTTCTTCGACCCGCAGACCCATACCGACCGCGGCATCCCGTTCGCCGTCGCGGTCGAGGGCCTGCTCGCCGGCATGGCCGAGGCGCGGGAAAGGCACGGCCTCAGCTCGAAGCTGATCCTGTGCTTCCTCAGGCACCTCGACGAGGAGTCCGCCTTCGCCACGCTGCGCGACGCCGAGCGCTGGCTCGACCGGATCGAGGCGGTGGGCCTCGACTCCTCCGAGCTCGGCCATCCGCCCGAGAAGTTCGCCCGGGTCTTCGCGGCCGCCGCCGAGCGGGGGCTGAAGCGGGTCGCCCATGCCGGCGAGGAAGGGCCGCCCGATTATGTCCGCCAGGCGCTCGACCTGCTGCACATCGACCGGCTCGACCATGGCAACCGCTCGCTCGAGGATCCCGAGCTGGTCGAGCGGCTGGTCCGCGAGGGGATGACGCTCACCGTCTGCCCGCTCTCCAACCTCAAGCTGTGCGTCGTCGGCGACATGGCCGACCATCCGATCGACCGGATGCTGAGCGAGGGCCTCAGGGCGACGATCAACTCGGACGACCCCGCCTATTTCGGCGGCTATATCAACGACAATTACCGCGCCGCGACGGCGGCCCGGGGGCTCGGCCGCGACCAGCTGGCGACCCTGGCGCGCAACAGCTTCGAAGGCTCGTTCCTGGATGATGCGGAGAAAGCGGCGAAGCTGGAAAAGCTGAAGCGATATCTGGAATTGACGGCCTGAATCCCCTCTCCCGCTTTACGCGGGAGAGGAGGGGCCCGCCCGCGAAGCGGGTGGGAGGTGAGGGTCTGTACTCCGGAGACAGCAAGACCCTCACCTCCCAAGCCTTCGGCTTGGGCCCCTCCTCTCCCGTGAAGAACGGGAGAGGGGATCGTGACGCCTCGCGCTATCCCTCGCTTCCCTCCTCCTCCGGATAGGGCATGATCAGCCGGCCGTCGGGCGCGGCGGTGTAGGCCGCCTGGGCCGGATAGGCGAGGCGGATCCCGAGTTCCTCGAAACGGCGAAGGATGGCGAGCATCACCGCCTGCCGCGCCTTGAGGAACTCGGGGAGGCTCGCGGAGTCGACGAAGAAGACCAGCTCGAGGTCGATCGACGAGGGGGCGAAGGCGGTCAGGAAGGCCCGGTCGAACTTCGCCAGCCGCTCCCGCTCGACGATCGCCTTGAGCTCGCCGGGCAGCCGTTCGAGCATATCCGGCGGAGTCTGGTGGGGCAGGTTCAGCAGGATCAGCGCCCGCCGCCGCTGCAGCCGGGTCCAGTTGTTGAGGCGGGCATTGAGCAGATTGGCGTTGGAGACGATCAGCTCCTCGCCGCCGACCGAGCGGATCCGGGTGCTCTTGAGACCGATCCGCTCGACCGTCCCGGTGAAGGTGTCGAAGCTGATCGTGTCGCCGCGGCGGAACGGCTTGTCGAAGATGATCGAGAGCGCCGCGAACAGGTCGGAGAAGATGCCCTGGGCGGCGAGGCCGATCGCGATCCCGCCGATCCCGAGGCCGGCGACGAGGCCGGTGACGTTGACCCCGAGATTGTCGAGGATGAGGATGATCGCGATCGCGAACAGGGTTACCGTGACCAGCAGCCGGATGATCCCGATCGCCGAGGCGAGCGTGCTCTGCTCCTGGTCGCCGGTGCGGTGGGCGACGTAGCCGAGGATCAATTCCCTCGCCCAGATCGCCGCCTGGAGCGACGCGGCGATGACGAAGGCGACGTGGATGGCGCCCATCAGCGCCGGCGGCGTGTCGGCATGGTCGGCGACGAGCTGGGCCGAGGTCGCGACGATGAAGTAGATCTTGGTCTTGGCGAGCGCCCGGGCGAAGATCGCCGGCCAGTGCGGGTCGCCGCCGATCCGGCCGATCAGCCGGCAGCCGAGCGAGCGGATCGCCAGCATGGCGAGGGCGACCGCGACCCCGATCGCCGCCGCGACCAGGATTCCGGCCCAGTTGCCGCTCGCCCAGGCCTGGGCCTCGGCCGCCAGCGCGCTGCTCTTCGAGATGAAATTGCCCGTCGCGCCGTCCGCCATCAGGCGGCTTTTGCCGCAGCTTGCGCCTTCTCGTCCAGCGCTTCGAGGAATTCGACCAGGCCGCGCTCGGCCGAGCTCAGATATTTGGACGCCCGCGGCAGCTTGCGCTCGCCGATCGCCCCGGCGTCGCGCGCCGCCTCGATCAGGGCGGGATGGACGTAGGATTTGCGGCTGATCGCGGCGGTGTTGCCGAGCGCCTCGGCGACCGGCTCGATCACGCTCTTCAGCTTGACCTTGCCGTGCTTCCTGTAGCGGCGGATCACCTCCTCGAAGGCAATCGTGCTGGCGCCCCAGGTGCGGAAGTCCTTGGCGGTGAACTCCTCGCCCATCGCCTCCTTGATATAGGCGTTGACGTCGGTCGAGGTGACCGGGCAGTTTTCGCCCTCCTCGGTGACATATTCGAACAGATTCTGGCCCGGCAGGTCCTGGGTCCGGCGGGCGATACGGACCAGGTTGCGGTCGGTGAGGGTGACGGTGCGCTTCACGCCGTGCTTGCCGGCATAGCTGATCTTGAGACGGCCGCGCTCGACCTTGGCGTGCCGGTTCCTCAAGGTCGTCGCCCCGAAGCTCTTGTTGTCCTTGGCATATTCCTCGTTGCCGACCCGCATCCTCGTCTCGTCGATCAGCCGCACCACCGCCGCGAGGACCGTCTCCCGCGCCGTCGGCTTGCCCTTGAGGTCCTCCTCCACCTTCTTGCGGAGCTTCGGCAGGGCGGCTCCGAAGGCGGCGAGCCTTTCATATTTGGCGGCTTCCTGCTTCGCCCGGAAATCGGGATGATAGCGATATTGCTTGCGCCCCCGGTCGTCGTAGCCGGTCGCCTGGATATGGCCGTTGGGCTTGGGGCAGAACCAGCAACGCTCATAGGCCGGCGGCATCCCGACGGCGTTGAGACGGTCGATCTCGTCGCGGTCGGCGATCCGGCTTCCGTCCGGAGCGAAATATTGCCAGTAGCGCCCCTTGCGCTTGCGGGTGATGCCGGGGAGGGACTGGTCGTCGACGAAGCAGAGCATGGGCCGTGTAAGCGCCCGCTCGCGCGCTTCGTTCCGGAACGCCGCCCGACACTTTTCCGTTGAGAGGGCCGAAGGAGGATAACATGCCCAACATATCCGACGCCAGGATCCTGATCATCGCCACCGACGGCTATGAGGATTCGGAGCTTCTCGAGCCCCGCCGGATCCTTCGCGAACGCGGCGCCGACGTCACCATCGCCTCGCTGGAGAAAGGCGAGATCAAGGGGGACAACGAGGCCACGGTGGAGGTCGACCGGACGATCGACGAGGTCGAGGCCGGCGATTACGACGCTCTCCTCCTCCCCGGCGGAACCAAGAATCCGGACAAGCTCAGGATGGACGAGCGGGTGGTGGCGACGATCCGCGCCTTCGCCGACGCCGGCAAGCCGGTCGCCGCCATCTGCCACGGACCCTGGCTGCTGGTCGAAGCCGACGTCGTGCGCGGTCGCACCGTCACGAGCTGGCCCTCGATCCGCACCGACCTGCGCAACGCCGGCGCCAAGGTGATCGACCAGGAAGTGGTGATCGACGGCAACATCGTCACCAGCCGCAAGCCCGAGGACATCCCCGCCTTCACCGAAGGCCTGATCGCCCTCTACGAGAAGGCGGACGTGGCGCTCGAGACGGTGTGACGCGCTCCGGCCAGCTCATTCCGCCGCGGCGAGCGCCGTCCGCCGCTCCGGCCGGCGGTCGAACAGTCGGTTCAGCCCCCGCTGCGCCGGCCGCTCGACGCCGTGATAGAGGGCGGCCGAGGCCGCCAGGGTGAGCAGCAGGAAGAGGCCGATCAGCGGCGGGGAGACGTTGGCCGGATCGGCGACGAACAGGATCTTGAACAGGATGTAGAGGAGGAAGTGGACGAGATAGGTCGAGTAGCTGATCTCGCCGAGGTAGAAGATCGGCCGGGCGGCGAGCGGGTTGCCGGGCCGGTCCGAGGTCAGGGCGAGCGCGAGCAGCAGGCCGGCGAGGAAGATCGGAACGACCAGGGTCTCCGGCGCCGGGCCCGCGAAGCCGAGCAGCAGCGCCCCGCCGGCAAGAGCGGCGGCAAGGCCCGCCGCCCGCCCCGGCCTCGAGCCCCAGTGCCGCCACAGCGCGCAGACGATCGTCCCCATGGTGAATTCGGTCACCGCCCGGAGCAGTCCGAAGCGCGGGATTCCGTCGCCGAGCATCGGCGCCCCGTTCCAGGTCATGATCGCCGAGAGCAGGCCGGCGAGGAGGAGTAGGGCCGCGACCGCCCAGGCCGGGGAGATCCTGCGCCACTCGACGGCCAGGACGAGCAGCGGCAGTAGCAGATAGGCCGCCGCCTCGCCGCTGATCGACCAGGAGGGATCGTTCCAGGTCAGTCCGCCGGTGAAGCCCCAATTGTGGATGAGGAGGACGTGGAGCGGCAGCTCCGCCCAGGGGTAATGGGCCCGGTTGAGCTCGCCGGTGAGGGCGACCAGCGAGGCGAAGACCACCATCGCGGCGAGCATGAACAGGTGGAGCGGCCAGACCCTGGCCACCCGGCGGCCGAGATATTTGGGCACCGCCTTGAGCCCGTCCCGCCGGAGCCGGTCCGAATAGTTGAGCCACAGGACGAACCCCGACAGCATGAAGAAGAGGTCGACCGCGAGATAGCCCTTGGAGAGGGTGAAATCGGCCCAGCCGGGGAGATGCGGCGCGGCGCCGAGCCGGATATGGTAGAGCACCACGAACCAGGCGGCGAGGCCGCGGATGCCGGTGAGCGCCGGAAGGTCGGCGCGCGGCTCGGCCGGAGCCCCGCTCATGCCGGCACCGAGCCCGGCCGGGCTCCGGCCGGGGCCGCGGCGAAGCCGCCGGAGCGCGGCCGTTCCGCCCGCTCGCGCCGGGCGATCAGGGCGTCGAGGCCGATCTGCGCGCCGAGGATCATGAAGGTGAAGGGCTGATAGGCGATCGCCACGAAGGATGCGCCGACGAGGTAGATGATGTGGAAATGCTGGAGCGCGGTGGCGAGCGGCGCTATCCACGCCTTGTCGCCCTCGGCCGTCCGGTAGCGGCGCCGCAGCACCTCCATCCTGACCAGCCCGGCGATGTGGATCAGCAGGAAGAGGGCGAGGCCCGGGAAGCCCTGTTCGCCCAGCATCTCGAAATAGGCGCTGTGATAGGCGCGGCCCTGGTCGATCTGGGTGCGCGCGGTGACGGTCTGGACCCCGGCCTCGCCCTGGACCGCGACGGTGCGCACCTCGATCTTGTTGCCGCGATAGGCGCCGAAGCCGCCGCCGAGCGGATTTTCCTGAACATAATCCCAGGTCCAGCCCCAGACCGCGAGCCGCATCTTGGCGGATTAATCGGCCTGGTAGCCCTGGATGGTCGACATCCGTCCGGTGAAGGAGGCCGGGAGGAAGGGGATCGAGGCGACGACGAGCAGGCCGGCGCCGGCCAGGTAGAGCAGGCGGCGCTTGACGTTGCGGAGCATGAGCAGGCCGAGCACGGCGATGCAGACGAGGCCGGTCCGCGCCTCGGTGCCGATCGGCATCAGCAGGCAGGCGAAGACCAGGGCGCCGGCGAACAGCTTCACCCGCCAGTCCGGCGGGAAGACCGTCCCGAACCTGGCCAGCCACAGGATGATCGGAATGAGCGCGATCGCGATCGTCGAGATGGTGCTGCTCTCGTAGAGGTTGCTGTTGTTGGTCACCATCAGGTTGAGGACGCCGTAGCCGCCGCCCGACGCCAGACCGTCTTGATGCCGCCGACGATGATGATCGCCGCCGCCGACAGGGTCAGGAACAGCAGCAGCGCCTCGATCCGGAGCTTGGACCGCAGCGTCAGCGGCAGGAAGATGGCGAAGGCCAGCGCCGTCGACGCCCAGTCCCATTTCTCCGCGGCCTCGACCGGGAAGTCGGCGTTGGCGGTGGTGTAGAAGGTGTAGCAGAGCAGGAGCCGCATCAGCCCCTGGCGGACGCTGAAGCCGAAGGTCGGTCTTCTTCTCGGTCAGCGAGCCAGCCGGCGAAGGCGAGGCAGGCGACGATCATCGACAGCGGCAGGCTGTTCAGCAGATAATAAGAGAGGCGCTGCGGCGAGACCGTGTCGATATAGACGTAGACGAGCACGAACAGGAACGGCCGCCGGAAGCCGAGCGCCGAGCAGGGCGACCAGGAAGGCGACGAAGGCGAGGTCACGCATCGGCCGGCCCTTGCCGAGGGTCCAGCGGCGGCTTTTCGAGGGCAGGGTCGGCGCCGGCGGCGAGATCGTCGTCGAGATCGGGCCGCGAGAGCAGCCGCCAGGCGACGAGCAGCAGCAGGCCGTGGGTCAGCGCCAGCGCGAAATTGTCGATCATGGCCAGCCGTCCCTGCGCCGCGCTTCGTCGAGAGCTTCCTAGACGGAGCGCGGTTGACGGGCCGTTAAGCTAGAAGTGGCAGAGGCTGCAGGCGATGGCCGCGCTCTTCCTCGTCCGAGACGCGCGATCCCGACGCCGCGGACGCGGCGATCGCCGCCGCTCGCGCGCAGTTCGCGCTGCCACGGCTTGACCGGCCTCGCCGAGAAGGCGCTGCCGGGCTGGCGCCTGCTCCACGCGCCGCACGTCCTCGGCGGGCCCGACAGCCTGCTCGAGCAGGGCGAGGATCTCGTCGCGGTGGCCGGGACCCTGACCTGGGACGATCATGATGGGCCGGCCGGCGCTGGAGGCGCTGCTGCGCGATGCGACGTTGCCCGAACCGGACTGGTCGCGGCTCGGCGGGCAGTTCGTCGCCCTCGTCCAGCGCGGCGGGCGCAGCTTCCTGCTCACCGACTATTTCGCCGTGTTCCAGCTCTTCCACGACCGCGAGATGCCGCTCTTCTCGACCTCGCTGCTGAGCGCCGCGGCGGCGCTGCCGCGGCTCTCCTTCGATCCCCAGGGCGTCTACGAATTCGCCTTCAACGTCGTCGCCGATCGGCGACGATACGGTGTTCGACGAGCTCAAGACGCTCGGCCCCGACCGGATCGTCGAGCTCCTGCCCGAGGGCGCGCGAGTCGCACCACGGTCGGCCAAGCCGCTGCCCGAACGCGCCCGCCGCGATGCCGATGGAGGAGCGGCTCGAGCGCCACAAGGCGCGGCTCGCCGCCGCGGTCCGGCCCCACGTCCGCCACTTCGGCGACCGGGTCCATTGTCCCCTGTCCGGCGGGCTCGATTCCCGGCTTCTGCTCGCCGCCCTGCGCGCCGAGGGCTGCCGTCCGCAGCGTCTACGTCTATGGCTGCCCGGAGGAGCGACGACGTCCGCATCGCCCGCGCGATCGGCGAGGCGCACGGCTTCGAGGTCGACTGGCTCGACAAGGAGGCGCAGCACGATCGCGCCCGACGAATTCCCCGAGCAGGTCGAGCGCAACTTCCAGCAATATGACGGCCTGCCCAATTCGGCGAGCTGTTCGAGAACGGCATGAACGCCGCCGCCCGCGACGCCCGCCACGCCGGCGGCGCGCTCTCCGCCTCCGGCGGCTGCGGCGAGATCTACCGCAACTTCTTCTACCTCGCCGACCGGCCGACCTCGCGCCGCCGCGGTCGCCCGGACCTTCTTCGCCCGCTACGCCACGCGGCGACGTCACCGGAGCGTTCGACGAGCGCGCGTTCCTGCGCGCGATCGAGGACAAGATCCTCGCCGCGCTCGGCGCCGGCCGGGCGACCGCGAGCGGCTGCCGCGGCCGCTGGTCGAGCAGATCTATCCGCGGGTCCGCTGCCGGGCGCTGTTCGGGCGCGAGATCAGCCTCGAGGCGCGCTACGGCGCCTATCTGATGCCGTTCCTCGACCAGCGACGTCGTCGCCGAGGCGATGACGCTGCCGCTCGCGCTCAAGAATGCCGGCCGGTTCGAGGCGATGCTGCTCGAACGCGATCGATCCGGAGCTGGCGCGGCTGCCCTCCGCCTACGGCCACGATTTCGCCGGCGCCGCCGAGCCTTCGCCACCGGCTCGAGCGAATGGTCGACCCGGGTCGCGGCCGGTCTGGCTTCGGCAGCGCAGCTACGCGCTCCGCCGCCGCCTCGGGCCGATGGCCGACGAGCATGGCGGGCTGCTCGGCGCCCGACTATCTCGGCCGGGTCGATCGACCTCGATTATCCGGCGATGCGCCGCTTCTTCCGGATCGAGCGGATCCGCGACAGCGGCCTGCTGCGCCGGATCGCCAACCTCGAATATCTCGCGCAGCGGCTCGGGGCGAAGCTCAGCCCATAGCCCTCTCCGTCCTTTACGGGAGAGGAGGGGCCCGCCGCGAGCGGTGGGAGGTGAGGGTCTGTACACCGGACACGGCAAGACCCTCACCTCCCAAGCCTTCGGCTTGGGCCCCTCCTCTCCCATAAGGACGGGAGAGGCAATTCACCGCCGCTCCAGCAGCGCTATCCCCGGCGCGACGCGGTTGCCCCGGACCACCAGCCGCTCGCCGCTCCAGTCGCCGACGAAGGCGGTGTGCCAGCGGAAGCCGGGCGCGACCGAGACGATCATTGTCCTCGATCACCAGCCCGGCCGATCGGATTCTCCGCGCCTTCCGGGGCCGACGGCGATCATCGTGCCGTAATTCTCCTTGCCGGTGCCGTGGACGAAGATGTTGCCGGCGATCCGGCCGACCGCGCCGTTCGGACAGGTCGATCAGGTAGTTGGTGCGCGGCCCTGGCTGTCGTCGAAGCTGTTGTCCAGGACCTCGATCCGCGGCCGCCCGGCTCTTCAGATAATGGCCGCCGGTGCCGCGCTCGAAGCGGCTGTTGGTGACGCTGAGGCGCGCCGTAATCGCCGATGTAGAGCGAATGGGCGCCGTTGCCGTCCGGATGCTTGCCGAGGCCGCTGAAGGTCGAATGGTCGATCGAGATCGATGCTGTTCGGATCGTTGGCGGAGAGGATCCCGCACTGGCCGTCGGCGAACATCGGGTCCAGGCGACCTTGAGGTCGCCCTGCTCGATGCGGATGCCGGCGCCGTTGCCGTCGGCGACCCGCACGTTGATGAAGACGAGGCCGTCGACGCGCGCCGACCTGGCCGCGAAGCACCAGCGTCGCCTTGCCCTCGCAGATCGCCGCCGTCGAACATCGCCGTGCCCGCGCTCCTCGGCGACGAAGGCGATCCGGCCCGCCTCCTGGACCGCGCAATCGTCGGTAGCGGCCCGGAGCGATCCGGATCGTGCCCGGCGCCGTCGCCGATCGCCGCCACCGCTTCGGCGAGGCTGGCGAAGGACTCGCCGGTCTCGGCGACGATGAACGGGCCCGATCCGCGGGCGCTGCAGCGGGGCCGCCGCGCAGGCGGCGAGGCCGAGCAGAAGCGCGATCCTGATCTTCATGCCGTCTCCTTTGCCGGAAGGGACTAAAGCGACGCGGTTGACGGGCCGTTAAGCTCGCTGTGGCAGAGGTGGCGGAATGCGCATCCTCCACGTGCTCGACCACAGCCTGCCGCTGCACAGCGGCTACACCTTCCGCACCCGCGCGATCGTGACGGCGCAGAAGGCGCGGGGGATGGAGGTCGCCTGCCTCACCGGGCCCGCCACAGGCGCGGCGGGCCGGACCCCGAGACGATCGAGGGCATCGACCTTCCACCGCACGCCGGCGCCCGCCGCCGCGCCCTCGCCGCTTCGCGAATGGCGCGAGATCAGGGCGCTCGACGGCCCGGCTCGACGCGCTTGGCCGAAGCCTGGCGGCCGGACCAGCTCCACGTCCATTCGCCGGTGCTGAACGCGCTCGCCGCGCTGCCGGTGGCGAAGCGGCGCGGGCTGCCGCTCGCTCTACGAGATCCGCGCCTTCTGGGAGGATGCGGCGGTCGGCAACGGCACCGGGCGCGAAGGCTCGGCCCGCTACCGGCTGACCCGGATGCTCGAGACCTGGGCGGCGCGGCGCGCCGATGCGCGTCGCGGTGATCTGCGAGGGGCTGCGCCGCGACCTGATCGGCCGCGGGATCGCCGCCGACAAGATCATCGTCGCGCCCAACGGCGTCGACCTCGGCCTGTTCGGCAACGCCGCTCGCCGCCGACCGGCACCTCGCCCGCAAGCTCGGCCTGGCCGGGGCCGACGTGGTCGGCTTCATCGGCTCCTTCTACGATTATGAAGGGCTGGACGATCTGATCGCGGCGATGCCGCTGCTGCTGCGCGAAGCGGCCGAAGGCGCATCTGCTGCTGGTCGGCGGCGGGCCGATGGAGGAGGCGCTCAAGGCCCAGGCCGAGGCCTCGCCCGCCGCGCGACCGGATCCACTTCATCGGCCGGGTGCCGCACCACGAGGTCGAGCGCTATTACGGCCTGATCGACATCCTCGCTTATCCGCGCAAGGCGATGCGGCTGACCGAGCTGGTCACGCCGCTGAAGCCGCTCGAGGCGATGGCGCAGCGCAAGCTGGTCGCCGCCTCCAACGTCGGCGGCCATCGCGAGCTGATCGAGGACGGGGTGACCGGCACGCTGTTCCCCGCCGGCGATCCGCAGGCGCTCGCCGACGCGCTCGACGCCCTGTTCGCCAATCGCGGCCGCTGGGACGAGCGGCGCGACACCGCCCAGGCCTTCGTCGAGCGCGATCGTAACTGGTCGTCAAATATTTCCAGTTACATGCCCGCTTACCAAAAGCTCACGGGCAAGGCGGTCTGATGCCGAAACTCTCCCTTCTCAACGGACGCGCGTTCGACGCGGGCCTCGCGGCGCTGGCGGCGGTCTCCGCCGGCTTCGTCGCTTTCGCCATGCCCGACCCGGTCTTCACCGGGCTCGTCGAGACCAGCCGGCTGCCCGATTTCGTCGCCGCCGCAAGCCGCCGCTCGGCGACACCGCCCGCTCCGCCGCGATCCTCGCCGCGGTGCTGGGCAGCTTCGCCGCGGTCTGGGCGCTGATGGCCGCTGCTCGGCCGCCGGCCCAGGCGCCAGCGAAGCCGAGCCCGAAGCCGCGATCCAGGTGCCGCGCCAGCGCCGCGCCGACGCCCATCCCGACGCGCCGCCGCGCCCGCCCCTGCTCGCCCGCGACCTCGGCGAGCCGCTCGAGCTGGACGAAGTGGCCCCCGAGCCGGCCGAAGAGGCGCCCTTCGAGGAGGGCGATCCTCATCGCCCGCTCCCGGGCTTCCTCATTCCCCAGGAGCCGGAAGCTGAGCCGCAGCCGGTAGCCGAAGCGCAAGCCCAACCGGCCGAGCCGGAACCGGCCGCTCATGTCGAGCGCGAGCCGGAGCCCGAGGCGGTTCCGCTCGCCGAGCTCGCCGCCCGCCTGCCCGAGGCCGAGCCGGAGGAGGAGGGGAGCGACCCTTCGCTGTCCCAGCTCGTCAACCGGATCGAGTTCGGCATGTCGCGCAAGCGCCAGGCGCTGCCGGCGGTCGAGCTGCCGCCGGCCGAGCCGCCGGAGCCCGAGCAGGAGAAGGTCGGCCACCGCCTGCGCAGCGCGATCAGCGACCTCCAGAAGATCGCCTCGAGCGGCGCCTGAGCCCGGTCGCGGCGCCGGTCAGCGGCGGCGGCGCCTTGGCCGGGCTTCCGTCTCCGCCTCGGCCCGGTCGAGAAAGGCGTTGACCCTCGCCTCGGTTCGGGGCCGCGGCTTCCTCCCCCGCCTCAGCTCGGCGACGAACAGCCCGTCGCGCAACGCCCGGCGGCCGAACTCGGTCGGGCGCATTCCGGTCCGCCTGAGATAGGCCTCGACCCTTCGAAGCAGCCTCGAACTCACTTTACCCTCCATTCGAATCGACGTTCGTGCTATGTTCTGATATATGGTCGAGGACATCCTGCTTGTCTAGGATTATTCCTGCTGATATAGGAGCGCCCATGATGAACGATCCACGCGCGCAACTCGAAAGGCTGATCCGCGAACGGGGGGAGGATTATGCCGGCCTGTCGCGGCTGCTCGGACGCAACCCGGCCTACATCCAGCAATATATGAAGCGCGGCTCGCCGCGCCGGCTGGCCGAGGACGACCGCCGGCTGCTCGCCCGCTATTTCGGAGTCGACGAAGTCGCTGCTCGGCGGAGCGGCGCGGGCGAGGGCCGAGGAGGGGCTGGTCAGCATCCCGCGGCTCGACGTCCACGCCTCGGCCGGGCCGGGCGCGCTCGACGCCGAGGAGAAGCGGCTCGGCCGGATCGGCTTCGACGCCGCCTGGCTTCGCCGTCTCGGCCTCGGCGGCGGCGGCTCCGGCCGGCTCTCGGTGATCCGGGTCGACGGCGATTCGATGACCCCGACCCTGTCCGACGGCGACGACATATTGGTCGACCGCGAGGACGGCGCCGGCCGGCTTCGCGACGGCATCTACGTGCTTCGGATCGAGGACGCGCTGGTGGTCAAGCGGCTCGCCGTCGGTCCGGGCGGCCGGCTGTCGGTGCGAAGCGACAACGACGCCTATCCGGGCTGGCCGGACGTCGAGCCGGACTCGATCGACGTGGTCGGCCGGGTGGTCTGGGTCGGCCGCCGGATTCGCTAGCGTCGGCGCTCGTTCAGCCAGAACAGGATGGCGAGGAGCAGGCCGGCGGCGAGGCCGGCGAGGAAGCCGATGCTCGGCTGACCGACGATCACCCCGGCGACCGCTCCGGCGATGATGCTGATCGCCAGCACCGATCCGGCGGCCTGGGTATAGCGGGTGCGCTGGGACATGGCCGCCTCTTGGCAGGAAGGGACCGCCGGCCGCTTGGCAGATTTGGTGAACGCCCCGTCAAGCATCGCCCTGCGCGGTTTCGAAACCTGCGCCCGCTAGAGAGGCGTCACAGGGATATCCCAAGGGGGGAAGTTTGCTTCATCAGAAAGTCTTCGAGCCCGCCGCCTTCGCCGAGGCGGCGGCGCTGATCGAGCGCTTCGGAGCCCATGCCGGCTCGGAGGCGGCGCTGCGCGCCGACAAGAGCCGCGACCTCGGCAATTTCATCCATTTCTGCCGCTGGCGCGAGGTCGCCCGGATGATCGAGCTGATCCGCGACGAGGCGGTGACCGGGCCGGTGCATTGATCGTCGTCCAAGCGGTAATTTCACGGCTGGCGGGGCCCTCCGCCGCCCGCTAGTTTCGGGCGATGTTTCAAGTCGATGCGGGGCGGGGGGTGGCGGCCGCGCTGGCCGCCCTTTTGCTCTGCGCCTGTCCCGGGGCGCTGCTCGCCCAGGAGCAGCCGCCGCCCGATCCGCTCGATCTGCCGCCGCTCGATCCGTCGGCGCCGCTCGATCCGCTGCCCGATCTCGGCGTCGACTGGCCCGACATGGAGGCCTCGAGCGACGAGGCGATCGCCGACGCGCCCGACACCGGAATCGCCGACGCCGCGGCGGAGCGGCGCTACGCGGTCCGGATCGAAGGGCTGGACTCCGACACCGAGGCCGCGATCCGGGCCCAGTTCGACCCGCTCTCGACGCTCGAGCAGAACCGGCGCGAACCCGCCAACGCCGCCCAGATCGACCGCCGCGCCCGCGAGGACGCCGACCTGCTCGCCGAGCTGCTGCGCGCCCGCGGCTATTACGACGCTCTGGTCAGGACGCGGGTCGAGCGGCTCGGCGGGCGACGTGACGGTCACGCTCGAGGCCGAGCCCGGACCGCTCTACCGCTTCGCCGAGGTCAGGCTGCCGGGGATCGAGGAAGCCGGCGAGGATATGGCGGCGCTTCGCGACGCATTCGGACTGCGCCCGGCCGAACCGGTCGACGCCGCCCGCGGTGACCGCCGGCGAGGCGGCGCTTCGCGCCGAGCTCGGCAAGCGCGGCTACGCCTTCGCCGAAGTCGGCGAGATGGACGTCGCCCTCGACCACGAGACCCGGACCGCGATCCTCACCCTGCCGGTCAACCCGAACGGGACCCGGCAGTTCGGCCGGATCCTCGTCGAGGGCCGGCCGCTGTTCGCCGCCAGGCATATCCAGACGATCGCCCGCTGGAAGCCCGGCGCGCCCTACCGGGCGGCTTTGGTCGAGGATCTGCGGCGCGCCCTGATCGCCACCGGCCTGGTCTCGGCGGTGGCGATCCGCCCGGTCGCCGGCGAGGGCCGGTCGGTCGACCTCGCCGTCTCGCTCGAGCGGGCGCCGATGCGCACCATCGCCGGCCAGGCCGGCTACGGCACCGGCGAGGGCATCCGGCTCGAGGCGAGCTGGCAGCACCGCAACCTGCTCCCGCCGGAAGGCGCGGTCACCTTCCGCGGCGTGCTCGGGACCCAGGAGCAGCTGATCGGGGTCGTCCTGAGGCGCAACAACTTCCTTCGCCGCGACCAGGTGCTGAACGCGCAATTCGCGGTCAGCCATATCGACCGCGCCGCCTACGACGCGCGCACCACGCTGCTCGCCGGATCGATCGAGCGCCAGACCAACCTCATCTGGCAGAAGAAATGGACCTGGTCGGCGGGCGCCGAGCTGATCGCGACCGACGAGCGCGATGTCGACCTCGACAGCGGCATGACCCGGCGGCGCACCTTCTTCATCGGCGCCCTCCCCGCCAGCCTCAGCTACGACGGCTCCAACGACCTGCTCGATCCGACCACCGGCTACCGGCTCGCCTTGCGCGTCTCGCCCGAGGCCTCGTTCCAGTCGGGCACCTTCGGCTATGCCCGGACCCAGCTCGACGCCAGCCTCTACCAGCCCTTCACCCCGGCGGTGACCGTGGCCGGGCGGATCCGGCTCGGCACCATCGTCGGCGCCGACCGCGACCAGCATCGCCCCGTCGCGGCGCTTCTACGCCGGCGGCGGCGGCTCGGTGCGCGGCTACGGCTTCCAGCGGCTCGGGCCGCGCGACCCGGTGTTCGACGATCCGATCGGCGGCCGAAGCCTCACCGAATTCGCGCTCGAGGCGCGGATCCGCTGGAAGACCTGGGGAATCGTCCCCTTCCTCGACGGCGGCAACATCTCGACCTCGCCGCTTCCCAAGTTCGACAACCTGCGCTTCGGCGCCGGCATCGGCATCCGCTACCACACCCGCTTCGGCCCGATCCGGGTCGACGTCGGAACCCCGCTCAACCCGCAGAGCGGCGACAGCCGCGTCGCCGTCTACGTCTCGCTGGGCCAGGCCTTCTGATGGACGAGGGCGAGGCCCCGCCCCCAGTCGCTCCGCCGCGGCGCCGCCGGCGCTGGCTGTCGCGCCTCGCCAAGGCGGTGGTGGCAATCGCCCTGACCCTCGCTTTGCTCGCCGCGGCCCTGGCGGTGCTGCTCGACACCGGCCCCGGCCACCGCTTCATCGCCGACCGGATCGCGGCGATGGCGCCGCAATCGGGCCTGCGGATCCATATCGGCCGGATCGAGGGCTCGATCTGGAGCGACACCAAGCTTCGCGACGTCCGGCTCTACGACCCGCAGGGGCTGTTCGCGGAATCGCCGCTGATCGAGGTCGACTGGCAGCCGCTCGGCTGGATCACCAACCGCCTCGTCATCCACCGGCTCGACGCCGAGCTCGCCAGCCTCCACCGCCTGCCGAGGCTTCGGCCGAGCGAGCGGCCCGGGCCGGTCCTGCCCGGCTTCGACATCCATGTCGGCCGTCTGAGCATCGCCCAGCTGCGGATCGGCAAGGCGGTGAGCGGCCGGCCGCGGGTCGCCAGCCTCGCCGGCGAGGCCGACATCCGGTCCGGCCGGGCGCTGGTCAACCTCAAGGCCGCGGTCAAGGACGGCGGCGACCGACTCTCGCTGTTCCTCGACGCCGAGCCCGACCGCGACCGCTTCGACCTCGACGTCAGGCTGGCCTCGCCCGAGCGCGGGGTCGCCGGGGCGATGCTCGGCACCGGGCGGCCGATCGTCCTCACCGTCGAGGGCGACGGCAGCTGGGCACGGTGGAACGGCACCGCCCGGCTCGACCTGTCCGGCCGCCGCACCGCCGACCTCCGGCTGCGCGCGCGAGAACGGGCGCTACAGCCTGTCCGGGCGGCTCGCTCCGGCGCAATTCTGGAAGGGCAAGAAAGCCGCGCCTGACCGCGCCGCTGGTCCAGGTCAGCGGCCAGGCGACGCTCGAGGACCGGCAGCTCCAGGGGCGGCTCGTCGCTTCGCTCGCCGGCGATGAACGTCGTCGGCACCGGCATCATCGACCTCGCCCGGAGCCGCTTCCGCGACCTTCGAGTCGGCGCCGACCTGCTCCGTCCGCCGGCGCTGTTCCCGAACATGACCGGTCAGAAGGTGCGCCTGGTGGCGCTGCTCAACGGGCCGTTCAAGAGCTTCGCCTTCGCCTACCGGCTGACCAGCCCGCGCGTCGCCTTCGACAATACCGGCTTCGAGGACGTCTTCGCCCAGGGGCGGGGCCGCTTCTCGAAGACGCCGGTGACGGTGCCGCTGCTGCTCTCGGCGCGGCGGGTGACCGGGGTCGGCGACGTCGCCGGCGGGATCCTCGCCAACCTCCGCGTCGAGGGGCTTCTCAAGGTCACCGGCAAGGCTCTGACCGGCGAGGGGCTCGCCCTCACCTCGGACAAGCTCAAGGGCAAGTTGAGCCTGTTCGTCGACCTTATCACCGGGCGGTTCGACGTCGTCGTCTCGGGCGGGATGACCCGCTACCTGATCCCCGGCCTCGGCATCGTCGACGTCGCCAGCGAATTGAAGGTGGTGCCCAATCCGAGCGGCAAGGGGCACCCTCGTCACCGGCAAGGCGCAGGCCTGGGTCGGCGCTTCGACAACAGGTTCCTCGCCGGCCTGGCCGGCGGCCTGCCCTATCTCGAGGCGGACCTGGTCCGCGGCAACGACTTCATCGTCCATTTCCGCAACCTCGTCATCACCGCTCCGAAGATCCGGATCGCCGGCACCGGCTACCGGCGGCGCGACGGCAGTTTCTTCTTCGAGGGCAAGGGCGCTCAGGATAGTTACGGCGCCTTCGCCATGACCCTCGACGGCCGGATCGAGCGGCCGAAGCTCGCGATCCGCCTCGCCCGCCCGAACCAGGCGCTCGGGCTTCGCGACGTGCTCCTCAACCTCGACCCGACGGCGGAAGGCTTCGCCTATCGCGCCGCGGGCCGCTCCCATCTCGGGCCGTTCACGTCGAACGGCGCCATCCTGATGCCGAAGGACCGGCCAACGGTGATCCAGGTCGCTGCGATCGATGTGTCCAGCACCCGCGCCTCGGGCGCTCTGCGCTCCGACCCGGGCGGCTTCACCGGCCGGCTCGACGTCGACGGCGGCGGCCTCGCCGGCAAGCTTCTGTTCGACCCGTGGAACGGCATCCAGCGCATCACGATCGACCTCAAGGCCGACAACGCCCGCTTCGCCGGACCGCCGCCGATCCTGATCCGAAGCGGCCGGCTCGAAGGAGTCGCCCTGCTCGACCCGGCCGGGACCTCGCTCAAGGGCAGCCTCAACGCCCGCGGCCTCAGCCGCGGCGGGCTGTCGATCGCCAGCCTCGCCGCGACCGGCGAGCTGCGCGGCGGATCGGGGCAGGTCCGGGCGCGAATCGCCGGCACGCGCGGCCGCGACTTCGTCTTCGACACGGTCGCCGACATCGACCCGGGCCGCTTCCGGCTGACCGGCCGGGGCACCGTCGACCGGCGGGCGATCCTGCTCAGCGAGCCAGCCGTGCTGACCCGCGAGGGCGACGCCTGGCGGCTCGCTTCCGACCGCCCTCAGCTTCGCCGGCGGCAACGCCAATGTCTCCGGCCTGTTCGGCGGCTCGACCAGCGAGCTGAACGCCCGGGTCGAGCGGATGCCGCTCGGCGTGCTCGACATCGGCTGGCCTAGGCTCGGCCTCGGCGGCACCGCCTCGGGCACTTTGAGCTACCGCTTCGGCGCGGTCGGCGAGCCGAGCGGCGACGCCAATCTCAGGGTCCGCGGCCTCACCCGCTCGGGCCTCGTCCTCTCCTCGCGGCCGGTCGACATCGGCGTGGTGGCGAAGCTCGCCGGCGGCAATGCCGCGCTTCGCGCCGTCGCGGTCAGCGAGGGCCGGACGATCGGCCGGGCGCAGGCGCGGCTGGCGCCGATCGGCCGGAGCGGCAATATCGGCGAGCGCCTCTCCGTCGCCCCCCTGTTCGCCCAGCTTCGCTACAACGGCCCGGCCGACACATTGTGGCGGCTGACCGGGGTCGAATTGCTCGACGTCTCCGGCCCTGTCGCGGTCGGCGCCGACGCCCGCGGCACCCTGACGAGCCCGCAGATCCGCGGCTCGCTGCGCACCGAGCGCGCCCGGATCGAGAGCGCGGTGACCGGAATGGTGATCGACAACGTCCGCGCCTCCGGCCGGTTCGGAGGCTCGAAGCTCGTCCTCGACAGCTTCGCCGGCACGACCAAGCGCGGCGGAGCCGTCACCGGCCGGGCGACCTTCGACCTCGCCGGACCGAAGGGCTTCGGGATCGACATCGCCCTCGACGCCAAGGCGGCGCAGCTGCTCGACCGCGACGACATCAAGGCGCAGGTCACCGGGCCGATCCGGATCCGCTCGGACGGCGCGGACGGAAGCATCGCCGGCAAGGTCGAGCTGGCCAGCGGCGCCTTCCGCCTCGGCAGCGCCACCGCCTCGGCCCAGGTGCCTCGCCTCGCGGTGCGCGAGCTCAACCGCCCCGCCGACGAGCGGCCGGTGCCGAAGCGGCTGTCGCCCTGGCGGCTCGACCTCGACGTCGAGGCGAACGACCGGCTGATGGTCACCGGCCTCGGCATCAACAGCGAGTGGAGCGCGGACTTGAGGGTCGCCGGCACCGTCACCGAGCCGAGGATCACCGGCCGGGCCGACCTCGTCCGCGGAAGCTACGATTTCGCCGGCCGCCGCTTCGACCTCGAGCGCGGCCAGATCCGCTTCCTCGGCGAATCGCCGGTCAACCCGGTCCTCGACATCACCGCCGAGGGCGGCGTGCAGGGCCTCAACGCCGTCATCCGGGTCACCGGCCGCGGCCAGCGCCCCGAGATCAGCTTCACCAGCACTCCGGCCCTGCCGCAGGACGAATTGCTCTCCCGGCTCCTGTTCGGAACCTCGATCACCAACCTGTCGGCCCCCGAGGCGCTCCAGCTCGCCGCCGCGGTCGCCTCATTGAACAACAGCGGCGGCGGCCTCGATCCGATCAACGCGCTCCGGGCCGCCACCGGCCTCGACCGCCTCCGGATCGTCCCGGCCGACATCACCACCGGCCAGGGCACCGCCATCGCCGCCGGCAAGTATCTCGGCCGCCGGGTCTATGTCGAAGTCGTCACCGACGCCCGCGGCTATTCGGCGACGATGGTCGAATATCAGATCACCCGCTGGCTCTCGATCCTCTCGAGCATCTCGACCATCGGAAGGGAGAGCGTCAACGTCAGGGTGTCGAAGGATTATTGAGGCCCGTGCCGCTCATAGACCGATATCGTCGAGGCGCGCTGTCATTTTTAATTGACAGAAGTCGTTCTGTCAGATACATATGACACATGCCGAGAATTGAAAGGACTCGAACCTTCATCACGTGGCAACGCAAGCTGCGTGATGAAAGGGCGGCGGCGAAGATTGCGATCGCAATCACCCGCCTCGGGTTCGGTCTCGGCAACGTCGCCAGCGTGGGTGGAGGGGTCAGCGAGGTCCGGATCGCATACGGACCCGGTTACCGCCTGTACTTTACGCGGCGCGGGGAGGAATTGATTATCCTGCTCTGCGGCGGCGACAAGTCGTCCCAGGACCGGGACATCGGGAAAGCGAAGGAGATGGCCGCCGCCCTATGAAATTGCGGCATGAGAAATGTAACGCCAAGGAAGGCAATCTAATCATGGTAACGACTCCTACCCTGGGAACCCCTTCATATGACGCGTCCGAGTTCCTCGGCAGCAGCGAGGCACAGGCCGAACTGCTCAACGACGCGCTTGCGTCCGGTAATCCTGCCTATGTCGCACACGCGCTTGGCGTAATTGCCAAGGCACTCGGCATGTCCGAGGTCGCCCGAAGGACCGGGATAAAGCGCCAGTCGCTCTACGCTGCGCTCGATGAGGAAGGTAATCCAACGCTCGAAACCTTTTTCTCGGTGCTTCAAGCACTGGGCATCGTGCTACAGGCGGAAGGCGCGGCGGCCGCAGCCGGAGCGGAGGTCGAAAAGGGTGAGAGGGTAGGGGCTACCGGCTGAGCCTCGACAGCGGCGGCGGCCTCGATCCGATCAACGCGCTCCGGGCCGCCACCGGCCTCGACCGCCTCCGGATCGTCCCGGCCGACATCACCACCGGCCAGGGCACCGCCATCGCCGCCGGCAAGTATCTCGGCCGCCGGGTCTATGTCGAAGTCGTCACCGACGCCCGCGGCTATTCGGCGACGATGGTCGAATATCAGATCACCCGCTGGCTCTCGATCCTCTCGAGCATCTCGACCATCGGAAGGGAGAGCGTCAACGTCAGGGTGTCGAAGGATTATTAGAGCTCCGATTGATCCATGTTTACAAGGACCCTAGCCCACCGGCAGCAATTCGTTAACGCCAACGCGCTAATCCGGTGCCGACCTCAACTTGGGGATGGGGATCGAATGTCCTCGGACGACGACAATGGCGTCGACACTGGCCGCAAGGCGAAACGCCTTGCCCTAGACGCGGAAGCTCGGCTCCGGCCGAACAGCTGGAGCAGCCTGCAGATCAGGATGCTGGACCTGTCGGCCGCCGGCTTCCGCGCGGAATGCGAGGCGCGGGTGCAGCCGGGCGGCAGCGTCTCGCTCGACGTGCCCGGAATCGGCGCCGTCGAGGCGCAGGTGGAATGGCAGCGCGGCGACCAGTTCGGAGCCCGCTTCTTCGCCCCGATCGAGCTCAAGCGCTGCCAGTGGACCTTCCGCGAGCGCCATCACGCTCTGGCCCGTCTGCTGGTCGAAAGGGCGGCCGCCAAGCGGGCCGGCCGCCGCGGCGCCGAAGGTCATCTGCGGCGCGAGATCCTCGCCGCCTTGCCGATGCGCAAGGGCTGCGCCTCGGCATGATCCGCAGAGGGCGGATAAGCGCTTTCTTAACTTCGGTTACATAGGGTCCGGGCGTCGGCCTCCGGGGGGATCCGGCGGATCATTATTCGGGACGCTGACGCGATGCGCAAAGGGCGATTCGCCGGTTTGAGCGACAGGGGCCAGGAGCCCGTCACTCCGCCGGGACTCGCGGAGCTGCTGCTGTTCGACTTCGCCGCCGCCGACGGCGAGGAGAACGAGCGGGCCGCCCGCGAGCGGGCCCGCACCGTCGAGCTGTCCCTGCCCCTTCTGACCGGCGCCCACCTGCTGTGGGGCTCGGTGCTTCTCGCCGCCCTGGCGACTGCGCGGCCGGCCGCGATCGCCGCGGTGCTGGCGGGGGTGCTGCTTCTCGACCTCTCGCTCTGGCTGGCGCTGAAGCGGGCGCGGCCCAAGCCGCATCGGGCGATTCGGCTCGCGGCCTTCCACGGCCTCGCCACCGGCGGGCTGTGGCTCGCGGCGGCGCTGCTCGCCGGACCCGGCGCGGAGGCGCTCGTCGTCAAGGCGGCGCTGATCGCGGGCGCCGGCGCCGCCGTCCCGGTCGTCTTCACCATCCCGTTGCTGATGGCCCTCGCCGTCGCCTCGACCGTCGCGGTGGCCGGCCTGCTTCCGAGCGACGAGCCGCTGGTGCCGATCGGCGCCGGCATCGGCCTCGTCCTCGTCAGCCTCGGCGTGTCGCGCTCCCGCCACCTCCTCTTCGCCGCCCGCCAGCGGCTGGCGCTCGAATGGCAGGCGGAGAAGGCGCGCCGCTTCGTCGCCGATTTCGAGGCGAGCGGCCGCGGCTGGTTCTGGGAGACCAATGCCGACGGCGCCCTCACCTACGTCTCGGAGCCGCTCGCCGCCCATCTCGGGCTCGGCGCGGCGGAGCTGATCGGCCGCCGCTTCGAGGAGGTGCTTCTGCTCGAAGGCGGCGGCGAGGAGTCCGGCGACGGCCGGCGCACTCTCGGCTTTCATCTCTCCGCCCGCTTCCCGTTCGCCGACGTGGTGGTCCGGGCGCCGGCGGCTCGGGACGTGTGGTGGTCGCTCTCGGGAAGCCCCAATTTCGACGAATATGGCCGCTTCCTCGGCTTTCGCGGGCTCGGCAGCAACCTCAGCGAGCAGCGCCGCAGCGAGGCCGAGACCTCGAAGCGCGCCCGCTACGACAGCCTGACCGGGCTCCCCAATCGGGCGATGCTGCGCGACATGCTCGACGGAGGCACTGGTCAACGCGGACACCCGCCGCCGCGGCTGTGGGCTGATGATGATCGACCTCGACCGGTTCAAGCAGGTCAACGACACGCTCGGCCATCCGGTCGGCGACAAATTGCTGAAGAAGGTGGCGACTCGCCTGACCGAGGTGCTCGGCGAGGACGGCCAGGTCGGCCGGCTCGGCGGCGACGAGTTCGAGGCGATCCTGCCCGGAATCGAGGAGGAGGGCCGGCTGTCGGACGCTGGCTCGGCGGCTGATCGAGCAGCGTGTCCCGCCCCTACCAGATCGAGGGCCACGAGATCCGGATCGGAACGTCGGTCGGAATCGCCGTCGCCCTGCCCGGCAAGACCCTCGCCGAGAGCTCTGATCAAGGATGCCGACGTCGCGCTCTACGCGGCCAAAAGAGACGGCCGAGGCACCTTCCGCTTCTTCGCCCAGGAGATGCACGCCCGCGCCACCGAGCGGCAGATCCTCGAGAAGGACCTGCGCCGGGCCCTGGCCTCGGACCAGCTCCGGCTTCTCTACCAGCCGATCGTCGATTCGGTCTCGGAGGAGGTGGTCGCCTTCGAGGCGCTGCTGCGCTGGCACCATCCGGTACGCGGGGTGCTTGCGCCGGCTCTGGTCATCCCGCTCGCGGAGGAGAGCGGGCTGATGGGGCCGATCGGCGACTGGGTGCTGAGGACGGCCTGCGGCGAGGCGGCGAAATGGCCGCGCCACATCAGGGTCGCGGTCAACCTGTCGCCCAGCCAGTTCGCCGACCCGGCGCTGGCGGCGACCGTCACCGGAACCCTCGCGTCCTCTGGGCTCGACCCCGAACGGCTGGAGCTGGAGATCAACGAGGCGGTGTTCCTGGCCCACGGGGAGGTGACCGAGGCGATCCTGAAGCGGCTGCGCGGCATCGGCGTGCGCCTCGCCCTCGACAATTTCGGCACCGGCCATTCGGGGCTCGGCCATTTGCGCGACGCCCCGCTCGACAAGATCAAGATCGACCAGAGCTTCGTCCGCGGCGCCGCGGCGCCCGGCAGCCGCAACGGCGCCATCGTCCGGGCGATCGTCGTCCTGGCCGAGAGCCTCGGCATGGATACGACCGCGGAAGGGGCCGAGACGATCGAGGAGCTGACGCTCATCCGCCGGCTCGGCTGCTCGCAGGTGCAGGGCTTCGTCTTCGCCAGGCCGATGCCGGCCGCGGAGGCGCTGAAGCTGGCGACGGAGAGCCGGCCGAGCGCCGAGGTGGTCGGCTTCAGCCGCCCGCCGCGCCACCGGCTGATCCGCAACGGCACTTTGCGGTGGGAAGGCCGGTCGCTCGAAGTGCGATTGAGGAACATCTCGGCCGGCGGTGCGATGATCGAGTGCGACCACAGCATCGCGCCGGGCGCTCCGGTGGAGCTCGACCTCGACGATGCCGGGCTCCTCGCCGCTGAGGTGCGGTGGTGCCAGCAGGGCCAGATCGGCCTCAACTTCGCCGAGCCGTTCGCCCTCGGCAAGCTTGCCCGGACCCGCCGCCGCGAAGGCCCGCCACCAATGGTCAGGCCGCGCTATCTCGATCCGGCGACCGAGGCCGAGATTGCGGACGAACCCTCGCTGCCGCGCAAGCGCGCCCGACGCTGAATCGCGTCAGCGGAGCGGCAGCTCAGGCGCCGACTTCCCACAGAATGAGCAGAAGCAGCAGGAACTGCATTCCGCCGCTGATCCCGAGCAGCCACGCCAGCGTCGAAACCGAGATGTTGAGCTGAGCCATCGTCTCCTCCTCGCCGGCGGGCAAACCGTCTGAAGCCGGTCGGACCGTCTTGCCCGACGGCGGCGGGCGGCGCCGTGACCGCTGTCACGCCCGCCGACGCCCGGAGGCCGACCGAACGGCGGCAAGGCTCGCGCAGCTCAGCTCGAATAATACATGTCGTACTCGACCGGGCTCGGCGTCGTCTCCCAGCGCATCTGCTCCTCCCACTTGAGCTCCATGTAGGCGTCGATCTGGTCGTCGCTGAACACGTCGCCCTTGGTCAGGAAGGCGCGGTCGTTCTGGAGCGCGATGCAGCGCCTCGCGAAGCGAGCCGCAGACGGTCGGGACGTTGACCAGCTCCTGCGGCGGCAGGTCGTAGAGATTCTTGTCCATCGGGTCGCCCGGGTGGATGCGGTTCTGGATGCCGTCGAGGCCCGCCATCAGCATCGCCGAATAAGCGAGATAGGGGTTGGCGAGCGCGTCCGGGAAGCGGAACTCGACCCGCTTCGCCTTCTCGCCGGCGCCGTAGGGGATGCGGCAGGAGGCCGAGCGGTTGCGGCTCGAATAAGCGAGCAGCACCGGCGCCTCGAAGCCGGGGACGAGGCGCTTGTAGCTGTTGGTCGTCGGGTTGGTGAAGGCGTTGAGCGCCTTGGCGTGCTTGATCACGCCGCCGATGAAGTAGAGCGCGGTCTCGGAAAGGCCGGCATAGCCGTTGCCGGCGAACAGCGGCTTGCCGCCGTTCCAGATCGACATGTGGGTGTGCATGCCCGAGCCGTTGTCCGACTTGATCGGCTTGGGCATGAAGGTCGCGGTCTTGCCGTAGGCGTGGGCGACCATGTGGACGACATATTTGTAGATCTGCATCCGGTCGGCGGTCTGGGTGAGCGTGCCGTAGGTGAGGCCGAGCTCGTGCTGGGCGGCGGCGACCTCGTGATGATGCTTGTCCATCGGCAGGCCCATCTCGATCATCGTCGAGACCATCTCGCCGCGGATGTCCATCGCGCTGTCGACCGGCGCGACCGGGAAATAGCCGCCCTTGGCGCGCGGCCGGTGGGCGAGGTTGCCGCTCTCATATTCGCGGCCGGTGTTGGTCGGAAGCTCGATGTCGTCGATGCGGAAGCCCGAGGCGTTGTAGCCGTCCTCGAAGCGGACGTCGTCGAACATGAAGAATTCGGCCTCGGGCCCGACGAAGACGGTGTCGCCGATGCCGGTGCGCCTTGAGATAGGCCTCGGCGCGCTTGGCGGTCGAGCGCGGGTCGCGGGCGTAGAGCTCGCCGGTGCCGGGATCGACGATGTCGCAGAAGAGGACCAGCATCGGGGTCGCGCTGAACGGATCGAGATAGACGGCGTCGAGATCGGGCTTCAGGATCATGTCGCGACTCGTTGATCGCCTTCCAGCCGGCGATCGACGAGCCGTCGAACATGAAGCCGTCGGTGAGCTGGTCCTCGTCGACGACGCCCGCGACCATCGACAGATGCTGCCACTTGCCCTCGGGATCGGTGAAGCGAAGGTCGACCCATTCGATCTCCTCGTCCTCGATGCGCTTCAGAATCTTGCCCGCGTCGTTCGCCATGATGTGTCTCCGTGATGCGATCTGCCCTCCCCGTTCGGCCTGAGCCTGTCGAAGGCCTCCCGTTCCGCTGCCGGCCGGGCATGGATGCGAGCGCTTCGACAGGCTCAGCCCGAACGGTGGCGGTTCGTGCGCATCCCTTCCCGAGCTGCCGGCGAGAGGTCCAGATGAGTCGGCACTCCGGTGAACATTTCACACGCGCGAACAGGGCAGTCAGAACGGCCGTCGCTGCGCCGCGATCAGCATCCTCAGCAGCATCGCCACCGGCCGCGGCACGCCGACCTTGCCCTCGAGCCAGAGGCTGACCGCCGAGCGGCTGACTCCGATCGCGGCGGCGAGATCGTTCTGGGTCCGGTAGCCGAGCGTGCGCATCGCGGCGCGAAGCTCCTCGGGCGACATCGAGGCGAGGCGGGGGTCGTCCACGGGAGGGGCCCTTAGCCTAATTCGTCACCCCAGCGAAGGCTGGGGTCCCGGTGGGTGAAAGGCTCGGCATTTCTTCACCCCCGGGGTCCCAGCCTTCGCTGGGACGACGGAAAATCAGATCGCGTCCGACCCCCGCTCGCCGGTGCGGATCCGCAGCGCCTCCTCGACGTCGAGACGAAGATCTTGCCGTCGCCGATCCGGCCGGTGCGCGCGGCGTTGGCGATCGCCTCGACGACCCGCTCGGCGAGGCCGTCCTCGACCACCACCTCGAGCTTCACCTTGGGCAGGAAATCGACGACATATTCGGCGCCGCGATAGAGCTCGGTATGGCCCTTCTGGCGGCCGAAGCCCTTGGCCTCGGTGACGGTGATGCCCGGAGACGCCGACGTCGTGCAGCGCCTCCTTCACCTCGTCGAGCTTGAACGGCTTGATGATCGCCTCGATCTTCTTCACCGGACCACTCCTCGCAGCTGTTGCGCCGCAGCATAGCGGGGTGGCAATGGGGTGCAAGCATTGCCATCGGCCGGTTCGATGTAGACACTGCGCGCCTTCCAGCAGGGAGACGCTGCAATGGCATTCGAACTGATCGAGGGGACGGTCGAGGAGGCGGCGCTCAAGCGCTCGACCGCGAAGGTCGCGATGTACGACCGGATCGTCATCCGCGGCGCCGACGGAGCGGAGCGGCGCCTCGAAAAGGTGGCGGTCTCGCCGAGCGTGACCGGGCTGCTCGAGCCGGGCACGCTGGGCCGCTTCTACGGCTACAAGGCGCTCGACCATCGCGGCCTGTTCGGAGCTCGGACCCGCGACGGCCGATCGGGTTTCGCGATCCCGACCGGCAACGAGAAGATCATGCTGCTGATGGCGATCGTCGGCCTCGGCGGCTTCGCGATCATGCTCCTGCTCGGCAACCGGCTCGGGCTGCTCAGCGTGATCCTCGGCGTGCTCGGAGTGGTGGGCTTCTACCGCTACCGCCGCACCCGCCTCGAAGCCCGGGCCCGCTACGACGGCGATTCGGGCTACGCCTGACCCGCTCCCCGGCGAAGGCCGGGGTCCAGCGGCACGGCGGAAGGACTGGGCCCCGGCCTTCGCCGGGGAGCATCAGTCGTGCGCCGCGATCCAGTCCTCGACCACCGGGGCGATTCGCTCGCGCCATTTGCTGCCGTTGAAGATGCCGTAATGGCCGACGCCCTTGGCGAGGTGATACTGCTTCATCGCTTTGGGCAGCTTCGGTCGAGATGTCGAGCGCCGCCTTGGTCTGGCCGACCCCCGAGATGTCGTCGCGCTCGCCCTCGATGGCGAGCAGGGCGACGTCGCGGATCGCCGCCGGGATCGACCCGGCGGCCGCGGTGCGTCGAGCTCGCCCTTGGGCAGCAGGTGGCGCTGGAAGACGACGTCGACCGTCTGCAGGTAGAATTCGGCGGTCATGTCGCAGACCGAGCGATATTCGTCGTAGAAGGCCTTGCTCGCCTCGGCGCTCTCGCCGTCGCCCTGGACGAGGTGCTTGAACATCTCCCAATGGCCGGTGAGATGGTCGCCGAGGTTCATCGCCATGAAGCCGGCGAGCTGCAGGAAGCCCGGATAGACCGGCCGGCCGGCGCCCGGATAGGTGTAGGGCACCGACGGCGATGACGTTCTGCTGGAACCAGCTGTGCGGCCGCTGCGTGGCGACGGTGTTGACCGCGGTCGGCGCCTTGCGGGTGTCGATCGGGCCGCCCATCAGGGTCAGGGTCCGCGGCCGGCACGGATTCTTGTCGGCGCTCATCAGCGCGGCGGCGGCATAGCAGGGCACCGACGGCTGGCAGACCGCGAGCATGTGCGCGCCCGGGCCGATATGCTCGAGGAACTCGATCAGATAGTCGATATAATCGTCGAGGTCGAAGCGGCCGGCATCGAGCGGGACGAGCTTGGCGTCGCGCCAGTCGGTGATGAAGACGTCGTGGCGCGGCAGCATCCGCTCGACCGTGCCGCGCAGCAGCGTCGCATAATGGCCCGACATCGGCGCGACGATCAGCAGCTTCGGCCCGTCCTTCACGCCCTCGCGGCGGAAATGCTTGAGCTGGCCGAACGGCTTGCGGAGCACGATCTCCTCGTGGACGGCGACGCTCCTGCCCTCGACGCGGGTCGCTCTCGAGCCCGAACTCGGGCTTGCCGCGCGGCGCCGAGGCGTGGGCGAAGACGTCGAGCGCCGAGGCGACGATCGGGCCCATCTGGCTGTAGGCGAAGGGATTGACGGGATTCTGGAGCCAGCCGGCGCCGATATTGGCGAGGGTGCTGAAGCTCCGGCGAGCAGCGAGCGCTGCATTTCATAGGCGTCATAGAGCATGCGGGGACCTGTTTGGTGCGCTGCGGCAGGGCCGTCAACGGAAAAGGGGTTGCAAACCAAAACCATCCACAGCTGAGATGGGTCCGTCGCGCTGCGCCGTCATCCCGGCGAAGGCCGGGACCCAGGAACACGGACGTCATTGTCCTTGGGTCCCGGCCCTCGCCGGGATGACGGGACGGCCCGCCCCTGCTACCCCGCCGCCATGGCCGCCATCCCCGACGAGACCGCAACCCCCCGCAAGATCGCCAACCTCGCCTTGATCTGGCGCTTCACCGCGCGCTACAAGGGCCATGTCGCCGGCGCCCTGCTGGCGCTGCTCGTCGCGGCCGTGGCGACGCTCGCCATCCCCAGCGCCTTCAAGCTGATCATCGACCGCGGCTTCGCCGGCAGCGGCGGCGACATCGGCCGCTGGTTCCAGTACCTGCTGATGATCGTCGTCGTGCATGGCGATCGCCACCGCGCTTCGCTTCTATTTCGTCTCCTGGCTCGGCGAGCGGGTCGTCGCCGACGTGCGCGAGGCGGTGCAGCGCAACCTGCTCCGCCTCGCGCCCAGCTTCTTCGAGGAGAACCGGCCGTCGGAGATCGCCTCGCGGCTCACCGCCGACACGACGATCATCGAGCAGGTGGTCGGCACCACCATCTCGGTGGCGCTGCGCAACATCGTCATGGGGATCGGCGGGATCGTCTATCTGTTCGCCTTGGCGCCGAAGCTGACCGCGATGCTGCTGCTCGGAATCCCGCTCGTCGTCCTCCCGATCGTGTTCCTCGGCCGCCGCATCCGCAACGTCTCGCGCTCGAGCCAGGACCGGGTCGCCGAGGTCGGCGCGATGGTCGACGAGGTGCTCGGCGCGATGAAGATCGTCCAGGGCTTCGGCCAGGAGGCGCGCGAGGCGAGCCGCTTCGCCGAGGCGGTCGAGCGAGTCTTCCAGACCGCGCGGCGGCGGATCACCCTTCGCGCGGCGATGACCGCGGTGCGTCATCGCGCTGATCTTCGGCTCGATCACCATGGTGATGTGGCAGGGCGCGGTCGACGTCCAGTCGGGGCGGATCTCGGGCGGCACGATCGCCGCCTTCGTCCTCACCGGCGGCCTCGTCGCCGGCGCGTTCGGCGCGCTGACCGAAGTCTATGGCGACCTGCTGCGCGGCGCCGGCGCCGCGGGGCGGCTCGCCGAGCTGCTCAGCGAGGAGCCCGAGATCAGGGCCCCGGCCGTGCCGCAGCCGCTGCCCGAGCCGGGCCGCGGAGCGCTCGAGTTCCGCGCCGTCACCTTCCGCTACCCGACCCGGCGCGAGGTCAGCGCGCTCCACGATTTCTCGCTCGACGTCGCGCCCGGCGAGACGGTGGCGGTGGTCGGCCCGTCGGGCGCGGGCAAGTCGACCCTGTTCCAGCTCGCCCAGCGCTTCTACGATCCCGAGGCCGGCGAGGTCCGGCTCGACGGCGTGCCGCTGCCCGAGGCCGACCCGCACGACGGTCCGCGCGCGCATCGCGATGGTGCCGCAGGACACGGTGATCTTCGCCGCCTCGGCCCGCGACAATCTGCGCTACGGCCGCTGGGACGCGATCGGACGACGAATTGTGGGCGGCGGCCGAGACCGCCAACGCCGCCGAGTTCCTGCGCGAAGCTCCCCGACGGCCTCGACACCTTCATGGGCGAAGGCGGCGCCCGCCTCTCGGGCGGCCAGCGCCAGCGCTCGCCATCGCCCGGGCGGTGCTTCGCGACGCGCCGCTGCTGCTGCTCGACGAGGCGACCTCGGCGCTCGACGCCGAAAGCGAGCGGCTCGTCCAGGCCTCGCTCGAGCGGCTGATGGAGGACCGCACCACGATCGTCATCGCCCACCGCCTCGCCACCGTCCGCGCCGCCGACCGGATCGTGGTGATGGACCAGGGCCGGATCGTCGAGGAAGGCACCGACTCGACAGCCTGCGCACGCAGGGCGGCCTCTACGCGCGACTGGCCCGGCTCCAGTTCGACGGCATCGCGGCGTAAAAACCTCTCCGGCAGTTGCCGGGGGAGGAATTTTCGAGGCCATTCCAAATCCGGGACCGCCCCGCGGCGAAGCCGCTGTAATGTTCACGCGAAGGCGCGAAGGCGCGAAGAGGGATTGTCCGGCGGCCGGCGGAAACGCGCGGACGAGGGGAGGGACAGGAGCCCCTTCGCGCCTTCGCGCCTTCGCGTGAACAAATACGGCCTGCGATCCGGCAGATGCTTGGGAGAGTGGGCGCTGGCGCGCCGAAAACAAAAAGGGCGGCCCCGACGGACCGCCCCTTGAGAGAGAGTAGAGAAGCCGCCGCCTCAGAAGTTGGCGTAGGCCTCGTTGCCGACGAAGCCCATCTTCTCGACCCGGGCGCGCTTGGTGACGGCGAGGACCTCGTCGACCAGCTCGTAGCGGGCGTTGGGATCGGGCTGGAGGTGCAGCTCGGGGATCGGGTTCATCGTCTGGGTGACGTCGAGATACTGGCGCAGCCGCACCAGGTCGATCGGCGTCCCGTTCCACAGCACCTCGTTGGCCGGGGTGATGACGATCTTGTTCTTGACCGGGTCGATCGGCGGCGGCTGCTGGTTCGGCTGGTCCTGCGGCAGGTCCAGCTTCACCGCGTGGGTCTGGAGCGGGATGGTGATGATGAACATGATGAGAAGCACCAGCATGACGTCGATGAGCGGCGTCGTGTTGATGTCCATCATCGGTTCGCCATCGTTCGCCGGCGATCTGCCATCGCCATGGCATCTAACTCCTAAACCCTGATTTCGTCGTCCGGCTACGACGCGGCCACGCCGCCGCGCGGGGCGGCTCGGAAATGAAGCCGACGCGGGCGAAGCCGGCCCGCTGCATCGTGAAGATCGCCCCGCCGATGCACCGGTAGGGCGTGTTGACGTCGCCGCGGATATGCGCCTCGGGCATATTCTCCTCGGTGATGTTCTCGACTCCGCCGAGGCGCTTGATCTCGTCCTCGAGCTTCTTGACCGCCCGGTCGAGCAGCTGCTCGCTGTTCATCGGGGTCATGGCCCCAATAGACCTCGCAGACGCCGCCCGGACCGCCGCGCACGGAGAGAGAGACGTTCTCCGGCTTGGTCGTGGTCGCCTCGAAGTCGCACCTTGGGCAGCTTCATCGGGATCGTCTGGATGACGACCGGCACGGTGATCAGGAAGATGATGAGCAGCACCAGCATGACGTCGACGAGCGGCGTCGTGTTGATGTCCGACATCGGTGTTTCTTCGCCGGTTTCGCTCTCTTGGCCGACATTCATGGCCATGGTCGGTAATCCTATCTAGATCGAGTGCCGGGGAGCCGGCGGCGGCGGAGCCTCGCGGCCCCGCCGCCGCCTCGTTTCGTCAGACTTTCTTCGGGCCGGGGTTGTTGGCGCCGATCGCGCTTCCGGTGGCGGTCGTGCCGCCCGGCGAAGCCGCGCCCGGACCCTTCGCGGCGCTGGCCGCGCTGGCCGCGCTGGTCGGAGCGCCCGGACGGCCGGCGACGACCGGACGGACGGCGCCGCCCGACATCATGTAGCCGTGCAGGTCGTTGGTGAAGCGCGCCAGCTCCTCGACGATCGCCTTGTTGCGGCGGATCAGCCAGTTGTAGGCGAGCACCGCCGGAACCGCGACGACGAGGCCGAGCGCGGTCATGATCAGCGCCTCGCCGACCGGGCCGGCGACGGTGTCGATCGAGGCCTGGCCGGCCGCGCCGATCTTGATCAGCGCGCGGTAGATGCCGACGACGGTTCCGAACAGTCCGACGAACGGAGCGGTCGAGCCGACGGTGGCGAGGAAGGCGAGGCCGCTCGACAGGCGCGAGGTGATCGCGCCCTGGCTGCGCGCCAGCGAGTTGAGCATCCAGTCATGCTGGTCGATCGGGTCGGTCAGCTTGTCGTGCTGCTCGAGCGCGAGGATGCCGTCGTCGACGATCTGGCGATAGGCGCTGTTCTTCTCGAGCTTGGAAGCGCCCTCGCGCAGGTTCGCCGATTGCCAGAAGCTGGTCCGGGCGCTGCGTCCCTGGTTGATGATCTTCTGCTGCTCGAACAGCTTGATGAACAGGATGTACCAGGACCCGACCGACATGATCACGAGGATGATGAAGGTGGCCCAGGCGATCGCGCCGCCCTGCTCGAGTGCGGCCATCAGGCCATAGGGATTTTCGGCAGGCGGGGTGCCGGGTGCTGGAGCTGCCATGGTCTCTACTTTCCTCTCAGGTAAACGTTGAAATTCGTGATTGGCGGTCGACCCATCGTCAGTCGGCCGGGAGACGCCAGACGATTCGGCCGGTCGAGGTGTCGGACGTCGGCGACCCGGTGCTGTCGGTCGCCGGCGTGAACCGGGCACGCGACTTCAGCAGCCGGCAGGTGGTCGAATCCAGCGCCGATGAGCCGCTCGACGAGGTGACCGTGCAATTGGTCACCCGGCCGTTGGGACCGACCTCGAGCCGGAAGCCGGTCGCACCCGATTCGCCGGCGCGCACCGCCGAAGCCGGATAATCCTCGTCCGAGAAGAGCGAGGCCAGATTCGCCCTCGCCTTCGCCGGAGTGACCTTGCGCGGCGGCGGCGGCGGCGGCGGCGGAGCCGGCGGCGCGGGAGGCGCCGGCGGAGCCGTCGGGGTGATGATCGGCGGCGGCGCGACGTTGGTCGTCACGATCGGCGGCGGCAGCGTGTTCGTCCGGACGATCGGCGGCGGAGTCACCACCGGCGGCGGAGTCTGCGGCTGATCGGGCGGCGGGGGCGGCGGCTTCTCCTCGGGGGGCGGCGGCTCCTCCTCCACGTTGAACGTCTTGAGGTCGGCCGCCACCTTCTTGACCACATTATAGGCCAGGCCGGTGATGAGGGCGTAACCGAGCAGAGCATGGAGGATGGCGACGATGAAGATCGCCGTCATGCGGCTCCGGCTCATCCTGTTGTCAGCATATGCCATTAATCAGCCACGCTCCCTCTCTTCGACTTCTCTGCCGGGGATCGGCGCCACCATCAACGCGGCTGATCCCCAACGGCTCCATCCGATACGCGATGTATCAACATATCATCGACTGGAGCGGGTCCCTCTATCGTGAGACAAGGGACGACGCAATCCTCCTGTGAATGCAAGGCACTTGCAACTAAAGTGGCCGAAATCCGCCGTTCATGGCGCTAAGCATATGGGAAACGGGGCATAAACTTACGGAGGCGGAACAGTGAAGCGCTCGCTATCTTTTTGTAAATGGGCGCCGGCGGCGCTGCTCGCGGCCGTCGCCGCGGTCCCGGCCGAATCACAGGCCCCCGCCGCCCCGGCCCCGACCTATGCCGATCTGGCCGACCTCGCGCTCGCCGCGCCGGTCGTCGCCCAGGTCCGGGTGGCGAAGGCGGTCGCGGTCAAGCGGGAGCGCGCGGCGGGGCTGAAGCCCGGCCTCACCCGCTTCTTCGTCGAAGCCGCCCTGGTTTCGCTGATCCGCTCGCCGCAGACCCTGCCGACCCGTCTCGCCTGGCTCGTCGACCTGCCCCACGACTCCAGGGGCAAGGCGGCGAAGCTGCGCAAGGGCAGCGAATATCTGGTTCTCGCCGCGCCCGTCGCCGGCCGGCCGGGCGAGCTCCGGCTGGTCGCCCCCGACGCCCAGATCCCCGCCACCGCCGAGCGCGCCGCGACCCTTCGCTCGATCGTCCGCGAGGCGAGCTCGGCCGCGCCGCCGCCGCGAATCGCCGGGATCGGCCGAGCCTTCCACGTCCCCGGCGCGATCCGCGGCGAGAGCGAGACCCAGATCTTCCTCCTCACCGCGGGCGGCACCCCGGTCTCGCTGACCGTCCTCCGCCGCCCGGGCCAGACCGCCCAGTGGGCGGTGGCCCTGAGCGAGATCGTCGACGAGGCCGCCGCCCCGCCCGCCCCCGGCACCCTGCTCTGGTATCGCCTCGCCTGCAGCCTGCCGCGGACCCTGCCGCGCCAGAGCCTCGCCGAGGCCGGCGAGCATGTCGCCGCGATCCAGTCGGACTACCGATTCGTTCTCGACCGCCTCGGTCCCTGCGTGAGGACTCGAGGGTGACAAACCCCTCTCCCGTTTTTTACGGGAGAGGAGGGGCCCAAGCCGAAGGCTTGGGAGGTGAGGGTCTTACCCAGTCCGGCGTACAGACCCGCCCCTCCCACCGCTTCGCGGCGGGCCCCTCCCCTCCCGCGAAGAGCGGGAGGGGGGTTTCAGTAGGACGTGAGCTCCACCCCGACCCCCGCGCAATCCGGATAGATGTCCGGCTTGCGAGTCGCGACCCGAAGCGCCGTCACCCCCCGCCGGGCGGCGACCAGCTCGTATATCTCGCGGGCCACCGTCTCCTGGAGGTTGAACCGGCGGCCCTCGATCAGGGCGCCGATCTCGGTCCTCAGGAAATCATAGTCCCATGCCCCGGCGGGCCGGTCGTCGGCGGGGAAGCTGGCCTCGTCGACCCAGACCTCGACCGTGACCAGCAGCCGCTGCGGCGCCCCGACCTCGAAATCGTGGAAGCCGATGTCGGCCGCGACGCAATAATCCTCGAGCACGATCTTGCGGCTCCGAGGCTCGAGCGCCGCCGGAACGAGGCCGTCGAGCTTGACCTGCTCATTCATCGCCCGGCTCCAGGAATTGAACGTCGCGGGGAAGGGCGAGGAAGCGCTGCCCGCCGTCGAGGGTGAGAGTCTGCCCGGTCAGGGTCGGCGTGGCAATGACGAAGCGCAGGGCGGCGACGATGTCCTCGACCCGAACTCCGCGGCGGAGCGCGTTGAGGGCGTGGACGGAGTCGAAATTGTCCGGGCTCTGCGCCCCCGACAGCAGGGTCACCGCCGGCGCGATCCCGCACACCCTTATGCCGCGCGCCGCCCAGGCGCGGGCGCAAAGCTCGGTCAGGCCGGCGAGGCCGATCTTCGAGACGGTGTAGGAGAAGAAATCGGGATTGGGCGAAGCGAGCTTGGCGTCGAGCAGGTTGACGATCAGGCCGCCCCCCGCCGCGACCCGGGCCGCGAAGGCCTGCGACAGCATCGCCGGGGCGCGCAGGTTGGTCGCCAGATTCTCGTCCCAGCGCTCGACGGTGAAATCGTCGGCCGTGTCGAAGACGAATCGCGAGGCGTTGTTGACCAGAAGCCTGGCCGGCGGCAGCCCGTCCAGCCCCGCCATCACCCGGTCGGCGGCGTCGGCGAGCGCGAGATCGGCGCGGACCACGACGGCGTTGCCCAATTCTCCCGCCAGCGCCTCGGCCTCGTCGCCGGAGCGGTTGCAGTGGATGAGCAGATGCCAGCCGTCGGCGGCCAGCGCCCGGCACAATTCGGCGCCGATCCGCTTCGCGCCGCCGGTGACGATCGCCGTCCTCGGCCCCTCGAACTCGCTGGCCATGGCGCGCCGATAGGATGGACCGGAGCGGGCGGCAAGGCTTGCGGCGGGGGCCCGGCGTCGCCAGAGTCCCCGGCCATGCCGATGCCGCCGCCTCCCGACGACCTCGCCGGCCTCTCGCTGGCCGAGATCGCCCGGCTGGCGGAGGAGCGCAGGCTGCCGCCGGTCGAGCAATGGAATCCGACCCATTGCGGCGACAGCGAGATGCGAATCGCCCGCGACGGCACCTGGTACCACCAGGGCAGCCCGATCGGCCGGCCGGCGATGGTGCGGCTGTTCTCGACCATCCTCAGGCGCGAGCCGGACGGCCGCTTCGTCCTGGTCACCCCGGTCGAGAAGCTCGACATCGAGGTCGAGGACGCGCCGTTCGTCGCGGTCGAGCTCAAGGGCCGAGGGCGAAGGCGAGCGGTCGAGCCTCGCCTTCCGGCTCAACACCGGCGACCTCGTCGTCGCCGGGCCGGAGCAGCCGCTGCGCTTCGAGGACGGGCCGGACGGCCCCCATCCCTATCTCCTCGTCCGCGGCGGGCTCGAGGCGCTGATCGCCCGGCCGGTCTATTACGAGCTCGCCGAGCGCGCCCTCGCCGCCGGCGATCCGCCCGGCCTGTGGAGCGGCGGCGCCTTCTTCCCGATGGCGTCGAGATGAGCCTCGCCGACCGCCTCCGCGAGGCGCTCGAGCGCGGCCGCCGGCGCCGCCCGATCCTGCTCGAGGGCGACGTGCTGGAGGACGCCGAGGGCGATCTCATGCCGGCCGCGGTGCTGGTCGCGGTGGTCGACCGGCCGGCGCCGACCGTCATCCTCACCGAGCGGCCCGAGACGATGCGCCGGCATCCCGGGCAGATCAGCTTCCCCGGCGGCCGGATCGACCCGGGCGACGACGGTCCGGTCGCCGCCGCCCTGCGCGAGGCGGAGGAGGAGATCGCCCTCCCGCGCAAATGCCGTACAGCTGGTCGGAATGGCCGACGTCTACCGGACCGTCACCGGCTTCGAGGTCACCCCCGTCGTCGGGGTCGTCCCGCCCGGCCTGCCGCTGGTGCCGCAGCCCGGCGAGGTCGCCGCGATGTTCGAGGCGCCGCTCCACTATCTGCTCGACCCCCGCCGCCAGATCGTCCGAACCGCCCTGTGGCGGGGCCGCGAGCGCAGCTATTACGAGATCGAATGGGAAGGCCGCCGGATCTGGGGCGCGACCGCGGCGATGATCGTCAACCTGTCGCGCCGGCTGGAGCTTGCGGAATGAAGCTGCCCCGGGCCCAGTGGCAGCGGCGCGAGGGGATGAAGGCCCTGCTCGCCGCGCTCGACGCCAAGGCCGGCGCCACCCGCTATGTCGGCGGCTGCGTGCGCGACACCCTGCTCGACCTGCCGGTCAGCGACGTCGACCTCGCCACCCGGCTCACCCCCGAGGAGGTGATCGCCCGACTCGGCAAGGCCCGGATCAAGGCGGTCCCGACCGGCCTCGCCCACGGCACCGTCACCGCCGTGGTCGCCGGCCAGCCGGTCGAGGTGACGACGCTGCGGCGCGACGTCGCCACCGACGGCCGCCGGGCCACATCGCCTATACCGACGACTGGCGGGAGGACGCGGCCCGCCGCGACTTCACCATCAACGCCTTGTCCGCCGATCCGGCCAGCCTCGAGGTTCACGACTATTTCGGCGGCGAGGCGGACCTCGCCGAGCGGCGGGTCCGCTTCATCGGCGACCCGCTCGTCCGGATCGCCGAGGACCATCTGCGCATCCTTCGCTTCTTCCGCTTCCACGCCCGCTTCGGCCTGGGCGAGCCGGACGGCGAGGCTCTCGCCGCCTGCACCGAGCGCGCCAACGACCTGATGGCGCTGTCGCGCGAGCGGATCGCCGACGAGCTGCACCAAGCTGCTCGCCCTGCCCGCGCCGGTCGCCGCCGTGCGGCTGATGGTCGAGCGCGGCATCCTCAAGCCCGTTCTTCCCGAGATCGGGCTGGATGGGGTCGAACGGCTCGCCCGGCTGGTTGATCGCGAGGTGCAGGCCGGCGCGCCGCCCCACCCGTTGCGGCGGCTCGCGGCCCTGCTGCCGCCCGACCCCGACCTCGCCGCAGCGGTCGCGCGCCGGCTCCGACTGTCGAACCGCGCCGCCAGACGGCTGGCCGCGGCAGCGGCGCGGACCGGCGATCCGGAGCCGCCCGAGCCGCTCGCCTACCGGATCGGCGCCGACGAGGCGGTCGACCGGATCCTGCTCGGCGACGGCGATCCCGCCGCCGCCGGCCTTCTCGCCGGGTGGCAGCGGCCGCGCCTGCGGCTCGGCGGCGGCGACCTCATCGCCATGGGGCTGGAGGCCGGGCCGGTGGTCGCCCGAACGCTCCAGGCGATCGAGCGCGAATGGGCCGAGGCCGGCTTCCCGTCCGAGCCGGCGGCGCAGCGGGCGATCGCCCGCCGCCATGTCGATCACGCGCTTCGCGAGCGCCAGTAGGAATAGGCCGCTTCCGGCTCGAGCGGCCGGGCGAACTGATAGCCCTGGCCGTGCGAGCAGCCCATCTCCGCCAGCGCCTCGGCCAGGCCGGGGGTCTCGATCCCCTCCGCCGTGGTCGCCATTCCGAGCGCTTTGGCGAGCGACAATATGGCCCGGACGATGGCGACCGAATCGGAATCGCGAAGCATCCCGGTGACGAAGCTGCGGTCGATCTTGAGCATGTCGATCGGCAGACGCTGGAGATAGGCGAGCGAGGTGTAGCCGGTGCCGAAATCGTCCATCGCGACGCTGACGTCGAGCGCCTTGAGGCCGTCGAGCACGGTCGTCGCCCGGCGCGGGTCCTGGACGATGGCGCTCTCGGTCAGCTCGAGGGTCAGCCGGCCGCCCGGCAGCCCGTGGCGAGCGAGCGCCGCGGCGACGAAGCCGACGAGGTCGTCGCGCGCCAGCTGCAGCGCCGAGAGGTTGACGCTGACCGAGAAGGGCAGCTCCCGCCCCGCGGCCCGGTCCCAGCCGGCGAGGGTCGCCAGCGCCGTCTCCAGCGCCCACTGGCCGAGCGGGACGATCAGTCCCGATTCCTCCGCGACGGGGATGAACTCGCCGGGCGAGATCGGCCCACGCCGCGGATGGTTCCAGCGCGCCAGGGCCTCGAAGCCCGCGACGGCGCCGGAGCGAAGGTCGATCAGCGGCTGGTAGGCGAGGGTGAGACCGCCCGCCTCGATCGAGCGCCTTAGCTCGGTCTCGATGCTGAACCGGCGCCGCGCCGCCCGCGCCTGGTTGGGCTCGTAGATCTGGACCTCGCCGCTCGTCTTGGAGCGCTTCAGAGCGAACTGGGCATTGCGAAGCACCTCCTCGGCCAGCGCCTCGCTGCCGCTCAGCAGCGCGCAGCCGAGGGCGCAATCGACCCGGATCTCCAGCTCGGAGAGGCGGAAGGGCGCGGTCAGCGCCGACTCGATTCGACCGGCCGCCTGCAGCGCTTCCTCGAGACCGCGGTCGAGCCGAATCAGGATGCCGAACTCGTCGCCGCCGGTTCGGGCGAGCAGGTCGCCGCCGCGAAGCACCGAGCAGAGGCGGCGGGCGAAGGTGATCAGAAGCTCGTCGCCGGCCAGCGAGCCGACGCATTCGTTGACCCGGCTGAACCGGCGCATGTCGACGACCAGGACGGCGTGGCTGCCGGGCTGGAAGCCGGGATCCTCGAGCACCGCCTCCACTTCCTCGTTGAAGGCGGTGCGGTTCGGCAGGCCGGTGAGGCTGTCGCGGAGCATTTCGGCGCGCAGGCTGCGCTCCGTCTCGACCTGGGCGGTCTTGTCGATCAGCGAGACCATGCAGCGCTCGGGCTGTCCGGGCAGCAGGCTCAGCCGGGCGAAGCGGACGGTGAAGTGGCGGCCGGCGATCGGCCGGCCGTCGGCGGTGTCGAACTGGAGCTCGGCGTCACTGCCCTGAAGGAAGGCGGTCAGGCGCGCCCCGACCGGGCCGGAGCGGAGCAGCGGCACCGCGGCGATCCGGCGTTCGGACCGGCGCTCGTCCCAGTCGGCGAGCAGCCGGAAGGGATCGTTGGCGCATTCGATGTAGGATTCGTCGGCGAGGGTGAGGATGGCGGCGGCGATCGGCAGGGCATCGACATAGCGCTGGCGAACGGTCTCCAGCACCTGGCGGAATTGCGGCGCAAGCTCGGGCGGCACAGCTCCGTGCGGCGGGGCGCTGCCCGCAGCCGACTTGCCTCGCCCCCGCGATTTCGCTGCCTGCATGGCTTCGCGGTAGAGAAATAGGGTTAACGCATCGTTAGGAAGGCGGGGTCGTTTCTCTTCAGCCGAAACGGTTGTTTCTCGGGAAGCCGTTGGGCGGCATCCGCCCGGCCGCGCCGCGCGCCGTCCGCCAGGCGTTGAGATCGGTCTCGGTGCGGGTGCGGCCGGAATCGCCGCCCATCTCCCAGCTCAGCCCCTGCTCGAAGCGGAAGCTCGTCGCGTCGGAAAGTCCGCCGTCGCGATAGCGCTGGAGCTGGACGCCCTGGCCGCGGCCCATATCGGGCAGCTCCTTGAGGGGATAGACGACCATCTTCCGGTTCTCGCCGATGATCCCGACATAGTCGTCGCCCTCGCGGATCGGCCGGACCACCTTGAGCTTCGAGCCGGGCCGCAGATTGACGATCTGCTTGCCCTTGCGGGTCTCGGCGACGGCTCCCGCCGTCGAGGTGACGAAGCCGCGCCCGTCCGACGTCGCCAGCAGCAGCTTTTCGGCCACGCCGGCGCGCAGGAGAGCGACGACATTCCCTTCGCCTTCGATGTCGGCCATCAGCTTGACCGGCTCGCCGAAGCCGCGGCCGCCCGGCAGCCGGTCGGCGGCGAGCGTGTAGAAGCGCCCGTCGGACGAGGCGAGCAGAAGCTTGTCGGTGGTGTGGGCGTGGAGCAGGGGGAAGCCGAGCTCGTCGCCTTCCTTGAACTTGAGCGTCTCCGCCTCGCCCGCCTCGACATGCCCCTTCATCGCCCGGATCCAGCCGCGCCGCGACAGGATGACGGTGATCGGCTCCCGCTCGATCATCGCTTCGAGCGGGATCTCCCGGGCGGGCGCCGCCTCCTCGACCAGGGTCCTGCGGTCGGGCCCGTAGCGGCCCTTGAGCGCGGCCAGATCCTTCTTCAGGCGGGTGCGCTGGCGGTCGCGCGAGCCGATCAGCTTGAGCAATTCCTCGCGCTCGGCGATGAGCTTGTCCCTCTCGCCGCGAAGCTCCATCTCCTCCAGCCGGCGAAGCTGCCTGAGGCGCATGTTGAGGATCGCCTCGGCCTGGCGGTCGGTGAGGGCGAACTCAGCGATCATGATCGGCTTGGGCTCGTCCTCGGTCCGGATGATCTCGATCACCCGGTCGAGGTTGAGGAAGGCGACGAGATAGCCTTCGAGCAGCTCGAGCCGGTCCTCGATCTTGGCGACCCGGTGCTGGGCGCGGCGGACCAGCACCTCGAACTGGTGGGCGAGCCAGGCGGTGAGGACGTCGTGGAGCCCCATCACCCGCGGCGTCCGGTCGGCGTCGAGCACGTTCATGTTGAGCGGCACCCGCACCTCGAGGTCGGTGAGCCGGAACAGGCTCTCCATCAGCAATTGCGGATCGACGGTGCGGGCTCGGGGCTCGACGACGATTCGAATCTCGGCGTCGGATTCGTCGCGAACGTCGGCGAGGATCGGCAGCTTCCTGTCCGCGATCAGGGCCGCGATCTGCTCGATCAGCTTCGACTTGGGCACCTGGTAGGGGATTTCGGAGATCACCGCGACCCAGGTGCCGCGGCCCTGGTCCTCGGTCGTCCAGCGCCCCCGCACCCGGAAGGCGCCCCGGCCGGACTCGTAGGCGGCGGCGATCGAAGCGGCGCTGTCGACGATCACTCCGCCGGTCGGGAAATCGGGGCCGGAGACGAAGTCCATCAGCGCCGACGGTTCGGCGCGGGGATTGTCGATCAGGTGCGTTGCCGCGTCGATGATCTCAGCAAGGTTGTGCGGCGGGATCGAGGTCGCCATTCCGACGGCGATTCCGCTCGCGCCGTTGGCGAGCAGGTTGGGGAACAGGCCCGGAAAGACCTCGGGCTCCTCTTCCTCGCCATTGTAGGTGGGGCGGAAGTCGACCGTGCCCTCGTCGAGCCCGGCCATCAGCTCGATCGCGGCCGGGGTCAGCCGAGCCTCGGTGTAGCGGTAGGCGGCGGCGTTATCGCCGTCGATATTGCCGAAATTGCCCTGGCCGTCGACAAGCGGATAGCGGAGGGAGAAATCCTGGGCCAGGCGGACCATCGCGTCGTAGACCGACTGGTCGCCGTGCGGATGATATTTGCCGATCGTGTCGCCGACCACCCGGGCGCATTTCTTGTAGCCGGCCGCCGGGTCGAGCCTGAGCAGCCGCATCGCCCAAAGCAGGCGGCGGTGGACCGGCTTCAGCCCGTCGCGCACGTCGGGCAGCGAGCGGGCCGTGATCGTCGACAGGGCATAGACCAGGTAGCGCTTCGACAGGGCGTCCTCGAAGCTGTGATTCTGGATAGGATCGATGAGGTTCGAGGCGTCGGACATGGCCGACCGATAGGGTCCGTACTCGATGCCCGCAATGGCCGGGATCGGGTCTATTGCGTTTGTCTACTAAAGGGATAATGTAACACACGCCGGCAAAAGACCGGTCGCGAAAACGAGAGGAGAAAAGGATGCGCAAGGCAATCTGTTTGAGTCTCCTGCTGGCCACCGCCGCCTGCGGCCAGGCCCGGAACGACGATGCCGGGTCCGCCATGGACGGCAACATGGCGACCTTCGACGCGGAGGAAGCAGCGCCGAGCGCGGCCGACGCCAGCGCATCGAGGGCGCCGCGGCCGCCGGGGGTCGCCCCCACCGCCGCGCCGGGCGTGGCGTTCAACTATCGCTACGCCTTCCGCCTGCCCGCCGAGAATATCAGCCGAGTCCAGGAGGAGCATGCCCAGGCCTGCGAGAAGCTGGGCGTCGAGCATTGCCGGATCACGGCGATGAACTATCGCGACGACGGCGACCGCCATGTCGAGGCCCAGCTCGCCTTCAAGCTCGACCCGGCCCTCGCCCGCCATTTCGGCCGCGACGGGATCAACGCGGTCACCAAGGCGCAGGGCGAGCTTCTCCAGGCGGCGATCACCGGCACCGACGTCGGCAGCGAGATCGCGGCGGCGACGCGAGTCCAGGCGCAACAGGCCGACGAAGTGCGGCGAATCGAGCAGCAGCTCGCCCGGCCGAACCTGAGCTCGGGAGAGCGGGTGGAGCTCCAGCAACAGCTCCAGGCCCTGCGCGAGTCGATCCGGGTCGGACAGTCCGAGCAGACCGGCCGGCGCCAGTTGCTGGCGAATACGCCGGTGACCTTCGACTATCGCGCCGGCAAGACCGGCAGCCGGCTCGAGCGGGCAGTGGCCGATGCGATCGACAATTTCGCCGCCGCCGGAATCACTGCCCTCATCGTCCTGGTGACCCTGCTGCCGTGGCTGGTCCTCCTGCTGCTGCTGTGGCTGGCGTGGCGCTGGCTCAACCGGCGGTTCGGGATCACCGGCCGCTACCAGCAGCCGCGCGAGCCGGTCGAGGCTAGCCCGCAGGAGGCGTGAAGGCGTCGGCCGGGGCCAGAGCCGCCTCGGCCGACATCTCGGCCAGAAGCCAGTCGCGGAAGGCGCGGATCTTGGCCCGGCCGCGCTTGTGCTCGGGATAGACCAGCCAGAGCGCCGGGCCGCTGACGATGACGAGGTCGAAAGGCTGGACGAGCCGCCCGGCCGCGATCTCGGCCCGCCAGTAGAGCGGGGTGAGCAGCCCGACGCCGTGGCCGGCGAGCGCGGCATTGCCCTCCAGCGCCTGCGAATCGAGGCGGATGCCCTGCTTCGGGACTTCGTCGGTCAGCGGCACGCCCGCCTCCTCGAGCCATTGCTTCCACCACCAGTCGTGGGCGTTCAGCCGCGGTACCCGAAGCAGGTCCTCGGGCCGCTCGAGCCGGTGGCGCTCGCGGAATTCGGGGGTGCAGAGCGGAGTCGCATAGAGGCAGAAGAGGAAATGTTGCCTGAGGCCCGGCCAGGGCCCGGCCCCCATCCGAACCGCCACGTCGACCTCGTCGCGGGCGAAATCGGCGAGCGCGTTCGAGGTCAGCAGACGCACCGCAAGCTCGGGCCGGGCGATCTGGAAGCCCCCGAGCCGCCCCGCCAGCCAGTTCGAGGCGAAGGTCTGGGCGGTGCTGATCCCGAGCACGCTCTCATCCTCGTCGACCAGCCCCGAGAAACCCTCGGCCAGCCGGTCGAAGGCGTCGCTGACCACCGGCGCCAGCCGCCGTCCCGCCTCGCTCAGCGTCACCCGCCGCTTCGATCGGACGAACAGGGGCAGCCCGAGCCGTTCCTCGAGCAGCCGAATCTGGTAGCTGACCGCCGCCTGCGTCATCCCGAGCTCGGCCGCGGCGAGCGTGAAATTCTCGTGCCGGGCGGCCGCCTCGAAGACTCGCACGGAGGGCAGTGGCGGGAGGTGGCGCATCGGCCAAGATGATAAGCCCAGCTTATCACCTGCGTCCAGCCTTTAGTTGGACGGAACGAGGCATTTAGCCTTATCTCCCTCTCATCAGGACCGCATCATGCGGCGCTGGACCCGAAGGAGTGATAAGATGCGCGATGAGATCGACAGCCGCCTGTGGGTCGCCCACGGTCATGCTTTTTCCGAGACGGTGGCGAATTTCTTCGCCGGACTCGGACCCACCATCGGGACGGGCCTCGCCCGCCTCAACGAGCTCGAGTTCGACGCGCCCTGGAAGCGCGACGGGCGCGGTCCCGGCCACGCCTAGTCTCTCCGAACCGAGGAGATGTCCAATGAGCCAGCCCGCCCCCAGATTGGCCGCGATCCTGGTCGCCCTGAGCCTGACCGTCTCGGGCGTCGCCCTGGGCGCCGGGTCCGCCCCGACCCTGCCCCAGCCGATCGCCCCGTTCGGCTGCTACAGCTGATCGTGGCCGCCGGCGAGCGCCGGGGTGCCCCCTCCCCCGGCGCTCGCCCGCACCCTCGGTGCCAGGCACCGATTTTCAGGCACCGATTTTCCAACGCCTTGAAAAACAACGCCGCGATCAAACGGTGTCGGACACCGAATTAGCGGGTTTGCCACCCTCGCCGCCGCCCGCTACCGCGCTCGGCATGCGTCACGCCCTTGCCCTCGCCCTTGCCGCGGCGCTAGCCGGTTGCTCGGTGTCCGAGCCCCCCGCCCCTCCGTCCCAGCCGCAGGCCGAGCTGATGAAATGGCCGGCCCTGCTCGAGCGGCCCCGACCCGAGCCGGATTCGACCCACGCCTACGGCCCCGACCAGATGCAGAAGGCCGACCTCTGGCTGCCGGCCGGCGACGGGCCGCACCCGACCGTGCTGATGGTCCACGGCGGCTGCTGGCAGACCGAGATCGCCGACCGGCGGATCATGAACTGGATCGCCGACGACCTCAGGAAGCGCGGAATCGCCGTCTGGAACATCGACTATCGCGGAGTCGACCGAGCCGGCGGCGGCTATCCCGGCACCTTCGCCGACGCCGCCGCCGCGGCCGACGCGCTCGCCGGCCAGGCCGAGCGCCACCGTCTCGACCTCAGGCCGCTGGTCGCCGTCGGCCACTCCGCGGGCGGCCATCTCGCATTATGGCTCGCCGCGCGCGCCCAATGGCGCGGCGGCCCTCTGGTGATCCGATTCAGGCGAAAGGGCCTCGAGCCCGCCCGGATCGACCGCGAGACCGAGCGGCTCGAAGCGTCGATGCGCGGCGTCGCCGGAGTCGAGGAGATGAGCTCGACCGTCGCAACGGACGGGACCAGCACGACCTGGGTGCGCTTCCGCGCCGGGGCGGACCTGCGCTCCGCCCTTCGCGAGGCGAAGGCGCGCGCCGCCGACGCCGTGCCCGACGCGAGCATCGCCAGCCTCGACCATTATCTGCCAATGGGCAGCCCGATCGGGTCGGGCCGCCCCCTGCCGATCGCGGCCGTCATCAGCCTAGGCGGCCTGCCGGACCTGGAGCTGGCCGCGACCCCGCCCGGCAGCGGCTGCGGCACCGAGGTGATCGAGAAGCTGGTCGGCCCGCCGACGCTGAGCAGCCGCGACGTCTACGCCGACACCTCCGTCCCTCGCCTCGCCCCGCTCGGCGCCGGGCAGGTGCTGATCAACGGCCTCCAGGACCGGATCATCCCGACCGCTTATGCCGAGGATTATGCCGCGAAGATGCGCGCCGCCGGCGACGAGGTGAAGGTTCGGATGATCGAGAGCACCGGCCACGTCGAGCTGATCGCGCCCGAGACCGCGGCCTGGGCGGCGGCGGTCGAGGAGATCGAGTCGGCGCTGGAAAGGAACCGGCGGCCGTGACGATACCATTCGCCCAGAGCCTGTCGAAGGGCTTTCTTTCCTCCTCAATACCCTCGCAGGGAAAGGGGCTTCGACAAGCTCAGCCCGAACGGTGGATTTGGTGACTCACACGCTCGTGGAGCTCCGGGCGCTCGACCGCGCCGACCCGCTGCGGCCCTTCCGCGACCGCTTCGTCCTCCCCGAGGGCATCCTCTACCTCGACGGCAACTCGCTCGGGGCCCTGCCCCGAGCCGCGATCGACCGCCAGGGCGCCCTGGTCGAGGAGGAATGGGGATCGGAGCTGATCCGAAGCTGGAACACGCGCGGCTGGATCGAGGCGCCGCAGCGCATCGGCGCCAAGATCGCGCCGCTGATCGGAGCCAGGCCGAACGAGGTCATCGTCGCCGACTCGACCTCGGTCAACCTGTTCAAGCTGATCGTCGCGGCGGCCGCCCTGTCCGAACGGCCGTCGCTGCTGACCGAAGCCGGCAACTTCCACACCGACCTTCATATCGCGAGCGGAGCCGCCGAGCTGACCGGCCTTCGCCTCGACATCGCCCCGCGCGGGGAGATCGAGGCGCGGATCGGCCCGGAGACCAACCTCCTCCTCCTCACCCACGTCCACTACAAGACCGCCGACCGCTTCGACATGACCGAAGTCACGGCGCGCGCGAAAGCGGCCGGAGCCCTCACCTTGTGGGACCTCAGCCACAGCGCCGGAGCGGTGCCGCTCGACCTCAACCGCGACGGCGCCGAGCTCGCCGTCGGCTGCGGCTACAAATATCTGAACGGCGGCCCCGGCGCCCCCGCCTTCCTCTACGTCGCGGAGCACCTCCAGGAGCGCCTGCTCAGCCCGCTACGCGGCTGGATGGGCCATGCCGAGCCGTTCGCCTTCACCGACGACTACCGCCCCGCCCCCGGCATCGACCGCTTCCTCGCCGGCACCCCGCCGATGCTCAGCCTCGCCGCGCTCGAAAGCGGAGTCGAGAGCTTCGACGGCGCCTCGATGGATTCGATCTGGGCGAAGTCCATCGCTCTGTTCGACCTGTTCGCGGAGCTGGCGGCGGGGCATTGCCCCGCCCTCGACTGCATCTCGCCGGGCGACCCGAAGCAGCGCGGCAGCCACATCAGCTTCCGCCACCCCCATGCCTTCGAGCTCTGCCAGGCCCTCATCGCCGACGGGGTGATCGGCGACTTCCGGGCCCCCGACGTCGTCCGCTTCGGGCTGACTCCGCTCTACCTCGGCTTCGAGGACGTCTGGGAGGCGGTCCGGCGGATCCGGGAGATCCTCGACTCCGGCCGCTGGCGCGACCCGAGGTTCGCCGTCCGCGGAAAGGTCACCTGAGCGAGAGTGCGGCCCAGGCGAGGGCGGCGACGGCGGCGATCCAGATCGCCGCGATCACGCCGGCCGCGACATAGCTGACAGGCCGTTTGGCGCGGCGAACCGCCGCCTCGCGGAACTCGGCCATCAGCTCCGCCGGGACGAGCCGGACGACCAGCCAGATGCCCGCCGGGACGATCAGCAGGTCGTCGAGATAGCCGAGCACCGGGATGAAGTCGGGGATGAGGTCGATCGGGCTGAGCGCGTAGGCGGCAACAGCGCCGGCCAGAGCCTTGGCATGCCGGGGGACGCGCGGATCGCGGGCGGCGATCCACAAGGCGATCACGTCGCGCTTCAGCGCCCGCGCCCAGCTTCTCAGGGTCAAATCCCGACGTCCTCCCATTCGTTGAAGACCGCGTCCGGCACTTCCACCCCGTCCCGCTCGTCGTCCCAGATCAGGTGCATCAGCCACCAGCGCCTGCCGTCGTTGTAGAGGTGGGCGCAGTTCATGCCGCGCTTGATCAGCTCGCCGCCCTGCGGAGCGATGCGCGCCTCGTAGGCGGAGAACACCTGGGCGATGTTGCCGAAGCGGACGACCCGGCGAGCGGTCTCGACCTCGTAGAAAGGCGTCCCGGCGAGCAGCGCCTTGGCGTTCGCCTCATATTCCTCGCCCGAGAAGGAATAAGCGACCGGCCTCCCCGCCTCGTCGAGCCGGGTCCGGACCAGCCGGACGTCGGGATGCTGCAGCCGCGCCGACAGGTCGAAATCCTGCCCTCCCGGCGGCCCGGAGATGGAGCTGTAGAGCGCCGTCATCAGCTGGTCGATCGTCGCGAACTCGGCACTGTCGTCGGTCATCCGTCCCTCCTTCTGGCGGCCGCTTGGATTGCACAAAGAAGGGGGTTCCGCTATGGGCGTGGCGAGCCCTGGGTGCCCGTCCGCCGACGATGCGTCCGGGGCCGATTTTTTCGAGGCCCAGGAGGACCCCCTCTCTCATGTCCCGCCGCCGTCAGATCTACGAAGGCAAGGCCAAGATCCTCTACGAGGGCCCGGAGCCGGGCACCCTCATCCAGTATTTCAAGGACGACGCGACCGCCTTCAACGCCCAGAAACGCGGCACCATCTCGGGCAAGGGCGTGCTCAACAACCGCATCTCCGAGCACATCTTCACCCTGCTCGGAACGATCGGCATCCCGACCCACTTCATCCGCCGCCTCAACATGCGCGAGCAGTTGATCCGCCAGGTCGAGATCATCCCGGTCGAGGTGGTGGTGCGGAACGTCGCCGCCGGCACCCTCTCGACCCGGCTCGGAATCGAGGAGGGCACCCAGCTGCCGCGCACCATCCTCGAATATTTCTACAAGGACGACGCGCTCGGCGACCCGATGATCGCCGACGAGCATATCGCCTGCTTCGGCTGGGCGAGCCAGGAGGAGATGAACGACATCGCCGACATGGCGGTGCGCGTGAACGACTTCCTCTGCGGCCTGTTCGCCGGGATCGGCATACGCCTCGTCGACTTCAAGCTCGAGTTCGGCCGGATCTGGGAGAATGAATATCCCCGCGTCATCCTCGCCGACGAGATCAGCCCCGACGGCTGCCGGCTGTGGGACATGACGACCAACGAGAAGCTCGACAAGGACCGCTTCCGCCGCGACCTCGGCGGCGAGGCCGAAGCCTATCAGGAGGTCGCCCGCCGCCTCGGCCTGATGCCGGACGGCGACAGCAACATGGTGCTGGACCTCGACAAGCATAGGCAGAAGCGCGGGCGCTGAGTTCCTATTCCTCCCCGAGCGAACTCGGGGAGGAATAAAAAAGCTCCGCCGACTCCGGCGGGGCTCGGGCCTTTCGGCTCTCTCCTGAGGCTTATTTCGCGGCGGCGGGGCCGCCGATGGCGATGCGGGTGGCCGCCGAAGCGCGCTGCTGGACCGACTGGAGGTAGGAGGTCGACTGCATGAAGGGGACGGGGTTGACCGCCTTGCCGTCGATCCGAACCTCGTAATGGAGGTGGCTTCCGGTCGAGCGGCCGGTCGAGCCCATCAGCCCGATCAGGTCGCCGCGCTTCACCTTCTGGCCGGCGGCGACCATCGACTTGGACAGGTGGCCGTAGCGGGTCTGGATGCCGTGGCCGTGGTCGAGCTCGACGAGGTTGCCGTAGCCGCCGCCATTCCATTCGGAGCGGCCGACGACGGCGTCGGCGGTGGCGTAGATCGGGGTTCCGACCGGGCCGGCGAGGTCGATCCCGGCGTGCATCGCGGCGCGGCCGCGGAACGGGTCGGAGCGGACTCCGTAGCCCGAGGTGAAGTTGGTGCCGTGGACCGGCTCGGCCGACGGGATGGCGACGGTGCCCTGCTCGAGGCTGTCGAGCTTGGCCCAGCTGTTGAACAGCGCCTTGAAATTGGGATCGCCGGCGCGGGCGGCCTCGACCGGCTCGAACGGACCGCCTTGGGCGTCGCGGGACTGGAGGCGGCTCGGATCGAGGCCGAGGCGGCGGACTTCGCTGGCGGTGAGCTGGTAGCGGCGCTGGGCGGCTTCCTTGATCACGGCGACGTCGGCCTGCATCGCGGCGAGCTCGCGCTCCATCCGGGCGACGTCGGCATAGGAAGGCTGCTCGGCGGCGGCGGCGAGCTGGGCGGCGGCGAAGCAGGACCAGGCCAGCAGCAGCAGGCCAACGAAGAAGGCCCCGGCCTGGATTCCGGAGCCTACCTGGACCCGTCGCAGGGTCTTGCCGTCATGAAGGAAAATGTCGCGCGGCTTGAAGATCGTGCGGAACATTCCGGCGAAGCCCGCATTGGTCGTTTTCGTCAGCACCATCTCGTCCCCGACTGGCCGCCCCTGATTGGGCGCGGCCACGCGCAAGCGCGGCCCCAAAACAAAATTCAGGCGGGTTTCCGCCCCCTCGAATGACGTCAGGGAAGGCCCCCTCCGCGACGTGTGGCCGGAGACTGTTAAACATCTCCTGCCGCGGCAAGGGCGGCGTAGTAATCCCGGGACAAACCGGCTTCGTCGCGCGCCGAATCGTTGAACGGAGGCTTCAGGACGCCCCGGAAGTGGTCGGCGACGAGTCGTTTCCACGCCGAAACAGGCTCGATTCTCCGCGATTCACAGCCCCGCCGAAACCATTTCGAGCCGGCTCCGACGTGCCGGATCTCGTCGCGGTAGATGCGCCCCAGGATGGCCGCCGACCGCCTGTCGCCGGCCGCCTCGAACCGCTCCACCGCCGCCGGAGTGACGTCGAGCCCGCGCGCCTCGAGCACCATCGGAACCACGGCGAGCCGGGCGAGCGGATCGTGCGCGGTCGCCGCCGCCGCTTCCCACAGCCCGTCATGGGCGGGCAGCGCGCCGTAGCCGGAGCCGAGCGCGCGCAGTCGCCGGTCGAGCAGCGCGAAATGCATCGCCTCGTCGGCGCCGACGGCGAACCAGTCGTCGACGAAGCCGGGCGGAAAGCCGGCGCCGAAGCGTCCGGCGAGGTCGAAGGCGAGGTCGATCGCCGCGAACTCGATATGGGCGAGGGCGTGAAGCATGGCGATCCGCCCGCGCTCGGAGCCGCCGCGGCCGCGCTTGGGCATGTGCGAAGGCGGCAGGAGCTCGGGCCGGCCGGGCCGCGCCGGCCTGTCCGGCATGGCGACGTCGAAGGCATGCGCCAGCCCGCCCCGCCGCCAGGCCCGCGCGGCGGCGCGGGCGGCGCGCACCTTGTCGCTTGGCTCGGCGGCGAGCAGCACCGAGCGGCAGGCCTGGGCGACGGTGGCGCAAGGAGGAGGCATTGGGGCAGGTTTTAGAGCAGATTCGTTCCCCGGCGAAGGCCGGGCCCAGCGGCACCGGAGAAGGCTGGATCCCGCCCTTCGCCGGGAAACAAGCCTAGAGCCCGGCCAGCTGCTCCTCCAGCCTCGCCAGGTCGATCCCGCGCCTCAGCTCCTCCATCCCGTCCACCACGAAGTAGCGCGGCTGAAAGACGTCGGAGCGGTAGGGCGTTCGAAGCACCCGGGGAAGGTCGAAGCGAAGCCGCTCGGGCCGGGCGCTGTCGAGCGCGTAGCCGGCCTCGCCGAAGCTCGAGGCCAGGCCGGCGCCGTAGGCCTTCAGCGCCCCGTCCTCGCGCGCCAGGCCGAACTCGACGGTAAACCAGTAGAGCCTCGAGAAAACCTCGCCGCACCCGCTCGCCGACGCCTTGGCGCCCTCTTCCCCGAGCCGCTGCATGAAATCCGCATACCAGGGCTCGGCGAGCATCGGGACGTGGCCGAAGACGTCGTGGAAGACGTCCGGCTCCTCGAGATAGTCGAGGCTGGAAGCGGGGCGGATGAAATTGCCTGCGGGGAAGCGCCGGCGGGCGAGGTGGCCGAAGAAGATTTCGTCGGGAAGCAGGCCCGGCACCGCCACCACCGTCCAGCCCGAGCGGGCGAACAGCCGCTCGTTGAGATCGTCGAAATCGGGGATTCCGGAGCGCGACAGGCGAAGCGAATCGAGACCGTCCTCGAACGCGGCGACCGCCCGGCCGGCGAGCTTGCGGCGCTGGCGGGCGAACAGCACGTCCCAGACGCGGTGCTCCTCGCGCCCGAAACGCTCCCAGCGCTGCGGGATCGTCCAGTCCTCGGCCGTGCCGGGCGGCCGCGCCGGCGGCGGCGCTGTCTCGGTGAAATCGGTGAACATCGGAGTCTCCACATGTGAAAAACCCCGCCCGGAGGTCCGGACGGGGTCGGTTGAGCCTGGCTTTGTTAAGCGCGCGCTATTCCGGTCCCGCCCGAGCGATTCCGTAATAATAGGTCGAAGCCGCGGCGGAGAGCGTCGCGAGAGTGCAGGCGGTGGCGCGCATCGGCTTCATCCCGTCAAGCTGAAGGACGGCGGAGAGTTTGTCAACGCGCGGCTGAGCCGAGGCTGAACGCCCCGTCGCCGCAGCGCAAGCTGGGGCCCCAGCGAGTGAAAAGCGTTAGCGTCCTTCACCCACCGGGACCCCAGCCTTCGCTGGGGCGACGGATCAGGGCAGCTCCCGAGCCGCCTCCAGCACTTCCTCGGCATGGCCGGGGACCTTCACCTTGCGCCAGACCCTTTTCACCACTCCGTCGCGGTCGACGAGGAAGGTGGCGCGGTCGATGCCCATATATTTGCGGCCGTACATCGATTTCTCGACCCAGGTGCCGAACGCTTCGCAGACCGAGCCGTCCGAATCGGTGGCGAGGGGGACGGTGAGGCCGTATTTCTCGGTGAACTTCATATGCTTTTTGGCGTCGTCCTTGGAGACTCCGAGGATCCACGTGCCGGCATTCTTGAACTCGTCGGCGAGCGCGGTGAAGGCCTGGGCCTCGGCGGTGCAGCCCGACGTATCGTCCTTCGGATAGAAATAGATCACCAGCTTCTGGCCGCCGAAATCGGCCGGGCTGATCGCCTTGCCCTCGACGCTCGCCAGCTTCACGTCCGGAACCTTGTCGCCTTCGCTCAGCATCTTCATTCTCCCGACGCCACCCGGCGCCACAGCTTCGCCACCCTCTGCCGCGCCGCGTCGTGGGCCGCAAGCAATGCGTTCCAGTCCGGCAGGCCGCAGGCGGCGGCGACGAGGGGCTTGGTCTCGTCGGGCGGCTCGTCCGATTGCGGCGAGACCAGCCGGAACATGACCAGCATCCGGGTGAGCAGCCTCAGCGCCGGGTCGATCTCTTCCGACACCAGGCCGGCGGCGACCAGCTCCTGGAGCGCGTCCTCGAGATGGGGGTGGAGGCCGATATTGTGCTTCAGCTGCAGGGTGTGGACGGCGAATTCGAGATCGACCAGCCCGCCGGCGCCGAGCTTGATGTCGAACCGCCCCCGCGCCGCCTTGTGGGAGGCCATCTCGGCCCGCATCGCCACCGCGTCGGCGACGAGGCGGGCCGGGTCGCGCTTCTTGCCCAGGGTGGCGTCGATCACCGCCTGCAGGGCGGCCCGTCCTGCCTTCGAGCCGAACACCGGCCGGGCCCGGGTCAGGGCCATATGCTCCCAGGTCCAGGCCTGCTCGCCCTGGTAGCGCTCGAAGCTCTCCAGGCTGACCGCGAGCATCCCGTCGATGCCCGACGGCCTCAGCCTCGTGTCGACGTCGTAGAGGGGGCCCGACGCGGTCGGGACGCTCAGGGCGGCCGTCACCCGCGGCGCCAGCCGGTTGAAATAATCGGTCGCCCGGAGCGGCCTCGGACCGTCGCTCTCCGCCTCGTGGGTGCCGCTGAACAGATAGACGAGGTCGAGGTCGGAGGCGTGGGTCAGGGCCTCGCCGCCGAGCCGCCCCAGCCCCATGATCAGCAGCTCCGAGCCGGGCACCCGGCCGTGCCGGGCCTCGAACTCGGCGATCGTCGCCCGGGCGAGGACGTTGATCGCGCCTTCCGCGACCCGCGAATAGCCCTCGGCCGCCTCGATCGGGTCGCTGTGGGCGACGATCAGCTGGACTCCGAGCGCGAAGCGGCGCTCGTTCACCCGCCGCCGCACCCGGTCGAGGACGAGCTGGTAATCCTCGCCCTCCCGCTCCGAGCGGGAGAAATCCGCGACGAGCGCCTCGACCGGTCCCGCCGGGGCGAAGGCGCTGGCGTCGATCAGCCCGTCGAGCAGCTGCGGCCGCCGTCCGAGCTGCTCGGCCAGCGCCGGGGCGTGGCTGAGGATGATGCCGAGATGCTCGGTCAGGCCGGGCCGGGCCTCGAGCAGCCGGTAGAAATTGACCCCGCTCGGGAGCCTCGTGACGACGTCGTCGAAGCGGTTCATCGCCCGCATCGGGTCGGGCGCCCGGCCGAACGCCTCGATCAGCACCGGAAGCATCGCCTCGAAGGCCTCGCCGGCCGCCGCGGTCCGAAGCGAGCGCGCCTTGCCGCCGCGCCAGCCCTCGATGCGCAGCCGGGCCGAGACGGGATCGTCGAATCCGGCGTTGCGCAAATGCGATTCCAACGCTTCCGGATTCAATGGAATCCTTTCCTCGCCATGACCGGCGAGGCCGTCGTAAAGCTCGCCGCAGCGCGCCACCGGTTCCTCGAGCAGGTCGAGGAGGGCCTTGCCGGAGTCGAGGCCGTGCAGGCGCGCGACATTGTCCAGGGCCCCGGCCTCCGCCGGCAGAGCGTGGGTCTGGCGGTCGTCGACCATCTGCAGCCGGTGCTCGACCGTCCTCAGCAGACGATAGGCTCCGGCAAGGTCGTCCGCGGCCTCCGGGTCGATGCGGCCGGCGGCCTTGAGCGCCGCCAGCGCGTCGAGCGTCGCCGGAGCCCTCAGCGCGGGCTCCCGGCCGCCGTGGATGAGCTGGTGGATCTGGGCGAAGAACTCGATCTCCCGGATCCCGCCGCGGCCGCGCTTGACGTCGAAGCCGGGACCGAAAATCTGGCCCTGGGAATAATGGTCGCGGATCCGGCGGGTGATCGCCTGGACCTCGCCGATCGCCCCGAAATCGAGCGAGCGGCGCCACACGAACGGGTGGAGCGCGTCGAGGAAATAGCGGCCGAGCCTCTCGTCCCCGGCGACCTGCCGGGCCCGGATGAATGCCGCCCGCTCCCAGGGCAAGGCCGAGGATTCGTAATAGGAGATGGCGGCGTCGACCGGCAGGACGATCGGGGTCACCTCGGGCGAGGGGCGAAGGCGCAGGTCGACCCGGAAGACATAGCCCTCGGCGTCGCGCTTCTGGAGAAGCTCGACCAGCCGGTTGCCGATCCTCAGCGCCCCCTGCCCCGGCTCCTCGCGCGGCTTGAGCGGCAGGGTCGCCGGATCGAAGAGGAAGACGAGGTCGACGTCGGACGAATAATTGAGCTCGCGGCTGCCGTGCTTGCCGAGCGCGATCACCGCGAAACCGGTCGGCGCGTGGTCGGGGGTCCGCTCCGCGAAAACCGCCGCGAGCGCTCTCTGGAGGGCCCGGTCGGCAAGGTCGGCCAGGGCTTCCATGAGACCTTCGAGCGGGATCGCTCCGGCGAGGTCCGCCACCGCCAGCGCCGCCGCCAGAGCTCCGCGTTCGCGCCGAAGCGAGGCCGCGACATCGTCGGCCCGATCGCCGGCCGAAGCGGCCCGCCCTATCGCCCGTTCGGCCCGGCCTGCCTCAAGTTCTTCGGCTATTTCCGGGAAGCGATCGAGCTGCAGCTTGAGGAAAGGAGAATGAAGGCGCGCTCGGGCGAGCGCGTCCTTAACCCTTTCTTCACCCTGTGTTTCATTCATATCACAACCGGGGACAGTTCCGTTCGGGACGCGCAACGGTTGAAACCCTGCCGTTCGCAGCGCGTTCTAACCCATGTGAATACGCTCAATCCGAGACTAGAAGCCATGGCTCATGCTTCCTCAAGGCGCTTCGTGAAGGTCGCGCCGCCGACGGTGCATGCCGGCGTCGGGAACGCGTTGCGCCAGGCTTTCGCGATGGACGGCGAGGTCCGCTCCCTCGCGATGTTCGAGGAATTGCTCGTCCGGCTGGACGATCATTGAGCGGCATCCCGGCGAAGGCCGGCCCCGGCAAGACCCCCTGAGACTCTTTCCCGCCCGAGGCCCCGGCTTTCGCCGAGATGACACAGCCCTTATTTGCCCCGGCCGCAGGCCGCGCGGGCCTAATAAGACGCGGGGCGCCTGAACGTCCGCCAAGCGCCAGATGGCGACGTTCAGCCCTCGGCCGGCCGATCCTGAGAACGGTCATAAGTTCTTGGAGTAGCACGGTGCCCGCGTTGACTAACGCCGGTGCAAAGTCGACTTGCCCCGCGGCTGCAATATAGTGAGAAGAAGGCGTGAGATGGGGTGCTCTCGGCTTCTATGCGGCGTGCGTCCGCCGGGCGTTCAGCGGCTGGTTCGGCAAGGTGTCCGGGTGGGCCGGCACGCTGTCATTGCTCATCGGTGTGGCGCTGCTGTTCGTGAAGGTGCCGCCGTTCGTCTCGCAGCTCGCGTCACAGGCTGAACCGGCCTTCTTTCTCGGCGTCTTCGCCCTGACCCTCATCGTCCGTCTGCTCCTCGCACCCTACTGGCTTTACCGTGAGGAGAGCGCCAGGCGCGAGGCACTCGAAAGGGCCGCTCAGCCGAGCCTGATCGTCAGATTGCCAGATCCCCCCTCGCTTAATTCCATCTATCTGGGTGGCAGCACCTCGGAGAGCCTCGCCGGAACGCGGCAGACGATCATCAATCGATGGGAGATGGACGTCGTAGCTCTGACCTGCACGAACGGGGGGAACACGGAGGCGGAAGGTTGCCGCGCTCGCCTGCTATCTGCACTTCGCGTCGAAGACGATGGCTCCGAGGATTTAGGCGTTATCGAGGCAATCTCGCTGCCTTGGAATAAGGAAGACCCCGAGGGTAGTCTCCTCGCCAACATACCCGCTTCTGAGACGCAGCGCATCTGGCTGGGAGGGGTTCGATCCCGCGGCCATCTTTGGATCTTCCGCGACATCAAGGCGCTACCCCTCGACTATCAGCGGCTACTGGGCGAGCCGGGCACTTACAGGTGCCTGATCCAGGTCGATGCCCGCAATGTTCCACCCCAGCAGATAGCTCTAGAGATCGTAACGGCGGAAGGTCCCCCGGTCCAAAATGCCGTTCAGCGAGGCCGGATCGACGTCAGGGTGCTTGCCCAGGCCTCGCCGCGACTTGCTCCTGAAGAATGGCGACATGGTGCCATGCTTGTTTCAGAGGTCGAGGACGGCCATTGAAAGCGAACCAGGTGGAGGAACACCGCGAGGGGCGGCAGGCTCTCGGGAAAAACAGTGAGGGAAACGGGGACGCCGGGCTAGAGGCCGCTCGGTGGGGAATCGAACTTGAGGGGGAAGATGGCTACCTACACCGTGGAAAGGCTTGCGAGGCGCGGGGCACGCCACGCCTTCGCGCTTATTCTTCAGCACTTGCGGCAGGGCGACGAGCCGTTCGCCACCTATGGCAGCATCGCGCGGATGCTAGAGGCACGGCTCCGCATCCCCCGGATCTTTCCGACTCATATCGGCTCGGTCGCCGGCACGATGATGGATAATATCCTCACCGTCGATCCGGAGGCGCCGCTAATCAATGCGCTGGTGACCCGGCCGAGCGGCATTCCGGGCGATCGTTTCGCGAGCTATTACGACCACTACTGGCGCGACGATGGCGAGCGAACATGGGAGAAGAAGTCCCGAGCGCAGAGGCTCGCAGCCATTGACGACATACGGGCCGCCGTTCGCCGGTATCCGGACTGGGACGCGGTCTATCGCCAGCTATACGGCAGGGTTCCGCCGCGGATGCCGCGCCCGAAGCGCTTCGAGGAACGTGATGGCAAGCCTCCAGAGACGGCCAGGCGGCCCGGTGCAGGAGAGAGCCCGGAGCATCTCCGGCTCAAGCAATGGGCCTGCCGAAATCCGGTTGCGCTTGGGCTGCCACAATCGATGACCGGCAAGTGCGAACGCCCGCTGCTCTCCGGCGACCGGATCGACGTCGTTTTCCATGATGCCAACCGTTTCGTCGTCTGCGAGGTCAAATCCTGCTGGTCAGGGCCCGACGATCTGCAGCGCGGTCTCTATCAGTGCGTGAAGTATCGTGCCGTGCTTATGGCCCAGGAGCGGCCGGTGCCTATGTCGGTTGACGCGATCCTGCTCACCGAAAGCCGATTGCCGCCCGAGGTGGAGACTCGCGCCCGCGAGCTCGACGTCGCGCTTAAGGTGCATCGCGTCAATCCCGCGCTCTGACCGGTCGTCGGCCGGGAGTCGCGCGCAGCCCCGCTTACCCGCTTGGGCCGAGGAACGCGCCCAGCTCACCCCCATGTGTATTCCATTGCCCACACTCTCGACTAGATACAGCGGATGGAAATGCCGCGGCGGCAGGAGGAGATATTCGAAGACTTGGCCAAACCGGCGGCCGAGCCTCGATCCGCTCAGGTCATGGCGCCACCGCCGTCATTACCGGAGCTGGTCGAGGCGATCGGTGATCTCGAAAAGCGCTTGAACGAGCCGGCAGCATGAGCACGTCTCGATGCGGCGAGCGCCATGAAGGGAGGTAGCGCCCCCAACACCGTTCCCCGCTCGCTTTCGTCCGCGCTGTTGGAATTCTGTGCCTCAATCGCACCCGCGGAACCCGTGTTCATCCCTTCGGTCCCGATCAAGCGTGCGATGACGTCGTTTTGCTTCGACAATGTCGCACAGAAGGTCAGGGAGAAGGGCGGATCGATCACCTACGGGTGGGCGATCTGGCATATGCCTGGGCTGTATTTCGAGGCCGAGCACCACGCCGTGTGGCGCAACAACCTGGGCAACCTCATCGATGTCAGCCCGCAGCTGGGCGGCCGCAAGCGCCTGCTGTTCCTTTCGGATGAGAGTGCCATTTATAATCCATTCGCGCTTCGGCCGAATATCATGGCTCCGGACGGGGATTCCGAGCGCGCGCGGCAGATGGTCGATCTGAGTAATCGACGACATGCCCTGCTGATCCGCTGCCGTGTTCCCGGTACCGCCGAGATTCTCCTTTACGAGCATGACCAATCGGAGTTGGCAGAGATCGACAGGCAAATTCGGGAGACAATGGCACGCTAGAAGCCTGTTGCCTTTCTGGTGGCGTCAGTTGGCGAGACTTGGCTGCGATTGTGCAGTCCCGCCGAGCCGTCCACTTTGAAATCTTAGCTCAATACCGCGCATCGTGGTGGAGATCCGCTTTGACCTCCGCCAAGCTCCTCATCAGTCAGATCCTGATCGACTTAGCGATCACTGCCGTTCGGCATCTAGTTCGCAACCTAACGGCAGTTATCGCTGTGGGCTATCCTGAAAGCGGACGGTCCGCAACCGGCCATTGGCGGACGCCGGGCCCGCACGGCTGATTTTCAAACTGAAACACCACCCAAAGCGCAACCGGGTCCGCAGTCAGACACGATCGTCGGCGTCGGGAAAGCGGGACGGCCCTGAGTTCGAACTGGATTCCCGCCTTCGCCGGAAATGACGCGCTGGCGGCTCGGCCCGCCTCAGCCCGCCCCCGGGTCCCGGTCCCGGCTCAGTTCGTCGACCTCGCTCATGATGCTCTGAAGGGCCGAGCGGCCGCCCTCATTCTCGTGCTCGCGGCGCGAGGGGAGCTTGCCGTCGGTGAGAAGGGCCTCGAGCGCGACCCGGCCGCGGGCGACCCGGCTCTTGATCGTGCCGACCGCGCAGCCGCAGATCTCGGCCGCCTCCTCGTAGGCGAAGCCGCCGGCGCCGACCAGGATCAGCGCCTCGCGCTGCGGCTGGGGCAGATGAAGCAGGGCGCGCTGCATGTCGGTCAGCTCGACGTGGCGGTCCTGGCTGGCCGGAGCGGCGAGCATCTTGGACGCGGTGATCTCGTCCCATTCGCCCTTGAAGCGGGCCCGGCGCATCTGGCTGAGGAACAGGTTCCTCAGGATGATGAAGGTCCAGGCGCGCATGTTGGTGCCGGCCTGGAAGCGCTTCCTCGCCGCCCAGGCCTTGAGCAGGGTCTCCTGGACGAGGTCGTCGGCGAGGTCGCGGCTGCCCGACAGCGAGCGGCCGAAGGCGCGCAGATGCGGGATGACCTGCGCGAGCTGGTCCTTGAACTCGTCGTCGGGCAGGGGGACGGGCTCGAAGCGCGGCTTCTCCTCGTCGCCTTCGTCGTCGTCGCTGGATGCCGGCTGCTGACTCAAGCTGCCCCCGTTGGAATACGCGCTACTGGATCGGGTCGTGCGGTGCGAAAGGGGCGATGCCCCGCTTTCTTCTGCCAAGGATGTAGGCCTCTACCGCCAGAGAAACAACAGCAGCACGAACGCGAGGACCACCAGGCCGAGCGAGATCGGCAGGATGTAACGCGTCATATGGGGGGTCGCCCCCGCCCGCGCGCGCGTCGTATCGATATGCTGCTCGCCCTCGTCCATGATCCCTCGGTTCCGCTCGTTATGAGGGCGCAACGCCCGCTGCCCGAGGCGGTTCCTGAGTGACTGTCACTTTTCCCCGCCGCCGGCGGCCATTTGGCGCGGCGTCCGGAAAAGTGACTGTCACTTTTCTAGGCCGGCAAAGTGGCGCTGTCGAAGAACAGGGCCTGGGCGATCGCCGCCTTCACCGTCGAGCGCTGGAACGGCTTGGTGATCAGGAAGGTCGGCTCCGGCCGCTCGCCGGTCAGCAGCCGCTCGGGGAAGGCGGTGATGAAGATCACCGGCACCTGGAATTCGCTGGAGGATGTCCTTGACCGCGTCGATGCCCGAGCTGTCGTCGGCGAGCTGGATGTCGGCGAGGACCAGGCCGGGCCGGCGCGCCATCGCCTGGGCCACCGCCTCGTCGCGGGTGACCGCGACTCCGGTGACGTTGTGGCCGAGGTCGCGGACGATCGTCTCGATGTCCATGGCGATGATCGGCTCGTCCTCGATGATCAGGACGTCGGCGCGGGTCTGGCGCTCGATCTCGGCCAGGGCCTCGGCGACCAGCCGCTCGACGTCGTCGGCGGAGGCGCCGATCAGATAGCCGGCGTCCTCGGGCGTGAAGCCCTCCATCGCGGTCAGCAGCAGGGCCTGGCGCGACAGCGGCGTGATCCGGGCGAGGCGCGCCTTGGCGATGTCCTCGGGATTGTCGGGCTCGACGTTGCCGGGATCCTCCTCGATATTGGCGGACGACCAGATGGCGTGGAAGGTGCGGTAGAGGCCGAGCCTGGGGTCGACGTCGCGCGGGAACTCGCCCGGCGCCGCGACGATCGCCTCCAGCGTCGCCTTGACGAAAGCGTCGCCGTGCGACTGGCTGCCGGTGAGCGCGCGCGCGTAGCGCCTCAGGAAGGGGAGGTGCGGCGCGAGATCCTGACCAAGCGACATGTTCGTTGCGACTCCTGTTCGATCCGGGCTGCTATTGAGGTTGTGCCCCGCGCATTGCAAGCCGCCTTCCGGCGCCATCGCAAAAGCAGAAACAGAAAGGAAAGAACGACCCGGCCCGCTCCTCACCCGGCGTTGGAACCAATCAGCGACTTTTTTGTTTCCACGGCGACTGCGGGCCAGTATCTGGCCGCGGGGTGGGTCCTGCGCATTCGGTTTTTCGATTTCGGTCGGAGGCCGCGGCGGACTCCGGGTGAAATGAGCGGGCGTGGCGATGGCGTCGCGAGGGGTAGACGATTTGAGCTTCGAGAACGACAAGCGGTCGCCGGCGCAAACCCGATCCCTCCCCACCGGCCGATAGTAAATCCATGACGAAAAGCGGTAAGAAACGCGGCCCCAACGCCGAGATCGGCCATGCCTTGCGCAAGGCCTATAGCGACGCCGTCGACGAAGCCATCCCCCCGGAGATGCTCGATCTGCTCGGCAAGCTAGGCTAGGGCGCGCGCCTTGGCGGCATCGGATTCCCGTGGCGGATGAAGGCAAAGGCTGGCTGGCATCCCGCTTCGCCCGGCTTCCGACCGGGCTCAAGATGCTGCTCATCTTCAGCGCGGCGCTGTTCCCGCTCGGCCTCGTCGCCATCTTCGCCTCGATCGAGAGCGCCCAGCAGAAGCGGGCCGACCGGGCCGAGGAGACCCTGGCTCGGCTCGAGCTGAAGGCGCAGCGGCTCAACTCCGCTTTCTCGCGAAGCGTCCTGACGATCAACACCGCGAGCGTCGCCATCGCCCTCACCTCCGAGAATTCCGGCGTCTGCCAGACGACCTTGCGCCAGCTCGAGCAGGGTCCGGTGCCGGTCCGCTACGCCCTCTACGGCGCCAGCGGCCGGCTGCGCTGCGCCAGCGCCGGCTTCACGCCCTCCACCGGGCCGGCCCGGGCATCGAGATCCGGGACGATCGCCCGGCTTCACGAGGACGGCTCGGCGCTCAGCCTCTACGTGTTCGGCGCCGGCGGAACGCTCGAGGGCGTCGCCGAATATGGCCGCCCGGCGCTGAGCGACCTCACCTACATCCCCGGCACCCGGCCCGATTTCAACCTCGACCTCAGCGACGGCGCGCCGCCGCATGGTGCTCCGCTCCGACTTCAAGGGCGGCGCCTGGCGCCAGACCGTCGAGGGGGTCCAGCCGGTCGCCGGCAACCAGCTCCGGCTGCGGCATCCTGCTCTCGGCCGTTCCGATCACCTTGCCCGACATGCTGCTCATCCTGCTGCCGGTGCTGATGTGGCTGTTCGCGGCGCTGATCGGCTGGCTCATCCTCAACCGGCTGGTGCTCGAGCCCGCTCGGCCGGATGCAGCGCGCGGTCGCCGCCTACAAGCCCGGCGACCGCCAGCTCGCCCTGCCGCAGGTGACCACGCCGGCCCGCGAGATCGCCGAACTCGGCGAGGCCTTCGACCAGGCGGTTCGCACCCTCGCCCGCCACGAGGCCGAGCTCGAGGCGGCGGTCGAGCGCCAGACCAAGCTCGTCCGCGAGGTCCACCACCGGGTGAAGAACAACCTCCAGGTCGTCGCCTCGCTGCTCAACATCCATTCGCGCGGCTCGCCCAACGAGGAGGTCGCCGCCGCCTACGCCTCGATCCAGCGCCGGGTCGACGCGCTCGCCGTCGTCCACCGCAACCATTATGCCGAGCTCGAGGAGAATCGCGGCGTCGCGCTCAAGCCGCTGATCTCCGAGCTCGCCGCCAACCTGCGCGCCACCGCCCCCGCTTCGGCGCTCGGGATGAGCATCCGGCTCGCGCTCGAGCCTTATTACGCGACCCAGGACGTCGCCGTGTCGGTCGCCTTCCTGATCACCGAGATCGCCGAATATGCGATGCTGTGCGGCGCCGCCTCGGTCAGCATCGCGCTGACCGACGGCCATACGCCCGGGACCGCCCAGCTCACCGTCGAGGCGGACAGCCTGCGCACCGACGCCGGCGGCGACTCGACCCTGACCGAGCGGTTCGAGCGGATCGTCACCGGCCTCTCGCGCCAGCTCCGCTCGACCCTCGACCGCGACCCCGAGGCCGGCCGCTACACCCTCGCCGTCGCCGTCGTCGACAAGGCGGAACGGTAAGCCTGCCCCTTCTTGCGATGGGGAGGATCACTTGCTCCGGTCGTCCCGGTTCTTCACGTCCTCGGAATAATCGGGCCGGGCCACCGATTCGTCGCTGGCCCGGGCAAGGTCGTCCGTCCCCTGCCCCGCCTCGACGGCGGTCTCGACGTTGGGCCGCTCGTCGCGATGGACTCCGTCGAGGTCGCTGTGCGGGGTCGATTTGGGCGGCTGGCTCACGGCTCGGATCTCCTCTTCCTCCGGAGAACCGGCGGCGGCGCGGCGCGGTTGCGAAAAAAAGTTACGCGCGATGCAAATTTTTTGCCGGCGCAGGGAACCGGCCCCGTCCTCTCTCGTTATGCAGTTCGGATAGTGACCTTTTGCCCCCCCGCTCTCGCTATCCACGACATGAGCCCGGACGCGCCAACCTCCCCCCCCCCGGTGGCGCCTCCGGGCTCAAATTTGTCTGGGGCTCCTCGCATCGAACTGGCCTTCCGCCGCGCCTGGAATGACGGCGGCGGAACAATGTTCAGGCCCACTGCATTTCCCTCCCACCTGGCGACGCCCGACGCGCGATGCGGCCGGCCGAGCCTTCGAGGAGACCGACCATGCGTAAGCTTTTCACCCTCGCCTTCATCGCCGCCGGCCTGACCCTCAGCGCCTGCAACACGGTCCACGGCGCCGCGGAAGACGTCGATTCGACCACCGACTGCGCCGACGGCAAGCCCGGCAACTGCTGAGCCTCCGGCGTTTCGGAAAAAGGCCGCCTCCGGGCGGCCTTTTTTCAGGCGCGCGGCGCGGCGACCATGTCGACGATCGTGAAGCCGCTGCCCGGAGCGGGCTCCGGCAGCACCAGCCGGTAGCGGAAATCGCCGATCCGCTCGACGAGCCCCGCCGAGTCCGACGCCGGATCGTCGCCATAGGCGGGCGCGGACTTGCCGCTGGACGGCGCCGCGGCGCCGAGGAAGACCAGCCGGTCCCCGCCCTTCAGCTCCCACAGATAGCCGCCGAGACGGAGGCCGCGAAGCTCGGTGGCCAGGCTGAGCTGCCCCGCCTCGACTCCGACATAGCAATAGGCCGGGGCCGAGGCGGTCCACTTCCTGGCGCCGAGCCGGACATAGCGGCAGCGATAGGGTCCCGGCGCCGGAGCGGCGCGGGGCAGGCCGGCGCCCCGGACGAGCAGGATTCCTTCGGCGGCCACCCGCCGGCCCAGGCCGGCGGCCCGCGACGCCGCCAGCGCCCGGTCCCAGGCGGCCGCGACGGCGTCCAGAGCCGCGGCATCGCGGGCCGAAGCGACGCGCCGCCACGGCTCGGCCTCCTCGACGGTCACGCTCGCGCGCGGCGCCTCGGCGCGCGGCGGCGGCGCCGTCTGGCACGCCGCGACGGCCATCGTCGCCAGGGGCCAGACCGGCCACACCAAACCCGGACGCGACATCGCGATCACCCTCCCACTCCGCTGTTTCGAAACGCCACGCCTACAGGAACAAGCTTCAGCCGGCGCGCCGCCTCCCGGCCGCGATCGGCACCACGCCTTCGCCTTCCCCCGCCATCAGCCACGGCGCCAGCTCCCAGCCCTCCATCGCCCGGGCGACGAAATAGCCCTGGGCATGGTCACAGCCGAGCTCGGCGAGCAAGGCCATCGTCTCGCTGTCCTCGACCCCTTCCGCCGTGGCGGTGAGGCCGAGGCCGTGGGCGAGGTCGATCACGGCCTTCACGATCAGCCGGGATTCGCGCGAGCGAACCGCCTCGCAGACGAAGCAGCGGTCGACCTTGAGCTCGCTGTAGGGCAGCTGGCGAAGCTGCAGCAGCGAGGAATAACCCGTCCCGAAATCGTCGAGCGCGAGGCTCATCCCCTTGAGCCGGAACCGGGTCAGGGTGTCGAGCAGCCGCACCAGATGCTGGGTCGCTCCTTCGGTGACCTCGATCGTCAGGCAATGGGCCGGAACCCCCTCGGTCTGGCACAGCCGGTGAAGATAATCGGGGAAATAGACGTCGCGAAGGCTGAGCGCCGAGACGTTGAAGGCGATGTTGGTCTTGAGCCCCTGATCGCTCCAGCTCACCCATTGCTTCAGGCCGCGCCGGAGCACCCAGTCGGTCAGCTCGTCGATCAGCCCGTAGCGCTCGGCCAGCGGCACGAAGGTCGACGGCTCGATCACGCCGAGACTCCGGTGCGGCCAGCGCGCGAGCGCCTCGACCCCGACCAGCCGGTGGCCGGCGACGGCCACCTTGGGCTGGTAGAGGAGGGACAGCTCGTCGCGTTCGACGGCGAGCTGAAGCTCGGTGAGCAGCTCGCCCTCAGAAACCGATGCAGCCCGCATCCTGCGCCTCCCTGGCCTGCATCGCGTCCATCAGCTGCTGGAGCCGCACCGGCTTCTGAAGCGGACCGGTCATCCTCAGGCCGAGCGCGGTTCCAAGCCGCATCGCCGCTTCCAGCACCCTCTCGTCGAAGCCGCTGATCGGAAGCACCAGCGAACGGCTCTTCTCCTCGGCGAGGAAGCGGATCAGCTCGACCCCGTCGCTGCGCGGCAGGGCGAGGTCGAGCACGACTACGTCGGGTTCGCGGGCGAGATACTGGTTGCGGAAGCTCTCGGCGCTGACCGTGATGATCGCCTCGAACCCGCATTCCTCGGCGGCATGGGCGATGAACCGCGCCACCGACAGCTCGTCGTCGATCAGCAGCAGCCGGCGGCGGCCGCCGGCCTGCTTGAGCAGCGCCCGCGGCGTCGGCGCTGGGATGAGGGTTTCGTCAGTCATGGCGAAGCCGCGGGCCCATCCGCAGCCCGTCGACGCCGCTTCGGTAGAAGCGCCGCTTCCACAGGCTGAACTCCTCGATGCTGAGCTCGTAGCGCCTCAGCGCCTCGTCGAGCCTGATCATCCCGCTCAGCACCGCCTCGACCACCTGAGCCTTGCGGCGCGCGACCCAGCGGCGGGTGCCCGCCGGAGGCAGGGTCGGCATCGGCACGGCCCGGATCGGGGCGGCGGTCGCCGGTTGCGGTTTGAGGCGGCGGGTCATGGCAGATTTCCTTCTGCTTGTTCCCCGCTCGAGGCCACTGAGCACCGCAAAGGTTAAGAAAGTCCTAAGAGGGATGGTTTACGAAAGATTGCGGCGGCGAGGCGTGGGGCCGAAGCGACCAACGACGACGGACCCAGGCCCGCCCGTTCGGCCTGAGCCCGTCGAAGGCCATCTTTTCTTCCAACCGCCGCGAGAAGGAGAGGGCTTCGACAGGCTCAGCCCGAACGGAAACCGGTCACGGGGTCTCCGCGCTGTTCGCCGGCGGGCCGGCGACCGCCGCCGCGTCCCGGGCCCGCTTGCGCTCGGTGAACCAGATCGCGATCAGCGACAGCTCGTAGAGGAGGATCAGCGGGATCGCGAGCATGAACTGGGAGATGATGTCGGGCGGAGTGGCGACCGCGGCGACGACGAAGGCGATGAGGATGGCGTAGCGGCGGCCGCGCTTCAGCTGGTCGCGGGTCACCAGCCCGGCGCGCTCCATCAGCATCAGCAGGATCGGCAGGAGGAAGGCGATTCCGAAGGCGAAGATGAAGTGCATGACGAAGGACAGATATTCGCCCATCGCCGGAAGCGCTTCCTGCTGGATGCCCGGAATCTGGCCCTGGTAGCCGAGGAAGAAGCGGATCGCGAGCGGCATCACGACGTAATAAGCGAGCGCCCCGCCGGCGGTGAACAGCACCGGCGTCGCGAGCAGGAAGGGCAGGAAGGCCCTTTTCTCCTTCTTGTAGAGGCCCGGCGCGACGAAGGCCCAGAGCTGGATGGCGATGATCGGGAAGGCGAGGAAGAAGGCGGCGAACAGGGCGACCCTCACCTCGGTGAAGAACGCCTCGTAGAGCTTGGTGTAGACCAGCCGGCCCTGGCCCGTGCCGAAGCCGGCGATCAGCGGCTGGACCAGGAAGGCGAAGATCTGGCCGGCGATAATAGAAGCTGATTCCGAAGGCGACTCCGAGCGCCGCGAACGACCAGATCAGCCGCCGCCTCAGCTCGATCAGATGCTCCATCAGCGGGGCCCGGGTCTCGTCGATCTCGCTCACTTGAGCTCCTCCCCGGAACGGGGAGGGGGACCGGCGTCGCCGGTGGAGGGGTCGGCGGACTCGGACGGAGACACGACCGGCGGACCGAAAGGCGATTCAGAATCCGGTGCCGGGACCTCGGCGGCGGGCCCTTCGTCCGGCTCGGGCGGCGGCTCGGCCGGCGCGCCCAGCGCGAGCGGGTCGGCGAGCGGGCTGGCGAACGGATGGTCCCTCAGGATGCGCTCATTCTCCTCGCGCCATGTCTTCTCCATCTCCTCCAGCTCGGCCTCGCGCATCATCGTGTCGACCCCGCTGCGGAAATGGCGCGCCATGCCTCGGGCGCGGCCGACCCAGTGGCCGACGGTGCGCATCACCCGCGGCAGGTCCTTCGGACCGATCACGATGAGCGCGACCACCGCGATCAGCAGCAGCTCCGTGTAACCGATGTCGAACATGGCGCCCCTTCAGGCGGCTTGGAGGCCTAGGGCTCGCGCCGCTCCGCCGGGGCATCCGCCTCGCGGACGCTTTCGGCCGGGGCCGGCTCGATCGTCTTCGTCTCGGTGAGGCGCGGCGGCTCGGTTCGCGCCGGCGTCGGCGCCTCCTCCTCGCTCATCCCCTTCTTGAAGCTCTTCAGGCCCTTGGCGACGTCGCCCATCATCTCGGAGAAGCGGCCCTTGCCGAACAGAAGCAGGATGATCACGCCGACCACCAGCCAGTGCCAAATGCTCAACCCGCCCATGATCCGTCTCCAATCGCTTCGCGGAGTACCTAGTCCTGCCGGGCCTCACTTTCCAGCCCAACCCGGTCATTCCCGCGAAAGCGGCAATGACGAGCCACTACTCCTCGTCCTCGCCTTCCTGCTCCGCCAGGGCGAGCTGCTCCATCGCGGCGTCGATCGGGTCGAGCAGGCCGGCCGCCTTGAGGTCGTCGAGGCCGGGCAGGTCGCGCCGGCTCTCCAGGCCGAAATGGGCGAGGAAGGCCGGCGTGGTGGCGTAGATCAGCGGCCGGCCGGGGGCCTCGCGCCGCCCCGCCGGGCGCACCCAGCCCGGCCTCCATCAGAACGTCGAGCGTGCCTTTCGAGATCTGGACTCCGCGGATCGCCTCGATCTCGGCGCGGCTGACCGGCTCGTGATAGGCGACGATCGCCAGCGTCTCGACCGCCGCGCGCGACAGCCGCCTTGTCTCGTCGCGCTCGCGCCTGAGGATGAAGGCGAGGTCCGGCGCGGTCTGGAAATGCCAGCGCTTGCCGCGCTCGACCAGCTCGATCCCCCGCCCGTCATAGTGCCGCGCCAGCTCGGCCAGCGCCGCCGCGACGTCGACCTCGCCGCCGACATGGGCGGCGATGTCCTCCGCCGACAGCGGCTCGGGCGAGGCGAACAGAACCGCCTCGACCGCCCGCAGGCTGTCGTCCATCCCGATCATCCCCCGGCCTCCGCAATTTGGGGACAGCTACCGAATTGCTCGGCGGGCGAGCCAGCTCCACACGGCTCGCGACGGAATTCGGTAGCTGTCCCCAAATTCATCAGGCGGCCCGGATGTAGAGGGGCTCGAAGGCCCCCTTCTGCTCGATCTCGACCCGGCCCTTGCGGGCGAGCTCGAGGGCGGCGACGAAGCTCGAGGCGAGCGCCGACTTGCGGAACTCGCCGTCCTGGGTGTCCGGCAGGAACGTCTCGAGGCGGGTCCATTCGAGCCTCGCGCCGATCATCCGCTCGACCCTCAGCAGCGCCTCCTCCAGGGTCATCACCGGCCGCCGCGCGACGACGTGGAAGGCCGGCTCGCTGCGCGCCCTCACCGCCCCGTAGGCGGCGATGAGGTCGTACATCTCCGCCTGCCAGAGCGATTTGCGCACCACCCTCAGCCCCTCCGGGGCGCCGCGCAGGAAGACGTCGCGGCCGAGCCGGTCGCGGCCGAGCAGCCGCGCGCCGGCCTCGCGCATCGCCGACAGCCGCTGAAGCCGGAGCTGCAGCCGCATCGCCAGCTCCTCCGGGCTCGGATCGGCCTCCTGGTCGCGCGGCAGAAGCAGGCACGACTTGAGATAGGCCAGCCACGCCGCCATCACCAGGTAATCGGCGGCGATCTCGAGCTTCAGCTTGCGGGCGTCGGCGATGAAGGCGAGATATTGCTCGACCAGCGCCAGGATCGAGATCTTCGCCAGGTCGACCTTCTGGGAGCGCGCCAGGGTCAGGAGCAGGTCGAGCGGCCCTTCCCAGCCGTCGAGGTCGAGGGTCAGCCGGTCGGCCTCCCTGACCGGCGCGGCGGTCTCGAATTCGTCGAAGGATCCGTCCTCGTCCATCGCCCCGAGGTTACGGGCTCCGGGCCTCGAAGCGAAGGGGGAACGCGCCATTTATGCACAGCAATTTTTGGCCCTTGCCCAGCCCCCCGCGCATGATACAAAGTATCCAGAAGATAATGTGACGGAGAGTCCATGCGCATCGCGACCGCCCTCGCCGCTCTCGCCCTCGCCGCCGCCGGCGCCGCGGCCGCCCAGCCCCCCGCCGCCCCGAGCCGCCCGAGCGGAGGCCTCGCCGCCTTTCGCTCCGACTCCGAGCTTCGAGCCTATCTGCGGCGGCTGAAGCGCCAGCAGGAGGAGGCCGCCCCGGCCTTCGTGCCGCCGCCGTCGCCGCCGCCGATGCCGTCGCCGCCCCCGCCGCCGCCGCCCGGAACCGCCCCCGCCCCCGTCGCCGACTCGGTGAGCGCCCTGCCGCAGCTGCTCGCGCCCGGCCAGAGCATCACCAACAACCAGGAGGCGAATGTCGACGAAGGCGACATCGTCAAGGTCAGCGGCGAGCATCTCGTCATCCTCCGCCGCGGCCGCCTCTTCACAATCAGCCTCGCCGGCGGCCGGATGCGCCCGGTCGACGTCATCGACGCCTTCCCGCCCGGGGTCTCCGGCCGCGGCGACTGGTATGACGAGATGCTGATCTCCGGCGACCGCATCGTCGTCGTCGGCTACAGCTACGCCCGCGGCGGCACCGAGGTGAACCGGTTCCGCATCGACCCCGCCGGCCGGCTCCGCTTCGAGGACGCCTGGCACCTCAAGTCCAACGATTATTATTCGTCGCGCAACTACGCCTCGAGGCTGATCGGCAACCGGCTCATTTTCTACACGCCGCTTTACCTCGAGTGGGACCGCGACCCGCTCGAGGCCCTGCCCGGCGTGCGTCGCTGGCGCGGCGAGGGGCGCGGGGCGTTCCGGCGCATCGCCCCGGCGCGCCGGGTCTACATCGCTCCGGTGATGCGCGATTCGGCCGACGCCGACGTCGACACGCTGCACAGCGTCACCAGCTGCGACCTCGCCGCCGCCGAGCTCGACTGCTCGGCGGTCGCCGTGCTCGGCCCGTCCAGCCGAACCTTCTACGTCTCCCGCCAGGCGGTCTATCTGTGGGTGTCGGACGCCTGGATCGGCGAAGACCGCCGCCGCCGCGGCCCCGATTCCTGGCTCTACCGGCTGCCGTTCGGCGGCGGGCGGCCCTCGGCGGTGGGAGCGCGCGGCGCCCCGGTCGACCAATTCTCCTTCCGCGAGGACGCCGCCGAGGGCGTGCTCAACGTCCTCCTTCGAAGCCGCAGCGGCGGCGACTTCATGTTCTCGCCGGAAGTGTCGGGCGCCGGAGTCGCGCTCGCCCGGGTCCGGTTCGGCGACCTCGGCAACGGCTCGCGCGAGCTGCCCCGAAGCCGTTACCGGGTGCTTCCCGATCCGGGGCCGAACAGCTGGTCGTTCCAGAACCGCTTCGCCGGCCGTCACGTCCTCTACTCGGGCGGCGCCTATGGCGAGTCGCGGGCCGGGGCGAAGCTGTTCGTCGCTCCGTTGAGCGGCGGCACGGTCAGGGAGCTCAACGTCCCCCATTCGGTGAGCCGGCTCGACCTGCTCGGCAGCGACGCCATCGCGGTCGGCGAATCGCCCCGCGGCCTCGGCTTCAGCACCGTCGAGCTGACCGGTCCCGGCCCCCGCCTCGGCGACCATTTCCTGCTCCCCGACGCGGCCGAAGGCGAGAGCCGGAGCCACGCCTTTTTCTTCAGCCCCGATCACGACAGCCCCGACGGCGCCTCCGGCACGCTCGGCCTTCCCGTCGCCCGCCGCGCCGATCCGAAGCTGGCCCGCTTCTTCGGAAGCTCGGCGGCGATGCTGTTCCTGCGCCGCGACCAGCGCCGGCTCGCCCATGCCGGCGAGCTCGACGCCGAGACGACGGGCGTCGCCGACGATTCCTGCCAGGCGAGCTGCGTCGACTGGTACGGCAATGCCCGGCCGATCTTCCTCGCCGGCCGGACCTTCGCTTTGCTCGGCTACGAGCTGGTCGAGGGCGAGCTTCGCCGAGGCCGGATCCGCGAGGTCGGCCGGATCAGCTTCGCGCCGTCGCCGGGCCGGCAATGAGCCGGGGCTTGCCCGCGCGGCGGTCCCGCCCCTAGACAGAAGTGAATGCTCGGCCCGACCCTCGAAACCGACCGGCTGATCCTCCGCCCGCCCGAGGAGCGCGACCTCGACGGCTTCGCCGCGATGATGGCCGACGAGGAGGCGGCGCGGTTCGTCGGCGGCCTCCAGGGCCGCGCCGGCGCCTGGCGCGGGATGGCGGCGATGGCCGGCTCCTGGGCCTTGCGCGGCTACGGCATGTTCTCGGTGATCGAAAAATCGAGCGGGCGCTGGGTCGGCCGGCTCGGTCCCTGGCAGCCGGAGGGCTGGCCCGGCGCCGAGGTCGGCTGGGGCCTGACCCCGGCCGCGTGGGGCAAGGGCTATGCCACCGAAGGCGCCGCCGCCGCGATCGACTGGGCGTTCGAGGCGCTCGGCTGGGAGGACGTCATCCACTGCATCGCCCCCGCCAACACCCCCTCGGCGCGGGTCGCCGGGCGGCTCGGCTCGGCTCGCCGCGGCCAGGACTGGCTCCCCGCCCCGTTCGACGGCGAGCCGATCGACATCTGGGGCCAGACTCGCGAGCAATGGCGGGCGCGCACGCGCGGCGGCGGTTGAATCCCCGTTCGGCTAAGCCTGTGGTCAAGCGCTTTCCTAGCTTCTAGGAAACTTTTATCCTAGCGATTGGCCGCCGCCGCCAGCTCCGACGCTTTGTCCCAGCGCACCCGGATTTGCCTCGCGCTGCCGCCGCCCGGCGTTTCCAGCGCATATTCCTCGACTTCCCGCCCGCCGAGCCGGGCGTAGAAGCCCCGCGCCGCTTCATTGTCCTTCCACACGCCGAGCTGCAGCGCCGCCTCCGGCTGCTTCGCCGCCAGCCATTCCGCCGCCGCCGCGATCAGCCGCCGCCCGATCCCCTCGCTCTTGCGCTCCGGAAGCACATGCAGATTGTCGAGCAAGGGTCCCGCCGAGTCGGCCTCGCGCAGCAGGCAGGCGAAGCCGACCGCCTCGCCATCCTCCTCGGCGAGGAACACCGCGTCCACGTCCGGATCCCAGTCCGCCAGCGCCCGCCGCCAGAAGCCCCGCCGCTCCCCCGGCGCTTCCTCGTCGAGATAGGAATCGGGATAGATGCCGCGATAGGCGCTCCGCCAGCTCGCCGCATGGATTGCGGCGACGGCCTCCCAGTCGTCCGGGCCGGCGCGGCGAAGGGTGATGTCCACAGGCGAGTCCCTGCCCCGTTCAGGAGAGCCTATCCTTAACCTCCGAGCAGCCGCCGCTCCAGCAGGGCCTGCATGTCCCGCCGGCCGTCGGCGATCAGGAGCACGAACACCTCCTGCCCGCTGACGCGATAGACGATTCGATAGGGCGGATGAACCAGTTGCCGGAAGGATCGGATGCCGAGCCTGTCCAGCTCGGCGGGCACTCCGCCGCGGTCGGGGAAGCGCTCGAGCGCTTCGGCCCTCGCGAGCGGGCTGTCGAGCAGCGCCTGCGCAGCATCGGTTCCGCGCTGCTCCGCGAGATAGTCGTAAAGGCTCTCGAGATCCTGCTCAGCCCCCTGCGTCAGCCGGACCTCGAACGGCGGCCGGGCCATCACGCAGCTGCGTTTTTCGCCTTCAGCCGCGCCACCACTTCACGAAGAGGCCGAGTCCGTCCCGCCTCGATATCGCGATTGCCGAGCGCGAGCAGCTTGAGGAGCGCCAATGTCTCCTGGGTTTCCTCATAAGAGGCGACGTCCTGGATCACCGCCTTGGCCTCGCCGTTCTGAGTGATCACCATCGGCTCCCGCCGCTCCGCAAGGTCGAGCAGGACCTGGGCGGCGTTCGCCTTGAGATAGCTGATCGGCTTCACCCGGGAGGAATAACGCATCCGATATCCTAAGACCGAATTTGGTTCGAATATGGTCTTATACCCTGCAACCAAGCCTTTCTGCAACCTGGCGCATGGACACCCGGCCTAGCGTATCTCCCGCACCTCGAGCACCTCGAGGTAGCTCCTCAGCGTGCCCGACGCGACCCGCACCTTGAATTGCGACCAGCGCCCGGGCAGCAGGGCGCAGAGCCCGGCATCCACCTGGGGCCCGATCGGCCCGATCGTCACCGGCAGCTCGCGCACCACCTCGTAGGTGACGACCCGCAGCGCCCCCTTCTTCCAGTCGCTTCGGACGGCGAGATTCTCGCGCACGTCGGCGACGCTTCGGACATCGTCGAACGTGCCCCAATTGCCCGGCGTGTCTTCGCTCTGGCTGCTGTCGATCGCCATCTGGAATCGAGTCCCCGGCTTGAGCGTTGAATCATAGGGCCGGTACCAGTCCGGCCAGGCCGAGGGCGACGGATTCTCGGCGATCAGGCGATAGGCGTCGGCCGCCTCCGCGTCGGTCGCGAAGCGCCAGCAATTCGCCGCCCACCAGGCCTTGCCGGGCGGCGATTGCAGGGTCGCTCCGGCGGCGCAGGCCAGCCCGGCCGAGGCCGACGCCGGCCGCCCCGCCTGCGGCGCCGCACAGCCCGCCGCCGCGAGCGCGAGCAGCAACGCCGCCGGCCGGCCGATCCGCTTCCCCTCCATGCCGCGATCCTATCCGGCCACGCCGAAACGGCAAGCCCCCGATCGCCGCGACTCCCGCGTCGACCTGAGCCGGGTTCACCCGAAGCACCAAAGGACCAACGGGGCCGGCGCGGCGCAGCGGGCGGTGCGTGCTTTCCGGTCGTGCCGCCTGAAGAAGCGACTGCGTCGCTCTATCAGTGCCTTTCCGCCCAGGCACGGCCTCGTCCCCCCTCTCGGCCCCGTTGGTCCTTTGGTGCTTTGGGTGAAACCGGGCGCCGGCGGCGCCTCGGCGCCCGACAGGATGCATTTGCCTTGGGGTTTGAACCCTCCGACGTGGCTGGCCGGGCGCCGCCTTCCAAGGCCGTGATCGCCGGAAGGCCTCAGGCCAGGGCCAGCAGCCGGTCCCTCTTCTCCGCCAGCTCCGCATAGCGAGCGGGGTCTCCGGGCGCCGCAGCGCCGGCCATCGCCCGCTCGAGCCGCTCGCGCCCGGCCTCCGACAACTCCCCGGCTGCCGACGCCACCGCGATCATCTCCACCATCGCGCCGGAGCAGTGCAGGACCGCGTCGGTCCCCGCCTCGATCACGCCCCGCGCGCGCGCGTCGAAGCCGCCGCCGAGGGCGTTCATGCCGATGTCGTCGGACATCAGGAAATTATCGAAGCCGATCCGGCCGCGGATCACCTCGCCGATCACGATCGGCGACTGGCTCCCCGGCCGCTCCGGGTCCCAGACGGTGTAGACGCAGTGGCAGGTCATCCCCATCGGCGCTCCCCGCAAGGTCCGGAACGGCTCGATGTCGACCTCGAGCTCCGCCTCGGACGCCCGCACCACCGGCAGTTCCTCGTGGCTGTCGACCAGCGCCCGGCCGTGGCCGGGCATGTGCTTGACCACCCCGACCACGCCCGCCCCGGCCAGCCCGTCGAGCGCCGCCCGGCCGAGCGCGGCGACCTGCATCGGCTCGCCGCCGAAGGCGCGGTCGCCGACGATGTCGGTGGCGCCGGGCTGGCGGACGTCGAGCACCGGCAAGGCGTCGACGTTGATCCCGACCTCGGCGAGCAGGAGCCCGATCGCCTCGGCATTGGCGCGGACCGCCTCGATCGCCGACATCGGCGCCCGTTCGTACAGCCTGGCGAAGGCCTCGGCGGCCGGGAAGGCCGGCCAGTGCGGCGGCCTCATCCGCGCCACCCGCCCGCCTTCCTGATCGATCAGGATCGGCACGTCGTCGCGGCCGTGGATCGAGCGCAGGCTGTCGGTCAGCGCGCGAAGCTGCGAGCGGTCCTCGATATTGCGCTTGAAAAGCACGTAGCCGGCGGGATCGCAATCGCGGAAGAAGTCCCGCTCGTCGGCGGTGAGGGCGAGGCCGGAAAGGCCGTAGATCGCGGCTTGCATGGCTGCACGCCTTAGCCGACCCGCCGACGCCGGCGCCAGTATGAGCGACATCTCCGGGCCAATTTGGACTCAATCGGCATCGCCGACCCGACCGGCGACATGCTATTCAGCGGGGCGCCGTGGCAGAAGCTGGACCCACCCCACCGTCGGACGGCGAGCCGCCGCCGGCGCCGCACGCCCTGGGCCGATCCTTCGCCGATTTCCCGAATCTCTCGACGGCCGAAACCACGCTCCTGAGATGCTGCCGGAAAGGCGAGGTCGCCAATTTCGGCGAAACCCGGCCCCGATGGAGGACCGACGCCAACCGCATTCGTGCCGGCCTCGTTCGTTTTCTATGCCTCGGAGGCGATGCCCAGGCGCCCGTTCACGATCAGGGCGTCCGGATCCAGGGGGCCTGGCTCGAAGGCAAGCTGGATCTCGACTCGGTCACGTCTGAGCGGCGCCTGTCCCTCGTTCATTGCCGGATCTACCGGATCGAAGCCGCCTATTCGCGGTTCAAGTCCTTCAACCTGCGCGGCTCGCGGCTGCTGCGCGGCATGATGGGCGACGGCCTTTGCTGCGACGGCGGCGTGATCCTGCGCGAGGGATTTCGCGCGACAGGAGGCGTGCGGCTGGTCAGAGCCGATATCGGCGACCTCGATTGCAGCGACGGTCGCTTCGAATGGCCGACGGACGCGGCGCTCGATTGCGATCGAGCGACGATCCCCGGAGGCGCATTTTTCCGCGACGGATTTTCTGCGAAAGGCATGGTGCGCCTGAACGGCGCGACGATCGGAAGTCATCTCGACTGCAGGAACGGGTCCTTCCGGAGCGGGCTCGAGGGCGCACTCCTGTTCAGCGCCGCGACGATCGCGGGGAGCGTGCTGCTTCACAAGGGCTTCAACGCGGCAGGCGGCGTGCGCCTCGTCGGCGCGACGATCAGCGGCGACCTAGACTGCAGCGGGCGGTTCGAAAAGGTCGGAGCTGCCGATGCCCTGTGCTGCCGACGGGCCCGCGTCGGCGGGGGGCTCCTCCTTCAGGAAGGAGCCGACATCCGCGGCGCCGTCGACCTGGGCTCGATGCGGGTCGCGGCATTGTGCGACATAGAATCGGCTTGGACTGGCGCGGCGGGACAAATGGTCCTCGACGGTTTCGTGTATGAGAGGCTTGCGGGCGACGCTCCGACGGAGGCTGAAGCGCGTATCCGCTGGCTCGAGAACCAGACGCCGGATCATCTGGCTCAGCAGTTTCGGCCGCAGCCGTGGGAGCAGCTCATCAAGGTGCTCCGCGAGATGGGCCATCCGAACGAAGCGCGCACGATCGCCGTCAAGAAACAGGAACGGCTCCGCCAAGCGGGTCGGATTCCGGCGGCAGCCCGTCCTTTCCATTGGCTGTACGGCGCGCTGGTCGGTTATGGCTACCGTCCCTGGCGGCTAGTGAGGGTCACGCTGTGCGTTTGGATTTTGTGGACGCTCTTCTACTTGGCGGCTACCAATCCCGCACCGGGCCGGCCCCACCTTCTGGCCCCTCCCCCTTCTCGCGAAGGCAACGTCCCGAAAGCGGATTACGGCAATTTCGTCCCCGTCATATATTCCGCCGACGTTCTCTTGCCCGTGATCGATTTTGGCTATCGGGAAGAATGGGTGCCGGTGGTTCGAAAGGCGGGAAAATCGCTCCCCGCCGGTCAGATCCTGCGTTTTCTCTACTGGTTCGAAATCGCCTTCGGATGGGTGGCCGGCCTACTTCTCGTCGGTGTTCTCGGCAGCCTCATCAAGAAGGACTGAAGCCTCGTCCCCGGCGGGATCGGCTTCGCGGAGGAGAGGTCCCGTTCGTCGGTAAGGGCGAGGCCGGAAAGGCCGTAGATGGTGGCTTGCATGGCCGCCCTTAGCGTCGAGCACCGTTGGAGAGTAGCCTCCTAGCGAATGGTGCGAATCACATTATCTCCAATATCAAGAAACAACCTGCGATCCCGCTGGGCACCAAGATATTGCCACTCGTGATAGATCAGCGTCATCGCTTCACGGAGACGGTCGGCCGCTCTGGATTCCCGACAGCTGAGCTTGATGAGGCTGAGATTGCGAAAGCGGCGGCGTGCCACGCCATATCGACGTGCGAGCTGGCGGAAATCGGCGTCCAAGCTCACTAAAATCGCGTCATTTGCCTCTGCTACTGCTGCCACGAGCGGATCGGGCGTGCTTGTCGCTATTTTCTCTCGCAAGAACACGACTTCGTGGCCTTCATCCGCGAGCGCTCTTCCAGCGGAATCGGGCACGCATTGATCTATGAAAAACTTAAGGACAGGCTTGCGCTGCCTCACGCAGCCGCTTGAGCCTCTTCCAACACGGCGCGAACGTCAGCTTCCTTGAGATCTGGATACTCCTCCAAGATTTGGCGAGTCGTATAACCATCCTCTGCCAAGCGCCGAATAGAATCCGCCCGGATGCGCGTCCCAGCGAGACTGGGCGCATTGCGGTTGATACCCCTCATCTTCACCACACGGCCAATTTCACCGGTAGACCGCCTCTGCATGGCGGCGACATCTTTTTTCGTGTCGGTTACAACTCGCTTGAGCGGCAGGCCCATCACATATTGACCTGACACAACCTCGCGAGGCTTGCGTGAACCAGGCTCCTGAAAAATGACCTTCTTGTTGAGAACCCACAACGTGGTGTTCGTCCACAACTCGTCTTTCAGGTGTGCCAACTTTTCCGCAACCTTGCGGAGGTGTTGCAGGGGCACTTGGTTCTGAACGCGCAACATTTCGAGAGTGCGGAGCGCTACCACATCCTTAAAAGAATAGAAACGCGCGAACGGCAGACGCTTGTTCTCCTCCACGTAGCTGGGCGAAAAAAAGCCCGTCTTATCCCAATAGCGCAAACGGCTTTTAGAGAGCGCTGTCAGGCGCTGGACCTGCTCCTCGCTAAACGCGGCTATGACGTTGCGGATCTCGAACACCGATGCCTCCTATCATCAAGATAGGCCCTTTTCTAGAACGATTGAAGAACCTCAGCCGTCTGTCATACCGAACGGCACCCGATCACCGCTCCGCACCGGTTACGATCATGGGCCATAGGCTTCGACGGGACATGTGTTGATACGTTCCCCTTTTTCGCGTCGCGGGCCGCCCGTCAGCCCGGACTGGTCGCGGACGGAGGGTCACTCGAACCGCCGGCACTTGATCAATTTCTCATCGGGCGCGAGCGGCGGGACCTCGGCTGGGGTGCCGAGGCCTTTCCGCCCGCCCCGCGCGAACGGCCGTACCGCCAGCGCCAGGGTGCCGTAGGTGATTCCCAGGACTCCGGCGGCGGCGAGCAGCCAGCGCAGCGGCGGCTCGTCCAGATCGCCGCTCCGCCACAGCAGCATCGCTCCGACGAGGATCAGTCCGAGGCCGAACTGGGCCGGGATCGCCGCCAGGGTTGCCCGCTGCGAGCGCCGCCAGCCGCGCCTCGGCAGAATCGCCTCCCGGCCCCGCGTATCGCCTGGTAGAAGTCGCGCCGCGAGCCGCCCAGCGGCGGCCTCAGATAGGATTCGCGCTCGGCGGCGGTGACGGGGATTCCCCGGGCGAGATGGTGACGGTAGAAGACGTAGCCGTCGCCGTCCGGCCCGAAGCTCGAATCGAGGAGATGCCGCTCCCCGCCGCGCGTGGCGCGGAAGAGGCTCATCGCCGGCCGTCCTCAGTCGATCTTCAGGCAATTCTCCCCGGCGACCCTCAGCCGGCCGCAGACGTTGGCGGCGCCGGGGCCGCTGGCGCGCAGGCGGTACCAGGTCTTGCCGCCGACCTGGGCCGAGACGACGCTGTGCGAGAGCGGGGCGAGATAGGCGAAGCGGCCCGACAGCGCCTTCCACGCCTTCTCGGCGGTGGCGGCGTTGGGGAAGGCGCCGAGCTGGATGGTGGCGCCGCCGGCCGCGGGGGCCGCGGCGTCGGCCTTGGCGGTGGGCGCGTTGGTCGGCGGCGGGGCCTTGAGGATGGGCGGCTCCTTCGCCGCCGGCGCGGGCCCCTTGGGCTGGGCCGTCACCGGCGCCTCGGGCACCGCGTCGGTGTCGATGCTGGCATTGGGCGTTCCGCCCTGGGCGGCGTCGAAGGCGGTCGCGCCCTGGCCCTCGACGGTCATTCCGCCGGGGCTGTCGGGCTTGACCTTGTAGGGGCCTTCGGGGGCGGCGATCGTCTCCGGGGCGCGGTTGGCGGCGCCGTCGCGATTGCCGAGCCAGAAGATTCCGCCGACGATTCCGCCGATCGCGGCGAGGCCGATCAGCACCGCGACGATCAGCTTGAGCGCCGAGGGACCGCCCTCGTCGCCCTCCTCCTCGACCGCTTCAAGCCAGGGGAGGCGGTCGTCCTCGTCGGCGCGAATGTCGGTCATTGCTACATCTCCTCCGCGGCGGTCACACCCATAATGCCGAGGCCATTGCGGATAATCTGCCCTATTGCGGACGCGAGTTCTAGCCGCGCTCTGGTTAATTCCCGATTATGTTCAACAATGAAGCGCTGCGCGGGATCGTCGTTGCCCTGATTGTAGCGCGAGTGGAACGCCGACGAGAAATCGTGGAGGAAGAAGGCGACCCGATGCGGTTCGTGCGCCTGAGCCGCCGCCTCGACGAGGCGCGGGAATTGCGCCGCCAGCTTCACGAGCTCCCAGTCGGCCTCCTCGAGGAGCGACAGGTCGGCGGGCGCGTTCATGTCGATGCTCAGCTCGCCGGTCTTGCGCAGCATCGACCGGATCCGGGCATGGGCATATTGGACGTAGAAGACCGGATTGTCCTTCGACGCCTCGACCACCTTGGCGAAGTCGAAGTCCATCTGGGCGTCGTTCTTGCGGGTCAGCATGGTGAAGCGCACCACGTCCTTGCCGACCTCCTCGACCACTTCGGCGAGGGTGACGAAGCTGCCCGAGCGCTTCGACATCTTGACCAGCTCGCCGGCCCTCAAGAGCCGGACCATCTGGACGAGCTTGACGTCGAGCGCCGGCCGGCCGGCCAGCGCCTGTACCGCCGCCTGGGTCCTTTTCACCGTCCCGGTATGGTCGGCGCCCCAGACGTTGATCAGCTCGTCCGACGCTTCGAGCTTCTTCATGTGATAGGCGGTGTCGGCGGCGAAATAGGTCCAGCTTCCGTCGGACTTCCTGATCGGCCGGTCCTGGTCGTCGCCGAAGGCGGTGGAGCGGAAGAGGAGCAATTCGACCGGCTCCCAATCCTCGACGATCTTGCCCTTGGGAGGCGGCAGGGTCCCGCGATAGACGAGCCCCTTCTCGCCGAGCAGCTCGAAGGCGCGGTCGACGGCGCCCGATTGCTGGACCTCGGCTTCCGAGGCGAACAGGTCGTGATGGACTCCGAGCTTGGCGAGGTCCCCCCGGATCAGCTCGAGCATCGCCGCCACCGTCCGCCGCCGGAAGGTTTCGAGCCACTCGCTTTCCGGCGCGTCCGCGTAGCGGTCGCCAAATTCCCTGGCCAGGGCCTCGCCGACCGGCACCAGATAGTCGCCGGGATAGAGGCCCTCGGGAATCTCGCCGATCTGGCGGCCGAGCGCTTCGAGGTACCTGAGGTGCGCCGAGCGGGCGAGGGTGTCGACCTGGGCTGCCGGCGTCGTTGACATAATATTCGCGGGTGACGGCATAGTCGGCATGTTCGAGCAGGCTGGCCAGCGCGTCGCCGACCACCGCGCCGCGGCAATGGCCCATGTGCATCGGCCCGGTCGGGTTGGCCGAGACATATTCGACGTTGACCCGAATGCCCTGGCCGAACCGCGAGCGGCCATAGGCTTCGGCCTCGGCGAGGATGGCGCGAAGCTCGTCGTGCCAGACCGAGGGGGTCAGCCGGACGTTGATGAAGCCCGGTCCCGCGACCTCGGCGCTCGCCACCTCGTCCAGCTCGGCGAGCTTGGAAACGACCCGCTCCGCGAGCGCGCGAGGATTGGTTCCCGCCGGCTTGGCCAGCACCATCGCCGCGTTGGTCGCGAGATCGCCGTGCGACGGGTCGCGCGGCGGCTCGACGGCGACGGCGCGCCGTTCCAGCCCGGTCGGAAGCTGGCCTTCCGCCACGAGGGCGTCGAGAATGGCATCGAGATGCGCGGCGAAGCGGGCGTAGAGGGTCACGGCTCTTCCGGTTTTTGGAGGAGCGCGCCGCTTAGACGATGTCGTCCCCGATTTGAAGGCGGCCGTAATCTTGTCCTCCCTGCCGCGAAGCGGTGGGGAGGATTAGGGCGCGCGCGCCAGCGTCCCGATCAACCGGTTTTCAAGCCGGTACGTGCCCGGCGCGGTCTGCCGGAGCGCCGCGGCGATAGCCGACGCCACGACGGCGGCGTCGATCGCGGCGAAGCGGTCGAGACGGCCGCGCAGGGCCAGGTTGACGAGCGGGCTGACCGCGATTCCGATCCGCTCGCCGAGCCGGCGCTCCCCGCCGCGCGGGCCGCGGAGCAGGCCGGGCTGCAGGATGTCGAGCCGCTCGAAGCCGAGCGCTTCCAGCGCCGCCTCCATCTCGCCCTTGGTCCGGAGGTAGAAATTGGCCGATCCCGGATCCGCTCCCACCGACGAGACCGTCACCATCCGCCGAACCCCCGCCCGAGCCGCGGCGCGGGCGAAGCCGACCACCATGTCGAGGTCGACGGTCCGGAAAGCGGCCTGCGATCCCGCCTGGCGCATCGTCGTCCCGAGCGCCGACACGGCCGCGTCCGCGCCGAGCGACTCGACGATCGCCGGCCAGCGGTCCGGAGGCTCGACATGCTCGCGCCAGCCGGGATGGTCGAAGCCGCTCCGTCGCCTCGCCAGCGCCTCGACGATCCAGCCCTGCGCCAGCAGCTTCGGCGCCGCCAGCGAGCCGACCAGCCCGGTCGCGCCGATCATCGCCACCCGCATCAGAACCCCTCGGGCAGCTCGACCGGCCCGACCAGCTCGCGGTGGCGGGCGATGGCGTAGCGGTCGGTCATTCCGGCGATGAAGTCGCCGATGGCGCGAAGCGTCGCCCTTTCGTCGGCGCCGTCGGCCAGCCAGCCCGGCGGAAGCCGGCGCGGATCGTCGCGATAGGCGGCATACAGGCCGGCGAGGAGCCGCTGGGCCTCCTCGCGCACCGCCAGCACCGCCGGCGCGTTGTACATGCGGGCGGTGAGGAACCGCTTCAGCGCCCGCTCCTCCTCCGCCAGCGGCGGGGAGAACCCGACCAGCGCCCTGCCGGCGTTCCGAACCTCGTCGACGCTCTCCACGCCGGCCTCCGCGACGAGCCGCCTCGTCTCGTCGAGCACGTCGTTGACCATCAGGCCGATCTGGTCGCGGACCAGCTCGGGGACGAGCCTCGCCTCCTCGACGTCGGCGAACCGGCCGCGCACCTCGCTCCAGGCGCGGGCGACCAGCGGCACTTCGAGCAGCTCGTCCAGCGTGAACAGGCCGGCGCGGAGGCCGTCGTCGATGTCGTGATTGTCGTAGGCGATGTCGTCCGCCACCGCCGCCAGCTGAGCCTCGAGGCTCGGCCAGCTCGTCAGGTCGAGCGGAAATTCGGCATCGGCCTCGGCCAGGGCCCAGGGCGCTGTGGCGACCGGCCCATTATGCTTGGCGAGGCCCTCCAGCGTCTCCCAGCCGAGGTTGAGTCCGGCATGCCGCGGATAGGGGCTCTCCAGCCGCGTCAGCAGGCGGATCGTATGGGCATTGTGGTCGAAGCCGCCGGCCTCGGCCATCGCCGCCTCCAGCACCTCTTCGCCGCTATGGCCGAAGGGCGGGTGGCCGATGTCGTGGGCGAGGCACAGAGCCTCGGTCAGGTCCTCGTTGAGGCCGAGCGCCCGCGCCATCGCCCGGCCGATCTGGGCGACCTCGAGGCTGTGGGTGAGGCGGACCCTGAAATGGTCGCCGTCCGGAGCGACGAAGACCTGGGTCTTGTGGCGGAGCCGCCGGAACGGGACGGAGTGGATGATCCGGTCGCGGTCGCGCTGGAAGGAGTCGCGGGGACCGCGCCGGGCCCCTCCCGACTCGCCGTGCAGGCGCCCCCGCGAACGGCCGGGATCGCAGGCGAGGCCGACGAGCTTGGGATGCTCCGCGATCAGCTTGTACCTCCTTCGTCATGCCGGACTCGATCCGGCATCCACCTTTGCCTTGGGAGCAGCGTCCTCGAAGAAGATGGACCCATGATCGGGACCGGTAATGGACTGTCCGGGGGACAGTCCATCCCGATCATCAAGTCCGGGGTGACGATTCACGCGGACCGTCGAGCCTTCCACGGCCCGTCCCCGATCACTTGGCCGGAAGCTTCTCGACCTTCTGGCCGGCGGCGCTGGTCCAGGCGAAGGCGCTGAGGTCGGCGGCCTTGAGCTGGTTGACGAAGGCCTGGGCCTCCTTCGATCCGGCGAACGGGCCGACCAGCAGGCGGTTGGTGGCGTTGAGCGGGACCGTCCAGGCCGTCCGGCTGCCGAGCAGCTTGGGCGCTTTCGCCTTCAGCCGGGCGAATTCCCGGGGCAGCGCCGCCTTCTGGGCCCCGCCGGCGACCTGGACCCAGACCCGGCTCGGCTCGGCCGGCGGCGCCGGCTTCGCCTTCTTCGGCTGGGGCTTGGCCGCGGCGGCGGCGGCGCGGGTGGCCGGCTTGAGCTTGGCCGGAGCGGCCTTCGGATCGTCGACGGTCGCGATCGCCGCCGAAAGATCGGCGAGCCTGCTTCCTCCCGGCGCTCCTTCCGATTGCGGCAGCGGCGCGGAAGGCTCGGCGGCGGCCGCGACTTGAGTCTCGGCGGGCTGCGGCGCCGGCGTCTCGACGACGGGCGCGGGCGTCGGCTGCGCCGGGGTTTCGGCGGCCGGCGCCGCCGCCGGCGGGGATTGGGACGGGGCGATCGAGAAGCCCGGGCTGGCGGAGGCGACCATGGTCCCGCCGGCCGGCCTCGCCGGCTCCGGAGCGGCCTCGGCGGGCTTGGGCCGGGGCTCGGCACGACGCACCGACGGCGTCGGATCGAGTCCGCGGGAGAGGGCCCAGGCGGGATTGACGCCCCCGCCGCGGGTGGCGGTCGTCGAGCGGACCGGGCTCGGCTGGACGCTGGCGCTGGCCGTGGAAGAGCCCGCGCCGGCCCGCGCCGTCGGCTGGACCGGGGTCGGTCGAACGCTCGCCGTCGGTGCCGGCTCGGCCGCGGTCTGGCGGCGCTGGAGCAGCGCCTGGGCCGGGTCGGGACGCCCGGCTTCGGTGACGGCGCTGGCGAAGGTGTTGGCGGCGTAGGCGGCGGGGGCCGCCGTGCGGCCGTCGCCGGGGAAGATGCCGAGATGGACCGCCAGCGCCCGCTCCGGCGCCGAGAGGGTCGGAAGCCGCGCCAGGAAGGCGCTCATCGCGCTGGCCTGCGGCCCCGGCATGGCGGCCTGGGCCGCTCGGGCGGCCCCCGCCGTGTCGCCGGTCAGGGCCAGAACGAGCGCCTGCGTGCGCTCGCCGGCGCGATCGCGGACGAGCAATTGGTCCTCGAGCAGGCGCAGCGCCGGCTCCCGTTCGCCGCTGATCGCCAGCGACAGGGAAAGCCGCCTCGTCGCCTCGTCGTCCCGGCCGCGCTGGAGGGCGAGCCGATAGTCGCGCTGCGCCTCGCGCGGGTTGCCGGCGATGTCGTGGGCGAGCCCGCGCTCGCGCGCCAGCTCCGCGACCGGAACCCCGAGCTCGGTCGCGTCGCGGAAGAATTTGAGCGCGGCATGGGGCTGCTGGAGATGGACCAGAGCGGTGCCGATCCACATCTTGATCCGGCCGTCGCCGGGCAGCTGCTCCTCGGCCCGGGCGAAGAAGGTGAGCGCCGCCTGGGCGTCGCCGAGCTCGAGCGCCGCCTTGCCGGCGCCCATCAGGGCGCTCGCGCTCTTCGGATTGGTCGCGAGGCTGCGCAGGTTGCGCGACAAGGCGTCGCGCGGCCGCTCGGTGAAAGCGCCGGTCCTGGCAGTCTGAGCTGCGGCCGGCACGGCCGAAAGCATGGTCCCCGCACCCAGTAAGGCCAAGCCGAACCGGACGCCCCTCCGCAATGAAGTCATCAGCCGGTTAGAGAGGGTGGCGGCGCGCGGGGCAACCGCGATGCGCTCAGTAGTTGCCTCCCTGCGGCGAAGCCGCGGGGAGGGCGACCATATGAAGCATGATGGAGGGGTAACAGTCTGAAAAACAAAGATTAAGCGAACGGAGCCGCTAAGGTCCGCGCCACCTGCCCTTCATCACCCTTAGGGTAGTCCCCCTCCCCATCCTCACGGACGGAGAGGCGGAAACCCCTACTGGTTGTTCTGCCTTCCCAGGAACCTGGGGATGTCGAGCGGGTCGCGGCGAAGGCGGGGCTGGGGCTCCTCCTCGACCTGGGCCTTGGCGGCGCCCCGGGCGATGCTCGACATGCGCTCGAACAGGGTTCCGCCCTCGCGCGCCGGGCGCGCTTCGGCCTCGGCCGCCGCCTCGGGCTCGCCGTCGATCCAGCTGCGGGTGCCGGGCGCGACGCTCTCCGGACCGCCGGCGAAATCCTCCTCGATGAAGCTCTCGCCGCCATCGTCCTCGTCGCCGAGCATCGCCGCGTCGAGCAGCAGCTCGTCGCCGGCTTCCTCCGCCACCGGCTCGGTGAGGGTCAGCTCCTCGGCCGACTCTTCGGATACTTCCGGCTCGGGCGCGGCTTCCGCCACTTCCTTGGCCGGCTCAGGCGCGGTCAGGCTGACCTTGGGCGCCTCGGCCGCCGGCGCCGCGACTCGGGCGCCCGGGAAGGTGAAGACCTTGGCCGGCATCGGCGGCGCCTGGGTCACCGCCTCGGCGTCGATGCCGGTGGCGACGACGGAGACTCGGATCTTGCCCTCGAGCTCGTTGTTGAAGGCCGAGCCCCAGATGATGTTGGCGTCCGGATCGACCAGCTCCTTGATGTGGCTGGCGGCCTCGTCGACCTCCATCAGGCGCATGTCCTCGCCGCCGGTGATCGAGATGATGACGCCGCGGGCGCCCTTCATCGACACGCCGTCGAGAAGCGGGTTGGCGATCGCCTTCTCGGCCGCCTCGATCGCGCGGTTGTCGCCCGAGGCCTCGCCGGTGCCCATCATCGCCTTGCCCATCTCGCCCATCACCGAGCGGACGTCGGCGAAGTCGAGGTTGATGAGGCCGGGCATGACCATCAGGTCGGTAATTCCGCGCACGCCCTGCTGGAGCACCTCGTCGGCCATCTGGAACGCTTCCTTGAAGGTCGTGTTCGGGTTGGCGATCCGGAAGAGGTTCTGGTTGGGGATGACGATCAGCGTGTCGACATGGGCCTGAAGCTCCTCGATCCCGGCGTCGGCGGAGCGGCCCCGGCGGTTGCCCTCGAAGCTGAACGGCTTGGTCACCACTCCGACGGTGAGCACCCCGCGGTCGCGCGCCGCCTTGGCGATGACCGGCGCGGCGCCGGTGCCGGTGCCTCCGCCCATTCCGGCGGCGATGAAGCACATATGGGCGCCGTCGAGCGCCTTCTCGATCTCCTCGATCGCCTCTTCGGCGGCGGCCTTGCCGATCTCCGGCCGGGAACCGGCGCCGAGGCCCTGGGTGATCCTGAGCCCGAGCTGGATGCGCTGGTCGGCGGGCGAGGCGTTGAGCGCCTGGGCGTCCGTATTGGCGACAATGAAGTCGACGCCTTGAACGTCATTGGCGATCATGTTGGCCACCGCGTTGCCGCCGGCGCCGCCGACTCCGATGACGCTGATCCGGGGCCGCAGCTCGTCCACTTCGGGCCTGATGAAGTCGATGCTCATGCTTGCTCTCCCCCTGCTTTCGCCCAACGGGACACGTGTTAACTCCTTTTGCACTATGCGAATCTTGGGCGCGAGAAAAAAGTTAACAAACTGGTATTTTTTCGGTGGGGTAACCCTCGTGTGAGTCCCAAAAGTCACGCATGTGAGTTGCAAAAGTCACGACCTGATTCTCAAAAGCCACTCTTCACCGCATTCATCAGCCGCTGGACGATATTGCCGCCGCTCTCGCGCGGCGCGACGCGGTCCGGCGACATCACCGAGCGGAGGTCCAGTTCGTCCGAGGCGGCGAACAGGGCCAGCCCGACCAGGGTCGTGAAAGCGGGGCCGGAATGGGCGTCGGGGAGGCCGGCGAGGCTCGGCCGGCCGACCCGCACCGCCCGGCCGAGGACGCCCTGCGCGTAATCGGCGATTCCCTTCAGCTCCGAGCCGCCGCCGGTCAGCACCACCTGCCTTCCGAACGGCCCCCCGAAGCCGAGATCCTTGAGCGCCGCGGCGATGTCGCCGGTGAGATGCTCGAGCCGCTGGCGGATGACGGCGATCAGCTGGGCGCGGGTGATCCGGGCGGCTTCCGTCCCTTCTTCGGAGCCGGCGATCGGCGACAGCTCGATCATGTCGTGATTGTCGCGCGGGCTCGTCGTCGCCGAGCCGTAGAAGCATTTCATCCGCTCGGCCTCGACCCGGCGGGTGCCGAAGGCGGAGGCGATGTCGTCGGTGATGTCCATTCCGCCGATCCCGATCGACTTGAGCCCGACCAGCATCCCGCCCGCGAACACCGAGACGTTGGTGACGCCGGCTCCGAGCTCGACCAGGGCGACGCCCAGCTCGCGCTCCTCGTCGCTGAGGCAGGCCTTGCCGGCCGCGACCGGCGAGGCGACGATCGCCTCGACCCCGAGATGGGCGGAACGGACGCACAGGTCGAGGTTCCGCACCGGCGACGGATCGGCGGCGATGACGTGGATGTCGACGGCGAGCCGGTCGGCATGGAGGCCGAGCGGCTTCTTGACGCCCTCGAGCCCGTCGACCGTGTAGAGGGCCGGAAGGGCGTGGAGGATCATCCGGCCGTCGCCGCTGATCGACTCCCGGCCGATGCCGAGCAATTGGTCGATGTCCGACTTCTCGATGCGGCGGCCGCCGATCTGGAGCTCGACGCTGGCGACGGTGCTGACCAGCCCGCCGGCGGAGAAGCCGACGAACACGTCCTCGATGTTGGTCGCGGCGATCCGCTCCGCCTGCTCGACCGCTTCCCGGATCGCCCCTTCCGTCTTCTCCATGTCGGCGATGAAGCCGCGCCGCACCCCCTGGCTCTGCCGCTGCCCCGTCCCCAGGATCCTCAGCCGGCCGTCGTCGCCGGGCTCGGCGATCAGCGCCGAGACCTTCGACGAGCCGACGTCGAGGGCGGTGACCAGCCGGCGCGGGGCTTGGACGGTGGGGCGCTTCATCAGATCGTCCGGGCGGTGTCGACGGGGGCGGCGCCGCTTGCCGGGGGCGGCGGCGGCGCCGGCGCGATCTCGGGCACGGTGCTGCCGGGATCGCCGGGCAGCCGGATCAGCATCCTCTTGGGGTCGCGCATGTCGATCCGGACATAGCCCTTGCCGAGCAGCTGCACCGACTGGTCGATGCTGGCGAACTTGGCCAGCGCCTTGCGCGCCGCCGCCTCGCCCTCGGGCAGGGCCAGCACCTCGCCGGACTGGAATCGAATGTCCCAGCGCCGCCCGCCGACCCAGCTCGCCCCCGCCATCGCCGGCTTGAGGTTGGGCGCCGCCTGGGTGAGGCGGGCGAGCTCGGCCGCGTGGACGTTGGCGGCGGGGCCGATGAGCAGCGGCAGGTCGGGCATGGCGTCGAGCCGGACCGCCTCGAGAACGACGCCGTCCATGTCGATCAGGGCGAGCCTCTGATTGTGCTGCCAGATCGCGGCGGGGCGCCGCTCGACGATGTCGACGACGAGCGTGTCGGGCAGCCGCCTCGACACCCGGGCGTCGCGCACCCAGCCGAATTTGAGCAGCCGCTGCCGGGTCGCCTCGAGGTCGACCAGCGGCATGGCGGAGGATGGCTGGTCGAAGGCGATGTTGTAGACGTCGAGCTGGCGGACGTGCCGGGCGCCCTTGATCTCGACCCGCTTCATCGCGAAGCCCATCTCGCCGACGCTCTCGCCGAGAGTGCCGCCGACCATCTGGGGGACGCGCAGCGCCCAGAGCAGGGCGCCGGCCAGGGCGATCATCATTCCAATGAAAATCCACCAGCTCATCCGCCGAACCGCATCGGGCAAAGCCGAGGGCGGAGGCGCGCCGCGGCCCCGCTGCGGCTTGCCGCGCGCCGGCGCCTTGCCCCTGCCGCGCGACCCTGAGCCGCGCGCGATCGCCTTGCTCATAACGCTTCCTCCACGATCCTGCGGACCAGCTCGGCATAGCTGAGCCCGCGGTACAGCGCCTGCTCCGGCACCAGGCTGAGCGGCGTCATCCCCGGCTGGGTGTTGACCTCGAGCAGATAGAGGCCGGCCTCGCCCTGCTCGTCGTCCCAGCGGAAGTCGGCGCGCGAGCAGCCGCGGCAGCCGAGGCCGCGATGCGCCTCCAGGGCCATCGCCATCGCCGCCCGCTCGATCTCCGGCGGCACCTGGGCGGGGCAGACGTGGCGGGTCATCCCCTCGGTATATTTGGCGTCGTAATCGTAGAAGCCGGACTTGGGCTGTAGCTCGGTGACCGCCAGCGCCTCGTCGCCGAGCACCGCCACGGTGAGCTCGCGGCCGCGGATGAACGGCTCGGCGAGCAGCCGGTCGAAATGCCGCCACGGCCCTTCGCTCTCGCGGCCGATCGGGTCGCCGTAATTGCCGCCCTCGGTGACGATCGCGACCCCGACGGACGAGCCTTCGTTGACCGGCTTGAGCACATAGGGCCGGGCCATCGGGTCGCCCTCGTAGAGGCTCTCGCTCTCGACCATCGTGCCCGCCGGCATGCGGATGCCGCGCGGGACGAGCACCATCTTGGTCAGCTCCTTGTCGATCGCGATGACCGACGTCTCGAGCCCGCTATGGGTATATTTGAGCCCCATCAGGTCCATCAGGCCCTGAACCGTGCCGTCCTCGCCGGGCGTTCCGTGGAGGGCGTTGAAGACGAGGTCGGGCGCCGCCTCGCGAAGCCGCTCGGCGACGTCGCGGCCCATGTCGATCGGGGTGACCCGGTGGCCGAGGCTCTCGAGCGCGGCGGCCACGTCGGCCCCGCTGCGAAGCGACACTTCGCGCTCGGCGGACCAGCCGCCCATCAGCACGGCGACGTGGAGAGGGGCGGTCATCGGCCCGTCGCCCCAGCGAAGGCTGGGGCCCCGGGGGGCGAAAGGCGCGGGCGTTCTTCACCCGCTGGGATGCCAGCCTTCGCTGGCATGACGACCGAACGCACGCTCACGCCTCAACTCCCACGCGCTGTATCTCCCACTCCAGCTCGACGCCCGAATGCGCCTTCACCCGCCGGCGCACCTCCTCGCCGAGCGCCTCGATGTCGGCGGCCCTGGCCTTGCCCAGGTTGAGCAGGAAGTTGCAATGCTTTTCAGAGACTTGCGCCTCGCCGACGGTGAGCCCCCGGCAGCCGGCCTCGTCGATCAGCTTCCACGCCTTGGTTTCGGCCGGATTCTTGAAGGTCGAGCCGCCGGTGCGGCTCCTCAGCGGCTGGCTGGCCTCGCGCTCGGCGGCGATCCGGTCCATCTCCGCCTGGATAGCCGCCGGGTTCCCGGGCACACCCTTGAGGACCGCACCGACCACGAGGGCCCCGTCGGGCAGTTCGGAATGGCGGTAGGTGAAGCGCAGATCCTCGGCCGCGAGGCAGCCCGGCTCGCCATTCCTGAACAGGACATAGGCCTGTTTCAGGATGTCGCTCACTTCCCGGCCGTAGGCCCCGGCGTTCATCCGGACGAACCCGCCGACCGTTCCCGGGATGCTTCGAAGGAATTCCAGCCCCGCAATGCCGGCGTCCCGGGCCGCCGACGCCACTGAGATGCCGCTCGCGCCGGGGCCCGCATGGAGCATCGTCGGCGGGTCGGAGAAGTCGCCGAAATTCTGCTCGAGGATCCTGACGTCCGCGAAGGCCTTGCCGAACCGGACGACCACGCCCGGAATGCCGCCGTCGCGGACGATCAGGTTGGAGCCCAGCCCGAGCGCCATCACCGGAACCTCGGGATCGAGGCCGCGAAGGAAATCCTTGAGGTCGTCGGCGTCGGCGGGCTCGAACAGCCATTGCGCCCTGCCGCCCGCCTTGAACCAGACGAGCGGCGCGATCGGCGCGTCCGCGGTCAGCCGGCCGCGCACCCGGGGCAGGTCGAGCGCCGCGCTCATTTCGCCGCCCTCGCCTTGCAGATCCCGTCGGCCAGGCCCGCCGCCCATTTGGTGATGTCGCCGGCGCCCAGGCAGATGACCATGTCGCCGGCGGCGGCGAGGTCGCGAAGGCCGAGGCAGAGCTCTTCGAAATCGGCCACCGCCTTGACCGCGCGGTGGCCGCGCTGCTTCAGGCCCTCCGCCAGGGCCTCGGAATCGACCCCCTCGATCGGCTCCTCGCCGGCCGGGTAGACGGGGGTGACGTAGACGATGTCGGCGTCGTTGAAGGCGCCCTGGAACTCCTCCATCAGGTCGCGGAGGCGCGTGTAGCGGTGCGGCTGGACGACCGCGATCACCCGGCCCTGGGCGCCCTCCCGGGCGGCCGAAAGCACTGCCCTGATCTCGGTCGGGTGGTGGCCGTAATCGTCGATGATCGCCGCGCCCTCGATCTCGCCGACCTTGGTGAAGCGCCTTTTGACGCCGCCGAACTTCTCGAATCCCCGGGCGATGACGTCGTGGCCGATGCCGAGCTCGGCGGCGACCCCGATCGCGGCGAGCGCGTTCTGGACGTTGTGGCGCCCCGGCATCGGCAGCTCGACGTCGGCGATCACCGCGACCTCGCCCGCCCGGTCGCGGATCGAGACGTCGAACAGGTTGCCGCCGGGGACCGGCCGGACGTTCTCGCCGCGCACGTCGGCGAGAGCGGCGAAGCCGTAGGTCACCACCCGCCGGTCGCGAAGCCGCGGGATGATCGTCTGCACCTCCGGATGGTCGACGCAGAGCAAAGCCGCGCCGTAGAAGGGCACGTTCTCGACGAACTCGACATAGGCGTCCTTGACCTTCTCGAACGAGCCGTAATGGTCGAGATGCTCGGGATCGATGTTGGTCACCACCGCGAGCGTGCCGTCGAGCCTGAGGAAGCTGCCGTCGCTCTCGTCCGCCTCGACCACCATCCAGTCGGAGCTTCCGAGCCGCGCGTTGGAGCCGTAGGCGTTGATGATCCCACCGTTGATCACCGTCGGGTCGATCCCGCCGGCGTCGAGCATCGCCGCGATCATCGACGTCGTCGTGGTCTTGCCGTGGGTCCCCGCCACCGCGACGGTCGACTTCAGCCGCATCAGCTCGGCCAGCATCTCTGCGCGCCGGACGACGGGGATCCGCCGCTCATAGGCGCAGACCAGCTCGGGATTGTCCTTCCGGATCGCCGAGGAGATCACCACCACCGCGGCGTCGCCGAGATTGTCGGGATGCTGGCCGATCTTGACCGGGATGCCGGCCTTGCGGAGGCCCTCGACGACATAGGATTCGGCGACGTCCGAGCCCTGCACGCTGTAGCCGAGGATGTGCATCACCTCGGCGATCCCGGACATGCCGATCCCGCCGATGCCGACGAAATGGATGGTGCCGATGTCCTTGGCGACCCCTTTCATCCCGCGCTTCGGCATCAGGCATAGGCCCCGCTGGGCAAGGGCGTCAGGATCATTTCCTCGGCCGGCAGCGGATCGACTCCGAGGTCGCGGCCGGTCCGCTCGACCAGGTCGGCGAGGTCGCTCGCCGCGTTGGGGCGCCCCACCGCCCGGGCCCGGGCCGCGGCATTGGCGAGCGCGGCCGGCTCTAGGCCGAGCTTCTGCATCTGCTTGGCGAGCTCGACCGGGGTGAAGTTCCTCTGGGCGATCGTCCGGGCGCCGCCCGCCCTGGCCATCTCGCGGGCGTTGAAGGTCTGGTGGTCGTCCGTGGCGATGGGCAGCGGGATGAGGATGGCGGGCCGCCCCGCCGCGGTCAGCTCGGCGATCGTCGAGGCGCCGGCGCGGGCGATGACGAGGTGCGTCCAGGCGATCTTGTCGGGCATGTCCGAAATGTAGGTGGCGAGCTCGGCCGGGATGCCGAGCGCGGCGTAGCGGGCGCGCACCTCCTCGATATCCTCGGCCCGGCATTGCTGGGTGACCTGGAGCCGGCGGCGGAAATGCTCGGGCAGCAGGCCGAGCCCCTCCGGAACGACCTGGGAGAGGATCGTCGCGCCCTGGCTTCCGCCGGTGACGAGGAGCCGGAACACGCCCTCGTCGGTCAGCTCGGGATAGGGCTGGTCGCGGAGCGCCAGCACCTCGTCGCGGACCGGGTTGCCGACCAGATGGGTCTTGCCCTCCCGGCTCCGGGCGAGCCTCTGGACGTTGGGATAGGCGGTGGCGATCGCGTCGACCTTGCGCGCCAGCAGCCGGTTGACCCGGCCGAGCACCGCATTCTGCTCGTGGATCAGGGTCGGGATGCGGTCGCGCTGCGCCGCCATCAGCGCCGGAAGCGCCGGATAGCCGCCGAAGCCGATCACCGCCGACGGGGCGAAGGTCTCGTAAAGCCGCGAGGCCATCGCCCGGCCGGTGAAGATCTTGCGGATCGCGCTCAGCCAGCCGAGCGGCCCGCCGCCGAGCCGGCCGGCGGGCAGGATGTGGACCTGGACGCCCTCGAACAGGCCCGGGATGCGGGCTCCGCGATCGTCGGTGACCAACGCCACCCGATGCCCGCGCCGGATCAGCTCCTCGGCCAGCGCATGGGCCGGGATCATGTGCCCCCCGGTGCCGCCGGCGGCGAGGACGTAGTGGCGGCTCAGCATAACCCCTCTCCCTCTAGGGGAGAGGGAGGGGCCCGCCGCGAAGCGGTGGGAGGGTGAGGGCCCGTCATCTTCCGCTCCACTTCACGACATAAGGCGAGCGGTGCAGATACGGGTTCCTCCTCGTGAAGGCGAGCAAGAGCCCCATGCCGATGACGAGCGCGATCATCGACGAGCCGCCGTAGCTGATGAACGGCAGGGTCATGCCCTTCGACGGCGCGATCTGGACGTTGACCGCCATGTTGATCAGCGCCTGCAGCCCGAACTGGCAGACCAGCCCGGCGGCGGCGAGGACGACGAACTTGTCGTCCTCGTGGAGCAGCCGGATCAGCACCCGGGCGACGATGACGAGATAGATGGCGGCGATGGCGAGGCAGGCGATGATCCCGAACTCCTCGCCGATCACCGAGAAGATATAGTCGGTGTGCGGCTCGGGCAGGTGGAACTTGCGCGATCCGGCGCCCGGTCCGACGCCGAACAGGCCGCCCGCCGTCAGGGTCCGGAGCGCCGACTGTCGGTCTGGTAGGTGTCGTGGCCGCCGGCGCCGCCGAACAGGAAGGCGTCGATCCGGATCGTCGCGACCGGATAGAAGAAATAGGCGAGGACGATCCCGACCAGGCCCGCCAGGCCGAGCAGGCCGAGCATCCGCAGCGACGCGCCCGACAGCGTCAGCAGCATCACCCAGGCAGCGGCGAAGATGATCGTCTCGCCGAAATTGGGCTGCTGCATGAGGAGGAGGGCGATGAGGCCGGTGCAGATCCCGGACAGCGGCACGACCGGCAGGCTGGCGTCCTGCTCCTTCAGCGACAGCATCCAGGCGATGCTGACGATGTAGAGCGGCTTGAGGAATTCGGACGGCTGGAACTGGGTGAAGCCGACTCCGAGCCAGCGCCGCGCTCCGTTCAGCTCCACCCCGACGATCGGGACGAGGAACGAGCAGGACGGTGAAGAACAAGGTGCCGATGAGGCACCAGCGCTTGGCCTTGGTCCTGGGCAGCATCGAGACGGCGATCATCACCGGCACGGCGACGACGATCCAGACCAGCTGGCGGTAGAAATGATAGAGCGGCGCGTAGCTGACTCCGCCGCCCGACAGGCGCTGGCTGGCGGCCGGCGAGGCGGCGGCGACGGCGATCAGGCCGATCGCGATCAGCACCGCGACGAAGAACAGGAGGACCCGGTCGATCTCCCAGAACCAGCGTCCCGCGGCGCTCCGGTCCGACCGGCCGAGCCGGTTCTCGGTCTTGCTCTTCAGTTGCGCGACTACGCCCATTACAACGCCTCCACCGCCGCGCGGAAGGCATCGCCCCGCGCTTCGTAATCCCGGAACTGATCGAACGACGCGCAGGCCGGCGAAAGCAGGACCACCTCGCCGGGCTTCGCCGCCTCCGCCGCGGCTCCGACCGCCTCGAACAGCATCTCGCACTCGCTGACCGGCACTTTCGAGCGCAGCAGCCTGGCGAACATCGGCCCGGCCTCGCCGATCGTGTAGGCGGCCCGGACATGGTCGAGGAACGGCTCGCAGGCGTCGAGATCGTCCGATTTGGGAAGCCCGCCGAGGATCCAGTGCACCGCCGGATAGGCGGCGAGCGCCGGCGCCGCCGAAGTGGGGTTGGTCGCCTTGCTGTCGTTGACGAACAGCACTCCGTTCTTCTCGGCGACCCGCTCCATCCGGTGCGGCAGGCCGGGATAGGTGGCGAGGCCCCGCGCGATCGCCTCGTCGGGCACGCTCGAGCGCCTTGGCCACCGCCACGGCGGCGGCGATGTTCTGGGCGTTGTGCGGGCCCTGCAGGGCGGGCCAGCGCGACTGGTCCCTCACCTGCTCCGACGAGACCAGGATCTTGCGCCCGGCGACCTGGCCGGCGATCGCCCGGCTGTGATCGTCCTCGGCGGCGATCACCGCGACATGGCCGGCCGACTGCATCGCGAACAGCCGCGCCTTGGACGCGGCATAATCGTCGACCCCGTCATAGCGGTCGAGATGGTCGGGGCTGATGTTGAGGAGCACGGTGACGTCGCAGTCGAGGCTCTGGGTCAGGTCGATCTGGTAGGAGGACAGCTCGAGCACGTAGACCCCGCCTTCCGGCAGCGGCTCCTGGCCGAGGATCGGGAAGCCGATATTGCCGGCCATCGTCGCCGGCCGCCCGGCGGTCCGGACGATATGGTGGATGAGGGCGGTGGTGGTCGACTTGCCGTTGGTGCCGGTGATCCCGACCACCTGGTGCGGCGGCAGCGACGCCCGGGCCTGGGCGAACAATTCGATGTCGCCGATCAGCGGCACCTTCGCCTCGCGGGCTCGGGCGGCGATCGGATGGCGGTTGAGCGGGACCCCCGGGGAGACGACCAGGCCGTCATAGCCGTAGATCGAGGTGGTCAGCGGATCCGCGAGGCGGATTCGGTCCTTCAATGCCGCCCGGGCCGCCTCGTTCTGGTCCCAGGCCATCACCTCGGCGCCGCTGGCGAGCAGCGCCTCGACCGTCGCCAGCCCCGAGCGCGCGAGCCCGTAGACGGCATATTTCTTCCCGGAGAAGGCGGGGCTCGCGATCATCTCAGCTTCAGCGTCGACAGGCCGGCGAGCGCGAGCACGAAGGCGATGATCCAGAAGCGGATGACGATGGTCGCCTCGGACCAGCCGATCTGCTCGAAATGATGGTGGATCGGCGCCATCTTGAACACCCGCTTGCCGGTGCGCTTGTAGAAGAAGACCTGGATGATCACGCTCAAGGCCTCGACCACGAACAGGCCGCCGACGATCGGGAGGACGAGCTCGTGGCGGGTCGAGACGGCGATCGCGCCCAGCGCTCCGCCCAGCGCGAGGCTCCCCGTGTCGCCCATGAAGACGGCGGCCGGGGGCGCGTTGAACCAGAGGAAGGCGAGGCCGGCGCCGACGATCGCCGAGCAGAGCACGGTGAGGTCGCCCGCGCCCAGCACATGCGGAATGCCGAGATAGGCGGCGAAGACCGCATTGCCGACCAGATAGGCGAAGAAGAGATAGGCGAGGCTGGCGACGATCACCGGCATCGCGGCCAGCCCGTCGAGGCCGTCGGTGAGGTTCACCGCATTGCCCGCGCCGACCACGACGAAGGCCGCGAAGACGACATAGAAGGGCCCGAGATCGACCACCGGCCCGTTGTAGAAGGGGATGTAGAGCTCGGTCCCCGCTCCCCAGGTGATGATCGTGCAGCCGATTCCGGCGACGACGAACTCGGCGAGCAGCCGGGTCCGTCCCGAGATGCCCTTGTGGCTCTTCTTGGTGACCTTGTCGTAATCGTCGAGGAAGCCGATCAGGCCGAAGCCGACGGTGATGAACAGGCAGGCCCACAGGAAGGTGTTGGAAAAGTCCATCCACAGCAGCATCGACACGGTCAGCGAGGTGAGGATCATCAGCCCGCCCATGGTCGGGGTGCCGCGCTTGGCGAGATGCGCCTCGGGGCCGTCGAGGCGGATCGGCTGGCCGTGCCCCTGGCGGACCTTCAGCCAGCCGATGAACTTGGGGCCGATGATCAGGCCGAGGAACAAGGCCGTGGCGGTGGCGGCGCCGGCGCGGAAGGTGATGTAGCGGAAGAGGTTGAACACCCCCGGGAAACCCAGCTGCTCGGCAATCCACAAGATCATCAGCTTTTCCCGCCCGCCAGCGCCTCGACGAGGGCGGCGAGTCCGATCGAATTGGAACCCTTGACGAGAATCGCGTCGCCCGGCCGGGCCTCGCTCCGAGCAAGCTCGATCGCCGTCGCCGTGTCCGGCACATGCGCCATTTTGACCTTTGCGCCAAGGGCTTTCGCCAGCGCTTCCATCTCCTCGCCGACGAGGATCGCAAGCTCGATGCCGGCGGCCTCGACCGGCTCGGCGAGCCCGGCGTGGAAGGCGTCCGAGCTGTCGCCGAGCTCGCGCATCGAGCCGAGCACGGCGAGGCGCCGGCCCGGCACCGGAAGCGCTGCGAAGGTCCTCAGGGTCGCCGCCATCGAGGCCGGATTGGCGTTATAGCTTTCGTCGATGAGCAGGGCCTCGCCGCCGTCGATGCGGATCCGGTGGCGCTCGCCGCGGCCCTTGAGGCCGGCCAGGTCGGCCAGCGCCAGACCGGCCAAAGCAAGGTCCCCGCCGAGCGCCTCGACCGCGCCGAGCACGGCGAGCGCATTCGACACCCAATGGTCGCCCGGCTGCGAGACGGTGAAGGTGAGCTCGGCCTCCGGCAGAACGGCGGTGACGAGCGAGCCGCCGCCGGGCGAGGGCACGATGTCGCGGGCGCGGATGTCGGCGCCGTCGCCGAGGCCGAAGGTCAGCACCCGCCCGGCATAGGGCCGGGCCGCCGCGGCGAGGCGGCCGCGATAGGGGCTGTCATGAGGGACGAGAGCCGTGCCCCCCTCCTCGAGGCCCTGGAAGATCTCGCCCTTGGCGTCGGCGATCTCCTCCTCGCTGGCGAAGTAGGCGCGGTGCGCCGGGGCGATGGCGGTGACGATGGCGACGTGCGGCCTGACCAGCCGGGTAAGCGCCGCCAGCTCGCCGGCGTGGTTCATCCCCATCTCGAACACCCCGAAGCGGGTCTCGCGCGGCATCCGGGCCAGGGACAGGGGCACTCCGACATGGTTGTTGTAGCTCTTCACCGAGCGGTGCGCCGCGCCGGGCGCGGCCCGTTCGAGCGCCGCGTAGAGCGCCTCCTTGGTCCCGGTCTTGCCGGCCGATCCGGTGACTCCGCAGATCCGAGCGCCGGTGCGGGCGCGGGCGGCGCGGCCGAGGGCGTTGAGGGCGGCGGCGGTGTCGGCGACATGGACGTGGGGCTGCGCGATCGCCTCGGAAACCAGCGCCCCCGCGGCGCCGGCGGCGAAGGCCTTGTCGAGAAAGAGATGCCCGTCCGTCGCCTCCCCCTTCATCGCGACGAAGAGGTGGCCCGGCTCGACCTCGCGCGAATCGAAGGCGACCCCGCTCGAGTCGAATTCCCCGTGCACGGCCCCGCCGACCGCGGCGGCAATCTCCCCGGCGGTCCAGAGCGCGCTCATGCCGCGCATTCCCGAGCGACGGCGACGTCGTCGAAGGGGAGGATCCGGTCGCCGACGATCTGGCCCTGCTCGTGGCCCTTGCCGGCGAGGAGGATGATGTCGTCGGCTCCGGCCTCGGCAACCGCCGCGGCGATCGCCTCGCGCCGGCCGGACACCTCGGTCGCCCCCGGCGCGCCGGCGAGGATGGCGCGGCGGATCGCGGCCGGGTCCTCGCTCCTCGGATTGTCGTCGGTGACGATGACCCGTTCGGCCAGCCGGGCCGCCGCCGCGCCCATCTCCGGCCGCTTGCCGACGTCGCGGTCGCCGCCGGCGCCGAAGACGAGGATCAGCCGCCCCCGGGCGTGCGGCCTCAGCGCCGCCACCGCCGCCTCGATCGCGTCGGGCGTATGGGCATAGTCGACATAGACCGGCGCCCCGGCGCGGGTGATCACCGCCCGCTCGAGCCGCCCCCTCACCCCCTGAACCCGGGGCAGGCAGGCGAGCGTCCGCTCGAGCTCGCCTCCGGTCGCCAGCACCAGCGCCGCGGCGGTCAGCGCGTTGGCGGCCTGGTAGGCGCCGATCAGCGGCAGCTCGACCTTGTGAGTCCGGCCCCCGGCCTCGATCGTGAGGCGCTGGCCGAGCTGGGTCGGCTCGCGGGCCGACCAGCCGCAGGGCCTCGCCCGCGCGACCCCACGGTCAGCAGCCGAAGCCCGCGCGCCCGGGCCCGGGCGGCGACCTCGTCCGATTGCGGATCGTCGGTCCACACCACCGCCGCCCCGTCCGGCTCGACCACCTCCGCGAAGAGCCGCATCTTCGCCTCGAAATAATCCTCCATCGTCTCGTGGTAATCGAGATGGTCGCGGCTGAGGTTGGTGAAGGCGCCGGCCCGGACCGGCAGCCCCTCGGTCCGATATTGCGAGAGGCCGTGGCTCGACGCCTCGAAGGCGGCGTGGGTCACCCCTTCGCGCGCCAGCCCCGCCATGTTCGACAGGAAGGTGACGATGTCGGGCGTGGTGAGGCCGGTGGTCGTCCGGTCGTCGGCGGTGGTCACGCCGAGCGTCCCGATCGACGCGGCATGGTGGCCCGCCATCCGCCACAATTGCCGGGTGAGCTCGACGCTCGACGTCTTGCCGTTGGTTCCGGTGACGGCGACCACCGTCTCGGGAAAGGGCCTGAAGAATTTGGCCGCCAGCCGGGCGAACTCGCGCCGCGGCTCCTCGGCGGCGACATAAGCGGCGCCGTCGACCGCCACCCCCGGCCTCGCCACCACCGCGACCGCGCCGGCGCGCACCGCCTCGGGGATGAAGTCCTCGCCGTTGAACACCGACGCCGCGGAAGGCGCCGAACACCGTGCCGGGGGCGACCTTGCGATGGTCGATCGCGAAACCCGTCACCCGGGAATCGCCGCCGATTCCCGCGAGATCGGCAAGGCGCATCGGTCAATCTTCCTTTTTGACGTAGGGGAGCACCTCCGCCATGTTGACCTCGCGAGTTCGAATCCGGCTGGACCCCGAGCAGGGCGCCGATCCGGCCGACCACCTTGGAGACGACCGGAGCGACGTTCCAGCCGGCGGTGTGGAAGCCGAAGGTCTCGGCCGTGGACTTGGGATCGTCGAGCATGGCGACGACCACATAGCGAGGCTCGTCCATCGGGAAAACGCCCGCGAAGGTGGTCACCACCGCGGCGCCGGTATAGCGGCCGCCGACGATCTTCTCGGCGGTTCCGGTCTTGCCTCCGACCCGGTAGCCGGGCGCGTCGGCGCGGCCGCCGGTGCCGTCGGTGACGACCAGGCGGAGCAGCGAGCGCATCCGGAAGCTCGTCTCCTCGGTGAACACCCGCCGGCCCTTCGGCACCGGGTGGCGGCTGTCATATTTGATCAGGGTCGCGGGCCGCCAGATGCCGCCGTTGAACAAGGTGGCGTAGCCGTTGGCGAGGTGGAGCGGAGTGACGGCGATGCCGTGGCCGTAGCCGACCGTCATCGTCGCGACCTCGCCCCAATTGGCGCCCGGGGTCAGGGTCCGCCCGCGCTCATTGAGCTCGATCGACACCGGCTCGAGGAAGCCCATCTTCCTCAGGAACTCCTGCTGCCGCGCCGAGCCGATCTGGGCGGCGATCTGGGCGGTGCCGATGTTCGAGCTTTCCTTCATGATCTCGGCGACCGAGCAGGCCCGTCCGAACGGATGGGTGTCGGTGATGGTGAAGCCGCCGGCCGGAAGCCCGCGCGGGCAATTGTACATCTGCCCGAAGCTCTTGATGATCCCGGCGTCCATCGCCATCGCGACGGTGAACGGCTTGAAGGTCGAGCCGAGCTCATAGACCCCGAGCGTCGCCCGGTTGAACCCCGCCTGCTCGGCGTTGCGGCCGGGCTTGTTCGGGTTGAGCTGCGGCAGCGAGGTCATGGCGATGACCTCGCCGGTGTGGACGTCGAGGACGATTCCGGCCGCTCCGATCGCGCTGAACCTCGCCATCGCGGCGCCGAGCTCGGTCTCCAGCACGCCCTGGACGCGGGCGTCGATCGACAATGCGACCGGAGTGCCGCGCTGCGCCGGGTCGCTCAGCCGGCCCTGGAGCACCCGCTCCATGCCGGCGACGCCGTTGCCGTCGAAGTCGGTCCAGCCGAGGATATGGCCGGCCATGGCGGTCTGCGGATAGAGGCGCTGCGGCTCGCGGCTGAACTCGATCGCCGGCTCGCCCAGCGCGTTCACCGCCGCGACCAACTCGGGCACGGCGCGCCGGCTCAGGTAGAGGAAGGTCTTCCCCGAGGTCAGCATCGCCTTGTACTCGGCGGCGCTGCGTTCCGGCATCAGCCCGGCCAGCTTGACCGCCAGCTCGGCGGGATCGCCGAGCAGCCGGTCGGGATGGACGGCGATCGACCAGGCGTCGATCGTCCGGGCGAGCGGAACGCCGTTGCGGTCGACGATGTCGGCCCGGACCGGCACCAGCGGATTGCCGATCTGGCCGGCCCCGCCGCGATCGGTGAACAGCTGCAGGAACAGCAGCCGCCCGGCGATCAGCATCGTCACTCCGGCGAACACCAGCATCATCAGCATCAGCCGCTGATAGGTGAGCGCCAGCCCCTGCGGCCGCTGGCCGGCGCCGCCGAAGCGCTCGGGATGGATCGCCGCGGTCGCCATCAGTGGCCGCCGCTTCCCTTGGCCTTGGCCTGGCGCGGCGCCGCGGCGGCCTCGCGCACGGGCTTGGCGGCGACCAGGGCGGGCTTGGCGGCGGTGCGGGCCGGGGCGGTCTCCGACTTCGCGGCGGTGCGGGTCGGGGCCGCGTCGGGCTTGGCCGGCTTGGCCGCGGTTCGAGTCGGCGACGCCTCCGGCTTGGCGGGCTTGGCCGCGGGCTTCGCGCCCGGTCCGGTCTCAGCCGAGGCGGCGGCGGCGATTCGCGGCGCGGCGGGCTTGGACGGCCTGGCCTTGGCGGCCGGCTTGGCGGCGGGCTCGGCCGGATCGAAGCTGGCGCGGTGGATCATCGGCGCGGCGGCGGCCGGACGCTCCGCGACCGCCTGGACGAGGGCCGGCGCTTCGGGCTTCGCGGCCTCGGCCGGCTTGGCGGCGGGCGCCTCGGCCGAAGCCAGCCTCACCTCCGCGGACCGCTCCGCGACGGTGGGATCCTCGCGGTAGAGCCGGGCGAGGGTGAATTCGTCCTTGAGGAATTGCTGCGAGCTCGGCGCCGAGAGGGCGAGGACCTCGGCGTTCCACTGCTCGAGCTGGGTCATCCGGCCGCGGGTGCCGAGCTCGGTCTGGAGCGTCCGGATGTCGCGACGGGCCTCGATGATCTGGCGCTCGACCTTGGCGAGCTCGTTGCGCTCGGTCGCGACCCGAAGCGACACCATGTAGCAGCCCAGGGCCGCGCTGCCGACGGTGGCGACCCAGATGACGGACTTGAAGCCCCTGGCGATCATGAGGGCATTCCCTTCCCTGTCCATGGGGAGGCGGACGTCCGCCGGGCGACCCTCAGGGTCGCCGAGCGGGCCCGCGGATTGGCTTCGACCTCGGCCTCGCCGGCTTTGACCGGCCTCGCGACCTGGTCGAAAGTGGCGGCGGGGCGGTTCCCCGACTGATCGGGAAGGTGACGCGACCCCGACGGAAGGTCGCCGCTGCGCGTCTTGAGGAAGCGCTTGACCATCCGGTCCTCGAGGCTGTGGAAGGTGACGACGGCGAGCCGGCCGCCGAGCCTCAGCACCTGCTCGGCCGCCTCGAGCCCGCCTTCCAGCTCCTGCAGTTCCTCGTTGAGATGGATCCGGATCGCCTGGAAGGTCCGGGTCGCCGGATCCTTCTTCATGCCGGCGTGCCAGCCCAGCGCCTTGCGGACGATGTCGGCGAGCTGGCCGGTCCGCTCGACCGGGCGTGCAGCGACGATGGCCCGGGCGATGCGCCGCGACCTGGGCTCCTCGCCGTAGCGGTAGAGGACGTCGGCGATCTCCTCCTCGGAAGCCTTGTTGAGGAAGTCGGCCGCGCTCTCGCCGTCCCGGCCCATGCGCATGTCGAGCGGGCCGTCGGCCTGGAAGGAGAAGCCGCGCTCGGCGCGGTCGAGCTGCATCGAGGAGACGCCGATGTCGAGCGTCACTCCGTCGACCGCGTCGACATTGCGGTCGGCAAGCGCCTGACGCATCCGGGAAAAACGCTCCGGAACAAGCGTCAGGCGCCCCCCGCTCGAAGCCGCCAGGGCCTCGCCTTCTGTTATCGCATCGGGATCGCGGTCGAAGGCGTAGACTCGGGCGGCTCCTTTTTCGAGTATGGCTCGGGTGTAGCCGCCGGCGCCGAAGGTGCCGTCGACATGGGTCTCGCCGGGGGCGACGGCGAGTCCGGCGATCACCTCGTCCAGGAGCACGGGGACGTGCGGGGCCGGCACGCCGAAGGCTTCCTGGGCACTCACGGGGCGATCCCCTTCTCCTCGAGGCGCCAGGCGGCGATCTCCTTGAGGTCGCGGTCGCCCTCGGCGAGGGCGATTCGGGGGTTCCAGATCTCGACGATCCCGCCGACTCCGACGAACAGCGCGAGGTCCTCGATCCTGCCCTTGCGGCGCATCATCGGCGGCAGGACGATCCGGCCCGAGGGGTCGTAGGGGACGTCCTCGGTCATTCCGAACATGCGCCGGGCGCGGGCATAATGGTCGTCGAGCGTCCCGCCGCGAGCCTCCTCGGCGAGCCGGCGGCGCTCGAGGTCGGTCCACAGATTCTTGGCGTGATTGCGCCCGTAGGCGGTCAGGCAGGGCGCGATCTCATGGGCGCCGACGACGATCGCCCGGGCGTCCGACCGGCGCTCGATGACCGAGCGGACGAAGGCGGGAACGGAGAGTCGCCCCTTGGCGTCCACCGCATTGAGCGCGCTGCCCTGGAAGAAGTCCTCGACCTCCACCGCCCCTGTCCGCTCCCATACACGGACCCTCCCCGTTCGCGGACGCACCAGGTGCGCCGCGTGACTCGCCGGTCAGCCGAGAAAGTGCCCCAAAAATCAGAAGGCGTGGATAACATCGGCGGACCCCCAATGGAAGGGGATTTCATGCCTTTTTTGGGGATTTCATGCCTTTAGAGGGCATTTCGTGGTTTGTTCCTAAACCTGTTCAATCCTTGTTCGCGTCACTCCTTCTGTGGATAAGTCTGTGACTAGCGCCTTCGGCGGCGCCGCAGCAAGAGTCCGAGTCCCGCCAGAGTCGCGGCCGCGGCCGCCACGGCGAAGGCGAGAAAGGCGATGCGCCCGGCTCCCCGCCTGCTTTCGTCCGGAGGGCGCCGGGTTCCGGCCAGCTCGTCGAGCCAGTCGCGGACGACGACGCGATTGTCGCCGCGCTCCCACAGCGAGTCGCGCATCAGGTCCGCGTCGGCGACGATCCGGACCCGGCCGAGCCCGAGTCGGCAGACGGCCGTCCAGCCCTCCGCCTCGACGGCGCAGGCCCGCCCCGCGCTGCGCAGGCGGCCGGGCGAGTCCATGACGAGCGACCGGCGGTTCCACCTCGCCTCGACCTCGCGAGCTTCGGCCGGCGTGTCGAGGGCCAGTCCCCAATGGTGGAGCAGCGGCGCGAGCAGCCCGACCGGCGGAGCCCGCCGGATGTCGCCGGGGGGCAGAGCGCTCGGCCAGGTCAGCATCGGATCGGTCAGGAGCAGGGCCCGCCCGCCGGCGCGGATCCAGGCATCGAGCTCGGCCAGCTCGGCCGGGGCGAGCCGCTGCGGCTGGGCGAGGAGCAGCACCCGGCCCCGTCCCAGGCTGGCCGAGTCGAGCACGTCGAGCGGCTCGAAGGCGAAATCCTCGCCGAGATCGGCATAGGAGGCCGCCGGCCGCGAGGCCGGATCGAACGGGCCGGTCTCGCCCCATTGGAGCGGCAGCCCGGTCATCAGCGCGACGGCGGGCCGGGGCTCGGGCGGTGCGGACGCGGCGAGCATCATCAGCGCCGCGGCGGCGAGTAGAATCCCCTCGCCCGCACTTCGCGGAAGAGGAGGGCCCCGCCCGCGCAGCGGGTGGGAGGTGAGGGTCTGTACACCGGACTCAGCAAGACCCTCACCTCCCGCGCCTTCGGCTTGGGCCCATGACGCGCCACTAAGGCCGCGTCCGGGGGACGCAGCCAAGCGCGTCATTCTCCCGCGAGAAGCGGGAGAGGGATTATTTCGCCGGCGCCGGCTGCGCGCTGTTGTCGTCGTCGGCATTGCCCGGCGCGACTCCGAGCTCGGCGAGCGGCTCCTTCGGCTCGGCATTGTTGACGGCGGCGACCGCCCCCGCCTGGTTGCCGCCGGAAAGCTGGGTCTCGATCAGGTTGGGCGTGATCGGCTCCTCGTCGCTCGGGCTGGTGAAGACAGCGCCGAGCAGCACGAGGAGGAAGACGAAGGCAAGGCCGGTAAGGCCGATGCGGACCCGTTGCACGCGCTTCCCGTCTCTCCAGCCCACAAGCGTTCCGGAAGAGTAACTTATGCCGCCGGCTTTGTCGAACCCGCTGCCGCTGTTGCGAAGCGCTCGCAGAAAAGTCCTTGACGGGCGATGCTGCACTGGCGAAGTCTGCCGTCATGACCAACATCCGTCTCCTCTCCGCCCTTCCCCTCGCCGCTCTCGTCGCGCTCGCCGCCTGCGAGAACCCGACCATCGACCCCAACAAGGAAGAGCAGGACCGCGCCGCGGCGGCCGCCAACTCGGCCGCCACGCTCGAGGCTCCGCCGATGATCCAGGCCAGCCGCACCTACCGGTGCAAGGACAACAGCCTGCTCTACGCGGACTTCTACACCAACGACACGGTCAACGTCCGGGCCAAGAAGGACGGCCCCGGCACGACCCTCACCGCCCCGGCCGCCGGCCAGCCCTATGTCGCCGAGGGCTATTCGCTCAGCGCCAACGCAGCCCAGATCAACTACACCGCCCCCGGCAAGGGCGCCCAGAGCTGCAAGGCCTGAACCGAACGCGTCACGCCGGCGAAGGCCGGGGGGCCCGGGGGGTAAACGATGCCGGCGCTGTTCGCTCCCCGGGATGCCAGCCTGCGCTGGCATGACGGCGAGCGGGCCGCTAACAGGCCGGCCATGGTCGAATCCATCACGCCCGAGACCGTCGCCGAGCACGGCCTTTCCACCGACGAATATGAGCGGGTCCGCCGGGCGCTCGGCCGCGAGCCCAACCTCACCGAGCTCGGCATCTTCTCGGTCATGTGGTCCGAGCATTGCTCCTACAAGAGCTCCCGGATCCACCTGAAGAAGCTGCCGACGACGGCGCCCTGGGTGATCTGCGGCCCGGGCGAGAACGCCGGGGTGATCGACATCGGCGACAACCAGGCCGCCATCTTCAAGATGGAGAGCCACAACCACCCCTCCTACATCGAGCCCTATCAGGGCGCCGCCACCGGAGTCGGCGGGATCCTGCGCGACGTCTTCACCATGGGCGCCCGGCCGGTCGCCAACCTCAACGCGCTACGCTTCGGCCGGCCGGACCACCCGAAGATGCGCCACCTGATCTCGGGAGTGGTCGCCGGGATCGGGGGCTATGGAAATTGCGTCGGGGTCCCGACGGTCGGGGGCGAGGTGAACTTCCACCGGGCGTATGACGGCAACATCCTGGTCAACGCGATGACCGTGGGGATCGCCGACCAGGACAGGATCTTCTACTCGGCCGCGGCGGGGATCGGCAATCCGGTCGTCTACGTCGGCTCGAAGACCGGCCGCGACGGGATCCACGGCGCGACCATGGCGAGCGCCGACTTCAGCGAGGACAGCGAGGAGAAGCGCCCGACCGTCCAGGTCGGCGACCCCTTCACCGAGAAGCTCCTCATCGAGGCCTGCCTCGAGCTGATGGCGTCGGACGCCATCGTCGCCATCCAGGACATGGGCGCCGCCGGCCTCACCTCCTCCTCGGTCGAGATGGCGTCCAAGGGCGGGGTCGGCCTCGAGCTCGACATGGGCTCGGTGCCCTGCCGCGAGGAGGGCATGACCCCCTATGAGATGATGCTGTCGGAATCGCAGGAGCGGATGCTGATGGTCCTCAAGCCCGGCCGCGAGGCCGAGGCGGAGGCGATCTTCCGCAAATGGGAGCTGGATTTCGCGGTGATCGGCCGGGTCACCGAAACCGGCCATCTCGTGCTGAAATGGAACGGCGCCACCGTCGCCGACATCCCGCTCGCCCCGCTCGCCGACGACGCCCCCTGCTACGACCGGCCCTGGGTCGCCACCCCGCCCCCCGCGCCGCTCGCCGACCCGCCCGAATGCGCCGACATCGCCGCCGACCTCCTCGCCCTGATCGCCTCGCCCGACCTCGCCAGCCGCCGCTGGATCTGGGAGCAATATGACCAGAAGGTCGGCGGCGACACCGTCCAGCCGCCGGGCGGCGATTCCGCTTTGGTCCGGGTCCACGGCACCGACAAGGCCCTCGCAATCACCACCGACGTCACTCCGCGCTATTGCCGGGCCGACCCGGTCGAAGGCGGCAGGCAGGCGATCGCCGAGGCGTATCGCAACCTCTGCGCGGTCGGCGCCACCCCGCTCGCCGCCACCGACTGCCTCAATTTCGGCAATCCCCAGCGCCCGGAGATCATGGGCCAGCTGGTCGGCTGCATCGAGGGCATGGCCGAGGCGTGCCGGGCGCTCGACTTCCCGATCGTGAGCGGCAACGTCTCCCTCTACAACGAAACCAAGGCCGAGGACGGCAGCGGAAGCGCCATCCTCCCGACCCCCGCGATCGGCGGGGTCGGGCTGCTCAAGGACTGGCGCAAGGCGGTCGGGATCGGCTTCAGGGGTCCCGGCGACGTCATCGTCCTGATCGGCGACCGCCGCGGCCATCTCGGCCAGTCGCTCTGGCTTCGCGAGCTTCACGGCCGCGAAGACGGCCCGCCGCCGCCGGTCGACCTCGCCGGCGAGCGCGCCGCCGGCGGGTTCGTCCGGGCGGCCATCGCCGGCGGGGCGATCACCGCCTGCCACGACGTCGCCGACGGCGGCCTCGCAATCGCCCTCGCCGAAATGGCCCTGGCCGGCAACGTCGGAGCGCTGATCAACAAGCTCCGGCCCGGCTCGAACGCCGAGCTGTTCGCCGAGGACCAGGGCCTCTACGTCGCCACAATCTGCGACGATTGCCTGCTCACCTTCCTTCGCCGCGCCTATGCCGCCGGGGTCGAGGTCGAGGCGATCGGCCGCACCTGCGGCAGCCGCCTCATCTTCGAGCTTCCCGAAGGCGACCATTGCGTCCCCCTCGCCGCCCTCCGCGAGGCGCACGAAGGCTTCTTCCCCGGCCTGATGGCCAGCGAGTTGTGAGCGCCGGCTATTCGGGGACTCCGCTGGCGCGGAAACTTTCGCTGAAGGATGGAATGCGGGTGTGGTGGGACGGCATGCCGGACGCGGTGCGCGACGAGATCGAGGCCGAGGGCCTGGCGCTCGACAATCTCGAATCGCCCGAGCCGCCGATCGACTCGGCCCACATCTTCGTCAGGAGCTATGCCGACATGGAGGCGAAGCTCGCCGCCCTCCGCCCGCGGCTCGCCCCGGGCGGCTTCATCTGGGTGAGCTGGCCCAAGAAGGCCTCGAATGTCGCTACCGACATCACCCAGGACCGCATCCGCGACGCGATTCTGCCGTCGACCGACCTGGTCGACGTCAAGGTCTGCGCGGTCGACTCGACCTGGTCGGGCCTCAAGTTGATGGTGCGGCGGGACAAGCGCTGACCCCCGCCCCTCTCCCTCTAGGGGAGAGGGACAGCCGACGCGAAGCGGCGGCAGGGTGAGGGCAAGGCGGCAATCGGAAAATGCCCTCACCCTCCCACCGCCTCCGGCGGCGGGCCCCTCCCTCTCCCCTACAGGGAGAGGGGCTTCGCCTATTGCGAACGCTTCGCATTATCTCTATAGCCGATCTCCATGATCGTCTGCGTCTGTAACGCGATTCGCGAATCCGATGTCCGCCAAGCGGCGCGCGAAGGCGCGTCCTGCCCGAGCAGCGCCTACGGCCGCTTCGGCGCCAAGCCCCGGTGCGGCCAGTGTTTTCCATTCGCCCGCCAGGTCATCGCCGCCACCCAGGCCGCCGGCTGAACGCGCCGCGCGCCACGGCTCGTCCCGGCGCTTCCTGACAATGCTTCTCAATCGCCTCCGGACTTATCGCTCCGGCGCCCGCGACTGACTCGCAAACGCAGCGAATTTTCCGCAGTTTTCCGCCATTTTTTCGATGCCTTCAAGACTCGGAGGCGCTATAGGGGCGCCGAAGGAGAGCCGCGATGAAAGGCGACGCGAAGGTCATCGAGCTGCTCAACGAGGCGCTCAGGAACGAGCTCACCGCGACCAACCAATATTGGCTCCACTACCGGCTGCTCGACAATTGGGGCGTCAAGCGCCTCGCCGCCTTCGAGCGCTCCGAATCGATCGACGAGATGAAGCATGCCGACCGGCTCGCCGAGCGGGTCCTGTTCCTCGACGGCCTGCCCAATTTCCAGCTGCTCGGCCGCCTTCGCATCGGCGAGACCGTCGAGGAAGTGCTTCGGGCCGATCTCGACCTCGAGCTCGAGGCTCTGATCCAGCTTCGCGGCGCGATCCAGCATTGCGAGAGCGTCCGCGACTATGTCAGCCGCGACCTCTTCGCCGACATCCTCGAGAATGAGGAAGCCCATGTCGACGCCCTCGAGACCCAGTTCGAGATGATCGCCCGGATGGGCCTGGAGAATTACATCCAGCTGCAGAGCAAGCCGGCGGAGGATTGAGACTGCGGCGACTGCCGCGGCATTCGTAAAATTCCAACAAAGGCCCTGCGGGCTCAAGCCCTGTCGCCTGTGGCCCGCCGCCCCTTCATTTCAAGGGAAGGCACAAAGGCGCAAAGGCACGAAGCTTCTGCCTGCGCGGAGCGCAACAAGCGGCGGCGGCCCGTGCGCCCCCGCACCCTTCAGAATGGCCCAATGGTTGCTTCGCGCCTTCGTGCCTTCGTGCCTTCTTTCAAAAAAGACTGGCCTGCGGCCGTATAGGAGTGGCCCGCGACGCGAGGAATTCCTGGCCTCGTCCGGTTGAACAAACGTCCGAATCCGATCACAGTGCGGCCGATCCAAGTTCGGAAGGGGGATCCGGACCATGACCGCCGTTACCGAGCCGCCGCCGCGAATCGCCACGCTCGACATCGTCCGCGGGGTCGCGGTGATGGGCATATTGGCGATGAACATCGTCGCCTTCGCGATGATCCCGGCCGCCTACATCAATCCCAACGCCTGGGGCACCGAGAGCGGCTGGGACCTCGCCTCCTGGGCGTTCAGCTTCGTCTTCATCGACGGCAAGATGCGCGGCCTCTTCTCCTTCCTGTTCGGGGCGAGCCTGCTGCTCGTCATCCAGAAGGCCGAGGCGAAGGGCGAATCGGCCGGCCGGGTCCACCTCCGGCGGATGCTGTGGCTGCTGCTGTTCGGCTGGCTCCACTTCCTCTTCGTCTGGTACGGCGACATCCTCACCGGCTACGCCCTGATCGGCCTCGTCGCCTGGTTCTTTCGGGATCTCCCGCCGCGCCGGCTGATCGCCTGGGGGATCGCCTTCGTCCTGCTCGAGCTGGCGTTGATGTCCTCCTTCGCGGCGATGACCCACAACCTTACCGCCACTCTGGCCGCCTCGCCGGGCAATGCCGAGGCGGCGGCGCAGCTCGCCGAGATGAGCCGGGGCATCGCGATTCCGCCCGCGGCCGAGGTCGCAAAGGAGATGGCGACCTTCCTCGGCCCCTGGACCGGAATCGTCCGAAGCCAGTTCGGTGAGCATCTCGGCGATCCCTTCTTCATGCTGTTCGTCTTCGGCTGGGAGACTCTGGGCTACATGCTGCTCGGCATGGCGGCGCTGAAGAACGGCTTCCTGACCGGCGCGTGGAGCGACCGGAGCTACGCCAAGGTCGCCCTGATCGGCTTCGCGATCGCCCTGCCCGCTTACGCAATGCTCGCCTGGCGGCTGGTCGAGGACGGGTTCACCGTGCCGGGCATCTTCACTTATTCCTTCGCCGGGACGGTGCTGTTCAGGCCGGTGGCGGTGGCGGCGATCGCCGCGCTGATCATCCTCCTGACCCGCCGCGGCGGCGCCCTCACCCGGCGGATCGCCGCCGCCGGGCGCGCCGCCTTCACCAATTATCTCGGCACCTCGATCCTGATGACCGCTTTCTTCTACGGCTGGGGCGCCGGCCTGTTCGGACGCTTCAGCCGGATCGAGCTGTGGCTGACCGTCTTGGCGATGTGGGGGCTGATGCTGCTATGGTCGAAGCCCTGGCTGGAGCGGCACCGCTACGGCCCGTTCGAATGGCTGTGGCGAACCCTGGCGCGGTGGGAGTGGCAGCCGATGCGGCGGCCCTTAGCCCCTCTCCCGCTTTCCGCGGGAGAGGGAGGGGCCCGCGAAGCGGGAGGGTGAGGGTCTGTAGCATTGGGTCGGCAAGACCCTCACCTCCCAAGCCTTCGGCTTGGGCCCCTCCTCTCCCGTAAAGAACGGGAGAGGATGAATGGACTCAGCTCGTCGCCCGCCTCCGGACCAGCGGGTTGGCCTCGGCCTCGAGCTGGGTGATCGTCTCGACGTAGAGCGGCCTCAGCCGGGCCACCGAGGGCAGCAGGTCGTCGGGGAAGAAGCCCATCTCGATCGCCCGGCGGGCGCGGAACTCGATCTCCTCGGCCAGGGCGCCGAGCGGCTCGGCACCGAACTGGCGCGCCTCGGACTTCATCGTGTGCGCCGGAAGCACCAGGCCGGCGGTGTCGCGGGCGTGCATCGCCGCCTCGATCCGGCCCACCGCTTTCTCGCCATCCTCGCGGAAATAGCTGAGGATGCGGGCAAATCCGGCGCCCAGCTCGCTGCGCGCCGCACAGAAGACCGTCCAGTCGACGACTTCCTGCTCGTTCCCGGTCCACTCGTCCACCAACCCAGACTAGGCGCAGGGGAGTAAAGGACCCGTTGACGCGCCGCGATCAGTTGCCGGTCGAGATCAAAGTGTCGAGCGGCGCGGCGGGCACGATCCGCATCCGGCTGGGATGCTTCTCGACGACGAGCCGCCCGTCCGGCAGGAAGTGGCGCACCTCCCAGCCGGTTTCGCGAGTTCCCTCGTAGCGCGAGCATATCGTCTGGCCCGCCGCCGCGTCGAGCACGAGGTTGAACAGGAAGTCCGGCGGCGGCCCCTCGGAGGGAGACGGCGGGGCGGACGGCTTGGCGAAGAGGACGGCGTGGGTGATCCCGCGAATGCAATCGACATCCTTCTTTCGCCACGAGCCGCCGCGCATGGCCATGACGTGATGTTCGCCGAGCGGCGCGAACTGGACGATCGCATTGTCGGCCGGGGCGGACGGCGAGCCGTAGCTCGCGACCGCCCGCCAGTGATCGGGGGCGATCTCGGCGATCGGACGGTCGGTGAGCAGCACCACCTCCTTCACCCCGCCGGCCTTGTCGATCTGGTAGTAGAGACGTCCGCCTCCGGCGCGAAGCTCCGAATCGGGGTCGGCGCCGCCGCGGTCCCATCCCGCGACCTTTTCGCCAGCGCGGAACATGTCGGCCCGTATGCTTGCGACGAGCGCCTGGTAGCGGGCGGCGTTCTCGGGATCGGCGAGCCAGGGGCGGGCAGTGTCCGTCGACGGCGCCGCCGGCGCCTGGATAGCCATGGCGGCCGCCAGCGCGGCCAATCCCAATCCGAGCTTGCGCATAGGCCGTCCCCTGTTTCGCTCCCCTCTCCATGGAACGCACCACCGGGAAAGGGAAGATGTCGCCGCCCGATCAGGTTTTCGAATCATAGGGATTCTTGCCGCCGCGAAGCGCGAGGCGGATCGGAACCGCCCCGAATCCGAGCTCGCGGCGCATGCCGTTCATCAGGTAGCGGCGGTAGCTTTCGGGAAGCGCCTCGAGCCGGCTTCCGAAGATGACGAAGCTCGGCGGCCGCGAGCCGACCTGGGTGATGTAGCGCAGCTTGATCCGCCGGCCCGACGGCGCCGGCGGCGGGTTCTTCTCGACCGCCTCCTCGAACCAGCGGTTGAGCTGGCCGGTCGAGACCCGCTTCGACCAGGTCTCGCGAACCTCGAAGGCGGCGCCGAGCAGGGTGTCGAGGCCCTTGCCGGTCTTCGCCGAGACGGTGAGCAGGGGCACGTTCGGCGCCTGGGCGAGGCCTTCGCCGAGCGCCGCCTTGATGCCGTTGAACAGGCTGCTCTGGTCGTGCGCGACGTCCCATTTGTTGATCGCGATGATCAGCGCCCGGCCCTCCTGAAGCACCCGGTCGGCGATCTTGAGATCCTGCGCCTCGAGCCCGAGAGTCCCGTCGAGCAGGAGCACGACCACCTCGGCGAAATCGACCGCTCGAAGCCCGTCGGCGACGGCGAGCTTCTCGAGCTTGTCCTGGACCTTCGCCTTCTTGCGCATCCCCGCGGTGTCGATCAGCCGCACCGGCCGCTCCTCGCCGCCGGGCGACGTCCACAGCCAGTCGATCGCGATCGAATCGCGGGTGATTCCGGCCTCCGGCCCGGTGATCAGCCTCTCCTCCTCGAGGATCCGGTTGATCAGGGTCGACTTGCCGGCATTGGGGCGGCCGACGATGGCGAGCTTGAGCGGCCCCTCGGCGTCGGCCTCGTCGCCGTCCTCCTCGTCGCGCTCGATATGCGGCCGCAAATGCTCGAACAGGTCGACGACGCCCTCGCCATGCTCGGCGCTCATCGCGATCGGCTCGCCGAGGCCCAGTGACCAGGCCTCGAGGATCCCCGACTCGCCGGCGCGGCCTTCGGCCTTGTTGGCGGCGAGGATGACCGGAGTGGTCTCGCTTCTCAGCCAGCGGCCGATCTCCTCGTCGAGCGGGGTGAGGCCGGCGCGGGCGTCGATCAGGAACAGGGCGGCGTCGGCCTCGCGCACCGCGGCGACGGTCTGGGCGCGCATCCGGCCCGGAAGCGTCTCGGGATCCTCGTCCTCGTAGCCGGCCGTGTCGATGACCCGGAAATCGAGGCCGAGCAGGCTCGCCTCGCCCTCGCGGCGGTCGCGGGTCACTCCGGGCCGGTCGTCGACCAGCGCCAGCTTGCGGCCCACCAGCCGGTTGAACAGGGTCGACTTGCCGACATTGGGCCGGCCGACGATCGCGACGGTGGGAAGCTTGGCCATGGCGTGGGGGGCTGTGGCGTGTTGGGGCGGGGCGGTCAACTGGCGGAGAGGAAGCCCTCTCCGTCATCCCGGCGAAGGCCGGGACCCAGGAACATTAAGGCTCGACGTGCCTCCTCGAGATCCCGGCCTTCGCCGGGATGACCGCCTGGCGTTACCGCCAGGCGGTCAGCTGGCCGTTGTCGTGGAGGACGTAGAGCGTGTTGTTGGCGACGATCGGCGACAGCGACACCGGCATTCTTCGTCTCCACCGTCGTCTGGACGCTTCCGTCGTAGGGCGAGACGTTGACGATCTGCCCGACCGAATTGGCCAGCACCAGCCGGTCGCCGGCCAGGATCGGGCCGACCCAGTCGATCCGGCCCTTCTTGTCCTTCTCGTCGCGCCAGCGCGGAAGCTGGGTCATCCAGCGGATCTTGCCGTTGGTCCGCGACAAAGCGAGCAATTGCGCCTGGTCGGTGACGACGAAGATCCAGTCGCCCGCCACCCAGGGCGTGGCGATGCCGGCGACGTTGATCTCCCAGACGCGCTGGCCGGTGATCAGCTCGATCGCGACCATCCGGCCGCCCTGGCCGACGGCATAGACCCGGCCGGCGTCGATCACCGGGTCGGCGTCGATGTCGGACAAGGAGGTGACGCTGGTCGAGATGCTGGTCCGCGACAGCGCGTCCTGCCAGATGTTCTGGCCGTTCTCGTAGCGATAGGCGTTGAGCTCGCCCGACGAGAAGCCGGCGACGACCGTCCCCTGGGCCGCGGCCGGCGACGAGGCGCCGAGCAGGCCGGCGATCTCGACCGCTGCCGGAGCCGGTCCAGCGCACCTTGCCGTCGGCCGGGTTGAGCGCGAACAGCTGGTTGTCCTGGGTGATGACGTAGACATTGTCGTTGGCGACGGTCGGAGCGCCGCGCAGCGGGCCGCCGGGCCGGACCGTCCAGATCAGGGCGCCGGTCTTGGCGTCGATCGCCGCGGCGTCGCCGGCGCCGTTGGTCGCGTAGACGCGGCCATTGTCGTAGGCGACTCCGCCGCCGAACAGGGCGCCCTCGGGCGCGTTGGCGCCGCGCACCTGGCGCTGCCAGACGGTGCCGCCATTCTCCGGGCTGAGCGCCCGGACGACGGCGCGGGTGTCGATGGTGAAGATCTTGCCGTCGCCGACGACCGGCGCGGAGGCGAGCTGGCCGGAATTGCTGCTGCCCTCGCCGATGCTGACCCGCCAGGCCTGGCCGAGCGACGCGCCGAGCGCGACATGGCCCATCGACTTGGCGGCATTGCCGCCCGACTGCGCCCATTCCGCATTGGGCTGCGGCCGGCGGCAGGGTGACGGCGATTCCGGCCAGGGCCGGATCGACCTCGAGCACGGTCTCGCGCGCGAGCACGGGGATGCGCTCGCCGACGGTCGGCGTCACGTTCTTCTTCTTGTCGCCGCCGAGGCCGAGGGTGCCGCAGCCGCCGAGCAGGCTGGCCGCGGCGAGGGCGATCACGATACGCTTCATCGATTACCTTCCTGATTTGCGTCCGCCGCTTCCTGGACGGCGTCGACGCCGAGCGAGCCGGCCATCTGGGTGGCGCGGGAGCGCAGCGTGTCGGGGAGCTTCTTGTCCTTGGCCATGGCGGCGAAAAGGGCGCCGGCCTGCTGCGGCTTGTTCAGCTTGAGGTAGGAGATGGCGACCATCTCGCCGGCGCTTCCGAACCAGGGATTGCCGGCGACGGCGAGGCCCTTCAGGCGATCGACCACCGCCTGCGGCGGCAGCGTGTCGAACTCGAGCGCGGTCATCCGGACGAGGGCGAGCGTCGCGATAGGGCTGGGCGAGGCCCTGGTCGTCGGCGACCTGCTTGAACGCCGCCGCCGCGCCCTTGAGGTTGCCGTCCTCGATGGCGAGGTCGGCCTTGGTCAGCAGCGCCGCGGCGCGATGGCCGTCGGAGCCGGACTTGGCGAGCGCGTCGAGCTTGCCGACCGCGGCCGCCTTGCGGCGCGCGGCGATGTCGTCGAAGGCTTCGATGAGCTGCTCGCCCCGCTCGCCGGCCTTGGCCACCTGCTGGTTCTGCCACCAGATGAAGCCGGCGATCGCGGCCAGCACCAGCACGATCCCGGCGATGGCCAGCTTGCCGTAGCGCTCCCAGAGGGTCTTCAGCTGGTCGCGGCGCAGCTCCTCGTCGACCTCGCGGTAGAAGCTCTCGTTGTCGGCAGGCTTCATCGCCAAGAAATCTCTCCAAGTCCAAGCCGGACCATCCCGCTGCCCCACGCCTCTTCGCCCAAGAAAGCGATACCGAGGATGAACGGGGGAGGTGGCCCGGCAACTGCCCAGGGCGCTTCTCTACTCACGGGAGGCGCGCAACGGAAGCCTTCACTTTTTCGGCGCGCCAGATTTGCTCTTCGCCGGGGAAGGCGCGGCTTCGCACCTCGCCGGCATAGGCCGCCGCCGCCGCCTCGATCCGGCCGGCGAGATCGTCGTAGCGCTTGACGAAGCGCGGCGTCCGCTCGAACAGGCCGAGCATGTCCTCGGTGACGAGCACCTGGCCGTCGCAGCTCGGCGAGGCGCCGATGCCGATCGTCGGGCAGGAGACCGCGCCGGTGATCTCCGCCGCCATCTCCTCCATCACGCCTTCGAGCACGAGCAGGAAGCAGCCCGCCTCGTCGATCGCCTTGGCGTCGGCGACGATCTTCCTCGCCTCCGCCTCGCTCCGCCCGCGCGCGCCGTAGCCGCCGAGCGCGTTGACCGCCTGCGGCGTCAGCCCGACATGGCCGATCACCGGGATCCCGCGCCCGGTCAGGAAGGCGACCGTCTCGGCCATCGCCTCGCCGCCCTCGAGCTTCACCGCCGCCGCGCCGGTCTCCTTGAGGATCCGGGCGGCGCTGGCGAAGGCCTGCTCGGGGCTCGCCTCATAGGCGCCGAACGGCATGTCGACCGCGACCACCGCGTGCCACGAGCCGCGCACCACCGCCGCGCCGTGCGCGCACATCATCTCGAGCGTCACCGGCACCGTCGACGGCAGTCCGTAGATCACCTGGCCGAGGCTGTCGCCGACCAGCAGCATGTCGCAATGCGGATCGAGCAGCTGCGCCAAGCGCGCCGTGTAGGCGGTGAGCATGACGATCGGCTCGCCGCCCTTCATCGCCTTCAGCTTCGGCACGGTCAGCCGCTTCATCGGGCTCGGCACCGGATTGGCCCGGCTGGTGGCGGTGTCGAGCGAATGGGTGACGGACATATCCGCCCTTTAGCCGCCGAACTGCATCGCCACCAGCCCGGCGGCGAGCGCCAGCGCCGCCGCGATCCGCCGCCGCCCGAAACCCTCGCCGAGGAACAGGGTGCCCATGAGGGCGGCGAACACGACGGACGTCTCGCGAAGCGCCGAGACCCTGGCGGTCTCCATCAGGCTGAAGGCGTAGACGGCCGAGCCGTAGGAGAGGATGGAGAGAAAGCCGGCGACGACTCCGAAGCGCCATTTCGCGGCGATCGTCCGCCCGAGCTCGCCGCGCCGGCGGACCAGCGCGGTCGCGGTGATGCAGACCGAGTCGAGCAGGAAGATCCAGACGATATAGGTGAACGGCTCCGGCGCGCCCCGAACGCCGCGCGCGTCCGCGACGTTGTAGAGCGCCACCCCGACGGCGGTGGCGAGCGCCCAGCCCAGCACGCCGCGATCGGGATGATGGCGAAGCAGGGTCCCGCTCGGCGGCGCGGCGAACAGGAAGAGCGCGGCGGTGGCGATCACCAGGCCCGCCACGGCGAGCGGCGGCAGGCTCTCGCCGAGCAGGAGGAAGGCGGCGGCCGCGGTGAGCAGCGGCGCCGCGCCGCGCATCACCGGGAAGACGAGCGAGAGGTCGCCGCGCTGAAGCGCCCGGACCAGGCAGAGCTGGTAGAGATAATGGGCGGGAACGGCGAGCAGCAGAGCGCCCCAGGTCCAGGCATCGGGCAGCGGCACGAAGAAAGCCGCGGGGGCGACCATCGCGGCGGCGCTGGCGGAGAGCAGGGCCCGGCCGGCGAGGATGTCGCTGCCCATCTTCACCGTCATGTTGGCGGCGGCGAGGGTGACGGCGGAGAACAGCCCGAGACAGACGGCGAGGACCGATTCGCTCAAGATGCCGCGCTCTCCCCGTGCTGTTCGGCCGCCCGATCCCGCCGATCCTCCGAGGCGATTTGATAGGAGGCTAAGCGGCGGGCGCCAAACGCGATATTCGTTCATCGTAAATGGCTTATTCAGATAAGATAATTGCAGCGCGCGGCGCCGATCTGTGTTACGAATCGGCGCTTCTAAGACCTGAAGGGGGATCATGATGATCGGGACGAAGACACGCCTTGCGTCGGTGGCCGCCATGGCCGTCGCCGCCACGATGGCTTACGCGACGCCGGCTTCAGCGCAGGCGACCCGCACCTGGGTTTCCGGCGTCGGCGACGACGTCAATCCCTGCAGCCGCACCGCGCCGTGCAAGACCTTCGCCGGCGCCATCTCCAAGACCGCCGCCGGCGGCGAGATCAACTGCCTCGATCCGGGCGGCTTCGGCGCGGTCTCGATCATCAAGTCGATGACCATCGCCTGCCCCTATACCGAGGGCGGCGCGCTCGCCGGCGGCAACGGCATCACCTTCAACATGCCGGCGACGACCGACGTCGGCTTCATCCGCGGTCTCGACATCTTCGGAGTCAACCCGCCGTCCAACGGCGTCCGCTTCGTCAACAACGGCACGGTCCATATCGAGGATACGGTGATCCGCCGCTTCAACGCCGCCAGCAGCGCGGGCATCTCGGTCGCGCCGACCGGCGCGGCCGAATTGTACATCAACAACGTGACCGTCGCCGAGAACGGCAATGCGGCGACCGGCGGCGGCATCGTCATCGCTCCCGGGGTCGGCGGCAGCGTCAAGGTCGTCATCACCAATTCGCGGATCCGCAACAACGCCAATAACGGCCTCAGGCTGGACACCACCAACGGCCAGATCGCGGCGGTGATCCACAATACCGACATTTCCGGCAACGCCACCGGCCTCTCGATGCTGGCCCCGGTCAACACCATGCAGGCGGTCCTCACCGACAGCATCGTCTCCCAGAACAGCACCCTCGGCATTCTCGTCGACGGTCCGGTGGCAACTCTTCGGGTCGGCAATACCACGGTCACCGGCAACACGATGGGCATCAACCGCCTGAACGGCGGCCAGATGCTGACCTATGGCAACAACCGAGTGATCGCCAACCCGAATTCCGGCGCCGCCAATAACGGCGTCTTCGTCGGCGGCGCCCAGCCGACCCAATAAGCCTTACCTGCGACTGGGAGGGGGCGGGCCCGGCCGGGTCCGCCCCTTTTCTTTCGGCCGCGCCCCCTCACTCCCACTCGATCGTGCCGGGCGGCTTCGAGGTGTAATCGTAGACGACCCGGTTGATGCCCTTCACCTCGTTGATGATCCGGGTCGCGACGCGCGACAGGAAGCCGGAGTCGAACGGGTAGACGTCCGCGGTCATGCCGTCGGTCGAGGTGACGGCGCGAAGCCCGCAGACATGATCGTAGGTCCGCCCGTCCCCCATCACGCCCACCGTCCGGACCGGCAGGAGCACCGCGAAGGCCTGCCAGATGGCGTCGTAGAGGCCGGCATTGCGGATCTCGTCGAGATAGACGGCGTCGGCCTTGCGGAGGATGTCGCAGCGCTCCTTCGTCACTTCGCCGGGGATCCGGATGGCGAGGCCGGGGCCCGGGAAGGGATGGCGGGCGACGAACGCCTCGGGCAGGCCGAGCTCGCGGCCGAGCGCGCGCACCTCGTCCTTGAACAATTCGCGAAGCGGCTCGACCAGCTTCATGTTCATCCGCTCGGGCAGGCCGCCGACATTGTGGTGGCTCTTGATCGTGACCGAGGGGCCGCCGGTGAAGCTGACGCTCTCGATGACGTCCGGATAGAGCGTTCCCTGGGCGAGGAAGTCGGCGCCGCCGACCTTCTTCGCCTCGGTCTCGAAGATGTCGATGAAGGTCTTGCCGATGAACTTGCGCTTGTCCTCCGGGTCGGTGAGCCCGGCGAGGCCGGAGAGGAACAATTCCTCCGCCTGCACATGGACCAGCGGGATGTTGTAATGGTTGCGGAACAGCGAGACGACTTGCTCCGCCTCGCCCAGACGCATCAGCCCGTGGTCGACGAAGACGCAGGTCAGGTGGTGGCCGATCGCCTCGTGGATCAGGACCGCCGCGACGGCGCTGTCGACCCCGCCCGAAAGGCCGCAGATCACCCGTCCGAAGCCGACCTGCTCGCGGATCTCGGCGATCTTGGTGGTCCGGAACTCGGCCATCGTCCAGTCGCCGGCGAGGCCGCAGACATGGCGGACGAAATTGGCGATCAGCTTGCCGCCGTCGGGGGTGTGGACCACCTCGGGGTGGAACATCAGCGAGAAGAAGCGGCGCTTCTCGTCGGTGGCGACCGCGTAAGGCGCGCCCTCGGACGAGGCGACGACCCTGAAGCCCTCGGGCAGGGCCTCGACCCGGTCGCCGTGGCTCATCCACACCTGGTGGCTCTCGCCGGGCTTCCAGAGGCCGTCGAACAGCATGGATTCGCCGGCGATGTCGATGAAGGCGCGGCCGAACTCGCGATTGTCGGACGGCGCGACCCGGCCGCCGAGCTGGTGCGCCATGGTCTGCTGGCCGTAGCAGATGGCGAGGATCGGCACCCCCGCCTCGAAGAAATGCTGCGGCGCGCGCGGGCTGTCGTCCCACATCACCGAGGACGGGCCGCCGGAGAGGATGATGCCGCGGGGCCGAGTCGCGAGAAAGCCTCGTCGGCGCGGTTGAACGGGGCGATCTCGCTGTAGACGCCGGCCTCGCGCACCCGCCGGGCGATCAGCTGGGTCACCTGGCTGCCGAAATCGACGATCAGGATGGTCTCGGACGGCTGGACGGTCATGCGGGCGAATAGGCGCGAGGCTTGCCGCGTGTAAAGCGGGCTGTTGCCCCCCGCCTTGGGGAACGGGCACGACGGGCGATGGTGCCGGGCCGCTAGGCCTCGTCGCCGCCGGCCTGGAAATCGTAGATGGTGCCGCGGCGGACGGTGCAGGTGAAGCTGCTTCCCACGCCGTCGCGGCCCTCGAGCGCGCCTTCGACGGTATAGTAGCCCTTGCGCTTGCCGACGTGGAGGATCTGGGCGACCCGGCTCCCGGTGCGGCCCTCCGCCTCCGCCGAGCAGCGGTCGACGGCGGCGTCCTGCCGGGCCCTTTTGCCCTCGCCGATCGAGGAGATCAGGGCGGCGATCCCGACCGCCACGACCGCTCCGGCGACGACGTCGCCGGCGTCGACGTCGTCATCGTGGCGATGGTGGCGCCCGCGGGCGTCGGCCGGGCCGGCCAGCGAGGCGAGCAGGGCGGCGGCGGCGAGACTGGTGACGAACGGTCGCATATTACCCTCCCGTAGAATTACGGGCGTTCGTTACGGCGGTGATCCTGTCGCGGGGCTGAACCCAAAAGAAATGCGCGCGGCCCTTCGACCGCGCGCATCCCTTACGCATCTTTCCGCGGGTTACAGGCGGAAGTCGGTGATCCGGCCGTTGCCGCGCGCGGTGCAGGAGAAGTCCTCCCCATAGCCGCGGCGGGTGTAGCCGCCGTAGCCGTAGCCGCGGTCGTAGCGGTCGCTGCGATCGTAGCCGTAGCCGCGGTCGTAGCGGTCGCCCCGGTCGTAGCCGTAGCCGTCGTCCTGGACCACGCCGCGGACTCGGTAGCGGTCGTTGCCGACCCGGTCGACGTCGGTGATCCGGACCGCGCCGCGGCTCATCCGCTGCGCTTCCTGGCCGCAGGCCTGGACGGCGTAATTGTAGCCGCCGCGATAGCGGTTGCCGTAGCCGTCGCGGCCGATCGCCGAGGCGATGGCGGCGATCCCGCCGATCACGGCGACTCCGGTGACGATGTCGCCGACGTCGATGCCGCCGCGGTCGCGATAGCGGTCGCGATACTGGGCTTCCGCCGGAGCGGCGAAGCTGATGGCGGCCAGGGCCGCGGCGCCCGCGCCCAGCATGGTCTTCGAAATGGCCTTCATGGCATTATCCCTTCCTGTAGACGTGGCGGCCCTCAAAACGCGTGGCCTATGCTCCTTCGTCTACCGGAGGCGGTGTGAGCCCGTGCTGAACCGCTCTGTCGGCTGATGTTCAGCTTTCTCAGGCTGTTATTCCTCTCCCGCCCTTTGCGGGAGAGGGGGGACCCAAGCCGAAGGCTTGGGGGGTGAGGGTCTTGCTGATTCTGCGGTACAGACCCTCACCTCCCACCGCTTCGCGGCGGGCCCATGACCCGCCACTAAGGCTTCGTCCGGGGGACGAAGCCAGGCGGGTCATTCTCCCGCGAAAAGCGGGAGAGGCTATTCGATCTACGCCCACCAGGCGTCCGCGGGCGGGCCTTCGATCCGGCCGTGGCCGACGAAGTCCAGCGCCGCGAAGGCGGGCGACGAGGGCCCGAAGTCGAAGTCCGCCGCCGACAGCTTGCTCGCCTTGTAGCCGTCGAGGGTGATGCTGTCGCCCGTCCCCCAGCTGATCACCGCGCTTCCGCCGGAATTGACGATATTGAGGTCGCCGAAATCGTCCACCCCGGCGACGCCCTCGATCGCGATCAAATCCTTCTTCTGGAAGTCGGTGACATGGTCGTCGCCCGAGCCGGGGCCGAAGACGAACCGGTCCTCGCCCTGGCTCCCGGTGAGGAGATCGTCGCCGCCGCCGCCGACCAGGGTGTCGTCGCCCTTGCCGCCGACGAGCGTGTCGTTTCCGGAGACGATCTCCGGGTCGCCGGGGAAGGCCGCGACCACGTCGCCATAGGTGATGATCGGGCCCGAGGTGCCGACGCCGTGCACGTCGATGATGATCCGGCCGTCGCCGTAGAGCGTGTCGCTGCCGTCGCCGCCATTCAGAGTGTCGTTGCCGACGTCGCCGGCGAGGACGTTGTTCGCCCCATCGCCGGTCAGAATGTCGTTCTGATAGGATCCCGACAGATTCTCGAACCCGGTGAGGGTCATGCTGCCCGCGCCGGTCGCCTGCGCCGCGCCCTGGAGGAGGAGGGAGACCGTCACGTTGGCCGTCACCCCCGTGCCATTGGCGAAGAAGGACAAGCTGTCGTTGCCGATGCCGCCGTCCGCCACATGGTTGCCGGTGCCCACCTCGAGAAGATCGTTGCCCGCTCCGCCGGTGAGGCTGTCGTTGCCCTCCTCGCCCCACAGCCAGTTGTCGCCGGCATTGCCGATCAGCACGTCGTCGAACGCGGTGCCCGAGGCGTGCTCGATCGCGATCAGCGTATCCATTCCCTGGCCGGTATTCTGGGCGACGCCCTGGATGTTCAGGTCGACCGTCACGCCGCTGCTCGTATCATGGTAGAAGGCGACTCGGTCCCACCCGGCGCCTCCGTCGAGCATATCGTCGCCGAAGCCGCCGCCGAGATAATCGTCCCCGCCGCCGCCGAGCAGAGTGTCGTTGCCGCCGATGCCGCGCATGTAATCGTGGCCGTCGCCGCCGGTCAGGACATTGGCCCCGGAACTGCCGAGGAACTGGTCGTCATGGGCGGAGCCGATTAGGTTCTCGATACTGTGCAAATCGTCGTCGCCGGCGGCGCCGGACGAGAAGCCGCTGGTCAGGCTGACGAACTGGCCGCCGCTCGCGCCCGCATAGGAAGCGGTGTCCGACCCGCCGCCGCCCCACAGGGAATCGTCGCCGTCGCCGCCCTCGAGGACGTCGTCGCCGTCGATAAACTCGCTGCCCGGAAAGGCCGCCTCGACATCCGGATAGGTGACGATGGGGCCGGAGAGGCCGGTATCGTGCGTGTCGATGATGATCCGGCCGTCGCCGTACAGCGTGTCGTTGCCGGCGCCGCCCGACAGGCTGTCGTTGCCGGTGTCGCCGGCGAGGACGTTGACATTGCCGTCGCCGGTCAGATTGTCATTGCCGGCCGAGCCGGACAGATTCTCGAAGCCGGAAAGGGTCATGCTGCCGATTCCGGTCGCCTGCGCGCCGCCCTGGAGCAGCAGCGAGACGGTCACGCCGGCGAGCGGCGCATTGTTCGCCCAGACCGATAGGGTGTCGTTGCCTGTGCCGCCGTCGGAAAGAACGTTGCCGGGGCCGACCTCGACCAGGTCGTTGCCGCCATGGGAGTTGATCGTGTCGTTGCCGTTCTCGCCCCACAGCCAGTTGTCGCCGTCATTGCCGTCGATGACGTCGTCATATTCGGTGCCGGAGGCGTGCTCGATGCCGACCAGCGTATCCATTCCGAGCAGGGTGTTCTGGGCGATTCCGACGATCCGGAGGTCGACCTGGATCCCGTGGGTCGCGGTGAAGAAGGCGACCCGGTCGAGGCCGGCGCCGCCGTCGATCGTGTCGTCGCCGAGGCCGCCGCGCAGATAATCGTCGCCATCGCCGCCGAGCAGCGTGTCGTTGCCCCCCTCGCCGCGCAGATTGTCGTGGCCGTCGCCGCCGTCGATCGTGTCGTTGCCGTCGCCGCCATTGGCGAGGTCGTTGCCGGCAAAGGCGGTGATCGTGTCGTCGCCCGGAGTGCCGGCGAGGAAATCGTCGCCCGAAGTGCCGTTGATGATGGCCATGTCTTCCCCCTCTGCCGCGCGGCGCGCGGCTCGCTGAAGCCAATCTGCCCGGACGGGAGGGGCTGCGCGTCCGCTCCCCCAAGACAAGTCGTCGCCGGCAGCCTACATCATGCCGTCGGGCGCGCCAAATGGCATTGGTTAATGCGATTTGCGCAATTCGGTTTTTTCCGCGGGCAGGCCTAGGCGGCGGCCGGAACGGCGTCCGAACCCTTGGAGTCGGGCCCGTAGGGGTTGGGGCCTCGCGTCCCCTCCACGGCCATGAAGACCAGCAGCACGACGAAGCCGGCCAGCGCCAGGACCGAGAGGATCGTGGCGAGCTGGAGGAGTCCGGCGAGCGTCAGGACCTGGGCGAGCAGGAACGGCCCGTAGCCGATCAGAAGCCACCAGCCCGAGCGGCCGGTGTCGTGCAGCCGCCGGGCTCCGACCGCGAGGCTCGGCGCGAGGGTCGCCAGCAGGAAGAGGGCGGTGAGGGGCCCATAGGGACCGATCGTCGCCGCCAGGCCGGTCATCGCCTCGACGCCGGCGATGACGGCCATGACGGCGACGAGGAGCAGGACGAACATCCAATATTCCTTGCGGCGGGAGCGTCCTTCGAACTCGGCATATTTCTTGAGCGGCAGAATTGCCCATTCCATCCGACGTCCCCCTTGGCTTCGGATAATCCGAAGCGCGAAGCCTAGCCTTGGGCGGCGCGATGGCAAGCCCGGCGGTGGAACAGGCCGGCCGGGAACTCGGTTGAAAGAGCCGGCATCCAATGGGACGGCAGGAGACGGCGATGGCGACGAACGGCGGGCACGGCAGCTATTGGAACGCGACCGCGGATTCGCCCGGCTTCCCCGCTTTGTCCGGCCGGGTCGCGGTCGACGTCGCGATCGTCGGCGGAGGGATCGTCGGGATCACCGCGGCGCGGCTGCTCAAGGATCGCGGCCTCAAGGTCGCCGTCGTCGAGGCCCGCCGGGTCGGCCGGCAGGTGACCGGAAAGTCGACCGCCAAAATGAGCTCGCAGCACGGCGGCTCGCGCTACCAGATTCTCGTCGACATCTTCGGAGAAGCCAAGGCGCGGCTCTACGCCGAAGCCCAGGAGGCCGGCATCCGGCGCATCTCGGAGCTTGCCGGCGAGCACGGCATCGACGCCGACATCGAACCGATGCCGGCCTTCGTCTACACGCTCGACGACAGCTACGTCTCGCAGCTCGAGAAGGAGGTGGAGGTCGCCCGGCGGCTCGGCCTCCCCGCCAGCCTGACCCGCGACACCGGCCTTCCGTTCGAGGTCGTGGCGGCCATGCGCTGGGACGGCCAGGCCCAGTTCCACCCGGTCAAGTACGTCGCCGGCCTCGCCGCTACGATCCCGGGCGACGGCTGCCACGTCTTCGAGAACAGCCGCGCGGTCGACTATGAGCCGACCCGGGTCGTCACCGATGGCGGCGCCGTCTCGGCCCGGCACGTCGTCATGGCCACCCACCTGCCGCTCGGCCAGGTCGGAATGTTTTACGCCACCAACTATCCCAAGGCCGAGCCGGTGATCGCGGCGCCGATCCGCCGGGTCCCGCCGGGAATGTACAAGAACGCCGAGTCGCCGGGCCATTCGATCCGAACCCATCGCGGCTCGGACGGGCGGGTCTACGGGATCGTCGCGGGGACCCATTTCAAGCCGGGCCATCCCGACGAGGAGAAGAAGTGGCTCGCCGACATCGAGCGCTGGCTGACCGAGAAGTTCGACGCCGGGCCGGTCGAGTATCGCTGGATCAACGAGGATTACACGCCGATGGACCATGCCCCGTTCATCGGCTGGTCGTCGCGCTCCGACGGCTATCTCGTCGCCACCGGCTTCGACGCCTGGGGGATCAGCAACGGCACCGTCGCCGCCGAGATCATCGCCGATCTCGCCACCGGCGAGGAGAATCGCTGGCTCGACATGTTCGACGCGACCCGGGTCAAGCCGATCGCCGGAGCGCCCGATTTCGTGAAGGAGAATGCGTCGGTCGCGGCGCATCTGGTCGGCGGCTACCTGGGCAGCAAGGCCCGGTCCTACGACGAGCTCAAGCCCGGCGAGGCGGCGATCCTCAAGATCGACGGCGACAATGTCGCCGCCTATCGCGACGAGCGCGGCAAGGTCCACGCGGTCTCGGCGGTCTGCACCCATATGGGCTGCCTGGTCGGCTGGAACGACACCGACCGGACCTGGGACTGCCCCTGCCACGGCTCGCGCTTCGAGCTCGACGGCGAGGTCATCCACGGCCCCGCCACCCGGCCGCTCGGCTCGAAGATCACGGGGTAGCCGCTCCCCGGCGAACGCCTGGGCCCAGCGGCGCTTGCGGAAGACCGGATCCCGGCCTTCGCCGGGAAGCGATTCCTCTAGAAACGGAAACGCAGCGTCGCCCGGGCCGTCGTCGGCGCCCCGGGAGCGATATTGTTGTCGTTGTGGGCGGTCGGGAAATAGTCGGCGCCCAGGAGGTTCTCGACGTTGAGCTGGGCCTCGATGTTCGCGTTCAGAGCATAGAAGATCGCCGCATCGACACGCGCATAGCCCGGCAGGGTCACCGCGTTGCCGATCGAAGCGTAGGATTTCGAAGCCGCGATGATGCCGAGGCCGAAGCCGAGCGGCTTGCTGACATTGTAGCGGTTCCAGACCGAGAATTGGTGGCGCGGCACCAGCGGCACCTCGCATTCGCCGCTCGGACAGGCGGTGGTGGCGCGGGTCACCTTCGCCTCCTGAAGCGCGTAGCCGGCCGAGACCTGCCAGCGGTCGGTGACGTTGCGCTCGAGCCCGATCTCGATCCCCTTGCTGCGCTGGGCGCCGGTGAGGACGGTGAGGTTGGTCGCCGGATCGAGCGCTCGGGTATTGGTGCGGTCGAGCCGGTAGAGGGCGATGGTGGCGAGCAGCCCGGGAATGGGCTCCCACTTGGCGCCGATCTCGTAATTGTCGAAGCGCTCGGGCTTGAGGCTCTCGGAGGTCACGTCGAGCGAGCTGAACTGGTCGCCGGCGCTCGGCAGGTAGGAGCGGCCGTAGCTCGCGTAGAGCGACAGCTCGGGGAGCGGCTTCACGATCAGGCCGAGCCGGGGGGAGAGCAGATTGTCGGTGCGGCTGAAGGTCTGGCCGGTATTGCGATTGAGGACGTCGAGCTCGAAGCGGTCGTAGCGCAGCCCCGCGACGATCTCGAAGGCGTCGGAGATGCGCAGCTGCTCCTGAGCGTAGAAAGCGAGGACGGAGGCGTCGCCCTGGTTGAAGTTGGCCGGAGTCCGCGCCGGATTGGTGTTGACCGGGAGGAAGGTCACGGCGGCGTCGATCGTCGGCGCCGCGAGCGGGACGTTGATCGACGCGACTCCGGCGGGGTTGGTCGCCGAGGCGAAGAAGCCGTTGCGGCGGCGGCTGACCGTGTCCTGCCAGCCGACCTCGGCGCCGAGCAGCAGAGTGTGCGACAGTCCGCCGAGATCGCCTTCGACGACGAGATCCGTCTGGCTGAACAGATTCTGCCGCTTCAGCGTGTCGTTATAGGCGGAAAGGCTCACCTGCGTGCCGGCCGCGTTGACCGCGCCGGGGAAGATGTTCTGGTACAATTTGTCGAAGTCGCCCCAGGTCGTGCGGTTCCTGAGGGTCACCGAGTCGGAGAAGCGATGCGACGCTGCCAGGCTGATCACATGCGCGTCGACCTCGGCGAAGCTCTGCTCCGGATCGCCGAAGAAAATAGGGTCGAACCCGCGAATCGGCCGGCCGAGGAAGGCGGGGACGCCGCGGTCGGCGGTCCGGCGGTCGTGGAAATATTCGTAGGAGAGGTCGATTCGGGTGTCGCCGAAGACGGCGCCGAGAACAGGATTGACGCCGTAGCGCTCGAGCTCGACGTTCCGGCGGAAGCTCTCGCCATTCTCGTAGACGCCGTTCAGCCTGAGGCCGGCCGAGTCGCCGAGCGGCTGGTCTAGGTCCCCAGTCAGCCGGAAGCCGCCTTCGCTGTCGCCCTGGACGGCAAATTCGCGATAGCTATTGAAGCCGGACCGCTTGGTCACCCGGTTGACGACGCCGCCCCCGCCGCCGCGGCCGAAGATCATCGCATTGGGGCCGCGAAGCACCTCTATGCGGTCGGCGTTGTAGAGGTCGCGGAAATATTGGACGTCGTCGCGGACTCCGTCGACGAAGAAATCGGCAGTGGTGTTGTTGCCACGCAGGGTGATCTGGTCGCGATTGCCCTCTCCGGTACCGGGCGTGGCGCCCGGCACGTACATCAGGACGTCGGCGATCGATCGCATCGCTTGGTCCTCGATCTGGCTCTCGGTGACGACCGACATCGACTGCGGCACGTCCTTGACGTCGGTGCAGGTGCGGGTCGCGGTGCAGGTTTCCTGCGCTCCATATTCCGGCCGCTCGCCGGTGACGACGATCGTCGGCTCGGCCTCGGCCGCCGCGGCAGCCGCGGCATCGAGGGCGGGCGTCGCCATCGCCGAGGAAAAGACTAGCAGAGAGACGGCAGGAATGGACATTCGGACCCCTTGGCTGCGCGCATGATTACGTCGCCGCGAGGGTTCCTATCTCTCTTGAGAATGGTTCGCAATAGCAGTTTTCGACAGAAACGCCTCAGGCCGCTCGATCCATGACTTGTTCCTGCAATCCATTCTCATTAGCTTCTGCCGCAACCCACTGCCGTGAGGAAGTATTTTGGCCCAATCGACGACCTTGCGCCTGCGCTCCTTGTGGTTCTCGGTCCACAAGTGGATCGGAATCCTGCTCGCCATCCTGATCATCCCGATCTCGCTGACCGGCTCGGCGCTGGTCTGGCACGACTGGCTCGACGAGACCCTCAACCCGCAGCGTTACGCCGTCACCGGCGTTCCGGCCCTGACCCCCGGCGCCTATGCTGCTTCGGCCCAGGCGGCGCTCGGACCCGGCGAGCGGATCCTGTCGATCCGCTATCCCGAGCATCATGGCGGGCCGGTCACCGTCACCGCCGTCGGCACCGCCCCGCCCGGCGCCGCCCGCCCATCGCGCACCAGCCTCTGGCTCGACCCCGCCGACGGCCGGCTGCTCGACAAGGCGCCGAGCGACTCCGGCGCCGTGCGCGTGCTCCACTCCCTGCACGGCAGCCTGATGGTGCCGGGGTGGGGCCGGACGATCGTCGGCTGGGTCGGAATCTTCATGTTCGTCTCCTGCCTCACCGGGATCTGGCTGTGGTGGCCGGTGACGGGGAGCGTCACGCGCGGCCTGCGCTGGCGCCGGCAGAATTCGACCAACGCCAACCTCCACCACCAGATGGGCTTCTGGATCCTGGTCCCGCTGGCGATGCTGTGCTTCACCGGCGTCTGGATCTCCTTCCCCGCTGTGTTCAGCGCGTTCGAGGCGAGCCAGCCCAAGGCGAAGGGCGGACCGCCGGACCGCGCCCGGGCGCTCCGCGCGCGGCCGCTGGAGCGGACCGCGCTGACCGCCGACTCGGTGCTGGCCGCCGCGAGCCCGCACGCGACCGGGCCGCTGGCCGCGGTCACCTGGCCGACCGACCAGAATGGCTCGTGGAAGCTGGCCTTCGCCCGCCAGGGCGGCCCGGCGGAGGTCGAGATCGCCGACTCCTCGGCCGAGGTGACTCCGCCGCGCCCGCCGCGTCCGGAGACACGGGCGCGCACCATGCGCCGCTGGCACGACGGCACCGGCATGGGGCTCGTCTGGCAAATCGTCATCTTCATCGGCGGAATCATCCCCGCCCTGCTCGCGGTGACCGGCATCATCATGTGGCTCCGCACCCGCGGCTGGCGCTCCGAGGTGGAGCGCAAGCGCAAGGGGAAGCTGGCGCCGCAGCCCGCGGAGTGACGTCGGGAGGTCTCACCCCGTTCGCCCTGAGCTTGTCGAAGGGCTCTCCTTGTTGTTCTAAAAGGGGAAAGGAGAGGGCTTCGACAAGCTCAGCCCGAACGGATGTAGGGCGCACCTGACCTCCGAACGCTTCACCGCCTCGACAGGATCAGCGGCAGCCCGCCGGCCGGCCGGAGGGTCACCATTCCGTGGGCCCGCACCTCGCGGCCGGGAACCGGGTCGAAGCGCCAGCGGCTCAGCCAGTGGGCGAGGATGGTGAGCGCCTCGGCGGTGGCGAAGCGGGCGCCGACGCACAGGCGCGGCCCGGCGCCGAACGGGATGTACTGGAAGCGGTGGCGCCTGCCGCTGGCGAAGCGGTCGGCGACGAAGGCGTCGGGATCGTCCCACAGGCTCTTGTGCCGGTGCAGCAGCCACGGCCAGATCGAAACGATGTCGCCCGGGCGCACCTCCTCTCCGCCGAGCCGGTCGGCCTCGACCGCCTGGCGGTCGAAGCGGGGCGCCGGCGGGTAGAGGCGAAGGCTTTCCTCGAGCGCCAGCCGCAGACGCGGGAGGCGGGCGGGCAGATCGGCATCCTCGCCGGCCGCGAGCGCCTCGGCCGCTTCCCCGGCGAGCGCCTCCTGCAGTTCGGGCTGCTCGGCGAGCAGGAAGAGGGTCCAGCTCACCGCATTGGCGGTGGTCTCGTGCCCGGCCAGATAGAAGGTCATCGCGTTGTCGGCCGCCAGCGCCGCGGCCCGCTTCGGCTCGAACCGCTCGTTGAGGCCGCGGATCAGCCGGCCGAGGAAGTCGTCGGGCCCGCCGTCGGGCAGCCGCTCGCGGACCACCGCCTCCAGAGTGCCGCGCAGATAGGCCTGGCCGCGCTGGGCGATGAAGCCCTTGCGGCTCCACGGGATGCGCGGCAGGCCGAGCATCGCCTGCAGCCGGGCCTCGCTGACTCCCTCCAGGGCGGCCGCGATATGCGCCATCGCTGCGTCGCTGGTCAGGCGCTCGTCGCCGCTGAACAGGGTGTTGGAGATGACCCGCATCGTCGCCTGGGTCGCCTCGACCGCCATGTTGCGCTGGCCGGGCTGCCACCGCTCCAGCGCGGCACGGCCCACTTCGCCGAATTGCGGCACCAGCCCGTCGACCGCGGCGGGCGCGAAATTGGCGGCGACGATCCGGCGCTGGTCGCGCCAGAGCGCGCCGTCCGAGGTGAGCAGCCCCTGGCCGATCGCCGGAGCGAGCAAGGCCTTGACGACGTCGGGCTTGGCGTAATTGGCCGCATTGTCGAGCAGCACCCGCTGCACCGCGTCGGGCTCGAGCGGGATGTGGACCCGGAAGCCGAGGATCTTGCGGCGCATGTAGGGCAGGCGGAAGGCCTGCTCCGACCAGCCGTAGACGGCGGTCCGGGCGCGCTCCCCCAAGAAGCCGCGCCAGCTCGCGACGGGGCCGGCGCTGCGCGGCGGATAAGGCGGGATGAATCGCGTTACTGGAGCGTCCATGATCCATCGTCACTCCCGCGAAAGCGGGAGTCCAGACGGAATGCGCAAGCGGAGTATCCATTCAGCATCTTTCGATCGGCTTTGACCGATCGCCAGGAAACATTTTGATCGCTTATAGTCGATCAATATCTTGACATTTGATCGGCTATATCCGATCGATGAAGATATGCTGATCTGGTGGAGCCGATCATGGATTCGACGGCGCTCGCGCGGAAACATCTGGAACGTCGTCTGAGCCCGCTACGCGGTCGTCAGGATCTGATGCGCCCACCGCACGGCTGGCTGCGCGCCATTCGCGATGCCCTCGGCATGACCACGCGACAATTGGCGCAACGCATGGGCAAGGTCCAATCGACCGTTGTGGACCTGGAAAAAAGCGAAGCACGGGAGACGATTTCTCTCGCCAAACTGCGCGAAGCGGCGGCGGCAATGGACTGCACGCTCGTATACGCCCTGGTGCCCAACCGCCCGATCGACGAACTCCTGCGCGCCCGCGCGGAAGAAATCGCCGAGCGCCAGCTTGCGCGCGCCAGCCATACCATGGCTCTCGAAAACCAAGGTCTGGACCAGCCGGCCCTTGCCGCCGAGCGGAAGCGACTCATCGAGGAAATCTTACGCGAAAGCATCGCGCGCCTGTGGGACGATAAACCGTGACCGTCGACCTCTTCCCCGAGGAGGACGGTAACACGCCGCTCACTCACGAGGAACGGCTCGGCCTCATCCCGACCTACATTACGCTCCGACAGGAGCTGAATGAAATCGAGCAGATCAATATCACCGAAGGGGAGCGCTGGGCTTTCCGGCGACCGCGTGACGTGCTGAATGAAGACTTCTTACGCGAGCTTCACCGGCGCATGTTCGGCCAAGTCTGGAAATGGGCCGGAGAATATTCCCGGGAAAATAACCGCCGCATCGGCTCCGACAGCTTCATGGTCGCCATCGATCTGCGCGGCCTTCTGGGGGACGCCCGCTACTGGATGGACAACGGCACCTATTCGCCCGACGAAATCGCCCTACGCTTCCATCATCGCCTGACCCTCATTCACCCATTCCCCAACGGGAACGGACGATTTTCACGACTGGCGGCAGACCTCATGATCGCGCGCATGGGCGAACCGCGATTCACCTGGGGGCGAGCAAATCTCATGGAGCCAGGGAAGACGCGGAAGCAGTATATCGCCGCTCTCCGTGCGGCCGATGGACATACTATGGAGCCGCTCTTGGCCTTCGCGCGGTCGTGACCCGCGCACTTGGCTTTCGCGGAGGAAGGGGCACCCCTGGAGGTGAACGGAACGTGGCCGATGGGAAACGCGGACGACGCTATCGAGGAGATGGTGGATGAAACGATGAAACGCATCCTGAGCTCCGTCAGCAATCGGCGGGCGGGGAAACGGGGGCAATCCGACCGAGGCTGGATTACTCGGCGGCGAGCAGCCGCTCGGCGCCGCCGAGGTCGACGCTGACCAGGCGGCTGACGCCCTTTTCGATCATCGTCACTCCGAACAACCGGTGCATGCGGCTCATGGTGACCGCATTGTGGGTGACGATCAGGTAGCGCGTCTGGGTTTCGTTCACCATCCGGTCGAGCAGGTCGCAGAAGCGCTCGATATTGGCATCGTCGAGCGGCGCGTCGACCTCGTCGAGGACGCAGATCGGGGCGGGGTTGGTGAGGAACAAGGCGAAGATGAGGGCGATGGCCGTCAGCGCCTGCTCGCCGCCGGAGAGCAGGGTGAGGGTCGAGAGGCGCTTGCCCGGCGGCTGGGCCATGATCTCGAGCCCGGCCTCGAGCGGATCGTCCGATTCGACCAGTTCGAGATGGGCCTGGCCGCCTTCGAACAGGGTGGTGAACAGGCTCCGGAAATGGCGGTCGACCGCCTCGAAGGCGGTGAGCAGCCGGGCCCGGCCCTCGCGGTTCAGGCTCCCGATCGAGCCGCGCAGCCGGTTGATGGCGAGGCCGAGCTCCTCCCGCTCCGCCTGGCTGGCCGAGCGGCTCTCGTCGAGTTCGGTCAGCTCGCGCTCGGCGATCAGATTGACCGGACCGATCCGCTCGCGCTCGGCCGACAGCCGCTCGTGGCGGCTCGATTCCTCGGCGGCGGGGACGATCGTCGTCTCGTCGAAGCCGAGCCGCTCGGGAAGCAAGGGCGGCGGGCATTCGAACCGCTCGCCGGAGATGCGACCCATCTCGATCCGCCGCGCTTCCTGATTCTCGTGGCGGGCGGCCGCCCCGGCCCGGGCCTCGCGGGCGGCGGCGAGCGCCTCGCCGACCTCGGCGAGCCGCGCTTCCGTCTCGCGAAGCGCCACTTCGCCCTGCCGCTCGGCCTCGGCCGCCGCGGCGGCAGCCTCGGCCGCCTCGACGCTCTCGGCCTCGACGGCCTCGATCCGCCGGCGGATCTCGTCCGGAGCGTCGGTGAGGCGCTCCGCCTCCGCCTCGGCCTCGGCGATCCGGACGCCCATGTCGGAGTGGCGCTTGCCGGCCTCGGCGGCCCTCACCCGCCAGTCCTCGGCCTCCTTGAGAGCCGCCTCCGCGCGAAGCTTGTCGGCGCCGACCGCGCGGGCGTGGGTCGCCGCCTCGGCGCGGACTTCGGCGAGGGCCTGCTGGGCGGCCTCGGCGACCCGGCGAAGCTCCGCGACCCGGGCCTCGGTGGCGGCGGCATCGGGCAGAGCGGCGACTTGGCGGCGAGCCTCCTCGTCGCCGCGCCGGGCCTCGGCGAGGTCCTGGGCCGCCTGCTCGATCCGCTCGGCGAGGCCGGTTCGGCGCAGGTCCAGCCGTTCGATCTCGACCCGGGCGCCGTCCTCGGCCCGGGCGGCCTCGCGGATCGCGGCCGAGGCCTCGGCCTCGCCGCGCCGGGCCTCATCGGCGGCGGCGCGTGCGGAGTCCATCTCGGCGAGCGCGGCGGCGATGCGCTGCCCGGCCGAGTCGACGGCGGCGGCGGCGGCGGGCAGCGCCTGCTCGATGTCGGCGAGCCGGTTGACCCGGATCAGCCGCTCGGCGGCGGCGGCGCCGAGGCCGGTGGCGGCGAAGCCGTCCCAGCGGCGGAGCCGGCCGTCGCGGGTGACCAGGCGCTGGCCGACGGCGAGCGCGAGGCCCTCGTCGCGGTCGACCACGCCGACCTGCTCGAGGCGTCGGCGCAGGGCCGACGGAGCCTGGACGTGGGCCGCCAGCTTCTCGCAGCCCGCCGGCAGGGCGGGATCGCCGGGGAGCATGTCGGCGCCCAGCCAACGCCTCGGCGAATCGCCTTCCAGCGCCGCTTCGAGATCGTCGCCGAGCGCCGCGGCGAGCGCCCGCTCATAGCCCGGCTCGGCCCTGACATGATTGATCGCCCGGTCGCCGCCGCTCCCTTCGACCGCCTTGGCGAGCGCCCGGGCCTCGGCTTCGAGCGCGGCGAGCGCGGCGCGGGCCGCCGAGCCCTCGCTCTCGGCGGAGTCGCGCGCCGCCGCCGCCTGCTGGCGCCGGGCCTCGGCGGCTCCGATCGCCTCGCCGGCGGCCTCGAGCCGGGCTTCCGCCTCCTCGCGCCGGGCTCGGGCGGCCTGGAGTCCGGCGACGAGCGGCGCCTCCTCGCCGATCGCTTTCATCTGCTCGTCGAGGCGGCGGCTCTCGGCTTCGGCCCGGGCGAGCTTGGCCTGCGCGGCCTCCAGCGCCGTCCGGGCGACTCGCGCCTCGGCCTGCTCGGCGGCCTGGACGGCGCGGGCCTTGCCGAGCTCGGCCTCGGCCTCGCGAGCCTCGTCCTCGAGGGCGACGGTGCGCACATCGATCGTCCCGCGCGCCTCCTCGGCGGCGGCGAGGCGGGCGGCGATGTCGCTTCGCTCCTGCTCGAGCCGGGCCAGCGCGGCCTTGGCATCGTCCCCGAGAGCGGCTTCGCGGGCGCGGTCGCCGAGCAAGGCGGTGCGCCGCTCGGCGAGCTCGCGCAGACGGCGCGCGAGCCCGTCGCGCTCGGCGCGCAGGGTCGCCAGCTGGTGGCCGAGCGAAGTCGCCCGGTCGCGGGCAGCCTGGGCCGCGGAGCGCAAGTCGGCGAGCTTTCGAGCCGCCTCGGTCTGCCAGGCGGCGGCGGCGCGCTGGGCTTCGGAGGCCTTCTCGACCGCGGCCCCGGCGGCTTCCGCCTCGCGCCTGGCGGCATCGGCGGCTTCGGCCGCCTCCCTCCAGCGGGCGAAGATCATCCGGCCCTCGGCGATCCGGATCTGGTCGGAGAGCTTGCGATAGCGCTCGGCCGCCTTGGCCTGGCGCCTCAGCGCGGAGGCGCGCATCTCCATGTCGGCGAGGACCTCGTCCAATCGGGTCAGATTGGCCTCGGCGGCGCGAAGCTTCTGCTCGGCGTCCTTGCGGCGGACGTGGAGGCCGGAAATTCCGGCCGCTTCCTCGAGCATCAGCCGCCGCTCGACCGGCTTGGCGGCGATCACCGCGCTGATCTTGCCCTGGCTGACCAGGGCCGGCGAATGCGCGCCGGTGGCCGCGTCCGCGAACAGCAAGGCGACATCCTTCGCCCGGACGTCGCGGCCGTTGACCCGGTAGGCGGAGCCCGCGCCGCGCTCGATTCGGCGGGCGACCTCGACGTCGCCGACCGGCGCCAGGGTGACGTCGCCGGGCATGTCCTCGGCCTCGCGCTCGACGAGCAGCGAGACCTCGGCGAAGTCGCGGGCCGGGCGCGACGCGGTGCCGGCGAAGATGACGTCGTCCATTCCGGCGCCGCGCATCGACTTGGGCGAGCTCTCGCCCATCACCCAGCGGATCGCCTCGAGCACGTTGGACTTGCCGCAGCCGTTGGGGCCGACGACCCCGGTCAGGCCCGGCTCGATGCGGAGCTCGGCCGGCTCGACGAAGCTCTTGAAGCCGGAGAGCTTCAGCCGCTTTATCTGCATGGCCCGCCCCCGCCCGCCATCGTCAGCCCGCCGATTCGCGCAGGATCGGCTCCAGCGTCGCCCAGCTGTGGGTGCCGATGTTGGCGCCGTTGAGGAAGAAGGTCGGCGTGCCCTGCACGCCCTGGGCGCCGGCGGCCTCGGCCATCCTGCCGAGCCGCTCCAGCCCGGCCTGGTCGGCGAGGCAGCGCTTCGCCGCAGCGGGCGCGATGCCGTGCTGCGCGGCGAGCCCGGTCAGCCCCACGGTCTCGGCCAGCCGGCCGAGCCGCTCGCCCTCGGGGAGGGCCTTGAGCTCGGCCTTCTGCGCCGCGGTGAGCGACGAGAGCCGGCCCATCCACTGCTCCTGGGTCGCATAGAATTTGTCCGCGACCGGGAAGAAGCGGGCCGGCCCGCCGCAGCGGGCGACGAGGCTGGCGGCGACGTCGAGGCCGTTGAGGATGAAGTTGCGATATTCGTAGCTGACCTTGCCGCTCTTCACATAGGTGCCGACGAGCGCGTGCATCCCGTCCCGGGCGAAGGCGGCACAATGGCCGCAGGTCAGCGAGCCGTATTCGACCAATTTCACCTTCGCGTTCGGATTGCCCATCCGGAAGCCGCCCTCGGGCGTGGCCGCGACGGTCCGGGTCCAGTCGGCCTGGCCGGCCGCCGGAGCCGATGACGCCGCGGCCAGCGCGAAGGCGAGCGCCGCGATCCTCACGGGATCGCTGCCCTCAGCTCGGGCTCCAGCGCGGCCCAGCTCGCCGCGCCTTGGACGACCTTGCCGTTGATGAAGAAGGACGGAGTGCCGTTGACGCCTTCGTCGTTGCCGCGCTTGGTGACGGCGGTGACCTGGTCGAGCACCGCCGGATCGGCGAGGCACGACTGGATACGCGAGGCGGGCATTCCGCGCTGGCGGAAGAATTCGTCCACGCCGGTCGCACGCAGCATGACCGGAGCCGCCTCGCGCGGCGGCAGGCTCTGGATCTGCTGAAGCTGCTCGGGCGGCAGCGACTGGAGACGGCCGGACCAGTTGCGCTGGTCGGCGTAGAGCTGCTGGATCATCGGGAAGAAGGCGCTTTCGCCCTGGCAATGGAGCAAGGCGGAGATGCCCGCGTCCGGCCCGAACAGCAGATAGGTGCGGAATTCCCAGCTCACCTGCCCGCTCTTCACATATTTGTCGCGAAGCGGCGGTCCCGCCTGCTCCTCGAACTCGGCGCAATGCGGGCAGCTCAGCGAGCCGTATTCGACCAGCTTCACCGGGGCGTCGGGATTGCCCATCCGGAAGCCGCCCTCGGGCGTCTTGACCACCATCTGGGTCCAGTCGCCGTTCGGCGCCGCAATCTGCTTCAGGGGGGCATCGCCGCCGGCCGGCGCCTGGCCGTTGCCGCCGCCGTCGCCGCAGCCCGCGAGAAGCAGGGCGACAGCCGCCGCCCCGGCGGTAAGGATCGACTTCATCTCTTCGTTTCTCCAATTCTGCCCAGCACTGGGATGGCCACGGCCGGCCCGGGCGCCGCCTCGTTCGCCGCCACTCCGCGCGCCAGCGATTCGAGACAGGCGCGAAGCTCCGGATCCGCCACCTCGCGCAGCGAATCGCCGAGCTCCGCCGGGATCGGCCGAAGCGACTGCGGCGCGGCGCGGGTCCTCGCGCGCGCGACCTGAACCAGACCTTGCCTGAACGCCACCCGGCCCACCGCCTGATAGCCGAAGAAGCGGTTGACCCGCTCGACGATGGTCGGAGCGACATGCTGCATCATCGGCGCGTGCGCGCCCTCGACGATCAGGTTGAGAACCCCGTCCGAACGCTTGCCGGCGGGGAAGCGGATCGACTCCGGCGACGAGACGGCGGCGTAGCGCTCGCCGACGATCTCGTGCCAGCGGCTGACGATCGAGGACTGGACGAAGCCGAAGCGGCGGAAGGCGGCCCGGCCGATATCGGGAACGAGATCGGACACCGCCCGGGCCCGGTTGGCCCGCGGCGCCTCGGCCTGCTTTTTCCTGGTCCCGCCCGATTTCACCATCGGTCCGACCATGGCATAGGCACGGCATGTCCGTCGATGCTTCCCAGGCCCTCTTGCGTTGGTTTGCTGTGGATAAACGGCGGTTGCCGTGGCGGGTCGAGCGCGGCGAGCGGCCCGATCCCTACCGCGTGTGGCTGTCGGAAGTGATGCTCCAGCAGACCAATGTCGCCCACGCCGCCCCCTATTTCGAGGCTTTCACCCGGCGCTGGCCGACCGTCGAGGCGCTGGCCGCCGCGCCCGAAGGCGAGGTGATGGCCGCCTGGGCGGGCCTCGGCTATTACGCCCGGGCCCGCAACCTGATCGCCTGCGCCCGGGCCGTCGCCGACGATCTCGGCGGCCGTTTTCCCGACACCGAGGATGGGCTTCGCGCACTGCCGGGCATCGGCCGCTACACGGCCGCGGCGATCGCCGCGATCGCCTTCGGGCGGCGGGCGGTGGTCGTCGACGCCAATGTCGAGCGGGTCGTCGCCCGGCTCTTCGCCATCGAGACTCCCCTGCCGGCGGCGCGGGAGGAGATCTACCGGCTCGCCGGCTCGATCACGCCGGATTCGGAGGCCGGCGACTTCGCCCAGGCGATGATGGACCTCGGAGCGACGATCTGCACCCCGCGCTCGCCCGATTGCGGGCGCTGCCCGCTGGCGGCCTTTTGCGAGGGACGGGGCTCGGGCGCGCCCGAGCTTTTCCCGGTCAAGCTCGCCAAGGCGCCGAAGCCGAGGCGCGAGGGCGTCGCCTACTGGCTCGAGCATGACGGCCACGTGCTGCTGGTCCGCCGCCCGCCCCGGGGGCTGCTCGGCGGGATGCTCGCGCTTCCGACCGAGAAGGCCCCGGCCGAGGCCGAGTGGCGCGAGGCGGGCAGCGTCGATCATGTCTTCACCCATTTCGCCCTGAACATGCGGCTGCTCTGCGCCGACGCCGGGCAGCCGCCGGAAGGGACGTGGTGGCCGATCGAACGGCTCGCCGAGGCCGGCCTCCCGACCCTGTTCGCCCGCCTCGCCGCCCGCGGCGCCGAGTGGCGGCAGGCCGCATGAAGCCCGGATTCACCGGCGCCGGCCTCGATCGCGCCGACCGCCTCCGACTCGACGAGGCGGAGCTCGCCCGGCTGGCGGCGAGCCTGGAGGCCCGGCTGCTTCGCCTCGCCGGGCTCGACCCCGAGCTGGACGAAGAGGGGCGGCTCGGCTGGAGCGGCATGGCCGGTGCCGAAGAGCATATCTTCCTCGGACTTCGCGACGGAGCCCCGCTGTTCGCGCCGCTGATCCGCGCCGAGCCCGGCCAGCGCGCCTGGCCGGTCTTCGCCCTGCTCAACCGAATGGCCGCCGACGACACCGCGGTGTGGGGAACCGCCCGAAGCCTGATCGAATGGCACAACCGCCACCTCTTCTGCGGCGCCTGCGGCGCTCCGACCCGCGCGTTCCGAGCCGGCTGGGGCCGACGCTGCTCGGGCTGCGGGCTCGAGCATTTCCCGCGCGTCGATCCGGTGGTGATCATGCTCGCCGAGCATGAAGGGCGGGTCCTGCTCGGCCGCCAGCCGCAATATCCCGCCGGCCGCTATTCCGCCCTCGCCGGCTTCGTCGAGCCCGGCGAATCGATCGAGGAAGCGGTGGCGCGGGAGCTCGAGGAGGAGGCCGGGATTGAGGTGACCGGCGTCCGCTACGTCGCCAGCCAGCCCTGGCCCTTCCCCGGCCAGCTGATGATCGCCTGCACGGCCACGGCCGCCAGCGACGAGGTCACCCTCGACACCAACGAGCTGGAGGACGCGATCTGGGTGGATCGCGCGGGCGTAAGAGCGGCGCTGGCCGGCGAGCCGGACGCCCCGTTCCTGGGGCCGCCCCACTTCGCCATCGCCCACACTCTGCTTCGGCATTGGGCGGAGGGCTGACAGTTCGCGCGCCCTGAACTCCTCGGCCGCAGGTCAATCATTTTTCAACGCGACGACGCGACGAGCCCGTGGCCGGGAAAGGCCGCGCGGCCTACGGGACCGGCTCAGCTTCGTTGCGTCGTTGCGTCGTCGCGTTGAAAAAGCGAAGGCCGCCGCGCTGGAGGGGAGCCGGGAGATGGGGCGTCTTGCCCCGCCCGGCGCCCCCGCCTAAAGGGGCACGCAATTTCGTCATTCCCGCGCGCGGCCGCGCGCCGTCCTGGAGGTCTCACAAGGCATGGACAACCGCTCCAACACGATTGCGGGCTGGGTGCTCGGCGCGGGCATCGTCGCGCTCGGCGCCTCGATCGTCGCCAACGAGATGTTCCACCAGGAGCGGCCCGAGAAGATGGGCTATCCGATCGCGGGCGTGAGCGACAAGGTCGGCGAGGGCGGCGCCGAGGCCGAGGTGCCGATCGCCAACCTGCTCGCCGCCGCCGACGTCGCCAAGGGCGAGCAGCAGTTCAAGAAATGCACCGCCTGCCACACGATCACCAAGGGCGGCGCCAACGGCACCGGCCCCAATCTGTGGGGCGTGATGGGCGGAGCGATCGGCAAGCATTCGCCCGGCTTCGCCTACTCGCCGGCCCTGGCCGGCAAGGGCGGCAATTGGGACTGGGAATCGATGAGTCAGTGGATCAAGTCGCCCCGCGACTTCGCGCCCGGCACCAAGATGACCTTCGCCGGGCTCGGCAAGGCCGAGGACCGGGCCAACCTCCTCGCCTACCTGAACGCGCAGGGCGACAGCCCGCTGCCGCTCCCGACTCCGCAGGCGGCTCCGGCCAGCCCGGAAAAGGCGGCCGCCGAGGCGTCCGACCAGCCCGCCGCGGGCGACAAGGCGGCGGACCAGCCGGTGCCGACCGAGCAGGAAGCGGGCCCGAACCGGATCGGCGGCGACGCCGCCCCGGCCGTCGCCGGCCGCGAGAAGCAGGAAAAAGCGCACTAGGAGCCCGGGCATGGTCAGCAGCAAGGCGCCGACCCCCGAAGCCTATCTGGCCGAGCTGCCGGCGGAGCGCGCCGCCTTCGTCTCGCGGCTCCGCGACCTCGTCAACGCCAATCTTCCGCCCGGCTATGTCGAGAGGATGAGCTGGGGGATGATCGGCTGGGAGGTCCCGCTCGAAACCTATCCCGACACCTATAACGGCCAGCCGCTCGTCTATGCCGCGCTCGCCGCGCAGAAGAATTACACGGCGCTCTACCTCAACTGCGTCTACGCCTCGGAGGCCCGGACCGAACGGCTCAAGGCGGCCTGGGCGGGGGCGGGCAAGAAGCTCGACATGGGCAAGAGCTGCCTTCGCTTCAAAAGGCCCGAGGACGTCGCCGAGCAGGTGCTGGCCGAGACGATCCGCTCGATCCCGGTCGAGCGCTTCGTCGCCGAATATCGGGCCGGCCGGGCCGGCTGATCAGGCGCAGGTCACCGGGACGTCGTTGGCCGCATAATAATCGCAGACGTGCTTCCAGGCCTCCTGCGCGGTGTCGACGAAGGTGAACAGGTCGAGATCGTCGGGCGCGATCACCCCTTCCTCGACGAGGGCGCCGAAGTCGACCACCCGCTCCCAAAACTCGCGGCCGAAGAACAGGATCGGAAGCCTCTTGACCTTGCCGGTCTGGACGAGGGTGAGCAATTCGAACGCCTCGTCGAACGTGCCGAAGCCGCCCGGGAAGATCGCCACCGCCCGGGCGCGGAGCAGGAAATGCATCTTCCTCAGCGCGAAATAGTGGAACTGGAAGCTCAGGCTCGGGGTCACATAGGGGTTGGGCATCTGCTCGTGCATCAGCACGATGTTGAGGCCGACGAATTCGGCGCCGACGTCCTGGGCGCCGCGATTGGCCGCCTCCATGATCGACGGGCCGCCGCCCGAGCAGACGACGAAATGCCGCCACCCCTTGTCGTCCGGATCGCATCGGCTGGTCAGCCGGGCGAGCTCGCGCGCCTCGTCATAATATTTCGACTTGGCCTTGAGCCGCTCGGCGATATGTCTCTGCTCGTCGGTGGCGGCGGCGGCGATCAGGGCGTCCGCCTTGGCCGGCTCCGGGATCCTTGCCGACCCGTAGAAGACGAAGGTCGACCCGATGCGCGCCTCGTCGAGCAGCAGCTCCGGCTTGAGCAATTCGAGCTGGAACCGGACCGGCCGAAGATCCTCGCGCAGCAGGAAGTCCATGTCCTGGAAGGCGAGGCGATAGGCGTCGTGCGCGGTCTGGGCCGAAGGCGTGGGCTGGTTGGCGGACTCGGCTTCCTGGCGGGCGGCCGGAAACACGCGGTCGGGGGGGATCGGATCGGTCATGCCGGCCCCATTAGCGGCAATAGGGGCCTTGTCCCATGTCGAAATGGAGATGGTCGCGGTGGAAGGCGTCGGCGTCGGGGCCGAGGACGATCCCGAAGCGGCGGCAGCCGGCGCCGTGGATCGCGCGGAGGAACCGGCGGACGTCTTCGTCCTCGCCGTTCCAGCCGGCCTTGACGGTGATCCGGCGTCCGTCGGCGAGGACGAAGGTGCCGACGTCGACCGCATTGGCCCGGCCGTGCTCGCTCAGCTTCGCGCCCGGCCGGCTGTTGACCGGCCGGCAGCTGTAGGTTCCGAAGCTCTCGATCCTGACCACCCGGCTGCCCAGCCAGGCTCTCGCCGCCGGCTGCACCGCCTCGCGGGTCCACCGCGCGAACTGGCGGGCGAGCGGACAGGTCATCGCGCCGAGGTTGGCGACCGGAGTGCCGATGTCGAGCAGCTGGACGGCGCCGAGGGCGGTGCAGCCGTTGCCGAACGTCCGGTCCTCGAGCGCTTTGTAGCGGACCCCCTCGCGGGTCAGGTCGGCCTGGCATTGGAGGGTCGCCTTCGCCGGGGTCTGGCGGGCGGCGGGCGCAGGCTCGCGCTCGCCCTTGGGGATGCAGGCGGCCAAGAGAAGGGTCGCGGGAAGGACGCACCATCGCATTGGGAGAGAGTGAGAGGCGGACGCGCCGTCGTCAACAAGCCCCTCTCCCGTCCTTACGGGAGAGGGGGGGCCCGCCGCGAAGCGGTGGGAGGTGAGGGTCTGTAGCACTGACTCAGCAAGACCCTCACCTCCCAAGCCTTCGGCTTGGGCCCCTCCTCTCCCGCGAAAAGCGGGAGAGGGGTTTCCCCGCCGGTTGACACCGCGCCTCACCGGCCTAAACCCCGCGGCGGGCCACGCCGTCCCAACGCGGCGCGTGCTCTCTGCGAGGAGAGTTAGACAGTGACGAACCTGAAGCCGGACGTGCGACCCGCGCGTCCCTTTTTTTCCTCCGGACCCTGCGCCAAGCCGCCGGGCTGGGGCCCCGAACATCTCGCGCTCGGATCGCTCGGCCGCTCGCACCGCTCGAAGCTCGGCAAGGCGCGGCTCGGCCACGCCATCGAGCTGACCCGCGAGGTGCTGCGGGTGCCGGCGAGCCACCGCATCGGCATCGTCCCCGCCTCCGACACCGGCGCCGTCGAGATGGCGCTGTGGTCGATGCTCGGCGCCCGGCCTGTCACCCTGCTCGCCTGGGAGAGCTTCGGCGAGGGCTGGGTGACCGACGTCGTCAAGCAGCTCAAGCTCGACGCGACGGTGATCAACGCGCCTTACGGCGAGCTGCCCGACCTCGCCGCGGTCGACCCGGCGAGCGACGTCATCTTCACCTGGAACGGCACCACCTCGGGCGTGCGCGTGCCCAACGGCGACTGGATCAGCGACGACCGCGAGGGGCTGACCATCGCCGACGCGACCTCGGCGGTGTTCGCGCAGGACATCCCCTGGGACAAGATCGATGTCGCCACCTTCAGCTGGCAGAAGGTGCTCGGCGGCGAGGGCGGCCACGGCGTGCTGATCCTCGGCCCGCGCGCGGTCGAGCGGCTGGAGAGCTACACGCCCGACCTGGCCGCTGCCCAAGATCTTCCGGCTGACCAAAGGCGGCAAGCTGATCGAGGGCCTTTTCCAGGGCGAGACGATCAACACGCCCTCGATGCTGGCGGTCGAGGATTATATCTTCGCGCTCGAATGGGCGCTGGGCGTCGGCGGCCTGCCGGGCCTGATCGCCCGCTCCGACGCCAATGCCGCGGCGGTCGACGCCTGGGTGCAGAGCGACCGACTGGATCGAGCATCTCGCGCGCGATCCGGCGAGCCGGTCGAACACCAGCGTCTGCCTCAAATTCGCCGGCGGCGGCGATCCCGAGGCGCAGGCGGCGCTGGTCAAGAGGATGGCCGGGCTGCTCGAGGCGGAAGGGGCGGGCTACGACGTCGCCGGCTACCGCGACGCTCCGCCGGGCCTTCGCATCTGGTGCGGCGCGACGGTCGAGACCGACGATATCGAGGCGCTCTTCCCCTGGCTCGACTGGGCCTTCCATGAGGCGCGCGCGAGCTGATCGTCGTCCCAGCGGAGGCTGGGACCCCAGCGAGATAAAGCCGCCGATCCTTTCACCCCCTGGGGCCCCAGCCTTCGCTGGGGCGACGGAGCGACAAAATGCCCAAAGTCCTGATTTCCGACCCGATGGACCCGAAGGCCGCGGAGATCTTCCGCGCCAACGGCGTCGAGGTCGACGAGAAGCCCGGCCTGTCGAAGGACGAGCTGAAGGCGATCATCGGCGATTATGACGGCCTCGCCATCCGCTCCGCGACCAAGGTGACCGGCGACCTGCTCGACGCCGCGCACCAGCCTCAAGGTGATCGGCCGCGCCGGCATCGGCGTCGACAATGTCGACATCCCCGCCGCCACCGCCAGCGGCATCGTCGTCATGAACACGCCGTTCGGCAATTCGATCACCACCGCCGAGCACGCCATCGCCCTGATGTTCGCGCTCGCCCGCGAGCTGCCCGCCGCCGACGCCTCGACCCAGGCCGGCAAGTGGGAGAAGAACCGCTTCATGGGCGTCGAGCTGACCAGCAAGACGCTCGGCCTGATCGGCGCCGGCAATATCGGCTCGATCGTCGCCGACCGGGCGCTCGGCCTGAGGATGAAGGTGGTCGCCTACGATCCCTTCCTGACGCCCGAGCGGGCGCATCGAGCTCGGGCGTCGAGAAGGTCGAGCTCGACGACCTGCTCGCCCGCGCCGACTTCATCACCCTGCACACGCCGCTCACCGACCAGACCCGCAACATCCTCTCGCCGCGAGAATCTGGCGAAGACCAAGAAGGGCGTCCGGATCATCAACTGCGCCCGCGGCGGGCTGATCGACGAGGCGGCGCTCAAGGAGGCGCTGGAGAGCGGCCACGTCGCCGGCGCCGCGCTCGACGTGTTCGTCGAGGAGCCGGCCAAGGCGAGCCCGCTGTTCGGAACGCCGGGCCTCGTCGCGACGCCGCATCTCGGCGCCTCGACCACCGAGGCCCAGGTCAACGTCGCGATCCAGGTCGCCGAGCAGATGTCGGACTTCCTGACCCGCGGCGGAGTCACCAACGCGCTCAACATGCCCTCGCTTGTCGGCCGAGGAGGCGCCGCAGCTGAGGCCCTATATGGCGCTGGCCGAGAAGCTCGGCTCGCTCGTCGGCCAGCTCGAGGGACGGCACGCCAGCGGCATCTCGATCGAGGTCGAAGGCGCGGCCGCGCAGCTCAACCAGAAGCCGATCACCGGCGCCGTGCTGGCCGGGCTGATGCAGGTCTATTCGGACACGCGTGAACATGGTCAACGCGCCGTTCCTCGCGAAGGAGCGCGGCCTCGACGTGCGCGAGGTGCGCCACGACCGCGAGGGCGACTACCACACGCTGGTCCGGGTCAGCGTCGCCACGCCGGACGGGCGAGCGCTCGGTCGCCGGCACGCTGTTCGGCAACGCCGCGCCGCGTCTCGTCGAAATGTTCGGCATCCGGGTCGAGGCCGAGCTCGAGGGCGAGATGATCTACATCGTCAACGAGGACACGCCGGGCTTCATCGGCCGGCTCGGCACCCTGCTCGGCGAGGCGGGAGTCAATATCGGCACCTTCAACCTCGGCCGCCGCGAGGCCGGCGGCGAGGCGGTCGCGCTGGTCTCGGTCGACAGCCATATCGGCGACGAGCTGGTCGAGCGGCTTCACGCCCTGCCGGGGGTGAAGAGGGTGGAGCCGCTTCGCTTTTGATTTCCCGTCCATCCCGTTAAAGCGAACGTGGTTTGGGTCCAGCACCGTTCGGGCTGAGCTTGTCGAAGCCCTCCTCTTCCCTTCAAGGCAGGAAGGAAGGCCCTTCGACAGGCTCAGGGCAAACGGAGGTTTTGAGTTCCAACCTGCTGAAGATTCCAAGGGCACCAGCACAGGAGCGGCGAATTGGCCAACGTCACCGTCATCGGCGTCCAGTGGGGCGACGAGGGGAAAGGCAAGATCGTCGACTGGCTGGCGAGCCGGGCCGACGTCGTCGCCCGCTTCCAGGGCGGCCACAATGCCGGCCACACGCTGGTCGTCGGCGAGCAGGTCTACAAGCTGTCGCTGCTGCCCTCGGGCATCGTTCGCGGCACCCTGTCGGTGATCGGCAACGGCGTCGTGCTCGATCCCTGGGCGCTGAGGGCCGAGGTCGAGCAAGCTCGGCGAGCAGGGGGTCGAGGTGACCCCCGACAAGCTCCACATCGCCGACACCTGCCCGCTCATCCTCCCCTTCCACCGCGACCTCGACGCGCTGCGCGAGGACGCGTCCGGGCCAGGGCAAGATCGGCACCACGCGGCGCGGCATCGGCCCGGCCTATGAGGACAAGGTCGGGCGCCGCGCGATCCGGGTCTGCGACCTCGCCCATCTCGGCCATCTCGGCCCCCAGATCGACCGGCTCTGCGCCCATCACGACGCGCTCCGGGCCGGCTTCGGCGAGCCGCCGATCGACCGCGTCCGGCTCGAGCGCGACCTCGGCGAGATCGCCGAGTTCGTGCTTCAGTTCGCGCAGCCGGTCTGGAAGACGCTCGGCGAGGCCCAGGCGCGCGGCAAGCGAATCCTGTTCGAGGGCGCCCAGGGCGTGCTGCTCGACGTCGACCACGGCACCTATCCGTTCGTCACCTCGTCCAACACCGTCGCCGGCACCGCCGCCGCGGGCAGCGGTCTCGGCCCCGGCGCCGCCGGCTTCGTGCTCGGCATCGTCAAGGCCTATACGACCCGGGTCGGCGCCGGGCCCTTCCCGACCGAGCTCGACGACGAGACCGGCCAGCGGCTGGGCGAGCGCGGCCGCGAGTTCGGAACGGTGACGGGCCGCAAGCGCCGCTGCGGCTGGTTCGACGCGGTGCTGGTCCGCCAGGCCTGCGCGGTGGCGGGGGTGACCGGGGTCGCGCTGACCAAGCTCGACGTGCTCGACGGGCTCGACGAGATCCGGATCTGCACCGGCTACCGCCTGCGCGGCAGGGGCCTCGACCACCTCCCCGCCCACGCCGCCGACCAGGAAGCGGTCGAGCCGGTCTACGAGACGATGGCGGGCTGGTCCGAATCGACCGCCGGGGCGCGGAGCTGGGCCGACCTTCCGGCCCAGGCGATCAAATATATCCGCCGGATCGAGGAGCTGTGCCGGATCTCCGTCGCCCTGGTCTCGACCAGCCCCGAGCGCGAGGACACGATCCTGGTCCGGGACCCGTTCGCCGACTGACGGCCCGTCGTACCCCTTCCCCTCTCCGCCTGCCGCGACTATCGCGCCGGCATGGCAAACATCCTCGTCACCGGAACCAGCCGCGGTATCGGCAAGGCGATCGCCGCCGCCCTCTCCTCCCATCGGGTCGTCGGCCACTCCAGCCGCGGCGGCGGCGACGGCGTCGCGGCGGACCTCGCCCAGCCCGGGGCGGCGGAGCGGCTCTGGAACGAAGCTCTGGACCGCCTCGGCGGAAGGATCGACGTCCTCGTCAACAATGCCGGGATCTTCGAGGCGGCGCCGGTCGACCTGCCTGCCGAGGAGTGGACGGCTCAGTGGGAGCGGACCATGCGGGTCAACCTCACCGCCGCCGCGGAGCTGTGCCGGCTCGCCGTGCTCCAATTCCGCGAGGCCGGCGGCGGCCGGATCGTCAACGTCGCCAGCCGCGCCGCCCACCGCGGCGACAGCCCTGCCCACTGGCATTACGCCGCCTCCAAGGCCGGGATGATCGCGATGACCCGGACGATCGCCCGCGGCTATGCCGCCGACAACATCCTCGCCTTCGCCGTCTCGCCCGGCTTCACCGCCTCGGAGATGATCGACGATTACATGGCGAGCCGCGGCGGCCGGAAGATCGTCGCCGACATCCCGCTCGGCCGGGTCGCGAGCGCGGAGGAGGTGGCGGAGACGGTGCGCTGGCTGGCGGTCGACGCGCCGCCCTCGGCGACCGGAAGCGTGATCGACGTCAACGGCGCCAGCTATGTCCGCTAGTTGCTCCTCCCCGGAACGAGGAGGAGCGTTCATGATCAGCTGGAAGGTCAGCCTGCCCTGCACCAAGGCGGAGGCGGAGGCGCTCAAGGAGGACATCTCGCCGCTCGCCTGGCTCGATTTCCCGCCGGTGCTGATGACCAGCGAGGCGGCCGGGGACCAGTGGCGGCTCGACGCCTATTTCGACCATGAGCCGACGGAGGAGATGCTGGGCCTGCTCGCCGCCCTCGCGCCGAGCGCCTCCGGCACCGCGCCGGCGGTGGAGAAGGTCGAGGACCGCGACTGGGTGACTCTGAGCCAGCAGGGGCTCGAGCCGATCCGCGCCGGCCGTTTTTTCGTCCACACCCCGCAGCACCGCGATTCGGCGCCCGCCGACGCGATAGCGCTCGAGATCGACGCCGGCCGAGCCTTCGGCACCGGCCAGCACGAAACGACCAGCGGCTGCCTCGTCGCGCTCAGCGCGATGAAGGCGGGCGGCGCCACGGTCGCCGATCTGCTCGACCTCGGCACCGGCACCGGCCTGCTCGCCTTCGCGGCGATGCGGCTGTGGCCCGCCGCCCGCGCCGCCGCCTCCGACAACGACCCGGTGGCGATCGAGGTCTCCGAGGAGAATGCCGCGATCAACCGGGTGCGGCTCGGCCGAGCGCGCGGCCAGCTCGAGCTGCTCGTCGCCGAGGGGATGGACCATGTCCGGCTTCAGGCGCGGGCGCCCTACGACCTCGTCATCGCCAACATCCTCGCCGGGCCGCTGATCGACCTCGCCCCCTCGGTGGCCAGGGCGATCGCGCCAGGCGGTCGGCTGATCCTGGCCGGCCTGCTCGACCATCAGGCGCCGGCGGTGGCGGCCGCCTATCGCCGGGAGGGCCTGATGCTGACCGGTCGGGTCGACCGCGGGGAGTGGCCGACCCTGGTGATGCGGAAGCGGCGGGCGCCGAACCGCGGACGAAGCGGCCAAAAGACACAAAAGACCCGCATATCGGCTTGAAGAATCCTTTGTTTTCAGGGGGTGTCAGGTTCGGACGTCGCTGGCAAAGAGCCGCGGCGACTCGCACCGCAGTTGAGATCATATCATGAACAAGAGCCGCAACGCAAGACCGATCGACGTGCTCAGCCCGCTCCCTCGACGATCGCGTTCCATCCCGCCTCGTCGATCACCTCGATGCCGAGCTCGGCCGCCTTCTTGAGCTTGGAGCCGGCGCCGGGACCGGCGATCACCAGGTCCGTCTTGGCCGAGACCGAGCCCGCCACCTTGGCGCCGAGCCGCTCGGCCTGCGCCTTGGCCTCGTCGCGCGACAGGGTCTCGAGGCTGCCGGTGAAGACCAGCGTCTTGCCGGAGACCCGCGATTCCTTCGTCTCCCACACCACGTCCGCCGGGCGGACTCCCGCGTCGAAGAGGTCGTCGAGCACCTCGCGATTATGCTCCTCCTCGAAGAAATCGAGCAGGGCGTTGGCCACTTCCGGGCCGATGTTCGGTGTCTCGACGGCTTCGACCACCGCCTTGTCGCGCCGCTGCCGGAACTTGCGCTCGTCCTCGCCGAGGGCCGGCGCCGTCTCGGCGCGGGTCTTCGAGGCCGCCTCGATCATCGAACGGAAATTGTCCCAGCTTCGATAGCGTCGCGCCAGATCTCGCGCCGTCACCTCGCCGACGTGGCGGATTCCGAGCGCGTAGAGGAAGCGGTCGAGCGGCGGCTCGCGCTTCGCGTCGATCGCCGCGATCAGATTGGCCGCCGAAATCTCCGCCCAGCGCTCGCGCGCCAGCAATTTCTCCTTCGTCAGCCGGAAGATGTCCGCGGGCGACTGGAGCAGGCCGTCGCGGAAGAAATTCTCGATATGGGTGATCCCCAGCCCCTCGATGTCGAGCGCGTGGCGCGAGACGAAATGGCGCAGCCGCTCGACCCGCTGGACCGGGCAGATCAGCCCGCCGGTGCAGCGGACGTCGACCTCGCCCTCCTCGCGAACCGCGTCGGAGCCGCATTCGGGGCAGGCGCTTGGAAAGACGAAGGCGGGCCGCTCCTCGTCCGGAGTCAGGTTCTTCAGGACCTGCGGGATGACGTCGCCGGCGCGCTGGATGAGCACCCGGTCGCCGGCCCGGACTCCGAGCCGCTCGATCTCGTCTTTGTTGTGGAGGGTCGCGTTGGTGACGGTGACCCCGCCGACGCTGACCGGCCTCAGCCGAGCCACCGGAGTCAGCTTGCCGGTTCGGCCGACCTGGATGTCGATCGCTTCCAGGACCGTCTCCGCTTTCTCGGCGGGGAATTTGTGGGCGAGCGCCCAGCGCGGCGCCCGCGCCACCTGGCCGAGGCGGCGCTGCCAGTCGAGCCGGTCGACCTTGTAGACCACCCCGTCGATGTCGAACTCGAGGTCGGCCCGCTTCGCCTCGATCGTCCGGTAATGGGCGAGCAGCCCCTCCAGGTCCGCGAAACGGCCGAGATGGTCGGCGATCGGAACCCCCCAGCCCTCGATCGCCCGCATCACTCCGAGCTGGGTGTCGGCCGGAAGCGCCGACACCTCGCCCCAGCCATGGGCATAGAAGCGAAGCGGCCTCGAGGCGGTCACCGCCGCCTCCTTCTGGCGAAGCGAGCCCGCCGCGGCGTTGCGCGGATTGGCGAACTGGCGCGCCTTGGCCGGATCCTCCGCCTCGGCCAGCAGGCGGGCGTTGAGCGCCGCGAAATCGGCCTTCGACATATAGACCTCGCCGCGGATCTCGAAGGTTGCGGGAGCGTCGCCGGGCAGGCGCTGCGGGATATCCTTGATGGTCCGGACATTCGCCGTGACGTCCTCGCCCGTCGTGCCATCGCCGCGGGTGGCGGCGAGGACCAAATCGCCTTTCTCGTAGCGCAGCGAGCAGGACAGGCCGTCGATCTTCGGCTCGCCGGTCAGCGCCACCTCCTCGTCGGGGGGCAGGCTGAGGAAGCGGCGGACCCGTCCGACGAAATCCGCCACCTCCTCATCGGAGAAGGCGTTGTCGAGGCTGAGCATCGGAAGGGCGTGACGGACCTTGGAGAGATGCGCGGCGGGGGCGGCGCCGACCTGCCTCGACGGGCTGTCGTCGCGGACGAAGTGCGGGAATTGCGCCTCCAGCTCGGCGTTGCGGCGGACCAGCGAATCATATTCCGAGTCGGAAATCTCCGGCGCGTCCTCGCTGTGATAGAGCCGGTTGTGGCGCGCGATCTCCGCGGCGAGCCGCTCCAGCTCGGCAGGGACATCCTCTTCGCTGGGCTGGACGGTCACCGGTCGGCGGGCTCCCGCTCGGGATGATCGATGCCGATGGACTTGAGGCGCGCAAGGATGCCGTCGCCGCCGCCCCCGAGGCGGTAGGCGCCCATCCAGTAGAGCCTGGCCGATGCCAGGTCACCGCCATCCTTCGACAGGTCGCCGAGGACGGTCAGGGCGAGCTCGTTCGGGTTCAGCTCGAAGGCTCTCTTCGCGTCGGCGAAGGCGCCCTCCGGATCGTTCAGATTGTACCGGGCCGCCGAACGCTGAGCGAGGGCATACCAGCTTTCCTCGATGGCGAGCGAACGGTCGAGCTCGCGGCGGCCGGCCCAGGAATGATTCGCCATGACATAGGCGCCGCCGAGATTGGCGCGCCATTGCGCGTTACCGGGCTCGAGCGCCACCGCCACGACCTGGTCGTCGATGGAAGCAGGTTGGTCCTGATGGCCGACGAGCCAGACCAGCGCTCGAGTGGTAAGCAGCTCGGCCTTCTCGGCCCGGGAGCCGGCGGCGAGGAAGGCGGCGGTGCAATCCCCGGCGAGGCCCGGCGCGGAGAATTCACTCTTCTTCATCGCCTCCTGGCAGCTTCTCGCCGGCGCGGCGCTGCCCGACCCGCGCCGCCAGAGGGAGATCCGGTCCCGCTGCTTCTCGGCGTCGGCGGCGACCTTCTCGTTCCTGACCCTTGCGGCGAGGCGAAGCCCCTCCTCCGAATCCCGCGCGGCCTCGTCGAAGCGGCCGAGCCAGAGCGCCGCCATGCCGCGAGCCAGCCTCGAACTGGCGTCTCCGGGCCTCAGCTCGGCGGCCCTCGACCGATCGTCGAAAGCGCCCTTCAAGTCGCCCGCCCGATGGCGGAGGAAGGCCCGCTCGTCATAGGCCGGAGGATGGCTGGGACGGAGGGCGATTTCCCTGTCGGAATCCTTCAGCCCCTGCTCGAACTCGCCGACCTCGCCCAGCGTGTAGGCGCGTTCGTGATAGGCCTCGGCATAGTCCGGATCCAGGCGGATGGCTTCGCCCAGGTCGCGAAGCGCCTCCTCGTATCGATGATTCTCGTTCCAGGCATAGGCGCGGTGGAAAAGCAGCCTCGCTTTCTGCTGCGCGTCGCTTTCGCCGGCGATGGCGGCGTCGCACGCGGCCGGATCGCCGGCGAGCGCCGCCACGCAGGCCGGCGGCTCGGCGGCGTTCGGGCCGGGCGAGCGCTCCGGAAAAGCGGCCGGCACCGGGTCGGCAAGGATCGTCGAGGCGATCAGGAGCAACATCACGGCTTCCCGTCCGGGCCGACGCGCGGCCTTTGCGCTAGAGGCGTGCCGGCCTTCACGCCGCCTCCAGCAATCTTACCGCCTGCGCCCGAGCCTCGTCGGTCACCTGCGCCCCCGACAGCATGCGCGCGATCTCCTCCCGCCGCCGCTCCTCGTCGAGCGCCTGGACGCTGGTGCGGGTCACCAGGCCCTCGTGGCTCTTCTCGATCAGCAAATGCCTCTGGCCGCGCGCGGCGACCTGGGGGCTGTGGGTGACGACCAGCAATTGCGCGCCTTCCGCCAGGCGGTGGAGGCGCTCGCCGACCGCGCTGGCGACGGCTCCGCCGACTCCGCGGTCGATCTCGTCGAAGATCATCGTCCGGGCGTCGCCGCGCTCGGCCAAAGCGACCTTGAGGGCGAGGATGAATCGGGAGAGCTCGCCGCCGCTGGCGATCCGGGTCAAGGGCGCGAAGGGCGCTCCGGGGTTGGTCGAGACTTCGAACTCGACCCGGTCCCTTCCGCGGGCGGCCCATTGCGCCTCGGCGAGCGGTTCGAGCAAGGTCCGGAAGCGGGCGGCGTCGAGCTTCAGCGGGGCGAGCTCGAGCGCCACGGCCGCGTCGAGCCGGGCGGCGGCGGCGGTCCTGAGCTGGGTCACCCGCTCGGCTTCGTCCAGATAGGCGGCGCGGCTGTCCCGGACCCGGCCTTCCAGCCCGGCGAGACTCTTCTCGCCAGCCTCGAGCTCGGCGAGCTTCGCGGACAGCTCCTCGGCCAGCGCCGGAAGCGAATCGGGCTCGACCCGGTGTTTGCGGGCGACCGCGCGGATCTCGAACAGGCGCGCCTCGGCCTCCTCCAGGCGGGCCGGATCATAGGCCAGGGCCCAAGCCGCGGCCTCCAGCCTCTCTTCCGCTTCGGAGGCCTCGACCAGGGCGCGGTCGAGCGCCTCGAGCGCCTCGCCGAGCCGCTCATGCTCGCCGGCGATCCGCTCGAGCCGGCGCGCCGCCTGGCGGCACAGCGACAGGCCGCCGTCCGAGCCGTCGAGCAGCTGGCCGATCGCGGCGATGTCCTCGGCCAGCCTCGCCCCCTTCTGCATGTCGGATCGAAGGCCGGCGAGCGCCGCCTCCTCGCCGGGCTCGGCGGCGAGCCCGTCCAGCTCGGCGACGGCATGTTCGAGCCATTCGCGGTCGCGCGCGGCGGCTTCGAGATCCTGCCTGGCCCTGGCGAGCGCCGCCTCGGCCTCGCCCCAGGCGAGATGGCAGCGCTCCACCGCCCCGGTGTCGATCCGGCCGAAGGCGTCGAGCAGCGCGCGGTGTCCGCGCGGGTTCAAAAGGCCGCGATCGTCATGCTGGCCGTGCACCTCGACGAGCAGGGCGCCGAGCTCGCGGACCAGCGCGACCGAGGCCGACTGGTCGTTGACGAGGGCCCGACTGCCGCCGTCGGCGCGGACGATCCGGCGGACGACCAGGGGCTCGCCCGGCTCGCCGTCGAGGCCGTTGTCGCGGAGCAGCGCCAGCCCCTTGTGGCCGGCCGGAAGGTCGAAGCTGACCGTGACCACCGCCTGCGCCTGGCCCTGGCGGACGAGGCCGCTGTCGGCGCGGGCGCCGAGCGCCAGGCCGAGCGCGTCGAGCAGGATCGACTTGCCGGCTCCGGTCTCGCCGGTCAGGACGCCGAGGCCCGGGCCGAATTCGAGGTCGAGGCTCTCGATCAGGACGACGTCGCGGATGGAGAGGCTGGTGAGCATGACGGCCCCTACAGGCCGTCACCCCGGCGCAGGCCGGGGCCCCAACGAGATTCAGGCGGCGAGCCTTTCACTCCCTGGGGCCCCGGCCTCCGCCGGGGCGACGGAAACTGGTCACGCCGCCGGTGCCGGCGCCGCCGACGCGTGCTTCTGGACCAGCGAATAAGCGCGTTCGTACCATTTGGTGTTGGGATAATTGGCGCCGAGCACCGAGGCCGAGCGGCGCGCCTCCTCGGGGATGCCGAGGGCGAGATAGGATTCGGTGAGGCGCATCAGCGCCTCCGGAGTGTGGCTGGTGGTCTGGTACTCGTCGACCACCTGGCGGAACCGCATCACCGAGGCGAGCCACTGGCCGCGCCGCTGGTAGAAACGGCCGATCTCCATCTCCTTGCCGGCAAGATGGTCGCGGACCAGGTCGATCTTGAGACGGGCATCGGCGGCGTAGCGGGTCTCGGGATAGCGGCGGACCAGCTCGCCGAGCGCGTCGAGCGCCTGGCGGGTGGTGCTCTGGTCGCGGGTGACGTCCTCGATCTGCTCGTAATGGCTGAGGGCGATCAGATAATAAGCATAAGGCGCGTCGCGGTTGCCGGGATGGATGGACAGGAAGCGGCGCGCGGATTCGACCGACTTGGTGTAATCCTTGGCGGCGTAATAGCTGAACGCGCTCATCAGCTGGGCGCGGCGGGCCCAGACCGAATAGGGATGCTGGCGCTCGACCTCGTCGAACAGGGCTCCGGCGGCCGCGTAATCGCGATTGTCGAGTTGCTTGCGGGCGAGGTTGTAGAGGGTGTTGACGTCGCGGGCGACATATTGGGTGTCGGCCTTGGTCTTCTTGCCGCCGCTGGCGCAGCCGGCGAGCGGAAGGACCAGGCTCGCGGTGAGAGCGACGGCGACGAGACGGGCATGGTTACGCAGCATGGGGGCTTCTTAGCGAAGGGTTGGGACAAGGCCAAGCGCGGACTGGGAGTGACAGTCACTAGTGACAGTCACTAGTGACTGTCACTCCGCCCTCGCCGATGAACCGCGGTTTAATGAGTGGGCTGTAGGAAGCGGCGATGCTTCGCGTTCTGACCCTGTCGACGCTCTACCCCGATGACGGGCGGCCGTCCTTCGGCGTCTTCGTCGAGCGGCAGACGCTGGCGCTGGCGGATCGGCCGGGGGTCGAGGTGGCGGTGATCGCTCCGGTCGGGCTGCCGCTTTGGCCGCTGAGCCTCCATCCCCATTATCGTCCGAGATCCGAGCTGCCGGCGAAGGAGCGGCGCAGCGGCCTCGCCGTCCACCGGCCGCGCTTCCGGGTCTGGCCGGGGCTCGGCGGAGCGGGTGCGGCGAGGTCGCTGGCCGCCGCCGTCCTGCCGCTGGCGCGCGCCCTGCCCTGCGACGCGATCGACGCGGAGTTCTTCTGGCCCGACGGGGTCGCGGCGATGCACGTCGCCGGCGCGCTCGGCCTGCCCTTCTCGATCAAGGCGCGCGGCAGCGACGTGCATCATTGGGGCCGCCGCCCGGCAATCGCGGCGCAGATGGTCGAGGCCGGCGGCCGCGCCGGCGTACTGCTCGCGGTCAGCGCCGCGCTGAAGCGCGACATGGCGGCGATGGGGATGCCGGAGGAGCGGATCCGGGTCCATTATGCCGGAGTCGATCTCGAGCGCTTCCGCCCGCTCGACCGGAGCGCGGCGAAGCGCCGTCTCGGGGTCGAAGGGCCGCTAATCGTGACGCCGGGCAACCTCGTCCCGCTCAAGGGCCAGGCTCTGGCGGTCGAGGCGCTGGCGCAAGTGCCGGGCGCGACCCTGCTGATCGCCGGCGAAGGGCCGGAGCGTCGCGCGCTGGAGGCGATAATCGCCGCCCAAGGCCTCGCCGGCCGCGCCCGGCTGCTCGGCAGCGTGCCGCCGGAGCTGATGCCCGAGCTGCTCGCCGCGGCCGACCTGATGCTTCTGCCGTCCGAGCGCGAGGGCCTCGCCAACGTCTGGATCGAGGCGCTCGCCTGCGGCACGCCGATCCTGATCGCCGACGTCGGCGGCGCCCGCGAGGTGCTCGACCGGCCCGAGGCGGGGCGGCTGGTGGCGAGGAACGCCGCGGCGATCGCGGCGGCGGCTCGCGAGATCCTCGCCTCGCCGCCCGACCCGGCCCTCGTCCGCAAGGCGGCCGAGCGGTTCAGCTGGGAGCGCAACGCGGCCGAGCTTCACGAGCATCTGGCGGGGCTGGCCCAGCTCCGTTCGCCCTGAGCCTGTCGAAGGGCTTTCCTTCTTCGAGGCCGGAGGAAGAGGGCTTCGGCAGGCTCAGCCCGAACGGGAGGGGGCCTCCCCTCCTCCACTAGAGCGGCATCAGCGCCGCGGCGATCCAGCGTTCCTCGCCGCGAAGCAGCCCCCAGGCGCGGGCGGCGGCCCGGCTGTCCATCACCTCGAGACCGATGCCGCGCGCCGCGAGCGCCTCGCGCAGAGCCCGCGGCGGATGAACGAGGCGCGGGCCGGTGCCGAGCAGCAGGAACTCGGCGGGCGGATCGAGCGCGAGCACGCCATCGAGGTCGGCAAGGGCCAGTTCGGCGACCGGCGGCGCGGCCCATTCCGAGGCGCTCGACGGGGTCAGCTGCAAGGCTCGGTAGACCCCGCCGTCGACGACGAAGCCGCCCGCCGCGAAGCCCCGGACGACGGGTCCCTGGGCGTCCCGGTCGCGGTCGAGGCGGGCCATGTCACACGCCTTCGTTGCGGCTCGTTATCCTCTCGCCGCCGCTCTGAGCGTTGGTCTTGGGAAGGAAGCTGTTCGAATCGACCTTGAGCCAGATCAGCCAGGGCGCGGCGATATAGACGGTCGAATAGGTGCCGACGATGACGCTGATCAGCAGCGCGGTGGTGAAGCTCTGGATCACCTCGGGTCCGAGGATCATCAGCGAGCCGAGCGCGAGCAGCATCGCGAAATTGGTCGCGACGGTCCTCGACAGGGTCTCGTTCATCGACAGGTTGAGCAGCGAGACGATGTCCATCTTGCGGTATTTTCGCAGATTCTCGCGCACCCGGTCGTAGATGACGATCGTGTCGTTGAGCGAATAGCCGATCAGAGTGAGCAAAGCGGCGACGACGTTGAGGTCGAACTCCATCTGGGTGAGCGCGAAGAAGCCCAGTGTCAGGGTGACGTCGTGGAACAGCGAGAAGAGCGCCCCGACCCCGAATTGCCACTCGAAGCGGATCCAGATGTAGATGGTGATCCCGATCGCCGAGAGCAGCAAAGCGAGAGCGCCGTCGCGGACCAGCTCCTCCGAGACCTTGCCCGAGACCGTGTCGACCGCGTCGATCCTCACTCCCGGATAGTCCCTGGTCAGGGCCGCCCGGACCTTGGAGGCGGCCTTGTTGGCGCCCTCCTCGCCCCCTTCGGGCAGAGGCAGGCGGATCGAGATTTCCTGCGGCGAGCCGAATTCCTGGATGCTCGGATCGCCGAGCCCGTAGCCGGCGACCTGGCCGCGCAGCGTGTCGAGCGAGGGCGGCTGGGCGAAATGGGCGCGGATCACCTGGCCGCCGGCGAAGTCGACCCCGAAGTTGAGCCCCTTGACCGCGATGAGGGCGATCGAGGCGGCGACGAGCAGCATCGAGAAGGCCATGGCGATGTTGCGCCAGCGCAGGAAGTCGATGTTGGTGTCGTCCGGAATCGAGCTTCAGCAGGCGCATCTTCAAATCCTCAGGACGGTCGGGCGCTTGCGCAGCCAGATCGACACGAACATGCGGGTGACGGTGACCGCGGTGAACACCGAGGTGGCGATTCCGATCATCATCACCACCGCGAAGCCCTTCACCGGCCCCGATCCGAAATAATAGAGCAGCATGCCGGCGATGACGTTGGTGATGTTGGCGTCGAAGATGGCGGTCCGAGCCTCGTTATAGCCGTGCTCGACCGCGTCCATCACCCGCCGGCCGCGCCTCTGCTCCTCGCGGATGCGCTCGTTGATGATGACGTTGGCGTCGACCGCCGCTCCGACGGTGAGGACGAAGCCGGCGATCCCCGGCAGGGTGAGCGTCGCGAACGGCGCCATGATGCCGAGGATGACGACGACGTTGAGGATCAGGGCGATGTTCGCATAGATTCCGAACCGGCCGTAGGTCAGGAACATGAACAGCAGGATGCCGACCGTTCCGACCATCCCGGCGATCACCGCCTTGCGGATCGAATCCTTGCCGAGGTCGGGCCCGACGGTGCGCTCCTCGATCACCTTGAGCTCGACCGGAAGGCTGCCCGAGCGCAGCTGGACGGCGAGGTCGGTGGCGGTCTGGACGGTGAAGCTGCCCGAGATCTGGGCGCTTCCGCCGAGGATCGGCTCGTTGATGTTGGGCGCCGACAGGACGATGTCGTCGAGGACGATGGCGAAGGGCTTGCCGACATTCTCGCGGGTGACCCGGGCGAAGGCGTGGGAGCCGCGGCTGTCGAACCGGATGTTGACGACCGGCTCGTTGGTGGTCTGGTCGAAGCCCTGCTGGGCGTCGACCAGCTGGTCGCCGTTGACCATCGCCCGGCGAAGCACCGCGATCCGGCCGCCGTCCGCCATCGGCAGGACCTGCGTTCCCGGCGCGGCCCGGCCGGACTGCACCGTCGACTGGTCGGGCGCGACCATCTTGAACTCGAGCCGGGCGGTCTTGCCGAGCAGCGCCTTGAGCCCCTCGGGATCCTGGAGCCCCGGCACCTGGACGAGGATCCGGTCCTTGCCCTGGCGGACGACGGTGACTTCCTTGGTGCCCTCGGGATCGACCCGGTTGTAGACCACCTCGCGGGCGGTGCTCATCGCATTGTCGAGCGCCTCGGCGAGCCCCGCCGAGGTCGGGGTCAGCACCACCCGGGTCGAATCGACGACTCCGACGTCCCAGGTGCGCTGGCCGCCGAGCCCGACCGGCTGGGTCTGGTCGCGCGCGATCTCGCACCGCGGCGTCGACCTGGGCGGGATCGCGGACGAGGAAGGACAGCCGCCGCCGGCGGTCGAGATCTCGCCGATCTCGATGCGCGGCTTGGCCCGGCGAAGCTCGAGCCGCATGACGTCTTCCATCTGGTCGAGCCGCTGCTTGGCGACGTCGCTGGTGTCGCCCTCGAGCAGCAAATGGCTTCCGCCGGCGAGGTCGAGGCCGAGGTTGATCTGCGAGCTCGGAACGAAGGCCGGCCATTTCGCGACCGTCGCCTCGGGCAGGAAGCTCGGCACCGCCAGAGCGATTCCGACCAGGCAGAGCAGGCTGACCGCCCAGACCTTCCAGCGGGGGAAATCGAGCATCGGGTCAGTCGTTCGCCGGCTTGGCGCCGTGCGGGCGCACTTCGCTCAGCATCGACTTGACCACCCGGACCCGGGTGCCGGCCGCGATCTCGAGCTCGATCTCCCGGTCCTCGACCTTGGTGACCTTGCCGATCAGCCCGCCGCTGGTCACGGCGGTGTCGTTGCGCTTCACCGCGGCGATCATGTTCTGATGCTCCTTCACCCGCCGGCTCTGCGGCCGGATCAGCAGGAAGTAGAAGATGACGAAGATGAAGAGCAGCGGCGCGAACTGGACGAGCAGCCCGGCGGTGCCCCCCGAGGAAGCGGCGCCGGCCGAGGCGTATGCGGGGGATGCGAACATGGGGCTATACCTGGTGAGGGACCGGCGCCGACACAAGCGCCCGGGAGAAGCGCGCGGCGACTAACATGGGCCAAGCCGCTTGCGCAAGCGCGGCGCGGCGACGCGGAGCGTCTCGGTGCCGGGCCTCGACCGTCACCGCGTGCCTTGCGTCTACCCCCGCGGCCCGAGGATGATCAGCGTCGAGGTGCCGTGGGCGAGCAATTTGCCGTCGGCCGAGCGCAGATAGGCCTCGGCGGTGGCGATCTTGCGGCCGTGGCTGAGCAGCCGCCCCTCGCAGCGGACGAGGCCGCCGTCCGGGGCGATCGGCCGGGTGAAGTTCACCTTGGTCTCGACGCTCGTATAGCCGATCCCGGGCCCGAGCGCGCTGTGCAGCGCGCAGCCGCAGGCGCTGTCGATCAGGGTCAGAGCGAAGCCGCCGTGCACCGCGCCCAGCGGGTTGAGCAGATGCGGCCCCGGAACGCCTTCGAACACCGCCCGGCCCTCGTCCACCTCGGCCAGCCGGAAGCCCATCGTTGCGCCGATGCCGGGGCCGGGCAGCTCGCCCGCCGCCATGGCGCGAAGCACCTCCAGCCCGGTCATCCCGGCGATCCGATCAAGGGGAAGAACGCCCGCTTCCATGCCATCCTCACGCAAGATTAGTTTCGAATAGAAACTAACATGGCGAGGCGGCGAGTCAACCGGCCGAGCTTGCCTTCACTCCCCGCCGGGCCTAAATGCCCGCTCTCGGTCGGGGCGTAGCGCAGCCTGGTAGCGCATCACACTGGGGGTGTGGGGGTCGCTGGTTCGAATCCAGTCGCCCCGACCATTTTTCCGAACGAGGCCTCTCAAGCCCCTCTCCCGCCTTCGCGGGAGAGGAGCATATCGTCACCCCGCCGCCTTCATCAGGCCGGCCGCGCCTCCGCGTCGAGCACCTTGGTGTAGAGCTTGCCGATCCCGATCAGGGCGATTCCGAGGACGAGGAAGGAGAGGATCCGGAGCACGCCTTCCAGGGCGCCGGCGTCGACCAGGAAGACCTTGATCGTCGTCGCGGTGAGGAGGACGAGGCCGGCGAGGCGGAGCGCCTTGTCGGGCAGGCGGATCCCAGCGAGCAGCAGCGCCATCGAGAGCAGCAGGCCGGCGAGCGAATAGCCGTAGGATTCGGCCGACGGCACGTCCGGCCCGTTGAGCAGCGCTCCCTGGAACAGCTGGCGGACCATCAGCATCACCCCGAGCACCAGCGAGGCCAGGGCCAGCAGCAGCCAGAGGCCGGACCGGGCGGCGCCGTCGGCGCCGCGGCGGGCGCGGTAGAGCCAGTAGGCGCCGAGCAGATAGACCGGCGCGAGCAGGTTCAGGACCGGCCAGGCTCCGACATTCTGCGCCGCCCACAAGGGATTGTGGAGGATCATGTCGAACCAGACGAGCCGCGCCGCGGCGAGCGCGGTGATCAGAGTGCCGGCGGTCCAGCGCCCCGATTCGTCGAGCCCGCGGATCGGCACCCGGCCGCTGCAGACCAGCCAGCCGGCGGCGAACATCGCCTGGGTGACGATCGCCCGCTCGGCGAAGCCGCGGGCGGCGAAATCCGCCTCCGACCCGAGGCCGTAGGCCTGCTTGAAGACCAGATAGGCGGCCGCTCCGGCGAACAGGGCGGCGACGGCGAGCGGCGCCGAGCGCAGCTGCGGCCAAGGCGGCGGAAGCAGCCGCCAGAGCGCGGCGAGCAGCAGGGCCGGAAGCAGCAGCGCCTGAAGCCCGGCGACGAGGCCGGGCAGGCGCGAGGCCAGCGCCGGCACTCCGGCCAGCGAGAGGAGGATCGTCTCCCACAGCAGCGGGACCCGCTGGGCCGCCCAGAGCGAGGCGACGGCGGCGGCGAACAGGGCCAGCGCCGCCACGCCTTCGTCCGCCGTCCGGCGCGCGGCCAGGGCGGCGCCGAGCGCGATCAGCAGCCAGGCGGCGGGAACGAGCTGGGCCGGGACGAGCTGCCAGCCGGCGACGGCGAGGAGCAGCATGGCGGTTCCGGCGGCGATGCCTAGCGGCGGATCCAGGCCGCTCTCCCGGGCGCAGTCGCGTCTCGTCCAGGCGAGGAAAGCCGGGCCGAGCGCGAGGAGCAGGAAGAGCAGGCCCCAGAGCGGCCGGTCGAGCCATTCGGGCCGCTCCGCGCGCAGGATCGCCGCTGGCCCCGCGAGGGCGGCGCAGGCGGTGAGGAAGGGGAGGAGCGGCCGCCTGCCGCGCAGCGCCGCCGGAAGCGATCCGGCGGCGAAGAGCGCCGTCACCGCGGCCGCGACGGCCGGGATGTGGGCCGGCTGGTCGATCGCCTTGACCGCGATCAGGAGCAGCGCGAGCACGAGCGCCACGGCGGGAAGGATGCGATATTCGGGAGTCCGCCGCTCGAGCCGGAAACAGGCGGCCGACAGCGCCCCGAACAGCCCCCAGGCGGGAAGGCCGATGTCGGCCCGGCCGACCAGGACGGCGAGCTGGACGAGGCCGATCGCGGCCGGGCGCATGAAATCGAGCTGCCATCCCTGGCCGGCCCGGAGCATCGAGGCGCCGAGGCTGACGAGGAGGATGAACACCCCCGCGGCGACGGCGTCGGGCGCGTCCCACGACAGCAGATAGGCGCTCCATCCGAAGCTGAGCAGGGCGGCCGCGGCGGCGAGCCAGGTCCAGCCGCGGCGGGCGGCGAGGGTGAACAGGGCGACGTCGAGCAGGGCGAGGTAGGTCAGCAGGGGAATGGCGGTCTCGCTGCGCTCGCCGACCAGGATCGGGGTCACGAAGCCGCCGACCAGGCCCATCACCGCCGAGGGCGCGCCGTGGCGCAGCGACAGGATGAGGGCGGCGCCGGTCACCATCACCATCAGGCCGAAGGCGGTGCCGTTGGAGATCAGCTGGTGGACGACGAGCGAGCCGTAGGCGGTGGCATAGAGGACGAAGATTCCGGCTCCGACGAGCGACTGGGCGACGCGGCGGTCGAGCGCCCAGTCGGCCCGGCTCCGGGCGAACTCGCCGAGCGCGATCAGGAGCAGCCCGAACAGGGCGGCCATGCCCATCTGCACCGGCGGGGTGATCAGCCCGATCTGGATCGAGTAGCGGACGAGCAGGACCCCGGCGACGGCCAGAGCGACTCCGCCCACCCAGATCATCAGCCGGCCGCCGACCCACCGCTCGAAGAAGCCGCCGAGAGTCTCGTGCTCGACCGGCTCGGCCTCGGGCACCGGTTCCTCACGCACGGGCTCAGTGACAGTCACGTGACTGTCACCAGACTGTCCCTTCGATGCCGCGGGGGCCTCAAGCCTGGTGACAGTCACGTGACTGTCACCAGACTGTCCCCGCAAGGCCGCGGCCGGGGCGCTTTCCCGGCGCGGACCGAACAGCGGGTCGGGCTCTGCCGGACGAGGCCCGTCCAGCGGCCAGTCGCCCGCCGTTTCGTCGAGCTTCTGCTCGAGCCGCGCGACCCGCGACGACAGGTTCGCCGTGAAGGCGACCAGCCCCACGAAGGCGAGGAGGAGGAGGAACTCCATCGCCGGCGACGCTAGCGGGCGGCCCGCCCGCTGTCAGCGCTCAATCGTCCCGCCCGCTCCAGCCGGCTCGGCCCGAATGCAATCGGCATGCTTCCCTCCTCTGACCACCGGCGGAAATCCGCGAGTCGTTTAGAACATAGCACGAACTTGCTTGGAGGAAAAGTCCTATCACTCCTATGAACGGCCTCTCGAATTGCAACCGGGCCCGTCCCTCCCATATCGGCGGCTTCGAAAGAAGCGGAGCGATCGATGGAAAGCTGGCACGGCACGACGATCCTGGCGGTGCGCAAGAACGGACGTGCGGTGATCGCCGGCGACGGCCAGGTCACGCTCGGCCAGACCGTGATCAAGCCCAACGCCCGCAAGGTGCGGCGGCTCGGCGACGGCAGCGTCATCGGCGGCTTCGCCGGCGCCACCGCCGACGCCTTCACTTTGTTCGAGCGGCTCGAGCGCAAGCTCGAGCAGCATCATGGGGCACTGATGCGCGCCGCGGTCGAGCTCGCCAAGGACTGGCGGACCGACAAATATCTTCGCAACCTCGAGGCGATGATGATCGTCGCCGACAAGGAGGTGACCCTGGTGCTGACCGGAAACGGCGACGTGCTCGAGCCCGGCTCCGGGGTGGCGGCGATCGGCTCGGGCGGCAATTTCGCCCTCGCCGCGGCGACCGCCCTGCTCGATTACGAGGAGGATGCCGAGACCCTCGCCCGCAAGGCGATGGCGATCGCCGCCGAAATCTGCGTCTACACCAACGGCAATCTGACCGTGGAGACCCTGGAGAGCGCCGCTTAGCATATCCTCCGAAGCGCCGCCTCGGGCCGGCCCGAGGCCGCTTTGTCGCTTTCATGCCACAAACGGGCACATTCTCTGCGGTTGAAGCTGCGGAATGCGCCTTCGCGCTCGCCAAGACCCGCTCGCTCTGCACATGTGTGCGCGTCAGTCACTGAAAGGGGTTTGGCTTTCACCGAGGGGGAGATTGCAATGAGCCGTATCGGTCGCCGCCGCTGGCTGGGCGCCAGCCTTGCCTGCATCGTTATCGCCGGCCTCGCACCGCCCGCGCTGGCGCAGGAGGACCAGACGAGCGCGGCCGAAAGCGACCGTGAGCTCGGGACGATCCTGATCACTGCCAACCGTCGCGAGGAGAACCTCCAGGACGTCGCGATCTCGGCCGCGACGCTCGAGTCCGAACGGGTGCAGAGCATTTTCGATGCCGGCGGCGACACGACCGCGCTGGCCGGCGCGTGTGCCCGGCCTGTTCGTCGAAAGCTCCAACGGCCGCGTCGCGCCGCGATTCTACATTCGCGGCCTCGGCAATACCGACTTCGACCTCGCCGCCTCGCAGCCGGTCTCGGTGCTGATGGACGAGGTCGTGCTGGAGAATGTCACGCTCAAGAGCTTCCCGATCTTCGATGTCGACCGGATCGAGGTGCTGCGCGGCCCGCAGGGAACCCTGTTCGGCCGCAACACTCCCGCCGGCATCGTCACGATCACGACGAACCGGCCGACCGACCAATTCTCCGCGCGCGGTTCGCTCAGCGCCGGCAGCTATGGGACGGTGGCGCTCGATGCCGGCATCGGCGGGCCGATCGCGCAAGGGCTCTCCGGCCGCCTCTCGGCGCTGCTGCAGCGGCGCGGCGACTTCATCGACAACGGCTTCACCGGCGAGGACGATGCCTATGGCGGATATACCGACTTCGCGGCCCGCGCCCAGCTGCTGTTCGAGCCGACCGACCGATTGAGCATCCTGGCGCTGGGCCAATATCGCAAGCTCGACGGCCAGAGCACCTTGTTCCGTGCCAACATCCTCGGGCCGGGCAACAACGAGCTGAACGCGAACTACGATCGCGACACGGTCTTCTACGATGCCGGCGGCGGGAACCCCGCCGAATATGAGGTGTGGGGGGCCTCGCTGCGGGCCGAGTACGAGTTCGGCGGCGCGACCCTGACGTCGATCACCGCGCATTACGAGAGCGAGGGCTCCAGCCGGGGCGACATTGACGGCGGTTTCGGCGCCGTGTTCTTGCCGGTGATGGGCCCGGGCTTCATTCCCTTCCCGTCCGACACGCAGGACTCGATCGACCTCTCGCAGACGACTCAGGAAATCCGCCTCGCGTCCGACGGCGGCGGGCCGTTCACCTGGCAGGTCGGCGGCTATTATTTCGACAGCGGCTTCACCGTTCTGACGGAAGGGTTCACCTTCCCGCCGCCCGTTGCCGTTCGCCACAGCAACGAAAGCTGGGCGGTCTTCGGCCAGGTCGGCATGGAAGTGACCCGGGGCGTCACATTGACCGGCGGTCTGCGCTACACCGAGGACGACAAGGATTTCACCGTCGTCTCGGGCGCGGCACCGAACGACCGCAGCGTGGGGGACGAGCGGATCAGCTGGGACCTTGCCGGGATCGCCGAGGTGGCGTCCGGAGTCAGGCTTTACGCCCGAGTCGCCAGCGGCTTTCGAGCGCCGACCATCCAGGGCCGCGACGTGGCCTTCTTCGCTCCGCCCTCGGTGGCGACTTCGGAGAAGATCCTGTCCTATGAGGTGGGCTTCAAGACCGAGCTCGCCGACCGCCGCCTGCGGCTGAACGGCGCCTTGTTCCATTACCGGGTGGACGACCCGCAATTCACCGCCGTGGGCGGGGCGGGCAACCTCGTCCAGCTGGTCAACGCCAACGAGGGAAAGGCCTGGGGCTTCGAGCTCGAGAGCGCATTCCAGTTCAGCGAGCATTTTCTGCTGACCGCGGGGTTGAGCTACAACGACACCCGCGATAAACGATGACACGCTGGCCGTTGGCATCTGCGCGCAGTGCACGGTCACCGACCCGATCGTGGTCATCGGCGGCAGCAACCGCGCCCTCGTCGACGGCAACGCCTTCCCGAATGCCCCGAACTGGATCTCCGACGTCACCGCCCGCTGGGACACGCCGGTGAGCAGCGACGGCGAAGTCTTCGTCTTCACCGACTGGACCTACCAGGGAAGGACGAATTTCTTCCTGTACGAATCCAGGGAATTCGTCACCGACGGCCAGATCGAGGGCGGGCTCAGGATCGGCTATGCCGCCCGCGACGGCCGCTGGGAGATTGCCGCCTTCGTCCGGAACATTACCGACGCGGACAATGTGAAAGGCGGCATCGACTTCAACAACAACACCGGATTCGTGAACGAGCCGCGGACCTTCGGTATCTCGGCCCGGTTCAACCTGTAAGGAGAGCGCGAATTGACCGGATGGTCCGTCGAACGCCTGGACTGGGCCGACGAGGCGCTGGGTGAAATAGAGCTTCCGAAAGGTACGATGCGGCTCCGCTCGGGCTTCGGCTCGGGACTTTCACGCCGGCCAGGCGACCAGCCCGGCACATTCTGGGCGGTCGGGGACCGCGGCCCCAACATCAAGGTGAAGGCGGCGGTGAAGCGCTACGGCCTCGACCGGCTGGAGCGGCTGCGCGGCGAGGAGGGCGCCAAGATCATGCCCCGCCTCGACCTCGGTCCCGCCATCGCCGAGCTTCGCATCGCCGGCGGAAGCGTCAAGCTCCTCCGCACCCTTCGAATATCCGATCCGGCCGGCCGCCCGATCTCCGGCCTGCCGGTACCGGGAGGCCCCCACACGCTCTGCGAGCCGGCCTTCGACCTCGCCGGCGAGCCGCTCGAGCCCGATCCGTCCGGCCTCGACACCGAAGGCATCGCCGCCTTGCCGGGCGGCGGCTTCTGGGTCGGCGATGAGTTCGGCCCCTCGCTGGTCCGGCTCGATTCCGGCGGGCGGGTGTTGAAGCGGCTGGTTCCGGACGGGGTGACCCTCGACGGCGCCGCCTATCCGGTCGAGGCGCGCCTTCCCGCGATCGCCGCCCGGCGGCAGCTCAACCGCGGCTTCGAGGCGGTCGCCCTCTCGCCCGACGGCAAATGGCTGTTCCTGGCCTTCCAGAGCCCGCTCGCCCATCCCGACGAAGAAGCCCATGAGCGGGCGCGCCACGTCCGTCTCTGGCGCCTCGACGCCGAGACTGGAGCCTTCGCCGCCCAATATCTCTATCCGCTCGACCCGCCCGAGACCTTCCTCCGCGACCAGGCCGAGGGGCCGCTCGGGCGAAGCGACCTCAAGGTGAGCGAGCTGTGCTGGGCCGGGCCGGACCTGCTCCTCGTCCTCGAGCGCGGCTCGCAGACGACGAAGATCTACGCCGTCGCCCCGTCCGAGCGGTTCGAGCTCCACCCGGTCCATATCGATCCGGCCACCCGCCCGACCGTCGAGCAGCTCAGCGCCGGCGACGACCCCCGCCTCCCCGTGCTCCCCAAGCGCCTCGTGCTGAGCACCGACGACGCCCCCGGGATCGCCGCCGACCTCGAAGGCATGGCGATCCTCTCGGAGCGCGAGCTGCTGCTCGTCAACGACAATGATTTCGGGGTCGAGGGGGCGCAAACCGGCTTCTGGCGCGTTCGCTTCGACGATCCCCTTTTCGCCTGAGCGCCGATGGCCCGTTTTGTCCTGATCCTGCTTCTCGCCCTCCTCGCCGGCTGCGGCGGCGGCGAGGATTACGAGCCCGAGATCCGCGAGGCCGAGAAGCGGCTCGGCGCCGAGCAGCATCCCCAGCTCCTCGCCGAGTTCGGCGGCGCCTACCGGGCGCCCGAGGCCGGCTACGCCCGGGCGATCGGCGAGAAGGTCGCCGCCGCCGCCGGCCTCGACGGCGAGTGCACCTTCACCCTGGTCAACAGCGACGTGGTCAACGCCTTCGCCGTCCCCGGCTGCTACATCTACGTCACCCGCGGACTGATGGGCATCGTCAACTCGGAGGCGGAGCTCGCCTCGGTCCTCGCCCATGAGGTCGGCCACATCGTCGCCGCCCACAACCGCCGCCAGCAGCGCCGGACAACCTTGCGACAACTGGGTGTAATGGCCGTCGGATTGATCACCCAGTCGGAGCAGCTCACCCGGATCGCCGGCCAGGCCGCGCAATATTTCACCCTCCGCTATTCGCGGAACCAGGAATATGAGGCCGACGATCTCGGAGTCCGCTACCTCGCCGCCGCGGGCTACGATCCCTATGCCGCCGGCGACATGCTGAGCGCGCTCGGCCGCCACGAGCAATATATGAGCCGGACCCGCGGCCGCGACGAGGCCAAGGCGATCCCCGAATGGGCCCGGACCCATCCCCTGGCGGGGAACAGGGTGGAGCGCGCGGCGGCCAAGGCGGCCGAGACCGGGATCGCCGACGGCGCCCTGCCCGAGCTCGAAGCGGCCTATCTCGGCGAGGTCGACGGGCTGCTCTATGGCGACGACCCGGCGCAGGGCTTCGTCCAGGGCCGACGCTTCGCCCATCCGGTGATGCGGATCGGCTTCGAGGCGCCGCCCGGATTCACCCTGACCAACAGCCCCCAGGCGATCCTCATCGAAGGGCCGGAGGGCTCGCGCGGCGAGTTCGCCGGCGCGCCGATGCCTCCGGGCGGCCCCGCCCAATATGCCGAGAGGCTCGTCGCCGCCATGCTTCGGGGCGCTCCGGCCCAGGCAGGCCCGCTCGAGTGGGCCCGGGTCAACGGGGTGCCCACCCTCCTGACCAGCGTCATGGTGCAGACCGAGCGCGGGCCGGTCGAGCTCGCCCTCGCAATCTATGACGGCGGCGACGGCGGCGCCTATCATTTCGTCATGGTCGCCCCGCCCGCCGAGGCTTCGAGGGCGGCGCTGGCGTCGCTCTTCGCCTCGTTCCGGCTGCTCTCGCCCCAGGAGGCGGCGACGCTGCGGCCGCGGCTGATCCGCTCGGTCCGCGTCGGGCCGGGCCAGACCGCGTCGACCGTCGCCCGGCACATGGCCAGCGAGCAGCCGCTCGACCATTTCCTGATGCTCAACGGCCGCTCGGCGAACGACCCGCTTCGCCCCGGCGAGCTGGTCAAGATCGTCACCCTCGCCCCGCGCTGAGCGCTGGACGCGCCGGCCGCGGTGAAGCTAGGCTCCGCCGGTGCAGATGCTCGCGCGCCGTCACTTCCTCGCCTCCGGCGCCCTAGCGGCGGGAGGGCTGGCGCTTCCCGGCTGCACGACGACGAGCGCCCGGACGCCGGCCCGGACGACGGGTTCGTGCCTGCCGCCGGTCGACGTCTCCGAGAGCCGGGTCATCCGCGCCGTCGCCGGCCTGCGACCCTATCGCGCCGCCGGCTTCGTCGTCCGCGCCGAGGCGCTGGGCGACAAAAGGCTGGTCCACAATTACGGTCATGGCGGCGCCGGAATCACCCTGTCCTGGGGTTGCTCGCGGCTGGCGACCGAGCTTGGCCTGCCCGGCCATCGCGGGCCCGTCGCGGTGATCGGCGCGGGGGTGATGGGGCTGACGGTCGCTCGGCTGGTGCAGGAGGCCGGCTTCCCGGTCACCGTCTATACCGAGGCGCTGACGCCCGCGACCACCTCGAACATCGCCGGCGGGCAGATCTCGCCCTTCGGCCATTTTCGCGAGGACAGCGTCACGTCCGAATGGCGCGCCCAGTTCGCGGCGGCGATGGACTACAGCTGGCGGCGCTTCCAGATCATGGTCGGCGACGATTACGGCATACGCTGGCTGCCGACCTACGCGCAGACCCGCGGCGACGGGCCGCGGACGGCGGATCCCTATCATCCGGGCACCGTCCGGCTGAGCCCGGCCGACCATCCGTTCCCAGTCGAGCATGTCGCCCGCTTCGAGACTATGTATGTCGAGACCGGCCGCTTCCTGCGTCAGCTGACCCGGGACCTGCAAGTCGCGGGAGGGCGGATCGAGGTTCGGAAGTTCGGGGCTCCGGCGGAGATCGCCGGGCTGCCGGAAGGCCTCGTCTTCAACTGCACCGGGCTCGGCGCTCGAGACCTGTTCGGCGACCGGGAGCTTCACCCGGTCCGCGGCCAGCTCGCCGTCCTGCTTCCGCAGCCGGAGGTTCGCTACGCCTTCCTGGGCGACGCCGGGTACATGTTCCCGCGCGCCGACGGAATCCTTCTCGGCGGAACGTTCGAGCGGGACGAGTGGGACACGACCCCGAACCCCGCCGACGTCGCGAGGATCGTCGCGTCGCACCGGGAGTTGTTCGGCGGGTTCCGCTGCACTTCCTAGTCAGACGCGTCCGGCCAGCGCCGCCTCAAGCACCGTCCGGGCCGCGGCGGCGTCGAAGGGCAGCGGGTTGCCTCCGGCGGAGGGATCGGTCTCGGCCATGATCGCGATCCGCTCGATGTCGGTTTCGGATACGCCCAGCACCTCGAGGCCATGGCCGATGCCGAGACGCTGGCGAAGCTCGAGGATCCAGGAGAGGAAGCCGTCGAAGGAGGCGTCGGCCAGGCCGATATAGCCGGCCAGACGCGCCAGCCGCTCCTCGATAGCCATCCGGTTGAAGGCGAGCAGATAGGGCATCAGGACCGCGTTGGTGAGGCCGTGATGGCTGCCTTTCAGCGCCCCGATCGGATGCGACAAGGCGTGCATTCCGCCGAGCCCCTTCTGGAAGGCGGTCGCGCCCATCGAGGCGGCGGCGAGCATCTGGCCCCGCGCCTCGACGTCGGCGCCGTCCTCGAACGCGCGCGGCAGCCACTCGGCGATCAGCTTCATCCCCTCCGCCGCGATCCCGTCCGCCATCGGGTGGAAGCCCGGCGCGCAATAGGCCTCGAGGCAGTGTGACAGGGCGTCCATTCCGGTGGCGGCGGTGACGTGCGGGGGCAGGCCGAGCGTCAGCTCGGGGTCGAGGATGACGATCGCTGGCAGCATGTTCGGGTGGAAGATGATTTTCTTCACGCCTTGGGCCTCGTCGAGGATGACTCCGGCGCGACCGACCTCGGAACCGGTTCCCGCCGTGGTCGGGATGGCGACGACCGGGGCGATCCCCGCCGGATCGGCGCGCGACCACCAGTCGGCCTTGTCCTCGAAATCCCACAGCGGCCGATCCTGGCCCGACAGGAAGGCGATGACCTTGCCGACGTCGAGCGCGCTTCCGCCGCCGAACGCGACGACCCCGTCGTGCCGGCCCTCGCGATAGGCCGCGAGACCGGCCTCGACATCCGCTCCGACCGGATTGGAATGGATGTCGCAGAACAGCCGGGCGCCGGCCGAGTCGAGCGCCCGGGCGACCATCGGCAGGCGCGCCAGGGCCGGATCGGTGACCAGCAGCGGCCGCTCGATGCCGGCCGTCCGGCAGGCTTCGCCGAAGCTCGGCGACCCGGCCGGCGCCGAAGCGGATCGCGGTCGGGTAGTTCCAATTGGCGTCGGGCAGGACCATCAGGCGCTCCGCAGGTGAAGGGACTTGGGCCGGGTGACGCTCTCGAAGCCGAGGCGGCCGAGCGAGGCGCCGCGGCCGCTCTCCTTGACTCCGGTCCAGGCGAGGACGGGGTCGAGATAGTCGCAGCGGTTGGCGAAGACCGTCCCCGCCTCGACCTGCGACGCCAGGCGCCGGGCAGCCTCGATGTCGCAGGTCCAGATCGAGGCGGTGAGGCCGTAGGCGCTGTCGTTCATCAGCCGCACCGCTTCCTCGTCATCGGCGACCTTCATGATTCCGACGACCGGCCCGAACGTCTCCTCGCGCATCACCGCCATCGAGTGATCGACGCCGGTCAGCACCTGCGGCATCAGATAGGCGCCCTCCCCGCGGTCACGGGGAAAAAGCTGCGCGGGGAGGTGCGCCGTCGCACCCGCCTCGACCGCCTGGCGGACCTGCTCGCGGACCTGCTCGGCGCCCCTCCCGCTCGCCATCGGGCCGAGGCTGGTCTCCGGCTCGAGCGGGTCGCCGAGACGATATTGCGAAGCCGCCTCGACGAAGCGGTCGAGGAACGGCCGCCATACCGCGTCGTGGACGTAGATTCGCTCGACGCCGCAGCACGACTGGCCGCTGTTGTAGAAGGCTCCGTCGACCAGGCCTTCGACCGCCGCGGCCACGTTCGACGTCCTCGCGCACGTAGGCCGGATCCTTGCCGCCGAGCTCGAGGGTGAGGGTGGTGAACGTCCCCGCCGCCGCCCGCTCGACCGCCCTTCCGCCCTCGACCGAGCCGGTGAAGGTGGCGTGGTCGACCTCGCCGGAGCCGAGCAGCCGCGCGGTCTGATCGTGGCTCAGGAAGAGGTTGGCGAAGAGCCCCTCGGGCAAGACGGCCGCGCGGAGCGCCTCGGCGAAACGATCCCCGGCCAGCGGAGTCTGGGCCGAGTGCTTGAGGATCACCGCATTGCCGGCGAGCAGAGCCGGCACGATCGTGTTGACGGCGGTGAGGAAGGGATAGTTCCAGGGGGCGATCACCAGGACGAGGCCGGCGGGCGTCCGAGCCACCGACCGGCCGGTTCCCGCGACGAAGGGCGCCAGGGCGACCGGGGCCAGCTCGACCATCGCCAGAACCCGCTCCGCCAGGGAGCGCTGCTCGCCGCCGTAGCGGACCGGCCGGCCCATCTGCCATGCGATCTCGGGGACGATGTCGGCGTTCAGAGCCTCCATCGCGGCGAGGAAACGGAGCATCGCCGAACACCGTTCGTCGAGGGGGGTCCAGGCCCATTCGAGCCGCGCCCGGCGCGCGTCGGCCAGGGCGCGGTCGATCTCGCAGTCCGTCGCCAGCCGCCTCCGCGCATATTCGCGGCCGTCGACGGGGGAAATGCAGATCAGCTCGTCCACCTCAGATGATCTCGAAATAGCGGGCGAGCTGCCAGTCGGTGACCGCCTTGCGGGCCTCGCGTTCCTCCCATTCGCGGGTGGCGGCATAATGGTCGACGAACTCGGCGCCGAACAGCTCGCGGGCCGCGGCCGAGCCGCGCAGCCGCTGCGCCGCCTCCCACAAGGTGGCGGGGAGCGCCCGCGCCGCGGGCGGCTCGATCGCATAGGCGTTGCCCTCGATCGGCGCGTCCGGCTCGATCTTGCCGGCCATGCCCCACAGGCCCGAACCGATCGAGGCCGCCAGGGCGACGTAGGGATTGATGTCGGCGGCGGCGATCCGATACTCGACCCGCTGGCTCTTGTCCGAGCCGCCGATGACTCGAAGCGCGCAGGTGCGGTTCTCATGGCCCCACAAGGCGGCGGTCGGCGCCCAGAAGCCGGGGATAAGCCGGGTGTAGGCGTTGACCGTCGGCGCCACCATCGCCAGCAGCTCCGGCATCAGCGCCTGCTGGCCGCCGACGAACCAGCGCATCTCCTGCGACATCGAAAGATCGGCGCGCCTCGTCGTAGAAACGCGACTTGCCGCTGTCCGCATCGACCAGCGACATGTGGAGGTGGCCGGACTGGCCGGGCCAGTCGTTCGACCATTTCGCCATGAACGTCGCCATCCAGCCGCGGCGCTGGCAGAGGATCTTGACGATCGTCTTGAACAAGGCCGCCTTGTCGGCCGCCTCGAGCGCGTCGTCATAGCGGATCGCCGCCTCGATCACCCCGGGGCCGGTCTCCGTATGCAGCCCCTCAAGCTCGATCCGCATCGCCTCGCAGGTCGACCACAGCTCCCGGTAGAAATCGGAATGCACGCCCGAGCGAAGCATCGAATAGCCGAAATGGCCCGGCGTGATCGGCCTGAGCCCGCGATAGCCCTTGTCGCGGACCGATTGCGGACGTCTCCTCGAAGACGAAGAATTCGAACTCGACCGCCGCCTTGACCCGGCAGCCCATCGCCGCCGCCCGGTCGAGCACCCGGCGAAGGACGCCGCGCGGGCAGATCGCCTCCGCCGCGCCGGCGAACTCGCCGAGGAGGAGGGGCATTCCACCCTCGAACGGCATCGCCCGCTCCGTTTCCGGGAGCAGCCGCACCTCGGCGTCGGGGTAGGCGGTATGCCAGCCGGTGAAGGCGGCATTGTCGTAGAGCTGGTCGCTCGAATCCCAGCCGAGCACGACGTCGCAGAAGCCGAAGCCGCCGGCGAGGGCGGAGGCGAGCTTGTCGGGCGCCATATATTTGCCTCGGAAGATCCCGTCGACGTCGAACACGCCCACCTTGGCGCAGGCGGGATCGCGACTGCGGACTCGCTTCACCAGGTCGTCGCTCGCCATACAAGCGCCTCATCTCTGCTCGGCTTGATTCCCGTCTGGTTCGCGCCATCTAGGCTGGCAAGAGCATTTCCACCGGCATCCAGGACAGAATGAACGATAATCTCACCCCCAAGGCGGTGGTCGCCGCCCTCGACGAGCATATCGTCGGCCAGACCGAGGCGAAGCGCGCCGTCGCCGTCGCGCTGCGCAACCGCTGGCGGCGGCAGCGGCTCGACAACGGGCTGCGCGAGGAGGTGACCCCCAAGAACATCTTGATGATCGGCCCGACCGGCTGCGGCAAGACCGAGATCAGCCGGCGGCTGGCGAAGCTCGCCGACGCGCCTTTCGTCAAGGTCGAGGCGACCAAGTTCACCGAGGTCGGCTATGTCGGCCGCGACGTCGAGCAGATCGCCCGCGACCTGGTCGAGGAAGCGGTGCGGCTCGAGAAGGAGCGGCGGCGCCTCGCCGTCAAGGACGCCGCCGAGGGCGCGGCGATGGAACGGCTGCTCGAGGCGCTGACCGGCAAGGGGGCCAGCGAGGCGACCCGCGAGAGCTTCCGGCTACGCTTCCGGGACGGGCATCTCGACGGTTCGGAGGTCGAGCTGGAGCTCGCCGACGCGCCCAGCACGCCGTTCGAGATTCCAGGCATGGGCGGCCAGGTCGGAATGATCAACCTGTCCGAGATGATGTCCAAGGCGATGGGCCAGACGCCGAGGAAGCGCCGACGGCTCAAGGTGCCGGAGGCCTGGACCCGGCTCGTCGAGGAGGAGGCCGACAAGAGGCTCGATCCCGAGGACGTGAGCCGGGTCGCGCTCGCCGACGCCGAGGCGAACGGAATCGTCTTCCTCGACGAGATCGACAAGATCGCCGTCTCCGACGTGCGCGGCGGCTCGGTTTCCCGCGAAGGCGTGCAGCGCGACCTGCTTCCGCTGATCGAGGGGACCACCGTCGCCACCAAATACGGGCCGATGAAGACCGACCATATCCTCTTCATCGCGTCGGGCGCCTTCCATGTCGCCAAGCCCTCCGACCTGCTCCCCGAGCTCCAGGGCCGGCTTCCGATCCGGGTCGAGCTCAAGGCGCTGACCGAGGAGGATTTCGTCCGGATCCTCTCCGACACGAGGGCCAGCCTGACCGAGCAATATGTCGCCCTGATCGCGACCGAAGGCGTGGAGGTCGAGTTCACCGACGACGGCATCCGCGCCATCGCCCGGATCGCCGCCGAGGTGAACGGGCAGGTCGAGAATATCGGCGCCCGCCGGCTCTCGACGGTGCTCGAGAAATTGCTCGAGGACGTCAGCTTCGAGGCCGAGGAGCGGCGCGGCGAGCGGGTCGTGGTCGACTCGGCCTATGTGGAGGGCCAGCTCGCCGACATCGCCCGCGACACCGATCTCAGCAAATACGTGCTTTGACCGGTCGTCCTCCCGGCGAAGGCCGGGATGGCGGGCGTCACGGCGGACGGTGTTTTCCCCGCGCCCAGCGGAGCGGAAATGGCGGTTTTCCGGGATCGTTGTCTTAGGTTAATGAAACTGGCAGCATCGTCGCCCGTTCTTAGGCCGAGTTTTTCACGGGGAAAGGAACCCAGTCATGCGTAAATTCACCCTCGCCCTCTGCGCCGCCACCATGGCGGTGCCGGTGATCCCGGCGACTCCCGCCTTCGCCAATCACAACGGCTATTATCACGGCAAGACTTGGCGCGATTCGCAGGGCCGGATCCGCTGCCGCCGAGCCAACGGCACGGTCGGAATCATCGTCGGCGGAGCCGCCGGAGCGCTGGTCGGCCGGGCGATCGACGGCGGCCGCAACCGCACCACCGGGACGATCGTCGGCGCCGCCGCCGGCGCGCTGGCCGGCCGCGAGATCGCCCGCAGCCGCCGCCGCTGCCGCTAGTCTTTCTACCCTTGCGAGAGGCGGGGCGCTCCTGACGGGGCGCCCCGTTTCGATTCGGGTGCCGGAAAAGATCGTTTCGGACCTAAGATGGATTTGCCTCGGGGCGGAAATCTGCTTCAACGGCGCCGGGGGGCTCCGCTTCCAGTGTAACCAGCGAGCGTAAGCCGAGCTTTGGTCCTGGGGGGGAACCGCGATGATCACATCCTTGTCCGCTTTGCTGGAGCGCCGCGGCGGCACCGCTCTCGCGCTCGCGCTCCTCTTTCCCGTGCTGGCGGCATGCGATCCGGAAGGTTCAGGCAACAAGGCCGTCGGCAGCCAGGCCGGACCGGCGGCGGCGGCGGCCAATCCCTGCGGCAGCTATGCCCCGGTCCTGAAGGCGCAGAAGCTGCCCGAGCAGACCGGCACCAACGAGACCGAGCTCAATTGCACGGCCTGGCTGACCTTCATCCAGCTCAACTGGAAAGCGGATCCGGCCAAGCCCGGATTCCCCGATCCGAACGCCGCGCCCGCGAGCTTCGGAACGCCCGGCGACATGAGCCCGACGGTGTGGGAAAGCTATCTCGAGGCGGCGAACGTGTTCGGCGGGACCGCGCCCCTGAAAGGCCTGTGGCAGGCGAAGCGGCCGGCCAAGATGCTCGCCCGGACGTCGAAATTCGGCAATCTCGACCTCAGCTCGATCACCCAGGCGGGAAGCGGCAACCACTGGCTGACCAACCAGCGCGGCGACGTCACCTATTACGAGATCCTGATGAACCAGGACGAATATGAGTTCATCAGCCAGAACGAGCTGACCACCTCCGCCGGCCAGCTCGCCTGCGCTCAGCAGCCCGGGAAGAATATCAACGGCTCGATGCGCGGCGGCTTCAACATGCCGTCCGGGCCGCAGGACGGCTGGGACGATACCGACTGCACGGGCAAGATCACCCAATATGGCCAGGGGGTCGGCTCGATCGAGATCAAGGCGGCATGGACTCCGCTCCCCGCGGACGGTTCGCTCAACTATCGCTACAAGACCGCGATCGCCCAGGTGCGCGACCCCGGCACCAACAGCATGCGGCAAGTGACGGTCGGCCTCGTCGGGCTGCACATCATCCGCAAGCGCTTCGCCAAGCTGCCGTGGATATGGTCGACGTTCGAGCATATCGACAACACGCCCGACGAAGCGCCCGACAACGGTTTCTCGCCCCCCACCCTGCCGCCCAACCCGAACCAGCGGCCGTCGCCGGGCTACACTTTCTTCAATCCCAAATGCACGCCGCAGACCGACCCGACCTATGGCTGCCGGCACAATTTCCCGCCCAGGCCGTGCGGCGCGGGCGGAATTTGCATGCCCTACAACGCGCCGATGCAGATCACCCGGATCAACCCGGTCGGAGCGTCCGCCAACAGCGTCACGGCCTATGCCTGGAGCCTGCTGCCGGCCCGTTCGGTGTTCAACTACTACCGCCTGATCAACGTCCAGTGGCCGACCGGACCGCTCGCGATACCGCCGCCCGGGCAGCGGCTGCCGCTGCCGATGGGCGCCCCGATGCCTTCGGGCAACGCGGGCGGCCCGGGCCAGATCGTCGCCAACACGACGATGGAATCGTTCCAGCAGAAGTCCAACAGCTGCATGGACTGCCACGCCAATTTCGCCTCGATCGTCATGCCCGGCCAAGGACGCGATGCGAAGGGTCTGAGACAGGTGACGGCGACGCCCGCCCAGCAGCCCTATGCCGCGGATTATTCGTTCATCTTCCTGAGCGAGACGAAGAAGTAGCCGCCGCATCGGCGCCGGAGACGAGGCGACAAAGGGATCAGGCCGGCGCCGTTCACGCGGCGATGTTGAGCAACTGTCCGAAATCGGGGTCGTCGCGGAATTGCTCAAGATTGCCCTCGTTGCCCCGCTTGCGCAGATATTCGGGAGCGCAGAGCCGCCGCAACCGCTCCCGGGCCGCCGGATCGGCGGCGATCGCGCGCCGGACCGCGTCGAGCACCTCCTCCCGCTGGGCCGCGAGCACGGCCACATCGGCGGGCGCGCATTTCAAGGCCGCATATTGATCGGAATGATAGGCCGCGAGCCTGACATATTCCTCCGCGGGCGTCTTGAGGGGCGGATCGAGCAGCCCGTGGTCGCCCGGCAGCGGGCCGGTTTCATAGAGCCAGAGCGCTTCCCCGGCGGACACGCCGGCCGTGGTCCTCAGCATGCCCCGCCACAATACGCGAAGCCGATGGACGTGGAGATCGTCGATCATGATCGCGACGGCGTGCCGCACCGTGTCGGAGGAAATCTGGGCGCCCGCATCCGCCGCCTCTCCGGCAGCCGGAGGAAGCCCCAACCGGCGACGGAAATCGCGCGATGCGTTGAGGAATATGACGTCGCCCAGGGCGCGGACATAATCGTCGGGCGAACCTTGTGCCAGGACGGCCCGCTCGAGGTCGAAGATCGTGCGGATCTTGTATTTCCTGAGCTCCTGGAACGCTTCGGTGCCGACGCTTGAGCAAAGCTGAGCCTGAAGCACCCAATCGAATATCTCGAGCAGGCCGAAGGGCGTTTCGGCGTAGAGGGAGATGGGATTGGCGGTAGCCAGGTTCTGGATGTCGTTAAGGTTGCTCTCTTCGAGTCGGAAAGCCGTTTCCTGGTCGATTCCCTCGATCACCTCGAGCGGTATGACCTTTGATGCCTGGAGCGCCTGCTGGTCCACGCCTTTGTTGCGGATGCCCGCGATCTGGGAGATTCGCGCGAGGCCGACGTTCGGCAGCAGCCCGATCACGAAAGCCACCGCCAGCGCGGCGGCGAAAGCCAATTCCGCCTCGACGGCGAGGGCTCCCCGATAGGCGATGAGAGCGATGATCATGCCCTGCACGAGCCATACGGTGGCACGGACGAAGGCGAGCGCGCCGAGCTCCTGGTTCAGCATCGCGCGGACGAGATAGCGGATCTGGAAGACGTATCCGCCGAGAAAGGCGACGCCGACGATCGTCACCGTCCGGGCCAGATCGTCGAGCGGCCCAACCGGAGACGTCACGCCCCAGAGCAAGGCGTCGGTGATCTGCGGAAAGCGCGAGGGGTTGGCGGCGAGGAGCGACGCACGCGGGACCAGGAGAAGCGCAAAGCCCATGAAGCTGACCGCGACGAAAAAGAAGGCGCCCGCCCAGATTCGAACCATCGACTGGCGGGTTTCGCCCCCGCCATTGCCGTTCTTGTCCTCTGGGCCGCGATAGCGGGCCGCCGCGAGCTCGAGCTGGGGCAGGTTCTTGAGCTCCGGGAACAGATGCTTGCGCAGATCCTGGACGACACGGAAGCGAACCTTGCGAAGCTCGTTGCGCGTGACGATCAGCGCCAGCGGCACCAGCAAGGCCAGGAGCAGGGCCCAGATCAGATAAGGGTTGAGCATCACCGCCGCCTCCCTGGCAAGGATCAGCCGAGCGCCGCCAGAGTTCGCGACCCGGCGACGCCGTCGGGCGTCAGTCCGTTCTGCTGCTGGAACTCGATCAGGGCACGCTTGGTGGCAGGGCCGAAGTCGCCGTCGGCCGCGATTCCGAGCCGCTGCTGCAGCCGTTCGACGTCATCGCCGCTATCGCCCATCCTGAGCGTGCGCGGACGGTTCACGTCGGTTCGGGCGCCCTCTCCGGAATGCCGGCGATAGGCCTGGGCCAGCTTCTCGTCGTAGCGATTGTCGCGAAAGCCGGGGCCGTTGTAGCCGCGGGCGAATCCCGTCCAGTCCTGGCGCCGCAGCTCGTCGTCGAGGCGATTGGCCTTCACGAAGGCGACGAAAGCCTCGAGCTGCCTGTCCTCGGATTCGCACATTCCGCGGCAGAAGTCCTCGACATTGTCGTAGCCGGCGGCCTGATGGTTCGAGCCGAGGATCTGGAAGGCGCCCCAGCTCGCCGACTTGAGCGCCGCCGGTCGGTCGAGGCGCATCGCCCGATCGAGCCGGTCATATTCGCCGGCGCCTCCGACATAGCCGCGCGGCCTCGAGTTCGAGATGTCGGGGTTCGCGGCGCTGTGGGCGCCGCCGGTGAAGCGATGGAAGAGGTGGCGCTCGAACAGGATCTTCGGACGGGAATCGGGCAGGAATCCCCCCTGCTCTCGACCTCGATCACCGCCTTCACCGCGGCGACGTCGCAGCCGAGCTGGTGCGCGGCCGTCTCGATCGCACCCTGGGTGAACCGCGTCGCCGGTCCCGTGAACCGCATGTCGGCATCCGCCATGATCCGCTCCTCTCCTGTTCCGACTTCCGTTGTCGGCTGCAGCATGGAGCCATGGACCAACGAAATCCGTGAGCGGGATCACGCGAGCGAGGTGATATATCTCAAAAAGCCGGTCGGGGATCACACGGAAGAAGTTGCCGGCATCGCGCCGGCCTAGACGTCCAGATTGGCGACGTTGAGCGCATTCTCCTGGATGAACTCGCGCCTCGGCTCGACGACGTCGCCCATCAGGCGGGTGAAGATCTCGTCGGCGACGTCGGCCTGGGCGATCTCGACCCGAAGCAGCGAGCGGTTGTCGGGGTCGAGCGTGGTCTCCCAGAGCTGATCGGCGTTCATCTCGCCGAGGCCCTTGTAGCGCTGGACGGCGAGACCCTTGCGGCCGGCGGCGAGGATCGCGTCGAGCAATTCGGTCGGGCGGCGCACCAGAACTCCGCGCGGATCGGGCGCACGGCCGGAATCGGGGACGCCCTCGACCTTGACGTTCGGATCGTCGCCGTCGGCATTGGCTTCCTCCTCCTCCGCGGCGGCGGCGGTCTTCATCGAGACAAGGCGCGACGCGCTGGCATAGGTCGCGGCCTGCTCGGCGGCGAGGCCGTGCAGCTTGCGCGCCTCGGCCGAGGCGACGAACTTGTGGTCGACGACATGATGGTCGGTGACCCCGCGCCACAGGCGGCGAAGCACATAGTCGCCGTCGGCGCCGATCTCGCCGGTCCAGGTCGAGCTGTCGTCGCCGCCCTGGAGGAACGCCGCGGCGCGCGCGATCGCCTCGGCGCGCTGGGCGGGTCGAAGCGCCGGGTCGAGCGCTCCGTTCAGCGCCAGCGCCTCGATCAGGCCGGGATCGTAGCGGCGCGGCACGTAGCGCATCAGGCTGCGCACCCGGCGGGCATGGTCGGCGAGATGCTTGAGATCCTCGCCGGTGCGCGGCCCCTCCGCCGTCTCCAGCCGCATCAGGCCGATGCCGGCGTCGACGAGATAGTCGTCGAGCTTGGAATCGTCCTTGAGATAGACTTCGGACCGGCCCTTGGCGACCTTGTAGAGCGGCGGCTGGGCGATGAAGAGGTGGCCGCGCTCGATGATCTCCGGCATCTGCCGGTAGAAGAAGGTGAGCAGCAGGGTGCGGATATGGGCGCCGTCGACGTCGGCGTCCGTCATGATCACGATCTTGTGGTAGCGAAGCTTGTCGATGTTGAAATCGTCGCGGCCGATGCCGGTGCCCATCGCCTGGATGAGGGTGCCGACCTCCTTGGACGAGAGCATCCGGTCGAAGCGGGCGCGCTCGACGTTCAATATCTTGCCCTTCAAGGGAAGGATCGCCTGGACCTCGCGGTTGCGGCCCTGCTTGGCCGAGCCGCCGGCGCTGTCGCCCTCGACCAGGAACAATTCGCACTTGGCCGGGTCGCGCTCCTGGCAGTCGGCGAGCTTGCCGGGCAGCGAGGCGATGCCCGATCACGCGACTTGCGGCTCGCCTCGCGCGCCTTGCGCGCCGCCTCGCGGGCGGCGGCGGCGTCGATGATCTTCTGGATGATCGTCCTGGCGTGCGGCCGGATTCTCCTCGAGCCATTCGGCGAGCTTGTCGGCCATCAGGCTCTCGAGCGGCTGGCGCACCTCGGAGGAGACCAGCTTGTCCTTGGTCTGCGAGCCGAACTTGGGATCGGGCAGCTTCACCGAGACGATCGCGGTCAGCCCCTCGCGCATGTCGTCGCCGGTCAGGCTGACCTTCTCGCGCTTCATCATCCCCGACTTCTCGGCATAATTGTTGAGCGTCCGGGTCAGGGCCGCCCGGAAGGCGGCGAGGTGGGTGCCGCCGTCGCGCTGGGGGATGTTGTTGGTGAAGCAGAGGGTCTGCTCGTAATAGCTGTCGTTCCACTCGAGCGCGACCTCGATGCCGACGTCGTCGCGCTGGCCGGTGACCGAGATCGGGTCGGGGATGAGCGCGGTCTTGGTGCGGTCGAGGTAGCGGACGAAGGCGGAGATTCCGCCCTCGTAATAGAGCTCGACCGATTTCTCCTCCTCGTGGCGGGCGTCGACCAGGATCAGCCGAACCCCGGAGTTGAGGAAGGCGAGCTCGCGGAAGCGGTGCTCGAGCGTGTCCCAGTCGAACTCGGTGATCTTGAACGTGTCGGGCGAGGGCAGGAAGGTGACCCTCGTGCCCTTCTTCCCGCCGGCCGGGCCGACGACCTTGAGCGGCGCCTCGGCGTCGCCGTGGCGGAAGCGCATGTAATGCTCCTCGCCGTCGCGCCAGATGGTGAGGTCGAGCCATTCGGAGAGGGCGTTGACCACCGACACGCCGACTCCGTGGAGGCCGCCCGACACCTTGTAGGCATTGTCGTCGGACGTGTTCTCGAACTTACCGCCGGCGTGGAGCTGGGTCATGATGACCTCGGCCGCCGAGACGCCTTCCTCGGCGTGGATCCCGGTCGGGATGCCGCGGCCATTGTCCTCGACCGAGACCGAGCCGTCGGGGTTGAGGGTGATGCGGATCAGGTCGCAATGGCCGGCCAGGGCCTCGTCGATCGCGTTGTCGGAGACCTCGAACACCATGTGGTGGAGGCCCGATCCGTCGTCGGTGTCGCCGATATACATTCCGGGCCGCTTGCGGACCGCGTCGAGGCCTTTCAGCACCTTGATCGAATCGGCGCCGTAGCTGTTTTCGCTGGGGGGTGTTGCCATCGTTCAGATATAGCGACGGAAGGGGCGAAACCCAAGGAAATTGGCCGGATTCGGACCGGTTTTTTCGCAGGTGCAGCATGGGGACGGAAGGCGGGTTCGACCTGCTGCGGCGGGTGTCCGGAATCGGACGAAGTGGACGAAGTGGACGCGACTCGGGAGGGTGTTTTCTACTCTCTCTCCCTGCAGGGGAGAGGGGTTTAGAAGGCCGGGTATGGCGTAAGTATAAGAACAAGTCAAGAACACATTCCACCCGAAGCGGCAAAGCGAGGGCCGGAGCGGTTCGAAGGCTTACGGGTGCCCGCCGACACCGGTGAGGAGCGAGTTCGTCGCTCAGGAAAGCTTTTCAGTCCGGCGCGGCCTGCTCGCCGCCGCCGCGGCTTTGGTCCTTGGGTGCTTTGGGTGAACCCCCTTTCAGGCGTTGTCGCATAGCTCCGGGCCCGTCGGCGAAACCGCGAAGCGAGTCGCCGCCGGGCCGACGTCTCCGAACAGGCCGGCTTCGGTTCCGGTCATCCAGACCTGGCCGCCGCCCGCGGCGAGCCGCTCGAACAAAGCGGCGCGGCGGCGCGGGTCGAGGTGGGCGGCGACCTCGTCGAGGAGGAGGATCGGGCGGCGGCCGGAGCGGTCGGCGACGAGATCGGCATGGGCGAGGACGATCGAGAGCAGCAGCGCCTTCTGCTCGCCGGTCGAGCAGAGGCTCGCGGCCTGGCCTTTGCCGAGATGGGTGACGGCGAGGTCGGTTCGGTGCGGGCCGGCGAGGGTCCGGCCGGCGGCGGCGTCGCGGGCGACGGCCGCGGGCGAGCTCGAGCGACAGATCCTCGCCGCCGCCTTCGAGCGCCAGGCCGGCCCGGGCGAACGGGCTTTCGGGCGCCGACGGCGAGGCGATCGCCGAGCAGGGCTACGGTTCGGCTCCGAGCCTCGGCGAGGGCGGCGCCGTGCTCCGCCATCCGCGCCTCCAGGGCGGACAGCCAGGCCTCGTCGCGGGGACCGTCCTCGGCGAGCAGCTTGTTTCTCGCCCGCATCGCCGCCTCGTAGCGGGCGGCGTGGACGGCGTGGCCCGGCTCGAGCGCCAGCACCAGCCGGTCGAGGAAGCGGCGGCGGCCGCCGGCGCCTTCCTGGAACAGCCGGTCCATCGCCGGGGTGAGCCAGAGGACGGAGAGCCATTCGGACAAAGACGTGGCCGAGGCGGCGGCGCCGTTGATCCGCACCTGGCGGCGCTCCGGGGCGCGGGCGTCGGTGCCGGTGCCGATCTCGACGTCGCCGAGCCGGGCGGCGACGGCGAAGCCGCCGCTTCCGCCGGTCCGGGCCATCTCGCCGAGCGTCGCGCCCCTCAGGCCCCGGCCGGGCGAGAGCAGCGACACCGCTTCGAGGATGTTGGTCTTGCCCGCGCCATTCTCGCCGGTGAGCACGACGAGGCCCGGCCCGGGCTCGAGCAGGGCTTCGGCATGGTTGCGGAAGTCGGTCAGGACGAGGCGGGAAAGGGCCATGAGTGGGTCCTAGCGGAAGGCGGGTGCGGCCGTCATGCCGGACTTGATCAGGCATCCACCTTCGTGCGCCGGAAAAAGGAAGGGTGCACCCCGGAATCAAAGTCCGGGGCGACGGAGCTAGATCCCCGTCAGACCCGCCGCCGCCAGCCGCTTCTGCGCCTCGAGGTAGCGGCGCGGCTCGACGATGCGGAGCCGCGCCCGGGCCGCCTCCAGCGGCTCGGCCATCAGCGCCTCGTAATCCTCGAGATGAAGCCAGGCGGCGCGCTTGCCGTGGCGCCAGCCTTCCCATACCGCCCGGGCGAAGGCCGTGCTGCCGGTGATGCGCAGGCTCTTCAGCGCCGCACCGACGGCGATGGCGGCCCAGCCGAGCCCGCCGGTCTGGGCGTAGGAGAAGGCGACCAGGCAGGCCTCGCCGAGCGGCTCGTCGGCCTCGTAGCCGGTCAGCACGTGCCAGATGTCGTGGATGTCGCGCTCGCGCCGGCCGAACCAGGCGTAGGGATGCTCGACGTCGCGCGGAACGCCGGGATCGGCGACGCTGAGCTCGACCAGGCCGTCGGCCGAATAGCCGGTGCGGTCGAGGAAGATCGCGGTAGGCGGCGCCGACGCTGCCCTCGGGAAAGGACTCGATCCAGGCGCGGTCGCAGAATCTCGGCGCCAGCTCGACCCGCTCATAGGCGAGGCGGCCGCCCTCCAGGGTGGCGATCAGGCGGCGATAGTTGCGGTGCGGTGGTGTCGCCGTTGAGCGCCCGCATGATCCGGAAGACCTGGACGGTGTCGTCGCCGTCGGCGAGCAGCTGGCGCAGCGCCCTCAGCGCCGTGCCCCATTCGCGCTTCATCGGAACCGCGGGATTGAACGACTGGCTCGCCATCGGCGACTCCGCTGCTGACAACAATGTCAGTGTTGCACGGCGCCGGGGCCGATTCGACACACCTCCTCTCCCGCCAGAGGTAGGGGAGGTATCAGGAAGCGAGCCGAGCCTCGGGGCCCGGCCGGCCGAACAGCCGCCGGCCGATGCGGCGCCCCAATTCGGTGCCGACGAGGCCCGCAAGGCCGGCGTAGGTCGTCCAGTTCAGGGCGCGGCCGGACTTGCCGGTGACGACCAGCCAGAGGATCACCGCCGCGAAGAGAAGCGCGAACAACGATGACGATCCATTTGAGCCAGAAATCGGCGGGGCGAAGGGATTTGAAAAGCTGCCTGGAGGCCAGGCAAGCCAGCACGGCTCCCGCCAGGCCCTGGACCAAGGTCAGCGCGGCGGCGGCGGGCGTGGCCGCGTCGACGTCCGGCCAGCTCGGCCAGAATAGGCGAGGATCACATTGGCGAGGGCGAGGCAGAGGATCGTGACGACCAGCGCCGCCGCGTAGGTCCCGGTCCCGTGCGCTTCCCGCTCCACGATCACACCCGCATCGGCATCAGCACGTAGAGCGCCGCCGCCTTGTCGTTCTCGCGGAGCAGGGTCGGCGCGGCGGCGTCGGCGAGGTGCATCTCGACCGTGTCGCCTTCGATCTGGCCGAGTATGTCGAGCAGATAGCGGGCGTTGAAGCCGATCTCGAGGCCGTCGGCATTGTAGTCGCCCGGCACTTCCTCGGCGGCGGTGCCGTTCTCCGGGCTGGTGACCGAGAGGGTGACCCTGTCGCGGTCGAGCGCCATCTTGACCGCGCGGGTCTTCTCGCTGGCGATGGTGGCGACGCGGTCGACGCCCTCCTCGAAGCTGCGCGGGTCGATCTTGAGCAGCTTGTCGTTCGCGGTCGGGATGACCCGGCTGTAATCGGGGAAGGTGCCGTCGATCAGCTTGGAGGTGAGGATGGCGCTGCCGAGGCCGAAGCGGACCTTGGTCTCGGACAGCGAGACCTGGACCGTGCCGTCGAGCTCGTCGAGCAGCTTGCGCAGTTCGGCGACGCATTTCCGCGGGATGATCACGTCGGGCATGCCCTCGGCGCCGGCCGGGCCGCGGCACGGTGACCCGGGCGAGGCGGTGGCCGTCGGTCGCGGCCGCCTTGAGCACCGGCTGCGCCTCGTCGGAGACGTGGAGGAAGATGCCGTTCAGATAGTAGCGCGTCTCTTCGGTCGAGATGGCGAAGCGGGTCTTGTCGATGATCTGGCGAAGGGTCGCGGCGGGAAGCTCGAAGCGGGTCGGCAGGTCGCCCTCGGCGATCACCGGGAAATCGTCGCGCGGCAGGGTCGAGAGGTTGAAGCGGGCGCGGCCGGCATTGACCTGCATCTTGCCCTCGGCGGCGTTCAGCTCGACCTGGCTGCCCTCGGGAAGCTTGCGGGCGATGTCGAACAGGGTGTGGGCGGAGACGGTGGTCGCGCCCGGCTGGGTGACGTTGGCCTCGACCGTCTCGACGATCTGGAGGTCGAGGTCGGTCGCCATCAGCCTGAGGCCGCCGCCCTCGGTCGCCTCGATCAGGACGTTGGAGAGGATCGGGATCGTGTTCCTCCGCTCCACCACGGACTGGACGTGGCCGAGGCTCTTGAGGAGCGTTGCCCGTTCGATCGTCGCCTTCATCGGGTCCCCCAAATGGAAAGTGGGAGCGAGTATTAGAGCGGCACATCGCCCCCCGCTAGGGTTTAGTGAACGGCGCCGCAAAAAGGTCGCCGGGCGGGTGCTTAGCGGTTGCCAAAGGCGCTCGAAGCCGCGCAGTCTCGGGCGATGCCGCGCCTGCGTCGATTCCTCCGCTCCTGCTCGCCGGGGCCGCTCCCGCGGCCGCTCAGCAGCCGCTGGGAATCTACGGCCTGTGGGGGGCGTTCCGGACCGCCGACCGCTGCTACGCCATCGCCGAGCCGGACGGCGAGGCGCGCGAGGGGGACGGGCCGGCCTTCGCCTCGGTCGGCTTCTGGCCGCGGCTCGGCGTGCGCGGCCAGGCCCATTTCCGGCTTCGCCAGGCCAAGCGGCCGGGCTCGGCGGTGCTGCTCAGGATCGACGACCGCACCTTCCAGCTGCGCGGCGGCGGCGCCGACGCCTGGCCCGCGGATCCGGCCGCCGACGCCGAGATCGTCGCGGCGATGCGCACGGGCCTCGAGATGAACGTCGAGACGCGCTCGGCCGGAGGCGCGCTGCTGCGCGACGTCTACCGGCTGCGCGGGGCGGCGACGGCGATCGACGCCGCCGCCATCGCCTGCGCTCGCCGGCTCTAGGCGATGGCGCGCTGGTTCATCGCCCGCCACGGCGAGACGGTGTTCAACGCCGCGGCGCGGATGCAGGGCGACGTGCTGCACACGCCGCTGACCCGGGCCGGCTTCGCCCAGGCCGAGGCGATGGGCGAGGCGCTGCGGCGCCGGCTCGGGCCCCGGCCGGAGCTCGACCTGTGGGCCTCGGACACCGGCCGGGCGCTCCAGACTCTGGCGGTGGTCGCCGAGCATCTCGAGCTCGACTGGCATGAGGCGAGGACCGATTCCCGGCTGGCCGAGGTCGGCATCGGAGCCTGGAGCGAACGTTATTATCGCGACGTCGCGGCCGAGCAGGGACCGATCGTCGACCCGGAGACGGGGCTGTTCCGAGTCCGGCCGCCGGGCGGCGAATCCTACGCCGAGGTCGCCGCCCGCCTGCAGTCGTGGATCGACGACACGGCGGCGGAGACGGGCGACCGGCTGATCCTGATGCACGGAATGTCGTCGCGGGTGTTGCGCGGAATGCTGACGGCGGCGGAGCAGTGGACGGTCTGCGGCGTGCCGGTGGCCTACGGGCTGCCGCAGGGCGCCGTGGTGGAGATCGAGGGCGGGGAGGAGACGGTGCTCTAGGCGGTGGAAATTCCGCCGCATTCCCCCTACATAGGTCGCCTCATGACAGCGCCGATGCCCATCCCCGGTCATATCGACCCGGTTCCCGTGCCGCGCCCCGTCGTCGCGGGGGCGGATTCGCGCGTCGATCTGGTCGGACTGCCGAGAGAGGCGATCCGCGAGGCGCTCGAGGCGGCCGGGCTGGAGCCGAAGCAGGCGAAGCTTCGCGCCAAGCAGATCTGGCACCAGATCTACAATCGCGGCGCGACGTCGTTCGAGGCGATGAGCGACATCGCCAAGCCGCAGCGGGCCTGGCTCGCCGAGCGCTTCGTCATCGGCCGGCCCGAGGTGGTGGTCGAGCAGGTGTCGACCGACGGCACGCGCAAGTGGCTGCTCAAGACCCCGGACGGCCACGATTTCGAGATGGTGTTCATCCCCGACGCCGACCGCGGCACCCTGTGCGTGTCGAGCCAGGTCGGCTGCACGCTCAACTGCCGCTTCTGCCATACCGGGACGATGCGGCTGGTCAGGAACCTCACCGCCGGCGAGATCGTCGGACAGGTGATGCTCGCCCGCGATTCGCTCGGCGAATGGCCCTCGCAGCCCGAGGGGCGGATGCTCTCCAACATCGTGATGATGGGGATGGGCGAGCCGCTCTACAATTTCGACAATGTCCGCGACGCGCTGAAGATCGTCATGGACGGCGACGGCCTCGGCCTGTCGCGGCGGCGGATCACCCTCTCCACCTCGGGCGTCGTGCCGATGATGGCCCGGGCCGGGGAGGAGATCGGGGTCAACCTCGCCGTCTCGCTCCACGCGGTGACCAAGGAAGTGCGCGACGAGATCGTGCCGCTCAATCGCAAATACGGGATCGAGGCGCTGCTCGAGGCCTGCGCCGCCTATCCGGGCGCCAACAACGCCCGGCGGATCACCTTCGAATATGTCATGCTCAAGGACAAGAACGACAGCGACGAGGACGCGCTCGAGCTGGTCCGGCTGATCCGCAAGTACAAGCTTCCGGCCAAGGTCAATCTGATCCCGTTCAACCCCTGGCCCGGGCGCGCCCTACGAATGCTCCGACGAGGATCGGGTCCGGCGCTTCTCGGACATCGTCTTCGAGGCCGGCATCTCCGCGCCGATCCGCCGGCCGCGCGGGCGCGACATCATGGCCGCCTGCGGCCAGCTCAAATCGGCCGCCGAGAAGAAGAGCCGGGCCGAGCTCGACCGGCTCGCCGAGGAGAAAATGGCCGCGCTTCCCGCCTGAACGGCGCCGCCCCTCATTGTTTTTCAAGGCTTTGTCGGCACGCGGGCTGCCGCTATCACGAGCGCGCAACGACCGGAGTTCCTCCATGGCCTCACCCTCGCCCTTGCCGCCGGCCGACGCGCCGACGCGCGAGGGCGTCGCCGACCATCGCTGGGAGGAGACCCCGCTCGGCCCGCCGGAGAGCTGGCCGCCGGCCCTCGCCTTCGCCGCCGGGCTCGCCCTTCGCTCGCCGCTCGCCACCGTCCTCTACTGGGGGCCCGACCGGCTCGTCATCCACAACCAGGCCTGGGCGCGCCTGGTCGGCGGCGGAAGCGCCCAGGGCGCGCCCGCGGCGGGGCTCGCCAATTCCCTCTGGCCGCTGGTGGCGGCGCTGGTCGACGAGGTCGAGGCGAGCGGCCGGGGCGCCTTCGTCGCGGAGCGGCCGCTCAGCCTGATGCGCGGCGGCGAGGCCGAGGAGACCTACTGGAACTGCCACCTCGCGCCGATCGTCGGCGAGGACGGACGGGTCGCCGGAATCCTCAACCAGGCCAATGAGGTCACCAAGTCGGTGGCGGTCGAGCGCCGGCTCTCCTTCCAGGTCGACCTCGCCGACCGGCTGCGCGGGATCCAGGACCCGCAGGAGGTCAAGCAGGCCGCCGCCGAGCTGCTCGGCCGCTACCTCGGCGCCGCCCGGGTCGGCTATGCCGAGGTCGACGAGGACGAGGCCTATGCCTCCGTCCAGGCCGACTGGACGAGGGACCCGGCGGTTCCGAGCCTCGCCGGGCAGCGCACCCATATCGCCGGCTTCGGCGAGGAGGCGATGGCCTATTTCCGGGCCGGCCAGCCGCTCGCCATCGCCGACATCCGCGACCTTCCGCTGGGCTCCGCCGAGCGCACCGCCGCCTGGGAGGCCGCCGGCGTGCGCGCCCTGATCACCGTTCCGCTGGTCCGCGACGGCAGGCTCAAGGCGCTGCTCTACGTCCACGAGCCGAAGCCGCGCGCCTGGAAGCGGTCCGACGCCGCGATCGTCCGCGACGTCGCCGAGCGCAGCTGGGCCGCGGTCGAGCGGGCCCGGGCCGAGCAGTCGCTGGTCGAGAGCGAGGACCATTACCGGCATACCGTCGAGCTCAATCCGCAGGTGACCTGGACGTCGCGGGCCGACGGCCAGCTCAACCGGGTCTCGAACCGCTGGAACGTGTGGACCGGGACCAGCGGGCTCGGCGGCAGCTGGGTCGAGGCGATCCATGAAGAGGACCGCCAGCCCAGCCTCGACGCCTGGAGCGCTGAGCGTCGAGACCGGCCGGCCCTACGACATCGAGCACCGAGTCAGGATGCGCGACGGCTCCTACCGCTGGGCCCGCTCGCGCGCCTTCCCGCGCCGCGACGACCAAGGGGAGATCATCCTCTGGTACGGCTCAACCGAGGACATTCACGAACGCAAGGTGGCCGAGGAGCATCAACGCCTGCTGATCAACGAGCTCAACCACCGGGTCAAGAACACCCTCGCGAGCGTCCAGGCGATCGCCTTCCAGACGCTTCGCGGGGATGTGCCGCTGGCCGAGGCGAGGGCTCGGTTCGAGGCCCGGCTGATCGCTTTGTCGGCGGCCCACAATTTGCTCACCGAGGAGAATTGGGTCGGAGCTTCGCTGGAGCGGGTGGTCGGCGATTCGACCGAGCATCTCGCCGGGGGGACGCTTCGACGTCTCCGGCGAGCCGCTTCGGCTCGCCCCGCGGGCGGCGCTGGCGCTGGCGATGGCGCTTCACGAGCTCGGCACCAACGCCGCCAAATATGGCGCCCTGTCGGTCGACGGCGGCCGGGTGTCGATCGACTGGCGGGTCGAGGACGGCCGGCTTCGGCTCGAATGGCGCGAGAGCGGCGGTCCGCCGGTCGAGGTGCCCGGCCGGCGCGGCTTCGGCTCGAGGCTGATCGAGCGGGGGCTCGAGGCGGACCTCGACGGCCGCGCCGCGCTCCATTTCGAGCCGGGCGGCCTGCGCTGCGAGATCGAGGCCTCGCTCGCCGCGATCCGGGCTCCGGAGCGGACCTTTGGCTGACCGCCGCCTCCGCATCCTGATCGTCGAGGACGAGATGCTGGTGGCGATGAACATCGAGGACATGCTGCTCGAGCTCGGCCACGAGGTCGCCGGGCTGGCGAGTCGGCTCGCGCCGGCGCTGGCGCTGGCCCGGGAGGGCCGCTTCGAGGCGGCGATGCTCGACGTCAACCTCGCCGGCGAGCCGAGCTTCCCGGTCGCCGACATCCTGATCGAGCGCGGCATCCCCTTCCTGTTCGCCACCGGCTACGGCCGCCAGGGGATCGAGGAGCGCTATCGCGACCGGCCGATCCTCCAGAAGCCGTTCCGCGCCGCGGAGCTGGGGGCGGCGCTGGCCGGCTTGCTCCCCGGCGAAGGCCGGGGCCCAGCCGCGCAGGCCTGAGAACTCTGGGCCCCGGCCTTCGCCGGGGAACACCCCCCTAGAACCCCTTGAAAGTCGCGAAATCGTCCAGGGGTACGCGATCCGTCCGCCAGCGGTTGATCGGCGCCGCCTCGTCGGCATAGCCGAGCGCCAGGCCGCAATAGAGGATCCGGTCGGCGGGCAGCGCCGAGATGCTCCGCCACCGCCCCGTGCACCGCCGCCCAGGCCTCCTGCGGGCAGGTGGCGAGGCCGCGTTCCTCGGCGAGCAGCATCAGATTCTGCATGAACATGCCGAGATGCGCCCATTGCGGCCGGTCGAACAGTCGGTCGATCGAGAAGAACAGCAGGACCGGCGCTCCGAAGCCGTCGTAATTGCGGGCGAACTGGGCGAGTCGCGCCGGCCTTGTCCTCGCGGGGAATGCCGAGCGCCGCGTAGAGCGCCTCGCCGCTGGCGAATCGCCGCGAGCCGGTAGGGCTCGGGCAAGGGCGAGGGATAGACGGTGAATTCCAGCGGGTCGCCCCCGGGCCTCGCGGCGAGGCCGGCCCGAACCGCCGCCTTGAGCGCCGCCAGCGGCTCGCCGGTCAGGACGTCGACGAACCAGGGCTGGAGATTGCCTCCCGACGGCGCCCGCGCGGCCAGCGCGAGCATCTCCTCGATCGCCGCGCGCTCGACCGGACGGGGCAGGAAGGCGCGCGCCGAGCGGCGCGACGGAGATCGCTTGCGTAACGGAGTTGCGCATTGCCGGACACGCGGCTATTGTGCGCGGCCATGCGGCTACTCGACAAGATGCTTCCCGGGCTCATCAAAAGAGGCGAGCTCACGATCATAACCCCCGACGGCAAGACGCACCGGTTCGGCGCGCCCGACCCGGAGCTGAAGCCGGTCACGGTCCGGCTGATGGACCGCCGGGTCGCGCTCCAGATCGCCCGCGACCCGACGCTCGGCACGGTCGAGACCTTCATGGACGACCGGCTGCGGCTGGAGCAGGGCGAGATCATCGACCTGATCCTGATCATCCGCCGCAACCGCCGCTGGGAGGAGCGGACCCGGCCCAACGAGTTCCTCAAGAAGACCGGCAAGCTGCGCCATCGCCTGAGCACGCTCAACTGGAAGTCGCGCTCGCTCAAGAACGTCCAGCACCATTACGACATCGGCAACGACCTCTACCGGCTCTTCCTCGATCCGGACATGCAGTACAGCTGCGCCTATTTCACCGATCCCGTCGAACAGCATCGAGCAGGCCCAGCTCGACAAGAAGGCGCATATCGCCTCGAAGATGCTCCTCAAGCCGGGCCAGAAGGTGCTCGACATCGGCTGCGGCTGGGGCGGCCTCGCGCTCTACCTGAACCGCGTCGCCGACGTCGACGTGCTCGGAGTCACGCTGTCCAAGGAGCAGCTGGCGGTGGCCCGCGCAGCGCGCCGAGGAGGCCGGCGTCTCCGACCGGGTGAAGTTCGAGCTGATGCGACTATCGCGACGTCACCGGCCAGTTCGACCGGATCGTCTCGATCGGCATGTTCGAGCATCTCGGCACCGCCCATTTCCCCGTCTTCTTCCGCAAGATACGCGAGCTGCTCCATCCCGACGGAGCCGCCCTGGTCCACACGATGGGACGGATGGGCAAGCCCGGCACCACCGACACGCTTCATGCAGAAGTACATCTTCCCCGGCGGCTATCTGCCGGCGCTGTCGGAGATCGTCGTCGGCGAGCGAGCGCGAGCGGCTGATCATGGCGGATTGCGAGGCTCTGCGCCTCCATTACGTCTACACGCTGCGCGCCTGGTACGAGCGCTTCAAGGCCAAGCACGACGAGATCGTCGCGATGTACGACGAGCGCTTCTACCGGCTCTATCTCTTCTATCTCGCCGCCTCGATGACGATGTTCACCGACGGCGCGATGGTCGTCTACCAGCTCCAGTATCTGAGGAGCCGCTACGCCGCGCCGATCACCCGCAACTACATGATCGAGGACGAGGAGCGGCTGCGAGCGGCCGCCGGGCCGCCGCCGAAGAGCGTGAGCGACTAGGTTGAATGAACCGCGCCCGTTCGCCCTGAGCCTGTCGAAGGGCTTCCCTTTTTGTGTCGGAAGGGAAAGGAGAGGGCTTCGACAGGCTCAGCCCGAACGGAGGTGGGGCGACCTGACGGAGGGACGCTCTCGGAAATGAACTGGCTGCTCGACAAGGCGCTCAGGAGCTACGTCAAGAGCGGCGAGATCAGCCTCACGGACCATGACGGCAAGACCTATCGTCTACGGCTCGCCCGACGGGCCGTTCGGGTCGGTCTCCGTGCGGTTCACCGATGCCCGGGTCGCCCCGGACATATTGCGCGATCCCGGCCTCGGCGCCGCGGAAGCCTATATGGACGGGCGGCTGATCGTCGAGCGCGGCGACATCCTCGACCTCGTCAACATCGTCCGCGGCAGCCATCGCTGGGAGGACAGCAGCGGGCCCAATCCGTTCCTCCGCAAAGGCGGCCGGATCGGCCACTGGCTGAGGACGATGAACTGGCGGCCGAGCGCTCTGAGGAACGTGTCGCACCATTACGACGTCGGCAACGATTTCTACCGGCTCTTCCTCGACGAGGACCTCCAGTACAGCTGCGGCTATTTCACCGATCCCGCCAACAGCGTCGAGCAGGCCCAGCTCGACAAGAAGACCCATGTCGCGGCGAAGCTCCGGCTCGAGCCGGGGATGAAGGTGCTCGACATCGGCTGCGGCTGGGGCGGGCTCGCGCTCTATCTGAACCGGGTCGCCGACGTCGACGTGCTCGGAATCACCCTGTCCCGGGCGCAGCTGGACCTCGCCCGGCAGCGCGCGGCGGAGGCCGGGGTCTCGGACCGGGTGAAGTTCGAGCTGGTCGACTATCGCGACGTCGCCGGACGCTTCGACCGGATCGCCTCGGTCGGGATGATGGAGCATGTCGGCAAGCCCTTCTACCGGGCCTATTTCCGAAGGATCCGCGAGCTTCTGAAGCCCGACGGGATCGCCATCGTCCACACCATGGCGCGGCTCGGCGGGCCGGGCACGACCGACAAGTTCATGCAGAAGCACGTCTTCCCCGGCGGCTATCTTCCGGCGCTGTCGGAGATCGTCGAGGCGAGCGAGCAGGAAAAGCTGATCATGGCCGATTGCGAGACCTGGCGGCTCCACTACGTCCATACGCTCAAGGCCTGGTACGAACGGCTCAAGGCGAACGAGGCGGAGGCGGTGCGGCTGCAGGGCGAGCGGGTCTACCGCCTCTATCTCTTCTACCTCGCCGCCTCGCTGACCATGTTCCGCGACGCGCCGATGGGGGTTTACCAGATCCAGTATCTGAGGGACCGGCGGGCGACTCCGATCACTCGCGACTATATGCTGGAGGAGGAAGCGAGGTTGCAGAAGGTGGCTGCCAGCAAAACCCCTCTCCCGTCCTTCACGGGAGAGGAGGGGCCCGCCGCGTAGCGGTGGGAGGTGAGGGTCTGTACGCCAGAGTCAGCAAGACCCTCACCTCCCACGGCCTTGCCGTGGGCCCCTCCTCTCCCGCGAAAAGCGGGAGAGGGAAGAGGGCGGCTTGACCCAACGGGCGCACCCATGCTCATTGCGCCCAAATTTTCAGGGGTCCGAACCATGTGGCTGCTCGACAAAATGCTTCGCAAGGTCGTCCAGAAGGGCGACCTCACCGTCATCGACCATGACGGCAAGGAATATCATTATGGCGACGGCGGCCCGGCGCCGCACGGCCCGATCCGGGTCCGCTTCACCGACCGCGGCGCCGCCAACCACATCATCAAGGATCCGCGGGTCGGCGCCGGCGAGGTGTTCATGGACGGCCGGATGGTCATCGAGCAGGGCGACCTTCGCGGCCTCGTCCTCCTCATCCGCTACAACGCGCCGATCGAGCGCCAGGGGGCGCTGAAGCCCAAGGGTCCGGTCCGCAAGGCGGTCGGCCGGATCGCCGGACGGCTCGACCAGATCAACTGGAAGAGCCGCTCGGCCAAGAATGCCGAGCATACCTACAACCTCACCCGGCGCCTCTACGAGCTGTTCCTCGACGAGGACCGGCAGTACACCATGGCCTATTATCGCGACCTGTCGCACAGCCTCGAGAAGGCCCAGCTCGACAAGAAGGCGCATATCGCCTCGAAAATGTATCTGAAGCCGGGCATGAAGGTGCTCGACATCGGCTGCGGCTGGGGCGGCTTCGCGCTCTACCTCCACCGCATGTACGGGGTCGAGGTGCTCGGGGTGGCGCTCGCCCGCGACCAGGTCGATTTCTCGAACGAGCGCGCCGCCGCGGAAGGCGTCGCCGACAAGGTCAAGTTCGAGCTGTGCGACTATCGCGACGTCCAGGGCCAGTTCGACCGGATCAGCAACGTCGGCCTGATCGAGCATCTCGGGACGCCGCATTATCCCGGCTTCTTCGAGCATATGCACCGTCTCCTGAAGGACGACGGGGTCATGGTCTCGCACTGCTGCGGCCGGATGGGCGAGCCGGGCGTGACCGACAAATGGACCCGCAAGTACATCTTCCCCGGCGGCTATATCCCGGCCCTGTCGGAGCTGGTCACCCAGGCCGAGAAGCACAAGCTGGTCGTCACCGACGTCGAGGCGATGCGCTTCCATTACGCCTACACGCTGGAGGAATGGTACAACCGTACCGTCACCCACAAGGACGAGATCGTCGCCCTCTACGACGACCGCTTCTACCGGATGTGGCTCTTCTACCTGGCCGGCGCCGAGGCCGCCTTCCGCTACGGCGGGATGGTCAACTGGCAGCTCCAGTACGTGAAGCGGCGCGACGCCATCCCGATGACCCGCGACTATATGTACGAGGAATCGGCGCGCCTGCGCGGGATGGAAGAGGCCCCGCAATGGCATCTGGCGGCCGAATAGGCCGCTCTAGCCCCAACCGTTCGGGCTGAGCCTGTCGAAGCCCTTTCCTCACCGGGTTCGGCCAGGAAAGGAAGCCCTTCGACAGGCTCAGGGCGAACGGAGCTGATTCAGTCCTCGCCGCCTTCGCGCATCCGGCCGCGGAACGCCTCGCGTGCGGCCTGCCGCTCGTCGGGGCTGATGGTGCCGTCGCGGTTCGAATCGACGCGGTCGAAGCGCTCGAGGGCGGCGCGCTCGGCCTCCGCCAGGGCGACCCGGCCGTCGCGGTCGAGATCCATGGCGGCGAAGGCGCGCCCGCCGAAGCGGGCCATCATGAAGCCGCCGCCGCGGCCGCCGCGGCGGGCGAAGCGGTGACCCCGGCGCTCGCCGCGCATCGCCCGGCGCTCGCCGCGCTCGCCGCCGCGCACGGCGGGACGCTCGCTGAACTCGGCGCGGCTGATCGAGCCGTCATGATTGGCGTCGAGCGTCTCGAAACGCTGCTCGAGCCGCTCGCCCCGGCGCTCCTCGCGCTGCGCCCGACGGGCCTCGGCGCGGGCGCGGACCTCCTCCTGGGTGACGAAGCCGTCGCGGTTCGAATCCGCCTTGGCGAAACGCGCCTCGACCTGGGCCTCGACCGCGGCTCGGGTCAGCGGCTCGGCGGGACCGCGGCGGCTCTCGGGGCCGGGCTGGGCCGAAGCCGGAACCGCGGCGAGCGTCGCCAGAGCGGCGCCCGCAAAGATAATCCTCTTCATTTTCCACTCCTTAAAACCGGGGGAGCAGGCTCTCCTGCGGGTCCCGGCCTAGGCCGGAACGGCTGTACCGGACTTTAACGCCGCGGGTTTTGCCACCGAGCCCCCACCCTGCCGGGGCGGTTCCTCCCCGGCCGCCTCGCGACAGGGTGGCAGTTTAAGGTTGAATTTCGCCCCGGGAGGGGGGAGGCAACCCTGCGATGACCTCCACTCCCGCCGAAAGAGAGAGCGCCAGCGCCCGCCAGCCGCGCGCCTGGTGGGAGCATCCGGCCCTGGTCGTCGCCGCCGTGCTGGCCTGCGCGCTGCCCCTGCTCTGGCCGGACATCCCGCCGCTGGTCGACCTGCCGGGCCATATGGGCCGCTACCACGTCCAGATGGAGATCGGCCGTTCGCCGGTCCTCGCCGCCTTCTACGACTTCAAATGGGCGCTGATCGGCAATCTCGGCGTGGACCTGCTGGTGGTGCCGCTGGCCGCGCTGATCGGGCTCGAGCCGGCGGTCAAGCTGATCACCCTCGCCATCCCGGTGATGACCGCCGCGGGCTTCCTGTGGGTGGCGCGCGAGGTCCATGGCCGAATCCCGCCGACCGCCTATTTCGCTTTGCCTTTGACCTACAGCTTCCCGTTCGTCTTCGGCTTCCTCAACTTCGCTCTGTCGATGGCGCTGGCCTTCCTCGCCTTCGCCTTGTGGCTGCGCCTTGCGCGCCTCGGGCGGCTGAAGCTGCGCGCCGGCCTGTTCGTGCCGATCTCGATCCTGCTCTGGGTCTGCCACGCCTTCGGCTGGGGGACCCTGGGCGTGATGGCCTTCTCGGCCGAGCTCGTCCGCCAGGTCGACCTCAAGCGGCCCCTGTGGAAGGCCGGCTTCAACACCGGCCTCCACTGCCTGGCGCTGGCTCCGCCCATGCTTCTGATGCTGCTCTGGCGAAGCGGCGCGGTCGGCGGGGAGACCGCGGTCTGGTTCAACTGGAAGTTGAAGAAGAACTGGATCCTCATGGCGCTTCGCGACCGCTGGGAATATTGGGACTATGCGGCGCTGGCGGTGATCGGACTGGTCCTCCTGACCGGCCTGCTGTGGTGGAAGCGGCTCGAATATTCGCGCAACCTCGCCGCCTCCGCCCTCTTCCTCGCCATCGTCTACGTCTGCCTGCCGAGGATCGTCTTCGGCTCCAATTATGCCGACATGCGGCTCGCTCCCTTCGTCATCGCCGCCGCCGTCATCGCGATCCGCTACCGCCCCGCCTGGGCGGGCCGAGCCGGCGCCGCCTTCGCCGTGGCGGGCCTTCTCTTCGCCGGCGCGAGGCTGGCGGGCAACAGCTACAGCTTCTGGCTGTACGACCGCGCCTACGACCGCGAGCTGGCGGCGGTCGACCATATCCCGAGCGGTGCCAAGGTCGTCTCGTTCGTCGGGGTCAAGTGCCGCAAGGACTGGGCCCAGACCCGGCTCGAGCATCTCCCCGCTTTGGCGCTGGTGCGGCGCGACGCCTTCTCCAACGACCAATGGTCGATGAGCGGCGCCCAGCTTCTCACCGCCATCTATCCCGACCCGAGCAACTGGTTCTCGCGCGACCCCTCGCAGCAGGTGCTCGCCCGCCCCTGCCGCGGCGAGCGCTGGCTGACGCTCGACCAGTCGCTCATCCTGTTCCCGAGGGAGAAGTTCGATTATGTGTGGTTGCTCAGCCCGCCGCGGCCGGACCCGGCCCTGCTGCGCGGGCTTCAGCCGGTCTGGCAAAGCGGCACGAGCGTGCTGTATCGGGTCGCCGACAAGAGCCCGATCCTCCTCCAGGAAGCCGAATGAACCCCCCGTCCCTCTCGATCGTCGTCCCCTGCTACAACGAGGAAGCCTGCCTCGGCGAGCTTCACGCCCGGCTGAGCGCGGCCGCCCGCTCGGTGGTCGGCGAGGATTATGAGATCGTCCTGGTCAACGACGGCTCGCGCGACCGGAGCTGGGAGATGATGCGGGCGCTGTCGGCCGGCGACCCGCGGCTCGTGGCGATCAACCTGTCGCGCAACCACGGCCACCAGCTGGCCCTGACCGCCGGGCTCGACCTGTGCGCCGGCCGGCGGATCCTGATCATCGACGCCGACCTCCAGGACCCCCCCGAGCTGCTTCCGGCGATGATCGCCGAGATGGACGAGCGCGGCGCCGACGTCGTCTACGCGGTGCGCAAGGCGCGGGCGGGCGAGACCGCCTTCAAGCGCGGCACCGCCAAGCTCTTCTACCGGCTGCTGTCGAGGCTCGCCGAGATCGAGATCCCGCGCGACACCGGCGACTTCCGGCTGATGAGCCGGCGCGCGCTCGACGCGCTCCTGAGCCTGCCCGAGCAGGCGCGCTTCATCCGCGGCATGGTCGCCTGGGTCGGCTTCCGGCAGGTGCCGATCGCCTACGACCGCGCCGAGCGCCACGCCGGCCAGAGCAAATATCCGCTCTCGAAGATGGTCCGCTTCGCGCTCGACGCGGTCACCGGCTTCTCGACGGCGCCGCTGCGCATGGCGAGCCATATCGGGCTGTGGCTGGTCGCCGCCTCGGTGCTCCTGCTCGCCTATATCGCGGTCGGCTTCCTCACCGGCACCGCCATCCAGGGCTGGACGTCGCTGATGCTGGTCGTGGTCGTGCTAGGCGCGGTTCAGATGTTCGTGCTCGGGATGATCGGCGAATATCTCGGCCGGCTCTACATGGAGGCCAAGCACCGGCCGCTCTATATCGTCGCCGAGATCGCCGGCCATGCCGGCGGCAGCCCGTCGCTGGGCCATGTCGCTCAGGAGGCCGAGACGATCGCCACCAGCGAAACTCCCGGAGGCAACGGCAGCCGCCCGATCGCGTAGCGCTCGAGCCCGAAGATCGCCTCGAACAGGGCGTTGAGCGGCCTCGGCGGAAGCTTGTCGTCGCTGTCTTCCTTGCGGCGCACCTTGCCGGCGAAGCGGGCGGCCGCGGCGAGCGGGAAGAGCAGGCTGTTGAACCAGCTCATCATCTCGAGCCTCAGCCCGGCCGCCTCGACCACCGCCCGAAGCGTCTTCCTGGTGTAGCGCCGCTTGTGGTGGTTGACGACGTCGTGGGCGCTCCACATCCAGGGATGGGCGGGCACGGCGATCAGGATCCGACCGCCGGGCCTGAGCTTGCGGGCGATGCTCTCGAGCGCCTCGCGGTCCTCGTCGACATGCTCGAGCACGTCGAGCGATAGCGACGAGGTCGTAGGCGCCGTCCTCCACTCCGGTCAGCGCGGGCAGAGGGGCCTCCATCACCGCGTGGCCGAGCCTCTGGCTGGCGATGGCCCGGGCGGCGGGATCGATCTCGATCGCGTCGACCCGGCCGAAGCGCTTGAGCATGACGAGGTTGTGGCCGGTGCCGCAGCCGATCTCGAGGATTCGCGGGTCTTCGGGCAGCGGGATCCGGCGGGCGATCAGGTCGGCGAGGATCTCGCGCCGAGCCCGGTACCACCAGTGGCGGGCTGTCGAGCTCCGCCATTCGGTCGTAGACGATGCGTTCCATCAGCGTGCGGCCATCAGCTGAACACCCAGCGGCGGTTGAGGTAGAAGGTGACGAGCGGGGTGACGAACAGGATCGGCACCACCGACCACCAGATCGGGCCGTGAAGATGCTTGACCAGCAGCCAGATGAAGAACTGGTTGAGCAGGAAGCCGAAGCTGTTGACGGCGAGGAAGCGCAGAGCGCGAAGGCCGGGGCGGTCGCGCTCGCCATGGCCCTTGAAGCTCCAGCGGCTGTGGAGGACGTAGCCGAGCGCCGTGAAGACCAGATAGTTGAGCGTCAGCGACAGCATCGGCTCGACCCCGAAGACGGTCGCGACCGCCCAATAGCCGGCGGCGACGAGCACCGACATGAACCCGCCGGTGAGCCCGAAGCGGATCATCTGGACGAACAGCGCGCCGTAGCGCTCGACGAGGGGGGAGAAAATTCGGATGGCCTTGCCCTTTGTGGTGCAGCGACTAAGGCCATGGCGCGGGGTTGAAAAGGGTCTTCGGATGGAGGGGCTGGACGGGCTTGAGCGACGCTGGCGCTGGTTCGTGCTGCTCTTCTGGCTCGCGGCCTCGGCCCTCCTCCTCTACGCGCGCTGGGGCCCGATCAACGCCTTCGCGCTCGGCGACACCGACGACAATCTGCGGATGATGCAGGTGCGCGGCCTGCTCGCCGGGCAGGACTGGTACGACCTTCGCCAGCACCGGCTCAACCCGCCCTGGGGCGCCGACATCCACTGGTCGCGGCTGGTCGACCTGCCGATCGCCGGAATCCGGCTGGCGCTTGCGCCGTTGGTCGGCGGGATCCTCGCCGAGAAGGCGGCGGTGGCGGTGGCGCCTTTGCTGCCGATGGGCGTGGCGATGGCCGCGGTGGCGGCGACGGCCCGGCGCCTCGTCGCTCCGCGGGCCTTCGCCCTCGCCATCGCCGTCCTGCTGTGCGGCCATTCGGTTCGAAGCATGTGGTCGCCGCTCAGGATCGACCATCACGGCTGGCAGCTCGCCCTGCTCGCCGTCGCGGTGGCGGGCGTGACCGATCCGAAGCGGGCGCGGGGCGGAGCCCTGCTCGGCCTCGCCACCGCGCTGTCGCTGGTCATCGGGCTGGAGATGCTGCTCTACCTCGCTTTGCTCGGGGCGATCGCAGTTCTCCTCTGGGTGCGCGATCCGACGGAGGGGCGAAGGCTCGCGACCTACGGCGCGAGCCTCGCCGGCGGCACCGCGCTCGGCTTCCTGCTCTTCGCCTCGGAGGCCAACCGGGCGCCGGTCTGCGACGCTCTGTCGCCGGTCTGGCTGTCGACGGCCGCCGCCGGCGGGGCGATCGCGGTCGGCCTGGCCCTGCTGTCCCCGGCGCGATGGCCGGCCCGACTCGGCCTCGCCGCCGCCTGCGGAGCGGCGCTGGCGGCGGGCTTCGCATTGGTCTGGCCGAATTGCCTCGGCCGCCTCGAAGGCGCTTCGCCCGAGCTGGTCGAGCTGTGGCTGGGCAACGTCCGCGAGGCCCGCCCGCTCTATCGCCACGGCTATGCCGTCGCCGTCGCGGTGGCGGCGCTGCCGGTGGCGGGGCTGGTCGGCTATGCGGCGATGCTGTGGCGGCACCGGCGCGACGAGACGAGGCTGCTGCCCTGGGCGGCGGCCGCCGCGCCGGCCCTGCTCGCCGCCCTTCTGCTCCTCTGGCAGAGCCGGGCGGGGCCGGCGGCCCAGCTGCTCGCCGTGCCCGGCGCGACGGCCCTGGCCTGGATCGCGGTCGCCTGGGTCTTCGCCAGCCGCTTCCTGCTCGTCCGGGTGCTCGGAACGGTGGCCGCCTTCCTGCTCGTCTCGGGGATCCTCGCCCAGCAGGCGCTGACCCTTATCCCCCAGAAGCCGAGGCCGGGGATGAAGAAGGTCAACGAGGCCAACCGCCTCTGCCCGACCTTGTGGGCGCTGAAGCCGGTGGCGCAGGTGCCGCGGGGCCAGGTGCTCACCTTCGTCGACCTCGGCCCGAGGCTGATCACCGTCACCCATCACGACGCCGTCGCCGGGCCCTATCACCGCAACGGCCGCGACATCATCGACGTGATGCGGGCGTTCCGTGGCTCGGCGGAGAATGCCCGCGCGACGATCGAGCGGCGGCGGATCGACTATGTGCTGATCTGCCCGGGCCTGTCCGAATCGACCATCTACGCCAGCCAGGCCAAGGGCGGCTTCTACGCCCAGCTCGCCGCCGGCAAGGCGCCGGCCTGGCTCGAGCCGGTGCCGCTTCCGGAGAAATCGCCCTACCGGATGTGGCGGGTGCTCCCCGGCGAAGGCCGGGGCCCAGCGGCGCCGGCGGAAGGGGCTGGATCCCGGCCTTCGCCGGGAAGCACCCGGCCCTAGACCTCGAAGCTGACCGAGATACCGTCGATCACGAACTGGGCGGCGAGGGCGGCGAGGATCACTCCGAGCAGCCGGGTCAGCATCGCCTCCATGCGGTGGCCGAGCAGGCGCATCAGCCAGCCCGCGGCGAGCAGCGAGATCAGGGTCAGGATCAGCACCGCGGCGAGGGCGGCGAGGACGACCAGAGATTCGTCGAGGCCGTCGCTGCGCGCCATCAGAAGCATGATCGAGGCGATCGAGCCGGGGCCGGCGATCATCGGGATCGCCATCGGGAAGACCGAGACGTCGTCATGCTCGGGATCGGCCTCGACTTCCTGGGCGCGGCTCTCGCGGCGCTGGGTGCGGCGCTCGAACACCATGTCGAGGGCGATCAGGAACAGCATGATGCCGCCGGCGATCCGGAAGGCGGCGAGGCTGATCCCGAGCGTCCTCAGCAGATCCTCGCCGAGCAGGCCGAAGAAGAGCAGGATTCCGGCGGCGACGAGCGAGGCGCGAATCGCCATCGAGCGGCGCTCGGCGGGGGTCGCGTCGCGGGTCAGGCCGGCGAAGATCGGCGCGCAGCCGGGCGGGTCGATGACGACGAGGAAGGTGACGAAGGCGGAGAGGAAGAGCGCGATCATGGGTGCAGGGGCCTGAAAACCCCTCTCCCGCTTTTCGCGGGAGAGGAGGGGCCCATCGCGCAGCGATGGGAGGTGAGGGTCTTTTCCGATGACTCAGCAAGACCCTCACCTCCCAAGCCTTCGGCTTGGGCCCCTCCTCTCCCATGAAGGACGGGAGAGGGGTTAGGAGATGCCGCGCCCCTCACAGCCCCTCCGGCGGCGGCAGGCCGGCTCGGGCGTGGGCGGCGACGAGGGTGTTGCGGAGGAGGACGGCGATGGTCATCGGGCCGACCCCGCCGGGGACCGGGGTGATCGCGCCGGCGACCTCGCAGGCGCTGTCGAAATCGACGTCGCCGACCAGCCGGCCCTTGCCCTCCCCTCCGCCGGCGAGGCGGTTGATGCCGACGTCGATCACGGTGGCGCCGGGCTTCAGCCAGTCGCCGGGGATCATCTCGGCGCGGCCGACGGCGGCGACGAGGATGTCGGCCCGGCGCACCGTCGCGGGCAGGTCGCGGGTTCGGCTGTGGGCGATGGTGACGGTGCAATTCTCGGCGAGGAGCAACTGGGCCATCGGCTTGCCGACGATGTTCGAGCGGCCGACCACCACCGCCTCGAGCCCGGAAAGGTCGCCGAGCCGGTCCTTGAGCAGCATCAGGCAGCCGAGCGGGGTGCAGGGGACCAGCCCGTCCTCGCCGACCGCGAGCCGGCCGGCGTTGATCGGGTGGAAGCCGTCGACGTCCTTGGCCGGATCGACCGCCTCGATCACCGCCTTGTCGTCGATGCCGGCGGGAAGCGGCAGCTGGACGAGGATTCCGTCGACATTGTCGTCGTCGTTGAGCGTGTCGATCAGAGCCAGCAGCTCCTCCTGCGAGACGCTGTCGGGAAGCCGGTGCTCGAAGCTCGCCATGCCGGCCTCGTTGGTGGCGCGACCCTTGGAGCGGACGTAGACCGCGCTCGCCGGATCCTCGCCGACCAGGACGACGGCGAGGCCCGGCGCCCGCCCCGCCGCCCGGGCGAAGGCGGGGACGGCCTCGGCGACCCGCTCGCGAAGGCGGGCGGCGAAGGCGCGGCCGTCGATCCGCGCCGCGCTCATCGATAGCCGGCCGCGACGCTGAAGGCGACGTCGTAGAGCACCTGGTTGAGGATCCAGAGCACCAGCAGGACGACCATCGGGCTGAAATCGAGGCCGCCGAAATCGGGCAGGACCTTGCGGATCGGCCGGTAGACCGGCTCGGTGATCCGATCGAGGCCCTTCAAGAGGCCGCGGACGAAATCGTTGTAGGTGTTGATGACGTTGAAGGCGACCAGCCAGGAGAGGATCATCTGGATGACGATGATCCACCAGACCACCTTCAACAGGATGATCACGACGTTGATCAAGGCCAGCAGCATTCAGGTCTCTCCCCGCAATCGGTCCGAGGCGATGTAGGGAAGGCCGGTGGCGCGGGCAATGGCGCCATGGCGGGGCGGTGAAGCTTGCGAAACTTACACTTGCCATCGGTGCCGTCAGCTTCGCCGAAAATCGCCGCGCGGCGGCGTCGAGGCCGGGCCGGGGAGATGGACGCGAGGGAAGCGGAGCGCAGGTCATGAGCGGTTAGAACATAACAAGAACGAACTGTCAATGGCAATTCCCGGCCTGCCGCTTTAGCATGGCTCGATGATCCTCCCGATGCTCCTCGCCGCCGCCGCGGCGATCCCCCGTCCCGCCGAGCTCAGGACCTTCCAGGACTGGACGGTCGGCTGCGACAACGGCGCCGCCTGCCATGCCGTCGCGCTGATGCCGGAGGACTGGCCGGGGGACGGGCTGACGATGAGCGTGAGGCGCGGGCCGGACGCCGCCGCCCAGCCGGTGCTGGCGTTCGAGATCGGCGCCGACAGCAACGCCGCCTCGCTCAGCGCCGACGGGAAGCGGCTGGCGGTGCGCCTGGTCGGGTCCGAGGGACAGACGAGGGTCGCCGAGGCCGACTCGGCGGCGGCGATCGCGGCGCTGCGCTCGGCGAGCCGGATCGAGCTAGAGGCCGCCGATGGCAAGCCGCTCGGCGCGGTTTCGCTGAAGGGCGCGAGCGCGGCCCTGCTCTACATGGACGAGAAGCAGCGCCGGACCGGCACCGCGACGGCGCTGGTCCGGCCCGGGACGAAGCCGGCGGCGGGCGCTCCGCCGGCGCTTCCGGTCGTGACCGCCCGGCCGGTCACCGCGGCGAAGCCCCTGGCGCTGACCCCGGCCGGCCTGGCGGCGGTGCGCCGCAAGCACGGCTGCACGCTCGGCGAGGTCGGCGGGCCCGAGGAGGCGGAGACGGCCGCGATGGCGGCGGGCGAAACGCTCCTGCTCCTCGCCTGCGGCTCCGGAGCCTATAATGTCAGCTACGTGCCCTTCGTCCTCCGCCGCGGGCGGCGCGGGGTCGAGGCGACACTCGCCCCCTTCGACCTGGTCGAGACCTGGTGGAAGGACGAAGGCAAGCCGATGCTGATCAACGCCGGCTGGGATAACGGGCGGGGGCTGCTGACCAGCTATTCGAAGGGCCGGGGCCTCGGCGACTGCGGCACGAACAGCGAATATGCCTGGGACGGCCGCGCCTTCCGACTGGTCGAGCGGGCGGAGATGGACGAGTGCCGCGGCTCGAGGGATTTCATCACGACCTGGCGCGCGAGGCTGGTTCGGCGATAAACCCGTCTCCCGTTCTTACGGGAGAGGGTTTCTTAAGGCGCCGACCTCTCCGGCTCCGCCCTTGCCAGGACCAGCGCGAAGCGCCCCTCCTCGTCGGTCCATTCCTCCACGGGGGTCCAGCCGCCGGCGAGGAGGAGGAGCCTCGCGTCGCGCTCGCCATATTTGTGGCTGTTCTCGGTGTGGATGGTCTCCCCCGCCGCCATCGCGAAACGCTCGCCGGCCACTTCGAAGGCGACGTCGCGAAGCGCCTCGAGGTGCATCTCGATGCGGCTCAGCCGCTCGTTCCACACGGCGCGGTGGCGGAAGGCGTCGAGGGGGATGTCGCCGTCCAGCTCGCGGTTGATCCGGACGAGCAGGTTGAGGTTGAACTCGGCGGTCACTGCGGCCGAAATCGTCATAGGCGCTCAGCAGCTCGTCCGGGTCCTTGACCCGGTCGAAGCCGATGAACAGCCAGGCGCCGGCGGCGAGCGTCTGGCGCATCGAGCGGAGCAGGTCGACCCCGCTCGAGGGGACGAGGTTGCCGATCGTCGAACCCGGGAAGAAGCCGAGCTTGGGGGAGCCGGCGAGCTCGGCCGGCAAGGGGAAGGGACGGGTGAAATCGGCCTCGATCGGATAGACCGGGAGGCCGGGGAAGTCGTCGCCGAGCGAGGCGGCGGAAGCGCGCAGGAAATCGCCGCTGATGTCGACCGGGACATAGGCCGAAGGCTCGGCGGCGGCGAGGAGGATGCGGGTCTTGACCGAGGCGCCGGAGCCGAACTCGACCACCGCCTGGCCGGGGCCGGCGATCCGGGCGACGTCCGGGCAGCGGCGCTCGAGCAGGGCCGTCTCGGTTCGGGTCAGATAATATTCGGGGAGCCGGGTGATCGCCTCGAACAGCTCGGAGCCGCGGCGGTCGTAGAGCCAGCGCGCCGGGACGGCGCGGATCGGCGCGGCGAGGCCGGCGAGGACGTCGTGGCGGAAGGCGGGGTCGGCGCAGAGTCGGCGCGGCGCGTCCATCCTACAGGTCCCGCGCCAGGCGAAGGCCGGAGAACATCCAGCGCTGGTGGGGGTAGAAGAAGTTGCGGTAGCTGGCCCGGACATGGCCGCGCGGCGTGGCGCAGCTGCCGCCCCTCAGCACGAACTGGTTGCACATGAACTTGCCGTTATATTCGCCGACCGTGCCCTCCGCCGGCCGGTAGCCGGGATAAGGCGAGTAGGCGCTCATCGTCCATTCCCAGAGGTCGCCGAACATCTGGCTGAGGCCGGAGCCGGACGCGGGGCGGGGCCGAACGGCGCCGGCGGCATCGAGCTGGGTGCCGGAGGCCGGGTCCAGATCCGCCGCGGCGACCTCCCATTCCTCCTCGCGCGGCAGCCGCGCTCCCGCCCAGCGGGCGTAGGCGTCGGCCTCGTACCAGCTGATGTGGGCGACCGGCTCGGCCGGGGCGAGCGGCCTCGAGCCGTCGAGCCCGAAGCGGCTCCAGCCGCCGCCCTCGCGCCGCCAGTAGAGCGGCGCCTCGATCCGGTTCTCCGCCGCCCAGGCCCAGCCGTCGGCCATCCACAGGCCGGGGCGGGAATAGCCGGAATCGTCGATGAAGCCGAGCCATTCGCCATTGGTGACGAGCCGGTCGGCGAGGGCGTGGGGATGGAGCAGGACCGGGTGGCGCGGGCCCTCGCAGTCGAAGGCGAAGCCCGACCCGCAGTGGCCGATTTCGGCGAGGCCGGTGCGGCCCTCGACCCAGCCCAAGGCCGGCGCAAGCGGGACCGGGGCGGGAGACGCTGCCGCCCACAGCGGCGGGCGAAGCGGATTCTCGGCGAAGGCGGCCTGGATATCCATCAGCATCAGCTCCTGATGCTGCTGCTCGTGGTTGACGCCGAGCTCGACCAGCGCCAGCGCCGACTCCGGCAGGTGCGGCAAGGCGGCGGCCAGCGCCTCGTCGACATAGGCCCGCCAGGCGAGGATCTCGTCGAGGGCCGGGCGGCTGAGCATGCCGCGCCGCGCCCGCGGGTGCCTGTCGCCCTCGCCTTCGTAATAGGAATTGAACAGATAGGCCCAGCTTTCGTCCCACAGCCGGTGGCCGGGGACATGGTCGCGAAGAACGAAGGTCTCGAAGAACCAGCTGGTGTGGGCGAGATGCCATTTGGCCGGCGAGGCGTCGGGCATCGGCTGGAGGGTGGCGTCGGCGTCGGACAAAGGCGCGGCGATCGCCTCGCTCAGCGCGCGGACGGCGCTGTAACGTTCGGCCAGAGCCGGGACCGGCGGATTGTCTGCCTGGGTCGCCATTCGCGGGTCCCTACACCAAAAAATTGACGGAGGTTAGGCCGTGAAAAACCTCTCCCGCTTTTCGCGGGAGAGGAGGGGCCCGCCGCGAAGCTGGGAGGTGAGGGTCCGTACACCGGAGTCAGCAAGACCCTCACCTCCCAAGCCTCCGGCTTGGGCCCCTCCTCTCCCGTAAGGACGGGAGAGGGTTTAGTCGCCGCGCGTCGCGCCCGGCTGCCAGAGCACCTCTCCCCCTTCCCCCGAGGCGGCGAGGCGCGCCATGACGAAGAGGTGGTCGGAGAGGCGGTTGAGGTAGATGAGGGCGAGCGGGTTGAGCGGCGCGGCCGAGGCGGCGGCGACGGCGGAGCGCTCGGCGCGGCGGACGACGGCCCGGGCGAGATGGAGAAAGGCGGCCCCGCCGCCGCCGGCGGGGAGGATGAAGCTGCGCAGCGGCTCGAGCCGCTCGTTCATCGAGTCGATCTCGAGCTCGAGCCGGTCGATCTGCGGCTGGACGATGCGCAACGTCATCTCGGACGGCGCGAAATCCTCGCCGGGCGTGGCGAGGTCGGCGCCGAGGTCGAACATCTCGTTCTGGATCGCGGCCAGCATCCGGCCCAGCGCCTCGTCGGCGACGTGGAGCCGGGCGACTCCGATCGCGCTGTTGGCCTCGTCGACGTCGCCGATCGCAGCGAACAGCGGGTCGGCCTTGGAGCGGCGGGAGCCGTCGGTGAGGCCGGAGGAGCCTTCATCCCCCGTGCGGGTGTAGATCTTGTTGAGCCGGACCAGGGCTCAGCTCTTTCCGCCGGCGACGAGCAGGAAGAGGACGACGAGGACGATGGCGACGGCCTGGAACAGCACCCGCTTGCGCATCAGGTCCTGCGAGCGGGCACCGGTGATGTCCTTGCCCGAAGCCATTCCGATCACGCCCTTGGCGAGAATGAACAGGGTCGCTCCGGCGGCGAAGACGATGAGGATGGCGAGAAGGGTGCTCATCGCGCCTATCTAGGCGTCCGCGGCCGAATATCCATACGGCATTTGTCCCGCCAGCAGGCCGGCGGCGAGCGCTTTCGGGTCGGCCCCCGCCTCGCGCAGGGCGGCGAGGGTCGGCGCGCGGTGGCGCTTGGCGAGGCGCTGCCCGTCGGCGGCGAGCAGGAGCGGATGGTGGTGGTAGTGCGGCGTGGGCAGGCCGAGCAGCGCCTGGAGCAGCCGATGGACGTCGGTGGCGGCGTAAAGGTCGCGGCCGCGGACGACGTCGCTCACTTCCTGGGCGGCGTCGTCGACGGCGACGGCGAGATGGTAGCTGACCGGGGCGTCCTTGCGGGCGAGGACGACGTCGCCATGCGCGCCGGGCTCGGCCTGGACCTCGGTGTCGCCGTCGCGCCAGTAGAGCGGCCCGGCTCGCGCCGAGGCTTCGGCCGACGTCCAGGCGCCAGGCGTGCGGCTCGGCGGCCGTCCGCCGCTCGCGCTCTTGGGGCGAAAGCGTCCGGCAGGTGCCGGGGTAGAGCGGGCCATCGGGACCGTGCGGGGCGGCGGCGCTGGCGGCGATCTCGGCGGCGATCGCCGCGCGGGTGCAGAAGCAGGGGTAGACGAGGCCGGCGGTCTTCAGCCGGTCGAGCGCTTCCGAGTAGAGCGCCAGCCGCTCGGACTGGAAGATTATCTCGCCGTCCCAGTCGATTCCGAGCCAGGCGAGGTCCTCGATGATCGAGTCGACATGCTCGGAGCGGGAGCGGCCGGGATCGATGTCCTCGATCCTCAGAAGGAAGGCGCCGTCGCGGCTCCGGGCGAAATCGTGGGCGAGCAGGGCCGAGAAAGCGTGGCCCAAATGCAACCGACCGGTCGGGCTCGGCGCGAAACGGGTGACGACGCGCATCAGGACTCTTGACCGGACGAGTCGCGCCATGCTGTCATGACACCGTCACCCTCCGATGCGAGGGGGCTTGGACCGGGGAGGGGCTCCCCCGTCCTGGGTGCGACAGGCCGGGCGTCTCTCCTCGCGATGACGAGGGTTTCGAGCGGCGCATGTACCATCCCGACCTCCTCCGCCATCCGGACGCCTGCCCCGCGCTCGTGCTCAACGCCGACTATACGCCGCTGAGCTATTATCCGCTCAGCCTGTGGCCGTGGCAGACCGCGGTCAAGGCGGTCTTCCTCGAGCGGGTCGACATCGTCGCCCAATATGTCCGCGAGGTTCACAGCCCGACGCGCACGCTCCAGCTCCCCTCGGTGATCGCGCTCAGGCAATATGTGAAGCCGAGCGAGCATCCCGCCTTCACCCGGTTCAACCTGTTCCTTCGCGACCGGTTCGAATGCCAATATTGCGCTTCGCCCGCCGAGCTGACCTTCGACCATGTCGTGCCGCGCGCCCAGGGCGGCCGGACGACCTGGGAGAATGTCGCCACCGCCTGCGCGCCGTGCAACCTCAAGAAGGGCGGACGGACCCCGCTGCAGGCCCATATGAACCTCAACCGCCGCCCCTACCGGCCGACCAGCTGGCAGCTGCAGGAGAACGGCCGCAGCTTCCCGCCCAATTACCTTCACGAGAGCTGGCGCGACTATCTCTACTGGGACATCGAGCTGGAAGCGTAGGGACACTCACCGCTTTTCCATTGCGCCGCGGGCGCGGGCCCGGCCATGACGCCGGCGATGAGCGACCTGTCCTCCCGTATCACGGACCTGGTCCGGCGCGGCGACCTCGCCGGCGCCGAGGCCCTGGGCGAGGCGGCGCTGGGCGAGCGGCCGGACGACCTTGCGGCTCGGGTCGCCCTCGCCAACCTGCGGGCGATGAAGGGCGACCTCGAGGGCGCCGAGGCGCTGTGCACCGTCGATGCGCCGGAGCTGCTTCGGCTGAAGGGGTGGCTGCTCCAGTCGCAGGGGCGGTCCGGAGCGGCGGCGGAATGCTACGAGCGGATCGTCGCGGCCGACCCGGCGGACTGGGAGATCTGGAACAATCTCGGCAATGCCCGGCGCGAGGCGGGCGACCTCGACGGCGCGGCCGAGGCGCTCGGCCGGGCGCGGCGCCTGAGGCCCGGAGTCGCGCAGATCCAGCTCAACTACGCCATGGCGCTCGCCGCCGCGGGGCGGCTCGACGAAAGCGTCGAGCCCTATGCGGCGGCGGCCCGGCTGGAACCGCGCAATGCGGCGCTGCAGCTCGAGCTCGGCAAGCTTCTCCGCCATCTCGGTCGCCAAAGCGCGGCGGTCGAGCCGCTCGGGCGGGCGGCGGCGCTCGCGCCGGGCGAAGCGGAAGTCCAGGTCGAGCTGGGCCGCGCCCTGGCCGGCCTCGGCGAGCTCGACTCCGCCGAAGCCGCGTATCGCCGAGCCCTCGCCCTGGCGTCCGGCGGCGCGCTCGCCTGGCTCGAGCTCGGCATCGTCCTCGAGCGGGGCAACCGGCTCGACTCGCTCGGGCCGCTGCTCGACGAGGCGGAGGCGAAAGGGGTGGCGGCGGACGACCTCGCCTATCTCCACGCGCTTCGGCTGAACGAAGAAGGCCGGATGGAGGAGGCTCTGGAGCTTGCGCGCCGAGCGCCGGCGGACGTCGAGCCGGAGCGCCGCGCCCTGCTGATCGGCAAGCTCGCCGACCGGATCGGCGACGGCAAGGCCGCGTTCGATGCGTTCGCCGAGGCCAACCGGATCGCCGCCGACGAGCCCGCCGCGACCAGGGCCGATCCCGAGGACTACAGGCGGCGCGTCGAGGCGCTCGCCGAGCTCGTCTCGCCCGGCTGGTTCGAGAGCTGGTCGCCGCTGGAGCGCGGCGGCCGTCCGCCCCCGGTCTTCCTCGTCGGCTTCCCCCGCTCGGGGACGACCCTGCTCGACACCGTTCTGATGGGCCATCCGGACGTCGAGGTGCTGGAGGAGGAGCCGATCTTGGAGCCGGTGAGCGAGCGGCTTGGCGGCTTCGAGCGGCTCCCCGACCTCGGCCAGGCGGAGGCGGACTCGCTCCGGGCGCTCTATTTCGCCGGGCTCGACCGCCTCGTCGCCGACTCCGCCGGCAAGACCGTGATCGACAAGCTGCCCCTCAACCTGCTGGCCGCGCCGCTGATCCACCGCCTGTTTCCCGACGCCCGGATCCTCTTCGCCCAGCGCCACCCCTGCGACGTCGTCCTGTCCTGCTTCATGCAGAGCTTCGAGATCAACGACGCGATGGCGAACTTCCTCGACCTCGAAGATTCCGCCCGGCTCTACGACCTCGCCCTCGCCTTCTGGGAGCGCTGCCGCGAGGCGCTTCCGTTCAAGGTCCACACCGTCCGCTACGAGGCGCTGGTCGAGAATCTCGAGGCCGAGGCTCGGGCCGTGCTCGATTTCCTCGGCCTGCCCTGGGACCCGGCGGTGCTCGACCACCGCCGAACCGCGCGGGCGCGCGGCACGATCAGCACCCCGAGCTATTCGCAGGTGACGAGGCCGATCTACCGCGAGGCGAGCGGGCGCTGGGAGCGTTATCGCGAGCAGATGGCTCCGGTCCTTCCCATCCTGGCGCCCTGGGCGCGCCGCCTCGGCTATGGCGACGTCTTCGAGGGCTGAGCGATGCGGGACTTCTCCCAGCTGCTCGACGGCCTGCTAGGAGACCGCTGAGATGCCATGGCGCGTCGACGGACAAAAAAAGGGTGGGACGTCCCCCAGCTGGAAAGTTTGCCAAACTATGCGTCGGGCCTGCGGCTGCAGCTCAAGCCTCAATGTCTCGACGTAACACCCCCGTCAGGCTGAGTAACGCCAACGAGATCACTACCCAGCCAATGAGCGCGTAAACCGTCTTCGCGAGGCGCCACCCCGCGCCGTTTTTCGGGGCGAATGAGAATGAGCATTCTTGTCGCAAGTCGACTGGCACGATGACGTCGATCGCATACACGAACTGGTCGATGCGATTCTGCGTTGCCTGATTGCAAGACTCTACAGAAAGCTGGTGTAGCGCGGCGACGGTATGGTCGGAGGTCCCCCCTGCCACGAGTGCGGAACCATGCGTTCGCACTCCGCTGATTTCCGCGCTGGGGAGAAGCTCTTCCCGGTTCGCAGCCAGTTGGGTAACGCCAATTCCAAAAAGGAGGTATATCATCAGCGCAATTACAGCTCGCTGGGGCCGCAAGCCGAAGGCGAACGCCGCGTCGAAGATGAAACCGATTGCGCGAACGGCCAAATGAGAACACCACAGGGCAGCCAAGCTGGCTACGGTCATGGCCGCTGACACCATTGTAAAACTCGACCACTGCGTCATCGATCCTTCAGCCCTGAGAATGCCGTGCAACTCGAAGTTCGAGATTGCGCTCCATATTATCGATGCCGATAGGCAGGCGATCGCAATCGGCGTCCAGTTCTGCCGAATACGCCGTTTTATGATCAAGGATGCTGCGGCCCATCGCAATCTTATCTGCTCCGTCGCAATCTCCGTCGCGCGGCCTCTTTGTTCACTGCGAGTATAGGCCTGAGCAAAGACCGCGAAGGGTTGCGCTGTATACATCGGCGCTCTCACCAGCTTCGAGTGCCGACCGACGCCCTCAATGGGCGGCGCAAATGCCGTCAGCATTTCAAGGCGCGACTCGAGTACAGGAAATGGCCGGACGAGCTTACCTCCTGACACGGTGGTCTCGTTGACAGATTGATCTGAGTGATCGAACCTTTCAAAGGAAACCCCATCCAACAGCAAACGCCAGCGAGACCGGCTACCTAATCCCAACCAAGCTGCGGCATCGTCATCGCCGAATGTGCGGCATGTCATATTCCGAAGATCGAATAAGGCCTGGAGGGGATCGCTTGGCCCTGAGATCGAAGCTTCCCTAAGTCGCAGCCTTCGGAGGCTGATCGTATCCGTGGAGGCCGCGCCGCGAAGGTCAAGTAATGGCGTGTCGTCTGCCCTCCCCTTGGAAACCAGCCGAGTGTCAGGATAATCACCGGCAAACAGAAGATCCGAAAGGTAGACGGGGCCGTCTACACGGACGCCCCGAAGCGCGATGCGGTCCATTTCTGCGTCGGCAATATGGAAGCTACCGGTAACCCGAGCATCAGAAAAGTCCACAAAACGCGTGACGCGCAGACCGAGGAGCCGGCAACCACTGTCTATCCGACACCCATGAGCATCAAGGGCGGTCAGGACGCAGTTTTCCAAACTCAGGAAGCTGAACCGACTACCCGCGAGCCTGAGCTCTCCTTGGATGAGGCAGTTTCGAAGGATCAAAGGCGGTAAAGGACCATTTGAAGCCCCGGCCAAATGGCTCAAATCGATCACGCCCCCGGCATCGGCCTCGAGAGTAATGGCTTGTTGAGGTCCCCCGTCAATCTCGACACGAACCGTTCGAGACGAGCCGCGTAGGCCTATTTGGGCGCGAGCATGGAGGGGCCCAATCAGTTGCTTACGACTGTCTTCCGATCGCCATTCATTCGATAGCACCGTCCGCAATTGTTTCGCTGTAACCGTTCGATGCTCTGCGCCTGTCAGCGTGAAAGGCACTCCCTTGATTGCGGCCTGCTTGAGATCCACGGCTCCCCCCGGTGCACACCAGATGCGTCTTTGACCCTAAGAGCTTCCTGTCTAAAGGTAGATCGTAAGATGAGCCACAGTCACTCAAAACGCCGTCCGATCGTCGGGTTGCCGGTGCGTTTTCTTGCCTTTGCGGATTTGATCTCGCTTCTGCGTTTGCCGTTAGCTGGGGCCTTCCTCTTGCTCTTCGAAGCCAAGGCAGGGCTCCAATTGGGTGTCTGCATCGGCGTCGCGCTACTCGCTCAGGCTTCCGACCACCTCGATGGATATCTCGCCCGCAACCTAGAGAGGTCGCCGCTGATAGGCTGGCTATTCGACAGCCTTGCAGATCGGGTTTTCTATGTCGCCGCGCTTTTAGCATTCGCCTCAGCTTATGGCCTTGCCTTGCCGCTGATAGGGCTTTTCGTCCTGCGTGAGATCGGATTGTATGTGCTGCGGGCTTGCCTCGGTGACTTCGAACTCAGAAGATCTGGTTTCCGCAAATACGCCTTGGCGCATGCGGCTCTCGTTCGATGCGGGATAGTTTTCGGATGTGTCATTCCCTGGGGCCTCTTGCCCGGAACCCGACAGGACCAAATCCTGGGCTTAAGCCTCTGTTTTATCACAGCAATCGCTTTCGGCTATTTCTGCCTCGCGCTCTTGGTGCGGTCCGCTAAGACTCCTTTGCCGGATTTAGGAGGATTCCTGAAACCGGCCGCAAAATAGCTCGCGCTCAAGCCCTGTTGCTGCTGACGATATGGCTGGCACCCGCCGGAGGGCTGCTTGCTGGATCCTGAACCTCACATAATGCCTAAAGGGCGGAGCGGGGCAACGACGTATGCGCCAGATCGTTACGGCAGCGATGCATGATTTCTCCCAGCTGCTCGACGGCCTCGTCTACACCCGGTCGCGCAACGCCAAGCTCAAGCTGATCGGCGATTATCTGAAGCGGACGCCCGATCCCGACCGCGGCCATGCGCTGGCGGCGCTGACCGGCGAGCTCGACCTGCCCGGGGTCAAGCCGGCGGCGATCAGGGCGATCGTCGAGGAGCGGATCGACCCGGTGCTGTTCCGGATGAGCTGGGACTATGTCGGCGACATGGCCGAGACCGTGTCGCTGCTCTGGCCGAAGCGGATCGAGCAGCCGGCCGAGATCGACGACGGCTCGCTTCGAATCGCCAACGTCGTCGAGCGGCTGCAGACGCTGGGCCGGGCCGAAGCGCCCGGAGCGCTGGCGCGGATGCTCGACCATCTCGACGCCAGCGGCCGCTACGCCTTGATCAAGCTCGCCACCGGCGAATTGCGGCTCGGGGTCTCCGCCCGGCTCGCCAAGACGGCGCTGGCCCAGGCCTTCGGCCTCGACGTCGATTCGGTGGAGGAGGTCTGGCACGGCATCGACCCGCCCTACCTGCCCCTGTTCGACTGGGCGGAGGGGCGCGGCGCCCAGCCGACCGCGGAGAACGTCCCGGTCTTCCGCCCGTTCATGCTCGCCCATCCGCTCGAGGACCTCAGGGTCTCGCTCGACGATTATGCGGCCGAGTGGAAATGGGACGGAATCCGGGTCCAGATCGTCCGCGCCGGGGGCGAGACCCGGCTCTACAGCCGGGCCGGCGACGACATCAGCCGGTCGTTCCCGGAGGTGGCCGAGGCCTTCCGGGTCGACGGGGCGGTCGATGGGGAGCTTCTCGTCAAGGGCGAGTTCCAGGGCGCCGACGCCCATGGCGGCGCCGCGGCGAGCTTCAACGCGCTCCAGCAGAGGCTGGGGCGAAAGCTCGTCTCGGCCAGGATGCTGAAGGACTATCCCGCCTTCGTCCGGCTCTACGACGTCCTGTTCGACGGGACCGAGGACCTGCGGCCGCTGCCCTGGGCGGAAAGGCGCGTGCGGCTGGCGGCGCTGGTGCCGAAGCTCGACCCGGAGCGGTTCGACCTCTCCGCGCTGATCGACGCGGCAAGCTTCGACGCGCTCGAGGAGATTCGCGCCGGCGCCCGCGACGCGTCGATCGAGGGGGTGATGCTGAAGCGCCGCGACAGCCCCTATGTCGCCGGCCGCCGAACCGGCCTGTGGTACAAATGGAAGCGCGACCCGCTCGTCGCCGATTGCGTACTGATGTACGCCCAGCGCGGAAGCGGCAAGCGCTCGTCTTATTATTCCGACTTCACCTTCGGCTGCTGGACCGCGGACGGGGAGCTGCTGCCCGTCGGCAAGGCCTATTTCGGCTTCACCGACGAGGAATTGCTGTGGCTCGACCGCTTCGTGCGCAACCACACCGTCCAACGCTTCGGGCCGGTGCGCGAGGTCGAGAAGAGCCTGGTGCTCGAGGTCGCCTTCGATTCGATCCACGCCAGCAAGCGCCACAAATCGGGCCTCGCCATGCGCTTCCCGCGGATCTCCCGGATCCGAACCGACAAGCCGGCCGCCGAGGCCGACACGATCGAGGCGCTCCAGCGCCTGATCACTTAAATCGGTGTCCGACACCGAATTAACCTTTGGGCTCCGCTTTTCCCATTGTGGAACGGCCGATTTCCGGGGGCTGACAAGCCCGGGCGAGTGGCACGATCCTCAGCTGCGCGGCTACGGCATCCAGTATCGCGAGAACGAGGTGAACCACTGCCCCGGCTGCGGGCGAAGCCACTGGTTCGTCGGCCGGGTCTCGGCCGAATGCGGCTTCTGCGCGACCGCCTTGCCGCTGGCGACGGCGACGAGCCGGGGCGCGGGCACGCACAATCGCGGGCACAGGCCGGCGATCCTGAGGCACGCGGCCTGAGGTTCGTCGGGATTTGGATCGGATCGTCATCCCGGACTTGATCCGGGTGTGGATTCACATTTGAAGTGCAACGGATTGATGAAGGCTTCGGCTGGCGTTTGGAAGCCGAGGCATTTTCGGGGGGTATTGTTGTAGCGGGCGACGAGCTTGTCGATGGCCTTGTTGGAGAGGGCGTCGAGGTTGGTTTTGCGTGGCAATGCCCGTCTGAGACGTCCGATGGCGTTTTCGACGCCGCCTTTTTGCCAAGGGCTGTGGGTGTCGCAGAAGTAGGTCTGGATGCCGAGCTGCTGGGTAAGCCGGTAGTGCCGGGCGAACTCGGTGCCGTTGTCGAATGTGATGGTCCGTCGCATGTCGGCCGGCATGGGCCTGAGGATGGCGGCGAGCGCGGTTGCGGTCGGCTCGGCCTTGAGGCTTGGCGGCCGGACGAGAAGGGTGATGCGGGAGCGTCTTTCGTGGGCGACGAGGACGGCCTGGCCGGGCGTGGAGAAGAGCATCGCGTCGCCCTCCCAATGTCCCTGGACGAGGCGGTCGGCGGCTTCGGCGGGGCGGTCGTGGATGGACCTTCGGTCGGTGAAGCGAGGAGCGCCGCCGCCTTTATTACGCCAGCCGCGCCTAAGCCTGCCCCGGAGGAGGTATCGGCGCCAGCTGACGTCGTTGGTGCGCTTCATCTGGGCGTGGACGAAGCGATAGATGGTCTCGTGGCTGATGACCCGGCGCCCCGCGTCGAGGGCGAGGCGGCCACAGATCTGCTCGGGCGACCAGCCGTCGGCCATGCGATCGAGCACGTTCTCGCGCAGGACGTCGTCGCGCTCGAGCCGCGACCCCGACCAGCGCCGCGCACCCGCCTGCTGCTGGGCGTAGGTCGGGCTGTAGCCGATCTTCGAGCCTTTATTGCGCTTCAGCTCCCTGGAGATCGTCGACGGCTGGCGATCCAGAGCTGCAGCGATCTGCCGGAGCGATTGCCCGCCTTCATGAAGGCGGGCAATCTCACACCGTTCCTCGATCGAAAGCTGGCGGTAGGTCGACATGGCAACACCTGTCTGAGGTGTTGCACTTCGTTTGTGAACTCAGAGGGATCCACCTTCTCTGCTGCTACCGAAAAAGAAAGGTGGATGCCGGATCAAGTCCGGCATGACGAGGCCGGCAGATGCGACCGCTCGACGCTCCGGTTCCTCCCCGGTCTGAACGCAGCGGACTCAGAAGGGCAGCCACCTGTTCTTCTGGCTGAAGCGCATGTAGCCCGCATTGACCCCGAGCCGCGCTCCCACGCCGAGGCGGACCGGGATCAGGACGGTGTCGCCGCGCCTCAGGTAGCTCGCCGTGAACCCGCCCACGACATAGGCATTGCCCTCGGCGGCCGGATAGCGGCGGAACAGCCGCTCGCTGTCGTGGAGATTGTAGACCAGAACGAACACCTTGTCGGCATTGGCGCCGAAATCGAAGCCGAGCGACGGGCCGGTCCAGTAGATCTTGCGGTCGCCCTCGATCTGGTGGTGGAGCATGCCCGAGCCGTAGCGGACCCCGGCGATGAACGCCCCGCCCGCCTCGCGGCCGGTGATGTAGCCGCTCGGATCGCCGCGGTCGCGAAGCAAATTCTCGAGGAGATCGGCGAGCCCCTCGGCGCCCTTGCCGAACACCCCTTCGGCGGCGCTGAGCAGGGCCTTGCGCGGGATCGTCGTCCCCTTGGCCGCCTGGCTGGCGCGCTGGCTGGCGGTGCCGGCGGGGGCGGCCGCCGCCGGCGCGTCGGCCGAAACCTCCGCCTCGGCCTCGGCGGAAACCGTTTCCTGCTCGCCGGAGTCGACCGGCTGATAGTCGCTTTCGTCGGCCTCCCAGGCCGGCTCGGCCGAAGCCTCCGGCGGAAGCGGCTCCTCCATCGCGCTGTTGGGATCGACGGTCGCGACCTGAGCCGGCGCCGCGGCGGCGGCCAGAGCCAGCGCGGCGGCGGCCGCGAGCCTCACCAAAACGGGCCTAAGCATGTCCGATACTCCCCCTTGCGCTCCGGCACCAAAGCTAATGCCGCCAAGGCTTTCGCCGCAACGAACGGGCGACGAGCCGAGTCGTTCTTGCGCCGGAACGGGGCCGGAATCGGCTTTTTGCGGCAAGGACGGCCGGCCTTCCCCGTAGGACTCCGGGGGGGGGTCGCGCCTAGAAGTCGACCTGGGCGCGGGCCCCGAACACGTCGATGGCATAGTCCCGGTCGCCGCCCGCCGCCGCGATCGCGGCGTCGTCGTAGCTCAGCCGGCCGTAGTTCAGCAGGAAGCGGACATGGTCCTGGGCGATCCACACCAGCGAGGCCTCGTAGCCGCGCTGGCGGCCGCCGGCGATGCCATCGTCGCTGAGGTCGAGATAATCGTAGCGCAGGTTGATCTGGAAGGCGCCGGCGCCGCCGTCGCCGACCGGCCGGCGGACCTTGGTCCGGTCCCAGCGGCCGCCCTTGTAGCCGCGGCTCTCGCCGGTCAGGAACCAGCCGATCTCGGCATAGCCGCCGAAGAAGGTCGGGCTGAGGCCGGGGACGAGCGTGTCGGCGTTGAGCCAGTGCGCCTCGGCCGCGGCATGGAAGGGACCGCGGACGAGCGCCGCCTCGACGCCGTAGGTCGTCTCGGTGCCGACCCTCAGATTGGGGGTCGCGAGGAATCGGGTGTTGCTGGTGTGGACGAAGGGCCGCTGGCGGTAGCGGGTTGGCGGACCGAAGGCCGCGGTGTCGCCGGCGTCGCGCCAATGGGCCGAGGCTCCGAGATGGAGCTGGGTCCCGCCCAGCTTCGGAGCATAGACGAGGCGGCCGTCGGCGCCGACCGCATTGTCCTCGTCGCCCAGCCCGACCGCGTCCTGGGCATCGGCCAGATCCTCGATATTGTCGGTGAAGACCCCGCCCTGGGCGATGACATCGCCCTTCGCCCAAGTAGCGGAGAGCCCGATCCGGCGCTCGAAGTTGAACGCGTCGGTGAAGGCGGCGCGCTCCATGAAGGAGAGGAAGCGCGAGCTGGTCAGCTCCTCCATCGACTGGAAATTGTTGTGCTGGCCGAGCGTGAGGCCGAGCGACTTCGACGCCTTGTAGCTGAGGAAGGCGTCGGTGACCTCGACCTCGTTATTGGCGAAATCGAGCTCGATCTTGTAGCCGAAGCCGCCGGGGATGCTGCCTTCGGCGCCGATCCGGGCCCGCCGCACCTCGTTGCCGAAACCGAGGCCGCGGTCGTCGACTCCGTCCGGGCTCTCGACCCAGCCGGCATCATATTGGAGCCTGCCGAAGGGCTTGAAAGTGACCCCGCCGCCGCTCTTCGGCGCCGCCGACGACGCGGAAGCGGACGCGGCCGCGGCCGCGGCCGGCGCCGGCGCGGGGGCGCTGCGTTCGGCCTTCAGCTCGGCGACCTCGGCCTCCAGCTCGGCGATCTTGGCCCGCATCGCGGCAAGCTCGGCCGCCACGTCGAGCTTCGCTTCCGCGGCCCAGGCGGGCTGCGCCAGCGCGGTGGCGAGCAACGCGGCGACCAGCGTGACCTTCGACATTTCAACGCTTCCTTCGGCTGTGACGCGGCACAGATTAGGACGGCCGGATTGCGGTTCCGCGTCATATTGATGACAATAATGTGACGCCCGCCTAGCCGCGGCGGCGGCGATCTGCCAGCCGTCGGGCCGGCCGACGAACCATTTGTCGCGGTCGCCGGGGCCGCTAAGGCGGGAACCATGGCTTCGCAGAACATCCGGCGGCGTTTGGCGGCCTTCGGCATCGTCGCCGTCGCGATCGTCGCGGCGCTGACGGCGAAGGAGACGGTCTGGGCCGCCCTGATCGGCCTGATCGGCGGCGCCGGCGCCGTGCTGGTCGGCTGGCGGGCGCATTTCTTCCCCGAGCCGGACCTGCCGCCGCCAGCGCCCGACAGCGGCCGCGACCGCTGGGCGCGCGAGATCGTCGGGGCGATGCCCGAGCCGATGCTTCTGATCGAAGCCGGCCGGGTCGTCGTCGCCAACCCGGCCGCGAGGGAATTGCTCGGCCAGTGGATCGAGGGCCAGGACGCGAGGCTGGCGATGCGCCATCCCGCGACGGTGGAGCTGCTGTCGCGCCCGTCCGCGGCCGAGGGCGGGCTTGACCAGGTCGAGGTCGTCGGCCTCGGCCAAGCCGAGCGGCGCTGGCTGATGACCGTCGCGACCCTCGCGGACGGGTCCCGCCTCGTCCATCTCGACGACCGCAGCGAGGCGATCGCCGCCGAGCGGATGCGGGTCGACTTCGTCGCCAACGCCAGCCACGAGCTGCGCACCCCGCTCGCCACCGTGCTCGGCTTCATCGAGACCCTGCAGGACCGGGACACGGCCGAGGATTCGGAGATTCGCGAGCGCTTCCTCGCGCTGATGCACGGCGAGGGCAAGCGGATGCAGCAGCTCATCGAGGATCTGATGTCGCTGTCGCGGATCGAGGCGGAGCGGTTCAGCCCGCCGCGCGACTCGGTCGACCTGGTCCAGCTGGTCGAGGAGGTGCGGGCGGGCTGCGCCCACCTGCTCCGCGAGCGCTCGAACGAGCTCGTCGTCGAGAACCGCGCCGGCTCGACCGTCGTCCCCGGGGACCGGGGGCAATTGCTGCAGCTCCTCCGCAATCTCGTCGTCAACGCGGTCAAATACGGCCGCCCCGAATCGCCGGTCACGATCAGCTTCGAGGACGAGGGCCCGCAGACCCTCCGGATCGCAATCGCCGACCGCGGCGAGGGCATAGCGGCCGAGCACCTGCCGCGCCTGACCGAGCGATTCTACCGGGTCGATCCCGGCCGAAGCCGCGCCGTCGGCGGCACCGGCCTCGGCCTCGCCATCGTCAAGCATATCGTCAGCCGCCATCGCGGCCGTCTGGACATTCGAAGCGTCGTCGGTGAAGGGACGGCCGTGCTCGTCTCGCTGCCGCGCGCGCAGGAGGCTCAATCGCCGCCATTGTCATGAAACCGTCATCCAAGAGTCACAGGACTCACGCCGAACCGACCTAGGGAGGTCGCCGGGGCCCGTTACCGGGGTTCGATGGAGGCACGAATGAAGAAAAGCTATTTCGCCGCGGCGGCGGCGCTGGCGCTGGGCGCCTGCGGGCAGCAGCCCGGAGGCGGGACCCAGGGCCAGCAGATCCAGATCGTCGGCTCGTCCACCGTCTATCCGTTCACGACCGCGGTCGCCGAGCAGTTCCAGCGCACCCATCCGGGGATGAGCGCGATCGTCGAATCGACCGGCACCGGCGCCGGCCTGAAGCTGTTCTGCGCCGGGGTCGGCGACCAGCATCCGGACATGACCAACGCCTCGCGGCGGATCAAGGCGTCCGAATTTCAGGATTGCGCGAAGAACGGCGTCAGGCAGGTGATCGAGGTTCCGGTCGGGATCGACGGCCTGGCGCTGATCGAGGGCAAGAGCGGCGGCATGAGCCTGACCGTCCGCGACGTCTATGCGGCGCTCGCCGCCAATCCGTTCGGCAAGCCCAACACGGCGAAGACCTGGAAGGACGTCAACCCCGCCCTTCCGGCCGTCGCCATCCAGGTCTACGGCCCGCCGCCGACCTCGGGCACCCGCGACAGCCTCGCCGAGCTCATCCTCGAGAAGGGCTGCGAGAGCGATCCGGCGATGAAGGCCCTCAAGGAGAGCGACAAGGACCGCCACAAGGAGCTGTGCACCAAGGTGCGCGAGGACGGCGCCTATGTCGAAGCGGGCGAGAACGACAATCTGCTGGTCCAGAAGGTCGCCGCCAATCCCGGCGCGATCGGCGTCCTCGGCTATTCCTTCCTCGAGGAGAATGTGGACAAGGTGAGGGGCATCCCGCTCGGCGGGGTCGCTCCGACCGCGGAGACCATTTCCGGACTGACCTATCCCGGCGCCCGCCAGCTCTACCTCTACGCGAAAGGCGAGCATCTCAACGTCATCCCCGGGATGAAGGAGTTCCTCGCCGAATATGCCCGCGCCTGGGCGAAGGGCGGCTATCTCGAGCGCCGCGGCCTCATCCCCTCCCCCGCCGACGTCCAGTCGAAGGGCGCCGACGCGGCGACGAAGCTGACTCCGATGACGGCGGACGGGCTGAAGTGAGGGAGAAGAAGCCCCATTCCTCCCCGAGCTTGCCTCGGGGAGGGGGATCAGCCGAAGGCTGGTGGAGGGGCAATGCTGAGTCCGAATTACCCCTCCACCACGCTTCGCGCGGTCCCCCTCCCCGAGCAAGCTCGGGGAGGAATGGCGTATGACCCCCCTCGCCCTCCTCGTCGCCATCCTCGGCCTCGCGCTGCTCGCCTGGCTGTCGGGCCGGGCCCGCGCCATGGCCTTCGCGGCGCCCGCCGCGCCGGGCGCCGAGCGGCCGCATTCGCTGCCCGGCTACCACGGCTGGTACGTCGCGATCTGGGCGGCGGTGCCCGCCTTGCTGTTCCTTTTGCTGTGGGTGCCGCTGACCGACCGCCTCGTCATGGACGCGGTGATGGGCAGCCCGGCCGCCGCCCAGCTGCCGCCCTTCGAGATGCAGCGCAACGCCATCCTCCAGGAAACCCGCGAGCTGGCCCAAGGGCTGCGCCAGTCGAGCTTCTATCCCGAGGCGCGCGAGCTCGCCCCGGTCTACGGCGCCGCGGAAGGCCGTTACCGGCTGATCGGAACAATCGCGGCCCTCCTCCTCGCCTTCGCCGGCGGCGCCTTCGCCTACAGCCGGATCGGCCCGGCCTTCCGGGCCCGCACCCGGGTCGAGCGGCTGGTCATGGTTGCCCTGCTCCTGGCCTCGCTGATCGCGATCCTGACGACGCTCGGGATCGTCCTCTCTTTATTGTTCGAATCGCTTCGCTTCTTCTCGATGGTCTCGCCGGCCGAGTTCCTGTTCGGGACCAGCTGGAGCCCGCAGACGGCGATGCGGGCCGACCAGGCCGGCTCGTCCGGCGCGTTCGGCGCCATCCCGCTCTTCTGGGGCACGATCTTCATCGGCGCGATCATCGCCATGATCGTCGCCATCCCGCTCGGGCTGATGAGCGCCATCTATCTCACCCAATATGCCCGGCCGCTCGTCCGCCGCTGGATGAAGCCCTTGCTCGAGATGCTCGCCGGCATCCCGACCGTCGTCTACGGCTATTTCGCGGCCCTGACCGTGGCCCCGGCGGTCCGCGACCTCGGCCAGTCGCTCGGCATCCCCTCCTCCTCGGAGAGCGCGCTGGCGGCGGGGCTCGTGATGGGGATCATGATCATCCCCTTCGTCTCCTCCATGGCCGACGATTCGCTGACCGCCGTTCCCCAGTCGATGCGCGACGGATCGCTGGCGATGGGCGCGACCACCTCGGAGACGATCCGCAAGGTGCTCGTGCCCGCCGCCTTGCCCGGCATCGTCGGCGGGGTGCTCCTCGCCGTCAGCCGGGCGATCGGCGAGACCATGATCGTCGTCATGGCGGCCGGCCTCTCGGCCAACCTCACCGCCAACCCCTTCGCCAGCGTCACCACGGTGACGACCCAGATCGTGCAATTGCTGACCGGCGACCAGGAGTTCGACAGCCCCAAGACGCTCGCCGCCTTCGCGCTCGGCCTGGTGCTGTTCATCGTCACCCTGCTCCTCAACATCGTCGCCCTGCGCGTCGTGAAGAAATATCGCGAAGCCTATGACTGAGGCGGTCCACCGCACCCCGACCGACTGGCGCTCGCCGGAGATGCGCGGGCGGACCGCCCGCCGCTACGCCGCCGAGCGCCGCTTCCGCTGGATCGGCCTCGGAGCGATCCTGCTGTCGGCGTCCTTCCTGGCGCTGCTACTGTTCACGATGGTCTCGAACGGCGCCCGCGGCTTCACCCGGACCGAGGTCCAGCTCGACGTCGACTTCGCCAAAGCCCCGCTGTTCCTCGATCCCGAGACGGTGCGCGCGAGCGGCGCCAAGGCGGCGCTCGCCGGCTCCGACCTGCAGGGGATCGTCGCCAAGGCGGCCGAGGCGCAATATGGCGAAAGGGGCGCCCGGCTGCTCGCCGATACCGCCTGGCTTACGGTGCTCGACGCGATCGAGGCCGATCCCTCGCTGCTCACCCGGACGGCCACCCTGTGGCTGCCCGCCTCGACCGAGCTCGACGTCGCCGCCAAGGACGACGGCGATCCGGTCGCGGAGCGCGCCTACGAGCGGCTCGCCGCCCGGGACGGCGTGCGGACCCGCTTCAACGCCGACTTCCTGACCTCGGCCGATGCCACCGATCCGGCCGCGGTCGGCATCTGGGGCGCCTTCAAGGGCTCGCTCCTGACCATGCTGGTGACGCTCGCCATCGCCTTCCCGGTCGGCGTGCTCTCGGCCATCTATCTCGAGGAATATGCGCCGAGGAACCGCTGGACCGACCTCATCGAGGTCTCGATCAACAACCTCGCCGCCGTGCCCTCGATCATCTTCGGCCTGCTTGGCCTCGCGGTCTTCCTCAACACGATGCACATGCCGCGGTCGGCGCCGCTGGTGGGAGGGCTGACGCTGGCGCTGATGACCATGCCGGTGATCGTCATCGCCGGTAGGAACGCGATCAAGTCGGTGCCGCCGTCGATCCGCGACGCCGCCCTCGGAGTGGGCGCAAGCCGGATCCAGGTCGTCTGGCACCACGTCCTGCCGCTGGCGCTGCCCGGAATCCTCACCGGCACGATCATCGGCATGGCCCGGGCGCTCGGCGAGACCGCGCCGCTGCTGATGATCGGAATGCGCGCCTTCATCGCCACTCCGCCCGGCGGAATCGCCGATCCGGCGACCGTCCTTCCGGTGCAGATCTTCCTCTGGTCGGACGAGGTCAGCCGCGGCTTCGTCGAGAAGACCTCGGCGGCGATCATCGTCCTTCTGGTCTTCCTGCTGGCGATGAACGGAGTCGCCATCTACTTGCGGAACAGGTTCGAGAGGCGCTGGTGAAGCTGATGATCGACGAGCAACACAGGTCTGAGAGCGCCGCCCCGGACGCTGTCGGAGATGCGCCGAAGATGCGCGCCCGCAACGTCGATGTCTGGTACGGCCAGAAGCAGGCGATCAAGGACGTGTCGATCGACGTCCGGCCCGAGCATGTCACCGCCTTCATCGGCCCGTCGGGCTGCGGCAAGTCGACCTTCCTTCGCACCCTCAACCGGATGAACGACACCATCGCCGGCGCCCGGGTCAGCGGCGAGATCGAGCTGGACGGCGAGGATATCTATTCGAGCGGAATGGACGTCGTGCAGCTTCGCGCCCGGGTCGGGATGGTGTTCCAGAAGCCGAACCCCTTCCCCAAGTCGATCTACGAGAATGTCGCCTACGGGCCGCGCATCCACGGCCTCGCCGCCGGCCGCGAGGAACTCGACGCGGTCGTCGAGCGCTCGCTCCGCCGCGCCGGCCTCTGGGAGGAAGTGAAGGACCGGCTGACCGAGAGCGGCACGGCCCTCTCCGGCGGCCAGCAGCAGCGCCTCTGCATCGCCCGGGCGATCGCCGTCGACCCCGAGGTGATCCTGATGGACGAGCCCTGCTCCGCGCTCGATCCGATCGCCACCGCCAAGATCGAGGAGCTGATCCACGAGCTTCGCGGCCGCTACGCGATCGTCATCGTCACCCACAACATGCAGCAGGCCGCCCGAGTCTCGCAGCGCACCGCCTTCTTCCACCTCGGCGAATTGCTCGAATATGGCGAGACGTCGGAGATCTTCACCAATCCCAAGGTCGAGAGGACCAAGGATTACATCACCGGCCGCTACGGCTGAGGAACCCCATCATGGCAACCACCGGTCACACGCTCAAAGCCTTCGACGACGATCTCAACCAGCTCCGCGCCAGCATCGCCGAGATGGGCGGGCTGGCCGAGGCGGCGATCGCCGCGGCGATGCAGGCCCTCGCCGAGCGCGACAGCGACGGCGCCCGCCAGGTCGTCGAGGGGGACAAGAGGATCGACGCGATGGAAGCCGAGATCGAGAGCCTCGCGGTGCGGATCATCGCGCTCAGGGCGCCGATGGCCGACGACCTGAGGGAAGTCGTCGCCGGCCTCAAGATCGTCGGCGTGGTCGAGCGGATCGGCGATTACGCCAAGAACATCGCCAAGCGGGTTCCGGCGATCGAGGACAGCCCGAACCTCAGGCCGCTCTCGCTGCTTCCGGAGATGGGCCGGATCGTCGCCGAGATGGTGCGGAGCGCGCTCGACGCTTTCGTCGCCCGGGATTCGGCCAAGGCCGGCCAGGTGTGCGAGCGCGACAAGGCGGTCGACGATTTCTACAACTCCATCTTCCGCACCCTGCTCACCTTCATGATGGAGAGCCCGAACAACATCACCCCGGCCACCCACCTGCTCTTCGTCGCGAAGAATCTCGAGCGGATCGGCGACCATGCGACCAACATCGCCGAGATGGTCTATTTCGCGGCGACCGGCGACCATCTCGGCGAGCGCGAGAAGGGCGGCGAATGAGCTCGGGCCGGATCCTCCTGGTCGAGGACGACCGGGCGCTCGCCGAGCTGATCGATTTCCACCTCCACAAGGCCGGCTACGAGACCCGCCGCACCGCCAGCGGCGACGAGGCGCTGCTGCTGGTCCGCGAATCGCCGCCCGACCTGGTGCTGCTCGACTGGATGATCGAAGGCACGTCGGGGATCGAGGTCTGCCGGCAGCTCGCCCGGATGCAGAAGACCAAGCCGATCCCCGTGATCATGATCACGTCCCGAGGCGAGGAAACCGACCGCATCCGCGGGCTCGACACCGGCGCCGACGACTATATCACCAAGCCCTTCTCGCCCAAGGAGCTGCTCGCCCGGATCGCCGCCGTCCTGCGGCGCGTCCGGCCGGCGCTGGCGGGGGGCACTCTGACCTTCGAGGACCTCGAGATGGACCTCGCCAGCCATCGCGTCCGCCGGGGCGGCCGCCCGGTCCACCTCTCCCCTTCCGAATTCCGGCTGCTGCGCCACTTCCTCGAAAGCCCGCGCCGGGTGTTCACGCGCGAGGGGCTGCTCGACACGGTCTGGAGCGACGGCTCCGATCTCGACCAGCGCACCGTCGACGTTCACGTCCGCCGGATCCGCAAGGCGCTGAACGAGGGCGGACGGCCCGATCTCATCCGGACCGTCCGCTCGGCCGGATACGCTCTGGAAGCCGCCGACAAGGCCTGAGCGACGGGCGATTCGGAAGGGCAGTAACAAATCACTCCCATTTTCGTCATAGAAGCGTAACATAACCGATCGTGTCGAAGGTCACGGAGTTACGCCGATGAGAATTTCCGCTCTGGCCGCCGTTGCGGTGTTCGCGCTCTCCGCTTGCGCCAGCAACGATCGCGGCGCTCTGGTCGAGCAGGGTTATCAGCGGGGCGCTCTCGGCGTGGCCGCCATGGACCGCGGCGATTGGGCCGCCGCCGAGGCGCAGCTGACCGAGCTGCGCGGAGTCAGCGCCGACGATCCGGCGCGCCTCATCAATCTTGGCAAGGTCTATGCCGAGACGGGCCGGGTCGCAGACGCGGTCACTCTCTGGCAGCTGGCGCTGGCGTCGAACCGCCAGGTCGAAGTGGTCACCGCCGAGGGTCGGGTGGTCTCGACCGACCAGCTCGCCAGAGAAGCGCTCGCCCGCTACCAGCCCGGCATCCAGACCGCGGCGCGTTAGGCTGTATCGGAATCCAGGGATGAGGAAGCTCGGCCCTTATTGGCGCTGAGCCCTCAGCAGCTCGATCCCGTCTTCGGGCGTCGCGAAGCCTTGAGCAACGAGAGCACGAACGGCGGCAGCGAGGTTGGGCCACTTGCGGAAGACATGGTTGCCGATGGCCGCTTCGTCGGCGCCGCAGACGATCAGACGCCCGACGGTAGCGTCGACGGGAACGGTTTCGAAGACTCCGATCGGTCCTGCGAAACCCGCGCCATCGCAGGTGCCGCACCCCTGTGCACGATAGACGATGGCGCCGGGCTCCAGTCCGAGCGGCGCCGTGACGTTATCGGGGAGTTGCACCGGAGCGCGGCAGGATGGGCAAAGACGACGAACCTGCCGCTGAGCGAGCACAAGGCGCAGGACGCAGGCGATCGAGAACGGATCGATCCCCAAGGCGATGAGACGGCCGATGGCCGCGAGCGCGTCCCGGGCGGCTGCAGTAGCCAGAACGAGGCGCGAGCGCGCCGTCCGAAGGGCGACGACAGCGCTTTCATGGCTGCAGATCTCTCCGACGGCGAACGCGTCGGGCCTCGCTCGCAACAGGCCTCTAAGCGTGGCAGCACGCCCGGATGACGGCGGCCCGGCGACCAGGATGAGGCCGCCGGCCTCGTCCAGCGCGTCCTCGATCGCCGACCGCGCCGTTCGAGTCATCCCCGCGAAGAAGGGCGGTAGCGCCGCCGGCTCGCGCGCCTCCTCGGCCGCCGGGACGAGACGGCCGCTGGGAGCCCTGGTATGAGGATCGAGGCGCATGCATAACCTCCTACAAGGCTAAGATGACAGTGCCGTGCAAGTTTTGTGACTGCGCAAGTGCGGACCTAGAAGGTTAAGCTCAGGCCGACGCTGACGGTGCGGCCGACGTCGTAACTGTTGATGTCGATGCGATTGCCTTCGAACTGCTGGAATTCCTCATAATCCTGACCGAGCAGGTTGCGCGCCTCGAGCTTGATCTCCGCCTGCCTGCCGAGGAACCGGATTTGCTCGCGGGCGACGAAGTCGAGGCGCAAACCCGGTTTCTCGACGATGTCGGGCTGGCGCAGGCTGCCCTGGATCGGGCCGCGCTCCGTCACGCGCCGGCTTGCATAGGTGAGGAGAAAGGTCGCCTGCGACAGGCGGTCGGTATTCTCGATCCCGAACTGGATGTTGGCGAGATGGTCGGACTGGCCCGTGAGGGGGGCGCCGTCCTCGAACAGGAGATTCGCGGCCACGGGCTGGAGATCGGGGCCGATGACCTGAGAGCTGTCCGCTTTCACCTTCGACTGGGTGTAGGTGTAGTTGGCGATGAGCAGCAGCCGCTGGTTGGCGAAGCTTTCGCCGAAGCCGGACAGCGGCAGGAAGGTCTGAAGCTCGGCCTCGGCCCCGTAGAGCGTCGCCTGCGGCGCGTTGGCGAAACCGGTGCGGAGCTGGCCGCCGCCGGCGAAGAAGGCCGCCGATTCGATCGGATTGTCGATCTTCTTGTAGAAGCCGGCGAGGCTGAACCGCTCGCCGCGCCGGAAATAATATTCGAAGCGCGCCTCGGCATTGGTCAGCTTGCTGTCGGTCAGGAACGGGTTGCCGGTGAACTCCCGGTCCGACTCGAAATCCTGGTAGATTTGCGGCGCCAGCTCGCGGAACTGGGGCCTGGCGATGGTCTTCGAGCCGTGCAGTCGGAGCTGCATGTTGTCGGCTAGGCTCCAGGTCACGGTCGCCGCCGGCAGCCAGTAATCGTTGGCGATGCGGGTCGGAGCGGTGCCGGTCGCCGTGGTGACGACGGTTTCGACGGCATCCTCGTAACGGACTCCGAACTGGGCCCTCAGCGCCGCGCTCGGCACCTCGACCTCGGCCTGCGCGTAACCGGCGTGGATGCGCAGCCCCGCTTCGTAGGAAGCCGCCCCCTCCGCGCCCGAAATATCGCGCAGCTGGAGGTTGAAATTGTAGACGTTGAAGTCCGAGAGGAGGAAATCCGGACGCTCCTGAGCGACCGCGATCGGAAGCGCGCCTTCGGGACGGAAATATTGGAACTGGAAGCGCGAGGATTCGCGCTGGTTGTCCGTATAGGCGTAGCCCCCCGACACGGTCGTCGGCAGCGCGCCGCGGAAGCGGTAGGCGAAGTCGATCCCGCCGGCGAGCACGTCCTCGTTGAGATCGTTGAACGCAATCGTCGCCGACTGGCCGCCGGAGGTGAGGTTGTTCACATAAACGTCGACGTCGCTGACGCTCTTCGTCGCCGGGTCATTGTCGCCCAGATAGGTGTAGACGATGTCGCGCTCGTAGGGGGATTCGCGCTGCGAGTTGGCGAGGGTGCCGCGCAGGTCGACGGCGAGATCCCCGAACTTGAATTCGCCGACGAACTGGGTGTCGAGCAGCTGCCGCTCGAACCAATAGGTGTTCTGCTCGATGATCGACGGCGGCAGGTTCGGGTCCTGGTCCTGGACGCTTCGGTTGAAGCCGGAGGCGAGGCGGCCCTGCTTCAAGGTGTCGCGGATGAAGATGTTGGTCCACCTCAGCTTGTGGCGGCCGATTTCGGCGCCGAGGCCGAGCATGGCGTTGACGAGCACCCGGTTGTCCGTCGTCACCCGGCGGAAGCTCGACTGCGGAGTGCCGGCCAGCTCCGGGTCGAGCGAGATCTGCTGGATCGCGTCGCGGGTTCGCCAGCTGTTGTCATAGCCGATTGCGGCGAGAACGCCGATCCGGGCCCCGAACAGGTCGAATGCCGTGCCGGCGGTGATATCGCCGCCCAAATTGGGCGGAAGGTTATGCACCCGCTGCAGCAATGTAGTCGGCGAGTTGGTCAGGGCCGCGGCGAAGTCGCGACGCTCGGCGGCGGTGGTGGCCCCGTTGAAGGTGCCCGGCGCGACGGCGGCGCGAAGGCCGGCCGGCATATCCCTCGTTCCGTCGTCGAAGCCGAGCGGGTCGAGGTCGCTGCCATAATAGGAATAACCGAAATGGCCGGTCGTCTCGCCGTCAAACTCCGCCGAGGCGCCCACGGTGAGAAAGGTCTCATCCGGAATGGAGGTGGTGGTGAGATTGATGACTCCGCCGCCGAACTCGCCGGGATAGTTGACGGAATAGCTCTTCTGGACGAGCGAGCTGGCGATCAGCCCGGTCGGGAAGAAGTCGAGCGGTACGACCCGCCGCAACGGCTCCGGACTGGGCAGCGGCGAGCCGTTGAGCAGGGCCAGCGAGTAGCGGTCGCCGAGGCCGCGGACGTAGACGAAGCCGCTGCCGACGACGGACAGCCCGGTGACGCGCTGGAGGGCGCCGGCAATGTCCCCCTCGCCGGTACGGGCGATGTCCTCCGCCGACAGGACCGACACGACTTCCGGCGTGTTGCGCAGGACGTTGGGGATGTTGCGGCCGGTGATGACGATGTCCTCGCCCTGTCCGGGCTCGGCTCCGGGCGCGGAGACCTCGATATCGTCCTCCGGGGCCCGGGAAGGCTCGGGCGCCGCCGTTCCGGCCTCCGGCGCGCTCTCGACCGGCGGCGCCTCCTGAGCGGAGACGGCCGTCGCCGGCAGTGCCGTCGAAAGGAGCAGCAGGCTCCCGAGGCGAATGGGCTTCAGCATCGTCGATGTTCCCCCGGTGCAGTCACGAAAGAGGGGGGCGGCGGCGGGCTGGACCGCCGCCCCGGGCCCGATCAGTTGATGGGGACGGCCGTGCAATTGCCGCTCGCGCCGCCGAAGCCCGCATAGCCGGCGTTGCAGGTCCAGCCCGAATACCAGGTGTCCGCCGCGTTGCGCACCGCGCCGACATAGCTGACGGCTTCGAGCCGGTTGGGCGCGGCGGCATTCACCGTCGCGAACGCGTCGGCGTTGAACGGCGCCGGGTCGGTGGCCGCAACGGCGGTCTCGTTGGCGCCGTTGACGAAGAGGTTCATCAGCGTCGAGGTGAAGCTCGAATTGTTGCCGTTGGCGCCGGAGCCGAAGATCGCCTGGACGTCCGCCGCGGCGACGTTGCCGTCATCGCGGAAGGGCGTCGGGCAGGTCAGCACGGTCGAGCGGAAGACCGGCGGGCCGAGATCCTGGAGCCCATTGTCCGCCGCCCGCACCGTCGTTCCGCCCGTCGCGTCGATGTCGAGGCAATTCTGGGGAGCGACGACGACGCTGTTGAGAAGCGCGTAATCGGTCCCGCCCCGCATCAGCATGGCGTTGCCGCCCTGGACGGTGCTGCGCTGGACGAAGGTGGCGTTGCTGACCCGCGTATATTGGCGCGGCAGCGCGTCCTCGTTGCCGTTCGAATCGGCCTCGATCATCGAATCGCCGTTCTGGCCGTCGCGCTGGACTCCGATGACGAACTGGAGGGTGCCGCGATAGCCGAGGTCGGTGTCGAGCCCGTCGTCGTCGGCGCCGGTGACGACGAGGTGCCTGGCGTTCACCCGCCCGCCGAAAATCTCGATTCCGTCATCCGAGCTGTTGTGGATCTGGATATGGTCGATCGTCGTGTTGCTTCCGACTCCGCCCATGGTGAGGCCCTGGAGCTCGTTGCCCGGAGCGATGGCGAAGCCCGAATAGCGGATCTGGACGAAGCGCATCGTCCCCGAATTGTCGGTCGCGAGATTGCCTCCGTAGAAGGAGCCGGTCGTGCCCTCGATCACCTGCTGGCAGGCCGCCGAGCCGCCGGGCACGCCGGTGTTGCAGTCGCTGATCGGCGCCCGGCCGAGCAGGATGACCCCGCCCCACAGGCCCTGGGTCGAATCGGTGGCGGTGCCCTCGACATTGCCGCGCGCGGTGAAGATGATCGGCTGGGTCGCGCTTCCGACCGCGTTGATCCGCGAGCCGCGGTTGATCACCAGATAGTCGTTGCCCGACGAGCCGAAGAGGACGACTCCGGCCTGGATGGTGAGGGTGACGGCGTCGCCGCCTGCGAGGGCGCCGTCGCCGCCGACGTCGGTTCCGACGTTGACCGGCCCCGCCAGCGAATAGATCACTCCGGGCAGCTTCTGGACGGTGTAATCGTCGCTGAGCCGGCCGGAGATCTCGCAATTGCGCCAGGCCGTCGCGATGATGCCGCGGTCGACCGTGCCCTGCGGACAGGCGGCGGCGGGGGTGCCGTTGCCCGCCGGGGGCGGCGGCGGCGGCGGCGCGGGGGCCCCCGGCACGGGCACGACGATCGTGCCTTCGCCGGGCGAGGCGGTGTCCTGCGGGCCGCAGGCGGCGAGCGGGATCAGGGTCGAGAGCAGCAGAAGCGAGCGGAAGCGAAGCATCGAGAACCCCCTTTGATGTCGAAGGCAGCTCGCCTGAGATGCGAGTCTGTTCGACAACCGGATTAGGGAGACTCTGTGATAGTCATGTGACAGAAGGCGAGTTGTATAAGCGTTATCAACAGTAATATTTGTTTCATGACACTGACGTTTTATTGTCATATCTCATGGGCGTCAGAGGGCAGCGTTCATTTTCTTGCCGTTCCTCATGAAGACGAATTCGGTCTTCGTCGCATTGCCCATCTGCCAGGCGAGCTCGGCCATCCGCTCCTCGTCGAGCTGGCTGCCGTTGACGCTGACGATGACGTCGCCCGGGCGAAGGCCGGCCCGGATCAGCTGCGGCAGGCTCTCGCCGGGCCTGAGCGCGTAGCCGCCGATCCGGCCGTTCGCCCGCACCGGCCTCAGGATGCTGCGCAGGACCGCGGCCTCGATCTTCTGCTCTTCCTCCGCGGGCAGCGCCGCCGTCGCTCTGGCGGCGCCGCCGGCGCCGAACCGGTTGAGCTCCAGCCGCACCCCCTGAGCGCCGTTGGCGAGCACGGCGTAATCCAGGCCCAGCTCGGCGAGCCTGAGGCCCGGGCGATAATCCTGGCCCAGCGCCACCACGCGCTGGCCGCCGAGGCGCGAGCCGATGATCGCCGCCGCGCTCCCGCTGGCGCCGCTGACTCCGTAGAGCACGAGGCCGTCGGTCGAGACCAAGGGCCGGGCGGGCGCCGCCGGCGCCGGAGCGGGCTCGGCAGCAGGGGCCGCCGCCGTGGGATCTGGCGCCGGCTTCTGCTGCGGCGGCGAAGCCGACAGCCAGGCATAAGCGGCGGCGGCGGCCGCGGCGAAGCCGGCGAGGGCGGCGGCCGGGGCGGCGCGGCCCAATTCAGGCCTCGGCGTCGAGCGCGTAGCCGGCCGAGCGAACGGTGCGGATCGGGTCGCCCTTGCCCGGGACTTCGATCGCCCGGCGCAAGCGGCGGATATAGACGTCGACGGTCCGCGCCTCGATCTCGCTGTCCCGCCCCCAGACCGCGTCGAGCAGCCGCTCGCGGGAGAAGACGTGTCCGGGATGCTCGAGGAAGTAGCGCAGAAGCTTGAACTCGGTCGGCCCCAGCGCCACCGGCCGGCCGCCCCGCCTGACCTTGTGGGCCGCCATGTCGAGCTCGAGGTCGCCGACGCTGAGCAGCATCCCGGCCAGCGCCGGCCGCACCCGGCGGAGCACCGCGCGGACCCGGGCGACGAGCTCGGGCGGGCTGAACGGCTTGGTGACATAATCGTCGGCGCCGGTCTCGAGCCCGCGCACCCGGTCGGCCTCCTCGCCGCGCGCGGTCAGCATGATGATCGGCACGTTGGCGGATTGCGGCGAGCGGCGAAGCCGCCGGCAGACCTCGATTCCGGAAAGCTCCTCGAGCATCCAGTCGAGGATGACGATGTCGGGCGGCGCTTCGGATGCGAGCAGCAGCGCCTCCTCGCCGCTCGGCGTCCCGACGACCTCGAAACCCTCCCTCTCGAAGGTCCAGCGGAGCAGCTCGACCATCGCCGGATCGTCCTCGGCAAGCAGCAATCGGGTCTTCGCCGTGGGCATGGGGTCCGCTTTCGGTAGAATCCGTCCCGCCAGGAATTGCGCCACTTTCATGACAGGCGTGTGAAACCGGCCGGCTCAGGATCTAGGCCTTATCGACATTCGGCCTGACGCTCTTTCCCCTCTCCCGCTTTTCGCGGGAGAGGAGGGGCCCACCGCGTAGCGGTGGGAGGTGAGGGTCTTGCCGAGTCCGGTGTCCAGACCCTCACCTCCCAAGCTTCGCTTGGGCCCCCCCTCTCCGTGAAGAACGGGAGAGGGATGCCTGGGGACACGGTCGATTCGAATGTCGATTCAGCCTAAGTCCATAATCAGCGGTGGATTCTGCCGTCGGCCCGTCTTATATACCGTTCGATATGGAAACCGTCCTGTCCCCAGCCTGCAAGGGCCGCCCGCGCGAGTTCGACATCGACGATGCGCTCGCCGCGGCTCTGCGCGTCTTCTGGAGCAAGGGCTATGAGGGGGCGTCGCTGTCGGACCTGACCGAGGCGATGGGGATCACCCGGCCGAGCCTTTATGCCGCCTACGGCAACAAGGAATCGCTCTTCCGCAAGGCGCTCGACCTGTACGAGCGCGAGAAGCTGGCCTTCATGGCCGAGGCGCTCGAGGCGCCGACCTCCCGCGGGGTCGCCGAGAAGCTGCTTCGCGGCGTGCTCGACATGCAGACGAGCGAGTGCGAGCCGCGCGGCTGCCTCCGAGTCATCAGCTCCGTCGCCTGCGGGGCCGAGGCCGAGTCGATTCGCGAGGAGGTCATCGCGCGCCGCGCTTCCTCGCACCGAGCGCTTCTGCGCCGGCTCGAGCAGGCCAAGACCGACGGCGACCTTCCGGCCGATGTCGAGGTGGAGGGGCTCGCCAATTATTTGAGCGCGATCCTCCAGGGGATGACCGTCCAGGCGAGCGCCGGAGCGACCCGGGCGCAGCTCGAGTCGCTGGTCGAAACCAGCCTGATGATGTGGCCGGGACGATAGAGGAAGAAAAATCTACCGGCCGGTATAAAAATCGATTGACGCCGCTGGCCGCGCTTTATATATCGCTTGGTACATAAAGGCCGGACCCCCGGCCGGCACAGGGAAGGAAGCGCAGCGATGCCCATCCTCGACACGAAGAGACGAAGCGAGGGCCCGTAAGGCCCCCCACTTTCCATTTCGCGATCTTCCGCTTCACGCCGCCGCCGCGCGACCTCGCCGGCGAACGCGATGCCGCGCATTCGCGACCCAATCGCACGAATGATCGAACGGCCGTGCAAGGCCGAGCGGCGGCGCTCGCCCGCCGTCCGCAACAGGGAGATACGACATGGAGGAAATGCTTCGCCTTGGCCCGGCGGCGCCCGGCCGCTGCCGCGACGACCGTCCGGACAGCGCCCTTTCCGCGCTCGAATGGTCCGTCGTGGCGACGGCTCAGGTCCAGCCGCTGCGCAGCCTGCGCGAGCCCGGACGGATCGCCTCGGCGCTGGGCGCGCTGTTCGGCCGTTCGAGCGAGCGAACGGTTCCCGACCCGCGCCTCGAGGCGCTTCGCCGGGTCGCCGTCTTCGCCTGGCATCACGGCTGGAGGGTTCCGACCAGCGAGCTGCGCGCCTTCCTCGCCGCCGGCTTCTCGCTCGATCAATATGAGCTCGTCCAGAACAGCGTCGCCCGCGGCCGCGCCGCGAACCGCCGGAGGGCCTGGTCGTGAACATGTTCCGAGCGATCGAGGTCGAGGCGGTCCCGCCCGAGCCTGCGGTTCGGCCGCTCTTCGCCCGGCTTCCGGCGTGGCAGCGCGGCGCCCTGTTCGCCGTCCCGCTGGCGCTGATCGCCGGGCTCGCGCTCAACGCCGGTCGCGACGCCCCCGCCGCCGCCGTGCCGCCGCCGCCGGTGGTCACCGCCGCCGCGTCGCTGGTTCGCGAGGTGGCGGAATGGGACGAATATATCGGCCGCTTCGAGGCGAGCCGGACGGTCGAGGTGCGGCCGCGGGTCTCCGGCGCGATCGTCGGAGTCCATTTCGCCGACGGCGCAGTGGTCCGTGCCGGCCAGCTCCTCTTCACGCTCGACCCGCGTCCCTTCGCCGCCGCCCTCGCCGAGGCGCAGGCCGCCGCCCAGGGCGCGCGCAGCGATCTCGCGCTCGCCCGGGCCGATCTCGGCCGCGCCGAACGGCTGCTCGAAGTCGGCGCCGTCTCGCGCAGCGACGCCGACCGGCTTCGAGCCCGGGTCCAGGCCGCCGCCGCCGCCCTCGCCGCCGCCCAGGCGCGGGTCAGGGCGCGCTCGCTCGACCTCGAATTCACCCGGATCCGCGCTCCGATCGGAGGCCGGATCTCCGACCACCGGGTCGATTCGGGCAACCTCGTCTCGGCCGGCGACGGCCCGGCGGGGACTCTTCTGACCACGATCAACGCGCTCGATCCGATCCACTTCAGCTTCGACGCGTCGGAAGCCCTGTTCCTCAAGGCGCGGCGCGCGCGCGAGGGCGGCGCCAAGGCGGCGCCGGTCGAGATACGGCTCCAGGACGAGACCGAATATCGCTGGAAAGGGCGGCTCGATTTCGCCGACAACGGCCTCGATCCGCGCTCCGGCACCATCCGGCTTCGGGCGACCCTCGCCAATCCAGGCCAGTTCCTGACCCCCGGCCTGTTCGGCAACATGCGCCTCGCCAGCGGCGAGCGGGCCAAGGCGCTGCTCGTCCCCGACGCCGCCGTTCAGACCGACCAGGCGCGCAAGATCGTCATGGTCGTCGGCCCGGACGGCACGCTTGCGCCGCGGCCGGTGACCGTCGGCCCGCTGGTCGAGGGGCTGCGGGTCGTGCGCGGCGGCCTTTCCCCCGGCGACCGGGTCGTGATCGGCGGTGGCCAGCTCGCCATGCCGGGGGCGAAGGTGCAGGTCCGGGCCGGCCGGATCGCGCCGGCCGCGCCCGCCGCGGCGGCTCCGGTCGCTGAGCCGCCGAGCGGCGAAGCCACTTTCGGCGGGGGCTGACGCTCCCGCCCCCTCGCGCCCGATCCCGACTTCAGCCGCCTTCCGGGGCGGGGAGACATGCCATGCGCTTTTCCCAGTTCTTCATCACCCGGCCGATCTTCGCCGCGGTCATCGCGGTGATCATCACCGTCGTCGGCGGGCTCGCCTATTTCGGCCTTCCGGTCTCGCAATATCCGGACATCGTGCCGCCGACCGTGACCGTCACCGCCACCTATCCCGGCGCGTCCGCGGAGACGGTCGCCGAGACGGTGGCGGCGCCGATCGAGCAGGAAGTCAACGGCGTCGACAACATGCTCTACCTGTCGTCCCAGTCGACCGGGGACGGGACGGTGACGATCACCGTCACCTTCGCCCAGGGCACCGACCTCAACGCCGCCCAGGTTCTGGTCCAGAACCGGGTGGCGATCGCCGTGCCGAGGCTTCCCGCCGACGTGCAAAGGCTCGGCGTGGTCACCCGCAAGACCTCGCCCGACTTCCTGATGGTGGTGAACCTCGTCTCGCCCGACAATTCGCTCGATCGCGGCTACATCTCGAACTACGCGCTCACCCAGGTGCGCGACCGGCTGAGCCGGATCGACGGGGTCGGCGACGTCCGGCTGTTCGGCGCTCGCGATTATGCGATGCGGATCTGGATCGATCCCGGCCGGGCCGCCGCCCTCGACCTCACCGCCGGCGAGATCGTCGCCGCGCTCCGCGCCCAGAACGTCCAGGTCGCCGCCGGGACCCTGGGCCAGCCGCCTTATTCGACCGGGGCCGCCTACCAGATCAACGTCGAGACCCAGGGCCGCCTCACCGAGCCGGCCCAGTTCGCCAACGTCATCCTGCGCACCGACGGCGACGGCCGCCAGGTCCGCCTCTCCGACGTCGGCCGGGTCGAGCTCGGCGCCGCCGACTATAATTCCAACACCTATCTTTCGAACCAGCCGACCGTCATCCTCGGCGTCTTCCAGCGCCCCGGCTCCAACGCGCTCGCCGCCGCCGAGGCGGTCCACGCGGAGATGAAGCGGCTCTCCGCCGACTTCCCCAGGGGCCTCGAATATCGGGTCATCTACAATCCCACCGAGTTCATCGCTCAGTCGATCGACGCCGTCGGCGAGACGCTTCTCGAAGCGATGCTGCTCGTCATCCTGGTCATCATCGCCTTCCTCCAGAAATGGCGCGCCGCGATCATCCCGGTGATCGCGATCCCGGTCTCGCTCGTCGGCACTTTCGCCGTGCTCGCCGCCGTCGGCTATTCGCTCAACAACCTGTCCTTGTTCGGGCTGGTGCTGGCGATCGGCATCGTCGTCGACGACGCCATCGTCGTCGTCGAGAATGTCGAGCGCAACCTCGACGAGGGACTGAGCCCGCTCGAGGCGGCGAGGAAATCGATGGAGGAGGTTTCCCAGGCGCTCGTCGCCATCGTCCTCGTCCTGTGCGCCGTCTTCCTTCCGACCCTGTTCCTCGACGGCCTGTCGGGAGCCTTCTACCACCAGTTCGCGGTGACCATCTCGGCCGCCACAATCATCTCGCTGCTCCTCTCCCTCACGCTGTCCCCGGCGCTCGCCGCGATCCTCCTGAAGGGCCGCGAGCACGAGACGGCGGGCGGCCCGCTGCGCAGGCTCGCCCGGGCGGCCGGCGACCGGTTCAGCCGCGGCTTCGCCCGGATGAGCCGGGGCTACGGCGCCCTGACCCGGCGGCTGATCGCCGCTCCCAGGCGGATGATGGCCGCCTACGGCCTGCTCATCGCCGGCACGCTCGGCCTGTTCTGGATGACTCCGGGCGGCTTCATCCCCGCCCAGGACCAGGGCTATTTCCTGACCGCCATCCAGCTCCCGCCCGGAGCCTCGCTGGAGCGCACCGACGCCACGATGCGCAAGGTCGTCGCCCGGCTTCTGCCGATCGAGGGCGTCGAGGGAGCGGTGATGCTGGCCGGCTTCGACGGCGCGTCGCAGACCCTCGCCCCCAACGCGGCCGCCGCATACATCCCGCTCAAGTCGTTCGAGGAGCGCGCCAGGCTCGGAGTCGGCTACCAGCAGATCCTCGACGAGGCGCGCAAGCGCACTGCCGACATCACCGAGGCGCAGCTCTTCGTCCTGCCGCCGCCGCTCATCCAGGGCATCGGCTCGGCCGGCGGCTACCGGATGATGATCCAGGACCATGGCCAGAAGGGCTATGAGGGGCTCGCGGCCCAGGCCCATGCGATGATGGCCAGGGCCAACCAGACGCCCGGGCTGAGCCAGGTCTACACGCTCTTCAACACCGCCACGCCCCGGGTCTTCGCCGACGTCGACCGCCGCAAGGCCGAGATGCTCGGAGTGCCGCCCGAACGCGTCTCCGAGGCGCTTCAGGTCTATCTCGGCTCGGCCTTCGTCAACGACTTCAACCTGCTCGGCCGCACCTACCGGGTCACCGCCCAGGCCGACGCGCCGTTCCGGGCGACCGAGGCGGACATCGCCAACCTTCGGACCCGCTCCAATTCGGGAGCGATGGTGCCGCTCGGCTCGGTCGCCACCTTCCGCGACAAGACCGGGCCCTACCGCGTGGTCCGCTACAATCTGTTCCCGGCGGTCGAGCTGGACGGCGACACGGCGCCCGGATTCTCCTCCGGCCAGTCGCTCGCCGCGATGGAGAAGCTCGCCGCCGAGACGCTGCCGGCCGGCTATGGCAGCGAATGGACCGGAATCGCCTATCAGCAGCGGGGCGCCGGCAACACCGCCGGGATCGTCTTCGGACTCGCCATCCTCTTCGTCTTCCTGGTCCTCGCCGCCCAGTATGAGAGCCTCACCCTTCCCCTGTCGATCATCCTGATCCTCCCCCTATGCCTCCTCGCAGCGATGATCGGGGTCAATCTGCGCGGCATGGACAACAACGTCCTCACCCAGATCGGCCTCATCGTCCTCATCGCTCTGGCGGCGAAGAACGCGATCCTGGTGGTCGAGTTCGCCAAGCAGGCCGAGGATCGCGACGGGCTCTCCCCCGCCGAGGCGGCGGTCCAGGCGGCGCAGATCCGGCTTCGCCCGATCCTGATGACGAGCTTCGCCTTCATCTTCGGATCGGTGCCCCTGCTCATCGCCAGCGGCGCCGGCGCCGAGCTCCGCCAGGCGCTGGGCACAGCGGTGTTCTTCGGAATGGTCGGAGTGACCGGCTTCGGCCTGCTGTTCACACCCACCTTCTACGTCGTCTGCCGCAGGCTGGGCGAGCGGATCGCCGGGCGGCGCTCGGGTCCCGCGGCGCCCCCCGCGATCCTCCAGCCGGCCGAGTAAGGAAAAGCCATGACCCAGCGCCTCTTCCTCGCCGCCGCCTCGGCCCTCGCCCTCGCCGCCTGTGCGACCGGGCCCGACTATGTCGCCGCGCCCGTCGCGCCCGCCGCGGCGGGCCCGTTCGTCGCGGCAGCCGATCCCCGCCTCGTCACCACCGCCGCTGCCGAAGACCGTTGGTGGCGGCTCTACGAAGATCCGGTGCTCGACCGCCTCGTCGGCGACGCGCTCACCGCCAATACGGACATCCGGGTCGCCGTCGCCCGCCTCGCGCGGGCCCGAGCCTCGCTGCGCGAGGTTCGCGGCGAGAAAGAGCCGCAGGTCGAGATCGGCTCGAGCGCACAATATGGCCGGATCGACGGAGGTTTAGGAGACGATCTCCGGCTCGGCGCGGCGGTCGAACTGGCCTATGAGGTGGACCTGTTCGGACGGGTCTCCCGCAATGTCGAAGCGGCACGAGGCGACGTCGCCGCGGCCGCCGCCGACGCCGACGCCGTGCGCCTGGCGATCGTCGCCGAGACGGCGCGCGCCTATGCCGACGCCATCTCGGCGGCCGAGCGGATCGCGGTGGCCGAGCGGATCGTCGCCCTTCTCGACCGGTCGCTGCAGCTCACCGAGCGGCGGCGCGAGGTCGGGCTCGCCACCGGCCTCGACACCGCCCGGATCGCCGGATTGCGCGATCAGCGGCTGGCGGAAGTGCCGACTCTGGCCGCGCAGCGCCAGGCCGCCCTGTTCAGGCTCGCCACGCTCACCGGCCGGCCGCCCGCGCAGCTTCCCGCGGAGGCGGGCCTCCGCCGCTCGACCCTGCGTCTCGACCGGCCGATCCCGGTCGGCGACGGAGCCGCCCTCCTCGCCCGCCGGCCGGACGTTCGGGCGGCCGAACGCCGCCTGGCCGCCTCTACCGCCCGGATCGGGGTCGCCACGGCCGACCTCTACCCCAGGATCAGCCTCGGCGGCTCGGTCGGAGCGGTCGGCGGCGGCCTCGGCGGCCTGTTCAGCAATCCGATCGCCTGGCTCGTCGGACCCCTGATCAACTGGAGCGCGAACCGCACCGCCGCCCGGGCCCGCCTCGACGGCGCCGAAGCCGACGCTCAGGCCGCCCTCGCCGCCTTCGACGGCACCGTCCTCACCGCGCTCGAGGAGACCGAAACCGCCCTCTCCAACTATGCCCGGAGCCTCGAGCGCCGGGCGACCCTGCAGGGCGCCCGCGACCAGGCCGAGGCGGCGGCCCGGATCACCCGCGCACGCCAGCGCGAGGGGCAGATCGACTCGCTCGAGCTGCTCGACGCCGAACGAACCGCGGCCGACGCGGTCGCCGCGCTGGCGGAAGCGGAGGCCCGAATCGCGGAGGCCCAGGTCGAGCTGTTCCGAGCGCTGGGCGGCGGCTGGCAGCCGGCGGGCCTCGCCACCGCCGCCGACGGCCCTCGCGGCAGCGCGGTCGCGCCTTCCAACGGCCATTGACGCCCCCGCCCCGCCTTCTAGGGCGGTTTCGATGGGTGGAGAATTCGGGAGCTTCGCTGCCTTCGTCCGGGACCTCGCCGAAGCGGCTCGGCGGGTGACCCTGCCAGGGTGCCGCGGCGGGCTGGCGGGGGTCGAGAACAAGCTCGCCGGCGGGTTCGATCCGGTAACGGCGAGCGACCGCGATTCGGAAAGGGCGATGCGGGCGCTGATCGAGGCGCGGTTTCCGGACCACGGCATCGCCGGGGAGGAGTTTCCCGAACGGCCGGCGGCCGGCCGCTGGTCCTGGTCGCTCGACCCGATCGACGGCACCCGCGCCTATGTCTGCGGCCTGCCGAGCTGGACGACCCTGATCGCCCTGCTCGACGACGGCGAGCCGGTGCTCGGAGCGGTCGACGTTCCCAGGCTCGACGAGCTCTACCTCGGCTATTCCGGCACGGCCCGGATGTTCGGCGCCGGGGGGTCTGAGACCCGGCTGTCGACCAGCGCCTGCCGGCGGATCGGCGACGCGCGGCTGTCGACGACCGATCCCTACCTCTTCCAGGGCGCCGAGGCGGAGAGGTTCGAGCGGCTGCGGCGCTCGGCACGCCTCACCCGCTACGGGCTGGACGCCTATGGCTATGCCCTCGCCGCCGCCGGGAGCCTCGACATCGTCGCCGAATCGGGCCTTCAGCCGCACGACTATCACGCCCTGGTGCCGCTGGTCCGGGCAGCCGGCGGGATGGTTTCGAACTGGAGCGGCGGATCGGACCTCAGCGCCGGGCAGATCGTCGCGAGCGCGAACGAGGCGCTTCACGAGGAGGCCTGCAGGCTGCTCGCCGGCTAGGGGCGTGAGTGCTTAGATGGCGCTCATGTTCGTCATGCCGGACTTGATCCGGCATCCACCTCTTTCCTGATTCCAACGCCTTGAGGAAGGTGGATCCCGGATCAGATCCGCAGCCTCGGCGCCAACTCGACGGCGCCGTTCATCTTCACCATCGTCGCGCGCCGCTAGCCATCGGCGACCTCTCGCGCAAGCCGGTTTCGCGCCGGCAAGCGGCCGGCGCTTTGCGGCCGATGCGGCACGGAGCGGGAAAGGGAGACGGCGGCGTCGACCCGGAGGGACGGCCAGCGGGCTCTGGCGGAGACGGAGGGATTCGAACCCTCGGTAGGAGTAATCCCCCTACGGCGGTTTAGCAAACCGCTGGTTTCAGCCACTCACCCACGTCTCCGGGCGCCGAAACGACGAGCCTATATAGGCGGGAATCCAATCGTTCAACCAAGTGCTGGCTTTGCCGTCCGACATTCCGCTGCTAGGCGCCCCTCATGCTCAGCCTCCAGTTCATCCGCGACAATCCCGACGCCGTGCGCAAGGCGGCGGAGCAGAAGAACGCCCAGCTCGACCTCGACGCGCTGCTCGCGGCCGATGCCGAGGTGCGCTCGCTGAAGACCCGGATCGACGAGCTGAGGCGGCAGCGCAACGAGATCAGCGCCGCGTTCAAGACCGCGGATCCCGCCGACCGGCCGGCGCTCGGAGCGAAGGCCAAGGCGTTCGGCGCGGAAGCGGCGGAGGCCGAGGCGGCGCTCGCCGAGCGCTCGGCCGAGCTCGAGGCGCACATGCTGCGCGTGCCCAACATCCCGTGGGAAGGCGCCCCGGTCGGCCCGGACGAGAGCTTCAACACGGTCGTTCGCCGCGAAGGCGAGCCGCCCAGCTTCGATTTCGAGCCGCGCGACCATGTCGCCCTGGTGGAAATGAACGACTGGGCCGACCTGGCGCGGATCACCCAGGTGGCGGGATCGCGAATGTATGCGCTGAAGGGCCGGCTGGCGCTGCTCGAGCAGGCGCTGATGTTCTGGGCCCAGCAGGTGATCGCCGAGGACGGTTTCACCGCGATCAGCGTGCCCGCCCTCGCCAAGCCCCAGGCCTTCGTCGGAACCGGGCATTTCCCGGCCCATGTCGAGGAAGCCTATGCGATCCCCGACGACGGCCTCTATCTCGCCGGGACCGCCGAGATCGCGATGACCTCGCTCCATTCGGGGGAGATTCTCGAGGCCGGCCAGCTGCCGATCCTCTACGCCGGCTATTCGCCCTGCTTCCGCCGCGAGGCGGGGAGCGCCGGGCGAGACGTCCGCGGCCTGCTTCGGGTCCATCAATTCTACAAGATCGAGCAATATGTCATCTGCGCGGACGACGAGGCGGAAAGCGCGCGCTGGCACGAACGGCTGCTCGCCAATGCCGAGCGGCTGCTCAAGGCGCTGGAAATCCCCTATCAGGTGGTCGAGACGTCGACCGGCGACATGGGGCTCGGCAAGTATCGGATGAACGACATCGAGAGCTGGGTGCCCAGCCTCGGCAAATATCGCGAGACCCATAGCTGCTCGACCCTGCACGACTGGCAGGCGCGCCGTGCCAACCTGCGCTGGCGCGACGGCGAGCGGAAGGTGCGCTTCGTCCACACGCTCAACAACACCGCCTTGGCGAGCCCGCGGATCCTCGTGCCCCTGCTCGAGAACCACCAGCAGGCCGACGGTCGGGTGCGGCTGCCGGCGGCGCTCCAGGGCCTGATGGGTGGCGAATATCTCTGACACGGACCGGCCGCCGCTCAGGCTGCTGATCGGCGAGGGAGCGATGATCGCCTCGCGGATCTGGCGCTTCTTCGGCCGGGTCGGCGAGCGCGGTCCGGCGGACGGGCCGCCGCTGCTGGTGATCCCCGGCTTCCTCGCCAGCGACCGGAGCACGCTCGGCCTGCAGCGCGCGCTGGCGGCGGCCGGCTATCGGACGACCGGATGGGGGCTCGGAATCAACCGCGGCGCTCGGCGCGACACGCTGGAGCGGATCGCGGCGCAGGTGGAACGACACGGCCGCGGCCGGCGGGTCATGATCGTCGGCTGGAGCCTCGGCGGAGTCTTCGCCCGCGAGGTCGCCAAGCAACGGCCGGACCTGGTCGAGAAAGTGGTGACCCTGGGCTCGCCTTTCTCGGGCGACCCGCACGCCAACAATGCCTGGCGCCTCTACGAGCTGATCGCCGGCCACAAGGTCGACTCGCCGCCGATCGACGCCCGGCCGGGCCAGAAGCCGCCGGTGCCGACCCTCGCCCTGTGGTCGCGCCGCGACGGGGTGGTGGCCCCGGCCTGCGCCCGCGGGCGCGACGACGAAAGCGACCGCCGGGTGGAGGTCGACTGCAGCCATATGGGCTTCGGAGTCAGCAGCCGCGCCTATCCGCAAATCGTCAAGGCTATCAAGGCTTTCGAGGGAGACTGAGCCCTTCCCATCGGCTTTTCGTCTGATAAGGTCCCGAGCGGGGGACTTCATGCGCTACATCCTTGCTCCGGAGTGGAGCCATCTGGCGGCCGCGACCGCCGCCGCCTTCGTCCTGGGCTATGCGCTCTGCTGGGGCATGGACAGGCTGTTCCTGAGGCGGCTGGTCGACGACCGGATCGCCGGGATCACGCTCGGCTGCGGCCTCGCCTTCCTCGTCGTCATGGCCGCGGCGACCGCCGGCCTGACCTGGTACGTCCACTCAGACCCGTACATCGTCGGCAAGCCGATCGTCGTCCCGCCTTTCCCCTACGCGGTGAGCCTGATCTTCGGCCTCGCGGCAGTCGGGGTGATCCGGACGGTCCTCTACGGCCGCGAATATGAGCAGGGCGACGAACAGCTCGTCTTCGACGAGGATATCTACGACCAGGCGCAATATGACGAGGAGGTCCTCGCCTGGGACGAGAAGCACGGCCACAAGAACTACTTCCAGCGGCACTGGGCGGGCCACCTGTCGCTGCCGGTCTCCTACTGGATCAACAGCGCCCTGCTCTCCGCGCTGATCGCGGCCGGCGTCGAATATGCCGCCCACAAGATCGCCGACGGAGGCGGGACGCTGAGCGGCCTCGCCCTCGTCGCGCTCGCCTATATCGCTTTCTCCATCCTGTTCTGGGTGTGGAGCTCGGTCGGGATATGGCGCTCGGCCTATTGGCACCGCCGCCGCGGCGGAACGCCCGGCTGGGGACTGGCGGCCCGGACCATGGTGGTGCTCAGCGCCGTGGCGATCCTGTTCCGGTCGGGCGACCTCGCGCTCCAGACGACCGAGCTCGGCACCCTCGCCGCCGGACGCGATTCGATCGGCGCGATCGCCGAGATGAAGCTGTCGGGGGACGGCAGCGAGCTCGCCCTGCGCGGCAATCTCGCCAACGGCGCGGCGGCGCGCTTCGAGGCGCTGCTCGCCGACAGCCCCGCCGTCCGCCGGGTCGTCCTGACCTCGCCGGGCGGCCGGGCGCTGGAGGCGGAGCGAATGGCGGCGCTGATCCGCAAGCGGGGGCTGGACACGAGGGTCGAGCAATATTGCATGTCCGCCTGCACCAGCCTGCTTCTCGCCGGGCGCGAGCGGACGGCGCCGGAGCAGGCGAGGATCGGCTTCCACCAGCCGAGCTTCCCCGGTGCCGACGCCTATGAGATGCGCGACGCGATCGAGCGGACCCGCGACGAATATCTCGCCGCCGGAGTGAGCGCGCCGTTCGTCGCCCGGGCCCTCGCCACGCCCGCCCAGAGCATGTGGTTTCCCCAGCCGGACGAGCTGGTCGAGGCGAGGGTGCTGACCGGCTCGCCGGTGATGGTCGGCACGCCCGGCGGCGGGTCGCGGCGCGAGACTCTCGCCGAGATGCGCCTCCGCCGCCAGATCGCCGCGAGCGCGGCGCAGATCAACGCCTCCATCCCGGTCCAGGTCAGCGAGGGAATCACGATGGAGCGCGCCTCGGCTTCGGGGCCGACTCTGACCCAGCATTATCGGGTGACGCTGCAAGGCGTCGACATCGCCGGCAGCCGGCAGCGGCTCGATGCGAAGCTTCGCCGAGAGATCTGCTCGGACGTGGTCATGGCGCTGGCGGTCAGCCAGGGCGCCCGCTTCGTCCATTCCTACGCGGACGCGCGGGGCCGCCCCATGCTCGACGTCGCCGTCACTCGATGCCCGTGACGAAGGGCGCCGCCACCTCCGCCGGCACCCGAAGCGGCCGGCCTGTCGCCCTGTCGAGGATCGCCCAGGTCGTCCGGGCCCGCACCCGCGGCTTGCCGTCCTCGCCGACGAACTCGACATGGCGATCGAAGCGGGCGCCCTTGGGCGCCTCGCCGACCCAGGTTCGGCCGGTCACCGTCTCGCCGGGAAGGACGGCGCGCAGATAGTCGATTTCGTGGCGGACGACGACCCAGACATAGGCGTCGACATGGGCCGGATCCGCCACGGCCCGCCAATGCGCCGTCGCCAGGTCCTGGATCCAGCGCACCCAGACGGCATTGTTGACGTGGCCGAGCTCGTCGATGTCGTCCGCCGTCGCGGTGATCCGTCGCTCGAAAGGTGCGCTCATCCTCTCCCCCGTTCGGCCTGAGCCTGTCGAAGGCCGCTTCTTTCCTCTTCCGCGCAAAGGAAGGGAAGGGCTTCGACAAGCTCAGCCCGAACGGTTCCTGTTCGTCTCTTCGCCACTCCCACCCATCTGCGCCAGAACGAAGGCATAGGCTTCCGCGATCTCCCTCAGATGCTCCCAGCGGCCGGACTTGCCGCCGTGGCCGGCGCCCATGTTGATCTTGAGCAGGAGGAGGTTGTCGTCGGTCTTGGCCTCGCGCAGCCTCGCCGCCCATTTCGCCGGCTCCCAATAGGTGACGCGCGGGTCGTTGAGGCCGCCGGTGATCAGCATCGGCGGATAGGCCTGCGCCTTGACCTGGTCGTAGGGGCTGTAGCTCCGGATCAGCTCGAAGGCGGCCTTGTCCTCGATCGGGTTGCCCCATTCGGGCCATTCGCCCGGGGTCAGCGGCAGGCTGTCGTCGAGCATGGTGTTGAGCACGTCGACGAAGGGCACGTCGGCGACGACCGCGCCCCACAGCTCCGGATCGGTGTTGGCGACCACGCCCATCAGCTCGCCGCCGGCCGATCCGCCCTGGATCGCGATATTGCCGGGCTGGCGAAGCCGGCCTCGATCAGGCCCCTGGCGGCGTCGACGAAGTCGTTGAACGTGTTCGTCCGCTTGTCGAGCTTGCCGTCGAGGAACCAGCCGTGGCCGAGATCGTCGCCGCCGCGGATATGGGCGATGGCAAAGGCGAAGCCGCGGTCGAGCAGGCTGATCCGGCTGGTCGAGAAGGCCGGCGGCACGGCATAGCCGTAGGCGCCGTAGGCGTAGAGGAAGAGGCGGCCGCCGCCGTCCTTGCGGAAGCCCTTGCGATAGACGACCGACACGGGCACCCTCTTGCCGTCGCGCGCGGGCAGCATCAGCCGCTCGGTCTCGTAGAGCGAGGGATCGTAGCCGGACGGGATCTCCTGGACCTTGAGCGTCTCGAGCCGGCGCTCGGCCGGATGATAATCGTAGACCGTGGTCGGGGTGACCATCGAGGAATAATGGAGCCGGTAGGCGGCGGGCGCGAATTCGGGGTTGCCGCCGAAGCCCGCCGAATAGCCGCTTCGGCGAACGGAATGCGCATCCTCGCCGCCGTCGTAGGAGCGAAGCCGGAGCCGGTCGAGGCCGTCGACCCGCTCGCTGAGGGCGAGATGGTCGCGATAGGCGGCGACTCCGCGCAGATAGACACGGTCGGAGCCCGGGATGACCGTCGTCCATTCGCCCGGCCGGGCCGGGTCGGCCTCGGCGAGGCGGAAGTTGACGTGATCGTCGTTGGTGACGATCCACAGCCGGCCGTGCGCGGCGTCGACCGCATATTCGCGCTTCTCGCGGCGCGGCGAGACCAGGGTGAGCGGCGCCCGGGGATCGTCGGCGGCGACGAAGCGGACCTCGCTGGTCGAATTGTCGCCGGTGGCGACGAAGATCAGGCTCCGGTCCTGCGAGCGCGAGACGCCGACGCTGAAAGCCCAGCTCCTCCGTCTCCTCGTAGAGCGTGAGGTCCTCCGCCACCGGCGTGCCGAGACGGTGATAGCGGGCCCGGTAGCTTCGCCAATGCTCGTTGACCTCGGTGAAGACGATGCCCCGGCTGTCGCTCGCCCAGATCGGGTGGCCGATGGCGACGTCGGTGACCGTCTCGAGGTCCTCGCCGGTGGCGAGGTCGCGGATGCGGAGGTCGAACCGCTCCGACCCGCTGTCGTCGACGAGCGTCGCGGCCAGTCGGCCGTCCGGGCTCACCGCGAGCGCTCCGAGGCGGAAATATTCCTTCCCCTCCGCCTCGACCGGCTCGTCGAAGACGATCTGCTCGGAGCCCCCGGCGGCCGGCCGGCGATACCAGGTGCGATATTGCGCGCCGGGCTTGAACGCCCACCAATACACCCAGTCGCCGTCGCGGACGCGGGACCGACGATTCGTCCTCCTTGATGCGGCCCTTCATCTCCTCGAACAGGGTCTCGACGAGCTCGGAATGCGGCTTCATCGCCGCTTCGAAATAGGCGTTCTCGGCCTTGAGATAGGCCAGCACCGCCTCGTCCTCGACCTTCGGATAGGCCGGATCCTTCAGCCAGGCATAGGGATCCTCGACCGTATAGCCGTGGCGTTCGTAGCGATAAGGGCGCGGCTCGGCGCGGGGCGGGGCTGGGAGGTCGTTCGTCATGAGGCTTTCCGAGTTGTGGCGCGTAGTTGCAGAGCGCAAGAGAATGGCTAAGGCGTAATCATCCCGTTCGGGCTGAGCTTGTCGAAGCCCTGCCCTTCTCCGGGGCTCGGTAAAGAGAGGGCTTCGACAGCCCGATCGAGTCGGGGCCGAACGGGTGAGCAGAACCGGAGATTGCGTATGTCGACCTATGAAGCCCGCCTCGCCGCGCTTCGCGAGCAGCTCAAGGCGGACCGTCTCGACGGCTTCGTCGTGCCGCTGACCGACGAGCATATGAGCGAATATGTCGGCAGCTACGCGCAACGACTCGCCTGGCTGACGGGATTCCAGGGGTCGGCGGGGTCGGCGGCGGTGCTGCCCGAGGAAGCGGCGATCTTCGTCGACGGGCGCTACACGCTCCAGGTCCGCGACCAGGTCGACGGCGCCCACTGGTCCTACCAGTCGGTGCCGGAAACCAGCGTCGCCGACTGGCTCAAGGTCCACGCCCCCGACGGCGGCCGGATCGGCTACGATCCCTGGCTTCACACCAAGGACTGGGTCGCCCGGGCGAAGGAGGCGCTGGCCGAGAAGGGCGCCGAGCTCGTCGCGGTCCAGCGCAACCCGATCGACGCGGTCTGGGCCGACAAGCCCGAGCCCTCCAAGGCGCGGCTCGTCGTCCACCCCGACAGCTTCACCGGCAAGTCCTCGGCCGCCAAGCGGCAGGAGATGGCGGACTGGCTGCGCGAGCAGAAGGCGGACGCCGCCGTCCTCTCCGCGCTCGATTCGATCGCCTGGACCTTCAACGTCCGCGGCCAGGACGTCGAGCATACGCCGGTCGCCCTCTCCTTCGCCCTCGTCAACGAGGACGGCACCGCCGACCTGTTCGTCGCGTCGGAGAAGATCGGCGACGACGTCCGCCAGCATCTCGGCAACGGCGTCCGGATCCACGAACGCCGCGAATTCGAGCCCTATTTGCGCGGGCTGGCCGGCAAGACCGTCGTCGCCGACCCGGAGCGGGCGGTCCACGCCATCTTCGAAGCGCTGGAGAAAGCGGGCGCGAAGATCGTTCAGAAGCGCGACCCGGCGGTGCTCCCCAAGGCGATCAAGAACCAAGCCGAGATCGACGGCCATCGCGCCGCCCAGGCGCGCGACGGCGCGGCGCTGAGCCGTTTCCTGCACTGGCTGTCCATCGAGGCTCCGAAGGGAAAGGTCGACGAACTGATCGCCGTCGAGAAGCTCCAGCAGTTCCGCCAGGCCTGCGGCGACCTTCGCGACACCAGCTTCGACACCATCTCCGGAGCCGGGCCGAACGGCGCGATCGTCCACTACCGGGTCAGCGAGGAGACCAACCGCAAGCTCGAGATGGATTCGATCTATCTGGTCGATTCGGGCGGCCAATATCCCGACGGGACCACCGACGTGACCCGAACCGTGGCGGTCGGCGAGCCGACGGCGGAGATGCGCGACCGCTTCACCCGGGTGCTCAAGGGCCATATCGCGGTGGCGCGGGCGGTCTTTCCCGAAGGGACGCGCGGCAGCCAGCTCGACAGCTTCGCCCGGCAATATCTGTGGCAGGCGGGGCTCGATTACGCCCATGGCACCGGCCATGGCGTCGGCGCCTATCTCGCCGTCCACGAGGGGCCGCAGCGAATCTCGCCGGTCGGATCGAGCCAGGCCGGCGGTGACGAGCCGCTCAAGGCCGGCATGTTCCTGTCCAACGAGCCCGGTTATTACAAGACCGGCGAATATGGCATAAGGGTCGAGAACCTCGTCCTCGTCGAGCCGCGCGTGATCGAGGGCGCGGAGAAGCCGATGCTCGGCTTCGAGACCCTCACCTTCGCGCCGATCGACCGCGGTCTGATCGAGGTCGGGCTGCTCTCGCCGGAGGAGCGGAAGTGGCTGAACGCCTATCACGCGAAGGTGCTCGAGGTGGTCGGGCCGCAGCTCGACGGCGAGGCGAAGGCCTGGCTCGAGGCGGGCTGCGCGCCGCTCTGATACGCCCTCACCCTGCCGCCGCTTCGCGTCGGCTGTCCATGCGCAGGTGAACCGTGCCCCCGCACGGTTCAGCCCTGTCCGCGGGGACAGGGCGACCTGCGCATCCCCTAGAGGGAGAGGGGTTGGGCGCGCTTAATCCCCCTCTCCCTCCAGGGGAGAGGGAGGGGCCCGCCCCGCGTCAGCGGGGGGGAGGGTGAGGGAACCGCCCGCGCCTGGGCCTTCCTCCGGCGCAGATTCTCGCGAAGCGCCTCGGCGAGCCGTTTCTCCCTGTCCTGGTCGCGCTTCGCCATGGCCCGCCTTGACATCAACCTGCCCCCCCGGCCATAGCGCCGCCTCTCCCGGGGCCCCCATCGAAGTACTACTTCGATGGGAACCCGCTGGCGAGATGCTGCCGTAGCTCAGTGGTAGAGCGCATCCTTGGTAAGGCTGAGGTCGTGAGTTCAATCCTCACCGGCAGCACCACTCGCCCCTGAGGCTCCGATCGAGCCTTATCGGGGAGCGTTGCGAACGATCATGTCGAGCACCGCCGGGTGGAGCGGACGGACGAACTCGCAGCCGAGCCAGTGGCCCTTCATCCAGACCACCCGGCTGTGCAGCGATTCGAGGCCGGGCAGCTTGAGCCAGATGTCGGCTCCCGGCATCAGCTCGAGATGGGTCGCCGCCCTGAAGCCGGTGACCGAGAGGTCGACGACCTGGACCGTGACCGCATGGGCGCCGCGCTGGCGAAGGCCGGCGCCGAGCACGACTTCGGCCCGCGCGGAGCGCCGGCCGTCATGATCGGGGCTGATGGAGAGCTCGGCGGTGAAGCTCATCGGCGGGCCTCACTCTCCCGGTATGGCGATGCCGACGGAGGCGCCCCAGAGGCGAGCCAGCTGTTTTTCCTGGACGCTCATCGACTCGCCGAACAGACGCGGCCGGCGGAACCGGGCCTGATTCTGGTCGCTCGAGGTGCGCTTGAGCTGGACCAGAACTTCCTGTTCATCGATCATATAGGCAAATTCCAGCCCGACCCGGTCGGCGCCGGTCCAGGCGACTCGCGCCGGGATGCTGGTGTTGCCGCGGTTGAAGACGACCTCGGTGCCGACCGGCGGCACCGTCTGGCACTCGACCAGGGCGCCCTTGCGCGAAAGATCGCGAAGCCGCGCCTCGATCTCGCCGGCCGCCGTCTGCAGCTTCGCGGCGAGCAGAACGCGGGCCCGCTTCGCCTTGCGCTTCCCCGCGACCGGACCGTCAACGAAATGCTCTACGCCCATCCGCTCGTTTCCTCATTGGCTCTCGGTAGGGGGGGATAGGCCCGAGGCACCTAAATTGTAGTAAACGCCGGCACCATTTTCGAGCGCCTGCGACAAGCGCGTTGACCCGCGCGGCGCGGCCTCTAAGGCGCGGTCCATGCGCTTCTTCTCCGACAATGCGGCCGCGGCCTGCCCGGAGGCCCTGGCCGCGATCGAGGCCGCCAACCGGCTCGACACCGCCTATGACGGCGATTCCTGGAGCGCCCGGCTCGACGATGCCTTCTCGGAGCTGTTCGAGACGAGGGTGACGGCGCTGTGGGTGGCGACCGGCACCGCCGCCAACGCGCTGGCGCTGGCCGCGCTCTGCCCGCCCCACGGCAGCATCCTCTGCCACCGCGACGCCCATATCCAGAACGACGAATGCGGCGCGCCCGAATTCTACACCCACGGCGCCAAGCTTCTGCTCGGCGAGGGCAAAGGGGCGAAGCTGACCCCGGACGCGGTGACGGCGCTGCTGGCGACGGTCCGCGACGACGTCCACCAGACCCAGCCCGCCGTCCTCTCGATCACCAACGCCACCGAATACGGCCTCGTCTACGATTCCGCCGAGACGGCGGCGCTCGGCGAGCTGGCGCGATCGCGGGGCCTCAACTTCCACATCGACGGCGCCCGCTTCGCCAATGCCGTCGCCAGCACCGGCGCATCGCCGGCGGAGCTGAGCTGGAAGGCCGGAGCGGACGCGCTCAGCTTCGGCTTCGTCAAGAATGGCGGGCTTTGCGCGGAGGCGCTGATCTTCTTCGGCGAGGAGCACCGCCAGGCGACCCTCTACCGCCGCAAGCGCGCCGGCCACCTGCTGTCGAAGGGGCGCTACATGGCGGCGCAGATACTCGCCATGCTCGAGGACGGTGTGTGGCTGCGCAACGCCCATGCCGCCAACGATGCCGCCGCAAGGCTCGCCGAGGCGGCCGGGCCGGAGCGGCTGCTGCTTCAGGTGGAGGCGAACGAGCTGTTCATCCGGGTGACGCCGGAGGAGGCGCAGGCGCTTCGCGACCGGGGCTTCGACTTTTACGACTGGGGGCCGGGCGAGGCGCGCTTCGTCACGGCCTGGGACAGCGATCCCGGCCAGGTGGCGGCGCTCGCCGCGGCGATCCGGTCGCTGTGAGCGACGACCGTCGTCCCGGCGAAGGCCGGGACCCCAGCGAGAGTCGGGCGCGGCGCCTCTCACCCCCTGGGGCCCCAGCCTTCGCCGGGGCGACGGGACAGGCGACGAGCATGCTGGCGCCCCGAATCCTCATCCCCTTCCTCCTGATCACCCTGATCTGGAGCTCGACCTGGATCGTCATCAAGGATCAGCTCGGAGCCGTGCCTCCGGCCTGGTCGGTCACCTACCGATTCGTCATCGCCGGAGCGGCGATGTTCGCCTGGGCGGCGATGAGCGGGGCGAGCCTTCGGCTCGGCCGGCGCGGCCATGTGTTCGCCGCCCTGTTCGGGGTCCCGCAATTCTGCCTCAACTTCAATTTCGTCTATGCCGCCGAGCATCACGTCACCAGCGGGCTGGTGGCGACGGTCTTCGCCCTCTTGATGGTTCCGAACAGCGCGCTGGCCTGGCTGTTCCTCAAGCAGAAGGCGGGCTGGGGCTTCGTCGCCGGCTCGGCCATCGCCTGCGCCGGAGTGGCCCTGCTGTTCGTCCAGGAGATACGCGCCAGCCCGGCCGAGCCCGGCGAGGTGCTGCTCGGAATCGGCCTGACCGTGCTCGGAGTGCTGTCCGCCTCGGCCGCCAACATCCTCCAGGCGAGCCGGAGCGTCACCGCCTGGCCGCTCGCCAGCCTGCTCGCCTGGGGCATGGTCTACGGAGTGATCGCCAACGCGCTGCTCGCCTGGGCGTCGGCCGGCCCGCCGGTCGTCGAGGCCCGGCCGGCCTACTGGCTCGGCCTCGTCTATCTCGGCCTGTTCGCCTCGGCTTTGGCCTTTCCGCTCTATTTCGCGGTGATGCGCGCGGTCGGGCCGGGCAAGGCGGCCTATTCGAGCGTTCTCGTGCCGATCGTCGCGATGCTGATCTCGACCCTGTTCGAGGGTTATCGCTGGTCGGCGCTGGCGGTCGCGGGCGGGCTGCTCGCGCTCGCCGGCCTCGTCATCGCTTTGAGGTCGCGGGCGGCTGGCGCTTAGTGACCTTCGGCGCTTCTTCCCCTCTCCCGTACTTTACGGGAGAGGAGGGGCCCACCGCGAAGCGGTGGGAGGTGAGGGTCTTTCCGAGTCCGGTTTACAGACCCTCACCTCCCAAGCTTCGCTTGGGCCCCTCCTCTCCCGCGAAAAGCGGGAGAGGGATGAGATGGCTCAATTCACCGGCTTAGGCCTGACCATCGTCCGCTGCTCCGGCGGCAGCTCGGCGAGGTGCCGGGCCTTCCACTCCATCGCCATCCGGACCCGGGTGCGGCCGGAGGGGTGGTCGAAGAACAGCGCCTCCTCGAGCGGCGAGGGCTCGATCTTGCGATATTCCGAGAGCTTCATCGCGGTGAGCGCGAAGCCGTCGGGCTCGCGGGCGGCGTCGAGGCCGAAGGCGTCGGCTTCGCTCTCGCTGCTTCGGATGACGGTGTTGAGCACCGGGGTCATCGCCAGCAGATAGACCGAGAAGAGGCCGGTGAGGACCGGCGCCACCGCCGGATCGTCGACTCGGCGCACACCCCATCTTTCGCCGAACCGGGCGACCAGCCGCGGGGTCAGCCACCACAGGAGCAGCAGCCCGGCGAGATAGACGAGCGAGAATTGAAGGATCAGCCGCCAGACGTGGCCGAGCACGTAATGGCCGAGCTCGTGCCCCATCACCGCCTTCACCTCGGGCGGGCTGGTCCGGTTGAGCAGATTGTCGTTGAGCGAGATCCGGATGGTCGGGCCGAGGCCCGAGACGTTGGCGGAGATGCGCTTGGTCTGCTTCGAGGCGTCGAACACATAGACGTCGTCGGCCGGGACCTCGTGGGCGCGGGCCATGGCGAGGATCTGGTCGCGCAGCGGCCCGGCCTCCATCGGCGCATATTTGTTGAACAGGGGGCTGATGAAGACCGGCGCGATCAGCACGGCGAAAGCGGTCAAAAGGGTCAGGCTCGCCGCGCCCCACAGCCACCAGGTCCGCGGCGCCCGGCGGATCACGGCGAAGACGATGGCGAGCAGGATCGCGGTGATCAGCACCGAAATGCCGAGCATGATCGAGCGCTCGCCGAGCCAGCCGCCGAAGCTCAGGTTCATCAGCCCATATTGCTTCTCGCGAACATATTCGGCGTAGATCGCCCAGGGCAGGCCGATGAGCGCGCTGACGAGGACGAACGGGACGGCGTAGAGGGCGGGCTGAAGCCAGCGGCGCTTCGTCAGCCGCTCCGCCCAGCTCCGCCACGCCGCCGACCAGCCGAAATGGAGCATCGCCCAGGCCGCGGCGACGCTGACCAGGGTCGCCCACAAGGGCAGCCAGTAGCCGCCTTCGAAATAATTATCGGAGCGGTCGCGGGCGGCGCCCTGGAGGGTGTCGAGATAGGCGCGGGTCGCGGCCTCGGGATCGAAGGCGGCGGGCGCTGCCGCCAGCAGGTCGATGAGCATGCGGTGTGTCCCTCCCTGCAACCGGGGTAGAACGGCAAGCTCACGAAAGAAATCCCCCCTCCCTGCACGCAGGGAGGGGCCGGGGGTGGGTGCTTTTGCGGACGAGTCACGGCCCGTGGAGACCCACCCACCCCTTACCCCTCCCTGCGTGCAGGGAGGGGAAGCATCATTGCACCGCCCCTGCCCCGCGCCTAAGTCCGCGCCATGCTCGACGCCCAGAACGCCCCCGCCGCTCCCGCCCCGGTCCGCCGCGAGGATTACCGGCCGCCGGACTGGCTGGTGCCGAGGGTCGAGATGGAGTTCGACCTCGGCGCCGAGAAGACCCGGGTGCGCTCGCGCCTGACCGTCGAGCGGAACGGCGCTCACGATCGTCCGCTGGTGCTCGACGCGCAAGGGCTGAACCTGCTCGAGCTGCATGTCGACGGCGAGCCGGCCGACCGGCGGATCGAGGGCGAGCGGCTGACCCTCCCGCTCGCCGGCCCTTCGGCCACCGTCGAGACTCTCGTCGAGCTCGCCCCGCGCTCCAACACCCAACTGATGGGCCTCTACGAATCGGGCGGGATCCTGTGCACCCAGTGCGAGGCCGAGGGCTTCCGGCGGATCACGCCCTTCCCCGACCGGCCGGACGTGCTCAGCCGCTACCGGGTTCGGATGATCGCCGACAGGGCCGCCTATCCGGTGCTGCTGTCCAACGGCGACCCGGTCGGCGCCGGCGAGCTCGACGGCGGCCGCCACTGGGCCGAATGGGACGACCCCTTCCCCAAGCCCGCTTATCTGTTCGCCCTGGTCGCCGGCGATCTCGCCGCCAACCGCGACTCCTTCGTCACCCGTTCCGGCCGCCGCATCGATCTCGGAATCTGGGTGCGCGAGCCGGACCTGGCCAAGACCGAGCACGCCATGACCTCGCTCAAGGCGGCGATGAAGTGGGACGAGGAGGTCTATGGCCGGGAATACGACCTCGCCGTGTTCAACATCGTCGCGGTGTCCGATTTCAACTTCGGGGCGATGGAGAACAAGGGCCTCAACATCTTCAACTCGAGGTTCATCCTGGCCGATCCGGAGACCGCCACCGACCAGGATTTCGACGCCGTCGCCGGGGTCGTCGCGCACGAATATTTCCACAATTGGTCGGGCAATCGGGTGACCTGCCGCGACTGGTTCCAGCTGTCGCTGAAGGAGGGCTTCACCGTCTTCCGCGACCAGATGTTCTCGGCCGACATGGGCTCGGCGGCGGTCAAGCGGATCGAGGACGTGCGGCTTCTGCGCGCCGCCCAATTCCCCGAGGACGCCGGACCGCTGGCCCATCCGGTGCGGCCCGATTCCTACATGGAGATCGCCAATTTCTACACCGCCACCGTCTACAACAAGGGCGCCGAGCTGATCCGGATGCTCCACGGCCTGCTCGGGGCGGAGCGTTTCCGGGCCGGAACCGACCTCTATTTCGAGCGGCACGACGGCCAGGCCGTGACCTGCGAGGATTTCGTCCGGGCGATGGAGGAAGCGAGCGGCGAGGATTTGGCGCATTTCCGCCTCTGGTACGAGCAGGCGGGGACTCCGCGGGTCAAGGCGGCGCTTCGCCTGGAGCGGGGCATTGCGCGGGTCGCGCTCCAGCAGGACGTGCCCGCGACGCCCGGCCAGCCGGTCAAGAAAGCGATGCCGATCCCGCTCAGGATCGCGCTGTTCGGGCGGAGCGGGGCCAAGCTGGAGGAGCGGCTCGTCCTGCACGACAAGGCCCGGGACGAAGCCCTGTTCAGCGCCGGCGATGACGGACGTCATCTTGTCGATCAACCGGGGTTTCTCTGCCCCGGTGATCGTCAAGGCGCAGCGATCGGCGGCCGACCTCGCCTTCCTCTCCGCCCATGACGACGATCCCTTCGCGCGCTACGAGGCGATGCAGCAGCTGATGCTCGACACGCTGCTCGCCGCGATCGCCCGGCCCGCCGAACCCGGCGCGGTGGTCGACGCGGTGCGGCGCACCCTCGAGGACGAGGCGCTCGATCCGGCGTTCACCGCCGAAGCCGTGCTGCTGCCGAGCGAATCGTTCATCGGCGACCAGATGGCGGTGGTCGATCCCGAGGCGATCAGAGCCGCCCGCGAGACCGTTCGGGCCGAGCTCGGCCGGGCTCTGGAGCCGCAATGGCGGGCCGCCTATGCCGCCACCGCCGCCAACCGCTACGAATATTCGCCGTCGGCGAAGGGGGCCCGGCGACTTCGCACCGTCGCTCTCAACTATCTGATCGCCGGCGGCGCCGAAGGCGCCTCCGCCCTCGCCCGGCGGCAATATGACGAAGCCGACAACATGACCGACCGGCAGGGCGCGATGAGCGCCCTCGCCAATTCCGACGCGCCCGAGCGGGCCGGCGCGCTCGCGGCTTTCTACGAGCGCTATCGCGGCGACCCTCTGGTGCTCGACAAATGGTTCACGGTGCAGGCCGTCTCGACCCGCGACGACGCTCTCGACCAGGTGGTGGCGCTGGCCGGCCATCCCGACTTCACCCTCGCCAATCCGAACCGGATGCGCTCGCTGGTCGGCGCCTTCGCCGCCAACCAGCGCGCCTTCCACGACCGGTCGGGCCGCGGCTACCGCTTCCTCGCCGACATGATCCTGGCGGTCGACCGCCTGAACCCGCAGACCGCCGCCCGACTCGTCCCGCCGCTGGGCCGCTGGCGCCGCTTCGATCCGGCCCGGCAGGATCTGATGAAGGCCGAGCTCGAGCGGATCGTGGCGACGGCGGGGCTGAGCAAGGACGTGTTCGAGCAGGCGAGCAAGAGCCTGGTCTGACCGGCGGGGCGGGCTAGAGCGCTGAGCGTCATCCCGGACTTGATTGAAGAGGCACGCCATGCCCCCGGCATGGCTGAGGATGTCCGGGGGACATCCTCACCTCTTCAATGGATCCACCTTCTTCAACGCGTTGGAATCCGGAAGAAAGGTGGATGCCGGATCAAGTCCAGCATGACGATGCATCAACCGGGCCTGCTCGGTAAACAGGAATTAACCATTTCAGATTAAGACCTTAGCCGAGCGCAGTGGGGCGCGCGTCGGAGAATCGCACCTTTATGGGCGAGATGGGCGAGATCAAGACGGAGGGAAGCGCGGAGGACCGCGCCAGCCCCCGCACCAATTTGCTCCTGTCGGCGAATGCCGAGGTCGGCGGCCGGATCCTGCCGGTACGGATCCGCAACCTGTCGGAGAGCGGGGCGATGGTCGAGGGCGCGGGCCTGCCCGACGCCGGAATGAAGCTGGTGCTGGCGCGCGGCGATCTCCACGTCTCGGCCGTGGTCGCCTGGGCCGCGGGCAGCCGCCGCGGAGTGAGGTTCGACGGCCCGACCCCGGTCCAGGAATGGACCGGCGGGGCCAAGCCGAGGCCGCTGGACTGCACCGGGCTTCGCGACCAGCGGCGGGTCGACGCGCTCCAGGCCGAGGCGCGCAGCGATTCGAGCTCGGCGCGGGCGCTTCGGGCGGCGGCTCCGGCGGCGGCGCCGGCGGTGAGCCCCGACCTCGATTCCCGGCTCGCCCACGAGCTCGGCTATGTGCAGCGGTTGCTCGAGACCCTCGGCGACGAGCTGATCAAGGACCTCTTCCTCGTCCAGCGCCACGGCCAGTCGCTCCAGAGCCTCGACCTGGTCAGCCAGATCCTCGGCCACGTCGCCGCCATCCTCCAGGCGGAGGACAGGGCCGCGGTGATCGAGGAGATCGGAATGGAGGATTTGAAGGCCCGGCTGAAGCGACGGTCGATCGGCTAGATGAATCGTCATCCCGGACTTGATCCGGGATCTACCTTCCTCGACGCGTTGGAATCCGGCAGAAAGGTGGATGCCGGATCAAGTCCGGCATGACGAGACCGGGCAGGATCGCCGCAACGCTCCTCGCAATGACGAAGTCAGCCCACCCAGGCGGCGACCTCGGCGGCGACCTGGTTGGCGGCCTGGTTGAGGGCCGCCGGAGCGCTGGCCGCGTCGAGCGCAGGCACCGGGACCCGCGCCTCGAAGCGGCGGGTCTCGACCGATTCGCCGCGCGAGACGGCGGCGTCGTAGACCAGCACCGCCTCCATCCGGTCGGCGTCGAGGCCGAAGGCCTGGAGGGTGCCGGTGAGCCGCTGGCCCGGATCGAAGGTGAATTGCTTGGGATCGAGAACGACCCGGCCGGTGCGGCCGGCGATCGTCGCCGACAGGAGACGCGCGAACAGGATGCTGGGCGCCTCGACCCATTGCGCGTCCTTGACGTAGGCGACCTGGGTGGCGCCGGTGCGGACCGGCACCCGGGGCGTGTTGAGCTCGGCCGGAACGCTCGGCGGCACGACCGTGATCGCCGAGCCCGGTCCCGCCGTCCGAGCCGCCGTGCCGGGCTGGACGTCGGAGGTCAGCCGCATCAGGGTCGGCGGCGGCTCGGCGCCGAAGCTGAGGCAGCCGGAGACGGCGAGGGCCGCGGCGAGGGCGAGGAAGGGGCGCGTCTGTCTCATGGTTTCCTCGGCTTGTAGTCGGGCAGCTTCTGGCCGCCGATGATTCCGCCGGCGCCCTGCTGGTTGAGGCGCTGCGACACGGCCGACAGCGAATCGGACATCTCCCTCAAGTCGCGGACGAGCTGGCCGACCTCCGGGATGGTCTGCTTCGAGAAGGCCTGAAGGCCCGGCCGGGCGTCGCCGATCGCGGCGTCGAGATTGGTCATGCTCGTCTCGGCGGCGCGGATCGTCTGCCTGAGGTCGCCGATCATCGGCCTTATGTCGCGCTGCAGGGTCTGGTCGGTCGAATCGGCGAGCTGGCCCATCTGCTCGACGGCGGCGCCGGTCTGGCGGATGGCGACCCGGGCTTCGGCGAGGGTCGCGGCGATCTCGTCCGACCGCTCGGCGAGGTTGCGGCTGATCACCTGGACGTTCTCGAGGATGGCGGCGATCGAGGCCTGGTTGCGGTCGCCGAGCAGCTCGGTGAGGCGCGCGGTCAGGGTCGACACGCGGTTGAGCAGCTCGGGAGCGCTCTCCAGGACCTGGCCGAGCGCGCCCGGCTTGGTCGGGATGATCGGAACGCCGTAGGGGCATTGCGCCTCCGGATTGGTCGCCGGGCAGGTGATCTCGCGGACCACCCGGCGGCGGCGCGGATCGTTGTCCGGCGGATCGAGCTGGATCTGGGAGACCCCGGTGAAGCCGACGCCCTTGATCGTCGCGGTGGTCCCGACCAGCACCGGAGTCTCCTCGTCGATGGTGATCCGCACCCGGACGAATTCGGGGGTGCGCGGCATCAGGTTGATCGAATCGACCTGGCCGACCGGCACTCCGGAGAAGGTCACGGCGCTGCCCTTGGCGAGGCCGTCCACCGCCTGGCGGAAGAGGATGTCGTATTTGCGGTCCTGGTCGCCGCCGGCGTTGGACAGCCAGACGATGAACAGCAACAGGGCGACGAGCGCGCCCATGACGACGCTGCCGACGAGGATCTGGTTCGACCGGGTCTCCATTATCGCTCAGCGCCCCCGTTCGCTTCCGCGGCCCGCGCTTCCGCTTCGGCCTCGACGGCTTCCTCGGCCGCGCGGCCGCGCGGTCCCCGGAAATATTCCTGTATCCATTCGTGATCCAAAGCCAATAATTCCGGAATCGTCCCGACCGCGATCACCTTTTTGTCGGCGAGCACCGCGACACGGTCGCAGATGGCGTAGAGCGTGTCGAGATCATGCGTGATCAGGAAGACGGTGAGGCCGAGCCGGTCCTTGAGGTCGAGGACGAGCTGGTCGAAGGCGGCGGCGCCGATCGGGTCGAGCCCGGCGGTCGGCTCGTCGAGGAAGAGCAGCTCCGGATCGAGCGCGAGCGCGCGCGCGATCCCGGCCCGCTTCTTCATCCCGCCCGACAGCTCGGCCGGGAATTTCGGTCCTGCGTCGGCGGGCAGGCCGACCATGACGATCTTGTAGGCGGAGATTTCGTCGAGCAATTTCTCCGAGAGGCGCGGATAGAATTCGCGAAGCGGCACCTGGACGTTCTCGGCCACGGTCAGGGTCGAGAACAGAGCGGCGCCCTGAAAGAGGATTCCCCAGCGCTTGCGGATCGGCTGGAGCTCGGCCTCGTTGCGGTCGAGCATCGGCTCCTCGAACACCGTCACCTCGCCGGCGTCGGGCCGCTGAAGGCCGATGATCGAGCGCATCAGCACCGACTTGCCGGTGCCGGAGCCGCCGACGACGCCGAGGATCTCGCCGCGGCGAACCTCGAGATCGAGGCTGTCGTGGATGACCGCCTCGCCGAAGCTGTTGGTGAGGCCGTGCACCGTAATGATCGGATCCGCTTCCTCGTTCACAGCCAGCCTATCTCGGTGAAGAAGACGGCGAAGAAGGCGTCCAGCACGATGACGAGGAAGATCGCCTGGACGACGGCGGTGGTCGTCCTCAAGCCCACTTCCTCCGCGTCGGACTTGACCTGCATCCCCTGGAAGCAGCCCGCCATGGCGATGATCAGCCCGAAGACCGGCGCTTTGATCAGCAGCTGCCACAGGTCGCTGCGCGGCACCACCTCGCGGATGCGCTGGATGAAGGTGACCGGCGGGATCTCGAGCGAAACCCAGCAGAAGATGCCGCCGCCGACGATCGCGATCATCGCCGCGTAGAAGCTGAGCAGCGGCATCATCAGAACCGTCGCGAACACGCGCGGAAGCACCAGAGCCTCCATCGGCGAGACTCCGATCGTGCGCATCGCGTCGACTTCCTCGGCGAGCTTCATCGAGCCGAGCTGGGCGGCGAAGGACGAGCCCGAGCGGCCGGCGACCATGATCGCCGTCATCAGCACCCCCAATTCCTTGATCGAGGAGCGCCCGATGAGGTTGATCGTGTAGATCTCGGCGCCGAACTGCCGAAGCTGAACGGCGCCCTGCTGGGCGATGACGATTCCGACCAGGAAGCTCATCAGCCCGATGATTCCGAAGGCGTGGACTCCGACCACCTCGAAGCGCTGGACCACCGCGTTGAGGCGGAAGCGGCGCGGCTGGCGGATGACGTAGACCAGCGACATCAGCATCGCGCCGAGGAAGCCGGTCAGGCCGACCAGGGTCCGGCCCGCCTCCATCGTCGCGCTGCCGACCTCGCCCAGCACCCGGGCGAAGGGCGAGGGCGGGTCGGGACGGACCTTGACCGGCTGATCGGCCTTCTCGACCTGGCGAATCAGGATGGCATTGCCCTCGTCGAGGCCGACGATCTCCCCGCCCCGGGCCCGGGCGGTGCGGTGGACGAGCCAGGCCCCGATCGTGTCCATCCGGCCGACGTCGCTGAGGTCGAGGACGTAGCCGTCGCCCTTGAGCCGCTCGAGCCGGGTCGGCATCACGCCGAGGCGGGGCAGAGTGAGATCGCCGTGGAAACGCAGCACCCGGCGCCCGTTTTCGAGGCTTTCGGTGAAACGGGCGACGCTGCTCATGCGCGGGTCATGCTTCAATTCATCCGTGCGGGCAACTGGACAAGGCTAGGTGCGGATGCTTCACGCGTTCCATGAAGGCACGGCTCGCCATTTACGACATGGACCGGACGATCACCCGGCGGGCGACCTACACGCCTTTCCTGATCCACGCCGCTCTCGCCCTCGCGCCCTGGCGGCTGATCCTGATGCCGCTGGTCGTGCTGACGATGCTCGCCTACGTCCTCAAGCTGGTCGACCGGGGCCGGCTGAAGGAGATCAATTACGGCCTGCTCATCGGCCGAGGCCTCGCCCCGGAGCGGCTCGAGCCGGTGATCGAGAGCTTCGCCGACCGGCAGATCGCCTCCAACATCATGCCCGGCGCTCGGCGAGCGATCGCCGCCGACCGGGCGGCGGGGCGGCGGCTGGTGATGGCGACCGCTTCCTACCGGCTCTACGCGGCGGCGATCGCCCGGCGGCTCGGCTTCGACGACGTCGTCGCCACCGAGACCGGGCTGGATTCGAAGGGCCGGGTGGTGGCGAAGATCGACGGCGCCAATTGCTACGGACCGGCCAAAAAGGACATGATCCTCGCCTGGCTGCAGCGCGAGGGGCTCGAGCGCGAGGCGGTCCACATCCGCTTCTATTCCGACCATGTCTCCGACCATCACGTCCATCGCTGGGCCGACGAGGCGGTGGCGGCGAACGCCCATTCGAGGCTGGTCAGGCTGGCCCGGGCCGAGGGCTGGGAAGTGGTGGACTGGTCCGACGAGGGCCGGGACTGAGCCTCAGACCTCGTCGAGGGCCTCGCCGACCGCCGCCAGCAGGGTCTCGACCCGGTAGGGCTTGGCGACCCAGCCGAGCGGCCGCGCCGCCTCGGCCCGGGCCCGGACCTGGGAATCGACATGGGCCGAGGCGAAAAGCGAACGGATGCCGAGCGTCCGGAAGATCTCCAGCGCCGCGTCGATGCCGTCGCGCTCGCTGGCAAGCCGGATGTCCATGACGACGAGAGCAGGGCGGCGCGAAGCGGCCAGCTCCACCGCCTCCTCGGCCGTCGCCGCGATCCCGGCGACCTCGTAGCCCGCCGCCTCGAGACCCGATTCCATCTCCATGCCGACCAGGAAATCGTCCTCGACGAGGAGGATGCAGGGCCTGGCGGCCGGTTCGGGCCGCTCGGAGGAGGCCGCCTCGGGCGAGTCCTCGCAACCCTCGATCAGCATCGCTTCACGCCCGCGGCTTCGACGGGCCCGGGAAGTCCACCACGCAGCGGGCGCCGGGGCCGCGCTCGACCCGGAAGCGCCCGCCGATCTGCCGGGCGAGGCCGATCACGAGGCCGAGGCCGGAGGAACGGCGGCGGACCTCGCTGAGGTCGAAGCCCGGTCCCTCGTCCTCGACGATCAGGGTGAAGCCGCCCTCCTCCTCGACCAGGCAGATCGCGACCGAGCTTCGGCCGTCGGCTCCGGCACCATGTTCGGCGGCGTTGGCGACCAGCTCGTTGAGGATCAGCGCCAAGCGGCACGGCGACGTCGTTGGCGAGCGCGCCGGCCCGGGTGTGAAGATGGAGCGCCAGCGAGTCGCCGCACGCGGCGCCGGCGGCCGCGCAGACCGACGTCATGAAGGCGCCGCTGTCGAAGCGGCTGAGATTGTCCGACTGGTAGAGCACGGTCTGGGCGGCCGCCATCGCCGCCACCCGCCGGGCCGCTTCGTCGAGAGCGCCCCGGGCGTCGTCGCTGCCGGTCTCCCGCCGCGCCGAGGCGAGCAGCGCGTAGAGCATCTGCATGTTGTTCTTGATGCGGTGGTTGAGCTCGGCGAAGAGCAGGCGCTGCCGGCTCTCGGCTTCCTTGCGATGGCCGATGTCGACGAGGACGTTGACCGCTCCGACCAGCTCGCCGGCGCCGTCGAGCAGCGGCGTCGGATAGGGGATGAACGGGATCCGGCTGCCGTCCGGGCGCTCGGCCATCGCCTCCGCGCCGCGCACCGCCCTCTTCTCCTTCAGGGCGACGGCCATCGGGCATTCGTCATGGGCGAGCGCGGTGCCGTCCGGCCAGAACAGCTTCCAGGTCACGCACCATTTGTCATCGCCCAGCCGCGGGCGGCGCCCCGACAGCTCGACGGCGGCTTCGTTGAAATAGGTGATCCGCCCCTCGGCGTCGGTGGTGTAGAGCGCCACCGGAAGCGAATCGAGGATCTCGCGCAGCTGCCGCTCGCCGTCGCGGGCGGCGCGCTCCTCGCGCAGGCGCTCGGTGACGTCGTGGAAGCAGGCGATCGCGCCGACGACGTTGCCCGCGCGGTCGGACAGCGCGGTGACCTGCACCATCGCGCCGAGGCGGGTGCCGTCCGGCCGCTCGATCACGGTCGCCGCGTCCTTCCACCGGGCAGCCGGTGCGCAGGGCCGAGGCGATCGGCGATTCCTCGGGCGCCGCGGTCCCGCCGTCCAGATCGTAGATCCGGGCCGAGCTCCACAGCCGGTCGGCCTTCTCGCCCGCCTCGGGGGTCCGGCCCCACAGAGCGGCGGCCCGGGCGTTGAACCAGCAGAGCCGCCCGGCGGCATCGAAGGCGCAGACCGCGACGGGCAGGAACTCGATCAGGGCGGGCGGCGCGGCGAGCAGCGGCTCGGGATCCAGCGAGGCAAAGACATCGTGCAGGCCGGGGACGGCGCGAATATCGGTCATTTCCGGCTCTTTTGCCCCTCCGCCAGCCGCCTTCGGCCGGGTTACCTAACCTGCGTTAAAACGCCGCCCCGTCCCCCGGTTCCGTGGTCGGACGAATAAAGTCCATTTCCGGACCGGCCTGTGGTTTTGCGGTGACGCTTGCCCGCCGCGCGGAGCTGGGTCAGTTAGACGCGCCCCACGAAGGAAGAAGCCGATGCGCCCAGTCCCGTTCGCCGCCCTTGCCGCCTCCTGCCTCGCCGCTTGCGCCACCGCGCCGGATTCGCCGGCCGCCGAGCCCGAGGCCGCTCCGCGCTATTCCTTCTGGCGGCCGGCGCCGGTCGTCGACGCGCCGGACCCGAACAAGGTCGTCCAGGAGGCGCCGGCCGACGCCTGGCGCCCGGTCGACCCGGCCAACCTGCTCGTCATCGAGCTCAAGGAAGGCGGGCGAATCGTCATCGAGCTGGCGCCCGGCTTCGCTCCCGTCCACGTCGCCAACGTGCGGGCCTTCGCCCGGGCCGGCTGGTGGGACGGCGCGGCGATCTACCGGGTCCAGGACAATTACGTCGCGCAATGGGGCAATGGCGACGCCAGGACCGAGCTTCCGGCCGGGGTGGTCCGGGCCGCCGCCCGCCGAATATCATCGCGACCTCGCGGGCCTTCAGATCCGGCCGCTCGGCTTTCCCGACAGCTATGCGCCGATGGTCGGCCATGCCGACGGCTGGCCGGTCGCCTACGATCCGGAGGAGGGCCGCGCCTGGCTCACCCATTGCTACGCCTATGTCGGCGTCGGCCGCGACCTCGCGCCGGACACCGGGACCGGCGGCGAGCTCTACGCGGTGATCGGCCACGCGCCCCGCCACCTCGATCTCAACATCGCGGTGATCGGCCGGGTCGTCGAGGGCATCGACCTGCTCTCCGCCCGGCCGCGCGGCACCGAGGCGCTCGGCTTCTACAAGGATCCCGCCCAGGCCATCCCGATCGCCCGGGCCCGGCTCGCCGCCGACATTCCGGCCGCGGAGCGCCCGGCCTATCGAGGTGATGCGCTCCGACAGCCTCGCCTTCGGCCAGTTCGTCACCGGCCGAGCCAATCGCGGCGGCGAATTCTTCCAGCGCCCCGCCGGCGGGGTCGACATCTGCAACGCCCAGGTGCCGGTGCGGAAGGCGCCAAAATAGGGACCAGTCCCTGAATTACGCGTCGATCGCGATGACGGGAGGGAGAGTTACGCGCCGGCCCCTCGCGTAGCGAAATAAGGGGCCGGCGCGACGGCGGCCGCCGCAAGGGCGCCGCCAGCGATTTCAGGCCGCGTAGGCGTGCTCGCCGGAGCCGAACACCGGGCGGCGGATGGTACGGACGATCGCGCCGCCGGCGATCATCGGGGCGTTCTCGAGCGGGAGAGCGGTGGTGCAGAACGCGCATTCCGCCATCGACCGGCCGATATACCAGTGGGTACGGCCGCAGCCGGGGCAGTAGTTGGTCTCATGCTCGCGATAGACGATATGATAGCCGCGCTGATCCGCCTGCGGAATGATGCAGCCGCCACGGGCCTCGAGGATACTCGTCGCCATACTTGGCTCCTTTCAACACACTTGCCGCCCTAACGAGCGACGAGTCTGAAGAGTTTCATGGCTTTAAGATGAACGGAGCCCGCGCGAGGATGGCCGGGCCGTGCCGCAAAGCCCGAAAAGCGCGGAAATCTGCGGCGACGAGCCGTTCGCGAGCGGCGGCGAATCGAGGCGCAGGGGGATGAAAAAAAAATGTCGCGCACCGCTCGCGCGGCCCGGATGGCCTTCCCACCCGATCGATTTCAGAGCCGGATTTTCTCCTTGCGGCGCAGGCCGGCGGCGCGCTCGTGGGCGCGGCGCTTGCGCTGATGCACGGCGATGACGGTGACCGGCAGGGCGAGCCCGGCGAATACCAGCGAGCCGACCAGGACGATCGTCCCAAGCTCTAGCCCTTCCATCCAGCCATTCTCCTTCCGCGGGGTCAGTCCCTAGCGACTAATCGGACCCCCGTCACTCTCTTCCCGTCGCGCCTGCGCCGAGCGGAAATCAGAAAGGGATCGGTCGCGAAGGCCGGCGGCGCCGGAGGCGGATCGGAGGGGGTGGAGGGTTGCCGGAGGGTTTTCGCCCCGGCTCGATGCGGGCCATGCCCGCGCGCCGCCGCGATCCGGGCGTCTCGCCCCGTCGCGGCCGGACGATCAGCCGCGCTCGGGGGCGACCCAGCCGGCGACGAGGTAGAGGAGGATGGCGACCGGGCCGATCACGAGCAGGCTGAGGATCGCGGCCAGGCGGATGAGCGTCGCGTCGGTTCCCGTCTTGTCGGCGAGGCCGGCGCAGACGCCCATCACTTTGCCATTGGCTCTGTCGAGGGTGAAAGGTCCGTTCATGGAGCCTTTCCTTCCTTGGTTCGAGTTCGTCACTTGGCGGTCCGTGGACCGGACGGTCAGATCAGCTGACCGGCCGGGCCGACGGCGGCGGTGATGAACAGGCTGGCGGCGAAGAGGGCGCCGACGGCGGAAACCAGGAACTGCTGGATGTTGAGATTGAAGGTCATTGTGTTTCTCCCTGAACCGGCCGGCGGACCATCCGTCGACCATGCCAGCAGGGTTGCATGGGGCGTGCCAAATGCGGAAAACGGCGAAAAACCGCCATTCCTCAAGTTGCAAGATGAACCTGCGCTAAACAGCCACCTCAAATGTTGGGAATTTCCACCGAGACTTGGCGGACGGAAGCGAACGGCCCGGTGTCCGCATCCGGACAGGCTCAGCCCGCCGGATTGTGCTTCGCCAGGAAGCGCTCGATCCGCTTGAGGAAGTCGACCGAATCCTCGACCCTGGCGAAGCCGTGGCCTTCCTCGGGATAGACGACGAACTCGTGGTCGACCCGCGCCCTCAGCAGCGCCTCGTGGAGCCGCTTCGACTGGGCGAAGGGGACGTTGCCGTCCTTCTGGCCGTGGGCGATGAGCAAAGGGATCCTGATCTCGCCGGCGCGGGCGAGCGGCGACACCCTGGCGAGGTCGAAGCCGCCCTCGCCGCGGATCCGGTCGCGCCAGTCGCGATAGTAACGCTGGGCGATCCATTGCGAGCGATCGTAGCGGAGCATGGCGGCGACGTCGGAGATGCCGGCGTAGCTGATCGCGCAGCGATAGACGTCGGGGTTGCGCACCGCGGCCCACATCGCCGCATAGCCGCCGTAGGAGGCGCCGAGGATGCACACCCGCTTCGGATCGGCGACGCCCCGGCTGGCGAGCCATTTGACGCCGTCGTCGAGATCGTCCTGCATCCGGCGGCCGAACTGCCCCGAGGCGGCTTCGACGAAGGCCTTGCCGTAGCCGGTCGAGCCCCGGAAATTGGGCTGGAGCACGGCATAGCCGCGATTGGCGAGGAACTGCGCCCAGGGATCGTAGGTCCATTTGTCGCGGATGAAGGGCCCGCCGTGCGGCATCACGATCAGCGGCAGGCCCTCGGCGGGACGGCCGAGCGGAAGGGTCAGATAAGCGGGGATGGCGAGGCCGTCGCGGGCCGGGTAGCGGACCGACTGGACCGGAGCGAGCGGAAGGCCGTCGAGCGCGGCATAGGGTCTCGCCAGCTCGCGCAGCTCGCCCTTGATCCGGTCGAAGACGTAATAGGTGCCGGGATCGGAGGCGCCGCCCGACCAGATCACCATCCGCCGGTCGAGCGCGTCGCGCGACACGATCCGGTTGACCGCGCCGGGAAGCAGCCGGTCGACCCGGGCCTGGACCGCCTTCATCGCCGGGTCGAGCCAGGCGACGCGGTCGCGGTCGTCGGCGTAGGAGACCGAATCCGGATCGCCGGTGCGGGGGCTGAAGCCGACCGAATCGACGTCGACCTCGGGATGCTCGAACACCGGCTCGCCGAGCGTGTCGGTGACGAAATCGTAGCGATAGACGCCGTAGCGCCCGGTCGCCTTGTTGGCGATCGCATAGCCCTTGTCGCTGCCGGCGACCGGCAGCAGCTTCTCGACGTCGGTGAGGCGCTGGTTGTCCGGGCGGCGGCCGGCGGCGATCTTCTTGAAGCCGGCCTGGGCGGTCTCGCGGTAGAAGAGCCACCAGCGCCCGCCCTCGGTGCCGAGCCCGGCCCGGACGGTGCCGTCGCGGTCGGCATACCAGCTCCAGACGCCCGGATAGGGCTTGACCAGCTGGGTCGCCTTCAGAGTGTCGAGATCGACGTGGAGCACCGCCGGGGTCTCGAAGATCGAGCGCTGCGCCGAGAGCAGGATGTAGCGGCCCTGCGGATCGACATGGATGACGTCGTCGCCGTCGATTCCGCCGATCTTGCCGTCGAGCGGATGGACCTTGCGGGTGGCGACGTCGAACAGGAACAGCCGGCTGGTCCTGATCTCGGCGCCGTACAGCTTCGTCGGGATGACCAGGCTGAGGAGCACCCGGCGGTTGCCGGCCCAGCGCGCCCACAGCATCTCATATTTCTGGTTGAGGTCGATCCTGGCGAGGGCGTAGTCGCCGCGCGTGAGGTCGGCGAGCACCACCGCCTTGCGGCCGTCCCACACCGAGCCGGCGACGAGCCGGGTGCCGTCGGGCGATATTTCCGGCGCGTTGAAGAAGGGAAGCGCCCCGAACGCCTCGGCCGGGATGAGCGGCGGCGGCGCGGCCGGCGGCTCGGGCCGGGCCGGAGCCGAAGCGAGCGAAGCCAGCAGCACCGCGGCCGCCAGCTTCGACATCGTTCGCGCCATGCTCAATCCCCCGAGGATGCGAGCAGCTCAGATGACAGGATTATACCTCTCCGGGTCGTTTTTCACCTGCTTTAGCAGCCCCACTGAAAAGCCTTTGAAACGAGAGGTATAGCTGAAATTGCCAAGCGAGCGCAAATCTCCGTCGGCAAAGCCGCTCAGGACGGGTTGTGGCGCGCCAGGAAGGCCTCGACCCGCTTCAGGAAGTCGATCGAGTTGGCCGCCTTGTCGAAGCCGTGCCCTTCGCCGGGATAGACGACGAACTCATGCTCGATCTTCGCGCGCCGGAGCGCCTCGTGCATGTTCCTCGACTGGGCGACCGGGACGACATGGTCCTCGTCGCCATGGGCGATCAGCAGCGGCACCCGGATCGCCGAGGCGCGGTTCAGCGGCGACACGGCGCCGAGATCGAAACCCTCCTCGCCCCGGATCCGATCCCGCCAGTCCTTGTAATAACGGCGCGCGATCCCGGTCGACGGATCGTAGCGAAGCATCGTGCGCACCTCCGAGATGCCGGCGAAGCTGATCGCGCAGCGGTAGATTTCGGGGTTGCGCGCGGCCGCCCACATCGCCGCATAGCCGCCATAGGAGGCGCCCATGATGCAGACCCGCTTCGGATCGACCAGGCCGCGGCCGGCGAGCCATTTGACGCCGTCGTCGAGATCGTCCTGCATCTTGCGGCCATATTGGCCCGACGCCGCCTCGACGAACGCCTTGCCGTAGCCGGTCGAGCCCCGGAAATTGGGCTGGAGGACGACGTAGCCGCGGTTGGCGAGGAACTGCGCCCAGGCGTCATAGGCCCATTTGTCGCGGGCGAAGGGGCCGCCGTGCGGCATCACGATCAGCGGCAGCGCCGTATCGGGGCGGCCCGGCGGCCTGGTCAGATAGGCCGGGATGGCAAGACCGTCGCGCGCCGGGTAGCGAACCGACTCGACCGGCGCGAGCGCCCTGCCCTCGAGCGCGCCATAGGGCCTGGCGAGCTCGCTCATCGTCCGGCTGGTTCGGTCGTAGAGATAATAAGCGCCCGGATTGGCGGCGCCGGTGGACCAGACGATCATCCTCCTGTCCGCCGAGTCGCGCGACACGATCCGGTTGACGGCGTCGGGCAGGGCCTTGTCGATCCTGGCCTGGACCGAGCGCATCTCCGGATCGATCCAGAAGATGCGGTCGCGGTCGTCGGCATAGAGGATCGACTCCGGCTCGCCGCTGCTCGGCGAATAGGCGACGGCCTCGACGTCGACCTCGGGATGCTCGAAGACCGGCTCGCCGAGCGCGTCGGCGGCGAAATCGTAGCGGTAGACGCCGTAGCGGCCGGTCGCCTTGTTGGCGATCGCATAGCCCTTGTCGCTTCCGGCGACGGGGAGGAGATAGTCGAGATCGGTCGCCGACTGGGCGATTTCCCGCTTGGGTTCGGTTCGGCGGAACCGGCCGCCGTCCTTGTCGCGGTAGAGGAGGACCCAGCGGCCGCCGCGGCTGCCGAGGCCGGCGCGGACCACTCCGGTCGAATCGGCATACCAGTCCCACACGCCCGCTTCCGGGGAGACGACCTCCTTGGTGTCGCCGGTCGCCAGCTCCACCCGGAGCACCGCCGGAGCGGACCAGACCGTCGATTGCGCCGCGAGCAGCGCGAATTCGCCCTCCGGATCGACGTGGATCAGCTCGCCGCCCCACAGCCCGCCGATCCTGGCGCCGCCCAGCGCGCGCAGCTTTCCGGTCTCGAGATCGTGGGCGAAGTGACGGCTCATCGGCACCTCGACGCCCTCGTACAGAGTCTTGCCGAAGACGGTGAGGAGGATCCGGCCGTTGCCGGCCCAGCGGGCGCCGGTCACCTCCAGCTCGCCAAGGTTGATCCGGGTGAAGCGGCCGTCGGCCGAGTCGAGGCGGTAGACGATGATCGCCTTGCGGCCGTCGACGTCGGCGGTCGCCAGGACGCGCTGGCCGTCGGGCGATATCTTGGGGTTGGCGAAGGTCGGCAGAGCCCCGAACGCCTCGACCGGGATGGCGGCAGGCGGCGCGGCCGGCGCCGGCCCGGAAACGGCCAAAGCGGCCGCGGCGAGGACGATCGATCTGTGCATGCTTACCCCTCGGCCGCGATCCTAGCGGGCCATGGCGATCCTGCAAGCCCCTCCGCCGCAACGAAAAACCCCGCCCGGTTAACCAGGCGGGGCTCTTTAGTCGCTTCGGCGGGAGATCAGCCGGCGCCGCCGGCCAGCGCCGCCAGCAGCAGCAAAGCGACGATGTTGGTGATCTTGATCATCGGGTTGACCGCCGGGCCGGCCGTGTCCTTGTAGGGATCGCCGACCGTGTCGCCGGTCACCGCGGCCTTGTGGGCCTCCGAGCCCTTGCCGCCGTAATTGCCGTCCTCGATATATTTCTTGGCATTGTCCCAGGCGCCGCCGCCCGAGGTCATCGAGATGGCGACGAACAGGCCGGAGACGATCACTCCGAGAAGCAGGGCGCCGAGCGCGGCGAAGCCCTGCTCGCGTGCCGGCGATCGCCGCGATGGCGAAATAGACGGCGATCGGGGTCAGCACCGGAAGCAGCGAGGGGACGATCATCTCCTTGATCGCGGCCTTGGTGACGAGGTCGACGGTGCGGGCGTAATTGGGCCGCGAGGTGCCGTCCATGATGCCCGGGTTCGAGCGGAACTGCTCGCGGACGTCGAGGACGACGTTGCCGGCGGCGCGGCCGACCGCGGTCATGCCCATCGCTCCGAACAGATAGGGGAGGAGGGCGCCGAGCAGCAGGCCGACGACGACATAGGGGTTGGACAACGCGAAATCGATCCCGCCCGCGCCGATGCCGAGCTCGCCGGCATAATGCTTGAGGTCGTCGGTATAGGCGCCGAACAGCACCAGCGCGCCCAGTGCGGCCGAGCCGATCGCATAGCCCTTGGTCACCGCCTTGGTGGTGTTGCCGACCGCGTCGAGGGCGTCGGTGCGGGTGCGCACGTCCTCCTCCATGCCCGACATCTCGGCGATTCCGCCGGCATTGTCGGTGACCGGGCCGTAGGCGTCGAGGGCGACGACCATCCCGGCCAGAGCGAGCATCGCGGTCGCCGCGAAGGCGATTCCGATCAGGCCGGCCAGCTGGTAGGAGACGATGATCCCGACGCAGATGACGAGGGTCGGGAGCGCCGTCGATTCGAGGCTGATGGCGAGGCCCTGGATGACGTTGGTGCCGTGGCCGGTCTGCGAGGCCTTGGCGATCGAGCGGACCGGCCGGTAGTTGGTGCCGGTATAATATTCGGTGATCCAGACGATCAGGCCGGTGACGGCGAGGCCGACCAGCGAGCACCAGAACAGGTCCATGCCGGTGAAGCCGCCGCCGACCGCGGTGCTGGCGACGTCGCCGGCGACGTCGGTGCCCGCGGCTTCCCGGGCGCTGCCGATGACGGCGTTCATGTCGCCGTCCAGGGTGCTGCCACATCACGTAGAAGATGGCCGGGATGGAGAGGGCCGCGGTCGTCCAGAAGCCCTTGTAGAGGGCGCCCATGATCGACTGCTTGGAGCCCAGGCGGACGAGATAGGTGCCGATGATCGAGGTGAGGATGCAGACGCCGCCGATGATCAGCGGAAGGCTCATCAGCGCCAGCATCTGCTCGGCCGAGCCGCTGACGAGAAGGGCGATCAGCACCATGGTGGCGCCGACGGTGACGACATAGGTCTCGAACAGGTCGGCGGCCATTCCGGCGCAATCGCCGACATTGTCGCCGACGTTGTCGGCGATGACGGCCGGGTTGCGGGGATCGTCCTCGGGGATTCCGGCCTCGACCTTGCCGACGAGGTCGGCGCCGACGTCGGCGGCCTTGGTGAAGATGCCGCCGCCGAGACGGGCGAAGATCGAGATGAGCGAGGCTCCGAAGGCGAGGCTGACGAGGGCGTCGATGACCTGGCGGTCGTTCGGGGCCAGGCCCATCGGTCCGACGAGGAGGTAGAAGAAGACCGCGATGGCGAGCAGGGCGAGGCCGGCGACGAGCATGCCGGTGATCGCGCCGGCCCGGAAGGCGACGGTGAGGCCGCGCTGCAGGCTGGTGCGGGCGGCCTCGGCGGTGCGGACGTTGGCCCGGACCGAGATGTTCATCCCGATGAAGCCGGCGGCGCCGGAGAGCAGGGCGCCGATGACGAAGCCGATGGCTTCGATGTCGCCGAGGAACAGGAAGACGAGCGCCGCGACGACCACGCCGACGACCGCGATCGTGCTGTACTGGCGGCGGAGATAGGCGTTGGCGCCCTCCTGGATGGCGGAGGCGACCGCGACCATGCGCTCATTGCCGGCCGGGGATTTCAGCACCTGGAGGCTGGTGAGAATGCCGTAGAGCACTGCGACCGCTCCGCAGGCTATGGCAATGAGCACGACTTCCATTTGATTCTTCCCCTTTTAATGCTGAGCCGGGCAGGGCAACGGCCCCGGCGCGGACGCGCCCGGATGTGCCGCGCCCTTTAGGGGGCTTGGAAGAAGGATTCAACCGTCCGCCGCGCCTTCCGTTGCCGGCCGGCCTGCAAAGCGGACCGAAGTTGACGAAGTTGACGAGTCTGACACGGAATCACGTTCGTTCGCGCCCGGCGCGAATTTCCGGCCATGATCGGCAAAAGACACAAAAGCCCCTCATCTCGCGCCGAAAAATCCAATGTTCTCAGTGGAGCGTGCGGGGCGGCGTCAGGGGGTCCAAGAATAGCGATGGAAAAGGGCATGAAGCCGCTCCCAATTCAGGCGCATTTTAGAACATAGGTAGAACACCGGCCGCGTTCAACCCCGCCGTCAACGATGTTCCCAGCCCAGCCGCGGCGGCAGCGGCAGCGCTTCCCCTGCCTCGATCAGCCTGAGGCCAGCGCCATCGGTCAGAATACCGATGCGGCTCAGCGGCAGGCCGAGCTCGTCCTGAAGGGCGAGGATCTCCGCCGCTCGCTCCGCCCCCGCGGCGAACAGCAATTCGTAATCGTCGCCCGCGGTCACGGCCGCCAGCCGCGCCTCGCGCCCCTCGCCGAGCGCGGCGAGATAGGCTTCCGAGAGCGGCACCAGAGCGAGGTCGATCTCGACCGCAACTCCGCTCGCCTCGGCCAGTCGAGACGCGTCGATCAACAGCCCGTCGGAAACATCCATCATCGCGCTGACGAGGGGCGCCAGCCGCCCTCCGGCCTCGAGCCGGGGCCTCGGGTTGCGATAGCGCTCGACCAGCGCGTCGCTGACTCCGCGCAGGCCGGGCCCGGCGTCCCCGATCGTGCCGCTGACCCAGAGATGATCACCGGCCCTGCCGCCCGAGCGCGACGGAACCGGCCCCGTCGCCTCGCCGATCGCGGTCAGCGCCAGCGTCCTGGCGCCCGACCCCCGCACGGTGTCGCCGCCGAGCAGAGGGATTCCGAACGCGCCGAGCGCGGTGTCGAGGCCGGCGACGAACGCTGAGTCCCAGGCCTCCTCGCCCAGGCTGTAGCCGAGCAGCACCCCGATCGGCCGGGCGCCCTTGGCGGCGAGGTCGGAGAGGTTCACGGCAACCAGCTTCCAGGCGACGTCGGCGGGTGGGTCGTCGGGGAGGTAGTGGACGCCCTCCACGAGCAGGTCGTGGGTGAGGACGAGGGTTCGGCCGGCGATCTCGAGCACGGCGGCATCGTCGGCGAGTCCGCGGGCGGCGGGATGGGTCGCTAGCGCCCGCAGCGTCTCGATGAATGCAGATTCCGGGGCCAAGCTGGGTCTTCGCAGCTTATGCGCCTGATTGGAGTTGTTAACTAGGTTTGCGATGCGCCGCCTGTCCCGAACGGTCCAGCGTGAGATGGAGTCCGATCAGGATCAGGAGCGAACCGATCGTTATGATCGCCGCGATGCCAATCAGTGCCATCGTCATGTCTCGGTTTCCTGCCGGTTCTCCGCAAGCGCCGCCTTAATGATCTCGGCGCGTCTCGAACGTACGTGGCTGAAGCGTTCGAAGATTGCGGCATATGTAGTCCCTAGCCCGAACACAATCAACGCCGATACCGCCACTGCGATAGGAGCGAAGATGGAATTAGCGGTAATCGCGAGCAAGAGAGCGGAGCCCAGCACCGAGCCGCCGCCAACGCTTGCCACGCGTTCCGCCACCTTTCGCCGAATCTCCCCCTGTGCGGCTTGATCGCGCAACCCGATCTCCTGGGCTCGCAGGCGAAGCCGTCTCAAGCGCAATTCGTTCGGATCGTGAATGGCATCCAGTTCGCTCACCAGGTCTACGAGATCTGGCTCTACCCCACTTTTTTTCGTGAATTTCTTTCGGAGCCAAGCAAGGGGTGATCGGCTTGGGCGGTCAACGGGGCTCGGCGGGGTCCCGACCTGCAGTGGAGGCAAGTCGATCTTTTCATCAGGCAGAGGCGGGGACGCGGGGGTGGATGTAGGTGCGGGCAATGGCTGAGGTTTCATCTCAGGCATCTGACGAACATATCATTTTCCCGTCACTTCCGCACGTCCTTCGCGACCGCGTCGAGCAGGCCGTTGACGAAGCCGGCTTCCTTCTGGCCGTAAAAGGCCTTGGCGACGTCGACATATTCGGAGATGACGCTTCCGGTCGGGACGTCGATCCGGGCGGCGAGCTCGTAGGCGCCGGCGCGCAATATCTGGCGCATCGGCCGGTCGAGGCGGTGAAGCGGCCAGTCGGGGGCGAGCCGGGCGGCGATCGCCGCGTCGAGCTCCGCCTCGCGCGCCGCGACCCCGATCACCAGATCGTCGAAGAAGTCGACCTCGGCCTCCTCATATTCGACGCCTTCGATCGTCGCTCCGAGGCGATGGTGGTGGAATTCGTGGAGCAGTTTGGGCACCGGCGTCTCCTCCATCTCGCGCTGGTACAGCGCCTGGACGGCGGCGAGCCGCGCGGCGGAGCGGGAACGCGAACGGGCGGAGGGGGCGGCCATGGGCGGCGGCCATAGCCGCGCCGGGGCCGATGGCCAAGGTCATCCTCCATGCTATGAGCGATCGCGCATCGGAGGGCAGGCTTGGCGGAGGCGGGAACGCAGGCTCGGGGCAGCGACCATTTCGCCATCGCCTGGCGGCTGACCGCCGCCGCCTGGCTCGGCTGCGCGCTGCTCCAGCTCATCCTCTATCTTCGCCCGTCGCCTTACGGAGGCCCGTTCCTGGCCGCCTGGAAGGCCTTCATCCTGCGCCCGCTCGCCTACGAGCTGCTCGCCGTCTGGCTGATCGCCTCGCCTTTCCTGCTGCTCTGGCTGCTGCTCTACCGCCGGCCGCTCGCCGCGCCGCGCTGGCGCCTCGCCCATTGGGCGCTGGCCGCGGCGATGACGCTCAACCTCGCGATCACCGCCTTCGACCATGAGCTCTACCGCTTCCTCGGCCTTCGCCTCGGCCCCAATTTCCTCGACGTCTATGCCGACCCGGCGACGCTGGGCGACGCCCTGTTCCTCAACGTCCTGAGGGGCGACCGCGGCGGCCCGTTCGTCTCGCCGCTGCTGTGCGTCGGAGCGCCGGCGCTCTATCTGTGGTGGGCGGCGCGCCGGCTGCGCCGTCCGACGACGGCCCTCGCCTTCCGGACCGCGCTCGCGGCCGCGATCCTGCCGCTCGCCGCCGGCCTCCTCGCCTATTCGCTCGCCCATGCCCGGTTCCGGCTGTCGCGGCTGGAGCCGGCGCTGTTCGCGGCGGTCCGCGACTTCGCCTGGAGCTACGAGGACGAGGCTCCGCCCGGCGACGTGCCGGCGCTGGCGCGCGCCTGGCAGGCCGGGTGGCTGGCCGGCAGCGCGGACCGGGGCTGGCGCTTCCCGAGCGAGCTTTTCCCCTATCTCAAGGTGCCGGTCCGGCCCTCCGTCCCGCCGCCCGACCGGCGCTGGAACGTCATCATCGTCCAGCTCGAATCGGTTCGCGGGGTCGATACCGGCCATCTCCGGCCCGACCGGAGCCCCTCGCCCACCCCCTATCTGGACAGCCTCGCCGCCCGGCCGGACGCGGCGGTCTGGACCCGGGCGCTGAGCTTCGGCCCGCCGAGCATCAACGGCCGCTTCGCCCTGCAATGCTCGGTCACGCCCTCGTCGCGGCGCTTCATCACCGCCCAGACCCGGGCCGCCTTCTACTGCCTGCCCGACGCGCTTCGCCGGCTCGGCTACCGCGCCGAGATGTTCGCCGCCGGCGACATCGACATGGACAACAGCACGATCTGGGTCCAGCGCATGTACGACCGGCTGTGGCGCTATCCCGAGGAGGGCCAGCGCGACCGGGAGATATTCCGCCACGCGGCGTCGCGGATCCGCGAGATGGGGCGGCACGGGCCGTTCCTCGCCATCGCTCATCTCGGCCAGCAACCATCATCCGTTCCGCTCGCCCGAGCCGGAGCTCGACGTCGCCGGCCACGGCCATGTCCGGCAGCGCATCCTCAACACCGAGCGCTACACCGACGACGTCGTTCGCGAGCTGATCGAGATCGCTCCGCGGCGAAGCCCTGGTTCGAGCGCACCCTGATCGTCATCAACAGCGACCATGGCTACAATCTGGGCGAGCATGGCGGCCTCACCGGCGCCTACAGCCTCTATCGCGAATCGGTCTGGACCCCGTTCCTGATCGTCGGCGCCCATCCGCGGCTGCCGGCCGGACGGCACGACAACATCGTCACCCTGCTCGACGTCGCGCCGACGCTCGCCGACCTGATCGGGCTTCGCGAGGCCAATCCCTGGCACGGCCACAGCCTGCTCGCCGTCCGCCCCGATCGGCCGGTCCGCTTCGGCTTCCGCGACGGATTGATGGCCGAGGCCGGCGGCTGGAGCGCGGTCAGCGACCCCGGCGACGGCCGGCCGCGGCTCTACGACGCCCGCTCCGACTGGCTTCAGCGCCGCGACCTGTCGAGCCGCCACCCCCGGCTCGCGGCGAAGCTTCTCGACGAAGCCGACCGCGACCGGCGCTTCAACGACTATCTCCTCCGCCACGGCCGGCTGTGGCCGCCGGACCCCTCGCGCTGACCCGGAGTTGCGACATTATGGACCAGCCTCTGCCCGTCTCGACCATCGCCCATTTGATCCAGCTGGCGATCGCGCCCGTCTTCCTGCTCGCCGGAATCGCCGGAATCCTCAACGTCCTCGCCCAGCGCCTCTCGCGGGTCGTCGACCGGGGCCGAGCCCTCGAGCGCGACTTCGCCTCGTTCGACGAGGCGACGAGGCGGCGGGCGAGCGAGGAGCTGCTGATCATCATCCGGCGGATGCGGATCGTGAACCTCGCCATCACCGCCTGCACCGCCAGCGCCCTGTTCGTCTGCCTCGTCGTGGCGATCCTGTTCGTCGCGGACCTGGCCGAAATCCCCTTCGCGCGGCCGATCGCCCTGCTGTTCATCGTCGCGATGACCCTGCTGATCGTCGGCCTCACCCTGTTCCTCGCCGAGATCCGGCTCGCCGCCCGCTTCGTCAGCATCCGCCACGACCTGCTGCCGCCGGCGCCGCCGGGCCGCTCGACAGACGGATAGCGAATGGCTTCCCGTTCGGAAGCACAAGCTCTAGACTCCGGCCATGGTCGCCACGGACACCGCCTTCGCCGGGTCGATCCCGGAATATTACCACCGCTGCCTCGGGCCGTTCCTGTTCGCGCCCTATGCCGAGGATTTGGCGCGGCGCGCCGGGGCGCTCCGGCCCGGCCGGATCCTCGAGACCGCCGCCGGCACCGGGATCGTCACCGCCGCCCTGGCCGGCGCGCTTCCCGAGGCGGAGATCGTCGCGACCGACCTCAATCCGGACATGCTTCGGGTCGCGGCGGCCCATATCGATTCGGCGCGGGTCGCCTTCGAGCCGGCCGACGCCCAGTCGCTGCCGTTCCCCGACGCCCGCTTCGACCTCGTCGTCTGCCAGTTCGGGGCGATGTTCTTCCCCGACCGGGTCGCCGCCTTTGCCGAGGCGAGGCGCGTGCTGGCGCCCGGCGGCGCCTTCATCTTCAACGTCTGGGACCGGCTCGACTCCAATCCCGCCTCGCAGGCGGTGGCGGAGGCGGTCGCCGGCCTGTTCCCCGACGATCCGCCGAGCTTCCTCGGCCGGGTGCCGTTCGGCTATCACGACAGGGCCACGATCGAAGCCGACCTGCGCGCCGCCGGCTTCGGAGCGATCGAGTCCGAGACGGTGGCCAAGCGCAGCCGCGGCGCCGCTGGCGACGTCGCCCCCGGCCTCTGCCAGGGCTCGCCGCTGCGCGCCGAGATCGAGGCGCGCGATCCCGGGCGGCTCGACGAGGCGACGCAAGCGGCGCTGGCGGCTCTGGTCAGGCGCTGCGGCGATCCGGTCGACGCGGCGATGTCCGCCCACGTCTTCACCGCCCGGCGCTGAGCTCCGGCTGCCCGGCTTGTGGGGCGGGAACCGGAATGTTACGATCCTCGCCTCAACGAGGAAAACCTTATGGCTTCGCCAACCCCGGCACCGACGACCGACGAGCAAGAGAGGGCGAAGGCCCGGTGGATCAAGCCCGTCGTCGACAGCCTCGACGTCGGCGAAGCGGAGGGGGCCGACGGATCGGGGCCGGACGGCGGCTTAGCCTCCTGATCCCCTGATCGGACCCCAAGCGGGCCGAGGATTTGGCGAATCGATATCTCGTCGCTTCGCGGCAGGGACTCTACCAGGCCGATCGCGAGGGGTTCCGGCCGCTCGTCGACGGCCTCTTTTTCGGGATCGTCTGCCGGGGGGCCGACGTCTTCGCCTTCCGCCAGGATCCGCGGCCGGGCGGGACGGATGGGCTGACCGGACGGATCGTCCACTATCGATGGCAAGACGGCGCGCTGCGCGAGCTCGCAATCGTGGCCGAAGGGCTTCATTACAGCTGCCACCAGCTCGACCATTTCGACGACGCCTTCTTCCTGGTCGACACGCTCAACCAGCAGGTCCTCGAATATCGCTCCGACTGGACGCCCGCGGCCGGGCACCGAATCCTCCCGGCCGCTCCGGACCGCGGGCCTGGCTACGCGCATTTGAACTCGATCGCCGGCACCGCCGACACCGTCTGGGTCATGCTCCACAACAAGGAGCGTGGGCGGCCGAGCGAGATCATCGAGCTCGACCGCCGGTTTCGCGAGCGCGGCCGGACCGAGCTTTCCTGCAGCGGCTGTCACGACATCGTCCCGATGGCGGACGGGCGCCTTCTCACCTGCCTGTCGCCGCTCGGCGAGATCGCGGTCGTGCCCGGCGAGGCCCACAAGATCGACGCGCTGTGGACCCGGGGACTGGTGGTGACCGAAGACGAGATCGTCGTCGGCAGCTCGCTCTTCGGGCACCGCGTGGCGAGGGCCCTGCTGCCCGGCTTCCTGACCTTCCTCGACCCCGGCGACTATCGGCGGACCGCCCGCTTCTACCTGCCCGCCGCGCCCACTCAGATTCGGCGAATCCCGCCGCAGCTTGCGCCAAGCTGAAAAGCGGTTCAACTTCGCCTCGAGGGAGGGGCCATGGCGACGGTCGCCGGCAATGCCGACAAGGAGCCGCGCACCGAGCGCGGCCGAAAGACGCTTAGACGGCTGATCGAGGCGGCGGCGGCGGAGTTCGGCGAGCGCGGCTTCCACGAGGCGGCGATCACCGGCATCACCCGCCGGGCGGGGGTCGCGCTCGGCACCTTCTACACCTATTTCGAGAGCAAGGAGGAAGTGTTCAGGGCGCTGGTCCTCGACATGAGCCGGCAGACCCGCGCCCATGTCGCCGAGGCGGTCAAGGGCGCTCCCGACCGGCTGGCGGCGGAGCGGATCGGGCTCGAGGCGTTCATCGCCTTCACCCGCAGGCATCCCGAGCTCTACCGGATCGTCGAGGAGGCGCAGTTCGTCGCCCACGACGTCTATCGCGAGCATTATCTCTCCTTCGCCGACGCCTATCGCCGCAACCTCGCCGGGGCGCGCGAGCGCGGCGAGATCGCGGCGGGCGGCCATGGCGAGCGCGAGGACGAGGCGCGGGCCTGGGCGCTGATCGGGATGAGCGTCTTCCTGGGCATGCGCTACGGCCTGTGGGACGAGGATCTGTCGCCGGCCGAGGTCGCCTCGATCGCCATCGAGCTGGTCTCCGAGGGCCTGAGGAAGCGCGGCCGGTGACCGCCGGCCTGCCCGACCTGATCGGCCGCCGGGCCGAGCTTGACCCCGGACTCGGTCGCGCTCGAGGAGGTCGCGACCGGCCGGATCCTCACTTATGCCGGGCTCGACTGCGCGCTCGGCACGGACCGCCGGACTGTTCGCGGCCGGCGGGGTCGGCCCGGGCGACCGGGTCGCGATCCTGTGCCGCAACCGGATCGCCTTCTTCGAGGCCCTGTTCGCCTGCGCCCGGCTCGGCGCGATCCTGGTGCCTCTGAACTGGCGCATGCCGCCGGCCGAGCTCGACGCTCTGGTCGCCGATTCGGCGCCCCGTCTCCTCCTCCACGGCGGCGAGGACCGGGCGGTCGTGCGCCGGCTCGGCTCGCCGCCGCCGGCGCTCGACCTCGACGAGGGCTACGACACGCTGGTCGACGCCGCCGCCCCGGCTCCGTCCCGGCGCGGCTGGGCCGCCGACTCGACCTGGTACCTGCTCTACACGTCCGGAACGACCGGCCGGCCCAAGGGCGTCATCTACACCTACGGCATGGCGCTCGCGAACCTGGTCAACATCGGCACCGCCATCGGCCTCGGCTCGGCCGACACGACGCTCACCTTCCTGCCCCATTTCCACACCGCCGGAATCAACCTCCACGCCTTGCCGACCTTGCTCCAGGGCGGGCGGGTGCTGGTCCTGCCGGGCTTCGAGGCGGAGGCGGTGGCGCGGCTGCTCGAGGCGCGCCGGATCGACACCTTCTTCGCCGTCCCGACCGTCTACCAGGCGCTGATCGACCATCCCGGCTTCGCCGGCCTGCCGCTCGATCGCGTCCGCCACTGGGGCTGCGGCGGGGCGCCGATGCCCGACGCACTGGCTCTGCGCTGCCGAGCGCTCGGCCTTCGGGTGTGCAACGGCATGGGCATGACCGAGACCGGCCCCACCGCCTTCCTCGCCTCGCCGGCCGACGCCTGGGAGAGGATCGGATCGGTCGGCAAGCCGCAGCTCCTGGTCGGGGTCCGGATCGTCGGCGAGGACGGCGGGGAGGCCGCCGACGGCGAGGTCGGCGACCTGCAATTCGCCGGGCCGGCGGTCACTCCGGGCTATTGGAACGATCCGGAGGCGACCCGAGCCGCCTTCACCGCCGACGGCTGGCTGAAGTCGGGCGACCTCGCCCGCCGCGACGGCGACGGCTTCTACTGGATCGCGGGGCGGCGGAAGGAGATGTTCATCTCCGGCGGCGAGAACGTCTATCCGGCCGAGGTCGAGAACGTCCTCGCCGCCCATCCGGCGGTGGCGGAAGCGGCGGTGGTGGCCGCGCCCGACCTGCGCTGGGGCGAGGTGGGGCGGGCCTTCGTCCGGCTCGCCGGACGCGGCCTCGCCGCCGCTCGCGGCCGAGCTCGCCGCCTTCTGCCGGGAGCGGCTCGCCGCCTACAAGGTGCCGGCGAGCTTCGAGTTCGTCGCCGACTTTCCCCGCACCGCCGCCGGCAAGGTCCAGAAGCATCTGCTCACCCGGTCGTCGCCGCCGGAATTCGCCGGCGAAGCGGAAGGGTCGAGCGCGCCGGTCGCCGCCGGCGCCGCCGGCTAGGGACGTGGTCATTGCATCCCGGCCTCCGCCGGGATGACGAAGGACCCTAGAGGATGAAGTCCCCGGACCCGACCGGTGCCGCCGTCGGATAGAAGGCGAGGATGATGTCGCCGTCGCCGTCGCCGTCGGTGTCGCCGGCGATCCAGCGGTAGCCGCCGGAATCGTAGCTCCGAAGCTGGCCGGCGACGTTGCTGAACGCGTTCGAGCCGATCCAGCTGAACGCCTGGTTGCCCGCCGCCGCCGAATTGGCGTCGACCCGGCTGAGGTCGATCTTGTCGAGCCCGCTCTGGAAGTCGCCGATCAGGTCGGACCGGCCGGGCGCGGAATCCGAGGCCAGATCGTAGCGGAACGTGTCGGCGCCGCCATAGCCGGCAAGGCTGTCCGCGCCGCCGCCGCCGATGAGGACGTCCGAGCCGCCGCCGGCCCGCAAGGTGTCGTGGCCGCCGCCGCCGAGCAGGATCAGATTGCCGTCCAGCTCGGCGCGGCCGTCGATCCCGACGACCTGGCCGAGGGCGATCGAGGTGCCGTTGACGATCAGCGTGCCGCCCGCGGCGACGTTGCCGTTGTTGAGGACGAGCTGGTAGCTCGGCTTCTGCGAGGGATCGCTCGCGAAATGGTTGTTGAGCGAGATCGACTCGATGTTGGTGAAGGCGTTCGCCCCGAACGTGATCTGGGTCAGCCCGCTGCCGCCGCTGATCACCAGCGCGTCGCGGCCGTCGCCGCCGTCGACCCGGTCGCTCGAGCCCCAGCGGCTGCCCTCGAAGAAGAAGACGTCGACCCCGTCGCCGCCCTTGAGCTTGTCCACTCCGTGGCCGCCGTAGATCAGGAACTTGCCGTCGGTCTCGGCGGAGCCGTCGAAGGTGAAGTTCTCGCCGGCGCGAAGCGACTGGGCGTTGACGATCAGCTGCTCGCCGGCGGGCACGTTGCCGTCCGCCGTCGTCAGGTCGAAAGTGTAATAATGGTTGAAAAAGTCGTTGAAGCTCGTGTTGGCGCCGCTCTGCAGCGAGATCGCCTCGATGCCGACCAGGTTGGTGTCGGTCAGCACCGTCGCGACCATGCCCTGGAGCACGAGCGCGTCCCGCCCGGCGCCGCCTCTGGCGACGTCGCCCGAGCTGATCTCGCGGCCGAAATAGAGGATGTCGTTGCCCTCGCCCCCGTCGGCGCGGTCCTCGCCGCCGTCGTCGAGATACAGGATGTCGTTGCCGGCGCCGCCCTCGACGACGTCGTCCCCGGCGCCGCCGTCGAGCTGGTCGTTGCCCTCGCCTCCGGAGACGATGTCGGCCCCGGCGCCGCCGTCCAGCTCGTCGTCGCCGGACCGGTCGATGAGCAGGTCGTCGCCCTCGCCTCCCCTCATCCGGTCGTCGGCGGCCCCGCCGAGCATCAGATCGTCGCCGGCCTCGCCGAAATGGAGCGAGCCATATTCGGCCTCGGCGAGGTCGATGATGTCGTTGCCGTCACCGCCGAAGACGCTTCCGGTCAGCCGACCCGCGACGATCTCGTCATCGCCGCCGAGCCCGAAGACGGGGGCATGGTCGCCGGCCGCCTCGCCGAGGGTCAAGACGTCGTCGAAATCGCTGCCTTCGAGCCACTCGATCGCTTCGATGCCCTTGATCGTGCCGCCGCCGATCGAGACTTCCCCGCCCTCGGCGGCGCCGCCGAAGTCGGCGACGACCCCGGCGCTAGAGCCGCGCAGGCTGATCAGCAGGCCGTCGGAGCCCTCGCCGCCGTCGACATTGTCGCCATAGCCCGCGAACAGCCGGTCGTCTCCGGCCAGGCCGGACAGCGTGTCGATCTCGGCGGTCGTGTCGAGCAAAGGGGCGACGAACAGGCTGTCTCCGAGCGGCTTGGCGTAAGCCGGCGAGACCTCGCGCGAATAGAGGGCGTCGGCACCCTCGGCTCCGGTGAGCGTTTCGGCGGCCGGCTGGCCGGCCACGACATTGGTCTCGTCCGACTCCTCTTCGACGCCCTGGAGGACGACCGAGGCGTTGGTCACGGTCACGTCGCCGCGATAGGCCCAGCTTCCCGGCCGTCCCGACGACGAGATCAGGCCGCCGTCCCAGACAACTTCTCCGTCGGCATAGATGCCGTGGGCGAGCACGGTCGATTCGGGGTCGCCGTCGGCGATCGCCTCGCTGCCGGCGAACCGGGCCGTGCTGCCCGGGGCGACCGCCACCGCGATGGTCGGGCTCTCGAACGTGGAGCGGACGGCGAGCAGGTCGCCATTGTAGACGGCGACGCCGTAGCCATTGAGCGCGACGAAGCTCGAATCGACCATCAGCACCTGGTTGCGGCCGGTTCCCACGATATAGACGGCGTTGGCCGGGCCGGTGGTCGTGCCGTGGACGTTGTCGAAGACGATGCCGGCCTGGTCGCCGATATTGGCGAGGATGTCGGCGACGATGCCGTAGCCGTAATATTCGCAATCGCGGAAAATGATGTTCTGGGAGGCGCCGGCGGGGTGGAAGGCCGAGGCGATGAACTGGTCGCCGTCGCCGTCGGCGCCGACGCAACGCTCGAACAGGACTCCGTCCGCGTCGGTGGTCTCGTACAGGATGTTGGCATTGGCCGCATAGCAGTCGCGGAAGACGCCGCTCGCCGGGCCCTTCACCGGATTGCTGTTGCCGAAAGCCCAGAAGGCGTAGCCGGACACGTCGACGACGCTGACCCGCTCGACGAGGAAATCGGCGCCCATTCCGACGACGCCGCAGATCCGGGCCGCGGTTCCGCCGCCGAGGCCGACCTTCTCGCCGTCGAGCGTCAGATCGGAGAGGCCGGCGCAGTCGTCGAGGACGATCGCCCGGTTGTCGATGGTCTGATCGAAGCTCGCCAGGATGCTGAGCGTGGTCAGCCCCTGGCCGGCGCCGACCAGGGTCTTGCCTTCCGGGATGTAGATGTTCGAGCCGATCCAGAAATGGCCTTCCGGAAGCCTCAGCACCGACGCGCTCGACGTGGCGAGCATCTGGTTGATCAAGGCGGACTGGTCGGTCCCGTCCGCAACCACCGGAATCAGAACGGCGTCGTCCATGTCCGAATCCGCCGCCAAAGCTTCGATCACCCCAAACCTCCCCACTTCACCGCCCCACCCCACGATTTGGGGGGATTGCCCGTGCAGCCCTGATGCTTATCGCAAGCTGAACGGAACCGCCGAACCCTTCAACGCCCCGGCCTTCCTTCGCGCCCCCGCAGAAAAGCGACCGGAAGATCAATGTTCCAGCCTGCATCCGCATTCAGTGCTGAGCGGAGGTCTCATCGCGAGTCCGTCCGTCAATATCCCTATCTCCTTTGCAGGAAAAGGGAAATTTGGAAAGGCGGGAGACCGCCCCGGCCGACGGGGCCCGGATACGATCGTCCCCGCCGGATTATCGCCGGCGGGGACGGAAGGTCGAGCCCGCCCGCGAGGGCGGGCTCGGCAGGGCTAGAGCAGGAAGTCGGTCTGGACGATCGGCACGCTCGGCTGGAGAGCGATCAGCAGGTCCGCGTCGCCGTCGCCGTCGGTATCGCCCGCGATCCAGCGGGCGCCGCCCTGCTCGTAGCTGCGGAGCTGCCCGGCGACGTTGCTGAACGCACTTCCTCCGATCCAGGTGAAGGCCTGGTTGCCGTTCACGTTGGTGTTGGCGTCGATCCGGCTCAGGTCGATCTTGTCGACGCCCGACTGGAAGTCGAGGATCTCGTCGTTCGATCCGGTCGTCGAGTCCGCCGTCGAGTCGTAGCGGAACGTGTCCGCCCCGGCCCCGCCGGTGAGATCGTCCGCTCCGCCGGCCGCGAACAGGATGTCGCCGCCGTCGCCGCCGATCAGCTCGTCGTTGCCGGCGCCGCTGTACAGAATGAGGTTGCCGTCCTCGACCGCGCTTCCGTCGATGCTGACGAACTGGGCGGCCGTGGCGATCGAGCTGCCGTTGACGATCAGGGTCGCGCCCGGAGCCACGTTGCCGTTGTCGAGGACGATCTCATAGCTGGGCAGCTGGGTGGGATCGCTGGCATAATGGTTGTTGAGCGAGATCGACTCGATGTTGGTGAAGGCATCGGCGGCGAACTCGATATGGGTGACCCCGCTGCCGGCGCTGATCACGATCGCGTCGCGTCCGCCGCCGCCGTTGACCCTGTCGCTGGCGCCCCAGCGAGCGCCTTCGAAGAAGAAGACGTCGACTCCGGAGCCGCCGGTCAGGTTGTCGACTCCGTGGCCGCCGTAGACGAGGAACCGGCCGTCCGTCTCCGCCGAGCCGTTGAAGGTGAAGTCCTCGCCGGCCCTGAGCGACTGGCCGTTGACGATCAGCTGCTGGCCGGCCGCGACGAGGTCGTTCGCGGTGGTGATGTTGAAGTCGTAGAAACTGTTCGTGGTGTCGCCGAAGCTCCTGTTGGCGCCGCTCTGCAGCGAGACCAACTCGATCCCGCTGATGTTGGCGCCGCTCAGCGTGATCGTGTAATTGCCCTGCAGGACGAGCGCGTCGCGGCCGTTGCCGGCCTGGGCACTGTCATGGTGGCTGAAGTTGTTGCCGAAATAGAGGACGTCATTGCCCTCGCCGCCGATCAACGTGTCGAAGCCGTTCCAGGAGATCAGCGTGTCGTTGCCGGCGCCGCCGTCGAGACGATTGTTGGCGCCGTTGCCGGTGATCCTGTCGTTGCCGGAGCCGGAGGAGGCGTTCTCGATGGTGACCCGGTTGGCGATGGTGAAGCCGCCGTAGATGCCGGTGGCGTAGGACATCCATCCGCCGCCGCCATATTCATAGCGGAGAGTCGCGGGACGCAGATCGATATTGGTGTCCCTGGCGCCGCTGTAGACGATCTGATCGGTCCCTCCGGCATCCCAGATCGACGAGTAGAAGGTGCTCTGGCCCTGATAATAGCCGTCGCGGGTCGTCGCCGCATTGGTGGCGTCGTGCTCGGCCGGCTGCCCCGTCGCGGCATCGATATAGACGCCCCACTCGTTCACGTCCTTCAGGACATAGGTGTCGTTGCCGGTGGCCCATTCCTCGTTGACGCCATATTTGTCCTGGATGACGGCGATGTCGAACGCCATCAGGCTGCCGAGCCAGCCATAGCCCTCGTTGTTGGTCTCGGCCTGGCCGTAGGGCGATTTCTCCCACCCGTCGTTGTAGGACATCATCGTGTGGATGCCCTGGTTGAGGTCGTACGCTCCGGCCCCGCCGTCATCGCCGGGAATGCCGTTGGTCTGCACGCCCTGCATGACGCTCGAGCCGCCGCCGGTGTCGTGCGGGTGCGCGAGGCCCATGCCGTGGCCGAATTCGTGGATCAAAGTGACGAAGGAGAAGCCGCCCTGCTGGAGCATCTGGGCGCTCCAGCGCTCGTCGGCGGAATTGAACTGGGCGACGCCCTCGTCGCCGTAATCGGGCGGGTTCATCGACCCGAGCAGGGAAATGCCCGGCCCCGGCGTGCCCGGATAGGACCAGTAGAAGAAATCGGCGTCGAAGCCGTCGCCATCCACCCCGGTGGCATATTTCATGCCGGCCTGGGGCCCCAACGGGCCGGGCTTGTACTCGATCGTCGGATCGCGCTCGTAGAGGCCGGTCGTCGTGTTCAACGTATAGTTGGAGACGAAGACGACATCCGCGACCTTGGAGAATTCGGCCGCCGCGGTCAGCATGGCCCGGATTTCGTACTGATACGGATCCTGGGCCGTGACCTGGGCCGGAATGGTCGAATCGGCATTCGCGTAGACATCGCCCTCGCCGGCGAAATAGAGGAAGATGACGTTCTTGCCCGGATAGCCGAGGAAGTTGCCCTCGACGTCGGCCGGATCCGCCGCCGGCTCCCCGGTCGGGCGCGGGCCTTCCATGCCGTCCGGATTGCGGACCGAAACATGCTCGCGGTTGACGAGAACTCCGCCCCAGTCGATCGAGTGGAGCGGGCTCGAAATGTCGTAATGGGTGGTGTAGACGGTCCCGGTCGCGGTCTTGGCGAAAATCTCGTAATCGCCGACGAAATCGCCGACCCCGTCGCCGTCATTGTCGTAGGAGGTGGCGTTGACATAGAAGGTGCCCGAAGATGGCGCCTCGAACGTCATCAGCGCATCGAGCCCCGACGGCGTGTTCGGCCCGCCGCCATCCGCGATCTGGAGCAGATTGCCGGCGGAATCGTAGATTTCGAGATAGGCATCGGCGAGCGGGACGCCGTTGCCTTCCGCGCCCGGAATGCCGCCGGCATAGGCATATTGGCCGAACTGGTAGATTTGGCCGGCCGTCAGCGTGACCGCGAACCAGTCATTGTCGCCGGGCGTGTCGCTTGCCGCTATGACGTGGGCTCCGTCGACCACCAGCGTGCCGGTGGTGCTCGAGTTGGGCGTATAGACGTCGATGAGGGCGTTCGGGCCGGGGATCGACCAGGCCGATTCGACCGGCTGGTGATTGTCGGGAAGCCCCGAGGTGACGCCGCCGTCGGGACCGGCTCCGGTCACGCTGCCGGCGATCGGCGAGGCGAGCGAACTCGGAGCCGAACATGTTGGCATAGACGTTGTCCGCGAAGGTGTAGTCGGCGAACAGGCGCGTCGAAAGGAAGTTCTGACCGAATCTCGGCATCCCTAATTCTCCCTGATCAATATTGGGACGGGCGCGGCCGTGAAGCCGCCGCCACCACGGCCTTGAAGGTCGGGTGCGGCATCAAGCGGTGCGCTCGCCGGTAGTGGAACGGACTGGGTGGAACAGGACGGAATCGGGGCACGGGCAGGACTCCTGCCGGAGCAGCGAAGCAACGATGACAGGAACGCGCGGTCGAACCCCAATTTTCGCCTTTCAAACAGCCTGGCTAAGGTGAAAAAGCTGTTAAGGCTGCTGAAACCCGCGCGTTACCCGTTCGGTTCCGTAACGAACGGAACCTGTTGTAACTACGTAGAGAATATATCGGGAAAATACGTATTTCGGACGAGCGCCGGGGCCGCCGGGGGCACCCGGGTGACGCCCTGTGCGAGGTGGTTGCGCGATCCGCGTGCGAGAGTGGTGGTGCCGCTTGAGGGACTCGAACCCACGACCCCATCATTACGAATGATGTGCTCTACCAGCTGAGCTAAAGCGGCGCTCTCCGGGGAGGGGCGCGTCTATCAGCGGCCCGGGCCGATGACAAGCGCACCGTCCAACGCCAAAGTCTTAACGGATTTTCAACCACGTCCGGTGCAGGGTCTGCCTCGACTGGGGCACGAGGACCGCCTGATGGACAGCCTGCGGGCATTTGACGAGCAGCCGGACTATGGCTCTGCGGAGGAGGACGGCGGCATCGAGGTGCCGCCGGAGATCGGCCTCGACGAGCGGCGCATGCACGTCCGGGCCTATAATTACTGGGTCTCCCTGCTCGACGGCCGCGCCTATCCCTCGATCCGCGACCTCGCACCCGACACGCTCGGCGATTTCGGCCCGAACAGCGTCCTGCTCGATTTCTCGGACGGCACCGACGATCCGAAGGTCTCCTGGCTCGGCGACGCGCTGCGCGAGGAATGCGACCTGATCGGCGAGGTTCGGCGGATCAGCGAGGTGCCCAAGCGCTCTTTGCTCTCCCGCCTCACCGACCATTACATGCAGATCATCGCCAACAAGGCGCCGATCGGCTTCGAGGCCGAGTTCGTCGGCCAGCGCGGCCCGCAACACCATGTACCGGGGCATATTGATGCCCTTCTCGTCGAGCGGCGAGTCGATCGACTTCATCTACGGCGTGATCAACTGGAAGGAGATCGCCGACCAACGCGACCGCCTCGGCGATCGCCGAGCAGGCCTCGTCCGTGCTCGCCGCGGTGCCGCCAGGCCGGGGCGAGCCCGGTCTGGGCGGACGGACCCAATGCCGAGCCGCTCGAGCTCGAGCCCCCGGCCGAGCCCCGCTGGGACGAGCCGCGAGCTCGATCTCGACGCCGGCCTCGCCGACCGCCTCGGGATCGCCCGCGACAGCGCCGACGCCGCCCGCGGCGCCGACCAGCGCAGCCGCGCCGCCCTCTACCGGGCGCTCGGCCTCGCCTACGATTTCGCCCTCGCCGCCGAGGCCGATTCCGAAACCTATGCCGAGCTGCTCGACGATGCCGGCCTCAAGGCGCAGGCGCGGGCGCCGATGACCCCGGTCGTCAAGCTCGTCTTCGGAAGCGGCTACGACAAGGCGCGCCTCACCGAATTCGCCGCCGCTCTGTCCTGGGCGCGGCGCGAGAACTTCCCCGCCGGAGCGCTTCGCGAGCGGCTGGAGAGCGACGGCCTGAAGGCGCTCGTCCAGGCCGAGCGCCGAGCCCGCCGCCCCGAGCCGAAGCCGGACCAGGGCGAAGCCGCCCGAGCGGCGCTCCGCGCCGCCCGTCCGCTCGGCCATGTCGACATCCCCGGCGAAGCGGAGTTCGTCCTCCTCATCGCCCGCCGCGACGAAGTCGGTGGATTGGCGGTCGTCGCCCCGGTGGCCGACGAAGCGCTGCTCGAGCGCGCGATCAGGAAGGCCGCGGCGTAAATCCCCCTCCCTGCACGCAGGGAGGGGTGAGGGGTGGGTCCGTCAATGCAGTCCCGCGCCTCTTTCGAAGACGCACCCACCCCCAGCCCCTCCCTGCGTGCAGGGAGGGGGGTCAGCCTCCAATCCCCGCCCGGCATTTCATCAGCGGCTGGATCCGGGTCCCGAACTTCTCCGTCCCCTCGATGAAATCGTCGAAGGTCAGCAGCACTCCGCCGGTATTCGGCACCGTCGCTCGCCTCGTCGAGCATCCGGGCGATGCTCTCGTAGGAGCCGACCAGGGTCCCCATGTTGAGGTTGACCGCGCTCTCCTTGTCGGCGAGCTGGCGGACGTTGGTCGTGCTGCTCGTCTTGTCCGCCGCGCCCTGGGCGCCGAGCCAGGCGACCGCCTCCTCGTCGACGCCTTCGCGATAGGAGATCCATTTCTCCATCGCCTCCTCGTCGGTCTCGGCGGCGATGACCATGAACAAGGCGTAGATCCGGACGTCGCGGCCGGTCTTGGCGGTCGCCGCCATCAGCCGCTCGTTGTTCGAGGCGAAGGCTTGGGCGTGTTGACGCCCTTGCCGAGGCAGAAGGCGTAATCCGCATATTGGGCCGAGAAAGCGAGGCCTTCGTCCGAGCTGCCGGCGCAGATGATCTTCATCTCGCCCTCGGGCAGCGGCCGCACCCGGCAATCCTCCATCTGATAATATTCGCCCTTGAAGTCGGAGACCCCGGTCGCCCACAGTTCGCGCAGGATTTGGGCATATTCGCCGAGCATCTGGTAGCGGTTGCGGAAATGCTCGTCGCCCGGCCACAGCCCCATCTGGCTGTATTCGGGGCGCTGCCAGCCGGTGATCAGATTGAGTCCGAAGCGGCCGTGGCTGATCGAATCGATCGTGTTGCACATCCGGGCGCAGAAGGCGGGCGGGATGACCAGGGTCGGGCAGGTCGCGTAGATCCTGATCTTCTCGGTGACGGCGGCGAGGCCGGCCATCAGGGTGAAGCTCTCGAGATTATATTCCCAGAATTCGGTCTTGCCGCCGAAGCCGCGCAGCTTGATCATCGACAGCAGGAAGTCGACTCCGTAGCTCTCCGCCTTCTGGGCGATCTCCTTGTTGAGGTCGAAGCTCGGCATGTATTGCGGGCTGTTCTCGGAGATCAGCCAGCCGTTGTTGCCGATGGGCGTGAAGATGCCGACTTCCATGCGTTCAGCTCCTTAGAAAATCGAGGACGAGGTCGTTGAAGGCGTCGGGATCGGTGACGTTGCAGGCATGGCCGCCCCAGTCCATCAGCCGGACCGTCGCGGAGGCGATGCGGTCGGCATAAGCCGGAGTGCAGGTCCAGGGAACCAGCACGTCGTCCCTCGCCGCCAGCGCCAGGATCGGGGTGCGGATCTCGGCCAGCCGGTCGTCGAGATGGAAGGCCTGAAGCGCCGCCAGCCTTTTCTCGAGATTGTCGCTGCCCTGGAAATGGGCGAGCTGCTCCTCCAGCTCGGCGTCGAGCGCGTTGCGGTGCTCGGAGCTCCACGCCGCCGGATAGAGGAAGATCGGCTGGGCGCGCAGATAGGCGCGCGGGCCGCTGTCGCGAAGCAGGGCGAGGCGGGCCTCGAAGCAGCGCGCGAAATGGGGGTCGAGCCGGGTCCAGCCGTTGACGACGACGAGCCGGTCGATCCGCTCCGGCGAGCGCCACGCCAGCATCAGCCCGATCAGGCCGCCGGCCGCGTGGCCGACGAAATGGGCGCGGTCGAGGCCGAGCCCGTCCATCAGCAGCGGCGACGTCGTCGGCCATGTCCTCGACCTGCAGGGCGGACGGGAGCGCCCGGTCGCTGCGGCCGGTGCCGCGATGGTCGTAGAGGATGACCCGGTGCCCGGCGGCGAGCGCGGCGAGGTTGGGCCGCCAGTAGGCGCCGGCGCCGCCCAGGCCCGCCGAGAGGATCACCGGCGGCGCGTCCGCCGGTCCATGCTCCTCGAAGTGGATCCCGCCGATCACCCGCCGATATGGGCCACGCTGGCGATCTCGACCACCAGCCCGGGCTTCACCAGGCCGCACTGGATGCAGTAGCGCGCCGGCTTGTCGCCCGGAAAATATTCGGCGTAGACCGCGTTCATCGCCGGATAGTCGGCCCAGTCGGTCAGGAAGATGTGGTTGAAGGCGACGTCGGCCAGGCTCGCTCCGGCCGCCTCGAGCGTGATCCGGATCGTCTCCAGCACGTGCCGGGTCTGGGCCTCGGCGTCGCCGGGATAGAGGACGGTCCCGCCGGGCCCGAGCGCGAGGGTTCCCGACACGTAGACGGTGTCGCCGGCCCGGGTCCCAGCCGAATAAGGCGCGATCGGAGTCGGGAATTGCGGCGGGTTGATCGATTCGAACGGCATCAGCGTCTCCGGTTAGTGGAACGTGCCCCCGACCCGTTCGGGCTGAGCTTGTCGAAGCCCTCCTTTCTCGGGGTGGGGAAGGAAGAAGAGGCCTTCGACGAGCTCAGGCCGAACGGTGGTGGGGATCGGCACCGTCACTCCCCGATCTGACCGAAGGCTCCGCAGAAATCGGCGACGGTCGAGACCCAGCCGAAGAAGGTCTCGACATTGTAGACGCTCGCTTTCTGCAGATAGTCCGGCCCCGCCTGGTGGGTCGCGTCCTCGAGCATGATCCCGAAATATTCGAGGAAGAAGCCGTCGCGCAAAGTCGATTCGACGCAGACGTTGGTGGCGATTCCGACCAGCACGATGTTGCGCACGCCGCGCGAGCGGAGCACCGAATCGAGCTGCGAGTTGAAGAAGCCGGAATAGCGCGTCTTGGGCAGGACGATGTCGCCCGGCTTCGGCGCCAAGGTCTCGACCAGATCATAGTCCCAGCCGCCCCGGGCGAGCAATTGGCCCTGAAGCTCGGGCCGCGCCCGCATCGTCTTCAGGGCGTTCGACTTGTGCCAGTTGGGCGAGCCCGGTCCGCCCGCCTCGACATAGTCCTGGTCCCAGCCGTTCTGGAAATAGATGAGGGGAAGGCCCGCGGCGCGCGCGGTCTCGACCACCTTGGCGCATTGCTCGACCACCGCCCCCGCGCCGCCGATGTCGAAGCCGGCGAGGTCGAGATAGCCGCCCGGCGAGGCATAGGCGTTCTGCATGTCGACGACGATGACGGCGGTCTCGTCGGCGGCGACGCGGATCGGCTCGGGCCGGGCGGGAAGGGTGACGAGGCGCTTCGTCTTGCCTTCGCTGGTCGCGTCCACCGTCATGGCGGGAATGTTGACCAGAAGCGTCGCGGGCACAAGCCCCGCACCCGTCCAGTCCGTGACGGGATCAGCCGGGCCATCCGCCCCTGAAACGCGAATTCCTCCACCGGCTTGCGCCCGCTCGGCACCTCCCGCGCCCGCAGCTTCTCCGGCAAGCGTCGCCGGATCGCCGAGCCGCCCGACCGCCGCCGCGGCCTCGATCCGGTAGCGCTCCGGCACGCCCAGCTCCGACCCGCGCCTTCTCGAACTCCACCCCCGACATGCCATGCGCCTGATAGCCCATCAGCGACGCCTGCAGCGCGAAGCAGGCCCAGGCGGCGCCGGAATCGTAGCTGTGGGTGTGCGAGGTCGCCGGCTCGCCGGCCTTGTCGGTGAACGGCAGGCTGTCGGAGAGGATGTAGACGAGCGCCGACGCGCTGTGCGCCCAGCTCTGGTTCCACGGGATGAGCAGGCCGAGGAACCGCTCCCAATCCGCGCCGCCGCGCCGGGCGTAGAGGAACCGCCAGGGCTGCGAGTTGAACGCCGACGGCGCCCAGCGCGCCGCCTCGAACATCGTCAGCAGATCCTCCTCGGGCATCTCCGAGCCGTCGAAGGCCCGCGGCGACCAGCGCTCGAGGAAAAGGGGGTCGACGGGATGGTCGGGCTTGCGGGGCATAGGGATCTCCAGGCTCCCCCATCGGGCGGCGGGCGGGCGCTTGGCAAGGGGTTGCCCCTCCAGTCCCGCCGGGGGCATAGGGCGCGCGACTTGCCCGACGCCGCCGGCGCCGCCCTTCGGGAGCCAAATATGAGTTCGGAAAGCATGGTCGCGGAGCCCGCCGCCGCCGACGTGCAGATCGTCGACGCCCTCGCCCACGCGCTGGTCGACGGCGCCCTTCCCGGCGAGCTCGCCGACTTCACCGATGCCGACCGCCTCGCCGCCGCCCAGTTCATGGCCGCCTGCGCCGGCCGCCGGCCGTCCGGAATCGCCCTCGTCCGGGTCGAGACCCTGGGAGGCGCGATCGGCCATCGCCGGATGCGGATCGGAATCGTCAACGACGACATGCCCTTCCTCGTCGATTCCGTCGCCAACACGCTCGCCGCCCACGGCCTCACCGTCCACCGGCTGCTCCACCCGGTCGTCTGCGTCACCCGCGACGAGCAGGGCGGCCTCAAGTCGGTCGAGCCGCTCTGCGACGAGGCCGAGCGCCGCGAATCGATGATGTACCTCGAGGTCGACCGCGACGACGCCCGCGGCCGGCGCGAGATCGTCGCCGACCTCCACCGGGTCCTCGCCGACGTCCGCGCCGCGGTCACCGACTGGCGGGCGATGCAGGCGCGGATGCGCCAGGACGCCGAGGAAGCCGGCAACGAGGAAGGCGCGGCGCTGCTTCGCTGGTTCGCCGACGGCGCGATGACGCTGCTCGGCTACGAGGTCGAGCATCCCGACGACCAGCCGACCGAGACGCTCGGTCTGTTCCGGATCCCCGGCGAGCCGACCGACCCCGGCGGAGCGCTGGGGGCGATGCGCTATTTCGAGAATGGCGGCGACGTTCCGCTGCTCGCCAAGGCCGAGCGCCGGGCCTCGGTCCACCGCCGGGTGCCGCTCGACCTCGTCGTCGTCCCGGTCCGCGAAGGCGGCAAGGTCATCGCCATCGGGGTCCATGCCGGCCTGTGGACCAGCGAGGCTCTGAGCTCGCCGGTCGAGGAGGTGCCTTTGCTGCGCCGGCGCCTCCAGCAGCTCGAGCGCGAGTTCGGCTTCGATCCTTCCGGCCACAGCGGCAAGGCGCTCCGCCACGCCGTCACCGCCCTCCCCCACGACCTCCTCGTCAGCCTCAGCCTCGAGGCGGTGCGCGAGCTCGTCACCACCGCCATGTCGCTCGCCGACCGGCCGCGGCCGACTCTCGCGCCTCGTCCGCTCGATCCTCAAGGGCATGATGTTCGCCTTCGTCTGGCTGCCGCGCGACGAGCTGACCACGCGGCGCCGCCTCGCCATCGGCAAGATGATCGAGGAGGCCTCGCAGGGCCGGATCTCCAACTGGTCGGTCGAGCTCGGCGACGGCGACCTCGCCCTCATCCGCTACACGCTCTACGTCGGCCCCGACACCCCGACCCCCGACGTCGCCGAGCTCGACCGCCGGCTCGACGAGATGGTGCGCGGCTGGGAGCCCTCGGTCGAGGAGGCGCTCGGCGAGCTGGTCGGGCCGCAGCGCGCGACCCGCCTCGCCATCACCTATCTCGACGATTTCCCCGAAGCCTACCGGCTGAGCGTGCCGCCGGCCGAGGCGGCTCAGGACATCCTTGCGGATCTGCGCGCTCGACAGCGCCGCCCAGCGCGACGCCCGCCTCTATCGGCAGGAAGAGGACGGGCCCAAGCGGCTCCGCCTCAACACCTACCGGCTCGCCGAGATCATCCCTTTGTCCGACGCCGTGCCGGTGTTCGAGAATTTCGGCTTCCGGGTGCTCGAGGAGCATCCGACCGCCCTCGACGAAGGCCGGCTCGGCTATGTCCACGAATTCCTGCTCGAGGTCCGCGCCGGCGAGGCCGCCCAGGTGCTCGACCGCGCCGGCCTGGTCGAGCGGGCGATCGCCGACGTGCTCGAGGGCCGGGCCGAGAACGACCCGTTCAACCAGCTGCTCGTCGCCGCGGCCCTGACGCCGCGCGACATCGTCCTGTTCCGAGCCTGGTTCCGCTACCTGCGCCAGGGCGGCCTGTCCTACTCGATGGTGACGGTGGTCGAGGCGCTGCGCCGGGCGCCGGGAGTCGCCCACGGCCTGATCGCGCTGTTCGACGCGATGCACGATCCCGCCCGCGAGGGGCCGCGCGAGACCGCGGTCGAGGCCGCCGAGCGCGCGATCCGCGACGGACTCTCGCAGGTCGCCGCGATCGACGAGGACCGCATCCTGCGCCTGCTCCACGGAGTCGTCGCGGCGACCCTTCGGACCAACGCCTTCGCCGCCGCCGGCCGCGAGGCGCTCGCCTTCAAGCTCGACAGCGAGAAGGTGCCGAACCTGCCCCAGCCGCTGCCGTGGCGCGAGATCTGGGTCTATTCGCCGCGAGTCGAGGGCATCCACCTGCGCGGCGGGCCGATCGCCCGCGGCGGCCTTCGCTGGTCCGATCGGCGCGACGATTTCCGCACCGAGATCCTCGGCCTGATGAAGGCGCAGCTGGTCAAGAACGCGGTGATCGTCCCGACCGGCGCCAAGGGCGGCTTCTACGCCAAGCAGCTGCCGCCCGGTCTCGGACCGCGACGCCTGGCTCGCCGAGGGCACGGAGAGCTACCGGATCTTCATCCGAGCGCTGCTGTCGGTGACCGACAACATCGTCGGCAACAGGATCGTCCACCCCGACGGGATCGTCGTCCGCGACGGCGACGACCCCTATTTCGTCGTCGCCGCCGACAAGGGCACGGCGAGCTTCTCCGACGTCGCCAACGCGATCGCCACCGAGCGCGGCTTCTGGCTCGGCGACGCCTTCGCCTCGGGCGGAAGCTACGGCTACGACCACAAGGCGATGGGGATCACCGCCCGCGGCGCGTGGATCTCGGTCCAGCGCCACTTCCGCGAGATCGGAATCGACGTGCAGTCCGAGCCGATCCGGGTCGCCGGGGTCGGCGACATGTCGGGCGACGTCTTCGGCAACGGCCTGCTGCTGTCGAAGATCGGTCAAGCTCGTCGCCGCCTTCGACCACCGCCACATCTTCCTCGATCCCGACCCCGACCCGGCGGCGAGCTGGGAGGAGCGCAGCCGGCTGTTCAACCTCGAGCGATCGAGCTGGGACGATTACGACAGGTCGCTGATCTCGAAGGGCGGCGGAATCTTCCCGCGCAGCCAGAAGGCGATCCCGCTCTCGCCCGAGGTCCGCGCCGCCCTCGGCCTCGAAGCCGAGGAAACCGATCCCGCGACCCTGCTCACCGCGATCCTCTCGGCGCCGGTCGACCTGCTCTGGTTCGGCGGCATCGGCACCTACATCAAGGGCAAGAGCGAGAGCAACGCGGAGGTCGGCGATCCCGGCAACGACTCGATCCGGGTCAATGGCGGCGAGGTCCGCGCCAAGGCGATCGGCGAGGGCGCCAACCTCGCCATCACCCAGGCCGGACGGGTCGAGTTCGCGTCGCTCGGCGGGCGGATCAACACCGACTTCATCGACAACAGCGCCGGGGTCGACTGCTCGGACAACGAGGTCAACATCAAGATCCCGCTCAACCGCGAGATGGCCGAAGGCCGGCTGAGCCTGGACGACCGCAACGCCCTGCTCGTCGAGATGACCGACGAGGTCGCCGAGCTGGTGCTCGAGGACAACCGCCTGCAGACCCTCGCCCTGTCGATCGCCGAGCGCAGCGGCGCCGCCGGCCTGCCGCCGCTGCTCCGCGCGATGGAGATGCTCGAGGAGAGCGGCCGCCTCAACCGTGCCGTCGAGGGGCTCGAATCGAACGAGGAGCTGATGCGCCGGGCGCAGGAGAATCGCGGCCTCACCCGGCCCGAGCTGGCCATCCTCCTCTCCTCCTCGAAGATGGCGCTTCAGGCGGCGCTCGAGGCGGGGAAGATCACCGAGGATCCGACCCTGACGCCCGAATTGTGCGCCGCCTTCCCGCAGACGATGCAGAAGCGCGAGGGCGACGCCATCCTCGCCCATCGCCTGAGGCGCGAGATCATCGCCACCAAGATCGCCAACCGGCTGGTCAACCGTCTCGGGATCACCGCGACGTTCACGCTCGCCGAGGAGGAAGGCGCGTCGTTCGGCCAGGTCGCCGCCGCCTTCGTCGCCGCCGAGCGCCTGTTCGGAATGCAGGCCTTCTGGGAGAGGCTCGACACCGCGGACATCCCCGAGCAGGTCAGGCTCGAATTGTTCGACCAGGCCAGCCGCGCCCTCCAGCTCCACATGGCGGACATCCTTCGCAACATGTCGGCCTCGGCCAAGCTCGCCGAGATCGTCGACAATCTCAAGCCCGGCCTCGATTCGCTCGACGAAGCGGTCGAGGGCCTGCTCCGCCGCGAGGTGGCGAGCGAGGCCAGCACGCGCCGCCAGCGGCTGATCGAGCTCGGCGCGCCCGAGGACATCGCCCACAAGATCGTCCGCCTGTTCGAGCTGAACGGCGGCGTCGGGATCGCCGCTCTGGGCAAGCGGCTGGGGGTCGACGTGATCGAGCTGACCAACGCCTACACCCGCCTCGGCGAGGCGCTCGGCCTCGACTGGGCCCAGGGCGCCGCCAACCGCTTCCAGGCAAAGGACCAGTGGGAGCGGCTCCTGACCGCCGGCCTCGCCCGCGATTTCGAGCAGCTCCGGCTCGATTTCCTGCACCGCAAGCGCGGCAGCGAGCCGACCGAGGCGGTCGACCAATGGGTGCAGGCGCAGGGCCCGAGGATCGAGCAGTTCCGCCGGGTCGTCGAGCGCGTCCGCAACGCGCCCAACACCACCGCCCCGATGCTCGCCCAGATCGCGACCCAGGCGAGGGTGCTGCTGGGAAGGTAGGTTCGTCATGCCGGACTTGATCCGGCATCCATCTTTCTTTCCGGCGACGGCGCTGAAGAAGGTGGACCCCGGATCAAGTCCGGGGTGACGATTGAATCCACCGCAGAGCAGGCTAGCCGCTCGCCCCTCCCGCCTCTATCACCCCGCCGATGGCGCGCGGCGGCGAGACAAGGCGAATCAGCCGGCGGACCCTGCTGGTCGGCGGAGGCGCCGGCGCCGGGCTGGTGCTCGCCTGGGCGCTGTGGCCGCGGACGGTCGCTCCCAACCTTCGCGGCGGCGAGGGCGAGCATGTCTTCAACGCCTTCCTCAGGATCGGCGGTGACGGCCGGGTGCTCGTCGCCGTGCCCCAGGCGGAGCTCGGCCAGGGCAGCTTGACGGCGCTGCCCCAGATCCTCGCCGACGAGCTCGGCGCCGACTGGCGGACCGTCGGAGTCGAGCCGGCGCCGCTCGGTCCGCTCTACGCCAACCCGCTGCTGCTCGAAGGGGAGGGCGGCGATTTCCGACGCTGGCGGGCCCGGCAGTTCGAGGGCGGCGAGGCGGCGATGCTGACCGCCGGCTCGACCTCGGTCCGCGCCTTCGAAAGGCCGCTTCGCGAGGCCGGAGCCGGCGCCCGGGCGCTGCTGATGAAGGCGGCGGCCCGGCGCTGGGGGGTCGAATGGGAGACCCTCGACACCGCCGCCGGCTTCGTCGTCGACGCCGGCCGCCGGCTCGCCTTCGCCGAGCTCGCCGAAGCGGCCGTCGAGGAGGAGCTCCCCGCCTATCTTCCGATCCGCGCCGGAATCGACAACCGCCTCGCCGGCCAGCCGCTGCCGAGGCTCGACCTGCCCTCGAAGATCGACGGCTCGGCGCCCTTCGCCGGCGACATCCGCCTGCCCGAGATGGTCTATGCCTCGGTCCGCTCGGGCCCCGGCGAGGACAGCCGCCTCGCCGGCTGGGACCGGGCGGCCGGGCTGGCCGTGCCCCAGGTGCTCGGCGCCTTCGACGCGCCCGGCTGGGTCGCCTGCGTCGCCTCCAACTGGTGGGCGGCCGAGCGCGGAGTCGAGGCCGTGAAGGCGCGCTGGGACGTCCCCCACCCGCCCGTGTCGGACGAGAGCATCGACTCCGCTTTGGTCGGCGCCCTCGAGCGCGACGAGGGCCGGCGGACCTATTCCCGCGGCGACCTCGCCGACGCCTTCGAGGGCGGCAATGTGCTGCGCGGCCATTATCGCGCCGGCCCGGCCGCCAACGCGCCGCTCGAGACCCTGACCGCGACCGCCCGGCTCGGCGGCGACGGGCTCGAAATCTGGGCGGCGAGCCAGGCGCCGGGCCTGGCCCGGGCGGCGGCGGCGCGGGTGGCGGGCCTCGATGAAGCGCGGGTCGCGCTCTACCCGACGCTGGCCGGCGGCGGCTACGGCCGCAAGCTCGAGACGCGGGCGATCGAGCAGGCGGCGATGCTGGCGATGCGCACGCGGCGGCCGGTCCAGCTGGTCTGGTCGCGGGTCGAGGAGAGCGTCAGGGATACGTTCCGGGCCCCGGCCCGGGCGCAGCTGCTGGCTCGGCTCGACGAGGGCGGCGTGATCCTCGGCTGGCAGGCCCGGATCGCGGCCCCCGACACTGGCGCCGAGCTGGCGAAGCGGCTGCGCGGCGGCGGCGCGGCGATGGCGGCGGTCGGCGATCCGGTCGCCGGAGCGGTGCCGCCCTACGCCATCCCGGCGGTGGCGGTCGACTATCTGCCGGCCGAGACCGGCCTCGCGATCGGCGGCTGGCGCTCGGGCGCGCACAGCTACACCGCCTTCTTCACCGAGAGCTTCATGGACGAGCTGGCCCGGCTCTCGGCGGTCGAGCCGCTCTCCTTCCGGATGCAGATGCTCGGCGACAATCCGCGCCTCGCCCGCTGCCTGACCACCGCCGCGACGATCGGCGGCTGGGACGGCGGCCCGCCCGGCGGATCGATGGGCATCGCCTGCCACAGCGCGTTCGGAAGCCATGTCGCCACACTGGTCGAGGTCGAGGTCACCGCCGAGCAGAGGATCAGGGTGGTTCGCGCCGTCTGCGCGGTCGATTGCGGCCGGATCGTCAACCCCGACCTCGTCAGGCAGCAGGTCGAGGGCGGCCTCGCCTTCGGGATCGCCGCCGCCACCGGCAATCCGATCGGCTTCGGCGAGGGCCGGCCGGACGCCCGCGGCCTCCACCATTTCGGCTTCCCGGTCCTGGCTTCGTCGCCCGACGTCACCGTCGAGCTGCTCGAGAGCGAAGACGAGCCCGGCGGAGTGACCGAGCTCGCCGTGCCGACCGCGGCGCCGGCCATCGCCAACGCGCTTCACGCCCTGACCGGACGCCGGCTTCGCGCCCTGCCGCTGAGGGTGGGCGGGTGAAGCCGCCGGCCGATCACCCGCCGGTGCCGGAGCCGAAGGTCGGGGTGCTGCTGGTCAATCTCGGCACGCCCAACCGGCCGGAGCCGGGCTCGGTTCGGCTCTACCTGAAGGAATTCCTGTCCGATCCGCGGGTCGTCGAGATCCCGCAGCTGGTCTGGCAGCCGATCCTGCGCGGGGTGGTGCTGACCACCCGGCCGAAGAAATCGGCGCACGCCTACCGCCAGGTCTGGACCGACGAAGGCTCGCCTCTCGCCGCGATCACGGCCCGCCAGTCGGAGGCGCTGCGCGGCCTCTTCGGCGAGAGCGTGATCGTCGACCATGCGATGCGCTATGGCGAGCCCGCCATCGCCGCCAGGATCGACGCGCTCAAGGCGCAGGGCTGCGAGCGCATCCTGATCGCCCCGCTCTACCCGCAATATTGCGCGGCGACGACGGCGACCGCTCTCGACGAGGCGTTCCGCCAGCTCGCCCGGATGCGCTGGCAGCCGGCGGTCCGCACCCTTCCGCCCTATCACGACGACCCCCTCTACATCGAGGCGCTTAGGGCCCGGCTGGAGGAAGGGCTCATCGGCATCGGCTTCGAGCCGCAGGCGATCCTGGCGAGCTTCCACGGCATGCCCGAGCGCACCCTGCATCTCGGCGACCCCTATCACTGCCATTGCCGCAAGACCGCCCGGCTCCTCGCCGAGGCGAGCGGGCGCGAGCTGCTCGTTACCTTCCAGTCCCGCTTCGGCCGGGCGAAATGGCTCGAGCCCGCGACCGACGTCACGCTCGCCGATCTGCCGAAGCGCGGCATAAGCCGGGTCGCGGTCTTCGCCCCCGGATTCGCCGCCGACTGCCTCGAGACTCTCGAGGAGCTGGCGATCCGCGGCCGCGACACCTTCCTCGCCGCCGGCGGCACCGACTTCGGCTACCTGCCCTGCCTCAACGACAGCCCCGCCGGACTCGTCATGCTCCGCGCCCTTCTCGCCCGCGAACTTGAAGGCTGGGTCGCCTCAACGTAAGGGCCGCGCATAACATAAGGCAGGAGAGAAAAATGGCACGCGTCGCGATCGTCACCGGCGGCACAAGAGGCATAGGCGAGGCGATCAGCGTCGCACTTCGCGATCAGGGCGTCACCGTCGCCGCCAATTATGCGGGCAACGATGAGAAAGCGCGCGACTTCACCGAGCGCACCGGAATCAAGGCCTATAAATGGGACGTCGGCGATTACGACGCCTGCCAGGCCGGGGTCGCCCAGGTCGAGGCCGGGCTCGGGCCGGTCGACCTGCTGGTCAACAATGCCGGAATCACCCGCGACGGGACGATGAAGCGCATGACCCGCCAGGCCTGGGACGAGGTGATCGACGTCAATCTCGGCGGCTGCTTCAACATGGCCAAGGCGGTGTTCGAGGGGATGCAGGGGCGCAAGTTCGGCCGGATCGTCAACATCGGCTCGATCAACGGGCAGGCCGGGCAATACGGCCAGGTCAATTACGCCGCCGCCAAGTCGGGCATCCACGGCTTCACCAAGGCGCTCGCCCAGGAAGGCGCCCGAGCCGGGGTCACCGTCAACGCGATCGCCCCGGGCTATATCGACACCGAGATGGTCGCCGCGGTGCCCGAGGACGTGCTCGCCAAGATCGTCGCGCGGATCCCGGTCGGCCGCCTCGGCAAGGCCGAGGAGATCGCCCGCGGGGTCGTCTTCCTGTGCGGCGAGGAGGCCGGCTTCATCACCGGCTCGACGCTCAGCATCAACGGCGGCCAGCACATGTACTGAGGCGGGGCGTGGCCGGCCCCGTCAAGCGCTCGGTGATGATCGCCGGCCACGCCACCTCGATCAGCCTCGAGCCGGTCTTCTGGGACGCGCTCAAGGCGGCGGCGGAAAGCGAAGGGCTGCCGCTCTCGGCGCTGGTCGCGCGCATCGACGCGGAGCGCGTCGAAGCCGCCTCGCCCCCCAACCTCGCCAGCGCGATCCGGGTCTGGCTGTTCGAGCGATCCCGTCGCTGAGACCCCTCTCCCGCTTTTCGCGGGAGAGGGGCTTATCCGCCCTCCACCTCCGCCGAATAACGCTCCCTGAGCGTCTTCTTGTCGATCTTGCCGGTGCCGAGCTTGGGCAGCGGCGCGTCGTGCACCCAGATATATTGCGGGATCTTGTAGAGCGCGATGCGGCCGTCGAGGAAGTCGCGCAGGGCGTCGGCGCCGAAATCGCGCTCCTCCTCGCAATAGATGACCGCCGCCGGAACCTCGCCGAGCCGCTCGTCGGGCACTCCGAATACCGACGCCTCGGACACGGCCGGGTGCGAGTAGATCGCCGCCTCGACCTCCTGGCAGCTGATATTCTCGCCGCCGCGGATGATGATGTCCTTCTTGCGGTCGACGATGAACAGGTAATTGTCCTCGTCGAGATAGCCGATGTCGCCGGTCTTCAGAAATCCGTCGGCGGTGAAGGCGGCCGCGGTCGAGGCGGGGTCGTTCCAATAGCCGCGGAAATTGGCCGCCGAGCGAATCGCGATCTCGCCCGCCTCGCCGGCCGGAAGGTGGCGGTCGCCCTCGCCCAATATGGCGAGCTCGACGGTCGGCTTGTGCGGCCGCCCCGTCGAGGCGGGCTTGTCGGCGTAATTCTGCCAGAAATTGCCGCAGCCCACCGCGTTGGTCTCGGTGAGGCCGTAGCCGAGCGCCGGCTGGGCGCCCCTGAAGCTCTCCTGGAGACGCTTGACGTGGGCGACCGGCCGCGGCGCCCCGCCGGCGGCGATGTCGGTCAGCGAGGAGAGGTCGTATTTCTCCCGGTCGGGATGCTGCATCAGCTCGAGGCTCATCGTCGGCACGCCGACGAAATAGGTGACCTTCTCCGCCTCGATCAGCCTCAGCGCCTCGCCCGCGTCCCATTTCGCCATCAGCACCATGCCGCGGCCGATGACGAAGCTGTTGAGCAGCACCGGCACCTCGCCGGTGACGTGGAACAGGGGCACGTTGACGAGGGTGCGCGGCGGGTTGGCCGGCGCCCGGCCCTCGCTCTCCATGATCCCGAGCAGGGCCATCAGGCTCATCGCATAGGTGTAGATGCCGGTCGTGACCGCGCGGTGGCTGGAGATGGCGCCCTTGGCCATGCCGGTCGAGCCGGAGGTGAACAGGATCGTGGCGTCGTCTTCGGGCAGGACTCCGGGAAGGTCCGCCTCGCCGCGTCCGAACAGGGGCGCCAGCGCCTCGTCGATCGGCTTCTCGACCGGGAGCACGACGCTGGCGATGGCGAGGCCGGTCGCCTCGAGCCGCTTCGCCCGCGGCGCGTCGCACAGCACCAGGCAGGGCTCGGTCAAGGCGAGGCCGTGGCGGAGTTCCTCGGCCTGCCACCAGCCGTTGACCAGGGTAGCGATCCCCCCGGCCTTGAGGACCGCCATGTAGGCGACGATCCAGGCCGGGCAGTTGCGCATCGCGATCGCCACCCGGTCGCCCTTGCCGACTCCCCAGCCGCCGGCCAGCGCCCGGGCCAGCCGGGTCGCCGCCTCGTTGAGCTGGGCGAAGGTCAGCCGCTCGCCGTCGGCGATGACGGCGGTCGTCGCCCCATGAAGCATGCAGAAGGCGTCGAACAGGCCGGGCAGGGTCGGCGGCAGGTTGGCGACGATCTTGCGCCCCGATTCGTCCTCGGCGAGCTGGACCCGGCCGCCGGGCCCCGTCACCTGGGCCAGCACCGCGTCGAACTTGCGGTCCAGCTCGCTCGCCATCCGACTCTCCCTTTCCGTTTCTTCTTCCCCCTCCTAATAGGGAAGGCGTCGAAGGGGGAAGCTTTTGATCGATCCGATAATTGCCGGCCTGTCCGCCGCCGCGGACCAATATGTCCGCTGGGCCGATCTCGGCCTCGATCCCGTGCTCCTCGAGCTCGGGCCGTTCAAGCTGCGCTGGTATTCGCTCGCCTATCTCGCCGGCATCCTGATCGGCTGGTGGTATCTGCTCAGGCTGATCGACCGGCCGGGGGCGCCGATGGCCCGGCGCCACGCCGACGACCTCGTCTTCTACGCGACGCTCGGAGTGATCCTCGGCGGGCGGCTCGGCTACGTCCTCTTCTACCGGCCCGGCTACTATTTCGACGATCCGCTCCAGATCCTGCGCATCTGGGACGGCGGCATGTCGTTCCACGGCGGAGTCATCGGAGTGACGCTGGGCATTCTCTGGCTCGCCCGCAAGCAGAAGCTCGACTGGCTCCGGGTCCACGATTACGTCGCCTGCTGCGTGCCGTTCGGACTGTTCTTCGGCCGACTCGCCAATTTCGTGAACAGCGAACTCTGGGGCCGGACGACGGACGTGCCGTGGGCGATCCGCTTCTGCGAGGGAGGCGTGGTGGGGCCCGCCTGCGAGCTCGGGCCTCCGCGCCACCCGAGCCAGCTCTACGAGGCCGGGCTCGAGGGCCTGCTCCTGTTCGCCATCCTCTGGTTCCTGTTCTGGAAGACCGAGGCCCGCTACCAGCCGGGCAAGCTGGTCGGCACCTTCCTGCTCGGCTACGGCCTCAGCCGCTTCCTGGTCGAGCTGGTCCGCCAGCCCGATCATGGGCTCGAGCACCTCTCCTGGGGCCTGACCATGGGCCAGACCCTGACCGTGCCGATGATCCTCGGCGGCGCCTGGCTGATCGCGACGGCCAAGGGCCGGCGGCAGCGGGTGGAGCCCGTGGCGGGGACGGAGAGCGTCGCCTGACGCAGGAGGATTTCGCCATTCGGGCTGAGAGGGAAACCGTTCGGCCCCGGACCTGATCCGGGGTTGTCGAAGCCCCGCCCTTCTCTTACGGCGCAAGGCAGGAAAGGGCTTCGACAGGCTCAGCCCGAACGGAATTTGTCCTGCCTGACTCGCCAAGCCTCGCCGACCGTCTCCGCCGCCTGATCGCCGCCCAGGGCCCAATCCCGGTCTCGGAGTACATGGCCCAGGCCAACGCTTATTATTACGCCACCCGCGACCCGATCGGAGCGGCCGGCGACTTCGTCACCGCGCCCGAGATCAGCCAGATGTTCGGCGAGCTGGTCGGCCTCGCCCTCGCCGACCTGTGGGCCAGGGCCGGGCGGCCGGCGGGAGCGCGCTTCGTCGAGCTCGGCCCGGGCCGGGGCACGCTCGCCGCCGACGCTCTGCGGGCGATGAGCGCCGCCGGGCTCCATCCCGCGGTCCATTTCATCGAGACCAGCCCCGTGCTTCGGCGCGCCCAGGCGGAGCGGGTGCCCGAGGCCCGATGGCACGACGACCTCTCGACCCTTCCGGAGGACGGCCCCGTCCTGGCCGTCGCCAACGAATTTTTCGACGCTCTGCCGATCCGCCAGCTCGTCGCCACCCAGACCGGCTGGAGCGAGCTACACGTCACCCTCGACGGCGACAATTTCATCCGGGCGGCCGGGCCGCCGATACCGAGGGCGGCCATCCCCGAGCCGATAAGGATCGCCCCGCCGGGAACCCTGATCGAGACTTCGCCGGCCTCGCTCGCCTGGGTCCGCCAGCTCGCCGACCGCCTGGCCCGGCAGGGCGGCGCGGCCCTGATCGTCGATTACGGCCACGACCGTTTCTCGGCCGGCGAGACCCTGCAGGCGGTGCGCGGCCATGCTTATGCCGATCCCTGGACGGAGCCGGGCGAATCGGACCTCACCGCCCATGTCGATTTCGAATCGCTGGCGAGGGCCGCCGGGGAGGCCGGTGTCCGCATCCATGGGCCGGCCGCCCAGGGCGACTGGCTGACGAGGCTCGGCATCGACGCCCGGACGGACTCGCTCGCCCGGTCCTCTCCCCATCGCGGCGAGGAGCTCAGGATCGCGAGGGACCGGCTGGTCTCGCCCGAGCAGATGGGCCGGCTTTTCCGGGTCATGGGCCTTTCCGCCCCGCTCTGGCCGGCTCCAGGAGGCTTTGCATGATCACTTATCGTGACGCGACCCCGCAGGACGCCGCGGCGCTCGCCGACCTCCATCGCCGGAGCTTCATCGAGACCTTCGCCCATCTCTACCGGACCGAGGATCTCGAGGCCTTCCTCGAGCAGCTCAGCGAGCAGGGTTTCCTCACCGAGCTGCTCGACGGCGAGCACCAGGTCCGCTTCGCCGAATCCGAGGGCGAGCCCGTCGCCTTCGTCAAGCTCGGTCCGATCACCCTTCCCGTCCGGCCGACCCGTCCGGCCCTCGAGTTCCGCCAGCTCTACGTCCTTAAGCAGTGGCAGGGCGCCGGAGTGGCCCAGGCCCTGTCCGAATGGGCGATCGAGCAGGCCCGCAAGCGCGGCGCCGAGGAGCTCTATCTGTCGGTCTTCGTCGAGAACCACCGCGCCAAGGCCTTCTACCGCCGCTACGGCTTCACCTATGTCGGCCCCTACAAGTTCATGGTCGGCGAGCAGGCGGACGAGGACGAGATATGGAAGCTGGAGCTGTAGAGGCGTTGAAGGCGGCGGCGCTGGCCGGAGTCCGGCACGGCTTCCTCGGCCGGAGGGGCGGAATCTCGACCGGGATCTGCTCGGGCCTCAACGTCGGACTCGGCTCCGGCGACGACCGCGAGTCGATCTTCGAGAATCGGCGCCGGGCCGTCGGCTCCGTCGCCCCCGGCTCGGCCCTCGTCACCCTCCACCAGGTCCATTCCGCCGACGCGCTCCACGTCGCCGCCCCCTTTCCGGATGACGCCCGACCGAAAGCCGACGCGATGGTCGCCGACCGCCCCGGCCTCGTCCTCGGAATCCTCACCGCCGACTGCGCGCCGGTGCTGCTCGCCGACCGCGAGGCCGGGGTGGTCGCCGCCGCCCATGCCGGCTGGAAGGGCGCGCTCGGCGGAGTGGTCGAGGCGACGGTCGCGGAGATGGAGCGGCGCGGCGCGCTCAGGAGCCGGATTGCCGCGGCGGTCGGCCCCTGCATCGCCCGCCGCTCCTACGAGGTGGACGACGCCTTCCTGCGCCGCTTCGCCGAGGCCGATCCGGAGCACGAGCGGTTCTTCACGCTCGGCCGCGAAGGCCATCACCAGTTCGACCTCGAGGGCTTCGTCGTCGCCCGGCTCGCCGAGGCCGGGCTGGAGCGGATCGAGGCGCTGGGCGAGGACACTTATTCCCAGCCCGACCGCTTCTTCAGCTACCGCCGAGCCACCCACCGCGGCGAGCCGGACTACGGAAGGCAGATTTCGCTGATCGCTGCTTAAACCCCTCTCCCGTCCTTACGGGAGAGGAGGGGCCCAAGCCGAAGGCTTGGGAGGTGAGGGTCTTGCTGAATCTGGAGTACAGACCCTCACCTCCCACCGCTTCGCGGCGGGCCCCTCCTCTCCCGTGAAGGACGGGAGAGGGGCTTTCTTGCCGCTTCTCTCCATGCCATCAACCCTCCGACCAAAGGGGGTATCGAATGGCCGCACGCTGGGGGCTCTGGGGCGGTCTGTTCGTCTTCATCGCCATGCTCCTCCTCCCCGCTCCGGGCGGCATGTCGCCGGCGGCCTGGCGGACCACCGCGATCATCGTCCTGATGGCGGCCTGGTGGATGACGGAGGCGCTTCCGCTCACCGCCACCGCCCTCGTCCCCTTCCTCGCCTTTCCGCTGCTCGGGATCATGAGCGCGACCGAGAGCGCCGCGGCTTATTATTCGCCGATCCTGTTCCTCGTGCTGGGCGGGGCGATCGTCGCCCTGGCGATCGAGCGGACCGGGCTCCACCGCCGACTCGCCCTCGCCATCGTCAGCCGGGGCGGCGGCGGGCCGGCGCAGATGCTGTTCGCCTTCATGGCCGCGACGGCGCTGCTCTCCACCATCGTCTCGAACACCGCGACGACCCTGATCATGATGCCGATCGGCCTCGCCGTGCTCCGCGCCGCGAAGATCGAGCCGGGCCATACCGACGGCTTCGCCGGAGCGCTCGCCATGGGCATCGCCTTCGCCGCGACGATCGGCGGTTTCGGCACCCTGGTCGGCTCGCCGACCAACGCCATCGCCGCCGGGATCATCGAGAAGGCGACCGGCTTCCGCATCGATTTCCTCACCTGGGCGCTCTACGGAATGCCTCTCGTCCTCGTCACGGTGCCGCTCTGCTGGGCGATATTGATGAAGGTGCAGCGGGTCGCGGCGAGCGACTTCGACCCGGCCGCGGCGCGCGCCGGGATCGGCGAGACCGGCCCCTGGTCGACGGCCGAGAAGCGCCTCGTGCCGCTCGTCGCTTTGCTCGTCGCCGCCTGGATCGCGGTCCCGTTCGTCACCCCCTACCTGCCGAAGGATTCGCTGACCGATGGCACCCTCGCCGTGGTCGCCGCCCTCCTCCTCTTCGTCATCCCCGACGGCACCGGCCGGGCGATGCTCAACTGGGAGGAGGCGAACCGGGCGCCCTGGGGGGTGATCATGATGTTCGGCGGCGGCCTCGCCCTCGCCGCGGGGATCGGCGCCTCGGGGCTGGCGGAATGGATGGGGGTCGCCCTCCAGCCGCTGCGCTCGGTCCATCCCCTGGTCGTCGCCGCCGTCCTCGTCGGAATCGTCATCATCGTCACGGAATTCGCCTCCAACGTGGCGACGGCGAGCGGCGCGATCCCGGTCGTCGCCGGGATCATCGCCGCCACCGGAATCGATCCGATCCTGCTCGCCTTGCCCGCCGCCTTCGCCTCGAGCTGGGGCTTCATGCTCCCCTCCGGAACCGGCCCCAACGCGATCGCCTGGGCGACCGGCCACATCGCGCTTGCCGAAGATGCTGAGGGCCGGCTTCCTGATGGACCTCGCCGGAGTGCCGCTGATGGTCGGGATCGTCTGGGGGATAGGGGCGCTCCTGGGCTGATCGTTTCCCGGCGAAGGCCGGGACCCAGCCGCACCGCCCGCGCCGCTGGGCCCCGGCCTTCGCCGGGGAACAGGGGGCTAGCCCCGCGCCCGCCTGATGGGTTAGGGAGCGCTCGGGCAACGGACCTCACCCCTCCGGGCCGCTTTCGAGCGGGCGCCGGTGAGCCTCTCACAGGCTCGGTCTCCACGCAGATCTGCGACCTGACAGGAGACATCCATGGCTGAAGACGAATCCGACCTCACCGGCGCCACTCCGCGCCGCCGCCCCAAGGCGAGCGCGCTCGAGATCGGCGGCCGCCGCCTCAAGCCCTCGACCCTGATGATGGGCTATGGCTACGATCCGATGCTCTCGGAAGGCTCCTTGAAGCCGCCCATCTTCCTCACCTCGACCTTCGTCTTCGAGAATGCCGCGGCCGGCAAGCGCCATTTCGAAGGCGTGACCGGCAAGCGCCCCGGCGGCGCCGAGGGCCTCGTCTATTCGCGCTTCAACGGGCCGAACCAGGAGATTCTCGAGGACCGATTGAGCCTGTGGGAGGACGCCGAGGACGCCCTCACCTTCTCCTCGGGCATGTCGGCCATCTCGACGCTGCTGCTCGCCTTCGTCCAGCCCGGCGACGTCGTCGTCCACAGCGGCCCGCTCTACGCCGCCACCGAGACCCTGATCGCCCGGATCCTCGGCCGCTTCGGGGTCAAGTGGCTCGACTTCCCGGCCGGAGCGACCCGCGAGGAGATCGAAAGCGTGCTGGAGCGCGCCAAGGCCATGGGCCGGGTGTCGCTCATCTATCTGGAAAGCCCCGCCAACCCGACCAACGCCCTCGTCGACGTCGAGGCGGTCGCGGCGGCGCGCTCCGCCGTGCTCGGCGAGGAGCGGCCGCCGATCGCGATCGACAACACGTTCCTCGGCCCGCTCTGGGCGCAGCCGCTTCGCCAGGGCGCCGACCTGTCGGTCTATTCGCTGACCAAATATGCCGGCGGCCACAGCGACCTCGTCGCCGGCGGGATCACCGGATCGAAGGAGCTGATCAACACGATCCGGATGCTCCGCAACACGATCGGCACGATCACCGACCCCAACACCGCCTGGATGCTTCTGCGCAGCCTCGAGACGCTCGAGCTGAGGATGACCCGCGCCGGCGAGAACGCGGCCAAGGTCTGCGCCTTCCTGCGCGGCCATCCCAAGGTCGAGAGCGTCGGCTATCTCGGCTTCCTCGAGGGCGGCCCCGACGCCCGGCAGGCGGACATCTACCGCCGCCACTGCACCGGCGCCGGCTCGACCTTCTCGCTCTACCTGAAGGGCGGCGAGAAGGAGGCCTTCGCCTTCCTCGACGCGCTCAGCATCGCCCATCTCGCGGTCAGCCTCGGCGGCACGGAAACCCTCGCCAGCGCGCCGGCGGCGATGACCCACCTCTCGGTCCCCGACGAGCGCAAGCAGGCGCTCGGAATCACCGACAACCTGGTCCGCATCTCGATCGGGGTCGAGGATCCCGACGATCTCATCGCCGATTTCGACCAGGCTCTGGGGGCGGTCTAGGGGTAAGCCCCTCTCTCGTGAAGGACGGGAGAGGGGTTACACATCGCATTTCGAATTTCGATCGAGCCTAATCCACCAGCCTCAGCGCCGGCCGCCGCTCGTCGGGCTCGCTCAGCGCCTTCATCTGCCCGAGATGCAGCTCCGACAAAGCGAGATGGGCGATCGCCGCTTCGGGCGACTCCGCCGCGCGGGCGCGGTCGAGCTCCTCGAACGCGCGGTCGACATGGTGCTGGATCCGGTCCTGGCGGGACATTCTACCGATCCCCCGACTCGGGGTGGTACTCTACAACGCGCATAATCTTCCTTATTCGGCCCGCGAGCGCAACTACATGGATCAGGCCGCGGCCGCCGCGACCAGGCCGTCATGATGGAGATAGCGCTCGTTGAAGTCGCCGGCGTCGCGCATCCGCTTCCAGTCCTGGATGACGATGCGCCGCCGGTCGCGGTGGATCAGCCCCTCCTCGCCCAGCCGCTTGAGCACCCGGTTGACGTGGACCGAGGTCAGTCCGACCGCGTCGGCGAGCTGCTCCTGGGTCATCGGCAGCTCGTAATGATGGTTGGCGGCGAGCCCCGCCGCCTCGAGCCGGAGCGAGAATTCGCACAGCAGATGGGCGACCCGGGCCCGGCTGTCGCGCCGGCCGACATTGACCACCCATTCGCGGAAGATGGACGCGTCGATCAGGGTGTCGATCCACAGCGCCCGGCCGATCGCGGGATCGCGGGCGATCAGCTCCTCGACCGCCGGCCGCGGGATGTAGGCGATTTCGGCGTCGGTCAGAGTCTGGACGCTGTGGTCGGCGACCCCGAGCAGGCCGTTCTGAAGGTCGACGAATTCGCTGGGGACGTGGATCGAGATGATCTGCCGCCCGCCGTCGCCGGTGAGCTTGTAGCGGTGCGCGAAGCCGGAGAGGAGCAGGCTGATATATTCCGGCCGGTCGCCGTCGCGGATGATATGGGCCGACGCCGACAGCCTGCGGACCTGGTGGGGAAGCTCGAACAGGGCCTTGCGGCCGTCCTCGCCGAGCGGGGAACGGCGCTCGAGCCGCCGCACCAAGGCCTGGAATGTCGGATGCACGTCCGCCACAGCTGCTCCCTGTTCGCGTCTGGAAGCACCGACCGGACGGTCGATGCGCTTCCCCCCTCGGGAAGGTGCATAATCGGCGTTGGTCGGCAATACCTTTACCTAGATTTAGGCCGGCGATTTTATGCAGCTTTTCCCGCTGCTTGCCGCACGCCGTGGGCGTTAAATGGCGAATTCCGCCGCTTTCGGACTGCCTTCGTCGAGGTGGAGGTAGCGCGTGGAGAAGTCGCCGATCTCCCGCAGCTGCTTCCACCGGAGGATGACGACCGAGCGCTTCTCGCGTTCGATCAGGCCGAGCCGTCCAAGCTCCTTGAGCACCCGGTTGACATGGACGGGCGTCAGGCCGGTGCAGTCGGCTATCTGCTCCTGGGTCATCGGCATGTCGTAGCGGCCTTCCCGGGCCAGTCCCGCCGCCTCCAGCCGCAAGGCGAACTCGCACAGCAAATGCGCGATCCGGCTGATCGAATCGCGGCGGCCGACATTGACCACCCACTCGCGGAAGATCGCCGCCTCGACGAGGGTCTCGATCCACATCGCGCGTCCGACCCTGGGACGCTCTTCGGCGAGCGCGCTCACCGCCGCGGCCGGAACCGAGGCGATGTCACAGCGAGTCAGCGCCTGGACGTTGTGGTCGGCGACGTCGAGAAAGCTGTTCTGGAGGTCGAGGAACTCGCCGGCCAGGTGCAGCGACACGATCTGGCGCTGGCCCTCGCCGGTGACCTTGTGCCGGAAGGCGAAGCCGCTGAGCAGGAGCGCGCACATTTGCGGCGGCTCGCCCTCGCGGACGATATAGGCGGCGGGCTCCAGGGTCCGCCGGGTTAAGGGAAGCGAGCGGACCGCCTCGCGGTCCTCATCGTCCAGGGGGACGCGAGTCTCCAGGCGACGCAGAACGCGCTCGATACCTTCGGGGGCCGGCATGGTCGCTCTCCGCGCGAGTAAGGGCGGGAGCATCGAAAGTCTCTCGGTCACCAGCGCCCCAATAACGTGTGCCGGCAATGAACCGACCTTAAAGCAACTCGTGCCGGCGGTATCTCACACAGGATAATCAGCCATTTCCTAACATAGATCGATTTCCTTGGACGCCCGCCCCGAACGGGCCTAGTCTCCGGCCATGGCCACAGCCTCCTCCGCGCGGGAGCATGAGCCGCTCGATCCGCTGATCGCGAAGCTGGAAAGCGTCGTCTCGCTGTCCGAAGACGACCGGGCCGCTCTCGCCGCGCTCGCCGAAGATGCGCGCGACATGGGTGCCCGCCGCAACCTCATTCGCGAAGGCGACCGCCCGGACCATGTCCACCTGATGATCGAGGGATGGGCGGCGCGCTACAAATTGCTGCCCGACGGCGGACGCCAGATCACCGCCTTCCTTCTCCCCGGCGATTTCTGCGATCTCCATGTGACGATCCTCGGCGAGATGGACCACGGCATCGCCACGCTCAGCCGCGCCCGGGTCGCCTTTATCCCGCGGCCGAGGATCGAGGCGCTGACCGACCGCGCGGGGCTCGCCAAGGCCTTCTGGTGGGCGACCCTGGTCGACGAGGCGGTGCTTCGCGCCTGGATGGTCAATATCGGCCGTCGCGACGCCTATGCGGCGGTCGGCCACCTGGTCTGCGAGCTCTACGTGCGGATGAAGAATGTCGGCCTGGTCGACCGACCATCGCTTCGACCTCCCGCTCACCCAGGAGGAGATTGCCGACGCGCTCGGCCTGACCTCGGTCCACGTCAACCGGGTGCTCCGTCGCCTGCGCTCGGAGGATCTGATCAGCTTCCGCCAGGGCCTTCTCACCATCCACGATCATGGCCGGCTCGAACGGGCGGCGGGCTTCAATCCCAACTACCTGCACATCGAAAGGCGCCCGGAGACGTGAGAGAGCGACGGTCGTTGCGAGGGCCCGGGCAAAAGCGCGGGCACCGGAACTTAATCTACATCAGGAACGCTTTGACTCGGCGTGCGTCCGGCCCAGGGACCGACGCGCCGGGTACGGCGTCCGCGGGGCAGGGGAGCCCCGCAACGCTCCTTCGCTTCCCGCGAGCGGAAAGGACGGACAGGATGGCCCCTAGACTTATGGCCGCGTTCGGGACGCGATGAGCCAGACCCCCACCTCGCTGCGGGCGCTGGCCCAGAAATGCCGCGGCCTGGCGGTGGACGGCGGCCTCGACAATGTCGCCGTCGCTCTCAACGAGATCGCTCTCGACTATGACCGACAGGCCGACCGGATCGAGAAGGCCGAGGCGCGCACGAGGCAGCGGCTCGCCGACCGCGCCAAGCCCGACGGCGCCTAGGGAAGGCGTTCGCCGTTAAGGCGGCGATCATCGGACGGTGCTAGGGAGCAGCTCATGAACCGCCTCCTGATCGCCGCCGCCGCCGCCCTCGCGCTTCCCGGCTGCATCGCCAAGACCGCGCTCGACGTCGCCAGCATCCCGGTCAAGGTCGCCTCCGCCGGGGTCGACGCCGCGATCACCACGCAGGCCGAGGCCGACCAGAAGCGCGGCCGCCAGATCCGGCGCCAGGAAGAATGTATCGGCAAGGAAGAGCGCCAGGCCCGCAAGCAGGGCCGCGAGCCGAATTACGAGAGATGCGAGCCGAAGGACTAGCGCCTCCTTGTTCCTCCCCCGGAATTCCGGGAGAGGATTTGAAAGCCTAGGCGAGGATCGACTTCGCCGCCGCCACCGTCTTCTCCGGATCGGCGCGGGGCGGGATCGTCACCCCCTTCTGAGCCGCGGGCCGCTCGCCGATCGCCGCCAGCCAGCGCTGGAGATGCTCCAGTCCCTCGACCGGCACCCCCGGCCATTCATGGGTCTGCACCCACGCCCAGTTGGCGATGTCGGCGATCGAATAATCCCCCGCCAGCCATTCACGATCGGCGAGATGCCCGTCGAGCACCTCGAACAGCCGCCGGCTCTCGCGCCGATAGCGGTCGATCACGCTCGGCAGCTCCTCGGGGAAGTAGCGGGTGAAGACGTTGGCCTGACCCATCATCGGCCCGACGCCGCCCATCTGGAACATCAGCCACTGCATGACGAGGCTGCGTCCCTTCGGGTCGGAGGGCATCAGCCGTCCGGTCTTCTCGGCCAAATAGACGAGGATCGCGCCCGATTCGAACACCGCGAAATCCCCTTCATCCCGGTCGACGATGGCGGGAATCCGCCCGTTCGGGTTGATCGCCGTGAACCAGGGCTCCTTCTGGGCGCCCGAGCCGAGGTCGAGGACATGCACCTCATAGGGCAGCGCCAGCTCTTCGAGCGCGATCGAGACCTTCCAGCCGTTGGGCGTGGCGGCGGTGTAGAGGTCGATCATCGGGAGTCTCCTAGTTCCGCGTCCTCAGGAACGGCGGATCGAACAGGCAGCCGGCCGGCGGGTCGGCCGGGGGATTGAGGGCTGCTTTCGCCTCCTCGGTCCGGCCGCGTTCCCTCAGCACGGCGGCGATGGCGGCGCGTCCGGGGCCGACGTCGCATCGCCAGTTGCGATTCTCGTCGACCAGCTCCGTCGTTCGGGCCACCGCCACCGCTTCCGCCGTCCGGCCGTTCCCCACATACATTTCAATGAGGGCGAGCCGGACGTTTTCCGGCGTTCCGGCCCGTGGATCGGGGTCGGGATTGGCCTCGCGACCGCGGATGACGGCTCGAAACATGTCCGCTGCCTCGGCGATTCGCGCGGGATCGCCGCCGGTTCGAGAGGGTAGGCCCTTAAGCTCCGCCAGGCGGAAGAGGACGAAAAGCGTCTCCGCATTGCCGCGACCGAGGGTCTTCTCGCGAATGGCGTAGGCGCGGGCATAGGCGCTGTCCGCCTGTCTGGGCGGGTCTTCCGGCGATAGCGCCCTCAGCACGTCCCCATAAGTGTTGAGGGCGAGCGCCACTTCGGGATGGTCCGGACCGAAGCGTTTCTCCGTCGCCGGGATCGCCCGCTCCAGATAGGGCACCGATGCCCGACGAAAACGCTCGCCGTCCGAGTCCCAATCCCCGGCGCCCTGAGAGTAGAGGCCGACTCCAAATGCGCTGAGGAGATCGGGGGCCTGCTCGACGTCGGACCGGGCCAGCAGCGCCTCGAATGCGCGCTGCGCTCCAGGCAGATCGCCGGCCCGCGCGGCCTCGAGCGGCTCGGCGACCATGGCTTCCAGCTCTGCCGGCGAGAGCCGGTCCTGCGTTGGGGTCGGGCTTTGGCTCACGCAGGCCGCCAGGGCCAAAGCGATGAGGATTGGGAGGCAGCGGCGAGGCATGGCCTTGTCTCCCATCGCCGCCGGCCCGTGACAAGGCCGAAGCGGTTCAAAGGGCTCGGAGCGCGCGCGCCGGCCGCGCCGCCAGAGCGGGCAGCGAGCCGAGCAGGCCGAGCACGAGAGTGACGAGCGCGCCGAGCGCCGAGCGTCGCGCGCGACCGTCGCCCCAGTCGGGCGCCCAGTCGAGCTCGAAGATCTTCACCACCACCCACCAGCCGGCGGCGGTGCCGAGGCCGAAGGCGACGAGCGCGACGACCAGCGCCAGGGCGGCGAACTCGGCGCCTGGGCGGCGAGGATCCGGCCGCGGGTCGCGCCGAGCATCTTGAGGATGACGCTGTCGTAGATGCGGGCGCGGCGGCTGGCGGCGAGCGCTCCGACCAGCACCGCGATTCCGGCGAGGATGGCGACCGAGGCGGCGGAGCGCACCGCGACGGCGAGCTGGCCGAGCATGCCGCCGACCGTCTCGACCACCTCCTTGACCCGGATCGCCGAGACGCTCGGGAAGGCGTCGCGCGACGGCGCGGGCGAAGGGCCGCTCCTGCGCCTCGGGCATCGAGATCGTCGCCATGAAGCTGTGCGGCGCGCTCTCCAGCGCGCCGGGCGCGAAGACGATGACGAAGTTGAAGCCCATCGTGTCCCAGTTGATCTCGCGCAGCGAGGCGATCCGCGCCTCGATCTCGCGGCCGAGCACCGAGACGGTGATGCGTGTCGCCGACCTTGAGCCCCACCGCCCGCGCCGCCTCGACGTCGAGCGAGACGAGCGGCGGCCCGGAATAATCGGCGCGGCCACCAGCGGCCGGCGACGATCCGGCTGCCCTCCGGCAGGGTCGCGCGAATAGGTGAGGCCGCGGTCGCCGCGCAGGAACCAGGCGTCGGGCGGGATCTCCGCCATGTCGGCGACCCGGCGGCCGCCGACCGCGACCACCGAGCCGCGCAGCGAGGGGATGGTGACGAGGTCGCCGCCCGGCGCGGCGCGCGCCGGCCAGCGCGCGGAAGCGGCCGATCTCCTCGACCGGAATGTCGAGCATGAAGAAGCTCGGCGCCCTGGCCGGGATGGTGGTCCGGATCTGGCCCGGCGAGGTTGCTCTCGATCACCGCCAGGGTCGTGAACAGGGTGAGGCCGAGGCCGAGCGCGACCACCAGCCGGCCGGTCTGGGCGCCGGGGCGGTGGAGGTTGGCGAGCGCGAGCCGGAACACCGGGTTGCGGCGGACGCGGCAGGCGCGACGCGGTCCAGCGGATCAGCCCGCCGAGCAGGGTGAGCAGCAGGACGAGGCCGAGCGCCGAGCCGATGAAGCCGGCGGCGAAGGCGGGCTCGCGCGCGGTGCCGATGGCGAGGCCGGCGATCAGCGGCGGCGGCGGCGAGGACGACGAGCGAGCGACCGCCCAGCCCGGCCGGCGCGGCGGCTCGAGGTCGCCGCGGAACAGGGACGCGGCCGGCACGGTGCGGGCGCGGGCGAGCGGCACCAGCGCGAAGACGGCGGCGATGAGCAGGCCGTAGGCGGCGCTGGCGAGCAGCGGCGGCCAGTAGAGCGAGAGGCGCGGCGGCACCGGCAGAGCGTCGCCGGCGATCGCGACCACGACCGCCGGGACGCAGCGCTCCGACCGCGAGGCCGGCGAGCGATCGCGCCGAGCGCGACCAGGCCGATCTGGAAGAGATAGGAGAGGAACAGGGTGCGGCTGGTCGCGCCGAGCAGCTTCAGGGTGGCGATCGTGCCGCGCTTGCCGTCGAGATAGGAGGCGACCCCGTTGCCGACGCCGATCCCGGCGACGATCAGGGCGGTGAGCCCGACCAGGGTGAGGAACTGGCCGAGCCGCTCGATGAAGCGGCGCGTGCCGGGCGCGCCGTTGCGTCCGGTCCTGGACCTGGAAGCCGGCGGCGCCGAAGCGCTTCTTCAGCCGCTCGGCCGACCGCCGTCGGGTCGCGTCCCGGCGGAAGCTTCAGCCGGTAGGCGCTGGTGTAGAGGCTGCCGGGCTGGACCAGGCCGGTGGCGGCGAGGCCGGCGCGGTCGACCAGGGCGGTCGAGCCGAGCGTGAAGCCCTGGCCGACCCGGTCCGGCTCCTCGGCGATCAGGCCGACGATCTCGCAGCTCGGCCTCGCCGATCCGGATCCGGTCGCCGACCCGGACCCCGAGCCGCTCGGCCAGCTCCGGGCCGACCGCCACCTGCGCGCCGCTGCGGCCGCGGCGCCCGGCGCCGGCCCGGAACGTCGCCGTAAGAGCGGCCAGGCCTCGTCGACGCCCTTCAGCTCGACGAGGACGCTCTCCTCGCCGTCGAGCCGCGCCGCCATCGCCCGCATCCGGGTGATCTGGCTGACCCGGCCCTCGCGCGCGAAAGCGGCGAGCTCCTCCGGCGTCGCCTCGCGCTGCGCGACGACGAGCTGGACGTCGCCGCCCAGTATCTCCTGCCCGCGCTCGGCCAGGCCGGCGACGATCGCGGCGGAGAGCGAGCCGACCCCGGCCAGCGCGAGCACGCCGAGGAACAGGCAGATGGCGAGCAGGCGAAGGCCGGCGAGCCCGCCGCGCAGGTCGCGCAGGGCGAGGCGGAGGGCGAGGCTCATGACTCCTCCCCGAGCTTGCCTCGGGGAGGGGGACCGCGACGCGAAGCGTCGTGGTGGAGGGGAAATGCCTGAGTCGGAATGGCCCCTCCACCATCCTTCGGATGGTCCCCCTCCCCGAGCGAGCTCGGGGAGGAACGTCGGCACCCTCCTCACGCCGCGCTGTCCCGCACGATCCGCCCGTCCTGCATCTCCAGCACCCGCCCGCAGCGCGCGGCCAGGGCCGGATCGTGGGTGATGACGAGCAGGGTCGCGCCGGTGCCGCGCTGCCGCTCGAACAGCAGGTCGAGGATCGCGTTGCCGGTCGCGGCGTCGAGATTGCCGGTCGGCTCGTCGGCGAAGAGCAGGGCCGGCCGCGGCGCGGTGGCCCGGGCGATGGCGACGCGCTGCTGCTCGCCGCCCGACAATTGCGCCGGATAATGGGTGAGCCGGTGGCCGAGGCCGACCGCCTCCAGCTCGGCCCGGGCGAGCTCGAACGCCCCGTCGCGGCCGGCCAGCTCGAGCGGCACCGCGACATTCTCGAGCGCGGTCATCGTCGGAAGCAGATGGAAGGCCTGGAGGACGATCCCGATCCGCCCCTGCCGGGCCCGCGCCAGATCGTCCTCGCCGAGCGCGGTGAAGTCGGCGCCGGCGATCCGGATCGTTCCGCCGGTCGCCCGCTCGAGCCCGGACAGCACCGCCATCAGCGACGACTTGCCGCTGCCCGAGGGGCCGAGCAGGGCGACGCTTTCGCCGCTCGGCGACCTTGAGGTCGATGCCGCGCAAGATCTCGACCCGGCCCGCGCCGGAGCCGAGCGCGAGCGTGACATTGGAAGCGTCGATAACGTAGGAGGCCGGTCATGAAGGGGAATGGAAATCCGATGTCGTTACGGATCCCATATGGGGCGCTTCGCCGGCTTGTCCATGCGCTGCTTGCTGATCGGCCGCCTCCGGCGGCGCCGGCGGCGGCGCAGGACGTCCACGTCCTCGCCTTCGGCGACAGCCTCACCGCCGGCTACGGCCTGCCGCCCGGCCAGGGCTTCGCGCCGCAGCTCCAGGCGACGCTCCGCCGCAACGGCGTTCGCGCCTTCGTCACCGACGCCGGAGTGTCGGGCAACACCGCCGCCCAGGGGCGGGCGCGGCTGGCCTGGACCCTGGACGGGCTGCGCGCCGAAGCCCGACCTCGCCATCGTCGCGCTCGGCGCCAACGACATGCTGCGCGGCCTTCCGCCGCGCGCAGACCCGGGCCGATCTCGACGCGATCGTCGCCGAGCTCAAGCGGCGCGGGATCCCGGTGCTGATCGCCGGGATGCTCGCCGCGCCCAATCTCGGCCGCCGACTACTGGCGCGACTATGAGCGCGATCTTCCCCGAGCTGGCGCGCCGCCACGGCGCCGCGCTCTATCCCTTCTTCCTCGCCGGAGTGGCGGGCAATGCCGCGCTGGCCCTGCCGGACGGGATCCATCCCAATTTCCAGGGGATCAAGCGGATGGTGAGCGGGATCACTCCGACCGTACTGAAGGCGCTGGGACGCTAGCCGCCCAGGACCATCTCATGCCCGAAATTGAGGCCGATGCGTCCTTCGCGGGCCCAGCGGACGAAGGCGTGGATCCGGCTGCATTCGGGGAATTCGACCAGCACCGTCTCGCCGAGCCGCGGGGTGATCGCGCTCTCGATCATCGTTCCGCGGGTCGAGATGTTGAGCACCGGCACCGAATGGCGCTCGCCGCGATAGAGGATGACGGCGCTGTCGATCAGCCCTTCGTGGCGCGGTTCCGAGCGGCGGTCTTCGAAGCTCTGCTCCTGGTGCTGGACGCGCATCGCACTCTCCCCTCGGGCCTGGAGAGCATGACACGGAAAAGGTTACCGAATTCCTAAGCGCGGAATCCGCTAATCTGTCTTAATCGCGTCCGGAATCTCCCTAACCTGCTTTACGTGGGCGGAACCCGGGCTTTGGGCAGAGGGTTCGTTACTCACCCGCCACAATCGGAACGCACACAGGAATGACGGCAGATCGACGCGGCACGCCTCCGCCGGAGTTATGGGGAGGCGCCGAATGCACCATTGTCCGGCTCCACGACGCGTATCGAGACCAGGCAGCGGAGACCGGTCACCGCGACCGGCGGACGGACATCGACCTGATGGCCGGGCTCGGCCTGACGACGGTCCGATTCCCGATCCTGTGGGAGGCGGTCGCTCCGGAAAGCCCGGACAAGCTCGATTTCGCCTGGACCGACGACCGGCTCGCCATGCTTCGCGAGCGCGGCATCGAGGTGATCGGCGGCCTCCTCCATCACGGCTCGGGCCCGCGCTACACCGACCTGCTCGATCCGGACTTCCCGGCGAAGCTGGCCGATTATGCCGCCCGGGTCGCCGAGCGCTATCCGTGGATCGAGATGTGGACCCCGGTCAACGAGCCGCTCACCACCGCCCGCTTCTCCGGCCTCTACGGCCATTGGTATCCGCACGGTCGCAGACTACCCGACCTTCCTGCGAGCCCTCGTCAACGAGTGCAAGGGCACGCTCGAGGCGATGCGCGCGATCCGCCGCGCCGTCCCCGCCGCCCGGCTCGTCCAGACCGAGGATCTCGGCAAGACCTTCTCGACCGCGCCGCTGCGCTACCAGGCGGCGCACGAGAATGAGCGGCGCTGGCTCAGCCTCGACCTGCTCTGCGGCCGGATCGACTCGAAGCACGCCTGGCACAAGATCCTGTTCGGAGCCGGCATCGGCTGGGCCGAGATCGAGCAGTTCGAGAGCGGCGAGGCCAGGCCCGACATCATCGGCATCAACCATTATCTCACCAGCGAACGCTTCCTCGACCATCGAACCCACCTCTATCCCTGGCTCGAGCCGGGCGGGAACGGCCGCGACACCTATGTCGACGCCGAGGCGGTGCGGGTGAAGAGGCTCGAGCCGGACACCGGCATCGAGCCGCGGCTGCGGGAGGCCTGGGAACGCTATCGCATCCCGATCGCCGTCACCGAGGTCCATCACGGCTGCCACCGCGACGAGCAGTTGCGCTGGTTCGCCGAGGTCTGGGACACGGCGAAGCGGCTCCGCGGCGAAGGGATGGATCTGCGCGCGGTCACCTTCTGGTCGCTGTTCGGCAATGTCGACTGGCGCTTCCTGCTCACCGAGCGCAACGGCCATTACGACACCGGCGCCTTCGACGTGCGCAGCGGCACGCCCGGCCGACGGTCGTCGCCCACGCCGCCACGCGCCTATGCCAGAGGCGAGGAATTCGATCATCCGGCGCTCGATTCCCCCGGCTGGTGGCGCCGCCCGCCGCGCCTCTATCCGTGGAGCGGCCGCTGCAAGCCGCTCGAAGGGGGCGGTCGCAAGTTGCTGATCACCGGCGCGACCGGAACGCTCGGCAACGCCTTCGCCCGGATCTGCGAGGAGCGGGCCCTGCCCTTCTGCCTCACCGCGCGCGACGAGTTGGACATTGCCGACCCGAGCTCGATCGGCCGGGCCTTGAAGCGCCACCAGCCCTGGGCGGTGATCAACACCGCCGGCTTCGTCCGGGTCGCCGACGCCGAGCGGGAGCGGGACGCCTGCATGGCCGCCAATGCCGACGGCGCGGAGGCGCTCGCCAGGGCCTGCGCGACGGCGGGCGATCGCCGCTCGTCACCTTCTCGTCCGACCTCGTCTTCGACGGCCGCCTCGGCCGCCGCTACCACGAAGCGGACGAAGTCGCGCCCGGCTGCGTCTACGGGCAGAGCAAGGCCGAGGCCGAGAAGCGGGTGCTCGCCGCCGGCGGCAAGGCGCTGATCGTCCGTACCAGCGCCTTCTTCGGCCCCTGGGACCGCTACAATTTCGCCTGGCACGTGCTGAGCGCGCTCGCCCGCGGCGAGACCGTCCGCGCCTGCTCGCGCACCCGGGTTTCGCCGACCTTCGTGCCCGACCTGTGCCACGCCGCGCTCGACCTGCTGATCGACGGCGAGACCGGGCTCTGGCACCTCGCCAATGACGGCGAGGTGAGCTGGTACGAATTCGCGCGGCGGGTGGCGGAGGGCGCAGGCTACGATCCGGCCCTTGTCGTCGCCGAGGACGGGCCGGAAGCGCTCAGCACGGCGCTGACCAGCAAGCGCGGCCAGATGCTGAGGAGCTTCGATGCCGCGCTGGAGGATTTCCTGCGCCAGGTGACGGTCGAGGAAGAGACGGCTGTGGCGGCGGAGTAAGATCCTCCCCGAGCTTGCTCGGGGAGGAATTTCCTCGCTGCTATTCCGCCGCTTCGGTCCAGATCGAGCCGCTGCGCGCCCCGACCTTCGGCCGGCGCGCCGCGTCGAGCCGGCGGAAGGCGGCGAGCGCCTGGCCGACGACCTGGTCCATATTGTAATAGCGGTAGGTCGCCAGCCGGCCGACGAAGGTCACGTCCGGGCGTCTCGTCCGCCAGCGCCTCGTACTTCTTGAACAGCGCCTGGTTCTCCGGCCGCGGGATCGGGTAATAGGGATCGCCCTCCGCCGACGGATATTCGTAGGTGATGCTGGTCTTCGGCGTGGCTCTGGCCGGTCAGGTGCTTGTACTCGGTGATCCGCGTGTAGGGCACCTGCGGGTCGGGATAGTTCACCACCGCCACCGGCTGGTACCGGCCCTGGTCGACGATCTTGTGCTCGAAACGGAGGCTCCGGTAGGGGAGCTTGCCGAAGCGGAAGCCGAAATATTCGTCGATCGGCCCGGTGAAGACGACATGGCCGGCGTCGATCTCGTCGACCAATGTCCTTGTAGTCGGTCGACAGCAGCACATCGATGTTGGGATGGTCGAGCATCCGGTTGAACATCGCGGTGTAGCCGTCGCGCGGCATGATCTGGTGCTTGTCGCCGAAATAGCGGTCGTCGGTGTTGGTCCGGGTCGGGATCCGCGCCGTCACCGCCTTGTCGAGGCCCGACGGGTCGATGCCCCATTGCTTGCGCGTATAGCCCTGGAAGAAGAGCTCGTAGAGCTCGCGCCCGACCGCGTTGATCACCACGTCCTCGGACGTCCTGATCTCCTCGACCGTCTCGGCCCGCGAGGCGAGATAGGCCGCGGCCTCCTCGTCGGTCTTGAGGTCGAGGCCGAACAGCATGTTGAGCGTGGTGCGGTTGATCGGGATCGGCACCAGCTGGCCGCGAACCTCGGCGAGCACCTTGTGCTCGTAGGGCCGCCATTCGGTGAACTGCGACAGATAGTCGACGATCTCGTCGGAATTGGTGTGGAAGATGTGCGGCCCGTACTGGTGGATCAGCACGCCCGCCTCGTCGAGATGGTCGTAGGCGTTGCCGCCGACATGCGGCCGCCGGTCGACGACGAGCACGTGCGCGTCGTGCTGGCTGGCCAGCCGCTCGGCGATCACCGAGCCGGCGAAGCCCGCGCCGACGACGAGATAGTCGTAGCTCTTCTTGGCCGCCGACTTGACGATGTTGGGCCCCTTGCTCGGGACCGCGATCGCCTCGTGGACCAGGCCGGCCATCCGCGCATAGGTGATGTCCCAGCTCAGATTGGCGAGCTTGAGGTCGACCTCGTTGAGCCACTCGTCGCCGCGCGCGGGCGAGCGCCAGCGCCTCCTCGCAGCCCTTGATGAAGGCCTCGGCGCCGTCGGCGATGAACACCGCGTCGAGGTCGCCGTAATGGCGGATGACGTCGGTGATCGGGGTCGACACGACCGGGCGGCCGCCGGCGAGATATTCGGGGGTCTTGGTCGGCGAGATGAACTTGGTCGAATCGTTGATCGCGAACGGCATCAACGCGACGTCCCAGCCGCCGAGATAGACCGGCAGCTCCTCATATTGTCTTGCCGCCGAGATAATGGATGTTGGGCCGGTGCGGCAGGTCGGCGGGGTCGATCTTGACCACCGGGCCGACCATGACGATCGACCATTCGGGATGCGCGTCGGCGACGGCCGCGACCATCTCCAGGTCCATCCGCTCGTCGATCACGCCGTAGAAGCCGAAGCGCGGCCTCGGCAGCGAGGCCTGGTCGTCGGGCGCCGCGTCCATCGCCCGGGCCTGGCCGAAATGCGCCCGGTCGACGCTCGACGGGAAGGGATGGATGTTGGGGTGGAGGTCCTTCTTCGCCTCGTAGAGGCTGTAGCCGCCGGTGAAGACGACGTCGGCGCTGGCGATCAGCTCGCGCTCGAGGGTCAGCAGCTCGGCCGGGGCGAAGCGGAAATTGGCGAGCTCGTCCATGCAGTCGTAGACGGTGCAGGCGGCGTCGACGTGCCTCGAGAAGGGCAGCATCATCGGCGTGTAGTACCAGCGGACGAACGGCCCCTTCTCGCCGGCGAGATAGGCGTCGAGCAGGTCCTTCAGCACCGCTTCGCGCTGCTCGGCGTCGAGCGTCTCGGGAAGCGACGGCGTCACCACGATCACGCCCGTCTCGGCGCAGGTCCGGACGCCCAGCGCCGGCTCCATCTCGGGCAGCGCCGCCTCGGGCTCCTCCCAGAAGATCACCCGGCCGGCCTCGGCGAAGCGGCTCATCAGATGCTGGGGCCGCTGAAAGACGAAATTCCACCGCAGGTGGGAGAAGCAGATCAGGGTTTGGTCGTTGGTCGTGCCGGGGCGCGAAGTGGCTCTGCCCCAGCGTGGAGGCGGTGGAGAGGCTGATCAACGCAGTTATACCTTAATGGTTTGAAGGACTTCCCGAAGAACGTCCGCTCGCTGCGCGAAGTTCCCGCAGTGCAGCATGAATCTTACTGATTTAGGTCAGGATGAAGCTGGCTTGTTTCGCCGCCGGGCCGTTTTGAGTGCCAATTATTTGTATGATTAATCGAGGGCGGCGCTGAGTTCTTCCAGCCAGAGCTTGGCCGTGCCGTCGGAAGGCGCGCGCCAGTCTCCGCGCGGCGAGAGCGCGCCGCCCGCCGAGACCTTGGGCGAATTGGGGATGGCGCTGCGCTTGAACTGGCTGATCTGGAAGAAGCGGTAGAGGAAGAGCTCGAGCCACTTGCGGATCGTCGGCAGGTCGTAGGCGCGCTTCAGGGCGTCGGGATAGCCGAGCGGCCACTGGCCCTTCTCCGACGTCGTGCCAGGCCTGCCAGGCGAGGAAGGCGACCTTGGACGGCGGCTGGCCCGAGCGCAGGATGTGGAACAGGAAGAAATCGTGCAGCTCGTAGGGCCCGATCGTGCCCTCGGTCGACTGCATCTCGCCCTTGTCGTCGGCCGGGATCAGCTCGGGCGAGATCTTGGTGGCGAGAATCGCCTCCAATATGGAGTTCGTATCGGAGTCGAATTGTCCGGTCTTGACCGCCCAGCGGATGAGATACTGGATCAGCGTCTTGGGCACTCCGGCATTGACGCCGTAATGGCTCATCTGGTCGCCGACCCCGTAGGTCGACCAGCCCAGCGCCACTTCCGAAAGGTTGCCGGTGCCGACGACGAAGCCGCCGCGCTGGTTGGCGAGGCGGAACAGATAGTCGGTCCTCAGCCCGGCCTGGACGTTCTCGAAGGCGATGTCGTAGACCGGCTTCCCCTCGGCGAACGGGTGCTTCATGTCCCTGAGCATCTGCATCGCCGCCGGGCGGATGTCGATCTCCTCGCCGACGATCCCGAGCGCCTTCATCAGCGCCCAGGCATTGCCCTTGGTGGTGTCGCCGGTGGCGAAGCCGGGCATGGTGAAGCCGAGGATCGTCGAGCGCGGAAGCTTGAGGAAATCGCACATCTTGGCCGCGACGATCAGCGCGTGGGTCGAATCGAGCCCGCCCGACACGCCGATGACGAGATGGCTTCCGCTCGTCGCCTGGAAGCGGCGGGCGAGGCCCTGGACCTGGATGTTGAACGCCTCGTAGCAATCGGAATCGAGCTGCTCGGGCCGGTTCGGCACGTAGGGGAAGCGGCGCAGCCGGCGCCGGAAGCCGATGTCGCCCAGGCTCGGCTTGTGCTCGAAATGGATTCGCCGGGCCGTCTTCTCCGGATGGCCGGCCGCGACCGCATTGTCGTTGAAGGTCGGCATCCGCATCCGCTCGAGCCGAAGCCGCTGGGCGTCGACGTCGGCGACGCAGAGCTCCGGCTCGAGGTCGAAGCGGGTCGAATCGCAGAGCAGTTCGCCCAGCTCGTAGATCGAGCCCTGGCCGTCCCAGGCGAGGTCGGTGGTGCTCTCGCCCGGTCCCGAGGCGGCGTAGACATAGGCCGCGCAGCAGCGGCTCGACTGCGAGGCGCAGAGCAACTTGCGCTCGTCCGCCTTGCCGATGGTGATGTTGGAGGCCGAGAGGTTGCACAGGATCAGCGCCCCGGCGAGCGCTCCGACCGTCGAGGGCGGCTGCGGCGCCCAATAATCCTCGCAAATCTCGACGTGGAAGATGAAGTCGTCGAGATCCTCGGCGGCGAAGATGAGGTCGGTGCCGAACGGCACGGTCTCGCCGGCGACCGCGATGTCGATGCCGTTCGAGGCCGATGCCCGAGACGAACCAGCGCTTCTCGTAATATTCGCGGTAATTGGGCAGGAAGCTCTTCGGGACGACCCCGAGGATTCGGCCGCGCGACACCGCCAGCGCGCAATTGTAGAGCCGCCCGTTGCGCCGCAGCGGCGCTCCGACCACCAGCACCGGCGACAGCTTGGCGGTCGCATCGCGGAAGCGGGCGATCCCGTCCTCGACCGCGTCGAGGAACGCCTCCTGGAGGAAGAGGTCGTCGACCGCGTAGGAGGAGATGTTGAGCTCGGGATAGACGACGAGGTCGCAGCCCTTGGCATCCGCCTCCTTGGCCAGGGCGATCGCCTGGTCGACGTTGAAGGCGACGTCGCCGACCGAGCCGGTCGGGCTCGCCGCGGCGACGCGGACGAAGCCGTGGCGGTGGATCGCCTCGAACGGCGGGCGCTTGGCCATCACAGCATCTCCGTCATCATCTCAACGGCGACCTTCATGCATTTGACCCGAGTAGCACCTCTGCCGCCGGGACCGAAATGTTCCTCGCGATGGGCGGTGGCGCGGCCGGCGCGGGCGCAGCCGAAATGGACCAGGCCGGGTTCGTCGCCGGAGTCGGCGAAGCCGGTGATCGACACCGCGATATTGGCCCGCGACCGGGCCAGCGCGCCCTCCGCCATCGCCACCGCGACCTCGCCCGACACCGCGCCCTTCTCCTCGATCAGCGCCGTCGGCACCCCGAGCATCTCGCTCTTGGCCTCGTTCGTATAGGTGACGAAGCCGCGCTCGAAGGCGTGGGCGACGCCCTGCACGTCGGTGAGCAGCGAGGCGAGCATTCCCCCGGTGCAGCTCTCCGCCGTGGCGAGCCGCAGGCCGCGCTCGGACGCTTTCTGGAGCAGCCGGCGGGTCGCTTCCTCGGTCTCGTTCGGAAGGACGGGAGACAGGGTTTCGGTATCGTTCAAGACTTCTTCCTCGGACCGCGTTGCGCGCGAAGGAACCGGTCCCTAGCGCCGAATGTTCCAGAACCCAAACGAGGAGAGCAAGCGATGGTTACCGCACGCGACATGGACGCCACCCATCTGCTGATGGAGGATCACCGCAAGGTCGAGGATCTGTTCGAGCAGTTCGAGAAAGCGAGCGGCGACGGCCGCAAGGAGAAGATCGCCCGCCAGATCTGCACCGAGCTCAAGGTCCATTCGATGATCGAGGAGGAGATCTTCTACCCCGCGCTGCGCGGCAAGATCGACGACGACGACCTCGACGAAGCCTATGTCGAGCATGACGGCGCCAAGATGCTGATCAACGAGATCGAGGCGGGCGGGCCCGACGACGATTTCTACGACGCCAAGGTGAAGGTGCTCCAGGAGCAGATCGAGCACCATGTCGAGGAGGAGGAGAAGTCGCGCGGCAACCTCTTCCAGCAGGCGCGCGCCGCCGACGTCGATCTCGAGGCGCTCGGCCGCCAGATGGCGGCGCGCAAGGAGGAGTTGATGCGGCTCGCCGACGCCGAGGGGCTTCCCCCCGCCGAGCCGGCGACCATGACCACGGAGGGCTGAATGGGACGCAAGGGGGCCATCATCACCGGCATCGCCGCCGCCGCCGCGGCGGGTCTCGGCTATCTCGCCACGATGCTCTGGCGCCGCCGCGGCGAGACCGGCGGCGGTCCGGGCGCGCGGCCGGCGATCAGCGGCACCGGCGGGGTCGGCCCGGTCGGCGAATCGGGCGCCGCCCGCTCCGCCGGCCCGGAGGCGATGCGCGACCCGCCGAAGGATTGGGAGCAGGTCGACCAGGCTTCGGACGAGAGCTTCCCGGCCAGCGACCCGCCCGCGATCAACCCGCACGTCGATTAGCGGAGTGCGTCCCGGCGAAGGCCGGGACCCAGTCTTCAGGCGCCGCCGCTGGACCCCGGCCTTCGCCGGGGAACAGGCGCGTCCCGGTCCGGCCCGTCCTCGAGGATCGTCTCTCGAGCCAGCCTGAGCTCGCGAATCGCCGCCGCCGTCGCCGCGCCCCAGACGAGATGCACGCCGATCATCAGCAGGTTGCGCCGGCGCCGGATGCCGGGTCGCCGGCTCGAGCGTCCCCACCGCCGGGAATCCAGCCCATATAGCTCGCCAGCCACACCGCCGCTCCGGCGGCGGCGCCGGTGCGCTTCTTCGGATCGGGGTTCAGCGCCGCGATCATCGCCCCGCAGGCGGCGCCATAGGCGAAATGGGCGGCGGTGGTGACGTCCTTCGCCGCCTCGCCGACGATCGGAACGCCGATCTGCTTCGACCCCGAATCGACGATCTCCCGCGGCGTCAGCGGATAGCGCTCCTTCGCCGGCAGCCGCCGGTGAAGCCGCCGCATCGCCGCGGTCATCGCCATCGTCCCGACGAAGCCGGCGATTCCGCCGATCACGAGGCGGCTCCGAAGCTTCAGCCTGTCGTCGTCGCCTTTCATGGCGGCCCTAATGCACCCCGGCGAAGGCCGGGGTCCAGTCCGGAGTCCGATCTGGGTCCCGGCTTTCGCCGGACCAAGGTTATTCGTACCTCAGCGCATGGATCGGGTTGGACCGCGCCACCTTGAAGGCGTGGCCGGCGATGGTGGCGACGGCGATGGCGAGCGCCAGCAGGCCGGCGACCAGGAACGGCGTCGGCCCGAGGTCGATGCGCGCGTCGAAGCCGTTCAGCCAGTCGCGCATCACCCACCAGGCGACCGGCCAGGCGATCAGATTGGCGACGATCACCGGCTTGGAGAATTGCCAGGCGAGCAGCCGCACGATGTCGCGCGAGCGGGCGCCCAGCACCTTGCGTATGCCGATCTCCTTGGTCCGCCGCTCGGCGGTGAAGGCGGCGAGCCCGAACAGGCCGAGGCAGGCGACTACCACCGCGAGCAAAGCGAAGCCGGCGAAGGTCTTCGCCCGCGCCTCCTCGGCCTCGTACAGCTCCCCGATGATGTCCTCGCTGAACTTGGCCTCGAACGGCGCGTCGGCCGCGATCCGCTTCCAGATCCGCTCGATGCCCGAGCGCACCTGGCGGGGGTCGCCGTCGTAGCGGACGAGGGCCTGGCCGTAGCCGTTCTTCTCGATCCGGAACATGATCGGGTCGATCGGCTCGCGGATCGAGCGGAAGCGCGAATCCTGGACGACGCCGATGATCGTCGCCGGCAGGATTCCGCCATAATCCTCGTCGAACGAGACCTTGATCTGCTTGCCGACCGCCTCGCGCGGGCCGGCGAAGCCCATCCTCTTCGCCGCCAGCTCGTTGATGACGATGTTGATCCCCCGCGCCACCAGCGCCCGCTCCGCTTCGGGCACTTCCGGGAAGGGAGTGGTGGCGTTGTCCATCGGCCGGCTCTCGTCGAAGCCGCGGCCGGCGAGCAGCTTGACGCCCATGGTCGGCAGGAACTTGTAGTCGATATTGTAGGTGCCGATCGTCACCGGCTCGGGATTGCCGGGCACCTGGACCCCGGTGCTCGAGCTGTTGCCGGTGGCGATTCCGATATTGGTCCGGCCGACCGAGACGACTCCGGGCACGCGCTCGATCTCGCGGACGAGGGTGTCGCTGAGCGGAAGCAGCTGACGTCGGCCGATGCCCTCGACCTGGAGCAGGGCGTCCCTCTGGTAGCCGGGGTCGGCGGTTCGGGCGAAGACAGTCTGGGCGTAGACGATCGCGGTGCAGATGATCAGCCCGATCGACACCGCGAACTGGGCGACGACGAGGATGTTGCGAAGCCGTCCTGAGCCGGCCGCCTCCGCCGAGCTCTTGTTCGCCTTGAGCACCTGGGCCGGCTGGAAGCGCGACAGATAGAAGGCCGGGTAGAGGCCGCCGGCCGCGCCGACGACCAGGATCAGGCCGAGGATCGGCAGAAGAAGCCCGCCCGTGCCCCAATAGGCGATGTTGAGGTCGGCATCGAGGAAGGCCGAGAAATAGGGGAGCAGAAGCTCGACCATCGCCAGCGCGAGGATCATCGCCAGCGCCGCGACCAGGATCGATTCGCCGAGGAACTGGACGATCAGCTGCTTGCGGTTGGCGCCGAGCACCTTCCTCAGGGCGACCTCGCGGGCGCGCTGGCTGGCGCGGGCGGTGGCGAGGTTGGTGAAGTTGACGCAGGCCATGCCGAGGATGAGCGCGGCGACGATGCCGAAGGTGACGATCGTCCGGCGGTCGTTGCCCGGAGTCGCGGCGCCGCTCTGCGCCTTGCCGAGGTGGACGTCGCGGACGTTGACCAGCCGATATTCCTGCTCGTCGCCGGCATTGAACTTGCGCTCGCCGAAATTCTCGTCGGCGATGTTGCGCTTCTCCCAGGCGGCAAGCTGGGCGTGGATCGTCTCCGGGTCGGTGCCGGGCTTCAGGGCGACATAATGCCAGCCCGACTGCCAGCCCCATTGGGTGAGGAAATCGGGCTGCTCGGCATTGTAGCTGACCGGATCGTAGCGGACGATCATGTTCCAGCGCATGTGCGAGTTCTTGGGAAGGTCCTTGAACACCGCGGTGACCCGGTGGTCGACCGCCTTGCCGCGGAGCATCACCGTCAGCGTCTGGCCGACCGGGTCGGCGGCGCCGAACAGCTTCGTCGCCGTCGTCTCGGAAAGGGCGACCGAGCCCACTTCCTTCAGCGCGGTTGCCGGGTCGCCCTTGGCCAGCGGTAGCCGCACGACGTCGAAGAACGGGCCATCGACCTGGGAGCCGTCCTCAACCGCGATCGCCTCGCCGCCCCGGATGACGGTGAAGCCGCCGCCCGTCGCGTAGACCCTCTTCTCGACCTGCGGGAAATCCTTCTCGAGCGCCTTGCCGGCGACGTAGGAGGCCATCTGCAGGAAGAGGTCCTCGCCGGTCTGCTCGTCATGATAATAGGTCTGCCACTGGTAGACGTTCTCGTTGTTGGGCAGCCATTTGTCGTAGCTGAGCTCGTAGCGCACGTAGAGCAGGATCATCAGGCAGGCGGCGAGGCCGAGCGCCAGTCCGAAGACGTTGATGAACGCATAGGTCTTGTTCTTGGCGAGGGCCCGGAAGCCGACCGTCAGATAGTTGCGCCACATGGTTCGGGTCCTATTCGTAGCGGAGGGCGTGGATGGGGTTGGCCCGGGCTACCTTGAAGGCGTGGCCGGCGATCGTGCCGAGCGCGATCGCCAGGGCGAGTCCGCCGGCGATCACGAAGGGTCCCGGGCCGAGGTCGATCCTCGCGTCGAAGCCGTTCAGCCAGTCGCGCATCACCCACCAGGCGACCGGCCAGGCGATCAGATTGGCGACGATCACCGGCTTGGAGAATTGCCAGGCGAGCAGGCGGACGATGTCGCGCGAGCGGGCGCCGAGCACCTTGCGGATCCCGATCTCCTTGGTTCGCCGCTCGGCGGTGAAGGCGGCGAGCCCGAACAGGCCGAGGCAGGCGACCACCACCGCGAGCAGGGCGAAGCCGGCGAAGGTCTTGGCGCGCGCATCCTCCGCTTCGTACAGTTCGGCGATGATGTCGTCGCTGAACTCGGCGGTGAACGGCACGTCGCTGGTGATGCCCTTCCAGGTCCGCTCGACCCCGGCGCGCACCGTCGCCGGATCGCCCTTGAAGCGGACGATCATGTAGCTGTGGCCGCTTCGCGTGTTGGAGAACATGATCGGGTCGAGCGGCAGCTTGACCGATCGGAAGCGCGAATCCTTGACCACGCCGATGACGGTGACCGGCACCAGGCCGATCTCATTGTCGACGATCGCGGCGCGGAACGTCTTGCCCAGGATGTCCTGCGGCCTCTCGAAGCCGAGCCGCTTCGCCGCCAGCTCGTTGACGACGATGTTGCCGCCGCGGGCCGCCAGCGCCCGCTCGTCGGCGGGGTTGGGCGGGTAGGGCAGGGTCATGTCGTCGAGGGGCCGGCTCTTGTCGAACCAGCGGCCGGCGGCCATGCGCAGGCCCATCGCGTCGAAGAAGCCGGTGTCGACCTGGTAGGTGCCGATGCTGGTCGGCTCGGTCCGGCCCGGCACCATCAGGCCGGTATTGTTGTTGTTGTCGGTGGCGACTCCGATCGTCGTCCGGCCGACCGACTCGACGCCGGGCACCCGCAGCGTCCGCTCGGCGATCATCTCGCCCTTGTCGATGAGGGCGTAGCGGGCGAGCTCGTCGACCTGGAGGATCTGGCTTCGGTTGTAGCCGGGGTCGACGGTGCGCGCGTAGACCGTCTGGCCGTAGATCACCGCGGTGCAGATGATTAGCCCGATCGACACGGCGAACTGGCCGACGACGAGGATGCTGCGCAGCCGCCCGGTACCCGACGTCTCGGCCGACGACTTGTTCGCCTTGAGCACCGAGGCCGGCTGGAAGCGCGACAGGAAGAAGGCCGGGTAGAGGCCGCCGAGGACGCCCACCACGACCACCAGCAGAAGCGCCGGAAGGAGGATCCCGTCGGCGCCGAAATAGGAGACGCTGAGGCTCGCGTCGAGGAAGGTCGAGAAGGGCCTGACGAGGAGCTCGACGAGCGCGAGGGCGATGACCATCGCGACGAAGGCGATCAGGATCGATTCGCCGACGAACTGCACGATCAGCTGCTTGCGGGTCGCCCCAAGCACCTTCCTCAGCGCCACCTCGCGGGCGCGCTGGCTGGCCCGGGCGGTGGCGAGGTTGGTGAAGTTGACCACCGCCATGCCGAGGATGAGAAGCGCGATGATCGCGAAGGTGAGGATGGTCCGGCGGTCGTTGCCCGGCGACATCGCCGCCGCCTGCGCCCGGCCGAGATGGACGTCGCGGACGTTGACGATATGCCAGTCCTGGTCGTCGCCGGCGTTGAACCGGGCCTCGCCGGCATTCTCGTCGGGGATGTTTCGCTTCTCCCAGGCCGGGAAGCCGTCCTGGAGCGTCCTGGGGTCGGCGCCCGGCCTCAGCTTCACGTAGACGTAGCCGTTCTGGCAGCCCCAGCATTCGAGCGCCTGCGGCGTGTCGGCGTTGAAGGCGACGAGGTCGATCCGGGCGAGAGCGTTGAACTCGAGATGCGAGTTCTTCGGCAGATCCTCGAGCACCCCAGTGATCCTGAAGTCGCGCGACTGGCCGCGGCTTATGAGGGTCATCGTCCGGCCGACGACATTGTCGGTGCCGTAGCGCTTGACCGCCTCGCTCCGGGTCAGGACGGCGGTGTTGGGCTGGCTCAGCGAGGCGACGTTGCCGTGCACCATCGGCAGCGGGATCACCTCGAGGAAATTGCTGTCGACCCAGTAATAATCCTCGGTCGAGGTGGCCTCGCCGTCCTTGAGGAAGACCGGCCCGTTGCTGGTGACGTAGACCTCCCTCTCGACCTGCGGGAAGTCCTTCGCGATCCGCTTCCCCGCCATATAGGGGGTCATCTGGAGCTGGGCCTCCTGGCCGGTCTCGCTCGACTTGTACCAGCTCTGGATCTGGTAGGCGTTCTCCGCCCCCGGCATCCACCGGTCGTAGCTCATCTCGTAGCGCACGAAGAGCAGGATCATCAGGCAGGCGGCCATTCCGATGGCGAGCCCGAAGACGTTGATGAAGGCGTAGGTCCGGCTCTTGGCGAGGGCCCGGATTCCGACGGTGAGATAGTTCTTCCACATATCTGAAGATCCTATTCGTAGCGCAGGGCGTGGATCGGGTTGGAGCGCGCCACCTTGAAGGCGTGGCCGGCGATCGTGCCGATGGCGATGACCAGCGCCAGGAAGGCGGCGAGCAGGAACGGAGTCGGGCCGAGCGGGATGCGGGCGTCGAAGCCGTTCAGCCAGCCGCGCATCACCCACCAGGCGACCGGCCAGGCGATCAGATTGGCGATGATGACGGGCTTGGAGAATTGCCAGACGAGCAGCCGGACGATGTCGCGCACCCGCGCTCCGAGCACCTTGCGGATCCCGATCTCCTTGGTCCGCCGCTCGGCGGTGAAGGCGGCGAGCCCGAACAGGCCGAGGCAGCCGACGATCACCGAGAGCAGGGCGAAGCCGGCGAAGGTCCGCGCCCGCGCATCCTCCGCCTCGTAGAGCTCGGCGACGACGTCCTCGCTGAAATCGGCCTCGAACGGCACCTCGGTGGTGATCGAGCGCCACGCCGCCTGCAGCTTGTCGCGCATCGCGCGGGGATCGCCCTTGTAGCGGACGACCAGCCACTGGTGGCCGGAATCGCCGTTGACGAACATGATGTCGTCGATCGGGTCGCGGACCGAGCGGAAGCGGCTGTCGGCGACCACCCCGACGACGGTGACCGGCACCAGGCCGTACTCGCTCTCGACCAGGCCGGTCCGGAACTGCTTGCCGATCGCGTCCTTGGGATTGGCGAAGCCGAGCCGCCGGGCGCCCGATTCGTTGACGACGACGTTGCCGCCGCGGCCGGCCAGCGCCCGCTGCGTGCTCGGGCGAGGGCGGGAAGGGCAGGGTGAGGTCGTCGAGCGGCCGGTTCTCGTCGAACCAGCGGCCGGCGACGAGCTTGATCCCCATCGCCTTCATGAAGCCGGGATCGACTCCGTAGAGGCCGATCAGAACCGGCTTGGGATTGCCGGGCACCATGACGTTGGTGTTGTTCTGGCCGTCGGTCGCCACCGCGATCGTGCTCCGGCCGACCGCCTCGACCCCCTCGACCCGCTTCATCCGGTCGGCGATCGCCTTGCCCGAATTGATCAGCTGGTAGCGGTTGAGGCCGTCGATCTGGACGATATGCTCGCGGTCGAAGCCGGGATCGACGCTTCGCGCATAGCTGGTCTGGCAGATAGACCACGGCGGTGCAGATGATGAGCCCGATCGACACCGCGAACTGGCCGACGACCAGCGCCGCCGCGAAGCCGGCCGGTGCCTTCGCCCTCCGACGCCGACTTGTTGGCCTTGAGCACCGTCGCCGGCTGGAAGCGCGACAGGAAGAAGGCCGGGTAGAGCCCGCCCAGCCCGCCGACGAGAAGCACCAGGCCGAGCATCGGCAAAGCGATCCCGTCCGCGCCGAGATAGGAGAGCCTGATCTCCGCGTCGAGGAAGGCGGAGAAGCTGGGCAGGAGCAGCTCGACCAGGGCCAGAGCGATCACCATCGCCAGCGCCGCCACCAGGATCGACTCGCCGATGAACTGGACGATCAGCTGCCGGCGGTTGGCTCCGAGCACCTTCCTCAGCGCCACCTCGCGGGCGCGCTGGCTGGCGCGGGCGGTGGCGAGGTTGGTGAAGTTGACCACCGCCATGGCGAGGATCAGAAGCGCGATGACCGCGAAGGTGACGATCGTGCCCTGGTCGTTGCCGGGCGACATCGCCGCCTCCTGGCCCTCGCCGAGATGGACGTCGGCGACGTTGACGAAATGCCAGTCGCCATTCTCGCCGGCGTTGAACCTGGCTTCGCCGCTATTCTCGTCGGGGATGTTGCGCTTCTCCCAGGCCGGCATCGCCGCCCGGATCGCCGCCGGGTCCGCGCCGGGGCGAAGCTTCGCGTAGATCCAGCCGCCCTGGCAGCCCCAGCAGGTCAGGAACTGCGCCTCCTGGGCGAGGTAGCTGGTGAAATCGACCCGGACGACGGCGTTGATCCTGAGGTGCGAATTCTTCGGGATGTCGCGGAACACCCCGCCGATCCGATAGTCGAACCGCTGGCCCTTGCTGATCACCGTCATCGTCTTGCCGACGACATCGTCGGTTCCGAAGCGGCTGACCGCCTCGCTCCGGCTCAGCAGCGCGGTGTTGACCCGGTCGAGCGCGTTACGGCTGCCGTGAAGCAGCGGCAGGTCGAGCACCTCGAGGAGATTGTCGTCGACATAGACATAATCCTCGGTCGAGGAGGCCTGGCCGTCCTTGAGGAAGACGGGGGCGCTGCTGCAGCGCGTAGACCGCCTTCTCGATCTGCGGGAAGTCCTTGACCAGCGCCGGCTTGGTCGCGAAGGGCGCCATCTGCAGCTTGCCCTCCTCGCCGGTGGCGGGGTCGCGGAACCAGTTCTGCACCTGGTAGACGTTCTCGCCGCCGGGCAGCCACTTGTCGTAGCTCATCTCGTAGCGGACGAAGAGCAGGATCATCAGGCAGGCGGCCATGCCGATGGCGAGGCCGAAGATGTTGATGAAGGCATAGGTCCGGTTCTTGGCGAGGGCCCGGATCCCGACGGTCAGATAATTCTTCCACATCGTGTCGGGTCCTATTCGTAGCGCAGGGCGTGGATCGGGTTGGCCCGGGCGACCTTCATCGCGTGGCCGGCGATCGTCCCGAGCGCGATGGCGAGCGCGAGGGCGCCGGCGAGCACGAACGGGCCGGGCCCGAGGTCGATTCGGGCGTCGAAGCCGTTCAGCCAGTCGCGCATCAGCCACCAGGCGACCGGCCAGGCGATCAGATTGGCGACGATCACCGGCTTGGAGAATTGCCAGGCGAGAAGCCGGACGATGTCCCGGCTGCGGGCGCCGAACACCTTGCGGATGCCGATCTCCTTGGTCCGCCGCTCGGCGGTGAAGGCGGAGAGGCCGAACAGGCCGAGGCAGGCGATCAGGACCGCGAGCAAGGCGAAGCCGGCGAAGGTCTTCGCCCGGGCGGCGTCGGTCGTGTAGAGCTCGCCGAGCCGATCGTCGGAGAACTCGCCCTCGAACGGCACTTCCGGAGCGAGCCTCTTCCACACCCGCTCGAGATTGCGGCGCAGGGCCTCGGGATCGTTCGACTCGTAGCGGACGACGAGGCTGCGATAGACTCCGCCGTCTTGGTAGATCATCGCCTCGACCGGCTCGCGGAGCGAGCGGAAGCGCGAATCCTGGGCGACCCCGACGATCGTCACCGGAAGCATGCCATATTCGTCGGGAAGCTGGTTGGCCTTGACCTGCTTGCCGAGCGCCTCCTGCGGCGTGGCGAAGCCCATCTGCCTGGCCGCCAGCTCGTTGACGACGACGTTCTGGCCGCGTTGCGCCAGCATTCGCATGGCAGCCTCGGTCGCTTCCTTGGGTTCGTCGGGGATGGCGCCGCTGTCGTTGGCGAACTGCCTCGACAGCTTGCGCCCGGCGAGCATCCTGATGCCCATCGTGTCGAAGAAATTGGGATGGACGCTGTACCAGCCGATCGTGATCGGCTTGGTCCGCCCCGGCACCTGGATGTTGGTGTTGAGCGTGGTGCCGCTGGCCGGAGTGATCGAGGTCCCGGCGGCGCCCTTGACGCCCTCGACCTTCTCCATCTCGCGGATCAGGGTGTCGACGATCGGGGCGACCTGGGCGCGGTTCAGATTGCTGATCTGGATCAGGCCGTCGCGGCGGTAGCCCGGGTCGGTCGTCCGGGCGAACTCGGTCTGCGCGTAGACGATGGCGGTGCAGATGATGAGGCCGATCGAGACGGCGAACTGGGCGACGACGAGAACGGCGCGCAGGCGGCCGCTGCCGATCGGCTCGGCCGATGACTTGTTCGCCTTGAGAACCGCCGCGGGCTGGTAGCGGGAGAGGTAGAAGGCCGGATAGAGGCCGCCGGCGAGGCCGACCGCGAGCAGCAGCCCGACGATCGGCAGGGCGATCCCGTCCTCGCCGAAATAGGTCATCCTGAGGTCGGCGTCGATGAACTTCGAGAGCAGCGGCAGGGTCAGCTCGACGATGGCCAGCGCCAGCAGCATCGCGACCGTCGCGAGCAGGATCGATTCGGCGAGGAACTGGACGATCAGCTGGCCGCGGTTGGCGCCGAGCACCTTCCTCAGCGCCACCTCGCGGGCGCGCTGGCTGGCCCGGGCCGTCGCCAGGTTGACGAAGTTGACCGAGGCGATGCCGAGGATGAGCAAAGCGACGATCGTGAAGGTGAGCAGGGTGCCGCGGTCGTTGCCGGGACGCTCCGGCTCGCCTTCCGCCTCGCTGAGGTGGACGTCCTGAACGTTGACCAGCTTCCAGTCGAAGGCGTCGCCCTCGCTGACCTTGACCCCGCCGACGTCGACGGGCGGGATGTTGCGCTTCTCCCAGGCCGGCAGCTGGCGCGTTGATCGCCTCGGCGTCGCCGCCGGGCCTGAGCTTCAGATAGACGCTGCCGTTGATGCAGCCCCAGCCGCACTCGCCCTTCTCGAGGTCGCTGATCCGGCTGACCATCTTGAAGTTCATGTGGCTGTTGCGCGGCAGGTCCTCGAACACTCCGGTGACCCGCATCGCCGAGCGCTCGCCGCGGCGGATGACCGTCATCGTCTGGCCGACGACGTCGATTCCGCCGAAGCGCTTCAGCGCCTCGCTCCGGCTCAGCACCAGGTCGTCGACGTTCCTCAGCGCGGTGGCGCGGTCGCCGTAGAGGAAGGGGATGTCGAGGATCCGGAAGAAGCTCTCGTCGGCCCGGATCATCGGCGCGAAGCTCGCCTCGCCGTTGCGCAGGAAGACCGGCTCGGCGCCTTCGGCGCGGGCGATCGCCTCGATCTGCGGGAAATCCTTGGCCATCGACTCGGTGATGATGCCGTGGGTGCCCTGCTGGCGGCTGACCTGCCCGGTCTCGGGATCGGTATGGATGCTCTGGACCTGGAAGACCCGGTCGGCGTCCGGCAGCCACTTGTCGTAGCTGGTCTCGTAGCGGACGTAGAGCAGGATCATCAGGCAGGCGGCAAGGCCGATCGCCAGGCCGACGATGTTGATGAAGGCGTAGGTCTTGCTCTTCGTCAGGGCCCGGTAGCCGACGGTCAGATAATTGCGCCACATCGCCTGCATCGATTTTCCCCCTAGCGCGCCGCCGGCAGCGGGCCGCTTCGCGACGATCTTGATCTCGGTGATTCCGCCGCCCAGGATCCTGGCCACGCCGATCGCGGTCCAGGCGGGGTAAGGCGCCTTCACATGCCGCTTGTGGACGGCGGCCATCTTCTCGATCTGGCCTTCGACGTCGGTGTGGAAGCTGCTGATGTCGACGACGTCGTCCCAGCTCGCCCCGGCGCGCTTCAGGATCGCTCCGATCTGCTGGTAGACCCGCTCATAGGCCGCCTCGAGGTCGGTCTCGCCCTGGCGAAGCCCGACGACGATGCCGCTCAGGTAGATCGTGTCGCCGACGACGACCGCGTCGCTATAGCCCCATTCCTCCTGGAACTTCCGGGCGCCCTCGTTCTCGCTCATCAGCACGGTCGAAGCGCTGCCGCTCGCCGGCTCCCGCCGCGGCGGCCGGGACGATGGCCGCCGCGACGGAAAGGAGGAGGAGAATCCCTCTCCCGCCCTTCGCGGGAGAGGAGGGGCCCATCGCGAAGCGATGGGAGGTGAGGGTCTGTACTTCGGAGTCAGCAAGACCCTCACCCCCCAAGCCTCCGGCTTGGGTCCCCCTCTCCCGCGAAAAGCGGGAGAGGAAGACTGAGCGAAGGCCGCCGAACCCCTCACGCCGCCCGGCGCCGCTCGATCAGGATCCGGCCGTCGAGCATGTTGACGACCCGGCCGGCATAATCGGCATGGGCCGGCGAGTGGGTGACCATGACGATGGTCGAGCCCTCGCGGTTGAGCGCCTGGAGCATCTTCATCACTTCCTCGCCATGCTGGGTGTCGAGGTTGCCGGTCGGCTCGTCGGCGAGGATCAGCTTGGGGTTGCCGACCAGGGCGCGGGCGACGGCGACTCGCTGCTGCTGGCCGCCCGAGAGCTGGCTCGGCCGGTGCTTGGCGCGGTGGGCGACCCCGACCTTGTCCATCACCGCCTCGACCCGCGAGCGCCGCTCGGAGGCGGGCGACGTCGTGGTAGAGCAAGGCGAGCTCGATATTCTCGCGGACGCTGAAGCTCGTCGACCAGGTTGAAGCTCTGGAAGATGAAGCCGATATTCTTCTTGCGGACGTCGGCGAGCTTGCTCTCGGGAAGCCCGGCCACCTCGGTGCCGTCGAAGACGTAGGAGCCGCTGGTCGGGCGAATCGAGCATCCCGACACGTTGAGCAGGGTCGACTTGCCGCAGCCCGACGGGCCCATGATCGCGACGAACTCGCCGTCGGCGATGTCGAGGTCGATCCGGTCGAGCGCGGTCGTCTCGACGGTATCGGTGCGGTAGACCCGCGACAGTTCACGCATGCTCAGCATAGCTTCGGCTCCTTCGTCAGGTCTCGAGGTCCAGCCGATCCTTGTCGGCGAAACCGGTATAGGGGGAGGTGATGACTCGCTCGCCGGGCTCCAGCCCTTCGAGCACTTCGATATAATCGGCGTTGCGGCGGCCGAGGCGGACGTTGCGCTTGACCGCCTCGCCGCCGTCGGGGGCGACGACGAACACCCAGGCGCCGCCGGTCTCGTTGTAGAAGGCGCCGTTGGGGATCAGCAGGGCCGGCGCCGGATCGCCGAGCGTCAGCTTGGTCTGCAGGGTCTGGCCGCGGTTGAGCGCCGGCGGCTCGGCGCCGACGAAGGTGAGGTCGACCTCGAACACGCCGTTGCGGACCTGCGGATAGATTTTGGCGACCTTGACCCGATAGGTCTTGCCGCCGATCTCGACGGTGGCGATCTGGCCCGGCTGGACCCGGCCGAGATAGATATTCGTCGACGCTGGCGACCAGCTTGTTGCGGCCGGCGCTGTCGACCTGGCCGAGCCGCTCGCCGCGGTTGAGCGACTGGCCGACCTGGATCGAGAAAGCGGTGAGCTGGCCGGCGACCGGCGCGCGCAGGTTGAGCGCGTCGAGGGTGGCGCGGGCGATGTCGAGGCTTCCGCTCAGCGAGGCGTTGGAGGCCCGGAGCTGGGCGAGCTGGCTGGTCTGGAGCCTCTGGTTGACCGCCCGGGCGCGCCGCAGCACCTCGGCGCGGCGCTGGCTCGGAGAGATATTCGTCGCGGCTGTCGTTGAACATCTTGGCGGGCACGAAGCCCTTCTCCATCAGCGGCTTCTGCATCTCGTACTGGCGCCGCGCCTTGTCGGCGGCGAGCTGGGCGTCGATGACGGCGCGCTCGTCGCCGATGCTGGTCTGGGCGAGCGCCAGCTCCTGGCTGCGCATCGAGTTGACCTCGCGCGACACGTCCGACTGGCGGGCGAGCAGGTTGAGCGCGAGGTCCGAGTTGGAGAGGACCGCGAGCAGCTGGCCCTGCTGGACGATGGCGCCGTCCTCGACCATCACCTTCTCGACCCGGCCGCCCTCGACCGCGTCGAGATAGACGGTGACGAGCGGCTCGACCCGCGCCCGCAGCGGCAGGAAGTCGTCGAACGTGCCCTGCGTCGACGGCCGAGACGGTCAGCCGCTCGGCCGCCACCGTCTGGCTTCCCGCGCTCGGCGCGAACCACCAGAAGAGCAGGGCGAGCAGCAGCACCGCCGCCGCGCCGAGGCGCGATCTTGATCTGCTGCGACAGGCCGGTCGAGGCGACCACCTTGTCCATGCCGGTGCCGCTCTCGGCCCGGCTCGGCTTTTCGTTCGATTTGATCCTGATCACGCTCATCCCAACCTCTTGCGGGTCCATTCAGCAATCATCGTGCCACGAACGGAACGGCGATTCCGGCCGCTCCAGGGCCGACGACTGTCCGATTCCGGACATGAGGCTGTACGGGGGCGGACAGGGTTCACAGCGAGATGCTCGCGCAGCCCATGGCGAGATGGGCGCTGCCGTCGGCGCAGGCCGCGACCGGCGCGCACGCGGCCGGCGCTGAGCCGCGATCGGCAGCGCACCGCGATCCAGACGCCAGGCCGGCGAGCCAGATTTCCAAGCTTCCGCATCTTCTTCCTCCCCGAGGACAGTCGTGCCGCTATCTCAGCATGAGCCGTGCCAATGTCGGAAAATGGCGGTTTCCGGCGATTATCGGCGATTATCGGCGATTATTCCACTGCCGCGGCGTTCGCTTCCGAACGACGCGAGTCCGCCCCCGGACGCTGCGGTCACGATGCGCGGCACCATTGGCACGATTATTGTTTGTCCGCTTCCGGACGCCGCTGTAGGAGGATCGCCGTGGCTGGGGAGGGTAAGCCGTTCTGGCGCTGCATCGTCATCGACGACGATCCCGACATCCTGCTCTCCGCCCGGCTCCTCCTGCGCGACCTGTTCGAGGAGGTCTCGACCTTCCAGGCCCCCGAGGACGCGATGGCCGCGATCGAGGGCGACGGCGCCGACGTCGTCCTGCTCGACGCCAATTTCGGCCGCGGCGCGACCAACGCCGCCGAGGGCTTCCACTGGCTCGGCGAGATATTGGCCAAGGATCCGCAGGCGGTGGTGGTGATGATCACCGCCCATGGCGGGGTCAACATCGCGGTCGAGGCGATGAAGCGCGGCGCCACCGACTTCGTCTCCAAGCCCTGGTCGAACGAGCGGCTGCTCGCCACCGTCCGAACCGCCGCGTCGCTGCGGACGTCGCGCCAGGCGGCGGTCACCGAGCGCAAGCGCGCCGTCGCCATCTCGGCGCCCGCGGCCGGCGGCGAGACCCCCTTGCTCGGCCAGTCGGCCGGCGATGCGCCGGATCTATTCGCTGATCGAGCGCGCCGCCCCGACCGAGGCCAACGTCCTGATCCTCGGCGAGAACGGCACCGGCAAGGAGCTGGTCGCGCGCGAGCTTCACTGCAAGTCGCGCCGCGCCGGGCAACGTCTTCGTCTCGGTCGATCTCGGCGCGGTCGCCGAGAATCTGTTCGAATCCGAGCTGTTCGGCCATGTCAAGGGCGCCTTCACCGACGCCCGCGGCGACCGCATCGGCCGGCTCCAGGCGGCGGACGGCGGCACCCTGTTCCTCGACGAGGTCGGCAATCTCCCGCTCCACCTCCAGCCCAAGCTGCTGACCGCGCTCGAGCAGCGCCAGGTCGATCCCGGTCGGCGCCAACAAGCCGGTGCCGATCGACGTCCGGGTCGATCGCCGCCACCAACCTGCCGCCCGAGCGGCTCGCCGACGAGAGCCTGTTCCGCCAGGATCTGCTGTTCCGGCTCAACACGGTCGAGATCGAGCTTCCGCCGCTGCGCGAGCGGCGCGAGGACATTCCGGTGCTGGTCGACCATTATGTCGCGCTCTACGCGAAGAAATATGCCAAGCCGGCGCGCGAGCTGCCGCCCGAGGTGATGGCCGCCCTCGTCGCCTACGACTGGCCGGGCAACGTCCGGGCGCTTCGCCACGCCGCCGAGCGCGCCGTCATCCTCGCCGGCAACGGCGCCTTCACCTTCGAGGATTTCTCGCTGTCGCGCTCGACCGCGCCCCGCCCGGCCGCGACCAGCACGCCGCCGAGCCTCGGCGCCGACCTCAACCTCGAGCGCGCCGAGAAGCAGATGGTCGAGCAGGCGCTGAAGCGCCACGCCTACAATATCTCGCTCGCCGCCCAGGAGCTGGGCCTGACCCGCGCCTCGCTCTACCGCCGCATGGACAAGCATGGGCTTTAGGAGCCGCTTCATCGCCGGCCTCGGCTGGCGGGCGGCGCTGCTGCTCGGGAGCCTGTTCCTCTTCCTCTCCGCGCTCGACGTCGACGGGCTCGGAGTCGCCCGCCTGCTCGCCGCCGGCCTGTGCCTGTGGGCGCTCTACGAGCTGTGGCGCTACATCCAGCGCACCAACATGGAGCTCGCCCGCTTCCTCGAGGCGGTGCGGCTCGGCGATCTTTCGCAGAGCTTCGCCCATCGCGCCGACGGCAGCGGCTTCACCGACATCGGCGAGGCGCTCGACGAGGGCATCAGGAGCCTTCGCGACGAGCGGCTGCGCCTCACCGAATCGCAACCGCTTCTGCGAGGCCGTGCTCGACGACGCTCCGGCGCCGCTTGCTGACCGTCGACGCCGAGGGCCGGGTCGAGCTCGCCAACAAGGCGGCGCGGCGGCTGTTCGTCCGCCACCACGGCGTCAGGATCGAGGATTACCGGATCTACGGCGAGACCTTCGCCGCCGCGCTCGCCGACGATGCGATCGGCAAGCCGCGGCTGGTGCCGCTGATGCTCGACGAGCTGCCGCAGACGGCGATGGTCAGCGCCGCGGCGGTCCACCGGCTCGGCGGAATGGTTCGGGTCGTCGCGGTCCAGCCGATCCAGGGCGAGTTGAACGCGGTCGAGATCGCCGCCCAGAGCGACCTCGTCCGGGTCCTCACCCACGAGATCATGAACTCGATGACTCCGGTCACCTCGCTCGCCCAGAGCGCGGCCAGCCTGATGGCCGAGGTCGACAAGGGCGACGATCCCGCTCGTCGCCGACGCCCGGGCGGCGGTCGAGACCCTCGCCCGCCGGGCCGACGGGGTCATGCATTTCGTCGAGAGCTATCGCCAGATCAGCCGGACCCCGGTGGTGCGGCGGCGCCATTTCGAGGTCCTGCCCTGGGCCCGCGAGCTCGAGGCGCTGTTCCGGGCCGGCGATCATGCCCGGGGGGTCGCATTGTCGCTCGAGGTCGCCCCGGAGCGCCTGACCCTCGACGCCGATCCCGACCTGATGTGCCAGGTGCTGATCAACCTGCTGCGCAACGCCGCCGAGGCGGCGCGCGGCCACAGCCCGGCGCCGGCGGTGTCGCTGTCCTTCGCGGCGGTCGCGGGCGCCCGGGTCCAGATCGAGGTGGCGGACAACGGCCCGGGCGTGCCGGAGACGCTTCGCCAGGACGTCTTCCTGCCCTTCTTCACGACCAAGGCCAAGGGGACCGGAGTCGGCCTCAGCCTCGCCCGCCAGGTCGTCCTCGCCCATCGCGGCTCGATCGGCCTCGGAGCCAGCGACAGCGGCGGGGCGCTGTTCCGGATCTTGCTCTGACCCGTCGCCCCAGCGCAGGCTGGGGCCCCAGGGGGTAAAAGGCGGAGGAGTTCTTCACCCGACGGGGCCCCAGCCTTCGCTGGGGCGACGAAGCTACCGCGGGTCCTCCCAGAACGGTTCCTCGGGGACCGGATCGGCGAGGCTGAGCCCATCGAGGATCCTCGCGGTCTCGTCGCGGACCATCAGCATCACCCGGTGGAGCCGACACTGGTCCTCGCTGATGCAATTCTTGCAGGTTTCGTGGCGGTAGCGGCTGGCGCAGGGCAGCAGGCCGAGCGAGCCTCGGGTCAGCCGGACGATCGCGCCGTAGCTGATCTCGGCCGGCGGCCGGGCGAGCCAATAGCCGCCTTCGCGCCCGCGGCGGCTCGCCACCAGCTTCTCCCGGATCATCTGGGAGAGCATCACGGTGAGGAACTTGGGCGGGATGTTCTGCTTGCCCGCGATCTCGCTCAGCTGGACCGGCCCCTCGCCATAGCGGTCGGCGAGGTGGAGGAGCGCGCGGATTGTATAGCGCGTTCGTTGAGAAAGCATCGCCGACTCATGAACCCTGGCGGCAGACTTGGCAACCGCCCGGCCCGGCTAGCAGGCTGTTGAAGAAGTGTCGCGGCGAGCAATGAAATCGGCTTCGTCGCCGCCGTGGAAGCAGATTTCGGCCTTGCAGGGAGCCGTCGGGCTGGAGCTCGGCCCATCCGTCGCCCTGCTTCTCGTCCATCTCGTCGTTGCCGGTCCAGGAGAAGTCGGTTGATTCGCCGTCGCCGCCTTTGAAGATGTGGCCGGTAACGCAGCCGAAGGCGAACTCGCCGGAGCCGTTCTCCTCGAAGAGGATGTAGGCGGGCTCGACCATGTCGGGATAGTCTTCGTCATAATCGGGCATGGCGACGATGCGCCACTTGCCGCACACGCTCACGCCGGCGCTCCGAGCAGCTTGGGCAGGCGGACGAGGTTGTAGGCGGCAAGCGCGAGCGTGAAGGCGGCGTCGACCCGCGCGCGGCCCCGGAGCTTGACCTTGGCGAGGCCGGCGGAACTCTTGGTCCAGCCGAACACCTCCTCGATCCGCTTGCGGCAGCGCTGGCTGATCCCGTAGCCGCATGGCGGGTGGTGCGACGATCGATGGCGGTCGAGCGCGGCTTGCCGGTCTTGCTGAGATGGCCGTCGATCGCGATGTGCGGAGTTACCGACCGCGCCCGCAGGTCGTCGACGAAGGCCTTGACGTCATAGGCCTTGTCGGCCCCCAGCGTGATCCGCCGGCGCCTCGCCCGGCGGTCGAGCATCGCCAGCGCCGCCTCGCGCTCGGCGGTGCCGGTCGCCTTCGTCACGCCCGCCGTCCACCACCAGGCCGTGGCGGTTCTCCATCAGGGCATGGCCGATGTAGCAAAGCCGGGCCGGCTGGCCGTCGCCCTTCCTGTAGAGCCGGGCGTCCGGATCGGTCGTGCTGGCGTGCGTCTCGTTGGAGCGCTTCTCCTTGTGGAAGTTGCGCTCTGCGTTGCGGCCCGGGCCTTCGGCGATCGTCGTCGCTCCCATCCTTCCGCCGGAAGCTCTTGATCGACGCCCAGGCCTCGATCAGCGTGCCGTCCACCGAGAAGTGATCGCTCGACACCAGCCGCTTCACCCGCGGCTGCGCCAGCACCGCGCGCAGGAACTTGGCGGCGATCTCGCCCTCCAGCAGCCGGTCACGGTTCTTGGTGAAGCTCGAATGGTCCCAGACCGCCTCGTCGACCCCAAGCCCGACGAACCAGCGGAACAACAGGTCGATACTCCAGCCGCTCCATCAGCTGCCGTTCGGAGCGCAGCCCATAAAAGGCCTGCAGCAGCATCGCCCGCAAAAGCCTCTCCGGCGGGATCGAAGGCCGCCCAAGCCGAGGCGGATAAAGCCCGCGAAATCCTCGCTCAACGACGCCAGCGCCGAGTTCGCGATCTCACGGATCACCCGCAGCGGATGATCGCTCCGAACCCGTGCCTCCAGATCGACATAAGAGAAAAGCGACCCTGAGCGACTCGTCGGACCCACGCATCACACCCTCCCAGCCAACCCAGAGAGTGAATCACGAAACCCCGATGCGCGCTACCACTTCTTCAACAGCCTGCTAGAGGTTCGAGCCCGAAGCCTTGCGCAGGAAATGGCCCGCGGAGACACCTCGCATCAACGCGAGACGATATTTCTGGATGACGCCCATCCGGTCCCAGCCGCCGCTCGGCCACTCGGCGACGAGGCGGTCCATCATGCCGGCATCGAGCGCGTCGCAGGCGGCCGGGGTAGCGGCGATCCGGCCGAGCTCCGCGCCTATCTCCTCGCGCGCCGCCGCCATCTCCAGATACCAGTCGGCCGCCTGGTAGCCCTTGCGCTTCTCCTCCGCGACGAGAGGCGGAAGCCGGTCGGCGAAGGCGGTCCGGGCGAGGGCCCGGCGCCGGCCGTCCCGGAGATATTGCTCGAGCGGCACCGAAAGGCAGAACTCGATCAGCCGCCGATCGCCGGTGGGATCGCGCGTGTCGATCCGCCATCCGGCGAGATTGCCTTTGTTGTAATTGCCCGGATCGGTCCGGCCGATGACCCAGAGCCGGGCCTCGTAAGCGTCCCGGCGCGGCCGGTAATTGACGTCGAGCCCACGCTCGGCGGCAATCCGGTCCAGTCGCTTCATATCGACGGCGGCGGGGTTGATCGCGGTATAGTCGGTGAGCTTGCGCCCGCGCCCGCGCATCCGGCCGATCGCGCGCCACAGGGCCGGCGGCACGAACGGGCCGATCGTCTGCGCCGCCACCGTTCCGACCCGGGTCCCGCTCCTCACCAGAGCGAGGGATTCGCGAGCGAGCCGCAGCAAGCGGCCTGTCGTCGCCAGCTCGGTGAGGAAGGCCATGCCGTCGTAGCTGATGCTCATGTTGCCGCGCTGGCCGGTGAGCAGGATGCCAAGCCCGCGATCGCGCGCGCGATCGAGGATCTGGTTCGCCCATACCGCATTGCAGAGGTTGAGGATCGGCCGCTCGTTGAGGAAGAAGTTGCGGTCGAGGGCGGCGACCGGGGAGCCGCTGTAGGGAACGAGCACATGGTCGATGTTGGGGTGCAGCGCGGCCACGCTCGCGGCGTGCGGTCCCTCGTCGAAGAAGACCTCGCGGGGCGGCTTGCCCTCGAAGCCTGGACGCGGCACCGCCGTATAGGCCGCCACCCGCCCTCCGCTCGGCGCCAGCAGCCGCGCCGCAGTGGCGGTAACCGTGCTGCTGTCGAGGCCGGCGCTGAGGTGCGAGGCGACCTCGCCTTTGGCGCCGCGCAGCCGCTCGGCCACGGCGCGGTCGAAATGCTCGCGCAGGGCCTCCGCATGGTCCTCCGTGCTTTTCAGCCCGAGATCGCGCGGCTCCGGCCGCCACCAGCGCTCCGTCCGGACTCCGTCGCGGGTGACGATGACGATATGCCCGGCGACGACCTTGCTGACACCGGCGAAGAAGGTCTCAGGCCCGTTTTCCGGCATCAGCGCGATGAAGGCGGCGACCGCCTCCGGGTCCGGCGCCGGCGGGATTTCGGGAAGAGCATGAAGGCCCTTCGCCATCGACGCGAAAGCGAAGAACCGGCTTCCGAGGTGATAATGGAGCGGCTTCTCGCCGAGCGGGTCGCGGGCGAGCAGGAGGCGCGCCCGGTCGCGGTCCCACAAAGCGAGCGCGAAATCGCCGTAGAAGCGGTCGATCGCCGCCTCCTCCCATCGCTCGACCGCCGCCATCATGATCGCGGAGTCGGCGAGGGTCGCCGCCCGCGCCGCGTCGATCCCGAGCGCAGCGCAGAGCTCGGCCCGGTTATCGAGCCGAACGTCCGCGACCAGGGTCCAGCGACCGCCGCCGCCGGTGACCGGCCCATGATCGTTGCGGTCTTCGGGAAGGGTGGCGAAGAGCCGCCGCCCGAGGGCGATCTGCCCATCGCTCCATGAACGCGGCGCGTCGGGAGCGTAGATCTGCTGGGCCTTGAGCATGCGGTCGCAACGGCCGCGCGGTTCATCGGCGCCGCCGAACGCCCAGTAACCCGCCAATGCGGTCATGGCTCAGGCGTCGACTGGCGCGAGCTCGACGAGCCCGTCCCCTTCGAGTTCCCTCAGCAACTCGCCGAGCTGGAGTTCGCAAACCTCGGGATCGACGTCGAACTCGCGAGTCAGCGCGTCCTTCAGCTCGGAGAAGCGCCTCGGCTGCTCGATCAGGCCCCAGATGCGCGTGGCGGTGCCGTTGAAACCGTAGCAGGTGCCGTTGTCGACATGCAAAGCGACGAGCTCGCCGTCGACCTCGGTTTCGATCAGCTCCGCGCGGCGGCTCACGATCAAATCCTGTGTCACGCCAACATGTTCCGATTCTCGCCGGCTACAATCGCTGCCGTCCCCGAGCCCCGCTGGGACCCGCGACGCCTTTCGATCAGCTCTTGTCGCCGGGACCGTCGTCGATCGAGCCGGTCAGCAGCTCGGCCGAGCCCGCCTCGATGCGGCCGACGGCCGGCCGGATCCAGGGGGCTCTCTCTTGATGCGCTTGCGGCACTTTGGCTCTGTCGTCGTGCATAATCGCTTTTCCTGCCCTTCGAATCACTATTCTCGTCTTCTCTACAACACGAATTTGGCCTTGGCGAGCGGCATCGGATCACAGGATGAAATCGCCAGGGGCAATCGGATTGAGGTCGGGGATCTCCACGGCGATCTGGAAATCGACGCCCGCAAGGCCATCGGTCTCGCCCTGGATGAGCCACAGGGTCGAGGCCCCCACCTGCTCGAAGCGCAGCTGGCCCGCGACATTGGGAGTGAAGGCGGCATTGCCGATGAAGCTGAACGCCTGGTTGCCGCCCAGGGTCGTGTCCGCATCGATCCGCGAAAGGTCGATCAGGTCGCCGGCATTGAAGTCCTGGATCTCGTCCTGCTCGGTCAGGTTCGATTCGGTGACGGCGTCGTAGCGGAAGACGTCGGCGCCGTCGCCACCTCTCAGCGTGTCGCCGCGACCCCCGCCGTAGAGGATATCGCCGCCGTCGCCGCCGATCAGCACGTCGTTGCCGGCGCCGCCGAACAGGATGAGGTTGCCGTCCTGCTCGTCGCTGCCGTCGATGCTGATCGTCTGGCCCGGATCGAGAAGCGACGAGCCGTTGACGATCAGGGTTTCGCCGGCGGCGACATTGCCGTTGGCCAGCACGAACTCATAGTCCGGAGTGGCGGTCGGAGTGCTGGAATATTTGTTCGCGACGGAAACCGACTCGATTCCGACCAGGCTGGTGGCGCCGAATTCGATGTGGGTGGTGCCGTTGCCGGCGGTGATCACCACCGAATCGCGGCCGTCGCCGCCGACGACGCTGTCGCCCGCGCCCCAGCGCGACCCTTCGAAGACGAACATGTCGTTGCCGTCGCCGCCGGTCAGGCTATCGACGCCGTGACCGCCGAAGACCAGGAACTTGCCGTCATTCTCGGCCGAGCCGTCGAAGGTGAAATCCTCGCCGGCCTGCAGCGAGCTGCCGTTGACGATCAAGGTCTCGCCGGCCGCCACGTTCTCGTCGACCGTGGTGAGGTCGTAATCGTAGAGATTGTTGGCCGTGTCGCCGAAGATGGTGACCGCCCCGCCCTTGAGCGAGATCGCCTCGACGTCGGTGAGGTTGGTCGCGCTCAGGGTCAGATTGTAATTGCCCTGGAGCACGACGACGTCCTTGACGCCGCCGTCGCCATCGACCTTGTCGTCGCCGGTGAAGGCGGCGCCGAAATAGAAGATATCCTCGGCGCCGAGGCCGTAGACGGTGTCGTTGCCGCCCTGCTGGAGCAGGAAGAAGTCGTTCTGCGGCGTTCCGGTGATCGTGTTGTCGGTGGCGTCGCCCATCAGGCGGTCGCCGGGTCCGGCGACTCCGTTGACCGTCACCGTCACCGTGACGGTGTTGCCGCCGGTCACGGTGTAGCTGAACGTGTCGCCGACCGTGGACGTGTTCACCGCGCCCGACGTGTTGTCGGTGAGCGTGTTGAATTTGCCGTTGGGATTGTAGCTGTACGTCCCGTTGGCGTTGACCGTCAGAATCGCGCCGGAGGCCAGGACGATGGGCACGCCGACGTCGGCGGGCGAGCCGTTCACTTCCGAGACCGTGATCGTATCGCCGTCGGCGTCGACGTCCGGGCCGGAGCCGTTGTTGACGAACAGGCTGCCGGTGCCGATCACGTTCTCGGCCGTGGAGACGGCATCCGGCTGAGCCACCGGCGCGTCCGGCTGAGCCGAGACGGTGATCGTCCGGGTGTCGACATCCTGTTCGCTGGTGCCGTTGCCGGTGAGGCCCGGATCGGAGCCGTTGGCGCCCCCGTCGTTGGTCGTGACGGTGAGCGTGTCGTTGCCGTTGAAGTCGGGATTGGGGGTGTAGGTGAGGCCGTTGCTGGCCGCCAGGGTCGCGTTGATCTCGTTCAGCGTCGCCTGGACGGTGATCGAGTCGGCCGTCTGAGCGGTGATGTCGCCCGCGACGATGCCGCCGCCGACGTCGGTGCGGATCTCGAGCGAGCCGCTGACGACCTGGAAGGTGACCGTGATCTCGTCCGTCGCCGGATCGGCGTCCGGATCGGAGATCGACATTCCGCTCAGCCACGCGTCGACCGCATCCTCGCCGGTGCCGATCGTCCCGCCGAGCGAGTTGACCGGAGCGTCGTTGACGCCGGCGATGTTGACGGTGACGAGGTTGACGTCCTGATCGCTGGCGCCGGCCCCCTGGCCGCCGCCGGGCGCGCCGTCGTCGAAGCTGACGTCGAGGTCGACCGATGCCGGCGGATTGTTGCTGCTGTTGGTGTAGCGGACCCCCTGGATGACCTCGTCGACGAGGGCGCTGGTCGCGGCCGTCTGGAGGCTGGTGAAGTCGATCACGATCTGGCCGCCGCTTCCGTCGACGCTGATCGTTCCGAAGATCAGGCCGCCGGCCTTGAGGTTGGAGCCGTCGATCGTGAAGCCCCCGCCGGGGACCAGGGTGAAGACGTCCTGGGCGTTGGTCCCGCCGTTGCGGTTCACGGTGAAGGGTCGCGCCGGCATAGTCGCCATTGCCGCCGTTGCGGGCGTCGAGATCGACGTCGGCGACGGCTCCGGCGGGCAGGATCGCGACCGCCGTCTGCTCGGTGGCGGCGATCGGGCCGCCCGTCGTCAGGACCGGCGAATCGTTGACCGGGGTGACGTCGACGGTGAGCGTGTTCGGGCTCGCGTCGGTGTTGCCGTCGTCGTCGGTGACGGCGAAGGTGATCGTGCCGAGGCCGGTGCCGTTGGCGTTGGCGTTGGCCTTGAAGCTGACCTTGCCGAGGGCGAGGTCCTGCGCCGTATAGGTCTTGGGCAGGGTCTCGAGCACCGGCACGCCGGCGCCGGCGGTCCCGTCGGAGTCGAAATAGATGCCGCCGCCGCTCACCGCGCTGATCGTGACGGTGTCGAGGGTGCCGTCGAAGTCGGCGAAGCCCAGGTCCCCGGCCTCGATCAGCCGGAACGTGTCCTCAATGGCGGTGATCGTCGCGCTGGTCCCGCTCGGAGCGTCGGCATTGTCGTCGGCGACGGTGACGGTGGCGGTCGCCGCGGCGCTCTCCGACATCCCGTCATTGACGGTGACGGTGATCGTCCGCGAATTGTTGGTGCCGCCGTCGGTCGGATTGTTGCTGGTGCTCGAATAGGTCACCGCTTCGATCGCGGCTTCGAAATCGGCGGCGCTGGTGCCCGGGGCGGCGACCAGCTTGACCATCGTGTCGGTGCTGCTCGGATCGACGGTGACGGTCGCCGGAAGCGTGCCGACGTTGAGCTTGTCGCCGGTCTCGGCATTGGTGATGGTGATGGTCGCGCTGACGATGTCGTCGCCCGCGTCGGCATCGGTGATGTCGACGTCGGTGTCGGAGATCGCCGCCGCCGCGCCGCCTTCGGTATAGGCCGAGGCGAAGCCGGTTCCGGCGCCGCTCGCGTCGAGGTCGACGACCGGAGCCGCATTGGCGGGCGCGATGTTGAGCGTGAAGGTGTTGGCGGACTGGTCGAGATCGACTCCACCATTGGCGGTGGCGCCGTCGTCCTGCACCCGGAAGGTGAAGGTGGGCGAGGTGCCGCCCGATGCCACCGCCGGCTCGAAGGTCAGCTCGTTATTGTCGAGCTGGGTCTTGGTGATCGTGTCGCCGGCGCTGATCGCGACTCCGTTGAGCTTGATGACGCCCGCCGCCGCGCCCGGCAGGGTGGTGATCTTGACCCCCGCGAAGGCGTTGGCCGGGCTGTCGTTGGAGTCGGTCATGCCGTCCGAGAAGTCGGTCGTCAGGAAGGTATAGACCAGGCCTTCGGTCGGCGCGGCGTCGTTGTTGGCGCCGGCCGGCGCGTCGTTCACCGAATTGACGGTGACGGCGATGCTGTCGGTATCGCTGGTCGCCGCGCCGGTGCCGGTGGCGACGATGCCGCCGAACGTGTCGGTCACCTCGAGGTCGATCTGCGCCGGGCCGTTGTAATTGGCGTTAGGCGTGTACTGCGCGGTCGCCAGCGCGGCGTTGATGTCGGCGAGCGTCCCGTGGAACGTCATCGTCGTGTCGCCGGTGCCGTCGCCGGTGCCGAAGGTGAGGCCGGTCGTCGTCGTCAGGGTCAGGGTGCCGTTGGTCGCCGACAGGGTGACGTCGTAGACCCCGGCGGGCGCCAGGGTCGCGTCGACGTCGCTGATCGACAGGCCGGTGATGGCGACATTGGTCGCATCCTCGTTGAGGCTGGCCGTGAGCCGGCGCGGCGCCGGTGACCGGGTCGTTGACCGCGGTGACGGTGACGGTTGACCGTCCCGGTGTCGGTGTTCCCTTTGCCGTCGTCGATCGTATAGTCGAACGAGGCGGCGCCGTTGAAATTGGCGTTCGGGGTGAAGTTGACCACTCCGGCGACCAGCGAGACGGTGCCGTTGACCGCGTTCGTGACGTTGGTGACGGTGAGGGTGTCGGTCTCCGGATCGGTGTCGTTGGCGAGCACGTCGATGACGTTGTCGACCGAATCCTCGTCGACCGTCGGGGTGTCGTCGATCGCGACCGGCGGCAGGTTCTCCATGAAGCCGAAGTCGAGCGTGAGGTTGGTGTCGGCGTCGGCGTCGCCGTCGACGTCGGGCGTGCCGTCGGGCTCGGCATTGTAGGCGAGGGTGATCGTCTGGCTGGCGACCGCGCCGCCGGTGGCGGCGACTCCGTTATTGTCGTTGTCGACATTGTCGTCCGGGTCGGTGGCGGCCCCGAGCACGATCTGCAGGCCCTCGAGGGCGGCGCCGCTTCCGAAATTCGCGGCGGTGACGACGACGATATAGTCGCCCGGCGCGAGGCCGGTGAAGCTGTAGGCGCCGTTCGCGCCCGACGTCGTGCTGGCGATCAGCAGGTCGCCGGGGTCCCAGCCGCCGCTGTCGTTCGTGTCGGCGTAAAGCTGTAGCGCGACTCCGGTGCGCCCCTCGCCGGCGTCGAAGTCGCCGTTGAGGTTGGCGTCGACATAGACCGTGCTTCCCAGCGTCAGCGAATCGAGCGCGTTGTTCTCGACCGCGGTGACGTTGGAGAAATTGCTGCCGCTGATCGTGGCGGTGTTCATCAGCGGGCTGATCGCCTTGTCGAACTGCAGGTCGATCGTCGCCTTGAAGAAGATGTCGACGGTCTTGTTGGGGGGCAGGGTCCCGATCGCCACCGGGGTAAGCGCGAACGCGGTGGACCCGACCGAGCCGGGGACCGCCCCGTCGGCCTCGCCGTCGGCGGGAAGGCGGCGCTCGCCGACCCTCATGTAGCCGAACATGACGTCGTCGCCCTCGGCGGTGACATATTCGTCGTCGAGGCCGATCTGGTGGCCGAGCTCGTGCATCAGCACGGTGAGCAGGTCGAGCTTGCCGGAGGCGGCGCCGCCGGCATCGGCGGTCAGGCGGGTGCCCGAGCCCTCGAACTCGCTGTCCTCGCCCGGCGTCGAATCGACGAACCAGCCATAGCCGGCGCCGTCGCTGTCGATGTTGATCACGCCGTTCTGGGACGTTCCGACATAGATTCCGGCCATGTCGACGATGCCGAACTGGACGGCGCGCATCGCCTCGACCTGGGCGGCGGTCGCGCCCGCGTCGATCCAGCGCTGGATCGCCGCGTCGACGAGGCCGTTCAGCTCGGCGAGGGTGAGATTGTTGCTGGCGGGAGTCGGCGCCGGACCGCCCGAGCCGCCGCCGCCCGTTCCGCCGCCGCCGCCCGTACCGCCGCCGCCGCCGCCCGAGCCGCTGCCGCTGCCGCTGCCGCTGCCGCCGGTGCCGCCGCCGCTATTGTCGGGCGTGACGGGGTCGGGATCGCGCGGAGGCGCGGTGACCGGGCTGACCGACAGATCCTCCCAGCCCTGGCTGAAGCCGGGCGCCATGGCGGAGGGCACGGTGAGCACGAAGGCCTGGTTGTTGACCGCACCGGTGTTGGACAGGACTCCGCCGGTACCGCTGACCTGGGCGTTGGTGAAGACGTTGCCCTTGGTGGTCTTGAGGAAGGTGGCGAGCGTGTTCGGATCGGCGCTCGGAGCGCTGGTATAGCCCGGCATGTAGAAGCTGGCGGGAACGCCGGCCTGGTCGAAGACGACCGCGTCGCCCGAGGCGGAGGCGCCGCCGATAGTGAAGTTGATGTTGTTGTTGCTGATGTTGGCGCCGAGCGTGCCCTTGTCGTTGTTCAGCGAGGCGCCGCCGGGCTGCATGTAGATGCCGCCGGCGATGTTCGGCCCCATCTCGGCCATCGTGTTGTTGTGGATCGTCGCCTCGAGCCGGGCCTGGCCGCCGGCGTCCTGCTGGTTCGAGCGGAGCAGGATCCCGGCGATGCCGTTGACGTCGCGGATCGTGTTGCCCTCGATGCGCAGCGCGTAATTGACGTTGCCGGTGCTGCCCATCTGCTTGGCGTCGATTCCGCCGAAGAAGAACATGCCCTCCATCGAGCCGCGATTGGCCTGCGACGTGTCGTAGACGCCGTTCGCCGTGCCCTGGGTGTTATTGGTGACGAGCGCGCTGATGTTGCCGGAGACTCCGCCGTAGGACGAGAAGATCGCCGAGGCGCGCTGGCCCTTGAAGCTGTTGCCATCGACCAGATAGTCGACGTTGATGTTCGTCCCGCCGCCGGTGAGGGCGATGCCGCCGCCGCCGCTGATGATGTTGGTGTGGGCGTTGTGGAAGGTGTTGTTCTGGATGACGACGGTCTGGGTCGTCGAGCCGCTCGCGCCGACCTGCAGGAGATCGCCCCTGGCGCCGTTGAAAGCGACTCCGGTGACGTTAACGGTGACGTTGCTGGTGCCGCCGCTCTCCAGGTAGAAGCCGTCGTTGCCGCTGGTATTGTCGTTGTTGTTGAACACCGCCTGGTCGTTGGCGCTGTCCTTGACCGTGATGTTCAGCGTGTTCGAGCCGAGACGTAGACGGCGAGATTGTCCTCGATGCCGCCAGCGATCGTATTGCCCTCGAACAGGGCGGTGCCGGTGAGGCCGGTGGCGACGTTCTGCGAGCCGAAGCGGATCGCGGCCTCGTCGAAGTTGAAGTTGGTGCCGAAGGCGCCGCGGAACTCGGAATCGCGCAGCGTGAAATTGTTCACGTTGTCGCCGCGGATGCCGAAATTGTTCATCGTCGTCGCATTGGTGCCGAAGAACATGTTGGACAGCGAAACATTGCTGACATTGTTCATGTAGATGCCGGTGCCGGTGGTCGGCTGGCCCGAGATGGAGCCGACGTCGGCGCCGCCGATGCTGGTGATGGTTCCGCCCGAGCCCGCGGTCGAGCCGGTGCCGGTGACGACGAACTGGCCGCCGCCGCCGGTGTTCTGGAGGAACACGCCGGTGGTGGTTCCGCCGCCCGAGACTCCGACGCTGAGCAGCGTCGCATTCAAGGTGACCCCGTCGACGTTGATCGCGCGGCCGGTGCTGGCGGCGACCGTGTTCGACGCTCCGCTGATCGTCAGCGAGCCGGCGCCGATCGTCGAGTTGGTCGCATTGATGCCGGTGCCCGATGTCGTCGTGATGTCGGTGGTGCCGCCTGAGAAGGTGACGTTGGCGCCGGTCCCGCCGGTGTTGGTGAAGGTGAGGCCGGCCAGCGTTCCGGTGCTGAGCGAGACGTCGCCGGTGAAGCCGATATTGCCGCTCGAATTGTTGACGAGGCGGATTCCGCCGCCGCCGCTGTTCGAGGCGACGGCGCCGCTGAAGCTGATCGCGCCGGTGGCGTGGCCGGAGATGTCGACCACCTCGTTGCCGCCGCTCGTCTTGGTGATCGCCGCCGCGACCGTGACGGCGCCGGTGCCGCCGTTGATGTTGACTCCGTCGCCGCCCGGATCGTTGGTCGTCCCGATCGTGCCGCCGCTGATCGTCACGGCGTTGGTCGCGCCGACGATGTTGACTCCGACGCCGGCGCTGCCCTGCAGGTTCACGGTGGTGAAGGTGACCGCTCCGTTGGCGCCGTTCAGCTCAATGGCGTCGCCGGCGATCGGATTGGTGCCGGCCGCGCCGCCCCCGATGGTGGCGCTGGCGAAGTTGAAGGTAGAGTTGGACCCGCCCGAGATGTTGATTCCGTCGGCCCCGGCGCCCCCGGCGCCGACGATGGTGACCGCTCCGCCGCTGAAGGTGCCGGCCCCGGCCGCGTCGAGATTGTTGATGTTGATCGCGTTGCCGCTCGCGACGGTGCCGCCGGTCAGCGTCTGGAAGGCGATCCCGCTCGTCCCCATCGTCCCGCTCAGATTCATGATCTGGCCGGTGGTGGTGGTGACGCTATTGGCCGCGCCGGTGATGTTGAGCGTTCCGCCGCCGGTGAAGGTGAGGCCGGTGCCGGAGGCCGTGGTGATGTCGAGGCCGGTGCCGGTCGCGTTGAAGTTGATCGTTCCGCTGTTGTTGGTGAGCGTGACGCCGTTGCCGGCGCCGCCGCCGGCGCTGACGAAGGTCTGGCCGTCGAAGTTGATCGTGCCGGCGCTGCCGTCGATCAGGATTCCGGCCTGGCCCGCGGCGAGGCTGCCCTCGGTGAGGATGCCGTTGAAGTCGACGGTGCCGCCGGTGCGGTCCTGGATCTCGACGAGCGAGCCGCCGGGGCTCGAGATGTCGCCGCCGAAGGTGAAGTTGACGTCGCCGCCCGAGCTGACGGTGCCGCCGCCGGCCGCGCCGATGAGGACTCCGGTGCCGGTCGAGGTCTGGATGGTGCCGGTGGCGGCGGTGAAGGTGCCGGTGACCCCCTGCAGGTGGACGCCCTCGGTCGTCGAGCTGGCCGAGCTCAGCTGGTCGAGGTCGACGTTGAGCGTGCCGCCCTGGTCGATGTCGATCGCCTTGCCCAGGCCGGTGATGCTGGTTTCGTCGATGGTCAGCGTGCCGACATTGTTGCCGCCGTCGTCGATGCCGATGGCGCCGTTGGCGGTCCCGTTGAGGGTCAGGCCCATGATCGTGTTGTCGCTCGCCAGAGTCACCGCCGTGCCGGCGTGGCCGAGCGTCGTGTTCGATCCGTTGGCGCCGATATTCAGTCCGTTGACCGAGAAGACGTGCCCGTCGCCGAACAGCTTCTGGCCCGGTCTCGAGCACGATGCTGGCATTGGCGTAGGTACCGGCATTGTAGACGAAGATGGTGTCGTTGGCATTGTCGAGCGCGTCGGCCGAGCCGCCGGTGCTGAGCGGCGCCAGGCTCGCGAAGGGCTTGGCCCAGCTGCCGTCGCCGGTGATGTCGCTGCCCGTGGCGTTGTTGACGTACCAGACCGGGTCGGTGACGTCGAAGCTGACGATGCCGGTGGTGACGCTGCCGCGGCCCTGCTCGTCGGTGATCGTGTACTGGAAGGATGCGCCGCCGAGGCCGCTGCCGGCGAAGCCCGTCGTCGGGGTGAAGGTGAAGGTGCCGTCGCCATTGTTGACGATCGCGCCGTTGACCGCGTTGCTGACTCCGGAGATGACGAGGTTGATTTCGGCGCCGTCGGGATCGACGTCGTTGCCGAGCAGCTGCGCCGCGGTGAAGGTGATCGGCGTGTTGCCGACGATCGACGGCATCAAATCGTCGAAGGCGATCGGGGTGACCTCGACCGAGCCGGGCACGAGGGTGACCCCGTTCAGCGTGTCGGTGACCGAGATCCCCTCGGCGTCGGTCGTGCCGAGGTTGGTGATCCGGATTCTGGTCAGGACGACATCGCCGGGATCGAACTGGCCGTCGCTGTCCTGATCGGTGAACAGGCTCGTCGTACGCGTCGCGGTGATGTTCACAGCCATTTTACAAATCCCCCGAGGGCATAGTGTGCCGCCCTGCACGCGGTGCGTACAGTTCCTCCAATTTGGATTGATTGCACAGAAAGCGCGCCACGCCTAGTGGAATTAACCCGGATCAATGGCGAAAAATCGCATAAAAACAACACTTCGCATCCGGAACGACCGGACTTACTCGCGGAAGGCGGTCTCGCTGAGCTTGGTGATCGGGCTGAGGATGTAGTTGAGGATGGTGCGCTTGTCGCCGAGCAGGCTGACGTCGGCGACCATGCCGGTGCCGATCGGCAGCTTCCGGCCGTTGCGGACGAGGGCGTTCGTGGTCGTCCGCACCTGGACCGTGTAGAAGCTCTCGCCGGTCTTCTCGTTGAGGGTCGCGTCGGGCGAGATGGCGGTGACCAGCGCCGTCGAGCGAGCCGTAGACGGAGGGGTCGTAGGCGGTGATGCTGACCTTGGCCTTCTGGCCCATCCGCACCCAGCCGATGTCCTGCGGGCGCACCTGGGTCTCGACCAGCAGGGTCTCCTCGGAGGGGACGATCTCGACCAGCGGCGCGCCCGGGGCCGACGGCGGCGCCGACGGTGGTGACGAGGACCCGGTTGACCCGGCCGGGCAGCGGCGCCCGGACCACCGTGCGCTCGACGCGCTCGGCGAGCGCCGGCAGCTGCGGCCCGGCGGGCGGAATATTCGGCCTGGGCGGTGGCGAGCTCGTTGGCGGCGACCGAGCGCCAGTCCTGGCGCTGCTGGTTGAGCGACGGACTGCGCCTCGGCGACCGCCGAGCGGGCGCGCGAGATGGCGGCGGCGGCGGCGGCGGCCTCGCTGGCCGCCACGGCATAGGCGCTTTCCGCCTGCATCAGCGACAGCCGCGGCTCGATCCCGCGCTCGACCATCGGCCGGATCAGGTTCAGCTCCTGGCGGCGGGCGTCGCGGGCCGACACCCGCGCCTCGTAGGCGGCCTGGGCCTCCTGGACGGCGCGGCTGGCCTGGGCGACCCGCGCCTGGCCGGCGCTGATCAGGCTGCCCAGCTCCTGCATCCGCGACGCGTGGAGCGAGCGCTCGATCATCATCTGGCTCGCCGCGGCCTGGTCGGCCGGCGCCGGATAGGCCGGCTCGCGGCCGGCGACCTCGGCCGAGAGCCGGGCGATCTTCATTCCGAGCGCGTTGGCCGAGGCCTCGCCGCTGCCGAGCTCGGCGCCGGTCGCGGTGCGGTCGAGCCGGACCAGCTCCTGGCCGGCCTGCGACCTGCTGGCCGGTCTTGACGTTGATCGCCTCGACGACTCCGCCTTCGAGGTTGGAGACGATCTGGAGCTGCGAGCTGGCGATCACCCGGCCCTGGCCGCGCACCGTCCGGTCGAGCTCGGTCAGCGCCGCCCAGACGATGAAGACGACGAAGAAGCCGACCACCACCCAGAGCAGCACGTTCGACGCCGTCCGCGGCTTGATGCGGTCGGTCAGGTCCTCGATATGGGTGTGCTCGTTCATCGCTCAGGCCGCCTTGGTCGGCGGCGTCTGCTGCCGCGTGATCTGCTTCAGCACCTCGTCGCGCGGGCCGTCCATCGACGACCCTGCCGCGCTCGACCAGCATGATCCGGCTGACCAGCGCGAGCAGCGGCGGCCGGTGGGTGATGAGGACGAGGGTGCGGCCCTTCAGTCTCCTCCTGGAGGCGCTGGATCAGGGCCGTCTCGGTCTGCGAGTCCATCGCGCTGGTCGGCTCGTCGAAGACCAGCACCGGCGGCCGGCCGGCGAGCGCCCGGGCGAGCGCGATCGACTGGCGCTGGCCGCCCGACAGGCCCTCGCCGCGGTCGGCGAGCCTCAGGTCGTAGCCGTTGGCGATCGAGCCCATGAACTGGTGGGTTCCGGAAAGCTCGGAGGCGCGCAGCAGTTCCTCGTCGTCGACATGGCCTCGGCCGAGGCCGATATTCTCGCGCACCGAGCCGGTCAGAAGCACGCTCTCCTGCAGGGCGGCGCCGATGTAGCGGCGCATCTCGAGCGGATCGAGCTGGCGGATGTCGGTGCCGTCGACCATCACCAGCCCCTCCTCGGGCGGGTAGAGGCCGAGGATCAGCCGGGCGATCGTCGACTTGCCCGAACCGACCCGGCCGAGCAGGGCGACATGCTCGCCCGGGCTGGATGATGAAGTTGAGCGTCCTCGAGCGTCTTCTCGGCCGCGCCGGGATAGCGGAAGCTGACGTTGCGGAACTCGATCCGGCCCTTGAGGCCGGCCAGCTTGAGCGCCTTCGCCCTCCGGCCCTTCCGGCGGCATGTTCATCATCTCGTTGAGCTGGCGGTAGGCGGTCCGGGTCGTCGTCATCCGCGACAGCAGCTGCGAGATCTGCGCCAGCGGCGCGACCGCGCGACCGGCGAGGATCGAGCAGGCGATGAGGCCGCCCATGGTCAGGTTCTGGTTGGCGATCATCGCCACCCCGACGATCACCACGCCGGCATAGGAGATCGTCCCCGCCGAGGTCGCGGTGGTGATCCCGATGCTCGCGATCAGCCGCTGCCTCAGCGAGCTGTCGGCGTGATTCTCCATCGCCTTGTCCCAGCGCCGGGCGAGCAGCGGCCCGGCGCCCGGCGGCCTTGACCGTCTCGAGCCCGCCGATCGTCTCGACCAGCACCGACTGCTTGGCCATGCCCTCGCCCATCGCCTTGGCCGAGAGCCGGTCCATCGCCGGCTGGGTGAGCGCCCCGACGATGATCACGATCGGCACCATGATCGCCGGGACCAGCACGACCCAGCCGCCGATGATCCAGATGACGGCGATGGTGAGGAGGATGAAGGGCAGGTCGACGACCGCGGTCAGGGTCGCCGAGGTGAAGAAGTCGCGAAGCGCCTCGAGCTCGCGCATCAGGCCGGTCAGCGAGCCGGTCGAGCCCTTCTTGAGGTCGAGCCGAAGCCGGAGCAGCCGCTCGAACAGGGTCTCGCCGACCTCGCGGTCGATCGAGGCTCCGGCGATGTCGACGAAATAGGCCCTCAGCAGCTTGAGGACGAAGTCGAAGACGATGACGATGGCGAGGCCGATCGACAGCGCGACCAGCGAGGAGGTGGCGTTGTTCGGGATCACCCGGTCGTAGACCGTCATCGTGAAGAGCGAGGTCAGCAGCCCGAAGATGTTGATCAGGACGGCCGCCAGCGCGACCTTCAGATAGACCGGCCGGTTGCGCCGCATCGGCTCCATCAGCCACGCCGCGAAGCGCGGCTCGGGACCCTTGATCTCGTGCTCGCTACTCATCCTGGCCTCCGACGCGAGCGGGGTCGATGCCGAGCGCATCGAGCAGCTTGCCGGTGCGCGAAAGCAGCACGTAGCGGGCCGCGTCAAGCTCGCTCAGCGATCCGGATGAAGGCGGTGGCGCTGCTCGAAATAGTCATCTTCGGCAGCGACCACGTCGAACAGGTTGCCGCGCGAGTTGATGAAACGCTCGATCAGCACGTCGCGCGAGCGGCGGCTGGCGATGTAGTTCGCCTCGAGCGCCGCCAGCTGCTCCTCGAGCGCCTTGACGTCGGACCAGGCGATCGCCGCGTCGCGCGCCGCCTCGTCGCGGATCCGGCTGGCGCGGGCGTCGGCCGAGCGGGCCCGCGCCTCGCGCCTGGGCGACGCGCGCCTCGGTGCCGCCGAACAGGCGCTGGCGAAGCGTCACCCGGCCGCGAATGTCATAGTCCCGGTCGTTCTCGAACACGCCGTAGCGGCCGGCGTCGATGCCGGCGCTGATCTGGGGCAAGCCGGTCCGATCGGGTCGCCTTCGCCTCGCGCCGGGCCGAATCGGCCATCGCCTGGGCGGAGCGCGCCGCCGGCGAGCTCATCGCCGCCAAGCGCCGCGGCGTCCCGGCTGAGGACCGGGGCCCGCGGAACCGGCGCCCGCTCCAGATAGGCCGGCGGCGGCGAGCCGATCAGCTCGGTATAGCGCGCCTCGGCATTGGCGAGCAGCCGGCGGAAGACCGCGAGCCGGGTCTGCGCCGAGGCGAGATAGCTCTCGACCCGGGCCGTGTCGCCCGGCGCCGAGACGCCCTGGCGCACCCTCTCCTCGACCGCGTCGCGAAGCTCCTGCTGGTTGGCGACGAACGATTGGCTGAGCGCCACCAGCGCCCGATAGGCGAAGACGTCGTACCAGGCCGCGACCGTGTTGAGCGCGATCCGGTCGGCGCTCGCCTCGGCCTCGGCGGCCGCCGCTCGAAGCCGGGCGCCGGCGGCGAGCACCCGCTCGGCGCTCGCTCCGAAATCGAAGAGGGTCTGGCTGACGTTGAGGATGGCGTCGGTCCGGCTGGACGGGCGCGAACGCTCGACGATGTTCTGCGGATCGTTCGAGAAATCGCGAGCGATGACGCGGTAGGACGAGACGCTGAGGTCGATCGACGGCAGGCGCCGCTCATGCGCCTCGTCGACCACCGCCTCGGCCTCGTCGCTGGTCGCCCGCGCCTCCTGGGTCGCCGGATGACGCTCGACCGCGGTGGCGACGATGGCCCGAAAGGCATCCGGCGAGGCCTGGCTGCGGGCGAGCTGGAGGATCGGGTCCTTGCCGAGATCGATGTTGAGCGGGTCGTTCGAGGGCGGCGGCAGGGTCGCGGCGGTGGACGGGGCGCCGCGGTCGGGACTGAGGATCCGGGGCGTGACGGGCGCCGGAGCCGCGGCCGGCGGCGAAGCGGAGGGCGGCAGGATCGACGGCAGCGGCGGCGGCGGCGGAGGCACCGGAACCGGCGGCGGAGTCGGAGTCGGCGGCGGAGCCATGCCCGATTCCGGATTCTGGGCGAGCGCCGTCGCGCCCGCGACGAGCGACAGCGCGCAGATCAGCGCTCCCTTCTTCAACCCCAGCATCGTCTGATCGAAAACCTCTTGCCGCCGGGTGCTTATCGCCCTTCCTCGCCGGAGACTAGGAAAACCTGCACCCTCAAGGGATTGGCGCCTGGCCGCGAGACGGGGCCCTTAGCCGATCGTCGGGCGGAAAGCGCGCGAGGCAGGCGAAGCTCGGCGCCTCCTCTCCGCCGATCACGGTCACGCCGTCGACGTCCACCCAGACATGGGCCGCCAGCCCGTCCTCCCGCTGGCGGACGCCGTAGAGCAGGGACGAGCGGATGCCGCGGCGCCGGAGCATCCAGTGGAGGGCCAGGCCGCGCTGGAAGCAGACCGCCTTCCACGGCACCCGCCGAGCCCAGCCCTGCACCGCGCCGCGAACCCGCCGGACCAGCTCGGCGTCGTCGCGGCTTTGCCGGGGTCCTCGCACCGAAGCCGCGGCCGCGACCTTGCGAAACGGCAGCACCGCGATCACCGTCGACGCCAGGGCCAGCGCCGCCAGCGCCTCGGCCAGGAGAAGCCAGTCGGCGAGGGTCCGGCGCGAAGGCGATCGGGCGGCGGGAGCGGGCATCGCAGGCGCGTTACAGGATCGCCCGCGCGAGTGGCAACTCTTGTTCGGCCGCAGGATCATAGCCTAGGAGCAGGCGTCCCAGCGAAAGCGGCCTCGACTTGCACCTGCCTCCCGAATTCGAGCTCGTCGCCGCCTGCTGCCGCTGGCCTCCGTCGCCGGCCCGCGACGCGGCGGTGGCGGCCGCCGCCGCGCTCCCGCTCGACTGGCCGCTCGTCGCTCGAATCGCCGAGCGGCACCGGGTCGAGGGCCTGGTCTGGACCGCGCTTCGCCAGGCGGACGTCGCCGTTCCGGCCGAAGCCGGCGAACGGCTTCGCGCCGCCGCGTCGCGGATCGCCCGGCAGAATCTCCTGCTCACCGCCGAGTCGCTGCGCCTCACCGCACGCCTCGAAGAGGCGGGGGTCCGCTTCATGTTCGTCAAGGGCGTCGCGCTGGGGGCGCTCGTCTACGGCTCGGTCGGTCCGAAAATGGGCTGGGATATCGACCTGCTCGTCCCGCTCCCGTCGCTGGAGGCGGCGGCCGCCGTGCTCGAGGCTTCGGGCTATCGGCTCGATCTTCCGTCGGGGCCCCTTGCCCGGGAAAGGCTGGCGCTCTTCCACCGCCACTGGAAGGAATCGGTCTGGACGTCGGCCGACGGCAGAGTCACCGTCGAGCTCCATACCGCGCTCTCCGACAATCCGGCCCTGCTGCCGAAGGTCGGGCCCGACTCGCCGGTCCAGCCGGTGGAGGTCGCGAAAGGGCGCTTCCTGCCGACCCTGGGCACCGACGAGCTGTTCGCCTACCTTGCCGTCCACGGCGCCTCCAGCGCCTGGTTCAGGCTGAAGTGGATCGCCGACGTCGCCGCCTTGCTGGCCGACGCTCCGCCGGCCGAGGTCGAGCGGCTCTACCGCCGCTCGCGGCAGCTCGGCGCGGGCCGCGCCTCCGCCCAGGCGCTGCTGCTGTGCGAGCGCCTGTTCGGCACGGCCCTCCCGCCCGCCCTCGCCGCCGAGCTGCGCCGCGACCGCGCCAACCGCTGGCTGCTCGCCATCGCCCTGCGCATGCTGGCCGGCCGAAGCCTCGCCACCGAGCTGAACCAGCTTCGGCTCGGGACTTTCTACATCCACCTGATGCAGCTCGGCCTGATGCCGGGACTGCGGTTCAAGCTGGACGAGCTGGGCCGCCAGCTGATCGACGCCCGCGACCGCGTCGACGTGCCGCTGCCACGCTGGCTCGGCTTCCTCTACCCGTTTATCTCCCTGTCGAGGCGCCTGACCGGGCGGCCCCAATGACCGGGCCTGGCATCGCGGCCGCGGCCTCGTCGGCGCAGAATTCGCTAAACAATCGATGAACCCCGCCGATTAGCAGTCGAGGGATTGTGCGCGCCGCGAAGGCGCTCCGCCCGGTGGGGGAAATTGGGTCATGGTGGCAATCTTCACGGGCGCCGGCTCCGGCCTCGAGCGCGGCTCGGCCTCGATTCTCGGCGGCGCGGGCGTGCTCGGCAGCGCGGCGCAGGGCCGAAGCGGCGAGCAGCTTCTGCTCAACGCCGCCACCGGCAACCTGCTGATCAGCCAGCGCGACGAGTTCCTGGTCGGCCGAGGGCCCGATTCCGCCATCTCGAGGACCTACAACAGCCTCGGCGACATGTCCGACGACAATGGCGACAATTGGCGCCAGAGCACGGACCGGCGGGTCCACGCCCTGACCGGGACCCTCAACACGGCGGGGAGCACCGTCCGCCGGGTCTCGGGCGACGGCTCCGACATCCTCTACACCTGGAACGCCGCGGCCGCCGCCTACCTGACCGCCGAGGGCGCCGGAACGGTCGACAAGCTCACTTCCGCGGCCGGAATCTGGACCTGGACCGACGGCGACACCCAGCTTCGCGAGACCTATGCGGCCTATGGCGCACTGTGGCGGATCAGCCAGCAGATCGACGAGGACGGCAACGCCCTCACCTTCACCTATACCGGCGCCAACCTCACCCGGGTCGCGACCGCGGACGGCTCGTACACCGACTACGGCTGGTCGGGGAACAACATCACCCAGATCGTGACGGGCTATACCGACCTCGTCGCCGGCACCGCCAAGACGCTGACCCGCACCCGCTATTTCTACGACGCCTCCAACCGGCTGAGCAGCGTCAAGGTCGACATCACCCCCGGCGACAACAGCATCGCCGACAACAACGCCTACGTCACCACCTACACCTATGTCGGAACCTCGAAGCGGGTCCAGACGATCAGCCAGACCGACGGCTCGGCGATGACGATCGGATACGATTCGGCGGGGCGGGTGACCAGCCTGACCCAGACCGCCGTCGCAGGGGTCACCCGGGTCACCACCATCGCCTATAACGGCACCCACACCCTGGTCACCGACCCGGCCGGCCAGGTCACCCGGCTCGACTATCTCAACGACGGCTCGCTGACGAAGATCACCGCCCCGCCGGCCCAGGCGGGCGCTGCCCCGCAGATCGTCCAGTTCGAATATGCGCCGGCGAGCGCCTCGCCGCCGCTGACCAACGGCGGCGGCTCGCAGATCAGCGGCGGGGTCGTCACCAAGACCGCGGCGGCGGGCTGGGGCAACCAGATCGCCTATGGCGACCAGGCGATGACCGGCACCGCGATGGTGCAGTTCAAGTTCGACAATCCCAACACGGCCGGCAAATGGCAGCAGGCCGGCCTCGCCACCCACGCCAACCGGACCGTCGCCGGCACCGACTGGAGCAACGGCGGGTTCGCCGCCGCCATCTATTTCGACGACGTCAGCAACGCCCTGATGATGTACGACGGGGTGGCGTGGACCCGCTCGTCGGTGACCGGAACCTCGGCCGACGTCTGGACCATCGCCTATGACGGGACGAAGTTCGACTTCCTCAAGAACGGCGTGCTGTTCCACAGCCGCGCCGCCGCCGCCAACCTCGCTCTGGTCGCCAAGCACCGGGCCTATTCGCTCGGCGCCGTCATCCGCGACATCAGCTACGGCACGCTGGCCGCCGGCTCGACCGCCCGCCAGGCCGGCCGGCTGACCAAGGTCACCGACGCGCTCGGCAACCCGACCACCTATTCCTACGATTCGAACGGCAACATCCTCACCGTCGTCGACCGGCTCGGAACCCCGGTGCACCGCACCTACAGCGCCAAGAACGAGCTCCTGACCGAATGGACCTACGGCTCCTATTATTATTCGGGCAACGGCCAGCTCAGCACCCGCTACGCCTACGATTCGGAAGGCCATCTGCGCTTCAAGGTCGCCGCCGACGCCGGGGTGACCGAATATCGCTACAAGCCGACCGGCGAGCTCGAATATATCATCGAATATCCCGAGCATTTCTACAATCTGGCCGGCTACAACCTCGATACGCCGGTCACCGAGGCGCAGTTGATCGCCTGGCGCGACGGGCTCGCCGACCGCAACTCGACCAAGATCACCTACAATCTCTACGACTCGCGCGGCCAGATCACCCTGTCCGACCGCTATTCGGCCTCGACGGTCGGCGGCGCCGGAACCCAGGCCCAGGGCTACAGCCGGACGGTCTACACCTACGATCAGGCGGGACAGCTGCTGAAGCGGATCGCCGGCGACCAGCAGGCGGAATTGTTCGTCTACGACGGCCTCGGCCGGATCACCGCCTCGACCGACCCCAACCAGGGGACGACGAGCATCGTCTTCAACGACGCTCTGACCCAGACCGTGGTGACCCTGGCCAGCGGCTATGTGAAGACCTCGACCTACAATCTGGCCGGCGACCTGATCAGCGTGACCGATTCCGGAAGCTTCGTCGCCGGCGGCACGACGACCCACAAATATGACAAGCTCGGCCGGCTTCGGATGACCACCGACGCCACCGGCTTCGACACTTATTTCGTCTACGACAAGGTCGGCCGGCTGGTCGCCGAGGTCAACGACCGCGGCGACCTGATCGAGCACAAATATGACGCCAACGGCCGCAAGGTCGCCACCGCGCGCTACATCAACGCGGTCACCGCCGCCAATCTCGCGACCCTCGCCAATCCCGATTCCACCATCGAGATGTCGACCCTTCGCCCGGCCTGGAACCATCTCGATATCGGCAATTGGACGACCTACGACAAGGAAGGCCGGATCACCTCGACGATGGACGGGACGATCCGGACCTTCGAATATGACGCGTCGGGCCGGCTGGTCAAAACCGTCGCTTATTACAATGGGCTCACCTGGGAACAGATCATCGCCTTCCAGGTCAATCCGCCGAGCGCGCCGGTGGTCCCGACGGCCGACGCCCGCGACGTCGTCACCCGGCTCTTCTACGACGCCCTCGGGCGGGAGCAGGCGACTCTCGACGGCGAGGGCTATCTCACCTTCAACTATTACGACGGGGCGGGGCAGCTTGTCCGGCGGACCGCCTATTTCCACCCGTCGGTCGCCGCCTACCGGGCGACGGGAACGCTCGCCCAGCTCGCCGCGACCCAGCCGGTCAGCAACAGCGACCGCCATACCCGCTTCGTCTACGACAGCCAGGGGCTGCTGCGCTACGAGGTCGACGCTCACAACCAGGTCGTCGAATATGGCTACGACACCGCCCGCCAGCTGATCTCGACGATCCGCTATGCGGGCAGCATCGCCGCCACCACCGATTATACCTGGGACAATGTGAAGGCGCTGGTCGCGAGCTCGGGCCTGGCCTCGGCGCCGGCCACCCGGCGCAGCTGGAACGTCTACCACAATAGCGGACTGCTCGCCTACACGATCGACGCCGAGGGCGCGGTCGCCGCCTACAGCTACAACAATATCGGCAAGGTGACGAAGACGGTCCAGTTCGCCGTGGCCCGGCCGACCACGACGGCTCCGAGCGCGAACGACATGGGGGGCTGGGCGTCGGGCCAGCTCGCCAATTCGGCCAACCGGGTGACCCGCCATTATTACACCGCCGCCGGGCAGCTCAAGTTCACCGTCGACGCCGAGGGCTATCTCAGCCGCACCGATTACGATTCGGCCGGCCGGACGATCGGCGAATATCGCTGGGACACGGCCGTCTCGGTGAGCGACTCCACGACCATCAATACGATCGACACGCTCCAGACCGGAACCTGGACCGGCCAGTGGTACAGCTACGCGTTCGGCGGCCCGGTCACCGATGTCCACAACGCCGACAACGGCTGGATGCGCTACAACTACCTGTCCACCGGCCAAAAGCAGATGGAGATCAACCTCCGGACCGACTCAAACTACACCTATTTCAGCTACAATCTGTGGGGGCGGCTGATCGCCCGTACGGACGCCTACGGCGCGGCGGAGAGCTCGGCCGTCCAATATGATTATGACGGCCTCGGTAATCTGAAGACGGTCATCGACGGCCGCAACAACGCCACCCACCGGACCTTCGACAAGCTCGGCCGGGTGCTGACCGAGACCGACGCCGCCGGCGGCATGGCCGGCTACGAATATAACGGGTTCGGCGAGGTGACGAAGGTCACCGACGCGCGCGGCCACGCCACCGTCAAGACCTATGACAATCTCGGCCGGCTGCACACGACCACCGACGCGCTCGGCGGAGTCACGACCAACGGCTACAACGTCTTCGGCGACCTAGTGGCGGTGACCCGCGGAACCGCCACGACGAGCTTCGAATACGACCGCCTCGGCCGGGTGGTGAAGTCGATCGATGCCGAGGGCCATTACGAGCAGTACACGCTCGACGCCTTCGGCAACCGGACCGGCGTGCGCAACAAGATCGGCGGGACCGTCGCCAACAGCTTCGACCGGCGCGGTCTGCTCGTCGCCGAGATCCTGCCGATGACGTCGACCGACTCCAACGGCAACGTCGTCGCCGCCGCCGTCACCAACAAGTTCGAATATGACGCCCGCGGCAACCGAACCAAGAAGATCGAGGCGTTCGGCCTCGCCGAGCAGCGCACCACCATTTACTCCTACGACCGCCTCGACCGCCTCGTCCAGACGCGCGGCGACGCCGTCTCGACGATGAACGCCGACTGGGTCAACTCGACCGGCGGGGTGATCCCAACCGAGACGATCATCTACGACCGGCGCGGTCAGCTGATCGAGCGGGTCGACTCCGGCGGCGCCCGGACCCTTTATTATTACAACCAGATGAAGCAGGTGACGGTCGAGCTCGGCGCCACCGGCACCTACACCGCCTTCACCTACGACAAGAACGGCAACGTCCTCACCCGGCGGGTCTACGCCACCGCGATGGCGCTGCCCGGATCGGCGGAGGACGCCACGCCCGCGCCTCCCGCCGGCGAGTATCGCGAGACCGTCTACACCTACGACGCGCTCAACCGGCTGAAGACGACCAGCGTCGCCAACATCCGCACCGGCGCCTGGAACAGCGGTGCCTACGCTTATGCCACCATCGCCTCGACGACGGTGACGACGACCCTCGACTATGATTCCAACGGCAACGTCCTGCGGACCGTCGACGGCAACGGGGTCGCGGCCTATGCCTATTACGACAAGCTCAACCGCAGGATCGCCCAGGTCGATGCCGAGGGGTATCTGACCTTCTACACGCTCGACGGCGAAGGCAACGTCATCCAGGAGGACCGCTACGCGACCGGCTATGCCGGGGCGACCGCGACGAGCGACCCCAATGCGATCCGCTCCGCCGTCGCGGCGGGAGGCGCCCGGACCACCCAGTTCACCTATGACAAGAACGGCCGCCGGCTCACCGAGACCCGGCTCAACGTCAACTCCCACGCCCTCGACGGCAACGCCGCGCTGGTCGGCGGGGCCGCCCATGCGACGATCTCCTATGCCTATAACGGACTCGGCGAGGTCACCCAGAAGACCGAGGCGAACGGCGATTATGTCACCTATGCCTACGATTCGACCGGCCGCCTCATCCTCGAAAATCGAGCCCCCTATCTCGACCAGAACGGCGCCAGCGTCCGGCCGACCATCGCCTACAGCTATAACGGCCTCAACGAGCTCAGCGTGACCCGGCAGGGCGGAGTGGCCGCCGCGGCCGGCGACCGCTACACCCGCTACACCTACGGCGCGGGCGGCCGGGTGGCGACGATGACCGACGCCAACGGCGCCACCTACACTTATTATTACGATGCCGGCGGCAACGTCATGCGGGAGAGCTACTCCCGCTACAAGGCGGACGGCAGCTTCACCATCGACAGCCTGCTCTACACCCGCGACACGCTCGGCCGGGTCACCTCCCAGGGCCTGGCGAGCTGGAACGGCTCGGCCTGGGTCCATGGCGACCGCCAGAATAGCGCCTACAACGCCTATGGCGACGTCGCCCAGCGCGGCGTCAACGGGATGTGGCAGGAGCAGCTCTTCTACGACCGCGCCGGCAGGCTGTGGAAGACCAATGGCGGCGACGGCGTCTGGCGTTTCTTCGTCTATGACGGGGCCGGCAACCGGACCCTCACCATCGAGAGCGAGGGCACCGACCTTTCCGCCCACAATCTCGACCAGGCGATCGCCGCGGCGAGCTATGGCGGGACCGTCGGCGGCGGCTTTGTCGACGGCGTCAATGCGACGATCGCGGAGTTCGACAAGCGCGGCCAGCAGCTCGCGACCCGGCTTCCCTTCCGGGAGCTCAAGGCCGGGGTCGTCCAGTTCCTGGCCAGCGGTCGCGCCTACAATGCCTATGGCGAGGTGACGAGCGAGATCGACGCCCGCGGCTCCACGACCGACTTCGCCTACGACGCGATGGGCAGGCTCAAGCAGAAGGCATCGCCGACCGTCTCCTACACCAATGCGGGCGGCACGGTCGCCAGCGCCCGGCCGATCGATTATTATTATTACGACATTTCCGGCCGGATGATCGCCACCGACGACGCCAACGGCAACCGGATCCGCCGGGCGCTTCTCGCCGGCACCGGCCACGGCGGCACGGAGGCCCTGGTCACCGCCGAATATCATCCCGACGGCGGAGTCTTCCGAACCTATTACGACGTCTTCGGCGACGCCCGAATCCTGAGGGACGAGCTCGGCAACGACGAGACCCGATTCTACGACGCGATGGGCCGGCTCACCCAGTCCACCCATCGCGGCGGGCTGCTCGTCGATTATTATTCCTACGACCTGCTCGGCCAGCGCACCAAACATTGGAACTCGGCGCTCGGCTCGGGCAATGTCGAGGTCACCGACTACGACATGCAGGGCCGGGTCACCCGCAACATCGTCTTCGGCGGCGACACCACCACCACCAGCTACGTCTGGAACGGCGCCATCGCCACCACCGGGCTCGGCACGTTCGGCGGCTGGACCAGGACCACGAGCCGCTCCGGGGTCAGCTCGAGCGTTCAGCTCGACGTCCACGGCCGCGACGTCTCGAGGTCCGATTTCGCCGGCCAAGCCTATTATTACAGCTACGACAAGGCCGGCCGGCTGACCTCGCAGACCGGGCCCGGCCAGTCGCAGACCACCTCCTATTTCAACACCGGGCGAGCCTCCCAGATCGTCGACTCGCCGGGCGTCGGCTACGGAATCACCTCCACCTTCGGCTACGACGCCGGCGGCTACCGAACCTACGAGGGCCATTATTCCGCGGGCTCGGGCACCCTCCAGAACGCGACCATCGACTATGATTCGAACGGCCGGATGACCGCCTTCACCGACCGCGACGGCGCCGGCACGATCAAGCGCAGCTTCACCAACGCCTACGACCTCGCCGGCAACATCCGCCGCTCGACCTCGAGCTTCCCCGACGTCGCCTATCCGCAATATGCCAATTACACGACGGATTACTGGTTCGCCTATGACAGCATGAACCGGATGACGGTGGCCAACGGCCAGCTCGTTGGAGGCGCGATCGTCGCCGGCAACACCGGCGTATCCCTCACCTACGACGCCGCCGGCCGCCGCCGCACCGCCACCCAGAAGGTCGCGATGGTCGGCTATGTCGAGGTCTGGGTGCCGGACGGCGATCCCGGCCCCCCTTACGAATATGAGGTGCCGATCGGCAGCGAGCAGGGCCATTGGGAGACAAGGCAGAGCAACTACATGGGCACCCGGCGCGAGGAATATACCTATCGCGACGACGGCTATCTGATGAACGTCCATTTCGCCGACGAAGGCTATTATGACGGCGGCGGCTATTCGGTGAACAACGGCGTGATGGGCGCGGCCGCGCTGCGCGCCTCCAACGCCCGCGACGCCCTCGGCCGGGTCACCCAATATTACGAGCTCGGCGCCGCCGCCGACGTCACCTACAACCGCTACAACATCGTCTACGACGGCGCCTCGCGGGTCACCTCGGAGATCCTCAGCCAGAAGCGCCTCGAGGGCAGCTGGCACACCTACACGACGACGACGACCAACAGCTATGCCGGCGCCGGCGGCTCGCTCTCCTATTCGGCGGCGAGCACCCACAACAGCTGGTATGACGGCAGCTCGACCACGGCGAGCTCGACCAGCTATTCCTACGTCTGGTGGGACGAGGCCCGGGTGTCGAGCTCGACCCACGATTCCAACACCGGCTCGGGCTCCAACCCGCTCTTCACCTCGACCTACAGCTACGACGGCCTGGGGCGGCTCGCCTCGGTCTATATCGCCGACGGGCGGCCGCGCACCGTCACCTTCACCAGCAACCCGAACGGCCAGGTGCTCAGCCGGATCGAGAGCAGCGCCGCGGCCAAGAACCCGGCGGACTATTATTATTTCGTCGACGGGGTTCAGGTCGGCGAGCTCTCGAACAACGGCAATCACGACCTGACGCGGGCCACCTATTCGGAGACGTTCGTCACGAGGAACTGGAACTTCAACCAGAACATGACCTCCCAGCCGTTCCGCTGGAACACGACCGGCGGGGTGACCCGCGGCCAGTTCGGGGGCTCGGGCTACGATCCTATCAGCCCGACCTCGCAGGGCATGGAAGGCACCGATTCGCGCTACCAGGTGCGCGAGGGCGACACCCTCCAGGGCATCGCCCAGCAGCTCTTCGGCGACAGCTCGCTCTGGTACATGCTCGCCGAGGCGAACGGCCTGTCGGGCGCCCAGTCGCTCGCCGCCGGAACCAGCCTGATCGTCCCCGACAAGGTCACCAACATCCACAACAGCGCCAGGACGTTCGAGGTCTACGACCCGAACCGGGCGCTCGGCGACCTGTCGCCCACCGCCGCCAAGCCGCCCAAGAAGGCCGGCAAGTGCGGAATGTTCGGCGTGGTGCTGCTGGTCGTCGTGGCGGTTGCCGTTACGGCCCTCACCGCCGGCGCGGCAGTGGCCGCCCTTTCGCCGGTCGCCAGCGTCACCGGCATCGGCAGCGCGCTGTCCGCCATCGCCGCAGGCGGCACAGGGCTCGGCCTCGGAGCACTGGCCGGAATCGGTGCGGCAGCCGGCGCAATAGGTTCGATCGCGAGCCAGGGGCTCGGCGTCGCCACGGGAATCCAGGACAAGTTCAGCTGGAAGGCCGTGGCGATGGCCGGCATTGCCGGCGGGATCAGCGGCGGGCTGGGAGCGGCGTTGCCGGGCGGGCAGCTGGGAACGCTGGCCACGATCGGCCGGGGGGCGTTCCTCGGCGCTGCCGGCAGCGCTCTGTCTCAGGGCGTCGGCGTCGCCGTCGGGCTGCAGAAGAAGTTCGACTTCGCCGGGGTTGCCGCAGCGGGTATCGCGGGCGGAGTCAGCGCGGGCGTCGGCAAGGTGGCGGGAGCCGGATCGCTGTCCGATCTTTCGGCGCGCAACATCTCGGCAAACGTAGTGACGTCCGCCGCCGGTGCAATCGCCAATGCCGCCACCCGCAGCCTCATCAACGGCACCGACTTCGGCGACAACCTGATGGCGGCTCTGCCCGACATCATTGGGTCAACGATCGGCAATATGATCGCCGGACGATTTGCAAAGAGCGCCGCTTATGACGGCGATGGCATCCAGCAGGAAGGGGAGGAAGGCAACTCGCTGACCACGACGAAGGGGGCAGCTACGCCTGGTCCGGGCGAGATCGAGGACGAGCCGGAGGTCGATCTCCTGTCTCCGGTCCGGACCAACCTCCAACGATACCTGGACGGACTTCAGGGGCGGACAGCGTTTGACCTGGGCGAAGTCTCTCTAGCGCAGGGAGGGATCGGTGCACTTGAGTTGAGCGCCTTGCTCGCCGGCGTCCCGACCAACCGCGGCTATCTCGACTACCCCACCCGGTACATTCTGGCTCCCGGACAGCCAATCGATCGGGAGATGGCGCTCCATTATGCGCGGGCGCTAGGTATAGATCCGGAGGCTCCCATTTTCATCGGCGGCGGCGGCGAGGACTATATAAATGATCCGGGCACTGTGGAAGATTATGTCGATGACAGGGGAGCTGGAAATTACTTCCGTCATTACGAGAACCTACGTATTGATTCGGCTGTTGAGATCGCGTTCGCACTTGGCAAGCCTATTATCATCGTTGGACATAGCTGGGGCGGTGATCGAGCCTTGGAGACGGCCTTCCGCGCCTTGCGTCGCGGTATTCCCATCGACATGCTTGTCACGATAGATCCCGTCACGGGAGCTGGCGGAATCGTCCCGTTTGGTGCCGAGAATCATAGCCCAATGGACTATCGGCGGCTTGCTCGAGATTTGGCTGGCTTATGGGTGAACGTGCGGGCAACCGGGTACGAATATTCTAGGGAGCCCGGCGGCCTTCGCTCATCGGACGGCATTGCCACTGTTGGGGGGCGGATGAGACATGAAGACCAGAATCGAGCTCACGTGTATTTCGAAAGCCGGGTTCGGCATGGCGATTTCCGTCCGATGATGAGGCAGGCGAAGGTTGAGCAGATGATAAGTTCCATCTATCTCAATCATCACAATCGAGGTAGATAGAAGACAATGAAGCGCCTGAGCATTGTCGCCGCAGGAGTCGCCATGACTTTTACCTCATCATGCAGCGATATAGTTGTTGATGTCATCCGCGCTAGCGCAGTTCAGCGTCAACCGATACCGGAGTTCAATTCTTCCGAACCAGAGGACGTAATAGAGCTTCTCATCGCACAGCAGGATTTTGAAAAGCATATCGGCGAACGGGGTGCCCTAGGCTTATATGCTTCGGACTGTAGGTCTGATGAACCGGCGATCCATCTCGGGACGCGCGTCGGTCCAGGTCGCTTTGACAAGGCGTCTGGAGGGTATTGGCTACGGTTCGTGCTGGAGCCACTCCAAGCAAACGCCCATTACGCCGAGAATTGGTCGGAACGGTTACAATGTGTTTATATGAAAACCGAGCCCGATTATAATCCTACAACATATCGGTCCAACGTCGTGCGCGTAGGAAGTGTCCTGTAACGGATCCACTACAACATCGTCTACGAACGGTGCCTCTCGCGTCACCTCGGAGATCCTCAGCCAGAAGCGGCTCGAGGGCAGCTGGCACACCTACACGACCACCACGACCAACAGCTACGCCGGCGCCGGCGGCTCGCTCTCCTATTCGGCGGCGAGCACCCATAACAGCTGGTATAACGGAAGCTCGACCACGGCGAGCTCGACCAGCTATTCCTACGTCTGGTGGGACGAGGCTCGGGTGGCGAGCTCGACCCACGATTCCAACACCGGCTCGGGCTCCAACCCGCTCTTCACCTCGACCTACACGTACGACGGCCTCGGCCGCCTCGCCTCGGTCTATATCGCCGACGGGCGGCCGCGCACCGTCACCTTCACCAGCAACCCGAACGGCCAGGTGCTCTCGCGCATCGAGAGCAGCGCGGCGGCGAAGAACCCGGCGGACTATTATTATTTCGTCGACGGGGTGCAGGTCGGCGAGCTCTCGAACAACGGCAATCACGACCTCAGCCGAGCGACCTATTCGGAGACATTCGTCACGAGGAACTGGAACTTCAACCAGAACATGACCTCCCAGCCGTTCCGCTGGAACACGACCGGCGGGGTGACCCGCGGCCAGTTCGGGGGCTCGGGCTACGATCCTATCAGCCCGACCTCGCAGGGCATGGAAGGCACCGATTCGCGCTACCAGGTGCGCGAGGGCGACACGCTCCAGGGCATCGCCCAGCAGCTCTTCGGCGACAGCTCGCTCTGGTACATGCTCGCCGAGGCGAACGGCCTGTCGGGCGCCCAGTCGCTCGCCGCCGGAACCAGCCTGATCGTCCCCGACAAGGTCACCAACATCCACAACAGCGCCAGGACGTTCGAGGTCTACGACCCGAACCGGGCGCTCGGCGACCTGTCGCCCACCGCCGCCAAGCCGCCCAAGAAGGCCGGCAAGTGCGGAATGTTCGGCATGATCATGCTGGTCGTCATCGCAGTCGCTGTTACGGTGGTCACGTCCGGTGCGGCGGCCGCCGCGATCGGCGGGGTCAGCGGCGGCGTCATGGGCGGCCTCGGCGCAATGGCGGCCGGGCAGCTCACTCTCGGCGTGGCGGCCGCCGCCGGGGCGATCGGCGGCATCGCGGGTTCGATAGCCAGTCAAGGCTTCGGCGTCGCCACCGGAATCCAGGACAAGTTCAGCTGGAAGCAGGTCGCCCTCGCCGGGATCAGCGGCGCGATCGGCGGCGCCTTGGGGCCGAACACCACCTTCGGCCGGCTCGGAGCGTTCAGCCGCTTCGGTCCAGTGGCGAGCGGCGCACTGCGCGGAGCAATTGGCAGCGCCGCCACCCAGGGCATCGGGGTCGTCACCGGTCTCCAAAAGAAATTCGACTTTGTCGGCGTAGCCGCAGCCGCCGCCGGCGGCGGAGCGGCCGGCTGGGCGTCCAACAAGCTCGCCGGCATTGCCCACCTGAACCGTTACGTCGCGCAGACCCTCAGCGGATCGGCGAGCGCCATCGCCAATGCGGCCACCCGAAGCGCGCTGAGCGGCACCAGCTTCGGCGACAATCTCCTCGCCGCTTTGCCCGACGTCATCGGAGCCACGATCGGCAACATGATCGGCGAGGCGGTTGCGGGAATCGGACATAGGTCACCTGCGCGCAGCAGCGGGAAGAACGCTGCGCTCCGTCAAGATCCCGCGGAAGGAGAGGTTATTGTCGTCACCAGGAACTATGATCCGGACGTCTCACCTCGCGAAGCTTTTGACAGCCAGGCAGACGCTCAGCGCGAGCTTGAGCTGGAGGCCGAAGAGAATAGATTGACGGGTATAAACGGTGCAAGGATCGGTCGAGTCGTTGAGGAAGGCGGTACATTCTATGTTGAGTGGGAAACTGTAGCAAAGTCTGATGGTAAGCTGCGGTTTCGATATGCAATGGAAGGCGGCGGCGCTGGTACGCCGATTGGCATCGCTCCCGAAGGCGATCCCTTTAGCGCCGGAGTTAATGTAGAGAAGTTGAACCGCCGTAGCATATATAATGAGGTTGAAGGTGGTCGTGTCTACGTTTTTGTGGATGAGTACGGCCTTCCGACCACGAGGGCTCAATACGACGCCTCGCCGAGTGACTTCACCAGAACCCTACAGGATTACGGCTTGGTCAGGTCCGCTTATAACCATGCCGCCAGAGATCCCATAGGGCGGGCGAACTTCGACAAGTTTTTGAAGACAGATATACCGATTATTCTGTCTACAAATAGTCGTGATGAATACTTTCCGTTAAATTCGTTTGTAGTTTGAAATCCGACAGCAGCGCTTGAGCTGCCCAATGGTCGATACCAATCCCCAGCCCTGGGGCTTTACCATGAGATCGGACATGCTCTAAGGTATCGGGAGAATATTTCACGGGCCATTGATATGGCTAGAATGGGGCATCTTGCGGATGACGGTACGCGTCGTATGCCGTGGACGGAATACGACATCATTACGAATATCGAATCTCCGCTTGCGCGAGCGCTGGGCGAACCTGCCCGACTCTATCACAGGGACGGCCGAGTGCGGAGGGTCTTGAGACCCATCGATTTTTCGAACGAGCCTGAGCGCAGATGAGGCTCCTGTTGTCTCTGCTGATGCTAGGTTGTTTGGACGTGCCGGGTCGGGATCGAGCTATGCAGGACGGAGAGAGAGCGATTGAATCGATTCGTCCGGTCCGCATTTTCGGATCGGGTGTTTTTGCGGGCATGAGGTCAGCCAAGATTTTTCATAATAGGAAACCGGCAGCTGATGGAGCGACCAGCGAAGAAGTAGAAGTTTGTCATATTTCGGATGAAGAAGGACTATCTCGCCTGCGATTGACCCTCTCCTACATGTCTGGATATAGAGTTGCTTCCGGACTTCATGGCGACAGTTGGGAGATTAGGATAAGGCTGGATAATGGAAGAGACGTTTTCGTGTCCAACAATTGGACAGAAAGAAACCCGCAGGTAATAATAAAGAATGAGGACAAAGAGTTTCTCGTGAGCCCGGAGAGTGAGAGCCGCGTGAGGAGGATTTTCGACTGCCGCAATAGACTGTCATCAGGACGATGACATAGAAGGTAATTAGCGGCGCAATCATCCCGATTGGAACTGAGGCGGCCTGACGACGATGACGGCTCCTGAAGCTCCTTGGCGCTCTGAAGCGAACGGGTCACCTCTGAGATCCTCAGCCAGAAGCGGCTCGAGGGCAGCTGGCACACCTACACGACGACCACGACCAACAGCTACGCCGGCGCCGGCGGCTCGCTCTCCTATTCGGCGGCGAGCACCCACAACAGCTGGTATAACGGCAGCACGACCACGGCGAGCTCGACCAGCTATTCCTACGTCTGGTGGGACGAGGCGCGGGTGTCGAGCTCGACCCACGATTCCAACACCGGCTCGGGCTCCAACCCGCTCTTCACCTCGACCTACAGCTATGACGGCCTGGGGCGGCTCGCCTCGGTCTATATCGCCGACGGGCGGCCGCGCACGGTCACCTTCACCAACAATCCGAACGGCCAGGTGCTCAGCCGGATCGAGAGCAGCGCCGCGGCGAAGAACCCGGCGGACTATTATTATTTCGTCGACGGGGTGCAGGTCGGCGAGCTCTCGAACAACGGCAATCACGACCTCAGCCGAGCGACCTATTCGGAGACGTTCGTCACGAGGAACTGGAACTTCAACCAGAACATGACCTCCCAGCCGTTCCGCTGGAACACGACCGGCGGGGTGACCCGCGGCCAGTTCGGGGGCTCGGGCTACGATCCTATCAGCCCGACCTCGCAGGGCATGGAAGGCACCGACGGCCGCTACCAGGTGCGCGAGGGCGACACCCTCCAGGGCATCGCCCAGCAGCTCTTCGGCGATTCCTCGCTCTGGTACATGCTCGCCGAGGCCAACGGCCTGTCGGGCGCGGGGGCGCGCGCCCGGGCCGGGCTGGACACGGAGGGGAGTGGCGGAGCGGGAGGGATTCGAACCCTCGATACGCTTTTGGCGTATACTCACTTTCCAGGCGAGCGCCTTCGACCACTCGGCCACCGCTCCGCATGCCCTGGAAGGCAGGCCCATCTAGGGGCGCGGCGCCGTCAGGGCAAGGCGGCGGCGAAGCCGTCCATCGTCGCGGGCCAGGGCGATGTCCTTGGCGGTGACTCCGCCGGCGCTGTGGGTGCGAGAGCGCGACCGCCACCTTGTTCCAGCTGTTCGACCAGTCGGGATGGTGGTCGGCCTTCTCCGCCGCCAGCGCCGACGCGGGTCATGAAGGCGAAGGCGCTCGCGAAATCGGCGAAGACGGAAGTCGCGCCGGATCGCCCGCCCCGCCTCGTCGTAGCGCCAGCCCGGCAGCGCCTCGAGCGCCGCCGCCCTGTCTTCGTCGCTCAGCGTCATTGTCTCGCCCCTCCTTTCCCCTCTATGTCGCGCGGATGACCGGCGAGCGTCAAACCTTTGCGCCCGACGCGGCGGAGATCGAGCGGCTGGCCGAGGCGGCGATCGCCCGGATGCCCGAGCCTTTCCGCCGCCATCTCGACGGAGTCGTGCTGAGGATCGACGATTTCGCCGAGGAGGAGGTGCTCGCCGAGCTCGGGATCGAGGATCCGTTCGAGCTGTCCGGCCTCTATACCGGCCGGCCGATCGGCGAGCGCTCGTCGATGCTGTCGGGCGAGCTGCCGGCGATGATCCATCTCTACCGCCGCCCCCTGCTCGACGAATGGGCGGAGACCGGGGTCAGCCTCGAGGCGCTCGTCACCCACGTCATCGTCCACGAGGCCGGCCACCATTTCGGCTTCTCCGACGAGGACATGCATGCGATCGAGGAGGCGGCCGGGTTGAGCCTGCTCGAGCTTCGCTCGGTCGCCTGCGTCCGCGGCGGCCGGCTGCTGTTCGAGGGGCTCGACCTCGCTCTCGAGCCGGGCGGGGCGGCCCTCGTCACCGGCCCCAACGGCGCCGGCAAGTCGAGCCTGATCCGGCTCGCCGCCGGCCTGCTGCCGCCCGCCGCCGGCGAGGTCGAGCGCAGCGCCCGCATCGCTCTCGCCGACGAGGGCCTCGCGCTCGATCCGAAGCTGAGCCTGGCCCGGGCGCTCGGCTTCTGGGCCCGCCTCGACGGCGGCGATCCGGCCGCGGCGATGGCGGCGATGGGCCTCGCTCCGCTCGCCGAGGTGCCGGTGCGGATGCTGTCGACCGGCCAGCGGAAGCGGGCGGCGCTGGCCCGGGTGCTGGCCGAGCGGAGCGCCCCTGTGGCTGCTCGACGAGCCCGCCAACGGCCTCGACTCCGACGGCGAGCGGCGGCTGGCGGCGGCGATGGCCGAGCATCGCGCCGGCGGCGGAGCCGTCCTCGCCGCCTCGCACCAGCCGCTCGCCTTGCCCGGCGCGGCTCGGCGTGGCGCTGGGATGAGCGCCCTCGTCCTTCGCGAGCTTCGCCTCGCCGCGACCGGCGGCAGCGCGCTCCTGCCGCTCGTCTTCTTCCTGCTGGTCGCGACCCTGTTCCCGTTCGCGGTCGGCCCCGACGCGCCGCTCCTCGCCCGCACCGGCGGCGGCGCCTTGTGGATGGCGGCCCTGCTCGCCGCCTTGCTGCCGGTCGACCGGCTGGTCGAGCCGGACCGGGCCTCGGGCGTGCTCGACCAGCTCGCGGTTCGCGGCATGAGCGAGGAGAGCGTCGCTCTGGCCAAGCTCGCCGGCCACTGGCTGAGCTTCGGCCCGCCGCTGATGCTCGCCGCCTTGCCCGCCGCGGCGCTGATGAAGCTGCCCGGAGCCGGTGCTGGCCCGGCTCGAGCTCGGCCTGCTCGCCGGAACGCCCGGGCCTTGCCGCGCTGACCCTGATCGTCGCCGCGCTGACCTCGGGCCTGCGCTCGACCGGCGCCCTGGCCGGCCTGCTGATGCTTCCGCTGGCGGTGCCGATCCTGATCTTCGGGGCGGGGCTGGCCGGCGGCGGCGGCGGATCGGGCGCGCTGAAGCTGCTGGCCGCCGCCTCGCTGCTGCTGGTCGCGATCGCCCCGTTCGCCGCCGGCGCGGCGATCCGGGCGGCGCCGCGACTGAGCGATCAGTCCCGTCTAGGCCGGCTCGCGACCAGCGCGGCGAAGATCGCCGTCGGCAGGAGCAGGCCCCGCGCTTCCTCGCGCACCGCCATGTCGCCGCATTCGACCCGGCCGCCGAGATCGGCCAGCGCCTGGCTCAGCAGCTCGCCGATCGCCAGCGCCGACATCCGCACCGCATAGACGGTCAGGACCAGGAAGCGGCTGTCGGAATCGAGCAGCCGGCGGCAGTCGGCGATCAGCCCCGGCAGGCCCTCCTCCAGCCGCCAGACCTCGCCGCTCCGGGCCGCGGCCGATATTTGGGCGGATCGAGGATGATGCCGTCGTAGCGCCGCCCGCGCCGCACCTCGCGCGCGGCGAACTTGGCGGCGTCGTCGACCAGCCAGCGGATCGGCCGGTCGGCCATGCCCGACAGCAGGGCATTCTCCTTGCCCGCCTCGACCGACTTCTTCGACGCGTCGACATGGGTCAGCCGGGCCCCGGTCGCCGCCATCGCGAGCGTGCCGACGCCGGTATAGCCGAACAGGTTGAGCGCCTCGCTGCCCTCGCCCGAGCCGCTCGCGCATCCACGTCCATTGCGGCGCCATGTCGGGGAAGAAGGCGAGGTGGCGGAACGGGGTGCCTGGGCCCGGAAGCGCACCTCCTCCCAGCCCAGCTCCCAGCCTTCGCGCGGGACCGGCCGCGGCGAAGTGCCAGCGCCCGCCGCCTTCCTCGTCGGAGCCGGGGACGAACTCGCCGTCGGCGTCCCACTCCGGCGCGCGCCGGCGCCCACATCGCCTGCGGCTCGGGCCGGATGAAGCGGTAGCGGCCGTAGCGCTCGAGCTTGCGGCCGTGGCCGCTGTCGACCAGCCCGTAATCGGCCCAGGGCTCGCCGACGAGGGTGTCGAGCCTCACGCCGCGCGGACGGCCGGGAAGCCGATCGTCGCCCGCGCGCGCGGGCCCGGCGAGCATCTTGCGCTCCGGCCTCGCGGACCTGGTCGAGGGTCACCGCCTCGAGCTCGGCGACGACCTCGGCCGGCTCGACCAGCCGGCCGTGGACGACGAGCTGGCGGGCGACATAATGGGCCTGGCCCCAGGGGCTCTCCATCGACATCAGCAGCGCCGCCCGCGACTGGGTTCGGACCCGGTCGACCTCGCGCTGGGTGACGCGTCTGCGCGCCGCCTCGGCGACGATCTCCTCGATCAGCTGGGCGGCCGCGGCCGATTCGCGCCGGGCGGTGGCGGCGTAGACGTAGAACAGGCCGGAATCGGCATAGGGATGGAGCTGCGAATAGACCGAATAAGCGAGGCCGCGATCCTCGCGCACCTGCTGGAACAGGCGCGACGACATGCCGCCGCCGACCACGTCGGAGAACAGGCGCGCGGCGAAATAATCCGGTCGAGCTGCGCCGGCGCCGGGAAGCCGAGAGCGAGATGCGCCTGGTCCGGCGCCGGCGCGGCCGACCCGGGTTCCGCCGGTGAACGCGCCGGCTCCGGCGGGTCGATCGTGCCGGCGGGAAGGTCCGCCGAGACGGGCCTCGGCCAGCTCGACCAGCCGGTCATGCTCGATCTTGCCGGCGGCGACCAGAGCGAGGCTGCCGGCGCGGTACAGGCCGCGGCGCCAGTCGTGCAGGTCGTCGACCGTGATCGCGTCGATGCTCGCCTCGTCGCCGAGCACCGAGCGGCCGAGCGGCTGGTCGGCGAAGGCGGCGGACCACAAATCGTCGAAGATGATGTCGGACGGCGTGTCGCGCGCCTCGCCCAGCTCCTGAAGGACGACGTCCTTCTCGCGCTCGAGGTCGGCCGCGGCGAAATGCGGCTTCAGGACCAGGTCGGAGACCAGCTCGACGCCGAGCGGGACGTGCTCGGCGAGCACCGAGGCCATGAAGCTGGTGCCGTCGCGGTCGGTCGCAGGCGTTGAGGTCGCCGCCGACATCCTCGATCGCCTCGCTGATCTCGCGGGCCGAGCGGCCGCCGGCGCCCTTGAACACCATATGCTCGAACAGATGGGCGATGCCGTTGAGGCGCGCCGGCTCGTGGCGCGACCCGGCCTCGGCATAGAGGCCGACCGCCGCCGTCTCGATGCCGGGCATCTCGCGGCTGGCGACCTTGAGGCCGTTGGGAAGGATGGTGAGCTTCATGGTCGTGCGGCAGGTAGTGGCTCAGCGCCTGCGGCGGCAACTTCCCGGCGCTGCCGCCGCCTGCGCAGCGCGAGGAGGTAGATCGAGGCCGCGGCCGCCGCGAAGAAGAACCATTGGAAGGCGTAGGCGAGGCTGTTGTTGGGCGCGTCGGCGGCCGGCGGTGCGCTCGCGCTCGAGCCCCGGCGCGGGCCGCTCGGACACGATCATCGGGCGCGGCGGCGACGACCGGCCGGCGGAGGCGCTCGAGCAGGCCGACGGCGTCGCGGCTCGGCGACGATCGTCCCGGTCACCTCGCCGCCCCGCCAGGCCGGCTTCGCCTTCGGGTCCGGCGAGACGCCCATGTCGGCGGCGAAGCCCGGGCCCTTCGGCGCCGGTCCGGCACTCGGCGATGAAGCGGGTGCCGCCCCGGCCGGATGCCGGCCTTGCCGCCCGGTCGGCCGCCAGCCCGTCAGGCTCGAGGCAGAAGGCGGTGGCCCGGCGGTAGAGCAGGGTTTCGTCCGCGACGGCTCCCGGTCGGGAGCGCGATCGGCGGGAAGCGCGGCGTTGCGCTCATATTGGCGCTCGAAGCGCCTCCTTCTCGTCGGCGCGGCGAAGCTGCCAGAAGCCGAGCGCGATCATCGTCGCGACGGCGGCGGCGACGAGCAGGGTCGGGATGAGCGGGAAGCGCATCAGCCGATCCGCCCTTCGCGGGCCCGGTGGCGATATTCGAGGGCGAGCAGGAGGCCCTTGGCGAGCGCGGAGCGAGGCGATCGACCAGCGAGCGCGGTCAGCGGCAGCCAGAGCAGGATGTGCACCCAGAAGGGCGGCTCGGCGGCCAGCTCGAGGGCGACGGCGAGGCCGGTGACCAGCGCCCCGATGATCAGGATCAGGAAGGCGGCCGGGCCGTCGCCGACGTTGAAGCCGGCGAAATCGAGCCCGCAGGCCCGGCATTTCGGGCGCGAAGCCGGCGAGGCCCGCGGTACAGCGTCTTCGCCGCGCAGCGCGGGCACAGGCCGCGCAGGGCGACGGCGGCGGGGGCGGGCTCCTTCATATCTTCGTCACCCCGGCGAAGGCTGGGACTCTCAGCTGCAGAATCAGCACTGTGCCCATCTCTCCCTGAGGGCCCCAGCCTTCGCCGGGGCGACGGATCATCAGCCGTGACATTCCGCGCCCCAGCCGCCCCAGACGTAGATGCAGATGAACAGGAACAGCCAGACGACGTCGACGAAATGCCAGTACCAGGCGGCCGCCTCGAAGCCGAAATGCTGCTTGGGCCGTGAAATGGCCCTTGTAGGCGCGGACCAGGCAGACGATCAGGAAGATGGTGCCGATGATGACGTGGAAGCCGTGGAAGCCGGTCGCCATGAAGAAGGTCGAGGTGTAGATATTGTCCTTGAAGCCGAACGGCGCGTGGATAATATTCATAGGCCTGGATGCTGGTGAACAGCAGGCCGAGGCCGATCGTCGCCCACAGGCCCTTGATCAGCCCGTCGCGGTCGCCGTGGATGAGGGCGTGGTGCGCCCAGGTCACGGTCGTTCCCGAGCAGAGCAGGATCAGAGTGTTGAGCAGGGGCAGGCCGAACGGGTCCATCACCGCCATGCCCTTGGGCGGCCAGACCCCGCCGACCGAGTCGACCGCCGGCGGGAAGAGGGCGGCGTTGAAGAAGGCCCAGAACCAGGCGAGGAAGAACATCACCTCCGAGGCGATGAACAGGATCATGCCGTAGCGCAGGTGGAGCTGGACGACCGGCGTATGATCGCCGCCATGGGCCTCGCGGATGACGTCGGCCCACCAGGCGAACATGGTGAACAGGACTCCGAGCAGGCCGGCGCCCATCACATAGCCGCCGCCGGCGACCTCGTGCATCCACATGACCAGCCCGCCGAACAGAGCCAGCCCGGAAAAGGCGCCGACCAGCGGCCAGATGCTGGGGTTCACCAGATGGTAGGGATGGTTCTTCGCTCCGGCCATATTGTCTTCCTTGTTCCCCGGCGGAGGCCGGGGTCCAGTCTAGCGTTGGTCTGGGCCCCGGCCTTCGCCGGGGTGCGATGGGTCTCTAACTGTCCTCGTCGCCCGAATCCACCGGGTAAAAGGTATAGCTCAGGGTGATTTCGCTGATCGCGCCGGCGCATCCGGATCCTCGAGGATCTCGGGATCGACGAAGAAGACCACCGGCATCCGCACCTCCTCGCCCGGCTTCGAGCAGTCTGCTCGTTGAAGCAGAAGCACTGGATCTTGCTGAAATATTTGCCGGCCTGGACCGGGCGTGACGTTGAACGTCGCGGTGCCCTTGACCGGCCGCGCCGAGAGGTTCTTCGCCGTGTAGAAGGCCATCTCGCGCTCGCCGATGGTGACGATCTCGCGGGTCTTTTCCGGGCCGAAGCGCCACGGCAGCGCGCTCGAGGCGGTTGGCGTCGAAGCGGACCGCCACCTCCTTGCCCGCCACCGGGCCGGGCGCGGCCGTCGGCGCGCATCGTCGTTCCGTCGAAGCCGGTCACCTGGCAGAACAGGCGGTAGAGCGGGACGCTGGCGAAGGCGAGGCCGACCATCGCCAGCACGAGCAGGGCGGCGAGGGCGGCGGTTCGGCCGTTGCGGCGGGCGAGGTCGGTCATTGCAGCATGCCCATCTTGGCGATGGTGATCGCGTAGACCAGCACGACGAAGGCGCCGAGCAGGAGCGCCATGATCACCGCTCGGCTGCTTCTGGCGGCGGCGGATCTCGTCGTCGCGGGGATCGGTCACGACAGCACCCGGTCGACGACCAGCGCTCCGAACACCGCGAACAGATAGAGGATCGAATAAGCGAAGAGCTGCTTCTCGGGCTTCATCCCGGCCGGCTCGGTGGCCCGGTTGGCGAGGACGCGCAGGGCGAGGACGAGGAAGAGCAGGCTGAGCGCCGCGGCGGCGATTCCGTAGACCGGCCCGGCGAGGCCGAGCGGCCAGGGCGCCACCGCCGCCGCCGCCATCGGCAGGGTGTAGAGCGCGATCTGCTGGCGGGTCGCCTTGGGCCCCGCGACGACCGGAAGCATCGGCACTCCGGCGGCGGCATAGTCGGAGCGGACGAACAGCGACAGCGCCCAGAAATGGGGCGGGGTCCACAGGAAGATGAGGGTGAAGAGGAGGACGGGCAGCAAGCGTGACGTCGCCGGTCGCCGCCGCCCAGCCGATCACCGGCGGGAAGGCGCCGGCGGCGCCGCCGATGACGATGTTCTGGGGCGTCCGCCGCTTCAGCCAGACGGTGTAGACGAGGACGTAGAAGAGGATCGAGGCGGCGAGGATCGACGCCGCCAGCCAGTTCGACGCGAGCCCCATCAGGAGCACCGAGAAGAAGGCGAGGCCGACTCCGAAATGCAGCGCCGTCTGACGGTCCAGCCGCCCCGCCGGAAGCGGCCGCGAGGCGGTCCGCTTCATCAGCGCGTCGAGATCGGATTCGTACCACATGTTGAGCGCCGCCGCCGCCCCGGCGCCGAGCGCGATGCACAGGATCGCGGCGAAGCCGAGCACCGGGTGGATCGCGACCGGGCGCGGCCAGCATCCCGCACAAGGCGGTGAACACGACGAGGCTCATCACCCGCGGCTTGGTCAGGGCGAGCAGGTCCCGCCAGTCGGCGGGAAGCGGCGGTGTCGGCGGTGGCGGTCACTGTGGTCATATAATCATCCCCGTCGCCCCAGCGAAGGCTGGGGCCCCAGGACAAGAAGTCACGACACTTCCCACTGGGACCCCGGCCTCCGCCGGGGTGACGTCTTCGACGTCAATCCACCTTCGGCAGGGTCGAGAATTGGTGGAAGGGCGGCGGGCTCGACAGCGTCCATTCGAGCGTCGTCGCGCCTTCGCCCCAATAATTGTCGGCCGCCTTCCGTCCGGCCAGCAGCGACCAGAAGATGTTGAGGAAGAAGAAGGCCATGCCCGCCGCGGTCAGGATCGCAGCCCCAGGTGGCGACGTCGTTCCAGCCGGCATAGGCGTCGGCATAGTCCGGAACGCGCCGCTGCATCCCCTGCAGGCCGAGGAAGTGCATCGGGAAGAACAGGATGTTGACGCCGATGAAGAACAGCCAGAAGTGCAGCTGGCCGAGCAGCTCGTTGTACATCTTCCCGAACATCTTGCCGAACCAGTAATACCAGCCGGCGAACAGCGAGAAGACGGCGCCGAGCGACAGCACGTAGTGGAAGTGGGCGACCACGTAGTAGGTGTCGTGGACGTTGTTGTCGATGCCGCCGTTGGCGAGCACGACTCCGGTGACTCCGCCGACCGTGAACATGAAGATGAAGCCCAGCGCCCACATCATCGGCGTCTCGAAGGTCAGCGAGCCGCCCCACATCGTCGCGATCCAGCTGAAGATCTTGATGCCGGTCGGCACCGCGATCACCATCGTCGCCGCGGTGAAGTACATCTTGGTGTTCACGTCCATTCCGACGGTGAACATGTGGTGGGCCCAGACGACGAAGCCGATCACTCCGATCGAGACCATCGCATAGGCCATTCCGAGATAGCCGAAGACCGGCTTGCGGCTGAACGTCGCCACCACCTGGCTGACCATGCCGAAGCCCGGCAGGATCATGATGTAGACCTCGGGATGGCCGAAGAACCAGAAGAGGTGCTGGTAGAGGATCGGGTCGCCGCCGCCGGCCGCGTCGAAGAAATGGGTGCCGAAATTGCGGTCGGTGAGAAGCATGGTGATCGCGCCCGCGAGCACCGGCAGCGCCAGCAGCAGCAGGAACACGGTCACCAGGATCGACCAGACGAAGAGCGGCATCTTGTGCAGCGTCATGCCCGGGGCGCGCATGTTGAAGATGGTGGTGATGAAGTTGATCGCGCCGAGGATCGACGAGGCGCCGGCGAGGTGGAGCGAGAAGATCGCCATGTCGACAGCCGGCCCGCTCGAGCCCGCTGGTCGAGAGCGGCGCGTAGACGGTCCAGCCGACCCCGGCGCCGGGGCCCGTCCCGCCCGGCACGAAGGCCGAGCCGAGCAGCAGGATGAAGGCCGGGACGAGCAGCCAGAAGCTGATGTTGTTCATCCTCGGGAAGGCCATGTCGGGCGCGCCGATCATCAGCGGCACGAACCAGTTGCCGAAGCCGCCGATCATCGCCGGCATGACCATGAAGAAGACCATGATCAGGCCGTGGGCGGTGATCAGCACGTTCCACAGATGGTTGGCCTCGTCGACGCTGGCGCCGGAGCCGGCCCAGCTCTGCAGGAACTGGAGACCCGGCTCGGCGAGCTCGGTCCGCATCAGCCCGGAGACTCCGCCGCCGATGATCCCGGCGACGATCGCGAAGATCAGATAGAGCGTGCCGATGTCCTTGTGGTTGGTCGACATGAACCAGCGCACGAAGAAGCCGGGCTTGTGGTCGGCGTCGTGATGCGCCGCATGGGCGTCATGCGCTTCGAAATGCGCGGCGTTGGCAGTCGTGTCGGTCATGTCAGTTTCCGGACTTCGTATTGGTGGCGCCCTGGCTCGAGACGGGCGGAGTGGCGGTGCCGGGGGTGATCCCGGGCGGCTCGGGGCTGGTCTCGCTCGCTCCGGCCGGGCCCGCGGCGGGCGCCGCCGGTGGGGCGGCGGCCGGCGAGGCGGCGGTCGAATCGGGCGCCGGTCGGCGGGTTCGCGCCCGGCATGGTGCCGCCCTTCGAGGCGATCCAGGCGGCGAACTGGGCCGGCGGAAGCACCTCGACGGCGATCGGCATGTAGGCGTGGCGGGCGCCGCACAGCTCGAAGCACTGGCCGTAATAGACGCCCGGCCGCTCGGCCTTGAACCAGGTCTCGTTGAGCCGGCCCGGCACCGCGTCCATCTTCACCCAGAAGGCCGGGACCCCCCAGCTGTGGATGACGTCCGAAGCGGTGACGATCACCTTCACCACCGCGCCCTGGGGAACGACCATCCGCTCGTCGACCGCGAGCAGCCGCGGCTCGCCGCGCTTCTTGGCGTCGGAGTCGCTGAGGCCGTTGGAGACGATCTCGAAGCCGCCATGGTCGGGATAGGTGTAGGTCCAATACCATTGGTTGCCGGTCGCCTTGACCGTGAGGTCGGCCTTGGGCGGATTGTACTGGTGGGCGAGAAGCCGGATCGACGGCACCGCGATCGCCACCAGGATCAGCACCGGCACCAGGGTCCACACCACCTCGAGCGGTGGTGTTGTGGGTGGTTCGCGACGGCACCGGGTTGGCGCCCCGCCGGTAGCGGATGATCACCCAGAGCATCAGGGCGAGGACGAAGATCGAGATGGCGGTGATGATCGGCATCAGAAGCGCGTTGTGGAACCACAGCGCCTCCTGGCCGATCTCCGTCACCTGCGGCTGGAAGCCCATCGCGCCGGTCGGCTGGCCGACCGTGGCGTCGGGCGCGGTCCGCGCCGCGCTGCTCGACAGCACCTGGGCGTTGGACGGCTCCTCGCCGGCGGTGACCGGCGGGCTCATCGCCTCCGGCTGGGCGGGCGCGGCCTGCGAGTTGGCGCTGATCGCGTCGGCGGGCGCCAGGGCGGCGGGAGCGGAAGCGGGAGCCCCCTGGGCGAGGGCGGCGGCCGGCGCCAGCGCGAAGGCGGCGGCGGCGAGGATCAGCTTGAGCGGAGTCTTCATCTAAACCCTTCGGGACACAAGCGCACGGAGCGGGACGGATTCGGGGCCGAGCGGCGGATTGGCGCGCCTTATAGGCAGGAGGCCGGTGCTCCTCAAGGCTCTTGGGTCGCCTTGAAGCCGCCCTTTTCGCAGCCTATCAGGCCGCCGGCCGCACCGGCCGGGAAAGGGCCCATGGTCGAAGAGGAGATCCTCGCCGAATTCCGCGCCGCCGAGGCGCTGCTCGAGGGGCATTTCATCCTCTCCTCGGGCCTCCACAGCCCGCCCTACCTGCAATGCGCCCGGGTGCTGATGGATCCCGCCCGGGCGTCCCGCCTCGCCCACGCCCTCGCCTCGGGCCTTCCGCTCGAGATCCGCAGCCGCATCGAGGCGGTGGTCTCGCCGGCGATGGGCGGGGTCATCATCGGCCACGAGATGGGCCGCTCACTCGGCCTCGAGGCGATGTTCCTCGAGCGGCCGACCGGGACGTTCGAGCTGCGCCGCGGCTTCCGCCTCGCTCCGGGGCAGAAGGTGCTTCTGGTCGAGGACGTCGTCACCACCGGCCTCAGCTCCCGCGAGGCGATGCGCGCGGTCGAGGCGGCGGGAGGGCGAGGCGATCGCCGCCGCCGCGCTCGTCGACCGCTCGAACGGGCTCGCCGACCTCGGAGTGCCCTTCTTCCCGCTGATCCGGCTCGACATCCCGGTCTACGAGCCCGAGGCGCTGCCGCCGGAGCTTGCCGAGCTTCCGGTCGACAAGCCGGGAAGCCGAAGGGCGGCGTGACCTCGCACCTTCGCCTCGGAGTCAATATCGACCATGTCGCGACCATCCGGAACGCGCGCGGCGGCGACCTGCCCGATCCGGTCCGGGCCGCCCTGCTCGCCGCCGAGGCCGGCGCCGACGGGATCACCGCCCACCTCCGCGAGGACCGCCGCCACATCCGCGACGAGGACATTTCGGCGCTGATGGAGCGGCTGACCATCCCCTTGAACCTGGAAATGGCGGCGACCGAGGAGATGCTCGAGATCGCTCTGCGCCACCGTCCCCACGCCGCCTGCCTGGTCCCGGAGACGCCGCGAGGAGCGGACCACCGAAGGGCGGGCTCGACGCCGCCGGCCAGGACAACCACCTCCTCCCCTGCGTCGCCCGCCTCACCGAGGCGAACATCAGGGTCAGCCTGTTCATCGAGCCCGACCCGCGCCAGATCGAGGCGGCGATCCGGCTCAAGGCGCCGGTCGTCGAATTCCATACCGGCCGCTACGCCCATCTCGAGGGCGAGGCGCGGGCGGAGGAGCTGCGCCGCCTCGCCGACGCCGCCGCGCTCGCCGCCAAGAACGGAATCGAGCCCCATGCCGGCCACGGCCTCAACTTCGACAACGTCCAGCCCGTCGCCGCCATCCCCCAGCTTCGCGAGCTCAACATCGGCCACTTCCTCGTCGGCGAGGCGATCTTCACCGGCCTCGGCGACAGCGTGTCGCGGATGCGCGCCCTGATGGACGAGGCCCGAGGATGAATTTGGGGACAGCTACCGAATTCGCGCGCAAGGCGCGGGGCGGCGGGCACCGGAAGGGTGGAATTCGGTAGCTGTCCCCAAATTCCGGGCGCTGCGTCATGATCATCGGCATCGGCTCGGACCTGTGCAACATCGAGCGGATCGAGCGCTCGCTCGGCCGCTTCGGCGAGCGCTTCGTCAACCGCGTCTTCACCGACACGGAGCGCTCCAAGGCCGAGGGCCGCCCCCTCACCCGCGCCGGCACCTACGCCAAGCGCTTCGCCGCCAAGGAGGCCTTTTCCAAGGCGGTCGGCACCGGCTTCAAGCGCGGCGTGTTCATGCGCGACATCGGAGTCGTCAACCTGCCGTCCGGAGCGCCCCACCCTCGCCCTGACCGGCGGCGCCAAGGCAAGGCTTGACGCTTTGACTCCGGAGGGCCACCTCGCACAAATCCATTTGACGATGACGGACGACTATCCTTTCGCTCAGGCCTTCGTCATCATCACCGCCAGCCCATGCCCGAGGAGTGAAGGGTGAGCAGCAGCGACCCCGCCATGACCGACACGACCGAGCGGCCCGCCGCCGGCCCGCGGCGAAGAAGGAGGGCACCGACTGGTGGGCCGAGCTCAAGGCCATCTTCTGGCTGATCCTCGCCGTCCTCGCCTTCCACAGCTTCATCGCCAAGCCCTTCTACATCCCGTCCGAATCGATGATGCCGGGCCTGCTCAAGGGCGACCGGCTCGTCGTCAGCAAATATCCCTACGGCTGGTCCTGGGTGTCGCCGAGCTTCCACATATTGCCGCACTGGCAGGGCCGGCTGTTCGGCCGGATGCCGGAGCGCGGCGACATCGTCATCCTCACCCCGCCGGGCGAGACGTCCGACTATATCAAGCGGGTCATCGGGCTGCCCGGCGACACTCTGGAGATGCACGGCGGCACCCTCTACATCAACGGCCGGGCCGTGAAGCGCGAGCCTCGGCCGGCGGCGCCGGATCCCGGTCGACGCCAACGCGCCGTGCAATCTCGGCGGCGATTCGCGCCAGGTCGCCGACGCTCAGGGCCGGCTCTATTGCGAGGCGCCGGTCTACCGGGAGACGCTTCCCGACGGCCGCTTCTACGACACGATCGACCTCGGTCCGTCCGACGTCGACGATTTCCCGAGGGTCAAGGTCCCCGCCGGCCACGTCTGGGTCCAGGGCGACAATCGCGACAAGTCGGCGGACAGCCGGGTCCCGGCCTCGGCCCAGGGCCTGGGCGGCGCCGTCCCCTGGGAGAATATCGGCGGACGCGCCGAGTTCATCACCTTCTCGCTCGACGGCTCCTCCTCCTATCTGAACCCGATCAGCTGGGTGACGGCGATGCGCGGGGGCCGCGCCGGAACCTCGCTCCGGCCTCAGGAGGGCAAGGCGCCGTGAGCGAGGGCGAGGGGGCGCTGCCCACGGCGGGCCGGCCGTCCGACGCGCCGGGGATCGCCCGCGCCGCCTCCGATCAGGATCCCCATGTCGAGCAGCCCGGCCCGGCCGAGATGCGCGACCCGTTCGTCCGCGAGGAGCTGAAGCGGGCCAGCGTCTGGTTCGGCCTCGCTCTCGCCATCGCGGCGGTCATCTTCCTCGCCCAGCCGCTGCTGCTCATCTTCGCCGGAATCGTCCTGGCCTCGATGCTCGACGGCGGCACCCGCCTGCTCGGCCGGGTGCTTCCGATCGGCCGCGGCTGGCGGCTGGCGATCGTCACCCTCGCCGGAGTCGCCTTCGTCGTCTGGACCTTCTATTTCGCCGGCACCGAGCTCGCCGGCCAGGCCGAGCGCCTGCGCGAGGTCATCACCGCCCAGGCCAACCGGATCCTCGCCTGGGGCAACAGCCTCGGCATCGTCCAGGGCGGAGTCGGAGTCGACCAGCTCAGCGGCCAGCTGATGGGGACCCTGGGCCGGCTCGGCTCGGCGGTCAGCACGGCGCTCGGCGCCGTCACCTCGATGGTGATGATCCTCGTCATCGGCATCTTCATCGCGGTCGAGCCGAGGCTCTACCAGCGCGGCGTGGCCTGGATGCTTCCGCTCGCCGGCCGCGAGCGTTTCTACAACACCGCCGAGCGGATGGGCTTCACCCTCCGGCGGCTGATGGCCGGGCGGCTGGTCGGAATGGCGGTCGAAGGGGTCGGCACCTGGATCCTGCTGATGATCGGCGGGGTGCCGATGGCCGCCCTGCTCGGCATCCTCACCGGCCTGCTCGCCTTCATCCCCAATATCGGCGCGATCGTCTCGGGCGTGCTCATCGTCCTCGCCGGCTTCAGCGTCAGCGTCAATGCGGGCCTGTGGGCGATCGCGGTCTATTTCATCGTCCAGACGGTCGACGGCTATCTGATCGTCCCCTACGTCGCCAGGAAGACGGTGGACCTCGCCCCGGCCCTGGTCCTCAGCGCCCAGCTGCTGTTCGGAGCGCTGTTCGGGCTGATGGGGCTGATGCTCGCCGATCCGATCGTGGCGATGATCAAGGCCGGGCTCGAGCAGAAGTCGCGCGACGACGAGGCCGACGGGGACGGTCCGAACCGGACGTCAGGGCGTCCCGCCCGATCGCCCTGACCTGTCCGGCCCGGCGCGCGCATTCGACCGGCCGCTTTCGATCCTGCCGCTATGTCAGCGTCATCCCGGCGAAGGCCGGGACCCAGGAACTCCGAGTGCGAAGCGAAGCGGCCGCGCCGGCCATCGACCCTCGATGTTCCTGGGTCCCGGCCTTCGCCGGGATGACGAGGGCCATTTGCCCGCCGCGGGCGATCCAACCTCTAATTGGGGACAGCTACCCAATTCAGTCGTCGACCGCCGCGTCCGGTTGCCCGTGGGAGGAATTCGGTAGCTGTCCCCAAATTCCCCCAAATTCCGGTTTTAGCGCGCGCCCTCGGGCGGTGCGCCTTCGGGCGGCAGGCCGCCCTGCATCTGCTGCATCTGCTGCATCTGCTGGAGCTGCTGCATGCGCTGCATCTCCATGAAACGCGGGCCCGCCCCGGCCTCGACCTGCAGCACGTCGATCTCGAAGACGAGGCTGTCCTTCGCGGTGAACGGCGCCTGCGGCGGGATCGGCCCCTGCTCGTGCTGGCCCGGCGGCAGGGTGAGGATGTACGACCCGCCCGTGCGCATGTGCTGGAGGCCCTCGGCGAAGCCGGGATAGACGCCCTGGGTGGTCGTCACGAACGGCTGGCCGGTCTCCCGGCTGTCCTGGATGACCGGCGCCTCGAGGCTCTTGGCGTGAAGCTTGTAGTGGAGCGCGACGACGTCCTGCGGAGTGATTTTCGCGCCCGAGCCGGCCCGCAGCGTCTGGATTCCGACCTTGTTCGCCGTGGTCACCGGCCGGAAGGCGCTCGTCCCCCACCAGGCGAAGGCGGCGGCCAGCGCGGCGAGCAGGAGGAGGGCGATCCAGAGCTTCGCGACCGAGCCCCTCTTGATCGGCTGAAGCGGAACGGCGGTGACGGACATTTTGCATATTCCCGGAAAAAGCGAAGGGCGGCGATACATCGCCGCCCCAGCATCAGGCAATGGTCCGTCCCGAAAAGAGGGTCGGTCCCTTTCTTAGCGGGTCGCGCCGCCGCCGTCGCGCTCGGCGCGCTTGCGCTCGAGCTTGCGGGCCCGGCGGATCGCCGCGGCGCGCTCGCGGGCGCGCTTCTCCGACGGCTTCTCATAGTGACGGCGGAGCTTCATCTCGCGATAGACGCCCTCGCGCTGCAGCTTCTTCTTGAGCGCCCGCAGCGCCTGGTCGACATTGTTGTCGCGAACGATGATTTGCATAAAGGCCCGTCACTCTCCGTCGAAAAGCATTTCTGCGGCAACCCGTTGGGCCGCCCATTGCGGAAATGCCGATAGCATAAAAATCGGTTCGTCGCGAGACATCTCCCGCGCCGTCACGCCGGGGCCGTTAGCAGGGCGGGCGCCGGGTTTCAAGTCACGGCTTGCGGATGACCGCGCCGACCGCGGCGATCCGCTCGACCTCCTCATAGCCGGGCTGGCCCAGCAACTCGCCGAAGATGTCCGGATCGATCTCCGCATAGCGAAGCCCGCAGCCCGGATCGGGCAATCGGCCGGCGAGCGCCTCGCGCAGGTCGTCCCGTCCGGCGACAATGGCGCTGCCGGTATAGAGCAGGATCGCCCCGCCCGGAGCGATTCGCTCGGCGGCGGCGAGCGCCCAGTCGAGCGACAGTCGGGCGCCGTGCATTCCCCCGCCGTCGCGGTAGAGCCGCTTGGCCGGATCGGCGACGAACGGCGGGTTGGCGATGACGAGATCGACGGGACCTTCGACCCCGTCGAGGCCCGGAGCCTCCACCGTCTCGAGCTCGACCCCGGCGTGGCGGGCGTTGATCCGGGCGAAGCGCAGGGCGAGCGGGTTGATGTCGGTGACGGTCAGGAGCGCTCCAGGCAGCAGGGCGGCCGCCGCGATCGCGCCCACCCCGCTTCCGCCGCCGACGTCGACGAGCCGGCGGACCGGGGCGAGGCCGGGCAGCTCGCCCCGAAGGAAGCGGACGAAGCGGTAGCTGTCCGGCCCGAAGAAGACCGAATCGGCGCGGTCGGTCGGGTAAGCGGAGTGGAGGAACAGGCGGTCGCCAAGACTCGCCACCCGCACCTTGCTGCGCAGCCGGGTCCCGTCGCGCTCGACCATTCCGCTTCGCTCGAGCGGCTCGCGAATCGGCGCAGGCAGCAGCCCCTCCTCGAAGCCCCGGTTCCAGCCAAAGACGTCGCGAAGGTCGCGGGCCGCGCGGTCCGGATCGCGCTCCAGCACTCGCCGGTGGGTCTCCGGGGTGATGGCCGTGAACCGGTAGCCGCCGCCGTCGAGCGCCTCGAGCAGCGCCAGCAAAGCGGCGTCGGGATCGCTCACCAGAGCTCGGCGCGGTACCGCTCGAAGCAGCGGGCGCCGCATCCGAGGCGGATCAGCGCCCCCTCGGCGATGGCGGTGGCGCGGCGCGGATCCTCCTCGACCAGCGGCCGCAGAGCCTCGCGGTTCCAGGCCTCGCTATGCTTGACGTCGAGCACGGCATGGAGGTCGAAATAGCGCCGCTCGGCCCCCGAGAAGCCGAGCCGGCGCAGGCCCGCGGCGGTGGCGGCGGAGCGGCCGGGGGCGGTCAGCTCGATCACTCCGAGCGCCCCGACCGAATGCCAGGCGTAGCGGCGGGTCGTCGCCATCGCGGTCATCGCATTGGCCAGAGCGAGGCTCTCCCACACCGTGCCGTCGATCGACGCGTCGAGGCCGAGCGCGTCGATCAGCCGGCCGAGCATCGGCCCGTGCATGCCCTTGGGGTTGCCGCGGCCCATCTCGTCCCAATAATTGCGCGCGAACTCGAGCTTGGCCCGCGCCGGCATGCGAACCTGGGTCATCGCGAGCAAATCCTCGAACCCGGCCTCGCCGGCGGCCTCCTGGCCGAGGAACCAGCGCATCTGCTCGCGGTCCGCGGCCTCGGCCAGCCAGGGGAAGAGGGGATCGTCCTGGCCGGGACCCACCTCGCGAAGCCGCTCGAACCAGGTGAGGAAGCCGTCCGGATCCGTCGGCACCGCCGCGGCCTCGCCGGCGACGTCCGCCCTCAGCGCATCGAGAAAGTCACCCTCCTGGCGCCGCATCCGCTCGTCATGCGCCTGCGCTCCGGGCCAGTCCTCGTCGGGAAAGGCGGGGACGAATCGGGCGCGGTTCCACCGCGCGAGGCCGCGCTGGAACTCGTCCGTGCAATAGGGCGACCCGAAACGATCGTTCCGGTCGGCTCGAAAGGAGGTGGCCAAGCTTCTGCCTTGTCGAAATGGGGGCTCGGACCGGTCAACCGTTCCGCCTCGCCAATGTTCCGAACGGGCCGATTAACTTGGGTTAAACAATTACTTAGCCGGAACGAGGTTGCTTCGAAGGCGTTGCCGCCACGCACTTTCGACGGAAGAGAAACGCTGATCATGCTGATGGTGGAGACGGAGCTTCGGCAAAGCGAAATTCACGGGACCGGCGTTTTCCTGCTCGAGCCGGTGCGCAAGGGCGAGCTGATCTGGCGATTCGATTCGCGCATCGACCGGATCTATTCCGAGGACGACCTGGCCAGCCTGCCCGATCACATGCAGCGCTTCCTGCGCACCTATTCGACCTGGCACGAGGCGACCCAGCTGTGGATCCTGTGCGGCGACAACGGCCGCCACTTCAACCACAGCGATACGCCCAACACCCTGTCGCTGGGCGCGGGCTTCGGCGACGACGTCGCCGCCGAGGATTTGCCGGCGGGAGTCGAGCTGACCACCAATTATTTGCTCATCTGCGACAGCGTGCGGATCAACGGCGCCAATTACCTGTCGGCCGATTCGGTCGCGGCCGGCGGGTCCGAGAGGAGCCCCAGCCCGGCGACGGCCTCATAGTCGCCCGCGATCAGGCGGTCGCCGATATCGAGGCGGTAGCGCAGGCCGGGAACGAAGACCCGGCTCGCCCGGGCATAGGCGGCGCGCCTGGCTGCCTCGATCGTCGCCGCCACGCCGGTGACGACCATCGTCCAGCCGTAGAGGCCGCTCGTCACCAGCTGCCCGCCGGCCATTCCCACCTCGCCAAAATGGAGGTGGCCCGGGTCGTCCTCGTCGAGCGCCTCGAGGATGACCGGCAGGCCCACCGGCTCGTCGACCTGCTTGCGGGTGTAGGGGAAAGGCGGCGTGGTCAGGACGATCCCGGCGCAGAAGCCCGGCCGAACCGCGAAGCCGCCGCCGGGGCGCCGCGCCATGGCGGCGAGCAGCGCCCCCCAGCCGCTCGCCTGGAGCGGCTCGAGGACCGCGAAGCCGGGATAGCCGAAGCGGCAGGTGAGCTCGAGCGGCCAGATGCCGTCGGCGTTGACGATCGTGTTGAGGTTGACGTAGCCGACATGACCGTGCGCGCGCAGGCGCTGCGCCAGCCGCTTGAGCGTGAGCTCGAAGAATCGGCCGCTCCGCTCGAAGGTCGCGATCGTGCCCATCTCGCCGGTCAGCTCGCCCATGTCGCCGGCGAAGAAGCGCTTGTGCTCCCAGTCGAGGCAGGCGGGCTCGAGGAAATTCTCGCCGTCGAAATAGGCGCCGACGCCCATCTCGACCCCCTCGACATGGTCCATCAATATGTAGTCGGCCGGCGCCCCGCCGCGGGCCCGGAAGCGCGCCGCGAGGACGGCGCGCACGTCCGCCCCGTCCGGCCGCCGGCCGACATAATTGTCGCTCGATTCGAAGTCGGGCCCGCTGAACTTGAGGACGTAGCGGCCTGGCCGTTCGGCGAGGAAGGCGAGCCCGCCGGCGGCATCGCCGAAGCCGTGGACCGCCGCCGTCTTAAGCCCAAGGTCCGCCAGCAGCTGCTGGGCGTAGGCGCGGTCGTTCTCGAGCCGGTCGCCGAAGGCGCTTCCGCCGATCACCGAATAACCGTCGCGGCGCAACCCATCCTGAAGCGCGCCATAACCCTCCGACACCGCCTCGAAGAGGACGATCCCGTCGCGGCCGACCCAGTCGAGCTGCGCCCGCCAATCCTCGATCCGCGGGACGAGCCCGGCCATGGTTCCGCGGGCGCCCTCCTCCTCGATCGAGACCCTGACCTCGTGCCCCTCGCCGAGCAGGCGCCTGTACAGGCTGCCGAGGTCGCAGGTCTCGGTGACTCCGAGGAAGCGCATTCAGTCCGCGAGGTCCTTGAACTCGGGCACCTGCTTGCTCAGCCGGCCCTGCACCGCCGCGGTGAGATCGGCGCTGACGAGGGCGCCGGCGTTCCACAAGGCGACGTGGCGAAGCCCCTCCTCGACCGTCCGCCCGCGGCTGTAGTTGAGGCTCATCTTGGCGCCGGCGACGGCGAGCGGCGACTTGGCGGCGATCGCCCGGGCCAGTTCGAGGCCCGGCCGCGACGACCGCCTCGCGGTCGGCCTCGACCCGGTTGACGAGGCCGAGCCGGGCCGCTTCCTCCGCCCCCATCCGGCGGCCGGTATAAGCGAGCTCGCGGACGATCCCTTCCGGGATGAGGTGGGTGAGGCGCTGGAGCGTGCCGAGATCGGCGGTGATGGCGACGTCGACCTCGGCGACCTGGAAGAAGGCGTCGGCCGAGGCCAGGCGGATGTCGCAGGCGGTGGCGAGGTCGACTCCGGCGCCGATGCAGCCGCCGTGGATCGCCGCGATCACCGGCGGCCGCGCCTCCTCCGCGGCGGTGAAGCTGTCCTGCAGCCACTTGATGTGCCGGAGACGCGCCTCGGCCGCCCGGCCGGGATCGTCGCTCGGCGGGAACTGGCTGGCGGCATATTGGAGGTCGAGCCCGGCGGTGAAGTGCCGGCCTCGCCCCGAGAGCAGGATCGCCCGCACCGACGGGTCGGCGCCGAGCGCCCGGAACGACTCGCCGATCGCGGCGAACATGTCATGGTCCATGGCGTTGAACTTGCCCTCGCGGGCGAGCTCGACATGGGCGACTCCGCCGTCGCGGCCGATACTGATCCTTTCGCTTCCCATCTTCCGCTCGGCTCCCCTAGAAACGGCGTCGATGAGCCGCTTTACCGTGAACGGACAGCCCGTCCACTATCGCCTCGATCCGGAGACGCCCCTGCTTTGGGCGCTTCGCGACGCGTCCAACCTCACCGGCACCAAATATGGCTGCGGCACCGGCCATTGCGGCGCCTGCACGGTCCATATCGACGGCCAGGCGGTGAGGAGCTGCCGGGTGCGGATCGCCGACCTCGAGGGCCGCTTCGTCACCACGATCGAGGCGCTGTCGAACGACCGCTCCCATCCGGTCCAGCAGGCCTTCGTGGCCGGGAACGTTCCGCAATGCGGCTATTGCATCCCCGGCATGATCATGGCCGCCGCCGCCCTCATCGACCGCAACCCGGCGCCGAGCGACGCCGAGATCGACTCGGCGATCACCAACCTCTGCCGCTGCGGCATCTATCCCCGGATCCGCGAAGCGGTGCGCCGCGCCGGCCGGATGCGCGGCGGCGAGGAGCGGATCTCGGCGGCGCCGCCGCCGGCCATCGATCCCGCCGACGCGGCTCGGCAGGTGCCCGCCTTGCGCGGAGCGAAACCCTGAACCGAACCCTCCGCCGCGGTTCAGCAACGGCTCATCCTGCGAATCGGCATCAGTCCGTCCGATCGGGAGCGGCGCGTGAGCCGGCCGGGGTGAAAGGAGTTTGTCATGCGTAAGGCCTTATTCGGGATATTGATGGCCGCGGCCGCGGCGGTGCCCGCGGTCGCTCAGGCTCAGGATAGCGACAGCCGCCAGGCTCGCCGCGAGGCCCGGGCCGAGCAGGCTCGCGAGCGTTACCAGGCGGCCGGCGAGCGCAACCAGGCGCGCTCCGAGCGCCGGACGGAGCGTCAGGAGGCACGCCAGGAGGCGCGCCAGGTGCAGCGTCAGCAGCGGGTCGAAGCGCCGGTCCAGGTCCAGCCGCCCGTCCAGGTCCAGCAGCCGGCCCAGCCGCAACAGCAGCGCCAGGCCTGGTCGGGCCGGCGCGGCGACGGCCAGCGCAGCAGCCAGGGCTGGAGCGGCGGTCAGCGCGGCGAGCGCTGGGGTGGCGGCGACCGTTCGACCAATCGGCGCGACATCGAGGCGACCCGCGAGGCTTCGCAGCGCAGCGCCGACCAGACGATCGGCGGCAATTACGCCCGCCAGGCGCAGCGCAACCAGCAGCGCTACGAGCAGCGCGCCCGCGAGGACCGGCGCGACGGCCGCGGCTGGGATCGCAACGGCAGCCGCGACGATCGCTGGAGCGACCGGCGCGACGGCCGCCGCGGCAGCTGGAACCGCACCTGGCGCAACGACAGCCGCTACGACTGGCAGCGCTACCGCTATTCGAACCGCAACCTGTTCCGCTCGGGCGGCTATTACGCCCCCTATCGCGGCTACAGCTACAACCGGCTGTCGATCGGCCTCGTTCCTCGATTCGCTCTTCTATTCGAACCGCTACTGGCTGAACGATCCCTATCAGTACCGCCTGCCGCCGGCGCCCTACGGCACCCAGTGGGTCCGCTATTATAACGACGTGGTGCTGGTCGACGTCTACACCGGCGAGGTGCTCGACGTGATCCACGACTTCTTCTGGTAAGACGCCCAAAGAGACATGCGGGGCATGTCTCGACGGCGTCTTCCCGAAGAGTGGACAGCGGACGAAGCATCGCGGCAAGGAGCCCGGGGCGCGAGAGCGCTCCGGGCTTTTTGCTTGTCAACGCGTTGGGCGCGCAGCAGTAAGGCGGCCTTCTTCAAGGGGGTTCGCGATGCGCTTCCGGTTCCTCGCCTGCCTGAGCCTCCTCGCCGCCGCGCCGGCCTCGGCCGAGACGGTGATCGTCCATGCCGGCCGGCTCATCGCCGACGCGTCGCTGCCCGCCGCCGGACCCTCGACGATCACCATCACCGACGGCCGGATCACCGCCGTCGCCGCCGGCCTGACGCCGCCCCCGGCCGGGGCGCGGCTCGTCGACCTGTCCGGCAAGACCGTGCTGCCCGGCCTCATCGACATGCACGTCCATCTCTCCGGCGATCCCGGCGGCGACTATCGCGACGAAGCGGTCGATCCCGACGAATGGGCGACCCTCGTCGGCGCCAAGAATGCGCGGATCACCGCGCTCGCCGGCTTCACCACGGTGCGCGACCTCGGCTCGCCGCCCCTGGTCGGCTTCGTCGCTCCGGCGAGCGACCGACGAAGGGGTTCATCCCCGGTCCGCGGATCGTCGCGTCCGGGCCGGCCATCTCGATCATCGGCGGCCATGGCGACGTCTCGGGCTTCCGCCCCGAGGTGATGCGCGCGCTCGAGCGTCGACAACACCTGCACCGGCGCCGAGCAATGCGCCGCCCGGGTGCGCGAATTCTCCCGCGCCGGCGCCGACCTCATCAAGATCACCGCCACCGGCGGAGTCCTCTCGCAGCAGGCGCGCGGCCTCGGCCAGCATTTCACCGACGCCGGAGATGAAGGCGATCGTCGACACCGCCCATTCGCTCGGCCTCAAGGTCGCCGCCCACGCCCATGCCGACGCCGGAATCGCCGCCGCGGTCCGCGCCGGGGTCGATTCGATCGAGCACGGCACCTTCGCCAGCGCCGCCACGGTCCGCCTGATGAAGGAGCGCGGCACCGCGCTGGTGCCGACCCTGATGGCCTTCACCGGACATCCGCGAGCGACTCGGCAAGAACATCTACACGCCGGTGGTCGAGGAGAAGGTGCGGATGACCCTCGCGCGAGGTCGGCAAGGCGGCGAAGCTCGCCCGCGCCGCCGGAGTGCCGGTCGTGTTCGGCACCGACGCGGCGGTGTTCGAGCATGGCCGCAACGCCGAGGAGCTCGCCTTGCTGGTCGAGCTCGCCGGGATGAGCCCGGCCGAGGCGATCGCCTCGGCGACCACCGGGGCGGCGAAGCTGCTCGGCATGGAGGCCCAGGTCGGCCGGATCGCGCCGGGCTATTCGGCCGATCTGATCGCGGTGAGCGGCGACCCCTTGCGGGACGTGCGCGTGCTGGAGCATGTGGACTATGTGATGGTTCGGGGAAAGGCGATCCAATGAGCACGCGTACGACGATGGGGGACCCCGGCGCCCTCTATCGGATGCAGATCGGCACCTATGTGCGCGAGCGCGTGCTGAAGACTCCCAATGCGTTCAAGATCCCCGCCCAGGGCCTCGACATCTTCGTCGTCCGCGAGTTCCTCAGCCCCCAGGAATGCGCCGCGGTCATCGAGCTGATCGACAAGGATCGGGTCCCCTCCGGCCTGCTCGCCCCCAGCGCCGACCCGGAGTTCCGGACCAGCGAGAGCTGCAACCTCAGGCTCGAGGACCAGCGCGAACCAGATGGTCGAGGCGAAGATCAACCGCCTAACCGGCATCGATCCGACCCATGGCGAGACCATCCAGGGCCAGCGCTACGCGGTCGGCCAGCAGTTCAAGCCGCACCACGATTTCTTCTACAAGAGCGAGACATATTGGGCCGAGATGGAGAAGCAGGGCGGCCAGCGCACCTGGACCGCGATGATCTTCCTCAACGAGCCCGAGGCCGGCGGCCAGACCTTCTTCCCCAAGGCCAACGTCCGGGTGACGCCGCGCACCGGCAACCTGCTGCTGTGGAACAATCTCGACCAGTATGGCGAGCCCAATTTGCAGTCGCTGCACACCGGCTGCCCGGTCGAGGCGGGGATCAAATACATCATCACCAAATGGTATCGGGAGCGGCACTGGGGCTGGTATGCCGACCACGGCGTGAAGCCGGCCTCACCCTATTGAGCAAGATCGGACGCTTGCCCCGGCCTCCCAAGCCGTATTAATGGGACAACACAGCTCCAGCCGGGGAGGGCCCTCATGAAGTCTTCGATACTGTCTGCTCGCGGCGATCTCGCTCGCCGCCCTTTCAGCCCCGCTCGCGGCGCAGACCGGGACCGCCCCGGCCGCGGCGCCCGCCGCCGCGGAGACGGAGGGCGCGAAGCTCGCGCGGCTGTTCCACGACAGCGACGAGGCCAATCTCAAGCGCAACCCGGTCGAGCGCGCTGTTCCGCGGCGACATGCGCTACGCCGACCGGCTCGGCGACTTCATCACCGACGACTATTTCGACGCCGAGAGCGCCGCCGGCGAGGCCGACCTCGCCGCGCTCGCCCGCGATCGACCGCTCGAAGCTGAGCGCCGACCGACCGGATCGCCTACGACGTGTTCGAATGGCAGACCGAGGACGCGCTCAAGAATCTCGACGCCCGAGATGCTGGCGCTGACCGTCGTCCGCCCGATCAACCATTTCTGCGGCTTCCACACCTTCTACCCGACCTTCGCCTCGGGCAAGGGCGCGGCGCCGTTCAAGACGGTCGCCGACTATGAGAACAATCTGAAGCGCCACAAGGACTACGTCGCCTTCCACGACCGCGCGATCGGCCGCTTCCGCGAGGGCATGACGTCGCGGCGTGGTCGAGACCAAGCTGACCATCCAGAACGTCATCGACCAGCTCGACGCTGCAGCTCAAGCAGAAGCGCCGGAGGATTCGCCCTTCTACGGTCCGATGCAAGCGTTTCCCGGACGACATTCTCCGAAGCCGACAAGGCGCGGCTGACGACCGCCTATCGCGCCTCGATCCGCGACGAGCATCTATCCGGTGCTACACCCGGCTCCGCGACTTCCTGAAGACCGAATATCTGCCCAAGGCGCGCGACGGGGTCGGGCTGGTCCACATGAAGGGCGGCGACAGGCTCTACCAGCGGCTGATCGAGAGCACGACGACGCTGCCGCTGACCGCCGACGAGGTCCACGATCTCGGCCTGCAGCGAGGTCGCGCGCATCACGCGGCGAGATGGAGGCGATCAAGACACGAGGTCGGCTTCAAGGGCACGCTCGCCGCAGTTCTTCGAGCATCTGCGCACCGATCCGAAGTTCAAGCCGACGACCGCGCGAGGCGCTGTCGCGACGGCTATTATGCGATCGGCAAGAAGGTCGACGCGCGGATCGGCGAGCAATTCTCGACCATCCCCAAGACCCCGCTCGAGATCCGGCCGGTCGAGCCGTTCCGCGAGAAGACCGAGGCCGGCGGCTCCTACCAGCAGGGCACGCCCGACGGCTCGCGGCCCGGGCATCTTCTATTTCAACGCCTACGACCTGCCGTCGCGGACGACTCTCGGGCATGGAGACGCTCTACCTCCACGAGGGCGCGCCGGGGCACCATTTCCAGATCAGCCTCGCCCAGGAGAATGAGGCGCTTCCCGCCTTCATGCGCTTCGGCGGCAACACCGCCTATGTCGAGGGCTGGGCGCTCTACGCCGAGACGCTTGGGCTACGAGCTCGGGCTGTCTCACCGACCCCTATCAGCGCTTCGGCGACCTCGACGACGAGATGCTGCGCGCGATGCGGCTGGTCGTCGACACCGGCATCCACTCCAAGGGCTGGAGCCGCGACCAGGCGATCGACTACATGCTCGCCAACAGCGGCATGGGCAAGACCGACGCGACCGCCGAGGTCGAGCGCTACATCGCCATCCCGAGCCAGGCGCTGGCCTACAAGGTCGGCGCGCTGACCATCCAGCGGCTCAAGGCCAAGGCGCAGAAGGAGCTCGGCGCCAAGTTCGACCCGCGCGAGTTCCACGCCCAGGTGCTGATGACCGGCTCGCTGCCGATGGCGGTGCTCGAGAAGAAGATCGACGACTGGATCGCGGCGAAGAAGGCTTAGATTCGCGCCGGGGCTGCAGCCTCTCTTGCCCCTCTCCCGTTCTTACGGGAGAGGGGGACCCAAGCCGCAGGCTTGGGGGTGAGGGTCTTGCCGACTCTGCGGTACAGACCCTCACCTCCCACCGCTGCGCGGCGGGCCTCTCCTCTCCCGCGGAAAGCGGGAGAGGGAAAAATGCGAAAGGATGCCGCATGCGCGCAACGACACTGACCGCCTGCCTGCTGGCAGGCCTGCTCGCCGGCTGCGCCTCGACCGAGGCCGAGCCTCCCGTCGCCGCGGCGGCCGAGACGCCCCGCGCGACCGCTTCCCAGGCGCTCGCCAGCTCTGTTCGCGACAGCGACGAGGCGAGCCTGAAGCGCAATCCGCTCCAGGCGCACCGCGCGCGGCGACCTGCGCTACGCCGACCGGCTCGGCGACTTCTTCAGCGACGCCTATTACGAGGCCGAGCGCGAGGCGGCGCGAGCGGACCTGGCGGCGCTCGCCGCCATCGACCGCGACGCCCTGACCGCCGACGAGCGGGTCGCCTACGACGTCTTCAAGTGGCAGCGGGGCATGGACCTCAAGGGCCTGGAGGGCGAGATCTTCGCCGCCGACCGTGGTCCGGCCGATCGACCATTTCAACGGCTTCCACACCTTCTTCGCCGAGATCAGCTCGGGCGAGAGCATCGCGCCCGTTCAAGACCGTCAAGGATTATGAGAACGGCCTCGGCCGCTTCGACGATTTCGTCCGCCTCGCCGACGGCGCGATCATGCGGATGGAGCAGGGCCTGGCGGCGGGCGTCGTCCAGCCGAGGCTGGTCATGGCCAACGTCGTCGAGCAGCTCGACGCGATGCTCGCCGAAGGGCGTCGAAGGCAGCAGCTTCTACCGGCCGGTCGCCAATTTCCCCGCCGAGATGCCGGAGGCCGACCGGCCGCGGCTGAGGGCCGCCTACGCCCAGTCGATCTCGACCGAGGTCCGGCCGGCGGTGACCCGGCTGCGCGACTTCGTCGCGCGACCGCTATCTGCCGCGCGCGCGCGACAGCGTCGGCCTTCAGGACATGAAGAGCGGGCCGACGCTCTACCGCCATCTGGTCGCGTCTGAGCACCACCACCGACATGACCCCGGACGCAGATCCACCGCATCGGCCTCGCCGAGGTCGCCCGGCTCCACGCCGAGATGGAGAAGGTGAAGGCGCAGGTCGGCTTCACCGGAACGCTCCAGCAATTCTTCGAGCACATCCGCACCGATCCGAAGTTCAAGCCGGCGTCGCGCGAGGCGCTGCAGCAGGGCTATGTCGCGATCGGCAAGCGGCTCGACGCGACCCTGCCGACGATGTTCTCGACCATCCCCAAGTCTCCGCTCGAGATCCGGCCGGTGCCGGCCCTGACCGAGAAGGGCGCCGCGCGCGGCTCCTACCAGAGCGGCACGCACCGACGGCTCGCGGCCGGGCGTCTTCTACTTCAACGCCTACGACCTGCCGTCGCGGACGACCCCGGGGATGGAGACGCTCTACCTCCACGAGGGCGCGCCCGGGCACCATTTCCAGATCAGCCTCGCCCAGGAGAATGAGGCGCTGCCCAGCTTCATGCGCTTCGGCGGCAACACCGCCTATGTCGAGGGCTGGGGCCTCTATGCCGAGACGCTGGGGCGCGAGCTCGGCGTCTATACCGACCCCTATCAATATTTCGGCTATCTCGATTCGCAGCTGTTCCGGGCGATCCGGCTGGTCGTCGACACCGGCATCCATTCCAAGGGCTGGACCCGCGACCGGACGATCCAGTACATACTCGACAACAGCTCGCGCGGGCGGAGCAACGCCACCGCCGAGACCGAGCGCTACATCGCCATCCCCGGCCAGGCGCTCGCCTACAAGATCGGCCAGCTCAAGATCAGCGAGCTGCGCGCCCGCGCCGAGAAGGCGCTCGGGCCCCGCTTCGACATTCGCGAGTTCCACGCCCAGGTGCTGATGACCGGCGCGCTTCCGCTCGCGGTGCTCGAGAAGAAGATCGACGACTGGATCGCGGCGAAGAAAGCCTAGCCTTCCACGGCTTCACCCGAACGGGACGGTCTCGATCTCGGCCTTGTCCGGGTAGAAGGCGAGATGGCCGGCGATGGCCGCGACGGCGGGGAGCGGCGACTCGTAGCTCCAGGCGACGTCGGCCGGCCCGCCGATCGAGTTGAAATAGCGGGCGTCCCCCTTGAACGGGCAGTGGCTCGTCGTCGCGCTCGGCCGAAGGCGGTCCATGTGGACGTCGCCGCGGGGGATGTAGAAGACCGGCGGCAGCGAGCCTTCCTCGAGCAGCAGGGCATGGGCCGTGTCGGCGACCATGGCCTGCCCGACACGCACCCGAACCCGCCCGCCGAAGGGCGCGACCTCGATGGCATGAGCGTTGCGGTCCATAAGCCCCCATAGGCCTAGCGCCACGCGTTCGTCGAGCCGGGCATGCCGTTCGCAGACGGCGGCTTGGCGGGTAAGGCCGCGTGGTTCAGCGCCGAATCGACTTCTCAAGGGAGACACTGGGATGAAGCCTGTCCTCGCCGCCTTCGCCTTGCTCGCCTCGGCCGGCGCGATCGCCTCCGGCGCCGCCCTCGCCCAGGACGAGCCGCGGCCCTCGCCCGAAGCGCCGGCCATCGATCCGGAAACGCCGATCGGCGCCGAGGAGGCGCGGGGGACGGCGACGGCCCTCGCGGCGATCCTCGAGGAGAATTACGTCTTCCCCGACGTCGCCCGCCGCTACGCGGAGGCGCTAAGGAGCAAGGCCGCGGCCGGCGCCTATGACCGGGTCGGCACGGCGGGAGCGCTCGCCGACGGCCTCACCGACGACCTTCGCGCGGTCTCGCCCGACAACCATCTGCGCGTGGTGCCGGGGCGCGCCGGCGACGGGCCGATGGTGCGCGTCGTGCGCGCCGCGCCGGGCGCCGGGCCGGCCGGAGCGGGACCGCAGCCGCGGCGGATCCGGATGCCGGCCGGGCCGCCGGTCGAGGAGGCGCGGCGGATCGCGCCCGGAATCGCCTATGTCCGGCTCAACCTCTTCCCGGGGGATTCCGAGACGGTCGAGGCGGTGCGCCGGTTCATGGCCGACAATGTCGACGCGAAGACCCTGATCTTCGACATCCGAACCCATCGCGGCGGCGGCCTCGCCGAGATGGACGCAATCTTCCCCTATCTCTTCGCCGAGCCGACCGCGCTCGTCCGGATGGACACGAGGACGTCCGTCGCCCACCGCCACGCCAATCCGATGGACGGCAGGCCGACGATCCGATCCGTGCCGACCGACGAGGACGTCGTCCGAACCGAGCATGTCGCCATCCCCGGCGCGAGCGAGAAGAGGCTGTTCGGCGCCCGGGTCTTCGTCCTCACCTCGAACCTGTCCGGATCGGCGGCGGAGCATTTCGCGCTGGCGCTCAAGCGGACCGGCCGGGCGACCCTGATCGGCGAAACGACGGCCGGCGCCGGCAATTACGGCGGCATTCGGCCGATCGGGGAGAAGTTCAGCGCCTTCGTCCCCGTCGGCCGCACCTTCGATCCCGACACCGGCCAGGGCTGGGAAGGCACCGGCGTCGCCCCCGACGTCGCGGTTCCGGCGGATCAGGCGCTGATCGAGGCGCTGGTGCGCGGCGGCGTCGACCGGGCCGAGGCCGCGCGGATCGCCGCCGCCACCGGACCGCAGGGCCCCTTCACCCGTCCCGCGCCGCGCAGCTGAGGCGCGGGATCAGTCCGCGAGCGCTTCGGCGATGAGCCGGCGGCTGTTGGCGAGGCCGTAAAGGGCGATGAAGCTTCCCATCCGCGGCCCCTGGCTGGTTCCGAGAAGGGTCTCGTATATCGCCCTGAACCAGTCGCGCAGATTGTCGAAGCCGGCCGCCTTGCCGACTTCGTAGACTTCGTTCTGGATGTCCTCCGCCGAGGCGTCCTCCGGCATCGCGGCAAGCTTCCCGTCGAGCGCGCGAAGCGCCGCGGCTTCGCGCTCGTCGGGGGCCCGCCGGCGAAGCGAGCCGGCGACGAAGTCGCGGAAATAGGCGAGGGCGTGGCCGATCAGGGCGTCGAGCTCGGGATGGGTCTCGGGCGAGGCCTCGGGCGCGTAGCGCTTCACGAAGCCCCAGAGGAGGTCCTTGTCGTCGGTCGAGGCGACCCCGACCAGGTTGAGCAGAAGCGCGAAGCTCAAGGGCATGCGCGCCTCGGGCACCTTGCCGGCGTGCACGTGGTGCACGGGGTTGCCGAGCCGCTTGTCCCATTCCTGGCCCGGATAGGCGGCGAGGAACTGGTGATATTCATCGACCGCCCTGGGGATGATCCCGAAGCTCAGCTGCTTGGCCTTGCGCGGGTCGCGGTAGATGTAGAATTCGAGGCTCTCCTCCGGCGCATAGGCCAGCCATTCGTCGATCGTGACCCCGTTGCCCTTGGTCTTCGAGATCTTCTCGCCATTCTCGTCGAGGAAGAGCTCATAATTGAAGCCGTCGGGCGGCCGGCCGCCGAGGACTCGGGCGATCCGCGAGCTTTGCACGAATCCGTCGATATGGTCCTTGCCCGACATCTCGTAATCGACTCCGAGCGCGACCCAGCGGGCGGCCCAGTCGACCTTCCACTGCAGCTTGGCGCCGCCGCCGAGGATCGACTGCTCGACCTCCTGGCGGGTCTCCGGGTCGATATAGCGCACCAGCCCGGCCTCCGGGTCGACCACCTCGACCGGGACCTGGAGCACCTTGCCGCTTTCCGGGCTGATCGGGAGCACCGGCGAATAGGTCAGCCGCCGCTCCTCGCGCAGGGTCGGCAGCATGATCTCGAGAATGTCCCCGAACCTGCGAAGCACTTGCCGGAGCACCTCGTCGAAGCGGTCGGAGCGGTAGCAGTCGGACGAGGCGAGGAACTCATAGTCGAAGCCGAAGCGGTCGAGGAATTGGCGGAGCAGATTGTTGTTGTGCGCCGCATAGCTCTCGTGGCCGCAGCCATAGGGGTCGGGAACGAGGCTGAGCGGCTGGTCGAGATGGGCGTGCATCATGTCCTGCCCGGGCACTCCCGGCGGGACCTTGCGCATTCCGTCCATGTCGTCGGAGAAAGCGATCAGCCGGCTCGGCCAGTCGACCATCTCCGACAAAGCGTGGCGCACCATCAGCGTGCGCGCGACCTCCTGGAAGGTGCCGAGATGCGGCAGGCCGCTCGGGCCGTAGCCGGTCTCGAAGACGATCTCGCCCGCCGGCGGCCCGTCCGGGTAGCGCTTGAGCAGCTTGCGCGCTTCCTCATAGGGCCAGGCCTTCGACACCAGGGCCGCGGCGCGGATCGCTTGCTTCTCGTCCATGCCGCGCTCCTAGCGGAGGCGGGAGGGCTCTGCTAGCGTCGAGCGCCGTGCGGCCCGTCCCCGAATTCAGCCAGGTCGACCGCGAGCGGTTCGAGCGGGAGATCGTCCCGGCCGGACGGCCGGCCATCCTGCGCGGCCTGTGCGCCGGATGGCCGGGGGTCGGGATGGAGGGCGACGAGGCCCTCGCCGCCTATCTGCGCGGCGCCGCGAACGACGTGCCGTTCGAGGCCTGGTTCGGCCCGCCGGAGATCGGCGGCCGGTTCGGCTACACGCCCGATTTCGCCGGCTTCGACCACGACCGCCGGCTCGCCACCGTGGACCAGCTGCTCGACCTGCTGCTTCGCCAGCGCGGCCACCCGGCGCCTTTCGCCATCTATGCGGGCGCGATCCCTGTCGCGCGCCACCTGCCGGGCCTCGCTCCGGACATATCGATGCCGCTGCTCGACCCGAAGCAGGAGAAGCTGGTCTCGCTCTGGCTCGGCAACCGCACCCGCACCGCCGCGCATTGGGACCTGCCGCAGAACCTCGCCTGCGTCGTCGCCGGCCGCCGCCGCTTCACCCTCTTCCCGACCGGGCAGGTGAGGAACCTCTACGTCGGCCCGCTCGATTTCACTTTGGCCGGGCAGCCGACCAGCCTCGTCGACCTCGACAACCCCGATTTCGAACGCCACCCCCGCTTCCGCGAGGCACTCGAGGCGGCGGAGACGGCCGAGCTCGGCCCCGGCGACGCGCTCTATCTGCCGAGCCTGTGGTGGCACGGCGTTGCGTCGCTCGACGAGTTGGGCGCGATGGTCAATTTCTGGTGGCGCGACGGCGAGCCGCCTCTGCTGACTCCGCTCAACGCGCTCTACCATGCCGCGATCACGGTGAAGGACCTGCCGCCGAGCGAGCGCGAGGCGTGGCGGGCCCTGTTCGACTTCTACATCTTCCAGGACCATGGCGACCCCGCGTGGCATTTGCCGGAGGAGGCGCGAGGAATCCTCGGCAAGCGGACGCCCGAGCTGGTCGCGCGGGTGAAGGCGATGCTGGCGCGAGCCCTGGGGCGATAGGCCCCTCGTCCATCGCTTCTCCCGTTTCACTTTCGTTCCAGCTGATTTATGAAGCCGCGATGACCCCGTCCTTTCCCTATCCCGCCCTCCACGCGACCCATGGCGGGATCTGGCTGGCGAGCGGCGACGGCGAGGTTCGCGGGCTCGGGCGGGGCGAAGCGATCGCCCGCGCCGCCGAGACTCCGCTGGTCATGCTCAACGCGCCGCTGGTCGGGCAGAGGCTCGGCTATCCCGACCTGTCCGGACTCGACCTGCTCGAGCTGTTCGCCTTCGTCCACCCGGCCCGATTCGCGGTGCCGACGCCCAAAGGGCTCGCCGAGGCGCTCGGCCTCGATCCTCCCGCTACCGACTCCGAAGCCGCGCCCTTCCTGCTGCGCGCGGCGGCCGCCCTGCTGGCCACGCTCGAGCGGGACTGGCCGGAGCGCGAAGGCGCCTGGGCCTCCGCCCAGGCCTTGTCGCGGCTGCGCTGGTCGTGGGCGCCGGCCGTCTCCCAGCGGCTGAGGCGGCCGGAGCGGGACGAGCGCTGGCTGTTCTCGCGCCTGCCCGAATGGCAGGAGACGGGTCCCCGGCCGGCGCCGCGCACCGTGCGGGTGGCGGAGGAGCAGGCGCTGGCGCGGCTGGCCGGTCTGGTCGGGAGCGGTGCCGAAGTCCGCCAGGGGCAGCGCGACTATGCCGCCGCCGCCGCCGCCGCCTTCGATCCGCGCTTGGTCGAGGGCCAGCCCAACATGCTGCTCGCCGAAGCGGGCACCGGCATCGGCAAGACCCTGGGCTATCTCGCGCCCGCCTCGCTGTGGGCCCAGAGCGCAGACGGCGCCGTTTGGGTCTCGACCTTCACCAAGGCGCTTCAGCGCCAGCTCGACCGCGAGGGCCTGCGGCTGTTCCCCGACGCGGAGATGCGGCGCAAGAAGGTCGTCGTCCGCAAGGGCCGGGAGAATTACCTCTGCCTGCTCAACCTGGAGGACGCGCTGCAGGGCGGCTTCGCGGGCCGGGCCGCGGTCCTCGCCCAGCTCGTCGCGCGCTGGGCCGCCTTCTCGAAGGACGGCGACATGGTCGGCGGCGACCTGCCCGGCTGGCTGACGACCCTGTTCCGACGCGCCGGGGCGACGGCCCTGACCGACCGCCGGGGCGAGTGCGTCTATGCGGGCTGCCCGCATTACCGCAAATGCTTCATCGAGCGCTCCGCCCGGGCCAGCCAGGACGCGGACATCGTCATCGCCAACCATGCCCTGGTGATGGTCAACGCCGCCCGCGGCCGCGACGGCGGCCACCCGCCGACCCGCATCGTCTTCGACGAGGGCCATCACCTGTTCGAGGCGGCCGATTCGACCTTCGCCGCGGCCCTGACCGGGCAGGAGGCGATCGAATTGAGGCGCTGGATCGTCGGGCCCGAGGGTCGGTCGCGCGGCCGGCGGCGCGGGCTTGCGGCCCGTCTGACCGACGTCGTCTCCTACGACGAGGCGGGCGCCCTCGCCCTCGACATGGCGGTTCAGGCGGCCGGGCTTCTGCCCGGCGACGGCTGGCTTCAGCGGATCGCCGAGGGCATGGCCTTCGGGCCGGTGGAGAAGCTGCTCGCCGCGGTGCGCGGCACCGTCTACGCCCGCGCCACCGCCCAGGACGCCGGCTATGGAATCGAGACCGAGATGGCCGAGCTGGACGGCGACATCGTCGCGGCGGCGGCGCCGGCGGTCGAGGCGCTCGAGCAGCTGATGCGGCCGCTCATGGCGCTGGCCCGTCGGCTCGAGGCGGTGCTCGAGGATTCGCCCGACTGGCTCGATTCGCAGGCCCGCGCCCGGCTCGAAGGGGCGATCGGCGGCCTCGCCTGGCGGACCCAGACGATCGCCGCCTGGATCGCGCTTGCGGCCCGGCTCGGCGGGCCGGCCGATCCCGATTTCGTCGACTGGCTGGCGGTCGACCGGATCGACGGCCGCGAGTTCGACATCGGCCTCCACCGCCGCTGGCTCGACCCCACCCGCCCGCTCGCCGAGACCGTGCTGAAGCCGGCCCACGGAGTCATCGTCACCTCGGCCACCCTGCGCGGCGCCGAAGGCTGGGAGGGCGCCGAGGCGCGCACCGGGGCGGCCCATGTGCCCGGGCCAAGTTCGGCATTTCCACGCTCCGAGCCCTTTCGACTATCCAGGCCAATAGCGAGGTGCTGATCGTCACCGACGTCAAGCGCGGCGACGTCGCCCAGCTCGCCGGCGCCTATTCGCGGCTGATCGAGGCGGCGGAGGGCGGAACGCTCGGCCTGTTCACCGCCATCCAGCGGCTGAAGGCGGTCCACGCCCGGATCGCCGACCGGCTCGCCCGCGCCGGGCTGCCGCTCTACGCCCAGCATGTCGACCCGATCGACACCGGCACCCTGGTCGACATCTTCCGCGACGATCCCCACGCTTCCCTGCTCGGCACCGACGCCCTGCGCGACGGAGTCGACGTCCCCGGCCATTCACTCCGGCTGGTGGTGATGGAGGGCGTGCCCTGGCCGCGTCCGACCGTCCTTCACGCGGCCCGGCGGGCGGCCGGCGGCGGCACCTTCTATGACGACCGGGTGGTCCGGGCGCGTCTCGCCCAGGCGTTCGGAAGGCTGATCCGGCGCAGCGAGGACCGCGGGATCTTCGTCCTGCTGTCGGCGGCCACCCCGAGCCGGCTGCTCGCCGCCTTCCCGCCCGGCACTCCGATTCGGCGACTCAGCCTGGCGGAGGCGACCGAGCGGGTGCGGTCGCTGCTTTCAACCGCGCCGGCTTTCGGGCATCAGGCGCGCGAGGAGAGGCAGGCCGAAGAAGCCGAATGAAGATCCTGACGCTTGCTGCGCCACGCCAAGTCCGGCTGGGACGATCCCGCCCTGCGCGACTTCGACCGGCCCCTCAACCCGCGCGGCCGCCGCGCGGCGCGCGACCGTCGGCGCCGAGATGAAGTCGCAGGGGCTCGCCTTCGACCTGGTCCTCGCCTCTCCCGCCCGGCGGGTGGTCGAGACCCTGGAGGAGGTCGGCGCCGGCTATGGCGCGATCGCTCCCCGCTATGACGAGCGCCTCTACCTCGCCTCTGCTGCCACCTTGCTCGACATCGTCCGCCATGCGCCGGACGACGTCGGCCGGCTGCTCGTCGTCGGCCACAATCCCGGCCTGGAGGAGCTGGCCCTCCGCCTCGCCCGTCGCGATTCGAATCCGTCTGCGCGGGAAGGTCGAGGTCAAATATCCGACCGGGCACGGTGGCGGAGATCGAGCTGCCGGTCGATCGTTGGGCGGAGGTGCGGGAAGGGACCGGCCGGATCGTGCGCTTCATCCGGCCAAGGGATCTCGACCCGGAGCTGGGGCCGGATGCCGAGTAAGGCTGTTCCCCGGCGAAGGCCGGGGTCCAGCGGCACGGACGGCAGGCCTGGGTCCCGGCCTTCGCCGGGAAGCTGCTCTGGCCTCAGCCGTCCAGCGCCTCGGCCAGCGTACGGCGGATCGCCCTCAGCTCCTCCAGCGGAAGCGCGCTGCCCGGGTGGCCGGCGGCGACGACTCCGGCATCGCCGGCGGCCTCCCCCAAATCGCCGTCGGGAGCGCCGCTCGCCAGCAATTGCTGGACCCCGCGGATCGTGTAGCCGTCGCGGTTGAGCAGGCGGTGGATCCGCCGGGCGAGGGCGACGTCGGCGGGCCGGTAGTAGCGGCGGTTGCCGGCGCGCTGAAGCGGCTTCAGCTGCGGGAAGCGGCTCTCCCAGTAGCGCAGGATATGCTGGGGCACGTCCAGCTCGGACGCGAGCTCGCCTATCGTCCGGAAGGCCTGTTCGCTCTTGCCGGTGGCGTCCGCCACGGCCTCAGCCGCCCTTGGCGATCCGCTCGCGCATGATCTGGCTGGCGCGGAAGGTGAGCACTCGGCGCGGCGCGATCGGAACTTCGACGCCGGTCTTCGGATTGCGGCCGACCCGCTCGCCCTTGTCGCGCAGGATGAAGCTGCCGAAGCCCGAGATCTTGACGTTCTGCCCCTCGGACAGAGCGTGGCACATATGATGGAGGATTCGCTCGACGATGCCGGCCGATTCGGCCCGCGACAGGCCGATCTCGCGATGGATGACGTCGGCAAGGTCGGCGCGCGTCAAGGTCCCGGCGTCCGTCCGCCTGATGGTTCCCGCGTCGGCCATTTCTTCTCCCTCCCCCCGAGGCAATGAAAAATCATAGTCCAGCTTGCACTTGAGTGCAAACCGCGATTGCGCCGAAAGCGGTGCTTAGTGCGATCAAGCCGTCGGCCTCAGTAACGGACGACCGCGGCGCCCCAGGTGAAGCCGCCCCCCATCGCCTCGAGCACGATGAGGTCGCCGGGCTTGATCCGGCCGTCCCGGACCGCCGTGTCGAGCGCGAGCGGCACCGAGGCGGCCGAGGTGTTGGCATGCTGGTCGACGGTGACGATCGACCCGCGCCGGGTCGAGTCCGAGCTTCTTCGCGGTGGCGTCGAGGATCCGCTTGTTGGCCTGGTGCGGGACCACCCAGTCGACCTCGTCGGCGCTGTGGCCGGCGGCCTCGAGCGTCTCGGTGAGGACGGCGGCGAGGTTGACCACCGCGTGGCGGAAGACCTCCTGGCCCTTCATCCTGAGCTTGCCGACCGTCCCGGTCGTCGAGACTCCGCCGTCGACGAAGAGCAGGTCGTTGTGGCGGCCGTCGGCGTGGAGCTTCGTCGCCAGCACGCCCTTGTCCTGGGCCTCGACCGAGCGGAGCAGGACGGCGCCGGCGCCGTCGCCGAACAGGACGCAGGTGGTCCGGTCCTCCCAGTCGAGGATCCGGCTGAACGTCTCCGAGCCGATGACCAGAGCATATTCGGCCATCCCGCCCTTCAGCATGTTGTCGGCGACCGACAGCGCGTAGAGGAAGCCGGTGCAGACGGCGGCGACGTCGAAGGCGATGCAATCGTCGATCCCGAGCGCGGTCTGGACCCGTGTGGCGCTGGCCGGGAAGGTCTGGTCCGGAGTCGCGGTGGCGAGCACGATCAGGCCCGACCTTGTCCGCCGGCACCCCGGCCGCGGCCAGCGCCTTCTCGAGCCGCCTCGGTGGCGAGGGTGGCGGTGGTCTCGCCGTCGCCGGCGATGTGGCGGGCCTCGATTCCGGTGCGCTCGACGATCCATTCGTGGGTGGTGTCGACCCGCTCGGCGAGCTCGGCGTTGGTGACCCGCCGCGGCGGCAAGCGCCGAGCCGGTGCCGGCGATGACCGAACGGCGGCTGGTCATTTGGCCGCGATCTGCGCCCGGTGCGCGGCGATGTTGTCGAGATCCTCGATGATCTTGCGGGTGATGTCCTCGCGCACCATCCGCGCCGCCACCCGGATCGCGTTGGCGACGCCTTTCTCGTTGGCGCTGCCGTGGCTCTTCACGACGAGGCCGTTGAGGCCGAGGAAGACCGCGCCGTTATGGTTGTTCGGGTCGAGATGATGCTTGAGCAGCTCGGTCGCCGGGCGCGAGATGAGGAAGCCGATCTTCGAGCGCACCGAGCTCTGGAAGGCGCGGCGGAGCAGATCGGTGACGAAGCGGGCGGTGCCCTCCAGCGACTTCAGGGCGATATTGCCGGAGAAGCCGTCGGTGACGACGACGTCGACGTCGCCGCGCGACAGTTTGTCGCCCTCGATGAAGCCTTCGAAGCGCATTCCGAGATAATCGGCGTCGCGAAGCACGGCGGCGGCTTCCTTGAGGTCGTCGGTGCCCTTCAATTCCTCGGTGCCGATGTTGAGCAGCTGCACTCGCGGCTTGGGGAGATCGAGCACGACCCGGGCGTAGGCCGCGCCCATCACCGCGAACTGGACGAGGTTCCTCGGATCGCACTCGGTGTTGGCGCCGAGATCGAGCATGACGAGGTCGTTGTCGCCGAGCGTCGGCAGCAGCGCCGCGAGCGCCGGCCGGTCGATCCCGGGCATGGTCCGCAGCGCGAGCTTCGACATCGCCATCAGGGCGCCGGTATTGCCGCCGGACACCGCCGCCTGGGCGTCGCCCGCCTTCACCGCGGCGATGGCAAGGCCCATCGAAGTCGTCTTGGCCCGGCGGATCGCCTGGCTCGGCTTGTCCTCGGCGGTGATCACGTCGGGGGCGTGGACGATTTCGCAGACCGCGCCGCAGGCCGTCGTGACCGGCAAGCTCGGACTCGCAGCCTCGCCTCGTCGCCGAACAGCAGGAAGGAGAGGTCGGGGCGGCGGCGGAAGGCGCGGGCGGCGCCCGCCAGCATCACTTCGGGCCCGACATCGCCGCCCATCGCGTCGATTGCGATCCGCGGCCCGCTGCCCACCTATGCCGTCTCCCGAAAGCCGTTCGCGGCCGTCTTACGCTTCGACCGGCCGGATTTCACGCCCGTTATAATGGCCGCAGGCGGCGCACAGATTGTGCGGGAGATGGAGCTCGCCGCAATTCTTGCATTCCTGGTAGTTGACCGGCTTCAGCGCGTGATGGCTGCGGCGCATGTTGCGCTTCGACGGCGTTGTTTTTCTCTTCGGGACGGCCATCCTGGCACCTGTTCAGTCTAGGGTTCGTTGATGTGGCGAGCACATTGCCAATGGTCAACGGCGGGAGGGGCCGCTGGCCGTGCGGCCGGGGTGCGCGCGTGAGCGGTGCCGCCTATAGCGGATTTCCCTGCAGTTGCAAGCTCGCGCGCCGCGTGCGATTTCCGGCGCGACAGGGGAGGCCCGCCATGATTCTGCCGATCACGCTCACCATCGCCGGAGCCGCCGCCTTGCTCAACATCTGGCTGGGCTACCGCGTCGGCCAGATGCGGCTGACGCACAAGATCTCGATCGGCGACGGCGGCAACGAGCCGCTCGATCGCCCGGATGCGCGCCCAGGCCAATTTCATCGAATATACGCCGCTCGTTCCTGATCCTGCTCGCCCTGATCGAGCTGGCCGATCGGGTCGCAGCTCTGGCTGTGGATCGTCGCCGGCCTCTTCATCCTCGCCCGGATCGCCCACGGCTTCGGCATGGACCGCCCGCGCCCCGATCCGCTTCGCCTGCGCATGATCGGGATCGATCGCTGACCGCCGCTCATCCTGATCGGCCTCGCCTTCTACGCCCTGGCCCTTCCGTATCTCGAGCGAGATTCCGGCGACGATCACCTACGCCTCGTCCTTCCCGTCGGGCGGAGCGAAGCTGAGCTGAGCGAGGCGCCAGCTGCGGTCCGGCCGGCCGGGCCAGATCGAGTCGAGGTCGACGCAGGCGGGCGAGGCCACCCCGCCAACCTCCGCGAGGATGTAGCGGCCCGAATCCCGAAGCCGCACGTCGCCGCCGGGGATAGAGCGCCTGCAGCCGCTTCTCGAGCGCTTCGGCCTCCTCTTCGATACGGGCGCTGCCAAGCTCGCGCGGGGCGCCGTCGGCAAGCTCGGCGACCGCGATCCTGAGCGAGGTCACGCCGTCGTGCAGGATGCTGAACGAGATGATGCCGGCGGCGACTGCGTCCGCCCACCAATAGCCCAGGCCGATGCCGATGATGCCCGCGATGCCGGCGAGCCCGGTCATCCAGTCCGCCTTCTGCATCAGGGCGTCGGTGTGGAGCACCTCGTCCTGCAGGCGCCGCGCCAGCGGCAGCTTCATCCGGCCGAGGATCACCGGCGGGATCACCGAATAAGCGAGCGCCGCGATCATCAGCCAGCCGAGCCAGATCTCCTGGCCGAACAGCCTGACCGGGGGGATCGGTGACATGCTCCGCCTTCGCGAGCGACATGGCCGATTCGAACAGCAGAACGCTTCCCATCACGGCGAGGGCGACCGCCGCGACGAGGAAGGCGAGGCTGTTCACCCGGTGATAGCCGTCGGGAAAGCGCTCCGTCGGCGCCTTGCGCTCGAAATGCACGGCGAGCAGGAAGACCAGCGACGGGATCAGGCTCAGCACGTCCTCGACCCAGGCGGTCTTCATCGCCTGGCTCGAGCCCATCGCCAGGCCGATCAGGAGGATGATCGAGGCCATCCAGCCGATCGTCCACCATTCGAGTCGAACCGCTCGCCTCAGGTCCGCTTCGATCTCGGCGGGGATCGCCCTCTTCATGGGCCGGCCGAGGCGGCGGCGCGCGCCTCGCGGTGGACGAGCGCGATCCAGGCATTCTCGCCGTTCCTGGCCGCGGCGGCGAGGATCGTCCGGCCCTCGGTGGCGATCGGCTCGCTGAGAGTGACCTGAGCCGCCCAGGGGCTCTGCTCCGCGAACTCGCCGACGACGAGGTCGAGGCCGCCTTCCTCGAGCCGGGTCAGCATCGTCTCCGCCGCGCCCTGCTCGACCGCCGCCCGGGCGCCGGTGGCGCGCGACAGCCCGTGAAGGAGGGCCCGGGCGCGTTCCGGGGCGAGCGCCGGGGCGCCGGCGGCGATCAGCCCCACCCGGAAGCGGCGCTCGCCGCGGACCCGCTCGAGGGTCCCGTCCGGGTCGGCGGGCATGGCGTCGCAGGCGGCGACGGCCAGCGCGGCGACCAGAAGGGGCGGCAGTTTCATTACGGAGACAGAACGCCAGCCCCGAGGCGGCGTTCCTTATCCAGGTTAGGCGGCGTCAGCCCGCCCGCGCCAGCACCCGGTCGGCGACGAAGGGGTTGGTGCGCGCGCTCCTCGCCGAAGGTGCTCATCGGGCCGTGGCCGGGGACGAAGGCGGTGTCGTCGCCGAGCGGCCAGAGCCGGCCGGTGATCGCGTCGAGCAGATCCTGATGGTTGCCCATCGGGAAGTCGGTGCGGCCGATCGAGCCGTGGAACAGGACGTCGCCGACGATCGCGAGCTGCGACGGCGGGTGGTGGAAGACGACGTGGCCGGGCGTGTGGCCGGGGCAGTGATAGACGTCGAAGACGAGCTCGCCGACCGTGACCTGGTCGCCGTCGACCAGCCAGCGGTCCGATTCGAAGGTCTTGCCGGTGATGCCGTAATTGCGGCCGTCGTCCTCGAGCCGGGCGATCCAGAAGCGGTCGTCCTCGTGCGGGCCCTCGATCTTCACGCCGAGCTCGTCGGCGAGGATCTTGGCCGAGCCGCAATGGTCGATATGGCCGTGGGTGAGCAGGATCTTCTCGATCGTCACCCCGTGCTGCTTCGCCGCCGCCTTGAGCCGGTCGAGGTCGCCGCCGGGATCGGTGAAGGCGCCGCGCATCGTCTTGGTGCACCAGAGCAGGCAGCAATTCTGCTGCAGCGGGGTCACCGGGATGATCGCGGCTTTCATCGGGGGCTCGGACATGGCGAGCCAGATGGCGGGTGCGGCGCGAAGTTGCAACTGCGGGAGGACGCCCGCACCTCGGTGCTTCCCGGCGAAGGCCGGGACCCAGTCCTTTCCGTCCGCGCCGCTGGACCCCGGCCTTCGCCGGGGAACAAGGCTTCTATCGACGCGGAACCGACCCTAAGAGGGCCCCCAATGACTCTCACCCATCTCCAGCGGCTCGAGGCCGAGGCGATCCACGTCCTGCGCGAGGCGGCGGCGGAGAGCGAGCGGCCGGTGATGCTCTATTCGGCGGGCAAGGACAGCTCGGTGCTGCTCCATCTCGCGCGGCTGGCCTTCGCTCCCGCGAGGCCGCCTTTCCCTCTGCTCCACGTCGACACGATGTGGAAGTTCCGGGCGATGTACGCGCTTCGCGACCGAGCCGCGGCCGAGGCCGGGATGGAGCTGATCGTCCACCGCAACCCGGAGGCCGAGGAGCGCGGAATCAACCCGCTCGACCACGGCTCCGCGCTCCACACCCAGATGTGGAAGACCGACGGCCTCAAGCAGGCGCTCGACCGCCACGGCTTCGACGCCGCGATCGGCGGCGCCCGACGCGACGAGGAGAGGGTGAGGGCGAAGGAGCGGATCTTCTCCTTCCGCTCGGCCGGCCACCGCTGGGACCCGAAGCGCCAGCGGCCCGAGCTGTGGCGGCTCTACAACGCCCGCAAGGCCAAGGGGGAGAGCTTCCGGATCTTCCCGCTGTCCAACTGGACCGAGCTCGACGTCTGGCAATATGTCGAGGCGGAGGGGATCGAGGTCTCCGAACTCTATTTCGCGGCGCCGCGGCCGGTGATCGAGCGCGACGGCCATCTGCTGATGGCCGACGACGAGCGGCTGAGGCCCGGGCCGGGCGAGGCGGTGCGCGAGCGCTGGGTGCGGTTCCGGACGCTCGGCTGCTACCCGCTCTCCGGCGCGATCGAGAGCCGGGCGGCGACGGTGCCGGAGCTGATCGCCGAGATGCTCGCCGGCCGCCAGTCGGAGCGCCAGGGCCGGCTGATCGACCGCGACGGCACCGCCTCGATGGAGCGCAAGAAGCGGGAAGGGTATTTCTGACATGATTACCCGCAATCATGTCATCCCAGCGAAGGCTGGGATCCCGGCGGGTGAAGACCGCCGGCGCCATTCACCCCACGGGGCCCCGGCCTTCGCTGGGGCGACGGCGATGACCGAGAAGACCCTGCTTCGCCTGATCACCTGCGGCTCGGTCGACGACGGCAAGTCGACCCTGCTCGGGCGGCTGCTCTACGAGACCGGCTCGGCCTTCGACGACGAGCTTGCCGCTGTGCGGCGACGATCTTTCGCGTCTGGTCGACGGGCTCGAGGCGGAGCGCGAGCAGGGGATCACGATCGACGTCGCCTACCGCTTCTTCGCGACGGCGAAGCGCAAGTTCATCGTCGCCGACGCGCCCGGCCACGAGCAATATACCCGCAACCTCGTGACCGGCGCCTCGACCGCCGAGCTGGCGCTGGTGCTGGTCGACGCGGCCAAGGGCGTGCTCACCCAGACCCGGCGCCACGCCTATCTGTGCCGGCTGCTCGGAGTGAGGCAGTTCGTTCTGCTGGTGAACAAGATGGACTCGGTCGGCTACGACCAGGCCGTCTTCGACCGGATCGTCGCCGATTTCGCCGCGCTCGGGATCGGCTTCACCGCCATCCCCGTCTCGGCGCTGACCGGCGACAACGTGACGGCGCGCTCGCGCGCCATGCCCTGGTACGAGGGCCCGACCCTGCTCGACCATCTCGAAGTCGGCGGTGCCCGAGGCGCGGCCGGAAGGCGCCTTCGCGATGCCGGTCCAGTGGGTGGCGCGCGAAGGCCGGCGCGGCTTCGCCGGTCTCGTCGTCGCCGGAGAGGCGCGGCGCGGCGATCCGGTCCAGGTGATGCCGGCCGGAACCCGGGCGACGCTCGCCGGCATCCGGCTCGGCGATTCGGAGCTCGACGCGGCGGTCCAGGGGCAGTCGGTCATGCTGTTCTTCGAGGAGGAGGTGGACTGCTCGCGCGGCGACGTCGTCGCCGCCGCCGGCGACCCGCCGGCGGTCGCCGACCAGTTCGAGGCGACGCTGATCTGGATGGCCGAGGAGGAGCTGGTCGCGGGCCGGCAATACCGGCTGAAGCTCGGCACCCAGACCGCCCTGGCGACGGTCCACACGCCCAAATATGAGATCGACGTCGACACGTTCGAGCAGGTTCCGGCGCACGGCCTGGCGCTGAACGGAATCGGGGTCGCCAACCTGTGGACCGACCGGCCGCTCGTCTCACTCCGAATATGAGCAGGGCCGCGACCTCGGCGGCTTCATCCTGATCGACCGGGTCAGCAACGAGACGGTCGGCGCCGGCCTCATCCGCCACGCCCTGCGCCGCTCGCAGAACCTCCATCTCCAGACCCTCGACGTGACCCGCGAGGCGCGCTCGGCGATCAAGGGGCAGCGGCCCCGCCTGCTCTGGTTCACCGGGCTCTCCGGGGCCGGCAAGTCGACCATCGCCAACCTCGTCGAGAAGAAGCTGCACCTCGCCGGCCGCCACACCTTCTGCTCGACGGCGACAACGTCCGCCTCGGCCTCAACCGCGACCTCGGCTTCTCGGAAGCCGACCGGGCCGAGAATATCCGCCGGGTCGGCGAGACCGCGCGGCTGATGCTCGACGCCGGGCTGATCGTGCTCGCCGCCTTCATCAGCCCGTTACCGCGCCGAGCGGCGGATGGTCCGCGAGATGCTCGGCGAGGGCGAGTTCGTCGAGATCTTCGTCGACGCTCCGCTCGACGTCGCCGAGGCGCGCGACCCCAAGGGCCTCTACGCCAAGGCGCGCGACGGGCGGATCCCCAATTTCACCGGCATCGGCTCGCCCTACGAGCCGCCGCTGGCGCCGGAGCTGCGGATCGACACGACCGCGATGACCGCCGAGCAGGCGGCGGACGAGATCGTGCGGTGGCTGGAAGGGTGAAGTCATGCCGGACTTGGTCCGGCATCCACCTTCTTACCCGTGCCCGGTCAAGGGAGGTTGGACCCCGGATCAAGTCCGGGGTGACGGTGTCCTTACCTCTGTCCGGCGCCGAGCGCCTCATATTCGAACAGGCGGAAGCGGTAGCGCTGCTGGGCGCGGATGTTGGCGGCGACCCGGCCGTGCAGATCGTCGTCCCATTGGCCCCAGCGGTCGACGAAGGCGGCGACCTGCCTGGCATCGCCGGCCTCCTGGAGGGCGATGACCTGCTTCAGCAGGTCGCGGACCGCATCGTGATAGCGGTCGTAGTCGATGCTCAGCTTGGCGCTCGCCGGATCGAAGCTTCAGCACGCCGCGGTCGAGGAACCAGTTCCACTGCATCAGCTGCATCATGTTGTAGGGCTGCTCGCGGCGCGGCTTGTTGTTCTGGAGCGTGCGCAGGATGCCGCTGGCGTAGACGGCGCGGAGCTGGTCGGCCGTGTAATAGTCGCGCCGGCGAAGCTCCTTCGCCACGAACAGCGAGACGAGGTCGGCCTTGAGCTCCTCGATCAGGTTGGCGTCGGCGCCGATCACGTCGAGCGTCTCGCCCGAGGCGGTGACGTCGGGGCCGAGATAATGGCCGACCTCGTGCCAGAGCGTGCGGTAGAAATTGGCGTCGGCGGTGAGGTGGGCCGCCTGCTCCGGAACGATCGCCGCCCCGAAGATGTCGCCCGAGCCGGCGAAGATGTCCGGATTGCGCATGATGTTGGCGCGAAGCAGGATGATGCTTCCGTAGCGCTCGACCAGATAGGCCTCGTTCGGCAGGTTGGTCGCGGTGTTGCCGCCGCGGGTCTGGCCGAAATCGGCGATGACGTCGTAGACCCCGACCGGGATGTCCTCCTGCACCTTCTTGCGGCGCTCGTAGGGGAGCAAATCCTCGAGCGCCTGGATGCCCTTCATCGCCTCGCGGAGCGCCGCCGATTCCTGGATGCGGGTGGCGAGCAGGCTGAGGCCGTAGAAGGCGCGGGTGCCGATCAGCTCGTCGTCATAGGTCTCGTAGGCGCCGATCTGGGCGTTGAGGTTCCTGAAGCGGCCCTTGAGCCAGGCGGCGTCGCCCGATTCGTAATCGTCGGAGAGGAGGTCGCGGGCGCGGTTGCGAGATAGCGGGCGAATTGCGGGTCGGAGCTTTCGACCGCGTCGGCCGCCTCGTTGAGCAGGCCGTGGCTTCGGACCATCTCGTCGGCATAAGCGAGCGAGTAAGGCACGGCGTAGAGGGTGGCGCGGCTCGGCCTCCGAGCCAGCGCCTCGAGCCGCCGGCGCGAGGCCGGGGTGGAGGGTGTCGATCGCCGGATATTGGCGCAGCTTGGCGAGATCGCGCTTGAGCATTGCCGGCTCGGCGCGGCGGACGACGCGAGCGCAGGTCGGTGAGCGCGGCGCGCTCGGCCGGATGGGCGGCGAGATAGGAGTCGAGCTCGGCCTTGGTGAGATCCCAGGGATAGACGTTCTTGCCCGGCGGCGGCGGCTCGGCGACGGCGACGAGCGGCTCGCGCTGGTTGTCGAGGGTCGTCGCGATCGGCCCCTGGTTGAGCCGGTACAGCGTGTGGAGCGCCCGGCCGTGCGGCGTCGGTCCGGCGGGCCAGGGCCGCCCGGGCGGTCAGAGCGTTGCGGTGGCGCTGGGTTTCGTAGACATCCTGGAAGATACGTCCGACCTCGAGCAGCTTCGCGACCGCGACCCGCTCGCCGGGCGAGAGGTGGGCGAGCGAGGGGGCGAGCCGGATCGTCTGGGTCTTGTCGAGGACCGCCCGCGCCTGGGCGGGAGTCCATTCGCGCGCGGGCTGCGCGGCGGCCGGCGCAAGCGCCGAGACGAGCAAGCCAAAAGTCACGAAGATCCCGCGAATCGCGGCGGAAAGTCCTTTGTTTTCAGTCGCGGCCGAAGAGATGCCCCGGCCGGGAGGCCAGCTCGCCCAAAGGTTCACGCTCACCTCGCGATTGCGCCGATTCGACTCATCATGGCAGGAAAATTTCACCCTGGTGAGGTCAATTCGCCTCCGCACGGCGGCGGCGCAAGCCCGGTGAAGCTTGCGAAGCTTACACATGCCATCCGCCTCGGCTTGCACGGTCGGCTTTGCCCGACTTGTCGCGTTCCGGAGAAAGGGGTGGAGCTCCGCCATGATATGAAGAACATAACACGAACATCGAGGTGTGTCAAGCATTGCGGCTGGCGTACGGCGCTCGGTCGTGTGAGAAAACGGCTTCGCAAACGGAGCGCGGATGGAAGAGCTGCTGCTCAGCCTGACCCAGGGCAATGTATCGGAGGTGAAGATCGTCCTCGCCACGGTCGTCGCCCTGCTCGCCGTCTATCAGGTCTCGCTGATGGCGGTCGGCTACGGCAAGCTTCGCCTTCCCTTCCTGGCGCCGCGGCCGGCCTCGAAGGCGCATCGCGCGATCGGCGACAGCATCGCCGCGGTGACCCTGGTCGTGGCGGTGATGTGCGTCGGCTATTTCGGATTCGAGGACAATTCGGCGGTCCATATCCTGTCGGCCTGCGCGCTTCTGGCCGTGCTCGGCTTCAAGATCCTCGTCGTCCGCCGGCTTCACCGTCTCGGCCACTGGCTGCCGGCGCTGGGCATCTCGGTCTTCCTGCTGTTCTGGGCGACCTGGCTGTCGGCCGCGGCGAAACATCTTTTGTAGGAGGCGCGGGTGGAGGACAGGCCGGGCAAGGCCGGAAACGCGCGGCAGCTGGCCGGCTCGCTGCTGGCGGCGGCGCTGATCGTCGCGGCGGCGATCTGGGCGGTAACCGCCAGGCTCGGCCCGACCAGCATCGCCGAGCGCGAAGCGGCCGAGGAGCAGGCGGAGGAGCGCGAGGAAGCGGCCGAGGAGGCCGCCGAGACCGGCGCCGAAGCAGCCGACGAGCGCGGCCGCAACCGCGGTCGCCGGGGCCGCGACCGATGAGCGGGCCGGCCAGGCTGGGCTTGCTCGCCGCGCTGGCGGGCCTGGCGGCGGGCTGCGCGACGGTTTCGGACGAGGCGCCGCCGCCGCACCGGCCTTACGCCTGGGCGACGTTCGATTCGCGCGGCATCACCGGCTCGGGCGCCGAGGGTCTCGCCGACCGAGCCGCCGGCCGGGCGCTGACCCTCGACGATCCGGTACGGATCGCGTCGATCACCAAGCTCCACGTCGCCCTGGGCGTGATGCGCCTCGTCGAGCAGGGCAAGCTCGACCTCGACGCCGACGTCTCGGAACGGCTCGGCTGGCGGCTTCGCAACCCGACCTTCCCGGACCGGCCGATCACCCTGCGCCTGCTCCTGTCGCACCGCTCCAGCCTCAGGGACGGGATCAATTACGCTTTGCCGCTCGACACGAATTTGCGCGAGGCGGCGGCGGCGCCCGAGGCCTGGGATCAGGAGCATCCGCCCGGCGCCTTCTTCCGCTATTCGAACCTCGGCTTCCCGGTGATCGCGTCGGTGATGGAGAAGGCCACCGGCGAGCGGTTCGACCGGCTGATGGACCGGCTGGTGGTGAAGCCGCTCGGGCTCGACGCCTGCTTCAACTGGACCACCTGCGACGGGGAGGCGATCGGCCGGGCCGTCGTCCTCTACGCGCCCGACGGCGCCGTGCTTCGCGACGACCTCAAGGGCGCCCCTCCGCCTTGCCCGGTGGTGCCGGGCGCGGGCGGCGGCTGCGACCTTTCCGGCTATGCGCTGGGCAGCAACGGCGCCCTCTTCTCGCCCCAGGGGGGAATGCGGATCTCGATCCGCGACCTCGCCCGGGTCGGCGCGCTGCTGCTGCGCAACGGCCGCCTGCCCGACGGAAGCCGGTTCCTGTCCGAAGCCAGCGTCGCCGGGATGGAGCGGCTCCATTGGCGCTTCGACGGCTCCAACGGCGACACGGAAGGCGAATTCTACTGCGGCTACGGCCTCGCCGTTCAGATCCTCGCCCAATGCGCTCCGAAGGACGACCCGTTCGGCGACGGCCGCCCGCGCCTCGGCCATGCCGGCGACGCCTACGGCCTTCGCTCCGGCCTGTGGATCGACCGCTCGAACGGCCGCGGAATCGCCTATTTCGCCACCGCCCTCGGCGACGACCCGCCGCGCGGCCGATCCGCCTACCGGGCGATCGAGGAATGGCTGGCGGCGAAGGGACGGCGGTGAGCCGCTGGCTGGCCTGGATCGGCAGCCTCGCGGCGGCGACGGCCCCCGTCCCGGCCTACGATCCCGCCGCCTGGCGCTCCGATTTCGAGCGGCTCAAGGCCGACATGGCGCAGGGCTATGCCAATCTCGACTGGATCGCCGGGCGGCGGGGGCTCGATCTGCCCGCTTTGTCGCGGGAGACGTCCGAAGCGCTGGCGGCGGCCGGCTCGGACGCGGTCGCCGAGCGGGCGCTGAGCCGCTTCCTCGAGCGTTTCGGCGACCCGCATCTCCAGCTTTCGGATCGGGCCGTCGCAACGGCGTCGACGGCGGGGGACCCGCCGGCCTCAAGCTGCGGCGCCGCCGGCTATCGCGAAGGCCGGCACGGATTCCGCTTCCCGGTCGACCGGCTCCCGGGCTGGCGTCCGCTCGCCTTCGGCAATTTCCCGGCGGGACTGACCGGCTCGACCGGCATCCTGCGCCTCGCCGAGCTCGGCGAGAACCAATATCTCTCGGCCTGCCTCGCCCGCTTCCGACCCGGCCTGAGCGAGCGCGCCCTCCAGCTGAGGGTCCGGGCGGCGCTCCAGGCGGAGCTCCGGGCGCGGCTGGCGCAGCTTCGCCGGGCGGGGGCGAAGCGGCTGGTCCTCGACCTCACCCGCAACGGCGGCGGCTCCGAATGGGCCCGGGAGGCGGTGGCGCTGTTCACCGCCCGCAGGCTCGAGCGCCAGGCGCCGCGCCGGGTCGGCCCGGCCTGCGACCGGCGCGGAATCTGGGAAGGGAAGCGCCCGGCCTGCTCCGTCTTCGCCAAGGCCGACCCGCCGCTTCGGATCGCGGGCGAGGGCACTTGGCAGGGACCGCTGCTGCTGCTGATCGACGGCGACACCGCTTCGGCGGCCGAGGATTTCGCCGCCTGGCTGAAGGACAACCGCGCCGCGACCCTGGTCGGCGCGCGGACCTACGGGGCGGGCTGCGGCTATGTCGACGGCGGCGGCCGGAGCCGGCTTCGGGCCGCGCCCCGGGACGTGCGGATGCCGAACTGCGCCCGCTTCCTAAAGGACGGCACCAACGAGATCGACGGCATCGCGCCCGACGTCGAGCTGCCGATGAAGGAGCCCGGCAGGGCAGCCGACGCGCTGGCGCGCTACCTGGCCGGGCTGAGCGGCTAGGGCATTATCGTCATCCCGGACTTGATCCGGGTGTGGATTCACATTTGAAGTGCAACGGATTGATGAAGGCTTCGGCTGGCGTTTGGAAGCCGAGGCATTTTCGGGGGGTATTGTTGTAGCGGGCGACGAGCTTGTCGATGGCCTTGTTGGAGAGGGCGTCGAGGTTGGTTTTGCGTGGCAATGCCCGTCTGAGACGTCCGATGGCGTTTTCGACGCCGCCTTTTTGCCAAGGGCTGTGGGTGTCGCAGAAGTAGGTCTGGATGCCGAGCTGCTGGGTAAGCCGGTAGTGCCGGGCGAACTCGGTGCCGTTGTCGAATGTGATGGTCCGTCGCATGTCGGCCGGCATGGGCCTGAGGATGGCGGCGAGCGCGGTTGCGGTCGGCTCGGCCTTGAGGCTTGGCGGCCGGACGAGAAGGGTGATGCGGGAGCGTCTTTCGTGGGCGACGAGGACGGCCTGGCCGGGCGTGGAGAAGAGCATCGCGTCGCCCTCCCAATGTCCCTGGACGAGGCGGTCGGCGGCTTCGGCGGGGCGGTCGTGGATGGACCTTCGGTCGGTGAAGCGAGGAGCGCCGCCGCCTTTATTACGCCAGCCGCGCCTAAGCCTGCCCCGGAGGAGGTATCGGCGCCAGCTGACGTCGTTGGTGCGCTTCATCTGGGCGTGGACGAAGCGATAGATGGTCTCGTGGCTGATGACCCGGCGCCCCGCGTCGAGGGCGAGGCGGCCACAGATCTGCTCGGGCGACCAGCCGTCGGCCATGCGATCGAGCACGTTCTCGCGCAGGACGTCGTCGCGCTCGAGCCGCGACCCCGACCAGCGCCGCGCACCCGCCTGCTGCTGGGCGTAGGTCGGGCTGTAGCCGATCTTCGAGCCTTTATTGCGCTTCAGCTCCCTGGAGATCGTCGACGGCTGGCGATCCAGAGCTGCAGCGATCTGCCGGAGCGATTGCCCGCCTTCATGAAGGCGGGCAATCTCACACCGTTCCTCGATCGAAAGCTGGCGGTAGGTCGACATGGCAACACCTGTCTGAGGTGTTGCACTTCGTTTGTGAACTCAGAGGGATCCACCTTCTTCATGGGTCGAATGCAGCGAGGAAGGTGGATGCCGGATCAAGTCCGGCATGACAAACCCCTACAGCGAGCGCGACGGGGTCGAGCCGGACAGGATCAGGATGGCGTCGAAGCCGTGGACCATCCGCATCAGGTCCGGATCGGCCGGAGTGCGGGACCAGCCGAGCAATGGCCTCAGCTTGCGGGTGTCGAACAGGGTGAAGGCGCCGGGCAAGGCGTTCGAGTAGAGCGGCGCCAGGCCGCGCTGATATTCGCCTTCGGCGGGGACCGGCTTGTAGCCGAAGCTGGCCGGATCGAGGGCGGCGATCACGGTTCCGGCGCCGGGCAGGACGAGCAGGCTGAAGGCCTTGCCGCCCTCGACCGCGGCGATCTCGGGCACCAGCGTGCCGAGGTCGAACGTCTCGGTGCTGTTGCGGCCGCGCATCATGTGCGAGGCGCCATATTTGAGGAAGACTCGCGGCCTCGCGCCGGCCTTCGTCGCGGCCCAGTGCCGGAGGAAGTTGCGGCGCATGAAATCGCCGCGCCGAGCGTTCGATTCCCAGGAGCGGCGCTGGCCCCACAGGCGGTTGATCTCGAGCGTCTCCTCGAGCGTTTCGAGGATCCACAGCGACCGGGAATCCGGCTTCGGCCAGGCCGAGTGGAGGGCGGCAACCAGCGCCGGGTCCCCGGAGAAGGAGAAGATGTGCTGGATGTCGCCGCCCTCGGCATAGCGGGCCCAGGCGGCGTTCGAGGCGGCCTCGAGCCGCGCCAGCGCCGCCGCCGCCGCGGCCGGCTTGCGGGCGCCGGCCAGGATCGCGATCAGGCGGCGGTCGCCGGCGATCTCGTAATCGGTGCCCCACAGGAAGGGCCCGCCGCCGGGCAGCGCGGCCCGGGCCGCCGCCAGCCACTCGGCTTCCTCGCGCATCGTGTAGAAAGCGACGAGCGAGCGCTTGTCGGCGAAGAGGCTCCGGAGGCCCGCCATCCCGCCTGCCGTCACCGCCCGGTCGAGACTCCGCGGCCATCGGCGGCGAAATCTCGATCGCCACCTTCGAATAGCCGGACGGCACCAAAGCGGCGAACAACTGGGCGGCGAGCTTCGGATTCTCGGCGATCCCATGCTCCTCGCCGAGCAGGAAGAAATGCGCGGCGCGGCCCTGCTCGACGAGCCAGTCCCAGGCGGGCCCCGAGAAAAGGCCGCGCTGATAGTCGAGGCGCATCCGGCTTTCGGCCGCGGCCCTGGCGACCTTCTCGTCCCGCGACGGAGCGGCCGGAGCCGTCTGGGCGGCGGCGGCGGGGACGAGCGGAGCGGCGGCCAGCGCCGCCGCTCCCGCCAACATGTCGCGCCGATCGATCATGCCCCTGCCTCCCGCTGCCACGGTCCTAGGTGTATTATAGATCCAAGACAGCTGCAACGCGCGGGGATTGCTCAATCGCGGTCGCGCAGCAGGTGGCGCTGCCAGAACATCAGGCTGGCCCAGAAGGCGTAATCCTGATTGGCTTTCTTGGCGAAGCCATGGCCCTCGTCCTGGGCGAGCAGGTGCCAGGCGGTGCCGCCGTTGCGGCGCACCGCCTTGACCGCCTGCTCCGCCTCCGAGGCCGGGACCCGCGGGTCGTTGCCGCCGGTCTGGACCATCAGGGGGAGGCGAAGCTCCCGGATCCGGGTCAGCGGCGAGATGGCGAGCAGCTTCTTCCTCTGCTCCGGATCGCGCTCGTCGCCATATTCGACCCGCCTCAAGTCGCGGCGGTAGGACTGGGTGTTCTCGAGGAAGGTGACGAAGTTGGAGATGGCGACGATGCAGTTCGCCGCCTTGAAACGCTCGCCGTAGCGGATGGCGCTGGCATAGCACATGTAGCCGCCGTAGCTTCCGCCGGTCTCGGCGAAGCGCGCCGGATCGAGGGTGGGATCGCGGGCGAGGATGTCGAGGAAAGCGCCGATATCCTTGACGCTGTTCTCGCGCAGGTCCGGCCCGTTGTCCAAGGCGACGAAGCGCTTGCCGAAGCCGGTCGAGCCTCGGACGTTCGGATAGAAGAGGGCGATTCCGAGCTCGTTGACGAGATAGTTGTTGCGGCCGAGGAAGCCGGGCCGGGACTGGCCTTCGGGGCCGCCGTGGATGCTCATGATCAGCGGCCGGCGGCCGGGGAAGCGCGCGGGATCGGGGCGGTAGAGGAAGCCCGACACCTTCTCGCCGTCGAAGCTGGTCGTCTCGACGAGGACCGGCTCGACGTTGCGGCGCGGATCGAGGCCGCCGGTCTCGCTCTCGGTCCAGCGGGTGGCGGCGAGGGTTCGCGGATTGACGACGTAGACGTCGGAGGGCGAGCGGGCGGAGGAAACGCTGACCGCGACGTCGCCCCAGGGCGCGACCTCGAGGCCGCCCATCGTCCCGACCGGAAGGCCGGCGACGGCGCGGCTCCGGCGGGTGCGGGTGTCGAGCAGCTTGAGGCGGCTGATCCCGGCCTCGTTGACGACGTAGGCGATGAAGCGGCCGTCGTCGGAAATGTCGAAATTCTCGACGTCCCAGCGCGGCTCCGGAGCGACCGCGGTGAAGCGGCCGGTGGCGGGGTTGAGGATTCCGAGCCGCTGGAAGTCCGAGCCCTCGTCCGAGGTGACCCACAGAGTGCCGTTGGGGGCGAACTGGGCGGAGCCGTAGGAGGTCGGCTTCGAATGATCGCCGATCGGGGTCATCCGGCCGGTGGCGACCTCGATCCGGTAGAGGTTGGTCTTGGTGACCGAGAGATATTCGGCGACGACCGCGCTTCGCCCGTCCGGCGCGAAATCAGCGAGGCCCCAGCCGCCGCCCTTGACCTCGGCGAGGAGGCGGTTGCTGGCCGGATTGCGCGGATCGACGATCCAGATGTCGTTGTCGGAGCCGTTGCGGCGGGTCGAGCTGTAGGCGAGCCAGCGGCCGTCGTGGCTCCAGGCGTTGATCGAGTTGCGGCTCTTGCCGTCGGTGATCAGCTTCAGCCGGCCGCCCTCCAGCACGTAGAGCTGCCAGAACTCGCTCCCGCCGACGTCCTTCTGGACGACGAGCACGTCGCCCAGCTTGCGGGCGTAGGAGGCGCCCGAGATGGCGTCGGCCTCGAAGGTGATCTGGCGGCGCATGCCGAGCGGCCGGGCGACCTCGTGGACCTGGGCGGTGTTGCCGAAGCGGGTGGTGACGGCGAGCGAGCGCGTCCTCGGATTCCAGCCCTGCAGCGCGGCGGTGCGGAACTCCATATAGGGCCGGGTCCGCTCGGCGAGCTCGTCCGGAATGTCGGGGATTCCGTCGGCGACGATCGCGGCGGGCTTTTCCACCTCGGCGAGGGCGGGGGAGGCGAAGCAGACGGCGGCGGCGAGCAGGCAGAAGCGAAGGCGCATGGGGACTCCTCGAGGCAGAAGGCGGGCGGACGCTAGGAGCGGCGGCAGCGGGCGGCAAGGGTTCGTCATGCCAGCGAAGGCTGGCATCCCAGCGGGTGGAGGCGCCACGTTCTTCACCCGCCGGGGCCCCAGCCTTCGCTGGGGCGACGGGGTTCAGCACTCGACCACGTTGACAGCGAGCCCTCCCAGCGACGTCTCCTTGTAGCGGACGTTCATGTCGAGGCCGGTCTTGCGCATCGTCTCGATCACCTGGTCGAGGCTGACGAGATGGTCGCCGGTGCCGACCAGCGCCAGCCGGCTGGCCTCGATCGCCTTGATCGCTCCGACGGCGTTGCGCTCGATGCAGGGGACCTGGACGAGGCCGGCGACCGGATCGCAGGTCAGGCCGAGATTGTGCTCCATGCCGATCTCGGCGGCATTCTCGATCTGCCACGGGGTGCCGCCGAGCGCCGCGGTGAGCCCGGCGGCGGCCATCGAGCAGGCCACCCCGACCTCGCCCTGGCAGCCGACCTCGGCGCCGGAGATGGAGGCGTTCTCCTTGAACAGCGATCCGATCGCGGCCGCGGTGAGCAGGAAGACCCGCGCGCCCTCCTCCGTCGAATGGGGGGTGAAGCGCTGATAGTAGCGAAGGATGGCGGGGACGATCCCGGCGGCGCCGTTGGTCGGCGCGGTGACGACCCGGCCGCCGGCGGCATTTTCCTCGTTGACCGCCAGCGCCCACAGATTGACCCAGTCGAGCACGGTGAGGGGATCCGACAGGGTTCGTTCCGCCCGCTCGAGGAGCAATTTGTGGAGGCCGGGCGCGCGGCGCTTCACGTTCAGCCCGCCGGGGAGCACGCCTTCCTGGCCGATGCCGCGGTCTATGCACCGGCTCATCGCCTCGCATATCTCGCCGAGACGGCGGTCGATCTCCTCGTCCGGGAGCCTCGCCCGCTCGTTGGCGCGGGCGATGTCGGCGATGGTCAGCCCCTCGCGCTCGGTGATGGCGAGCAGCTCGTCGGCGCAGCGGTAATTGTAGGGTATGTCCCACAGACCCTCGGGCGGAGCGTTGCCGGCGATCGCCGCCTCGTCGACGACGGCGCCGCCGCCGACCGAATAGGAGACCGCGCTCTCCAGCACCGCGCCGCCCCCGTCGAAGGCGGTGAAGCGCATGCCGTTGCTGTGGTGGGGCAGCCGCTCGCGCTGGAGGAACTTGAGGTCGCGCGCCTCGTCGAACTCGATCTCCCTGGCGCCGCACAGCGCCAGCCTGCCGGTCGAGCGGATCGTCTCGATCGACCGGTCGGCCATGTCGGGGTCCATCCTATCCGGCCGCTCGCCGGTCAGGCCGAGCAGGACGGCGCGGTCGGTGGCGTGGCCCTTGCCGGTCAGGGCGAGCGAGCCGTAGAGCTCGACCTGCACCCGCCCGGTGCGTTCGAGCAGCCCTTTTTGCGACAGCGCCTCGACAAAGCGGCACGCGGCCGTCATCGGCCCCATGGTGTGCGAGCTCGACGGGCCGACCCCGATCTTGAAGAGGTCGAAGACGCTGGTGACCAAGCCGATACCTCCTGATGTCGCGGCAGATGCGCCCGCGCCGCGCTTCTGGCAAGCCGGGGAGCCGTTCGTCCTGCTCGAGTTCGAGGGCCGTTCGCGACTCTACCGGCGCCCGGCCGGAACGGTCGAGGCTCGCCGTCCCGAGGAGGTCGGCCCGGCTCTGCAGCGGCTGCGGGGACGGCACTCGGCCGGTTTCATGGCCTACGAGGCGGGTCATGCGCTGGAGCCGAAGCTGGCGCCGCTGGCCCGGGGCGGGGAGGGGCCGCCGCTGCTCTGGTTCGGCCTGTTCGACAATTGGGACGAAGTCGACGCCGACGCCCTGCTGCCCGACCCCGCGGGCGCCTGGGCCGGGCGGCCCCGGCCGCTGGTCGGCCGCGACGAGCACGAGGCGGCGATCGAAAGGGCGCTCGGCCATATCTTCGCCGGCGACATCTACCAGGCGAACCTCACCTTCCCGGCCGAGGTGGCGACGGCGGGGCACCCGCTCGCCCTCTACGCCGCAATCCGGCCGCGGGCGCGGGCGGGATGGGGCGGGATCGTCTTCACCGGCGAGCATTGGCTGCTCAGCTTCTCCCCGGAATTGTTCTTCACCCTCGACGGCGGCCGCGCCACCGCCCGCCCGATGAAGGGCACCGCTCCGCCCGGAAGCGACCCGCAGGCGCTTCGCGGCGATCCCAAGCAGCGCGCCGAGAATCTGATGATCGTCGACCTGCTGCGCAACGACCTGTCGCGGCTGGCGAAGCCCGGGACGGTGAAGGTGCCGGCGCTGTTCGAGGTCGAGACCTATCCGACCCTGCTGCAGATGACCTCGACGGTGACGGCCGAGCTCGAGGAGGGCCGCGACGCCGTCGACCTGCTCGGCGCCGTCTTCCCCTGCGGCTCCGTCACCGGCGCCCCGAAGATCCGGGCGATGGAGATCATCGCCGAGCTCGAGCGGGAACAGCGGGGGCCCTATACCGGTAGTATCGGCAGGCTTGCGCCGGACGGCGGCGCCGCGTTCAATGTCGCGATCCGGACCCTGGTCCTGAGCGACGGCTGCAGCGTCGCCCGGATCGGCCTGGGTTCGGGGATCGTGGCGGACAGCGCCGCGGCGGACGAATGGCGCGAATGCCTGGCGAAGGGAGATTTTGTGGCGACCGAGGCGCGCTTCGACCTGATCGAGACGATGCGCTTCGACCCGGAGGAGGGCGTGAGCGAGCTCGACCGCCACCTCGCGCGGATGAAGCGGAGCGCCGACTCGCTCGGCTTCGCCTTCGACCGGCACCATGCGAGGAACGAGCTTCAGGCGGCGACCTTCTTCCTGCGCGAGCCGCGCAAGCTGAGGCTGCTTCTCTCCGGCAGCGGCGCCCTGGCGATCGAAGCGCGGCCGTTGCCGCCGGTTCCGGAGGAGGCGGTGGAGGTGGCGCTGGCGCCGCTTCCGGTCGAGCCGGAGGATTTCCGGCTCAGGCACAAGACCAGCGACCGCCGCTTCTACGACGACGCACGAGCGGCGGCCGGGACGTTCGAGATACTGTTCGTCGACCCGGAGGGGTTCGTGACCGAGGGCAGCTTCACCAGCCTGTTCGTGAAGCGCCGCGGCCGGCTTCTGACTCCGCCGCTGGCGCGCGGGCTGCTGCCGGGAATCCTGAGGGAGGCCCTGATCGACGAGGGCCGGGCCGAGGAGGCCGATCTGCGGGCGGAGGACCTGGAGGCCGGCTTCTTCATCGGCAATTCGGTGCGGGGATTGATCCGCGCCCGGCTGGCCTGATTCCTCCCCGGCATTTGCCGGGGAGGAATTGCTCACGCCGCCAGCGGAAATCTCAGCAGCCGGTCCGCCACCGGGACCAAAGCCTCGGCCCGCGGGCCCACCGCCCTGACGATCTCCGGGTGGCTGGCGTCGAGCCCTCCCGTCAGCGACCCGAAGGCGGGCAGGATGAGCTTGCGCTCCGTCGCAACGAAGCAGCGGCGCGAAACCTGGCGGCCGCGATGGCGGACCCGCAATTTGGGATGGAAATGGCCGGACAGCTCGGGCCGCGGCTCGGCCGGTTCGGCTTCGTGGCGAAGCAGCAGGCCGTCGACCTCCGCCTCCTCGACGATGTCGCCCCCGCAATGGTCGGCGATTCCGGGATCGTGGTTCCCGGTGATCCAGGTCCAGCGAGTCGCGCCGGTCAGCGCGACGAGCATCTCGCGGGCGCGGGCGGGGAGGCGGTCGCAGCCGTGGCGATCGTGGAAGCTGTCGCCGAGGCACCAGATCTCCTCGGCGCCGGTCGAAGCGGCGAGGGCGGTCAGATCGGCGAGGGTGGCGATCGAATCGTAGGGCGGGAGCATCTGGCCGAGCCGGGCGAACCAGCTCGCTTTCTCGAGATGGAGGTCGGCGACCAGCAGGGCGCGACGGGCGGGCCAGAACAGGGCCCCCTGCGGCAAGGCCATCAGCTCGTGGCCACAGAACGAAAAGCGAACCATGTCCCCGCTATAGCCGGCCGGGCGAGCGGTTCAAGGGCTCAGCGCGCGGAGTTGGGGATAACCGAGGAATCGAGCGGTCGCGGCTCGCGCGCCGGGCGCGGGTCGACCAGGTTCGGGGTCGAGGTGGCCATCAATATGGCGCCGAGGACGAAGCCCTCGAAGGCGAGCACGAACGGATTCTTGAGCCACTTCATCGGGGCAGGCTGCGCCTTCGCGGGTAAACGGAAGCTGAATTGGATACTCCTCTCCCGCGTTTCGCGGGAGAGGAGGGGCCCACCGCGAAGCGGTGGGAGGTGAGGGTCTTGCCGACTCATTGCAACAGACCCTCACCCTCCCGCTTTCGCGGGCCCCTCCCTCTCCCGCAAAGAGCGGGAGAGGGGTTGAGGGGCCGCCTCCGGCCTTACGCGACCTCGGGCTCCTTCTGGGGGGGCTTCTCGGCCTCGATCGTCCGGCTCTGACCGGTTCCGATCTCGATCTTGCGCGGCTTCATCGCGTCGGGGATCTCGCGGACCAGCTCGATCGAGAGCAAGCCGTCCTTCATGTCGGCCGCCTCGACCCGGACGAAATCGGCCAGCTCGAAGCGGCGCTCGAAGGCCCGGGTGGCGATCCCCATGTGCAGGAAATTGCCGTCCTTGTTGCGGTTCTCCGCCTTGCGGCCGACCACCACCAGCATGTTCTGCCGGGCGGTGATGTCGATGTCGCCCGACGAGAAGCCGGCGACGGCGAGCGTGATCCGGTAGCGGTCGTCGCTCAGCTTCTCGATGTCGTAGGGCGGGTAATTGTCCGACTGCTCGGCGCGCGCGCTTTCGAGGAAGTCGAACAGCCGGTCGAAGCCGACGGTGGACCGGCGATAGGGGGTGAAATCCATGCTTCTCATGATCCTTGTCCTCCTATGAGCAACATGACGATGAGGGGGTCGGGCAAAGAGCCTGAAGCCCCTCGCGGATACGCGCCGGACACTGCGAACAAGTCGTCCGACGGCGGCGATTTAGGTGAGGTTTCGAGGGGTTCAAGACCCCCCGGTCCTCCCCGAGCTTGCCTCGGGGAGGGGGACCGCGCGAAGCGCGGTGGAGGGGAATTACGGAGTCAGCGTCGCCCCTCCACCAGGCTCCGCCTGGTCCCCCTCCCCGAGCAAGCTCGGGGAGGAATTTACGGCCACATTCTCCTCCACCGCCGCCGCCAGCTCGGCGAGGGTGAAGGGCTTGCGAAGGACCGGCACGTCGCCGCCCACCGCCGATTCGAGCCGCTCGCTCTCGGCATAGCCGGTGACGAAGACGATCGGCAGGCCGGGATGGCGCTCGCGGGCGGCGCGGGCCGCCTCGGCGCCGTTCATCCCCGGCATGGCATAGTCGATCAGGGCGAGGTCGGGCCGCCAGTCGCTCATCGCCGCCAGCCCCTCGGCGCCCGAGGCGGCGGTGACGACCGTGCAGCCGAGGCCCTCCAGCGACTCGGCGAGGAAGGCGCGCACGTCGCCATCGTCGTCGACGACGAGCAGACGGGCTCCGGCGGCGGCCCCGGCCGCGGCTCCGGCCGGCCCGGCCTCGGCCGACTCGCCCGCGGCGGGCGCCTCGACGAGGGGAAGCAGGATGTGGACCGAAGTCCCCTCGCCCGGCTCGCTGTCGATCCGAAGCGTCCCGCCGGCCTGCTGGGCGATTCCGTAGACCTGGGCGAGGCCGAGGCCGGTGCCCTTGCCGAGCGGCTTGGTCGAGAAGAAAGGCTCGGTCGCCCGGGCGAGCACTTCGGGGGCCATGCCTTCGCCGGTATCGGCGACGGTGATCCGGACGAACTCGCCGGCGGGGTGATCCGGACCCTCGCCGAGGCGCAGGCGGTCGGTCGAGATGGTGAGGGTGCCGCCGCCCGGCATGGCGTCGCGGGCGTTGATGGCGAGGTTGAGGATGGCGTTCTCGAGCTGGTTGGCGTCGCAGATGCCGTGGCCGGCCCGCGGATCGAGCCGGGTCTCGACCCTCACCGCGCTTCCGATCGTGTGGCGAAGCAGGCGCTGCATCGCCTCGATCACCTCGTTGACCGCGACCGGCGCCATGCTGATCCGCTGGATCCGCGAGAAGGCGAGCAGCTGGCTGGTCAGCTTGGCGCCGCGGCGGGTCGATTCGAGCGCGGTCTCGGCGATCCGCCTGAGGCGAGGGTCGTCGACCCGCGAGGCGATCAGCTCGAGCCCGCCCATGATCGGGGTGAGGAGGTTGTTGAAATCGTGGGCGATGCCGCCGGTCAGCTGGCCGACCGCCTCCATCTTCTGCGCCTGCCTCAGCGCCTCCTCCGCCTTGAGCCGCTCGCCGACCTCCGACTGAAGCCGCTCGAGCGCGGCGCTGAGATCGGCGGTGCGCTCGGCGACGCGCCGCTCGAGAGTCTCGTTGACCTCGCGCAGCGCCGACTCCGCCTCCTTGAGCTCGGTGATGTCGTGGGCGACGCCGATGAAGCCGACATGCTCGCCCTGCGGCCCCCAGCGCGGCTGCGAGACCGAGCGAAGCCAGCGCCACTCGTCGCCGCTGCGGTAGCGGCCGACCAGCTCGAAGGTCTTGAGCGAGGCCTCGCCGGCGACCGATTCGGCGAGGATCCGCGGCCCGTCCTCGGGATGGATGACGGTTCGCCAGTCGAAATTGACCGCCTCCTCGTAGCTGATCTTGAGGAAGTCGACATAGGCGCGGTTGACGAAGCTCCGGGTGCGGTCGAGCCGGGTCACCCACATCGGCACCGGCGCCGAATCGGCGATCAGCCGGAAGCGCGCCTCACTCTCCCGGACCGCCGTCTCGGCGAGGATCCGCTCGGTGACGTCGTAGCCGTCGGCGAAGATTCCGGTGACGGCCCCCTGGTTATCCAGGATCGGCTGGAAGACGAAGTCGAGCAGCCTCTCCTCGCGCGCACCGTCCGGCCGGCGCTGCAGGCGGACGGGGACCGACCGCCCGGAAAAGGCCTCGCCGGTGCGATAGACCTTGTCGAGCAGCTCGAAGAGGCCCTGGCCTTCGACCTCCGGGACCGCCTCCCGGACCGGCTTGCCGATGAGATCGCTCCGGCCGACCAGCTTCTGGTAGGACGCGTTGGCCATTTCGAAAACATGGTCGGGGCCGCGAACCACCGCCATGAAGCCCGGCGCGCGGTCGAACAGCTGCCGGAGCCGCTCGACCTCGGTGACCCGTTCGCGCTGCCCGAGCACGGTTTCGGTGGTTTCGACCACGGTGCACAACATGCCCCCGGCGCCCGCGGCGTCGTCGCGCAGCGGGCTGTAGGAGAAAGTGAACCAGGTCTGCTCCGCAAAGCCCTTGCGGGTGAGGATCAGGGACAGGTTCTCGTGGAAGCTCGCCTCGCCGGCGACGGCGCGCTCCGCGATTGGGCCGATCTCGTCCCAGATCTCGGCCCAGATGTCCTCGAAGGCGTGACCGAGCGCGTCCGGATGCTTGCCTCCCAAAATCTCGGCATAGCCGTCATTGTAGAGGAAGCGCAGCTCCGGAGCCCCAGGCGACGAACATCGGGAATTTCGTTGAAAGGATGATGGCGACCGCCGTCTTCAGGGCCTGCGGCCATGCCTCCGGAGGCCCGAGCGGCGAGGCCGCCCAGTCGAAGGCGCGGATTCGCTCGCCCATCTCGCCGCCGTCGGCGAGGAAGGAGAGGGTTTCGGGGCTGCCCGGCTCGCCGGACGCGATCGACGCCATCGATACTCCACGCTCGCCCCCCGGCCCGCGCGTCGCGAAACTAGCCCCGGGGCGCGGCTTGTGGAAGACCCCCAAAAGGCTCTATTTCGGAAGCGCACCAGGAGACAGGCCCATGTTCACCGACATGAGGGACGGCACCGCCCAGGATTGGGCCCATATCGCCGCCGAGCACGGCAAGCATATCAAGAGCATCGCCGCCCGGCAGATCATGGAAAATCTCGCGCGCCTCGAGGCGATCGAAGTCGGCTTCGCCGCCAACCAGCTCACCCACTCGCTGATGGCCGGAACCCTCGCCCGCCGCTCCGGCGCCGGCGACGAGGAAGTGGTGGCGGCGCTCTGCCACGATCTCGGCAAGCTCTTCTCGATCCCCAATCACGGCCCGATCGCCGCCGAGATGCTCAAGCCCTATGTGCGCGAGGACATCTATCACGCCGTCTACTGGCACCAGGAATTCCAGGGCCGCTATTATTTCGAGCATCTCGGCAAGGACCCGGAGGGCCGCGAGCGGTTCAAGGGCGAGAGCTGGTACGGCTTCGCCGAGAAGCTGGTCGACGACTGGGACGCGCCCGCCTTCGATCCGGGCTTCGAGGTCGACTCGCTCGAGAGCTTCGAGCCCGAGGTGACCCGGGTGTTCAGCAACCCGAGGTCGCTGGTCTGACCACGCCGTCACCCCAGCGAAGGCTGGGGCCCCGGGGAGTGAGAAGCGCCGGCGCCTTCCACCCGCCGGGGCCCCAGCCTTCGCTGGGGTGACGGAACCGCGGCCCCCGCCCCCGGTTCACGCCGCCATGGCAATCCAACCCGTCCGCTGGCCCGCGCCCTCCGAGTGGCGGCAAGTCCTCGTCCGCACCTGGAAGGAAGCGGGCGACGACAATGTCGGCCTGCTCGCCGCCGGAGTCGCCTTCTACGGCTTCCTCGCCTTCGTGCCTCTGCTCGCCTCGGCGGTGCTCACCTACGGGCTCGTCGCCGATCCGCAGACCGTCGCGGAGCATATCCGGACCCTGGCCCGCACGCTTCCGCGCGAAGCCGCCGCGATCATCGCCGACCAGCTGCAGGCGATCACCGGCAGCAAGAGCGGCGCCCACGGCCTCGGCCTGCTGCTGGCGATCGCGATCGCCCTCTACGGAGCGAGCAAGGGATCGGCGTCCGTCGTCACCGCGCTCAACATCGCCTATGAGGTGAAGGAGAGCCGGGGCTTCCTCAAGCGCACCCTCGTCGCGCTGCTGATGACGGCGGGGCTGGTCGTGGCGGTCCTGTTCGGAGCCTCCGCCATCTCGGCGCTGGCCTTCATCGAGCAGCTCCTCCCCTTCTCGTCGCCGGCCGTCCACACGGCCCTCCAGCTCCTCCTCTGGGCCGTCTCCGCGACGGTGGTCGCGCTCGGCCTCGCGCTCATCTACCGCTACGCTCCCGACCGTCCCGATGCGCCCTGGGCGTGGATCACCCCGGGCTCCGCGGCCGCCACCCTGCTCTGGCTCGCCGCCAGCCTCGGCTTCGGCCTCTACGTCTCGAATTTCGGCAATTACAACGCCACCTACGGCTCCCTGGGCGGGGTCGTCGTCTTCCTGACCTGGCTCTATCTCAGCGCCTACATCGTCCTGATGGGCGGCGAGATGAACTCCGAGCTCGAGCGCCAGCAGGCGATCGAGGCGGGGCTTCCGGCGCGGCCCGGGGCGACGGCCGAGCCGGCGCCTGCCGGGCCGCCGCCCGCCGAGGCGAGCCCCGGCCCGGTCAGCTGGCCCCTCGCCGCCCTCGGCTTGGTCCTCTCGCGACGCCGCTAGTCGGCGCGCATCGCGGTGACGGCGTCGAGATAGGCGCGACCGACCGGCAGGATCGTGCCGTCGGCGAGGGTCAGCTGCTTGCCGCCGCCGGGGCGCGGGCCGAGCGCGGCGACGCAGGCGGCGTTCACCGCATAGCTCTTGTGGATCCGAACGAAGCGCTCCGACAGCGCCTGCTGGAGGCGCGACAGGCTCATCGTGACGAGAAGGGTGCGGCCGTCGGCGAGCCGGGCCTCGCAATAATCGTCGGCGGCGCGGACGAACAGGATCTGCGCCTCCGGCACCTGGTGGGTGAGGGCCCCGTCCTTCAGCCGGGCGATCCGGTCGCGGGGGGCCTCCTTCAGCCGCCGCTCGAGGCCGGCGGCCCGCTCAGCCTCCTTATCGCCGGCGCTTCGCGCCTGGCGAAGGACGAGCAGCTGCTCGCCGACCAGGACGACGAGGATCAGGGCGAGCGCGACATAATAAGACTGGTCGAGGAAGTCGGTGAGCTGCCAGGCGATCAGAGCGAAGAGGAGCAGGGCGAAGCCGATCGCCGGGCGTGCGCCGGGCTTCCGGCGGCGGGCGCCGGCGACCGCGCAGGCGAGCAGCGCCGCCGCTCCGGCCGCGATCGCGGCGATGGCCTTGAGATCGTACCAGGGAATGAGGAGCAGCCCGGCGAGCGCGGCGGCGGCGGTGAGCGCCGGCGCCGAACGGCTCCACGCCGGCTCGAAGCGGCGGGCGGCGTAAAGCGCGATCAGCACCGCGGTGGCCGCGGCGAGCAGGGCCACCGCCGCGACCCTGACCAGATGCCAGGGATAAGCGTAGGAGACGAAGGCGCGCGCCGTCTCGACTCCGAGCTGCAGCATCGCGGCGGCGGCGATCGCCGCGAGCAGGAGCGCCTGGCGATCCCGCCGGTCCAGCCACGCGGCGGCTCCAAAATAGAGCGCCGCGGCGGCGAGGGCGCCGAGGGCGAGCAGAGCCGGCAGATAGCCGACGAGGCCGGGCAGCTGCGGGCTCTCGTAATAGCCGACGTCGAAGACGTGGACGGGCCGGCGGACCGGAAGCCAGAGATGATGCGCCGACATCCGCGCCTCGACCCGGTTCGCGCCGGGACGGACGAGGCCGGCCGGAACCGTGAAGGCGGCGATGAACCGGCCGGGGACCTCGCGCGCGGCATCGGCTCCGGGAACGCCGTTGCGCCCGATCGGAACTCCGTTCCAGCTTATCTCCGAGCTGGCCATGGCGATGACGTAGACCATCAGCGGCCGCGTCAGCGGCAGAGCGGCCGGCGCGACCCGGACCTCGCGCTCGAGCACGGTCTCCGGGCCGTGGAGCTCCAGCGTCTGCAGGTCGACCGTCGCGCAGGGCGCGGCCGGCCGGCAGGCGCGGACGTCGCCGACCTCCACCGCCGGCGTGGCCGGCGCCGCGGCGGGCAGGAGCAGCAGGGCGAGCGGGAGAAGCCGGCGCAGCATCGCCCCATCATAGGCAGCGGGCGCGGCGCTGTCCTGTCGTTCACCGAAGCAGCCTGTCGCTCGCCGAGCGGGGGGTCGACGCCGATGCCGGCGGCGGCCCAGCGGTGGACTCGCCCCTTTCGAGGATCCTCCATGCCCCTGCTCCGCTTCGCCCTCGCCTTCCTCGCCATCGCCGGCGCGCCGGCCGCCGCCGGCCCGCTCAGGATCGAGCCGGCCGGCTTCAAGCTCGCCGACGGAAGCGAGCTTCCGGTCGAGCGCGGCACCTTCTCGGTTCCCGAGGACCGAAGCGACCCGCGCTCGCGGCGGATCGACATCGGCTTCATCCGCTTCAAGTCGACCAACCCGAAGCCGGGCGCCCCGATCGTCTATCTCGCCGGCGGCCCCGGCGGCTCGGGAGTCGCCACCGCCCGCGGCCCGCGCCAGCCGATCTTCCTCGCCCTGCGCGCCGTCGCCGACGTCATCGCGCTCGACCAGCGCGGGGTCGGACTGTCGAACCACGTGCCCCCCTGCACGGCGCCCCGCAGGCTCGACCCGGCCGAGCCGCTCACCGAGGGGTCGCTGACCGCTTACTATCGCGAGACCCTGGAGCGCTGCGTCGGCGAGTGGCGCGCCGCCGGAGTCGCGGTCAACGGCTACACGACCGAGCAGAGCGCCGACGACCTCGAGGATCTGCGCAAGGCGCTCGGGACCCGCAAGATCGACCTGTGGGGCATCTCCTACGGCACCCACCTCGCCTTCGCGGCGATGCGCCGCCATCCCAAATCGATCGGCCGGGTCGCCCTCGCCTCGGTTGAAGGCCTCGATCAGACGGTCAAACTGCCGGCCCATGTCGGCGCCACCTTCGCGAGGATCGAGCGCTTCGCGCCCGGACTCGGCGAGCGGATGCGGCGGGTGCACGCCCGATACGATTCCGAGCCGCAGACCCTCGCCCTCCCGAACGGGGGGCCGAGCTTTCGCGCCGACAGCTTCCCGCTGAGGATGATGGCCGGAATCCTGCCCAAGAATCCCGACGGAATCGCCCAGCTGACCGGAGCCTATCAGGCGCTCGAGGCCGGCCGCACCGAGGCCCTGGCGCCGCTCATCTGGGGCTATTTCTTCAAAAATCCGCTGACTCTCACCGGAATGCCGGAGCTGATGGACATCGCCTCGGGAATCACCGACGCCAGGCTCGCTTTGGTGCGCCGTCAGGCGCCCGGCTCGCCGCTCGGCACCGCCACCAACTTCCCGATGCCCCAGCTGCGCGGCGCCGTCCCCGGCCTCGACCTCGGCGACGGCTTCCGGCGCGAGATCGGGTCGGACATCCCGGTGCTGCTGCTCAGCGGCGACCTCGACGTCCGCACCCCGCTCGAGGAGCAGGCCGAGGCGACGGCGGGCCTGAAGCGGCTTCACCGGATCCTCGTGCGCAACGGCGGACACGACCTGTTCGAAGCCCATCCGGACGTGCCGGCGATCCTGGTGAAGTTCTTTTCGGGAGGAAAGGTGGCGGCGACGGAGCTGACCCTGCCGCCGCCTGTCCGCTGAAAACCCCTCTCCCGTTCTTACGGGAGAGGAGGGGCCCAAGCGAAGCTTGGGAGGTGAGGGTCTGTAGCACTGACTCAGCAAGACCCTCACCTCCCACCGCTTCGCGGTGGGCCCCTCCTCTCCCGCGAAAAGCGGGAGAGGGGTTTGCTACCCGCGCGGGTCCTCACCGCCGTCGAGGATGATGAGGATGGTCTGGATGACGCCATCGATGTTCTGGAGGATGTCGTGGTTCCAGAATCGTACGATTCGGAAACCGCGCTTGCGCAGATAGGCGGTGCGGGTGCGGTCGGCCCCGGGGTTGTGCTGGCCGCCGTCCGCTTCGACGATAAGCTTCCGTTCGAGGCAGACGAAATCGGCGATGAACGGGCCGATGCTGTGCTGGAATCGGAATTTCACGCCGAGGCGCCGGTCTCTCACGCGCGACCAGAGCAGGCGCTCGGCGTCGGTCGCCAGCCGCCGCAATTGCGCGGCGTGGGGGCTGATCTGGCGTTTCACCGGCAGCATCGGGCAGACCAAATATCACGCCCGGAACGCTATCCAAAAAGCGCTTGCGGCCTGAAAACCCCTCTCCCGTCCTTACGGGAGAGGAGGGGCCCAAGCGAAGCTTGGGAGGTGAGGGTCTGTAGCACTGACTCAGTAAGACCCTCACCTCCCACCGCTGCGCGGCGGGCCCCTCCTCTCCCGCGAAGAGCGGGAGAGGGGTTTTTCAATCGATCCGCATCGCCGTCTCCGCCAAGCTCTCGGCCTCGATCAGCAGCTGGTCGTCGACCGTCCCCTGCGGCATGCGTTCGCGGCCGATGATGGTCAGCACCGGGACCGCCATCGGCGAGACCCGGTCGAGCTCGACGTGGAGCATCGTCCGCTGCGCCCGGTCGAGCAGCCGGGCGAGGCGGCCGACGTCGGTCATCTTCTCGCGGGCGTCGGCCCAGGCGGCCTTGAGGAGGAGATGGTCGGGCTCGTAGCGCCTCAGCACGTCGTAGATGAGGTCGGTGGAGAAGGTGACCTGCTTGCCGGTCTTGCGCTTGCCGGGATGGGCGCGCTCGACGAGGCCGCCGATCACCGCCACCTCACGGAAGGCGCGCTTCAGCAGGTGCGAGCCTTCCACCCAGTCGACGAACTCCTTCTCGAGGATGTCGGCCGAGAAGAGCGCGGCCGGGTCGGCGATCGGCTCCAGCCCGTAGCAGGCGATGGCATAATCGTTGGCGACGAAGCCGAGCGGCTTCAGCCCGGCGCTCTCCATCCGCCGGGTGATCAGCATTCCGAGCGACTGGTGCGCGTTCCAGCCCTCGAAGCTGTAGGCGGCCATGTAGTGGATGCTCTCGTGCGGGAAGGTCTCGACGAGCAGCTGGTCCGGCGCGGGTATGGCCGAGCGGTATTCCTGGACGCGCAGCCAGTCGCGCACCGGGTCGGGGAAGCGATCCCACTGGCTGCGGTCGTGGAGGAAGGCTCGGACCCGGTCGGCGAGGTTGGTGCTGATCGCGATGCGGGCGCCCATGTAGGTCGGGATCCGAGCCGATTTCGACGTCGCGTGGACGATGAGGTCGATTCCGTCGATCCGCTCGACCTCGAGCACCAGGCCGGAGAAGAAGAAGGTGTCGCCCGGGCTCAGGGTCTCGGCGAAATTGTCCTCGACGGTGCCGAGCAGCCGGCCGTTCCTGAAGCGCACATAATAGAGCGGCGTGTCGACGATGATCCCCGCGTTCATCCGGTGCTGCTGGACGAACCGCGGATGCGAGACCCGCCAAAGACCTTCGGGGCCCTTCGCGATCCGGCGGAACTTGTCATAGGCCCTCAGCGAATAGCCGCCGCTCTCGATGAACGAGAGGATGGCCCGGAACGTCTCCTCCCTCAGCCCCGCATAAGGCGCGGCGGAGCGCACCTCGTCGAGCATCGCCTCCTCGCGGAACGGCGCCGCGCAGGCCAGCGCCATGATGTGCTGGGCGAGGACGTCGAGGGCCCCGGGCCGGAAATGCTCGGAGTCGAGCGCGCCCTCCTCGATCGCGTCCAGGGCGGCGCGCGCCTCGAGATATTCGAAGCGGTTGCCCGGAACGATGATCGCCTCCGAGGGCTCGTCGAGCCGGTGGTTGGCCCGCCCGATGCGCTGCATCAGGCGCGACGAGCCCTTGGGCGCCCCCATCTGGATGACGAGGTCGACGTCGCCCCAGTCGACCCCGAGGTCGAGGCTGGCGGTGCAGACCAGGGCTCGAAGCCGCCCGTCGGCGACGGCATTCTCGACCTTGCGCCGGGCTTCCAGCGCGAGCGAGCCATGGTGGATCCCGATCGGCAGATGCCGCTCGTTGACCGCCCACAGATCCTGGAAGATGAGCTCGGCGAGCGAGCGCGTGTTGCAGAAGATCAGCGTCGTCTTGTGCCGCTCGATCTCGCGCATGACGCTGAGCGCGGCCCAGCGGCCCGAATGCCCGGCCCAGGGGATCTTGTCCTCCTCGGGCAGCATGATCGCGAGTCGCGCCGGCGCCCCCGGCTCTCCCTCCACCAGATCGACCAGCTCGACGTCGCCGTGGGGCGCGAGCCAGCCGCGAAAGGCCTCCGGATCGGACACGGTCGCGGAGAGCCCGACCCGGCGGAGCCGCGGCGAGAGCTTCTGCAGGCGGGCGAGGGACAGGGAGAGGAGGTCGCCGCGCTTGCCGGTGGCGAAAGCGTGGATCTCGTCCACCACGACGGTGGCGAGGGATTCGAAGAGCAGCGCGCTGTCCTCGTGGCTGAGCAGCAGGCTCAGCGATTCGGGGGTGGTGAGCAGCATCTGCGGCGGCCGCACGCGCTGCCGGGCCTTGCGGTCGGAGGGGGTGTCGCCGGTCCGGGTCTCGACCCGGATGGGAAGCGCCATCTCCTCGATCGGGGTGAGCAGGTTGCGCCGGACGTCGACGGCGAGCGCCTTGAGCGGCGAGATGTAGAGGGTGTGGAGGCCGTCCGTCGGCGCCTCGATCAGCTCGGCGAGCGACGGCAGGAAGCCGGCCAGAGTCTTGCCGGCCCCGGTCGGAGCGACGAGCAGCGCGCCGCGGCCGGCCCGGGCGGCGGCGAGCATCTCCAGCTGGTGCCGGCGCGGCGTCCAGCCCTTGGCGGCGAACCAGTCGGTGATCGGGGCGGGGAGCTCCGCCCTCCCTGCGGGCAGGGAGGGAAAGGGATCAGGACCGAGCGTCATCCCCGCTGCGCCGTTTCGCCTCCTCCTCGCGATAGAGGTCGCGGGTCGCCTGCTCGGTGTCCGCGTCGCGCTTTTGCGACTTGCGGTTGCGAAGCAGCGCCCAAAGCAGGACGGCCGCGAGCAGCAGCGGTCCGACGATGTTGAGGATCGCCCAATTGCCTCCGCCCAGATCCATTGCCCTGCTCCTTCTAATGTCCGTGTCTCGCGGCCATATAAGCTCCCGATGGCCCGTCTCGGTTCCTGGATCGAGCCTTTTCCCGAAGGCATCTACATAAAGCCCGCCGACGTCTGGGTCGATCCGGGCAGTCCGAAGCCGCGCGCGCTCGTCACCCACGGCCATGCCGACCACGCCCGCGGCGGCCATGGCGAGGTTCTCGCGACACCCGAGACCCTGGCGATCATGGAATGCCGCTACGGCCCGCAGCCCGGCGGCCGGCCGACGCCCTATGGCGAGGTGGTCGGCCTCGGCGGTGGGGTCGAGGCGAGCTTCGTCCCCGCCGGCCACGTCCTCGGCTCGGCCCAGATCGTGCTCGAGCACAAGGGCGAGCGGGTGGTCGTCTCCGGCGACTACAAGCGGCGGCCCGACCCGACCTGCCCGCCGTTCGAGCCGGTGCCCTGCGACGTCTTCATCACCGAGGCCACCTTCGGCCTGCCCGTCTTCCGCCACCCCGAGACGGCCAGCGAGATCGACCGGCTGCTCGCCCGGCTTCACGAGAATCCGGAGCGCTGCGTCCTCGTCGGCGCCTATGCGCTGGGCAAGGCGCAGCGGCTGATGATGGAGATGAGGGCGCGAGGCTATCACGAGCCGATCTACATCCACGGCGCGCTTCAGCGGCTCTGCGATCTTTATCGGGAATGGGGCGTGGATCTGGGCGAGCTTCGCCCCGCCACCGGAGTCAAGAAGGACGAGCTGAAGGGCAAGATCGTCGTCGCCCCGCCCGGCTGCCTCAACGACCGCTGGTCGCGGCGGCTGCCCGACCCGATCACCGCCATGGCCTCGGGCTGGATGCGGGTCCGCCAGCGCGCCCGCCAGAGGAACGTCGAGCTGCCCCTGATCGTGTCGGACCATGCCGACTGGGACGAGCTGACCGAAACCATCCAGGAGCTGAAGCCCCGCGAGGTCTGGATCACCCACGGCCGCGAGGACGCCCTCATGCACTGGTGCATGACCCGCCAGATCAAGGCGAGGGAGCTCAACCTCGTCGGGCGCGAGGACGAGGACGATTGAAGCTCCGGCGCATGTCCGCTATATCAGACCAAGTAGCTGGTCAGGAATTGCGATGGACGGAATCAATCTCTCCGACGCGAAGGCGCGGCTCAGCGACCTCGTCGACCGCGCCGCTTCCGGTGAAGAGGTGACGATCCTCCGCCGCGGCAAGGCTGTGGCCCGCATCGTGGGGATCGAAAAGCCGCGCAAGCCGCTGGATGTCGGGGCGTTACGTGCGCACACTTCCAAGATGAGGCAAAGCGACGTCACGGGCGCCGAGATTCTTCGCGAAATGCGCGACAGCCGATTCTGATGCTCTATCTTGACGCCTCCGTCGTCGTCGCGATCTTCACGGCTGAAGCCGAAACCGACCGGCTGCAGAATTGGATAGACGGCAAGAGCGGCGAGATCATCGCGGTCAGCCGTTGGGTCGACGTGGAATTCGCCGCCGCCCTTGCGGCCAAGGCGAGGTCCGGGGCACTGGACGAGGTGGCCAGAAAAAAGTCGCTTCTGATCTATCGCCAGGCACTGCGCGACAGCTTTACGCGCTTCGAAATCGGCGAAGCGCAGTTCGAACACGCCGAGCGCCTCGCACAGAACCCTGCTGCGGGCCTGCGCGGTGGCGATGCGCTTCACCTGGGGGTCGCCGTGACCTATCGGGCGACGCTGTGCACGCTCGACAAGCGTCAGGCCGAGGCGGCCTCGACGCTGGGCATCGCCTTCGAGCTAGTTTGATCAGCCTCGCAGGTCGACCATCGAAACCACCACGATCGCCGCCGCCGCCAATATTCCCCACCTCACCCAGCGTTCCAGCTGGAAGCTTCCCGTGCGCGACAGGATCGCCGCGCTGGTTGGCATGATTAAGATGAACAGCCCGAGGGTGAGAGCCGCTCCGGCCTTCCAGCCCAGCTCCAGCCCGCCCCAGATGGCGAGGGCGGCCCAGACCGCGCAGAACAGTAAAGCCTCTGGGTAGAGCCTAGGCATTATCAGACCGATTGACCCTGTCGCCGATCGATGGATCGTGACGTGGCGGATCATCGAATGGGAGTTGAGGAAGATCCTCTACTGGTTGGTTTCGGGATGTAACCGAATCAAGGTCGATGGCCCCGAAATCAATAACTCCGAATTCCTCAACAAGTTCGACGTGCTGAAGGGAAAGCCCCACGGCGTCCTCACCGGCATCATGCGCGAAAGTGAGGAGAAGATCGGTGTCCATAGTTGCGTTGATGGTGGACGAAGCATGCCCTACGGGCTCAGAGTGGTCGTCCCGAGCGTCGACATACAGGCTGAACCAACCGGTCGCCTCCAACGCGATCCCGACAGCCACCTGGGCAACTATCTCGGTTCGGCCCATCCTGACGACTGTTATATCGTGCTCGCCCGCTTTTCTGCTCAGCTCCAGACCCTCAAACTCCACGTCCAGGTCATCCGTCTCGACAGAAAATTTGCTCTCGTATTCCAAGTCGAAGAAGATGCCGCCCACATCTTCCGCAACGCGAGATTGCATCTCATCCCATGCATCTGAATCCTCGCCGCTCTCTGCGCGCGCAAGGAAGACGCGCACCTTTTGCACCGCGTGCTCGGCGTGCCGCTGGAAAATGCTTAAAGCTTCGGCGAGCTCGCTTACGACGTCGATAAATTCGGATCCGTCGGCAAACTCTCTCCATCCGGTATCCTTGGAAACCGCGAGGACCTTCTTGCCAGCAGACTTCGCCCACGACTCAAGTGAGAGCAACGCGATGGCGTCCGGAAATTCTTCCTTTTTCTTGCCGGTGGCCGCGAATGGCGGGCGACCGTGAAAATACAAGTCCATTACGTCCTTGGTTGCAGCAAGCTCGGGGGAGATAAGTCGCACCCCGCAATTCGAATGGAAACCGCTTATGCGGGCCATCGCAGCCTTGGAAGGATCCGTCAGCGCCGGTGCGTGACTAGACTTGCCCTCATGCGATTCTCGCATCAGGCCGAAGCGAATAGCCTTGGCGGACGCTGCTTCCCATACTTCGGCAGCGGCGTGGGTGGCTTTGAGCAGGTGCTTGTAGATTTCTTGGAAGACAACTTGCGACAGAATGAAGTCAGCTGGGCCGCCGTTGAATTGTTGTAACTGGGCCAGCCGTCCGGACTCGAAATTGAAACCTTCCTGGATGACGATATTCGCGTCGAGCGTAAGCGCGTCGTAGGAGATCTCAGAAGCCGGCATCAGTGGGTGACCTGCTCGCCCCGTTCGAGGCCGGACAAAGCGAGCTGCTCGTCGATCTGGGCGACCAGGCGCTCGAGCCCCGCTCCGTCCTTCGCCTCGGCGCGGGCGACGAGGACGTCCTGGGTGTTGGAGGCGCGAAGCAGCCACCAGCCGTCGGCGGTGCTGACCCGGGCGCCGTCGGTGCGGTCGACCTCGGCGCCGCTCGCGGACGAGGCGCTCGAGCACTTCCTCGACGACCGGGAACTTGCGGCTCTCGTCGACCTGGAAGCGCATCTCGGGCGTGTTGATCATCGGCGGCATCGCCGAGCGCAGGGCGGTCAGCGATCCGCCGAGCTGCGCTGACCGCCCGGATCAGCCGGAGCGCGGCGTAGATGGCGTCGTCGAAGCCGTACCATTCATGCTTGAAGAAGATGTGGCCGCTCATCTCGCCGGCGAGCGGAGCGCCGGTCTCCTTCATCTTCGACTTGATCAGGCTGTGACCGGTCTTCCACATCAGCGGCTGGCCGCCGAGCTCGGCGACCCGGTCGAACAGCGCCTGGCTCGCCTTGACGTCGGCGATGATGGTCGCGCCGGGCAGCTCGCCTGAGCACCGGCTCGGCGAGGATCGGAGAGGAGCTGGTCGCCCCAGACCACCCGGCCCTCGCCGTCGACCGCGCCGAGCCGGTCGGCGTCGCCGTCGAAGGCGACCCCGAAATCGAGGCCCTTCGTCGCGCACCAGCCGCTTCAGATCCTCGAGATTGGCCTCGACGGTCGGGTCGGGATGATGGTTGGGGAAGCGGCCGTCGACCTCGGTGAAGAGGGTGAAATGCTCGCCCGGAAGCCGCTTGACCAGCCGCTCGACGACCGGGCCCGGCGGCGCCGTTGCCGCAGTCCCAGCCGATCCGGAACGGCACCGCCGTCGAAGCCCTTCGAGGAGCCGCTCGACGTAGCGGTCCATCACCTCCTCGTCGCGGACCGAGCCGCTGCCCTCCTCCCAGTCGCCGGCGGCGGCCATCCGGCCCAGCTCCTGGATTCGCTCGCCGAAGAAGGCGCCGTGGCTCGAGCACCATCTTGAAGCCGTTGTAATTGCCGGGATTGTGGCTGCCGGTGATCATGATGCCGCCGTCGACGGCGAGCTCGGCCTCGGCGATAATAGAGCATCGGCGTCGGGCCGAGGCCGATCCGGACGACGTCGACTCCGCTCGCCGTCAGCCCCTCGACCAGAGCCGCCTCCAGGCCCGGCGAGCTTTCGCGGCCGTCGCGGCCGACCGCGACGCTGGAGCCGCCGTCGCGGCGGACCAGCGTCCCGAAGGTGCGGCCGACCGCCTTCGGCATCCGTCCTCGCGCCAGCGTCTCCCCGTATGATTCCCCTGATGTCATATTCGCGCAGGCACGTCGGATGCAGACGATGGCTCATTCGGAACTCCGGCAGGGGGATCGGATTCAAGACGCGCGAGGCGGCTTGCGGTTCATTGTCTCGGCGAGCAGCGTGTCGCGGGCGGCGTTGACCCGGTGGGCGAGCTCGGCCGAGCCGCCGGCATCGGGATGGACCCGGGCGATGAGCCGCCGGTGAGCCTCGCGTATCTCCTGCAGGGTGGCGCCCTCGCGTGACGCCGAGCAGCCGCCGGGCGTCGTCGGCCGGCATCGGCCGCGGTCGACGGCCGCTGGCGTCGCCACGCCGCCCAGAGCAGGGCGCCGGCCATCAGTCCGGCGCCGAGGATCAGCCGGCCCTTGGTGAACAGGCTGAGGCCGAGCAGGAAGAGGGCGGCGGCGATCCCGTCCTCGTAGGTGAAGCCCTTGAGCCGGCCGGTGGCGAAGGCCCAGAGCAGGCCGCCGGCGGCGAGCAGGATGAGCGCCCCATCGGCTCAGCCGGCCAGCGCCGCGGCCCGCGGCGCCGCGGCCTCGCCCGGCTGCGGCAAAGCGAAGCCGGCGATCATCTCGCGCAGCTCCTGGCGGGCGGCGATATGGGCGATCCCGACCTCGCCGAGATGGGGCAGGTCGAGCAGGGTCAGGCCCTTGGGGAAGAGCTCGCGGTAGATGACCCGCTCGCCCAGGCCGGGGATGACCCGGAAGCCGACCCGGCGCGAAAGCTCGCCGAGCGCCTCGCCGACCCGGCGCATGTTGCGCGCCTCGATATGCTGCATCCGGTTCCTCAGCACGACCCAGTCGACGCTGGCGCCGTGGGTCTTGGCGCGCTGGGTGCGGCTGTTCCAGACCAGCTCGGCGTAGAAGCTCGGGCGGCGGACCCGGTAGGTCTCGGCGTCGACCTGGCCGATCAGGTCGAGGTCGACGAAGCTGTCGTTGATCGGAGTGACCAGGGTGTCGGCCCGCACCATCGCGGCCCGGGCGTGGGGATCGTCGCGGCCGGGCGTGTCGACGACGACGATCTCGACGTCGGCGGCGATCCGGTCGAGCTGGGCCTCGATCGTCTCGCCCTTGTCGGGATCGAAGGTCTCGTAGGCGGGCATGGACGAGCTCGATGCCGAGCCGCTTCACCGTCTCGCGCGCGGTTGTCGAGATAGCGGCCGAGCGTGCGCTGGCGGGTGTCGAGGTCGAGCGCGGCGACCCGCCGGCCGGCCGCGGCCAGCGCGACCGCGCTGTGCACCGCGGTGGTCGACTTGCCGGTGCCGCCTTTCTCATTGGCGAAAACGATGAAATGCGGCGACGCCATCTGCACCCCTTGATTTCTTGGCCTTGATTATGCCGTCCGCCCCCCGCAAGGGCGTCGCCCAAGCTGATATCGGAGGCGGGAACGGGGTGCAAATCGGTCCGTGACATCGAAACGCTGCGGGCGGCCGTGGCGGACTTGCGGGCCGGAGGGCGGCAGGATCGCCTTCGTCCCGACCATGGGCGCGCTCCACGCCGGCCATATGGCGCTGGTCGCGGAAGGCCGGCGGCGGGCCGACCATGTCGTCGCCTCGATCTTCGTCAATCCGACCCAGTTCGCGGCCGCACGAGGATCTTTCCACCTATCCCCGGCGCGAGGCGACGCGACGCCAAGATGCTGGAGGAGGAAGGCTGCGCCATCCTGTGGTCGCCGGATGTCGCGACCATGTATCCCGGACGGCTCGGCGATCGACGTCCGCGCCGGCAGCCTCGGCGAAGGCCTCGACGGCGCCGCCCGGCCCGGCCATTTCGACGGGGTCGCGACGGTGGTCGCGCGCCTGTTCGACCAGGTCCGGCCCGACATCGCCCTGTTCGGCGAGAAGGATTATCAGCAGCTCGCGGTCATCCGGCAGATGGTGCGCGACCTCGGCCTCGCCGTCGAGATCGTCGGCGTCCCGACCCAGCGCGACGCCGACGGCCTCGCTCTGTCCTCCCGCAACGCCTATCTCACCGACGAGGAGCGCCAGGCGGCGCGGGCGCTGCCGCGGGCGCTGGGCGAGGCGGCGGCGGCGATCCAGCGCGGCGGCGACGTCGCCGAGGCGCTGGCGACGGCGCAGGGAGCGGCTCGCCAAGGCCGGCTTCGACCCGATCGACTATGTCGAGCTTCGCGACGCGGAGACGCTGGCGCCGGTGACGTCGCTCGAGCGGCCCGGCGCGGCTGCTCGCGGCGGCGCGGATCGGACGGACCCGGCTGATCGACAATCTGGCGGTGGAGGGTCCGTCATTGCGAGCGTAGCGAAGCAATCCAGCGCGGCCTCGGACGCAGGGCTGGATTGCTTCGTCGCTACGCTCCTCGCAATGACGGTAACCGCGCCGTTAACCATTTCTTGGTGATCGACCTGCGCAAACCTGTCCCCGACACGCAATAACAGGGGCATGTCACTATGGGGAACAGCCTGAAATCCGCGACTTTCCTGATCGAAAGCCGCCTCGCCGACGCCGCCATGGGCGATCCGGACGCGCTCTACGAGCTCGGCGTCGCCTATTCGACCGGCACCCACGGCCTCGAGGTCGACCTCATCGAAGCGCACAAATGGTTCAACCTCGCCGCCCTGAACGGCAGCGAGCGCGGCCAGGAATGCCGGGCCGAGATCGCCGAGGAGATGACCGCCCGCGAGATCGCCGAAGCCCAGCGCCAGGCCCGCGCCTGGCTGTCGGACACGGGGTTGATGAGGCGCGCGGCTTGATCCGGTCGCCCCAGCGAAGGCTGGGGCCTCAGGGGAGTTCCGTCATGCCAGCGAAGGCTGGCATCCCAGGGCGAGATCCCGGCTTCATCACCCGCCGGGGTCCCAGCCTTCGCTGGGACGACGCTACCGCGCCGGCGCCCCGTCCTTATACTTCTCGAACCAGGCCAGGATCGCCGCCGCCTTGGCCCCCGACTGCGACGGCCGCGCCGCGATTCCGCCGTGGCTGGCGCCCGGGCACCTTGACCAGGGCGGTCGGAACGCCCCTCAGCTGAAGCGCCGTATAATATTGCTCCGCCTCGCTGACCGGGGTCCGGTAGTCCTGGCTTCCGACCACGACCAGGGTCGGGGTCTTCACGTTGCCGACCAGCGACAGCGGCGAGCGCGCCCAGAAGGCCTGCGTGATCCTCCCACGGATATTTGCCGAACCAGTAGCGCGAGAAGAAGGCGGGATTGTCGGCGGTGAGCGCGAAGCTGGTCCAGTCGATCACCGGCTTCTGGGTGGCGGCCGCCTTGAAGCGGTCGGTCTTGCCGACGATCCAGGCGGTGAGCACACCGCCGCCCGAGCCGCCGGTGACGAACAGACGGTCCGGATCGGCGAAGCCGCCCGCGATCGCCGCATCGACCGCGGCCATCAGGTCGTCATAGTCGCGGCCGGGATAGGCGTGGTGGATGAGGTTGGCGAACTCCTCGCCATAGGAGGTCGAGCCGCGCGGGTTGACCGAGAGGACGGCATAGCCGGCGGCGGCGTAGAGCTGGTTGTCGGTCGAGAAATGCGGGCCGTAGGCGGCGAAGGGGCCGCCGTGGATCTCGAGGATCAGCGGCACGCGCCGGCCCTCGCGTCCAGCCGGGCGGAAGGGTCAGCCAGGAATCGATCCGGCGATTGTCGAAGCTGGTCGCGGCGAGCTGGCGCACCTCGCCGAGCCGCTTGGGATCGAGCAGCTCGGCGTTGAGGCGGGTCAGCTGCCGCCTCGCGCCGCCGCGATAGAGGGCGACGTCGGCCGGCCGCTGGGCGCTTCCGCTCGGAGCGGCGACGGCGCCGTCGCGGGCGACGCTGAAGCCGCCGCCGGTATAGGGCCGGTCGAGGCTCGCGCCGCTCAGCCCTTCGGCGACGGTCCGGACCGAGCCGTCGAGCCCGACCCGGGCCACCTTGCGGCCGCCATGGTCGTCATAGGCGACGTAGATCGAGCGGCCGTCGGCGGCCCAGACCGGCGAGTCGACGCTCCGGTCGAGCGCGCCGGTCAGCAGGCGCGAGCCGCCGCCGTCCCGGTCCATCACGTAGAGGGCGCTGTTCTGGTAGCCGAGCCTTCTGTCGTCGAAGCCGGTATAGGCGATCAGGCGGCCGTCGGGCGAGACGACCGGCTCGGCGTCCGGTCCGTCGCCGGTCGGTGAGGGCCCGGATCGCGCCGCTCGCCGACGTCGAGCGCATAGACCTCGCTGTCGAGCGGCTCGCGCGCCCAGTTGGGCGAGCGATTGCTGCTGAACACGATCGAGCGGCCGTCGCGCGTCCAGCTCAGCGGCCCGTTGTCGTGGACCGAGCCGAAGCTGAGCTGGCGCGGCGCGCCGCCGTCGGCGGCGACGAGGAAGATGTGGCTGAAGCCGGGCTTGAGATAGCCCTCCTCGTCGGTCCGGTACTGGATCTGGCTGTGGACCTCGAGCGGCGGCGCCCATTGCGCGCCCTCCGGCCTGGCGCGGCAGCGAGCCGAGCTTCACGCCCTCGCCGGGGACGAACATCGTGTAGGCGATCTGCCGGCCGTCGGGCGACCAGGCGAGGCTGGTCGGCGAATCCGGCAGGCCGGTGATCCGGACCGATTCGCCGCTCGCCAGCCAGCGGACGAACAATTGCGCGGCGCCGCCTTCGGCGGTCGAGATGTAGGCGAGGCGCTTGCCGTCCGGAGACCAGCGCGGCTGGCTGTGGGCGCCGGGGCCGGCGGCGAGCGGCGCCTGCTCGCCGCTGCGCGTGTCGATCAGCCAGATGGTCGGCCGCATCCGGTCGGTCATGATGTCGCCGGAGCGGCGGACATAGGCGATCTGCGAGCCGTCCGGGCTGATCTGCGGATCGCTCGCCGCCTCGAGCGAGAAGAGGTCGCGGGCCTCGAAGGTCCGGGACGGACCTTCCTGCGCGGCGGCGGGCGCGGCGAGCAGCAGCAGCAGGGCGAAGGCTTTGCGGATCATCATGGCCCCTTCTCGTCGTCGACATGCGGCGGCATTCGTCATCCTCACCCTTGCGGAACGGAGTCATTTCGGCAAGCGCGCCGATCTCCCGGGCGACCGCCTCGCGCTCGGCGGCGAGGAAATCGGCGACGGCCCGGCGGAAGTCCGGATCGGGGATGAAGTGGGCGGACCAGGTCGGCACCGGCGCATAGCCCCGGCTCAGCTTGTGCGGCCCCTGCGCGCCCGCCTCGACCCGCGCCAGGCCGCGCTCGATCGCCGCCTCGATCGCCTGATGATAGCAGATCTCGAAATGGAGGTTGGGCACCTCCTCGGTCGTCCCCCAATAGCGGCCGTAGAGCGCCTCCTCGCCGATCAGGTTGAGCGCCCCGGCGATCGGCCGCCCGTCCCGCAGCGCGAAGATGAGCAGGACCCGGTCCGCCATCCGCTCGCCGAGCAGCGAGAAGAAGCTTCGGGTCAGATAGGGGCGACCCCATTTGCGCGAGCCGGTATCCTGGTAGAAGGCCCAGAAGGCGTCCCAATGCGCCTCCGTGATGGCGGTCCCGGTGACATGCTCGACCGCCAGCCCCGCCAGAGCGGTCGCCCGCTCGCGGCGGATCGCCTTGCGCTTGCGCGACGACAGAGCGGCAAGGAAATCCTCGAAGTCGCCATAGCCCTGGTTGTGCCAGTGGAACTGGCTGTCGACCCGGATCAGCCAGCCGGCGCGCTCGAACAGCTCCACCTCCTCCGGCGCGATGAAGGTGGCATGGGCCGAGGACAGTTCGTTCTGCCGCACCACCGCCTCGGCCGCGGCGATCAGCCCGAGCGCGAGACCCTCGCTCGCCGCGAGCAGCCGCCGGCCCGGAACCGGCGTGAACGGCACGGCGATCTGCAGCTTGGGATAATAATCGCCGCCGGCCCGCTCCCAGGCCTCCGCCCAGCCGTGGTCGAACACATATTCGCCTTGGCTGTGGCTCTTCACATAGGCGGGCATGACCGCCGCGGCGGCGCCGTCGCCGCCGTCGATCGCGATCGGCACGCTCTGCCAGCCGGTTCGCGCGGTGGCGCTGCCCGATTCCTCCAGCGCCGAGAGAAAGGCGTGGCTGAGGAACGGGTCGGCGGTCCCCGCGCAGCGATTCCATTCGGCCGGCTCGAACGAGGCGACGCCGCGGCCCAGCCGGGCCAGTATCTGGCTCATCCCGGCGGCGCCTCGAAGATGATCTGGTCGGCATGGGCGGCGGCCCGAGCCCGGTCGGCATCGGTCCGAACCGTCCACGCCAAGACTAAAACACCGCGCGCGCGCATCCGCGCAGCAAAGTGGGACGGGAGGTCGTCGACGTTGTAGGCAAGGAAATCGGGCCGTGCCCATGTTACCGCAAACCGACGGATGAGATCGGATCGAATGGCCCCCCGCCCACTCTCTCTAACAACCAAGCCGCGTAGAATATGGGGCGCCGTTCGCCGGAACCAGCGGCTGACGCCGGGATGATAGCTCATGACCCCAAGCGGCCCGCGATATCCGTCGACGACGGCATGGACCGCCTCACATAGCCGAACGGCGGAGCGACTTGAAATCTTCAGCTCGACGAGGATCGGAACCTGCCCCGCGACCACCTCCAGCACCCGTTCAAGAGAAGCGATCCGCTCTCCACATCCCCGCAATGCAATCGACTTGAGCTCATCAAGGGTGCGCGACAGCAGCGGGCCGCTTGCTTCTGTCAGCCGGTCCAGCTGGTCATCGTGGAAGACGCACGCCCGGCCGTCCCGGGTTTCCTGAACGTCGAGTTCCAGCCCGTAACCGGCTGCAACTGCCGCCTCGAAGGCACCAATCGAATTCTCTACGAGAAGTGGCCCATGGAGGCCGCGATGAGCGAAGGGACCGGAGATCAGCCCCGCCAGCCTCGGCCGCCGGTCCCCGCTTCCTGAAGTTCCCGTACTGCCGATGGCCACGTCAGACGCCTTTCTCAATTGCCGCCGGGCGGCCCATCGCGACCATTGCCCCCACCCTCGCGCTCGGCAGCAACAGTAATTTTGCGCGCGATAAAGCGCGGACCTGACAGCTGACAAGACAAACATCGGCTGGTAGACTGCACGTTGGGGCGTCCGCACGGACGGGGGGCTGGCGAAGTGAAGCGACCGGCAACATACTGGGTGGGCAAGCTTCCGGCCTATGCTTCGTTGATCATGGGCTGGACAGCTTTCCCTCTCATAATTGGCGGCCTCATTCTCACCGAATTGCAGATGCCATCGTGGCTTGATCGGGATCCCGTGGCCTACCTCGCGATCATATCGGGTGTTTTATTCGCACTTTTTCAGTACAACCTGCATGGCTTCGAGAAGGTACATGCAAGCGTGAATTCGCAGGCGCGCGACTTCGCGAAGCTGAAGACGCTTCTCCAAGAGCGTGAGTCTCTGCTCAAGATGGAAGCGGCCGTCCTCGAGCTGGAAACGATCCTCCGGCAATGGCGCCCGACGGCACCCGTCATCATCGAGCACCTCGGACTTGATATGACATTGGCGTGGCGAGACGTAGAGTCACTGATAAGACGCCTCACCTTTATAAGGGAATTGGAATACCGGATCTTGGTTCTTGCAGGGTCAGGCTCTCTGTCGAGCTACCCTTCAGAAGTGCAGGATTGGCTAAGGATGGGACGCAAATCCCGCGTAAAAATAGACGCGAATCGGCAAAAGCTGGAACGGGGTTGTTCGACCGAGGGAAGAATCGTGCGGTGCGTGGTGCGGGAATATTGTGATACCCCGGTGGTGCACGGTTTCCGGATAAGAAGTCCGGACGCGGTTGGCTTCGTCTCGCTATGCCGGTGGACAGACGAAGGCCGTTACGACTGGGGCGGCGAAGCATATCGGAAAATTGCGCGGGCGAGCTGCACTCCCTCCCAAGGTGATCTGCTCAATATGTTCGACAGCAGTTTCGCTCACCACTGGACAGCGGCGCAACCTCGCTAGGTCGAGCGGTCTGCCTGCGGCTTTTCGAAGATCAGGGCGCTATTGAGGGATCACTTACGGCGACGATCGCATCGATCTCGACCGCGGCCCCCAGCGGCAGCACCGGCACGCCGACCGCGCTTCGGGCGTGCCGGCCGGCCTCGCCGAACACCTCCTGCATCAGCTCCGAGGCGCCGTTGGCGACCTTCGGCTGGTCGGTGAAGCTGCCGGCGCTGTTGACGAACACGCCGAGCTTGACGATCCGCTCGACCCGCTCGAGCCCGACCGCCTTCTCGATCTGGGCGAGCAGCATCAGCCCGCAGGCGCGGGCGGCGCGGATTCCGAAGTCGAGGTCGCGATCCTCGCCCAGGCGGCCGGTGAGCAGCGCACCATTCTCGAACGACACCTGGCCGGAGATGTGGAGGAGATTCCCCGCCAGCACGGTCGGCACATAGGCCGCGACCGGCGCGGCGGGAGCGGGAAGCTCGATTCCGAGCTCGGCGAGGCGAGAGGCGATGTCGGTCATGGCGCGAGGCGTAAGCACCGGCGGGCGCGAGCGGTCAACCGGCAATCTCGACGGCGCGGTGGAGGGCGTGACGCAGATCACGTGGGCAGCTGCCGGCCTGTGCCATCTTCCGCCGGTACTCGACCAAGGAATCAGCGCCATGCACGAGATCATCGACGTAGCCCGGGATATCGGTCCCTTGGCGGAGCGGCTCGCCGGCGGCGGCGTGAAGACCGTCATTCGCTATTACAATCACCGCAACGGGCCGAACAACCCGACCAAGGGCCTGACCCGCCGCGAGCTCGATCAGCTGCAGGCGGCGGAGCTCGACGTCGCCGTCGTCTTCCAACAGCGCGGCGGCGCCGATGGGAATCTCGGGGACCTTTCGGCCGCGAACGGTACTCGCGACGCTAAGCGGGCCCTCGAAATGGCGGCGATCATGGCCCAGCCGGCCGGATCGGCCATCTATTTCGCAGTCGACCACGATTATTTCCGGACCAGTGAGCTGGCCCAGGTGACAGCCTATTTCCGGGCCGTCCGGGCAGAGCTTGACACTGCATTCAAGTGCGGGGTCTATGGTTCGGGGACGATCGGTCGAATGCTGAAGCGGGCTGGCCTGGTCGACTATGTATGGCTGGCGGCGGCGACCGGGTGGTCCGGGACCCGGCAGGCCCTGGAAGACGGCGAGTGGACGATCTTCCAGAAATATCTCGAGAAGACGAGCGAGATCGGCGGCTTCATCTATGACGGCAATGTCGTCAACCCTGCCTTCGACAGCTTCGGCCAGTTTGGCCCGGCGGCTCCGGCCTCGACCGGCCGCGGGCTTGGAATCGAGGCGCAATACCGAATCGCCGCCCGCTCCGGGCTGAACCTGCGCTCGGGCCCCGGCGAGGAGTATCGGGTGGTCCAGAGCGTGGCTCCGGGCACTCTCGTGTCCGGGCTGGGCCGCGATGGGAACTGGATGCAGGTCGACCTTGACGGCGACCGGCGGGCGGACGGCTATATGTTCGCCTCCTATCTACGAAGCGTCTCGGGTGGCCTCCCGCTGGTCCTGCCCGCCGAGCGTCGGCCGATCGACGTGGCGCGGGCCGAGCTCGCCCTCAATGTCGCCGAGACCCCCGGCCCGGCCAACAACCCGCGCATTGTCCTTTATCACAGCACAACGAGCGGGAGCAGCGCCGGCGACGAAACCGCCTGGTGCTCCTCTTTCGTCAATTATTGCGTCGAGCAGGCCGGTTTTTCCGGCACCGACAGCAAGTGGGCCCGTTCTTGGCACGAGTTCGAATTGGGGCAGCGTCGTCACCGACGACCCTGAAGAAGGAGACATCGTGGTTTGGAGACGGGTCGGGGCCGGCGACGATGGCGGCCATGTCGGCTTCTACATTGCCGGCGATGCCAATGGTATCGAGGTGCTGGGCGGTAATCAGTCCGACAAGGTGCGTATCCAGAGATATCCGAGAAACGGTACGCTGACCCCCTATAGCTACACCTTGCTGTCGATCCGCCGTCCGGGCTGACGGCGTTCAGCTCCCCTCCCGCGCCACCTGGAAGCCGGCGAAGCTCTGGCTGACCGGCATCAGCTCGACGACGTTGATGTTGAGGTGGGGCGGAAGCGTCGCGACCCAGAAGATCGTCTCGGCGATATCCTCCGCGGTCATCGGATCGACTCCGCGGTAGAGCGCGTCGGAGGCCGCCTGGTCGCCGCCGGTGCGGACCAGGGTGAATTCGGTCTCAGCCATTCCGGGCTCGATCGAGGTGACCCGCACTCCGGTTCCGTGCAGGTCCGACCGCAGGTCGAGCGAGAATTGGCGGACGAACGCCTTGGTCCCGCCATAGACGGCGCCGCCGCGATAGGGGTAGGTCGCGGCGACCGAGCTCAGGTTGATCACGGCGCCCCTTCGATCGATCAGCACCGGAAGCAGCTTGCGGGTCAGCGCCACCAGGCCGACGACGTTGGTCTCGATCGCCCGCAGCGCCGGCTCGAGCCGCGAGTCCTGGAACGGCTCCATCGGCGGCGCCAGCCCGGCGTTGTTGACCAGCAGGTCGACCCCGCGGGACGCGTCGGGCAGGCCGTCGACGGCCGCCTCCAGCGCCGCATTGTCGCGCATGTCGAGCTCGAGCGGGAGGAAGGAGTCGCCGAGCTCGTCGGCAAGGCCGTCGAGCCGCTCGCGGCGCCGGCCGGTGCCGATCACCCGCCAGCCGGCGGCCGCGAAACGGCGGGCGGCGGCCGTTCCGAAGCCGGCGGTGGCGCCGGTGATGAAGGCGGTCTTGGTCATGGACGCTCCAGCATTGTCATTCGCTCCTCAGCCGATCGAGGATCCACGGCACGGCTTCGTCCCAGCAGTCGATGCGGGCATGGGCATGCGCCGCCGGCGGGGTGTGGGCAGCGAGCCGCGGCTCGGCGACCATGTGGAGGCGCCAGACGTCGGGCGCGTGGTTCGCCACCGATTCGTGGTGGACCGCGAGGTCGTCGACGAAGACCGTCGCGCTCGGCGCCGACGCCTCGACCAGCTCGAGCACCGGCCGCCCCTTGCCGCCGCGGTTGCACAGCACCCGGTGGCGGATGTCGAACCGTTCGAGCTGCTGGACCCGCCCCGCTTCATATTCGTCGCCGATGTTGGTGAGGATGACGATGTCGGCGTGGCCGGCGATCTCGGCCAGCGCCTCGACCGCTCCGGGGACGACGTTCTGGCGGTGCATCTCGCCGGCGAAGAAGCCGTCGAGCAGCGGCCAGACCCGGTCCGCCTCGACCGGCCGCCCGTCACGGTCGCGCAGCGCGTCGCGGAAGCCCGGAGCGGAGAGATTGAAGCTGAGCCCATGCGCTTCGGCGATCCAGTCGGCGAAGTGCGACACCATGTGGAGCAGCACCTCGTCGCAATCGGTGATCAGCAGGGGCCGTCCGCTCATGCCTCCAGCCTCCGCCGGGCCTCGACCAGGACGCCCGGCGACACCCCGAGCGCGTCCGCCGCGCCGACCAGGTCCGGCTCATGCGCTTCGAGGAAGGCGAGGACCGAGGCGAGGAGGCGCGGCTCGCCGAGCCGCTCGCGAAGCGCCGCCGGTTCGAGGCCGGTCAAGGCGAGGAGACGCTGCGCGCGAGCCTCGTCGCCCAGAGTCCAGCCGAGCGCCGCCAGCGCCAGCGTCTGAGGATCGGTCGGGTTTGTGTCGTCGCGCCGCATCTTCTACAGGTGCGCCGGTGGGACAAAAAATCCTCGTTGTCGAGGACAACGAACTCAATCTGAAGCTGTTCTGCGACCTCCTTCGCGCGCACGGCTACCAGGCGGAGCCGGTCCGCGACGGCCGCGAGGCCGTGGAGCGCGCCCGCGCCTTCGCTCCCGATCTCATCGTCATGGACATCCAGATGCCCCATGTCAGCGGGCTCGACCTGATCGAGCAGATGAAGGGCGACGCCGAGCTGAGGCGGACTCCGATCATGGCGGTCACCGCTTATGCCGCCAAGGGCGACGAGGAGCGGATCCGGGCGGCGGGGGCCGAAGGCTATGTCTCCAAGCCGATCTCGGTGATGCGCTTCGTCGAGGCGGTCCAGGCGCTGCTGGCGGCGCCGAGGCCGGAGGAGCCGGCGCGCGGCGGGGTCGGGGTGACCCGCCGCTTCGAGGCGCCCGCGGAGGCCGTGTTCGATGCCTGGCTCGACGCGGCGACGGTCGGGCAATGGCTGTTCGCCACTCCGGACGGGGAGCCGGTCCGGGCCGCGCTGGATCCGCGCCCCGGCGGCGGCTTCGAGATCGTCGAGCGGCGCGCCGGCGAGGAGGTGCTCCACAGCGGCCGTTACGAGGAGGTCGATCGGCCCCGGCGGCTCGTCTTCACGCTCCAGGTTCCGACATATTCGCCGAATTGGGAGCGCGTGGCGATCGATATCGCCCCGGATGGGCAGGGGTGCGAGCTGACGCTCGGCCAGTCCCTCGCGGCGGACGCTCCCGCCGACCCGGAGCGGATCGAGCAGGGCTGGCGCAAGGTCCTCGACGCCCTCGGCGCGACGCTCGAGGGACAAGCAGAGAAGGAATGAGGTGCTCCCCGGCGAAGGCCGGGGCCCAGCAAGCCTCTGACAGGTGAATCGAGATCCCGGCCTGCGCCGGGACGGCGATCGGCGGCATCAGCCGCCGCCCGTCACTTGATCTTGGCTTCCTTGAACTCGACGTGCTTGCGCGCGACGGGATCGTATTTGCGGAAGGTCATCTTCTCGGTGATGTTCCGCGGATTCTTCTTGGTCACGTAATAGAAGCCCGTGTCGGCGGTGCTGACGAGCTTGATCTTGACCGTGGTCGGCTTGGCCATGACAGCCTCTCAAAATGGGCGAAAATGCCGAAGTTACGAAAAATAAAAGCGGCGTCCCCGCCGCTCATATGCCCGGCCGCCTCTGCCGCGAAGCGCGGCCGGTGTCAAGAGCGGGGGGCCGTCCTTGGGCCCGGACCGCCTTCGCGGGCCGTTGCAGCGGCGTATCGAGCCAAAGGTGCGACGAACGCGCCCGTTTACCAAAGTGCGCTCATGGTTTGCGACCGAGCCGGCGCTATGGTGGCCCGATAGCACGACTGCGGCTGTCGAGGAGTTCGGATGCGATACATTGGCTTGCTTGCCGCCCTGCTGGCCCTGGCCGCTCAACCGGCCCGGGCCGAGGACAGCCCGCGGCTGCGCTCGCTCGAGCAGCGGCTCGCCGCCATGGCCGCGGAGAATCCGGGCGAATATGGCATCGCGGCGCTCGACCTGGCGACCGGCGAGACGATCAGCTTCAACGGCCGGCAGGCCTTCCCGATGGCCAGCACGATGAAGATCGCCGTCGCCGCGGCCTATCTGGCCGACGTGGACTCCGGCCGCCGCACCCTCGACGATCCGATCGCCGGCGCCTCCGCCCGGCAGCTGATGGACGCGATGATCACCCGAAGCGACAATCGCGCCACCGATCTGCTGATGGCGAGGCTCGGAGGCCCCGGAGCCGTCGACGCCTGGCTCAGGGGCCACGGTCTCAACGGCATAAGGGTCGACCGGACGATCGCCCAGCTGCTCAGGGACCGGCGGGATCTGCGCGACGTTCGCGACTCGAGCACTCCGATCGCGATGCTCGGCCTGCTCCGGCTGATCGACTCCGAGGGCGCCCTGACCTCCCAGAGCCGCTACCTCCTGCGCGACATGATGCGCCGCTGCGCGACCGGCTCCAACCGTATCCGCGGCATCCTTCCCCCCGGCGCGACCGTCGAGCACAAGACCGGCACTCTCTCCGGCTATACGGGCGACGTCGGTTTCCTGACCACTCCGGCCGGACGGCGGATCGCGGTGGCCTTCTTCGCCCGCGGCGGCTCTAACCGGCCCGCGGTGATCGCGACGGCCGCCCGGGCGATCTACGATGCGATGGCCGCCGAGCCGCCGGGGGCGGCTTTCGGCTCTCCCGCGGCCGCTTACCGGCCGCCGGCCGGGGCCCAGACGGGCGCCAAGTGAGCGACGATTTGCCAGGGAAGGCGGGAATAACGCCGGGACTCGGCGCGCTTTAACCAAGCGGTAACCATAAGGGCGCATCGTCCCCTCGACCCAACAGGGGGAGCGGGACGATGGGCTTGGAAGCGGACGGAATGACGCTTGTCAGGGCCGAGCTCTGCGAGAGGCTGCTGAGCCTGCAGACCGCGGCCCGGCGCCTCTCGGCGCGCGACTTCGCGGCGAGCGTCGAAGGCATTCGAGCGCTCGCCGCCGCCTACGGGCTCACCCCGGTGGTTCGGGTCGCCGACGCGCTCGAGCGGGCCGTGGCGGAGGATCGCGGCGCCTGCCCGCGCGCCCTTTACCTCGCCCGGCTCCAGGACGCGATCGGCTGCGAGCGGCTCGAGGAGAGCGCCGCCGAGGCGATGCTCGCCTCGGTCTCGGTCCGGCTCTGCGCCTGAGCCCTTGGACGCGCTGCTCGCCAGCTTCGTCGCCGCTTTGCTCGGCGAATGGGGCGACAAGACCCAGCTGCTCGTCATCGCCCTCGCCGTCCGCTACCGCCGGCCGCTTCCGATCCTCGCCGGGATCTTCGTCGCCGCGCTCGCCAACAGCCTGATCGCCGCGTTCGGCGGAGCCCTCGTCCACGCCCTGATCACCCCGCGCGCCGCCTCGCTTCTGATCGCCTTGGCCCTCGTCTTCGCGGGCGTCGCCGGGCTGATACGGCCCAGGGCCTATGAGTCGGCGGGCACTTCGCGCGCCGGCCCGTTCCTGGTCGCCGCCGCCTCCTTCTTCGTCCTGGAATTCGGCGACAAGACCCAGTTCCTGACCTTCGCCTTCGCCGCCCAGTTCAACGCCTTCGTTCTGGCCGCGGCGGGAGCGACCGCCGGGATCCTCGTGTCGAGCCTGCCCGCCGCGCTGCTCGGCGACGCCCTCGCCAAAGCGGCGCCGCTCAAGGGCATAAGGATCGGCCTCGGAATCCTGTTCCTCGTCATCGGCCTAGCGGTCGGAGTCAGCGCCGCGCGATTGGTATAGAGCGTCGAGGGATTGGGTTGGATCATCTCAATCCGTTCGCCCTCAGCCTGTCGAAGGGCTTTTCTTCTAGCTTCACAAGCGAAGAGATAGGCCCAGCCGACGAGCGCAGCGCCGGCCGCAGAGGAAGCAGGAGAGCGCCTCCTCGCTCATGCCGGGATCGGCTCGGCCTCCGGATAGTCGACATAGCCCTCGGGACCCTGGCTGTACCAGGTCGCCATCACGTCGGGCGCGAGCGCGGCCCGGGTGCGCAGCCGATCCGGAAGATCGGGATTGGAGATGAAGGGACGCCCGAAGCTGATAGCGTCGGCCCTCTCCTCGTCCAGGGCCGCTTCCGCCCGCTCGAGGTCGAAATCGGAATTGAGCACCAGCGGCGCGGGGAAGACCTTCCGGATCGCGGGCGAGACCGGGGGCACGTCCGACTTGCCGAACGTCCCCTCCGGGCCGGGCTCGCGAAGCTCGAGGAAGGCGATGCCGATCTCGGCCAGAGCCGCCGCGGCGGCGGTGAACAGCGCTTCGGGATCGCTGTCCTCGCAGCCCTGGGTCTCGCTGTTCGGCGACAGCCGGACCGCGGTCCGCTCCGGGCCGACCATGTCGGCGATCGCCCGGGTCGCCTCGATCAGAAGCCGGATCCGGTTCTCGACCGGACCGCCATAATCGTCGTCGCGCAAATTGGTCGAATCGCGCAGGAACTGGTCGATCAGATAGCCATTGGCGGCGTGGAGCTGGACCCCGTCGAACCCGGCGGCGATCGCGAAGGCCGCCGCTCGGGCATAATCGTCGAGCAGGCCCTCGATCTCGTCGCGTTGGAGCGGCCGGGCTTCGACATAGGGATGCCGTCCCTCATAGGTATGGGCCTTGTAGGGCGCGGTGGTGGCCGAGGCGGAAACCGGCGGCTCGCCGCCCAGGAAGCTCGGATGAACGACCCGGCCCATGTGCCAGAGCTGGCAGAAGATCCGCCCGCCCTTCTCGTGCACCGCCTCGACGACCGGCTTCCACGCCTCGCGCTGCTCCTCGGTCCAGATGCCCGGCGCGTAGGGCCAGCCCAGCCCCTGCCGGCTGATCCCGGTCGCCTCGGTGAGGATCAGCCCGGCGCCGGCGCGCTGAGCGTAATAGGTGGCCATCAGATCGGTGGGGACATGCTCGCGCGTCGCCCGTCCGCGGGTCAGCGGCGCCATGACGATTCGGTTGGGGCAGAGCGTGGCGCCGAGCTGGATCGGATCGAACAGGGTGGGCATCTACATTCCTTGACGGGGACGAGCGGCGACCCCTAGCGGCGCCGGAGCGAATATGCAGCAATCTCGATCATCCCCCGCCGAGCGCGCCGGCCACTACGCCTTTCCGGCGCTGATCGCCGGCAACCTTGTCCTCGCGGTCGGGCCGTGGATGGTGCGGCTGACCGACGTCGGTCCGGTCGCGTCGGGCTTCTGGCGGGTCGCGCTCGCCATCCCCTTCCTCGCCTTGCTCGCGTGGCGCCAGCAGTCGGGGCGGGAGGCGCCGCCCTGGAGCCTCGTCGGACTCGTCGCCGCCGGCGGCCTCTTCTTCGCCGCCGACCTCGCCGCCTGGCATGTCGGCATCGGCCTCACCAAGCTCGCCAACGCCAGCCTGTTCGGCAACGCCTCGAGCTTCGTCCTCGTCCTCTACGGCTTCGTCATGCTCCGCCGGCTGCCGCGCAAGGTCCAGGCGCTCGCCCTGCTGCTCGCCGTCGCCGGGACGGCTCTGCTGATGGGATCGAGCTACGAGCTCTCGCCGAACAACTTCACCGGCGACCTGTTCTGCCTCGCCGCGGGCCTCCTCTACACCGGCTACCTCATCGCGGTGGACCGGGCGCGAAAGACGATGGCGCCGATGCCGGTGCTCGCCATCGCCACGGCGGCGGCCGCCCTCCCGCTGCTGCTGCTCGCCCTGGCGCTCGGCCAGAAGGTGCTTCCGGCCGACTGGACCCCCTTGCTGATCCTCTCCTTCGGCAGCCAGGTGATCGGCCAGGGCCTGCTCGTCTACGCGGTCGGCCATCTCTCGCCGGTCGTCGTCGGCCTCGGACTGCTCGCCCAGCCCGCCGCCGGCGCCGTGATCGGCCGCCTCGCCTACGGCGAGACGTTCAGCCTCGCCGACGGCGCCGGCGCCGTCCTGATCGCGGTCGCGCTGGTGCTGATCCGGCTTCCGGAGAAGGCGCGGGAATAAGCCGTCGTCCCAGCGAAGGCTGGGACCCCAGCGGGTGAAAAGCGCTGAGTCCTTCACCCCCCGGGGCCCCCGCCTCCGCTGGGGCGACGAGACTCGCTTGCATCCATCCGCCGCGAGGATCATTCATGGGCCATGCCCGAAATCGCTCCGCTGGAGATGAACCTCGACGAGCTGCGCATGGCGCTCGCTCCGCTCATCCCCGGCCACGCGGTCTTCGACGGCTGGAGCGACAAGGCGCTGGGGATGGCGGCCGCCGAGCTCGGAGTGCCGGCGCCCCGGGCTCGTCTCGCCTTTCCCGGCGGAGCGCCCGAGATGGTCGACGCCTGGTTCGACGCGGTCGACCGGGCGATGGCCGCGGCCTTCCCGCTCGAGAGGATCGAGGCGATGAAGATCCGCGAGCGGATCGCCTCGCTGGTCATGTTCCGGCTCGAGGTGATTAATCCCCACAAGGAGGCGCTGCGCCGGGCGCTCGCCATCCTCGCCCAGCCGCAGAACCTGCCGCTCGCCGGCCGTCTCGGCTGGCGCGCCGCCGACCGGATGTGGCGGATCGCCGGCGACAGGGCGACCGACTTCAACCATTATTCGAAGCGCGCCATTCTGATGGGCGTCTACGGCTCGACCAGCCTCGTCTATCTCGACGACGACAGCGAGGGCCTCGCCGCCACCCGGGCCTTCCTCGCCCGCCGGATCGACGACGTCATGCGCTTCGAGAAGGTCAAGGCGCAGTGGCGCGGCAATCGCGACCGCCTGCCGTCGCTGAGCCGCTTCCTCGGCCGGCTGCGCTACCCGCAGGCCTGAGCGATGGAGGTGCGCCGGATCGCCGAGATCGCGAGCTACCATGCCCATATCTATTTCGATCCGCAGGCTGAGCGCTCGGAAGCCCTGGCGATCCGCGAGGCGGCCGCCAGCCGTTTCGCGGTCCGGCTCGGGACCGTCCGGGACGGGCCGGTGGGGCCGCACAGCAAGGCCATGTATCAGATCGCGTTCTCGCCGGAGCTGTTCGCGACTCTGGTGCCGTGGCTGATGCTCAACCATCGCGGCCTTTCCATCCTCGTCCATCCCAACACGACCAACCAGAAGCGCGACCATCTGCTCGACGCGGTGTGGATCGGGGCGCCGCTGGCGCTCGACGGCGAAGTCCTGCCCGAGGAAGCCGAGGCCGAGCTCGCCGGCGAACCGAACACCAACCCGACGACCGCGCCCTGACGGTCCCCGGGCGGTAAGCTACAGGAATGACCGGCGACGCTTTCCTCAGCTCCGCCCTCATGCTGCTGGCCCTCGCCTTGTTCGTCAGCGACCGGATCCGGGTCGACGCGGTCGCTCTGATCATTCTCCTGCTCGCCTGGGCGAGCGGCCTGCTTTCGCTCGAGCAGGCGCTGGCCGGATTCGGAGCGCCGGCGGTGATCATCGTCGCCGCCGTCCTCGTCGTCGGCCGGGCCGTCGAATATACCGGCGCCGCCCAGGCCATGACCCAGTGGCTGGTCCCCAACACGCGCTTCGCGACCGTCCGCATCGGCGGGGTCCTGCTGATGGGCACTCTGCTCTCCGCCTTCATGAACAACATCGCGGCGCTCGCCATCACCATGCCGATCGCCCTCAACGTCGCCCGCGAGCACAAGCTGCCGCCGGGCGCCGTGCTGATGCCGCTCGCCTTCGCCACCATCCTCGGCGGAATGACCACCCTGATCGGGACTCCCGCCAACCTCATCGTCTCGTCGGTCCGCGAGGATGCCGTCGGAAAGCCCTTCGGCATGTTCGACATGACCGAGGTCGGCGGAGCCGTCGCCCTGGCCGGCCTCGCCTATCTCGCGCTGATCGGCTGGCGGCTGGCGCCCCGCCGGCCCGGCTCGGCCGAGGAAGGGACGAACGGCGTCCTCGTCTTCGAGCTCGGGCTGCCGATGGCGGCGGTGCAGGGCAAGCTTCGGCTCGACGGGGTCCGCCGAAGCCTCCGCGACTCGGGCGCCGTCCTGCTCGCCGTGCTGCGCGGCGGGGGACGGCGGCAGGTCGAAGGCGACGCCCTGCTGTTCCACGACGATTGCCTGCTGGTGATGAGCCGGGACAAGCCTTGGGAGGTCGCCACCAAGGCCCAGCTTCACGCCCAGTCCGGCTCGGAGGCCGAGGGCAGCGACACGGCGCACGTCAGCGTCATCCACGGCTCATCCCTGATCGGCCAGGATTACGGGGCGATCGGGGCGCGCACCGGCGGAGCGGTCGAGTTCGTCGCCGCCGGGCCGCGCGCGGCCCGGCTGAAGCGGCCGCTGGCGACCAATCTGATCGAGGCCGGGGACCAATTGTGGCTGCGCGGCCCGCCCGAGGAGCTCGCGCGCCTGATCCGGCGCGCCCGGCTGCTCGAGCTCGACCGGCAGCCGGCGCCGAGGCGGCCCGGACGGCCGGCCTTGCTGGTGGTCGGGATCTACGCTCTCGCCGTCCTGCTCTCGTCGCTGTTCGGGCTGCCGACGACGGCGACGTTCGTCGCCGCCGCGCTCGCCATCTGCCTGCTTCGGCTGCTTCCCGCCGACGAGGCCTATCGCGCCATCGACCTGCCGGTGATCGTCCTGCTCGCCGCGATGATCCCGATCGGGCGCGCCTTCGACGAGGCCGGCGGCAGCGCGGCGATCGGCGAGGCGCTGAGCTGGGCGCTCCAGGGCGCGCCGCTCTTCCTGATGCTGGCGGTGCTGTGCGGCGTGACGATGCTGCTGTCGATCTTCCTCAACAACGTCGCCACCGCCATCGTCATGGCCCAGGTCGCGCTCAACGCGGCCGAGGGGCTCGGAATCAGCCCCGACGCGGCCCTGCTCGCGGTCCTGATCGGCGCCTCGTGCGATTTCCTGACGCCGATCGGCCACCAGAACAACCTCGTCGTGATGCGGCCCGGCAATTACCGCTTCCGCGACTATCCGAAGGTCGGAGCGCCCCTGTCGGTGCTCGCCGTCCTGATCACCGCCTGGGTGCTGTCCCGCGCCTACGGCTGAGGCTTGTCGAGCTGCTCGAGCGTCGCGTTGAGCGGCGGCTCGCCCTTCATCGCGGCGGCGACCGCTTCGACCCGCTCCATCACCCTCAGCACGTTGCCGCCGGCGAGCTTGGCCAGCTCGCCGTCGCTCCAGCCGCGGCGGGCGAGCTCGGCGAGCAGGGCCGGATAGGTCTCGACCCCCTCCAGCCCGGCCGGCGCGGTGCCGTCGATGCCGTCGAAGTCGGATCCGATGCCGATATGGTCGGCTCCGGCGACCTTGCGGATATACTCGATATGGTCGGCGACCTCCCCGAGTGTGGAAGCGACGGTCGGATGCGCTTTGTCCCAATCCTCCAGCGCCGCCTTGCGTCGTTCCGGCTGGCCCGAATAGAGGCTGGCGAGACGGGCCTCCTCGGCGCTGCGCTCGGCCATTCGGGCGCGATAGGCCGTAGAGAGGAAGCCGGGATAGAAATTGACCATCACCACGCCGCCATTGGCGGGCAGCAGCCGGAGCACGTCGTCGGGGACGTTGCGGGCATGGTCCATCAGCGCCCGGGCGTTCGAATGGGAGAAGATGACCGGCGCCTTCGTCGCCTCGAGCGCGTCGTGCATCGTGTCGGGCGAGACGTGGCTGAGGTCGACGATCATGCCGATCCGGTTCATCTCGCCGACGATCGCCCGCCCGAACGGGGTGAGGCCGTCATGAGCCGGATCGTCGGTCGCCGAATCGGCCCAGTCGTTGTTCTTGCTGTGGGTGAGGGTCATGTAGCGCGCGCCCATAGCGTGGAACTGGCGCAGCGCGGCGGGGGAGTTGCCGATCTGGTGGCCGCCCTCGATCCCGATCAGCGAGGCGATCCGCCCGGCCTTCTGGATTCGGCGGACGTCGGCCGCGGTCGAGGCCATCTCCAGCCGCTGCGGGTAGCGCGCGACCATCCGGTGGACGATATCGATCTGTTCGAGCGTGATCCGGATCGCCTCGTCCCCCTTCCTCTCGTTGGGGATCCACACCGACCAGAACTGCCCGCCCATGCCGCCCCGCTCCATTCGCGGCAGGTCGGTCTGGAGCGGCGCCTCGAGCCGCGACGTGTCGGCTTCGAGGTCGAGCGGCTTGCGCCAGAAGTCGTATTTGTCGCGAATCTCCCAGGGCAGGTCGTTATGGCCGTCGATCACCGGCGTCTGGCGGAGCACGCGCTGCACCCGCCGGTCGACGTCCTGCGCCGGAGCCGGGGCCGCGAGCAGTGCGGCGGCGAGCGCGGCAAGAGCGATTGTCTTCATGGCACCTCCTGTAGGCCAGCCTAGAACGGGCGTCGCGGCGGCGAAAGCGCAAAGCGGGACAAGGCTTGTCGTTATTGATAATCAGTTGCAATTACGATAGCCCAGCCCTCATGATCCGCCTTCTGACGCCGCTTCTCCTCTGCCTTTTCGCCCTGGCCGGCGCCTCGCCGGCGGCCGCGCAGCAAGCCGAGGTCCAGACCACCTGGCGGCTGCTCGACTATGTCGCGGTCGACTATCGGGAAGCGGTGCGCGACGGCCGGATCGTCAATGACGGCGAATATCAGGAGATGGCGGAGTTCACCGCCTCGGTGCGCCAGCGGCTCGCCGCGCTGCCGGAGAAGCCGGCCAAGGCGGGGCTGGTCGCCGGCGCGGCGGCGCTCCAGGCCGCCGTCGGCCGCAAGGCGCCGCCGCCCGCCATCGAGAAGCAGGCGCGCCGGCTCGCCGCCGAGCTGATCGCCGCCTATCCGGTGCCGCTGGCGCCCCGGCGAATGCCGGATCCGGCGCGAGGCCAGGCCCTCTACGCCCAGAATTGCGCGAGCTGCCACGGCATCGCCGGCGATGCGAAGGTCCCGGTCGCCGCGACCATGGACCCGCCGCCGATCGCCTTTACGGACCGGACCCGGGCGCGCGAGCGCAGCCTGTTCGCCCTCTACCAGGTGGTCGACCAGGGGCTCGAGGGGACGGCGATGGCCAGCTTCGGCCATCTGCCCGAGGACGACAAATGGGCGCTCGCCCTCGCCGCCGGACGCTTCGCCTATCCGGCGGAGCTGGCCGGGCAGGGGCGCCGGATCTGGGAGGCCGATGCCGGGCTTCGCGCCCTCGTCCCCGACGCCGCGGCGCTGATCGGGCTGAGCGAGTCGGCGCTCGCCGCCCGCATCGGGCCCGACAGGGCCCCGGCGGTGATCGCCTATCTGAGAAGCGATCCGTCGGCCGTCGCGCGCGACGGCGGCTCGACCCTCGCCGTCGCCCGCGAGCGCCTCCGCCGCAGCTTGGCCGCCTATGAGGCGGGGGACCGCAAGGCCGCCACCGAGCTTGCGCTATCCGCCTATCTCGACGGCTTCGAGCCGGTCGAGCCGATGCTCGCGTCGCGCGACGCCGCGCTGATGGCCCGGGTCGAGCGGGCGATGGGCGAGCTTCGCGCCGCCCTCGCCGGCGACCGCGAACCGGCCGAAGTGCGCGAGCGGGTCGCCACGCTCGACGGCCTGTTCGACGAGACCGAGCGGGCGCTGGCGCCGGAGCAGGGCAGCGACGCCGCCACCTTCCTCGGCGCCTTCACCATCCTGCTCCGAGAGGGGCTGGAAGCGCTCCTGATCGTCGTCGCCATGCTCGCCTTCCTGCGCAAGGCGGAACGGGCGGAGATGGTCCGGCCGGTCCATCTCGGCTGGATCGCGGCGCTCGCCGGCGGCCTCGCGACCTGGTGGGCGGCGACTCATCTGGTCTCGATCAGCGGCGCCGACCGCGAGCTCACCGAGGGCTTCGGCTCGATCCTCGCCGCCGTGATCCTGCTCTTCGTCGGCATCTGGATGCACGGCAAGGCGCAAGCCGACGAATGGCAGCGCTACATACGCGAGAAGATCGGTCAGGCCCTGTCGCGCAAATCGGCCTGGTTCCTGTTCGGGCTCTCGTTCATCGCGGTCTACCGCGAGGTGTTCGAGACGATCCTCTTCTTCACCGCTCTGTCGGCCGAAGGCCGGCTGGCCCCGCTGGCCGGCGGCGCCGCGGCTGCCGCGGCCCTGCTCGCGGCCATCGCCGTGGCCATGTTCCGGTTCAGCCGAAAGCTGCCGATAGCCAAATTCTTTGCCTACAGTTCGGCTCTGATTGCGGTCCTGGCGGTGGTGCTGGCCGGCAAGGGCGTCGCTGCGCTGCAGGAGGCGGGGATGATCGGAGTGACCCCGCTCGGCTGGGCGCCGAGGGTGGAGATACTGGGCCTCTATCCGACGCTCGAGGGCCTGCTCGCGCAGGCCGCGACGCTCGCGGTCCTGCTCGCCGGCTTCGCCCGCAACCGGCGGGGCGGGCGGCGGCTGGCGACGGTCCAGGCATGACGGCAAACTGGGGATAATTCCCGAAATCCGATGGCGCGCGCCACGCGCCTCGCTTATCGTCCACGGCGAACCGAAACGTACGGAAGGACGAGTCATGGCGGGCGTCAACAAGGTCATATTGGTCGGCAATCTCGGCGACGACCCCGAGAGCCGCTCGCTCAACAATGGCGGCGAGGTGGTCAACCTGCGCGTCGCCACCTCGGAGAATTGGAAGGACAAGGACGGCAACCGCCAGGAGCGGACCGAGTGGCACCGGGTCGTCATCTTCAACGAGAATCTCGGCCGGGTCGCCAAATCCTATCTGCGCAAGGGCTCCAAGGTCTATCTCGAGGGTCAGATCCAGACCCGCAAATGGACCGACCAGTCGGGCGCCGACCGTTATTCGACCGAAGTGGTGCTCCAGCGCTTCCGCGGCGAGCTCGTCCTCCTCGACAGCCGCGGCGGCGGCGGTGGCGGCGGCGGCGAGGATTATGGCGGCGGCTACGAGAGCGGCGGCTCGGGCTCCGGCGGCGGCGGCGGATCGCGCCCCCAGTCGCGCCCGGCTCCCGCGTTCGACAGCGACCTGGACGACGACGTCCCGTTCTGAGGATCCCGTCGTCCCAGCGCAGGCTGGGACCCCAGCGGGTGAAAGCTCCGGCGTTCTTCACCCTCCGGGCCCCAGCCTTCGCTGGGGCGGCGACGGATCACTCCTCCAGCTTGCCCTTGAGCGCGGCCAGCGCCGCAAACGGGCTCGCCTCGAGCCGAGCCTCCTCCTCGCTCTTCACCCCGGCCTCGCGGAGCGCCGCTTCGGCGGCCGGGGAGCGCGGATAGGGATCGAGGGCGAGCAGGAGGCTCTGCGCCACCGCCTCGCCGAGATCGACCGCGCCGCCCTCGTAGAAGGTGACGTCGAGCTCGCCTTCGCCGAGCTCGACCTCCTCCTCCGGCCGGGAATCGGCTGGCATCGGTCGGAAATCGACACGGAAATCCTCCGCCACCTCCGCTTCGACCGGCTCGGCGGTGGCGACGCAGCTCTGGGTCACCCGCGCCCGAAGCCTGCCGGCCGCGGTCACCGCCTCGCCCGAGCGGCGAAGCTCCGCTTCGGCGGTGAGGCTGTCGAGGGCGACGAGGCCGAACCGGCGGGCGAGGGCTTCACGCTCCTCAGGCCCGGCTTCGATCTCGGCCCGCTTCGGCTCGCCGGACAAAGCGTCGAGGCGGTAAAGGCAGCTGAATTCATTCACGGCTGCGGAAGCCTTCCGGCGAGCAGCGGTTCCATTCCGGTCGCCGCGAAAGCGTCGTGGCGGCGGCGGAGGCGCTCGCCGACCCAGCGCACCTGCGCCTCGTCGGCCGGTCCGTCGCGGAACAGGTTGCGCCGGACCGCCGGCTCGAGCGGAGCCTCGCCCGCCAGAGCCTCGCGAAGCGCGCCGAGCCGCCCGCCCAGCGCTCCCAGCAGCTTGCCGACATGCTTGCCGACGACGAAGTCGCCGATCCCGATCTGTCTCAGCGTTCCGTCCATGTCGTCGATGAACAGCTCGGTGAGCTGCACCGATTCCGCCCGGCCGCCCTCGCCCTCGGCCTCCAGGCGGAGAAGGGCGAGCGCGACCATCGTCGCGACCATGTCGAAGCGGCCCTCGATCGTGTCGGGGACGCCGCCGTCGCGATACCAGTCCGGCTCGCGCGCGGCGGCGACCAGCGCGTCGTAGAGCGGCCGGAGCGCGGCGCGCTCGCGGCGGGCCCCGAACAGGCGGGACAATAGGGCCAGGGCCGGTCTCCTCGGGCAGGGCGCGTACTTGCGCGGTTCAGCTTTTCTCGGATATTGGAGGGCCTCGCCCTGCCGGCAAGGCAGGCGCCGGCGCGCGCGACTCGCGCCGGCCGGTTTTACGGAGTTTTTCCAATATGATGGTTTCGGGACGAAAAGCCGCTTTGCTGGTGGCCGTGGCGGCGGGGCTGGCGGGCTGCTCCAAGACGCAGGACATTCAGGGCTATATCGTCGACGAAACCCTGGTGAGCGCCGTCCAGCCCGGCGTCGACAACAAGGAATCGGTTCAGAACACGCTCGGCCGGCCGACCTTCACCGGTACGTTCGACCAGAACGACTGGTATTATGTCGCCCGCCGGACCAAGAATTACGCCTTCGTCCATCCGCGGGTGAACGAGCAGACCATCCTCCACGTCCGCTTCGACCAGGCCGGCAACGTCGCCTCGGTCGACCGCAAGGGCCTCGAGCAGGTGGTCTCGATCGATCCGATGGCCGACAAGACCCCCACCCTCGGCCGCGACAAGAGCATCTGGGACGAATTGTTCGGCAATATCGGCGCGGTCGGAGCGCCCGGGGCCGCCGGCGCCGGCGGGCCCAACTCCCCGAACTGATGATCCTCCCCATGCCTTGCATGGGGAGGATCAGCGAACCACGCCGCTCCCGGCGAGGACGCCCAGGGTCACCAGGTCCGACGCCGACGCCGTCATCGCGGCGATCTGGACCGGCTGCGCCATTCCGACCAGGATCGGGCCGATCACCGCGTCGCCGCCCAGCTCCCGAAGCAGCTTCGCCGAGATATTGGCGGTCTGCAGGCCGGGCATGACCAGCACGTTGGCCGGCCCGGTCAGCCGGCTGAACGGATAGACCTTGGCCATCGCCGGGTTGAGCGCGACGTCCGGCGACATCTCCCCCTCATATTCGAAGTCGGTTCCGCCGGGGCGGCGGTCGAGTACCTTCACGCCCTCGCGAATCCGCTCGAGATAGGTGCCTTCGGGGTCGCCGAAATTGGAATAGGAGAGGAAGGCGACGCGAGGCTCGTGCCCCATCCGGCGGGCGACCTGGGCGGTGTGGACGGCGATGTCGGCGAGCTGCTCGCCGCTCGGCCGCTCGGTCACCGTCGTGTCGGCGATGAAGGTGGTGTGGGAGCGGCCGACCAGGACGTGGAGACCGAATGGCGTCATGCCTTCCTTCGGATCGAGCACCCTTTGCACCTGCCTCAGGCTCTGCGCGTAGGGCCGGGTCACTCCGGTGATCAGCGCGTCGCCCTCGCCGAGCGCGAGCAGCAAAGCGGCGAAGGTGTTGCGGTCCTGGTTGACCATCCGCTCGATCTCGCGCTGCAGATAGCCTTTGCGCTGCATCCTCTTGTACAGATAGTCGACCATCTCCGGCACCCGGCCGTAGACCCGGCTGTTGATCAGCTCGTAGCTCTCGGGATCGTCGACGCCCAAGGCGCGCAGCCGCTCGCGGACGTCGTCGCGCCCCACCAGCACCGGGATTCCATAGCCGCCGTCCCGGAAGGCGATCGCGGCGCGGAGCACCACATCCTCGTCCCCTTCGGCGAACAGCACCCTTTTCGGGTCCGCGCGGGCCGCCTCGTGGGCGAGGCTGAGCACCGAGGTGGTCGGGTTGAGCCGCGAGCGCAGGCGGGTCCGGTAGCTATCCATGTCGTCGATCCGGATCCGGGCGACCCCGCTGTCCATCGCCGCGCGCGCCACCGCCGCGGGGACGATCTCCATCAGCCGCGGGTCGAAGGGCGCGGGGATGATGTAGTCGGGCCCGAAGCTGTGCGCCTTGCCGCCATAGGCCGCCGCGACCTCCTCGGGGACCTGCTGGCGGGCGAGCTCGGCGAGCGCCTCGGCGGCGGCGATCTTCATCTCGTCGTTGATCGTCGTGGCGCGCACGTCGAGCGCTCCGCGGAAGATGAACGGGAAGCCGAGCACGTTGTTGACCTGGTTAGGATAGTCCGAGCGGCCGGTGGCGATGATGGCGTCGGGCCGGGCCGCCTTGGCCTCGGGCGGGGTAATCTCCGGATCGGGATTGGCCATGGCGAAGATGATCGGCTGCTTCGCCATCCTCATCACCATCTCGGGCTTGAGCGCCCCCGCCGCCGAGAGACCCAGGAAGACGTCGGCGCCGACCAGCGCCTCTTCCAGCGTGCGCGCGTCGGTGACGACGGCATGGGCCGACTTCCACTGGTCGAGCCCGTCCCGGCCCTGCCAGATGACGCCCTTGCGGTCGCACATGACGACATGGTCGTGGCGGACGCCCATCGCCTTGATCAGCTCGGTGCAGGCGATCGCCGCGGCGCCGGCGCCGTTCACCACCACTTTGATGTCCTTGAGCTCGCGAGCGGTGAGGAAGCAGGCGTTGATCAGCCCGGCGGCGGTGATGATCGCGGTGCCGTGCTGGTCGTCGTGGAAGACGGGGATGTTCATGCGTTCCCGGAGGGTCTGCTCGATTATGAAGCATTCGGGCGCCGCGATGTCCTCGAGGTTGATGCCGCCGAAGCTCGGCTCCATCAGGGCGACGGCGTTGACGAAGGCCTCGCTGTCCTCGGTGTCGAGCTCGAGGTCGATCGCGTCGACGTCGGCGAAGCGCTTGAACAGCACCGCCTTGCCTTCCATCACCGGCTTCGAGGCCAACGCTCCGAGATTGCCGAGGCCGAGGATGGCGGTGCCGTTGGAGATGACCGCGACGAGATTGCCTTTTGCCGTATAATCATAGGCTTTGGCGGGATCCTCGGCGATCGCCAGGACTGGAACCGCGACACCGGGCGAGTAAGCGAGGCTCAAGTCGCGTTGCGTCGCCATCGGCTTGGAAGCGATGATCTCGATCTTCCCCGGCCGGCCGCCGAGCGTGTGGAAGTCGAGCGCCTCCTGCTCGGAGAATTTGACGTTGCTCTCGCTCATCGTGTCGCTCTCCCGGTGAGGGCGTCCCTGTAGGGCCTGAGGACGGAAGGCGGCAAGCCGCACTTGCGGTTCGCCATCCGCACGGGATCTGCACAAAGGCGCGACGCAAAGGACATGCGCCGCGGATCGCCGGTCGAAGCGGCGGTGGCAGTCAGGGTCTTCGAAGCGACTCGAGCGGAGCCCTGCGATGTCCTATTTCGAGCCGCCCCGACCCGGCGTCGCGTTGCTGAGCTTCGGGGTGATCCTGCCCGCGACGGCGCTCGCCATGGAGCTGGCGACGGGCCTGTGCGCCTCGGCCTTCTTCGATCCGATCCCGACCGGGGGCCATGCGCTGGTCGTCGCCGCGGTGCCGGCGGTCAACTATGCGCTGTGGCGGGCCGCCCGCCGCGACGAGCCCGGATCGCCCTGGCTGACCGCGGCGGCCGGCGCGGCGATGACGATCGCCTTGGCTTATGCGCTGGTCTTCCTGCCGCTGGTGCCGATCGCGCTGGTCGCGATCATCCTCGTCGGCTTCGGCCTGCTGCCTTTGTCCCCCGCCCTCGCCCTGATCGCGAGCGCCAAGCTTGCCGGCCGCTTCGCCGGCGACGAGGGCCACGGTCCGGGCCGCCTGTTCGGCGGAGTCTTGGCCGGCCTTGCCGCCCTCGTCCTCGTCGACCTGCCGGCGACCGCCACCTATGTCGCGGTGGGATGGGCCGGTGAGGGCGGCGCCAAGGCGCGGCGCGGCGCCGCCCTGATGCGCGCCGCCGGCGACGAGAAGATGCTCTTGCGCCTCTGCTACGGCGAGGGCGGCCGAGCCACCGGCCTGGGGAGCTTCATCGTTGCCTCGTGGAACGAGGGCCGAATCGCGCCTCGGGCCGGCCCGACCACCGCCATGGCGCGCGAGCTCTACTACCGGACCACCGGAACGCCGTTCAACGCGGTCGAGCGGCCGGCGCGGGGGCGCTCGGACTGGCTCTGGGGCTTCGACGAGGATCGCGGCGGCACCGCCGTCGGCGGCCGGATCGACGGCCTCCGCCTCGCCGAGTCGCGGCTCGACGGCTCGGTCGCCGCCGCCGACAATCTCGCCTATCTCGAATGGACCGCAGCCTTCGCCAACCGTTCGGCGGACCCGCAGGAAGCCCGGCTCACCTTGGCGCTGCCGCCGGGCGCGGTCGCCTCGCGCGCGACCTTGTGGGTCAACGGCGTCCCCCGGGAGGCGAGCATCGCCGGCCGCGGCGAGGCGCGCGCCGCCTATGAGAATGTCGTCCGCCAGAGCCGCGATCCCCTGCTCGTCACCACCGACGGCTCCGGCCGGCTTCTCGTCCAGGCGTTCCCGGTGCCGGCCGGAGGCTCGCTCAAGCTGAGGATCGGGATGACCGCCCCGCTCGACATCGGCCGGGACGGCGCGCGCAGCTTCGTCCTGCCGGCGATCGCGGCGCGCAATTTCGAGCTTCCCGCCGATCTTCGCCACCAGGTCTGGATCGAGGGCGACGGAGCGCTCGCCGCCCGATATCCGAGCTTAGAGACCCGCGCCCTCGAGTCCGGCGCCGCCCAGGTCCGCGGCGCGATCGGCGACGACGAGCTCGCGCGCCGCCGGCCGCGGATCCTCGTCGCCCGGGTCGCGGCCCCGGCGGTGCGCACCGCCCTCGTCCCGGCGACCGCGAACGCTCCCGCGCTGCGTATCGAGCAGAGGGTCGTCCGCGCCCGCTCGACGCGCCCCGCCGGACTCGTCATCGTCCTCGACGCCTCGGCGGCCAATCGCGGCACTGCGACCGGGCTCGGCCGGGCTCTCGACGCGCTTCCCGCCGGCCTTCCGGTCGGGCTGTTCGTCGCCGCCGAGCCGCCGCGGGAGGTGACTGCGGCACCCTGGTCGCCGGAGCAGCGCGCCCGCATCCGCCAGGCGCTCGCCGACACCGTCTTCAGCGGCGGCCAGGACAATCTCGCGGCGCTGGCCGAGGCGCTCGGCGCGTCCGCCGGCCGCGACTCGACCTTGCTCTGGATCCACGGCCCCCAGCCGGTCGAGTTCGTCGGCTCCTCTGGCCGCCTCAACCAGATTTTGGAGCGTTCGACCGGCCTGCCTCGGCTGGTGCGTTACCAGGCGGAGCCGGGCCCCGCCTTTGCCGTCGCGGGCCATCCCTGGTTCGAGAGCGCTCGCGAAATCCCGCCGACGGGCGATGCGGGGGCCGACCTCGCGAGGCTGATCGCCGAGCTCGCCGGGGGCGACGGCTGGCAGGTGATTCGGTCGCAGACCCCGGGTGCCGGTGGCCCCGCTTCGTCGATCCACATCGCCCGCTTGTGGGGAGCCGGCGAGCTCGCGACCGCCGCCCGGGCGCAGGGCAAGGAGCGGTCGCGGGCGATCGACCTCGCCCACCGCCTCAACATCGTCACCCCGGTGAGCGGCGCGGTCGTCCTCGAGACCGACGCCGAATATAAGAACAGCGGCCTCGCCGTTCCCGGCTCCGCCGACGTCCCGACCGTGCCCGAGCCGGCGACTTGGGCGCTCATCGCCATCGTCGGCGCCTTGCTCCTCTGGCAGGTGCGCCGGCGGCGCTGGGTCCTGGCCTGATGGGTCCGAGCCTCGATCCCCGCCTCGCCCTGGCCCTGGCGCCGTGGCTTTTCTGGGACGCCTGGCGGCTGCTCGCCGGCCGATTCGGCGACGGGCTGTCGGCGCTGCCTCTGGCCCTGGTCGGGCTGGCCGTCGCCGCGCCGGCGGTCCGGCGGATCGCGGCGGGAGAGGCGAGGCCGGTCCCGCTCCTTCCGCTGTCGCTCGGGCTCGCCGCCTATGTCGCCGCCACCGCTGCCGGGCCGGCGCTCGTCCAGGCGGCGGTCGCCACCCTCTTTATGGTCCTGCTCTGCCGCCATGTCGCCGGCGGCGGCCTCGCCTGGGCGCCGCTCGCCGGCCTCGCTTTGCTCGCCTTGCCGGTGCTTCCGAGCCTCGATTTCTATCTCGCCTATCCGATGCGGCTGGCCGGCGCCGTCCTCACCGCGGCGCTGTTGAGGCTCAACGGGATCGCGGTCGGGGTGGACGGCGTGGCGCTGAGCTGGAACGGATCGCTGCTGCTGTTCGACGCGGCCTGCAGCGGCGTCCGGATGCTGTGGGCGAGCCTGTTCCTGGTCAGCGGGGTCGGACTCGCCTTCGGCTTCGGCCCCGGCCGCTATGCCCGGGCGCTGGCTCTCGCGGTCGTCCTGGCCATCGCCGGCAACGCGGTCCGCGCCGCCAGCCTCTTCTACGTCGAGAACGGATTCATCGAGCGGCTGCAGGGCCCCGTCGCGCACGAGGCCGTCGGCCTGGCCGCCTTCCTGCTGCTCGCGCTCGCCATCCTCGCCTGCGTGGCGCCGCGCCCGGGACGGCCGGCGTGAACGGCTTCGCCGCCCGCGCGGTCTTCGGCCTCCTCGCGGCCGCGACGGTCTTCGCGCCCTTGCTGGAGCCGCCGAGCTCGACCGGCGGCCGCGCCGAGCCGTGGCCGGCACGCTTCGAGGGGCGGGCGATCGTCCGGCTGGCGCCCGCGCCCGAGGACCGGCTGCTCGCCGGAAGCTTTCCTGGCCATGTCGCCAGGTTCAGCGACGACCGCCGCCAGATCGTGCTTCGGCAGGTGAGCGCTCCGACCCGGCGGCTCCACCCCGCCAGCGACTGCTTCCGGGCGGTCGGCTACGAGATCGGCCCCTCGCCGATGCGCAAGTCGGCGGAATCGGGAATCGCGTCCTGCTTCACCGCCACCCGCGGCGGCCGCCGGCTGCGCGCCTGCGAGCAGGTCCGCGGCGCCGACGGGCGGAGCTGGCCCGACATCTCCTCCTGGTACTGGTCGGCCCTGCTCGGCACTTCCTCGGGGCCGTGGCTCGCGGTGCTGACCGTGGAAGCTGAGATTGGCCCAGGCTAACCCCACTGCTCCTCCTCTCCCGCGAAAAGCGGGAGAGGGCGTTGGTGCCGTCACAAGGCCGTTCCATGCCGGCCTGCAACCCTCTAACCTTGCGCCATGGCCACCCAGGCGAAGACAGGCTCGGCTCCGACGCCGATGATGGCGCAATATCTCGCCCTGAAGGCGGAGGCCTCCGACTGCCTGCTCTTCTACCGGATGGGCGACTTCTTCGAACTCTTCTTCGATGACGCCAAGGCGGCAGCCGCGTGCCTCGACATCGCGCTGACCGCGCGCGGCGAGCATGAGGGCGAGCCGATCCCGATGTGCGGGGTGCCGATCCACGCCGCCGAGGCCTATCTGGCGAGGCTGATCCGGGGCGGCTTCCGGGTCGCCATCGCCGAACAGGTCGAGGATCCGGCGGAGGCGAGGAAGCGCGGCGCCAAGTCGGTGGTCAAGCGCGCCATCGTCCGGGTCGTCACCGCCGGCACGCTGACCGAGGAAGCCCTGCTCGATTCGCGCTCGGCCAACTGGCTGGTGGCGGTGGCGAAGGTCGGCGATCGCCATGGCTTCGCCGCCGCCGACATCTCGACCGGCCGCTTCGAGCTGGGCTCGGTGCCGCCGCACGCGCTCGACGCGGAGCTGGCCCGCCTGGCGGCGGCGGAGGTGGTCGACCAGGACCGGCGGTCGGGCTTCGATTCGGTCGCGGCCGAGCGGCGCCTTTGCGAGCGCTTCGGAGTCGCGACCCTCGACGGCTTCGGCGCTTTCGACCGCGCCGCTTTGTGCGCCGCCGGCGGCCTGCTCGCCTATCTCGACGAAGTCGCCAGGGAGTCGCTCCCCTTCCTCCGGCCGCCGGTCGCGCGCGCCTCGGGCGATCATATGATGATCGACGCCGCGACCCGCGAGAGCCTCGAGCTCACCCAGTCGGCGACCGGGGGCAGGACGGGAAGCCTGCTCCACGCCGTCGACCGAACCGTCACCGGCGCCGGCGCCCGGCTGCTCGCCGCCGATCTCGGAGCGCCGCTGCTCGACCGGGTGGCGATCGAGGCCCGGCTCGACCTGGTCGGCCTGTTCGAGGGCGATTCGGGGCTTCGCGAGACGGTGCGCCGTCAGCTCAAGGCTTTGCCCGACATCGGCCGGGCGCTGGGGCGGCTGGTGGCCGGGCGCGGCGGCCCGCGCGACCTCGGCCAGCTTCGCGACGGGCTCAACGAGACCCGCCGGCTGCACGCGCGGCTGACCGACCTCGCCGATCCCCCGCCGCTGCTCGCCGCTTTGCTTCCGGCCCTGACCGGCCATGGCGAGCTGACCGACCTGCTCGACCGGGCTTTGGTCGCGTCGCCGCCGCTCGACTCCGCCCAGGGCGGCTATATCGCCGAGGGCCATGACGCCGCGCTCGACGAGCTTCGGGCCGCCGGCGGCGAGGGCCGCCGGGCCATCGCCGGGCTCGAGGCGCGCTACCGGCAGCAGACAGGGATCGCGACGCTGAAGATCCGCCACAACGGAGTCCTCGGCTTCCATATCGAGGTGCCGGCGCGGCATGCCGACCCGCTCATGGCCGTCGATTCGGGCTTCACCCACCGCCAGACCCTGGCCGGGGTGGTGCGATTCAACGCTCCCGACCTTCACGAGCAGGCGATGAGGGTCGGCCAGGCCGGCGCCCATGCCCTCGCCGCCGAGGCCGCGCATCTGGAGACGCTCACCCGGGCGGCGCTCGCCCGTGCCGAGCCGATCGCGGCGGCCGCCGACGCCCTCGCCCGGCTCGACGTCGCCGCCGCTCTCGCCGAGCGGGCCGCGGAGGGCGGCTGGTCGAGGCCCGGCTTCGCCGGCCACAATTGCTTCGACGTCGAGGGCGGCCGCCACCCGGTGGTGGAGGATTCGCTGCGCGCCTCCGGCGCCCGATTCGTCGCCAACGACTGCGCCCTTTCCGAGGAGGAAAGGCTGTGGCTGGTCACCGGCCCCAACATGGGCGGCAAGTCGACCTTCCTCCGGCAGAACGCGCTGATCGCCGTCCTCGCCCAGGCCGGCTCCTACGTTCCGGCGGCGCGCGCCACGCTCGGCCTCGTCGACCGGCTGTTCAGCCGGGTCGGAGCCTCCGACAATCTCGCCCGCGGCCGCTCGACCTTCATGGTCGAGATGGTCGAGACCGCCGCCATCCTCGCCCAGGCGACCGAGCGGAGCTTCGTCATCCTCGACGAGGTCGGCCGAGGCACCTCGACCTATGACGGCCTCGCCATCGCCTGGGCGGTGACCGAGGCGATCCACGACCGCAACCGCTGCCGCTGCCTGTTCGCGACCCATTATCACGAGCTGACGAGGCTGGCCGAGCGGCTCGACGCTTTGTCGCTCCACCACGTCCGGGCGCGCGAGTGGAAGGGCGACCTCGTCCTCCTCCACGAGGTGGCGAAGGGCCCGGCCGACCGAAGCTACGGCCTCGCCGTCGCCAAGCTCGCCGGCCTGCCCGCTCCGGTCCTGGCCCGGGCGCGCTCGGTGCTGGCCAAGCTCGAGCAGGGCCGAGCCGCCACCGGCGGGATCGCCGCCGGCCTCGACGACCTGCCGCTGTTCGCCGCGTCGGCCCCGCCCGAGGTCCCGGCCGCCGACCCGCTCCAGGCCGCGCTCGCCGAGGTCGACGCCGACTCGCTCAGCCCCCGCGAGGCGCTCGACCTCGTCTACCGGCTGAAGCGCCTCGCCGCCGGCGGCAGCTGATGCCGACCCGCTTCGCCTCGGTTCCGGGCAAGCGCGCGATCGTCGACCGACGGGCGATCGCCGACGCGCTCCGCGCCGGGCCCGATTCGGGCGCCGCCATCCTCAAGCGGGCCCTGGCCGAGGGCCGCTCGGAGATCGCCCGGCGGCTCGAGGCGGCGCCCTATGCCGGCAGCGAGGCGGCCGCCGCCTACGCCTTCCTGACCGACCAGATCGTCCGCCTCGCCTACGACCATGCCGTCGCCGGCCTGCCGCCGGCGCCGAGCGCCGACCGGCTGCTGCTGCTCGCCGTGGGCGGCTACGGGCGAGGCGAGATGGCGCTCCATTCCGACGTCGACATCGCCTTCGTCACGCCCGGCAAGCCGGGCCGCTGGGCCGGCCAGGCGGTCGAGGCCTTGCTCTATCTGCTCTGGGACCTCGGCCTCAAGCTCGGACCGTCGACCCGCTCGATCGACGAGCTGATCGCGCTCGCCTCGACCGACCATACGGTCCGCACCGCTTTGCTCGAGGCGCGCTGGCTGTGGGGCGACGAGCCGCTCTACGACGAGGTCCAGGCGCGCTTCTGGAAGGAGGTGGTGGCCGGCAACGCGAAGAGCTTCGTCACCGAGAAGCTCGACGAGCGCAACGCCCGCCACCGCCGGATGGGCGACAGCCGCTACGTCGTCGAGCCCAACGTCAAGGAGGGCAAGGGCGGCCTGCGCGACCTCCACACTTTGTTCTGGATCGGCAAATATGCCTATCGGGTGACCCGGGCCGGCGACCTCGTCGAGGTCGGCCTGCTCTCCGCCGTCGAGCTTCGCCAGTTCCAGCGCGCCGAGCGCTTCCTGTGGGCGGTGCGCTGCCACCTCCACATCGTCGCCGGCCGCGCCGAGGAGCGGCTGACCTTCGACTATCAGCGCGAGATCGCGGCGCGGATGCGCTACGCCGACCGCCCCGGCAAGTCGCCGGTCGAGCGCTTCATGCGGCACTATTTCCTGCACGCCAAGACGGTCGGCGACCTGACCGGGGTGTTCCTCGCCCACCTCGACGACAAGTTCGCGAAAAAGGGCGGCCGCTTCGGCCTTCCGGCGATCCGCCGCCGGCCGAGCCGGCTCGAGGGCTTCGTCCTCGACCGGGGCCGACTCGCTTTGCCGGGCGACGGTTTCTTCCGCGAGGACCCGGTCCGGCTGCTTCGGATCTTCGCTTTGGCCGACCTCTATGGCCTCGAAATCCACCCGCTGGCGATGCGCGCCGCCGCCCGCGACGCCAAGCTGGTCGACGAGGTTCGCGACGATCCCGCCGCCAACTCCCTGTTCCTCGAGATCCTGACCAGCCCGCGCGACCCGGAGACGGTTCTGCGCTGGATGAACGAGGCCGGGGTGTTCGGCCGCTTCGTTCCCGATTTCGGCCGGGTCGTCGCCCAGATGCAGTTCGACATGTACCATCATTATACGGTCGACGAGCATTCGATCCGCGCGATCGGCCTGCTCGCGGCGATCGAGAAAGGCGCGATGAAGGACGACCACCCGCTCGCCACCGCCTTGTTCCGCCACATCGCCTCGCGCCGGGTGCTCTACGCCGCCGTCCTCCTCCACGACATCGCCAAGGGTCGAGGCGGCGACCACAGCGTGCTGGGCGCCGAAGTGGCGCTCGCGCTCTGCCCGAGGCTCGGCCTCAGCGAGGCGGAGACCGAGACGGTCGCCTGGCTGGTGCGCTGGCATCTGCTGATGTCCGCCACCGCCTTCAAGCGCGACCTCGCCGACCCCCAGACCATCCAGGATTTCGCCCGGCGGGTGAAGAGCCTCGAGCGCCTGCGCCTGCTCTTCATCCTCACCGTCGTCGACATCCAGGCGGTCGGCCCGGGCGTGTGGAACGGCTGGAAGCGCCAGCTCCTGCGCCAATTGTTCGAGGCCGCCGAGGAGGCGCTTCGACTCGGCCACAAGCAGAAGGGGCGGGGCGAGCGGATCGCCGCCGTCCAGTCCGACCTCGCCGCCCGGCTCGGCTGGGAGGAGGCCCGCTTCGCCCGCCACGCCTGGCGGCTCCCGGACAGCTACTGGCTGGCCGAGCCGCCGGGAGTGCTCGAGAGCAATGCCGCGCTGATGGACCGCGCCGACCGCGACCCCGCCGGGACCCGGCCGCTCGCCGTCTCGGTCGAGGCGGAGCGCGGCGCCACCCTGCTCAGCGTCTACGCCAAGGACCGGCCCGGCCTGTTCTACCGCTTGAGCGCCGCGATCAGCCTCGCCGGCGCCAACATCATCGACGCCCGGATCCACACCACCCTCGACGGGATGGCGGTCGACAATTTCCTCGTCCAGGATTCCCAAGGCGGGCCGTTCGCCGACCGCCACCAGCTGAAGAGGCTCGAGGAGGCCGTGCTCCGAGCGATCGACGGCCACGAGCCGGCGATGGATCGGCTCGAGGCGCGGGCTCTGCCGCTGCTCCGAGCCGAGGCCTTCGCGATCCAGCCCGCCGTCTTCGTCGATAACGAGGCGTCGAGCCGCTATTCGGTCGTCGAGGTCAACGCCCGCGACCGAGCCGCCTTGCTCTCAAGCCTCGCCCGGGCGCTGTTCGAATCGAAGGCGGCGATCCACTCCGCCCATATCGCCACTTACGGCGAGCGCGCCGTCGACGTCTTCTACCTGACCGACCTCCACGGCGCGAAGATCGACAATCCGGCGCGGCTCAAGGCGCTTCGGGGCGCGCTCCTTAAGGCCGCCGCCGAGGCGCCCCCCGCCCCCCGCCGCAAATCGGCCGCCTAACCCCATTCAGCCCCGGTACCAGTCGCGCTCGAGGCGGCGGCTGGCGGCGAGGTAGATGAGGCCGCTCAGGACGTAGAAGCCGAGCCCGTAGAGGATCGAATATTGCAGCGAATCGGCGCCTGGGCGGCCTTCATCGGCGTCCGACATCCAGCCGAGGAAGTAGATTCCGAAGGCGATCCCGATCAGATTGTTGATGAACAGGAAGCTGGCCGAGGTCGTCGCCCGCATCGACGGGCGCGACGATATGCTGGACCGCCGAGATGACCGGCCCGAGCCAGGCCAAAGCGAGCATCTGGCCGAAGGCGAACAGCAGCCCAGCCGACGTCAGAGGTTGGGCGCGAACAGGCCGAGGGCGAAGGTCGGGCGCGGCGATCAGGAAGCAGACCGCCGGGATCAGCGCATAGGCGCCCGGCCGCGCCGGCCCGACCCGGTCGCCGATCCAGCCGCCGAGCCAGGTGCCGGCGACGCCGCCGACGAGGACGATCGAGCCGTAGAACCAGCCGACGTCGGCCAGCGCGAGGCCGAAGCTCCGGTTGAAGAAGCTCGGCAGCCAGAAGATCAGGCCGTAGCCGAGGATCGAGCCGGAGGCGGCGCCGAAGGAGAGCAGCCAGAAGCTCGGGTTGCGCGCCAGCGTCCTGGCGACGTCGGCGAAGGGCGGCGCCGGCGGCACGGCTTCGCCGTCCGCGCGGTCGAAGCCGCCGCGCTCGCGGCTCGGGGATCAGCCGATCTTGACCAGCAGGGCGGCCGGCAGGCCGGCGAGGCCGACGATCAGGAAGGCCGCGCGCCAGTGAGATGGGTGGCCAGCCAGCCGCCGAAGAAGACGCCGAGCGCCGAGCCGATCGGGATTCCGAGCGAGAAGAAGGCGAGCGCCCGGGCCCGCCGCTCCTTCGGGATAGAAATCGGAGATGAGCGCATAGGAGGGCGCGATCCCGCCCGCCTCGCCGAACGCCACCCCCATCCGGGCGAGGACGAGCTGCGCAGAAATTCTGCGCGAGGCCGCAGGCGGCGGTGAACAGGCTCCACAGCGCGACCGACGCCGGCGATGATGTTGACCCGGCTCCTGCGGTCGGCGAGCCAGGCGATCGGGATGGCGATCGTCGCGTAGAAGAGTGCGAAGACGACCCCGAGCATAGCTCAGCGCCGTGTCGCTGAGGCCGAACTCGGCCTTGATCGGCACGGCGAGGACGCCGATGATCTGCCGGTCGATGAAGTTGAAGATGTAGGCGACGAGCAGGACGACGAGCACGCGCGGGCCGGCGGGAGAGGTCTCGGTCTGGGCAGGCGGCGTCGACATTCGCTATCCTTTGTTCCCCGGCGGAGGCCGGGGTCCAGCGGCACCGGCGCCGGACTGGGTCCCGGCCTTCGCCGGGACGCAGTCCAGCTTCGCTGCGGCCCCTCCTAGAACTTCATCCCGAGGCTGAGGAAGATCTGCCGCGGATTGCCGTAGAAGGTGGTGACGACGCCTTCCCGGCCGAGGCTGGGGATGACGTTGCCGGTGACCGGCGTTGACGTTGCGGCACTCCGGTCACCGGATTGACCGACAGGAACTGGTAGCCCGACGTGATATACTGCTTGTCGAGGATGTTCTTGGCGTGGAGGCCGATCGTCCAGCGCTCGCTCCGGCTGGTCCAGACCAGATTGGCGTCCCACAGGGCATAGCCTGGCTGGTCGAGGAACGGGCTCGGGGTCTCGAACTGGAAGGTCTTGCTGACCGGTAGGAGAGGGTGGTGTTGACGTCGACACGTGCCGCCGGCGAGCGGAGTCGAGTAAGTCGAGCGTTCCCGACAGGGTCCATTTCGGCGTGTTCTGGATCCGCCGGAAATCGGCGACGTCGACCGGGCCGGTGCCGGGGATGTTGGTGATGAACTCGTCATATTGGGCGTCGAGATAGCCGAGCGTCCCGGCGAAGGTGAGGCGCGAGCCGTCGTCGCCCGCGGAGCAGGGTCGCCAGCGCCTCGACCTCGAGGCCCTTGAAGGTCGCCTTGCCGGCATTGGTGGTGACCCCGACGAAGGTCGGGATGCCGTTGATCACCGCGCCGACCGAGCCCGGCACCTGGACGTCCTTATAGTCGGCGTAGAAGCCGGCGAGGGCGAGCCGCAGGCGGCGGTCGAACAGGCTCGCCTTGTAGCCGATCTCGTAGCTGGTCACCTTCTCGGGATCGAACAGGAAATAGTCGAAGATCTCGTCGGCCTCGCGGACGCCGTTGCCGTTGAGGTCCGGCGCCGCGGTCGAGAGGCCGCGCGGATCGAAGCCGCCGCCCTTGAAGCCCTTGCGACCAGCTCGCGTAGATCGTGTTGTCGTCATTGGGCTGGAAGCTGATCGAGGCGCGCGGGGTGAATTCCTTGAAGGTCTTCTCGCCGGTGAAGTTCGAGGTCAGCGCGCCGAGCTGGACGCCGGCGCCGCCGAGCTCGGGCGAGGCGCCGCCGATCAGATTCTTGCGGATCACCGTCGCCCGCCGGTTGTCGCTGGTGTAGCGGCCGCCGAGCGAAACGGCGAACTGGTCGGTGATATCGTAGGTGAAGTCGGCGAAGGCCGCCCAGGTCTTGGTGTGGACCTCGCCGAAGGTCGAGGCGGTGAAGCCGGGCACGCCGATCAGCGCGCCGGTCGTCGCGAGGACGACGTCGAAGATGTTGCTGGCCTTGGCGTTCGAGATAATAGAAGCCGGCGACGCCGCTGCAGCTTGTCGCTCTCGTAGAGCAGCTGCAGCTCGTTCGAGAATTGGTGGTTGGAGTAGATGGCGGGGACGTCGACGTCCTGCGCGGGCAAAGCGTCGAAGTCGATCGGGGTGGCGCTGCGGTCCTCGCGATAGGCGGCGATGTTGCGGATGGTGATCCGGTCGCCCAGCTTGAGCTCGGCGTGCATCGCGCCGCCGAAGGCCTCGATGTCCTGCTCGGGCGTGTTGAGGCCGGCGCGGGTGTCGTAGACGTCGGCGAGCACCGGCGCGCCGCTGAGCAGGCCCGGGATCAGCCGGTGGCCGTTGCGCGGGTCGCTCTCGTCCTTGGTGTAATCGCCCGAGAAGCGGATCGAGAAATTGTCGGTCGGCTCCATCTCGACCGTCGCCCGGAACGCCCAGATGTTGCGGTCGTAATTGTCGAGAGTCCGGCGATGTTGAGATTGTCGCCGAAGCCGCCGCGGGTCAGCCGCGCCGCCGAGGCGCCGAACTTGAGGCCCGGAACGATCGGCACGCTGCCGCCGAGGATGACGTCGACCAGGTCGTCGGTGCCGACCTTGGCGCGGTCGCCTTGAGGCTCGGCAGCGTCGGACAGCCGGCGGGTGACATATTTGATCGCGCCGCCGATCGTGTTGCGGCCGTAGAGCGTGCCCTGCGGCCCGCGCAGCACCTCGATCCGCTCGACGTCGTAAATGTCGAGCACCGCGGCCTGCGGGCGGTTGAGGAAGACGTCGTCGAGATAGAGGCCGACGCCGGCCTCGAAGCCGGCGACCGGATCCTGCTGGCCGACGCCGCGGATGAAGGCGGTCAGCGTCGTGTTGGTGCCGCGCGACGTCTCGAGGGTGACGTTGGGGGTGGTGTCGCTGAGAGGTCGGTGATGTCGGTCGCGCCGGCGCGCTCGAGCGCCTCGCCCTGATAGGCGGTGACCGCGATCGGCACGTCCTGAAGGCTCTCCGCCCGGCGGCGGGCGGTGACGACGATGTCGGCATCCTCGGCCGGGGCCGCCGCCGCGGTCTCGTCGAGCGCCTCGTTGGCGGCGGCGGCGGCCTCTTCCTCGGTCGGCTCCTGCGCCCAGGCCGGAGCAGGGGCGGCGGCGAGGGCGGCGGCGGCCACGCCGAGCTTCAGGATGGTGCGGGTGGACAGGCGGGTCATGGCGGTTTCTCCTGGCATTCTAGGCGGTGGCTTCGGTTTGACGGACTGGCGGCAGCGACGCCGCGAACTCGCGAAGGGTGGCGTTGAACAGCTCGCTCTGCTCGAGGTGCGGGGCGTGGCCGGAGCGGTCGAAGGCGACGGCCCGGGCATTGGGCAGAGCGGCGACGAGATGGCCGGCGGTGTCGGCGCCGTAGAGGTGGCTGTGGGCGCCGTGGACGACGAGGGTCGGCTGCCGGATCGAGGGCAGCAAGGGCCGGAAGTCCTCCTCGACCAGCGACTGCCAGAGGGCGCCGATCGCGGCCGGATCGTTGGCGCGCGAAGGCCTCGGCGGCGCGGTCCGCCTCCGGTCCGGGCGCGGCGAAGATCGCCTGGCCGGCGGCGGCAGCGAAGGCGGGGAAGTCGTCGCGTATCGCCTGGCTGCGCGCCTCGCAGGTCTCGCGCGACAGTCCGAGATCCCAGCCGCCGTCGTTGAGCACCCGCGGGGTCATGTCGACGACGACGGCGCCGGCGAATTTGCGCCGACGCCGGCCCGGCGAGGACGCGCCAGAGCACCGCGGCGCCGAGCGACCAGCCGATCCCGAGCGCGCCCTCCAGCTCGAGCGCGCCGACGAGCTCCGCGACGTCCGCCGCCAGGCGCGCGATCGTCGGCGGCTCGCTCCCGGCCGGCGACCGGCCGTGGCCGCGCAGGTCGACCGCGATCATTCGGAAACGAATCGGCGAGCGCGCTCTGCCGCTCGAAGAAGCCGCGAATCCGCCATCAGCCCGTGCAGAAGCACGAGCGGACGGCCCTCGCCTTCATCGGAATAGGCGATTCGAGCGCCGTCGGATGCCGTGAAAACCCTCAACCCCTCTCCCCCGTCCGCGCGCTCCTTGACGGAGTCTGTGTGCTGCGGCTCGGACGGACATGCCGGAAACTGAAACCTGAGTCAATGTTCAAGTTAGTTGGTTATTCCGGTAGACGCGGCGCGGGGCCGTTCCAAGCAAGGGGGCTGGACCATTTTGCTAGCGGGCCGTCACCACATCGCCGCTGTTGATCGGGATCGGCCCGCCGCTTCTGCCGCCGTTCGCCAGGTACAGGTCATCGAAATAGGGAGGCAGGGTCTGGATGCCCGCAATTCCATGTCCGGTCCGCCTCTCGTAATGGACATGGACGCCGCCCGAGGCGCCGGAATTCCCGATCTGGCCGACGGCTTGGCCCTCCCTCACCCGCTCTCCGTTGCGGACCTTCACACTGCCGTCGCGCAAATGGGCGACCAGACTGAATTCGCCGCCACCGTGATCGATGAGGACATAGTTTCCGTAGCTCGACATGGGGTTCCTAGCCATGTCCCGGTCCACCCACCTGTCCACGGTGCCGATAACGACATTGTCCGGCTGCCCGTCGTGAACGGCCGCGACGGTGCCGGCGCCCGCCGCGCGCACGGGCATGCTCCAGCCGAACCACTGATCGGTGCGTGACCCGTCGCCGCTGTGGAAGCGGCCATTCTCATCTACGACAACCAGATCCAGGCCAAATCTCTGGAAATTATCCGAGATGCCCATCGTCGCATCGTCGGGTCCGCCGTAGCCGGTGAGCCGGTGATGCGAATAGACGTCATAGCCGTCGTAAACGAGCACCCGCCCCTTGACCGGCAGCACGAGCCGCACGCGATTGCGGCAGTCCTGCAAGCTTATTGTGGTGCTGGCCGGCGGCGCGCCCTGGGGGTCGCCCTCGAACTCGACCTCATATCGTATGCGCGATCCCAGGGTTGCGGATCGGAAGAGAAATGGGTTGAAGATCAGGGCCTGCCCGCGCGGAGCGACCGCGCGGTCCGGCGAAAGCTGTGCGACCGACTGCTGCCAGATCATGCGCCTTTCGACCATCTCCCCGGCCGCGGTCACTATTCCCCGCAGCTCCTTGACCTTGAGCTCACGATCCGAAGCGTTGCGGAGAATAAGGTCGAAGTTCGGATAGGATGGTTGGCTCTCGTCGTAGCAGACCCGGCCGGGATTGGCCGAGATGGCAACCTGCCGCGCCTCGACCGCGGCATATGTCTCGTTTGGAAAGGAAGATGAGATCGCCGCTCCAATGGCGGCAAGGCAGGCAATCCGGGCGTGCACAGGCATTCTCCTCGTTACCCGGGCCAACAGCCCCGCCTTCGCCTCCACGTCCAGCCGGGTGGGACGAACTTCGGCTATGCGGGACGAACCGAAGTCCGCTCCAGCCGCGCCATGATCTCGTCCCGGTAAGTGCGGCTGGCCACCAGCTCAGTCCCGCTCGTCATGGTGAGCCGCCACGACCCGTCCGACAGCGGCTGCGCGCTCGCCACTCTGGAAAGGTTGACAATGATGGTCCGATGACTGCGTGCGAAGACGTGCGGATCGAGACGATGCTCCACCGCCTGGAGCGTCTGCCGGATGAGGCCCTCGCGGCCGTCCCAGTTCACCACCACATAATTTCCTGCCGATCCGAACCATTCGACCTTGCCGATCTCGACCGGGACACGCTTTTGGCCGACAGAAACCACCAGCGTCTCCAGCTCCGCCGCCGAGACGTTCGACGTCTCCGGCCGACCGGCCCGAGCCGCCGCCAGGGCTTGCTTCAGCGCCGCTGAAATCTCAGCCTTGTCCTTCGCGGTCCGCTGAAAGTCGGCCGCTATCGCGAGCAGGCCGAAGGCCGAATAAATCAGAATATCAAGCTGCGCTCTCTGGGCGGCGAGCGCGACAAGGTCCGCGCCTCCCGGCCGGGAAAAGCTGATGTCCACCAGGGTGGCGGTAAAAGCGTGAGCGGGAACGGCGACCAGGCCCAGCAGCAAATAGCGCGCGACGATCGCACGGCTCAGCCTCGCCTTTCCAAACAGGCGCCAGAGCAGCCACGCAAACGGAATCCACGGACTGTACGAAATAGCCTGCCACAGCAGCGTCCGGCCGAACTGCGGGTCCTGCTCGGCAAGCTGCTGCTGCCGGAACAGCAGAAAGGCCGAGGTCGTGATCGTCACGAGGAAAACGAGAGTCGCTGACGCCGCGACGGACGGTGCAAGCCGAAAGCGCATCTTTTAGTCCCCCCCTGCGAGCCACCATAGAACACCGCCTTCTAGGCGGGGAGGGGTTCAGCGGCTAAAGCCCGCCGCATGACCGCGTCCGCCATCTCGATCGTCGACCTCGAGAAGACCTATGCCGGCGGCAAAAGGGCGCTGGAGGGGGTCAGCCTGGAGGTGCCGCAGGGCGGAATCTTCGGCCTGCTCGGGCCGAACGGCGCCGGCAAGTCGACTCTGATCAACATCCTCGCCGGCCTCGTCAACAAGAGCGGCGGAAGCGTGACGATCTGGGGCTTCGACATCGAGAAGCATCCGCGCAACGCCAAGGCGTCGATCGGCATCGTCCCTCAGGAGCTGGTCTTCGACCCCTTCTTCACGCCGCGCGAGACGCTCGAGATCCAGGCCGGCCTCTACGGCGTCCCCAAGGTCCGCCGGCGCACCCAGGAGCTGCTCCGCGCCGTCCGGCTCGAGGACAAGGCGGAAGCCTATTCGCGCACCCTGTCGGGCGGGATGAAGCGCCGGCTGCTGGTCGCCAAGGCGATGGTCCATTCGCCCCCCATCCTCGTCCTCGACGAGCCGACCGCCGGGGTGGACATCGAGCTTCGCCAGCAGCTCTGGGCCTATGTCCGGCAATTGAACGGCGAGGGGGTGACGGTGGTCCTCACCACCCATTATCTCGAGGAGGCCGAGCAGCTCTGCGACCGGATCGCGATCATCAACCACGGCCGGCTGATCGCCAACGAGGCGACCCGGACCCTGGTCAACATGACCCAGGAGAAAGCGGTCGAGGTGACCGTCGACCGCGACATCGCCGCTCTGCCCGATTCCTCCTGCTTCGAGAAGATCGACCTGATGGGCGAGCGCACCCTCGCCATCACCTATCGCAAGGACAAGGTGAACGCCGGCGAGGTGCTGGCCGCCCTCCAGCGCGACGGGCTCGGGATCGTCGACGTCTCGACCCGCGAGGCCGACCTCGAGGACGTCTTCCTCAACCTGACCCGGTCGCCGGACCCCGCCGGATGAAACACGAATTCGACGTCGTCGTCGTCGGATCCGGCGCCGCCGGGCTTTCAGCGGCGCTGACTCTCGCGCCCAAGCTCAAGGTCGCCGTCCTGGCGAAGGGCGATCTCTCCGCCGGCTCGACCGCGCTCGCCCAGGGCGGGATCGCCGCGGTGCTCGAGCCCGGCGACACGTTCGAAAGCCATATCGAGGACACGATCGTCGCCGGCGCCGGCCTCAACCGCCGGGCGACGGTCGAATATGTCGTCGAGAACGCCCCCGCGGCGATCGAGCGGCTGGCCGCATTGGGGGTGCCGTTCAACCGGGGCGAGGAGGAACGCTGGCACCTGACCCGCGAGGGCGGCCACAGCCACCGGCGGATCGTCCACGTCGCCGACGCGACCGGCTGGGCGGTCCAGCAGGCGCTCGAGAAGGCCGCGGCCGCCCATCCCAATATCAGCCTGATCCCCGACCGGGTCGCCGTCGACCTCGTCACCAACCGCCACGCGGCCGAAGCGGCGGAAGCGCGGCGGGTCTGGGGAGTCTATGCGCTCAATCGCGAGACCGGCCGGGTCGAGACGATCACGGGCCGGGCCACCGTGCTGGCCACCGGCGGCGCCAGCCGCGCCTGGCTCTACTCGACCAACCCGCGCGGCTCGACCGGCGACGGCATCGCCATGGCCTGGCGGGCCGGCTGCCGGGTGGCGAACATGGAGTTCAACCAGTTCCACCCGACCTGCCTCTACCACCATGACGTCAAGAACTTCCTGATCACCGAGGCCATGCGCGGGGAAGGGGGCAAGCTCAAGCTCCCGACCACCGGCCGCCGCTTCATGAAGCGCTTCGACCCGCGCGAGGAGCTGGCGCCGCGCGACGTCGTCGCCCGCGCCATCGACCACGAGCTGAAGCGGCTCGGCCTCGACTATGTCCATCTCGACATCAGCCACCGCGACCCCGAGTTCGTCCTCGCCCACTTCCCGACCATCGCCGCCCGCCTCGCCGAGCCCGACATCGGCATCGACATCACCAGGCAGCCGATCCCCGTCGTCCCGGCCGCCCATTACACCTGCGGCGGAGTGATGACCGATCTCGACGGCCGGACCGACGTCGACGGCCTCTACGCGGCCGGCGAGGTGACGATGTCCGGCCTTCACGGCGCCAACCGGCTCGCCTCCAACTCGGTGCTCGAATGCCTGGTCTTCGGGATCGCCGCCGGCGAGCATATCAACGCAAGCTGGGCCGGGCTGCCGCCGCCCCCGGCGATCCGCCCGTGGGACGAGAGCCGCGTCACCGATTCCGACGAGGAGGTCGTCGTCCAGCACAATTGGCGCGAGATCCGCCGCTTCATGTGGGACTATGTCGGAATCGTCCGCACGACCAAGCGGCTCGAGCGGGCGTTGAACCGGATCAACCTGCTCAAGCAGGAGACCCACGATTATTACCGCCACTTCCGGGTGACGGCCGACCTCGTCGAGCTTCGCAACCTCGTCCAGGTCGCCGAGCTGATCGTCCGCTCGGCCCTCGCCCGCCGGGAGAGCCGGGGCCTCCACTACACGCTCGACTATCCGGAAACGCTTCCCGACGCGGTGGATACCGTGCTGGTGCCGTAAGAGGCTCCCTCGCTTTCGTGGGAGAAGGATCAGTTCGCCAGAAAGCTCTTCAGCTCCGACCGGAACCGCGCCGGCTGGTCGTACATGATCATGTGGCCGCTGTCGTCGATGCGCACCAGCTTCGCCCCGCGTTTGCCGCGGTAGGCGGCTCGATAGCGGGCGTCGTCGGAGGCGCGGCGGCTGGGGTCGAGGCTGGCGTAGACGATGGTGAGAGGCACCGCGATTCGCGGCAGCTCGCCCGTCAGGTCGGTCAGCGCCAGCTCGTGGGTCGCCCGAGCGGTCAGGTCGGGATCGGCGCCGCCTTCCGGATTGCCGAACAGCCTTATCGCCGATTCGACCAGCCGCCGGCCGCCCGGAGTGGCGCCGAGGTCGCGAAGGCTGTCGGCGAGGCCGCGCATCCCGGCCGCGTCGCCACCGACGATCCCGGCCGGCTGCGGCAGCATGTCGACCACCATGACCTTGCCGGCCAGGCCGGGATGGCGGGCGGCGACCATCATCGCCACCGTTCCGCCCATCGAATGGCCGACGATCGCCGGCCGGCGCAGGCCTCTCGACCGGATGTAGCGCGCGACCTCGGCGGCGAGCGGCGCGACGACCTCGCCTCGAGCGTTGCCGCGGGCGGGCGTCCCCGCGAAGCCGGCGACCTGGACGAGGTGGTAGCGATAGCCGGGCACCGCCGCGACCGTCCCCTTCCACACCTCGGGCGCGCCGGTGAGGCCGGGGATGAGGATCACGTCGGGTCCCGTCCCCTGGACGACCACCGAGAAGCGGGTCGGAGCGAAGGGTTTCGCCGCGGCGGCGGAGGGCACGGGCGCGGGCGCCGCGGCTCCGGCGCAGGCCAGGCCCAAGGCGGCGGCAAGGAGGATCGGCCATCTCATCGCGCGGGCCCTAGGGCGGCCGGGTTGAACCTCGCCTTACTCGTATCCCTGCTCCCCGCTCTAGGGCGCTGCGAGGAAGGTCCGCAGCGCCGACTGGAAGGCGGCCGGCTGGTCCCACATGATGGTGTGGCCGCTTCGGTCGATCCGAACCAGCCGGGTGCCGGGCCGCCGCGCATAGGCCGAGCGATAGGCCCGGCTCACCTGGCCGCACGCATAGGCGAGCCGCGCCGTGCAGGCGTAGACGACGGTCAGCGGCGCCCGGATCCGCGGCAGCTCCGGGGTGAGGTCGGTCGAAAGCAGCTCCTCGAGCGAGCGTCCGACGACGGCCGAATCGCTTCGGCTTTCAAGCCAGTCGGCATTGCCGAAGCGTCCGACCAGGGACTTGAGGTCGCGCCGGAGCCGGTCCGTCTTCGCCATCTCTCCTCCGACCAGCTTCGCCAGCGGCCTGACCGCGGCGGCGGGGATTCCGAACGGACGGGCGGGCGAGGGCAGCATGTCGACGACCATCACCGGGCCGGCGAGGCCGGGATGGCGGGCGCCGATCATCATCGCGATCGACCCGCCCATCGAATGGCCGACGATCGCCGGACGCTTGAGCCGGTTCGCGGCGATGTAGCCGGCAATCTCCTCGGCGACCGGAGCCGCGACCGGACCGGCGCCGTTGCCGCCCGCCGGAGCGCCCGCGAAACCGGCGATCTGGACGAGATGGTAGCGATAGCCGGGAACGGCGGCGACGGTGCCGTTCCAGACTCCGCGCGAGGCCGAGAGGCCGGGGATCAGGATCACGTCGGGCCCGCTTCCGCGAACCGTGACCGAGATCCGAGTCGGCTTGAACGGAGCGCCCGCGGCCGGCGCCGCGATCGGCACCGAAAGGGCAGCGACAGCCAGAAGCAAGCGGCGACTCATGGGACGAAGGCTAGCGCGACATGGTTAACGAATCCCAGACCGTAGAAACCCCGTTCGCCCCGACGGTCATTCCGAGCGAAGTCCGGAACCCGCGAACAGCGCCAGCGCCGGCTTACCGCACAAACCGTGGCCTTCGCCGGGATGACGGGAAGGCTCGGCTGCGCTAGAGCCAGCGTCATGCCCCATCTCTATCTGGTCGACGGGTCCAGCTACATCTTCCGCGCCTATCACCGCCTGCCGCCGCTGACCAACCGGCACGGGCTCAACGTCGGCGCCGTCTACGGCTACACGACGATGCTGTGGAAGCTCGCCGAGAGCCTCCACAAGGAGGAGGGCCCGACCCACCTCGCCGTCATCTTCGACGCCGGCTCGCACACTTTCCGGAACGACATGTTCGAAGGCTACAAGGCGCAAAGGCCGCCGCCGCCGCCCGACCTCGTCCCGCAATTCCCGCTGATCCGCGACGCCACCCGGGCTTTCTCCCTCCCCTGCATCGAGGAGGACGGGCTCGAGGCGGACGACATCATCGCCTGCTATTCCAAGGCCGCGCTCGAGGCGGGCTGGCGGGTGACGATCGTCTCCTCCGACAAGGATCTGATGCAGCTGGTCGAGGACGGCCGGCTCGACCTCTACGACACGATGAACGACCGACGCATCGGCCGCGACTATGTGATCGAGAAGTTCGGCGTCCCGCCCGAGCAATTGGGCGAGGTTCTGGCGCTGATGGGCGACAGCGTCGACAACATCCCCGGGGTGCCCGGGGTCGGGCCGAAGACGGCGGCGCAGCTCATCCAGCAATATGGCGACGTCGAGACCGTGCTGGCCCATGCCGAGGAGATCAAGAAGCCCAAGCTCAAGCAGAATCTGATCGAGCATGCCGAGGCCGCGAGAATGTCGCGCGAGCTGGTCAAGCTGGTCTGCGACGCGCCGCTGCCCGAGCCGCTCGAGGACCTCGAGATGAAGGGCATTCCCGACGGCCCGCTTCGCGAGTTCCTCGAGGAGCAGGGCTTCAAGTCGCTGCTCGCGCGGCTGAACGGCACCTCCCAGGTCAAGGCGCCGAGCGACGCGTCGGCGCCGGTCCAGCGCGAGGTCCGCCCGGAGCCGAAGATCGACCGCTCCGCCTATGTGACTGTCACCGACGAAGCGGAGCTCGACCGCTGGATTGCCGCGGCGACCGCCAACGGCCTCGTCGCCGTCGACACCGAGACCGACGGCTACGATTGCGTCACCGCCGCCCTGGTCGGGATCAGCCTCGCCACCGAATGCGGCAAGGCGTGCTACCTCCCGCTCGAGCATGGCGGTCACGACCTGCTGTCCGAGCGGCCGCAGCAGATCCCGGCGGCGACCGCGCTGGCCAAGCTCAAGCCCCTGCTCGAGGACCCGGCCGTCCTCAAGGTCGGCCACAATTTCAAGTTCGACTGGATCGTCTTCGACCGCCGCGGGATCAAGGTCGCTCCGGTCGACGACAGCCTGGTGATGAGCTTCAACCTCGACGCCGGCGGGCTCAACAGCCATTCGATGGACGATCTGGCGAAGAAGCATCTCGACCACGAATGCATTGCCTTCAAGGACGTCTGCGGATCGGGCCAGAAGCAGATCAAGTTCAACCAGGTGCCGCTCGACCGCGCCACCGAATATGCCGCCGAGGACGCCGACGTGACGCTGCGGCTGTGGACCCGGTTCAAGACCCGACTGCCGCACGAGCGGGTCGCTCGGGTCTACGAGACGGTCGACCGGCCGCTGGTCCCGGTCGTGGCCCGGATGGAGCGTGAGGGGGTCAAGGTCGACCGCGAGGAGCTGAACAAGCTCAGCCAGGAGTTCCAGGCCCAGATCGCCGAGCTCGAGGAACGGATCTGCGGCGAGGCCGGCTGCCAGTTCACCATCGGCAGCCCGCAGCAGCTCGGCGAGGTGCTGTTCGGCAAGATGGGCCTCAAGGGCGGCCGCAAGGGCAAGTCGGGGACCTGGTCGACCGACGTCAACGAGCTCGAGCGATTGTCGCGCGACGGAGTCCCGATCGCCCGGCTGGTGCTCGAATGGCGCCAGCTCTCGAAGCTCAAGTCGACCTATACCGACGCCCTGCAGCAGCAGATCAACAAGGAGACCGGCCGGGTCCATACCAGCTATTCGCTGTCGGGCGCCCAGACCGGCCGCCTCTCCTCGACCGACCCCAACCTCCAGAACATCCCGATCCGGACCGAGATCGGCCGCCGGATCCGCGACGCCTTCGTCGCCGAGCCGGGCTACGTGATGCTCGCCGCCGACTACAGCCAGATCGAGCTTCGCCTCGCCGCGCACATGGCCGACGTGCCGCAGCTCAAGGCCGCCTTCGCGGAAGGGGCCGACATCCACAGCCTGACCGCCCAGGAGCTGTTCGGCGAGGTCAATCGCGACACCCGCGCCAGCGCCAAGACGATCAACTTCGCCATCCTCTACGGAATCTCGCGCTGGGGCCTGGCCGGGCGCCTGTCGATCACCGCCGACGAGGCCCAGGCGATGATCGACCGCTATTTCGAGCGCTTCCCCGGAATCCGCGATTATATCCACTCGACCCTGGAAGGAGTCCGCGAGACCGGCTTCACCACCACCCTGTTCGGCCGCAAGACCCATTTCCCGATGATCAAGAGCCGGGTCCAGCACGAGCGCCAGGGCGCCGAGCGGGCCGCGGTGAACGCGCCGATCCAGGGCACCAGCGCCGACATCATCAAGCGGGCGATGGTCCGCATGTGCCCGGCGCTCGAGCGCGAGGGGCTCGGCGCGGTGCGGATGCTGATGCAGGTCCATGACGAGCTCGTCTTCGAAGTGCCCGAAGGCGAGGTCGACCGGGCGAGCGCCGTCATCCGCACCGTCATGGAACGGGCCGCCGAGCCCGCCGTGACCCTCAGCGTCCCGCTCGGCGTGGACATCGGCACCGGGGCGAACTGGGGCGCCGCCCATTGAGCACGGCGCCCCCCGGGGCCGGAGAGGACATCGCCGCCCTCGCCAAGGGCGGGAGGACCAACTTCTTCGGATTCCTGATCCGGCTCGCCGCGCGCCTGCCCTTCCTGTTCATCGCCGGTCGGCTCTACGGGCCGGAAGCGCTCGGCGCCTTCGCTTATGCGGTCATCGTCATGGAGTTCGCCGCTCAGCTCGCGACCCTGGGCCTGAAGCGGGGCCTCGCGCAGCAGCTGTCGACCACCGACCAGCCGCACAGCTGCGTGGTCACCGACGCCATCCTCGCCGCCTTCATCGCCTCCGCTTTCTTCACCACCCTGCTGATGCTGTTCCCGCAGGCGATGTTCCCGGCCGGCGGAGTGCACGGCGCCGACTGGCTGCTGCCGATGGTGATCTTCGCGATCGCCGGGGCCGACATCGCGCTCGCCGCTCTCGCCTACCGCCACGACATCGGTGCGACCGTGAGGGCCCGGGCCATCGTCGAGCCGTGGACGATCAGCATCGCCGCCGCGGCCTGCGTCCTGATCTTCCCGGCGGCTGAGGACGGGACCCGGTCCCGCGACGGGCTGATCATCGCCTATGTGATCTCGGTGACGGCCGGCCTCGTCGCCTCGCTGTGGCCGCTCTACCGAAGCTACGGCCTGCCGCCGCACTGGAAGCCGCACCCGGCCCAGCTGCTCCGCGTCGCCCGCCGCAACATCCCGCTCGCCGCCGCCGACGCCATCGAATGGGGCTCGCGCCGCCTCGACATCGCCATCCTCGGCCTGTTCGTCGCGCCTTACTGGGTCGGGGTCTATTATGTCGGCCAGCAGGTCGCCTCGCTGCCTCAGAAGCTGAAGACGAGCTTCGACCCGATCCTCGCCCCGGTCATCACCCAGAAGCTCGCCGAGGGCGACAGGCAGGCGGTCGCCAAGCAGGTCCGCCAGGTCGGCTTCTGGGTGATCGCCGCCCAGGCCGGGATCGCGCTCGCGCTCGGCATCCCCGGCGAGGCGGTGATGGGCATGGTCGGCGCCGCCTTCGTCGGCGGCACCGGAGCGCTCGCCTTCCTGCTCGCCGCCGAGGTCGTCGCCGCCACCGCCGCCGTCTCCGAGGCGGCGCTCGTCTACGTCGCCCGGCACCGCAATCTGATGATCTCGACCCTGATGATCGCCGTCCAGGCCGCTCTGACGGTCCTCTTCATCCTCGCGGTCGAAGCGGCTTCCGCTGAGGCCGGAGAACGTCCAGGCCTATCAGGCGGCGAGCGCCGCGGCGGCCCTGATGCTCGCGCTCGGCCTCGCCTCGATCCTCAAGGCCCGCCTGCTCTGCCGCCTTCTCGACGCGCCGGTGCAGGGCTGGCGCTGGCCCCTGGTCTGGGCGGGCGCCGCCGCGATCGTCGTCGGCCAGATCTTCACCATGCTTCCCCAGTCGCTCGAATGGGTCGAGCTGGCGTTCGGAATCCCGGCCATCTTGGCGACGTTCGGGGTGGTCGTCTGGCTGAAGGGCTTCACCCATGACGACCGGGTCCTCTTCCGGCTCAGGAAAGGCGAGGAGCCCGAGCTTCCGCCGCCGCCCGGCACCACCCCGCCCGGAGCCCGGCCGCCCATCGCTTAGTGGCGAAAGTGGCGCATCCCGGTGAAGACCATCGCCAGCCCCGCCTCGTCGGCGGCGGCGATCACCTCGTCGTCGCGGATCGAGCCGCCGGGCTGGATCACCGCCGTCGCGCCCGCCTCGACCGCCGCCAGAAGCCCGTCGGCGAACGGGAAGAAGGCGTCCGAGGCGACCGCCGAGCCGATCGTCCGGGGCTCGGGCCATCCGGCCTTCTCGGCCGCGTCACGCGCCTTCCAGGCCGCGATCCGGGCCGATTCGAGGCGGTTCATCTGGCCGGCGCCGATTCCGGCGGTGACGCCGTCCTTGGCGTAGACGATGGCGTTCGACTTGACGTGCTTGGCCACCGTCCAGGCGAACAGGCAGTCGGCCAGCTCCCGCTCGGTCGGCGCCCGCGCGGCTCACCACCTTGAGGTCCTCGCGAGCGACCCGGCCGTTGTCGCGCGACTGGAGCAGATAGCCGCCGGCGATCGATTTGAGAGTCAGCCCCGGCCGCGCCGGATCGGGCAGCTCGCCGGTCAGCAGGAGGCGCAAATTCTTCTTGCGGGCGAAGATCGCGCGAGCGGCCGGATCGGCGTCCGGAGCGATCACCACCTCGGTGAAGATCGCGGTCATCGCCTCCGCCGCCGCCGCGTCGATCGGCCGGTTGACGGCGATGATCCCGCCGAAGGCGGAGACGGTGTCGCAGGCGAAGGCGGCCTCATAGGCCTCGACCAGGCTGGACGCTGTCGGCCACTCCGCAGGGATTGGCGTGCTTGACGATGACGCAGGCCGGCCCGGCCGCGCGGAACTCGGCGACCAGCTCGAGCGCGGCGTCGGCATCGTTGAGATTGTTGTAGCTGAGCGCCTTGCCCTGCACCTGCTCCGCCTGGGCGATGCCGCGGCTATGGGGGCCGGCGGGCAGATAGAGCGCCGCTTTCTGGTGCGGGTTCTCGCCGTAGCGAAGCTCCTCGCCGCGCTTCAGGGCGAGCGGCAGGGTTTCGGGGAACATCTCGCCCTGGTCGGCGAAGGCGAACCATTGGGCGATCGCCGAATCATAGCCGGCGGTGGCGGCGAAAGCCTTGGCGGCCAGATACTTGCGGAACTCCAATGACGTCGTGCCGTCATCCGCGTCGAGGGCTTCGACAAGCTTGAGGATAGTCGGCGGGATCGGTGACGATCGCCACGAACCGATGGTTCTTGGCCGCCGAACGCACCATCGAGGGGCCGCCGATGTCGATATTCTCGATGATCTCGTCGCGCTCCGCGCCGCGGGCGACGGTCTCGGCGAACGGGTAGAGGTTGACGACGACGAGGTCGATCGCGCCGATGCCGTGCTCGGCCATCGCGGCGGCATGGGCGGGATCGTCGCGAACGGCGAGCAGGCCGCCGTGGACCTTGGGGTGAAGCGTCTTGACCCGCCCGTCCATCATCTCCGGAAAACCGGTGAGCTCGCGAAATGTCCCGCACGTCGAGGCCCGCCTCGCGCAGCGCCCCGGCGGTGCCGCCGGTCGAGACCAGCTCGACGCCGCGGCCGGCCAGCGCCCGCGCCAGCTCGACCAGGCCGGTCTTGTCCGACACCGACAGCAATGCGCGGCCTATTTTCACTCTGTCGTGCAACTCGGGGCTCCTTGAGACGCCGTTCGGGCTGAGCTTGTCGAAGCCCTCCCTTCTCCCGTTCGGGAAAGAAATAAAGGGCTTCGACAGGCTCAGCCCGAACGGAGATGCGATTCGCGCACCCCCTCCCACTCCTAGCCCGCGCGGCGGAAGATCCAGGCGATGGCGGTGCCGTCGGGCGGGCTTTCGCCGGCGACGACCAGCTGCGAGGTCTCGCGAAGCCCGGCGCCGCCGTCGATCCACAGGCTGTCCTCGATGGCGAGCCGGCCGCCGCGGCAGCGGAATTGCCAGACGGTGCGCCCCCTGACCCGGAGCAGCGCCCCCTGCCCGTCGGCCGTGGTCGCCGCCTCGACGTCCGGATGGAGATGGAAGCGGACCGCATAAGGGATGGCCTCGCTTCGCCGGCGGCGGCCTTCGAGGGTCAGCAGATCCTGGCCGCGAAGCTCGCGGCCGTCGGCGGCGAGGGTGAGCTGGCGCTGGTGGACGAGGCCGAAGCGGCGGACGTAGCCGTCGTGGCTCGCCTCGACCATCACCGTCCCGGCGGTCTCGTCGCGGACCAGCTCGACCTGGCCGACGCCCTTGCCGAGGCTTCCGTCCTCATGGACCGCGGTCGAGTTGCGGTCGCCGAGCGTGAGGGTGGAATGGGCGGCGCTGCTGCGCAGCGCCTGGACCAGCTCGGCCGGCAGGGCGCCGCGGGCGGCGCCTTCGCCGCCGCAATTGACGACGAGCCGGTTCGCCCCTTCGGAAAGCTCGAAGGCCAGGGTCGAGGCGCAGCCGCCGGCGAAGGCCCGGGTCGGCGGCGGCGGCGCCGCGTCGAGCAGGACGATCGTGCCCTTCGACTCGAGCCGCTGATAGCCCCAGCCGCGCGGCTGGCGAAGCGGCCGGACCCGCATTCCGCTGCCCTCGACCGCGGCGGCGATGCGGCGCTTCGAGAGCATGTTGCCGCCCTGCCAGCTCGACAGCGCCTCGTCGCCGAGCGTCACCCCGAGCAGAGCGGCCGACGGCGCCCGACAGGGCGTCGGCGACCGCCTCGGGCATGTCGCGCTCGCCGGCATAATAAGCGGCGCGCAGCTGGGCGAGCAGCTCGACCAGCATGACCTGCTCGGTCGGCGAGCGGCTGAGCAGCCCGCCGTCGTCGTGAAGCGAGGCGGCCAGCGCGCGGAGCAGCCCGGCCTCGCCGCGGCTGAGCCGCGCCGGCCCGCCCTGGACGAGCAGGGCCGCGGCGATCACCCCCGCCCAGGCGGTGATCCGGGCGAGGCCCGGCCGCGCCTTCTCGGCGGCCTTGTCGAGATGCCGGGCGCCGCGCGACAGGGTGTTGAGCACCAGCGCCCGATAGGCGGAATCGCGGCTCGAGAGGATGTAGGGCGCGTAGGCGGTCCAGAAGAGCATCCGCCGGCCCCACAGGTCGGCGCGCCAGCCCGGCTCGGTCACCGCCTCGGCATGGGCCGCGAGCCATTTGTGGACGATCTTCTCGGCCAGCTTGGCGGCCCGCTCGCGGGTCGCGGCGGCGGCGAGGTCGCGAAGCCATTCGAAGCTCTGCAGATAGTCCTGGACGTGGGCCGGGACCGAGCCGGGCAGAGCCGCGAAGTCGAGGCGTCTCGGCCTCCACCGTCTCGCCGCCGCGGACGAAGCGGCCCTGGAGGATCGCCTCGCCGGCGGCCTTGTCGCCGGCCACCGGATCCTTGGGCACGGCGATGCAGCTTGAGCGGACGCCCGGCCGCGCAGGCGAAGGGCGTGGAAGGGGGTTCGCCAGGACAGGCGGTGGAGGATCGAGGAGAGATGCTCGCCGAGCGAGGCGCCCTGGCCGCCGCCGGCCCGGATCAGCCTCTTGCCCGGCTCGATCTCGCTCTCCTCGGGCGGGATCGATCTTCTCGAGCAGGCTCATCCGCGCAGCCCGGCGATGTTGGCGGCATAGCGGTCCGGCGCCGCCGCGGAAGGTCGCCGTCCCCGCGACCAGCGACATCGGCGCCGGCCTCGATCGCCCGCCGCGCGGTGCCGGCATCGATGCCGCCGTCGACCTCGAGGTCGACGGCGCAGGCCCGCCTTGTCGATGCGCTTGCGGATCGCCTCGATCTTGCGCGAGCTGGCTGGCGATGAAGCTCTGCCCGCCGAAGCCGGGATTGACGCTCATCACCAGCACGAGGTCGACCTCCTCGAGCACATAGTCGAGCATCTTGGCCGGGGTCGCCGGATTGAGCGACACTCCGGCCCGCTTGCCGAGCGCGCGGATCGCCTGGAGGGTGCGGTGGAGGTGCGGCCCGGCCTCGGGATGGACGGTGATCGTGTCCGCTCCGGCCTCGGCGAAGGCCTCGAGGAACGGATCGACCGGCGAGATCATCAGATGGACGTCGAACGGCTTGGCGGTGTGCGGGCGAAGCGCCTTCACCACCGCCGGGCCGATCGTCAGGTTGGGCACGAAATGGCCGTCCATCACGTCGACATGGATCCAGTCGGCGCCCGCCGCGTCGACGGCGCGGACCTCCTCGCCGAGCCGGGCGAAATCGGCCGAGAGGATGGAGGGGGCGATGCGGACCGGCTGCTGCACCCGCGAACGTTAACCCTGCCCGAGTCGCGCGGCAAGGAAGGGCGGCGACTTATCCCCGCTTTGTTACAATGCTCCCCGGCGAACGCCGGGGCCCAGTGGGAGGCCGAGTGGATCCCGGCCTTCGCCGGGAAGCGGAAGAGCGCGACCGTCAGATCCGCCGGAAGCGGGCGATGAAGAAGCCGTCGGCGCCGCCGGCCTCGGCGAACAGGCCGGGGAGGGTGCGGACTCGGTTGCCCTCGGTCGGGATTTCGGGCGGAAGCTCGCCCGCTTCGATCTGCGCCGCCTCGAAGTCGCCGCGCCCGGCGAGGAAGGCTTCGACCACCGCTTCGCCTTCCTCGGGCTCGAGCGAGCAGACCGAATAGACCAGGGTGCCGCCGGACTTGAGCCAGCCGGCGACCCGGGCGAGCATCGCCTTCTGGCCCTCGGCGAGCTCGGCGACGGCGCGGGGGCGGACGCGGTGAAGGACGTCGGGATGGCGGCGGTAGATTCCGGTCGCCGAGCAGGGCGCGTCGAGCAGGATCGAGTCGACCTTGTCGGGCGGCGACCAGCGCAGGATGTCCGCGGCGATCGACCTTGCCGCTGAGGCCGGTCCGCTCCAGATTCTCGGAAAGTCGTGCAAGACGACTTTCCGACGAGTCGACCGCGGTCACCTCGAAGCCGGCGCTGGCGAGCTGCATCGTCTTGCCGCCCGGCGCGGCGCACAGGTCGAGGGCGGTGCGGCCCCTGCCCTCGCCGAGCAGGCGCGCCGGAAGCGAGGCGGCGACGTCCTGCACCCACCAGCCGCCTTCGCCATAGCCGGTGAGGCCGGCCACCGCGCTTCGCGCCGGGAGCCGCAAATGGCCGGGCATCAGGCTGATCCCCTCCATCTCCGGCGGCGGTTCGGTCCCGGCGGCGAAGCAGAGGTCGAGCGGCGGCGGCGCGGCGAGCAGCCGGGCGGCCTCGGCGGCGACCGCCTCGCCCCAGTGGCGAGTCCAGCGCGCCTCGACCGCGAGCGGGCAGCGACGGCAGCTCGGGAAGCGCCGCCTGCCTGCCGCATCAGCGTCCCGAACACGCCGTGGACCAGCTTGCGCGGGCCGCCGTCGACGAGCGGAAGCACGGTGGAGATGGCCGCGTGCGGCGGCGTGTCGAGCGCCAGCGCCTGGACCAGAGCGATCCGCAGGGCCGAGCGGGCCTTGGCGTCGTCGGGAAGCGGCCGCTTGGTCGCGCCGTCGATCAGGGCGTCGAGATCGGGCAGGCGCCGGAGCGCCTCGGCGGCGATGGCGTGGGCGAGGCCGCGGTCGTTGGGCGCCAGCCCGCGGGCCGCGGTGTCCAGCGCCGCCTCCAGCGGCAGGCCCTTGCGAAGCACGGCGTCGAGCAGGCTCAGCGCGGCCCGCCGGGCCGGCAGCCCGGCGACGTCGTCGCGAGGGCCGGCCATGTCAGGGGCGACGGCCGAGCGGGTCGAGGGCGCTGGCGCGGCCGCGCGGGACGGCGGGCCGCGGCGGCGCGCCGGCCGCCATCGCCTGGAGGGCGGCGATCCGGTTGGCGGTGTCGGGGTGGGTCGCGAACAGGCTGTCGCGGCCGCCGCCGGAGGGGACGATGTAGAGCGAGGCGGCGGCCGGGACCCGCTCGGCGACCGGGCTCGGGATCCGCGCCGCGCCCTCGTGGAGCTTGGCCAGAGCCGAGGCGAGGGCGCGCGGATCGCCGCAAATCTCGGCGCCGGCGCGGTCGGCGCCATATTCGCGGGTCCGGCTGATCGCGAGCTGGACCAGCATCGCCGCGAACGGCGCCAGGAACACCGCCGCGATCATCGCCAGCGGGTTGGAACGCTCGCCGTCGCGGAAGAAGAAGCCGAAATTGGCGAGCATCGAGATGGCCCCGGCGATCGTCGCGGTCATCGTCATGACCAGAGTGTCGCGGTTGCGGACGTGGCCGAGCTCGTGCGCCATCACCGCCGCCACCTCGTCCCGGTCGAGGATGGCGAGCAGGCCGGTCGTCACCGCGACCGCGGCATGGGCCGGGTCGCGGCCGGTGGCGAAGGCGTTGGGATGGGGCGAGTCGATCAGATAGACCCGCGGATTGGGAAGGCCGGCCCGGCGGGCGAGATCGTGGACCATTCCGACCAGCTGCGGGCAGTCGCCCACGCCCATCTCCTTGGCGTTGTGCATCCTGAGCACGATCCGGTCGGCGTTCCAGAAGGTGACGAGGTTCATCGCCGCGGCGACGAACAAGGCGAGGACGGCGCCGCGCGGCCCGCCGATGGTGAAGCCGAGCCCCATGAACAGCGCGGTCAGCGCCGCCAGCAGCATCAGGGTCCTCAACCGGTTCATCCTTGCGCCTGTCCCTCCAACAGCCGAAATGTGGGGAATGGGCGCCCCATCTTCAATCGACCGGCCGGCGCATGTGAAGCCGCCCGCTTACCTTTCGCCAAGCCCGCCTTTGCCCGAGGCCGGCGCCGCCCGCCGAGGCGGAGGAGCAGGGCGGCCCGAAAGGGCGAGAGCCGACCCGCTACGGCGACTGGGAGAATAAGGGCATCTGCTGGGATTTCTGACCCGTATCGTCATGCCGGACTTGATCCGGCATCCACCTTTGCTACACCGCCGGCCGCCAGGAAGATGGACCCCGGATCAAGTCCGGGGTGACGCCCCCTCCGCCGTTCAGATCCCCTCCGACCGCAGCGGCCTCGACAGGAGGCGCTCGACCACGTCGTCCACCGCTCGCCTCCCCCGCCAGAAGGGCGCAGACCGCCGCGACGATCGGCATGTCGACCCCCGCCGCCCGCGCCGCCCGGGCCAGAACCGGCGCGGTATGGGCGCCTTCCGCCACCGTCCTTCGGTCGGCGAGCAGCTCCGCCGCCGAGCGCCCTTCGCCGAGGCCCTTGCCGAGGCTGAAGTTGCGCGAGCTGGTCGAGGAGCAGGTGAGGACGAGGTCGCCGAGGCCGGAGAGGCCGGCGAGCGTCTCGGCGCGGGCGCCGCGGGCGAGGCCGAACCGGGTCATCTCGGCGAAGCCGCGCGAGATGAGGGCGGCGCGGGCGTTGAGGCCGAGCCGGCGGCCCTCGACGACTCCGCAGGCGATGGCGAGGACGTTCTTGACCGCTCCGCCGATCTCGGCGCCGACGACGTCGTCGGAGAGATAGGGGCGGAACCAGGGCCGGGCGATCCGGTCGCGCAGCTTCTCGCCCATCGCCCGGTCCCGGACCGCGAGGGTGACCGCGGCCGGCGGCCGGGCGGCGACCTCGTGGGCGAAGGTCGGGCCGGACAGCACGGCGACCGGCGCCTCCGGCTGGGCCTCGCGGGCGACGTCGTGCATCAGCTCCATCGTCGCCTCCTCCATGCCCTTGGCGCAGAGGATGAGCGGGACGGCGAGCGGCGGCAGCGACTCCAGCACCGAGCGCATGTGCTGGGCGGGGGTGACGACGAGCAGGGCGTCGCAGCCGGCGAGCTCGGCGAGGTCGCCGGTGGCCCGGATCGCCGGGTCGAGCGGCACTCCGGCGAGGAACAGGCGGTTCTCGCGGTCGCGGTTGACGCTCTCGACCACCTCGGCTCTCGCGCGCCCAGAGCAGGGTCTCGCCGCCGCCGGCCGCGACCTGGGCGAGCGCCGTCCCCCAGGCGCCGCCGCCGAGGATCCCGACCTTCACGCCTTCACTCCCGCGCCGCGCACCTTCTCCGCCTCCGGATCGAGCGGCCAGCGGGCCCGGGCCGGGGCGTCGAGCGGATCGGTGAGCCCTGCGTCGAAGCGCAGCGCGCCGGCCCAGGCGATCATCGCGGCATTGTCGGTGCACAGCCACAAGGGCGGCGCGACGAAGGGAAGGCCATGCTCACCGGCCAGGGCGGTGAGGGCCGAGCGGATCGCGGAATTGGCCGCGACCCCGCCGGCGACGACCAGCGCCGTCGCCTCCGGCACCCGCTCGAGCGCCCGCCGGGTGCGGTCGACGAGGCTGTCGACCACCGCCTGCTGGAAGGAGGCGGCGATGTCCTCGGTGCGGTGCAGGCCGCTCTCGCGGGCCCGAAGCACCGCGCTCTTCAGGCCGGCGAAGGAGAAATGGGGCTCGGCCGAGCCGAGCAGCGGCCGCGGCAGCGGCACGGCGGCGGGATCGCCCACTTGCGCCGCCCGCTCGACGGCCGGGCCGCCCGGGAAAGCCGAGGCCGAGCAGCTTGGCGGTCTTGTCGAACGCCTCGCCGGCGGCGTCGTCGATCGTGGTCGCCAGCCGCCGGTAGCGGCCGAGGCCCTCGACGAAGAGCAATTGGCAATGGCCGCCGGAGACGAGCAGGAGCAGATAGGGGAAAGCGAGGCCGGGCTCGCTCAGCATCGGCGACAGGGCATGGCCCTCGAGATGGTTGACCGCGACCAGCGGCTTGCCCGCCGCGAGCGCCAGGCCCTTGGCGGCGACCAGGCCGACCATGACCCCGCCGACCAGGCCGGGTCCGGCCGTCGCCGCGATCGCGTCGACCTCGTCCAGCCCGACCCCGGCCTCGGCCAGGGCCTGCTCGATCAGGGCGGGAAGGATCTCGACATGGGCCCGGGCGGCGATCTCCGGGACGACCCCGCCGATACGGGCCGTGGGCCGCCTCCTGGCCGGCCAGGCAATGGGCGAGGATCCGCCGGTCGGAGGCGACCAGGGCGGCCGCCGTCTCGTCGCAGCTCGATTCGATGCCCAGCACGAGGCTCATGCCCGCTTCCCTGCCACCCCGGCACCCGCTAGCACAAGCGGCGCATGCAGCCGATCCTACGCCTTGGAACTCGCGGCTCGCCGCTGGCTCTGGTCCAGGCGCGGCTGGTCGCGACCGCGCTTCGCGACGCCCATGGCTGGGGACCGGAGCTGATCGAGATCGAGCCGATCGCGACCAGCGGCGACCAGCATTCGCGACCGGCCGCTCGCCGAGCTGGGCGGCAAGGCGCTGTGGACCAAGGAGCTCGACCTCGCCCTGCTCGAGGGGCGGATCGACCTCGCCGTCCATTCGATGAAGGACGTCGAGACGATCCGGCCGCCCGAGATCGCGATCGCCGCCATGCTTCCGCGCGCCGACGTCCGCGACCGGCTGGTCGGAGCGGCGAGCCTCGCCGCGCTTCCCGAAGGGCGCACGGGTCGGCACCTCGTCGCCGCGGCGGGCGGCGCAATTGCTGGCCCGGCGTCCCGATCTCGCGATCCTCCCCTTCCGCGGCAATGTCGAGACCAGGCTGCGCAAGATCGACCTCGGCGAGGTCGACGCGACCCTGCTCGCCGCCGCCGGCCTCGAGCGGCTCGGCCGGCCGGACGTCGGCGCGGTGCTCGACGATTTCCTCCCGGCCCCGGCGCAGGGGGCGATCGGCGTGGAGGTGCGCTCCGGCGACCGCCGGGTGCAGGACCCTGATCGGAGCGATCGACGATCGTGCCACCCATGCCTGCGTCGCCGCCGAGCGGCGGCTGCTCGAGGGGCTCGGCGGCAGCTGCCGATCGCCGGTCGCGGCGCTGGCGACGATCGACGGCGACGAGATCCGGCTCCGCGCCGAGATCCTCACCGAGGACGGCCGCGAATCGCAGAGCGGCGAGCTTCGCTTCGCGAGCGGCGACCTGCAATCGCCGCTGACCCTGGCGCGGGCGCTGCTCGACCGCGCGGCGCCGCGGCTCCGGAGCCTGTTCGAGCCGTGAAGCTGCTGATCCTTCGGCCGGAGCCGGGGGCCTCCGAAACCGCCGCAAGGGCGCGCGCGCTGGGCCTCGACCCGGTGGTCGCGCCGCTGTTCGAGGTCCGCGCACTGGCCGGGGGGCCGATCCGGGGCGATTACGACTCGGTCCTTCTGACCAGCGCCAACGGCGCCCGCCATGCCCCGCCGGGGCTGACCGGCCTGCCCTGCTTCGCCGTCGGCGAGAGCACCGCCGAAGCGGCGCGCCGGGCCGGCTTCGCCGACGTCCGCACCGGGCCCTCGGACGGAGCGGCGGCGGCGGCGATGATCGCGGCGGCCGGGCTTCGGCGGGCTGTCCATCCCTGCGGGCGCGAGCATCTCGCGATCGAGGTCGGCGGGGTCGCGATCGAGCGGTGCGTCGTCTACGCGGCCGAGCCGACCGCGGCCGAGCCTTGCCGGGGTCCGGCGGTGGCCCTGATCCACTCGCCGCGGGCCGGGCGCCGCTTCGCCGAGCTCGCCCGCGACAAAGGCTCGATCCTCGTCGCCGCGATCAGCGCCGCTGCGGCCGAGGCGGCCGGGACGGCTGGGCGGCGACGGCCGTGGCGGCGGCGCCGCGCGACCAAGCCTTGCTGGAGCTTGCCGCCAAGCTGTGCAACACTGAGCGGGAAGAGACGAGGAACGGTGGCGATGGATTATGAGCCGGCACGGGTGACGGCCAGGCCGAAGCGGCCGCTCTGGTCGCTGCTGGCGCTGCCGATCCTCGCCTTCGTCGCCGGAGTGGCCGCGATGGGCTGGCTGCTCGCCCGCTCCGGCACCGCCGCCGCCTTCCTCGGAGTCGCCCCGCCCCCGCCGCCCGCCGCCGAGGCGCCTCCTCCCGCCGTCGCCGTCGAGCGCGAGCCGCTGGTCGAGCCGCAGCCCGAAGGCCCGCCGGGCGAGCGGCTGGTGATCGATCCGGAGACGACCCGCCGGGTCAACCGTCTCGAGGAGCGGCTCGCCCTGCTCGACCTCCAGTCGCGCGCCGCGGTCGGCAATGCCGACCGGGCCGAGGGCCTGCTCGTCGCCTTCGCCGCCCGGCGCGCGATCGATCGCGGAGTCGCGCTCGGCTATATCGAGACGCTGCTTCGCCAGCGCTTCGCCGCCACCGAGCCGCAGGCGGTGGCGACGGTGCTGACCGTCGCGCGCCAGCCGGTGACCGTCCAGAGCCTCCAGAAGTCCTTCCAGGAGGTCGCCCCCCATCTCTCCGGCGGCGGCCAGGGCCAGAGCTGGTGGGCAGGCGCTCAAGACCGAGATGGCAGGCCTCGTCACCATCCGCCGCGAGAACACGCCCTCGACCCAGCCCGCCGAGCGGCTCCGCCGCGCCGGCCAGAGCCTCGAGGCCGGCCAGGTCGAGGTCGCCCTGCTCGAGGTGCTTCGGCTGCCCGGCCACGAGCGGGCGGACAGATGGATCGCCGACGCGCGCCGCTACGTCGCCGCCCACCGGGCGCTCGACCGGCTGGAGAGCGCCGCCCTGCTCGAGCCGCGCGGGCCGGCGGCGGTCGCACAACCTAAGGGCCGGTAATCCCTCTCCCGCGGAAAGCGGGAGAGGGGCTTGAGCTTAAATCTCCAGAAGCGCGTAGGGCCGCCCGAACGCCGGCTCGACCACGAACTGGGCGACGTTGAACACCGGCACCCCGCCCGGCGTGTGCCCCGAATAGGCGCCGCGATGGGCGTGGCCGTGGACCACCGCCTTGACGTTGTCGAACCGGTCGATCGCATGGGCGAGGCGCGACGAACCGAGGAATGGGTAGATTTCGAGCGGCTCGCCCTCCACCGTCTCGGGGATCGGCGCGTAATGGAGGACGGCGACGACCCGCTCGGTCCTCAGCGAGCGCAGGGCGTTCTCGAGCAGCCTCGCCTCGTTGCGCGCTTCGTCGACGAAGCTCTTGATCGCCTCCTCGCCGAACGCGCCGAGCTCGCCCCGGCCGAAGCCGCCGATGAAACCCTTGGCGCCGGCGAAGCCGACTCCGTCGATCACCGTCGCCTGCTCGCCGAGCATGGTCACCCCGGCCGACTGGAGGATCCGGATCACCTCGTCGGCCTCGCCGGCCTCGTAATCGTGATTGCCGAGCACCGCGACGATCGGGATGGTGCAGGCGCGCAGATCCTCGGCGAGGATTTCGGCTTCGGCGACCTTGCCGAAATTGGTCAGGTCGCCGGCCAGAGCGAGCACGTCGGCGGCCTCGCTAATCTCCTCGAACAGGGCCCGGTAGCGGTTGTGGCAGGTCTCGGTGACGTGGAGGTCGCCGATCGCCGCGACCCTGAGCGTCTCAGTGGTGCTGGGGTCGCTCATGCTTCTCGTCCACTCCCTTGCCGACGACGTCCGCGAAGCCCCATTCGCTGACGTCGACGACATAATCGGTCGGGCTGATCAGCCGGCCGCGGCAGATCCTGATGCTGGCCGGCGGCATCTGGTCCTGCGCCCTCAGGCGCTCGAGCAATTCCTCGTAGAGCCAGCGCGGGATGAGATCGCGCTCGGTCGGGTAGACGAAGCGGAAGTTGAGGACGTTGATCAGCAGCACCTCCCAATAAAGCTCCATGTTGGAGAGCAGCCACTGCCAGTCGATCTCGTCATGCTTGACGAGGATGGTGTGGACGATGTCGGCACCGTCGTAGCGATAGCGGGTCTGCAGGAAGAGCTTGGAGAGGATGAACTGGGTCGGCGGAGTGACCCGGACCCGGGTACCGTAGACGTCGGCCTCGTACACCTCCTGGAACCATTCGTCGGTGATCGCGATGCTGGCCGACGAGATGGAGAAGATGACGTCGAAGAAATGGTCGCCCTTCCACACCTTCCCGATCCAGCGCTCGTCCTCCATCTCGATCCCGAAGCCGCGCTCCTGGAAGAAGGCGAGGATCTTGGGCGCGTCGCTCGGCTTGCAGAAGACGTCGAGATCCTTGGTCGGACGGGTGATGCCGGTGAAGCAGGAGAGGGCGTAGGTCCCCGACAGGAGGAAGGGGATGCCCGATTCCTGCAGGAGCTTCAGGCTCTCCACATAGAATCCGACCGCCTCCGCGGGCGGCTCGAACACGGACGAGTCGACGGTTTCAAGTTGATGGCTCACGCCTTCGAGAACGGGAGCCGGAGCAATGCGTTCCGCTCAGTCGCCCTCGAGCGGCTCCGAAGGCGCCGGGACGGGGGCCGGCGCCGGGCGGCCGATATCGACGAGGGTGACGGTGAAATCGAGCTCGGCATTGGGCGGGATGGCGCCGTCCGGCGTGCCCGCCGGTCCGTAGGCGAGCGCGCCCGGGATCCAGAAGCGGTAGGGCCGCCCTGGTTCATCAGCAGCAGCGCCTCCTGGAAGCCGGGGATGACGCCCGACACCATCATGCCGACCGGCTGCTCGCTCTTGTCGAAGACCTTGCCGTCGGCGAGGCGGCCTTCATAGGTGATCAGCACCGCATTGTCGGCCGCGGGGCGGGGCCCGGTTCCCGGCTTCAGAGTCTGGAAGCGAAGGCCCGAGGCGGTGGCGACCGGGCGGAGGCGGAGCTGCGGGATGCGTGTGGGCGGGCGCCGCGATAGCGAGAAGCAGGGAAATGAGCATCAATCCTCCCGGATCGCGTGCCGCGCTGTCGAAAGACTGGAGCGGGCGAAGGGATTCGAACCCTCGACCCCAACCTTGGCAAGGTTGTGCTCTACCCCTGAGCTACGCCCGCTCTGAGCCGCGCCGACGACGTCCTGCGTCCCCGGCTGAGGTAAGGCGGCGGCTGCTAGCATGGGGTCCGCCACCCGGCAAGGCCCTAGATGCTCCCCGGCGAGCCCGGGACCAGCAAAGGGACGCCGGACTGGATTCCAGCCTTCGCCGGAAACCGACGGGGGGCTAGATAGGGTTGGCAGGAGCCCGCGCGATCCCACATAGGCGGCTCGAGGCGATCCTGGCGGAAAGGCGTGAACGTGGCCACTTTGGGGATGAGCGCGGCGGAGAAGGAGGCGCTGGAGGCCTTCCGGCGGGACGTCGTCGAGCCGTCGATGGACGCGCTGGTGATCGTCGATTTCTGGGCGCCCTGGTGCGGCCCCTGCAAGCAGCTGACCCCGATCCTGGAGAAGGTCGCCGCCGATTACGCGGCGAAGGGCGTCAAGCTCGCCAAGATCAACGTCGACGAGAACAAGGTCATCGCGGCCCAGTTCCGGGTCCAGACCATCCCCACCGTCTACGCCATCTTCCAGGGCCAGCTGGTCGCCGACCTCACCCCGGCGCGGACGGAAGGGCAGCTGACCCGGATCCTCGACCAGATCATCGAGCAATTGCCGCTCCAGGGCGAGGCTCAGCAGCTCGAGGCCCAGATCGAGCCGCTGATCGCGATGGCCGAGGAAGTGCTGGCCGGCGGCGATGCCGAGCGGGCCGCCAACATCTTCGGCCAGATCCTCGAAATGGCTCCCGACCATGCCGAAGTGATCGGCGGCATCGCCCGGGCCCTGGTCGCCGCCGGGAAGCCGGACGAGGCCCGGACGCTGCTCGACGAAGCGCCGGAAAGCGCGGCCCAGGATCCGGCGATCGCCCGCGCGCGTTCCGCCCTCGCTCTGGCCGAAGTCGCCCCGCCGGGCGCCGATACGGGCGAATATGAGCGCCGGATCGCCGCCGATCCCGACGACCACGAGGCGCGCTTCGAGCTGGCCGGGGCGCTGATGGCGGCGGGCGAATCGCGACGGCGCCGCCGACCAGCTGCTCGAGAGCATCCGGCCGCGACCGCGAGTGGAACGAGGGGGCGGCGAGGAAGCGCCTCCTTCAGCTGATGGAGGTGGTCGGGCTCGAGGATCCCTGGGCGGGCGCCCAGCGGCGGCGGCTGTCGGCGATCCTGTTCACCTGATGGCCGGCGATCCGCCGCTTCGAATCCCCGTCTTCCCGCTCGCCGGGGCGCTGCTCTTTCCGCGGGCCCAGCTGCCGCTTCACATCTTCGAGCCGCGCTACCGCGCGATGGTCCGCGACGCGCTCGCCACCAACCAGCTGATCGGGATGATCCAGCCGCGCGGCTCGGGCGAGCCGCCGGAGCTGTTCGAGGTCGGCTGCATCGGCCGGATCGCCGGCGCCGAGGAGCTGGACGACGGCCGCTTCAACATCGTCCTCGAAGGCCTCGGCCGGTTCCGCGTCGCCCGCGAGGCCGAGGTCGACACGCTCTACCGCCAGGTCGACGCGGAGCGCGGCGGCTTCGACGATTCGGCCGAGCCCGAGCCGCTCGGCCTCGCCCAGCGCGCCGAGCTCGAGCGGGAGGCTCGGCGCTATGCCGACGCGCTCGGCTATTCGGTCGACTGGGACGCGGTCACCCGACTCGACGACGAGATGCTGGTCAACGCCATCGCCCAGGTCGCGCCGCTCGACGTCGGCTCGAAGCAGGCCCTGCTCGAGGCGCCCGACATATTGGAAAGATGCGACCTGCTCGTCCAGTTCATGCAGTTCCAACGCATGGTCCCCGGCGGCGCCGAGGGCCCCGAGACCCTGCAATGACCGAGGAATTGCTGGCGATCCTGGTCTGCCCGGTGACCCGCGCTCCGCTGCGATGGGATCCGGAGCGCCAGGAGCTCGTCTCCGAGGCGGCGGGCCTGGCCTATCCGGTGCGCGACGGCGTTCCCGTCATGCTGGTCGAGGAGGCGCGGCGGATCGGGTCATGAGCGGCGGCGACGGCTTCGACCTGAGCGGGCGCTGGACCGGCATCTTCAGCTACCCGTCGCTCCTGCCGCCCAACGGCTTCGAAGCCGAGATCCGCGATTCGAGCGGCCTCATCACCGGCGTGATCACCCAGCCCCGCGAGCTTTTCGAGCCTTCCGGACCGCCGCGCCAGGCGGTTATCGACGGCCGGCGCGAGGGGGACAGCGTCAGCTTCGTCAAATTCTACGACGATCTCGACCGGCCGACCCCGCATTATCACGGCCGGATCGAGGCCGGCGGCGACGAGATCAGCGGCGAATGGACGATCCCGGGCGACTGGTCCGGCACCTTCATCATGATCCGGCAAGGCAAGGCGGCGGCGAAGGAGGAGCGGCGGGCCGGCGAGGAGGTGCCGGTGGGAATGAGTCGCTGAAATTCCTCCCCCGGATTTCCGGGAGGAATTAGATCGCCAGCCCCCTGAGCAGCAGCGGCAGCTCGCCGCTCTCGCCGCGGGCTTCGGCCATGAACTGGCCCTTCAGAGGCCCGACGCGCTGGACGACGCCCATTCCGAGCCGGCGGATCGCCGAGGCGGCTCGGCCGGGCACTCCGTAGATCCGGGTCAGGCCGTCGGTCGCCGCCGCGACGGTCAGCGTGTCGAGGCTGCGCCAGCGCTCGTAGCGCGACAGCAGCTGGGCGTCGCCGAGGTCGAGGCCGAGCCGAGCGCCTTCGACCAGCACCTGGGTCAGGGCGGCGACGTCGCGGAAGCCGAGGTTGAGGCCCTGGCCGGCGATCGGATGGATGCCGTGGGCGGCGTCGCCGGCGAGGGCGAGGCGCTCCGCCGTCATCGTCGCCGCATGGTGGAAGCCGAGCGGATAGTTCCAGCGCGGGCCGGCCAGGCGAAGCTCGCCGAGGAAGCCGCCCATCCGCTTGGCGATCTCGTGCGCCATCGCGCGGTCGGGAAGGTCGATCACCGCCGCGGCGTCGGCCGCCGGCACCGACCAGACGATCGCCGAGCGGGTGCCGGGGAGAAGCGGCAGGATCGCGAACGGCCCGGTCGGGTAGAAGATCTCGTAGGCCGCGTTCTCGTGATGGCGCTCATGCTCGACCGTCAGCACCACCGCCGCATGGTCATAGCTCCACCGCGCCATCGGGATGGCGGCGGCCTCGCGGGTCGGCGAGTTGCGGCCCTCCGACCCGACCAGAAGCGGCGCGGCGAGGGCCCGCCCGTCGTCGAGCGCGATCCGCACCCCCGCCGAATCGCGGGCGATCGCCGCCGCCCGGGCCGGCATCAGCAGGCTCACCCGGCCGGCCTCGAGCGCGGCCTCGCGCAACACCTGGCGGAGCCGCCGGTTCTCGACCATGATTCCCGAGCGGATCGTCCGCCTCCGAAGCGTCGAAGACGATCCCGCCGGGCCGGAGCCCGTCGCTGACCCGGATCGAGAGGATCGGGCAGCCCTCTCCCTCGAGCCGCCCGGCGATCCCGATCGCCTCGAGCATCCGCCACGACGCGCTGGCGATGGCCGTCGCGCGGCCGTCGAAGGCCGGAGCGAGGTTGCGGCCCGGATCGGCGGGATCGACGACGATCGTCGACAGGCCGTGGCGGTCGAGGGCGACGGCCAGGGTCAGGCCGATCAGCCCGCCGCCGAGGATGATGACGTCCGCTCGATCCATGCCACCCCTTCCAACGATTTTCCCGCCCTACCGATGCAAAGCTGCAACGCCAAGCGCTTGACCGGGGACTCCCGGCGGGCGCATTGTCGGCCTTGAGAACATTCGGGGCACGTGATGGCGGCTTCAGCAGCAGCGCAGAGCGCCCGCCAGGTCAGGCTGGCGCAGTGGCGGTCGGGAGTGAAGCGGGGCATGCGGCGAAGCTGGGCGCTGCTGATCGGCGGCGGCCTCGGCGCGGCCGCCTTGCTGCTTCTGCTTGCCCTGATCAGCTACCGGCCGACCGATCCGTCGCTCAACACCGCCGCGGCCGGGCCGGTGCTGAACTGGGTGGGGGCGCCCGGCGCGTGGAGCGCCGATCTCCTGCTGAGCCTGTTCGGTCCGCCCGCCGTCCTGCTCCTTCCCCTCCTCGTCCTCATCGGGGTCCGGATCGCCGCCGGCGCCGCGTCGAGCCGCTGGCTGCGCTCGCTGGCGCTGACGCTCGCCGGGCTGGTCTTCGTCGGCGGCGGCGCCTCGCTGCTCGCCGGCGACGCGGTCAACGGCCTGCCGGCGAGCTGGGGCGGCGGCGCCGGCCTCTCGCTCGCCAAGCTGATCGACCTCGGCCTCGGCGCGATCGGCGAACCCGGCATCGTCGAGCCGTTCCGGATCGTCGCCGTCGGCCTGTGCGGGGCGCTCGGGCTCACCCTGTGCTGGTTCGGGCTCGGCCTCCGGCCCGACGAGCGGGCCTGGCTCGCCGCGCGGCGGCTGCCGCGGCTCGAGCGGGCGAGGCTCGACGAGTCCGACGAGCTGCCCGAGCCGGAGGACCGGCCGGCCCGAAGCCCGGTGATCGTCCCGGCCGAGCCGCCGCGCACCGTGATCAACGACCGGGTCCGAACGCCGCCCCAGGCCAAGCGGCCGCTGCGCGAGCGCCAGGCGTCGCTCGCGCTCGGCGACTGCTACCAGCTGCCCGGCCTCGAGCTGCTCGCGCCGGCGCCGCCGCCGATCGGCGGAGCGCTCGACAAGGCCAGCCTCGAGCGCAACGCCCGACTGCTCGAATCGGTGCTCGACGATTTCTCGGTCAAGGGCGAGATCGTCGAGGTCCGCCCCGGTCCGGTGGTCACCATGTACGAGCTCGAGCCGGCCAGCGGCATCAAGGCGAGCCGGGTCATCCAGCTCGCCGACGACATCGCCCGCAACATGTCGGCCCTCTCCGCCCGGGTCGCCACCGTGCCGGGCCGGAGCGTCATCGGAATCGAGCTTCCCAATCCGAAGCGCGAGATGGTCGTGCTGTCGGAGCTGATCGCGAGCCACGCCTTCGAGGACCAGGTCGCCCAGCTTCCGATCGTGCTCGGCAAGAACATCGCCGGCGATCCGGTCGTCGCCGATCTCGCGCCGATGCCGCACCTGCTCGTCGCCGGAACCACCGGCTCGGGCAAGTCGGTCGGCCTCAACTGCATGATCCTGTCGCTGCTCTACCGGCTGACTCCCGAGCAGTGCAAAATGATCCTGATCGACCCGAAGATGCTGGAGCTGAGCAGCTACGACGACATCCCGCACCTGCTCGCTCCCGTCGTCACCGAGCCGGCCAAGGCGATCCGGGCGCTGAAATGGACGGTCGAGCAGATGGAGGAGCGCTACCGGATGATGGCCTCGGTCGGGGTCCGGCAGCTCAGCAGCTTCAACGCCAAGGTGCGCGAGGCCAAGGCCAAGGGCCAGACGCTCGGCCGGCGGGTCCAGACCGGCTACGATCCCGAGACCGGCCAGCCCCGCTACGAGATGGAGGAGCTCGAATATGAGGTCCTGCCGCAGATCGTCGTCGTCGTCGACGAGCTCGCCGACCTGATGATGACCGCCGGCAAGGAGGTCGAGTTCCTCATCCAGCGCCTCGCCCAGAAGGCGCGCGCCGCCGGAATCCACCTGATCATGGCGACCCAGCGGCCCTCGGTCGACGTCATCACCGGGGTGATCAAGGCGAACCTGCCGACCCGGATCAGCTTCGCCGTCACCTCGAAGATCGATTCCCGCACCATCCTCGGCGAGCAGGGCGCCGAGCAGCTGCTCGGCAAGGGCGACATGCTCTACATGCCCGGCGGCAAGCAGATCGCCCGGGTCCACGGCCCGTTCGTGTCGGACGAGGAGGTGCGCGCCGTCGCCGAGCATTGGCGGGCCCAGGGCCGGCCGGAATATGTCCAGGCGGTGACCGAGGAGCCCGAGGACGGCGGCTACATGTTCGAGGGCCAGCCGACCGGCGAGGACGATCCCGAGGCCCAGCTCTACCGCAAGGCGGTGCAGACCGTGGCGGAGAGCCAGAAGGCCTCGACCTCCTACCTCCAGCGCCAGCTGCGCGTCGGCTACAACAACGCCGCCCGCCTCATCGAGCGGATGGAGAAGGACGGCTTCGTCAGCGCCCCCGACCATGTCGGCCGCCGCGAGGTGCTGGTCGATTCGGAGGGCCGGCCGCTTTAGCGCGCATCGCGGAATGGCTAACGCATCCTAATTTCGCGACTCCCTGATTTCCTGTTGTATCGGCGCATTATTGTGCGATTCTGGGCGTCGGCTGGAGGGCCGAGATGACGTCGCAACGGCAGCAGCAAGAGGTCGACCGCAATTACGACGCTTTCATGGGCATGTTGGGTTCGATTCTTGCGGAACACCGTGACGAGCTCGCCCTGATGAGGGACGGCAAGATTGTCGGATATTTCACTAGCCCGCGCGAACTCCTCGTCGCCGCTTCGGAGCGGTTTCCCGACGGAATTTTCTCCATCCAACAAGTCACCGACGAGCCTCTCGATCTCGGCATCTGGTCGAATGCCGGTTCTTGAATGGACGCGTGAGCGACGCCGCATTCTGCTGCCGGTCCAGATCCTGCCCCCTTTTCCCGTCTCCGTTCTCACGGGTGTCGATGCGAGGGCGCTCCTAGACACGGGGTCGTCGATTAGCGGAGTTGCCTTGGCCTTGGCGGAGAGGCTTGGTCTTCACAGGCTCGGCAAGCTTCCTCTGAAATCCGCCCAGGGGCTGGGACAAGTCGAGCGCTATGCCTTCCGCATCGGCCTGCAACCCGGCGGGGCCGGGCGAGCGCCGAGCTTCCCCTTCGTTTTTGACGAAGTAGTCGGGATCGAACTCACCAATACGTTCGAGTTCAACGCCCTCATTGGAATGGATGTCCTTGATCGGTGTGACTTCTCGACCAGGCGGACCGGCCACTGTAGGCTGAGCTTCGGCTGAGACCTCCGGAACCGGCGGGTTCAGAGGGCATTCAAGCGGCGGGGGCTAGCGCCTGCCGCAAATTCCACCCGATGGAGAAGATCGAATGATGCGTTTCAAGACGCTCGCCCTCGCCGCCGCACCGGTCGCGGCCGTCGCCATGCTGGCGCCGCAGGCCCCGGCCGTCGCCCAGGCGGCCTCGCCGCTGGCGCAGGTCACCGCGCACCTCAAGGCGGTCAACACGATGGTCGCCGGCTTCACCCAGACCGATCGCAAGGGCCGCAGCCTCACCGGCAGGATGACCCTCAAGCGTCCCGGCAAGCTGCGCTTCCAATATCAGAAGGGCGTGCCGATGCTGATCGTCGCCGACGGCCGCAAATTGAACATGATCGACTATGAGACCGCGCGGGTCGACAGCTGGCCGATCGGCCGACTCGCCGCTCGGGGTCATCCTCAACCCCAATCCGGACCTCAGCAAGATCGCCAAGGTCGTCCGCAACGACACCCAGACGCTGCTCGTCCAGGTCAGGGACAAGCCCGAATTCGGGACGATCACGCTCGGCTTCGCCAAGGTCTCCAGCGCGCCCGCCGGCCTGCTCCTCCAGGGCTGGACGGTGATCGACGCGCAGAACAACCGGACGACGGTCAAGCTTTCGGGCCAGCGCTTCAACGTGCGGTGTCGCCGACAGCGCCTTCACCTTCCAGCGCCCGGTCAAGGCCCGCAAGGGCTAGGCCATTCATCGCGGCGACAGGAATGAGACACTAATACATAAATTGCGATTGCGGGTGGTCGCTGTCGGGTTTTCCCCCTGTTGCCCGGCTCGCCGCCGCGATCGAGCCTCGCGTAGACCACGCTTGGTTGGCCCTCGCTCCACGCCCCCGGAGCGGGGGCCTTTGCGTTGGGGGCCGCTGCGGCTAGAGCCTTAGACCATGTCCTCCACGCTCAAGATCGCCTCCTGGAACATCAATTCGGTTCGAGCCCGGCTCGACATCGTCGAGAAGTTCCTTCGCGAGGAATCGCCCGACATATTGTGCCTGCAGGAGACCAAGGTCTGCGACGCCGATTTCCCCGCGGCGATGTTCCGGCGCCTCGGCTACATCCACCAGATCATCTGCGGCCAGCGCATGCATCACGGAGTCGCGATCCTCAGCCGGCTTGCCGCTCGCGAGGAGGAACGCCACGACTGGCAGGCGAACGGCGAGGCCCGCCACATCGGAGTCCGCCTCGAATGCGGAATCCGCCTCGAGAACGTCTACATCCCCGCCGGCGGCGACACGCCCGACCGGGAGGTCAACCCCAAGTTCGGCCAGAAGCTCGACTTCATCGAGCGGATGACGCGCTGGTCCGAGGCCTGCAGATGCCCGACGATCGTGGTCGGCGACTTCAACGTCGCGCCGCTCGAATGCGACGTCTGGAACCACAAGCAGCTGCTCACGGTGGTCAGCCACACGCCGATCGAGGTCGAGGCCCTGACCCGGCTGCAGGCGAGCAACGACTGGGTCGACCTCGGCCGCCATTTCCACCCCGCCCCGCAGCGCCTGCACACCTGGTGGAGCTATCGCTCGCCCGACTGGACCAAGAACGACCGCGGCCGCCGCCTCGACCATATGTGGGCGACCCGCGACGTCGCCCGCCAGGCCGTACGCCACGCGTCCACGAGCCGTGCCGCAACTGGACCCGGCCGTCGGACCACGTCCCGCTCGTCACGGAATTCGCGATTTGAGCGGCGGGCGCGACGTCGCCCGGGCGATCGACGCGCTTCGACGCGGCTGGCCGGTGCGGATCGACGGCATCGGCTTCCTCGCCGTCGAGACCGCCGACGAGGCCGCCCTCGCCGCTTTCGATTCGGACGGGCCGGCGGATCTGCTGATCTCGGGCCATCGCGCCGTCACCCTCAAGCTCGCGAACCAGCGCGACGCCGTTCCGACCGGTCCGGTCAGGATCGAGCGGACGGCCCTGTCGCTCGCCCAGGCCACCGCCGTCGCCGATCCCGCCCTCGACCTTTCCAACCCCCTCAAGGGGCCGTTCCGCACCCGCGAGCTCGGCTGCGACCGGGCCGCGGAAGCGGCGATCCGGCTGGCGCGCCGGGCCGGCCTGCTGCCGGCCCTGTTCCTCGGCGGCGCCGCCGGCGAAGACTCCGTCGCCCTCGCCGCCGCCGGCATCGAGGAGTTCGGAGAAGGCCCCGTCGCTTCGAATCGCCTCCAGGGCGAAGCTTCCGACCCGTTTCGCCGAGCAGGCCGAGATCGTCGCCTTCCGCTCCGACGACGACGGCGCGGAGCATGTCGCGCTGATCCTCGGCGCGCCTTCCGGCGAGGCGCCGCTGGTCCGGCTCCACAGCGAATGCCTGACCGGCGACGTGCTCGGCTCGCTCAAATGCGATTGCGGGCCGCAGCTCGACGGGGCGTTGGCGGCGATCGCCGAGTCGGGCTGGGGAATCCTCCTCTATCTGCGCCAGGAGGGCCGCGGCATCGGGCTCGTCAACAAGCTGCGCGCCTACGCCCTCCAGGACCAGGGGTTCGACACGGTCGACGCCAACCTTCGCCTCGGCTTCGCCGACGACGAGCGCGATTTCAGCGTCGCCGCCGTCATGCTGGCGAAGCTGGCCCAGAACGAGGTCCGGCTGCTCACCAACAATCCCCGCAAGGTCGAGGGGCTGGAAGTCGGCGGGGATCCGGGTGACCGAGCGGGTGCCGCTCAAGGCGGGCGGCAACACGCACAATCGCGACTATCTCGAAACCAAGCGCTCGCGCAGCGGTCACGCCCTCTGACGTCATAACGTCAAGGCCAGATCAGCTAATCAATTCAAGCACTTCCGCATAGCCGGCGACGACGGGATTGGCGCCGGCGGAGCGCAGCCTCTCGCCATAGCCGGGGCCGCAATGGAGCCCGGCGCAAAGCCCGACCACCTTCATCCCGGCCGCTCTCGCCGCCGCGACTCCCGGCGCCGTGTCCTCGAGCACGAGAACGTCGCGCGGAGCGACTCCCAGTTCCGCCGCCGCATGGAGATAGATGTCGGGATGGGGCTTGCCTCGGGACACATGCTCGGCGGCGCTGAACAGCCGGTCGCCGAAATGATGGGCGAGGCCGAACCGCTCGAGCGAGCTTCGAAGCCAGCGGGTCGGGCTGGACGAGGCCACCGCCTTGGGCATGGGGGCAAGCGCCTCGAGGAAATCGGCCACTCCGGCGACGGCCGCGACCTCGTCCAGCCTGGCCTCGAAGGCCTGTTTGGTCCGCGGCCGGAAGTCCTCCGGGAGCGGGCGCCCGATCTCCGCCTCGATGACGGCGACGGTGTCGCGCCAGTTGAGGCCGATATAGCGCTCGACGGCCTGCTCCAGCGAGGTGGGATGGCCGAGCTCGGTCAGCGCCTCGGCGAGGACCGCGTTGGACAATATCTCGCTGTCGACGATGACCCCGTCGAAATCGAAGATCAGGGCCTGGAAGATCATCGGTCCCCCGGACCGATGATGTAAGAAGGTTCCAGGCCATCGGCGAACCTCAGCGCCGCTCTCCGAACAAAGCGGTGCCGACGCGGACATGCGTCGCGCCGATCGCGACCGCCGTTTCGTAATCGGCCGACATGCCCATGCTGAGGCCGATAAGGCCGTGCCGGCGCGCGAGCTTGGCGAGCAGCGCGAAATAGGGCGCCGGCTCGACCTCCGCCGGGGGGATCGCCATCAGCCCGGCGATCGGCAGGCCGGCCTCGCGGCTCATGTCCAGCAGGGCCGGCAGTTCGGCGACCGCGCAGCCGCCCTTTTGCGGCTCGTCGCCGATATTGACCTGGAGGAAGCAATCGGGCCGGCGGCCGGTCTTCGCCATCGCTTTGGCCAGCGCCTCGACCAGCGACGGGCGGTCGACCGAGTGGACGACGTCGAACAGGGCGACGGCTTCCTCCGCCTTGTTCGACTGCAGGCGTGCCGATCAGGTGGAGCCGCACGTCGGGCGCCCCGGCTTTCAGCTCCGGCCATTTCGACGGCGGCCTCCTGAACCCGATTCTCGCCGAAGTCGCGCTGCCCCGCCTCGATCAGCGGCCGGATCGCCGAAGCGTCGTGGGTCTTGGAGACGGCGACGAGCGCGATATCCGCCGGCTCGCGGCCGGCCAGCCGCGCCGCCCGGGCGATCCTCGCCTTAACCTCGTCGAGCCGCTCCGCGGGTGATGCGCCGGTCATGGCGGCTGCTATAGGAAGCGCCATGTCCCGCCGCCAGCCTCTGCCGCGCCTCTGGCTGATGACCGACGAGCGCCAGGGCGAGGATCTGTGGGCGGCGCTCGAGCGGCTGCCGCGGGGGGCGGGGATCGTCTTCCGCCATTACAGCCTCGCGCCGGGCGAGCGACGCAAGCTGTTCGAGCGGGTGCGCCGGGTGGCGAGGCGGCGCCGGCTGTTCCTGCTCGCCGCCGGCCAGGGGTTGCGCGGCGACGGAGTCCACGGCGGCCGAGGCCGCGGTTTCCGAAGCTCATCCGCTCATGATTTGGCGGAACTAAAGACCGCCGAGCGCTCTGGCGCGGATATCGTTTTCCTCTCGCCGGTCTTTCCGACCCGGTCGCATCCCGAGGCTCGCGCCCTCGGCCCGGTGCGGTTCGGGCTGATCGCCCGTCAGGCCCGGATTCCGGTCATCGCACTGGGCGGAATGGACGAAAAGCATGCAAGGCGGCTGCCGCACGCCTACGGCTGGGCCGGAATCGATGCGCTCACGTCACCCTGAACTTGTTTCAGGGTCCAGCTGGTCAGCCGTCCGGGAGGCGGCGGACTGGATCCTGAAACGAGTTCAGGATGACGGTAAGGGCCGGACGTGGGGCGTTAGAAGCTGAACGCGGTCCCGACGTAGACGGCCTGGCTGTCGCGGCGCTGGTCGGCGAGGGCCTCGAGGCGGTCGCGCTGGACCTTGTAGCGGACGCCGCCGGTGACATCGAGGTTGCGGGCGATCCGGTAGGAGCCGCCGACCCCGACCGTGTAGCTCTCGTCGTCGGCGATGATGCGCGGGGTCGCCGGATCGGCCCGGGCCACTCCGGCCTCGGCGCGGGCGGTGAAGCGGTTGCCCGAATAGCTGACCCCGACTTCGGCCGCCTGGCGGCCGCCGGGCAGGGTCCCGCCCTTCGACGCTGTCGACGTCGCCGGAGAGGGCGAAGCGCTTCCAGCCGATCGAGGCGCCGAGATTGTAGACGATCGGCGTGATCGCGGTGACCGGGGTCGCCGAGGCGTCGGCGACGCGAGCGCAGCGCCCCGGCCGGGGTGGCGGCGCGGGCGCGGATGGCGACCCGGATCGACTTGCTCCGGCCGACCGCGGTCGGCGCCGGGGTGAAGCGGAAGCTGTTCGCCTGCGAACCGCGGCGGGCGAGCTCGGCGGCGAGGCGCGGATCGGCGACGGCGGGGGTGAAGGTGCCGGCGCGAAGCGAGGCGGCCGGCCGCGCCTTCTTGGCCGGCTGGGTGTTCGCGGCGATCGCCGGGCGTCAGCAATAGCGACAGCGCGACGAGCGCCGCGCCTCCCACTGCAACCGGTCCTGCGAGCTTCAATACCACGACTGGCAACTCCCGTAACGAACTCGGGATGTAGTACGTCCAAACGCCTCAAACCAGCGAAGCGGCCCGCGGGGACACGAATCGTTCCGGCATGTTGCATCTTTTCCACAGCCCCGGCCTCGAAACTGCACCCCGCGGGCGCCCCGGCGACGGGGATCTCGTCCGAGAGAGACGGCTTGCCGCCCGCGTGGCGCGTTCTATAACGGCGCTCGACCCCTGTAGTTTCAAGGACACATTCTTTCATGCGACGCGCTGCTATTCTGGCCCTGGCTTTCGCCGGCGCCTTCGGGCTTTCGGCCTGCGCCTTCATCGGGAGGACATCAACAAGACGCTCGGCCGAAGCTCGCCCGACCGGGTGCGCGAGGCGGACCTCGCCGCGTCGCAGGTGACCACGATCGGAGTCAATTCCTACCTGTGGCGGGCGGCGCTCGAGACCCTGTCCTTCGCGCCGATGGCCCAGGTCGATTCGAACGGCGGAGTGATGGTCACCGACTGGTACACCAACCCCAGCTCGCCGAACGAGCGGGTCAAGGTCACCGCCACCATCCTCGATCGCGACCTGCGCGCCGACGCGCTTCGCGTCGCCGCCTCGCGCCAGGTGATGCAGGGCGGCCAGTGGGTCGACGCGCCGGTCGCGGCCGCGACCGTCCAGAAGCTCGAGGAGATCATCCTCACCCGCGCCCGCGACCTGCGCCGGAACGCCATCGCCAGCTGAGGAGCCTCGTCGACATGGCGGCGCGTTTCAACCCGCTCGAGGCCGACGCGCGCTGGCAGAAGGTCTGGGAGGAGCAAGGCACCTTCCACGCTTCCGGCGACGGCGACCGTCCCCGCGCCTACGTCCTCGAGATGTTCCCCTATCCGTCGGGGCGCATCCACATGGGCCACGTCCGCAACTATACGATGGGCGACGTCCTCGCCCGCTACGGCGGATGAACGGCTTCGACGTGCTCCATCCGATGGGCTGGGACGCGTTCGGAATGCCGGCCGAGAATGCGGCGATGGAGAAGAAGGTCCATCCCGGCGCCTGGACCCGGTCCAATATCGACACGATGCGCGGCGCAGCTGAAGCGGCTCGGCTTCGCCCTCGACTGGAGCCGCGAGCTCGCCACCTGCGAGCCGGATTATTACGGCCACGAGCAGGCGCTGTTCCTCGACCTCTACGAGGCGGGGCTCGTCTACCGCAAGCAGAGCGAGGTCAATTGGGATCCGGTCGACATGACCGTGCTCGCCAACGAGCAGGTGATCGACGGCCGCGGCTGGCGCTCGGGCGCTCCGGTCGAGCGGCGCAAGCTCAGCCAGTGGTTCCTGAAGATCACCGATTTCGCCGAGGAGCTGCTCGACGGCCTCGGCGAGCTCGACCAGTGGCCCGACAAGGTCCGGCTGATGCAGGAGAACTGGATCGGCAAGAGCCAGGGACTGCGCTTCCGGTTCGAGCTCGATCGAGCCGGTCGGCGGGCCAGGACGGCTTCGAGGTCTTCACCACCCGTCCCGACACGATCTTCGGCGCGAGCTTCGCGGCGATCTCGCCCGACCATCCGATCGCGCTGGCGCTGGCGGAGGGAAATGAGGCGCTCGCCGCCTTCATCGCCGAGTGCAAGCAGGGCGGCACCACCGCCGCCGAGCTCGAGACGGCGGAGAAGAAGGGCTTCGACACCGGCGTCCGGGTCGTCCACCCGCTCGATCCGGACTGGACGCTGCCGCTCTACGTCGCCAATTTCGTGCTGATGGACTATGGCACCGGCGCCATCTTCGGCTGCCCGGCGCACGACCAGCGCGACCTCGATTTCGCCCGCAAATACGGCCTGCCGGTGACCCGGGTCGTCGCGCCATCGCCCGAGGAGGCGGACGAGCCGATCGGCGACGAGGCCTATTCGGGCCCCGGCCGGCTGGTGAACAGCCGCTTCCTCGACGGCCTCACCGCCGAGGACGCCATCCGCGAGGTGATCGCGCCGCGCCGAGGCGGAGGGCTGGGGCGAAGGCACGACTGTCTGGCGGCTTCGCGACTGGGGCGTGTCGCGCCAGCGTTACTGGGGGACGCCGATCCCGATCATCCATTGCGAGGCTTGCGGGCCGGTGCCGGTGCCGCGCGACCAGCTGCCGGTCGTGCTGCCCGAGGATATCGACTTCGAGACTCCGGGCAATCCGCTCGACCGCCATCCGACCTGGGCGAAGGTCGACTGCCCGGACTGCGGCGGCGCCGGCCCGGCGCGAGACCGACACGCTCGACACCTTCGTCGATTCCTCCTGGTATTTCATCCGCTTCGCCAGCCAGCCGGCCGACGCGCCGTTCGACCGCGCCGAGGCCGAGCGCTGGCTGCCGGTCGACCAGTATATCGGCGGGGTCGAGCATGCGATCCTCCATCTGCTCTACGCCCGCTTCTGGACCCGGGCGCTGAAGCGGATCGGCCGGCTCGACGTCGAGGAGCCGTTCAAGGGCCTGTTCACCCAGGGCATGGTGACCCACGCCACCTTCCAGGACGCGGCGAGGGCGCTGGCTGACCCCCGACGAGGCCGAGGCCCATGACGGCCCGGTCACCCGCGGCCGGATCGAGAAGATGTCGAAGTCGAAGCGCAACACGGTCGATCCCGAGCCGATCGTCGACCAGTATGGCGCCGACGCGGTGCGCTGGTTCATGCTGTCCGACAGCCCGCCCGAGCGCGACCTCGAATGGAGCGAGGCCGGGATCGAGGGCAGCTGGCGCTTCGTCCAGCGGCTCTGGCGGCTCGCCGCGGAGGAAGCGGAGCGCGGCAGCTCGACCTGGCTCGGCGACGGCGAGGACGTCGCGCTCGACCGCAAGGTCCACCAGACGATCGCCGCGGTCGGCGCCAATATCGAGGCGCTCGCCTTCAACAAGGCGGTCGCCAACCTCTACGAGCTGACCAACGCGCTCGAGAAGGCGCCGCCCTCGCCGTCGCGGAGCCGGGCGATCGAGACCCTGATCCGGCTCGTCGCGCCGATGGTGCCGCATCTCGCCGAGGAGGCCTGGGCCGCGCTCGGCCGCGAAGGCCTGATCGCCGACGCCGAATGGCCGGCGGCCGATCCCGCCTTGCTCGTCGAGGAGGAGGTGACGATCGCCGTCCAGGTCAACGGCAAGCTGCGCGACACGCTGACCGCCCCGAAGGGGACGGCGAAGGAGACCTGGAGGAGATGGCGCTCGCCTCCGAGAAGGTCGCCCGGATGCTCGACGGCAAGCCGCCGCGCAAGGTGATCGTCGTCCCCGACCGGCTGGTCAACCTGGTCGCATGAGGCGGCTATCTCGCCTTCGCCTTCCTCCTCGCCGGCTGCGGGCTTCAGCCGCTCTATACCGGCGGCGGCGCGGGCCCGGTCGCGCAGTCGCTGCGCTCGGTCGCGGTCGCACCGATCGAGGGCCGCGCCGGCTGGCTGGTCCGCACCGCCCTCGAGGACCGGCTCGGCGCGCCCGCGGCCGGCGCGGCCCGCTACCGGCTCGAAGTGCTGCTCGACGACGACATCACCGGCTTCGGCATCCGCGGCCGACGACGCGGTGACCCGCGAGCGGCGCACGCTTGCGCGCCCGCTACCGCCTGGTCGACGCCGCCAAGGGCACGGTCCTGCTCGACGCGACCGCCGGCTCCGACGCCGGAATCGACGTGGTCGGCTCCGAATATGCGACCGTCGCCGCCGAGCAGACCGCGCTCGAGCGGCTGTCGAAGGAGATCGCCGACCAGATCGTCACCCGGGTCGCCCTCTATGCGAGGCGCAGCGGCGACGCGCCGTGAAGGCGAAACGGGCCGAGATGGAGCGGGCGCTGCGCAGCCCGGCCGGCCTATCGCTTCTTCCTGCTCTACGGCCCGGACGAATCGGGCTCGCACGCCCTGGTCCGGCTCGCCGCGGCCGCGGCGGGGGAGGGCGCCGAGCGGGTCGAGCTGAGCGGCGCCGAGCTCAAGGCCGACCCGGCCCGGCTCGCCGACGAGGCGGCGTCGATCTCGCTGTTCGGCGGCGCCCGCTACATCGTCGTCCAGCCGGCCGGCGACGAGAGCGTCGCGGCGGTGGAGGCGCTGCTCGAGGCGCCCGCCGCCGGCAATCCGGTCCTGCTCGTCGCCGGCGCGCTCAAGCCGGCCTCGAAGCTGCTCAAGCTCGCCCTCGCCGCGCCGGCGGCCCTGGCCTTCGCCAGCTACGCGCCCGAGGGGCAGGAGGCGGAGCGGCTGGTCCTCGACATGGCGCGCGCCGAGGGGCTGATCGTCCGGTCCGACGTCGCCCGGCGCCTCGCCGAGGCCTGCGCCGGCAACCGCGCCATCCTCGCGCTCGAGCTCCAGAAGCTCGCTCTGTACCTCGACGCCGCACCCGACCGGCCGCAGGCCGCTCGACCATGAGGCGCTCGACGCGGTCGGCGCCGCCGCCGAGGAGGGCGATCTCAGCCGGCTCGTCGACAGCGTCGGCAACGGCAATGCGGCCATGCTCCAGGCCGAGCTGCTGCGGCTGTCGAGCGAAGGCATCGAGGGCATCCCGCTGATCCGGGCGGTGCTTCGCCGGATGAGCCTGCTCGCCCGACTGCGGGCCCAGGTGGAGCGCGGCAACGAGCCCCGACGCCGTCATGGCGTCACAGGGCAAGTCATTGTTCTGGAAGGAAAAGGACTCGATCGGCCGGCAGCTTTCGCGCTGGCGGTCGGACGCCCTGGCGCGCAGCGTCAGCCGCCTTCTCGAGGCGGAGCGGCAGGTCAAGGCCTCCGGCGGCCTCGGCCCCCGGGCGGTCGACGAGGAGCTGTTCGCCATCTGCCGCCAGGCGGCGCGGCTGCGCTGAGGGCCGGCTAGATCTTCTCGCCGCTGAGGCGCTGGCAGATCATGTCGAGCTGGTCGAGGGTCGAGTAGTTGAGCGACGACCGTGCCGCCGTCGGGCCGGTAGGCGATCTTGACCTTGAGGCCGAGCATGTCGCCGAGCTGGCGCTCGAGCGCCTCGATGTCGGCGCCGGCGCCCTTGATCTCGAGCCGGCCCTGGCGCTCGCGTCCAGGCTTGCCGAAGCGGGCGAGCTTCTCGGTGTCGCGGACGGAGAGGCCGCGCTCGACGACGTCGCGGGCCAGCGCCTCGGGGTCCGCCGCGCCGATCAGCGCGCGGGCATGGCCCATGCTGAGCTCGCCGAGCGCCACCATCTGCTTGACGCCCTTCCGGAAGATCGAGCAGCCTCAACAGGTTGGCGATGTGGCTGCGGCTCTTGTGGACGAGCTTGCCGAGCGCTTCCTGGCTGTGGCCGAACTCGCTCGATCAGCCTCTTATAGCCTTCCGCCTCCTCGATCGCGTTGAGGTCGCGGCGCTGGATATTCTCGAGCAGCGCGACTTCGAGGGTCTCGGCATCGTCGAAATCGCGGACGATCACCGGGATTTCGTGAAGCCGGGCCCGCTGCGCCGCCCGCCAGCGGCGCTCGCCGGCGACGATCTGGTAGCGGTGGCCGTGCGGGCGGACGACGATCGGCTGGATCAGGCCGCGCTGCTGGATCGAGGCGGCGAGCTCGTCGAGCGCCTCCTCGTCGAAATGGCGGCGGGGCTGGTCGAGATGGGGCTCGATCGAGGAGACCGGCATCATCTGGATGCCGCCCCGCGCCGGCTGCGGCCCCGCCCGAGACCGGCGCCTCCTGCGCGACCTCGCCGAGCAGCGAGGAGAGGCCGCGGCCGAGGCCGGACGGACGCTTGCGGGCGGGCGGGTCGTCGCTCATGCCGCCGCCGCCTTCTTGGGCAGCCGGCCGATCAGCTCGCGGGCCAGCGCGATATAGGCTTCCGAGCCGGGGCAGCGATGGTCGTAGATCAGCGCCGGGATGCCGTGGCTCGGCGCCTCGGAGAGGCGGACGTTGCGCGGGATCACCGTGTCGAAGACGACCTTGCCGAGGCAGGCGCGGACGTCGTCGGCGACCTGCGAGGAGAGGTTGTTGCGGCGGTCGAACATGGTCAGCGCGACGCCGAGGATGGAAAGCTCCGGATTGAACCTCGCCCGGATCCGCTCGATCGTCTGCAGAAGCTGGCTAAGCCCTTCTAATGCAAAGAATTCCGTCTGAAGCGGGACGAGCATCGACTGGGCCGCGACGAGCGCGTTGATGGTCAGCAGGCCGAGGCTCGGCGGGCAGTCGATCAGGCAGACGTCCCAGCGCGTCGGCGCGGCGTCGAGCGCGTTGTCGAGCCGGTGGGTGCGCTCCTCGAGCGCGACCAGCTCGATCTCGGCGCCGGACAGGTCGACCGTCGCCGGCACCAGGTCGAGCCGCGGCACCTTGGTCGGGACCACCGCTTCCTCGAGCGTCGCGCCGCCGGTGAGCAGGTCGTAGCTCGACCGGTCGCGGAGCGCGTGGCCGATGCCGAGGCCGGTCGAGGCGTTGCCCTGCGGGTCGAGGTCGATCAGAAGCACGCGCCAGCCGGTGGCGGCGAGCGCGGTGGCGAGGTTGATCGCCGTCGTCGTCTTGCCGACCCCGCCTTTCTGGTTGGCGACCGCGATTCGGATCAACGTCTTCCCCTCGTTCTGCGGCTGAACCCCGCTCGCGACGATGATCCGCGCATCGGCGTCGGTGAGGCTCGGTTCGAGACGGAAATCACCCTGCCACGAAGATCGCGCCGCATCCAGTTCGGACTTGGCGTTGCGGCCCTTGGGAAGGATCCAGACTGTCCCGGGCGTGGAAAATCGCTCGGCGAGGTCGAGCAACTTCGGCAGCGGCGCGAAGGCGCGCGCGCTGATCACGTCGACCGGCCGGGCCGGGACGGTCTCGAGCCGGGCGTCGATCATCTCGACCCGTGCTGCGATGCCGAGCAAGGATGCTGCGCCGCGAAGGAAATCGGCTCGGAGCCGGCGCGATTCGACCAGAATGACGTGCAGCGGGGTGGAAGAGGGGAACGAGCAGGCCGGGAAAGCCCGCCCCGCTGCCCAGGTCGAGCCAGGTTGAGCGCATGTGGAGGCGCGAACCGCACCAATTGCGCCGAATCGAGGATATGGCGCTGCCAAAGATGCTCGAGCGAGCTTCGGGATACCAGATTCTGCCGCTCGTTCTCCGCCTGCAGGAAGGCGGCGAACGCCTCCAGCCGCTCCAATGTTTCACGTGGAACATCGAGAGCGGCGCGACCTGATCCGTTCATCCATGCCTCGTTCGCGATCATGCGCGACTTTGCGCGACGGGAATGAACGAGAATCGCCGCCAGAGCGGCCGGGGTGATGCCGCGCATGCGCCGAGCCGCGCCGAGCGTTGCCGGCCGTGCCGCGGTCGAGCCGCTCGACCATCTCGTCGGACAGGCCCGGCACCGCGGCGATAGTCGAGTTCGGCGGGGATTCGCACCGCTTCGTCGGCGCGCAGCCGGGCGACCTCCGCCTCCTGCCGCTCGACATAGGGCGCGTAGCGATGATCCTCGACCGCCTCGTCGAGCGACGACGCCGGCGAATCGCGCCAGCGAGGGCTCGAGCCTCAGCAGGGCGTCGGCGTCCGACCTCCGGGAAGCGCAGCCACTCCGCCAGGGGCCGGCGGCGGCCGTCGTCGCACCTGGGCTCCCGCGTCGCGCAACGCCTGCGGCGTTGCGCGGACCGGCAGAGCGCCTGTTCGAGCGCCTCCCGCTCGCGCCGCGCGGCGTCGGAAATGCGGCCGCCCGGGCGGGCGAGACGCAGCCGGCGGCGATCGCCCTCGGCGGTGAGCCGGGCCTCGGCATTGTCGGCGCGCAGCCGCAGCCGATATTCGGCGCGGGCGGTGAGCATCCGATAGGGCTCGGTGACGCCCTGCAGGACGAGGTCGTCGACCATGACCCCGATATAGCTGTCGCTGCGGTCGAACGGCACCGGCGCCGTCCCGGCGGCCCAGGCGGCGGCGTTGAGCCCGGCGACCAGACCCTGGGCGGCGGCCTCCTCATAGCCGGTCGTGCCGTTGATCTGGCCGGCGAGATAGAGGCCCTCGACGTCCGCGCACCGCCGAGCGTCGGCTCGAGGATGCGGGGATCGACATGATCATATTCGACCGCATAGCCGGGCTGGACGATCTCGCGCCCGCTCCAGCCCCGCCATCGACCGCAGCATGGCACGCTGGACGTCCTCGGGCAGCGAGGTCGAGATGCCGTTGGGATAGACGGTCGAATCGTCCAGCCCCTCGGGCTCGAGGAAGATCTGGTGGCCGTCGCGGTCGGCGAAGCGGTGGACCTTGTCCTCGATCGACGGGCAATAGCGCGGCCCGACGCCGCTCGATCTCCCCGGCGAAGAGCGGCGAGCGGTCGAGATTGGCGCGGATGAGGGCGTGGGTCGCCGGATTGGTCCGGGTGATGGCGCAGAAGAGCTGCGGCGCCGGCCGGGCCGCGCGTCATCGGCGACATCGTCCAGCTCGCGACGTCCGATTCCTGCCGCTCGAGCCCGGCCCAGTCGATCGTCCGCCCGTCGAGGCGCGGCGGAGTGCCCGTCTTGAGCCGCGCCAGCGGCAGCCCGAGCGTCGCGCAGCTGGACGGCCAGAGCCGTCGCGGCGCGCTCGCCGACCCGGCCGCCGGCCCGGCTGGTCATCCCGAAATGCAGCTTGCCGCCGAGGAAGGTGCCGGTGGCGAGGACGACCGCCCTCGCCGCGAGCCGGCCGTCCGTCCGGCGAGGACGACCCCGGCGACCCGTCGGCCGTCCATCGCGAGGGCGCTCGACTTCGCCCTCGACGATCTCGAGCCCCTCCTGTCCGTCGAGCAAACGCTGGATGGCCGCCTTGTAACAGCCGTCGGTCCGCCTGAACCCGTGGGCCGCGCACCGCCGCGCCCTTGCTGGCATTGAGCATGCGGTAGTGGATTCCGGCCTCGTCGGCGGCCCGCGCGATCAGGCCGTCGAAGGCGTCGACCTCGCGGACCAGATGACCCTTGCCGAGGCCGCCGATCGGCGGGATTGCACGACATCGCCCCGATCTGGCCACGCGTCGAAGCTGACCAGCGCGACGCGCGCGCCCATGCGCGCGGCCGCCGCGGCCGCCTCGCAGCCGGCATGGCCGCCGCCGACCACGATGATGTCGAAAGACCGATTCACAGCGGCGCCTCTATATGTTCCACGTGAAACAATGTCGCGCCTCGATTTCGGGCTGGCCCCGCAATTGTTCGCGCAAAGGGCCTTCGCAGCGCGACGGCTTCGGGTTGCCGGAGCGCCTTCGTGCGAAACCGGAGGCTCCCGCACCTGACATTCAGGAAATGGGGCTACTTGCCGATGCAGAACCGCCCGAACAAGACGTCGAGCATGTCCTCGACGCCGGCGCGGCCAGTGACCCGGTCGAGCTCGACGCGGGCCTGGCGGAGCGCTTCGGCGGCGAGGATCATGTCGGCTGTGCCGGACTCGCGCAGATGCCGGAACGCCTGTCCGATGGCGTCCCTCTGGCGCGCGTTGGCGGCGACCTCGCTTTCGGCGGGAAGGAGCGACCGGGCCCGGGCCGCCATCGCCGCGACCAGCTCGGGGATGCCCTCGCCGGTCAGGGCCGAGACCCGGACATCGGAGTCGCGGATCGCCGCGGGAAGATCGCATTTCGACTGGACCAGGATCGTCCGGGCCCGGTCGGGCGAATCCGCCGGCTCGCCCAGCCAGAGGACGAGGTCCGCCGAAGCGAGGCTCGCCCGTCCGCGCTCCACGCCGATCGCCTCGACCTCCTCCTCGCTGTCCCGCAGGCCCGCCGTGTCGACCAGCAGATAGGGCCGTCCGCCGATCGAAACGGGCGCTTCGATCAGGTCTCGAGTGGTTCCCGGGAGGGGGGAGGTTATGGCCGCCTCCCTCTGGACTAACATGTTGAGAAGGCTAGACTTTCCGGCGTTCGGGGGGCCCGCGATGACGACTCGGACGCCGTCCCGAAGCCGTTCCGCCGCCGGGCGCTCAAGCAGCGCCTCCATTTCGGCGGCGAGCGCCCGGACGCCTTCGGACCAGCCCGGCGGCCAGGCCTCGCCGACTTCGCCCTCGTCGGAGAAATCGAGCGCGGCCTCGAGCGCCGCCGCCAGCGCCAGCAGCCTCTGACGCCATGCCTCCACCTGCCGGCTGAGCGATCCGCCGGCCATGGCGAGCGCGGCGCGGCGCTGCGCCTCGGTCTCCGCGGCGAGCAGGTCGGCGAGGCCCTCCGCCTCGGCGAGGTCGATGCGGCCGTTCTCGAACGCCCGGCGGGTGAACTCGCCGGGCTCGGCCGGCCGAAGCCCGTCCAGCCCCGCCAGCGCCTCCAGCACCGCCGCCACCACCGCCCGGCCGCCGTGGAGGTGAAGCTCCGCCACATCCTCGCCGGTGGCGCTGTGCGGGCCGGGGAAGCGGAGGACGAGGGCGCGGTCGAGCGGCTCGTCCCGCCGGCGCAGGATCGCCAGCGTCGCCACCCGCGGCTCCGGCCGCTTTCCGGCCAGCGCCTCGAGCGCGAAGTCGGCGCGCGGGCCGCTGATCCTGACGATCGCGACCGCGGCCGGCGGGCTTCCGGACGACAGAGCGAAGATGGTGTCCGTCAAAATCGCGGACCGTTCGGGCCGAGCTTGTCGAAGCCCATTTCTGTTACTCCGTCAGTCGGGAAGAAGAGGGACTTCGAGAGGCACAGCCCGAACGGGAAAGCGCGCGACTCCGTCACCCCTTCTTGCCACCCATCCCCTCCAGCATCGAGCGCCACATCGCTAGGCCGGCCTCGTTCATCGGGCCCCAGGCCTTCATCATCTCCGCGGCCGACTCGGCGGTGAGCCCCTCGCTCGCGGCCTTCGTCATGCGCTGGACATAGGCCTGGTGGACCGGGGTCAGGTCCGGCAGGCCGAGGAAGCGGCGCGCCTCCTCCGGGGTGCAGTCGACGTCGACGCTGATCTTCATGGCCGTCCTTCCGCAAGTCTCGAAGCTATGTGTATAGAAGCGCCGCCAGACTCAAGGAGGGCTTGAATGGGGACGATCCGGATCGACACTCTGGAGGGCGACGGCGGCTTCGACGCCTATCTCGCCGAGCCCGACGCGGCGCCGCGGGCGGCGATCGTCGTGATCCAGGAGATATTCGGGGTCAATGAAGGCATCCGCCGCAAGTGCGACAAATGGGCGGAGCACGGCTATCTGGCGCTCGCCCCCGACCTGTTCTGGCGGCTCGAGCCGGGAGTCGAGCTCGACCCCGACGTGCCCGATCAGTTCAGCCGAGCGCTCGACCTGATGGGCCGGTTCGACCAGGACCAGGGCGTGAGCGACATCGAGGCGACGATCCGCGCCGCCCGGGCGCGGCTCGGCGAGGGCGGCAAGGTCGGAATCGTCGGCTACTGCCTGGGCGGCCGACTCGCCTACATGGCCGCGGCGCGCACCGACAGCGACGCGAGCGTCGGCTATTATGCGGTCGGCCTGCCGAACATCCTCCACGAGAAGAACGCCATCGCCCGGCCGCTGATGCTCCACATCGCCGGCGCCGACCATTTCGTCGACGAGGCCGCGCAGCGGGCGATGCACGAGGCGCTGGACGACCATCCGCGGGTCACCCTCCACGATTATCCGGGCGAGGACCACGGCTTCGCGGCGGAGATGGGCACGAGGCGGAGCAAGGAGGCGGCCCAGCTCGCCGACGGGCGGACCGAGGAATTCTTCGCGCGGCATCTCGCATGAGCCGGCCCGGGAAAAGCTGGCTGATCGCGGCGGCCCTGCTCAGCGCGGTCGCTTCCGTCATGCATCTTGCGGTGATTGCCGGCGGCCCCGACTGGTACCGTTTCTTCGGAGCGGGCGAGGAGATGGCCCGGATGGCCGAGCGCGGCTCACCGGCGCCGGCCTTGGTGACGCTCGGCATCGCGGCGGTGCTTGCGGCTTGGTCGGCCTATGCGCTTTCGGCGGCGGGGAAGATCCGGCGGCTTCCACTGATTCGAACGGCGCTGGTCGCGATCAGCGGCATCTACCTGCTGCGCGGCCTGGTCCTGCTGCCCGCGCTCGCCTTCAATCCGGGGAAAGTCGACGTCTTCATGCTGTGGAGCTCGCTGATCGTGCTCGTTTACGGTCTGACCTACGCCATCGGAACCTTCCGCGCCTGGCCGACGCTCGCCCGGACGGCGTCATGAACGATCCCTACGCCTTCATCCTCCGGGAGACCGGCGGGCCGGAGATCCTCGAGGCGGAGCATATCGACCTCCCCAGGCCCGATCCCGGCGAGGTGCTGGTCCGGCATGAGGCGGTGGGGCTGAACTTCATCGACACCTATCATCGCTCCGGGCTCTACAAGCTTCCGCTGCCGTCCGGTCTGGGGAGCGAGGCGGCCGGAACGGTCGAAGCGGTGGGCGAGGACGTGGCCGGCTTCCGCGAGGGCCAAAGGGTCGGCTATTTCACCGGTCCGCTCGGATCCTATGCCACCCACCGGGCGATCCCGGCGGAGAGGCTCGTCAGGCTGCCCGATTCGCTGAGCGGCGAGCAGGCGGCGGCGGCGATGCTGAAGGGCTGTACCGCCGAATATCTGGTCGAGCGCTGCGCCCGGGTGGAGGCGGGACAGACGGTGCTGGTCCACGCGGCGGCGGGCGGGATGGGCTCGATCCTCGTCCAGTGGCTGAAGGCGATAGGCGCGAGGGTGATCGCCCATAGCGGCGACAGCCGGAAGGCGACGCTGGCCGGGGAGCTTGGCGCCGACCACAGTTTGTGCTGCCCGATGGACTCGCTTGCCGCCGAGGTGCGGGCGCTGACCGACGGCAAGGGCGTGCCTGTCGTCCTCGACGGGGTCGGGGCCGCGAGCTGGACCGCGTCGCTGGCCTCGGTCGCGCGCCGCGGGCTGATCGTCACCTACGGCAACGCCTCCGGGCCGGTGCCGCCCTTCACCGCGATCGACCTGCTCAGCGCCGGCTCGGCGTTCGTCACCCGGCCGACCCTGGCCGATTATTGCAAGACGCCCGAGGAGATGCGCGCTTCGGCAGCGCGGCTGTTCGAGATGATCGGGAAAGGCGCGGTGACGATCCGGATCGGGGCGACCTTCCCGCTGCTCAAGGCCGCCGACGCCCACCGGGCGATCGAGGCGCGGGCGACGACGGGGTCGACGGTGCTGATTCCCTGAACCGTCGCCCCAGCGAAGGCTGGGGCCCCGGCGAGCCAAAGGCGCAGGCGGTTCTCACCCACTGGGATCCCAGCCTTCGCTGGGATGACGACGCTACTGGTTCATCGAGGCGAAGAAATCCTCGTTCGACTTGGCGTCCTTCATCTTGTCGAGGAGGAACTGCATCGCGTCGACCGTGCCCATCTGCATGAGGATGCGGCGGAGCACCCACATCTTGCTGAGCGTCGCCTGGTCGACGAGCAGCTCCTCCTTGCGGGTGCCGGACTTGCCGACGTCGAGCGAGGGGAAGATGCGCTTGTCGCTGACCTTGCGGTCGAGGACGATCTCGGAATTGCCGGTGCCCTTGAACTCCTCGAAGATGACCTCGTCCATCTTGGAGCCGGTGTCGATCAGCGCGGTGGCGATGATCGAGAGCGAGCCGCCTTCCTCGATGTTGCGCGCCGCGCCGAAGAAGCGCTTGGGGCGCTGCAGGGCGTTGGCGTCGACGCCGCCGGTCAGGACCTTGCCCGACGACGGCACCACCGTGTTGTAGGCGCGGCCCAGCCTGGTGATCGAGTTGAGCAGGATGACGACGTCCTTCTTGTGCTCGACCAGACGCTTGGCCTTCTCGATCACCATCTCGGCGACCTGGACGTGGCGGCTGGCGGGCTCGTCGAAGGTCGAGGAGATGACCTCGCCCTTCACCGAGCGCTGCATGTCGGTGACCTCCTCCGGCCGCTCGTCGATGAGCAGGACGATGAGGAAGACCTCGGGATGGTTGTCGGTGATCGCCCGGGCGATGTTCTGGAGCAGGACGGTCTTGCCGGTGCGCGGCGGGGCGACGATCAGGGCGCGCTGGCCCTTGCCCTGCGGCGAGATGATGTCGATCACCCGCGCCGACTTGTCCTTGATCGTCGGGTCGGCGCTGTCGAGGGTGAGCTTCTCGTCCGGATAGAGCGGGGTGAGATTGTCGAAATTGACCCGGTGGCGGACGGCCTCGGGATCGTCGTAATTGACCTGGGAGAGGCGGACGAGGGCGAAATAGCGCTCGCCGTCCTTGGGGCCGCGGATCTCGCCTTCGACCGTGTCGCCGGTCCTCAGGCCGAACTTGCGGACCTGGTTGGGCGCCACGTAGATGTCGTCGGGGCCGGCGAGATAATTGGCCTCGGGCGAGCGAAGGAAGCCGAAGCCGTCCGGCAGGACCTCGATCGTCCCCTGGCCCATGATCTCCTGGCCGTTCTCGGCCTGGACCTTGAGGATCGAGAACATCAGCTCCTGCTTGCGCAGCGTCGAGGCGCCCTCGATGCCGAGCTCCTCGGCCATGGCGACGAGGTCGGCGGGGGATTTCTGCTTTAAGTCTTTGAGATGCATTGGGGGGTACTCAATAGGAATGGTCGACGGGCCGCGCGGTCTGGGATTTTCGGCGGCTGGGAATGCCTACGCGGACGGCAGGCGAACGACTTGACGGGCGTTAGGCTCCGGGATTTTTCAAGTCAACCGTCATCCCGGCGAAGGCTGGAATCCCAGAGGGTGAAAGGCGCCGGCGGTCTTCACCCCCTGGGGTCCCAGCCTGTCGCCGGGGCGACGGGGGTCAAAAAGGCCGAACGATCACCAGCACGACGATCAGCACGACGGCGAGGCCGGGCACCTCGTTCATCATGCGCAGCCCCCTGCCGCTCAGCGGCCGCTCGCCGCGGGCGAGCTTGCGGCCGTAGCCGACCATCCAGCCGTGATAGGCGGAGAGGGCGACGACGAGGATGAACTTGGCCTGGAACCAGCCGAGCACCCAGGCCTCGTTGAGCCAGGCCAGAGTGAGGCCGAACAGCCAGACCAGAATCATCGCCGGGGTGATGATGATCCGCCGGAGCTTGCGCTCGCGCTCGATCCACCTTTGCTCCTCGGCCGATCCCGGCGCGGCCTCCTGGTGGTAGACGTAGAAGCGCGGAAGCATGAACAGCCCCGCGATCCAGAAGATCACGAAGATGACGTGGCCGGCCTTGATCCAGGCGTAGGTCAAGCTGAGCGCCGTTCCGATGTCATCGATCACGCGCGCACCAGCTCGATGAGCTTTTCGACGTTGGCGATCGGCGTGTCCGGCAAGATGCCATGCCCCAGGTTGAAGACGTGCGGTCGCTCCGCAAGGCTAGATAGGATGCGGGCCACGCCGCTTTCAAGCGCCTCGCCGCCGGCGATCAGGGCGAGCGGGTCGAGATTGCCCTGGACCGGCATGTCCGGCCGGAAGCTCGGCATGCGGCCCAGGCCGGGTCGACCGTCTCGTCGAGCCCGATCGCGTCGACCCCGGTTTCGCGCGCATAGGCGCGCCAGCTTGCCGCCGGCTCCCTTGGGAAAGCCGATGACGGGAGTGGCGGGATGGCGGGCCTTGAAGGCGGCGACGAGCGCGGCGGTGGGCGCGATCACCCAGCGCTCGAACTGCGCCGGCGACAGGCTGCCGGCCCAGCTGTCGAACAATTGCACCGCCTCGACCCCGCTTTCGACCTGGCGCGAGAGATAGTCGACGGTGAGGCCGCGATATGGCGTCGACGATCGCCTGGAAGGCGCCGGGATCGCCGTAAGCGAGCCGTCGCGCCTCGCCCTGGTCCTTGCTGCCCTGGCCGGCCACCATATAGGTCGCGACCGTCCAGGGGCTGCCGGCGAAACCGAGGAAGGTGGTGCTTTCCGGCAGACTGGCCGGCCACTTTCTCCACAGTTCGGTAGACGGGCTCCAAACGCTCCAGGGCCGAGTCGAGCCCGGCGAGGGCCGAGTCGACCAGTGCCGGCGACAGCCGCGGTCCCTCGCCCGCCTCGAAGCGCAGATCCTGACCCAGAGCGAAGGGCACCATCAGGATGTCCGAGAACAGGATGGCGCCGTCGAAGCCGAACCGGCGGATCGGCTGGAGGGTCACTTCGGCCGCGGCGTCCGGATCCTGGACGAGCTCCAGGAAGCCGCCCTTCTCCGCCCTCAAAGCGCGGTATTCGGGCAGATAGCGGCCCGCCTGGCGCATCAGCCAAATGGGAGTTTTCCGGCTTTTCGGCCGCTTAGCACGTTCAGCAAAGGCTTGTCGGCCAAGGCCATGGGACGGGAGGGCTCCGCTCTACTCTCTATAAGAATCTTATTTAAAGAGAGTCTGTAGTAGGTTGTAGGAAGGCGCGTCGCGGGGTTTATTGGCTCCACCCGATTTTGCAAACAGCTTGACTCTCAGCGGTTGGCGGAAGCCCGCGGATTCGCGCCATCCATCCCCGCTTTCCACAGCCGCCCGCTAGGAACTTTTTCACCTTTGCGAATCTGTGGACCGAATCCGGAATGCGGGGAGAAAGCCCGAGCTTGCAACGCTCCCGAGGCTTAAGCTAGCGATTTCCCCATGCTTATCCACAGGCGGCCTTGATGGCCGATCCCCTTCACCTCCATCTGCTTTCCGATTCGACCGGAGAGACTTTGGAGGTGATCGCCAAGGCCTGCCTGGCCCAGTTCGATGGAGTCGAGGTGCTCCGCCATCTCTGGCCGATGGTCCGATCGCGAAGGCCATCTCGACCGGGTGCTGGACGACGTCGAGCGCCGTCCCGGGCTCGTCCTCTACACTCTGGTCAACAGCACCATCCGCCGCGAGCTGGAGAAGCAGACCCGCCGCCGCGGCATCCACGCGGTGTCGGTGCTCGATCCGGTGGTCCACGCGCTCTCCGCCGTGCTCGGCCAGGAAGCCAAGGGCCGGCCCGGCCGGCAGCACGCGCTCGACGCCGCCTATTTCGCCCGGGTCGACGCGATCCAGTTCACCATCGCCCATGACGACGGCATCGGCTCGGAGAATTGGGAGGAGGCCGACATCGTCCTCGCCGGAGTTTCGCGGACCTCGAAGACCCCGACCGCCATCTATCTCGCCAATCGCGGCTACAAGGTCGCCAACATCCCGCTGGTGCCGGAAGCGCCGCCGCCGCCGTCGCTCTTCTCGCTCGAGCATCCGCTCGTCGTCGGCCTGACCACCAATCCCGACCGGCTGGTCCAGATCCGCCGCAACCGGCTGCTCGCGCTCAACCAGGCGCCCGAGACCGACTATGTCGACCTCGAGGCGGTCAATGCCGAGCTCGCCTTCGCCCGCCGGCTGTTCGCCGACAACGGCTGGCCGGTGATCGACGTCACCCGCCGCTCGATCGAGGAGACCGCCTTCGCGATCGTCAAATTGTGCAACGAGCGCACCGACGCGGCGACCGCGGCGGCCGGCGGGTGAGGCTCCTCCTCGCCTCGAAGAGCGAAGCGCGCCGGCAGATGCTCGAGGCCGCCGGAGTGCCGTTCGAGACCGTCGAGGCGGAGCTGGACGAGGCGGCGGCGAAAGGCGGGCCTGGAGGCCGCCGGCTTCGACCCGCGCGGAATCGCCGAGGAGCTGGCCCAACTGAAGGCCTGTCGGTCGCAGGCCGGAAGCGAGGCGCTCGTGCTCGGCTCCGACCAGACGCTCGAGCTGGACGACGGCAGAATGCTGAGCAAGCCCGAATCGCGGGACGAGGCGTTCGAGCAGCTGTCGATCCTCAGCGGCCGGACCCATCTCCTCCATTCGTCGGCGGTGATCGCTCAAGCCGGCGAGGCGGTCTGGTGGCATTGCGAGACGGTCGAGCTGACGATGCGGCCGCTCGGCGGCGACTTCCTCGAGGATTATCTCGACCGCGAATATGAGCAGGTGCGCTGGAGCGTCGGCGGCTACCGGATCGAGGGCATGGGCGCGCAATTGTTCGAGCGCATCGAAGGCAGCCATTTCGCGATCCTCGGAATGCCGCTCCTCCCCCTGCTCGGCTATCTGCGCGAGCGCGGGCTGCTGAAGACATGACCCGGCTTGCGTCCCATTCCTCCGCGAGCTTGCTCGGGGAGGGGGACCGCGCAAAGCGCGGTGGAGGGGAAATAGGGAGTAAGCATTACCCCTCCACCACGACGCTTCGCGCCGCGGTCCCCCTCCCCGAGACGAGCTGGGGAGGAATGCAGGGCCGAGCTGATGGGAATCCCCTATGCCGAGGTGATCGGCGACCCGATCGCCCATTCCAAGTCGCCGCTGATCCATGAATTCTGGCTCGATAAGCTCGGATTGGACGGGGACTATCGCGCCATGCGGGTGACTCCGCAGGGAGTTGCGGCCTATATTTCGGAACGCCGCGGCGATCCCGACTGGCGCGGCTGCAATGTCACGATGCCGCTGAAGCGCCTGGTCGAGCCCCATCTCGATCATGTCGACCCGAGCTCCGAATGGGCGGGCTCGACGAACTGCATCGTATTGCGGAAGACGCCCGAAGCTCTCGCCGGCTGCAACACCGATGCGAGCGGAGTGGCCATCGCGCTTTGGGACTCGACACTGGGTTTCCAGGCGGCGGCCATGATCGGCTCCGGCGCGGCGGCTGCGATGTGCGCTTTGGCACCTCACGGGCCGAAGAAATCGCACACGTCCGCTTTGTCGTTCGTAACAAAGAGCGAGGCGGCTCGCCTGCTGAGCCTGATGAAGGTGCCCGGCGAGATCTACCCGATCGAGGAAGCCGCAGAAGCCTTTTCGGGGGTGCACGGCTGATCATCAACGCTACTCCGCTCGGGATGACGCGGTTTCGCCAAAATGCCGTCCCAGATCCTGGCGGGTCTCCGCCACAGCAGGATCGATGCAACCGTCTTCGACATGGTTTACGCTCCGCTCGAGACGGCGCTGCTGCGCGGAGGCCGAGCGCGCATGGGGCGAACGGTCGCGGACGGCCTGACGATGCTGATCGGCCAGGCCGGCGATCGCCTTCGACCATTTCTTCGGCGGCGCACGGCGCCGCGCGGCCATGCGACACCGAGCTTCGGGAGCTTCTCACCCGATGATCGTCCTCGGCCTCACCGGCTCGATCGGCATGGGCAAGTCGACCGTCGCGAAGATGTTCGCCGACGAGGGCGTGCCGGTGTTCGACGCCGACGCCGCGGTGCACCGGCTGCAGGGGCCGGAAGGCGCGCTGGTCGAGCGAGATCGAGGCGCATTTCCCCGGCACCACCGGGCCCGAAGGCGTGAATCGCGGCGCGCTGGCCGAGCGGGTGCTCGGCGAGCCGGAGGCGCTCCGGCGGCTCGAGGCGCTGGTCCACCCGGCGGTGGCGCGGGAGCGGGCAGGCGTTTCTCGCCGCCAATGCCGGCGAGCCGCTGGTCGTGCTCGACATCCCGCTGCTGTTCGAAGCCGGCGGCTCCGACGCAGGTCGACAGGATCGCCGTCGTCTCGGCGCCCGCCGAGGTCCAGCGCGAGCGGGTCCTCGCCCGCCCCGGCATGACCGACGGAGAAGTTCGAGCGGATCCTCGCCCGTCAGCTCCCCGACGAGGAGAAGCGCGCCCGCGCCGATTTCGTCATCCCGACCGGCGGCCCGCTCGACGAGACGCGACGAGCGGTTCGCCGCATCCTCGCTTGCCTCGTCCCGCCGGCCGATTCATAGTCGAAGCCATGCGGGAAATCGTCTTCGACACCGAAACCACGGGCCTCAGCCCGCTCGCCGGCGACCGCGTCGTCGAGATCGGCTGCGTCGAGCTGTTCAACCGGGTCGAGACCGGCCGCACCTTCCACGCCTATTTCAATCCCGAGCGGCCGATGCCGAGCGGCGCCGAGGCGGTGCACGGCCTCACCGACGCCTTCCTCGCCGACAAGCCCCGCTTCCGCGACCGGGCCGCGGAGCTGCTCGAATTCCTCGGCGACTGCCCGCTGGTCGCGCACAATGCCAGCTTCGATTTCGGCTTCCTCAACCACGAGCTCAACAATTGCGGCCGACCCGCTCGTCTGCCTGACCCGGATGGTCGACACGCTGCAGCTCGCCCGCGAGCCGCCATCCCGGCGCCAAGCACAGCCTCGACGCGCTCTGCACCCGCTTCGGGGTCGACCGCAGCCTTCGGGTCAAGCACGGCGCCCTGATCGACGCCCAGCTGCTCGCCCAATGCTATGTCGAGCTGACCGGCGGCCGCCAGATCGGCCTGACCCTGACCGACATCGTCGCCGAGCCGATCGAGGCCGATGCGATGGCGGGCGCCGCCGAGATCGCGCCGATCGTCATCGAGGTCCGGCCGCCGCGCGCCCACGCGCCCGACCGAGGAGGAGCTTCGAGGCGCACGCCCACTTCCTGTCGACGCTCACCAACCCCATATGGCATCGGCTGGACGGGCGCGGTTGACGTCGAGCCGCGACCGCGCCTAATCCGCGCGGCCCCTTGCTGGAGAAAGACATGGATATCCGCGTCTCGGGTCACCAGGTCGATACCGGCGAAGCTCTGCGCGAGCGGGTCGACGACCCGGCTGACCGCCATCGCCGACAAATATTCGTCCCGCGCTCGTCTCGGCCCAGGTGACGTTCGGCAAGGGTCCGCACGATCACGGCTTCACCTGCGAGATCGTCGCCTACGCGCCGCAGGGCGTGGTTCTGAAGGCGACCGACCGCGCCGCCGCCGCGCCGGCGGCCTTCGACTCGAGCCGCCGACAAGATCGAGAAGCAGCTTCGCCGCCACACCCGCCGGCTCAAGGACCATCATGCCGAGCGCCGCCGAGCTCGAGGCGGCCGAGGCCTTCGGCTACCGACGAGGCGGGGCCGAGTCGCCCGGCGCGTGAACCGTCCGGCGAGCGAGCCTCGCTTTCCCTTTCCATTCCCAAGCGCGGCTCGCCGCGCGACCGCGTCCGGTGGATCGATGAACGACATGACCGACATCCTGACTGTCGACTGCGTCGATGCCGGGATGACCGTTCCGAACAAGAAGGGGCTGTTCCAGCTGCTCGCGGTCGCCGCGGCGCGCCGGACCGGCCTCGATTCGAAGACGATCGCCGCCGCGCTCAGCGAGCGCGAGAAGATCGGCTCGACCGGCTTCGGCGGCGGAGTCGCCATCCCGCACGCCCGGATCGAGGGGCTGGACGGCGTGTTCGGCTATTTCGCCCGGCTGACCGCGCCGGTCGATTTCCAGTCGGTCGACAAGCTCCCGGTCGATCTCGTCTTCCTGATCCTCTCGCCGCCCGACGCCGGCGCCGACCATCTCAAGGCGCTGGCCTCGGTCAGCCGGGTGCTCCGCGACCGGAACACGGTGGCGAAGCTGCGCGGCGCGCGCTCGCGCGACGCGCTTTTCGCCTTGCTTTCCGGAGTCGAAAGCCGCGATGCCGCCTGACTCCCAGGTCGAGGCCGGCGCCGCGGCGCATTTCCGGGCGCTCGAATCGCTCTACCGCCACGCGCCGGTCAACGGCCTGTTCGAATCGCGGCTCGAGATCGTCGAGAAGGGCTTCGCCCGGATCACGCTTCGAAGTGGCGGAGGCCCTCTACCACGCCGCCGGGGCCGCCCACGGCACGCTCTATTTCAAGATGATGGACGACGCCGCCTTCTACGCCTGCAACAGCCTCGTCACCGACCGCTTCCTGCTCACCACCGCCTTCAACCTGCTCTTCACCCGGCCGCTCCGCGCCGGCCCGGCGACCGCCGAGGGGCGCTGGGCGAGCGGCAAGCGCCGGGTCTTCGTCGGCGAGGCGCGGCTGATCGACTCCCAGGGCGAGCTCGCCGCCAGCGGCACCGGCACCTTCATGCGCTCCCACATCCCGCTCAGCGGGCTGCCCGGCTATTCGGACGGCTGATGGAGCCGCGAATCGCCGCATCGGTGCTGGCCGGCGGGCTGATTCGCAAGGCCGAGAGCGAAGGCGGGTTCGGCGCGGTCCTCGCCAAGGGCGATCCGACGGCCGGCTCGATCCTCGTCATCCTGCTGGAAAAGGGCGTCAATCCGAGGCTGTTCGAGCGTCTCCTGCAGCCCGACGGACGCTATGCATGGCACGAGAGCGTAACCCAACGATCTTGCGAATCCTGGCGAAGTTCCGAAGTTCATCGCGACGCGGAGGCGCTTCGACCCGGATTTATGGTTAATTGAACTGGATATCCCGTCTGCCGAACGGTTCGCCGCTGAAATGAACGCTCTCGATTGACTCTGCTGCAGCGCACAACCTAGCCCGGCCCGGTCCTTCGAGAGCGGGGGGCCGTCACGACCCGGGGTATTGGGGGTTGACGGCCACGCGAGACGGAAGGCGGTCCTGGATGCGCATCTTTCTCCCTGCATCCGGCTTGGGATCGCTCGCCGCACTGATTTGAGATTGAATGATCCGCCTGTTTCGCGCCGCGTCCTTCGCGGCCGCTTCCTTCGTCTTCGTCTTCGGCGCCCCCTCCCTCGCCTGGGAGCTGACCGCCACGCCTCTATCCACCACCCTCGCCGAACCGCTCGCGGAGAGCGTCGACCCGATCGGCGCTCCGCCGCCGGCCGCCTCGGCCCCTCCGGTCGCCGCCGCCCGGCCCGCAGCGGCCGCGGAGCCCGACGAGCCGGCGCCGCGGAGCCTCGCCGCGCTGGTCGCCCGGCATGCCAGCACCCGCACCGCCGACGCGCAGCATGAATGCCTCGCCGGCGCGGTCTATTTCGAATCGAAGGGCGAGCCGCTGCACGGCCAGCTCAGCGTCGCCGAGGTGATCCTCAACCGCGCCCGCTCGGGCCGCTTCCCGGCCTCGGTCTGCGGCGTGGTCAAGCAGCGCGGCCAATTCTCCTTCGTCCGCGGCGGCCGGATCCCGGCGATCGCGCGGGCCTCGCTGGCCTGGAAGCGGGCCGTCGCCATCGCCCATATCGCCCGCGAGAAGCTGGCCGACGGCGGGGCTCCCAAGGCGCTCTTCTTCCACGCCCGCTATGTCTCGCCGCGCTGGCGGCTGACCCGGGTCGCGGCCGTGGGGAATCACATCTTCTATCGGTGATCCGGGGACTGGGGACCGGGACCGGCAGAATCTTTCCCAGTCCCCGACCCCCAGCCCCTCTTCCCCCCGTTCCCCATTCATTCTAACCTGGCCCGATGGCCGCCCGTCCGAGTCTCCAGCCCGAGCTGTGCTTCGCCGACGCTCCGCCCGCCGCCCGCGACGTGGCGCGCGGGGTCACCCGGCTGTTCTTCAACCGGGACCTGTTCGCCCTCTGCGAGGTGCCGCTGCCCAACGGCCGCCGCGCCGACATGATGGCGATCGATTCGGCCGGCCTGATCACCATCGTCGAGATCAAGGTGTCGCGCGCCGACCTGATGGGCGACTGCAAGTGGATCGACTATCTCGGCTATTGCGACCGTTTCTTCTGGGCGGTGCCGGCCGGCTTCGATCTGGCCCCGTTCGAGCAGCCCGGCTTCCAGCCGCAGCTTTGCGGCCTGCTCGTCGCCGACCGCTACGACGCGGCGGTGGTTCGGGAGGCGCCGCTCAGGAAGCTGCCGCCGGCGCGCCGCAAGGCCGAGACCCTGCGCTTCGCCCGCCGGGCGGCGCGGCGGCTGGTCGGGGATCTGGATCCGGGGCTGGCGGGATTCGCCTGAAACAAACCCCTGTCCCGCCTTTCGCGGGAGAGGGTCTTACTGGGTCGGCCCCGCCGCCGGCTTGGCCGGCGCGAGCTTCGCCTCGAGCAGCTTGAGCACCGCGCTCGCGCGCGGATCCTGCTTCGCATAATCGAGCGCCGACATGCCGGCGACATTGTCGGTGCGCTTCGGGATCGGCCCGGCGGGCGAGCAGCAGGCGCACCAGCGCCACGTCGCGGCGCTGGGTGGCGAGGATGAGCGCGGTCTCGCCGCGGCCGTTGGCGAGGTCGACGCTGGCGCGGCGCGCGAGCAGCTGCTCGACGCCCTCGAGCCAGCCGATCTGCGCGGCGAGGGTCAGCGGCGTGTCGCCGCGATTGCTCTGGATGTCGGGGCGGGCGCCCTTGCCGAGCAGGAAGGCCAGCCAGGTGAGGTCGCGGCCGCGCACCGATGATAATGGAGCGCGCCCTCGCCGTTGGTGCGGTCGCGGCTGTTGATCGACGATCGTGCCCGGGCTGCTGCCGACCAGCTCGTCGACCTTGGCGCCGTCGCGGTCCTTGACCGCCTTGAGGAAGGTGTAGCTGTCGGAAAAGCTCATGCTGGCTGCGCGGAGGCGGGCGCCGCCGCGAGCGCCAGGCCGATCGCTGCCGCCAGAGCCGCGGCCGAACTTGTTGATACACTCTCGCTTCCCCGTCTCGACTTGTTCGGCGCCGCCTATAGCAAGGCAAGCCTGCCTCCGCCATGAACGAAGTTTCGATGATCCGCTCCGCCAGCCTGCCCTGCCTGCTCCTCGCGCTGGCGCTCGCCGCCTGCTCGCCGGGCCGTGCCGAGCCGCCGCTCAAGGGCGCCGCGATCGGCGGCCCGTTCGACGCTCACCGACCAGGACGGCCGGCCGGCGACCGACCGCGACTTCGCCGGGCGCTACCGGATCATGTATTTCGGCTTCACCCATTGCCCCGACGTCTGCCCGACCGACCTCGCAATCCTCGGCCAGGCGCTGCGCCGGTTCGAGAAGAGCGATCCGCGGCGCGCCGCCCGGGTGGTCGCCGATCTTCGTCAGCGTCGATCCCGAGCGCGACACGCCGGCGGTGCTCAAGGATTATGTCGTCGCCTTCCATCCCCGGCTGGTCGGGCTCACCGGAACCCCGGCGCAGGTCGCCGACGCGGTCAAACGCTACGGCGCCTATGGCGCGAAGGAGGCTCCGGCAGTCCGGCGGCGGCTACAACGTCAACCACAGCCGCCTCGCCGAGCTGATCGGGCCGGCGGGCGAGCCGATCGCGCTCCTGCCCTACGACAAGGGCGCCGAGGCGGTGGCCGCCGAGCTCGACCGGTGGGTCGAATGAACTTCTGGGAAAAGCCGCTGGCCGCAGCTCGACCGCGGCGAGTGGGAGGCGCTGTGCGACGGCTGCGGCAAATGCTGCCTGCACAAGCTGGAGGACGAGGAGACCGGCGAGATCCACGCCACCAACGTCGCCTGCAAGCTGCTCGACCGGCACAGCGCCGCTGCACCAATTATCGCGGGCCGCAAGGCCTATGTGCCCGATTGCGTCCGCCTGACCTCGTCCAAGGTCGGGGCCCTGGCCTGGCTTCCCTCGACCTGCGCCTACCGGCTGCGCTCGGAGGGCAAGCCGCTGCCCGACTGGCATTATCTCGTCTGCGGCGACCGCGAGGCGGTGCACCGCGCCGGCATGTCGATCCGCGGCTGGACCGTCGCCGAGGACGAGGCCGGCGACCTCGAGCATCATCTGGTCGAGCGTGAGCTTTGAGGTCCGGCTGACCGTCTCGCCGACGGCCCGCAGCGATGCGGCTCAAGGTCGACCGCCGCACCGGCGAGGTCGTGCTCGACCATTCCGCGGCGCGCGTCGCGCCGCCAGGCGCTCGCCTGGGCGGACGGCCACCGCGACTGGATCGAGGCGCGGCTGGCCGAGGTGGCGCCGGCGACTGCCGCTCGTCCCGGGCGGCGATCGTCCCGCTCTACGACCGGCCGCATCTGATCGACTGGAGCCGCCGACCGGCCGCGGACGCCGCGGCTGGAGGAGGGCCGGCTGGTCGCCGGCGGGCCGCTGGAGGGCCTCGAGGCGCGGCTGCTGCGCTGGCTGCGGCGCCACGCGCTCGACGTGCTCGCGGCGGAGACCGCCGAATTCGCCGCCAAGGCGGGCGTGAAGGTCGCCCGGATCGGGGTCGGCGACCCGCTGTCGCGCTGGGGCAGCTGCTCGGCGAGCGGCGGCATCCGCTACAGCTGGCGGCTCATCCTCGCGCCCGGACTGGGTGCGGCGGGCGACCGTCGCCCACGAGGTCGCGCACCGGGTCCACATGAACCACGGCCCCGACTTCCACGCGCTGGTCGAGCAGCTGCTCGGCGCCGATCCGAAGCCGGCGCGGCTATGGCTCCGACGCCATGGGCCCGTCCTCCACCGGCTCGGGCGGTCGGACTGAGCGGCGGTCGGGCCGCGGCGCGTCGCGGTCGCGCCGCGGCGGCGGCTCGGGCCGGTCCCGGTCGGTGGCCCGGTCGATGAAGTCCTGGTCGAGCCGCTCCTCCTCCTCCACGGGCGGGCGGCCTTCCTCCTCCTCGCGCGGCGGCGATACCGGGATCGGCCCGGTCGGGCCGCTGCCGTCGGGATTGACGAAGATGCCGTTGTCGGGCGCCTCGAACCAGGTCTCCTCGTCCGGCTCGGTGATCGCCCATTCCGGGCATCTGGACCGCGATCTCGAACGCTCTCCGCCGGCCGGTTGGCGACGGCCCGGGCCATGAAGTCGTGGAAGGCCCGGGCCGGCGCCCGGCCGCCCTGCAGGCCCGGGAATCGCCTTGTTGTCGTCGCGGCCCATCCAGACGCCGGTGGTCAGCCCGCTCGAGAAGCCGAGGAACCAGCCGTCCTTGTTGGAGCTGGTCGTCCCGGTCTTGCCGGCGACCGGCCGGCCGATCTGGGCGGCCGCGGCCGGTGCCGGTCAGCACCGCCGCCTGAAGCAGGTCGGTCATCTGCGCCGCGACCCAGGGCGCGACCAGCACCCGGCCCTCGTCCGGCTGGTGCTGGTAGAGGATGTGCGCCGTCGGCGGTGGTCACCCGCTTGATCCCGTAGGGCACGACGGCATTGCCCTTGGCGGCGACCGAGGCGAAGGCGCGGGTCATGTCGATCAGCCGAACCTCCGAGCTGCCCAGCGCCATCGACGGATGGGTGACGACCGGCGTGGTGATCCCGAAGCGCTGCGCCATGTCGGCGACGGTCCGGAAGCCGACCTCCTGGGCGAGCCGGACCGAGACGGTGTTGATCGACTGGGCGAAGGCCTGGCGAAGCGGCACCTGGCCGGCGAAGGTGCGGTTGTTGTTGCGCGGGCTCCAGCCGTTGATCGTGATCGGCTCGTCGGAGACCAGGTCGTCGGGCTTGTAGCCGGCCTCGATCGCGGCGAGATAGACGAACAGCTTGAACGCCGAGCCCGGCTGGCGGTTCGCCTGGGTGCCGCGGTTGTAGAGCGAGCGGACATAGTCGCGGCCGCCGATCATCGCCCGGACCGAGCCGTCGCGGTCGAGCGCGACCAGCGCGCCCTGCGCCCCGGCCGGGGTGGTCGCGTTGATCACCTGGTCGCCGAGCCGCTGCATGTTCGGGATCGAGCGTCGTCCACACCTCGATCGGCTCGACCGTCTCGTCGATCAGCGTGTCGAGCTGCGGCAGCACCCAGTCGGTGAAATAGCGGACGCTGTTCTGCTTCGGGGTCGGGACGATCTGCACCTCGGCCGGCTCGGCGGCGGCGGCCTCGGCGGGGCTGATGTCGCCATTCTCCAGCATCAGCCGGATGACGACCGCGGCCCGGCTGCGCGCCGCCTCGGCGTCGGCGGTCGGCGCGTAATTGGACGGCGCCTTGACCAGGCCGGCGATGATCGCCGCTTCGGACAGGCTCAGGGTCTCGGCGCTGTGGCCGAAGAAGCGGCGCGAGGCGGCGTCGATGCCGTAGGCGCCGCCGCCGAAATAGACCCGGTTGAGATAGAGCTCGAGGATCTGGTCCTTGGAGAAGCGCCGCTCGAGCGCCAGCGCCAGCACGCCCTCGCGGACCTTGCGGCCGAAGGTGCGGCTGTTGGTCAGGAAGATGTTGCGGGCGAGCTGCTGGGTGATGGTCGAGCCGCCCTGGGTCCAGCGGCCCTTCTCGAACGCGGACCTTGAAGGCGCGGGCGATGCCGATCGGATCGACTCCGATATGCGAGCGGAAGCGCTTGTCCTCGACCGCGACCATCGCCTCCTTCATGATCGTCGGGATCTCGTCGTAGCGCAGCCATTCGCCGAAGCTCGGGCCCGAGCGAGACGAGCACCGATGCCGTCGGCGGCGCGCACCCGGATCATCTGGCCGAGATCGTCGCGGCGGACCAGCTCCTGGTAGCTGGGCAGCGAGCTCATCGCGACGCCGACCGCGACGACCAGGGCGACGAGCGCGAGAAGCCCGCCATAGAGGCCGATCTTGAGCATGGTGATGAGGGTCCGGCGAACCCGGGACGGCGGAGAAGCGACACTGGCCATTGCCGGCGCAGCCTAGGGCGCAGACGAGTCGGGCGACAAGGGAGCCGGAAGGGAGAAGCGGAGGAAGGATCGTGCATCACCGTCATCCCGGCGAAAGCCGGGACCCAGGAACTCGGCGGGTCTCAGCGAGATCCCGGCCTTCGCCGGGATGACGGCTTTCTGCCGTCACTTGCGTCCCTTGAAGTCCAGCGAGCAGCTGTTGATGCAGTAGCGCAGACCGGTCGGGCCGGGCCCGTCGGGGAAGACGTGGCCGAGATGGCCGTCGCAGCGGGCGCAGCGCACCTCGACCCGGCGCATGCCGTGGCTCATGTCGGCATGCTCGCTCACCGTCGGCGCCGCCGGCTCGGTGAAGCTCGGCCAGCCGCTGCCGCTGTCGAACTTGGTCGCGCTGTCGAACAGCAGCTCGCCGCAGCCGGCACAGCGATATTCACCCTCCTCATGATTGTGGACGTAGCGCCCGGCGAAGGGCGGCTCGGTGCCGGCCTCGCGAAGCACATGATATTGCTCCGGGCTCAGCTTCTCCCGCCATTCCCGCTCCGACAGCGCCGAATGATCCCGCACCTGATCCGCCATCTGGCTCCTCATTCCTCGGCTGTCGCTCGAAGCCGCCTCAACGGCTGGGCGCCGCGACAGGTTTCGATTCATCAGCAGATAGACCGGAACGCCGCTCAGCAACAGCGCCAGGCCCCAGCCGGTCGCCTCGAGACCGGCCCCGTAAAAGGTCCACAGGGCGAATAAGGTTCCGCCGCCGGCCGTCGCCACCACCAGCGACCCGCCGAGCAGCGCCGCGGCGGCGCAGCACCAGCGCCGAGAGCGCGGCGAGAAGGTAGAGGACGAGCGTCGCCGCGGTGGCGAGGAGGATCATGAACTCGAACAGCGCCGCCATGCCGCGGCTGAGGTTGCTGGCGATCAGGGCGCAGCTGAGGGCGCAGCCGAGGGCGTGGCCGACGATCGGGCTGCCCGCCCGGTTGAGCCTGGCGAAGGCGGCGGGAAAGACTCCGCCGCGGGCCAGCGCCATCGGCACCTCGGCCTGAACGAACACCCAGCCGTTGAGGGCGCCCAGGGCGCTGATCGCGGCGAACAGGGCGATGAGATGCGCCGCGCCCGAGCCCCAGTAGCGCCCGACCAGGTCGGCGAGCGGGGCCGGCGACCGCGGCCGCTTCGTCCGTCGGCAGGAGCAGGAAGACCGCCCGAGGTGACGAGGAGATAGACGGCCCCGACCAGCAGGGTGCCGGCCAGGGTCGCGCGCGGCACCGTCCGCTGCGGATCGCGGACGCGCCCCGAGGGCATGGTCGCCGATTCGAAGCCGAGCATCGCCCACAAGGTGAGGGTCGCGGCGGCGGCGACCGACGAAGGCAGGAGCGGCGCCGGCGCGAGGCCGCCCGCCGCCTCGCCGCCGCCGCCCCAGGACGATCGCCGCGAGCGCGACGACGGCGATCAGCGGCAGCAGCTTGAGGATCGTCGTCGCCACCTGGACCTCGCCCGAGGCCTTGGCGCCGCGGGTGGCGATCAGGGTGAAGAGGATGACGAAGCCCGCCGCGGTCAGCGGACCGGCGTAGAAGGGCGCGAAGAAGCCGGGCGCGACCGAGGAGAGGTAGCTGACCGCCCCGACCGAGACCGCCGCGTTGGTCACCCAGGACGAGATCCAGTAGCTCCACATGACGAAGAAGGCGGCCGGAGCGCCGAGCGCGGGCCGGATATAGTCGTAGGGCCCGTTCGCTTCCGGCAGCGCCCGGGCGAGCGCCGCGAAGACCTGGGCGAGGCAGAGGCAGCCGGCGATCGTCACGATCCAGCCGGCGATGGCGTTCGCGCCGTAGGGCGCGAGGGTCGCCGGGAGCAGGAAGATGCCCGTGCCGATGGTGTTGCCGACGACGAGCGCGAGGCAGATCCAGAAGCCGAAGGTGCGCCTGGGGCCGGTGTCCGGTTTCGCTGCCATCCCCCCTCTTCGGGGGACATCATGCCGAAGCCGTCCCCCGGACGGCTTCTTATCGGCATGATGTGGTGCGGTCGAGAAGACTCGAACTTCCACGGCCTTTCGGCCACAGCGACCTCAACGCTGCGCGTCTACCAGTTCCGCCACGACCGCACGTCACTGCCCCCCGGAAAAGGCTTCCGGGGCCGGTAGGAGCGGGGCCTCTAGCAAAGGGCAGGCAGCGAGGCAATGGCGCTCCGTCATCGTCGTTGCGAGCGTCGCAATGACGGTCCGACTCACCCCTTCCGCTTGCCCTTCGCCGGAAGCGGCCGCATCACCTTGGCCAGCGCCATGGCGGCGACCTTGCGGCCCATCTCCTCGCCGGCCTCGTTGGAGAAGCGGTAGTGGACTCCGCCATAGGTGCGCGAGACCGAGACCTCCTTCACCCACTCGTCCCAGCTCGGCAGCACCTGGACGATGCTGTTGGGGATCGAGCGCGAATGGACGCGAACCCCGCCCGGCGGCGCGGCGCCGACCTCGGTCTTGAGCACCTCGGCGATCGCCGCGGTGACGCTGCAATGGGCGCAGGGATATTCGGGATGGTTGGGGGTGCGCGATCAGCGGCTCCCAGGCCGGATCCTCGACGGTGGCGTCGTTGCCGTCGTCGGAGGCGTTGCGGATGGCGGTGATCGGCCGCCAGAAATTGTAGTGGAGCTTGGCGTCGCCGGTGGCGATTCCGACATCGTCGGAGACCATCGCGACGAGCGCGAACATGCGCGCGTTCTCGACCGGCGAGCGACCCTTGGCGTCGGCGATCAGGCGCAGGCGTCGGGGTCATGTTGGGGGTGATCCGGTAGCGCGCCATCAGCGACTGCTGGGCCGTCCGCTCGCTGCTCGGCCTTGCCGCCGAGCCGCTTGATCTCGTCGAAGTCGCGCGCCCAGCGCTCGCTGTTCAGGGCCGGCGGCGGCGCCGGCCGGACCGAATCGTAGCTCGGCAGGATCCAGGGTTTGAAGGTGAAGGTATAGGGCTGGTAGACCGGCAGCTGGGTCGCGGTCCACATCCCCGCCGACGTGCGCGGGCGATAGGGGACCGGCTTGCGCGCCGGATCGAAGCCGCCGGCGGCGAGCGCCAGCTTCGCCGCCGCCTCGCCGACCGCCTTGCCCCTGTCGCGGGCGGCGGCGTCGGCGACGCCCATCATCGCCACGTTGTAGCTGTCGTCGAGCCCCGCTTTCTGGCCCGGATAATGGGCGATCAGCACCTGATAGGCGGCGGTCGCGGCGGCGGCGTCCTGCGACGCGCCCGGCGCCGCGGGCGTCATTCCGAGATAGGATTCGTAGCGCCGGTCGATCGCGTTCAGGGCCTCGAACATGGCGAGGGCGACCTGGGTCTGGGCCCGGTCGTGCTCGCCGGTGCGCGGCGCGTCGGGCGGCGGGGCGGCGGCGGTGCCGACCGCCTGGGCATAGTCGATCCATTCGCAGACCGTGTCGGCCGAAGCCGGCGAAGCGGCGGCGAGCGAAGCGCCGGCCGCCAGAAGCATATGTTTGCGCATGCGTGAATCCCCCCGAAAAGCGCATCCCGGACGGGACGCTAGCAGGCGAATCAGTAGAGGAACATCGGCATTCCCTCGACCCGCATCAAACGCGCACGATAGGTCAACGGGTCGTAGAGGCCGTTGACGTCGACCGACTTGCGGCCCTCGAGCAGGGTGTCGATCGGGACGTGGCTGTAATTGCCGTCGGTGAGCGTCACCATCCGCGCCGTCTCGCCGCGCTGGAGGAGCTGGACGGCGAGGCCGCCGAAGGCGAAGCCGACCATCCGGTCCATCGCGTCGGGCTCGCCGGCGCGCATCAGATAGGCCAGCTCCTGGATGACCGTGCCGCAGCCCAGCCGGGCCTTGATCGCGGCGCCGAGCTGCTGGCCGATGCCGAGGTCGCCGCGCTCGCTGGCCGGCTTGGAAAGCTCGGCATCGCCATGGGCCTCGCCCTTCACCGTCGCCCCTTCCGAGACCACGCACATGGCGTAGCAGGCCGGGTTCGAGGCCTTGTCCTCGGCGAGCAGGGGCAGGAGGATGTCGAGGTCGGCGGGGACCTCGGCGATGACCGTCCGGTCGACCTGGGCGAGGAAGCCGGCGAGCAGGGCGGTCTCGCCGCTGCGCCGGCCGAACAATTCGACGACTCCGATCCGCTCGTGGCTCTCGACCGTGGTCCTGAGCGCGTTGATCGCCTCGACCGAGCGGCTGACCGCGGTCGAGAAGCCGATGCAATAGTCGGTGCCGTAGACGTCGTTGTCCATCGTCTTGGGGATGGAGACGACCGGCATGCCCTGGGCGGCGAGGTGGGCGGAGAAGCGCAGGGTGCCGTCGCCGCCGAGCGTGATCATCGCGTCGATGCCGAGCGCGGCGAGGACGTCGAGCACCCGGGCGGTCTGGTCGCCGTCGGCGAGGGTGCGCGGATCGGTGCGCGAGGTGTGGAGGATCGTGCCGCCCATCCGGTCGATGCCGCGGACGCCCTCGCGGGTCAGCTCGAGGCTGCTGGCCGCCACGCTCGCCGGGTCGGACGGGTCGATTCCGAGCACCCCTTCCCAGCCGCGCCGGAAGCCGGTCACCTCGCCAGCCGAGCGCGTCGGCCGACAGGGTGACCGAGCGGATGCAGGGATTGAGGCCCGGCACGTCGCCGCCGCCGGTCAGCAGGCCGATTCGCATCGCCTCAGCCCGCGGCGGGGAAGCCGAGATGAAGCTTGGCGGCGCTCGCCGGCACGTCCATCTCGGCGCTGTTGAAGGTGGCGCTCTGGCCCGGCTGGAGCTCCGACACCGGCGGCGAGATCGACCAGCTGTGGATCGTCCTGCCGCCGCCGTCGCGGACTTCGGCGCGGAGCTGCGGGACGCGCTGGACCGACTGGGTCGGGTTGGTGATCCGGCCGGTGACGGTGAGCAGCGCGTTGCCGCTCGCCAGGGTGCGGTTCTCGGCCTGGAATTCGAGCTTGAGCGGGGTCCGGGTCCGGCCGGGCAGGGCGATGTCGACCCCGAGCTCGGGCAGTCCGAACGAATAGACCGCGGCGGTCGCGGCCAGCATCAGCATCGCCGCGACGATCGCGGCGAGCGTCCACAGCCGCGCCGGGATTGCGCCGCGGCCGGAACGGCGGCTCGTGGGCGAAGGCGTCGTAATCCTCCGGCTCGGGCGGCGGCGCCGGGCCGAGCACCGACTCGGCCGGCCTCGCCGCGACCGGCTCCCGGATCGGCGGCGGCGGCGAGGCGGGCGCGGGAGCGGGGGGCGGCTGCCAGTCGGCGGCCATTCGCGGCGCCGGAGGCGGCGGCTGGAGCCAGCTGTGCCGGCAGGACGCGCATCGCACCTGGCGGCCGGACGGGCCGATCGCGCTGTCCGGCACCACGTAGCGCGTCTTACAGGCGGGACAGCTCAGGATCATCGGCTACGGGAGGCCCCAAAGGCTGGTGCTCGCGGCGAATCCAAGCACGCCGGGGCGCGCCATGCAAGCCATTGCGCCTTTATTGAGTGGTTTACGGCCCCGCGCGCCCCATGCCATTGAAGGATTTGAGGGAGGCGGGACTGAGCAACTTCGCGAACATCGTCCAATTCGACAATGTCGGCCTGCGCTACGGGACCGGAGCGGAGACGCTGTCGGACCTCAGCTTCTCGCTGCGCGAGGGCGGCTTCTACTTCCTCACCGGCCCGTCCGGCGCCGGCAAGACCTCGCTTCTCAAATTGCTCTACCTCGCCCAGCGGCCGAGCCGCGGCCTGATCAAATTGTTCGACGAGGACATCGTCACCATGCCGAGGAAGCGGCTGCCCGGCTTCCGGCGGCGGATCGGCGTCGTGTTCCAGGACTTCCGACTCGTCCACCACCTCTCCGCCTTCGACAATGTCGCTTTGCCGCTGCGCGTCGCCGGGGTCGACGAGAAGGACCTGCAGGGCCCGGTCAGCGAGATGCTCGCCTGGGTCGGCCTCGGCCACCGCGCCAGCGCCCGGCCCGCGACCCTGTCGGGCGGCGAGCAGCAGCGGGTCGCCATCGCCCGGGCCGTCATCGCCCGCCCCGAGATGCTCGTCGCCGACGAGCCGACCGGCAATGTCGATCCGGAAATGGCCAAGCGGCTGCTCCATCTGTTCGATTCGCTCAACAAGCTCGGCACCACCGTCGTCGTCGCCACCCACGACCTCCATCTCATCTCGAGCATCGGCCGCTCCGAGATGCTCCGGCTCGACCGCGGCACCCTGCTCGACCCGACCGGTGCGCTCCGCCATCCGCCGCGGCGGGCCGATGCGTGAGCGCGGCGCCGCGCAGCTTCGGCGCCGCCGACCGGCGCCTGCTGCCGGAAGGGCGGCTGGCCGGGCCGATGCCCTGGGTGATCGCGATCATGATGTTCCTGACCGTGCTCGCCGCCGCCGCCGGCCTCGGCCTCGGCGGCGCCGCGTCGAGCCTCGGCGCCGGCCTCGGCAACCGGGTGACGGTGCAGGTCGCTCGAGCCCAATCCCGACCGGCGCGAGGCGGAGGCGGCCGGGCCCTCGACCGGCTCCGCCGGCTTCCCGAGGTCGAGAGCGTCCGCCGGCTTCCGCAGGGCGAGATGAAGGCCCTGCTCGAGCCCTGGCTCGGCGCCGGGGCTCTCGAGGGCGACCTGCCGATCCCGGCGATGATCGACGCCCAGCTCATCCCCGGCGCCCGCGCCGACAGCCTTCGAGGCGCGGTGATCGCGGTCGCGCCGTCGGCCCGGATCGACGACAACGGCCAGTGGCTGGCCCCGCTCGGCCGGCTGATCTCGGCTCTGAAATGGCTCGCGCTCGGCCTCGTCGCCCTGATGATCGCCGCCACCGCCGCCACCGTCGTGCTCGCCGCTCGCGCCGCGCTCGACACCCATCGCGGAACGATCGAGGTGCTCCACCTGATGGGCGCCACCGACGTCCAGGTCGCCCGCCTGTTCCAGCGCCGGATCGCGCTCGACGCCCTGTTCGGCGGAGTGGTCGGCTTCGCCGCCGCGGCGCTGGCCCTGCTGGTCATCGGCCGAGCGGATCGGGGCGCTCGGCTCCGACCTGCTCGGTTCCGCCAATCTTCACCGGCACGAGCTGGCTCGCCCTCGCCGCTCTGCCCGCCCTCGGAGTCGGCCTCGCCATGCTGGTCGCCCGGGCCACCATCCTTCGGGCGCTTGGGAGGATGCTGTGATCCGCCGCGCCGTCTCGGCCGTCCTTCTGCTCTACATCCTCGGCTACGCTCTGTTCGCCGTGCTCCTGCCGCGCCCCGCCGAGGAGCGGCCGACCGACGCCATCGTCGTCCTCACCGGCGGCGCCAAGAGGATCGAGCGCGGCCTCGCCCTGATGGACAAGAAGCTCGGCGAAGCGGATGCTGGTCTCCGGGGTCGCCCGGACCGTCCGCCCCGAGGAGCTGGCCGCCGAATATCAGGCCAACGAGGCGCTGTTCCGCTGCTGCGTCGACCTCGGCCGGGAGTCGGTCGACACCCGCTCCAACGCGGAGGAGGTGGCGCGCTGGATGGAGCGGCACAAGTTCCGCTCGATGCGCCTCGTCACCACCGACTGGCACATGCCGCGCGCCCGCTTCGAGCTCTCCCGCCGGCTCGGCGGCGCAGTCGCGGTGGTCGGCGACGCGGTCGAGAGCAATCCCAGCTTCGCCCAGCTGTTCACCGAATATAACAAATATCTGCTCCGCCGCTCCGCGGTCCTCGTCGGAATCTGATGAACGCCGTCCGGTCGCTGCTCTACGCCCTGGTCTTCTATCCGGGCAGCGTCCTCTACGTCCTCGCCGGAATCCTCGTCATCCCGCTCGGCCGCGGCGCGGTCCGCCGGGTCGCCGACGCCTGGGCCGGCTTCAACCGGGTCTGCGCCCGCCGGCTGCTCGGAATCCGGACCCGGATCGAGGGCGAGGTGCCGAGCGGGCCGGTGCTGGTCGCGGTCAAGCACCAGTCGATGTTCGAGACCACCGAGATCGCTTTGATCCTCGACACTCCGGCGACGGTGATGAAGAGCGAGCTCGGCCGGATCCCGCTGTGGGGCCGGCTGACCCGGGTCTACGGCATCATCCCGGTCGATCGCGACGGCGGCGCCGCGGCGCTTCGAAGCCTGCTCCGGGCCGCCGGCGAGGCCGAAGGCGGAAGGCCGGCCGATCGTCCTCTTCCCCGAAGGCACGAGGGTCGCTCCGGGCGAGCGCGCCGCCGCTCGAGCCGGGCTTCGCCGGGCTCTACCGGGCGCTCGGCCTGCCGGTCGTCCCGGTCGCGCTCGACAGCGGCCGGGTCTGGCCGCGGCGCAGCTTCGTCAAGCGCCCCGGCGTGGTGACGATGCGCTTCGGCGCGCCGATCCCGCCCGGCCTCCCCCGCAAGGAGGCCGAGGCCCGAGTCCATGCGGCGATCAACGCGCTGAATCCCCCTCCCTGAATACAGGGAGGGGTTAGGGGTGGGTGGGTCTCCGCCGGCAGCGACTCTTCAGCGGACACACCCACCCCCGGCCCCTCCCTGCGTGCAGGGAGGGGGGTCAGTGCTCCCCATCCACCCAGTGCACCGTGCTGCCGTGGGGGTGGCAGTGAGCGAGCAGCCTCTCCCGCCCCGGCCAGGTCGTCAGCCGGAGCGTGATCCGCTCGTCGCGCCGGTCGTGCTCGTAGCGCAGCCAGGCCAGCGGCGAGCCAGGAGTCGCCGCCGCGCCCGCCGCCGCCATCATCGCGTGGATCCGCTTTTTCGCCTCGCGGGGAAAATATTGGAAGGCGATCGAGTGGAGCACGACCCGGGTCGTCCCCGCCTCTGCCGGCTCCGCCAGCCTGGCGTCGAGCCAGTCGGCGGCGTCGCCTCGCTCGACCGGGGGCGGGTCCGCCGCCGCGATCGCCAGCGCCGCCTCGAGCTGGGCGAGGCGCCGCCGCTGGTCCGGCCAGACAAAGGCGAGCAGGTGTTCGCCGTCGCGGCGCGGGTCGAGCGGGCTGAGGTCGACCCCGCGCCGGGCCGCCACCTCGACCCGAGCCTCGGGCGGGGGCTCTCCCGTCCACTCCGGCCGCAGCTGCAGAGGCGAAGCGGGATCGCCGGAGATCCGCCCGCCGAGATCGTAGCCGTAGCGGTCGAGGATCAGGTTGAGGCCGGCGCTGGCGCCGAGCTCGAGCAACTCCATCGGCCCGGGGAATTCGTCCGCGACGACGAGCAGCCCGGCCATCAGCACCGCCGAACGCCCGACCTCGTTGGTCTGCGGCGCGCCGTCCAGCCAGGCCGGCAGCTCCGGATGGTCGAGCAGGGGCCGAACCGCCGCCCACAAATCCTCTTGGTCGGGCAGCTCATGGGGCGGATAGCAGGCGGCGAGGCCGGGCGCGGCGCCGCGGCGAACCAGGGCATGGAGTCCCCCGGTGAGCCGCAGCGGCAGGGCGTCGGCGAACGGGTCGGCATCGCCCGGCCAGTCGAGCACCCGCCGCCCGACCTCGCTCTCCCGGTCGAGCCGGTCGCCGAGCAGCCGGCACAGCCGCGCCGTCAGCGGCGATCCGAGCGAATCGGCCCACTGCGCCTGCCGGTCGAAGGCGGCCCGGACCGCCTCCTCAGTCGCGAAGCCGGGCACCGGCTTTGGCCGCGGCGTCGACGATCCGGCCGGAGATCGCCTTCAGCTCCTCCTCGGTGAAGCTCTTCTCGCCGGGCTGGAGAACGACCTCGACGGCGAGCGACTTCTGCCCGTCCGGCACTCCGGCCCCGGTGAAGACGTCGAACAGCGACACCGCCGACGATCGCCTGGCGGTCGGCGCCGCGAACCGCCCGGAGCAGGCTCTCCGCGGGAAGCTCGGCCGGCACCAGGAAGGCGAAGTCGCGCCGCACCGGCTGAAGCGCCGGAGGCGCATAGGCCTCGCGCATCCGGCCGCCGCCGCCGCGCTTCTGCGGGATCGAATCGAGGAAGATCTCGGCCGCCACCGCCGGCCCGTCGAGGTCGAAGGCCTTGAGAATCGCCGGATGGACCTCGCCATATTCGGCGAGCACCTTCTTCGGGCCGAGCGCCAGCCGCGCCGAGCGGCCGGGATGGTAGGCGGCGGACGCGCCGGCCAGCGACTGGAGGTTGTCGACCGGGGCCCCGGCGGCGGCGAGGATTGCGAGCGCTTCCGCCTTGGCGTCATAGGCGTCGAAGCTCCCGGCGCGGCCGCCCCGCCAGTGGCGCGCGGAGCGCTCGCCGGAGAGGAGAAGGCCGAGGGTCGGCCGCTCGCCCTCGGCGAGATAGCGGCGCCCGACCTCGAACAGCCGGATGCTGTCCGCGCCGCGGTCCGCGTTGCGGCGGGCGGCGGCGAGCAGGCCGGGCAGGAGCGAGGGCCGCATCGCCTTCATCTCCTCGCTGATCGGGTTGGCCAGGATCCAGGGCGAGCCTCCGAAGGCCTCGGCCTCCTTCTCCGAGACGAAGCTCCAGGTCACCGCCTCGCTGAGGCCGCGGGCGGCCGCCGTCCGCCTCGCCCGGCGCTCGACCAGCTGCTCCGCGGTCGCCGTCGGCCGGGCGACGCCCGGGGCGCGCGGCAGCGGGGTCGCCTCGACCTTGTCATAGCCCTCGATCCGGGCGACCTCCTCGACGATGTCGGCCGATCCGTCGATGTCGCGGCGCCAGCTCGGAACGCCGATCCGCCAGATCCCGCCGCGCTCGACGGTGAAGCCGAGCCGGCCGAGTATCTCCTCCTGGCGGCTTTCCGGGACGTCGACCCCGCCCAGCTCCAAGGCCCGCGCCGGCCGATACTCGACCCTCTTGTCGACCCTCGGCGGCTCGCCCGCCCGGACGACCTCCGACGGCTCGCCGCCCGCGAGCTCGATCGCCAGCCGGGTCGCGAGCTGGAGGCCGGGCTCGACGAACTCCGGGTCGACGCCGCGCTCGAAGCGGGTGCGGGCGTCGGAGCGAGAGGGCGAGCTTCTGGCCGGTGCGCGAGATATGGGCGGGGTCGAAATAGGCGCATTCGATCAATATGTCGGTCGTCGCCTCGGTCACCCCGCTATGCTCGCCGCCCATGATCCCGCCGATATCGTGGACGCCCTTGTCGTCGGCGATCACCGTCATCGACGGGTCGAGCCGGTAGGTCTTGCCGTTGAGCGCCAGCACCTCCTCGCCCTCGAGCGCCCGCCGGGCGACGACGGCGCCCTCGAGCTTGGCCAGATCGTAGACGTGGAGCGGCCGGCCGTGGCCGAGCATCACGTAATTGGTCATGTCGACGAGCGCGCTGATCGGCCTTTGCCCGACCGCCTTCAGCCGCCGCTGGAGCCAGGCCGGCGACGGCCCGTTGCGCACGCCCCGGACGACCCGTCCGTAAAAGGCCGGGCAGCCTTGCGGATCGTCGGTTCGGATCTCGACCGGGCAGGGAAAGCGGCCCTCGATCGGCTCGGCGGCGACCGGCCTGAGCGTTCCGAGCCCCGCCGCGGCGAGGTCGCGGGCGATGCCGTGGACGCCCATGCAATCCTGGCGGTTGGGGGTCACGTTGACGTCGATCACCGGATCGTCGAGCCCGGCATATTGCGCATAGGAGGCGCCGACCGGGGCCTCGGCGGGAAGCTCGATGATGCCGTCATGCTCGTCGCCGAGCTCGAGCTCGCGAACCGAGCACATCATGCCCCGGCTCTCGACCCCGCGGATCGCCGCGACCTTGAGGGTGAGGTCGCTGCCCGGGACGTAGGCGCCCGGAGCCCCGAACACGCCGAGCATCCCGGCGCGGGCGTTGGGCGCCCCGCAGACGACCTGCACCGCCTCGCCGGCGCCGGCGTCGACGGTGAGGACCTGGAGCTTGTCGGCCTGCGGATGGCGCTCGGCGGTGAGGATCTTCGCGACGGTGAACGGGGCGAGCTTCTCGGCCGGATTCTCGACGCCTTCGACCTCGAGCCCGATCGCGGTCAGCGTGTCGACGATGGTCTCGAGGGAGGCATCCGTCTCGAGATGCTCCTTGAGCCAGGACAGGGTGAATTTCATGACGATGACCCCGGCAAACCCCTCTCCCGTTCTTCACGGGAGAGGAGGGGCCCGCCCGCGGAGCGGGGGGGAGGTGAGGGTCTGTAGCAATGAGTCGGCAAGACCCTCACCCCCCAAGCCTTCGGCTTGGGTCCCCCCTCTCCCGCAAAGGGCGGGAGAGGAGGAAGCGTCGGCGCGAGTGCGAGCCCGCTCATGCCCCCACTCCCCCGCTCAGCGTCGGCACGTCGAGAGCGGCGAAGCCGTAGTGCCTCAGCCACCTGAGATCGCCGTCGAAGAAAGCGCGCAGGTCGTCCATTCCGTATTTGAGCATCGCCAGCCGGTCGATCCCGACCCCGAAGGCGAAGCCCTGCCATATTTCGGGGTCGAGCCCGCAGGCGGCGATCACTCGGGGATGGACCATTCCCGAGCCGAGCAGCTCCATCCAGCCCTCGCTTCCGCCGAGCACCCGCCGGCCGTCGACCCGGGTGAAGCCGACGTCGACCTCGGCCGAAGGCTCGGTGAACGGGAAATAGGAGGGGCGGAGCCGAAGCACGATGTCGTCGCGCTCGAAGAAGGCCTTGAGGAAGGTCTCCAGAGTCCATTTGAGATGGCCGAGATGGATCCCGCGGTCGATCACCAGCCCCTCGATCTGGTGGAACATCGGCGTGTGGGTGGCGTCGTTGTCCGAGCGGTAGGTGCGGCCCGGGGCGATGATGTAGATCGGCGGCGCCTGCGACTGCATCGTCCGGATCTGGACCGGGGAGGTGTGGGTTCGAAGCAGCATCGGCTCCTCGCCCTCATTGGCGCGAAGGTAGAAGGTGTCGTGCATCGCCCGCGCCGGATGGTCGGGCGGGAAGTTCAAGGCGGTGAAATTGTGCCAGTCGTCCTCGATCTCCGGGCCGGTGGCGACCGCGAAGCCGAGGTCGGCGAAAATCTCGGCGAGCTCGTCGAGCACCTGGCTGACCGGGTGGACGCTGCCCTGCTGGAGCGGCGCGACCGGAAGCGTCATGTCGAGCCCCTCGGTCGCCAGCCGGCGCTCGAGCGCTTCGGACTCCAGCGCGGCCTTGCGCCCGGCGAGCGCCTCGCTGATCCGCTCGCGAAGCGCGTGGATGCGCGGCCCCTCCGACTGCCTCTGCTCCGGCGTCATGCCGCCAAGCGTCTTCAGAAGCTGGGTCACCACCCCCTGCTTGCCGAGCGCGGCGACCCGCTCGCCCTCGAGAGCGGCGAGGTCGGGCGCGGTGGAGATTCGGGCCAGCAATTCTGTGCTCATCGTGTGAGGATCGGACATGGGTGGGCTCTAGACGAGATTAAGCGGACATTGGAACCCTTCGGACCCTAGGAGAGGGCTGAGCGCAGGCCGAGATGCTCCACGAAGGGATCGAAATCCCGGTCGCGGTAGAGCAGCGGGATATTGTCCTGGATGCAGCGCGTCGCGATTAACGTATCGATCGTTTTGCGGATCGTGATGCCCTTGGCCCGCAGCCTCCGGAAGTTGCGCGCCGCTTCGACGGCGACGTCGGATCCGCCGATGGTGACGAAATCGAGGTCGAGGAGGAGGGCGAGAGCGACGTCGAAGGCACGGTCGCTCGTGCAGCCCTGAAGCACCTCCGTCAGGATGAGGTCTCCGACGGCAAGGCTTTCGCGGCCCAGAAGCTCCTCCAGCTGGAGCGTCTGCGGCGTCTCCAGATCGCGGAGGTAATCCACCCAAACGCTTGAATCGACCAGGATCATCAATCGAGACGCATCGCCTCAAGGTCCCCGACCCACCCAATGCCGCGCAGGCGACGGATTTGCTCCTGGTTCTTGAGTCGGACGAGAGTACGCAGCGCCATGTCTACGGCCTCGCGCTTGGTGCGTGCGCCGCTGAGTTCCATCGCCTGGCCGATAAGCTTATCGTCGATTTCCACATTCGTTCGCATGTGTAACAAACTAGCATCTCGTACACATGCCGACAAGAAGGAATGGTTGATGGCTCGCGCAACCTGGCCCGAACTCTCCGAAGCCCGCGACGGCCCGACCATCGCCGCGCTCCACCTCTACAGCCAGATAATCGGCAAGGCGGCGGTCGCGCTCCTGCCGTGGCGCAACCATGGCTGGCACGTGACGCTGCGGGTCTGCCCGCGCGGGCTGAGGAGCGAGCCGCTGCACGGGGCGAAGGGGACGTTCGAGCTCGGCCTCGACCTCGCCGGCCACGACTTCCTGTTCGCCGATTCGGACGGCGAGCGGCGGATCCCGCTCGGGCCGATGACGGTCGCCCAGTTCCACGCCGAGGTCATGGGCCTGCTCGAGGCGGCCGGGCATGAGGTCAAAATCCACCCGGCGCCGAACGAGCTCGACCCGGCCATCCCCTTCGCCGTCGACGAGGTCCCGCGCGCCTACGACCGCGGCAGCGCCGGCCGGCTGCTCGAGGCTTTGGTCGGCGCCGACCGGGTGCTGAACCTGTTCCGCTCCGCCTTCCTCGGCAAGGCGAGCCCGGTCCATTTCTTCTGGGGCAGCTTCGACCTCGCCGTCACCCGCTTCTCGGGCCGCCCCGCCCCACTCCATCCCGGCGGGATCCCCAACCTCCCCGATTCGGTCACCCGCGAGGCCTATAGCCACGAGGTGTCGAGCGCCGGCTTCTGGCCCGGCGGAGCGGCCGGCGGCGGCGACCCTTTCTTCTACTCTTACGCTTATCCCTCGCCCGACGGCTTCGCCGCGGTTCCGGTCGGGCCGGCGGCGGCTCGCTGGGACGAGGCGCTGGGCGAGTTCGTCCTCCCCTACGCGGCGGTCCGGACGGCGGAGGATCCCGACCGGGCGCTGATGGCCTTCCTCGAGAGCAGCTACGCCGCCGCGGCGGATCTGGCGGCATGGGACCGTGCCGGACTGGAATGCGAGACCGGCCGGCCGAGGGTGCCGAGGCCGCTCTAGGGTCATGCCGGACTTGATCCGGCATCCCCCTTCGTCCCTCCTGCGCAGGCGATAAGAAGGTGGATCCCTCTGAGTTCACAAACGAAGTGCAACACCTCAGACAGGTGTTGCCATGTCGACCTACCGCCAGCTTTCGATCGAGGAACGGTGTGAGATTGCCCGCCTTCATGAAGGCGGGCAATCGCTCCGGCAGATCGCTGCAGCTCTGGATCGCCAGCCGTCGACGATCTCCAGGGAGCTGAAGCGCAATAAAGGCTCGAAGATCGGCTACAGCCCGACCTACGCCCAGCAGCAGGCGGGTGCGCGGCGCTGGTCGGGGTCGCGGCTCGAGCGCGACGACGTCCTGCGCGAGAACGTGCTCGATCGCATGGCCGACGGCTGGTCGCCCGAGCAGATCTGTGGCCGCCTCGCCCTCGACGCGGGGCGCCGGGTCATCAGCCACGAGACCATCTATCGCTTCGTCCACGCCCAGATGAAGCGCACCAACGACGTCAGCTGGCGCCGATACCTCCTCCGGGGCAGGCTTAGGCGCGGCTGGCGTAATAAAGGCGGCGGCGCTCCTCGCTTCACCGACCGAAGGTCCATCCACGACCGCCCCGCCGAAGCCGCCGACCGCCTCGTCCAGGGACATTGGGAGGGCGACGCGATGCTCTTCTCCACGCCCGGCCAGGCCGTCCTCGTCGTCCACGAAAGACGCTCCCGCATCACCCTTCTCGTCCGGCCGCCAAGCCTCAAGGCCGAGCCGACCGCAACCGCGCTCGCCGCCATCCTCAGGCCCATGCCGGCCGACATGCGACGGACCATCACATTCGACAACGGCACCGAGTTCGCCCGGCACTACCGGCTTACCCAGCAGCTCGGCATCCAGACCTACTTCTGCGACACCCACAGCCCTTGGCAAAAAGGCGGCGTCGAAAACGCCATCGGACGTCTCAGACGGGCATTGCCACGCAAAACCAACCTCGACGCCCTCTCCAACAAGGCCATCGACAACCTCGACGCCCGCTACAACAATACCCCCCGAAAATGCCTCGGCTTCCAAACGCCAGCCGAAGCCTTCATCAATCCGTTGCACTTCAAATGTGAATCGACACCCGGATCAAGTCCGGGATGACGCTAATGCGCCTTCAGCCCCGCCGCCTCGAGCGCCTCCATCTGCTGCTCGGCGCAATTCATCGCGGCCGCCATGAAGCCCTGGTCCGCGGTCATGATCTCCTGGGCGCGGTTGAGCTGGTCGAGCCAGGCCTGGAGAGGATAGGCCTCCATCAGCTTCGCCAGCGCCGCCTGGTCCTCGGCGCTCGGCTCGGGATTGCCCGCCATTCGGGCGCCGAGCGCGGCGAAGGCGTCATAGTCCGGCCCCTCGTAGAAGCCGATCAGTCGGGTCAGCTTCGCCTCGCCGAGGTCGCGCGCGACGGTCCGGAGCATGCGCAGCGTCCCGGCCGTGATCGCCTGGTTCGAGCAGGCGAGATTGGCCTCGAGGATCGAGCGGACCTGAGCCTCCTTGCCGGGGTTGAGCGCGACGAGCCCGCTCAGCTCGGCGGGGTCGACCTCGGAGCTGGGCGCGTCGATCTCGTCCCGGTCGGGCAGGACCGCGATGAAGCGCTCGACCAGCGCCTCGCTCGGAGCCTGCGCCGCGACCGGCGCCGGCTGGATCGCGAGCAGGGCGGCGGCGGCGATGGCATAGGCTTTCATGGCGTCACGTCCTCGAAGCTTGAGCGGCTCCGCGGGGCGGACGCTGGAAGCGCCATCATGTTGAGTCGCCACCACATTGTCCAGCGATCCGGGAAGCAAGAGGGGTTCGCATCCTTTCCCGGCGGCCGGCGCCCGGAGGCTACCCCACGAAAGGATAAGGCGAGATCGTCTTCTGGGTCTCGTTGAGGGCGAGCGTCCGGCCGGCCGGGGCGGCGGCGCGCTGGGGGCAGCGGAGGCGCGGGCAGATGGTGCAGGCCGGGCCGATCGGGGTGACGAACGGCTTGGCCAGATCGTGGCCGTCGGCATAGAGGATCCGGGGCGCGTATTTGACGTCGCAGCCGAGGCCGATGGCGAGCTGCGAGCTCTCGCGCGGGTCGAGCCGGACGGCTCGGTCGACGGTCCGGGCGATGGTGAAGAAGCGCGCCCCGTCGGGGGTCTCGACGATCTGGGTGGCGACCCGGCCCGGGGTCTGGAAGGCGGCGTGGAGGTTCCAGCGCGGGCAGGTGCCGCCGAAGCGCGAGAAGGGGAAGCTCTCGCCGGCGAAGCGCTTGGAGACGTTGCCGGCCGCGTCGACCCTCAGCATGAAGAAGGGGATGCCCGCGAGCGCCGGTGCGGGCGAGGGTGGTCAGCCGGTGCGAGACCTGCTCGACGCTGGCGCCGAAATCGGCGCAGAGCCGGTCGACGTCGTAGCGATGCCTCTCGGCCGCGGCGAGGAAGGCGGGATAGGGCATCATGATCGCGCCCGCCGCATAATTGGCGAGGCTCATGTGGAGCAGCCGGCGGGTCGGCGACGTCGGGCGCTCCGGCGGTCTCGACCATCCGGCTGAGCATCGGCCCGAACTCGACCAGGGCGAGCTGGTAGGCGATCGCGAAGGTTCGGCTCTCCGGCCTGAGCAGGGCGGAGAGCATCAGCCGCTTGCGGTGGAAATCGTAGGACTGGCTGGTCGGCTCGATCAGCTCGGGCGGGACCACCCTTGTGTCGATCCCGAAACCCTCGCGAAGACGGCGCCGGAGCGCGTCGAAGATGCCGTTCGGGTCGCCGAGCGCCCCGGCCAGGGTCTCCGCCGCCTCCTCGATATAGGGGAAATGGTTGCGCTGCGCCTGGATATGGTCGCGCACCCAGGCCTCGGGCGTGACCAGCGAGGTCTCGTCGGGCACCGCCCCGGCGGGATGCTGGCGCCGCTCGACCAGGGCCGCGTAGAGCCTCGAGACGGCGTCGGCGACGGACGGGGCGTTGTCCGCCACCTCGAGCAATTCGTAGCGGGGGATGCCGATGTCGGCGAACATCGGGTCGGCGAAGATCTCGGCGAGCTGGTCGACGCCGGTCCCGTCGGGCCCTTCCGCGGCGAAGGCGCGAAGGTCGACGTCGTAGACCTCGGCGAGACGGAGCAGCACCTGGGCGGTGACCGGCCGCTGGTTGCGCTCGAGATGGTTGAGATAGGAGGGCGAGACGCCGATCTCGCCGGCCATCGCGCTCTGGTTGAGGCCGAGCTCGCGCCGGAGGCGGCGCAGGCGGCCGCCGAGATAGAGCTTGCGTTCCGGCGCGGGCATGGCGGAACATTGTCATAGCTTCACAACTGTCGCAAGTCGCGTTGTGACACCGCGACCCTTTTCGCCGCGCCCGACCGGCGCTTTTGGGCTTTCATAGCATCGCGAACTTCAACGATCTGAGGCGAAAATGACCGATTTCTCCAGTCTCGTACCGTCCCCGACCGGCCGATTCGCCGGGATCGAACGGCCCTATTCGGCCGAGGAGGTTCGAAGGCTGCGCGGCTCGGTCGCGATCGAGCACAGCCTCGCCCGGCGCGGCGCGAACCGGCTCTGGGAGCTTCTGAACGGCGAGGATTATGTCCACGCCCTCGGCGCCGTCACCGGCAACCAGGCGATGCAGATGGTCCGGGCCGGCCTCAAGGCCATCTACCTCTCGGGCTGGCAGGTCGCCGCCGACGCCAACACCGCCGGCGCCATGTATCCCGACCAGTCGCTCTACCCGGCCAATGCCGGCCCGGAATTATGCCGCCGGATCAACCGCACCCTCCAGCGCGCCGACCAGATCGAGCATGCCGAGGGCGGCGCCACCCGCGACTGGTTCGTCCCGATCGTCGCCGACGCCGAGGCCGGCTTCGGCGGGCCCCTGAACTGCTTCGAGATCATGAAGGCCTATATCGAGGCCGGCGCCGCCGCGGTCCATTTCGAGGACCAGCTCGCCTCGCGAGAAGAAATGCGGCCATCTCGGCGGCAAGGTGCTGATCCCGACCCAGGCCCATATCCGCAACCTCGTCTCCGCCCGCCTCGCCGCCGACGTCTGCGGGGTCCCCACCCTGGTCGTCGCCCGGACCGACGCCGAGAGCGCGAGGCTGATCACCTCCGACGTCGACGAGCGCGACCGCGAGTGGCTGACCGGCGAGCGCACCCCCGAAGGCTTCTTCCGGCTGCGCGAAGGCACCGGGGTCGACCATTGCATCAAGCGCGGCCTCGCCTTCGCGCCTCATGCCGATTTGCTCTGGTGGGAGACGAGCAACCCCAATCTCGACGACGCCCGACGCTTCGCCGAGGCGATCCAGCAGCGAATATCCGGGCAAGATGCTCGCCTATAATTGCTCGCCGAGCTTCAACTGGGAGGCGAAGCTCGACAAGGAGCACGATCGCCCGCTTCCAGCGCGAGCTCGGAGCGATGGGCTACAAGTTCCAGTTCGTCACTTTGGCCGGCTTCCACAGCCTCAACCACTCGCATGTTCGAGCTGGCCAGCGGCTATCGCGACCGCGGCATGGCGGCCTATTCCGAGCTCCAGCAGGCCGAATTCGCCTCGGAAGCCTCCGGCTACACCGCCACCCGCCACCAGCGCGAGGTCGGCACCGGCTATTTCGACCTCATCGCCCAGACCGTCTCGGGCGGCGACGCCTCGACCACCGCTCTCGCCGAATCGACCGAGGCCGACCAGTTCATCACCGCCGTCGCGGCGGAATAAGGAGACCCGACATGACCAAGAAGATTCTGGGTGATCGGGGGGGAATATGAGGGGCCCGATTTCCGCGCCCTGATCCCGGGCACGGAGACGATGGCCGGTCCGTTCGACGACGAGCGCCGGGCGAAGACGGAATGGACGCGGCTGAGCTGCTGCCCGGAGAAGAGCGGCTGCGCGACGGTGCGCTACTCGATCGCGGCGGAGACGTTGCACTGACCTGCTCCCCGGGGAAGGCCGGGGCCCAGCCTCGTAAGGCGGGGCGGTACAAATCTGGGCCCGGGCCTTCGCCGGGGAGCAAAGAAAAGGCGCGGCCGGGTCTCCCCGCCGCGCCTTCCTTTATCTCAGCCTCGGACAGCTCAGGCGGTCGCCTGGCTCTCCTGCGCGGGCAGAGCCCCGCGGGCCTGGGCGACGATGCCCTTGAAGGCCTCGCCCTCGTGCATCGCGATGTCGGCCAGGACCTTGCGGTCGAGATCGACTCCGGCGAGCTTCAGGCCGTGCATGAACTGGCCGTAGGTCAGGCCTTCCTGGCGGACCGCGGCGTTGATGCGCTGGATCCAGAGCGCCCGGAACGAGCGCTTCTTCACCTTGCGGTCGCGATAGGCGTATTGGCCGGCCTTCTCGACGGCCTGCTTGGCGATCCGGATCGTGTTCTTGCGGCGGCCGTAATAGCCCTTCGCCTGCTCGAGGATCCGTTTGTGACGAGCCTTGGTCGTCACGCCCCTTTTGACGCGTGCCATGTCCCAATACTCCTAGTTCAGGCCGTAGGGCGCCCAGAGCTTCACCCGGGCCGTGTCGGCCTTGGCGAGAACTTCGGTGCCGCGGTTCTGGCGGATGTACTTGGCGTTGTGGCTGATCAGCCGGTGGCGCTTGCCGGCGACGCCGTGCTTCAGCTTGCCGGTGGCGGTGAGCTTGAAGCGCTTCTTGACGCCGCTCTTGGTCTTCAGTTTGGGCATTTTCGTCTCCTTGTGCGCCCAGCGGCGCGACGTTTGAGAACGGCCACGGCAGCCCTATCGGCCGGGCCGTTCGTTTCTTCCAAAGCTGGAAAGAAGCGGCGCCTATAGAGGGGGAGAGGGGGAAAGGCAACTCCCGTCGTCCCGGTGACCTTCCCCGAGCGACGGCGTCGCCGACACAATTGAAACAATTTCGCCCGGCCCCCGGCACAGTTTCGAAAAGCAACTGTTCTAGCCAGCCGCTCGCCGCCGCCGAGCCGGCGGCCTGTGAAGCGATGGAGCATGATCATGGCGACCTACCGATCGATCCTCGTCCGCGACGACACGCTGCTCGGATTCTGCTTTGCCGTCGCGCAGGATTTCGGCTTCGACCCGCTCTGGCTGCGGATCCTGCTGGCCGTGGTGCTGTTCTGGAGCCCGATGGGCGCGTTCGGCGCCTATGCGGCGCTCGGAGCGATCGTCGCGCTGTCGCGCTGGCTTGCCCCCGACCTGGCCCCCGCCGAAGCGGCCGCCGAAGCGCATGACGAGGCCTGCGACGAGCTCAAGCTCGCCGCCTGAGCGCTACCAGGGGACGGCGGCGCCGCGATAGTCGACGAAGGCGCCGGACTCGCGGCGGGGAAGGCCGGCGATCACCCGGCGCATCCCGGCCACGCTGTCCTCCACGGCCAGCGGCGCCTGCGGGCCGCCCATGTCGGTCTGAACCCAGCCCGGGTGGAGCAGGATCAAGGTCACCGGCCGCCCGCGCCAGCCGAGCGCCAGCGCCCGCCAGGCGGCGTTGAGGGCGGCCTTGGACGCGCGGTAGCCGATATAGCCGCCGGAGCTTCCGGCGATGCTGCCCATCTCGCTGCTGATCGCCGCCATCCGGCCGCCGGCGGCTTCGACCAGAGGCAGCAACGCCTCGGCGAGGAGGGTCGGAGCGACCGCGTTGACGGCGTGCACCTCCTGCCAGGCTTCGGCGTCCTCGGCGCCGCGCATCCATTTGGCCTTGGAGATTCCGGCATTGGCGATGAACAGGTCGAGCGGCGCCCCGCCGAGCCGCTGCGGCAAGGCGGCGAGGGCGGCGAAGTCGCGCATGTCGAGCGATTCGACCCGCACCCCGAGCGCGGCGAGCTCGCCGGCCGACGCGGAGTCGCGGACGGTGGCGATCACCTCCCAGCCGTCGGCGGCATATTGGCGGGCGAATTCGAGGCCGATGCCCCGGCCGGCGCCGGTGACAAGGACGCGCGGCATCAGTCGAACAGGCTCGACACGCTGCTCTCGTCGGCGATCCGCTTGATCGCCTCGGCGAGCAGCGGCGCGATGGTTAGGGCGCGGATCCTCTCGCTCGCCGTCGCCGCCTCGCTGAGCTGGATCGAGTCGGTGATGACCAGCTCGGTCAGGTCGCTATTCTCGACGCGCTGGACGGCCGCGCCGGAGAGGACTCCGTGGGTGCAATAGGCGACGACGTCGTCGCCGCCGGCCTGCCTCAGCGCGGCCGCGGCGTTGCACAGGGTGCCGGCCGAATCGACGATGTCGTCGATGAGGATGCAGAACCGGCCCTGGACGTCGCCGATGATGTTCATCACCTCCGATTCGCCCGGCTTCTCGCGGCGCTTGTCGACGATGGCGAGCGGGGCGTTGTTGAGCCTCTTGGCCAGAGCCCGGGCCCGGACGACCCCGCCGACGTCGGGCGAGACGACGGTGATGGCCCGGCCGGCGAAGCGCGCCTTGATGTCCTCCGACATCACCGGGGCGCCGTAGAGATTGTCGGTGGGGATGTCGAAGAAGCCCTGGATCTGGCCGGCGTGGAGGTCGACCGACAGCACCCGGTTGGCGCCGGCGACGGTGATCAGATTGGCGACCAGCTTGGCGGAGATCGGGGTCCGGGGCCCGGGTTTGCGGTCCTGGCGGGCATAGCCGAAATAGGGCAGGACGGCGGTGATCCTTTTGGCCGAGGCGCGCCTCAGCGCGTCGATGCAGATCAGCAGCTCCATGAGGTTGTCGTTGGCCGGATAGGAGGTCGACTGGACGACGAACACGTCCTCGCCGCGGACGTTCTCGTGGATCTCGACGAACACCTCCTCGTCGGCGAAACGCCGGACGCTCGCCTCGGTGACCGGCATTTCGAGATAGGCAGCGATGCTCTTCACCAGCGGCAGGTTCGAATTGCCGGCCATCAGCTTCATGCGCTCACCCCTTTGTCCGACGTTGCGGCTTCCTTAGTTTGGGCATAGCCGATGGGGAAGGGGCAGGCGAAAGGCGGCGAATGGCGGGCGAGATCAGCTTCACTCCGAGCGAGAAGGATTATGCCGACGCGAATCGCGAGTGGTACCTCGCATTCTGGGCGCGGCCGAAGAGCTGGGCTTTCGCCGTCCTGTTCGTCCTTCTCCTCGCGGGCCTTGGCGCCTCGACCTCCTATATCGACGGCAAAACCGACGAGATCGTACCGATGGCGATTGCCTTCGCCCTGTTGGCGCTGGTCCTGATCCTGCTCATCTATCTGGCCGTCTATTTCGTCGCTCTGCCGCGGCGGGCTCGCCGTCTCTACCGGCAGCACAAGGCGCTCCAGCAGACATGGACCTTCCGCTGGTCCGACTCGGGGATCAGCATGGAATCGCCGGCCGGGCTGACGGGCTATCCCTGGGGCGATTTCCATCGCTGGCGGGACGGCCGGCGGTCGCTGCTGCTGTTCCTGAACGACCAGCTGTTCTTCTATCTGCCGCGCCGGCTGCTCGACGACTCTTCGGTCGAGGAGATCGGGTCGCTGGCCGCGGCGGCGGGCGTGCCGCGCTTCTAGTGTGCTTGCCCGCCGCCGGTGCCCGGCCTAGGCGGCAGCGATGAGCGTCGTCACCCGTTTCGCCCCGGCGCCGACCGGGCGGCTCCATGTCGGCAACATCCGGACCGCGATCCACAATTGGCTGTGGGCGAGGAAGAATGGCGGGCGCTTCATCCTGCGCCTCGACGACACCGACGCGGAGCGGTCGAGCGAGGCCCATGCCGAGGGGATTCGCGAGGATTTGGAGTGGCTCGGCCTGGCGCCGGACGAGGAGCATCGCCAGTCGCTGCGCTTCGGCCGCTACGAGGCCGCGTTCGAGCGGCTTCGCGAGGCCGGGCGGGTCTACCCGGCCTACGAGACGGCGCAGGAGCTCGACCTCAAGCGCAAGGTGCAGCTCTCGCGCGGCAGGCCGCCGGTCTACGACCGCGCCGCGCTGCAGCTCGACGAGGCGGCGCGCGCCCGGCTCGAGGCGGAGGGGCGAAGGCCGCACTGGCGCTTCCGGCTCGACCATGGCGCCGCGATCGAATGGGTCGACCTGATCCGCGGCCACCAGCATTTCGATCCGGCGCTGCTCTCCGACCCGGTCGTCCGGCGCGAGGACGGATCGTGGCTCTACATGCTTCCGAGCAGCGTCGACGACATCGACATGGGCGTGACCCATGTGCTGCGCGGCGAGGACCATGTCGCCAACACCGCGCTCCAGATCCAGATGTTCGAAGCCCTTGGCGCCGCGCCGCCGGCCTTCGCGCACGAGGCGCTGCTGGTCGGGTCCGAGGGCAAGCTGTCGAAGCGGCTCGGGCTCGCTCGGCGCCGACTCGCTGAGGGAGCAGGGGATCGAGCCGATCGCCCTGGTCGCCAAGCTCGCCCGGCTCGGCACCAGCCTTCCGGTCGAGCCGGTGACGGAGGCCGGGCCGCTGGTCGAGACGTTCGACTTCGCCACCTTCGGCCGCGCCCCGGCGCGGTTCGACCTCGAAGAGCTCGCCCAGCTCAACGCCCGAATCGTCCACCAGCTGCCGTTCGAGGCGGTCGAAGCGCGGCTTCCCGCAGGCGTCGGCCCGGACGACTGGGCGGCGATCCGGCCGAACCTCAAGACGGTCGCCGAAGCGGCCGACTGGTGGGACATCCTTCACGGCCATGTCGAGCGCAAGGCGGCGGAGGAAGACCGCGAGCTGATCGAAGCGGCCGCCGAATCGGTGGAGGCGATCGAGTGGAGCGAGTCGCCCTGGCCCCAGCTCGTCGCCCGGCTGAAGGCGCGGACCGGGCGCTCCGGCAAGGCCTTGTTCCGGCCGCTGCGGCTGGCGCTCACCGGACGGGACAGCGGACCCGAGATGGCCGCCCTGCTGCCTCTGATCGGCCGCGACGAGGCGCTTGCGAGGTTGCGCGCGGCGCTCTGAACGCGGGCCAAAAGACACAAAAGACCCGCAAGTCGGCCCGAAGAATCCTTTGTTTTCAGCAGCGGGCAATCCGTCGCGCTCGCCGGGCCCAAACCCGCCAGGGGTCGCAGACGTCTTCACACTTCAAAGACCATTAGAACATAGCATGAACTGCTTCGCGTTGCAAGTGTGGAAGCGGCGCGGAACTTTTCCCGCTTGTGTGACATTGTAACATGATGTTATGAGATAATATCTCATGAGTCGCACAGCGACCGAAGCAGGAGAGAGGTCATGGAAGGAGCCTATTACCAGCCGAAGAAAAGCAGCCCCACCGCTTTGGCCATCGTCGTGATGATGCACGGCGCCGGCATCGCCGCGCTGGCGCTGGCGAAAATGGACGTCGCCGGCCCGTTCCGGGATCCGCCGATCATCGTCGAGACGATCCCCGACACGAAGGTTCCGCCCGAGGAGCCTCCCAAGCCGGTCGAGAAAGCCGTCATTCCGCCCGAATCCGTGGTGACCCACGTCCCGCCGGTCGTCGACATTCGCCGCGAGCCGGTCTTCGCCGAATATAAGGAGCTGCCGCCGGTCCAGCCGCCGGTTCTCGTCCCGCCCGCCGAGATCGTCGTTCCCCGGGCCGATCCCCCGGTGCTGCAAGTGAAGACGGTGAAGCCCGCGCGGGCCAAGGCCAATCTCGCTTCCTACGTCTCGGACGACGACTATCCGTCGACCGCGATCCGCAACGAGGAGCAGGGCACGACCCGCTTCAGGCTCGGAGTGGGCCCGAACGGCCAGGTCACCGAATGCTCGGTGGTCGGCTCGAGCGGCTCCTCGGCGCTCGATTCGGCGACGTGCCGGCTGATGAAGCAGCGCGCCAAGTTCACGCCGGCGCGCAACAGCGCGGGCGAGCCGACGTCCGACAGCGTCACCAGCTCGATCCGCTGGGTCCTGCCGGAATAGGCCGGGGCTGGCGGGGGAGCGGCGGAGCGCCTATCTTGGCGCGATGCCGCTTCCCCGCCCCGCCTCCCCGCGCGCGCTCTGGGCCGACATCCGCGCCTTCACCGCCGAGCGCCGGCCGCATCACTGGGTCGCGCTGGCCCTGGCCGTCGCCATGCCGCTGGGCATCATCTTCATCTTCGATCTGGACGGCCGAACCAACATCGCGCCGGGCCCGCAGCTCATCTACGTCGAGAGCTGGCCCGCCGACCGCAGCGACGAACAGATCAAGGCCGAGCAGAAGATCGACCAGGCCGCGCGCGACAAGGCGAAGAAGGAGCGGCAGGAGATGTTCAAGAAGCATCGACGAACAGCTGGAGCGGCTCGGCCTTTGACTCCTGACGAGCGGTGGATGGGCGCCGCCGTCGCCCTCGGCGAGCGCGGCCGCGGCAACACCGCCCCCAACCCCAATGTCGGTTGCACGATCGTGCGCGGGGACATCGTCGTCGGCCGCGGCTGGACCCAGCCGGGCGGCCGACCCCACGCCGAGGCGATGGCGCTGGACGAGGCCGGCGAGGCCGCCCGTGGCGCCACCGCCTATGTCACTCTGGAGCCCTGCTGCCATCGCAGCGAGCGCGGTCCCGCCTGTGCCGACCTGCTCGTCGAGGCGGGCGTGGCCCGGGTGGTCGCGGCGCTCGAGGATCCCGACCGGCGCATCGCCGGCGGAGGTTTCGAGCGACTGAGGGCGGCCGGGAATCGCGGTCGAGACCGGGCCGGGCGCCGAGGTGGCGGGCCGGTCGATGGCTGGCTTCCTGACCCGGGTGCGGCTGGGCCGCCCCTGCGTCACCCTCAAGCTCGCCATGTCGCTCGACGGCAAGATCGCCTTGCCCTCCGGCGAGAGCCGCTGGATCACCGGCGAGGACGCGCGCGCCCATGTCCATCTCGAGCGGGCGCGCTCGGACATGATCCTGGTCGGCCGCGGCACCTACGAGCGCGACCGGCCCAGGCTCGACGTCCGCCTGCCGGGCCTCGAGGAGCGCTCGCCGCGCCGGGCGCTGCTGACCCGCGGCGAGGCGGTCGAGGGCTGGACGAGGCTGGGGGCGCCGGAGGCGGTGTACGCCCTCGAGGACGTCAACGACCTGCTCGTCGAGGGCGGCTCTGCCACCGCCTCGGCCTTCCTCGCCGCCGACCTCGTCGACCGGATGCTGATCTACCGGGCCCCGATCCTGATCGGCGACGGCAAGTCGTCGGTCGGCTACATCGGCCTCACCGACCTCGCCGACGCCCATCAGCGCTGGGCGCTGGCGGACAGCCGGATGCTTGGAGTCGATCGGCTGGAGAGTCTACGAGCGCGAGCGGAATTGAACTCCTCTCCCGTCCTCACGGGAGAGGGGGGACCCAAGCCAAAGGCTTGGGGGGTGAGGGTCTTGCGGACTCGGGTGTACAGACCCTCACCTCCCATCGCTTCGCGATGGGCCCCTCCTCTCCCGCGAAAAGCGGGAGAGGGCCTTTAGGACTTCGACAAGCTCAGCCTGAACGGATAAGGGCGCCAGGCGCACATGTTCACAGGGATCATCACCGATGTCGGCCGGGTCGTCGCGGCGGAGGAGCGGGGCGACCTGCGCCTGAGGATCGCCTGCGGCTACGACATGGCCGGGGTCGACCTCGGGGCGTCGATCGCCTGCTCGGGGGTCTGCCTCACCGTCGTCGACAAGGGCGCCGACTGGTTCGCGGTCGACGTCTCGGCCGAGACCCGGGCTCGAAGCGCGCCGGACCTGTGGCGCGACGGCGCCCGGCTCAACCTCGAGCGCTCGCTCCGGGTCGGCGACGAGCTCGGCGGCCATATCGTCACCGGCCATGTCGACGCGGTCGGCGAGGTGGAGGCCGCGACCGAGGTCGGCGGCTCGGTGCGGCTGACGGTGATCGCTCCCGCCGAGCTGGAGGGCTATATCGCGCCGAAGGGCTCGATCGCCCTCGACGGCGTGTCGCTGACGGTGAACGAGGTCGAGCCGGTGTCCGACGGGGTCCGCTTCGCGCTCAACATCATCCCCCACACGGCCGCGCAGACCAGCTTCGCCGACGTCGCGGCGGGGCGCCGGGTCAATATCGAGATCGACATCCTCGCCCGCTACATCGGGCGGATGCTCGAGCTGAGGCGCTAGATGGAGCGCGGCTTCCTGTCCTCGCCCGAGGAGCTGATCGACGAGGCGCGCAACGGGCGCATGTTCATCCTCGTCGACGACGAGGATCGCGAGAATGAGGGCGATCTCGTCATCCCGGCCCAGATGGCGACCCCCGACGCGATCAACTTCATGGCCAAGCACGGCCGCGGCCTGATCTGCCTGGCGCTGACCCGCCAGCGGGTCGAGCAGCTCGGCCTGGAGCTGATGAGCCGCAACAACGGCACGAGGCACGAGACCGCCTTCACCACCTCGATCGAGGCGAAGGAGGGGGTGACGACCGGGATCTCCGCCGCCGACCGCGCCCGGACCGTCTCGGTGGCGATCGACGCGGCCAAGGGGCGCGAGGACATCTGCACGCCGGGTCACATCTTTCCCGCTGGTCGCGCGCGACGGCGGCGTGCTGATCCGCGCCGGCCATACCGAGGCGGCGGTCGACGTCGCCCGGCTCGCCGGGCTCAACCCCTCGGGCGTGATCTGCGAGATCATGCGCGAGGACGGGACGATGGCGCGGATGGACGATCTCGTCGCCTTCGCCCAGCTCCACGGCCTCAGGATCGGGACGATCCGCGACCTCATCGCCTACCGGCTGAAGAAGGATCATCTCGTCGAGCAGACCGGCGAGGCGAGCTTCGAGAGCCGCTGGGGCGGCATCTGGACCGCCAGGAGCTTCCTCAACAAGGCGCTCGGCACCGAGCAGGTGGCGCTGGTCAAGGGGACGATCGATCCCGCCAGGCCGACGCTGGTCAGGATGCACCAGCTCAGCCTGTTCTCCGACGCCTTCGGCGAGGAGGGCGGCCGCGGCGGCATGCTTCGCGGAGCGATGAAGATCATCGGCGAGGAGGGGTCGGGAGTGATCGTCGTCCTCAACCGGGCGATGCCCGACGCTTTGTCGACCGCGCTGAACCTGCGCTCCGGCAAGGCGGCGAAGGGGCCGGACGAGCTCAGGGACTATGGCGGCGGCGCCCAGATCCTCTCGGCGCTGGGGGTCCACGACATGATCCTGCTGACCAACACCCACCATACGCCGGTCGCGCTCGGCGGCTACGGCCTCGCCATCGTCGGCGAGCGGCCGATCCCTCTCGAGGAGTGACGTCATGGCGCGGATTCTGATCGTCGAGGCGCGGTTCTACGACCATCTGAACGACCTGCTTCTGGCCGGCGCTCGGGCGGCGATCGAGGCGGCCGGGCACGAGCATGACACGGTCATCGTTCCCGGAGCGCTCGAGGTGCCGGCGGCGATCGCTTTGGCGGCCGAGACCGGCCGCTACGACGGCTTCGTCGCGCTGGGCGTGGTGATCCGCGGCGAGACCTATCATTTCGAGATCGTCGCCGGCGAGAGCGCGCGCGGGATCATGGCGCTGACCCTCGACGGGTTGGCGATCGGCAACGGCATATTGACGGTGGAGAACGAGGCGCAGGCCCTGGCGCGGGCCCGGCCGGACGAGAAGGACAAGGGCGGCGAGGCGGCGAAGGCGGCGCTGGCGATGATGGCGCTGAGGGAGCGCTTCGCCCCGTTATCGTCATCCCGGACTTGATCCGGGATCCACCTTCTTCAACGCGTCGGAATCCCGAAGAAAGGTGGATGCCGGATCAAGTCCGGCATGACGAAACAAGCGCGATCTAAGCCCTCACCGCTCTACCGCCTCAGCCAGTGCTGCCGCACGAACCAGGCCAGGACGATCGCGCCCACCAGCAGGCAGAAGACGACGACTCCCCAGAAGGCCCAGGGCTCCTTCGCATAGGGTATGCCCTCTACGTTCATTCCGAGCAGGCCGGTGATGAAGGTCAGGGGAAGGAAGATGAAGGCGAAGACGGCGATGACCAGCGAGCGCGAATCGACCTGCTCGGAGCGCAGGTCGGTGAGCTGCTCGTGGAGCAAAGCGGCGCGCTCGCGGACCGCCTCGAGCTCCTCGGTCATCCGGGCGAAGCGGTCGGCGGCCTCGCGGATGTGGAGCCGGTCGTCCTCGGACAGCCAGTCGAAGTCCAGTTCGGCCATGGTCACCAGGGCGTCGCGATTGGGCGCGACGAAGCGGCGGAAGGCGATCGCCTCGGAGCGGATCCGGGCGATGCTGGTGCGAAGGCGGTAGAGCGCCCGGGAATCGTCCAGCTCGCTCTCGCAATCGTCGAGGCTGTCGCCCAATCCGGCGACCTGCGGGTCGAGCTGCTTCGAGATGGCCCGGGCGAAGGCGGCGACGAGATCACCGGGGTCGCTGATCGTGCCCTGCTCCATCTGCGCTCGAACGAAGTCGGTGGCGAGGAGCGGCCGGCGGGTGACGGAATTGACCTTGCCGGCGCGGATCCACATCCGGATCGACACCAGCCGGTCGGTGTCCTTGAGCTCCTCGGCCGCCGGCCCCCTGAGGTTGATCAGCGCGCCCTCGTCGATGACGTCGCAGCGCGGCCGGGTCTCGGTGGCGACGAGCGCGTTCGAGGCGACGTCCGGAATCGCCTGGCCGGCGAGCAGGGTCAGCCCCTCCTCGTCGGTGCCCTCGATGTGAATCCAGACGAAGCCGGGGCCGGAATAAGCGGCCGCCTCCTCGGCGGTCAGGCAGCGGATCGGGCCGTCGCCGGCGAGGACGGCGGTGCAGGTCACTTGAGCCGGGCGAGATAGTCGCGAAGCGCCGGAGCGACGTCGCTGCGCTTCAGGGCCAGAGCGACGTTGGCGACGACGAAGCCGAGCATATGGCCGCAATCGTGCCGCTCGCCGTCGAAGACGAGGCCGTGGAAGGGCTGAGTGCCGATCATCGCCGCCATCGCGTCGGTGAGCTGGATCTCGCCGCCGGCGCCGCGGCCGACCTTGCCGAGCGCGTCCATGATCTCGGGCTGGAGGACGTAGCGGCCGGGGAGCATCAGGTTGGAAGGCGCCGTGCCCGGCTCCGGCTTCTCGACCAGGCCGATTATCTCGGTGAGCCCGCCGTCGCTCGCTCCGGGCCGGACGACGCCATATTTGTGGGTCTCCTCCGGCGGCACCTCGAGCATCGCGACGACGTTGCCGCCGACCCGCTGATAGGCGTCGACCAGCTGGCGGGTGCAATTGGGCTTGCCGACCATCACCTCGTCGGGGAGGAAGACGGCGAAGGGCTCGTCGCCGACGATGTCGCGGGCGCACCAGACGGCGTGGCCGAGGCCGAGCGGCTCCTGCTGCCGCACCGAGACGACCGAGCCGGGCGGCAGCCTTGTGCTGTCGAGCGCCGCGAGCGACTTGCCGCGGCCGCGCATGGTCGCCTCGAGCTCGTAGGCGATGTCGAAATGGTCCTCGAGCGCGGTCTTGCCGCGGCCGGTGACGAAGATCATCTGCTCGATCCCGGCCTCCAGCGCCTCCTCGACCGCGTACTGGATGAGCGGCCGGTCGACGACGGTCAGCATCTCCTTGGGCACCGCCTTGGTGGCGGGCAGGAAACGGGTGCCGAGTCCGGCGACGGGGAAGACCGCCTTTCTGACTTTCTTCAACATGGTCTCCGGGATCTGGGGCGGCCGGCCGGCGGTCAGCCGGTCGGGGGAAGGTCGAACGGATCGTCGGCGCGCTCCTCGGAGCGGCGAAGCCCGTCGTCCTGGCGCGCGGGGCGGGCGTTGGCCGGCGGAGTCAGCAGCTCCTCGGTGGTCGGCGCCTTGGCGGCCAGGGCCGGCTTGGGCGGCATCGCCTGGCCGGTCTTCGGCTGAAGCGGCTCGATATTGCCGCAGGCGGCGAGCAGGGCGAGGCCGGGAAGGAGGAGCAAGAGGCGCATGGCGATGCGCCGCCATAGCCGAAGCGGGCGCGCCCGGCCAAGGCCAATAAGCTTGCCCGGGCCGCACCGGCGACCTACGCGGCCCGCCATGCGGCCCTTCTTGCTCTTGGTCTTGCTCCTCGCTGCCTGCGGCCCTGGCGCCGAGGAGAATCGGACGGGCCCCGACCAGCCGTCCCGGGCGGGGCCGAAGGCGCCGGCGCCGACCGGCAGGCTCGACCGCTCCCGAGCCGGCGTCCCCGCGCCGGCCACCGCCTTCGAGGATCCGGACGGGGCGCCGGCCAGCCTCGCCGACTTCCGCGGCAAGCCGTTGCTGGTCAACCTCTGGGCGACCTGGTGCGCGCCCTGCATCGCCGAGATGCCGACGCTCGACTCGCTCGCCGGCCGCGAGCGGGACAGGCTTCGGGTCCTGACGATCAGCCAGGACCTGGACGGCCGAGCCAAGATCGAGGCCTTCTTCGCCAGGCAGGGCTATCGCCACCTCGAAACCTGGCTCGACCCGCAAATGGCGCTGATGGGCGAGCTCAAGGTCGACACTCTGCCGACCACGATCCTCTACGATTCGGCCGGGCGCGAAGTCTGGCGGATGGTCGGGATGGAGGAATGGGACAGCGGCCGGGCGGCGCTTCTGCTGAAGGAAGGGCTTGCCGCGGAAGTGCAGCGTTAGGCTCTACCCCTCTCCCTCAAGGGGAGAGGGTTTCAGTCGCGAAGCAGCTCGTTGATGCTGGTCTTGGAGCGGGTTCGGGCGTCGACCCGCTTGACGATGACGGCGCAGGCGAGGCCCGGGCCGCCGTCGCGGCCGGGGAGGGTTCCGGGGACGACGACCGAATAGGCCGGGACCCGGCCCATGTGGACCTCGCCGCTTTCCCGGTCGACGATCTTGGTCGAGGCGCCGATGAACACGCCCATCGAGAGGACCGCGCCCTGCTCGACGATCACGCCCTCGGCGACCTCGGAGCGGGCGCCGATGAAGCAATCGTCCTCGACGATGACCGGCCCGGCCTGGAGCGGCTCGAGCACGCCGCCGATGCCGGTGCCGCCGGAGATATGGACGTTGCGGCCGATCTGGGCGCAGCTCCCCACCGTCGCCCAGGTGTCGACCATCGTCCCCTCGCCGACATAGGCGCCGATGTTGACGAAGCTCGGCATCAGCACCGCGCCCTTGCCGATGAAGGCGCCGCGGCGGACGATCGCGCCCGGGACGGCGCGGAAGCCGGCGCCGGCGAAGCGGTTCGGCGCCCCAGCCGGCGAACTTGGACGGCACCTTGTCCCACCAATGGGCGCCGCCCGGGCCGCCGCCGATCGCCTCCATCGGGCTGAGGCGGAAGGAGAGGAGGACGGCCTTCTTCAGCCACTGGTTGACCCGCCAGCCGCTTCCGGCCCCTTCTCGGCGACCCGAGCCTCGCCGGAATCGAGCAGGAGGATCGCGGCCTCGACCGCCGACTTGAGCTCGGCCTCGTCGCCGGACGAGCGAATCGCGCCGCTCCCACGCCTCCTCGATCATCCGGCTCAGCGCCTCGGTCATGCCCCTCTCTCCCGTGATCTCGCTCGAGCCAGTCGCCGATATCGGCAATGCGGTAATCGATAAAGGCGGGATCGGCGTCGTGGCTCGCCTGCTCGGAGCCGTTGTCGACCCAGACCGTCGTCATCCCGAGCTTCTTGGCCGGGACGAGGTTGCGCGCCATGTCCTCGGCGAACAGGGCCCGCTCCGGGGTCGATGGCGAGGCGCTCGCACATCGCCGCGTAGGAGCGCGGGTCGGGCTTGGGGACATAGTCCATGGCGTGGATGTCGTGGACGGCCGTCGAAGGCGTTGGCGAGGCCGAGCCGGTCGAGCACGCGCCGAGCATAGGCCTCGTCGCCGTTGGTGAAGACGAACTTGCGGCCCGGCAGCCGGTCGAGCGCCGCGACCACCCGCGGGTCGGCGGTGAGCCGCGCCATGTCGATGTCGTGGACATAGTCGAGGAAGTCGCGCGGCTCGACGCCATGCTCCTTCATCAGGCCGGCGAGCGTCGTGCCGTGATCGCGGAAGAATGCCCTTCTGGACGATACGGGCTTCCGCCATGCGTGCAGCCGAGCCGGTGCCGCGATATACTCGCCCATTCGGACGTCGATCAGCTCGAACAGATTGGCCGAGGCCGGATAGAGGCTGTTGTCGAGGTCGAAGATCCAGCAGTCGATCGACGGCAAGCGGGGCGGGCAGCATGGACGTCCTCATAGGGGGCGAGCGGGCTTCAGCAAATTGAAAGCATTGGCGGGTTAGGATCGGATCGGAAAACCCCAAAATTCTGAAATGCTTAGCTGGAAGGTCGGGATGAACGCCAGGCTCGCTCGAAACGCGCTGCTGATGACCGCCTGCGCGGCCGCGCTCGTCCTTTCCGGCTGCGGCGGCGGCGGCGGCGGCGGCGGCGGCGGTCCGGCGCCGATCTCGGCACCGCCCCCGGCACCCCCGCCCCCGCCTCCTCCGCCGCCCCCGCCCCCGCCGCCGCCGCCTCCGCCGGCTCCGACCGGGACCAACTTCAACGACGCCGAATATGGCCGGTCGAACGGGGCCGGCAGCGCACGGCGCAATCAGCCGCCTACACGGCCGGCGCGACCGGGCAGGGCGTGAAGATCGGGGTCGTCGATACGGGGCATCAATCCGAACCTCGCCGAGTTCGCCGGCAAGATCGATCCGGCCAGCCGCGACGTCGCCGCCAACCGCGGGATCGCCGACACGGAGGGCCACGGCACGGCGGTGGCCGCGGTGGCGGCGGCGGCGCGCAACGGCAGCGGAACCCTGGGGGTCGCCTTCGGAGCGACCATCATGTCGTTCAACACGTCCGATCCGAGCGATTGCGATCCCGACGACGGCTGCTCGCACAGCGATCCCGACATCGCCCGAGGCGATCGACCTCGCCCGCGCCAACGGCGCCAGGGTGATCAACATCTCGCTCGGCGGCCCCGATCCGAGCAGCATCGTCAACGCCGCCATCGCCCGGGCCGCCGACTCGGGCATCCTGGTCGTCCTCTCGGCCGGCAACAGCGGCGACGAGCCCAGCGGCGGAAGCCCGGAGGCTTTCGCCACGTCCGCGGCGTCCTCGGGCAACGTCATCATCGCCGGCGCGATGAACGCCTCGCGCACCATGGCCGATTTCTCCAACAAGGCCGGCACCGGCGCCGGCGCGTCGGCCTTTCTCACCGCGCTCGGGGTGCGGGTTCGCGCGCCCGACCAGACGGGCACGACCTTCCTGTGGTCGGGCACCTCCTTCTCGGCGCCGGTGATCAGCGGCGCGGCGGCGCTTGCTCGCCAGCGCCTTTCCCAACCTCACCGGCCAGCAGATCATGCAGATCCTGCTGAGCAGCGCCGACGATGCCGGCGCGCCGGGCACCGACGCCGCTCTTCGGCCGCGGAATCCTCAACATCCAGCGCGCCTTCCAGCCGCAGGGCGACGCTCAGCCTGCCCGGCGGCCAGGCGGTCGATCCGGCCGCCTCGGGCGGCTCCGCCTCGACTCCGATGGGCGACGCCAAGGCGGGCGTCCGCGGCATGATCGTCCTCGACGGCTATTCGCGCGCCTACGCGCATGACCCTCGCCTCGGCGCTGCAGCGGGCGGAGCAGGAGCGGCCGCTCGGCCAGGCGCTGCAGCCGGGCCTCAGCACCGCCACCGCCGGCGCCCGCGGAGTCGCCGTCTCGATCACGGTCGACCGCAAGCTCACCGGCCAGCCCCAGGTCGGACTCGCCCAGTTCGGCCTGACCTACGAGGATGCGCGCCGGCGCGGGTGCTGTCGGGGATCGCCGTCAGCCGCCTCGGCCCGCGCACCGCTCGTCGCGCTCGGCCTGTCGGAGAGCGGCAAGACGCTCGAGCGGCGCCTCACCGGCCATCACCAGGACGCCTTCCTCGTCGCCCGCGACCCGATGAGCCGGACCGGCTTCCAGGGCGATTCCGCCGGCGCCCTCGGCGCCCGGCGCGCGCTCGGCCGGACCGGGCTGACCGTCACCGCCGAGCGCGGCGAGGTCTTCCAGCCGGGCTTCGACCGTTCGATCGCCCGGCCGCGCTACGCCATCGCCTCATTCGGCCTCGACCGCCGCTTCGGACCGGCGCGGCTGAGCCTGGGCGCGAGCCGGCTCGAGGAGGAGTCGACCCTGCTCGGCGCCCGCTTCTCGCCGACGCTCGGAGTCGGCGGCGGCGCCAGCTGGTTCGCCGATGCCGCCGCCGCGTTCGACCTCGGCCGCGGCTGGGACGCGCGCGCCGCCTATCGCCGCGGCTGGACCGCGGCCCCGGCGGCCGGCGGCCTCGCCCGGGGCGGGCGGCTCGACACCGACGCCTGGAGCCTCGACCTCGCCAGGACCGGCGCCTTGCGGCCCGGCGACCGTTTCGCGCTTCGCCTGATGCAGCCGCTGCGCGTGCGCTCCGGCGGCTTCGACCTCCACGTCCCGGTCTCCTACAGCTACGATACGCTGAGCGCCGGCTATGAGGATCGATTCTTCAATCTCGCCCCGACCGGCCGCGAGATCGACCTCGAGGCCGCCTACGGCTTCGACCTGCTGAGCGGCGCCGGCCATCTGAGCGCCAACGCCTTCGCCCGCCGGGAGCCGGGCAACGTCGCGGGAATGGACGCGGATCTCGGCGCGGCGATAAGGTTCACGCTCGGGTTTTGAACTCCGTCGTTCCTCCCCGAGCTTGCTCGGAGAGGGGGACCAGGCGAAGCCTGGTGGAGGGGCGATTCCTGAGTCCGCATTTCCCCTCCACCACGCCGCTTCGCGTCGCGGTCCCCCTCCCCGAGGCAAGCTCGGGGAGGAATTTATCGTTGGCCGCCCGGAGACACGATCAGCACCTTGAGGTCGCGGTCCGGCCGCCAGTGGGTGCGGACCATCTCGAAGCGGGTCGGCGAGATCTTGCGCACGCCCTCGCCGCAGAAGCTGACCAGATTCTCCGGAGCGCCCTTGTCGACGACCAGCCGGAAGCGGCCGATCGGCGAGCGCCAGTGGCCGCCGGTGGTGAGGACGTAGCCGATGCGCCGCTCGGGAGTCGCGGGGCTGCGGCGCCGCATCCGGTCGAGGCCGGCGAGGAAGGCGGGCTCGACGCAATAGTCCCGGATCATCGCCCGGCCTTCGGGGCCGGCGCGGAATTCGGGGAAGCCGAGCGCGGCGTCGACGCTGCCGCCGGTGCCCGGCGAATAGCTGTGCTCGACGACGAGGTCGCGTCCGGCGGGGAAGAGCTGCTCCCAGTGCCAGGTCTCCTTCACCGTCCAGGCGGGGACGAAATGCTTCTCCAAGCCCTTGCCATGGTCATATTCGTCGATCGCGGCGAGGCCGAGCTTCACCAGCCGCTCGCGCTGCGCCTCGGGAAGCGCGTCGAGCGCCTCGCCGCCGGAGCTCGGGGTCAGTCCGAACTCGGCGAGGGTGGCGCTATGGTCCGTGCCGCCGAGATTCGCCTTGCGCTCGACCGCCATCGCCACCGGGCGGCCGTCGACCGTCGTCCGGAAATCCTCGGGATAGGCGACGTCGCCGAAATCCGCCTCGGCGAGGTCGCGGTCCGGCATCGGGAAGGCGACCGTCGTCCCGATGTCGCGGGGCGAGCGGTTGCGGAAGACGTAGCGGACCCGCACCTGGTCGGCCGAGACGAACAGATCCTCCGAGACCATGTCGATGTCGGCGCTTCGGGTGAGGACGAGGCCGCCCGCCGCCCGCTCGGCGGTGCTGTCGTTGGCGGCCGCCGGAGCGGCGAGGGCCGCCAGGAGAATCGCCAGCCGCTTCATCCTTGCCTCCCGCCGGTTTCGACGGAGACACATTATCAGTTGATCGAGATCACGCCATCCACCGCCCGCCATTCGGCCGGGCGGACGAGATGCTGGTGGGCGACCCGGACCGAGTGGAGCACCGCCTCGACGTCGGTCCGCCAATGGTCGAGGAAGCGGTGGAGGACGGGGAAGCGCGGGGCGACGTCATATTGCTGCCAGACGAAGAGCTGGATGAGCTTGGGATGGTCGGGCATGTAATAGGCGACCTCGGCCGTCATCAGGCCGTAGCCCTGGAGCTGGAGCAGGAAATCGCGGTCGTTCATTCGCGGCCTCCGGACTTTGCGGCCCCAGCGTAGGAAAAGAAGGTTAACGGCGCACTAACCAGGATCGGCCGGCTCCGCCGACCGGCGCAGCGACTTGCCGAAGACGACGATCCGCTCGATCTCGGCGAAGCCTCCGGCCCGGTGCCAGCACCGGCTGGCCTCGTTGTCGAGCAGGGCGTCGGAGCCGAGCCAGGCGAGGCCGCGGCGCCGGGCCCAGTCCTCGACGGCGGCGAGCAGGGCCGCGGCGATTCCCTTGCGCCGAGCCTCGGGCTCGACCCAGATCCCTTCGAGATAGGCGCAGGGGCCGCCGGGGCCGCCTTCGGCATAGCTTCGGACCGAAGCCTCGGCGAAGCCGACCAGGCGGCCCGCCTGCTCGGCGACGAGACCGAGAGGCGGCGGATCCCGCTCGAGCTCGTCCGGCTCGCAATCGGGCCACAGCCGGCCGCGCATCGCCGCCCAGGCGGGCAGATCCGAGGCCCGGGCGGGCCGGATCGCCGGCGGCGAAGCCTCCGCCGCCGAGCCCATCTTCAGAAGCGCGCCGTCGGCTGCGGCATCGGCGCGCCCGGGCCGAGCAGGTCGGCGATGAACGCGGCCCCGCCCGGCGAGCCGTTGATCGCCCGAAGCAGCTCCACCGTCCGAAGCGCCGAGCCGCCGAACTCCCAGCCCGCATAGGAGAAGCGGCAGCGCTCGAAGCGCGGCTGGTCGCCGCCGCAATAGACCAGGTTGGCGCGCTCGAAGCTGCATTCGACGAAGGTGGTGCCGTCCGTCGTGACCGTGTCGCGTTCGGTGAAGGTGAGGCCGCGTTTCTCGGGCAAGATCCTGGCTCCCGTCAGACCGTGAAGCTCTCGCCGCAGCCACACTGGCCCTTGGCGTTGGGATTTTCGAAGACGAAGCCGGCGGCGAAATCGTCCTCGCGCCAGTCCATCGTCGACCCGATCAGATAGAGGATCGAGGCGCCGTCGACGAAGAAGGGCCCGGCCGGAGTGTCGATCCGCTCGTCCATCGGGTCGGCCGCGGCGACATAGTCGACCGAATAAGCGAGGCCGGAGCAGCCTCGCCGGGGCGTCGAGAGCTTGACTCCAACCGTCCCCTCGGGCGCGCGCGCCATCAGCGCCGCGACCCGCGCCTCGGCGGCGGGGGTGAGGGTGAGAGCGGCGCGGCGGGCGCGGCGGGTGGCGGTTGCGGTGGTCATAGCATTCCCAGTTCGAGCTTGGCTTCGTCGCTCATCTTCTGCGGGTCCCAGGGCGGGTCCCAGACCAGCTCGACCTCGGCATGGCCGACTCCGGGCACCGAGCCGACCCGGAGCTCGACCTCGCCGGGCATGGATTCGGCGACCGGGCAGTGCGGCGTCGTCAGGGTCATCTTCACCATCGCGTGATGCTCGGGCGTGATCTCGACGTCGTAGATCAGGCCGAGATCGTAGATGTTGACCGGGATCTCGGGGTCGTAAATCTCCTTCAGAGCCTCGATCACCGCCTCGTAGAGATCGCCGCCGGGCTCCGCCTCGGCCGCGGCCGGCGGCTGTTGGGCGAGGAAGCCTTCGAGATAGTCGCGCTTGCGCTCGAACGCGTCGGAGACGCGCGCCTTCGGCGGCGGACGGCACGGCGTCCACCTCCTCGACCTCGATCCTGCGCTCCTCGTTCACCCGAAAATCCTTCTGACCCGTTCCAGTCCCCGTAGCAGCGCCTCGATGTCGTGACGCCCGTTATAAACCCCGAAGCTCGCCCGGGCGGTGGCGTCGACCCCGAGATGGGCCATCAGCGGCTGGGCGCAATGATGGCCCGCGCGGATCGCCACCCGGCTCTCGTCCAATATGGTGCCGATGTCGTGCGGATGCACCCCTTCGAGGGCGAAGCTGACGATCCCGGCGCCGTCGTCGGGGCCGAACAGGCGGATGCTGTTGAGCGAGGAGAGGGCCTCGCGGGTCTCGCTCACCAGCGCCGCCTCGTGGGCGCCGATCGCCTCGAGGCCGATCGATTCGACGTAGGAGACGGCCGCCTCGAGCCCGAGCACTCCGACGACGTGGGGAGTCCCCGGCTCGAATCGGGCCGGCGGCGGGGCGTAGGTCGTCCGCTCGAACGTCACCTTGTCGATCATCGCCCCGCCGCCCTGCCAGGGGGGCATCGCCGCGAGCAGATCGGCCCGGCCCCAGAGCACGCCGATTCCGGTCGGGCCGTAGAGCTTGTGGCCGGAGAAGACGTAGAAGTCGCAGCCGATCGCGGCGACGTCGACCGACATCCGCGGCACCGCCTGGCAGCCGTCGAGGAGGAGCAGGGCGCCGACGCCGTGCGCGAGCTCGGCGGCGCGGCGGGCGTCGAGCACCGAGCCGAGCACGTTGGAGACGTGGGCGAGGGCGACGATCTTGTGCCGCTCGGTCAGCATGGCGGCCATCGCGTCGAGGTCGATGCGGCCGTCTTCGGTGAGCGGCGCGACGTCGATCTTCGCGCCGGTGCGCTCGGCGATCAGCTGCCAGGGGACGATGTTGGAGTGATGCTCGAGGGTCGAGAGCAGGATCCGGTCGCCGGGCTTGAGGTTCGTCCCGCCCCAGCTCTGGGCGACGAGGTTGATGCCCTCGGTGGCGCCGCGGACGAAGATCACCTCGTCCGGCGAGGGCGCGCCGATGAAGCCGGCGACCCGCCGCCGCGCCGCCTCGAAGGCCAAAGTCATCTCCGACGAGCGCTGGTAGACGCCGCGATGGACGGTCGCATAGGTCTCGCCATAGCCGCGCGCGATGGCGTCGATCACCGCCTTCGGCTTCTGGGCGGTGGCGGCGGTGTCGAGATAGGACCAGCCCTCCGGGATCGCCGGGAAATCGGCGACATGGTCGAGGGGGCGGGTGGAGGTGGCCATGTCCATTATCTCCCCTCCCCTTCAGGGGAGGGGCCGGGGGTGGGGGATGTAGGGGAGGCGCCGGCTTGTTCGACAGGCCCCACCCCAACCCCTCCCCTGAAGGGGAGGGGCTTTTCGGCTCCGAACCAGCTTTCGACATCCGCGTGCATCGCTTCTCGCACCTTCTCCTCGCCGGCCCGGTCGATCGAGTCGGCGACGAAGGCTCGGGTGAGGAGGGCCCTGGCCTCGGCCTCCGGGATGCCGCGGCTGGCGAGGTAGAAGAGGGCGGCGCGGTCGAGCTCGCCGACGGTGGCGCCGTGGGCGCATTTGACGTCGTCGGCGAAGATCTCGAGCTCGGGCTTGGCGTTGATCGTCGCCGTCCGGCTGAGCATGATGCCCTTGAGCGACTGCTCGCCGTCGGTCTTCTGGGCGTCGCGGGCGACCTCGACCCGGGCGGCGACCGAGCAGGTCGCCCGGTCGTCGGCGACCGAGCGCCAGACCTGGCGGCTGGTGCCGCCGGGCGAGGCGTGGCGGAGGACGAGATTGGCGTCATGACGCTGCCGGTCCCTTGCCAGCAGGGCTCCGCCCGCCTCGGCAAAGGCGCCTTCGCCGCCGAGCAGGACGGCGCCGTCGAGCCGGCTGTCGGCGCCGCCGGCGGCCAGGGTGGTGAGGATGAGGCTGGCCCCCTCGCCGACGACGGCGCGGTCGGCCAGGCTGACGAAGCCGCCGCGGCCGATCAGCCGCCGGGCCAGCATCAGCCGGGCGCTCCGGCCCAGGGTGATGCTGGCGAGCCGGTTGATCCAGCCGTCGCCGACGAAGGTTTCGACGATGGAGGCCTGGGCGTCGTCGTCGAGCGCGATCCGGGCCGGCAGATGGTCGGCGGCGCCGGTCGAGACGTGGACGATCTGAATCAGCCCCGACGGCGAATGGTCGCGGCCGAGGCGAAGCACCCAGCCGTCGCGACCGACGAGCCGAGCGAGCGCATGCTCCTCCTCGTGCCGGTCGACCGGCCCGAGCTCGACCGGCCCGAGCCGGCTTTGCCCGGCGTCAAAGGCGCCATCGACGAAGAGCAGCCGCGCCCCCTCCAGCTCGCAGTCGAGCCAGGGCAGCGCCTCCGGCGCCGCGCCCGACGGCGCTCGGGCGGCGAGGTCGGGCAGCGCCGACAGGTCGCTCCAGCGCCAGGCTTCATCCCGGTTGGACGGAAGGGCGAGAGCCTGGGTCATGCGCCCAATCCATCCCCCGCGCCTCCGCGCCTCCGCGTGAACCCGGTTTGCTCACGCGGAGACGCGGAGGCGCGGAGGAGAAGGGTGGCGCCTTCGGCGCGGAGGCTGGTCATGCCGCCATCTCCCCATAGCCTTCGCGCTCGAGCTGGTGGGCGAGCTCGGGCCCGCCGGAGCGGACGATCCGCCCCTCGGCCAGGACATGGACGAAGTCGGGGACGACGAGGTCGAGCAGACGCTGGTAATGGGTGATCAGCAGCACCGCCTTGTCGGGCCGGCGCATGATCCGGTTGATGCCGTCGGCGACGACCCGAAGGGCGTCGATGTCGAGCCCGCTGTCGGTCTCGTCGAGCACCGCCAGGCGCGGGTCGATGATGCCCATCTGGACCATCTCGTTGCGCTTCTTCTCGCCGCCCGAGAAGCCGACGTTCACGTTGCGCTTGAGCATGTCCATCGACACTCCGAGCGCGTCGCCCTGAGCGCGCGCCAGCCGGAGGAAGTCGCCCGCCGAAATCTCCGCCTCGCCGCGCGCCCGGCGCTGGGCGTTGAGCGCGGTGCGGAGGAACTGGACGTTGGAGACGCCCGGAATCTCGACCGGATATTGGAAGCCGAGGAACAGGCCAGCGGCGGCGCGCTCGTGCGGTTCGAGGGCGAGGAGGTCGACACTTTCCTCGTCACCCCGGACTTGATCCGGGGTCCACATTTCCGCCTCTCCGGCAGCAAGGGAGGTGGATGCCGGATCAAGTCCGGCATGACGGGGAAGGGTGAGGGTGATCGAGCCTTGCGTCACCTCATAGCCAGGGCGGCCACCGAGCACGTAGGCCAGGGTCGACTTGCCGGCGCCGTTGGGCCCCATGATCGCGTGCACCTCGCCGGCGTTCACGGCGAGCGTCAGGCCCTTGAGGATCGGCTTGCCGGCGACCGTGGCGTGGAGGTTGTCGATTTTCAGCACGGTTAGCGCTCACCTGTTTTGTCACGGGCTTGATCGACGACCCATTCGATCCGAACATCAAATGTCGCCATCAGCGTCGCCGCCTTACCGGCGGCCGTTTCGTCGCCGGCGAGCAACGTCGGATCGCGATTATACGCCACGACCAGCGCGTCGCCTGCGTCTCGTTTGGGTCCGACACACCGGCCGCGAATCTCCGCAGCCAGGTCCGGAGTGGAGCGCTGGTCCGCGCGACGGTCGAACGCCTCGCGGGCTAGGCAGACGATATAGGTCTCGAACAGGCGCGTGGCCTCCGGCCCGATATTCTCGGGAAGCTCGACAGGCGGAGGCTCGGCCACAGCGGCCCACAGCAGCAGGCTAGTTAAGATCATTCCGCCGTTCCTTCTCCACCAGCCAAGCCTGCAACTTGCTTTCGTAAGCCGCGACCTGCGTTTCCGCCTGCAGCTTCAGCTGCGCCTTGAGCCTGCGGGCTTGGCCGGGCGTCCTGGCGGTCGCCGCCCAGCCGAAGCTGACATGGTCGCGGACTCCGGCGACCAGCCGCGAGCGGGCCCGGCCGCAGGCGTTGCGGCCGATCTCGGCCACCGGCGCGGGGCGGCGCCCGGCCTCCGCCGCGACGCAGTCGCGATAGGCGATCGAACGCGCCTGGGCGGCATAGAGGACGGGCCCCGGCGACGCCGCGGTCGCGGCGAGGAGGAGGAGCGCGATCATCCGACGCTCCCCTCGAGGCTGATCCCCAGCAGTTTCTGCGCCTCGACCGCGAACTCCATCGGCAGCTGCTTGCAGCACCTCGCGGGCGAAGCCGTTGACGATGAGGGCGACGGCATCCTCCTGGGAGAGGCCGCGCTGCATGGCGTAGAAGAGCTGGTCGTCGCTGATCTTGGAGGTGGTCGCCTCGTGCTCGATCTGGGCGGTCGGGTTGCGGACCTCGATATAGGGGACGGTGTGGGCGCCGCATTTGTCGCCGAGCAGGAGGGAGTCGCACTGGGTGAAGTTGCGCACGTTCGTCGGCATTGGCGAGGACCCGGACGAGGCCGCGGTAGGTGTTGTTCGAGCGGCCGGCGCTGATGCCCTTGGAGACGATGGTCGAGCGGCTGTTCTTGCCGATATGGATCATCTTGGTGCCGGTGTCGGCCTGCTGGCGGTTGTTGGTGAGGGCGACCGAGTAGAATTCGCCGACGCTCTCCTCGCCCTGCAGGATGCAGGACGGATATTTCCAGGTGATGGCGCTGCCGGTCTCGACCTGGGTCCAGCTGATCTTGGAACGCGCGCCGCGGCAGGCGCCGCGCTTGGTGACGAAATTGTAGATCCCGCCGAGGCCGTTGGCGTCGCCCGGATACCAGTTCTGGACGGTGCTGAATATTTGATCTCGGCGTCGTCGAGGGCGACCAGCTCGACGACGGCGGCGTGGAGCTGGTTCTCGTCGCGCATCGGCGCGGTGCAGCCTTCGAGATAGGAGACGTAGCTGCCCCTTGTCGGCGACGATCAGGGTGCGCTCGAACTGGCCGGTGTTGGCGGCGTTGATCCGGAAATAGGTGCTGAGCTCCATCGGGCAGCGCACGCCCTCGGGGATGTAGACGAAGGTGCCGTCGGAGAAGACCGCGCTGTTCAGGCAGGCGAAGTAATTGTCGCGCTGCGGAACGACCGAGCCGAGATATTTCCGGACGAGGTCCGGATATTCGCGGACCGCCTCGGAGATGGAGAGGAAGATGACCCCGGCGCGCTTCAGCTCCTCGCGGAAGGTGGTGGCGACGGAGACGCGAGTCGAACACGGCGTCGACCGCGACCTTGCGGGCGCCCTCGACCCCGGCGAGCACCTTCTGCTCCTCGATCGGGATCCCGAGCTTCTCGTAGGTGCGGCGGATCTCGGGGTCGAGCTCGTCGAGCGAGGCGAGGGTCGGCTTCTGGCCTGCGGCTCGGCGTAATAATAAGCGTCCTGGAAATCGATCGGCGGGATGTCGAGCTTGGCCCAGGTCACCTCCGCCATGGTCAGCCAGGCGCGATACGCCTTGAGCCGCCATTCGAGCATCCACTCCGGCTCGCCTCTTCTTGGCCGAGATGAAGCGGACCGTGTCTTCGCTCAGGCCCTTGGGCGCGAAATCCTGCTCGATGTCGGAGCTGAAGCCCCATTCGTAGGTCGAGGCGCGGTCGACCGCCTCCTGGGCCTCCTTGTTGCGGACGTCGGTCATTGCACCTGCTCCCCGGCGGAGGCCGGGGCCCAGCTTTGCGCCGCGCCCTGCTGGGCCCCGGCGTTCGCCGGGGAGCAAGCCAGTTGCTCGAGGCTGACGCCCTGGAGCGCCCCGCGGACCGCGCCGTTGACGGCGGCGAGATGGGGCTTGACCCGGCAGCTGCCCTCGAGAGCGCAATCGTGGATCGAGCCCTCTATGCAATTGGTCATCGCGATCGGCCCCTCGACCGCCTCGATGATGTCGGCGAGGCTGATCCCGCTCGCCGCCCGGGCGAGCCGGAAGCCGCCGCCGGTGCCGCGCGCCGATTCGAGCAGGCCGGCCGAGGCGAGCCGGCCCATCAGCTTCTGCGCGGTCGGCACGGGAACTCCGGTCTCCTCGGCGAGCAGCGCCGCCGAGAGGCGCGCCCCGGCGGGGCGGCGGGCGGCCGCCGCCATCACCACGACGGCATAATCGGCAAGGGAGGTGAGGCGCATGTTCTAATCGGACCAATTCGTTCCGATTGGCATTTGGCGAAGGTGGCGCCGGGAATCAACCCGTCATTGCGGGTAGGGTCGAAGCAATCGTGGTGGCCGGGGGGTTCTGGATTGCTTCGTCGCTCCGCTCCTCGCAATGACGGGGGATGGCGCTTTATCCCCTCGTCCGACCTTTGGTCTTCGCGCTCGACGCGGAGCGGGCGCATCGGCTGACGATCCGGGCGCTGAAGGCGGTTCCGGCCGGACTTCCGGCGCCGACCGATCCGATGCTGGCGATCGAGGTCGCCGGGATCGACTTTCCGAACCCGGTCGGCCTCGCCGCGGGCTTCGACAAGGACGGCGAGGTCTATCGCCAGATGCTCGGCTTCGGCTTCGGCTTCGTCGAGGTCGGAACGCTGACTCCGCGGCCGCAGGCGGGAAATCCGAAGCCGAGGCTGTTCCGGCTGGCGGAGGACCGGGCGGTGATCAACCGGATGGGCTTCAACAACAAGGGATTCGACGCCGCCGACGTTCGGCGGCCGGCGAAACGGTCGGCGCTCTGGCGGGCAAAATACAAGATGTCGGGGCGCAATTCGGGCCGGGTGGGGATCAACATCGGGGCCAATAAGGACAGCGAGGACCGGATCGCCGATTATGTCGAGGGCGTCCGGCGGATGAGCGGCCACGGCGTCTATCTCACCATCAACGTCTCCTCGCCCAACACTCCGGGCCTGAGGCGGCTTCAGGACGAAGGGGCGCTGAGCGCGCTGATCGCGGCGGTCCGGCAGACCCGGGACGAGGTGAGCCCGCCGCTCGAAGGCTGGCCGTCGTTGCCGGCGCTTTTCCTCAAGATCGCGCCCGACCTGGAGCCGGGGGAGATCGACTCGATCGCCCGCGCCGCGATCGACGCGGGCATGGACGGGCTGATCGTCGCCAACACGACCCTGTCGCGGCCGGCCCTGCACTCGAAGCATAAGGAGCGAGGCCGGCGGCCTGTCGGGCGCCCCGCTCAAGGACCTGGCGCTGCAGCGGCTGAAGGATTTCCGGTCCGCGACCGGCGGGGCGCTGCCGCTGATCGCCGCCGGCGGGATCGAGAACGGGGTCGACGCCTACGCCCGCATCCGCGCCGGAGCGAGCCTGGTCCAGCTCTATACCGCGCTCGTCTATCAGGGGCCGGGAGTCGCGCGGTCGATCCAGAGCGAGCTCAGGACCCTGCTGAGCCGCGACGGCTTCGCGACCCTGGCCGAGGCGGTGGGAGCGTCTTAGCGCTTGCGGCGCGGGCGAAGCGGACTAGTGTCGCCGCCGATGCTCAGCCGGCTTTTCCTTCCGCTCCTCTTCGTCCTCGCTTCCTGTGCCACCGCTCCCGAACCGGGCCCGCCCGCCCAGGTCGCGCAACGCGGGATGGTCTCGGCCGCCGATCCGCGCGCGGCCGAGGCGGGGCGGTGGATCCTCGAGCAGGGCGGCAACGCCGCCGACGCCGCCATCGCCATCCAGATCGCGCTGACCGTGGTCGAGCCGCAATCCTCCGGGATCGGCGGCGGCGGCTTCTTCGTCTATCACGATGCCGAAAAAGGGCGGATCTTCACCTATGACGGGCGCGAGAAGGCGCCGGACTCCGCCTCCCCGAGATGGTTCTTCGACTCGGACGGCAAACCCTTGCCCTACCGCCAGGCGATTCCGGGCGGCCGGAGCGTCGGCGTTCCCGGCAACATCCGGCTGATGGCGCTGGTCCACGGCCGCCACGGCAAGCTGCCCTGGGCGAGGCTGTTCGAGCCCGCCATCCGCCTCGCCCGCGACGGCTTCGCTCTGACCCCGCGCGGCCGCAACGCGATCGCCAACAACCGGGACCTCGCCGGGCTCAGCGCCTGGGGACGCGCCAACCTCTTCGGTCCGGACGGGGAGCCGAAGCCGGTCGGGACGGCGATGCGCAATCCGGAGCTGGCGCAGCTGCTCGAGAACGTCGCGGAGCGCGGCCCGGATTATTTCTACGTCGGCCCGGCCGCGGAAGCGCTCGTCCGGACGGTGCGAGGCGCCCCGCGCAACCCCTCGACGATGGCGGTCGGCGACCTCGCCGCCTACGAGGCGAAAGAGCGCCCGCCGGTCTGCGGCGAATATCGCGGCTACCGGATCTGCGGGATGGGCCCGCCTTCGTCCGGGGCCACGACCGTCTACGCGACGCTCAAGCAACTCGAGCGCTTCGACCTGCGCGGGCTCGGCAAGGACAATCCGGTCGCCTGGCATTTGATCGGCAACTCGATGCGCCTCGCCTTCGCCGACCGCGACGCCTATCTCGCCGATCCGGATTTCGTCCGGGTCCCGGTCGCGGGCCTGATGGATCCCGCCTATCTCGCCGAGCGGTCCAGGCTTATCTCGGCCGAGCGGGCGATCGAAAAGGCCGTCGCGGGCACCCCGCCCGGAGCGCCGCGGGTCACTCCAGCGGCCGCCGCCGAAGTGCCCTCGACCTCGCACATGGCCGCCGCCGACGGCGCCGGCAACGTGGCGTCGGTGACCTCCACGATCGAAGGGCCGTGGGGCTCGGGCCTCACCGTCAACGGGATGTTCCTCAACAACGAGCTGACCGATTTCAGCATCGTCCCGGAGCTCGCCGGAGCGCCGGTCGCGAACCGGGTCGAGGGCGGCAAGCGGCCGCGAAGCTCGATGTCGCCGACCATCGTCTACGGGCCCGACGGCAAGGTCCGGCTGGCGGTCGGGGCGGCGGGCGGGCCGACGATCATCGCCCAGGTCGCCAAGGCGATCATCGCCGTGATCGACTGGGACCTGAGCGCCCAGGAGGCGATCGCCCTGCCGACGATCTTCGCGCCCGGCGACGCCCTGCTGGTCGAGCGCGGCACCAGCCTCGAGGCGATGATCCCGGCCCTCCAGGCGCTCGGCAACAAGGCGGCGGCGATCCCGCCCGGATTCAAGGCCAATGCGATCGAATGGGTGGACGGCGGGTGGCGCGGGGGCGCCGATCCGCGCAGCGAGGGCGTGGCGCTCGCGCAGTGAAGACGGAGAGGCCATGCGCGAGCTCGAACATTTCCCCAATCTCGTCGCGATGTTCTTCGCCCGAGCCGCGGCGAAGGGCGACGCCCCCTTCCTCTGGGCCAAGCGCGACGGCGCCTGGCGCCCGCTGAGCTGGCGCGAGGCGGCGGAGCAGGTCTGCTCGCTCGCCGCCGGCTTGAGGTCGATCGGCCTCAACGCCGGCGACATGGTCATGCTGGTGTCGGAGAACCGGCCGGAATGGTGCATCGCCGATCTCGGCATCATGGCCGCCGGCTGCGTCACCGTTCCCGCCTATACGACCAACACCGAGCGCGACCACCAGCACATCCTCGACGACAGCGGCGCCCGAGCCGTCATCGTCTCGACCCGGAAGCTGGCCAGGCCGCTTCTGCCGGCGGCGATAAGGTCGAGCAATTGCGAGCATGTCATCGGCCTGGAGGCGCTGCCGGGCGGCCAGTCGGGCAATGTCGAATATCACGACTGGAAGGCGCTGATCGCCGCCCACCCGCCCGACGTCGCCGCCTGCACCGAGGCCGCCGCCGTCGTTACCCGGGACGACCTCGCCTGCCTGATCTACACCTCCGGAACCGGCGGGGCGCCGCGCGGGGTGATGCAGCATCACGGCGCCATCCTCCACAATGTCGAAGGCTGCGTGGCGGTGATCGCCGAGGATTTCGGGGTGGACGACGAGGTGTTCCTCTCCTTCCTCCCGCCCAGCCACGCCTATGAGCATAGCGGCGGCCAGTTCTTCCCGATCGGGATCGGCGCCCAGATCTATTATTCGGAAGGCCTGGAGAAGCTCGCCTCCAACATCGAGGAGGTCCGGCCGACCCTGATGATCGTGGTGCCGAGGCTGTTCGAGGTGCTGAGGCAGCGGATCCTCAAGAATGTCGAGAGGCAGGGCAAGCTCGCCAACTACATGCTGAAGCGGGCGCTGGAGATCGGCGCCCGGGATTATGCCGGAGCCAAGAGCCTGTGGGACCGGCCGATGGACCTGGTGCTCGACCGGCTGTTCCGGCCGAAGATCAGCGCCCGCTTCGGCGGCCGGGTGAAGGCGATGGTCTCGGGCGGGGCGCCGCTCAATCCGGACGTCGGAATCTTCTTCCACTCGATCGGCCTCACCGTCCTCCAGGGCTACGGCCAGACCGAGGCGGCGCCGGTGATCAGCTGCAACCGCCCCAAGGCCGGGATCAAGATGGACACGGTCGGACCGCCGCTGAACAACACCGAGGTCAGGATCGCCGAGGACGGCGAGATACTGGTCCGCGGCGAGCTGGTGATGAAGGGCTATTGGCGCAACCCGGCGCAGACCGAGAAGGCGCTCGAGGACGGCTGGCTCCACACCGGCGACGTCGGCCATATCGACGAAGCCGGCCGGATCGTCATCACCGACCGCAAGAAGGACCTGATCGTCAACGACAAGGGCGACAACGTCTCGCCGCAGAAGGTCGAGGGCATGCTCACCCTCCAGCCCGAGATATTGCAGGCGATGGTGGTCGGCGACCGCCGGCCCTATCTCGTCGGGCTGCTGGTGCCCGATCCGGAATGGACCGCGGAATGGGCGAAGGCGAACGGCAAGGCGAGCGATGCGGCCGCCCTGCGCGACGATGCCGGCTACCACCGGGCGCTGAGCGCCGCGGTCGACCGGGTCAACGCCGATCTGTCGGTGATCGAGAAGGTGCGCCGCTTCATCCTCGCCGACGAGCCCTTCTCGACCGACAACGAGCAGCTCACCCCGTCGATCAAGATCCGCCGCCACGTGATCCGGGCGGTTTACGGCGAGCGGCTGGACGCGCTTTACAAGAAGTGATCCGTCGCTGGGGCGACGGACTATCTCATTCGCCGATAGGGCTCGAAATCGCCGAGGCCGCAGCCGCCATATTCGCTGCCGCTGACCGGATCGAGGACGGTGACGATCTCGTTGCGGCAGAGCTGCGAGCTCGAGGTCCGCACCCTCAGCGCCCGACCGAACTCGAGGCTCGGGCAGCCGGCGGGCGGGCGGTTGATCCATTTCCGGCCGGGCGGCCCGTCGAACACGAGCGCGCCCTCGCCGATCGACCGGTTGCCCTGCAGGTCGCGCATGTTGACGCAGGAAACCGGAGGGCCGGCCGGCTCGTAGCCTTTCAGCTCGGCCTCCATCCTCGACAGGTCGCGGGCCGACGTCTCGACCGGTTCGTCACTGGTGCAGCCGGCGGCGAGGCAGGCTGAAGCGAGCAAGATCAGATATCTCATCCCTGGGCCTCCTGGAGCCAAAACGTCCCGACTCGCCGGGCGCTCCTTCAGCTCCGGAAATTGTCCTTGGCCCGGCGCCGTTCAGCAAGCTCCGCCGCCGATGAAGCGCGCATGAACGGGTTGGTGGCGAGCTCGAGGGCGATCGTCGTCGGCACCGTCGCCTCCCCGGCGGCGCGCGCCGCCTCGACCTCCCGCATCCGCCGCTGCGAGCGCGTCGTTGTCCGGGCTCGACCGTCACCGCGAAGCGTCCGTTGGAGAGGGTATATTCGTGGGCGCAATAAGCCCGGGTCTCGGGCGGAAGCGCGGCCAGGCGCTGGAGGTTGGAGTGCATCTGCTCGGCCGTGCCTTCGAACAGCCGGCCGCAGCCCATGGCGAACAAGGTGTCGCCGACGAACACGACCTCCTCGGAGGGCAGATGATAGGCGATGTGGCCGGCGGTGTGGGCGGGCACCTCGAGCACCTCAGCCTCGACCGGCCCGAGCGCGACCCGGTCGCCCTCCCGCACCTGCCGGTCCAGGGTCGGGATCCGGGTCGCCTCGGCGGCGGGACCGGTGACAAAGGCGCCGGTCGCGGCCTTGATCGCCGCGTTGCCGCCGGTGTGGTCGGGATGCCAGTGGGTGTTCCAGATCTGGGTGATCCGCCAGCCGCGCGCCTCCGCCTCGGCGAGCACCGGTTCCGCCACGGCCGGATCGACGACCATTGTCTCGCCCGAGCCGGGCTCGTGGACCAGCCAGACATAATTGTCGGAGAGGACGGGGATTCGGACGATGTCGAGCATGGCCGACATGCCTAAACCCTGCCACCGATCCGCGCCAGCGCGTCGCGGACGAGAGCTTCGGTCAGCTCGCGCGCCGGCAGGGCCCTGCCGAGCCGTGCCGCCTGGCCCGCCCACATCGGCCGGAAGCCCGCCTCGCCGCGCTCCGCGGCCGCGCGGGCGAGCGGCGCCAGCGCGGCCGTCGCCATCGGAAAGGCCGGCGCTTCGGCGCGCACCGGCCCGAGCTCTTCCATCGGCGCGGTCCACAGGCCGCGGGCGAGGCCGCCGCTGAACAGGTTGGTGAAGACGCTCTGCTCGGCCGCCTCGGACTCGAGAGCGGCGCGATGGGCCGGAGCGGCCAGGCTCTCCGGGCAGCGGAGATAGGCGGTGCCGATCTGGACCGCGGCGGCGCCGAGGACCAGCGCCGCCGCGATGCCGCGGCCGTCGGCGATTCCGCCGGCGGCGACGACGGGGCAGCCGACCGCATCGGCGACCTGCGGAAGCAAGGCGAACAGGCCCATCTGCTCGTCGGGCCGGCCGCCGAGGAAGCGGCCGATATGGCCGCCCGCCTCCCAGCCCTGGGCGATGATCGCAGCCACGCCCCGCTCCGCCAGCCAGCGCGCCTCCGCCACCGTCGTTGCGTTGGCGATCACCTCCGCTCCGGAGGCGCGGACCCGGTCGAGCAGGGCGTCCTCCGGAAGGCCGAAGTGGAAGCTGACCAGTTCCGGCCGGACCGCCTCGACGACCTCGCACATCGCCTCGTCGAAGGGCCGGCGGAGCGGCCCGGCCGCCGCCTCGGCGGCAAGGCCGTAACGCCGGTAGAAAGGCTCGAGCAGGGCGCGCCACTCCGCATCGTCCGCCTCGGCGGGCATGCGGTGGCAGAAGAAGTTGAGGTTGAGCGGTCCGGCGGCTCGGGCGCGCACCTGGCCGGCCTGCGATCGAACCTCGTCGGGCGCGAGCATCGCGCAGGGCAGCGATCCGACGGCGCCGCCCTCGATCGCGCCCACGGCCAGCTCGACTCCGCCGGCGCCGGCCATCGGAGCGAGCAGGATCGGGTGGCGGCTGCCGAGCAGGGCCTCGAAACGGCGGTCGGGCCACCGAGGCTCAGGTAGCGATGGCGTCATAGCCCGCTTCGTTGAACTCGATCAGGCAGAAGCCGTGGCCGAACGGGTCGGCGAACATGGCGAGGCGGCCGTAGGGAGCCTCGCAGGTTTCGCCCTCCTGCCTCGCGCCGGCGTCCGTCGCCCGGGCGATGGCCGAGTCCAGGTCCTCGACGACGAAATCCGCGTGGACCGGGCTCCAGTGGCGCTCGTACCGGCGCCGGTCGCCGCCGTCGGGCCCGATCGGAGTGCCGGCATCCTTGCACAGCAGGTAGATCGGGACGTCGCGGCCGACCAGCTCGACGAAGCCCGAGTCAAAGCGTCGCCCGACCTCGAGCCCGAAAGCGGCGGTGTAGAAGGCGATTCCCCGCTCCATGTCCGGGACGTCGATGTTGAGGAGCAGGCCGGCCATCTTCCCCTACCAGTGGCCGGTGTTCGGCATCGAGGCCCAAGGCTCGGCCGGCGGCAGCGCCTCGCCGGCCTGGAGCAATTCGATCGAGATGTCGTCGGGGCTCCGAACGAACGCCATTCGGCCGTCGCGGGGCGGCCGGTTGATCGTCACGCCGCCCTCCTGGAGGCGGCGGCAGCTCTCGTAGATATCGTCGACGCGATAGGCGAGGTGCCCGAAATTGCGGCCCTCGCCATAACCTTGCTCGTCCCAATTGTGGGTAAGCTCGACCTGCGCGTCCTCGTCGCCCGGGGCGGCGAGGAAGATGAGGGTGAAGCGGCCCGCCTCGTTGTCGAAGCGCCTGAGCTCCCTGAGGCCGAGCAGCTCGAAGAAGCGGATCGTCTCCTCCGGGTCGGAGACTCGGATCATGGTGTGGAGATACTTCATGCCCCGCCCCTACAGCGCGGGGCCGGGCCAGTGAAGGTCTTGGCGGCGCCTCGGCGCTGACATAGGCTGAAGCCATGAGACGCTTCTTCCTCGTCGCCGTCGCTTTGGCCCTCGCCGCCGCGGCGGAGCCGCCCTGGGACTGGGGCGACGCGAAGGACGAGTGGGCCAGCTCGGGCGATTTCGCGGCCTCCAAGGCGCTCTGCCGGAAGGTCCGGGACCGCGAGCCGCCGGCCTCCGACCGGCCCGACCCGGCGACCGCCGCCGCGCTCGAGGGCTGCGATTCCGAAGCGCTCTATTACGGCATCGGAAGGCCGGCCGATCCGGTCCGGGCGAGGCAGTGCGCCTTCCTCGAGGCGGACCGCGACGACGGCGGGGTCTTTTCGGGCCGGACGATGCTGATGACCGTCTACGCCAACGGCGACGGGGCGAAGCGCGACCTCGACGTCGCCACCCACCTCGCCTGCGGGATCGAGGGCGCGGCGATGGAGTCGCACGGCCGGGTCAGCCGTCTCGCCGAGCTCAAGGCGAAGGGCTGGAAGGGCCGCGACTTCCACTTCTGCGACGACGTCACCAGCGGCCTCGCCATGGGCTATTGCGCCAGCCACGAGGCGGCGAAGGCCGAAGCGTTGCGCGAGTCGGCGCTGGCGGCGATGGCGGCCGGCTGGGCTCCCCCGGCCCGGCAGGCCTTCGAGCGGCTTCGCTCCTCCCACGCCGCTTATGCCGAGGCGCACAGCTCGGGCGAGATCGACATGAGCGGAACGGCTCGGGCGGCGATGGCGATCGGCGCCGAGGAAGGCCTTCGCGACGAGCTGGTCGAGCTGCTCGAGCGGCTGCGCTCCGGCCGGGCCCTTCCGACCCCCGCCTCGAGCCTCGCCGCCGAGGACGCCCGGCTCAACGCCGCCTATCGCCAGCGGCTCGCGGAAACGGGCGGCGAGACCCATCCGGGCGCGGTGACCAAGGAGGGGATAAGGGCCGCCGAGCGCGCCTGGCTGCGCTATCGCGACGCCTTCCTCGCCTTCGCCGCGGTCCAGTTTCCGCGCGTGCCCCGCGACGAGCTCGCCGCCTGGCTCACCCGCCAGCGCACGGCTCGGCTGACGATGGAGGAATGACGAAGAGACGGACGCTCGTGCCGGCGCCCCTGGCCGCGACTTCGCCGTCGCTGATGGATTATTGCGAAGGGCCCTCGTTGGCGGCGATCGCGGCCTTCGCCGCCTTGCCGGCGTCGGACTCCGGGGCCGAGCGGGCCGCCCGGGCGTAGAGGCCCAACGCCGCGTCCTTCTCGCCCGAGACCCCGGCGATGTTGCCGGCCTCGAGCAGGATGGCGGCGTCGTCCGGGGCGAGGCCGGCCGCCTTGGCGATATGCTCGCGGGCGAGCGGCAGGTCGCCCTGGCGGCGCGCGAGGGCGGCGGAGAGATACCAGCCGAACGCATCCTCGGGGACCAGCTCGAGGCCCTTGTCGATATGGGCCCGGGCGGCGGCGGGGTCGCCGCGGGCGACCGCCGCGCGGCCGAGGTCGAGATGGACCTCGCCCTGGAGGCGCGGGGCGAGCAGCCCGCTGGCGAGGGCCGAATCGAACGCCTTGCCGGCCCGGACCGGGTCGCCGGCCGCCAGCCAGGCATTGCCGGCCTCGACGAGGAGGTCGCCGCGGCGGCGGTCCTGGCGGCTCGCCGCGTCGGTCGCGGCCGACTCGAAGGCGGCGGCGGCCTCCGGCCATTTCTCCTGCGCCGACCAGGCGAGGCCGAGGCATTGCGCCGCCTCGATCCCGCCGCCCGAGCCGAGCCAGGCCTGGGCCCGGCCGACCGCCTTGGCCGGCGCGGTGCGCGCTTCGGCGAGGCAGGCGCGGTAGCGGTTCTTCGGGGTGTCGACGGGGCCGGCGGGAGCGGCGGCGAGGGCGAGCAGGAGCAGGGGACTCATCGTCCGGGCCTTAGCATCGGCGGCTGCACGGCGGGTGAACGGAGCGACGTCACGTCTCCACCTCGACCAGCGCCTCGACGGTGGCGATGAGGTGGGCGATGTCGCCGGGGCGGGAGAGGCGGTGGTCGCCGCCCTTGATCAGCGTGGTGCGGACGTCGGGTGAGCGAAGGCGCTCCATCAGCGCGAGCGAGATCCGCCACGGCACGTCGGCATCTTCGAGGCCGTGGAGCAGGCGGACCGGGCAGTCGATCGCGACCTCGCCGCCGAGCAGCTTCAGCGCCTCGCCGCTCTCCCAGAAGGCGCGGGTGGTGAAATAGGGCGCCTCGCCGTAAGGCGACGGCTCCTCGATCCGGCCGTCGCAGCGGATCGCTGCCTTCTGAGCGGAGTCGAAGCCCCAGTCGGTGAAGTCCGGGGCGGCGGCGATTCCGACCAGGGCGCGCACGAGCTGCGGCCGCTCGAGGGCGACGAGAAGCATCAGCCAGCCGCCCATCGACGATCCGACCAGAACGACCGGCCCGCCCGCCCGGTCGACCATCGCCAAGGCGTCGTCGCGCCAGCCGGCCAGAGTCTGCGTCTCGAAGTCGCCGCCGCTCAGCCCGCAGCCGGCATAATCGAAGCGAAGCATCGCCCGGCCCTGCGCCTGCGCCCAGGAGTCGAGCGCACTCGCCTTGCCGCCGTCCATGTCCGACATGTAGCCGGGCAGGAAGACGATCCCCGGGCCGCGGCCCTGCCGGCGGCGGAAGGCGAGCCGCCGGCCGGCGCGATCGAGATATTGAGGACCGTCCATCGCCGGCGGTGTACGGTCGCCGCCGGCCGGACTCAATCCGGGGAAGGCCTCAGTTCGGAACGGCGTCGTCGTCGCCCTCGCCGAGGCAGTCGGTGAGCAGGCAGATGCCGCCGGCGGCGGCGATCGCGCCGAGGACGAACCAGACGGTGCTTCCGCCGCCCATCAGGTTCATCCGCCGCTCGAGCGCCGGATCGGCGAGATCGACCCCGGCCAGCCTCGCCTGGCGGAGCTCGCCTTCGCCGGAGAAGCGCAGGTCCGCGAGCGGGACGGAGCGGGTCACCGGACGGCCGTCATAGCCCGCGCCGACCTCCCGGCCGAGGCCGAGCGTAAGGCCGTAGGACGCGCGCCTCGACTTCGCCTCGCGGCCGAGCGGAACGCGCAGGTTCGCGGTGGCGGTGAGGCCCCGCGGAGAATCGAAACCGGTGAAGCGATAATCCTGCGCCAAAGCCGGCGAGACGGACGTGAGGCTGAGAGCGGCCGAGACGGTCGCGGCGAGAAGCTTGTTCATGCGACACCCCTGTTCTGCGCTTCCACAGCTTTTGGAAGCACCTCCTGATACCACAAGCGGAGCCGGGGCGAAGGGGGGACCGGCCGGGCTGCCGGTCCCCCGCTGAATCATTCGGACGAATCGTCGTCGTCGCCCCCGAAGCAATCGGCAAGCAGGCAGACCGCGACGCCGGCGGCGACGAGGCCGACGACGATCCACAATGTGTTGCCCTCGCCGGTGAGGTTGAGCCGCTCGTCCTGGTCGAGGCGGGCGAGGTCGAAGCTCGCCAGCTGGGCCTTGCTGAGCTCGCCCTGCCGGTTGAAGCGGATGTCGCCGAGGGTGAGCTGGCGGGTGATCGGCCGGCCGTCATAGCCCGCCCCCATCGTCTTGCCCATTCCGAAGGTGAGGCCGTAGCTCGGCTTCGCCCTCGCCTTGGACGATTTGCCGAGCGGGACCCGGAGGTTGAGCGTGGCGTTGACCCCGCGCGGGCCGTCGAAGCCTTCCGCGCGGTAGTTCTGCGCCGCCGCCGGCGTTATCGACGCGAGACAAAGGGCGGCCGAGACGGTCGCGGTAACGAACTTTCTCATATTATCCCCCTTTCAGTCAAAAGCTCCGACCAGGAGCGGGGGCAGGCTAGCATATTTTCGTTTCGGGTGCGAATTGCCGTCGGGGGCTGGAGGAAGGCGCCCGGCGCCGCTACATGCGCGCCTGTCATGACGCAGCATTTCAAGATCAGGCTCCCCGACGGCTCGGTTCGCGAGGTGCCCGAGGGCACGACCCCCGCCGACGTCGCCGCCGCCATCGGCCCCGGCCTCGCCAAGGCGGCGATGGCCGCCCGGGTCAATGGCGAGGTGCGCGATCTCAACCGGCCGCTCGAGGGCGACGCGGAGCTGGCGCTGATCACGGCGCGCGACGAGAAGGACGCGCTCGAGCTGGTCCGCCACGATTATGCGCATATCCTCGCCGAAGCGGTCCAGAACCTGTTCCCGGGTACCCAGATCACCTTCGGACCGGCGACCGACGACGGCTTCTACTACGATTTCGCGCCCGCTCCGGAGCGCGGGCCATTCACCGACGAGGATCTGCCGGCGATCGAGGAGGAGATGCGGCGGATCATCGCCCGCGACGAGCCGCTGGTCCGCGAGGTCTGGTCGCGCGACCAGGTGCGCGACTTCTTCGAGAAGCAGGGCGAAAGCTTCAAGGCCGAATGGGTGATGGAGCTGCCCGCCGACGAGACGATCACCATGTACCGCTCGGGCGGCTGGATGGACCTGTGCCGTGGCCCGCACCTCGCCTCGACCGGCAAGGTCGACCCGCAGGCGTTCAAGCTGACCCGGGTGTCGGGCGCCTATTGGCGCGGCGACCAGAAGAACGCGATGCTGTCGCGCATCTACGGCACGGGCTGGCTCAACAGGAAGCAGCTGCGAGGAGCATCTGACCCGGATCGAGGAGGCGGCCAAGCGCGACCATCGCCGGATCGGCCAGGAGATGGACCTGTTCCACCTCCAGGCGGAGGCGCACGGCTCGGTCTTCTGGCACCCGAACGGCTTCGTCATCTGGCGCCAGCTCGAGGCCTATATGCGGCGCCGCCTCGACTCCGCCGGCTATGCCGAGGTCAAGACCCCGCAGGTGATGGACGCCCGCCAGTGGGAGCAGTCCGGCCATTGGGGCAAGTATCGCGAGAACATGTTCGTCATTCCCGACGAGGTGCCCAACACCGAGGAGGAGGGGCCGATCGTCTCCGACGACGCCGAGTGGATGGCGCTCAAGCCGATGAACTGCCCGGCCCACGTCCTCATCTTCCGCCAGGGCATCAAGATCCTATCGCGACCTTCCGATCCGGCTCGCCGAGATGGGCGTCTGCCACCGCAACGAGCCGCACGGCGCGCTGCACGGGATCCTTCGGGTCCGGCAGTTCACCCAGGACGACGCCCACATCTTCTGCACGCGAGGATCAGATCGTCGAGGAGGTGAGGCTGTTCCTCGACCTGCTCGATATCGTCTACAAGGACCTCGGCTTCCCGGATTATGCGATCAAGCTCGCGCTCCGGCCGGAGAAGAGGTTCGGCTCGCGAGGAGATGTGGGACTGGTCCGAGCAGTCGCTTCGCGACGCGGTCAGGGCGGCGGGCCGCGACACCGAGGACTATGGCTGGGAGGAGCTTCCCGGCGAAGGCGCCTTCTACGCGCCCAAGCTCGAATTCCATCTCACCGACGCGATCGGCCGGACCTGGCAGGTCGGGACGATCCAGACCGACACGGTGCTGCCGGAGCGGCTCGACGCCTCCTATGTCGGCGAGGACGGCCAGCGCCACCGGCCGGTCATGCTCCACCGCGCGATCCTCGGCTCGTTCGAGCGGTTCATCGGCATCCTGATCGAGCATCATGCCGGGCGGCTGCCCGCCTGGCTGGCGCCGGTCCAGGCGGTGGTCGCGACGATCGTCTCCGACGCCGACGATTATGCCCGCGAGGTGGCGGCGAAGCTGACCGCGGCCGGCCTCAGGGTCGAGATCGACGTCCGGAACGAGAAGATCAACTACAAGGTGCGCGAGCACAGCCTCGCCAAGGTCCCCAACCTGCTCGTCGTCGGCAAGCGCGAGGCGGAGGAGGGTACGGTGGCGCTGAGGCCGCTCGGCGAGGGCGCGCGGCAGGAGGTGCTGGGGCTGGACGAGGCGGTGGAGAGGCTGAGGGCGGAGGCATTGCCGCCGGATTTGAGATAGCGTCGCCCCAGCGCAGGCTGGGGCCCCAGGGGGTGAAGGGCGCGGCGTTTTTCACCCGCCGGGGTCCCAGCCTGCGCTGGGACGACGTGCATCGCCGCAACAGAGGGCGAGGAAAAGCGTTCGCGCTGTGTCCCGCGTCTTTCATTCGAGCCCCGGAACCACTAGGTGATAGGCTGAACCTCAACGTCAGGAGACTTTGTTATACGTCCGCCCATGATCCGGCGCCCGCAGGCGCCGCCCCTGAACGGCCCCCGCTTCAACGAATTCATCTCCGTGCCCAAGGTGCGCGTGATCGATGAGAATGGCGAGAATATCGGGGTGCTTCTGACCGCCGAAGCGATCGAGCAGGCCGCCGAAGTCGGCCTCGACCTGGTCGAGGTCTCGCCCAACGCCGATCCGCCGGTCTGCAAGTTCCTCGACGTCGGCAAGTTCAAATACGAGGCCCAGAAGAAGGCCAATCTGGCGCGGAAGTCGCAAAAGACGCAGGAGATCAAAGAGATCAAGATGCGTCCCAACATCGACGACCATGATTACGACACCAAGATGAAGAAGGTTTTCGCCTTCATCGGCGAGGGCGACAAGGTGAAGATCACCCTGCGCTTCCGGGGCCGCGAGCTGGCCCATGGCGAGCTCGGGATGCGGCTCCTCCAGCGGGTCCAGAGCGACGTCGCCGAGACCGCCAAGGTCGAGCAGCATCCCCGCATGGAGGGACGCCAGATGCTGATGGTGCTGGCGCCGAAATAGGGGCGAGAGCGGCTGTTCCTCCGCTCCGTCACCCTGAACTTGTTTCAGGGTCCAGTTCTCCACCCGCACGGCGGCTCGACCCTGGATGCTGAAACAAGTTCAGCATGACGGGCCGCGGACGTCCTCGGCGGCCTTGCCGCCTGTCCCACCGCCTCCCCTTTCCCCTTACGGAAAGGTGAGCTTTCCGTAGCGGCAGGCCGCAGCCGCCGGTTTCGTTTCGAAACCGAATTGTTGCGCGATTGCCATAAGGGGCGGAAACCCGCAGAAAAGTGCGGATTCCGGCTGGCAGCCATGGCCCCTTTTCAGTAGCTCTGGCCCCAAACCCAAAGAGGGAGAGGGGAAATGTCGAAGTCCTTTTGGCTCGTCTCGGCCGGAATGTTCGCGCTCGCCACGACGCCTGCTTACGCCCAGGACCAGACCAGCCCGACCGGCGACACCAGTCCGCCGGAGCAGTCGGCCGAGGTCGACGCCCGAGACCGACGTCTCCGCCACCGACGCGGTCGCCTCGACCGACGAGGGCGACATCGTCATCACCGCCCAGGGCCGCAGCCAGATCCTTCAGGACGTGCCGCTCGCCGTCTCGGCGGTCTCCGCGGCCTCGCTCCAGAACAGCGGCGCGACCGACATCCGGCGCTCAACCAGCTCGCGCCGTCGCTGCTGGTCTCCTCGACCGGCACCGAGGCCAACGGCTCGGCCCGAATCCGCGGCATCGGCACGGTCGGCGACAATCCCGGCCTCGAAAGCTCGGTCGCCGTCTTCGTCGACGGAGTCTATCGCTCGCGCTCCGGAATCGGCCTCAACGAGCTCGGCGAGATCGAGCGGATCGAGGTTCTGCGCGGGCCGCAGGGCACCTTGTTCGGCCGCAACGCCTCGGCCGGCCTGATCCACATCATCAGCAAGAAGCCCAACATGAACCAGCTCGAGGGCTTCGGCTCGCTGAGCTACGGCAATCACGACTATATCCGCGCCGACGCCGGCATCACCGGGCCGATCGGCGACACGATCGGCTTCCGCCTCGACGGGGTCTATGCCCGGCGCGACGGCTTCTACAACGACGTCAACAACGACGACGAAGTCAACGACCGCAACCGCCTGTTCCTGCGCGGCCAGCTGCTGTTCGAGCCCAATGCCGACCTGTCGGTGCGGCTGATCGGCGACTACACACGGCGCGAGGAAGCCTGCTGCGGCGCCGTCTTCCTCGACCGCGACTTCAACCCCAAGATCGGCAATCTCAACGAGCCGGCGACGCCGCTGCTGGTCGGCGGCGTCCCCAACCCGAACGGCAACAACATCATCAACGTGCTGCGCGACCTCGGAACGCCGCTGGTCGCCTTCAACGATCCGTTCAGCCGCGACATCTACGTCAACGCCGGCCGCACCTACGAAGGCGACACGCGCGACTGGGGCCTGTCGGGCGAGGTCAATTACGACCTCGGCGGAGCCGAGCTCACCTCGATCACCGCCTATCGCCAATATCGCTCCGGCCAGCCGGGCGACATCGACTACAGCCCGGTCGACATCCTCTACCGCTCGCCGGTCAACAACGGCGTCGAGCGCCAGTTCAAGACGTTCAGCCAGGAGCTGAGGCTGCAGGGCAACGCCTTCGGCGACAAGCTCGACTGGCTGATCGGCGCCTATTTCGCCGACGAGGATCTGCAGGTCACCGACAATCTGCGCTTCGGCACCCAATATGGCCGCTTCGCGACCTGCCGCCTGATCTCCGGCACGGCGCTCGCCGGCTTCTATTCGCCGACGACTCCCGGCTGCATCAGCCCGACCGGACGGGCCGTGATCAGCGGCGCCCTGGCGCCGGGCATCCCGTCGCCGTTCGGGCCGGCCGGCCCGGCGATCGTCGCCGCCTTCGACCGGCTGGAATCGATCAACGACCGCGGCAGCACGCTCGACAATTATCACCAGGACAGCCGCAACTGGGCGATCTTCACCCACAACATCTTCCATCTCAGCGACAAGGTCGCCTTCACCCTCGGTCTCCGCTACACCAACGAGAAGAAGGACTTCGACGCGACGTTCGGCAACGACAACCTCGCCTGCGTCCAGCAGCAGGCCGCGCTCCTGCCGTTCCTCGCCAATCCCGGCCTCGCCCCGCTCGCCGGCGGACTGATCGGCCTGTCCTGCCAGGGCAATTCGACCGCCGAGCTCAACGGGGTCTCGATCAACGACGACCGCAGCGAGAGCGAGTTCACCGGCACCGGAATCCTCTCCTGGAAGCCGACCGACGATCTCATGCTCTACGCGAGCTATTCGCGCGGCTACAAGGCGGGCGGTTTCAACCTCGACCGCTCGGCGCTGAAGTCGCCGATCCTGCCCTTCGCGCTGACTCCGGGCGGCGCCCAGGCGCTGGTCGGCAACCTCCAGTTCGATCCGGAGATCAACAACGCCTACGAGCTCGGCGCCAAATATTCGAAGGGCAAGGTGACGGTGAACCTCGTCCTGTTCCGCCAGGACTTCCAGAACTTCCAGCTCAACACCTTCAACGGCACCGTCTTCCTGGTCCAGACGATCAACGGCTGCGACAACGATCTCGGCACCACCGACAGCGATCTCAGCGCGGCCACCGGCGCCTGCCCCGCCGGCGACGTCAGCTACGGCGTCCGCTCCGAGGGCGTCGAGCTCGAGACCAACTTCCGGGTCAGGCGGTCGCTCAACGTCGCCCTCGGCGTGACCTATGCCAACACCCGCTACCGCGACAATCTGGTCGGCAACGACAATGGCGTTCCGCTCGATCCGGCGCTGCGCAAGCTGCCCGGCGACAACCTTTCCAACGCGCCCGAATATGTCGTGACCTCGTCGGTCGGCTGGACCCCGCGCATCGGCGACTCGGGCCTGTCGGGCCTGTTCTACGTCGACTCGCGCCTGACCAGCGACTTCAACACCGGCTCCGACCTGTTCCCGCAGAAGGAGCAGGACAGCTTCCTGATCGTCAACGCCCGGGTCGGCCTGCGCGGCCGCGGCGAGCGGTGGAGCATCGAGGCCTGGGCGCAGAATCTGTTCAACCAGAATTACACCCAGGTCGCGTTCAACTCGCCCTTCCAGGCCGGAGCGTCGACGGCGCCGTTCATCGACCCGCAATTCCCCGGCGGCCGCCAGATCTTCTCGGCCTTCCTCGCCGAGCCGCGGACCTACGGCCTCACCGGGCGGTTCCGGTTCTAGAGGTCTAATCCTCCCCCAGCTTGCCTGGGGGAGGGGGACCGCGGCGCGAAGCGTCGTGGTGGCGGGGCAAAGCTGAGTCGGGATTACCCTTCCACCGCGCTTCGCGCGGTCCCCCTCCCCGAGCAAGCTCGGGGAGGACTAACACCTTACGTCGCGAAGCCCGGATCGAGGCGGTAGGCCTTGCGCAGCAGGGCCGGCCAGGCGAGGGCGCCGGCGGCGAGCTTGAGGCCGATCTTGCCCTGCTGGGCGGTGACCTCCGGCGAGCCCTGGGGCGGGTTGTTGAGATTGCCGTCGCCCGCCGACAAAGCGAGGATCTGGGCCTGGCAGGCGCGTTCCAGGAAGTAGATCCGGACGAACGCCTCGCCGACATTGTCGCCGACGGTCAGCGTGCCGTGGTTGCGCAGCAGCATCGCGCCTTTCGGCGCCGAGATCGGCGACGATCCGCTCGCGCTCGTCGAGGTCGACGGCGACGCCTTCGTAATCGTGATAGGCGACCTCGTCGCGGATCAGCATCGCCGTCTGGGTCAGCGGCAGCAGGCCTTCGCCATGGGCGGAGACGGCCTGGCCGTGCGGCGTGTGGAGGTGGATCACCGCCTGGGCGTCCTCGCGCGCCATGTGGATCGCCGAATGGATGGTGAAGCCGGCCGGGTTGGTGATGAAGGGCGACGGCTCGACCGGATTGCCGGCGATGTCGACCTTGACCAGGCTCGAGGCGGTCACCTCCTCGAACATGAGATTGTAGGGGTTGAGGAGGAAATGATGCTCGGGCCCGGGCACCCGCGCCGAGAGATGGGTGAAGATGAGGTCGTCCCAGCCGTAATAAGCGACCAGCCGATAGGCGGCGGCGAGGTCGACCCGGATCTTCCACTCTTCCGGGCTCACCTTGTCCTTCATCGGCGGGATGTCGACGCTGGCGAGCGGCGCCAGCTCCGCCATGTTCTGCCCGATCGCTTCGACTCGGCCCATGATCGATCCTCCCTAAGACGGGGATGCTATAGCGTCGGGATGGGCCGCCGCGAAGGCATCGAGGCGGTTCGCCTCGGCATCGGCGCCGGACCAGGGTCGGGCAGGCGTCGAGCGGCACCTCGAAGCGCCGGGCGTTGAACATCTGCGGGACGAGGCAGAGGTCGGCCAGGGTCGGCGAATCGCCGAACAGGAAGCGCCCCGCGCGCGGCGCCGCCATCGCCTCGAGCGCGGCGAGCCCTTCCGCGACCCAGTGGCGGTACCAGGAGTCGCGCGCCTCCTGGGGCTGGCCGAGCTCGTCCTTGAGATATCGGAGCACGCGCAGATTGTTGAGCGGATGGACGTCGCAGGCGATGGTCAGGGCCAGCGCCCGGACATGGGCGGCGTCGGCCGGGTCGGCCGGGAGCAAGGGCGGCTCGGGCCGGGTCGAGTCGAGATAGGCGATGATGGCGAGGCTCTGCGCCAGCCTGTGCCCGTCGATGTCGAGCGTCGGCACCATCGCCTGCGGGTTGACGGCGCGGTAGCCGGGCGAGCGCTGGCCGCCCTCGAGCAGGTTGATCGCGACCCGGTCATACTCGACGCCCTTGAGGTTGAGCGCGATCCGCACCCGGTAGCTGGCGGAGGAGCGGAAATAGTCGAAGAGGACGGGCTTGCTCATCGCGCCAAGCTAGCTTCGGCCGCCGCGCCAAGGAAGCGGGGATCAGCGCTGCCCTTCCGCGACTTGCGCCGGGGCCGCCCGCCCGGTTACGGCCGATGCCGAGCTTGAGGGAAGATGCCGCCGTGGCCGATGCCAAGACCAAGAAGACCGTGTTCTCCGGGGTCCAGCCGACCGGGGACCTGCATATCGGCAATCTGATCGGCGCCATCTCGCTGTGGGTGCGCGAGCAGGACAAGCACGACAACATCTTCTGCGTCGTCGACCTCCATGCCCTGACCGTGCCGGAGGCGATCACCGCCGAGCGGCTGCGCGCCTACAGCCTCGACGTCGCCGCCCTCTACGTCGCCTGCGGAATCGACCCCGACAAGTCGATCATCTTCCTGCAGAGCCAGGTGCGCCAGCATGCCGAGCTCGCCTGGATCTTGAACTGCGTCACGCCGATGGGCTGGATGAACAAGATGACCCAGTTCAAGTCGAAGACGGAGAAGGGCGTATCCGGCACCGTCGGCCTCTATTCCTACCCGATCCTCCAGGCCGCCGACATCCTCCTCTACCACACCCATTTCGTGCCGGTCGGCGAGGACCAGCGCCAGCATATCGAGATCACCCAGGACATAGCCGAGAGGTTCGAGCGGCTGTTCGGCTACAAGTTCACCCGGCCCGAGATCATGGTCCAGCAGGTCGGCGCCCGGGTGATGGGGCTCGACGATCCCGAGGCGAAGATGTCGAAGAGCGCGACCAACCCGAAGCACGCCATCTCGATCCTCGACGCGCCGGACGTCATCCTCAAGAAGCTAAAGTCGGCCAAGACCGACAGCCGGACCGCGGTCGACGCGGCCGATCCGGGGGCCGGGGTGAAGAATCTGATCACCATCTACCAGTCTTTCGCCGGCGGCAGCTGGGACGAGGCGCTCCGGCGCTTCGACGGCCAGGGCTACGGGGCGCTGAAGACCGGCGTCGCCGAAGCGGTGATCGCGGGGCTGGAGCCGATCCAGCGCCGCTTCGCCGAGATCAGGGGCGACGAGGGCGCTCTCGTCGCGATGCTTACCCGCTCGGCCGACGCCGCCGCGGAGCGGGCCGAGGCGACGATGAAGGACGTCAGGGCGGCGGTCGGAATCCGGTGATCTTCCGCCAGCTGTTCGAGGCCGAATCGTCGAGCTACACCTATCTGCTCGCCTGCCCGGACACGCGATCGGCGCTTCTGGTCGACCCGGTGATCGAGACGGTCGAGCGGGATCTCGAGACCCTTCGGGCGCTCGGGCTCACCCTCGCCTGGACGCTCGACACCCACATCCACGCCGACCACGTCACCGGCGCCGACCGGCTGCGTTCGCTGACCGGCTGCCGGGCCGCCAGCCCGCCCGGAGTCACCGGCGCCTGCCGGATCGTCAGCGAGATCGAGCCGCTCGAGGCCGGGTCGGTGACGGTGCGGGCGCTGTTCACGCCCGGCCATACCGAGGAGCATCATAGCTACGTCGTCGACTCGGGCGGGCGGGCACGGGTGTTCACCGGCGACCTGCTGTTGATCGGGGGCTGCGGCCGGACCGACTTCCAGGGCGGCGATCCGGCCGCGCTCTACCGCTCGGTCCACGACAGGATCTTCACTTTGCCCGACGACACGATCGTCTGCCCCGGCCACGATTATCGCGGGCTCGAAACCAGCACCGTCGGCGCCGAGCGGGCCGGCAACGCGAGGCTCGGCGGCGGCCGAAGCGCCGAGGAATTCGCGGCGATCATGGCGGCGCTCGAACTGCCGAGGCCGAAGAAGATCGACGTCGCGGTTCCGGCCAATCGGCGGTGCGGGAGGATGGCGGGTTTCTGATCCGTCATTGCGAGGAGTGAAGCGACGCGGCAATCCATGAGGCTCGCACGCCGCACTGGATTGCTTCGCTACGCTCGCAATGACGGAGCGGCGATATAGTCGCGGGTCGTCGGCGCCCCGTCCTGGCGGCGGGCCAGCTGGAGCTGGAAGACGAGGTGGCCGCCGTGGCGGAAGGCGGCGATTCCGCCGGCGAGGTAGAAGCTCCACATCCTGAAGAAGCGCTCGTCGTAGAGAGAGATTATCTCCTCGCGGGCGGCCTGGACCCGCTCGTACCAGGCCGCGAGGGTGCGCTCGTAATGGCCTCGAAGCACTTCGAGGTCGGTCAGCCACAGCCACGAACGCTCGACGGCCGGCGCGATCTGGCTGAGCGCCGGGACGTAACCGCCGGGGAAGATGTACTTGGCGAGCCACTTGTCGGTGGCGCCTGGCCCGTCGGCCCGGCCGACGGTGTGGAGCAGCATCAGGCCGTCGTCGCTCATCAGCTCGCGGCAGCGGGCGAGGAAGCGGCGATAGTGGGGCGGGCCGACATGCTCGAACATGCCGACGCTGACGATCCGGTCGAACCGCCCCTCGACCTCGCGCCAGTCGAGCAGCTCGAACCGCACCCGCCCGCCGAGCCCCTCGGCGGCGGCGCGGGCTCGGGCGTGCTCCAGCTGCGCTTCGGACAGGGTGATCCCGAGCACCTCGACGTCCGCCGTCCGGGCGAGGTGGAGGGCCAGCCCGCCCCAGCCGCAGCCGATGTCGAGCACCCGCTGCCCCGGCGACAGGCGGAGCTTGGCGGCGACATGGGCCATCTTCGCGGCCTGGGCCGAATCGAGGTCCTCCGCGCCGCCGCCGAAATAGGCGCAGCTGTACTGGCGCTCGCGGTCGAGGAAGAGGGCGTAGAGCCGGTCGGAGAGGTCGTAATGATGGGCCGCGTTGCGCCGGGCGCGCCGCTTCCAGTTCAGCGCGTCCCAGGCCCCGGCGATGCGCATCGGCCGCCAGAGCGCGGCGCGCAGCGGATTCTCCTTCTCCCAGCGGATGTTGAAGCCGATCAGGTCGAGCAGGTCGTTTATGTCGCCCTCCTCGAGGACGAGACGGCCGGCCATGAACATCTCGCCGAAGCCGAGCGCCGGGTTGCGGGCGATCGCCCGCCCGGCGCCGCGGTCGGCGATTCGGATGGCGACCGGGCGGAGCTCGGCCGATCCCGTCCCGTAGCGGCGAGTCCTCCCGTCCGGGCCGGTCACGGCGAGCGATCCGGAGCGGATCAGGGTTCGGAAGAGCCGGTCGGCCATGGCGCGATGCTGGCCGAGCCCGGCCCGCGGGGCAAGCTTCGGCCGGCGATCGGCGCGACGGCGTTTTACCGCCGCGTAAAATGCTCTAGCCTTCTCCCCATGTCTGAAGCCGCGACCGCATGAACCTGCGCCACATCGAAATCTTCCACGCCGTCTATCTCAACGGGTCGGTCAGCGCCGCCGCCCGGGCGCTCAACGTGTCGCAGCCTTCGGTCTCGAAGATGCTTCGCCACGCCGAATCGCTGCTCGGCTTCCAGCTGTTCCAGCGCACCAAGGGCGGGCTGGTCCCGACCGAGGACGCGCACGTCCTGTTCACCGACGCGAGCGAGATCCAGGACCGGGTCCACGCCCTGCGCGAGGCCGGGCGCCAGCTGAAGCGGGGGGAAGGCGGGACGCTTCGCATCTCGGCCCTGCCGTCGCTCGCCCTCCAGGCCATCCCGGTCGCGGTGTCGCGCTTCCGGCGCGGCCGCGAGTCGGTCAAGTTCGACCTCCAGACCGTCCATCACGACGATCTGCTGCGCAAGCTGTACGAGCGCGAGACCGACGTCGCCGTCGCCTTCCAGGTGCCGCCGGCGGCCCCGATCGGGCACCGCCGGCTCGGCGAGGGCGAGCTGGTCGTGCTCTACCAGGAGCAGGACATGCCCGACGCTCCGCCGAGGATCGGGCTCGGCCAGCTCACGGGCCGGCCCTTCATCAGCCTCGCCGCCAGCGGGCCGATCGGCCAGCTGTTCAGCCACGAGCTGCTCCGGCTCGACCTCGAGCTGGACGAGATCGTCTCGGCGCGCACCTTCTACATCGCCGCCGCCCTGGTCCGGCAGGGCGTCGGAATGACCGTGGTCGACAGCTTCACCGCCCAGGCGTCGATGGCGCCGGGCCTGTCGGTCCGGCCGCTCGAGCCGAGGCTGACCTTCGACATCCACGCCATGTACCTGACCAACCGCCCGCCCAACGCGCTCGCCACCGACTTCCTCAAGACCCTGTCGCGGGTGCTGGAGGCGCCATAACGGCAGATTATGGCGAGCGGCCCACTCACTATGCGCGGCCGGGCGGCTCGGGACGATAGGTCTGGGGGATGATCCCGGGGCCCTATCTCCTCTATCTCGGCCATTGCGCCGATGCGATGGGCATCAAGACCTCGCGCGGCCTCGCCACCTTCCGGCCTGAGGATTGCGTCGGCGAGTTCCGCCACGACGACTGTCCGCTGACCCTCGGACTGCCCCGTCTCGACATGGCCGGCGGAGCGGCGGCCGGAGCCCGCACGTTGGTGCTCGGGATCGCCGGCGCCGGCGGCAGGCTCGGCGAGGATCTGATCGGCGACGCCGCCAGGGCGCTCGAGGCCGGGATGAACGTCGCCGCCGGCCTCCACCAGCGTCTGCGGGACGAGCCTCGGCTCGCCGGCGCTCGCCCGCGACCGCGGGCTCAGCCTGTTCGACGTTCGCGAGCCGCCGGCGGGCCTCGTCGTCGGCACCGGCTATGCCCGCGCCGGCCGCCGACTGCTCACCGTCGGGACCGACTGCTCGGTCGGCAAGATGTACGCCTCGCTGGCGGTGACGGCGGCGCTTCGCCAGCGCGGGGTCGCGGCCGATTTCAGGGCGACCGGCCAGACCGGGATCCTGATCGCCGGCGAAGGCATTCCGGTCGACGCGGTCGTCGCCGATTTCATCTCCGGAGCGATCGAGCGGCTCGCCCCCGCCCGCGACGACGACGGCTGGGACGTGATCGAGGGGCAGGGCTCGCTCTTCCATCCCTCCTTCGCGGGAGTGTCGACCGGGCTTCTCCACGGCGCCCAGCCGGAGGCGATCCTGCTCTGCCACCGGCCCGGCCGGGCCCATATGCGCGGCCTTCCCGGCCGCCCGCTTCCCGACCTCGCCGAGTGCCTCGAGCGCAACCTCGAGGTCGCCCGGCTGACCAGCCCCGCGGTCCGGGCGGTCGGAATCTGCCTCAACACCACCGGCCTCGAGCCCGGCGAGGCGCGGCGCCTGTGCGCCCGCACCGCCGACCGCTTCGGCCTGCCCGCCACCGACCCGATCGCCTTCGGCGCCGGGGCCATCATCGACGAGCTTCTATGCCTCGAACCCTCCACGCGCAGCACGACCGCTTCGCGCTGAACCGGCCGTTCCGGATCGCGCGCGGGGAGAAGAGCTTCGCGGACGTGGTCACGGTGACGGTGTCGGAAGGCGGCATGGCCGGCCGCGGCGAGGGCGTGCCCTATGCGCGCTACGGCGAGAGCGTCGAGTCGGCGCTCGCCGCGGTCGAGAGCGCTCGCGAGGCGATCGAGGCCGGGCTCGGCCGCTCGGCGCTGCTCGCCCTGCTGCCGCCGGGCGCGGCCCGCAACGCGATCGACTGCGCCTTGTGGGACCTCGAGGCGCGGCTGGCGGGCGGGGACGTCGGCGGACGGCTCGGGATCCCGGCGGCCGGGCCGCTGGCGAGCGCTCTCACCATCGTCATCGACAGCCCGGCGGCGATGGCCGCCGCGGCGGCGCGGGCCGGGGCGGCGCCGCTGCTCAAGATCAAGGTCGATTCGGTTCGTCCCGGGGAGCGGATCTTCGCGGTTCGCGCGGCGGCCCGCAAGGCCGTGCTGATCGTCGATCCGAACGAGAGCTGGGACCGGGCGACGGTCGAGGCGATGCAGCCCGCGCTCGCCGAGGCGGGGGTCGCTTTGCTCGAGCAGCCGGTCCCGGCCGGCTCCGACTCCTGGCTCGAAGGGTTCGAGCCTGAGGTGCCGATCTGCGCCGACGAATCGGTCCATGTCGCCGCCGACCTCGACTCGGTCGCCCGGCGCTACCAGGCGGTCAACGTCAAGCTCGACAAGGCCGGCGGGCTCACCGCCGCGGTCGAGCTCGCCCGGGCGGCGCGGGCTCGGGGCCTCGCCGTGATGACCGGCTGCATGGTCAGCTCGTCGCTGTCGATCGCTCCGGCGCTGCACGTCGCCGCCCTGTCCGACTTCGCCGACCTCGACGGCCCGCTCTGGCTGAGCGAGGACCGGCCGGGCGGAGTGCGCGAGCAAGGCGGAATCCTCTTCCCGCCCGAGCGCGGCTTCTGGGGCGGGGCATGAAGCTTCCGCGCTTCGCCCTCATCCTCCTCCTGCTCGCCGGCGCCGCGCGGGCGGAGCCGGTCGACCTGCTGATCCGCGGCGGGACCGTCCATACCGGCTCGGGCCCGCCCTTCGTCGGCGACGTCGCCGTCGCCGGCGACCGGATCGCGGCGGTCGGCCGAAGGCTGCCGCTTCGGGCCAGGCGGGTCATCGACGCGCGCGGCATGATCGTCGCGCCCGGCTTCGTCGATCCGCACAGCCATGTCGGCGACGACCTCGCCTCGCCCGACGCGCGCACCCGGCTCATCCCCGGCTTCCTGATGCAGGGGGTGACCACGGCCTTCATCGGCAACGACGGCGGCGGCGATCCCGACGTCGCCGCGATTCTCGGCGCCGCGGCCGCCCGGCCGGTCGGGATCAACTTCGCGACCTATGTCGGCTTCGGCGCGGTCCGCGGCCAGGTCGTCGGCCGGGCCGACCGCGTCCCGACTGCCGAGGAGCTGAAGCGCATGCGCGGCCTCGTCGCGACGGCGATGTGCCAGGGCGCGCTCGGCCTCTCGACCGGCCTGTTCTACGCGCCCCAGAGCTTCGCCAGGACCGGCGAGGTGGTCGCCCTCGCCCGCGAGGCGGCGCGGCGCGGCGGGGTATACGACAGCCACATACGCGACGAATCCTCCTACACGATCGGCCTCGCGGCGGCGGTCGAGGAGGCGATCGCGGTCGGCCGGGAGGCCGGGCTGCCGGTCAACATCTCCCACATCAAGGCGCTCGGAGTGGACGTGCACGGCCAGGCCCCGGCGATCGTCGCCAGGATCGAGGCGGCGCGCCGGGCCGGCGCGAAGGTGACCGCCGACCAATATCCCTGGTCCGCCTCGGGCACGAGCCTCGCCGCCGCCCTCGTCCCGGGCTGGGCCCAGGACGGCGGACGCGACGCAATGCTGGTGCGCTTCGACGATCCGCGCCTGGCGCCGCGCCTGAGCTCCGACATGGCCGAGAATCTTCGCCGTCGCGGCGGCGCGGCGGCGCTTCTGATCACCGAGGGGCCCTACAAGGGGCGCAACCTCGCCGAGATCGCCAGCGAGCGCGGCGAGGAGCCGGTCGGCCGCGGCGGTCGCCGTCATCCGCTCGGGCGATCCCGCCGTCGCGTCGTTCAACCAGAGCGAGCCGGACATCCGGGCGTTCATGCGCCGGCCCTGGGTGATGACCGGCTCGGACGCCTCGGCCGGCCACCCGCGCGCCTATGGCAGCTTCGCCCGCAAATATTCGAAATATGTCGTTGCGGAGCGGGTGCTGACGCTTCGGCAGTTCATCGAGCGGAGCTCGGCCCTCGCCGCCGACACGTTCGGTCTCGACGGGCGCGGGCGGCTTCGGCCGGGCGCCTATGCGGACGTGGTCGTCTTCGATCCGAGGCGCTACGCCGCCCGAGCCACCTACGAGCAGCCGACTCTGCCGGCCGCCGGAGTCCGCACCGTCCTGGTCAACGGCATCCTTGCGGTCGACAACGGCGTTCTTACCGGCAGGGCCGCGGGCCGGGCGCTGGCGCACAGGCCGACGCCGGGGACCTGCCCGTAGCGCCGCAGGAAGCGGAGTGACGAGCGTGGCGTATCGTGAGGCCGGCGGCGGCGATCATGTCGAGCAATATCGACGGGACGGCTATGCGATCGTTCGCGGCCTGTTCAGCGCCGACGAGGTCCGGGCGATCGGCGCGGCGGCGGACCAGGTCCATGCCGAAGGGATCGGCCACGGCCGCAGCTTCCGGCACGGGAATTTCTTCTACAACGTCGGCCCGGACGAAAGCGGCGAGCCGCAGGTGCGGATGGTCCAATGGCCCTCCTATCACCAGCCGGTGCTCAACTCGGTCCGGCTCGATCCGCGCCTGGCGGAGCTGCTGGAGCCGCTGCTCGGACCGGACCTGAAGCAGATCATCAACCAGATCCACTGGAAGGAGCCGGGCGGCCGAGCCGAGTTCGCCTGGCACCAGGATTCGCAATTCCGCGAGCCCGCGGAGGCCTTTCGCAACCTCGGCGCCTCCTATGTTCAGACCGGGCTGGCGATCGATCCGCAGACTCCGCGCTCCGGCTGCATGCGTTTCATCCCGCGAAGCCATCTGAACGGCGACCTGAAGCTCGACACGCCCAAGGAGGTGCTCGGAGTCGCCATGGACGACGCCGTCCTCCGGGGCGCCGGCCTGTCTCCCGACAGCGCCGTGGACGCCGTCCTCGAGCCCGGCGACCTGGCGATCTGGAGCCCGTTCACGGTCCACGGCTCGGGCGTCAACCGTTCGGACCACCGGCGCCGGCTCTATGTGAACGGCTATGTGCGCGCGGCGGACTGCGACCGGGGCGAGTGGGCGTTCCGGGACGGCCGCCCGGTTCCGTTCGGCCCGGAGCCGGCGCTGGTCCATTACGAGGCCCTACGCGAGCGCGGCGAGCCGCACTACGTCTAAGGGTCGCGGTAGAAGCCGACCCTGCCGAGCTCCAGCCAGGCGGTGCCGCCGGGCTCGCCGTGCAGGCGGAGGACCAGCGCCCGGAGCGCGGAGAGATCGAGCTCCGCTTGCGGCTCGGGGCTTCGAAACGCCGCGAACGGCAGCCTCAGCTCGCGAAGGGTCGCGCCGGCCTCGACGCCCGTCCGGAAGCGGGCGCGCGAATGGACCCCGTAGCTGTCGAGAAGCAGGGAATAGCGGCCGGAGCCGCCGCGGACCTCGATGGCGATCCCGGCGAAGCCGCGCGCGTCGGCGAGCTGGATCGCGCCGCGGGTGAGCGGCAGGACGAGTTCGGCAAAGGGCTCGGGCGAGGCCCCCATCCCCGCGACCAGCAGGGTCCGCTCGCCGTCCCGGACGATGTCGAGATGGCTGTGGTCGACGCCGGAATCCGTGCCTTCGACCGGCAGCGTGCCGAGCTCGGTCCGGCCGGCGGCGCGCGCCAGGATCGGGCCCGCCATGCGATGCCTGGGCAGAGCCGACATGGCGTCGGTCGCGAGGTGGCGGGCGAGGCGCTCGATCGGCATCTCGCGGCCCGCGACGAAGACCCGGCGGATGTCGTGGAGATCCTCGATCCGCCGTCCGGCCGGCCTCCGGTCAGGACGAGGTCGGCGCGCCGCCCCGCCGCGATCCGGCCGCTCTGGCCGATGATCGCGGCGCTGTGGCTGGTCGCGGCGGCCAGCGCTTCGGCGGGCGTGAAGCCGAGCCCGGCCAGCAGGCCGATCTCGCGCAGCGTCGAGCTGCCGTGATAGACTCCGCCGACCCCGGCGTCGGTGCCGATGCCGATCCGTATCCCGGCCGCTTTGAGGCGGCGGACATTCTCCCGCATGATCGTCCAGCGGGTCGATTCGAGGGCCGGATCCGGCTGCGGCGGCCTTGCCCGGCGAGCTTCCTCGCGGGCGCGTTCGGCCGGGCGGAGCCGGCGCCAGGCCTCGGCCGGAAAAGCTCGGCCCTGCGAAGGCTCGTAGACGATCAGGGTGGGGATGTAGGCGGTGCCGCTCGCCTTCATCAGGGCGATCAGCTCGTCGTCGACGAGAGCGTCGCCGATGCCGTGGCCGAGCGCGTCGACTCCGGCCGCCGCGGCGACCTTGGCGCCGTCGAGCGTGACGCTGTGGGTGATCACCGGTATGCCGCGCGGCGTGGGCGTCGGCGACGATGGCGGCGAGCGTCGCCTCGTTCATTCCGTCGAGGTCGGGCGAGCGGCCGTAGCGCCAGCCGTCGGCGAACACCTTGATGACGTCGGGCCGGTAGGAGAGGGCGCGCGCCATGGCGAGCCGGGCGGCGCGCGGAGTCGAAGCCTCGAGCGTGAACGAGCGGCCCCAGCCATATTCGGTGCCGTGCCCGTCCGGCACGCCAAGCCGGACGGCGAGCTGGAGACGCGGCGCGGGAGCGAATCGGAGCCGCTCATCTCGCGGATCGGCGCCAGCATCTCGCCCGAGACGCGAGAAGTCGTTCACCGCGGTGACGCCGTTGACCAGATAGGCCGCCCAGGCCTTGCCGAGATCGTCGGGCACGTCGAAGGCGGGGGAGCGCAGATGGGTGTGGAGGTCGTGCAGGCCGGGGATCAGGGTCAGGCCGCGGGCGTCGACCAGCCGGCTCCGCCGCGGCGCCCGCAGCCGGCGGGCCGACGGCGGCGATCCGCTCGCCGCGAACGAGCACGTCGCCGACCTCGGCGGGAGCGCCGCGTGCCGTCGAAGATCCGGGCGCCGCGGATCAGCACCGTTTCCTCGGCGGACGCGGCGGCGGCGGTGAGCCAGGCGCAGAGCAGGGCGAGGGCGAAGCTCGGCCGGATCATCGGCGGGGCGCCTTCAGCGTCTCCTCGAAAAAGGCGTCGGCCGCGCGAAAGCTGGCCAGCCAGTGGGCGTGGAGCAGGAAGGTGTGGCGCTCGTTGGGAAAGACCAGCTCGCGAAACGGGATCCGGCGCGCCGCCAGCTCGCGGGCGAGAAGCAGGGATTGCGAGAAATCGACGTTGCGGTCGTCGTCGCCGTGGATCAGCAGCACCGGCGAGCGCCAGCGCTCGATCGCGCCGAGCGGCGAGCGAGTCCCATTGCAGCTGGCGGGCGGCGGTCTGGGCGTCGGGGGAGAGGCTGTTCGGCACCGGCCGAAGCATCGAATGGACGCCGTGGAAATCGACCCCGGCGGCGAACAGGTCGCTGTCGCGGGCGAGGCCGAGAGCGGCGAGATAGCCGCCCCAGCTTCCGCCCCAGATGCCGATGCGCTTCGGATCGACGTCCGGCGCGCGCCGCCAGCCAGCGCCCGGCGGCGAGCACGTCGCGATATTCGGAGGCGCCGGCGCGGCCGAGCCCGGGCGCGTCGCGGAAGGCGGTGCCGTAGCCGGTGCCGCTCCGGTAATTGACTGCCAGCACATGGTAGCCGCGCGCCGCCAGATGCTGGTTCATCACATAGGCGTTCGAATAATAGTGGGACGGATGGAAGCCGAGCAGCATCTGCCGGCGCGGGCCGCCGTGGACGTAGACGATCGCCGGATGCCGGCCCGGGCCGCGGGCGCGGAACAGCTGGCCGTGAACCTCGACCCCGTCGGCGGCGCGGAATCGGACCGGCTCAGGGGCGACGAAGCCGGAGGCGGCGGCGGCCGGCTTCGCGGGGCGAAGGCGGCCGTCGACGAGCGCGACATGAGCGGGACGGACGACGTCGCTGGCGATGACGGCGAGCGCCGTCCCGCCCAGGACGGGGGCCGTCTCGATGCCGCTTCCCGTCGTGACCCGGACCGCCTTCCCGGCGGCGAGCGGGCGCCGCCAGATGTGCCGCCGGTTGAGGTCGCCTTCGTTGCCGGCCCAGATCAGCGATCGGCCGTCGGCGCCGAGCAGGAACATCTCGACCTCGAAGGCGCCGGGCGTCAGGTCCCGCGGGGCGCCGCCCCGGGCCGCGTCGAGGGCGTAGGGGTGGAGCCAGCCGCTGCGTTCCCAGGGGAAGACGAGCTGGTCGTCGCGGCTCCAGAACAGGTCGCGGCCGCGCGATTCGTAATAGCGCCCGCCCAGACCCGGCGGCGCGGCCCAGAGCTCGCGCGCCGCCCCGGTCGCGACGTCGGCGACCCGGATCGACCAATAGGGGCCGCTGTCCGGCCCGGCTCCGGCCGGAGCGTCGAAATGGCGGATGTAGGCGACCTGGCGGCCGTCCGGCGAGAAGACCGGCTCGACCGAGAAGCCGAAGCCCGGGTCGAGGAAGCGGACGCGGCTCTCCGCCGGATCGAGCAGGGCGACGAAGCTGTAGTCGCCGCGATGGCTGACGAAGAGCAGGAGCCGGCCGTCGGGCGACCATTGCAGCCGCCTTATCTCCCCTCCGGCTGAGGCCAGCCTGCGCGCCTCGCCGCCGCGCTGCCACAGCCAGATCTCGCCTCGTCGGGTGAAGGCCAGGCGCGAACCGTCGGGCGAGAAGACCGGCGAATGGCCCTCGCCGACCGCCGCCGGCTCGCCGCCGCCGGTCGCGGCGACGAAGACCTGCTGGCGCGTCGGCGCGGCTTCAGCCGTCGCGTTGGGAACCGCGTCGTCGCGCGAATCGGGATCGCCGCCGCGGACGAAGGCGAGGCCGGTCCCGTCGCGGGAGAGGGCCAGGTCGTAGAGCTGCTGACCGTCGTCCTCGGCGAAGGCGGTGAGGCGCTTCGCCGGCTCGCCCGCGCTCGGCGAACCAGATGTTGCGGACGCCCGCCGCGCTCTCGACCCAGGCGAAGCGCGGGGCGTCCTCGCGCCCCGACCAGCTCGGCGGCGACCGGCAAAGCGAGAGCCGCGGCCAGAGGGTCCCGCTCCGCCGCGGGCGCAATCGCCGCCGCCCACGCTATCGCCAACCCCAGAAACGCCCGCCACGCCATTGGCCCTCTATTGAAGCCGCCGCCGGGCCCCGGCAAGCGCCGAGCCTTGCTAAATGCGCGGGGGTTATAGCGCCGCCACGCTTCTGAATGCGGCGGGTCCGCTTGCTCCCGGCGCCATTGCCTCTAGGTTCGCCGCGATGAAACCCGGCGCCCTCTCGCTGATCCTCGTCTTCGCGCTCGCCGCCGCGCCCGCCGCCGCGGCCGACCCGCCGAGCCTCGGCCAGCGGGTCGAGGCGCGGCTGGCCGAGGCCGGGTCCGGCCTCCGCTTCGGCCTCGTCGTCGCGACGGAGGACGGGCGCGAGCTGATCGCGATCGCTCCGGATTCGCGCTTCATCCCGGCCTCCAACACCAAGATGTTCACCACCGCCGCCGCCTTCGCCGCCCTGCCCGGGCTCGACCGGCCGGACTCGGAGGGCGGCGCGGCGGTGCGGCTCGAGGCGGCCGGGCGGGGCGCTCCGGACGTCGTCCTCGAGGGCCGCGGCGACGCCCGGCTGTCGAGCGCGCCCGACTGCGTCCGCGACTGCCTCGCCGACGCTCGCCGACGCGGTCGCCGCGCGGACCCGGACGGTCCGCCACGTGGTCGGCGACGACAGCCTGTTCCCGGACCAGCGCTGGAGCCCGGGGATGAGCTGGAACAACATCCCGACCCGCTCGGGCACCGCGGCCTCGGCGCTCAGCCTCGACGACAACGAGCTGCCGCTCCGGGTCGCACCCGACCGCGCCGGGCGAGCCGCCGCGGCTCGAGATGCTGCCCTATTACAGCGTCGACAATCGCGCGGTGACGGTCGCGTCCGGAGAGACGGCGCTGGCCTTCGACCGCCTGCCCGGCCAGCCGCGAGGTCCGCCTCACCGGCACGATCGCGGCCGGGCGCCGAGCCGGAGCTGCTTCGCCTCGGCATCGACGACCCGGCTCATTATGCCGCCTGGCGCTTCAAGGCGCTGCTCGAGGCGCGCGGGGTCCGGGTGTCCGGCGAGGTCGACGTCCGCCACCGCCCGCTCGGCCCGGCCGACGATCCGGCGATCCGGAACGGCGCGCCGCCGGCCCGTCCGCCGCGCGCCGAGCCGCTCGCCCGGCTGACTCCGCCGCCGCTCGCCGAGGATATCGCCGTCGATCAACAAGGCGAGCCAGAATCTGCATGCCGAGCTGCTGCTCCGCCGCCTCGGCCGGCATCGCGGGGACCGGCTCGATCGCCGACGGCCTCGCCGTGGTGCGCGCCATGCTCGCGCGGGCCGGAGTGCCGCGCGCCGGCTACGATTTCTCGGACGGCTCGGGAATGTCGACCTACAACCGGGTCGCGCCTCGCGGCGATGGTCCGCTTCCTGCGCTGGGTCGCCGGCCCAGCCCTGGGGGGCGGCCTGGCGCGCGAGCCTGCCGGTCGGCGGGGTCGACGGGACCCTGGCGAGGCGCTTCACGGGCACCCCGCTCGAGGGCCGGATCTTCGCCAAGACCGGCACGCTCAACGCCACCAACGCGCTGTCGGGCTACATGACCGCGAAGAGCGGCCGGACCCTGCTCTTCTCGGCCTATGCCAACGACGTCCCCGAAGGCGCCGGCGCGACGGAGGCGATGGACGCGGCGCTGGTGCTGATCGCCGAGGCGAACTAGCCCCTCTCCCTGCAGGGGAGAAGGAGGGGCCCGCCGCCGAAAGGCGGTGGGAGGGTGAGGGCAGTTTAGACGAGGCCGGCCGCGCCCTCACCCTGGCGAGCTTCGCTCGCCTGTCCCTCTCCCCCTCCCCTGCAGGGAGAGGGGTTCGGTACCCCACCCCTCGATCACCGCCTCGCCGGTCGCCCGCCGAAGCTCGGCGATGCCGGTGTCGCGATGGCGGGTCGGGTGGACGCGGTTGGTGAGCAGGGTCCAGGCGAGGCCGCGGTCGAAATCGACCCACAGGCCGGTGCCGGTGAAGCCGGTATGGCCGATCGTCGCGGCGGAGCAGCTGTCGCCGCCGTGCCAGCCGGCGAAGCGGCGCTCCCAGCCGCAGGTCCGGTCGTCGCGGACCGGGGTCCGGATCGCCTCGATCGCGGCGGGCGAGGCGCCGCTGCCGTCGAGCAGGCCGAGGGCGAAGTCGAGCACTCCGGCGACGGTTCCGAACAGGCCGGCATGGCCGGCCTCGCCGCCGAGCGCGGCGGCATTCTCGTCATGGACCTCGCCCTTCAGCACCCGTCCGCGCCAGGAGCAGGCCTCGGTCGCCACCGCCGGGCCGGGCGGCGGGCCGTAGCTCAGGCCCTCGCCGAGCGGCCAGTCGCGACAGCGGGGCGCCGGTGATCCGCTCGACGGCGATGCCGAGCAGGATGAAGTTGATGTCCGAATAGACCGGCGGCCCGTGCCGCCACTCGCGCTGGAGGACGAAGGCGCGAAGCCGGGCCGGATCGCCGCCATAGGTGTAGATCGGCTCGACCGCGGGAAGGAAGGTGCGGTGGCCGAGGCAGTCGCGGAAGGTCAGGCGCCGCTCGGCCGCTCCGGCCACGTCATATTGGCGAAGGTCGGGTATCGCGTCGGTCAGCGGCCGGTCGAGGCCGAGCCGGCCCTCGTCGGCGAGGCGAAGGATCATCGTCGTCGTCGCGATCACCTTGGTCAGCGAGGCGAGATCGAACCAGTGCGCCTCGGTCAGCGGCTCGGGCGTCGGGCACGAGCGCGGCCATGCCGGCCCACTTGACCGCGCGCCGTCCATCGGCCGCGACGATGCCGAGCGCGGCGCCGGCGATGCGTCCCTCCGCCACCGCCGCGGCGGCGGGCTCGAAGGCGGGGTCGATCATCGGTCGTCGGGCCTCGGCCGGATCCGGGCGAGGACGGGGAGGAACAGGATCGCGGCCAGGCTGAGCAGCCCGGAGAGGACGAAGAAGAGGTCGAAGCCGTCCAGCCCGTTATCGTCGAGCGACTTCACGATCGCGCCACCCGCCCCCGAGAGCAGGCGCGGCAGAAGGAAGGCGAAGCTCGACAGGAAGGCATATTGAGCGCCCGGGAAGCGCGGGTTCACGAGCAGCGAGAGATAGACGACGAAGACCGTTCCGGCCATGCCGTTGCCGAACTGGTCGGCGGCGGTGGCGAGGTAGAGCCAGAGCACGTCGACCGGCTGGTTGGCGAGCCAGACGAAGCCGAAATTGCCGAACGCGGCGAAGAGGGCGCCGATCGCCAGGGCGATACCCATCCGCCAGTAGACGACCATCAGGCCGCCCAGGCCTACTCCGACGATGCTCGAGATCAGAGCGACGAGGCTGTCGGCATAGCCGATCTGGTCGAGCGAATAGCCGAGGCCCTTGATCATCGGCTTCGACAGGTTGAGCGCCAGAACGTCGCCCATCCGGTAGAGCGAGACGAACGCCATGACGACGAGGGCGCCGAAGCCGTAGCGCCAGAAGAAGTCGACATAGGGTCCGATCGCCGTCGACCGGCGGATCGCCGAATCGGGCGGCGCCCGCCGGATCCTTGGAAGGGCGGCGGCCATGATCAGGAAGGGGACCATGCAGATGGCGAGCACGTAGGGGGTGACGTTGGTCGTGCTGTCGATCCCGGCGGCCGACGGCGGCGCGAAGGACGAGCCAGCCGAGCAAGGCGGTCGCGGCCAGCACGGCGAGAAGGATCGCCGCGCTGGCGGCGAGCCCGGCCGCGAGCGCCGATCCTCGCCCGCCGCGGCTTCCGGCGTCGCGTCGGCAGCGCCGCGAGGATCGGCAGCGGCACGAAGGCGGCGGCAGCGATCAGCAGATAAGCGGTCGTCCAGCCCGCCTCGAGCCCGAGCCCGGCGAGCCACGGCGCCGCGTTGCCGGCCGGATCGGCGACCAGCAGGGCGCCGCTCCCCGCCGCGACCATCGCGGTCCGGTAGCCCCACAGATTGGCCGCGGCGATCGGGCCCTGCTCGTCCTGGGTCGGGGCGAGCTCGATGCGCCAGGCGTCGGCGGCGACCTCGAGGGTGGTCGTCCAGAAGGCGAGCAGCACCGCGAACAGGGCGGTGACGGCGAGATTGGAGTCCGACGAGGTCAGCGCCATCGCCACCATCGAGCTGAAGATGCCGAGCTGGGACAGCATGATCCAGCCGCGCCTCTTGCCCCAGAAGCGGGCGAAGCCGGGCACGTCGTAGCGGTCGAGCAGCGGCGCCCACAGGAACTTGAAGGTCGGCAGAAGCTGGACCCAGGCGAAGAAGCCGATCACCACCAGCACGACTCCGTGCGCCTGGAGCCTCAGCGCCAGCACCGTCGAGAACATGTAGAAGGGCAGGCCGGCGGAGAAGCCGAGCAGAACGTAGAGCGCCATCCGGCCGAAGCCGGGCTTCACCGCGGGAGGCGGAGGGGGAGCGGCTTCAGGCAAGGGAGGCGGCAGGCGGCATCGGGCCGAAGCTCCACTGCCGCGATCGAACAGTCAATCTCGCGATCAAATCCCGCGGAAGGGCGGGAGAGCGCAGGGCCGCCGCCTGTTGCCCAGCGGCCACGCTTCGCCGGCAATCGTGCCGCGACGATGGCGAGAGGTTATGGCTCGGCGAAAGGAAACTATGCCGGAAGACGGCGTTCCTGCTACTTAATGCCCGCTAATCACGCAGCAAATGCGGGTTTCAGGGGGATCTGACATGTTTCGTCGCAAATCGTTGAAAACGTTCCTGTTTTCCGGAGCCGCAATGGCCGCGGTCGCCATTGCGGGTCCCGCGGCGGCCCAGGTCGGACCCAATGAGGAGGAGCCGGCCGCGGATGCCGCCGTCGCAGCCCCGGCGGGCACGGAGGTGACCGAGGCCGAGGATCGCCAGGATATCGTCGTCACCGGCACCCGCGTCGTCCGCGACGGATACCAGGCGCCGACGCCTCTCACCGTCCTGTCCCGCGAGGACATCGAGAATACGTCGCCGAGCAACAACATCGCCGACTTCGTCAACCAGCTGCCCTCGCTCGCCGGATCGACCCGGCCGTCCAACTCGCGCCTCAACCTCAGCAGCGGCCAGGCGGGAATCAACGCGCTCAACCTGCGCAACCTCGGCGAGGTCCGTACGCTGGTGCTGCTCGACGGCCGCCGCTCGGTGGCCTCGACGATCACCGGCCTCGTCGACGTCAACACGATCCCGCAACTGCTCATCGACCGGGTCGAGGTGGTCACCGGCGGCGCCTCCGCGACCTACGGCTCGGACGCGGTCGGCGGAGTCGTCAATTTCATCCTCGACAAGAAGTTCAAGGGGCTGAAGATCCAGGCCGACAGCGGCGTCACCACCTATGGCGACGGGTTCAACTATTCGTTCGGCGCCGCCGGCGGAATGTCGTTCGCGGGCGGCCGCGGCCACATCCTGGTGAGCGGCGAGATCGCCCATCGCGACGGCATCTTCGACACGATCGATCGCGACTGGAACCATACCGGCTATGTGCGGATCCAGGACCCCAATTGGGTGTCGGGAGTCTCCACCACCCCCCGGTACCTGATCCGGACCCAGGTCGGCGCCGCCAACTCGACTCCGGGCGGCCTCATCACCGGTTCGACCGGCGGGCTCGCCAACCGGCTGCGCGGGCTCTACTTCAATCAGGGCGGGCAGATCCTCCAATATCAATATGGAGCGCTGACCTTTCCGTCGCCGACCGGAGCGGCGGCGCCGACCCTGACCCAGGGCGGCGACTGGCGGGTCAACGATTCCGGACGCCGGATCGGCCTCGATCCGGAAGACGATCGTCACGGCGCCTTCGGCCGGCTGAGCTTCGAAGTCGCCGACGGGATCGAGCTGTTCGCCGAGGCCTCGTACAACTGGCAGGAAGTGTTCTTCAACGCCGGCCCCAACCTCGCCACCGGAATCACCTACCAGGCGGACAACGCCTTCCTGATCAACGCCTTCAACGCCTCCGGCTACTCCCTGGCGGGGATCAACACGGTGACGGTCGCGACCACGGCCGCCGACCTGCCCTTCCGGGTCGCCAACAACCGGCGCAAGGTTCAGCGCTATGTGCTGGGCGCGCAGGGCGATTTCCAGGCCTTCGGCGAGCGGGCGAACTGGGACGTCTACGCCCAGTACGGACGCGCCGACCTGCGCGAGCAGCTCCGCAACATCATGCACACGGCCCGGATCAATGCCGCGACCGACTCGGTCTTCTCGGTGCCGGGCGACACGTCCAGCCCCATCGTCTGCCGGATCAACGCCGACGCAAACCCCAACAACAACGATCCCAATTGCGTGCCGCTCAACCGGCTCGGCCTCAACGTGGCGAACCCGGCGGCGATCGACTACGTCCTCGGCGATCCCTATCGCGACGAAGTCGTCGAGCAGACGGTCGCCGGCGCCAACTTCTCCTTCTCGCCCTTCGCGACCTGGGCCGGCGACGTCACCATCGCGGTCGGCGCCGAATATCGCAAGGAGCAGATCAAGGGCTTCGTCCCGGCCGAGTTCCAGCCGGTCGTCAGCACCAACGCGGCCGGGCAGCTGGTCACCGCCAACGCCTGGTCGGTCGGCAACTACCTTCCGACCAACGGCAGCTACGATGTCAAGGAAGCCTATTTCGAGACGGTCGTTCCGCTCGGCTTCGGGCTCGAGTTCAACGGCGCCATCCGGGCGACCGACTATTCGAGCTCCGGCTTCGTCACCACCTGGCGCGCGGGCGCGACCTGGCAGCCGATCGACGACATCCGGCTTCGGGTGACCCGCTCGCGCGACATCCGGGCGCCCAACCTCAACGAACTTTTCCAGGCCGGCACCGCGAACAGCGACTCGGTGCAGCAACCCGTTCTTCCCGGGGGCCGGACCGCTCGGCAACACCTATGGCGCGAGCATTTCCTATTCGCAGAACGCGACCGGCAATCCGAACCTGTCGGTCGAGAAGGCGGATTCGTGGAACATCGGCGGAGTCATCTCGCCGCGCTTCCTCCCCGGTTTCAGCGCCTCCGTCGACTATTTCCGGATCGAGATGGAGGATGTGATCGACATCCTGACCGCTCAGAACATCATCAATTTCTGCCAACAGGGGAACGAGGCTTTCTGCGACGCGATCACCCAGGATCCGAACAACGCGACTCGAATCCTGTTCCGCAACCAGCCTTTCAACTTCGCCAGCAAGCTGGTCCGCGGAATCGATTTCGAGGCCTCCTACCGGCGGCGGCTGAGCGACCTGTTCTCCGGCGCGGGCGGCGGCAGCATCAGCCTGCGCGGCCTGGCGACGCATTATATCGACAATATCACCGACTTCGGAATTCCGGGTCAGATCCCGCTCGACACCGCCGGCTTCAACGGCGGCCAGTACAGCACGCCCAGCTGGATATTCCGGGTGAGCGCGGGCTACGACACGCCGACCTACTCGATCACCGCCGTCGGGCGGGGGGTCAGCAAGGGCAAATATACCGCCAGCGGTATCGAGTGCCAGACCAATTGCCCGACCGGCCGTCCTCCGGCCATCGAGACCCAGTTCCCGACCTATGAAGACCTCGACGTCAAGGGGACCTTCTACGTCGACCTCAACGCGGCGATGAAGTTCGACGCGCTCGGCCGGGGCAATGGCGAATTCTTCATCAACGTCACCAACGTGTTCAACAAGGGTGCGCTGCTGCTGCCCGAAACCGGTCTCGCCGCGAACAGCACGTTCAGCGATCTGCTCGGACGCACCTTCCGGGCGGGGATTCGGCTTCAGCTGCGGTAGCCAGCGCGGCCGAACCGGCGCCGACTTGAGACCAGGAGGCCGCGGCCGGGGCAGGCCGCGGCCTCTGTTTTGCCCGGCGAGGACGTACCTCGGGCGCCGACAGGGCCGGGCCGGAGGAAGACGAGCTATGGATCATTACCCGCTGCGGGACGGGATCGTCCATTGCGAGGACGTGCCGCTGCCGCTGATCGCGCGCGAGGTCGGGACTCCGGTCTACGTCTATTCGATCGCGGCGATGCGGGCGCCAGGCGCGGCGCGCTGAAGGCCGCGCTCGCGCCGCTCGGCGATCCGCTGATCGCCTATGCGGTCAAGGCCAATCCCAATCCGGCGGTGCTCGCGACCCTCGCCGCGCGAAGGGCTCGGCGCCGACGTCGTCTCGGGCGGCGAATATCGCCGCGCCCGGGCGGCCGGGATCGCCGCCGGACCGGATCGTCTTCTCCGGAGTCGGCAAGACCGCGGCGGAGATGGCGCTCGCGCTCGAGGGCGGCCTTTGCCAGTTCAACCTCGAATCGCTGCCGGAAGCCGAGATGCTGTCGGAGGTCGCGCTCGCGATGGGCCGGACGGCGCCGGTCGCGCTTCCGGGTCAATCCCGACGTCGAGGCCGGGTCGCCACGCCAAGATCTCGACCGGCGCCGCGCACAACAAGTTCGGGATGGCGATCGCCGACGCGGCCGCCGCCTATGACCGGGTCGCGCGACCTGCCCGGCCTCCGGCTCAGCGGCGTCGCGGTCCATATCGGCAGCCAGCTGACCAGCCTCGCCCCGCTCGAGGCGGCGTTCGGAAGGCTCGGCGCGCTGATCCGCGCGCTGCGCGCCGCCGGGCACGACATCGCGCACCGCCGATCTCGGCGGCGGCCTCGGCCTCGCCTACGATCCGGCCGCGCCGCCGCCGCCGTCGCCCGGCCGACTATGGCGCGATGGTCGCCCGGGTGACGCCGGCGGCTGGGACGTCGCGGCTGATCTTCGAGCCCGGCCGGCTGCATCGTCGGCAATGCCGGCGTGCTTCTGACCAGGGTGATCCGGGTCAAGCCGGGCGCCGGCCCATCCCTTCGTCATCGTCGACGCGGCGATGAACGATCTGATGCGGCCGACCCTCTACGACGCCTGGCACGCGATCGAGGCGGTGCGTGCCGAGCGGCGAGCGAGATGGTCGCCGACATCGTCGGCCCGATCTGCGAGACCGGCGACACCTTCGCCCGGGCGCGGCGGATCGACCGCGTCGAGGCCGGCGACCTGATGATCTTCCGCACCGCCGGCGCCTATGCCGCGACCATGGCCAGCACCTACAATTCGCGCCCGCTCGCCGCCCGAGGTGCTGGTCAACGGCGGCGACTGGGCGGTGGTCCGCGAGCGCCAGCCGGTCGAGACCCTGTACGACTACCGGCTGCCGCCGTGGCTGCGCGGCGAGGCCGGCTAGGACCGGCGGCGAAAAAGAGAAAATGGTCGGGGAGAGAGGATTCGAACCTCCGGCCCCTGCCTCCCGAAGACAGTGCTCTACCAGGCTGAGCTACTCCCCGACCGGATCCGGCTCGAAGGCCGCCCGGGAGACAGGTGCGGCTACATAGGGGCGGGGCGAGGGGAGCGCAAGCGGGAGATGGCGCCGACGGGCCGGGGCGCGCGGCCGGCGCCGTGACGCCGGTCACGGCCTCCCGGATCGCCGGCATGCTAGCGCAAGATCCGCAGCGCAACAGGCGTCGGCGGAACGAATGCCCTGCGCCGCAACCGAGGAGGCAGCCATGACAACCAAGCTCACGCTCAATGACTTCGCGGCCGTCGAAAAAGTCGGGATCGGGGACCGCTTCTTCAACATGGATTCCACGACCCAAATCGACATCGAAGAGACGATGCCCGCCGGCTTTCCGGTGCCGCAGCGGATCATCGTCCGGCAACTCGACTTCGTGGCCGGTGCGGGCGGCCCGCTCGTCTGGCTCCAGCCGGACCGCTCCCATCCGTGCAACAGCCTGGCGGACGTGGCCCAGATGATCACCGCCGTCCGCACGCCCATGGGGTACGATGCCAACCACGGCGCCGCGGCTTATTACCGCCCCCTGGACTTGAACCTCGACCGTCCGACCTGCTTCATCATCCGGCTCAGCGACAATTGGAACTGGCGCTTCAGCCACAAGGCGAGGGGCGCGACGCTCGGGCCGAACGTGGCGACCAATCCCGCCAATTACTGCAATCTCAGGCACGTCCTGGCCGACGGAACCGAGCAGTATGACGCCTTCGATCATCCGCTCGCCTGCAGGATCATCTATTTCTTCGCGAGGCCGCCGGCCGGCAATCCGATCCCGCAGTTCCAGAATTCCTTCAACCTCAACGTCGAGCTGATGTACGGCGGGGGCGGCGGCGCCGAAATCAACTCGATCCCGATCGTGATCGATCCGGACATCCGCTTCCCGGGCGGATCGGGGGACTGACGGCGCGACGGCGGTAGCCGCCTGGCGGACGGCGGCTACCGTCCCAAGCGCCGCAGCGGCCTGGGACGACAGGCCTCAGACGACCGATCCCCCTGGGAAGCGGATATCGGGATCGATGTCGATGTCGAGATAGCGCGGGTCGGTCGGACGTTCGGGGTGAGCCCGCTGGGCCAGCCGCACTCGCATGTAGAAGCCGTCGTGATAATCCCTGATATTGGGTGGCCTGCAGGCAAACCGGATGATCCGGCAGTCCGGTTTCGCCGCTTCGCTATGTGCGCCGGCGATAACGTGCCTTAGCAGCCCGTAGCGCTCTTCGCCGGTCAATTCCTTGTGAACCATCGCGGCCTTGGAGGGATGAAAGACCATGTTGGAAGGGCCCACGATCCGGAAGATGACGAAGATCGGTTCGGTCTTTCCTTCAATTCCGAGATCGAAGGGCGTTTCGGGCCGTGCGGACATGAAGAGTAAATCAAGAATGCTCCGCAGCCAGGTCTTCAAAAAGCTCGATCTCACCGGCTTCGGAAGCTCCTCGACAATCTTCTCAATGGTCTTGCCGCCAAGCGGCTTTGCCCGGTCGTGATTGAGAAACAGGAACTGAAGTTCGCCACCATCGGGGTCAAAGGAGACGTCGCGATGAACGTAACGCTTCGGAAGGTCTCCCTGCCAACCGCTGCTCATGTCGTTCCCCATCGTCGACCTCCTTCCAAGCCTGCACCGGATTTCCAAACTTCCCGTCGCGCGCTCGCCGTTGGCAGGCGTTCATCCCGGCGAAGGCACGTCGCTACCGCCCCAGTGCGGCGATCATCTCGGCGATCGAGGTGAACTTCTCGCGCGGGCTGCCTTCGCGGGCCCGCGCATTTTCCTCGGCCTCGATCCGTTGCCAGTCGCGGAAGGCGACCGGCTCGACGCCGCGGGCGTGGAGCAAGGTATCGAGGCCGGCGCCGCCGGGCCTGCCGCCGCCCTCGGGGGGGAAGGCGGCGAAGATCCTTTCGGCGACCTCGAAGCCGTCGGGGCGGTTGGTGCCGATCGTGCCCGTCGGCCCGCGCCGCGCCCAGCCGACGCAATAGAGGCCCCCGTCCGGACCGGCCTCGATGACGCCCTCGGCATTGGCGAAGCGGCCTCGGCCATGCTCGTAGGGAACGCCGTCGATCGGCGGGGTCTGGTAGCCGATGCAGCTGACGACGAGGCCGCAGTCGATCGCATAGGTCTCGCCGGTGCCGACGGAGCGCAGGTCGTCGGTCAGCTTGGTCCGCTCGACGATCAGCCGCTCGACCCGGCCGTCGCCCTCGACCCGAACCGGCATGGCGAAAAAGTCGAAATCGATGACCTTGGGCTTGTCGGCGGCGAGGCCCGCGAAGTCGCGCAAATGGGTGACCGACTTGCGCATCCCCGGCTCGAGCAGGGCGTCGTCCTCCACCGGCGGGAAGTCGGCGAGGTCGACCCGCGGCGCCGCCGCCTCGAGATGGCCCAGTTCGCCCAGCTCCTTGGGGGTCATCGCGATCTGGTGCGGCCCGCGCCGGCCGAGCACGTGGATGGTCCGGATCGCGCTCGCCTCCAGCGCCTCGAGCGCCCGGCCGACGATGTCGGAGCCGGCGAACTCGGCGCGGGTCTTGGCGAGGATCCGGGCGACGTCGAGGGCGACGTTGCCGTTGCCGATCACCGCCGCGCCCGCCGAATCGAGCGGCGGGTCGAGGTCGGCGAAATCGGGATGGCCGTTGTACCAGCCGACGAAGGCGGCCGAGCCGACCACTCCGGGAAGGTCGCTGCCCGGGATGTCGAGCCGCCGGTCGTTCGGCGCTCCGGTGGCGAGGACGACGGCGTCGTACAGCCCTTCGAGCTCCTCGACGGCGACGTCGGGGCCGATGCAGACGTTGCCGACGAAGCGGACGTTGGCCGACAGCGCCACCTTCTCGTAGCGCTTGTAGACCGCCTTGATCGACTGGTGGTCGGGGGCGACTCCGGAGCGGATCAGCCCGTAGGGGACGGGCAGCCGGTCGATCATGTCGATCGCCACCTCGTCGCCGTAGAGCTTCTGGAGCGCCTCGGCGGTGTAATAGCCGGCCGGGCCGGAGCCGACGATCGCCACATGCCGCATGAAACGCACCTCCCCGCCCGACGCGCCGATGCTAGCGCCGCGCCGGGCGGAGGCAAGCCGCCTTGATCATCGCCGGTTCAGCGGGACCGGGCCAGGACGACGTCATGAAGCCGCTCCTGCTCCTCCTCGCCGCCGCCTTCGCGGCCCCCGCCCCCGCCGCCCCGCCCGCGCCGGACCGCGCGGAGGCGAGCATCCCCTTCGTCGGCCAGCCGCGCTCGATCCGCAGCTTCAGGGCGGTCGGCGACGACCTCGTCTACCTCAAGGACCGCCGCGGCCGCTGGTACCGCGCCCGGCTCGGCGGCGCCTGCCTCGGCCTGCGCTGGGCCAACGCCATCGGCTACGACACGCGCGGCGGCCTCAGCCTCGCCCGCGGCGGGTCGCTGCTGGTCGACGGCGAGCGCTGCCTGATCGTCTCCCTCACCCGAAGCGAGGCTCCGCCGAGGAAGCGATAGGGGGGCGCGGCCTAGGCTCCCGGTCCGCTCCCCCTCCACCGTTCGGGCTGGGCCTGTCGAAGCCCTCCACGGCTACGCGAGGCCGGGAAGAAAGGGGCTTCGACAAGCTCAGCCCGAACGGTGGAGGTCTGGCAACGCCCCCCTTCTTCAGTCCTTCTTCCTCTTGTCCTCGAGCAGCTGGGCGCCCTGCTTGCGGATCAAGGGCTCGAGCATCGAGCTGAAGAAGGCGAGGGCGGGCGGCAGGGTCATGGTCAGCCGGACCAGGCTCTCCTGGATGTCGAGAACCGCGGCGACCTGCTGGCCCATCGCGTCGATGTCGAGGTCGAGCCGGTTGCCGCTCCAGCGCGAGCCGACCCTGGCGCCGCCCGGTATATGGTCGGTCAGCTTGTCGACGTTGCGCTCGATCCGGCGCCGCGCCTCCTCGGCGCCGAGCTTGTGGGGAAGGTCGACGATGATCGGATTGGCCATGCCCGGCCCTTAGCGGCTCGAGTCGCGCTCGACCAAGGCTTTTCGCGCTGTGGTCCGCCGGGCACAGTGATTGCGCGAATTTTGCGTTGCAGCAGAAACCCCTTCCCTACCGCCCCGATTGCCATAAGCTGAGCGGCGCTTCGCAGCCCGCGCGGGCTGCCTTGATCGGGGGAAATCAAATGGTTCGCACGACGCGGGTCGCCTTGCTGACGACGCTCTCTTCGCTCGCCCTCGCCGCGAGCCCCGCTTTCGCCCAGGAGACTCCGACGGCGGAGGAGCAGGCCGCCGCCCAGGACCAGGCCGCCGCCGAGGCGGACACCGACCCGGCGCCGGATTCGACCATCGTCATCACCGGCACCCGCCGGACCGACCGAACCGTCGCCGACAGCCCGGTCCCGGTCGACGTCATCGGCGCCGAGGCGATCGCCAATACCGGCCAGACCGAGACGACCAAGATCCTCAACCAGCTCGTCCCGTCGTTCAACTTCCCGCAGCCGTCGATCGCCGACGGCTCCGACGCGCTCCGCCCGGCCACCCTGCGCGGCCTCAGCCCGGACCAGACGCTGGTCCTGATCAACGGCAAGCGCCGCCACGTCTCGGCCCTGCTCAACATCAACGGCACGGTCGGCCGCGGCAGCGCCGCCGTCGACATGAACCTCATCCCCGGCCTCGCCATCCAGCGCGTCGAGGTGCTCCGCGACGGCGCCGCCGCCCAATATGGCTCGGACGCGATCGCCGGGGTGATCAACGTCCAGCTCAAGAATGCCGACCATGGCGGCCGAGCCTCGGTCACCTGGGGCAAATATTTCACGACGATCGACAATGTCGCCAACGTCACCGGCCTTCAGCTGAACGGCGCCGGCCAGCCGCAGCTCGACCCGACCGACAACCGCTATTTCCTCGCCAACATCGAACGGCGAGCGCGAGGCGCGCGACGGCCGCCAGCTGACGATCGGCGGCGAACGTCGGAATCCCGATGGGCCCGAACGGCTATTTCAACCTCACCGGCGAGTTCCGCGACCGCAACCGCACCAACCGCGCCGGCTTCGACCTCAGGCCGAACTACAACCGCCCGGCGCCGCCCGCCTTCGACCCGCGCGAGGTGACCTTCAACCGCCTCCAGTTCCGCTTCGGCGATCCCGACACCCGCGATTACAACCTCTTCGCCAATGCCGCGATCGACCTCGGCGGAAGCTTCGAGCTCTACGCCTTCGGCTCCTACGGCCATCGCGACACGGTCTGAGCGCGGCCAATTGGCGCCAGGGCGGCTCGGTCCAGAACCGCGATTTCAGCGCGCTCGCCCCGAACGTCGCTCCGAACGCCGGGAACTTCGTCCCGCTCACCCCGGACGGCTTCCTGCCGCTGATCGATTCCGATCTCGACGACGTCGCCGGGACGCTCGGCCTGCGCTGGGAGATGGCGGGGTGGAAGAGCGACCTCTCCTACGGCCACGGCCAGAACAGCTTCGACTATACGGTGAGGAACACGCTCAACACCTCGTTCGGGCCGCAGAGCCAGTCGACGTTCGACGCCGGCGGCCTGCGCTACGCCCAGGACATCGTCAATCTCGACTTCTCGAAGGAGTTCGCGATCGGCGCGGCCAAGCCGCTCGCGGTCGCCGCCGGCGGCGAATATCGCCACGAGAATTTCCAGATCCGCCCGGGCGACAACCAGTCCTGGCAGACCGGCCCCTTCTTCCGGCCCTCGATCACGACGACAGCGGCCAATTGCACGACCCAGCAGGGCGTGTTCAACGCGGCGACGGGCGTCTGCAGCTTCCCGGGCCGGGCCGCTCCCGCCGGCGCCCAGGGCTTCCCCGGAATCCCGGCGAGCAGCGCCACCGACGTCGGCCGCCACAGCTGGGCCGCCTATGTCGAGCTCGACACCGATCCGATCGAAGGCGTGACCACCACCATCGCCGGCCGCTACGAGCATTTCTCCGATTTCGGCTCGACCTGGAACGGCAAGTTCGCCGCCCGCTGGGAGCCGGTCGACGGCTTCGCGCTGCGCGGCTCGGTGTCGAACGGCTTCCGGGCGCCGTCGCTCCACCAGCAGTTCTTCACGACCACCTCGACCAACTTCATCGCCGGCCTTCCGGTCGACATCTCGACCCTGGCGGTGAACAGCCCGGTCGCGCTGGCGCTCGGCTCGAAGCCGCTGGAGCCGGAAAAGTCGTTCAACGTCAGCCTCGGCGCCACCGCCAACCCGCTCGCGGGCCTGACCATCACCGCCGATCTCTACCAGATCAAGATCGACGACCGGATCGTCCTCACCGAGAATCTCGGCGCCGCGGGAAGCGGCACCGCCGCCCAGAATGCGGCGGTCAAGGCGATCCTCGACGCCAACGGCTTCCAGAGCGTCGGCGCCGCCCGCTTCTTCATCAACGGGCTCGACACGACGACCCGCGGAATCGACGTCGTCGCCGTCTACCGCACGCGGATGGCCGGCTTCGGCAACTGGTCGCTGTCGGCCGCCTACAATTACAACAAGACCAAGATCGACGAGCGGCTCAACGCGCTCGGCCCGCTCGCCACCATCCCGGGCCTGGTCCTGTTCGGCCGGGTCGAGGGCATCCGCTTCACCCACGGCCAGCCGCGCGACAAGATCGTGCTTCAGCGCCGACGGCGACATCGGCAAGTTCGGGATCACCGCCCGGACCACCCGCTACGGCAAGGTCGTCTCGCCGGGCGCGGCGGCGCCGATCGCCGCCCCGACCAGCCTCATCGACTACGGCCCGGACGACATCTTCCTCAAGGCCAAGTGGATCACCGACCTCGAGTTGCGCTACAAGGCGTTCGGCGGGCTCGAGCTGGCGGTCGGCGCCAACAACCTCTTCGACGTCTACCCGACCCGCTCGCCCTTCGGCGCCCGGCCGGCGTCGATCGGCGGAGTCTATCCGGCCAACCAGGAATATATCCCCTACTCGATCTTCTCGCCCTTCGGCTTCAACGGCCGCTTCCTCTACGGACGCGTCTCGGTCGACTTCTAGACGCTCCTGAAATTCCTCCCCGGCATTTGCCGGGGAGGAATTCACGGGCCACGACCCTATCCTTTCGTCCAGGGTGACGAACCTTGAGTTCGTTCCTACATAAGTCGCCTGCTACAAAGGCGGCTCCTATGTCAGACCACAAGCTTTCCCGCCGCACCTTCCTCGGCTCGGCGGCCGCCGTCGCCGCCCTCGGCGGCGCCGGCTTCCTCGTCTTCGGCCGGCGCGGAAGCCCGGCCGAGGCCGCCGAGCGCTTCGAGGTGACGAAGACCTCCGCGGAATGGCGCCGGCTGCTCGGGCCGCAGCGTTACGCCGTCCTCCGCGAAGCCCATACCGAGCGGGCCGGCTCGAGCCCGCTCGACAGGGAGAAGCGCCGCGGCACCTTCCTGTGCGCCGGCTGCGACCTGCCGGTCTACAGCTCGGCGGCCAAGTTCGACAGCGGCACCGGCTGGCCGAGCTTCACCCGGCCGCTGCCCAATGCCGTCCGGACCAGGCCCGACCGGACCCTGTTCGTCGTCCGCACCGAGGTCCATTGCCGGCGCTGCGGCGGCCATCTCGGCCACGTCTTCGACGACGGCCCGAAGCCGACCGGCCAGCGCTGGTGCATGAACGGCCTGGCGCTCAAGTTCCGGCCGGCGTGACCCGGCGATGAAGCGCCTCCTCGTCGCCGCCCTCCTCCTCCTCGGCGCGGCCTTCCTGCTCCTGCGCCCGGCCGCTCCGGGAGCCGCGCCGCCTTCGGGGAAGCGGGCCGCCGCGATCTTCGCCGGCGGCTGCTTCTGGTGCACCGAAGCCGATTTCGACAAGATTCCGGGCGTCGTCTCGACCACCTCCGGCTATGCCGGCGGCCGGACCGCCAACCCGACCTACGATCAGGTCTCGGCCGGCGGCACCGGCCATATCGAGGTGGTGAGGGTGGTCTACGACCCCGCCAGGGTGAGCTACCAGGCCCTGGTCGCGCGCTTCTTCCGGACGGTCGACCCGCTCGACGGCGGCGGCCAGTTCTGCGACCGCGGCAGCCAGTATCGCCCCGCCATCTTCGTCGCCGACGCCGACGAGCGCCGGATCGCCGAGGCGACCAAGGCGCGGGCCGCGGCTCTGCTCAAGAAGCCGATCGCGCCGCAGATCCTGCCCGCCGCCCGCTTCTACCCGGCCGAGACCTACCACCAGGATTATTACAGGAAGAACCCGGTCCCCTATCGCTACTATCGCTACCGCTGCGCCCGCGACGCCCGGCTGGCCGCGATCTGGGGCAAAAGCGCGGGCCACTGAGCTCGTCTCCCCTCCCTGCACGCAGGGAGGGGCCGGGGGTGGGTACGTCTCCGAAGAGTCCCTGCTGGCGGCAATCCACCCACCCCTAACCCCTCCCTGCGTGCAGGGAGGGGGAACAATCATGGCCAATTTCCCGGTAACCATTGCGCTCAATCAAGCCCTAACCCTGCTGGCCTAATCGCCGAACCCTCTAGCTGCACTTTGCACCGATGAGGACGAGCGACGATGAGGGCATTGAGCTGGCTTAGGTCTCTATTCTCCAGCGAGCGCGGCAACGTCCTGGTGGTCGGGGCGGCGTCGATGCCGCTTCTGATCGGCGCCGCCGCCATCGCCATCGACACCATCCAGATCAGCGTCTGGAAGCGCCAGCTCCAGCGCGCCGCCGATTCGAGCGCGATCGCCGGCGCCTACGCCCTCTCCCTCGGCGACGACGAGCATGACGCCGTCCACAGCGACCTCGACAAGAACGCCTTCCCGCTGCTTAGCCAGGAAGAGGCGATCGCCATCGGGCCGAGGCTCGGCTTCCCCCGAACCGTAAGGGTGACCCTGACGGCGACCCGGACGGCGCCGTTCATGTCGATCTTCACCAACGCGCCCCAGACCCTGGTCGCCGACGCGACCGCCGCGCTGGTCGACAACGGCACCTTCTGCATGGTCTCGCTCTACGAAGGCACCGATCCCGGGATCGACGCGGGCGGCGGCGCGAACGTCGACCTCACCTGCGGGATGAAGGCCAATTGCACCGGCACCGACTGCGTCCAGTCCGACGGCAGCTCCTCGATCAAGGCCCTGCCGATCGCCTCGGTCGGCGGACTCAAGGGCAGCTCGAACAATTTCGTGCCGCCGACCCGGCTTCAGCCTTACTCCGCCAAGCAGAAGGATCCGTTCGCCTATCTGCCCAATCCGGCGCCGGATCCCGCGGAGTGCGCCGCCAACGGCGTGCTGACGGAAGGGACGGACTTCTCGCTGCTCGGCCCCAATCCCTGCTTCCTCTCGGCCGACGTCCAGCCGAGCATGACCCTGAACATCCCGGACTCCGTCCAGTCGGTCACCATCTATGGCGGAAATATCGACTTCAAGGGCGACGTCACTGCCAACGGGATCACCTGGGTCATGACGGGGCCGGACGGCGCCGCGGGCGACCTCATCATCAACTCGCAGGCGAACCTCAACATGAGCTCGCCGGACAGCGGCACCTACAAAGGCGTGCTCTTCTACCGCGACCGCCGTGCCTCGAACATCGAGATCAAGATCAACGGCGGCGCCAGCTCGCACCTGACCGGAGCGCTCTATTTCCCGACCTCGGACATCACCTTCGCCGGCAATGCGGGAATGGTCGTGGAATGCCTGCAGATGGTCGGCCAGAAGCTCAAGTTCCGCGGCAGCGCCGAGGTCAAGAACGTCTGCCCCGACGGCAGCGGCGCCTCGGCCTTCCGCGAGACGGTGGTGAGGCTGGTCGGATGAGGCTCAATCTCCTCTCCCTCGCCCGGGACGAGCGCGGGACCAGCCTGATCGAGTTCGGCTTCCTGGTGCCCTTCCTCGCCGTGCTGACGATGGGCATCATCGACCTGAGCCGCGGCCTCGCCGAGCGCTTCGCCATCCAGCAGGCGGTCGCCCGCGGCCTCGAGCTGGTCGAGTCCCGGTCCGCCACCGGAGCCGCCAACGCGACCGACGTCGATTACAATTTCGCCCTGGTCGAGGCCCAGACCGCCGCGGGCACCGGCGCGACGGTGACCATGACCCGTTGGCTGGAGTGCGACGGCGTCGAATCGGGCGCCGCCACCGGCACCTGCCCCGACGGCCAGGCTTCGGCCCGCTACCTCAGGCTCCGGATCGCCAAGAATTTCCAGGGCGATTTCTATTTCGCGACCATCCCGATGACCGCGACCGGCGCAGTGAGGACGCAATGATGCCGAAACCTCTTCTCTCCCGCGACTCCAGGGGCATCGGCGCGGTCGAGTTCGCGCTCGTCGCTCCGGTGCTGATCGCCTTCGTCGTCGGAGTCAGCCAGATCGGCCGGATGTTCTACGCCAATGCCGACATGAAGAACGCCATCGCCCACGGCGCCCGAGTCGCCTCGGTCTATGCCGACCCGGAAATCGACGACGCGACGATCATCGCCGCGGTCAACAACCGGCTCATGCGCGAGGGCGCCTCCTCCAAGGCGACGACCACCGTCTTCCGCGGCACCGACAACGGCAGCCGCTACGTCGAGCTTCGGGTCACCTATTCCGTGCCGCTCGAGTTCATCTTCTTCGACACCCCGCCGGTGACCCTCAAGGACACGCGCAAGGTTTTCATCCCGGAGATCGTCGCCAACCAGACGACGATCACCACGACCAGCGCCTCGAGCTCGACTTCGGCGACTTCGGCCGGCGGCACGACCAGCTCCGGCGACACGAGCTCGGGGACCAGCTCGGGCAGCGACACGAGCTCGGGCACCACCACCACCACCGGCAGCAGCGGCAACAACGGCAGCTCCGGCAACAACGGCAGCAGCGGCCATAAGCACGGCGACTGCAAGAACAAATGCTAGGACGGCCGGGGCCGCCACCGGCCCCGCCCGCCGCTCGTCCCGTCGCAGCTCCGGCAACCTGGATCAGTGATCCACGTTAATCCGCTTTCGCCCCAGAAAGGGGAGTGTAAGCGTATGTCCAATCAACGAAGCGGCCTCGAGGCCCTCGGCTGCTGGCTTTCCGAGAAAGTCGCCGATTTCTCCGCCCATCCGTTCGCCCAGTTCGGAGTCATCCTGCTGTGCGCCGTCTGGTTCGTCTTCGACTGGCGGGTCGACTGGCTGACCGCGGGCCTCTCGATCCTCGCCATCACCCTCAGCCAGATGGTCCTCAACCGCCAGCAGGAGCGGGAGAAGGAGGCGCATCGCCGCGACCTCGCCCTCCACGCCAAGCTCGACGAGCTGGTCATCGCCTCCAAGCGCGCCCGCGACGAGCTCGCCGGGATCGAGGAGCTGGAGGAGGAGGAGATAGAGGAATTGCGCGAGGCCGGCGCCGTCGCGCCGCTGCGCCGCCCCGCCCGCCGGGCCGCCGGCGCCTAGCGCCGTCGGCAGCCAGGCCCTTCACCGTTCGCCCTGAGCCTGTCGAAGCCCTTCCTCCCTTTCACCGCAGGAAGAAAAGCCCTTCGACAGGCTCAGGGCGAACGTTAATCCCCGACGCTCAAGCCCCTAGACGTCCGCGAAATAGAGGTGGCGCGGCCAGACGTCGCGGTCGCGCGCCGCCGCGACCTCGGCCTCGATCGCCTCGAGCTCGGCCTGCTCGGGCGGGTCGGGCGGGAGCAGGGCGGGATCGGGATCCTCCTCGTCCAGCTCGGGATGGGAGTCGAAGAAATCGTTCCAGAAGTCGCCGAGGAAGTCCCACAGCTCGGTCAGCCGCTCGTAGCGGCCGCGAAGCCAGGCGAGCCGAGCCTTCGTCTGCGCCTCGGCCCGCTCCGCCGCCGCCCTGGCGGCCTCGGGCGACAGGCCGAGGGCGAGGTCGGCGGCGATCCGCTGCCGCCGGAAATCGGCCCAGTCCGCCTCGGTCAACCGGCTCTCCACGCGCGCTCCTCCCGGGCGAATCGCCCCACCAAATCGAATCGGAGCATATCCAATTCCGGCTTTCAACTCTATATGTTCTTCTTAAGTTCACAGAATTGGATCGAAATTCGCCGCTTGACTCCGTACCATGGTACGGCCGCTACAGGGTGATTCGCGGCCGGGCGATCCCCGCTCCGGCCCGCCGAGGAGAAAGACGATGACCGACCAGACCCGCGCCGCCTGCGCCTGCGCCACCGCCGAGGGCGGCTGCCGCTGCGCCCCCTGCACCTGCAAGGATTGCGGCTGCCGCTGATCCCGGGCCCCCTCCCGCGCCGCGCGGGAGGGGCGCCGCCTCCCGAAAGGACGCCGTCATGGCCGATCTCACCATCGCCCGGCTCGCCGAGGCCGGCTCAGTCGGGGTCGAGACGATCCGCTACTACCAGCGCCGCGGCCTGCTCGGCCTGCCGCCCCGGGCCGGAGCGATCCGCCGCTACGGCCCCGCCGACGTCCGCCGGCTGCTCTTCATCCGCCGCGCCCAGGCCGCCGGCTTCACCCTCGACGCGATCGCCGAATTGCTCGCCCTCGATTCGAGCGGCGACCGGGCCCGCGTCCGCGCCCTCGCCGCCGAGCGCCTCGCCGCGCTCGAGGCGAAGATCGCCGAGCTCGAGGCGGCGCGGGCGGCGCTGACCCGGCTGAGCAAGGCCTGCGCGGCCGGGGATTCCGGCCCCTGCCCGATCATCGAGGCGTTCGAAGCCTGAGGCGGCCGAGAGCCGCGCGGCCGTTGCGCAGCAACGGTGAGCAGCGAACGGACTCGCCGAAGGCCGGCCGGCGGGGCCGCGCAGCGGAGCCCGTCCGACGGCGCGGGCCGCCCCGCGCCTCAATCACCGCCCGTCAGGCCGCCTCCGGCCCCTCGCCGTCCCGAGCCCGCCGGGCGGCCTCCGCCTCCGCCGCCTGCTCCGCCTCGATCTCCGCCAGCCGCGCCGCGATCACGTCGATCAGCGTGTTCACGTCCCGCCGAGGCCCGCGCATCTTCTCCTCCACCTCGACCCGGACCTCCGCCTCGATCCGCTTGCGCATCGCCTTCTCGATCTGCCGCCGGGTCGCCCCGCCGCGCGACAGCCGCCCGTATTTCTTCGGGTTGGACGCCTGCAGCATCAGCCGCATCAGCGAATCCGACGGCTTGACCTTGACCTGGACCACCTCGCCGCCCCGGATGACCTTCTCCGGCGCCCCTTCCGTCGCCCGCTGCCAGGCGAGCGTCTCGATCGGCTGCGCCGCTTTGGCCCGGGCCAGGTCGCAGAGCCGGGCGAAGTCCGGATCCTTGTTGAGGTGCCGGTAGAAGGTCGTATCCGATACTCCGGCCACCCGCGCCGCGTCGGTGACGTTGCCATATTTGCCGAGCGCCTCGATCGCCTTCGCCTTCTTCGCCGGCGTGAAGCCGTCGCGCTTCCATCCCCGATGCGCCATCGCCGCCTCCTCCTGTTGCTCAGATGTCGCGCGAATGGAGGTGACGCGGCCAGCGATCCTCCTTCACCGCCGCCATCACCTCGGCGTAGATCGCCTGGGCGATCGCCTCCTCGGGCGGCTCGGGCAGGTCGGGCACGTCGTCCGATCCCCAGTCGACGTCGGGATGCTCGTCGATCTGCCGGTCGTAGACCTCGCCCGCCCGATCCTGCATCTCGAGGAAGAGGTCGAACCGCTCCCGCGCCCATTCGATCCGCCGCCGCGCCAGCTCCACCTTCCGCGCCGCCTGCGCCTCCGCCTCGCCCGGCCCGGTGCCGAGCGCGATCATCTCGGCGACATGCTGGCGCCGGATCTCCTCCCAGTCCGCCGCCGTCAGCAAAGCCCGCCGCCGCTGCCGCCACGGCCGCTCCTCCTTCCCGCTCATCGCCTGTCTCCCACGGGCCCGGCCGCGGCCGGGCGAATCACCCTGCCCAGGATTATAACAGGAACAGACAAGGAACGAAAGCTGTTTTCGCATAGGGCGAGCCTGGCGCCAAGGCGCCCATGAATAGCGCGACGGCTGCGCAGCAGCCGTGCGCAATGAATGGAGTCGCCGCAGGCCGGCCGACGGGTCGGCTGGCGAATCCAGCCGAGCCCGTTCGACGTCACGGCCGCCCGTGACGTCCCTTCTTCCCCTTACTTCCTGATCTCCGCCCCGAACACGATCAACTGCCCATCCGGCGCCCGCACCAGCAGCTCCCGCTGCCCGTAACCCTTGTCGGCCGGCCCGTGCACATCCCCCGCCGGCAGCCCCTCCAGCCTGCCCTTCAGCTCCGCATAAACCGCATCCACGTTCCGGACGTCGATATAATAAGCAAACCGGTCCCGCCCGCCCTCGAACTTATGCGCGTCGCGATAGGCCAGGACCCGAATCCCCGCCCCCTCCCGCTCGAGATAGGCATATTCGCCGCCCATCCGGACGACCGTCTCGAACCCGAGCACGTCCTGGAGGAAGGCGACCGCCGGGGCGAGGTCGCGGACGTGCATGAAGGGGGTGATCTGAAGGGTGTTGGTCATGGCCCCGCCGCACCTTCGCTCATAACGAGACGGATGAGCGGCCATACCGCCTTCGCGCCTCCGCCTCGTTCAGGCGCCTCTGGAACACGGTTTCGAACATGCGCCCGGGTCTCTCATCGTTTGGCATCATCAGTCTATAGCATGGCCGAGTGGATTCCGATCAGCCGGTCCACGTCGAGCCAGAGAGGCTCGGCTCACCAGATATTCGAGCCTCTCGGAGAAGCGGTCCGAAATGTCCGCCCGCAGCTTCTCGCCATCCGTGCCCGGCCGCCTTGGGTGCCTTAATATGCGCATATCCATCACTTTTACCCAATCCGGATAAAGGGGCGGCCCGCGCTCGCGGGCCGCCCCCCACTCCTCTGGGTTCATTTGACTATTCGCGATTGGCGAAGGCTTCAGCGCCGTAAACACCGGCAATTGCGGCCAGCGCAATCACAGACACCCAGCGGGCAATTCGGCAGCATCGACGACAGGTCTCGCTGGGATCATCTCCCAAGAGAGCCTCGCAGGCTTCCCCCGCGCAGTGAACGGAATAGGAAATGAACATTGCCAGTAGTATGTCGACGGTCGTCGTCATCGGGGCTCTCCTTTCTAAGGAGACCGCTCGGGCGTTTTGCCACGCCGCTCTGGATGCCCTATACTCGTCGGCTCCGCGAGTCGTATGGGCGCCCGACACGGTCCCCTAGCCTGCGGCTGGGTGCGACCGGGGTACCATCCCGGTCGCACCCGAACATTTCGAACTCAGTCTCATTCTGCAATCTTGATTGTGGCTGTCGCGCGTTTGGCGGTTGCGCGGGCTTTGGTGCGTTCCCGTGCTTTCCGCGGTTGTGGTTAATATCTCACGCTTGCAGCTCGATCGCGCGGCATGTGAAACCGATTCCCCTCGTGCGACTCGCTGAGTGGAAAGGTCCGCTCATAATCTTACAAAATTCAATAGCCTTCTCGGCTGTCTATGGTATCTTTGCTGTATCTTCTCTCTGTCATTTCTACGGTCTTTGCTGTCCATGCCTGTCCCCGAAATCAAGATTAATTATCCGCCTGGGGGGAAGGTTCGGCCTACTCCGCATAAGTTGCTGTATATGCGGCAGCAGCGGAGGGAGTTGGCTCGCATAGCAAAAGAGAAGCTTAAGCCGTGGATGGTAGCTGCCTTGGTCAAACGAGACTCACAGCGATATTTTTATATCGACTGGCGGACTTTCGTCCGACAGAAGCATCTAAATGGCGAAGCAAATACATTAGTTAGAGATTTTGCTGCAACATTTACTGATTTGGATAGGCCGCGCAGTGACTATATCCAAAAGTTTGACGATTACGAAGTTATGGATGCTTTTAATATTGCGAAGCTCAATGAGTGCTTCGCATCGCCGAAGCTGAAGGGTACCAACTCAGCAGCGATACTAAAGTCGATGGGTTTGCGTGGCGGCTTGCCGGACAACAGCGTCGTGCCGAGCATCAGAATGTTTGACCGTCAGATGTTCATCAATGTCATCGTTAATCCTCATTCTCACGTGCTGACGGAAGAGTCGTTCTGCGCCAACCTGGAGGTTCCGCGGCAAGCTCGAGTCCCTCTGGCGCGCTCCGTCTTTCACGGAGCTCCGAATACGCGGGAGGAGTTCACGATCACAACTGCCACGGCCCAGGGTATTCTCGCCTCGGTCAACACGATTGTCCCAGGCTTGTTGCCAAGCGTAGACGAGGTTTTTCCGCAGGTGAATCCGAGGAATCTCTCCTGGAAGCTGGAGCCCCGTCTTCACCCGCTGGATCCACGAGACGGAAACGTAATCTAGTACGCCTTACCCGTCTTGCTTCGTCGCGCGCCGTCGCAAACGAAAGGGGCGGTACCGAACTGGAGCTTCCTTTACCTGGCTGAAACGCCAGCTTGTGATCCTCAAGAGCCCGTTCGAGCTGAGACAAACGGCAAGGTCCGACCCCGGCGGTACATTGGACCGCATATCGGCTATGATCGGCGAAACTGGCCAAGGTATGAAAACCGAGGTGGTAGAAGAGCCAGGCGTAAGTTTCTCCGACATAGGGTTGGAGCGAGATGTAGGTCGGCGTGGTCTGCACGTTGAATCGCGGACGAATCGCCGCTTCCGGCGGGCCGATATCATGCCCTTCGAAGGGCAGGTGGAACTGCCTTTGCTGAAGGGAGGTCTTGGACGAGCGGTTGTTACGCTTCCGCATCGCGGCCTCCTCTCTCGGCTGCACCAAGCGTCTTTACTGATGCGGCATTTAGCGGGGCGATGGAAAAACCGAGGCGTTCGGCCAGCAAATTTGGCTCATGTTCATAGCGATCGAGAGCATCCTCGATCGCGAGCCTGCAAACCGTCGAACAGTTGATGGCGCGACTGGCCGTCTCCGAGACATTGGCCCGGACTTGAGCAATAAGCGCGTCCAATCGGGCGACCACGGTGTGGGAGACGGCAGTGACGGGGATCGTCTTACCAACCATACCCGAATCTAGCAGAATCTAATGGAATCTCCAACGATATTCTTCCCGGGGCCAGCCCTTGCCTCGCACTTGGATAAAGATGTTGGAGTCCCGTAGGAACCGCCATCCACGGGAAGCTCCGCCATCCGCGGAACCGAAAAGGCAGATCATGACCGCCGTCGGCAACAACCCCCTCAACACCCGCACCACCCCCGGCAGCACACGCGTCCCGCCTAAAAAGGCTTCGGCCCCGCCTTCGGATAATCCCGGATGAAATAAGCTCGGGACACAAACCCTCGCTCCGGCACCTCGCCCGCGAACTCGACCATGACCTCGCCCTGCTCGGCATGCTTGCCGAAGCTATGGATGAAGACCGTGAACCGCCTGATGTTGGCCTGGAAGCGGGGCGTGTCGCGGATGAAGGAGTAGACGACCGTCGTTGCCTCCCGCACGATCGGATCGCCTTCGCGGGATTTCCAGATGCCCTGGGCGACCGGCAGCCTGGTCGCACCCTCATTCACGTCGGCGAACAACGCCATCGCCGCGTCGATCCATTTTTCGACGTCGGGCACCGGGGCGCCCGACCGGTCCCGGTCCGGCAGGTAAAGGCTGAAACGCTGGAGGCTGGCGAGCTCCGCGGCGCCCAGCGCCTGTCCGAGGTCCACCCGGTCTCTCCTCGGTCGGCCAGGCGCTAGCTGTGAGGTTTCCATAGGTTGTTCATCCGGCCCTGACCGAGCAGACTGAGGTTGCGAAGCTTCAGCTCTCAGGAGGACCGGATGAACATCCACAAGAATGCCCGATTGACGCCACGCAGTCGAGCCGAGTTGGTGCGGCGCGTGCTCGTTGAGCGCCAGTCGCCCATGTCGGTCGCGACCGACATGGGCGTGTCGCTCCGGACCGTCCGCAAATGGGTCGCCCGCTACCAGGTCGAAGGCGAGGCCGGCCTCACCGATCGCTCGTCACGCCCACACCGGCGGCGCCGGCCGACGCCGCCGGTGGTGATCGAGCGCATCGAGGCGTTGCGCCGCCAGCGCTGGACCGGCAAGCGCATCGCCCTGGCCGTTGGCGTGTCGACCGCTACCGTCAGCCGAGTGCTGAGGCGGCTCGGCATCAGCAAGATGAAGGCGCTCGAGCCGGCCGAGCCGGTCCGCCGCTACCAGCGCGAGCATCCCGGCGAGCTCATCCACATCGACATCAAGAAGCTCGGACGCTTCCACCAGGTCGGCCACCGCATCACCGGCGACCGCACCCGGCGCAGCGACGGGCGACGCTCCCATGTCGGCTGGGAATATGTCCACGTCTGCATCGACGATGCCTCGCGCGTCGCGATCAGCCGGATCCTGCCCGACGAGAAGGCAACGAGCGCCGTCGCCTTCCTCCATGCCGCCATCGCTTATTATGCCGGCCTCGGCATCACCGTCGCCCGGGTCATGACCGACAACGGCGCCTGCTACCGCAGCCACGCCTTCCGCGCCGCCTGCAAAACCCTCGGCCTCAAGCACATCCGAACCAGGCCCTACACGCCAAAAACCAACGGCAAGGCCGAGCGCTTCATCCAGACCAGCCTGCGCGAATGGGCCTACGCCAAAGCATACCCGACCTCAGAACACCGCAAGGCCGAGCTGCACGCCTGGCTCCACCAATATAACTGGCACCGCCCACACGGCAGCCTAAAATACCAACCGCCCATCAGCCGACTCGGACTGGACGAGAACAACCTGTTGAGGCTCCACACCTAGCGGTCGGGATCGAGGCCGGGAAGGCCGTCGTCGGTAAGCCGAATGCCGACCATCCCTTCATCTTCGAGCGTGATCCCGCGCGACTGAGCGGCCATCGTCTCCGCCCGCACGTCCACCAGCGGCGCGACGGCGTCGATCGAGGCCAGTATGGCTTTGGCGCCCTCGCTCAGCGGCGGCAGGGACCCGGGCGTATAATAGCCGGGCGGGACGGGAGCCTCGCTGGTGAGCTCCGCCGCGAAAGCGAGGCAGGCCCGCACGTCCTCAGGGGTCAGAGAGGGAAAGTCGGACAGGATCTCGGCTTGGCCGACGCCCTCGGCGAGCATGGCCAGCACGTCGGCCACCCTCACACGCGTCCCGGCGACGGTCGGCTTGCCGCCGCACACGCGGGGGTCGATCGCGATCCGCGGATGGTTGGGCGCATTCATCGCATGGCAGTTTAGCGCATTGGGCGATTCGAGGCATGGGGAGTTTCGCAATATGCGAAATGACTATGCCGTCCGGAACATGGATTTTGTGAGGGAGGTGTGACCCTTCACACCCCCGCCACGCGTTGCTAGAGCGCCCTCGACATTCCGCATATTGCGGAATCCCCCACGGCAAGCTCCGCCACGGCGGACCCGGAAAGGTATCTTATGACCGCCGTCGGCCACGACACCTTGAAGACCCGGACCGACCTCCAAGTCGGTCCGAAGCGTTACGCTTATTACTCCCTCGACAAAGCCGCCGCCCAGCTCGGCGACGTCAGCCGCCTGCCCTTCTCGATGAAGGTGCTGCTCGAGAATCTCCTCCTCTTCGAGGACGGCAAGACCGTCATCCGCGCCGCCTAGCGGCTCACGCCGCCCACTCCTCCACCGCGAGCCCCTCCACCCGCCGGAACTCCCCGACATTGCGTGTCACCAGCGTCAGGCCCCGGGCCCGCGCCTGGCCGGCGATCAGGATATCGTTGGGACCGATCGGCGTCCCTTTGCGCTTCAGGACCGCCTTGATCGCACCGGCCGCGCGCGCATCTTCGGCATCGAAGGAGAGTGGAGGCAGGCACAGGGTTTCGATGATCTCCAGGCTGCGTCTCATCCGCTTACTTTCGTAGGCACCGGCGTAGAGTTCATGGAGAACGACGGTCGAGATGCCGCTGTCGCTCCGATGAATGTTGAGCATCCGCCCGACGGTACGGTCATCCTGGACAGTGAGGGCGATGATGATGTTGGTATCGATCAGATACCGCATCAGTCGAGGCTGATGTCCGGCCGTTCGTGGGTCTCGGGTCCCGGCCGGTCGAGCGCCGCGCGCGCGAAATCCTCGTCCAAGGCCCCGGCCACCCTGTCGACCCAATGGCCTCTCGTCGCGGCAAGGCCGGTCGCCGCCGCATAGGCTCGGCAGGCTCGAACGTCCGCCAACGTTAAAGGCGGAAAGTCGGCGACGAGGGTCTCTCCGGTGTCCCCGTCCTCCAGCAGGCGCAGTATGTCCGCCACCGCGAAGTGCGTGCCGCGGACGGTAGGCCGACCGCCGCAGAGCGAGGGATCGACGACGATCCGGGGATGGTTCGGCGCGTTCATGACGCTGCGATTTTAGCGCAAAGCGAGGCCCGAGGCATGAGGAATTTCGCCATATACCAAGTTCGTATGCCGTTCGCTCTCCCGTCACCCCGGACTTGATCCGGAGTCTACCTCCCCTTGCATGATCGGACAGGTGGAGGGTGGATGCTGGATCAAGTCCGGCATGACGAACGGGGTGCGACCCTTCCCACCCTCGCCACGCGTTGCTAGAGCCGCCGCAAATCACATCGCGATGTGTTTTCCACAGCCTCGGAAAGCCACGCTGAACCGAAAGGCCTCCGATGACCGCCGTCGGCAACAACGCCCTCAACACCCGCACCACGCTCACCGCCGCCGGCAAGACCTACGCTTATTACTCCCTCGAGAAAGCCGCCGCCCAGCTCGGCGACATCTCCCGCCTGCCCTTCTCGATGAAGGTCCTGCTCGAGAATCTGCTCCGCTTCGAGGACGGCAAGACCGTCACCCGCGCCGACATCCAGGCGCTCGTCGACTGGCAGAAGGAGCGGTCGTCGACCAAGGAGATCCAGTACCGGCCGGCGCGCGTGCTGATGCAGGATTTCACCGGGGTCCCCGCCGTCGTCGACCTCGCCGCGATGCGCGACGCCATGGCCAGGCTCGGCGGCAACGCCGACGCAGATCAACCCGCAGGTGCCGGTCCATCTCGTCATCGACCACAGCGTGATGGTCGACGCCTTCGGCACGCCGCAGTCGTTCGCGCAGAACGTCGCGCTCGAATATCACCGCAACATGGAGCGCTACGAGTTCCTCAAATGGGGCTCGAAGGCGTTCGACAATTTCGAGGTCGTGCCGCCCGGCACCGGCATCTGCCACCAGGTGAATCTCGAATATATCGCCCGCGGCGTGTGGTCGTCGCCGGACCCGTCGGGCGAGACGGTGGCCTATCCCGACACCCTCGTCGGCACCGACAGCCACACCACCATGGTCAACGGCCTCGGCGTCCTCGGCTGGGGAGTCGGCGGGATCGAGGCGGAGGCGGCGATGCTCGGCCAGCCGGTCTCGATGCTGATCCCCGAGGTGGTCGGCTTCCACCTCACCGGCTCGCTTCAGGAAGGGATCACCGCCACCGACCTCGTCCTCACCGTCACCCAGATGCTCCGCGCCAAGGGCGTCGTCGGCCGCTTCGTCGAATTCTACGGCGAGGGCGTCTCGGCTTTGTCGGTCGCCGACCGGGCGACGATCGCCAACATGGCGCCCGAATATGGCGCCACCTGCGGCTTCTTCCCGGTCGACGGCAAGACGCTCGACTACATGCGCCTGACCGGCCGCTCGGAGGACCAGATCGCCCTCACCGAGGCCTATGCCAAGGCGCAGGGCCTGTGGCTCGAGCCCGGCGCCTATCACGAGCCTTTGTTCACCGACACGCTCGCAGCTCGACATGGACAGCGTCGAGCCGTCGCTGGCCGGCCCCAAGCGCCCGCAGGACAAGGTCGTGCTGTCGCGGGTCGACGAGGAGTTCATCGCCAATTTCACCAAGGAATATGGCCACAGCCTCGCCGAGCTCGAGCAGCGCCACCCGTGCCCGGGCGATCCCGGCGTGCCCGACATCGGCCATGGCGACGTCGTCATCGCCGCCATCACCTCCTGCACCAACACCTCCAACCCGGCGGTGCTGATCGCCGCCGGCCTCGTCGCCCGCAAGGCGCGCGCGAAGGGGCTCGACTCGCAAGCCCTGGGTGAAGACGTCGCTGGCGCCGGGCTCGCAGGTCGTCACCGACTATCTCGACCGCGCCGGCCTGTCCGAGGATCTGAACGCGATCGGCTTCGACCTGGTCGGCTACGGCTGCACCACCTGCATCGGCAATTCGGGGCCGCTTCCCGAGCCGATCTCGGCGGCGATCGCCAAGCACGACCTCGTCGCCGCCTCGGTCCTCTCCGGCAACCGCAATTTCGAGGGCCGGGTGTCGCCCGACGTGCGCGCCAATTATCTCGCCTCGCCGCCGCTGGTCGTCGCCTATGCGCTCAAGGGCACGGTCGCCGGCGACATGATCGAGGAGCCGCTCGGCACCGGCTCGGACGGCCAGCCGGTCTTCCTCAAGGACGTCTGGCCGACCAACGACGAGGTCCGCCGGCTGATCGACGCCCACGTCCACGGCGACATGTTCCGCGCCCGCTACGCCGACGTCTACAAGGGCGACGACAAGTGGCGCTCGATTCCCGGTCGCGGGCGGCGAGACCTATGCCTGGTCGGCGGGCTCGACCTACATCCAGAACCCGCCTTATTTCGAGGGCATGACGATGACCCCGGTCCCGCCGTCCGACATCGCGGACGCGCGTCCTCTGGCGATTTTCGGCGATTCGATCACCACCGACCACATCTCCCCGGCCGGCGCGATCAAGGTCGACAGCCCGGCCGGCGCCTATCTCGCCGAGCATCAGGTCGCCCGGGCCGACTTCAACTCCTACGGCGCCCGCCGCGGCAACCACGAAGTGATGATGCGCGGCACCTTCGCCAACATCCGCATCAAGAACCGGATGATTCCAGGCACCGAAGGCGGCCTCACCCGCCACATCCCGACCGGCGAGATCCTGCCCATCTACGACGCCGCGATGCGCTACAAGGCGGAGGGCACTCCGCTCGTCGTCATCGCCGGCAAGGAATATGGCACCGGCTCCTCGCGCGACTGGGCCGCCAAGGGCACCAATCTGCTCGGGGTCCGCGCCGTCATCGCCGAGACCTACGAGCGCATCCACCGCTCCAACCTGGTCGGAATGGGCGTCGTCCCGCTCCAGTTCGTCGGCGACGTCCCGATCTTCGACGGCACCGAGACCTTCATCGATCACCGGAATCGCCGACCTCCAGCCGCGCCAGGAGATCGAGGTTCAGGTGACGAAGGCGGACGGCTCCACCTTCGCCTTCACCGCCCGGGTTCGGATCGATACGCTCAACGAGCTCGAATATTTCCGGGCCGGCGGAATCCTCCATTACGTGCTGAGGAAGCTGGCCGCCTGAAGGGGGAGGCCTGGGCCATGATCGATTTGCTGCTGCTCGCTAGCCTCGCCGCGGCCGACGCGAAGGACGAACCGCCGCCGGAGCTCTTCTACCATCAGGCCGTCTCCTGCGCGACCTTGATCAAGCTCGAGGTCGGCAAGGAGCCCAGCTCGGAACAGTTCGCCGACATGATGACCTGGGGAATGATCATGGCCGACACCGGCCGCAAGGCGGCCGCACCAAGGAGCAGGTCGACAGCGAGGATATCAAGGTCGCGGAAGGCTTCTACAAACAGCTCAAGGAAGATGAAGCCCAAAGCCTTCGCCGCCCACCGCGCTTATTGCAGGGCCATGTTCGATGCTGATCGACCTTAGCCACGAGATCGAGCACGGCATGGTCACCTACAAGGGCCTGCCCGCGCCGCACATCTGCGACTTTGGAAGCGCGAGGACACCGGCCGCCAATTACGACGACGGCTCGACCTTCCAGATCGGCCGGATCGACATGGTCGCCAATACCGGCACCTATCTGGACACCCCCTTCCACCGCTACGCCGACGGCGACGACCTCGCCGCGGTCGGCGCTCGAGCGGCTGGCGGGCCTCGACGGCCTGTGCGTCCGCGCCGAGGGGATGGAGGTCGGCGCCGGAGCTGTTCGAAGGCGCTCGACGTCGCCGGCAAGGCGGTGCTGGTCCACACCGGCTGGGACCGCCACTGGCGCACCGACGCCTATCAATCGGACCACCCCTTCCTCGCCGAGGCCGCCGCGCGCCTGCTGGCGGAGCGCGGCGCCGCGCTGGTCGGGATCGACAGCTACAATATCGACGACACCCGCACCCGCCGCCGCCCGGTCCACACCATCCTGCTCGGCGCCGGCACCCTCGATCTGCGAGCATATGACGAGGCTCGGCGCGCTCCCGCCGAGCGGCTTCCGCTTCACCGCCGCGCCGCCGAAGATCGCCGGCATGGGCACCTTCCCGGTCAGGGCCTTCGAGCTTCGCCAGCAGGCTGAGCGCCTCGGCGCATCGGCCCCGGCTCGGCGACGACGTTCACGCGGCGACAGTTTCGCGGCCGTATCGATCGCTCCTCCTGTCAGTCAGCAAGGAGTGCCCGCCATGCTCCAGCCTCTCTTCGCCGCCTTGGCGATCGCCGCCGCCGGCCCGGCCCCGCCGCTCAACCCGCAGATCGATTATGACGGCTATCGGTCGCTGATCGCCGAGGTCCAGCCTTATCGCCGGGCGCGGCTGATCGACTGGAACGCCTTCGCCGCCGCCGCCGCCGAGCCCGACGTCCTGATCCTCGACGCCCGCTCCGCCGAGCAGTTCGCCGCCGGCCATATCCAGGGCGCGGTCAACGTGCCGCTGCCCGAGTTCAGCGACGAGCGCCTCGCCGAGGTGATCGGCCGGCCGGACCGGCCGATCCTCATCTACTGCAACAACAATTTCCGCAACGACCGCCCGCCGGTGATGCTGAAGAGCGGACGGCTCGCGCTCAACCTTTCGACCTTCACCCACCTCTACGGCTACGGCTATCGCAACGTCCGCGAGCTGAACGACGTGATGGACGATCGACGATCCGAAGGTGCGCTGGGTGAAAGGGTGAAGCCGCCGCCGCCCGTCAGTCGACGCGCCTGCGCCGGAACGGGTAGAGGAACTGGCGCCAATAGCCGACGGGGACCTGCTCCGGCACGCCGTAACTTTCGGGCCAGCGCCCGGCCGGCATGTGGAAGGTGCCGAACAGGCGGTCGAACAGCGGGAAGTGGATGGCGAAATTCTTGTCGACCGCTTCCGCCTCGAGGCCGTGATGCCAGTGGTGGAAGCGGGGCGTGGCGACGAAGCGGCCGAGCCGGTCGAAATCGCCCTTCACGTTGGCATGGAGGAGCGACGAATAGACGTAGACGATGCCGACGTAGATCTGCAGCGCCACCGGCGAGAAGCCGAAGGTCAGCATCGGCACCGCGGTCAGGCCGCGAAGCAGGGTGATCTCGACGAAGTGCATTCGCGAGCCGGCGAGCCAGTCCATCGCCCGGGTGCTGTGGTGGACGGCATGGAAGCCCCACAGGAAGGGGATTCGGTGGAAGATGCGGTGAAGCCAATATTGGATGAGATCGGTCAGCACCATGATCTCCACCACCTGCAGCGCCAGCGGCTGGCCGCCGACGGCGGCGCGGAGATCGGCGAGCCGGGCGGTATGGTCGAGGATCGCCAGCGACGGCGCGAAGGTGAGGAAGGCGATGACCTGGACCATCATCGAGCTGACCAGGAAGTAGAACAGATCCTCGCGCCAATCGACCCGGAAGAGGCGCTGCTCGCGGCGGTGCGGAAAGAAGCGCTCCAGCGGCGCGAACATCAGGCCGGTCAGCGCCATGTTGAGGATGAAGAAGTCGAGGCCGAAGAATATCCCCCAGTTGCGGGTCTCGGCCGCCGTGGCGTTGGCGCCGCCCATCAGCGCGGCGGCCAGCGCTATGGCGAGCGCCGCGAAGCCGAGCGCCTTGTTGCGGCGGAGCATCAGGCTGAGGACGGCGAGGGCGTAGGCCGCGAGGATGACGAGGTGGACGGCGGGGCGGAAGGCGGCGGCCTCGCGCATCGCCGCCAGCTCCGGCGTGCCCAGCCAGTTCGGGAAGCGAAGCACGAGCACCATGGCGAAGGCGGCGACGGCAAGCAGCAAGGCAAACAGCCCGGAATACCAGCCGCTGCCGAACCGCCGGTGGGCGACCGGCGCCTCGAGCTCCTCGATCAGCGGATCGCGCGTCGCCTCCATCATCAAACCCCCAGCTCTTTCCCCGCGCCCTGATTAGGCCGCAAACCCGCCCCGGACAATTGCGCCCGAAGCGTTGAACCGCGGGTAAACGCCGGCGGAGGAAAGCTAGGATCAGCGCGCCAGGGCGGCCTCGAGCCAGGGGGGAAGGATCGCCGCGCCGAGATCGTCGACCCGCCGATGCTCGACCGCCAGGCCGAGCTCGGGATAATGGATCCGGGTCCGTTCGCCCGGCGCGTCGGCCGGCACGACCACCAGGCGCCGGTTGACCTTCGAGCGGTAGTTCATCCGCGCCGTATTCTCCTGGCCGACGTAGCAGCCCTTGGTGAAGCTGACCCCGTTCGAGCTCGGCGGCGTTGCACTCGAGCCAGAGCGTCTTGTCGGAGCCTAGCTCGGCGCGGCCTTCGGTGACGCCGAGCGAAAGGCGGTGGGCAAGCCAGCCCTGCGCAGCCTCGCCGGGCGGACCCAGCCAGCGATAGCCCAGATCGGTCAGACGGGGATCCACCGTGTTTCCCGGCGAAGGCCGGGACCCAGTCGCGCGGTCGGGCTGGACCCCGGCCTGCGCCGGGGAGCTCCGAGCCCAATGCACCGTCAAGCCCTCCACCGGCTCGATCGCGATCTTGCGGCGCAGTCGGTAGAGGGCGAGGCGCTTCGTCAGGTCCCCTGCCGCCTCGGCCTCGCAGTCGATCAGCACGTCCTCGCCGTCTGCCCACAGGATGAAGTCGAAGAGGGCCTTGCCCTGAGGCGTCAGCAGCCCCGCCCATAACGGCCTGTCCGGCGCGAGCAGGCCGAGGTCGTGGGTTACCAGCCCCTGGAGGAAGCCGCGCACGTCCTCGCCGGAGAGGCGAAGCAGCGCCCTTTCGATCAAGGTGGTTCCCGTCATGCCCCTTTGATAGGGGGACGCGGTGACCGAACCAACCCGCCTCATCCTCCGCCGGCCCGACGACTGGCACGTCCATCTTCGCGACGGCGCGATGCTCGAGGCGGTGGCGCCCTCGACCGCGCGGCAGTTCGCCCGGGCGATCGTCATGCCCAATCTCGACCCGCCGGTGACGACCGTCGCGGCGGCGCGGGCCTATCGCGACCGAATCCTCGAGGCCGTCGGCGGCGCCCGCTTCACGCCGCTGATGACCTGCTACCTGACCGACGACGCCGATCCGGCCGAGCTCGCCTCCGGCTTCGAGGCGGGCGTGTTCGCCGCCGCCAAGCTCTACCCCGCGCATGCGACGACCAATTCGGCTTACGGCGTGACGGCGATCGCCAAAATCCGCCCGGCGCTCGAGGCGATGCAGCGAGTCGGCATGCCGCTGCTGATCCACGGCGAGGTCACCGATCCGGACGTCGACATTTTCGACCGCGAGAAGGCGTTCATCGACCGCATTTTCTCGGGGCTGCTGAGCGATTTCCCTGCGCTCAAGATGGTGTTCGAGCATGTCACGACGGCGGATGCGGCCGATTTCGTGCTGGCGGCCGGCCCCAACGTCGCCGCGACCGTCACGCCGCACCACCTCCACATCAACCGCAACGCCTTGTTCGCCGGCGGGCTCAGGCCCCATGCCTATTGCCTGCCGGTCGCCAAGCGCGAAGCGCACCGCCTCGCCGTCCGCCGGGCGGCCACCTCGGGCTCGCCCAAATTCTTCCTCGGCACCGACAGCGCGCCGCATTCGGTCGAGCGCAAGCAGGCGGATTGCGGCTGCGCCGGGATCTTCAACGCCCCCTTCGCGCTGGAAAGCTATGCGGCGGCGTTCGAGGAGGAGGGCGCTCTCGACCGGCTGGAAGCCTTCGCGTCGGAGAACGGCCCGCGCTTCTACGGGCTGCCGCTCAACGAGGAGCGGATCGTGCTGGAACGGGCCGAGGTCAAGGTCCCGGACGCGCTCCGTGCGGCGGACACGAGGGTGGTGCCCTTCCACGCCGGCGAGCTTCTCCGCTGGCGCTTCGTCGGCAGCCCTGCCGGCTGATTCGCTCCGAATCGGAGTCATGAACTCGCCGCTCCGCTGCCCGTTTGCGGTAGAATGGCGCGATGGGCGACACTCATTTCCTGTTGCGCCATGCGATCGTCGGCGCCGTGTTCCTGGTATTCGCCTGGATCGGATGGTGGCTCTTCGCAGGCGACCCGGCGTGGGGCTTCTTCACCCAGCGCATCGCGACGGAAGGGTTCGCGGCGATCTCCGCGCTCGTCCTCGCCCCGCTGATCGGAATCACCATACAGGGGCTCCATATCGTCGCCCTGCAGATCGGCCGCGGCGGCGTTTTCAACGACCGCGCCAGGGTTCTCCTCAAGGCCCGCATGGATGACGCGATCGGCCGGTGCAAAGCCAACAGGAAGCTCGTCACGAAGGAGGATTGGGAGCGGCTGGAAAGCGCCCCGGCCGATTCCCTGTTCGTCTGGCTCTACCATCGCTCCGCCCCGGCGGAGCTAATCGAATGGGCCCGGCGGCGGCGAAGCTATTATTATCTCGGGGTCAATCTGGTCGTCGCCGTGCTCGGCGGGATCGCCGCGGGCTGGCTGGCGCCTCAGATCGCCCAGGCCAGCCCCTGCCTCAAGCTGCTGACGTCGGTCGTGGCCGGGGCTTTGTGGTGCGCCGGAGCGCTGATGGCGGCCTTCGCCATGCGGGACGATGTCGAGCGCATGGAGCTGCTCTGGGTCGCCGCCCGGATCGATCCCGCCCTCAAGGCCTGCCTCGAAAAGGAATTCGGAACCAACATCCACGAAACGCCGTCCGGCGGCGGCAGCGGAGGCGCGGCGGCCGGGCGGGCCGGCATGCTGGATCCTCGGGGCGGCGAAGCGCCGGCGGCCGAAGCCGCCGGCACATCGTCTCAATCTGCCGTGAGGGAAGGCTGACGGGGCGCGCCCGTCCTGCCTCGCCTTACTGGATCGGCTGCAGATTGACCGCGGCGGTCTTGCCGCGGCGGTCGATCTCGAGCTCGAACTCGACCCGGTCGCCCTCGTTGAGGCTGACCAGTGCCGGCCCGCTCGACAGCCGAGATGTGGACGAAGGCGTCGGGCTGGCCGTCGTCGCGGCTGATGAAGCCGAAGCCCTTCATCGCGTTGAAGAACTTGACCGTGCCCTGGGCCTTCTCGCCGGTCAGCTGGCGCTGCGGGCCGCCGCCGCCGCCGCCGGGGGCGCCATAGCCGCCGCCGCGCGGACCGTCGCGGTCCTCGCGCGGAGCCCGCTCCTGGACCGGCATCGGCTCGCCCTCGATCTTGAGGTCGGTCGCCGAGACCCGGCCGCCGCGATCGACGAGCGTGAAGCCGAGCGGCTGGCCGTCGGCGAGGCCGGTGAGGCCCGCCTGCTCGACCGCCGAGATGTGGACGAACACGTCCTCGCCGCCATCGTCCCGGACGATGAAGCCGAAGCCCTTTTGCGGGTTGAAGAATTTGACGACGCCCTTGCCCTCGCCGACGACCTGCGGGGGCATTCCGCCGCCGGCGCCGCCGCGGAAACCGCCGCCGCCACCGCCGCCGCCATAGCCGCCACCGCCGCCGCCGCCGCGGAAACCGCCGCCACCGCCGCCGCCGCCATAACCGCCGCCGCCGCCACCGCCGCCGAACCGGTCGCCGCCGCCGCGATACCCGCCGCCGCCGCCGCCCGGACCGGCGCCGAAGCCGCCGCGATCCTCAAATCCCCCGAAACTCTCGTCGCCGAAACCTTCGCGCTTGTCTCTGCCGCGCCCGCCGCGCTCGCCGCGGCGCCCTCTGTCGAAACCCATGCCCGTCAATACTTTCCGCGCCCCTGCCTTCACGTGCAAACCACCGCGCGGGGCTGTCGCGCCACGGTCTTCGTACGCCCCCTGTATGGCGCACTGCCTGCCCCTATAACTCAAAAGGTTGCAGGCCGCGAGTCGCTTTTCCGCTAGGGCGTGCGGCCGCGGTCCGCCGGTCAGTGCTTGCGCGCGAGCTTGTGGTGGACGGCGACGATGACCGCTCCGATCGCCAGCCCGATCAGGCCCGAGCCGATCGCTCCGACCGTCCATTCGACCGCCGCGCCAAGCGCGGGAAGGGCGTGGGCGGCGGCCTCGCCGGCGTCGTGGATGAGGTGGGCGGGGCCGGCCACGCCGAACACCTCGAGCCCGTGGACGATGATCCCGCCGCCGACCCAGATCATCGCGGCGATGCCGATCGTCGACAGGGCCGCCATCACCTTGGGCATGGCGTGGACCAGCGCCCGGCCGACCGCCTGCGATCCCCGGTTGCGCCGCTCCGCCATGTGGAGGCCGATATCGTCCATCTTCACGATCAGCCCGACGAGGCCGTAGACTCCGACGGTGATCGCCACCGCGACCACCGCCAGGATCATCGCCCGGGTCCAGAACGCCTCGCGCGGCGACCTCGGCCAGCGCGATCGCCATGATCTCGGCCGAGAGGATGAAGTCGGTCCGAACCGCTCCCGAGACCATGTGCCGCTCATGCTCGGCGCTGCTCAGCTCGGCGACATCCTCGGCGAGGCTGTGCTCCCGCTCCGCCACCGCCTCCCACACCTTCTCGGCGCCCTCGAAGCAGAGATAGGCGGCGCCGAGCATGAGCAGAGGCGTGATCGCCCAGGGCAGGAGGGCGCTCAGCGCCAGCGCCGCGGGGAGCAGGATGAGCAGCTTGTTCTTGAGCGAGCCCTTGGCGATTCGGGCGATGATCGGAAGCTCGCGGTCGGGCGTGAAGCCGGTGACGTAGCGCGGCGTCACGGCGGTGTCGTCGATCACCACCCCCGCCGCCTTGGCCCCGGCGCGGCCGGCGGCGGCGCCGACGTCGTCGACCGAGGCGGCGGCGAGCTTGGCGATGGCGGCGACGTCGTCGAGCAGCGCGGCGAGACCGGACGGCATAGGGGGAGGGCTCCTGATGGCGGGTCCGCCCCGTGTGACGGGCGCGGGCGCGACGATCAACCCTCGATGCCACGTTGAGCCGTCGCCGGCCTTCCCCTATGGCGCCGCGCATGGACGCGCTCGCAACCCTGTTCTCCGACCCCGCGGCCTGGGCCGCGCTCGTCACCCTGGTCGTGATGGAGGTGGTGCTCGGGATCGACAATCTCATCTTCATCTCGATCCTGTCCAACAAGCTGCCCGAAGCGCAGCGCCAGCGCGCCCGAAGGGTGGGAATCAGCCTAGCCCTGATCATGCGCCTCGGCCTTCTGTTCAGCATCGCCTGGCTGGTCAGCCTCAAGGCGCCGGTCTTCGACCTCGGAATCAGCGGCATGACGGATTCCCACGGCCAGCCGGCGTTCGAGACCCAATTCTCCTGGCGCGACCTCATCCTGATCGCCGGCGGGCTGTTCCTGGTCTGGAAGGCCACCAAGGAGATCCACCACACGATGAGCCCGGGCGAGGAGGACGATGTCTTCGACACGTCCCCCGCGGTGCTCGGCTTCGGCTCGGCGATCGTCCAGATCCTCCTCCTCGACATCGTCTTCTCGGTCGATTCGATCCTGACCGCGGTCGGCATGACCGACGCGGTCCCGATCATGATGATCGCGGTCGTCGTCGCGGTGGCGGTGATGCTGTTCGCCGCCGATCCGCTCGCCAACTTCATCAACCACAACCCGACCGTGGTGATGTTGGCGCTCGGCTTCCTGCTGATGATCGGCGCGGTGCTGATCGCCGACGGCTTCGGAGTCCACGTCCCCAAGGGCTATATCTACGCCGCCATGGCCTTCTCGGCCGGCGTCGAATCGCTCAACATCATCTCGCGCCGGCGAAGTCAGGCGAAGGCGAAGGCCAAAGCCGAGGGGAAGGCTGCGCCCTAGACGTCCCCGGCCGAAGGGAGGGCGCGCGACACGGCGGGTGATTGAGCGTTAAGCCGCTTCGGCCTATGCGATGGCCATGACCGTCCATTTCCACGAAGAGGACCTGCCGGAAGGCGTCCTCGCCCCGGGCCCGGTCGCCGTCGATACCGAGGCGATGGGGCTCCTGCCGGGCCGCGACCGCCTCTGCCTCGTCCAGATCGCCGACGGCCGCGGCGACGAGCATCTCGTCCGCTTCGCCCCCGGCAGCGATTATGCCGCGCCCATCCTGAAGGCGGTGCTTGCCGATCCGGAGCGGCTCAAGCTCTATCATTTCGCCCGCTTCGACCTCGCCATCATGCAGGCCTATCTCGGAGTGATGGCGGGCCCGGTCTATTGCACCAAGACCGCCTCGCGCCTGATCCGCACCTATACCGACCGCCACGGCCTCAAGGAGCTGATCAAGGAGCTGCTCCAGGTCGACATCTCCAAGCAGCAGCAGACGTCCGACTGGGGCGCTCCCGACCTCAGCGACGCCCAGAAGGATTATGCCGCGTCCGACGTCCGCTATCTCCACCAGATGAAGGAGAAGCTCGACGAGCGGCTCGAGCGCGAAGGGCCGGACGGGGCTGGCCAAGGCCTGCTTCGACTTCCTGCCGCACCGGGCGCTGCTCGATCTCGCCGGCTGGGCGGAGGTCGACATCTTCGCCCATGTCTGAGCTGACCGAGGGACGGCGGGCGGCGAAGCGCGGCTGGGCGAGGCCCGGAGGCGCTCACGACTGGCTGATGCGATTTCTCAAGATCGTGCTTCCGGCCGGAGTCGGCCTGCTGCTCGCCTATCTGCTGCTGTCGCCGCTCTCCAAGGAGAAGGAGATCAGCTTCCTGCTCGACAAGAACAAGGTCGACCAGGCGCGCGAGCGGATGAAGATGCAGTCGGCCGAATATCGCGGCCTCGACGACCAGGGCCGGCCCTTCACCATCCAGGCGGCCCAGGCGGTACAGGCGAAGTCGAGCGTCCCGATCGTCGACATCGGCGGGATGGCGGCGCGGATCGAGCTCAAGGACGGCCCGGCGCGGATCACCGCCGACCGCGCCCGCTACAACATCGAGACCCAGAAGGTGGACGTGCTCGGCCCGATCCTGTTCACCGCCGCCGACGGCTATCGACTCGAGACCCGCGACGTCGCGCTCGACCTCAACAAGCATGTCGCGGTCAGCGGCGGCGGGGTCGAGGGCCGGATGCGGCTCGGCCGCTTCACCGCCGGCGGGATGACCGTCGACCTGCCGCAGCGCCGGGTCGTGCTCACCGGCCGCCCGCGCTTGCATATCGAGCAGGGCGCGCTCAGATGAGCGGCATGAAGCGCCTCGTCCCCGTCCTGCTCCTCGCGGCGGTCGCCCTCGGCCCGGCGGCGGCCCAGACCTCGGCCCTCAAGGGCCATAACAGCAACGCGCCGGTCGACGTCGCCGCCGACCGGATCGAGGTCCAGGACCGCGCCGACCGGGCCATCTTCTCGGGCAATGTCGTCGTCCGCCAGGGCGAGCTCACGCTCACCGCCGCCCGGCTCACCGTCGCTTATTCGAGCAGCGGCGGAGTCGAGCTTCGCCGCATCGACGCGACCGGCGGAGTGACCGTCAGGAGCCCGTCGGAAACCGCCAGCGGCAACGTCGGGATCTACGATCTCGAGCGCCGGATCATCACCCTGATCGGCGGCGTCAGCCTCGTCCAGCGCGACGCGAAGGTGAACGGCGGCCGGCTCACCATCGACCTCGACAGCGGCCGGGCGGTGATGGACGGCGGCGGTCCGCCGGGCACCACCAGCCAGGGCGGCCGGGTCACCGGCACCTTCACCGTGCCGCCGCGGAAGGGCGGCTGACGGCCGTCGCCGGGATGACGAATATCGGTCACACAGGCTCTTTTTCGTCCATGCACGAAGCCTGCCAGTTTACCCCTTAACCCGCATCGCCTAAGTCTCGGCCGGCATGAACGACGCCGCCGCCCTCCCCCGAGCGAACGAAGCCGACGTCTTCGCCGGACTGGCGCGAGGCCTTTCGGTCATGTCGATCGCCAAATCCTACGACCGCAAGACGGTGCTGAAGGACGTCTCGCTCCACGTCGAGCGCGGCGAGGTGGTCGGCCTGCTCGGCCCCAACGGCGCCGGCAAGACGACCTGCTTCTATTCGATCATGGGCCTGGTGAAGCCCGACAAGGGATCGCATCCTGCTCGACGGCCAGGACATCACCGGCCTGCCCATGTACCGCCGGGCCGTACTCGGCCTCGGCTATCTGCCGCAGGAGACCTCGATCTTCCGCGGCCTCACCGTCGCCCAGAACATCTCGGCCGTGCTCGAGGTGGCGGTGCGCGACAAGGCGGAGCGCCGCGAGCGGCTCGAGCAGCTGCTCGCCGAGTTCCACATCGCCCATCTTCGCGACGCCCCGGCGATGGCGCTGTCGGGCGGCGAGCGGCGCCGCTGCGAGATCGCGCGGGCGCTCGCCGCCGACCCGTCGATCATGCTCCTCGACGAGCCGTTCGCCGGAATCGACCCGATCTCCATCTCGGACATCCGCGACCTCGTCATCGAGCTCAAGAAGCGCGACATCGGCGTGCTCATCACCGATCACAACGTCCGCGAGACCCTGGACATCGTCGATCGCGCCTGCATCATCTACGACGGCCAGGTCCTCTTCGCCGGAAGCCCCGCCGAGCTGGTCGCCGATCCCGAGGTCCGCCGCCTCTATCTCGGCGAGAGCTTCGCGCTTTAGGGGCCGCCATGTCGATCGGCCCCCGCCTCGACCTCCGCCAGAGCCAGTCGCTGGTGATGACCCCGCAGCTGCAGCAGGCGATCCGCCTGCTGGCTCTGTCGAACGTCGAGGTCGAGAGCTTCATCGCCGAGGAGATCGAGCGTAACCCTTTGCTCGACGCCGGCGCCGGCGAGGAGGTCCCGGCGGCCGAAGCGGCGGCGCCCGAAATCCCCGAGGAAGCCGCCGGCGCCGATAGCTTCGGCTCGGGCGAGGCGCCGCTCGACCTCGACGTCAACGACGAGAATCTCCACCAGGACAGCGCCTCCGATCGCGCGCTCGACGGCGGCCTCGGCATGGAAGGTCTGGGGAGCGGCGGCTGGGACGGGCGAAGGGCCCGATTTCGATTCCTTCGCGGCCGAGGGCCAGTCGCTTCACGACTATCTGATCGCCCAGGCCGGCGAGCGTCTGTCCGGACCCGATCTCGTCATCGCCGGCCAGATCATCGAGCAGGTCGACGAGACCGGCTATCTGCTCGCCACCACGCTCGAGCTCGCCCATCGCCTCGCGGTCTCGCTCGCCGAGGTCGAGCGGGTGCTCGCCGTCGTCCAGAGCTTCGATCCGGCCGGGATCGCCGCCCGAAGCCTCGCCGAATGCCTTGCCCTCCAGGCCAAGGAGGCCGACCGCTACGATCCCGCCATGGCCCGGCTGATCGACAATCTCGACTATCTCGCCAAGGGCAATTTCTCGGCTCTGAAGCGGATCTGCGGGGTCGACGACGAGGATCTCGGCGACATGGTCCGCGAGCTTCGCGCCTACGATCCCAAGCCCGGCTGCCGCTTCTCCGGCGAGGAGCGGGTCAACGCGGTCGTTCCCGACGTCTTCGTCGCCCGCCGCGGCTTCGGCTGGGCGATCGAGCTGAACAGCGCCACACTGCCGCGGCTGCTCGTCAATCGCCGCTATTATGCCGAGCTGACCGGCGGCGCGGACCGCCGCTCCAAGGCCTGGCTGTCGGAATGCCTGGCCAGCGCCAACTGGCTGATCAAGGCGCTCGACCAGCGCGCCCGCACCATCGTCAAGGTCGCCACCGAGATCGTCAAGCAGCAGGACGGCTTCTTCCGCCACGGAGTCGCCCAGCTCAGGCCGCTGACCCTGAGGCAGGTCGCCGAGGCGATCGGGATGCACGAATCGACGGTGAGCCGGGTCACCTCGAACAAATATCTGTCCTGCGACCGCGGCCTCTACGAGCTCAAATATTTCTTCACCTCGGGAATCCAGTCCAACGACGGCGGCGACGCCGTCTCGGCCGAGGCGGTGAAGAGCCACATCAAGGCGCTGATCGCCGCGGAGGACCCGCGGGCGATCCTCTCCGACGACCAACTGGTCGACTTGCTGCGCGCCAAGGGTTTCGACATTGCGCGCCGGACCGTCGCCAAGTACCGGGAGGCGATCGGGCTGGGAAGCTCGGTCCAGCGCCGCCGCCAGAAGGCGATCGGCTCCCACGCCGCCTGAGGACCCCCCCTTTTCCATGACGATCCCCCGTATCCTCGTCCTCGCCGGACGCCGTTCCGCGACTCTCGGACCCGCTCGCGGTCAAGCTCGGAGTCAGCCACAAGGCGCTCGTCCCCGTCGCCGGAGAGGCGATGGTCGGACGGGTCCTGAGGATCGCGGCCGAGGCCTTCCCCGATTCGCCTTTGTTCGTCTCGGTCGAGGATTTCGCGCTGGTCGCCGCCGAGCCGACCGTCGCTCGCCTCCACGCCGAAGGGCGGCTGACCCCGGTCGGCGCCGAGGGCCATATCGTCGACAGCGTCATCGAGGCGAGCCGGACCACCGGCTTCCCGCTCATCCTGTGCACGGCCGACAACGTCCTGATGACCGTCGAGGGGTTCCGAGCCATCGCCGAGGCGGGCTCCGCTCCGGGCGTCGACGGGGTGGTGATGATGGCGGAGAGAAAGGACATCCTCGCCGCCCATCCCGACGGCCAGCGCCGCTTCTACCGCTTCCGCGGCGGCGCCTATTCCAACTGCAACCTGTTCTGGATCACCGGCGAGCACAGCTTCCGCGGCAATCCACAGCTTCCGCTACGGCGGCCAGTTCGCCAAGCGCAAGAAGGACGCGGTCAAGGCGCTCGGGCTGCTGTCGCTGTTCCTCTACCTGTCGGGCCTGGTCACCCTGGAGGGCATGTTCCGCCACTTCTCGCGGCGCTTCGGGATCAAGATCGTGCCGCTGGTCGCGAAGGACGGCCGACTCGCCATCGACGTCGACAACGAGCGCACCCACCGGGTCGCCGAGGAGATACTGGCGCGGGCATGAAAATCCTCCCCGAGCTCGCTCGGGGAGGGGGACCACCCGAAGGGTGGTGGAGGGGGTGGTGGCTCGGACCCGGGAGAGTCCCTCTGGACCCTCTGCTTCCTTTGCCATTTACCCCTCCACCGTCCTTCGGACGGTCCCCCTCCCCGAGGCAAGCTCGGGGAGGATCAAGGAAGGGCTCCGGCGGTGGGGGTGGACCGCCGGAGCCTTAAGTCTCCCGAGGGGCGGGGGAGGCTTAGAACTTGATTCCGACCCCGAGCAGCGCCTGGTGGCGGGTCACGTCGGCCTCGTAGTTCGAGTAGCGATACTCGACCTTGCCATACATGCGCTCGCCGAAATCGTGCTGGTAGCCGGCGCCGAGGCGGAAGCCGTCGAGGTTGCGGCTGTCGCGGGTCGTCACGCCCGCCGGGGTCGTATAGTCGAAGCGGAAGCGGGCGTTGCTGTAGCCGGCCAGGGCATAGAGCGTGCCGCGCTCGCCGACCTTGTAGCCGAGCCGGACGGCGGCGGCGAGGTCGCGCTTGGCGTGGATGCAGGCGGCGTCGTTGGCGAGGATGACGCTGGTCTCGCACTCTTCCATCGAGCTCAGGTCGGCGCTGAGGTCGAGGCCGAGCTCGAGCTTCGGGGCGATGGCGAAATCGTAGCCGGCGCCGATGCCGTAGACGATGCCGCTGTCGCTGTCGTTGCTGCTGAGGCCGTTGTCGTCGGCGCGGACATGGTCCCAGCCGCCGTGGATCTCGGCCCGGAAGCCTTCCGCCGAGGCCGGGGCGGCGGCGGCGGCGGCGGCGAGGACGGCCACGGAGGCCAACGCATATAGATAGGTCTTCATTTCAAACTCCCTGTCCGCACGGCAACGGCCGGCGGGATTTCACTCGAATGTTTGTCGTGATCGGGACGGACCGGAACGGTCCGCCCGGGCTGTGGCGAGGGTCGTCAGATTCCCCCTGGGGAAGCCGGCGGCACAGCCGGGGAGGGTGACCAGCAAGATCGGTACAGATACACAAACCGTCTCCTGCCGGCCCCAGCCTCCCCGGCTGGCGACCCCCTTCTGGCGGAGCGCTGTTGCCGGAAAATGGCGCCGCAACCTGAAATTGGTTTCAATTGTGTCAGGCCGACTTCGTCATGCCGGACTTGATCCGGCATCCACCTTTTCTTCGAAGAGGTGGGTCAAGAAGGTGGATCCCGGATCAAGCCCGGGATGACGGCCTACGCCGCCTAACCCGCCTTTCCCCTCCACCACGACGCTTCGCATCGCGGTCCCCCTCCCCGAGCTTGTCTCGGGGAGGAATAAAAAAAGCCCCGGCGCTTGCGCGCCGGGGCGAGTTGTCCCGAGGGGCGTCGGGAAGGCGAAAGTCAGGCGAGGCGGCCGACCATCTGGATCGGCTGGGCCATGTTGAAATAATTGGGCGAGGTCGCCATCACCGCCTGGTGCATCTCCTCATATTGCTCGCGGGTGCCGTCGCCCTCGAGGAAGACGGTGTAGCTGATCCGCCGGTAGCCGGCCGGGACGGTCTCATCGATGCCGAGGAAGCCGCGCAGGTCGAGCTCGCCTTCCGTCTCGATCCGGCAGGAATCGAGGGTGATGCCGCGGACCGAGGCCTGGGCGACGTAGCCGACCATCATGCAGGCGTTGACCGCCGACATCAGCAGCTCCTGCGGGTTGGGCGCGGCGTTGGTGCCGAGCAGCTCGTGCGGCTCGTCGGCGACGATGGTGAAGCTGCGCGGGACGACCTCGCCGGCGAGCGTGTAGGAATCGACCGTCGATTCGGACTTGGTCTGGCCCTTCCAGTCGGTGCGGACGCGGAACGCGACCTGGCCGAGCCGGGGATCCTCGGTGACCGCGGCGACGGTCTCGTCGAGCGCGGCGAGATCGAGGCCGTTGACCGGCGGGCGCTTGGTGGTGTCGAGCATGATGTTATTCTCCACGGGATGTTCAGGCGAAAGCCGGAGCGACGGCGGCGATGCGGTCGCGCGCGGCGGGCGAAAGGGCGGCCAGGGTGGCCCTGAACTTGGGGTGGGCCATGCCCGAGCCGAGATAGGTCCAGCGCAAAGCCTGGTGCTGCTGCGCCTGAAGCTCGCGGCGCTGCCCGGCGCGAAGCGCCCGGCCGAAATGGCGCTCGAAGGCGTCGAGGTTGAGGCTGGCCTGGGTCGCCAGGCCCTCGTCGAGGAAGGCGCCGATCTCGAGATAGCCGTCGATCGCGGCCTGGATGCCGGCCTCGTCGCGGCCTTCGGCCAGCGCCTCGACCATCAATGTGTCGAGCTTGGCGTGCTGCGCCTCCTCCATCCAGTGATGCTTGAGCAGGCTCTTGAACAGCGGGTCGAGCTCGCCGTCGTCGCGGACGCTGTCCACGTAATGGCTCTGGGTCATCCACTCGATCTGGAGGATGACGAGCGCGACCGACAAAGGATCGTGGCGAAGCACCTCGGCGGCGATCGCCTCGGCCGGGCCGATCACCTCGCAGCGGCGTTCCGAAGGCCTCGGTGAAGCGCCGGTGGAACAGGCGGAAGAGGTGGATGTGCTTGGCCTCCTCGCCGGCGAAGTTGAGCAGGGCGCGGACCCGATGGTCGTCGCCGTTCAGCTGCGGGCGGGCGTGGTCGAGCACGAAGGGGAGGATGAACTCCTCCACGAGGCCGAATATGGTCAGATATTCGTGGCCGCGAATCTGGTTGAGGACTCGCCGCTCCGGTTCGCTCAGGAAAGCGATGCCGTCGGTGCGGGCGAGGGCTTCCGGGAGGAAGCGGCGGCCGAAGTCGAGCTCTGCGCCTTCGGGGAGAACGTCCTCGACCTGCCAGGCCGCTTTGGCCGAGCTGGCGAGGACGTCCCTGAAGTTGAAATTATGGAACATGGTCATCCCTTCCAAGTCGCGCCGCTCAGGCGAGCGTCGAGACCTGGGCGGGCTGCTGCATCGCGAGGACCGTCATCGCGCCGCTGAGGACGGCGGAGGAGGATCCCAGCGCGGCCGCGGCGAGCAGCACAAGCTGCAGGCGGCTCTTCTTGGCGTTGGTCATGGTCATCTCCAGTCTCCGAAAAGGCGCGGCAACACTCGCCGCGACCCGGCCCTTCTGGACGGCGCTCATGTCGGCCCGATGCCGCGCCGGGCGAAAAATTGTGTCAATTGTGTCAACAAGGCCATTTGTCCGGCCGCCGAAGATGCTATTGGGGGCCGGACACTTGCTCGCTGTTGGGGGGAACGGCATTTGGCCGACGCGTCCAGTTCGAAACCGGCGATAGGCGCCGCCGACGACGAGGTGCGCGCCGATTCGCGCCGCCGCCTCGAGCTCGCCGTCGAAGCAGCCAAGGTCGGCACCTGGACCTTCGACCTGCGCACCGGCAAGACCTGGTATTCGGACCGCTCGAAGCAGATGTACGGCCTTGCGCCCGAGACCGAGATGACGACGGCGGCGATCCGGGCCGCCGTCCATCCCGACCATTGGGAAGAGGTGTCGCGGCCCTATCTCAGCGGCTTCGTCGAGAAGGACAAGGTCGAGGTCGAATATCGGGTGGTCTGGCCGGACGGCTCGATCCGCTGGATCTACTCGCTCGGCGCGGCCCGCTGCGACGACGACGGCCAGCCGCGGATGATCAACGGCATCCATCTCGACATCACCGATCGCAAGCGCACCGAGCGGGAGCGGGACGAGGCCTGGCGGGCGCTCGATCTCGCCGTCGAGGGCGCCGAGATCGGTCTGTGGACGGTCGAGCCGCAAACCGGCGCCGTCTGGCACAGCGAGATGTCGCGGCGGCTGTGGGGCATGGACCCGGACATGCCGATCGATGCCCGGGTGCTGAAAGGCTATATCCATCCCGACGACTGGGAGAAGGTCCGCGAGCCCTATCTGCAGAACTTTCCGACCGACACGGTCTCGCTCGAGCACCGGGTGATCTGGCCGAGCGGCGAGGTGCGCTGGATCCACGGCCTCGGCCGAGCCCAGCGCGACCTCAACGGAACCGTCGTCCTGGTCACCGGAATCCATCTCGACGTCACCGACAAGAAGCGCAGCGAGCAGGAGCTGGAGGAGACCCGCCAGCAGTTCGAGCTGGCGGTCAAGGGCGCCAATCTCGGCACCTGGACGATCGACGCCAAGACCGGCGAGGCCTGGTACAGCGCCCGCTCGCGCGAGCTCTACGGCGTCGACGGCGACCTCCATCTCGATGCCCGCAAGATGAAGGCCTATATCCATCCCGACGACTGGGACATGGCGGTCGAGCCGGCGCGCAAGGGCTATCCGTCCGACAGCATCTCGATGGAGCACCGCATCGTCTGGCCGAGCGGCGACGTCCGCTGGGTCCATTCGCTGGGGACCGTCCAGCGCGACGAGGATGGCGACGCCACCCTTCTCCACGGCATCCATCTCGACATCACCGACCGCAAGATGGCCGAGCAGGAGCTCGCCCGCTCGCGCGACGCGCTCCACCAGTCGGAGAAGCTCGCCGCGCTGGGCTCGCTGCTCGCCGGCGTCAGCCACGAGCTCAACAACCCGCTCGCCGCGATCGTCGGCCAGGCCGAGATGCTCCAGGAAGACAGTATCGGAACGGTGTTCGAGACTCGCGCGAAGAAGATCAGCGCCGCCGCCGAGCGCTGCTCGCGAATCGTCCAGACCTTCCTCGCCATGGCCCGCCAGAAGGACGCCCAGCGCGGCCTGGTCGATCTCAACGACCTCGTCGCCTCCTCGCTGGAGATCGCCGAATACGGCCTTCGCACCGCCGGCATCGCGGTCCGGGTCACTCTGGGCACGATGCTCCCCAAGATCGTCGGCGACCGCGACCAGCTCCACCAGGTGCTGGTCAACCTCATCGTCAACGCCCAGCATGCGATGCAGGGCGGCGAGGCGTTCGAGAAGACGCTCAGCATCCGAACCTCGGTCAGCCACAGCGGCGAGGTCCTGCTCGACGTCAGCGACACCGGCCCGGGCGTGCCCGAGAAGCTCCGGGGCCGGATCTTCGAGCCCTTCTTCACCACCAAGCCGCAGGGCATGGGCACCGGCGTCGGCCTCTCCTTCTCGCACGGCATCGTCGAGGCCCATGGCGGCACGATCACGCTCGAGCCGAGCCGCCGCGGCGCCCACTTCCGGGTCACTTTTCCGCCGGCGTCGGAGAGCGACCTGCGCGCCGTCCCGATCGATGCCGAAACCGGAGCGGCGGCGGCGGCCGGCGGTGGCCGCGCCCTGATCGTCGAGGACGAGGCCGACGTCGCCGAGACTCTGCGCGAGCTGCTGAGCCCGCGAGGGCTTCGAGGTCCAGGTCGCCACCGACGGCGCCGCCGCGCTGATGGCGATCGATCGCGGCGAATTCGACCTCATCCTCTCCGACTTGAGGATGCCCGGGGTCAGCGGCCCCGATCTCCACGCCCGTCTCGCCGAGACCAAGCCTCACCTGGTCGGGCGGATGGGCTTCGTCACCGGCGACACATTGGGCTCCAGCATGGACGATTTCCTTCGCAATTGCGGCCGTCCGGTGCTGGAGAAGCCGTTCACCAAGGTCGGGGTGCGCTGTCTCATCGCCTCGATCGTCCAGCCGAAGGTAAAGGGATGAACGATGTCACCGCTCATATCGTCGTCGTCGACGACGACGAGGACGTCCGCTCGACGGTCGCCGAATATCTCAGGCGCAACGGCCTCTCGGTCAGCGAGGCCGACGGCGGCGCCGCGCTGCGCGAGCTGATGGCCGAGCGGCCGATCGACCTCGCCCTGCTCGACATCAACATGCCCGGCGACGACGGCCTCACCCTGGCGAGGGAGATACGGGCTTCGGGCGAGGCGGGCATCATCATGCTCACCGCCAAGAGCGACGACGTCGACCGGATCGTCGGGCTCGAGATCGGCGCCGACGACTATATCACCAAGCCCTTCAACCCGCGCGAGCTGCTCGCCCGGGTCAAGGCCGTGCTCCGCCGCGCCAGCCGCGGCGGCGCCGAGCCGGCGACGATGGGCCGCGAGGTGCAGATGGGCAAATGCCGGCTCAATCTCGATACCCGCAAATTGTTCGAGGCGGACGGCACCGAGGTTCCGATCACCTCGATGGAGTTCGACCTGCTCAAATGCTTCGCCGAGCATCCCCGCCGGGTGCTGAGCCGCGACCAGCTGCTCGACATGGCCCATTCGAAGGAGATGGAGCCGTTCGACCGCTCGATCGACACGCGGATCGCGCGCATTCGCCGCAAGATCGAGCGCGATCCCTCCAAGCCCTCCTGCCTGAAGACGGTGCGCGCGGCGGGATACTGCTTCAACCCGGAGTGCTGAGCGGCCTTCCCGGCTGAGGCGGGACGGCCGCGCGCCGAGCCGAGTGCAACAAAGGCGCTCGCGGTCTGTTCTCCAAGGCGAACAAGAACCAGGCACGCGGGCGGGCGGATAAGGAGCCGCTTCAATGTTGCGTTATGTGATGGCCGCCCTTCTCGCCGCGGCCCCGGCCGCCGCCTCCGCTCAGGAGGAGGAGGGCAAATGGGCGCTCGCGGCCATGCCGGGCGGCTGCATGGTCCAGGCGGTGTCGCCGCACGGCACGATGCTCTCGGTCTGGGGCTTCGCCGGCGACGAGAAACTGGGCTTCCTGCTCCAGAATCGCGGCTGGACGGTCGAGGACGGCGCCAAGACCGCGCTCGAGGTCGATTTCGCCGACGCCCGCTCCTGGCCGGTCGAGGCGACCGCCCGGGCCCATATCGACCGCGACGGCCCGGGGCTGTTCTTCACCGTCGAGCCCGGCGCGAGCGAGGCCCGCTCCTTCCTCGCCGCCTTCACCAGCGCCGAGGGGATGAGCATCCGCCGCGACGGCTCCGACGTCGACACGATGCCGCTCGCCGGCAGCCGAGGCGCCATCGCCAGCCTCGCCAAATGCCTCGCCGAGCGCTGGAACGAGGCGGCGGCGCCGGCCGCGGAGGCGAAGGAATCCGACTCGCAGGCGGAAGCCTCGACCGCTATTTGAAGTAGCTGGCCCCGGGCCGGGCCGGCGGCGCCTGCTTCTCGGGCCTCGGCTTGGGCGGCGGCCGCATCGCCGCCCGGGCCGCGGCCTCGGCGCCGTGGCTGGCGAGCTTGAGATAGGCGCCGTGCGCCCGCCTCAGCCGCGCTCGCTCGGCCTCGCTCTTCGCCTCGCCGAGCTGGGTCAGAGCCTCGTCGGCCTTCGCCTGATATTCCTCGGGCGTGCTCATCTCGGAAATTCCTTCGCGAACGGGGGGTCGCCTCGGCCTGCGCCCTTTGCGGCGCCCTGACAACCTTATTCGCCGCCGCAGCCCGCGAGCTCGGCGAGCCGGGCGTCGACGATCCGGAGCCGCTCGATCATCGCCGGAACGTCGGGCGGCGGCGGCGGCGGCTTCTTCTTGCGCGAGGCCTTCGCCGCCGCTCCGGCGCCGGCGCCGAGCAGCGCTCCCACCCCGAACGGCAGAAGCACCGAAGCCGCCGCCCCGGCCACGCCGGCCGCGACCTCGCCGCCGCTGGCCTTGCGCTTCCTTCGGTTCTTGCCGAGCGCGATGTCGCCGATCGTCGCGTTGAGCGCGGCGCGCTCGGCCTCGAGCCCGGTCCGCTCGTCCCGGCAGGACGGCGCCTCGGCGGGAGCCGGCGCCGCAGGAGCGGCCGCCGGCGGCGCGGCGCCCTCCGGCGGTTGGGCGGCCAGGGCCGCGGCGAGGAGCAAGGCGAGGGCTTTCACCGGCCCACTCTAGCCCTTCCCGCCGCCGGGGCCACAGGGAAGAACCATATTGGACGAATATAGGATTTGCATAAGACAGTCGTTCTAACTATGTTCCCATCCATGACGAATCGACCCTTCCCCGTCCTCTGCGACCGCTGCCGTGCCGAAGGCCTCGCCGGCGAGGCGGAGTTCGAAGAGCTCGCCGGCCTCGGCGACCTGCTCGATTTCGAGCCCGTGCCGCGCCGCAAGCGCGCCAACGGCTGGGATTCGGAGGCGCAGCGCGCCTTCGTCGCCGCCCTCGCCGTCACCGGCTCCGACCGCCAGGCCGCCGCGGTCGTCGGCCGCAACGCGTTCGGGATCACCCAGCTCTGCGAGGCGAAAGGCAATGAGGGTTTCCTCGCCGCCCGGGCCAAGGCGATGGAGATCTTCGAGGAGAAGGAGCGGGTCCGCCGCTCCGACGGCCTCCTCGCCGCCGTCCACGGCGAAGAGACAAGGGCCCGCGGCCGCCATCGCGTCGCCTGGAGCGGCGCCGCCACCCGCCAGCCGTTTCCGCCCGTCCCGGACCCGGAGCGCGCGCTCGAGCCGGCCGGCACCGATCCGGCCGATGCCGACAAGCTGATCGAGGAACTGCTCCAGATTCTCGCCCGCAAATATTTCAGCAAGCTGGAGCAGGAGCGTCGCGCCCGGCTGGAAGGGCGGATCGCCGAGGCCGATTTCTACGTCCGCCAGATCACCTGCCTCGAAGTCTCGCTCGACATGGTGAGCGGCGACGGCATGGCTTATCTGCGCGACTTCCGCTGCCGCGGCCACGATCTGCTCCACATCGCCGAAACCGAGATGTCGAAGCTGCTCGATCAGGCCCGCCGGCTCCACTGGGACCAGTGCGGCGAGCCGCCGCGCCCCGGCTATCCGCCGCTCCACCTGCTCGTCCAGCAGAAGGGCTTCGCGATCGAGCCGCTCGATGGGACCTACAGCAATGATCCCGACGGCCTCACGCACGGCGAACAGCAACGCGTGCAAAACGAGCGCAACGCCCGCGACGCCGAGGCGCAGATCGCCTGGGAGGCCGAGGCGCGCGAAGCGGCCGCCGAGTGGCGCGCCAGGCTGGAGGCGGAGGAAAATCCTCCCCGAGCTTCGCTCGGGGAGGGGGACCACCCGAAGGGTGGTGGAGGGGCAGAACCCCCTTCGAACGAGGAGCCCAAACCATGAAATTCTTCATCCCCCACGCCCGCGACGAGGCCGGATCGGAAGTCGTCCTGGCCTCGATTCGCCGCTTCCTCGCCAGCCAGGGCTATCACACCACCGACCGCCGCATCCGCCGCCTGGCCTTCACCCACGACGGCGAGGCCTTCGACCTGGAGGTCGGCGGCCACCATCCCGGAATGGAGGACGATCCGGAGCTCACCGACGAGCCGGAGCATCCCGTCTTCCGCTGCCTGGTCATGGCCATCCTCGAGGGCGGCGACTGCTACTACCTCTGCATGCCCTTCCGCGGCGTCTTCCGCGCCTATCCGTGGCTGGTGGGGTTCAGGTCGGTGACGGCCATCGAAGACTTTGAGCCGTAGCGCGCCGAGCCGATGACCGCCGGCGTGGAACGCCGCCGGATCATCGGCGAAGAGCCGGGCAAGGCCGGCCGGCGAGGCGCACGGCCGCAAGCCGCGCGAACTCGTCCGACGTCACGAATTCACTTCGTGACGGCCCCCACCGCCGCGAGCAGCCACTGGACCGGCGCCATCGCCCAGCCCGCCGCCATGCAGCCGACCGCGAACAAAGCGACGAACGCCACCCACAGCGGCGGCGGAACCCGCCGCCCCTCCCGCCACGCCCGCACCCGCCCCCGCACCAGCCCCGCCGTCGCCGCCCCGAAGGCGAGGCCGAGCAGGGCCGCCAAAGCGAGCCCGGCCGACAGATCGTCCCCCACCGGCACGCACTCCCCGCCCAAGTCGACGCAGCTCCACCGGTTCGGGGGGTCGACCAGGAACGGCGCCATGAAGGCCGCGAAGCCGAGCCCGGCGACGAGCGAGCAGCCGAACGGCTCGGCCGCGAGGCCGAAGGCAGTGGGCGGCGGAGGAGGGGCGTCTTCCTCGTCGCCGTTGTCGGGAAAGGGCGCTTCGTCCATCGCTTCATCATCGCCCGACGCGGCGGGAGCGGCAAGACGGGCCCGGACCGAGCCTACGCCAGCCTCAGAGAGCGATCGCCACACTCGGCTATAGCTGCTCTTAGTTAGGCAGAGCGTTTCAGGCGGGAAGCCGGGCAGCCGACGGGGCAATTGGGGTGGGGAGCTACGGGCGTGGAAAACGCAGTGCCGTCATGCTCAAGATGTAACGGCGTAAGGTACCGTTGGCGCGAGGTGAGGAAGGCGGTCGAGCGGGATTTTTCAACGACTAGATCCGCGGCGACCATCAATCCGGCGAGGAACGACACGAAGGCTATCGTGGGGATCGGCCCTTCCATTTCCTCGTCGCGCGGATGAAGGCAACCCGCACAAGCAGAGTAAGGGAAATGAACTGAAGCCATACTGCTGAAATGTGAAGTTGCGCCCACTCCCATCCACTCCGCCATGGCGCCGGCTAACAGCCACCGAACAGGTATGTCGTCGACACCCACGGCGACGTGCGGTCTAAGGCCATCGAGGTCGCGACCTTCAAAGTGCCGGGAGACAGGTTCGATCTGCAGTCCGCGGCCGAAATGCGCAAACAGCGCAACCTTCGTGAGGTGCTCTAGCCGACGGATCAGGAGCATATTTCGGTTGCGGTTGCTCTCGTCGGATGTGTCCTTGTCAAACGCCCGCGCATGTCCTGTAACATCCGGAAGCCGCATCAGCGCGTATACCAAGGCGTTCGAGACCGCCCCGGCGCTGATGATATCAAATTCGCCCAAGCTCGCGACCTTGGGCGTGTCCTCCGGAGCGAGAGATAGCCGAGCGGATCGGGAGAAGCCGAACAATTCCCGTATGTATGAGGGGTTTCCCGAAAAGGGCGCCAGAAATCGTCCGGAAAACTTGATCGCCTCGCTCGCGACTAGCACTGCCGCCGCCATTGCTCCCATGGGCCAGTCGTCTTCCGTGCGCCGCGCGCGCATCGGCCAGCCGACAATTTCGCCTGCCCAGTCTCGACCAACCCACCGAGATCGTGCGGGGCGATGCGAACGGCGCGATGGAGGAACGACTACCGAATTCGAAGGCCATCGCCGGCCTCAATGGAAACCCGATCGAGATGTCGGATCCCTCGATCAACTGTCCGCGAAGCCGTTCGACAGCTTCGTAAATCGTCTTGCCTTCAAAGGGTGGCTGATGCCCGATAAGCGGCACATCGAAAGCGTTGATGAAGACTTTATGGCCAGATCTCGCGAGAAGAAGCGCGGACGTCAGCACCGCCACTTGGCCCGCGCGGGTCCGCATAATGTCATCGCCGGCGACGAGCGCCACCTGCACTCCCGTGAGGGCGCGCTGAACCAACGTAGCATCGCCGATTTCAAGATCGGTCTGGAAAAGCGCCACAGTGCGCGACAGCTGCTCCGCGCTACCCATCAACCGAAAACCTTTCGCTGATCGGCACCTGTCGCCAGCTTCCGTCCGGTTGAATCTCAGTGAGATAGGCGCGGCTGAACCCGACCGGCCCGTTCGCGAAATCAGAGATGACCAAGCTCAGAAAGCCGGCTTCATGGATCAGGGGGAAAGCGTCGTCCGTCTCCGAATGAAACGCCTCCCCCGGATGCGTGTGCACCTGGACGCGAACGCCTAAGCCCCGGTCGGCCAGCTCGAGCCAGAACTTGCTGATCCACGCGCTATCGAGGTCCAGACCATGGGAGCTCGACGAATGCTTCGGGTGAATCAGGTGGGTTAGGCCCGACGGATCGCTCCAGGGGCTAGCCCAGTAGAGCTGACATTCGCGCTTTCCCGCGCCGCATGAGCGGAAGGTCGCGAACGTCTCTTCGATCATGCGGCGCGGGAGGCTGTGCATCTCAGCCGGCCTTCACGGTCGAGGGCCGGAGCAGAAGGCGATCGCCTTTCTTGACCTTCGCATCCTTGACCGTCTCGCCATCGGGAAGCTCGCGACCATCGGAGTCGTAGAGTCCCAGGGTGTGGGGAGCCGGCAGGTTGCCATAGGCAGCGACCGCCTTGGCGAGCACGCTGCTGATCAATTCGTCCTTCGAAACCTCGATCGGCTTCGACAGGCCGTTGTAGACGACCGAGACCTCGAACGGTTTGTCGCGGCCGCCACCATTGTCCTCGGGGCGACCGCGCTCCGCAGAGTTGTCGCCATGTTCCTTCTGTTCCAGCTTCTCAACCATTTCCCTTGTCCTCGCCTATGACCGCAAGCGGTCGTTAGCTCAGCCGAGTTCGCCTCCGCCGAGACCGGGACTCTTGACCTGTGTCCAAAATGGACTAGAACGCGCTGTGAGTCCGGATGTAGACAGTCTATATGTAGACTGTGAACTTTGGTCAATCCGTTTTTGGACTGATGGGGAGAAATTTATGGCTCAAATCGCACCCGACGCCCGGGAGGGCGCCGGGGCCTCGCGGATTCCAGCGGGGCTTGAGGCGTTCTTTGGGATTGCGGAGAGATGGAAGCTAAGCACGGAAGAACAGCTTACGCTTCTAGGGTCGCCGGGCCGGTCCACTTTTTTCAAATGGAAAAAAGAAGGCGGTTCGTTACCAGCAGATACAACTGAGAGGATCTCTCATATATTCAGCATATTTAAGTGCTTAGAGATCTTATTCACCGTTCCGAGTAGGGCTGATGCGTGGATACGGAAGAGCAACGACTATTTTGAGGGATCAAGTGCATTAGACGTAATGTTGGGAGGGAAAGTTGTCGATATCTACCGAGTACGCCAATATCTCGATGCCCAGCGGGGCGGATGAGAGGTTCAGCATTAGAAACGTGGACTCCGAGTGGTTTCGTCTTATACCATCCCGGTTTCCACCCATTAATATCTACGAACGCGTCATCGCTAATGACAGACTTGAGGAAGTCGTCCAGATCGAGAATGTCACGAATCCTCGACTTAAGTCGACGGCCGAGTTGACGGGCGGCCTCCACCCGATAGATCCTCTTTCGCCCCGCCTCCAAAACTGGAATGTGGCCCCCTTTGCATATTCGAATCCAGAGGGAAGCCGATACTTCCGTCCTGGGTATGCCTGTCTAGAACTAGCAGAGGACCTTCAAACGGCACTCGCAATCTCGGTGCGGCGACGCGAAAGGTTCTTAGGTAGGACCGCTGAACCCGCAATTGACCTAATAATGCGGGTGCTCAAAACCCCTGTCGCCGGCAGATTTGTAGATATGCGTCGACTTTCATCCTCGCTCCCGTTGAAAGATCGCTGGATGCTTGGCGACGCAGTGATCAAGCAAGGCTTCGACGGAGTTCTGTTTAACAGTCCCGAGCGTCCATCCGCCGCTTGCGTAGCGGTTTTGAAGGAAAGCACACTGGGGCGAAGTCAGCAGGCACAGCATTTCCATTTCGTATGGGATGGAAGACGCATCAGTGCGCTGTACGCTTACGGAGATGTACGGGAGGTCCTGCCTGAAACGCTCTCGGGAGCCGATATGGTAATCGCAGCGTAGGTGCTTTGCAGCCAATACTGCCGTAATATCTAAACGAACTTCGCATCCTCCCCGCCCCTCCCTTGCCCCGCCTTCCGCCCCGGCCTACTTTCCTCCCGACCCACAGGAGCCGCGGAAGATGACCGCCCGCCCGCGCGAGAAGGACGAAGACCCGCCGGCCGCCGCGGAACCGCTCGACCCCGCCACCGCCGAGTGCATCAGGAAATCACTTGCGAACCCCCGTCCGCCCTCGCCCGCCGCGAGGCCTTCACACGGGTCGATGCTCGGATAGCGGAGTACAAGGCGAAGCGCAGCCTTTGACGCCGACTGCGGCATAAACGAACTTCGCATCCTCATTACCGAAAGCTTGTGACTGAACGCCGGCTGCCTTACGTTTTGTCCATGGCCAAGATCGCGCGCAACCAATCGACCGGGCGTTTCACCCTCGCCGCTGACGACACGGGTTCGGGAATGACGATCACGGACGCGCAGACCGGCAAGCGGCTGCCGCTGAAGGGCTATGGCGCGCTCAAGGGCGAGTTCGAGATTCGCAAGGGGCTCGACCTTTGCCAGCCGATCGCGGCCCAGGTCATGCGCAAACCCCGCAAGAGCTCGTCAGTCAAGACTTCCTCAGCCTGAGTGTCCGGCCTTCTTCTCGACACGAACGCATTGATCTGGTTCGCCGGCGAGGTGCCGCTTGAAGATCGGGCTGTGCTCGCCATTGCCGATGCACAGCAGTCGAACAGCCTGTTTGTCTCGCCCATAACGGCGTGGGAAGCGGCGCTCGCCGTCCGAAAGCGCGATCCCGCGCGCCGCCCGGACCTCGCCGGCGACGACGCGGCCTCCTGGTTCCGTCGAGCCCGACGTGGCGCGGGAGCCCGGCTGGCGTCGATAACGTCCTCGGTCGCGCTGGAGGCCGCGCGCGTGCCCGCCATATACGGCTCCGGCGATCCCGCCGATTGCTTTGTCATTGCCACCGCAAGGGTCAGGGGCCTGACGGTCGTGACCCGCAACGGACCGATGACAAGCCTGTCGCGAAATCGTCCGGACTACCTGCGCCTCATTCAATGCTGATTTGCGAGGCCGGTCACTCTTCGCCCATCCGCAGCGCGGCGATGAACGCCTCCTGGGGGATTGAAACGGAGCCATATTCGCGCATCCGCTTCTTCCCCTCCTTCTGCTTGTCCAGCAGCTTCCGCTTTCGCGACGATGTCGCCGCCGTAGCATTTGGCGGTGACGTCCTTGCGCAGCGCCGCGATCGTCTCGCGGGCGATGACCTTGCCGCCGATCGCGGCCTGGATCGGGATCTTGAACAGGTGGCGCGGGATGAGGTCCTTCAGCCGCTCGCACATGTGGCGGCCGCGCGCCTCGGCGGCGGCGCGGTGGACGATCATCGAGAGGGCGTCGACCGGCTCGTTGTTGACGAGGATGTTCATCTTGACGAGGTCGCCCTCGCGGTGGCCGATCTGGTGATAGTCGAAGCAGGCGTAGCCGCGGCTGATCGACTTCAGGCGGTCGTAGAAGTCGAACACCACCTCGTTCAGCGGCAGCTCGTAGGTGAGCTGGGCGCGGCCGGCGACGTAGGTCAGGTTCTTCTGGATGCCGCGGCGGTCCTGGCAGAGCTTGAGGATCGGCCCGAGATATTCGTCGGGGACGTAGATGGTCGCCTCGATCCACGGCTCCTCGATCGACGCGATCCGGTTCGGGTCGGGCATGTCGGCCGGGTTGTGGAGCTCGATCAGCTGGTTGCCTGACGGGTCCTTCGTGGGCGAGGTGGATCCGGTAGACGACGCTCGGCGCGGTCGTGATCAGGTCGAGATCGTATTCGCGGGTCAGCCGCTCCTGGATGATCTCGAGGTGGAGGAGGCCGAGGAAGCCGCAGCGGAAGCCGAAGCCCAGTGCCGCCGACGTCTCCATCTCGAAGCTGAAGCTGGCGTCGTTGAGGCGGAGCTTGGAGATGCGAGTCGCGCAGCTTCTCGAAATCGGCGGCGTCGACCGGGAACAGGCCGCAGAAGACGACCGGCTGGACCAGCTTGAAGCCGGGCAGGGCCTCCGCGGCCGGGCGGCGGGCGTCGGTGATCGTGTCGCCGACCCGGGTCTCGGTGATGTCCTTGATCTGGGCGGTGATGAAGCCGATCTCGCCGGTGGTCGAGCTCGGGCAATTGCTCGATCTTGGGGCGGAAGGCGCCGACGCGGTCGACCAGGTGGGTGGTGCCGGCGGCCATGAAGGCGACGTTCTGGCCCTTGCGGATCGCGCCGTCGATGACCCGGACCAGGATGACGACGCCGAGATAGGGGTCGTACCAGCTGTCGACCAGCATCGCCTTCAGGGGCGCGTCGCGGTCGCCCTTGGGCGGCGGGATGCGGGTGACGATCGCCTCGAGCACCTCGTCGATGCCGATCCCGGTCTTGGCGGAGGTGAGGACGGCGTCGTCGGCGGGCAGGCCGATGATGTCCTCGATCTCCTTCCTGACCTTGTCGACGTCGGCGGCGGGGAGGTCGATCTTGTTGATGACGGGGACGATCTCATGGTCGTGCTCGATCGACTGGTAGACGTTGGCGAGGGTCTGCGCCTCGACCCCCTGGGCCGCGTCGACGACGAGCAAGGCGCCCTCGCAGGCGGCGAGGCTTCGGCTGACCTCGTAGGCGAAGTCGACATGGCCGGGCGTGTCCATCAGGTTGAGGACATAGGCCTCGCCGTCCTTCGCCCTGTAGTCGAGCCGCACCGTCTGCGCCTTGATCGTGATCCCGCGCTCCTGCTCGATCTCCATATTGTCGAGCACCTGGCTGGTCATCTCGCGCTCGGTCAGCCCGCCGGTCGACTGGATCAGCCGGTCGGCGAGCGTCGACTTGCCGTGGTCGATATGCGCGATGATGCTGAAATTGCGTATATTTTTAAGGTCGGTCATCTTCGAATTTTCTGAGGGGTCGAGGGCGCCGTAGCAGAGGGGGGCGGGGAGGCAAAGCGGGAGGAGGCCGAACCGGGGCCAGGGACGGCAACTCTGAATGCGGGCGTGACGGCGGTCACGGGCGAAGGGGCTCCCGCCCGGTAGTGAGGCCTGTGCTCGCCAGAAAGGAACGAAGCCATGTCGTATCCGGGACGCCTCATCAAGATTGGAGACACCGATCGGCCGGTTCTCGCCGCAATCAGCGCCGCTCTCAGCGGGCGCGGCTATTCGGCGCCCGCCGCGCCCGCCGTCTTCACCCGATCGCTCGCCTCAGCCGTGAAGCTGTTTCAGTCCCAGAATGTCGATTCCGAGGGGCGGCCGCTTCAGATCGACGGCAAGGTCGGGCCGCTGACTTGGGATGCCCTGTTCGGTGCCCCTGCCGCTGTGGTGCCCGCGGGCGGCGGCGGGATCGCCGTTGCGGCGCTCAACGAAGCCATCGGGGAAATCGGGGTGAAGGAGGTTCCACCCGGATCCAATGGAGGCCCGCAAGTCGATCAGTATCTGAGGTCGGTGGGGCTCGGCACCGGATATTTCTGGTGCATGGCCTTCGTTTATTATTGTTATCGTGAGGCCTCCGTCCGAACCGGCTTGGCCAATCCGTTTCCGAGAACGGCCGGATGCGTGGCCGCCTGGAACAAGGTAAAGGCTTCGCGGCCGGCAAACCTGCTGACTCGCGCCCAGGCCGTCGCCAATCCCGCTTTGGTTACCCCCGGCATGGTGTTCATCCACGATTATGGTGGCGGCCGTGGGCACACCGGAATCGTCGAATCCCTCAGCGGCGCGGCGCTCAGGACAGTGGAAGGCAATGCGGACCCGCTGGGCGGCAGGAACGGACTCGAGGTATTGCGGGTCAACAGACGCAGCGTGATGGACCGCAGCCTCAAGGGTTTCATCGCCTTCTAGAGGGGAGTGGCGATTTCGGGGCACTGATACTTTTTTTCAGGTCGGTCACTTCGGATGCCAAACGGGTTGGCGTGCACTGGTAGAGCGGGGCAAGGAGGCAAAGTGAACAGGGGCGGTCGCTCCCCATCACCCTGAACTTGTTTCAAGGTCCAGCCCGCCATCCGCCCCGAGGTCAGGCTGTGGGATGAACGCCTGCGCGCGACCCCCGGCGCCGCTGGCGCCAATTCATTGAAGAGACGACGCAACGACGCGACGCAGAAGCGCGGTCTCCTCCGCTGCGTCGTCGCGTCGTCGCGTCTCAAACATCCAGGGCCTGCCGGCCGGTGAGGAAAAGTCGCTCGATGCAGGAGCGGCTGACGGCGGAACGGCTCGAGCCTGGATGCTGAAACGACTTCAGGATGACGGGGAGGGAAACCGGACGGCTCGACTCGGGAGAAATCAGGCCGCCTGCCGTTTGTCATAGCCTTCGGTGGCCAGTATCACCGTCTTGGGCACGGGCTGCTCGCCACTCGGATAATAGGCGACGGTGCGGCGCGAGAGCCCCAGCGCCTCGGCGGCTCGGTCGAGGGTGGGACCGTGGCGTTCCATTCAGGCGCGGAAAGCGGACGCCGGCATGGCTTCGCCGGCCTGCTCGTCGGCCCAGCGCCGCAGCTGCGTCGAGCCCAGATCGATGCCACGCGGGCCACTCGATCGACCTGCCGTCTTCGGAGGAGACTGCGAAGGCGGCCAGCTCGGCAAGCGGAGCCAGGGTGGGATTCGCGGCGATGATTGGGCCGAGATTGACCTCGGCGTAGCGTCCGTCGTCCCACGTCACCGCCAGCACCGTGCGGCCGCGGGGCTCGATAGCCTTGATCCGTCCGATGCTCATTGGCCGCTACGGACTCGGCCAGACTTCGAGATCGAGGCCCGGCACGTCGGCGAAATCGCGGCGGTTGAGAGTGATCAGCGACAAATGGTGGACGAGCGCCGTTGCCGCGATCATCCGGTCGATGACCTTGCGCCGCGAGAAGCCGGCGGTTTCGACGATTTGACGGTAGGCCGCCAGGCAAGCGGCGTCGAAGGGTAAGACGGGCAGGACGGCCAGCAATATGTCGACCGCGGCCCGGCGCCTGGCGGCCAGCGCCGGCTTCGTCACGACGCCGCCCTCCAGCTCGACCTGCGAAACGATCGAGACCGCGGGGACGGAATCGAGCGCACCGAGCCGCAGTTTGGATCCATCGAAACCGCCGCGCCTGCCGGGGCCGGCTAGCGGCGCGGCCGGCCGATCGCTTCCAGCACCGGCAGCAGGGCGCGAAGCCTGCGCGCCGCTTCGGCCCGGTCGGGCCGCCGGCTCAGGGTGAGGCGGTCGCCGTCGCTCTCGATCAGGATATGCTCGCCGGGAGCGATGGCGAGGCTGTCGGGAAGCCGGAGGGCGACGCTCCGGCCGCTCCTGAACGTCTTCGCTTCGTGCAGGTCCATCGCTGCGCGCTCCATGGTTAACGAGCCCCTTATCGCCGGCCGGGCGCGGGCTTCCATCCTCGCAAGATCACGTAGCGGCGGCGGCGACTTGCAATGCGGCGCCGGGCGCACATCTTGCGGACGAGATGAGCTTCACCGCCAACCCGGACTGGCCTCAGATCGCCCTCTACGCCCTGGGCGGGGCGCTGCTGCTGATGCTGCTGTTCCGGCTGCCGGTGGTGGGGCGGATGCTTCGCTTCCTCTTCTCGCTCGCACTGCTCGCCGTCGCCCTCTTCATCCTCGTCCAGCAGGCGCCCTACCAGCCCCAACTCGGGTCGGTGGCGGAGCGGCTCGGGCTCGATCCGCAGGAGGTGAGCGGCAAGGAGGTGCGAATCCGGATGGCCCGGGACGGCCATTTCTGGGCCGACGCGACCCTCAACGGGGTGAGGCGAAGGATGCTGATCGACAGCGGCGCGACAGTGACCGCGATCTCGGAGCGGACCGCCGCCGCGGCCGGCGTCGGGCGCGGCGGTCCGCCGGTACCGGTCGTGCTCAAGACGGCCAACGGAATGGCGCCGGCGCGCACCGGAAGCGTCGAGGAGCTCCGGCTCGGCAACATCCTCGCCCGCGACCTCAAGGTCGTCGTCTCGCCGGCCTTCGGCGACATGGAGGTGATCGGGATGAACTTCCTCTCGAAGCTCGCCTCCTGGCGGGTCGAGGGCCGCACCCTGATCCTCGTGCCGCACCATCCGCAGCCGGCGGAAAGCGGAAAAGCCTCCCAGGCCGGGACCCGGGACTAGGCGTAACGGCCGGTCGCGCAGGGGCTGGTCGCGCCGCTGCCGTTGGCGCCCCAGCGGCGATAGCCCTTCGAATCGAGGTGGAAGCGCATGCCGCTGTAGAAGCCGAGGCCGATTCCGAACTCGCGGCCGGCTCCGCCGTGGATCCGGCAGACGTCGCGGATCAGCGCGGCGCGGGAGACGTCCTCGTCGACCGGGACGAGATCGAGCGCGTAGAAGTGGCGGTGGGCGCTCGCCTTGGCGCCGCCGGAGCATTGGTTGAGCTCGGCGTTGCGGAAGCCCGAGACGGGCTGGACGTCGCCGATCACCGGCTCGACCTCGGCCTTGATGAACTCGAGCGTGGCGGAGATGTTCGCCCATTCGGCGACCGGGGCGACCTCGAAGCGGGGGCCGCCGCAATCGCGCCACTTGCTCGCGGTGCGGACCAGCTGCCAGGTCGGGACGACGTCGTCGACCTCGCCGGCCTCGAGGAAGGCCTTGAACGAGAGGACCTGGGCGCGGGCGCCGGGATCGCGCGACAGCCAGGCCAGATAATCGGCCTTGCTCTGGCCTTCGGCCCGCTCCTGGGCGGCGGAAGGCGAGGCGAGAAGGATCGCAAGGAGGGCGGCCAGCGCGAACGCTGCGAAGCGGATAAATTGTTGCATAACAGGTAGATAGCCACATTCCGGCCATATTTCAAGAGGTCTGGCGCGGCGGCTGCGAGTAATGTTATATCGAGCCATGAACCATGGAGACGCGACGATGCGAAGCCTGTTTCCCAGCGCCGCGACGGCTCTCGCCCTCGCCGCCTGCACGAGCCCCGAGCCCGATCCGCGCGGAGTGGAGCACGACGAGACCCTGGTCCAGGTGTCGGCCTCGGGACGCGCCGACAGCCGGCCCGACGAGGCCCGCTTCACCGTCGGGGTCGAGACGATCGCCCCGAGCGCCCGGGCCGCGAGCGCCCAGAACGGCGCGACCTTCAACAAGGTCGCCGCGGCGCTGCAGCGGCTCGGGGTCAGGGAGGACGACCTCCAGACCCGCTCGATCACCCTGTCGCGGATCGACTACGGCCCCAATCGCGGCCGCTTCCAGGCCAACAATCTGATCGAGGTCAAGGTGCGCGACATCAAGCGCGCCGGCGAGGCGATCGCCGCGATCACGGACGCCGGAGCCAACGTCCTCTCGGGCCCGAACCTGCGGGTCTCGGATCCGGAGAATGCCGCCCGTTCGGCCTATGCCGCCGCCTATCGCGCGGCTCGGGCGAGGGCCGAGGCCTATGCGCAGGCGGCCGGGCTCAAGGTGGCTCGGGTGCTGGCGATCCGCGACGGCGGCGGCGGTCCGCAGCCGCGCTATTACGAGGGCGACGCGGCGATGGCCGAGCAGGCCGCCCCGCCGCCGGTCGCGACCATGGCGGCCCCGCCGGTCCAGCCCGGGATCAGCACGCGCGAGGTCCAGATCCGGGTCGACTTCGCCCTTTCGGAATAGGACGGGCGAGGGCGGCCCGGCGCCTGAACGGCGGCTGACATCGTCATTCAGGAGAAGCTCAAACGCGCGTCGCCAAAAGCGATTCGTGCAGGCGGTCGGGATGTGTCCGCCGCTGCGAAGGAGTATACGATGTTCAGCAAGATCAGCCTCGCCGCCGCCGCCGCCGCGACGCTCGCCCTGGTTCCCGCCACGGCCGAAGCCCGCCACCGCGACGGCTATTCGGACTATGGCCGCCATTCCCAGAATTACCGCGGCGACCGCTACGGCCGCTACGACAGCCGCTATTACGGCCGCACCGACTATCGCTACAACGGTCGCCGCTGCTCGGGCACGACCGGCACGATCGTCGGCGGAGTCGCCGGCGCCCTGCTCGGCCGCGAGGTGACCCGCGACCGCTATCGCGGCCGCTCCGGAACCACCGGCGCGATCCTCGGCGGCGCCATCGGCGCCCTCGCCGGCCGAGCGGTGCAGAAGTCGAGCTGCCGCTAGGCTTGGCGTAACCCTCCGGTAGAGTATCGAGGGCGGGGCCGGTCTCCTTCGGGAGGCCGGCCCTTCTTGTAATTGGGGACAGCTACCGAATTCAGCCGCGCTTCGGAGTTGCGGCGACGGAGCCCGAATTCGGTAGCTGTCCCCAATTACCTCAGGGCGCGTCGAAGAGGGCGGCGAGCTGCTCGATCATCGTTCCGCCGAGCTGCTCGGCGTCCATGATCGTCACCGCCCGGTCGTAATAGCGGGTGACGTCGTGGCCGATCCCGATCGCGACCAGCTCGACCGGCGAGCGCGCCTGGATCCAGCTGATCACCTGGCGCAGGTGCCGCTCCAGATAGGTTCCCGAATTGACCGACAGGGTCGAATCGTCGACCGGGGCGCCGTCGGAGATGACCATCAGGATCCGCCGCTCCTCGGGGCGGGCGATCAGCCGGTTGTGGGCCCAGAGCAGCGCCTCGCCGTCGATATTCTCCTTCAAGAGCCCCTCGCGCATCATCAGGCCGAGATGCTTGCGAGCCCGGCGCCACGGCTCGTCCGCGGCCTTGTAGACGATGTGGCGAAGGTCGTTGAGGCGACCGGGATTGGGCGGACGCCCGGCCGCCAGCCAGGTCTCGCGCGCCTGGCCGCCCTTCCAGGCGCGGGTGGTGAAGCCGAGGATCTCGACCTTGACTCCGCAGCGCTCGAGAGTCCGGGCGAGGATGTCGGCGCTGATCGCGGCGATCGAGATCGGCCGGCCGCGCATCGAGCCCGAATTGTCGATGAGCAGCGAGACGACGGTGTCGCGGAACTCGGTCTCCCGCTCGATCTTGTAGCTCAGCGAATGGGCCGGGTTGACGATCACCCGCGCCAGCCGGGCGGCGTCGAGCAGCCCTTCCTCCTGGTCGAAGTCCCAGCTCCGGTTCTGCTGGGCCATCAGCCGCCGCTGGAGCCGGTTGGCGAGCTTGGTGACGGCGCTCTGGAGATGGACGAGCTGCTGGTCGAGATAGGCGCGAAGCCGCCCGAGCTCCTCCTCGTCGCAAAGCTCGGTGGCCTCGACCACCTCGTCGTAGCGGGTGGTGAAGATGCGATAGTCGAATTGCGGCGGCAGGTCCGAATGCGGCCGGTTGGGCCGCGCGGGAAGCGCTCCCTCCTCGCCCTCGTCGCTCTGGCCCTCCTCGCCTTCGGCCATCTCCTCCTCGGACCAGTCGCGCTCGCCTTCCTTCTCGTCGGCCTCGCCCGGCTCGACCCGCATCTCGGCCTCGCCGGCGCCGCCGCCCTCGTCCTCCTCGTCCCCTTCCTCGCCTTCGTCGCCCTCGTCTTTGTCGCCGCCTTCGCCGTCGTCGCCGTCGTCGGGGTCGGGCTCGGCTTCGGCCTCGCCCTCGATCAGCTCGAGGTCGCGAAGCAATTTGGTGGCGAGCGCGGCGAAGGCGGCCTGGTCGTCGAGCACCAGCCCGAGCGCGTCGAGATCGGCGCCCGCCTTCTCCTCGATCCAGTCGGAGACCAGGGCGATTCCGCCCCGGGCGGCCTCGGGCGGCGCCTCGCCGGTCAGCCGCTCGCGCACCTTGAGGCCGAGCGCGGTGCCGAGCGGGACCTCGGCCCGGCTCCGGGCCCGGGTGATCGGGTCGGTGCGCATCCGCATCTCGACCGCCTGGGCGAGATTGGCCCGGACTCCGTCCATCGCCCGCGCCCCGAGCGCCTCGACCCGAGCCTGCTCGACCGAGTCGAAGACGGCTCGGGCGACCTCGTCCGCGGGGGCGCCGCGGGCGTGCATTGTGACGTCGTGGTGCCGGAGCCTGAGCGCCGCGGCGTCGGCGAAGCCCCGCGCCTCGGCCACCTCGCGCCCGGCCAGCGCCCGGCCCGGCATCGGCACCTTGACGGTCTTGCCCGAGGTCGACGGCGAGTCGGCGGTGAAGCCGAGCTCCAGCTCCGGCTCACGCGCGATCGCCCGGGCGGCGCCGGTCAGCACCTGGCGGAAGGCTTCGAGGGGATTCGTTTCTTGGGCCATTCTGGCGGAGTAGGACAGCCATCATGTGCGTCAACCCAGGTGTGCGCAAAAAGTCCGCGCCACGCCAATGGTTATCTGCGCTTCTTCGGCCTCAGCCCCACTTGGCCTCGAGCACGCTGGCGAACAGCGGCAGCGGATCAACCGTATCCATGTGATCGATGAAGTTATCGAGGGCTGGCAGCGTCAGTTCCAGCACCTTGATAGTGACCCCGTCGACCTCTTCTTCCGCTATCCAGCGACAGACCTTGTGCTTGTCTCCATAGAGAACCGCGTCGGTGCCGGGCGCTACGGGTATGCCGCAGACCCAGACGCTCGATTTCTCGAATGGTCCCAACGCCTGCGAATGCTCCCGGCAGACGTCGACCATGATAACGACGGAGCGAGCCATTAGGCTTAGAGCCTGACACATATGGGGCAGCTTCGCCGACTTATTATACGAGGGCACGAGAATGACGTCGCGCTTATACTCGGCATGACCGCTATGCGCGAAATACTCGAGAACTATGGATGGGTCATACGCGTCCGAGCAGACGACGACGCCGAATTTGCCGATGATGGTGTCGAAGACCTCCATATCGATACCGTGGATGCCGGTCAGAAGCTCTCCGGCCTTCGAAGCGGGGGTGCGCTTGAGGACTTCCCGGAACGCCTTACCGGTTCCCTTGAGAGGGTCCGACAGGGCGATCTTCGCTACATTTTGCGCAAGTGGGCCCGTCCAATCCGAACCCCGGCCTGAAAGCTTACTAACGCGATGATGAGACCCCAATATCGCGAAAACCGGAGCATCGGTGCCGTTGATCCTTTTCAGAACCTCCGCTTCGAAGGCCCGCTCATCGGCTCGGCCCTCGTCGGTGTCGGGGAAAGGCGGATAATCGAATTCGCCGAAACAGACGACGTTTGCTCCATGATGAATCGACCTACTCAAAGCGGCTAGGATTTCTCCGATCCATGCCTCCGGCGCGTAAGCGATCGCGCGGCGTGCAAACGGGTTAATCTCCAAGGTATTGCTGATCTCAGTCCTCTGCCAGCGAAACGCAAAATCGCGGCTATGTGATGAATCATGCGCAAGCGTGGAACTGCAAACGTCATTCCTTGCACGGTTGACGAGTGCCAAGCGGATAACGGTGTGTGGGAGTTGCTCTTTTGCCGGCTTGGTGCGCTCATGCCGGACTGTCGAGGAGTCAGTCGCCGAGGGGGCCAAGCGCCTCATGTCGCGGGCGGCTCTCGTGAGAATGGTTAGAGTCTTCCCCTGAGCAAACTCACGCGCCGATGCGGCGTGCTTGCTGCGACTCCTCTCCTTCTTTGCGAGAGCGAACTCTGAAAGAACCTCGGTAAGCGTTCTTTCCTCCGCTGGAGGCAGTGTTGAGGCCTTTACGGCCCCTCGGAAATCTCGAGTCACGTTCCCCCTAAGACTTTAGAACCCACCCACGGCGCGTGCAGCGAGTTCGGATATCACCGTCAACGCACCACTTTCGCGGCGATCATAGGCTTTCACGGCTACCCCCGGTTCGCTCAGCACAAGGAATGTAACTGCCTTTTCGCGAAAAATTCCGTGATATAACGCCCGATACTCGAAATCCGAGCGGAACACGGTTATAGCGTCGGATGCGATAGCTGAAATTTCAGCTCGCTTGAAGCGTCGCGGGAAAAACAGTTCCAAATTGCTGCGGAAGAACGTGACGAAAAGCTGTTTGTCTTTCTCGGGTATATTATCAGACCCAAGGATCGGACCGACGCCCTCAGCGTTTACGAACTGGTCAAACTGAATCAAGTCAGTGTCAATTCCGACGAATTCTACGCTTCCTAATTCCTCAAATTCAATCCTGCTGCTGCCTTGATATTGCTCGCGAAATTCCGCCAGATAAATGCGCTCAATATTCGTACGAGCCGTGGCCGACGCGACATCACAAAAACGGAAGAATGTAGCGAGCTCCGCACTCGAAACCGGACCGCCCTTGACGTTGCTGATGATGAATCGGGTCCAAACCTTCGAAGCGGCTTCATTGTAACAGACGGTAACGCACGAGCGCTCTCGTACCGTCAGGCGGCCAAGACGGAACTCATGGGCTGGAAAATCAAGTATCAGGCCCGGCGCGAAACGCGACATGACCTCGTGATCGAGCAGATGTAACGAGCCGACCTCTATCCCAAGCGTGGCCCCGGCGCTCTCGATGGCGCTGCTTACAGCGGAGCGTATATCGCCCTCGCGCTCCACCAGCGCCAGCCCGAGCTGCCTGGCCTGGAATGCATCCCGTCGGATGGCGCGCCTGGACTCACCCGAGACTGCCACCGCCTGCAGGACCACTCCCCGGCGGTAGCAGGGCGTCAGCGGCGAAACGGCGTCATAGATGTCTTCTGGGGTCGCCTCTTCGGCGACTAGGTCCGCGCTCGCTGCCCCCATGTGTTCGACCAATCCTGCCCCCGGAAAGTCACCTGACATCCGAGTCTCCACGATTCAGAGCCTACTGTTTATCACTTACGCGTCAATTCTTTATCGGGGTTTTACCGTCCTTTATCGGGCCAGATGATGAACCGTGCACGATTTCCTTTCCTCGCAACTGTTTAGCCGCTCAGAGCGTCTCGATCTCCTTCAATTGACCGGCCATCACGCCTGCGCCGCGACGCTCTCCGGCAGGTCCTTGCCGAAGACGCGCTGGTAATATTCGGCGACCAAAGGCCGCTCCGCCTCGTCGCATTTGTTGAGGAAGGTGAGGCGGAAGGCGAAGCCGACGTCGTCGAAGATGAGCGCGTTCTGGGCCCAGCTGATCACGGTGCGCGGGCTCATCACGGTCGAGATGTCGCCGCTGACGAAGCCCTGGCGGGTCAAATCGGCGACCTTGATCATCTTCTCGACCTCGGCCCGGCCGCCCTCATGGTCATACTCGCCGCTCTTCGCCAGGACGATCCGGGCTTCGACCTCGGCGGGCAGATAGTTCAACGTGACGACGATGTTCCAGCGGTCCATCTGGCCCTGGTTGATCTGCTGGGTGCCGTGATAGAGGCCGGTCGTGTCGCCGAGCCCGACCGTGTTGGTGGTCGCGAACAGCCGGAAATAGGGATGGGGGCGGATCACCCTGTTCTGGTCGAGCAGGGTCAGCTTGCCCTCGGTCTCGAGCACGCGCTGGATGACGAACATCACGTCCGGCCGGCCGGCGTCATATTCGTCGAAGACGAGCGCGGTCGGGGTCTGCAGCGCCCAGGGCAGAAGCCCCTCGCGGAACTCGGTGACCTGCTGGCCCTCGCGGAGCACGATGGCGTCGCGCCCGATCAGGTCGATGCGCGAGATATGGGCGTCGAGGTTGATCCGGATGAGCGGCCAGTTGAGCCGCGCCGCGACCTGCTCGATATGGGTCGACTTGCCGGTGCCGTGATAGCCCTGGACCATCACCCGCCTGTTCTTGGCGAAGCCGGCGACGATGGCCAGCGTCGTGTCCGGATCGAAGACATAGGCCGGGTCGAGATCGGGCACGCGCTCGTCCGCCTCGGAGAAGGCCGGGACCTCCATGTCGCTGTCGATCCCGAACAGGTCGCGCACCTTCCGCATCTGGTCGGGCGAGTCCATGATCACGGCGCCGCGGCTGGCGGGGTTGGCGTTGGGCAAATCGGACATGGTCGCTCTCTAACGTGAATCAGGCGAAGGCGGGGCGGGATTTGAGGTGCGTATAGGCCTCGATCACCGCTTGCAAAGCCTTCTCGTGGCCGCGGTCGCCGCCATTATGGTCGGGATGATAGCGGCGCAGCAGGTCGGCGTAGCGCCGCCGAAGCGTCCGCCGGTCGGCGTCGGTACCGAGGCCGAGGACCCGGAGCGACTTGCGGTCGGGCTCGCTCAGCTCGCGGCCGTCGAGCCTCGGCCCCTCCGCGGCGGAGCGGCGGAAGCGGGCCCCGATCGCGTCCAATGGGTCGTGGAAATCGGCCCATTTGGGCGGGCCGTCGGCGCCCATATGGGCGAAGGCGCGGGTTTCGCGGTCCCAGCCGCCGTAAGGGTTATGGGCGGCCTGGATCTCGTCGCTGCTCATCCCCTCGAAATAATTGTAGCCGGCGTTGAACTCGCGGACATGGTCGAGGCACAGCCAGCGCCAGTCGCCCGGGCCGTCGAAGCTCGGGCCCCGGCCGGCGGGGGCTCGGAACTCGCCGGGCGAATCGCAGCCGGGATGCGCGCAGATCCCGCGCGCTTCCGCCCGGCCGTGGAATCTCGTCTGCCTGCTCCCCGCGCTCGCCACACTGTCACCTTCGCTCCAAACATCCCTATATAGGCGACATGACCCAGCCTTTCACCGGTCCCGTGGCGCCCCTGATCGAACAACGCCTGCACGCCGCCCTCGCTCCGACCCGACTCGCCGTGATCAACGACAGCGCCCGGCATCGCGGCCATGCCGGCGACGACGGCAGCGGCGAGAGCCATTTCACCGTCGAGATCGAATCGGCGCTTTTCGCCGGGATGAGCCGGGTCGAGCGGCAGCGGGCGGTCAACCGAGCGCTGGCCGACCTGCTGCGCGACCGGATCCACGCGCTCGCGATCCGCGCTCGGGCCCCCGGCGAATAACTGCGAGCGGATCGGATCAGATTTTGCGCGCATAGCGGCGGCGCCGCGCTAATATCGTCCGGAATCGGGGCGCGGGGGACAGGCGATGACGGAGCTCACCAAGTTCGAGACCCGCGAGTCGGGGGAAGAGGAGAACGTCACCCGGATCATCGAGATCCTGCGCGGCCAGCAGCTCAAGACCTACGAGCCGGGCAACACCCTTCGCGACGCCCATACCAAGCGGATCGGCCTCGTCGAGGCGGAGTTCACCGTCGAGCCCGACCTCCCGGAGCCCCTGCGTGTCGGCCTGTTCGCCGAGCCGCGCCGCTACGGCGCCTGGGTCCGCTTCTCCAGCGCCAGCGAGAAGCCTCAGTCGGACGCGAACAAGGACATACGCGGAGTCGCGATCAAGCTTCGCGACGTTCCCGGCGAGCGGATCCCCGAATCGGACGAGGCCACCACCCAGGACTTCCTGATGGTTAGCGCTCCCACCATGCCCCTTGGGACGGTCAGGCTGTTCAGGACCGCGGTCGCCGTGATGAACCAATATTCGCCGATCCTGTTCGCCATCCTGCTGATCGTCACCGGCCGCTTCCGGGTCCTCAAGACGCTGAGCGCGATGAACATCAACCCGACCTCGCCGGTCGACATACGCTATTGGAGCACCACGCCCTATCTGTTCGGCGCCGACCGGGCGGCGAAATATTCGATCCTGCCGACCTCCGCCTACAAGAGCCGGCTGCCGGACAAGCCGGGCGTGACCTATCTCTCCGACAATCTCCAGCAGCATCTCGACGAGGCCGACGCGACCTTCGACTTCCTCGTCCAGCTCCGCACCGATGCCGGGACGATGCCGATCGAGAATGCCGCGGTGGAATGGCGCGAGGACCAGGCGCCGTTCGTCAAGGTCGCCACCCTGCGCATCCCGCAGCAGCAGTTCCGGACGCCGGAGCGCGACTCGATGGCCGCGGCTCTGTCCTTCTCGCCCGGCCACGCCCTCGTCGAGCACCGGCCGATCGGCGGCGTCAACCGGGCCCGGATGCGGGTCTATCGCGAGCAGGCCGACTTCCGCCAGAAGCGCGACGGGGTGACCAGGGCGACCTAGCCCCGACGTCGCCCAAACCGTTCGGGCTGAGCCTGTCGAAGCCCTCACTTCTATCGCTTCAAGGCCAAGGAGAGGGCTTCGACAAGCTCAGCCCGAACGGTGTAGGGTACCGCCATGACCGCTGAATTGATCCTCCAGACCCTCCACCCCGCCACCCACGATCTCGGCGGGTTCAAGGTCCATCGCACCCTGCCGCACCGCGAGCGGACCACCGTCGGCCCGTTCATCTTCTTCGACCAGATGGGGCCTGCGAAGCTGGAGGCCGGCACCGGAATCGACGTCAGGCCGCACCCCCATATCAACCTCGCCACCGTCACCTATCTGTTCGCCGGGGCGATCGACCATCGCGATTCGCTCGGCACCTTCGCGACGATCGAGCCGGGCGCCGTCAACCTGATGACCGCCGGCCGGGGCATCGCCCACAGCGAGCGCAGTCCCGCCGCCCTGCGCGCCGGCGGACCGGAGCTGAGCGGCATCCAGACCTGGATCGCCCTCCCCAGGGCCAAGGAGGAGATCGACCCCGCCTTCGAGCATGTCGCCAGGGACCGGCTCCCGGTCGTCGAGGGCGGCGGCGCCAGCGCGAGGGTGGTGATGGGCTCGCTGTGGGGCGCTTCCTCGCCGGTCACCTGCCACAGCGAGACCGTCTATGCCGACATCCATCTCGATTCCGGCGGGGCGATGCCGGTCGATGCCGGGGCGGACGAACGCGCGGTCTATGTCGCCGAAGGGGAAGCCAGCCTGGACGGGCTGCCGCTCGAGCGGAGCGTGCTCTACGTCCTGGCTCCGGGCGCGGCGGCGACCCTGCGCTCGACCGGCGGCGCCCACGTCATGCTCTGCGGGGGAGCGCCGCTCGACGGGCCGCGGCACGTCTGGTGGAATTTCGTCTCGTCGAGCCGTGACCGGATCCAGCAGGCCAGGGAAGACTGGCGAGCCGGACGATTCATCCTGCCGCCCGACGATCGCAACGAGTTCATCCCGTTGCCCGTCGTCGAACCGAAGACCGTCAGCTATCCATGACCGCTGCATCATCGCCTGAAGCCGATGAACCCGCCGCGCCGATGTCGGATGCGTCGACCCTGTGCGTCAACTGCGGGATGTGCTGCAACGGCGTTCTGTTCACCAACGCCCGCGCCGAGCCCGACGAGGTCGCGAGACTGCGCGAGCACGGCCTCGTGGTCGAGCAGGTCCGCCCCGGACGGACCCAGTTCCGCCTCCCCTGCCCGCACCATCACGAGGGGCATTGCGGAATCTATTCGGACCGTTTCCTCAAATGCCGAACCTTCCGATGCGCCCTCCTCAAGCGGCTCGACGAGGGCGAGACCAGCCTCGCCGAAGCCCAGGCGACGGTCGCCCGGGCCCAGGCGATGCTGGCCCGGGTCACCGCGCTCGATCCGGGGGCGAGCCAGTTCCTCGAGCGCACCGAGCAGCGGGCCCAGCCCGCGCCCGCCGGGGACGGCGAGGACGCGGCCCGGCGCCGGCGAGTCCGGATCGAGTCGCTGGCGCTGGACCTGTTCCTGGATCGCAAGTTCCGCAACCGCAAGGCCATCGTGATGAACCAGCAGCGCCGCTCCGCGGACGAGGGGGACAGATGAGCGAAACGACCCGCCGATTGACCTGCGAGCGCATCGGGCTGGCCACCGGAGTGACGCTCAACGTCGCCATGGGCGGGCCCGAGGACGGCGAGCCGATCGTCTTCCTCCACGGCTTCCCCGAATCGCACCGCACCTGGCGCTATCAGCTCGACGGCCTCGCCGACCGCTTCCGGGTCTACGCCCCGGACCAGCGCGGCTTCGCCGGTTCCGACAAGCCCGAAGGGGTCGAGAATTACGAGACGGACAGGATCGTCGCCGACGTCATGGCGCTCGCCGACTCGCTCGGGCTCGGCGACTTCACCCTCGCCGGCCACGATTGGGGCGGCGCGGCGGCCTGGATGGCGGCGCTGACCCATCCGGCGCGGGTGAAGCGGCTGGTGATCGTCAACGCGCCCCACCCGCTGGTCTTCCAGAAGAGCCTGATCGACGATCCGGCGCAGCGCGAGGCCTCCCAATATATCCGTTTCTTCCGAAGCCCGGCGGCCGAGGCGGCGATCACCGCCATGGGGCTGGAGGCCTTTCTCGACAAAGTGCTGGCGAGACATGCCGACCTGACCAGGCTGACCGAGGAGGACCGCCGCCACTATCTCGAGGACTGGTCGCAGCCCGGCGTGCTCACCACGATGCTCAACTGGTATCGCGCGTCGAAGATCGTCGTGCCCGAGCCCGGCGAGGAGGTGTCGGCGCCCTTGTGGACCCATGCGCCGTTCCCGAAGCTGAAGATGCCGGTGCTGGTCGTCTGGGGCCTGAAGGACGCCGCCCTGCTGCCGGTCCAGCTCGACGGGCTTGACGAGCAGATCGAGGATCTGCGGCTGGTCACCTCGGCCGCGGCCGGCCACTTCATCACCTGGGAGGAGCCCGGGACGGTGACCGGGGCGATCGCCGATTTCATGGCGGAGACCGCCTAGCCGCCCCCCCCCCGTCGGCGGATCGGGAGGCAGGACATTGCCCCTTCCTCCCCCCCTTGCTAGAGGCCGCCGCGATGGAGACGGACCGCTTCACTCCCGAGATCAGCTACGTCGCGACTCCGCGCGTCGCCTGCGACGGAGCGAGCGAGACCCATCCGGCGCTCGGCCATCCCCGGGTCTACCTTCAGATCGACGAGAAGGGCTTCGTCGACTGCGGCTATTGCGACAAGAGGTTCGTCCTGAAGGGCGGCGCCGCCGATCGGGAGCCGGCCGCGGGCTGAGCGGCCGCCATTGCTATGTCCGGCGGCAGGGTCCACTCAGCGGCGATATCGGAAGGGACCCCGTCTTGCGTGACAAACTGATCGGCCGCGGGCTCGCCGCGCTCCTCATGCTGGGCCTCGGGGCCTGCGACTCGTCCCCGGACCGCGCCGGCGGCAACGGCGCTTCCGACAATGCTTCCGAGGCCGCTCCCAACCCGGCGGCGAGCGCCGCCCCGGCCTCCGCGGCGTCGGATCCGGCCCTGCCGCCGCTGGTGCTCGAGGGCCACGGCCTTCGGATCTCCGGCACGGCGCCTGGAACCGAGCTTCCGTTCGATACCCCGAAGGCGGCGACGATCGAGGCCCTGACCAGGGCGCTCGGCCGGCCGCCCAGCGAGCTCGGCGCCAACGAGGAATGCGGCGGCGGCGGCCTCGAATTCGCCGAGTGGGCGGGCGAGATCACCGCCTGGTTCGAGGAGGGGCGCTTCGCCGGCTGGGACAGCGACGGCAAGCTCGAGACCCAGGGCGGGATCGGCCTCGGCTCGAGCCGCGCCGACCTGGCGCCGCTTCGCGGCCTCGAGGTCGAGGAAAGCACGCTCGGCACCGAGTTCCGCTCCGGCGGGCTGAGCGGAATCCTCGAATCCAAGGCGCCGAACGCGAAAGTGACCCATTTGTGGGGAGGCGCCACTTGCGTGTTCCGCTAGCCGCCGCCTTCGTCCTTGCGCTCGCGGCGGCGGGCTGCTCGCCCGACCCGGAGCGGGAGGACGAGGCGCAACGCGATCGGGTCGAAGCCGAGGCCGATCCCGCTCCGGCGAACAACGTGACCGTCGCCGCGCCGGCGTCCGCCGCCCCGGCCGCGACTGCCTCCGCGAAGGGCGTGCGCCGTTGCGGCTGGCTCTCCAATCCGACCCCGGCGAATTGGTGGCTGACCGACTCCCAGGGCCAGTGGATCCTGGGCGCCCAGGGCGCCGGCCAGGCGCCGGGCATGGACGAGATGCCGGACATGAGCACGGCCGGCTGGGTCGAGACCAACGGCCATTACGGCTATGGCTGCGCCTGCCTGACGATCACCGCCGATGCCGAGGGAAAGGTGACCCGGATCGCGGACGCGACGCCGAAGCCGCTGAAGCAATGCCAGGCCGACCGGAAGCTGCCGAAGCCGGAATAACCTCGTCGCCCCAGCGCAGGCTGGGGCCCCGGCGGGTGAAGGGCGCGGTGGCTTTCACCCGCCGGGATGCCAGCCTGCGCTGGCATGACGGAATGAGGACTGGAGACCGCAAATGGGATGGTTCGACTGGCTGACCGGCAACAAGCCCGCCCCGTCCGGAGTGAAGCGGCAGCCGGTGGCGAAGCTCGAGGCGGCGCTGATGGCGGTCAACCGCAAGAGCGCACCGTTCAAGGTCCGAAGCGGCAAGTCTGAGAAGGTCGACCTCGTCGCCGAGTGGAAGATCGTCGACGCCGAATGGTACGAGATATTCGCCAAGGCCGGGATCGAGCGGGTCTTCACCGTCCTGATGAAGTTCGACGAGGAGAAGGGCGAGGTCCGCGCCGTCGACCGGGAATATGAGGTCGAATGGCGCGCGGGCGAGCCCGTCATGTTCCTCAAGGGCTCGAAATTCCGCGGCCGCAAGTGGGAGAAGAGCTTCGAGACGGTCTATGCGTTCCGCGAGGACGGCTCGTTCGGCAAGATCTACGACTATCGCTTCGACACGAGCGAGATCCACGAGCCGCTGATCGCCGCCGCGCACAAGGCGGGGTGGGGATGGCGCAGCGTCGCGTTCGCGAAGCTGTGAGGGGAGCGGCAGCGGGATGACGACGGGCCCCCGCCCGCCTATATCCCCTTCATGACCTACACCGATCCCCGCCGGTTCCTCTACCGCAGCGACGCCCTCACCCCCGACTCCGCGCTCGCGCTCACCGCCGACGCCCTCAGGGCCTGCGACGACGGCGAGCTCTATCTTCAATATACCGCATCGGAGAGCTTCGGCTTCGACGACGGCCGGCTGAAGACGGCGGATTTCAACACCTCGGCGGGTTTCGGCCTGCGCGGAGTCTCCGGCGAGACGACGGCCTTCGCCCATGCCAATGAGATATCCGAGAGCGCGATCCGGCGCGCCGCCGAGACCATGGCGGTGCTCGATCCGTCGCGCTCCGCCCGGCCGGCGCCGCCGCGGCGGACCAACGCGACCCTCTACACCGACGCCGACCCGCTCAGCCTCGTCCCCTTCGCCAGGAAGGTGGCGCTGTGCCAGCAGATCGACGCCGCGGCGCGGGCGCGCGATCCGCGCGTCGTCCAGGTCGCCGTCTCGCTCGCCGGAAGCTGGTCGGTGGTCGAGATCGTCCGTCCCGACGGCTTCGTCGCCCACGACGTCCGGCCGCTCGTCCGGCTCAACGTCCAGATCGTCGTCGAGCGGAACGGCCGGCGGGAGACCGGCTATCACGGCCAGGGCGGCCGCTATCTCTACGACGACATGTTCGACGAAGCGGTCTGGAGCCGCGCGATCGACGTCGCTTTGGCCCAGGCGCTGGTCAACCTCGAATCGGTGGCGGCGCCGGCCGGCGAGATGACGGTGGTGCTCGGGCCGGGCTGGCCCGGAGTGCTGCTCCACGAGGCGATCGGCCACGGCCTCGAGGGCGATTTCAACCGCAAGGGCACGTCGGCTTTCTCCGGGCGGATCGGCGAGCGGGTGGCGGCACCGGGCGTCACCGTCGTCGACGACGGCTCGATCGCCGACCGCCGGGGCTCGCTGGCGATCGACGACGAGGGCACTCCCACCCAGTGCACGACCCTGATCGAGGACGGAATCCTCAAGGGCTATATCCACGACCGGCTCAACGCCCGGCTGATGGGGGTGGCGCCGACCGGCAACGGCCGCCGCGAGAGCTTCGCCCATGCGCCGATGCCGCGGATGACCAACACCTTCATGCTCGGCGGCCGGGACGATCCGGCCGAGATCCTCGCCCGGGCGAAGAACGGCATCTACGCCAAGAGCTTCGGCGGCGGCCAGGTCGACATCACCAGCGGCAAGTTCGTCTTCTCCTGCACCGAGGCGTACCGGATCGAGAACGGCCGGCTCGGCGCCCCGGTCAAGGGCGCGACCCTGATCGGCGACGGGCCGAGCGTTCTCACCAAGGTCGCGGCGATCGGCAACGACATGGCGCTCGACGAGGGAGTCGGCATTTGCGGCAAGGCCGGCCAGTCGGTTCCGGCCGGAGTCGGCCAGCCGACCCTGCTGATCGACGGCCTCACCGTCGGCGGCACGGCGGCGTGAACGAAGCCTGGCAGGACGAGGTCCTCGGCTTCTGGTTCGGCCTCGCCAGGGAGCAATGGTGGAAGGCCGACCCGGCCCTCGACGCCGAGATCCGCGAGCGCTTCCAGGCCCTGTGGGAGGAGACGCGCGAGGCGATGCCGGAAGCCTTCCTCGGCAGCCCCCGCGACGCTCTCGCCGCGGTCGTCCTGTTCGACCAGTTCCCGCGCAATATGCACCGCGGCCATGCCGACCAATTCTCGACCGACCCGCTCGCTCTGGCGATCGCCAAGGGCGCGGTCGAGCGGGGCCTCGACGAGGCGCTGAGCCCGGCCGAGCGCGGCTTCCTCTACATGCCCTTCCAGCACAGCGAGAATCTCGGGGACCAGAAGCGCTCGGTCGCCCTCTTCACCGCGCTCGGCGACGACTACCAGCTCGGCTATGCCGTCAAGCATCATGGCGTCATCGAGCGGTTCGGCCGCTTCCCCCATCGCAACGCCATCCTCGGACGGGCCCCGCGCGCGGCCGAGATCGAGGCGGGCGACGTGGTCCCCTGGTGATGGCGCTCGTCGAGGTCGGCAAATTTTACGACAGCCTCGCCGCCGGGGCCGCCCAGTCGCGGCTCTCGGACGAGGGCATCGACAGCCACATCTTCGACATGGGCATGACCCTTCAGGGCGTCGGCCTCGCCATTCCGGTCCGGCTGATGGTCGACGAGGACGATCTGACCCGGGCGCAGCGGCTGCTCAGCGCCGAAGGTGGAGACGGAGGGGGTTGAGGTCGTAGCCCGCTTCGGCGGCCTGGCCGATAAGTCCCTCCGCCTCGGCGCCGCGCGAGGCGCGGGCAAGCGCCCACAGCCAGGTCGATCGAGTGCCGGAGCGGCAGAAGGCCAGCAGCGGGCCCTGCTCCAGCGCTTCCGCCATCGCTTCCACCCGGTCGCGGGGAAAGCCGCCGGCGACGGGGATGTGGCGATAGTCGAGCCCCGCGGCGCGCGCCGCCGCCTCGATCTCGGCCGACGGCGGCTGGCCGGGCTCCTCCCCATCGGGCCGGTTGTTGACGACCAGGCGGATTCCGGCATCGGCGATCGCTTCCAGATCCGCGGGAAATATCTGGTGGGGGGCGACGAGGGTGGAGGCGTCGAGACGGCGCATTCGCTCTCCTACGTCATCCCGGCGAAGGCCGGGACCCAGGAACACGGAAAATTGCGGGGACGCCCTTTTCCTGGGTCCCGGCTTTCGCCGGGATGACGATCAGGAAAACCCCCGCACCACCTCGACGAAGGCCTCGCCGTAGCGGTCGAGCTTGGCCTGGCCGACGCCCAATACGCGCAACAAGGCATGGAGGGTCTCGGGCCTCAATTCCGCCATCTCCCTCAGCGTGCTGTCGTGGAAGATGACGTAGGGCGGCACCCCCGCCTCCTTCGCGAGATCGCGGCGGCGTGCTCGGAGCGCCTCGAACAGTGGGTCGTGCGGGAAGTCGCTGCGGGCCCGGTCGCGGCGCTTGCGGGCGGCCCGCGCCGGCGGGAGCACCAGCTCGAGCCGCTGCTCGCCGCGAAGGATCGGCTTTGCGGCGGGGCCGAAGCTGAGCCCGCCATAGGGGTCGGCGCGAAGCGCGTCGCGGGCGAGCAAAGCGCGCGCCACCGGTTTCATCAGCGCCAGCTCCTCATCCCCGGCGATCCCGAAGACGGAGACCCGCTGGTGGCCGAAGCTCATCACCTTCTCGGTCTCCCGCCCGGCCAGCACGTCGGTAAGGTGACCGAGCCCGAATCGCATCTCGGTCCGGAAGGCGGCGGAGAGCAATTTCCTCGCCGCCTCGGTGGCGTCGACCGTGACCGGCGGCGCCAGGCAATTGTCGCAATTGCCGCACCGCTCGGGCGGCTCCTCGCCGAAATGGCGGAGCAGAAGGGCGCGGCGGCAGCCGGCGGTCTCGACCATCGCGGCGAGCGCGTTGAGCCGCTGGCGCTCGCCCGGCCGGCGGCCTTCCGGCACTTCGGTTTCGAGCCGCTGGCGGGCGCGGGCGAAATCCTCGGCGCCCCAGAACAGCCAGGCCTCCGCCGGGTCGCCGTCGCGCCCCGCGCGTCCCGTCTCCTGGTAGAAGGCCTCGATCGACTTGGGCAGGCCGGCATGGGCGACGAAGCGGACGTCCGGCTTGTCGATGCCCATGCCGAAGGCGATGGTCGCGACCATCACCATGTCCTCGGACGAGACGAACGCCTGCTGGTTGGCGGCGCGCACCCGCGGGTCGAGCCCGGCGTGATAGGGCAGGACCTTGCGGCCGCCCTCGCCGAGCTGGACGGCGAGCTTCTCGGTCTTGTCGCGGCTGGTGGCGTAGACGATGCCGGGACCGGGCTGCTCGGCGAGCAGGGCCTTGAGCTGCGCCCCGACTCCGTCGCGGGGCCGGACGTGGTAGCGGATGTTGGGCCGGTCGAAGCCGGCGACGATCAGACCGTCGTCGGGAATTCCGAGCTGGACGAGGATGTCGCCGCGGGTCTGGCGGTCGGCGGTGGCGGTGAGCGCCAGGCGCGGAACGTCCGGAAAGGCGTCGAGCAGGGGCCTGAGCAGCCGGTAGTCCGGCCGGAAATCGTGCCCCCATTCCGACACGCAATGCGCCTCGTCGACCGCGATCAGCGACAGGGGCGTTCGCTCCGCCAGCTCGCGGAAGGCGGCGGTGCTCGCCCGCTCCGGGGCGACGTAGAGCAGGTCGAGCTCGCCCCGCTTCAGCCGCGCCAGAGTCTCCTGCCGGTCCTCGTCGGCCGAGGTCAGCGAGGCGGCGCGGATGCCGAAGCCCGACGCCGAGCGTATCTGGTCGTGCATCAGGGCGATCAGCGGCGAGACGACCAAAGCCGTGCCCGGCCGGGCCAGCGCCGGCACCTGGTAGCAGAGCGACTTGCCCGATCCGGTCGGCATCACCGCGAGCGTGTGCCGGCCCGCCATGACCCGGCCGATCACCTGCTCCTGCACGCCCCGGAAGGCCGGGAAGCCGAACGTCTCGTGCAGGATGGCAAGGGGGGTCACGCGGTGCTGCTAGCGGATGGGGGAAGGGACTGTCGAGGGCGGTGGAGCGCGACGTAGAACATTGGATATCCGCATTTTTCGTCGTCCCAGCGAAGGCTGGGACCCCAGGGGGTGAAAGGCACCGGCGCTCTTCACCCGCCGGGGCCCCAGCCTTCGCTGGGGCGACGGGCCTACTCCGCCGCCTCGGCCTTCTCCTCGGCCTCGCTCTGCTGCCTCGCCCACATGTCGGCGTAGAGGCCGTTCTTGCGGAGCAGCTGCGCGTGGGTGCCGCGCTCCGCCACCCGGCCCTGGTCGAGAACGACGATCTGGTCGGCATCGACCACCGTCGAAAGCCGGTGGGCGATGACGATCGAGGTTCGCCGGGCGGTGACCGCGCCCAAAGTCTCCTGGATCGCCGCCTCGGTGCGGCTGTCGAGCGCGCTGGTCGCCTCGTCGAGGATCAGGATCGGCGGGTCCTTGAGGAGGGTGCGGGCGATGGCGACCCGCTGCTTCTCGCCGCCCGAAAGCTTCAGCCCGCGCTCGCCGACCTGGCTCTCGTAGCCGTCGGGCAGGCTCAGGATGAAATCGTGGATCGCGGCGCCGCGCGCGGCCGCCTCGATCTCCTCCTGGGTCGCGCCGTCGCGGCCGTAGCCGATATTGTAGCCGATCGTGTCGTTGAACAGCACCGTGTCCTGCGGGACGATTCCGATCTCGGCCCGGAGGCTCGCCTGGGTGACCGCGCAAATGTCCTGGTCGTCGATGGAGATTCGCCCGGCGGTCGGCTCGTAGAAGTGGAACAGCAGGCGGGACAGGGTGGACTTGCCGGCGCCCGACGGCCCGACCACCGCCGTCACCGATCCCGGGGCGACGTCGAAGTCGATGCCGTGCAATATCTCCCGCTCCGGATCGTAGGCGAAGCGCACGCCCTCGAACCGGACCCGCCCGCTCGTCAGCCTGAGATCGGGGGCGCCCTCAGCGTCGGTCACCTCGGCCGGCGTGTCGACCAAAGCGAACATCGCCTCCATGTCGATCAGCCCCTGGCGGATCGTCCGGTAGACCCAGCCGAGCATGTCGAGCGGGCGGAAGAGCTGGGCGAGCAGGGTGTTGACGAGGACGACGTCGCCGGTGGTGAACTGACCCCGGCTCCAGCCCCACACGGTATAGCCCATCGCTCCGGCCATCATCAGGTTGGTGATCAGCGACTGGCCGATGTTGAGCCAGGCGAGCGAGGTCTCGTTCTTCACCGCCGCGTCGGCGAAGGCGCGCATCGCCCCGCCGTAGCGCTTAGCCTCTCGCGCCTCGGCGCCGAAATATTTGACCGTCTCGTAGTTGAGCAGGGAATCGACCGCTCGGGCGATCGCCTGGTTGTCGACGTCATTCATCCGCCGCTGGAGGTGCGTCCTCCATTCGGTGACCAGACGGGTGAAGGTGATGTAGGCGGTGACCATGACCAGGGTCGCGACGACCAGGCCCGGGCCGAACTTGACGCCGAAGATAACGCAGATGACGGCGAGTTCGACCACCGTCGGGGCGATGTTGAAGAGGAGGAAATAGAGCATCATGTCGATGCTCTTGGTGCCCCGCTCGACGATCTTGGTCAGAGCGCCGGTCCGCCGCTCGAGGTGGAAGCGCAGCGACAGTCGGTGGATGTGCGCGAACACTCTCTCGGCCAGCCGCCGAGCCGCATCCTGCCCGACCCGCTCGAAGATGGCGTTGCGGACGTTCTCGAACAGCACCCCGGCGAAGCGCGCGCCGGCATAAGCGAGGACCAGTCCGACAGCGAGACCGACGGCGGCGTCCGCGCCCCGGGCGTCGCCCGACATGATATCGATCGCGCCCTTGTAGACGAAGCCGGTGCTGAGCGAGATGCCCTTGGCGAGAAGCACCAGCAGGAAGGCGATCGCTACCCGCGCCTTGAGGCGGGGTTCGCCCGCGGGCCAGAGGTAGGGGAGGAAGCGTCGCATGGCCGACCAGCCGGCGCGTGGGGTCGCATCGGAGGAGGATTCGAGGGGGCGCATGAGGTCCTACGTAGTGGCAGAGCATCCCACCACCAACCCGCGCCATGCCATCAACACAGCTTGATTTTCCAGAAAATACGGATTATCCAGATTTTGACCTGTTAAGGTCGCGACTGGGCTACCACGGTTAGGATGCCTGATACCGGCATTCGACCAGTCGAGGAACGAAGCATGACGGAACCGCTATTGACGGTCCCGGCCAAGGAGGTCGCGAGCAAGTTCGGCTATTACACGGACGAGGCCATGCTTCATCCGGTGGGTATCCAGCGTCACGGCACCACTCGGGTCGTGATGATCTCGCTGAAGGAATATGAGCGCCTCCTGCGCCGCGATCGCCAGGTTCTTCTTGTGAAGGATCTCGACGATGACACGCTCGACGCCATCCGGACCGCGCAGCCCTCGGAGCGCTCGCGCGAGCTCGGGCGGCTCCTGGAAGACCCCGGAACCGGCTGACGTCATTGCTTATTCCTATCTTTGGGCGCGGGAGGGCGAAGCCGGAGAGGAGAGCGGCCGCAAGGACCGGCCCGCCGTGGTCGTGGTGGCCCGAATCGAAGAGGCCGCGAGAACCTTGGTCCTGGTCGCGCCGGTCACTCACACGGCGCCGGAAAAGACGGCCGATGCCGTCGAAATTCCGCGCAACGTCAAGAAACAGCTCGGCCTCGACCAGGATCGGAGCTGGATCGTCGTGACGGAGCTGAACCGCTTCATCTGGCCGGGTCCCGACATCCGGCCGATGCCGGAAACCGGGACGCCATTTTACGATGCCTTGCCGGACTGGCTGTTCGAGCGGGTACGCAACGGCCTTCTTCAACATTCCGCGCAGGGCAGGCTCAAGGTTACGAAACGGACGTAGGCTGGGACTCCGCCGTTTCGCCGCGGGGTGGTTTGCCACTCCGGATCTTCGAGCCTGTAACAATCGACACAGAATATCCCTCGCAGCGACACAAAGGTCCGACGCGCGGGGCCTAGACCGACGACATGCCCGCTTCGGCCGGGGCACAGGAAGAACCGCCGTTCGCTGCATCGCCGGCGAAACGATTGGAACGGCGGGGATTCGCAGGGGTTTAGTCGATCATGGAACCGCTCACCTTCCTCATCGCGATCCTGGGCTGCGGCGAAGCCGAGGCGCCTTGCCGGCAGGTGCGCACCCTCGAGGCCCGCTACGAGAGCCAGGCGGCCTGCAACGCCGCCACCGAGGCCGCCGTGACCCAGAACAGCGACGTCGATTTCCCGGTCGTGGTCGCCGAATGCCTCGCGTCGGGCGCAAAGCCCAGCGCCCCGAAGGCGAGCGACATCCAGCGGCCGGGTCCCGGCCGGGCCGACGTCCGGGTCAGCCCGCTCAGGAGCTGAAGCCCGAGCTGGTCCCGCTTCCCCGGGAAGCCGAAACTTCCGAACCTTCCGCGGCCGGAACCCGTCCGCCCGGCGGCGGTTTGCATAGCCGAACCGTATGAGGACGAAGCCATGGCCAACGACAGGCGCAATTCCGGCGACCAGCCGCAGAACCAGAATAACGAGATGTCCGAGGATCCCGGCGACGGCAGCCGCAAGTCGTTCGTGACCGGCCGCGACGGACGCAAGACCGCGGCCGAGACGTCGCCCGAGGAGGAAGACCAGGACCAGTCCGCCATAGAGGCGTTCGGCGAGGAAGGCGCGGGCATCGCGGCCAAGGAGTAAGGACGGTGAGCGACACCGAAACCCTCGACATGATCCACGAGGACGCGCTGCCGGGCCACGAGAGCGAGCTCGAGCCCAAGCCGGACTGGGAGCCGCGCTATCCCGGCTCCGGCCGGCTCGAGGGCAAGGTCGCCCTGATCACCGGCGCCGACAGCGGCATCGGCCGGGCGGTCGCCGCCCTCTACGCCCGCGAGGGCGCCGACATCGCCATCCTCTATCTGTGCGAGCATGACGACGCGAAGAAGACGAAGGCGATCGTCGAGGCCGAGGGCCGCAAGGCGATCGCCATCGCCGGCGACGTCGGCGACAAGGCCTTCTGCGAGCGCGCCGTGAAGGAGACGGTCGACAGGCTCGGGCGGCTCGACATCCTCGTCAACAATGCCGGCGAGCAGCATTATGACGAAGAGATAGAGGAGGTCACCGAGGAGCAGCTGAAGCGCACCTTCCAGACCAATTTCTACGGCTATTTCTTCATGGTCCAGGCCGCCCGGCCGCACCTCGAGAAGGGCGCCGCGATCATCAACTGCACGTCGGTGACCATGTACAAGGGCTCGGAAGGGCTGCTCGATTATTCGGCGACCAAGGGGGCGATCACCGCCTTCGCCCGCTCGCTGTCGCAGAATCTGATCGGCGACGGGATCAGGGTCAACGCCGTCGCTCCGGGGCCGATCTGGACTCCTTTGAACCCGTTCGGCGGCCAGCCGCCCGAGAAGATCCCCGATTTCGGCAAGGACGTTCCGATGGGCCGGCCCGGCCAGCCCAACGAGGTCGCCCCGAGCTTCCTGTTCCTCGCCTGCGAGGATTCGAGCTACATGGCCGGCCAGGTGCTCCACCCGAACGGCGGGACCGTGGTCAACGGCTAGCGGCGAGCGTTACCAGCCCGAGCGAGGCAGCCACGGGGAGCCAGAGCGTGAGGTCGGCGAGAAGCGCGCCGCCGTCGCGGCCCGAGGCGGCGGCCGCCGCCGCCGCGGCGCCGTAGACGTCCCCGCCCCCGCCGCCGAGCGCTTCGAGCCAGAAATGGCGCCAGGGCTCGAGCCGGAGCTGGCGCACCCGGTAGCCGCTCCGGAAGACCGCGACCAGCGTCTCGCCGGGCTCCGGCACGACCGCCGCGCCGCCCTGCTCGCTCGCCTCGATCAGCGGCAGCAGGTCGAACTCGAGGCTGAGCAGCCGGACGCTGTCCGGAAGCGCGAGACGCAGGCCCGGAAGAAGCGCCGCCTCGGCCGTCAGCCGGGACGGGCCGCCGCGCTCGATTCCTTCGGCGCGCTGGACCTCCGCCCGGGCGCGTTCGAGCCGGGCCAGCGCCGCCGGCAGTCCGGCCAGCGGGCCGCCGTCGGGCGGCCGGGTCGCCTCGAGATGGGCGGCGAAGCGGGCGCCGTAATCGTAGAGGCTGAAATGGCGTGGCGGATTGGCGGCGATGTAGCCGCGGGCGAACAGCTCGAAGACGGTGTCGCCGACCAGCAGCCGAAGCGCCGGATATTCGTTCTGCAGCGATTCGAGCAGCCGGCTGCGATAGCCGCCGGCATAGATGGCGAACCGCCCTTCCGGGCCGAGCCGGTCGTTGCCGGCGATCCGGCCGAGCAACGCTTCCGGCTCGGCGGCGCCGGCGACGATGGCGCCGAGCATCCAGCGCTGAAGGTCGGCGAGGGCCTCAGGCATGGGCCGGCTCCGCCGGGCGCCAGGCCCTGGCCTTGGCGAGCTCGGCCAGCAGCGCTTCGTAGGGCGGGATGCTCGAATCCCATTCGAGCAGGGTCGAGACCCCGCCGGTCAGGCGCATCGCCAGAGCGTAGAGCGCCCAGACCGGCTCCAGCACGGGGCTGTCGTGGGTGTCGAGCAAATGGGTGCCGCAGTCGCGCGGGCCGGCGAGATGGACCTGGACGATCCGCTCGGCGGGCAGCGCCTCGATATAGGCGAACGCGTCGAAGCCGTGGTTGAAGGCGCTGACATGGACGTTGTTGACGTCGAGCAGCAGCCCGCAGCCGCTATCCTCGGCGAGCCGGCCGAGATATTCCCATTCCGGCATCTGCGCTCCGGCGAACTGAAGGTAGGAGCTCGGATTCTCGAGCACCAGCGGCCGGCCCAGCCGGTCCTGCACCGCCCTCACCCGCGGCGTCACATGGGCGAGGCTCGCCTCGGTCAGCGGCATGGGCAGCAGATCGTGGCTGTTGGTGCCGGCGATCCCGGTCCAGCACAGGTGATCCGAGATCCAGACCGGATCCACCCGCCCGGCCAGCTCGGCGAGCTTGTCGAGATAGGCCGGGTCGAGCGGTTCGGCGCTTCCGATCGACAGCGACACGCCGTGCATCACCACCGGCCGGTTCGCCGCCACCCGCTCCAGCACCTGCGCCGCATAGCCGCGATGGTCGAGGAAATTCTCGCTGAGGATCTCGAACCAGTCGACCCCCCAGTCGGCCGGATCGGTCCGCATCAGATGGGCGAAATGCGGATCGCGCAGGCCGACGCCGTCGCCGAGGTCCGGAAAACCGAGCCTCGGCGGGCAGGACGGCGACGGGTCGGCCAGCGCCATCAGGTCGAGGGCGGGAAGGCGAGCCGCAGATCGGTCGGCTTCGGCTTCGGCTCGGCCGGAGTCTGGCGATAGTTCATCACCTCCTCGAAGGCCCGGTAGGCGACGTCGTGGACGGCCTCACCGATCTGATAGCGCATCCGGCAGATCGGATCGGAGGTGATCGCCTTGGTCTTGTCGTCCTGCTCGAAGTCGAAAATCTGCATCACCCCCTGCGTCGGGTAGAGCTGAGAGGCGGAGATCGGCACCGCGCAGCCGCCCAGCGTCGAGCATTTGTTGTCGCTCGGCGCCGAGTAGAAGGTGCTCGGCGGGGGCGGCGGCCAGCCGCAATTGCCGCCGAAGGCGCGGGTCGACAGGACGGTGCCGCAATTGCCGCCGCCGCCGCAACTGCCGCCGCCGCCCGGGGCGCCGCTCTTGGGCGCGCTGCCGCTGCAATTGCCGCCGCCGGTGGTCACCTGGACGAAGCCGCAGCCGCCCTGGGCGTGGCAATTGTTCGAGCCCTTGCAGCTGTGGAAGATCGCGACCTGGGCGCAGTCGTTCTTGCCCCGGGTGTCGAAGTCGAGGCCCTGGCAGGCGTGCTTGAGCGTGTCCGGCACCGGCGGGTCGATTCCGATCGCGAGATCGGGAGTCTGGCCGGTCACCGCCCAGGCGATCGCCATCCGGTCGCCCGATCCGGCCATCGACGGGTAAGGGAAGAGCACGCTTCCGGCCGGCGGCGCCCAATAGGTGTCGAGCACCGTGGTCACGCCGGCGATCGCCCCGATCGCCGCCTGGCTGAGCAAAGTGTGGCTGTTCGGTTCGGCGGCGAGGCGGTTCATGGCGCCGGCGATGTCGTCGGCGCTGGGCAGCACGTCGTTATAGGGATTCTGGTCGTAATCGGCGGTCTTGAGGTCGCTCGCCTGCCAGTGGCCGACCTTGGGGTTGTTCGCCCAGGTGGTGATCGAGCCGGAGTTGATCAGGTCCTTCACCTCCTTGAAGCGCTCGAAATGGTCGTTGGCATCGTTGCCGAACCGCGCCTCGGCGTCGGCCGACGGAGCGATCGCGCCGCGCGCGTCGTAGCTCGGATAGTCGGATTCGAGCGCCTCCCGGTCGGGGCAATATCGGGGCATGACCTTCTGGAGCAGGTCGGGCCTGCGCTTGATCACGCTGCCTTCGCCCTGGTCGGTGATGGCGTCCATCATCGACACCATCTGCTCGAAGGCGATGTCCTTGTAGGTCAGGGCGACGATCGTGTTGAAGCCCATGAACTCGCGCATCGGATGGCCGCCCGAGGCGGCGTTGAACAGGTCGTTCTGCACCGGAGCGCCCTTGGAGGCGTTCTTCCAGACGAGGTCCCAGAGCGTGCTGTCGTCGCTGTAGCGAAGGCTGAGATAGTCGTAATAGCATTGGTACATCCAGCCGATCGTCCCGAACATCGGCAGCGGGTCGCCCGGCGCCCAGTCGTCGAACGGCGCGTCCGGGAAATATTTGTGCTCCTCGGTCTTCTTGATCGCCGCTTTGGCGTCGTCCTCCGGCTGCTCGATGGCGATGAACAGGCGGATCCGGTCGGAATCGAGCGGGCCGATGTTGACGGCAACGTCCTCGTTCTTCGTGTCCTTGAGATCGATGATGTTGGGGATGACGCTGAGGTTCGGTCCGTAGCAGGTCCAGCCGTGCCGCTCGTCCTGCAATGCGGAGCTGGTGAAGCTGGGCTTGGCGCCGACCACGCTCGCCATGTTCGCCGCCATCTGCAGGTGAAGCATCTCCTGGATGAACACCGAGAAGACGATGTTGAAGGCCTTCTCGTTCGGGGTGGCCGGCGTCGCGCTGGTCTTCGAGCCGGGCCACAGCCGGCCGAGATAGAGCTGGTTGTTGGCCCCGTTGATCTCATGCATCCCCTCGATCGAGTAGAGGCTCGTCATGTAGAGCGGGATGGTGAACAGCTCGACGTCGATCGCCCCCTGCGCGATCGCCTTCAGGGCGGCGAGATCGGTGAATTTGTGCTTCGGGTCGCGCGCCTCCTGGGCGCTCGCGCTGACGTGACGGGCCATTGGTGCCTCCATGCCGGACGCCCTTGCCACCGCGGCGTCCGCTATACGGCGGGAGCCCCTGCCACGGTCCACCTTTTCGGTTCGCCCCTCAGTCCCCCGGCGAGGGAGGTTAATCGAAGGTCCGCAAAGGTCAACGGCCGTCCCGCCAAGTCCCGGCGAAGAAAAGGTCAAATATTCTCCGGAAACAGGGGAGGCTCCGGCCCGGCAGGCCGCTAAGCGTGGGAGGGGCTCTCCCCCGGGCAGGCGCCCGCGGTCGCGCGACCTCGTCCTAAGCCTGCTGGCAAGCCGCGAATCCGTGCTATAGCGGCGGGCGAAACGAAAGGCGGCGATGGCAAAGGCGGTCCTCGGCATGGTTGCAGGCATCGTCGTGGCGTTCGCGACGGTGTTCGCCATCGACCTCGCCGGCCATCAGATCTACCCCTTGCCGAGCGACCTCAACATGACGGATCCCGAGGCGGTCGGAGCCTTCATCCGGACCATGCCCGGCGCCGCGCTCGCCATCGTCGTCATCGCCTGGTTCGCCGGCGCCCTGGACGGCGGCCTGGTGGCGGCGCTGATCTCGAGGCGCGCCTGGACGGTGTGGCCGGTCGCCGCGGCCGTCGCGGTCGGGGGAATCGTCAACGTGCTCATGATCCCGCATCCGGTGACGCTCCAGATCGGAGCGGTGGCCGCGCCGCTGCTCGGCGGCTTCGCCGCCAGCCTCGTCGCCCACAAGGTGCTTCGCGATGGGGCCTGAGTTCACCGACGCCGAGGCCGCCCAGGCCGTCGCCCCGCTGCTCCTCAAGCTGCGGGTGCGCGACGTCGTCGTGCCCGAGGAGGAGGCGGTGCTTCGAGCCTCGATCGGGGAGATTCGCGAGCATCCGGCGGGACGGACGATCGTCCGGTCGGGGACGACCCTGAGCGCGTCGACCCTGCTCGTCGAAGGCATCGTCTGCCGCTACAAGGACCTTGCCGACGGCCAGCGCCAGATCATGGAGCTGCACGTCGCCGGCGACTTCGTCGACCTTCACGGCTTCCTCCTGAAACGGCTCGACCACAATATCGGGACGATGACCGCGGTGAAGATCGCCCTCGTCCCGCACGACGCCCTGCGCGGGATCACCGAGACCCACCCGCATCTCGGCCGGATGCTGTGGTTCTCGACCCTGCTCGACGCCGCCATCCACCGCGAGAAGATCCTGTCGATCGGGCGGCGCAGCGCGGTCGCCCGGATCGCCCACATCCTGTGCGAGCTGATGGTCCGGCTCCGCCTCGTCGGGCTGGCGGACGACAGCGGCTACGCCTTGCCGCTCACCCAGGCCGATCTCGCCGACGTCACCGGCCTCACCTCGGTCCACGTCAACCGGATGCTCAAGAAGCTGCGCGACGAGAAAATGCTCACCTTCCGCGGCGGAAGGGTGGCGATCGACGACTGGGAAGGCCTGCAGCGCCTAGCCGAGTTCGATCCGACCTACCTGCATCTCGAGCGGCGGCCGCGGTAGGGACTTCGTCATGCCGGACTTGATCCGGCATCCACCTCACGTCCCTCGACGGGACTTGAAGAAGATGGACCCCGGATCAGGTCCGGGGTGACGAATTCTCTAGAGGTCGCGCACCTCGAACGGCACGCGCTCGATCATCCGCTGGGCCAGCATCGAGCGGTGGCAGTCCGGCGCCTCGCGCTCGTAGCAGAGCAAGGCGGCGGGGCGTGCCCCGGCCTCGGCAAGCGCCTGCTCCAGGGCGAGGCTGGCCTCCGGAGTCTCCAGCTGGTCCGCATAGATGGCGCGCATCTCCGCGATCCGGCCGGCCCTTGCCGCCTGGCGCCCGTCCGCGGGAGTGCCGAGCGCGCGCAGGTGGAGATAGTCGATCCCGAATTCCCTCAGCCCGTTCGCCAGCGCCGTCTTCGAGAAGCCCGGCCGGCGCGAGGCCGCGACGGCGCGGACGTCGATGAGCAGCTCGACCCCGGCCGCCCGAAGCTCCTGCAGGAACTCGGCCTGGGTCTTGCCTTCGTAGCCGATCGTGAACAACGTCCGCATCGCCTCCCTCTTAGAGCGGGAGCGCCTAGATGGCACTTATGTTCGTCATGCCGGACTTGATCCGGCATCCACCTTCTCGTCGACCACGGCAGGTTGAAGTAGATGGATCCCGGATCAAGTCCGGGATGACGACTCGAGCTGAGCACTCACCGCTCTAGCGGGGCGGCGCGGCCAAAGCTTCCCTTTCTTCCTGCCAGTCGCTATGCCGTCGCCGTTTTGCGAGCCGGTCCAAGAGGGTAAATGGCCAAGGAAGAGCTACTCGAGATGCGCGGCAAGGTGGTCGAGCTGCTGCCCAACGCCATGTTCCGCGTCCGCCTCGAGAACGACCATGAGATACTCGGCCACACCGCCGGCAAGATGCGCAAGAACCGCATCCGGGTCCTCGTCGGCGACGAGGTGCTGGTCGAGCTGACCCCCTACGACCTGACCAAGGGTCGGATCACCTACCGATTCAAGTGACCGCGGCCGGCGCCGTTCCGCTGGTCCTCGCCTCGGCCAGCCCGCGCCGGGTCGAGCTGCTGGCGCGACTCGGCGTGACTGCGGATTCGGTCGAGCCCGCCCATATCGACGAGACTCCGCTCAAGGCCGAGCTTCCCGATCTCTATGCCTGCCGTATGGCGAGGGAGAAAGCGGCGGCGGCGGCGCGGCCGGGCAGCGTCGTGCTCGCCGCAGACACCGTCGTCGCGGCGGGCCGGCGCATCCTTCCCAAGGCCGATTCGGAGGAGGAGGCGCGCCGGGCCCTGATCCTGCTGTCCGGCCGCCGGCACCGGGTCCACAGCGCGGTCGCCGTCACCGACCCCGAGGGGCGAACCCGCCTGCGCCTGTCGACCAGCCTCGTCGCCTTCAAGCCGCTCTCCGCCGCCGAGATCCAGGCCTATCTCGACAGCGGCGAATGGCTCGGCAAGGCCGGCGGCTATGCCATCCAGGGCCGCGCCGAGGCGCTGGTGCGGAGGCTGTCGGGAAGCCATTCGGGCGTGATGGGCCTGCCGCTCCACGAGACCCGCCTTTTGCTCCGGGCGGCAGGCTATCCCCTTGGCTGAGTGGCTCTACGAGGAAGGGATCGGCGAGAATCGCGCCATCCTCGTCGAGGACGAGGACATTATCGCGGCGGCGATCGAGCTTCCCGGCGAGATGCGCCCGGGCTCCGTCCTCGCCGGCCGGCTCGCCCGGATCGCCATTCCCGGCCGCCGCGGAATCGTCGCCACCGATCGGGGCGAGGTGATGGTGGAGCCGCTTCCGGCGGCGCTCACCCAGGGCGCGAAGGTGCGGGTGGAGATCGTCCGCGAGCCCATTGCCGAGCCGGGCAAGGCCAAGTTCGCCAAGGGCCGGATCACCGAGGAAGAGGAGCGGGAAGGGCCGAGCCTCGCCGAGCGCATCGGTTCGCCCCGGCCGCTTCGGCCGCTCGGACCGGACCTGTTCCACGAGGCCGGCTGGGACGAGGTGATGGGCGAGGCGATCGAGGGCGTGATCGATTTCGGCGGCGGCGAGCTTCGGATGAGCCTCACTCCGGCGATGACCCTGTTCGACGTCGACGGCTACCTGCCGCCGTTCGAGCTGGCGATGGCGGGGGCGGAGGCGGCGGCCCATGCGATCCGCCGGCTGGACATCGGGGGGTCGATCGGGATCGATCTGCCGACGGTCGCCACGCGCGACGAGCGGCTGCGCGTCGTCGCCGCCCTCGACGCCGTGCTTCCCCGGCCGTTCGAGCGGACCGCCGTCAACGGCTTCGGCTTCCTCCAGGTGGTCCGGCGCCGGGAGCGGCGATCGCTGCCCGAGCTGATCCAGTGGGATCCGGCCGGGGCCGCCGCGCGCGACCTGCTTCGGACCGCGGAGCGCGCCGTCGGCGGCTGCGAGCTCGCCGCCTCGCCCGACGTGATCGCCCGGCTCCGGAGCGAGCCCGGCTGGCTCGAGACGCTCGCCCGCCGGATCGGCGGTCCGGTCGCCTTGCGCGAGGAGCCGACCTTCCCCACATGGCGCAGCCATGTCCACGTCAGACGTTCCTGAGCGCGGCAAGGGCTGCCCGCTCTGCGGCCAGCCCCCGAGCGCCGAGCACAAGCCCTTCTGCGGCCGCGGCTGCCGCGACCGCGACCTTTTGAACTGGCTCGGCGATTCCTACCGGGTCCCCGGTCCCCCGGCGGTCGAAAACGCGGACGGCGGAGGGTTCCCATCAAAGTAGTACTTTGATGGGGCCCGGGCTGGACAGCGAAGGCTGAGCCCTTCTATAGGCGCTCGTCTTCGGCTCCGCCGGAACGCCCAGGTAGCTCAGTTGGTAGAGCACGTGACTGAAAATCACGGTGTCGGTGGTTCGATTCCGCCCCTGGGCACCATTCCCCTGTTTCAGGGCCTCCCAAGCAGCTTCACAACACCCTGAAAATCGCAGTTTTCCGCGGTTTTGATGTGCCGAGTTGCGTCGGGGCGTCGCTTTGCATCCGGCAGAGGGGAGGGTACTTTTGGGGGTACGTCCGAAACGTACTCCCGGAGATACCCCCATGCCCCTCTCTGCCGTGGCCGTAAGCAACGCTAAACCAAGGGGAAAACCCTACAAGCTGAGCGACGATCGGGGCCTGTATCTGCTCGTTACTCCTAAGGGGCAGCGCTACTGGCGCTTCAAGTACCGATTTGAGGGGAAGGAGAAGACGCTGGCGTTCGGCGTCTATCCGGACGTGAGCTTGGCCGACGCTCGGGGCAAGCGCGATGCTGCGCGCAAAGTCGTCGCAGCGGGACACGATCCGGCCGCGCAGCGGAAGCAGGTGGAGGCCGAGAAGCGGGCGCGACAGGAGGAGACATTCAGCGTCATCGCCGATGAGTGGCTTGAGCGGCTTGAGAAGGAGGGCCGCTCGAAATCGACCCTCTTCAAGCTTCGTTGGCTGACGAACCTCGCGCGGCCCGCATTAGGGGACCGGCCGATCGCCGAGATCACAGCCCCGGAGCTCCTCGAGGTGCTTCGAAAAGTCGAGGCGCGCGGTCGGTACGAGACGGCTAACCGGCTGCGCAGTACCTTCGGCACGATCTTCCGCTATGCGATTTCCACGGCTCGCGCCCAGCGAGATGTCGCCTTCGACCTTAGGGGCGCCTTGATCACCCCCAAGGTGAGTCATCGCTCCGCCATCACCGAGCCCAAGGAGGTCGGCGCGCTGCTCCGGGCAATCGAAGGGTATGAAGGGCAGCCGGCGGTGCGGCATGGATTACGCCTCCTCCCGCACGTCTTCGTGCGGCCCGGAGAGCTGCGGCTGGCGGAGTGGACGGAGTTCGACTTCCACCAGCGCGTCTGGATGATCCCAGCTCAGCGGACGAAGATGCGCCTGCCTCATCGGGTCCCGCTCTCAACGCAGGCAGCCGCAATCCTGGCTGAGCTTTCAGCAATTACCGGAACGGGCAAGCTGCTCTTTCCGAGCATCCTGTGCGAGGAGCGCGCCATTTCGGACAACACGATGAACTCTGCGCTGAGGAGGCTCGGCTACGACAAGTCGCAGATGACCGCGCACGGATTCCGTGCGATGGCCAGCACCCTCCTGAACGAGACGGGAAAGTGGCATCCCGACGCCATCGAGCGGCAGCTGGCGCACGTCGAAGGAAATAACGTCCGGCGCGCCTACGCACGTGGGGAGCATTGGGAAGAGCGGGTGCGGATGATGCAGTTTTGGTCGGACTACCTTGACCAGCTGCGGATCGGCCCGAAAGTAGTGAAGGGGCGGTTCCGCAGCGCAGCCTAGCGGTGCGGCCCACTCCCCCTCCCGCTCCGAGCGAGAGCGAACGCGCCCTCGCCCGTCAGTCGTCGTCCAGGCCAAGGCCCAACAAATCACCCATTTCGAAGGGCGCAGGATAGGTGCTTGGCCGGAGCATCCACGCTTCGACAGCCGATTCCCGCCAGCCGATGCACCTCTCGGAGATGCGGATCTGCTTCGGAAAGTTCCCCTCCTTTATCCTCCGGTAGAGGGTCGAGCGGCTTAGGCCCGTTCGCTCCATCACGGTCCTGATGCGCAGAATTCTGTCCGGGTTGCCGAAGGGCATGTTCTCTCTCCTACTAAAATGGGAACGCCCTCAGAAAGAATGGGCGCGCGAGGGACGATCAAGAGGGTGAGGGTTAGCTTGCGGCAAAGACGCACCTGCCTGCGCTTCAGAGGCAGGTTGGCACCCGAGCCTTTCGCTGACAGCGGATTTAGAACTTGCATTCGCATGAGTCATGCATATATTCATTGGAGTGCCGAATATATAGGATTGAAGATATGAGTGCGGAGCTAGGTCGAATCTTGGCTGATCTGCGTGCATCGTCCGGGCTTACGCAGCGTCAGGTCGCGGAGCGGATGAGTGCGAACCAAACCCAAGTCTCCCGGATCGAAACGGGAGAGGGCGACCCAGCCGACCTCGTCGCCTATCTCGCGGCGGTCGGCACGCCCGAGGCGACGACACTGGTCGAGCTTTTAGCGATAGATTGGGTCCACTTACCGCGACCTTCGCTGCGCCATCCCGATCTTGATGCACTGGTGGCCATCGAACGCGGGCTCGCTGAGGTGCGCGAATTTCTCGCGGACGGCCAGGTGCCGACCGTGCTTGCTGGCCAAGCGCAGCTGCTGGAACGCCAACTCGAGGAAGCGGGCCGCTACCTTCTCGCGCTGGATCATAACGTAGTCTATGTGGGTGAGATCGGCGTCGGTAAGACGACCGCCGCCTGCCGGCAGGCAGGGCTCGTGCTCGACGAGGCGACCGCCTCGGACCTTAAAGGCATGCTCCTGGATACGGGCGGCGGCCGTACCACCTTGTGCGACGTGCGGGTGGAAACCGGCGAGCGCTTTGCGCTGACCGTGGAGCCCGTGAGCGACGAAGAGATTTACAAGCTCGTCGGTGAAGTGTGCAGAGGCGTTTTCGAGAAGCTTTCGGGCGAAACATCTCCGGGCACTGTCGAATTCAGGCCGGCCGAGGAAGTGGAGAGGGCGCTCCGCAACATGGCCGGACTGCCGCGGCCGGCGCGGGCGCGCAAAGGCGTCATCGCCGCACCGGATCCGGCGGCTGAACTGGCGAAATCATACGATTCACTGGAGGCATTCACCGCTGAGTTTGCGGCGCGTCTCAGCCTCTGGCGCCGCAGCCGGCGCACCATCGAATTCGATGGCGTCGATCCGAAGGCGGGGCGACTGTGGCTGCGCTCCACCTTTACTGCAATCAACAACGGTCGGCACGAAGACTTCTCTCTGCCCGGCCGCATCACCGTAACGGTGCCGTTTGCGCTGGTCTCCGATGCGCGGCTGTCGATCACCGTCATCGACACCCGCGGAGTCGATGGCAGCGCGGTGCGTCCCGACATCCTCCTGCATCTGAAAAATCCGCGCGCAGTCACCTTGCTGTGCTCGAAGTGGGGCAGCGCGCCGGATCCCAGCGCTCAGGCGCTACTCACTCACATAAACGAGACCGACGCCGATCCGACCATGCTAGATCGCGTAGCGATCGTGGCGCTGGCGCGCCCGGGCGATGCCTTGTCGATGCGGCACGATTCGGGCGAGGCGGCTGAGGACGTGGGCGAGGGCTACGAGATTAAGCTCGGCCAAGTAGAAGACGCATTGCAGAAGATTGGGCTGGCCGGGATCGAGGCCTACGCTTTCGATGCAAGCGCGGACAACCCTAGCGACCTGACGGCCTTCGTGCTGGAACGGATCGTTGCCGTCCGTAGAGCACAGGGCTCGGCGGCGATTGCGACAATCGAAGCGATACGCCAGATGATCGGCAACCGCGCTGAGGCCGAGGCGATGGCGGCGCTCGCCACGGTGAGCGGCAACCTCATCCGGTTTGCCGACCGGAAGGCAAGTCTCCGGGGGGCTAGGCGGCATTCTTATGAAAGGCTCCTGGGCGCCGTCACCAGCTTGCACGCGCGTACCGTGTGGGCTGCTACCCTGCGAAATGGGCGGTTCTGGAACTTCGACGTCTTCCAGTATCTCGGGGACGGCGCCGCGGCCGAGGCGAAGATACGCTCGTCCGAAGTCGTCGCCGGCCTGACCGCGATTATCGAGTCCGATCTCGACAATGCTGAACTCGAAAGCGCGCGCGCATTCCTGATGCAGGTACGGGCCAACATCGCTCAATGGGAGGCTGACTTCGTCAACGCCGCGCGGCACCACGGGGCAGCCGTGTACCTGCAACGGCTCAGTCGCGCGCAGGAGCTGTGGGACGCGTGCGAGCATGACTACGGGCTCGGCCTGGGTGGGTACCGGGATGGCGTCGCCGAACGGTTGCGGGCCTGGTTCGAAGACAATGTCGAGCTGCGCGAAGAGCTTGAGCGGCGAGTGGCGCGCGCGTGGGAGACCAGCTTCATCACGCCCCTGAAGCAAGCGGCGGGGAGCGACGTGCAAAGCGCCGTGGGCGAAGCGCCGCCAGATCAGGCGGAAGCGCAGCTGGAGGCATAGACGATGTTCAGCTTCAGCAACTTCCATAGGCTCGACCCGGCGGCGCGCGATGTGGCGATCGAATTGCTCGCGAACGCGGACGGGCAGCCACCCTCCTTCATGGCTTTCATCTACCGGTGGATGGCCTTCAATGGCTGGATGTCGGCCGTGACGCTGGGGGACACCGACCGCGAGATGATCGACGCGCTGGTCGGGGCACCCCGCCTGATCGATGCCTTTGATCAGCTAATATCGGGTGATCCCGACTTCCGGCAGATGGTCGGTGAATTCACGGCCTTGTGGCCCGTGCTCAACGTCCGCAGCGTGCGGGCGAAGCTTGGCTACGACGCGTTTCGACAGCATGAGCGCCCTGCCCTTCTAGCCATGTGCGCGGCCGAGAACGTCAAACAGCAGCCAACCGGCTGGACCCTTGGGGACGACCCGAGCTGGGAGCAACTGCTGCGCACTGTCTACCAAGTTCGCTGCAACCTGTTCCATGGCGAGAAGTCGCCGCAGAGCTTTCGCGACCGCGATCTCGTGCTCGCCTCCGATCGGATACTCGCGCACTTCATTGCCGCAACCGGCTGCTTCGGCTGGTACGACCTGTGAGCACACTCGCGCTTTGGTCATCGGACAAGACCGTCGTGCTGACCGGTCAGCGCCGCCACCTCCACAAAGGCGCGATGGTAGCGCCCGCGTTCACTGCTCCAAAGCTCGCCCCCCAGGTCCAGTTTGGGCCAACCGCGCTCGCCGGAGCGATCGCGCGCACAGCAACCTTGCGCAATGCTCCTCCCGAGTTGCTGGCGCATATGAAGGACAGCGCCCTTAGTGAAGCACAGATCCTCCTCGCCGACGGGCCCGGTTTCGAGCTGTCACCCCTGCTCTGCGAACTGGCCGACACCGAACGAACCCATTTCGCGGCGCGCGTCGGCGCCGGCATAACCGATCTTTACATGAACGCGCTTGGCTATACCTGGCGCGACAACGCCGCCTGCCTGTCGTCATCGTTAAAGCCCCATGCCGACTTCCTTTATTATGGCGGCTGCACAGTAGGTCACGGTGTTGTGCTCGCCGAGGCCCGTGGCTCGTTCGCCGCCAAGGTCTGCGACGCGCGGATGGCGGCCGAGGCGCAGCGCAAATATTTACGTCAGGTTCGCCCTTATATCGGCGCAGCCTCACCCCACGGTCCGGTCATCCACGGCTATTCGATCGCTTTTGGCGCTCTCCCCGGAAGCCCCGGCGCTTTCCTGAGGCTGTCGCAGACCTTGCGGTCGAAGCTCAAAACCGGGAAGGCGCCGCCGCCCGTGCCAGCATCGGGGCCAGCGACCCAGGTGCCGGCCGCAGTCGCGCTGGCGACCCATCGCTCGAACTTCATCCTCATGGACGCGCTACCGGTGGCCGGCTGGGTCGACTGGCTTAACGGGGGGCGCGAATTTTCGGAGGATGCCGAGCCATTTACATTTTTCAGGTTCGACCATGCGGGTCGATCGTTCCTTGCCTCGGCTGACGCCCTTGCGCCGTATAGATCGCCGTACTTCTGGTTCGACCAGCTGCATGAACATCCCTTCTGGCGTTACCATTGTGAACGGCGCTTCGCGAGCGGCCTGTCACCGTTTTATACGTTCGCGATCGAGGAGAATGCGGGCACGGCGTTCCTGGACACGTTGACCCGGATGATCCGCTTGGGTCCGCGGCGGCGACCAGAATTCCTAGAGCTGCCTGAGAGCGATATCGCGGGTTTCGCGGATGGCGCGACGGAACCCGTCGGATTACGCGGGCGCGAGGATGACGATTATGCGTTGTTCCGAGACGGCCTCGCCTTATTCGCCGGGCCGCCACCGCGAAGCGTGACAGGGATTCGAACTTGGCACCCGAAAGAGGGCCTAGCTTGAGGACAGCGCACTACAGCCATAGCCAGCGGAACATTCAGCGCGTGAAATTCGTCAGCTGCGGCTCCACAGCAAGCGAAAGCAATTCCTGCCCGGCGAGTTCCGCAGTCGTTCGAGCCTCGCCTGTCACATGAGAAAGCGGCACGCCAGCGTTATCGACCGCGAAACCCTGCTGGACCGCCATCATCACATGGTCGCAGGGAACATGCACATTGCCGACCGCATGGAGCCCGAGAAGGACGAGAAGCTGGTCGGGGCCTTTGGCCCTTAGGAAATGCTTGCGGCACAGGCTCACTGAGTCGCGCGAGCTGCCCTGGTGCAGGTCCTTCATGATGTCCGCGGCGAAGTCCGCCCGATCCTTTGCCGGTTGGCCGAAGGACTTGTACGCCCGACGCGAAACCTTTTCCTTGACGATGTGATCGGCGAGCGCCTGGATCACATAATAGTCGGTATAGAGGTAGCTGACGTTGCCCTGATCGTCCGTATCATCGATCTCGATCAACACGAAGCCGCCGCCCACCCCGCAATCGGCAGGGGCAAACCCCAGTCTGTCGCCATACACCTCCTCAAGGCGCATGAACCGCTTGGTGCTAGCCCACGAGGCAGTCTTCGCGGTCTTCAGGACGGTCTTGAGCTGGACTCGCCTCTGCGTGTCGCCATCGTCAAGCACGACATCATAGGAGTCGCGATCCACCTCAGGTTCAAACAGGGTAAGGGCGTACCCGCGACGTGCGGCGGCGAGCTTCAGGTCGAAGTAAAGCTTGTGGAAGAAGATGCGCTCGCGAGTGACGCTGTTGGAGGGTGTGCGGCAGAATTCTGCGATCGTCATGGCCATGGAGCTTCTCCGTGTGCGGGGAGTCGAAAGACCCCGCCAGTCGCACTACTAGGCTCGTGATCCGCGCGCGCCGGTATCAGAATTTTTGATCACCAGCGGGAATCGGATCGCGTCCTCCGGTCGCCTTGATCGCGCATGAGTCAGGACGACGCAGTGTGCCGCTGCTGCGAGGTGGGAGAGAGAGGAGAGTGGGCGGGCCCCGGCGAGCAACGGGTGCGGAAAGGCCGCACCGGCTCTCACCGGAGGTCGACATGATCAAGAACATACCTCTCACCAAACTCATCCCCTCGCCGCGCAATGTGCGGCGGAGCACGGACGAGCAGGCGGACCTGCAGCTCAAGGCGGACATCGAGGCACGGGGCCTGCTCCAGAACCTCGTCGTCGCGCCCGCGAAGAAGCCCCGCGGCGCCTTCGCCGTCGAGGCCGGCGGCCGTCGCCTGCGGGCGCTGAATGCGCTCGTCCGCGACGGTAAGCTTGACGATGCGCACGAGGTGCCGTGCCTCGTCATCGGCGGCGGCGCGGTCGCCCAGGAGGCGAGCCTCGCCGAGAACTTCCAGCGGCTCGCCATGAACCCGGCCGACGAGTGCCTGGCGTTCCAGCAACTCATCGACCAGGGCGCCGACGTCGAGGGCATCGCCCGGCGGTTCGGACTCACCGTCCGGTTCGTCGAGGGGCGGCTGCGGCTGGCGAGCCTCGCACCCGTCGTGTTCGACGCGCTTGGCGCGAGCGAGATCACGCTCGACGTCGCGAAGGCTTATGCCGCGACTCCGGACCAGGAGCGGCAGGCGTTCGTGTTCGAGCAGGTGAGCCGGAGCTACATGGCCCAGCACCCCGACAGCATCCGCCGCATGATGACCCAGGCGACGGTGAGCGCGAGCGACCGTCGGGCGAGGTTCGTCGGCGAGGAGGCCTATGTCGCGGCCGGCGGGCGGATCGAGCGCGACCTGTTCTCGGACGAGGATGGCGCGCGCTGGCTCGACATTGCGCTCTTGGAGCGGCTCGCGACCGAGAAGCTGGAGGCGCTCGCCGCCGAAACGGCCGCTTCGTCCGGCCTCGCCTTCGTGCGGCCGACGCTGGAGAGCTGGGCCGGCTATGAGGTCACCCGCGGCCTGCAACGCGTCCCTCTCGAGACACCGCCGCTGTCGGATGAGGAGAGCGCGGAGGTCGACGCGCTCGAAGCCGAGATCGAGGAGCTGATCGGCCAGCTCGAGGACGAGGAGACCGCCGAGGAAGCTCGCGAGGCCGCCGAGGCGCGGGTGCGGGAGATCGGCGCCCGAATCGAGGCGATCACGGCCAAGCCGCCGGTGATCCCCGACGAGCTGAAGCCCCGCGTCGGCACCTTCCTGCTGCTCGACGAGACCGGGCAGCCACGCCTCGAGACGAGCTATTATGTCGAGCCGTCCGACGAGCCGGAGGAGTCGATTGCATCCGGCGGGTCCGACGCGGGCGGCGACCGTCAGGAGGCGCCGGTCGTCCTGGTGGAGCCGCCGGTCAAGCAGGTCTCGCTCTCGCAGGCGCTCGCCGACGAGCTCGCGATCCAGCGGCGCGACATCCTCGCCGTCCATGTGGCGGCCGATCCGGGTCTGGCGCTCGACCTCGCCATCTTCCTGATGATCGACCGCGAGGCGGGTTACTCGTCGGAGAAGAGCGGATTCTCGCTCGTCGCTATGCCGCCCTCCGACCCGGTGTTCGGCTTCAAGACGCCGGACGCGGCGGCGACCCGCGCCCGCGTGGAGGCGGCCGAGGCGCTCGACCGCAGCTGGACGGCGGCGGACACGCGCGCCGGCCGGTTCGATGCCTTCCGGGCCCTCCCGGACGAGGCGCGAGCGGCCTGGCTCGGCCATGCGGTTGCACGAACGCTGGAAGCGAGCCTCAACCTTCCCGGCGGACGAACCTGTCGCTTTCCACGATCATCTCGGCCGCTTGCTCGGAATCGACGTCGCGAAATGGTGGCGGCCCACCGGCGCCAATTTCTTCGACCGGGTGCCCAAGACCGTGACTCTGGCCGCGCTCGAGGAGATTGGCGGCGCCGTCTTCGCCTGTGGCTATTCGAAGTCGAAGAAGGCGGAGCTCAGCGAGACCGCCGAACGGATCTTCGCCGGCTCCGTCGCACCCAAGAAGGTGAAGAAGCGGGCGCTCGCCTGGTTGCCGGAGCCGATGCGGTTCGCGCCGGCGCCGGAGCAGGTCGCGGCCATTTCCGACGAGACGCCGCCCTGGGAGGAGGCTCCGCCTGAAGGCGGCCCGAACACGCAGGAGACTGAGCCGGAGAGGGAAGTCGGCGAGTCGGAAGCGGACAGCGGCGAGCCGTTCGAGAGACTCGACGAAGCGGCCTGACAGTCTTCGCCGCGTACCTCCGGGGCGGTGCTTCGGCGCCGCCCCACCCTCCTCGCCACGGGCTGGGACGGTGACCGGAATTAGTCAAAAGCGGCCGCAGGGATGTCCAAAGGGATATGCAGACGCCCCCACTATCCGCCGCGATCGACTCCGGACAACGCGCCTAGCTGAGGTGCCTCACTGAACAGTCCGCTATCACCCCAGCCGGAAGGGGCGGCGACGCTTCACAGGAGATTGGCAAGGATGGCGCAACGGCCGGAACGGATCGCCGCCCGGTATCCCCGCCGTCCCCACCCCTTGCCGAGGGAATTACAACTTGGGCGAACTGCCGCCTGCGATCGGAGCGAAACCCCGCCTACCGCAAGGGAGTGGCTGGCCAGATTACCTTTTGTGGCCTTGTTCGCGAGCTGTCCCATCCACTATCACCACCATCCAGCTCACTGATAAAGAAATTATCAGCCGGGTCTTGAATTGGCCTGCTGCTGATAATATTTTGATCAGATGACGCCACAACAATGTGCAATGGGCAGGGCCGCCCTTGGATGGTCGCGAGCAGAGCTTGCCGAAGCAGCAGGCTTGGGAGTCGCAACCGTGGTTAGGTTCGAATCGGATCAGAGCGTTAGCGGAGACAGCGTCAACGCAATGCAGAAGGCTATGGAGGCGAAGCGCGTCAGGTTCGTGAACGAGGGCCCGCTTGCCGGCGCGGTGTACGGCGGGTTGAGGAAGGCGTCATAAGAACCGCGAGCCAGGCGCGAGTTCGGGGCCCTGCTGGGCATAGGTAAGTTCGAGGTCGGCTTGAGAACTTGATCCTGAAGCTGCGAAGGAAACAGGACGTGACTGACAGCGAACTCGACAAGCTCATCGATTATATCGACGGGCTCATGCAGCGGCGGTTGGCCGCGCGCCCGAAGAAGTCGAAGATGACGAACCTTGCGGACATCGACGTCGATCGAGTGTTGGAGCATGGTGCGTTCCCGCCAGATGACCCATCCTCCGGGCCGCGGCTGGCGCTCCTTGCGGTGGGCGAAACACTGGGGCGAGTCGGAGGCATGGAACTTATGCGCCGTGTGCTCACCGCCTATTCGAAAAAGCATGGGGCAGAGAAGGCTGGTCGGCTCAGCACCCGCTGGGAGACTGCTGCGGGCATTTGGCACTAAGCTTGTCGCGACAACTGTTTCGATCGAGTAAGACAAGCTTAGATGAGGCAGCGGTACACCGGCTTGGCTCCACCGTGCCCTCCTCATGCCGCTCGACCGAGCAATTCGTTACCGCTTGAATATGTCCATGAAGCTGATCGTGCCGCTGAACAGGGCGTGGGCGACCAGTTGGGAGCGGCTGACGGCGTCGTAGTTGGCACGAGCATGCTTCACATATTGATGCACGGTTTCCGGACTGATCCCGAGGATCGTCGCGATCTCAGAATCCGACTTTCCGCGGGCGACCCAGATGAGGCAGTCGCGTTCCCGATCGGAGAAGCGAGCCGGATCGCTCAGCTTCTGGTGCTCCCGCTTCGCCAGGCGCCGGGCGGCCTCGAAGGCAAATGCGCCGACCAGCTGCGCCGTCGCCAAGTGCTCCGCCTGCAAAGCCCGCCCCCGAGCCGTCGCGAAGGAGCAGGAGCCGTTGACCTCGCCGGGCACATGCGCCGGGACCGTGAATCCCGTCCCAAGGCCCTGCTTTGCCGCGGCTTCCATCAGGCGGTGATCCCTGCGGGTGAGGGGGATCATCCGCGGTAGTTGCGACCAGGCGAACCCCACCGCGGTCGTCTGGCAGGCGCGGTGGACCGGGTCGGTCCGCCCGATATGCTGGCGATCGTAGTAGCGCTCCCATTCATCCGGATAATTATGGATGCGGATCGCCGGCTCGGATGAGTTGCGCAGGTCCACATGATGCGCGACCGCAAAGTGGGTGAAGCCCAACTCCGTGGTTATCTCCCCAAGGACGGATTTGAGCTCAGCCGGGGTGCCGACTGCGTTCATGTCCTCGACGAATGCACCAACTCGCTCAAACATGCCGAACCGCTGCGTTTCGCACGGTCACGAGGGGCGTCCCAAGCGCGCCGAGTCCCACATGCCGCCCTTATAGGGCACGCTCCGGGATCTCACTCCGCAACGTGTCCGCCAATGGCCGCGTCCGAGCTCGCCGAACAAGTCGGCGAGCTTGTCCACCGTGCGACTATGACAGCAGATGGCATGGTCGCGCAATTCCCCCAATTGGGGGAATAGCTTAGCCTAGATTGGTCCATGGGAGGGGAGGGAGCTTCCGCTGCTCGGCTCGACAGGAGCCCGACAGAATTCGGAGACTCTCGATGAAACATTCAGCCAGCCGGCTTTCGCCGGCGGAAGCGATCACGGCCGCGATCGTGGAGCGACTCGAGGCGGGCACGCGACCGTGGGTTCAGCCGTGGACCGGCGCGTCGGTGTCGCGGCCGCTGCGAGCCTGCGGAACGCCTTATCAGGGCATCAACGTCCTCTGGCTCTGGATGGCGGCGGAGGAAGCCGGCCATTCGTCGCCCTACTGGATGACCTATCGCCAGTCTCAACTGCTCGGCGGTCAGGTTCGCAAGGGCGAACGTGGGACTGTCGCCATCTTCTATCGAGGCTACCAAGCTGAGGAGGCCGATGAGCGCGATGACGCCGAAGGTCCACGGACCCGCCGCGTCCTCAAGAGCTTCACCGTATTCAATGCCTGCCAGGTCGACGGGCTGCCGGGCAGGTTCTTCCCGGAGCCGCAGCCGCTTCCGCCTCCTTCGGAGCGCGATAGCGCGCTCGACCGCTTCTTTGCAGCAGTTCCCGCCAGGGTCCGTCACTGGGGAGCCGAGGCCTTCTACTCTCCCGTGCTGGATCAGGTCACGATGCCCGAGCCCGGTCTGTTCAGGGATCTGGACCACTACCGAGCGACGCTTGCGCACGAGCTGTCGCACTGGACCGGTCACGAAAGTCGGCTCGCGCGTCAGATGGGCGGCCGGTTCGGCAGTGAGGCCTACGCGATGGAGGAACTGGTGGCGGAGCTTTCTTCGGCAATGCTCGGCGCCGAGCTCGGGCTGCCGGTGGACCATCTCGACCATCACGCCAGCTACCTCGCTTCCTGGCTCAAGGTGCTGAAGGCCGACAGCAGGGCCATCCTCACAGTTGCGGCCAAGGCCGAGCAGGCGGCATCGCTGCTCCTGCAGTTCGGACGGCGAGAGATACACGGGCGCTCCGCCGAAGACGCGCCTGCTGAGCCTCCCGAGGCTATCGCGGCCTGAGCGGGAGCAGGTACCGGAGGCGGTCGGCGGCGTAGGGAGTGCGCTCGCGCCGCCTCATGAGCTTGGCCGGACTCGGCGCGGGAGAGGCCCTGCCCCGGCGGCGGTGGACCGCAACCCGCTTCGCCCACGGCCCGTGTTGGCGTGCCGCTTCGCGGCAGCCTGCCCGCGCCAGCCGCGGCTTCGGGGTGTCCCGCCGCTGGCGCGGCGGTGCGGTCCGCCGCCTCATGCCGGGGCTTCGGGCTCCCGGCGCCGATCCCCGGCGCTCTTTCAGGAGAGCCTGCCATGCACACCACCCTTGCCGCCCAGCTCGCCGCACTGGAGCTCGGCCATCTCAACATCGCCGCGCTCGATCGGACGCCCTGCACCGACCCTGTCGATGCCGAGGCCGCCGAGCAGACGCTCGTCGCCGTCTGGTCCGACCTGTTCGCGCTCTTCCCGGACACTGCGCTCGAGGACGACGCCGAGGAGCTTGGCTGGGCGTTCGTCAACCTGTTCCACCGTGCCGCCGCTGAAGCGCTCCGGCCAGATCGACCGCGCCACCGACGAGATCAGATGCCTGATCGCGTCCGGGGACGGCTCGGAGGTGCATGCGTCCCAGCTCGAGAACGAGATCGCCCGTGCGCAGGCCGCCGAGGCTGCCATGCTGGCGCTGGAGGGACTGCGCGAGACCGCTGCTCGGCTCTACCTCAACGAGACGGGTCGCTCCTGGCGCCCGGCCGGCGGCTCCCGGGCCAATCACGGCGCGGCCCTGACGTCGGCCGTCGTCGACGGCCGCGACTTCCTGCGGGCACGGGTCGAGAGCCGCCGCAAGGCAGTTATGCCGGAGGGCACCCCCGTCGTCTTCGCTGGCGGGCGTCTTTCGTTCCCGACTGACGAGCAGGCGAAGACTTTCGCCGGCAACGTCTGGGACACGCTCGACAAGGTCCGCGAGCATGTCGCCGACCTGGTCCTGGTCCATGGCGGCGACACCAAGGGCGTGGACCGGCTCGCCGCATCCTGGGCCGAGCGGCGCAAGGTGCCGCAGCTGACCTTCTCGCTGGATCGGCGGCTCGGGCAGCGCGCGGGCTTTCGCCGCAACGAGCAGATGCTGTCGCTCAAGCCCCGCTACGTGGTCGCGTTCGCCGGCAACGGCGTGCTCGAGCGGCTCGTCATCCAGGCGAAGGAGCAGGGCATCTCAGCGTCGTCGATCGCCGCGGCCCGCTCGGCACCCATCCGAAGCGGGCGGCTCAGGAGGCAGCGGCGGCCTAGGCGCCGACCGGACCGGCTTCAGCCGGTCCGGTCACTCGACGGGCCGGAGAGGAGAGGCTGCGGCCTGGCTGCGGAGGTGCAGGCACGTCGCTTGGACGCAGCCGACCTCCGTCCTACGAGAGGAACGCCGCCATGTCCGACACAGCCGACCCCAATCTCCTGCGCCGCCTGGAGGAGGCCATGCTGAATATCCCGAAGCTGCAGCGGGAGATCTTTATGGCCCACCGCCTGGACAGCATGCCCTACGACGAGATCGCCCGCCGCACCGGCCTCACCGTGCGTCAGGTAGAACGTCACATGGCCCGAGCGATCTACAAGCTCGCGAAGCAGCTAGACGGTCGCAAGCTCAGCTGGTGGGAGCGCCGGTTCTAACCATCGCGGGACGCTGTCTTGCCCTCGCCAGCGGCGTCCCGAACCCTTAGGATCGATAGCGATGCGAACGGATCTCGATCATCTTCCTCCAGCAAAACAGCGCGAGCTGGCGCGCGTTGTGCAGATACTCATGTCCGAGTTCGAGGAGGTGACCGCCCGGGCGACCCAGCCGTGGCGGCGCAACGGCAAGATCTACAAGATCATCCTGTTCGGCAGCTACGCGCGAGACGACTGGGTCGACGAGCCGGAGAATGGCTACCAGTCGGACTTCGATCTCCTGATCGTGGTGAGCCACCGCGATCTGACGGAAATCGCGGACTACTGGTACATTGCTGAGGACAAGATCCTGCGGGACCCGGCCATCTCGCGGCCCGTTAACATCATTGTCCACTCGATTGACGAGGTGAACCAGGCGCTGAAGCGGGGCGAGTATTTTTGGGTCGACATCGTGCGCGATGGCATCGCGCTCTACGAACTTGCCAACCATCCACTGACTACGCCCAAGCCACTCACGCCAGCAGACGCATATCGGATGGCGCAGGAGTATTTTGACAGGTGGTTACCAAGCGTCGATGCCTTCGTCCGGGGCGCTGGATATGCGATGCGCGATGGCGACCTGAACAAGGCCGCCTTTGACCTTCATCAGGCGACCGAGCGGCTCTACATTTCCTTTCTGTTGGTGCGCACCCTTTACTTCCCACGCTCCCACAATATCAAATTTCTGCGTTCGCTTGCTGAGGCGAAGAACCCTACGTTGATCGATGCGTGGCCACGCTCGACCAAGCTCGACCGCCGCCGCTTCGAGCTGCTGAAGCGTGCCTATGTCGAGGCTCGCTATTCCGTGAGCTACGCGATTGAAACGACCGATCTCGAGGCTTTGACGGGATCGGCTCGGCGGCTTCGCGACATCGTTGAAGAGGTCTCGCGCGAGCGTTTGGACCAACTACGGGCAGAGGCCGAGGCGGGAGAACCGTCCGATCCGTTGCCTTAGGCGAGTGGCGAGGCGCGCGCGGTAGAAATCGACCGGAAAGGCGATTTAGTCAGCGAATTTCCTGGGCAGACGCCAGACCACACCCATCTCCTTTCTCAGCCCTATGGCGCGGCAGCGGCGGTCCGCAACCCGCGGCCCTACGGCCCGTGTTGCCCTTCGGGCTGCCCGCGCCGGCCTTGTGCCGGGGTTCCCCTGCGGCTGCGCCTTCGGTGCGTTCCGCCGCTTCGCCTCGCCTTTCTCCGGGCTGTCGATCGGGGTGGTCCCGGCGACAGGATCAGGAGACTTTCGACATGACCAACATCGTTCTTCTCGTCGGCAATCTGGGCGCCGATCCCGAGCTTCGCACCACCAACGGCGGCACCGACATCGCCACCTTCAGCCTCGGCACCAGCCGGCCCAAGCGCGACAGCGAGGGCAAGACCTACAAGGATGCGAGCGGCTTCACCGCCAAGGATACCGAGTGGCACCGGGTCACCTGCTTCAACGGGCTCGGCCGGATCATCGCGCAGCACGCCACCAAGGGCATGCTCGTCTCGGTCCGCGGCCGCATCCACTACAGCAAGCTGGACCGACCGCGAAGGCATCGAGCGCTACGGCTGCGAGATCATCGCCGAGGACGTCCAGTTCCTCAGTCGAGCCGCGCCAGAACGGCGCTGCCGGCGGCTCCGAGCCGCAGGGCGACCTCGACGACGACGTGCCCTTTTGAGGCCGTCGTCCCGGCCCCGGCGGCTGCGGTCGCCGGGGCGCTTTCGCATTTCGATGATGCCTTCTTACGTCTCGGGTGACGCTTCGAGCCCAGTGCTCGTGAGCGAGATTGGAGGTGGCGGAGGGGTGGGGCTCGTCTCGTAGAGGCCCAGTGTGGCGGGCGGCGGAACGGCTCTCAAGGATGCGCGGTCCCCCCAATTTGCTGCGCAAATCGGCTCCCCCGCGCCCCGCTTCGCGGCGCCTGCGGCGTCCCTGACAGCCGCTCCGTCGCCCGCCCCAAAGCCGCTGTCTTCGATCGGAAGACGATGCTGAGGAGGCGATGATGAACATGATTTACGCGATCTCGAACCGCTGCTGCGACGCTCGTGTGGAGGATCTGCGGGCGGAATTCGGCGGCATTTTGACCGAGCGGATCATCGAATCGGAGGCCCTCGACTTCATCTGGGAAGGTCGGACCAGGGAGCGCTATCTCGGCCTGCATGTTGCCGAATTTGCCGACGACGACATGTCTGAGGACGTCTCACGCGTCGCGGTTCTGAGCTCGGTCGGCGGTCGCTGGCACGTCGGATTGTGCCTCGTCGATGGCGAGGGAGAAGCGGTCGACCTGCTTTGGAAGCGCCAATATGGTAGCCGGGAAGAGGCGGAAACCGCGCTCGAAGGGGCGCACTGAACATCGGAAAAGCCAATCGGCGGGAGCGGCGCGGGGCGTCGCTCCCGCTTCTTGTTACTCGCCGAGGGGCAGTTGTGGCGGGCCTGTAGTTTGATCGCAAATCGGGGCATCCGGCACCGGGTCGCCCTCATTTCTGGGGAATGTACACAGACCTGGCCCCGCGACTAAGAGCGCGCTTTCATGCGCATTAGGGTCGGCGGGGTCCAGGCCTGCCGGCTCCCCCGACGGGGAGCTAGCTTCAAGATTGGCTCGCTTCGGCAGATAGGGTTCACCAGTTTTCCACATCGCCAGCATGATCGTGGCGAGCTTCCGGCCCAGGGCCACCCTCGCTCGGCCCCGACCGCGGCGCTGCTCCAGTTGCGATGCCCACGCGTGCAGTCGAGAGGAGGGATCGGCCCACCTCATGAAGTGAATGCTCGCTCCGACGACGGCAGTGCGTGCCGAGACGTTGCCCATCTTCGAGATGCGGCCCACCCTCCGGGAGAGGCCTGACTGGTGTAGCTTCGGCGTCAGGCCCAGGTAGGCCCCGATGTCAGCCGAACGACGGAATCGGTGCGGTTCGCCGATCGACGCGTAGAAGGTCAGGGCACAAATCGGCCCTACTCCGGGGATTTCCATGAAGCGGCGGCAAACATCCGTTTGCATCGCCAGCTGCTTCAGCTCTCGGTCGATCTCTTGCTGATAGGCCATCATCTGCTCGCACACGTCGATCAGGCGGCGCAACTCCGCCACGACCGGATTGTGGGTTTTGCGAAAGAGCTTCTTGATCTCGGCCTCAGCTCGCTGGCGCAATAAGCCCGACGCAGCCCGCGACCTGATCCGCCCCCCGAATAGCTCAATCTGGCGGTACAGAAGGGTGGCCGCACGCACACGTGTCCGGATCAAATGTTGCCGGATAGCCAGGCGTGAAGAAAGCGACTGACATTCGAGGCTCTTCAGGTGCACTTTCGACACCCGCGTGGCCCCGATCCGGCCTGCTTCGGCTATTCCGTTAGCGTCCCCAGCGTCTGTCTTGTTGCGGGTCGCCCGGAGAAACTTGCTCAGCTGGCGGGCCTCGTAAATATCGACCGTGTAGCCGAGGCTCCTAAGTCCGCGCGCCAAATGCATGCCATTGCCCGTCTCGATTCCGACTCTGGCGGATCGGCGACGCTTCAGAAAGACGATCTCCCGATGCACACTTCTGATGTCGGTCGGGCAGACGGCTTGATGTATGATCGCACCGCGGTCGTCGATGACGCAGACGCTTGTAGTCTCAGCACCAACGTCGAGGCCGGCCCATATTTTTTGTGCCAAGGATCGCTCCGTCTCAAACCTGAGGGCGTCGCTCCAAAACAGATGTCGGTCTGATCGGACCGTCGTTCCGCGCGGAGTCAGCGCCCCCTGCTTCAGACGCCGGAGGCGCCTTGGACCCTACAAAATTCGTTTGCTCGGAAGCATGGGGAGCGCCGGCGGCAGGCTTGCTACGGCCTTTGGATCGCTTCTGACTGTGAGACTTCCTGGGACTGGGAGAGGATGGAGACGGTAGTGAGCAGGGGGAGGAAGGGTAAGGCAAGATAAAGCGGATTTCAGCTCGTCGCAGAAATATCGCTATGTATTTGTCTGCACACCTTTTTTTCGGGAGACAGTTTGTCTCTGCGTGCCCGCGAAGGAGAGACTGACCGGCCCTTCCGACGCAGGAAAGGGCAGATTTCCGCCGTTCGCTGGAGAGGTACTTTAGCTGGATCCGCGCCCGGAGCATATCCTCTCGGATGGCGGACGACGAGAACAGGTTCGAGCCGCGGCTCGGCCGAATGCGAAGCAGCAAGGGGCGGCGGAGCGCTCGCTCCTTTCATGGACTCGTTGTCGAGCGGCTGGCGCGTGCCGGCGTAAATCCACGGAACCTGCCCTCGATCGGCAAGGAGGTGCCGCGGTCCGGACGGTTCAATGCGCGCGGGAGGGGCGGCCTCATCTCAGGCCGGGTGGGACAGGGCTCCGGCTGGTCACGCGACCCGCTGTCCGGCATGCGCGTTCGGGCCCGCCGCGTGACGGTCAAGGCGCGGGTGGTGAAGCTTCGCGGATCGAAGGCCATCGCGGCGGCCGCTGCGCACCTTCGCTATGTGCAGCGGGACGGCGTCACGCGGGAGGGTGAACAGGGACGCCTCTACTCGACCTTTAGCGACGACGCCGACGGCAAGGCCTTCCTAGAGCGTGGAGAGAGCGACCGGCACCAGTTCCGGTTCATCGTCTCGCCGGAGGATGGAGCGGCACTGGAGAACCTTCGCGGCTTCACTCGCGATCTGATGGCGAAGATGGAGGAGGATCTCCGGACAAACCTCGACTGGGTCGCGGTCGACCATTTCGACACCGGGCACCCGCACACGCACGTCCTGGTCCGCGGAGTGACGGAGGACGGCAAGACTCTCAACATCGCCGGCGACTATATCGCCCAAGGCATCCGCGGGCGGGCCTCGGAGATCATGACGCGGTGGCTGGGACCACAGAGCGAGCTCGAGGTGCAGGAGCAGCTCGCGCGTGAGGTGGACGCGGACCGGCTGACGACGCTCGATCGGAGCTTGCTCGGGCGGGCGCAGGAGGGCCTTGTGGACCTGCGGCAGGAACCCGGCGCCTGGGACGGCGACGGCAGCTATCAGCAGCTCCTGATCAGCCGCGCCCGAAAGCTGGAGCGGATGGAACTGGCCGAGCGGGAGGGTTCGCTTGCCTGGCGCCTCTCCCCCGATGCCGAGAAGACGCTCCGCGACCTGGGCCGGCGCCGAGACATCATCGCGACGATGCACCGGACGATGACTACGGCGAAGCTGGCGCGGCGCCCGGAGCTGTACGTGATCGACAGTCTGGAGGGCGAGCAGGTTCCGGTGGTTGGTAAGGTCGTGCACCGCGGACCTACGGACGACGATCACGACCGGCGCTGCCTCGTCATCGACGGGATCGACGGGCGCACCCACTATGTCGATATCGGCCGCTCTGCCGAGCCGACACCAATCGGCAGCGTTGTTCGGCTGGAGCCGGTGGCTCCGCAGCTGCGCAAGTCGGACCTGACGATCGCGGCCGTGGCAGACGCGTGGGAAGGGAAGTACTCGCTGGAGCACCATTGGGCGGAGGACGCCTCGGTCTCCGGCGAATATGTCAAGGCTCATATCCGCCGGCTGGAGGCGCTCCGACGCGCCGGAGTCGGCGTCGAGCGAGACGCCGAAGGCACATGGCGCATCCCGTCCGACTACACGGACCAGGTGCTGGAGCATGAGCGGCGAGCCGCGCGGGCCGTGCCCGTCCGCATCCAGGTGCTGGCGCGCCTCGAGCTTAAGGCCGAGGCCGTCAACAACGGCCCGAGCTGGCTCGACGACCAGCTGAGGCAGGCCGGCTGGATGGAGATCCCGAGGCGTGGGTACGGACAGGAAGTTCACGACGCGCTTCATCGCCGTCAGCAGTGGCTGATTGAGCAGGGCCTGGTGGAGGCGCAGGATGGCATGCTCACGTTCGCCGGAGACATGGACAGGAAGCTGCGGCAGCGCGAGCTGCGGGCGCTGGGGACTCAGCTGAGCAAGGAGCTCGGCCTCGAGTACGATTGGACGGGAACGGGGGAGCGGATCTCCGGCATCTGCCGGCGACGGGTGGACACCTCGTCCGGAAGCTACGCGCTGGTGGAGCGGTCCCACGAGTTCAGCCTGGTGCCGTGGCGGCCGGAGCTGGAGCGCGCCGTCGGGCGGGAGATTACCGGCAGGATACGCAGCTCGGGCGGCATCAGCTGGACGCTTGGGCGCGAGCGCTCCGGGCCGGAGATCGGCATGTGAGTGTGGATGAACGAGGGGCGTCCAGCTGCGGCGGAGAGGCACTCCGACGACCGCGGCGCCGCGCTTAAGCTGCCGTCTCCGCTCAGGGAGCCGTAGCGATGAAGCCGCGCAAGATCCGTCACCAGCTTTTCCTCTCGGCGGAGGACAGTGCTCGCCTGGCGCGGATGGCGGAGGCATCCGGCCGCGCGCGCTCGGACATTCTGAAGGAAGCTTTCGAAGCCTATCTGATGCGGCGGAATGCCTCCTCCAAGGAGGACGGCTTCGATGCCGCGCTGGCGAGGCTGGAGCGGCGGGCCGAGCGGGTCCAGCGCAATGTCGGCCTGCAATGGGAGATACTGGCGCGGCTCATGCGCCACCAGATGCAGTTTGCATCCGGCCTGCCGCGTCCGGATCGCGCACAGATGGCCGCCGCGAACGAAGCGTTCGAGCGGCTGCTGAGCGACATATCGGAGCGGCTGGACGGGAAAGAGCCGGAGCTGACGAGCGACACCGCGCTGGAGAAGATCAGGCGCCTTAATTAGCGACGAATTCCGAGCACCGTAACATGCTCACGCGGTCACCTCATTCTGTCGAAACTGCACACGCCTTTCACCGGTGTGTCTAAAGCGATCGCGGCCCGACGTCCTCCGGCATTGCGTCTCCGCGTACCCACTGCGGCCTCAACGATCGCGGTTTGCCGCAGTCCCTCCTTTGTCGCGCAACGGCTCCGCCGGCCTTCTTCCCCGGCGCGGTCCCCGCGCCTCCTCGCGAGGCAAGAAGGTCGGCTCACACCGTCCTTCGCTTCGCTTCGGCCTGTCGGTGCGCGCCGGATGGCCCGCGGCCTGACAACCGCGTCGAGGCCGCATTGGGAGTCTCGACGCATCCATAGGAGGACATGATGGCACAGATCGGCACCTTCACCCGCGGAGAAGACGGTGTTTTCACTGGCGAGATCCGAACCCTCACGCTCTGCGTCAAAGCCACAATCCGGCCCGTCGAACGAGACCACGACAAGGCGCCTGATCATCGCGTCAGCACCGGTTCGGTCGAGTTCGGCGCAGGCTGGACCAAGGCGGCGCGCGACACCGGCGCCATATATCTGACCCTCAAGCTCGATGATCCATCCTTCCCCGCGCCGATCTACGCGACCCTGACGGAGACCGATAGCGGCGAGCACAAGCTCATCTGGTCGCGCTAAATGCATTGCCCCGCGCAACGCGCGCGGGGCAATCGCCTGTTGGTTTACGGATGTATGGGCGCAGTTATCGGCGTGCATCCGATGGTCAGTCAAATAACTGTACCCCCAATCGCGTCGCTCGTCGCATTTTACTCGGTTCCGGCAACCATTTCGTTGACCTGGCCCTCGCCTCCCTGTAGCTACTCAGGGGATAAGGATGGTGAGGCCCGGTTGAGAGATCGGTCGCTCTGAAATCGTCAGCTAAGCGTGTTCAATTCTCACCGATAGGTGGGTAGCGGGTCACAGTTATCGGGGCGCAAATGCGGAAATCTCGGGAAATTGACGATGAGTTCAGCTCGCCAATTTCGGCGATTGTCATCCCATGCGCCGGCAAGAAGAAGCTGAGGCCCGATCGGGGCGCGACTGCACTTATTCTGCCGCGCGCATCCCAGCGCGAATTGGAAGCTGAATGGCTCAGGCTGGTCCGCGAACTCCGTCCGACTGCAGAAGCGAGTCGCTTGTATGGCGGTCGCAGTTTCGGGTTGGGCCGCGACGCAGCCCACCGCTTCCGCGCTGACCTCTATATAGTCTCTGCTGGCCTGGGATTCGTGCCGGGTGAACGGCGAGTCCCACCTTACGGCCTCACCGTGTCCGGCCGTGGACCGGAATCGGTCGCAGCGCACGCTGTCGGCGGCTTTGATTCGGCAGACTGGTGGCATGCGGTGGCATCCGGGCCTTATTCCACTCGCATCGACGAATGCCTGGGCGCTCGGGGGACGGGGTTGGTGCTCATCGCCTTGACCAAGCCCTATGCGGAGATGTTTGGGGCTGCTCTTGCAGATGCGCTCGGCAACGCGGCCGAGCGGGTCAGGCTCTTCGGCCGCGGCTTGTCAGGCCACGTGCCAGCAGCCCTCGAACCCTTGATCATGCCATATGATGATCGGCTCGACGTCCTGCTGCCCGGAACACGAACCGACTTTTCGGTGCGCGCGCTCAGTCACTTTGCCAACAACGTCGCCGCAAACCGGGGGACGTTTGCCGAGCACCGCGAGCTGGTATCTGCGGCAATGGCATGCGTCACGCCTCCGGCGCGTGTGGAGCGACCGCGCTTGCCGGATGATGCGATCGTCGCACTCATCCAGGAGCATCTGAAGACGACCTCTGGAATCGGCCGGACGCTTCGGCGACTGCGCGATGAAGATGCGATCGCGTGTGAGCAGGCTCGGTTCACGCGGCTGTACCGTATTGCAGCCGCCCAGGGAGCACGGTCATGACCCGTCGCAAAAAGTCGTCTGAACCAATGCTCGCGCTGCGCGCGCTGAGGACTCGGCAGGCGGACAATGTCGATGTCTATGCATTCTTCGTCCCAGGCGCCGATCTCCTGCGATTTGCTGAGATCAGCCGTGTGCACCGCGACGACGAGGGCGGCCTGCAGGGATTTCAGCGCAAGGAGATCCGGAATCACGTCCAGTCGATCGTGGAATTCCTGGACCAGGGACCGGTGCTCTTCCCCAACGCAATCATCCTCGCAATCTCGCCACGGGCGCAGTTCACCTGCTCGCGTGGGGGGCGCCCCGCAGGCGATGTCGGCGCGTCGGTCTCCGGAACGCTTCGCATCCCCATGCCGGCGGACGGAACCAAGGCAGCGTGGATCGTCGACGGCCAACAGCGATCGCTAGCACTTTCGCAAGCACAGAATCGAAGCTTCCCGGTGCCCGTCGTCGCATTCGTGTCCGAGAATTTGTCGGTTCATCGCGAGCAGTTCATTCTCGTGAACAAGGCGCGGCCTCTGCCGCCCAGGCTGATCAACGAGTTGCTGCCGGAGGTGGACTCGATCCTGCCACGCGACCTGGCTCCGCGGCGCATTCCGGCCGAGCTGGTCAACCTGTTGAATGTCGCATCAGATTCGCCGTTTCGCGGAATGTTGCGGCGATTGTCGGAAGAAAACGCTGCTGCCGTCATCACCGACACGGCGCTCATTCGGGTGATCCGGAACAGCATCAGCAGCCCTCTCGGCGCGCTAGCGCCCTTTAAGGCCACGCCCAATCAGCCGGCGGACCTCCAGGCGATGTATTCAGTGCTAGTCGCATTCTGGAGCGCGGTCCGCGACGTATTTCCGAAGGCGTGGGGACTACCCGCCACCGAGAGCAGGCTGATGCACTCAGTTGGCATCGAGGCGATGGGCTACCTTATGGACCGCATTATGTCGCGAGCTCCGGGTGGGGTGAACCAAGCTCGACATGCCCGCGAGGCGCTTCAGCGGATTGCGCCGCATTGTCATTGGACAAGTGGCCGCTGGCCCGACCTGGGAAAGGACTGGAACGATCTCCAGAATGTGAACCGCGATCTCCGCATGCTCTCGGACCAACTGGCGCGCCTCGATCATACTCAAACCTTCGCCAAGGTCGCGTGATGAAGTTTGTGTTCGCTGACAGCCTGGATTTTGTCGATCCCGCCTATAATTTCCTTGCCGATCGGAATGGGATCGGGCGGGCGGTTCACCGCGACGACGAGTTTCCGCACGAGTTTCTGGAGCAGGTCCCCTACGACGGCATTCTGGTTTCGCGGGGTATCGTCGGCGATGCGCTGATCACGGGCAAATATTCCGAAGCGCAGCTGATGCGCTTCCGGCGGGAGGGCGCGCGGCGCTTCCTGCGATATCCGAAGGAGCGCTTTCCCGGCAGCATGATGCTCGGCGACTGCGGCGCCTTCACGTATCGCAATATGCAGGAGCCGCCGTACCGCGCGGGAGACACCGCCGAATTCTACGCCGATGGCGGATTCGACCATGGGTGCTCTCCGGACCATTTGATCTTCGATTTCGACGAGGAGGAAACCGACCGTTCGGTCACCGATGTGCCCGAGGATGTCCGCCGACGGTACGAGATCACGCTTCAGAACGCCGCCGAGTTCAAGGATGAGGCCCGGCGCCTCGGCAGCGGCTTTACGCCAATGGGCGTCGTTCAAGGCTGGTCAGCCAAGAGCATGGCGCAGGCTGCAGCCGACTTGGCGGCGATGGGGTACGACTATCTGGCTTTGGGGGGCACGGTGCCGCTTCGTATCGGCCAGCTCACCCGTGCCCTCGCAGAAATCCGCGACCGAGTTCCGACAAGCACGCGTTTGCATGTGCTTGGCTTCGGCAAGATCGAAAACCTCGCCGATATCGAGCGTTACGGTGTTACCAGTTTCGACACGACGTCGCCGCTCGTCCGCGCTTTCAAGGATGCACGCAAAAACTATTGGGTGCGAAGTGAAACCGGCGATCTCTCTTATTACACGGCGATCCGCATTCCTCAGGCGATCGAGAACAACAGGCTCAAGAACAAGGCACTGGAAGGGCGCCTCAATCAGGAAGAAATCCTGACGCTCGAAGATAGCGCGCTCACTGCCGTTCGCGGCGTGGCGGCGGGAGACACGCCGGTCGACGAGGCGCTCGATGCCGTCATGGCCTATTGGACGACGCTCAACTGGGACGACGAGGTGTCGCCCTCCCGCCATGCGGCAAGCCTTGCCAGACAGCGAGATATCTATGAGCGGACGCTGGCCGATCGCCCTTGGGAGAGCTGCGATTGCCGTGTCTGCCGCGAGGGCGGGGTCGAGGCACTAATCTTCAGATCTTCAAACAGGAACAAGCGACGCGGAATGCATAACCTTCATGTCTTTCACCGCCATCTGCGCGACTTTCGAGCGGAGATGGCATGAGTAAGCTGCTCCACTATGACGTGATCGTGCCGCGCCAGAGCGCCGGTCTTCCAGTCTTTACGTTCGCTGCCAAGGCTGCCGATGTCGCGCGCTTTGCCCACATAGAGCGCGCTGGTCGCGACGAATCCGGCGTTCTGCAAGGTTTCCAGCGCCCCCAAATTGCCAATCATATCCGCGAGATTCGTGACTATCTCGAGCGGCCGACCGCGATCCTTCCCAACCCGATCGTCGTCGCCTTCACCAAGGGTACTGCGCTGGCGCCGTTGTTGCCGCTGGTGAGCGGCCAAGAATCGCGCCTCAACCGGTTGACGATCGATGTCGGGGACGGCCCCCCCGGGCTGATCGTTGACGGGCAGCAACGCTTCACCGCGCTGTCGCAATTGCGGGGCCGCGAGTTCGAAGTGCTGGTGTCGGGCTTCATGTGTGACGACCTCGAAGAACTGCAACGGCAGTTCATCCTTATCAATAACACGCGGCCGCTCCCCAAGGCGCTGGTGTACGAACTATTGCCCCAAGTCGGTGATCTACCGCCGCGCATGTCGAACCGCAGCCAGGCGGCTCTGCTCACCGAGGCCCTGAACTATCAGCCGGGCTCCTCGCTCCGCGGGCTGATCCGCCAGCAGACCAACCCCAAGGGCATCATTCGCGACACCGTCCTTCAGCGCGTGATCATGAACTCGCTGACGGATGGCGCTCTACGCCTCTACGCAGACGACAATCAGTTGCTGCTCGACCGCGGCGTCCGCCTGATCAGTGAGTATTTCCACGCCGTGAAGCATGTCTTCGAGAGCGACTGGGACGGCAAAACGCCGAAAACCTCGCGACTCGTCCACGGCGCCGGGATCGTTGCCATGGGCTATGTCATGGAGGCCCTGCACGTCATGACCGGCGCGGAAGATCGCGAGAGCTTCGCGCGCGGGCTGAGGCTCCTGGAGGGGCAAACTGCCTGGAGCGATGGCGAATGGGCGTTCGGAGAGGAGCGACGGCGCTGGAATGGCCTTCAGAACGTCCCCGCAGACATCCGTCAATTGTCGCTGCACCTAGTCCAGGTCCTCAAGCGCTCGCTGCCTAGAGCGGAGGCCGCCTGACATGGCCTATGCCGTCAAGGAAATCTTCTACACGCTGCAGGGCGAAGGCCGGAATGCAGGCCGCGCCGCCGTATTTTGCCGCTTCGCCGGCTGCAATCTCTGGTCAGGGCGGGAGAAGGATCGAGCGAGCGCGATCTGCACCTTTTGCGACACCGACTTCGTCGGGACTGACGGACTCGACGGCGGACGGTTCGCCGACGCCGCCATGCTCGCCGGGAGGATCAACCAGTGCTGGGGTGGGGGCGACGGCGACCGGCTGGTCGTGCTGACCGGAGGGGAGCCGCTGCTCCAGGTCGATCCGCCACTGATCGACGCCCTCCATGCGCTCGCGTTCGAGATCGCGGTCGAGACGAACGGTACGATCGCAGCGCCCCAAGGCATAGACTGGACAACCGTCAGCCCCAAGGCTGGAGCGCCTTTGGCGCTGACCCGCGGCAACGAACTTAAACTGGTCTATCCGCAAGCTGGCGCAGAGCCCCACCGTTACGCAGATCTCCCCTTCGACTATTTTCTGCTCCAGCCCATGGACGGCCCGGAACTCGCCGCGAATATGGCTGCCGCGGTTGATTTCTGTCTCTCAAATCCGCGCTGGCGCTTGACGCTACAAACCCACAAACAACTCGGAATTCGGTGATGTTCGAGCTAAGCAAGCAATTCCGCTTCGAGGCCGCCCATACTCTCGAGCGCGTCATCGACACAGAATCGAGCCGGCGCATCCACGGTCACTCCTATCGTGCCGAAGTCGTGTTACGCGGTCCTGCAGACCCGAAGACCGGCATGGTCGTCGACCTGGGCTTGTTCGAGCGCGTTCTCGCCAGCGCGCGCGATGCGCTCGACCACCAATTTCTGGACGACCTCAGCGACCTCGGCCCCGCCACGATGGAGAATCTGGCGCTGTGGATCTGGCGAAAGGTGGAGCCGGCTTGCGATGGCCTCGCGCGCGTCGTGATTTACCGGGATTCGAGCGGGGACGCTTGCACGTATTTTGGAGAAGGTGAGCCATGATCGATCCTCAGCGCGCGATCGTCCTTTTCTCGGGCGGCCAAGAATTCCACCACGTGCTTGGCTTGGGCGCTCGAGCAGTTCGAGCAGGTCGAGACCGTCGGCTTTGATTACGGCCAGCGACACCGTGTTGAGCTCGACGTGCGACCGAAGATCCTTGCCGAATTACGGCAGAAGTTCCCGAGTTGGGCTGACAGACTTCGAGAGGACCACCTTATCGATATGTCCGTCCTCGGCCAGGTCAGCGAGACTTCTCTGACGCGAAATGTCGCGATCGCGATGGAGGAGACCGGGCTGCCGAACACCTTCGTTCCAGGCCGCAACCTCGTATTTCTGACGTTCGCTGCCGCGCTCGCCTACCGGCGCGGAGCCAAGCACCTAGTCACCGGCGTCTGCGAGACGGACTATTCGGGTTACCCGGACTGCCGGGACGACACGATGAAGGCGATGCAACTGGCGCTGAACCTCGGGATGGAGACGCGCTTCGTCATTCACACCCCATTGATGTGGATTGACAAGGCGCAAACCTGGGCGATGGCCGAGGAGCTTGGCGGTGACGCGTTCCTGGAGCTGGTACGGATTGCGACCCATACCTGCTATGAGGGGGACCACGAAACGATCCACGACTGGGGCTATGGCTGCGGCGACTGTCCGGCGTGCGGGCTACGGAAGGCGGGATGGCAAAGTTTTTCCAATGGCTCTTCGGCAAGAGCGAGTCGGAGATGACAGGGCGACAGGAAATCGCCAGCCGCTTGGCATATACCAGAATGCAGTGGCTGCTCGACGCGCCTCTGTTCGTGGACGATGCCCTGGTCGAGCGGTTGTTCGACGCCGTCGTTCGGCCCGAATATGATGTTCAAAGCCGGGTGGTTGGCTCCCTCAACGAAGAAGCCCACAAGCGCCTCACCGGCGGCGAGTTCGGCGCCAAGTTCGAAGGAGGCATCTCGTTTCTCACCGGCAGGCTCGGCGCCGAGGGCAAAGCCAAGCACGAGCGCGAGCGAAGCGACAAAACGGGCAGTTCGCTCGATTACACCGAACAGCGTGTGCACACCTCGGGCCGGCGCCTGGAGGAAATCGCCGCTGTCTATCTCGACGCACATCCGGGACGGATCGCCTTCGTCGATTCCGACGGGAGTGCGAAGACCTTCGACGGAACCAATCTAACCACCGCCGATCTGTGGACTGCGGCGGGGGATCCGCCACGCATGCTCGCTTTCCTCGATCTGGCGCCGAAATGCACGATTCTGCCGATGGCGTGCGAACTTCAGACGGGGGAGTCGATCCTTCTGTTCGACCGTTACATCGAACGGCTGTGGTCCGAGGCGGAGGAGCGGCCGGCCTATCCCGCGCCCAATCTCGACGATGCGGCGCGGCGGGAGGCTTGGCGTAAATACTGGGCGAATCTCTCCGGACGCTTCCAGTCTCGCGTCGCGATGGAGCTCGTCGAGCAGGCGGGTCAACGCGGGGCTGAGGGCCATGGGCGCCTGGGTTGGATCGATTTCCGAGTGCCGATCGGCACCAGCGGCGATGCCTTTCATTTGCATGTGGTTCCCGACGGCAAATATCATGCGGGGACCTTTGCGTACAATTTCGTTCGGCGCGGCCACAGCCACGGCGTCAGGGTAGTCGGAATCTTGAAGGCTGGCCTTGATATGAACGTGCTCGCCATCTTCGACAAATAGCATCGAGATGCACTCGTCCACCCTGTTCAGCGATGCGGACAATACGCTCTGGGATACAGACGGTGTTTTTGCAGCAGCCCAGATGGAACTGCTCGAAGCGGTGGAAATGACAATGGGCACGAAGGCGATCACAAGTGATCGGCTAGCTTTCGTCCGCGCGCTCGATCAAGGCCTCGCCGAGCGTCATCACTCGGGGCTTCGCTATCCACCGCGCTTACTCGGACGCGCGCTCGCGCTTGCGCTGGCTGGAGTTGAGTGCGGACGAGCAGTGCGGACGAGCCTGGGCGGAGCGCCGGCGGAGCAGAGCCTTTCGGAAGAACAGGCAATTCTGGCGGAGCGCTCTTTCATCGCCGGGATCAGCCGAGTGCCGCCGCTTCGAGCGGGAGTACTCGAAGGTCTTGAGACATTGCTCGCCGCCGGTTGCCTCGTGCTGGTAGTTACAGAAGGAGTGCGCGAGAAGGTTGCCGCCATTGCGACGGGGCACGGCATCGCCCGTTTTCTCGACCGCATCATCGAGTCACCAAAGCGGCCTCAACTCTACCGCCGCGTCCTCCGTCTCGCGGGCTCGCCTGAGCGGGCTTGCATGGTGGGCGACCAACTCGATCGCGACATCCGGCCCGCTAGGGCGGCAGGACTAGAAACGATCTACTTCCCGGGCGGCTTCCGTCCCAAATGGACGCCGTCCGAGGAAGCCGTTCTGCCCGACCATGTCATCACAAGTTTTGCAGAAGTAGCCGAGATCGTTGTTGAGGATCGGCAGGTGCCTGCGGCCATAGGCTATTAGCGGACACCCCGCACGCGGTCGAAGGGGGCCAGCGCGAGCCGGCCCCCGGCCGACCTACTTCTTCGTCTTGCCCGGCAGGTCCACCTCGGCGACCTGCGCCAGATAGTGGAATGCCGAATCCCGCGTCTGGCGCGTGCTGCTGAGGCTCCACCCCTGTGGGGCCCCGCTACCGTCAAACTTCTGAACCAAGATGCGTCCGCGCCATTCCGGGTTGCCCTCACCTTCGTCGCTGTCGCGCGCCATGACCGGACCCGTGAACTTCTTGCCGTTCACCTCAACGGTGGTCTCGCCGGTTATGCGCGCGATGCCATCGCGCCACTCCTTCTCCTGGCGCCAGTCCAAGCCATCCTTCGAATATTTTTCCCACAGGTCGAAGGCGAGGCGAAACAGCGGAAAGTAGAGGATGTTCGAGATAGCAAAGGACTTTTTGCGGAGATCCTGCCGCGCCTTGCCTGACGCGGTGGGCTGAAACTCGGGAATGTGGTGGGCGATCTCTGTGTAGAAGTTGGCGAAGAACTCGACCAGATCGTTGAACTGAGTCTTGTTCTTCTCGATTGTCAGCAGCCTCTTGCTGTACGGCTTGATCGCGGAATCCAGCGTAGCGATCGTCGTCAGCTTGCGCGAGGCGGGCGCAATCGTGTTCGATCGCACCTCCACTTCATTTCGGTCGAAGATGGGGCATTTTTCCATCAGGGCCGTGACGAACCGGCGCGAGGCCGTTTTGTCTCCGAACATGTCGATGCTGGCGGCGTTGGAAGGACGCTTTCCTTCGACATTATACTCGTCAAAGAGCCAGCCCTCCTTTTCCTTGGTGACATTGAAGACCTGGACAAGAACGGCGCTTTCCTCCTCGTCGTGGGGATCAAAGCCCTGAATCAACTCCTCCAGCGCGCCGGACTCGATCGTCTCGCCGTCTTCGGAATTGATGATGATGTCGTCGGGGATGGTGTCCGGGTTGCCCGCCCACTTATTGAGTAAATAATAAGCGTAGTGGCGATGCGCGCTGTCGGGAATCGTGATCGTCGTGCGGACGGTCAGCACCCGGTTCTTAGGGTCATATTCGGGGAGGCGGTCCGGATCATACCGGGCATTCCAAATGACGTCCGGGTTGAACAGCACCCTCTCGGGGTCATCCTTGGTAGCCATAAGGTATTTGGCGGCCATCGATTCCGCGCGCTTCACCTGGATCGCCAGCTTCTCGTTCGTGATCTCTAGCAGCGTGTCGTTGTCGAAATCATTATCATCCGACTGATTCATCCCGCGCTGATATTTGGGTGCATAGCGCAGATCGCCGTCCGCGAGAGCCTCCGCCAGATCGCCGATGCTTATGCGGCCGACATAGACATAGCCGATGCCGGGGCGCTTCACCCGATGAACGTCTTCGATCTGAACCGTCTTCTTGAACTTAGCCATGAGATGTCTCCTCTAGATGTAGGGTTAGCCAGAAATTCGGGCGAGAAGTGCTGGACTCGTGTCACCGGTGTTGAACCGGTAGCGCTGCTCCAATTGCGCGTACGTCCAGACGGCCAGGCGCTGCTGCGAGCGCGCGACACGTTCGTGAGCGATCATCATCAGGCGGGCGATGCGATCGATGATGTTATCGTGCGGAACGCCGCGGCGAACGAGACCGCGGCGGATTTCGACTTCGTTGACGCAGAGGATGCCGATTGCCGGCGAGACCTCGGCGAGGATGTCGAGGCTGCCTTTCATGGTCTTCGGCCCCTCGCTGACGACCACCTCAATCGCCGCGATCGGCAGTTCTGCGCCGAGCGACAGAGATTCGTCGAACAGCCAGACCCCGTCCGTGGGCAATGCACGAGTCCAGGTGCGGCGATAGCCGTAGCCGGCCGAGCGCCCGAGCTGCTCGAACAGAAACTGTGCGTCTTTGTGACCTGTCCGCAAAACCCACTCCCTGAATCTTCGTGGCGTCTTCGCTGCCATATATGTCATCATAGCAGCAGGAGAGCTACGTAGCGACGTCGAACTGTGGCGTCAATAGCAACGAACTACGTAGTCGGTTCGTCGCTCTCAGGGGCAAAGCTGCCCCTCCCGTGCGTTGATCCCGAAGTTGGGCGTCGTTCAACTCGGTGGCGTTCGCTCCATCGACAATCGCGCGGCTTCAGTTACGTTGGCGGAGAGAGCTCACTCGCGACTCAGCTCAGAACGCCGTGCGCGGGTAGGGGAACCTGTGGTGACCGTAGAAGAATTTGAGGACCTAATCGTCGAGGTCCTGGGGCCGCACCGGCGGCCGAATGGGCGGCAATCCGCCTGCATCTCCTCGCAGCTCGAGACGCCAACGATGATCGTCGCCGGCCCCGGGACCGGGAAGACCAGCGTCCTCGTCCTGAGAGCGCTTCGCTTTTTGCTGGTCGACAGGATTGCGCCGCAGGACGTCCTCATCACCACTTTCACGATCAAGGCCGCGAAAGAAATCCGGACGCGTCTGATCGAATGGGGGGAGCCGCTCCTCGACCGCGCGCGCGTGCTTTCGGAGAGTGATCCCCCCTTCCAGCAGTTCCTTCTTGAAGCAGACATCAACCGCTTCGTCACCGGCACCTTGGACAGCGTCTGTCAGGAAGCTCTCGGCGAACACCGCGCGCCGGGCGAGCGGCGCTACGTCGTCACCGAGGGTTTTGCGGCCGACGTCATCCTGTCGCGCGTCGGGCAGGTCGCACAGGAACGCAGCAACGTCGGCGAGCTCAATGACTATCTCGCCCAATATTCGATGTTTGGCATGGCGCCACGCAACACCGGTGAAGCCGTTCGGCAAGTGCGCTCGATTATTGACCGGTTCGTCCAAGATGATGTCGACGTTGCTGCCTATGTCGGCGCTGCTGGGCCTTTCCCGCACGCGCGCGCCGCGATCGTCCGCATCTACGAGCGCTACCGGACTCACATGCTCGACGAGCATCGGATGGATTTCGCGCTGCTTGAGCGGATATTCCTCGATCGGGTCGTGGCCGGTCAGACGCCCGACACCCTCCTCGGCCTTCGCTGCATCCTGGTCGACGAGTATCAGGACACCAACCCGCTTCAGGAACAGATCTACCTCAACCTTGCCCGAGTGACTGGCGCGTCGCTCACCGTCGTTGGCGATGACGATCAGTCACTCTATCGCTTTCGTGGTGCCACTATCGAATTGTTCCGGGCATTCCGGGACCGGGCGCTTGCGGAACTCGGCCTCGATTCCGGCGAGCCCCTGTATCTCGTGGAAAACTACCGCTCATCGCCCGAGATCGTTACCTTCTACAACGAATTCATTACCAATGACCCGCAGTTTGCGCCGGCCCGGATCCAGCCGCCGAAACCAGCGATCTTGCCCATGCGGCCGTCGCAGAACCTGCCCATAGTCGGCATTTTTCGCGAGGATGCGCATGCTCTTGCGGACGCCGTCGCGGAGTTCCTCGATCAGATCTTTCGCGGCGGCGAGCGCCCCGCCGATGGCCAGATTCCGGAAGCCATTCGGCCCGCCGCCCATCATGGTGACCTTGGCGACGCCGTCTTCCTTGGCGCGACCGTTGGGGAATTCACCAGCGGCAACCGCGAGCGCCTGCCCAGCCTTCTGCGCCAGCGCCTGGAGGCGAGAGGACTCGGCTGTTTTAATCCGCGCGGCCGTGCCCTGCGGGATCAGCCCGAAGTCCAGCAATTGCTCGGCCTCGTCCTCCTCAGCCTTGAACCTGGGCCCAACGGGCTAAGCATCGATGGCGCAGCGCCGCCGATGCGCCTGACCCGCGAAGCGCACCAGAACATGTTGGCCTGGCGAGACGCAGGTAACGCGCTGATTGACAGTAATCCGCCACCGGTTCGCGGCCGTACCATCCAGCAAGTTTTGGCGCGGTGGCGCGACTTCTCCTTAAATGGCGGCGGCGCGGCGTCCGAATGGCCGCTGCTCGACCTCCTCTACGCTTTTATCCCTTGGCTACCTGGCTTTCGAGACGATCCCGAAGGTCAGGTCTACCTTGAAGCCATCTCTCGCTGCGCGGCGCAGGCCGCCACCTTCTCGGCCTATCGCGGTCTCCTCTTGCGCGAAAATGCGCACCGCATTCCAAGCGTTCGGGTGGCGATCCGCGACGCCCTTGCGCCGATTGCCGAGGATCTTCTCCAGGTCGATGAGGACATCATGCCGAGCGTCCCGCGGACGATGCTCAACATGATGACAACGCATCAGGCCAAAGGGCTTGAGTTCCCGCTGGTGATAGTCGACGTCGCGTCTGACTTTAGGACCAACCACCGTATGCAGCGCTTCCGGCGCTTCCCGGATAATCCGTCCTCCCCGGCAAGGCTGGAAGATGACCTCGCGGCAGTGACTCCCATCGGACCCTTGCGGACGGCACGGACCGCGCTCGAACGCTCCTTCGAAGACATTATCCGGCTGAACTATGTGGCTTATAGTCGACCTCAGAATCTGCTGGTGCTCGTCGGTTGCATCCAAGGCCTGCGCTACAACACTAGCATCGCGAACATTGGGCTAAGTTGGCGCCAGGATGGTAGTTGGAGATGGCGTTCGCCAGCAACACCCGCCCCGGTTCTTGCCAATCACATCCCCCTGGCGCTGGTCTAGGAGCCGTCGGATGGAACTCGATTTCAAACGCGCCGACCATGTCGTTCCGGACTATAGCCTAACCGGCGACTTGCTCTCGTTCAGCCGCTGCGAACTGCAATACCGCTACTATAATGGGAGCGCATTACCGCCCTCGCGTCCAGTGCAGCTCTGGTACGGGGAATTCATCCACGGGATGATGGAAGCTGCCTACCGGCTATGGAGCGCGCCAGGCGCCGCGCTGCCATTTCCCTGGCCCTATACGCGGATGGGCGACGCCGGCCCGCGCGAGCCTCCGCCCGACACGCTGCCGCCCAACGACATCCGAATGCTTGCCTGGCCAATTGAGCAGACGCTCGCCCAAGAAGGCAAGCAAGCCCGAAGCCGCCGCGCGCGGCTTGCTGCCTACAATCGAGCGGAGCGCGCCATCAACATGCTCGGGCCGCACCTCTTTCCGCTGATTTCGTCGGCCGAGCAGAAGGTTCTCGGGACTCGCCCGCTAAACAGTCTTGACGGGACGGAACCACGCTCTTCCCGGTATGCGCTGCGGGGCGTCATCGACGTTCTGGGCAACGTTCCGCCGGGTGCGGGTGCTGACAATCCGATCCTCGCGGCCATCGCCGAAGTCGCACCGGGACTTGAAGGTCAATACGAGATCATCGTGGACTATAAAGGTGCGAGGCGGCCTCGAATTCGAGGGCGGCGTGCCGACCCTCACTGGGAACTTGGGGAATGGCAGGTTCAAACTTATGCTTGGCTCCGCGAACGGCAGCCCGAGGCGCATCCGGTACGGGCCGGGATCCTCATTTACGTCAACGAACTCTCGCCTAGCTCTAGTGACCTTGGCGAACTTCAGCGCGAGATCCGCAACGACGAAACGGACGTGACCGCGCCTACCGGCAGCCCGGACTACTATCAGATCGAGGGCTGGGCTCCCGGCGCCCATGCACAGCTTTCCGACGCCTTCCGCCTGCGCCGTGCGCTTCGGGTAATTCCGGTCGATGAAGCGAGCAAGACGCGGGCCACAGCCAGCTTCGACAATATGGTCGCGAGGATCGAACGGAATGTCGCGCTTGAAGCTGAGCGCGGTCACATTGGTCAGGTCTGGCGCCCGACTTGCGAGGATCGCAACACCTGCAGCGCCTGCGACTTCTTGTCCTTCTGTCCCGATCCCGCGCAAGGCGCAGATCCTGAAGCCCCGGTCGACGACGACGAGTTCGCCTGATACCAGTTTCCAAGGAAGTTTATTGCCCGTCTTGGGAACACTTTTTCCGGCCCGTCTGAGCTAAGACGTAGCGAATCACGGTGTTCCGGAGGCGGAATGAGCACGGTCGGATCGCAAAGGGTGTCTGATCGAAGTGATACCACTCCCCCTCTGACAGTGCGCGTGAAGGAGGCTTGCCGCCTGACGGGGATTGGACGGTCAAAGCTGTATCTGCTGATGAAGGAAGGGAAGATTCCTGCGATCAAAGTGGGCACAATGACGCTCATACCAATGAGGAGCCTTGAGATTTTTCTTCAAGTGGAGCGCCGCGAAAGGGCTCCTTCGTCCGGCGCAGATGAAACGGGGTGAGTTGCGCCCAGGCTGAGCGCCATCCATGATCGGCGGCGGCGCGTTGCCCTACCGCACGATCGTGCTGACAAGTAAGTCGTCTCCGATTGGGCTCTAAGCGCAAGCTACTGGCCCTCTGTGCGGCGTCAAATGAGAATACCTCGGTGGCGTTGTCGCCGTCCCGGACTTGATTTCTGCGCGGCGGTCGCAGCCGTATGTCAATCCACCGCAAGCATGACTCCAACCGCCGCGGGATTTGAATGTGGGGGTACTTCTGGGGGTACTAAGTTATACCGGTCACGAAACAAGCCCCGGGAGGCGTCGTTCAAATGAACTCTTCGATTCCGTCCCTGGGCACCAGCCTTCCCCACCCCAGCGATCAGGCCGCCCGCCCGCCAATGCCGGGCCGCTGACCGATAAGACGGCCCGTCGCCCTGACCAGCGGCTTTTCCAGCCAGCGGTAGAGGGCCAGCCCGAAGAACGCGCTCGCCAGCAGGCCCGCCGCCAGGAACAGGAAGAGAGGCGGGCGAAGCCCGGCCCAGGCCACCGCATGGCCGAGGGCGAAGACCAGGAAGGCGTGGCTAAGGTAGATGGAGTAGGTCGCGTCGCCCATCGCGTGGGCCGCTTTGCGCATCGGTCCTTCGGCCGCCGAAGGCCCGTGCAGGGCGCAGGCCGCCGTCGCCAGGACGGCGGACCCGGCCAGCGCGAGGGCGGCGGCGGGCGAATCGATCCCGGCGCGCCAGGCGACCGCGCAGGCGCCGGCCAGAGCGAGGGCGGCCGAGGCCAACGCGGCTCCGAAGCCGGGGCGCCAGCGTTCCGGAAAGGCCGGCGCGGCCAGGCCGATGCCGATCCCGGCGAGGAAGTAGAGGATGACCGGCCCTCCGTAATAAGCGGGAATCGTCTCGGTCCCGAGCAGCCCGGCCGAGGCCGCCAGGGCCAGGACGAGGATCGCCCCGGCGAGCAAAGCGAGGCCGATTCGGCGCCCGAACCCGAGGGCGATCGCGAACAGCAAATAGAAGAACATCTCGTACTGGAGAGTCCAGCCCAGCGGATAGATCGGCCAGCCGTAGGGCCCGCCGATCGGCTGGTGGGGAATGAAGAGCAGCGACTGGACGAAGCCGGCGAGGCTGACCGTCTCGGGGCGAAGGGCGCAGACGAGCAGGGTCGCCAGCCAGTAGAGCGGAACGACCCGGACGATTCGGCGCAGCGCGAAGGCTTGAGGCGCGCCGGGGCGGCCGAAATCCTCGCCATGGCCGAGCATCATCACCACTCCGCTGATCGTGAAGAAGACGCAGACCCCGAGCAGGCCGACGAACGGCGCCCACGGCAAATACTGCCGCCCGAGCAGCGCCGAGTCCGCCGCGGCGACGAGGCCATGGTCGAGGACGACGAGGAGGGCGGCGGCGGCGCGAAGGCCCTGAAGCGCCAGGTGGGCCCCGGTCGCGCGCGGCCGGTTCCCGGCCTTCGCGGCGAGGCGCTCTTCTGATCCGTCCGATTCGATGAGACCAACCCTCCCGCCGCGCCGGCCGTGCCAAGGTTCGGCGGTTAAAGTCCAGCCGCCGCAGGTTTTTTGCCGTCCGCCCATCGGCCGCTTGCGCGCGGCCCGCTTTTTTGCGCCTTACGGCGGATGACCGACGCCGCCCGAGGGTCCGAACTTCCGCCGCCGCGCGAACCGGCGCCTTCGCCGGGGCGGCGGCGATGGCTGAACTTGGGGCCGCTCGCGCCCGAGCCGCGCGTCCGGTTCAGCCCGCTCGTCTTCGCAGCGTTCCTGGCCCTGTGCGTGGCGGTCAACCGTCCCGGACGCCTGAACGAGGATTCGGTCGAGCAGCTGGCGGGCGCGGCCGACCGCGCGTCGCTCACCGACCTGCACAGCCCTCTGGTCGCCTGGCTGTGGAGCCTCGCCGCACCCCTGAGCGGCCAGCCCCTCTCGGCCCTGCTCGTCCAGAGCCTCCTCCTCGCCTTCTACGCCGCGATGGTCCCGGCGGCGCTGCCCCGCGACCCCCGGGGCATCGCCGCGCTCGCGCTCGAGACCGTCTTCAAGCTCGCCCTCGTCGTCAGCGCCGGCTTCATCATCAAGGACGTCCTCCTCGTCGGCCTACTCCTCGCCGCCCTGGCGGCCGCGCAGCGCGCCCGGTCGGCGCCGGCGGCCGGCCCCTGGCTCGCCGCGGCCGCCGTCCTCCTCGCGCTTGCCCTGTTCGTCCGGCCGACCAATGTCGTGATGGTCGGAATCGCCGCGGCGCTGGTGCTCGCCCTCCATGCCCGGACGTTCCGCGCCTATTTCGCCTCGCTCCTCGGCGTCGGAGCGCTGCTGGTGATCGCTTTGTCGCTCTATTTCGGGTTCAACCGCTACGTCGCCCGGGCCCAGCCCGGTCACGCCGAGATTCAGCTCTTCCTGTTCGATTCGGCCGGAATCTCGGCGCGCACGGGGAAGGACCTGTTCGCGCCGCTCGCGCCCTGGCCCAGGGGCCTGCCCGACCCGCGGACCTGCTACACGCCGTCGGAGGCGGCGATCATGGCGCCCTGGGCGAAATGCGCCGGCTATGCCGACGCGGGCAGGACGATCAACGCGCTCGGCCCCAGGGTCCTGCCGCGCTGGTGGCTGGCCAATCTGCTGGCGCACCCGAGCGCCTATGCCGGGCATCGCCTGGCCTTCACGGCGCACCTTCTCGATCCGCGCGAGTCGGGCCGAAGCCATCCGGTCTACGGCCGCTTCGCCAACCCGTGGCAGCGCCACCTCTACGCCCTCAACCGGCCCGACCAGGCGGCCCGCTTCGATGAGGCCGCGCGCGGCCGGCTCGGCGAGCGGGACATCGGCTGGTGGCGGGGCAATCGGGCCGCCGACCTCTTCGCCGCTTTGGGCGCCTTCGTCTTCGGCTTCCGATGGACCGAGGCGCTCGGCCTGGCGGCCTGCGCGGCCGTGGTCGCGGCCGGGTTCCGCCGCCGCCGGCCGCTGCCCTTCGCCGCGTCGGCCGCCGCGGCGCTCGGCCTCGGCAATGTCGCCATGCACGTCCTGCTCGGAGTCGCGAGCCAGGACCGCTACCTGTTGCCGACCGTCTGCTGCGCGATCTTCGCGATGATCGCGATCCTCCGGGCGAGCCGGGGCCGGGAACTTCCCGGGCCCTTGTCCATCTCATCGCAGGCCCCATCTCGACCGCTTTAGGGGAATCGTCACGGCCCAGGCCCATCTCAACGCCGTCGGAACCGCCGTCCCGGACCATGACGTCCACGCCGCCTTCATCCGCTGGGCCGAGGCGCGGCTCGGCGAGCCGCGGTCGCGCGCCTTGTTCGCCCGGATGGCCGCGCGGTCGGGGATAGAGCATCGCTGGTCGGTCCTCCCGCCCGCGCCCTACGGCGCCTCGCCGGTCGACCCCGGCGGCTTCTACCACGGCGCCCTGCCGACCACCGCCGCCCGCATGGACCTCTACGCCCAGGCCGCGCCGAGGCTCGCGCTCGAGGCGATCGGCAGGCTCGACGGGGCGGCGGCGCCCGACGGGATCACCCACCTGATCGTCGCCAGCTGCACCGGCTTCGTCGCGCCCGGGATCGATCAGATCATCGCCGCCGAGCTCGGCCTGGGCGGGCATGTCGAGCGCACCCTCGTCGGCTTCATGGGCTGCTATGCGGCCGTCTCCTCGCTGCGCCTGGCCCATCATATCGTCCGCTCGGAGCCCGAGGCGCGGGTGCTGGTGGTCACGGTCGAGCTGTCCAGCCTTCACCTTCAATATGAGGAGGATGTCGAACGGCTCCTGGCGGCCCTGCAGTTCGGCGACGGCGCCACCGCCTCGCTGGTGACGGCCGAGGCGGCGGGGTTCGCGCTGTCGCGGCCGTTCGCCGCGACCCTGCCCGATTCGAGCGCTCTGATCCGCTGGAAGATCGGCGACCACGGCTTCGTCATGAACCTGTCCGGCGAGGTGCCGGGCCGGATCGGCGAGGCGCTTCGCGACGACGGCGTGCGCGAGGCGATGTTCGGCAACGAAACTCCGATCGCGTTCGACGCCTGGGCCGTCCATGCCGGCGGCCGCTCGGTGCTCGACGCGGTCGAGCACGGGCTCGACCTGCCGCCCGACGCCCTCGCCGAGTCCCGCGACGTGCTCTCCCGCTACGGCAACATGTCGTCGTCGACCCTGCCGTTCGTGCTCGGGCGGCTGCTCGCCGATCCCGGGCGGCGCCGCGGCATCGCTTTGGCCTTCGGACCCGGGCTCGCCGCGGAGGGGTTCCATTTCGAACGGGCCGCATGAGGTCGCTGAGGCATCGCGTCCGCGACGACGAGCAGATGGACGATCCGTCGCTCGACCCCAAAAGCTATGACGAGGTGCTCAAGGGCCTCGGCCGGGTCAATGCCTGGACCTTCGCGGCCCGGCCGACGCTCGACTTCCTGAAGCGCGGCACTCGCGGCCTCGACCGGTTCAGCCTGCTCGACGTCGGCTCGGGCGAGGGCGGGATGCTGCGGGTGATCGCGAGATGGGCGAAAAGGCGCGGGCTCGCGGCCGAGCTGACCGGAATCGACCTCAACCCGAAGAGCGAGACGGTCGCCCGGACCCTGACGCCGGCCGACATGCCGATCGCCTACCGCACCGGCGACTATCGCGACCTCGGCCGGTTCGACTTCGTCGTCAGCAGCCTAGTCGCCCATCATATGAGCGACCGTCAGCTGCGCGACTTCCTGCGCTGGATGGAGGGACATTCGGAGCGGGGGTGGTTCGTCAACGATCTCCATCGCCACGCCTTCGCCTATCGCGGCTTCCCGCTGCTCGCCACCCTGCTCCGGGTCCACCGCATCGTCCGCGAGGACGGCCGGCTGTCCATCGCCCGCTCGTTCCGGCCCGAGGACTGGCGGGCGATCCTCGCCGACGCCGGGATCGCCGAGGGAGTCGAGGTGCGGCGCCACTTCCCGTTCCGGCTGTGCGTCGAACGGCTGCGCTGATCGTCGGCGGCGGCCCGGCCGGCTCGGCGGCGGCGATCGGGCTCGCTCGGGCCGGAATCGCGACCGAGCTGATCGAGCGCAGCGAGGGTCCCCGCGATATCGTCTGCGGCGGCTTTCTCGGCTGGGACGCGCTGGCCGCGCTGGCTCGGCTGGGGCTCGATCCGGCGGCGCTCGGCGCCCGACGGATCGGCCGGCTGCGCCTGGTCTCGGCGAAGCGCAGCCTCGAGGTGGCGCTGCCGAGGACGGCGGCCGGCCTGTCGAGGCGCGTCCTGGACGAGGCGCTTCTCGACGCCGCCGGGAAGGCCGGGGCGAGGGTGAGCCGAGGCCGGGCGGTGCGCTCGGCGGATCTGCCGGAGCGCTCGGTCAGGCTCGACGGCGAGGTGGCGCTGGCCGCCGAGGCGCTGGTCCTCGCCACCGGCAAGCACGAGCTTCGCGGCGCCGGCCGGCCGGTGGACATCTCCACCCGGCCGCTCGGGCTCCGAACCGCGCTCGCCCCGACTCCGGAACTGGCCCGGGCGCTCGACGGCGTTATCGAGCTCCACCTTTACGACGGCGGCTATGCGGGCCTGCTGATGCAGGAGGACGGAACCGCCAATCTGTGCCTGTCGGCCTCGCGCGAGCGGCTCAAGCAAGCGGGCGGGATCGAGCCGCTGGCTGCGCGCCTCGCCGGCGAGCTTCCCGCCCTCGCCCGACGCCTGGAGCAGGGTGAGCCGTCGGGCTGGAGCGCGGTGTCGGGCGTTCCCTATGGCTGGCGGGCGAGCGCGACGGTGGACGGGGTCTATCGGGTCGGCGACCAGGCGGCGGTGATCGCCTCGATCGCCGGCGACGGCATCGCCGTCGCGCTGGAGAGCGGCGCGGCGGCGGCGCGGGCGATCGCCGGCGGGGTGCCGGCCGCCGAATATCAGCGATCCTGGGCGCGCCGCGCGCAGCGGCCGGTCGGGCTGGCGGAAATCCTTCGGCGCTCGGCCGAGCACGCCGCGGCGCGCGAGGCGATGATGGGGCTGCTCGGCTGGTTCCCCTCGCTGGCGCCGCTGGCGGCCAGGCTGACCCGGATCGGGTGACCGCTTCGCGCGGGGAGGATGCTGCTCAATATTGCTTGCGGTAGCGGACGTTGACGTTGTTGCCGCCGCCCGAGGTGCCGACCTGGGAGAGGATGGAGAGCGCCCTCGACAAGGCGATCTCGATCTGGGTGGCGGTGAAGCCGCGGGCGTCGGTGATGATCTCGAGATAGATGTCGTCGGAGAGGTAGAAGCCGGCGGCGATGGCGGTGCCCCGGCCGGTGGTGTCGTCGGCGCCGAGGATGCGGAGGCGGTCGAAGCCGCCCGCCGAGCGCAATTTGCCGAGCGGGTTCAGGCCGCCGCCGCCGCCGCGGAGCGAGTTCAAGGAGGTGGCGAGCTGCACCGCCTGGATCGCCGAGATCTCGGTCACCGAGCCGCCGAACAGGATCCGGGCCATTATCTCGTCCTGCGGGAGGGCGGGCGACGAGGTGAAGGCGATCTGCGGGTTATTGGCGCTGCCCGAGACGACGATGTTGACGGTGACGTCCTCGACGTCGGCCGAGGCGACGATGTCGATGCGCGGGTTGGGCGGCCGGTCGCCGGTGAAGGCGATGTGGCCGCGGGTGACGTCGAAGCGCTGGCCGGAGAAGCTGTAGGTGCCGCGGATCAGGTCCGCCTCGCCGACGATCGAGGGAGTCGCGGTCGTCCCCTGGACGCGCAGATCGGCGCTCCATTCGGATTCGAGGCCCATTCCGGCGATGAACAGCCGGTTGTCGGCGCGCAGGCGAAGGTCGAGCTTCCAGATGCTGGGAGCGACGTCGGCCTGCTGGGTCGACGCCCTGACCGTCGGCAGCGGCTCGCCCTTGCGGCGCACGCCGGCCAGCTCGACGACCTGGGCGGCCCCCTGGCGGATGATCTGGTAGCGCACCTCCGGCAGGATGAGGTCGCCGGAGATCAGGGCGCCGTTGGCGCGGTTGTTGGTGATGGCGAGATCGCCCGTCAGGGTGGCGCCGATATTGTCGCTTCGCGCCAGCTGCGCTTCTTCGAGCTTGAGCCGGATGTCGATCGGATAGCCGGCCGCCGAGGCGAAGCCGACCGTTCCGGTGCCGGCGATCGTGCCGCGGCCGGCCCGGCCGGAAAGCTGGGTGATCTGAAGCTCCGAGCTGGTGAAGCGGCCCTGGAGGGCGAGCTGGCTGATCCGGGTGCCGTAGGTCTCGTGGACGAAGGTCAGGTTGTTGGCCCGGACGATTCCGGTGAGCTGCGGGCTCCGCACCCGGCCGGTGAAGTCGGCGGCGACCCCGATCGGGCCGGACAGCTGCATGTCGGCGACCCCGGTCAGCGCCCAGAGCACTTCGGCGGGGCCGTTATAGCGTATGCCGCCGCCGAGCGGAGCGGCGAGCAGGCGGTTCATCCAGCTGCCGGCGCCCGGTCCGACCGGCTGCAGCCGGAATTGGGCCCGGCCGATGACGTTGCCGTCGCGCCTGAAGACCGAGGCCAGGCTGCCGCCCTCCGGGCGAAGCTGCCCGGCCAAGGCGATGTCGACCGGCGGCGAGCGGACGGCGATGCCGGTGCGGGTGAAGCCGGCGATGGCGAGCCTTGCGTCGGCCCTCGGGAAGCCGTCGCCGCCGACCTGGGCGAAGTCGATGCTTCCGGTGGCGCGGCCGCCGAGGCCGAGGCCGGGGGAGAAGACGTTGAGAATCGATATGTCGAAGTCCCTCAGCCGCGACTGGACGACGAGGCCGTTGCCCCAGCGCCCGGCGAGCTGGACGTTGCCCTGCGGAAGGACGAGCTCGACCGGCGCCAGCTGCCAGCCGCCGGCGACTTTGCTGATCTCGGCCGGCCGGGCGAGTCGGAAGGGGATGTTGCGGACCTGCCCTTGAGCGGCGGCGCGGATGTGGTTCGGGGTGAGGACCGAGTTGACCGCGACCCGGAAGGGGACTCCGCTGGTTCCTTCGGCGAAGAGCTGGGCGGTGCCGTTGCCGCCGCGATAGTCGACCTTGGCCCGAGCCCGGGCGAGGAAGAAATTGTTGGCGCGAACCCCGGCGAGCTGGGCGTCGCCGACGATGTGCGGTGCGTCGGGATAGAGGATCACGGTCGCCCGGACGAGGCCGCGCTGGATCAGGATCGGATTCTCGCCCGGAATCCGGGCGCCGGTCGCCACGGCGTCGATATCGGCCTGCTGGTAGCGGCCGGCGGCGGCGAGGCGGACGGTGCCCTGCAGTCCCTCGCCGGTCATGGCGAGCGTGCCGACGAACGGGCCCGCCGCGGTCCGGGTCACCCGGCCGGTGAAGGTCATCCCGGCGAAGAGCAGGCGGCGGACCTCGATGGTCATCGGCCCGCGTCCCGACAGGATGACGACGTCGGCCTCGAACGGCCCGTAGGCCGACTGGCCGGTCGCGACGATCGCATAGCCGCCGGCGACCGCTCGAACCGTCGCGCTGACGTCGCGAAGGCCGATCCCGAAGCCGGGACTGGCCACCTTGAGCGCGATCTGCGGCCGGGTCGCGGTCCCGGTCACCACAACCGCCACCGCGCCATAGGCGCGCGACACTCCGGCGGCGCGGATGCTGATCCGGCCGTCGGGCCAGATCGTCCCGCCGCCCGAGGTGATCCGAAGGCCCGGCGAGCTCAGCCGGACGCCGTCGAGCGTGATCACCCCGGCCGGGCTCATCGCCACGTTGGCGGCGGCGGTCGCATTGCCCTCGAGCAGGCCCGCCGCGGTCGGATTGTCGATCCGCCTTGTGCGCACCGCGACCTTGCCCCTGAGGCCGAAGCCGTTCGCGGCGGTGAACACGTCCATGTCGGTGGTGAGGTCGAGCAGGCCGATCCCCTCCATGTAGTAATCGTTCACCGTGCCCTGGATTCCGGCGCGATATTGGCCGGTGGCGAAATCCCCGGCGAGGGCGACGGTGGCGTTGAGCCGGTCGGAGCGGACCTTGAGATTGTCGGAGACGAGCTTGGTGCCGCTGATGTGGATCGTGCCGTTCGCGCCGACATTGGTGAGCAAGCCGCCGAGCGACGGATCGAGGCCGCTGACCCGGCGGGCCCGGGCCTGGATCGGGATGCTGATCCGGTCGGCGTCGACCTTGGCCCGGCCGCGCGCCTGGAGAAGCTCGAGAGTCGTCTCGTTGAAGGTCAGCGTTCGAGCGCGCAGGTCGTAGGCGACGAACGGGGTCGCGAAGGCGCCGTTGAGGACCAGGGCGACCCTGACGTCGGTGCCGTCGATATTGGGCCCGATCGCCTCCGGCCGGGACAGGCGGGCGGCGACCCTGAAGTCCTGGAACTGGTTTCGGCCGAGATCGACGAGGCCGTCGGCGACGATTGCCATGGCCGCCGAATTGAGCCGGAGCTTCATGTCGGCGCGGCGCTGCGCGACCTTGGTTTCCAGATTCACCTGGACGATCGGGGAGAGCAGGTTCTTCGCCGGCCCCGCCGCCATCAGCATGCCGGGATTGACCGGGCCGGTGACGGTGAAATTGCCGTCGCGGGCGCCGACGGCGAGGTCGGCGAAGGCCTTGCCGCCGAGCTGGGCCTTGGCCCGCCCCTTCCAGTTGGTCCAGGTGCCGTTGCCGCCGATCGAGGCGACCAGCGGCTGGTTCAGGCCGGCGAGCTTGGCGACGAAGCCGTTCGCCGGGGCCTCGACCCGCACCCCCATGGCGAGCTTGTTCTCTTCCGGCACCGCGTCGAGCCGGAGCGCGAGCTTGTCGCCGCCGGGCAGGCCCGGCGCCGCGATCGCCCGGCTGTCGAGCGCGAGCTGGGCCCGGCCCTTGTCGATCCGGGCGCTTCCCGACAGGCTGAGCAAATGGCGGTAGCCGGTCACCGGCGGGTCGACGAGCATCCGCTCGACCTCGAGCTTGCCGATGTCGACGTCGATATCGGGGAGCAGCGGCGCGTTCGGATCGCCGGGCTTGAGCTGCGGCAGGCGGTAGAGGCGCGCGACCGGGATTTCGAGCCGCTTGATGTCGATCCGGTTGCGGAAATAGGCGAGCGGGCGCCAGTCGACCGTCGCCCGCCGGGCCGCGAAGAAGGTCCCCTTGGGGTCCTTGAGGGTGATGTCGTGGAGGATCAGCTCGCCGAACAGCGAGCCCTCGATCCGGCCGACGTCGATGTCGAGACCCGAGGCGGTCTCGAGCTCGTTGATCTGCTTGACGACGTAGCGATGGCCGAGCGACGAGTTCAGCCAGACGAAGAACAGGCCGATCGCGACGACGAGGCCGATGAGGCCGATCCCGGTCCATTTCGCGGCGGTTCGGGCGCGCTGGCGGCCGCGCGGGACATGGGGGGCGGGTTCGGCCGCGGTCGCCATCTAGAAGGCCTGACCGATCGAGACGTAGACGGCGAAGCGACTCTCTCCCTTGCGCCGGCCGATCGGCATCGCGATGTCCGCCCGCATCGGCCCGAAATTGGTGTAGAGCCGCCCGCCGACGCCGACCCCGAAGCGCATGTCGGAGAGGCTCGGCGACTGGCTATGATAAACCTGGCCGGCATCGACGAAGCCAACGACTCCGTAATTGCCGAAGCGGTAGCGGCCCTCCAGCGCGAACTCGACGAGGCTTCGGCCGCCGGTCGGGATGAATTTGGTCGGATCGTCCTTCTCGTCGGGATCGGTCGGATCGAAATCGGGGTTGGCGATCTCGACCTTCGGCCCCAGCTCCTGGAAGCCGAAGCCGCGGACCGATCCGCCGCCGCCGGCGTAGAGGCGCCGCGACGGCGCCAGCTCGGCGAGCGTGGCGCCGTAGATCGAGCCCACTCGGGCGCGGCCGGCGATGACGATATTGTCCCGCACCGGATAGTAAGCGCTGCCGTCGAGGATGTTGCGGATGTAGGGTTGGCCGGGCTCGCGCAGCGACGCCTCCGGATTGACGAAGGCCTTGAGTCGGAACCCCTTCGTCGGGTCGAGCAGGCTGTTCGAACGGTCGTAGCCGACCTGGCCGTTCACCCCGGCGAGGAAGAAGGCGTCGTCGATCGAGAGGGGCGGGAATCCGGCCTGGGCCTCGTTGGTCGCGATCAGCTCGGCGCCGACGGAATAGGTCCACACCTTCTGCCAGATCGGAGTCGATTCGCGCGCGATCTGGCCGTGCAGCCGGACCGTATAGCCCTTGAAGGCGGGCAGGTCGCGGCGGCCGGCCTCGGCCTGGACGAAGAGGCTGCGGTCGCGCTTCTTCCAGTTGTTGCGGCGCAGGCGGACGCGAAGCGCCTGCTCCTGGGTGCCGGCGATCGCATGGACCATCAGGGCGCCCTCGGGCGGGAACAGGTTGCGATGCTCCCAGGTCGCTTCCGCCCGGAAGCCCTCGCCGGTCGAATAGCCGGCGGTCTCGGCGAGCGAGCGCGCCGGCCCGGCGTCCTGGACGACCTTGATGTTGACATATTCGGTGCCGTCCTCGGCGATCTCGCCGGTGGCGACCGGCTCGGCCGAGACGGTGGTGAACAGGTTGGTGGCGATCATCGCCTCGCGAAGGTCGTCGACCTTGCGGCTGTCGTAGAGGTCGCCGCGCCTGAACCGGGAAAGCACTCCGACATGCTTCGCGCCGAAGGCGAGGTCGCCCTCGGTGGTGAAGCCGGCGAAGCGCGAGCGGTTGCCCGGATCGACCGGCAATGTGTAGTCGCCGTGCCGCGTCTCCGGGTCGAGCAGGATGTCGCGAAGCCCGACCTCGGCGAACGGATAGCCCTGCTGCGGCAGCCGAAGCCGGACGTTCGCCTCCGCCGCCTCGACGTTGGCGGCGACGATCGGATCCTCGGTCTCCAGCTTGAGCGCCTCGCGGGCGAGGTTGGGCGGCTCGGTCTGGGGGCCGGTGATCGCGATGTCGCCGAACAGATAGCGGGGCCCTGGGACGACGCTGACGACGACTCGCATCTGGCCGGGGTCGTCGGGCAGCTGCTCGATCGTCGAGAGGGCGGTCGCGTCATAATAGCCCTCGGAGCGGAGCAGCCGGACGGCGAGCAGCTCGTCCTCCTTCGCCCGCGCGGAGATCTGGGCGCCGTTGGTCGCCTCGCCGTCCGAATCCTCGAGGGCGGAAAGCTCGCGGAAGCGGCCCTCGAGGCCGATCTCGTCGAGTCCCTCGACGACCAGCGCGTAGCGGACCGGCTCGACCTTCTTCTCCTCGTCCTCGCCGTCGGCGTCCGGCGGCGGGGTGGTGACGTCGAACTGCTCGATCGGAGTCAGCGGCCGGGCGATCTCGGGATCGGGGACGGCCGAATCGGGGATCAGCTCGCCTTCGGGGGTCACCGCCGCCGGCGGCCCGGTGAAATCCTCGAGCGGCTCGAGCGGCTCGAGCGGCTTGCCGAGCTCGGGATCGAGCGACGGAAGCTCCTTCTCGAACTGACTGTCGGGGACGATCGGCTCGTCGGACGGCGGGGTCTGCGGCGGATCGGGCGTGGCGGTTTGGGCGGATGCGACGGTGGCCAGCGCCAAGGCTCCGGCGGCGACCGCTCCCAACAAGATCCCAGCCTTGGTCAATTCGCCCGCTGCTCCCGAGGTCCGACCCGGTCCCTTACGCTGAAAAACGTTCAACTGGAAAAGCTTGCATTTGTTCCGGGGGCGTAAGGGCCTTCGCCTGTGGCCCGCAAGCCACGGCCTCGATCAACTTTCCGGCCGCGAGACGGCGGATTGATCGGCGGCGGCTTGTCGGCCAGTGAGGGTCATGGTCCGGCCCGCGTCGCCCGCTCTGCTCGACGAGCTCCGCTCCCGGCTGGGGCCGCGCGGCTTCACCCGCGAGGCCGACGACATGGCGCCGTGGCTCAGCGACTGGCGCGGGCGCTATCACGGCCGGGCGGCGGCGCTGCTTTCCCCGGCCTCCGCCGCCGAGGTCCAGGCGATCGTCGCCGCCTGCGCTCGGGAGGGGGTCGCCCTGGTGCCGCAGGGCGGCAATACGTCGATGGTCGGCGGCGCCACGCCCGACGGCGGCGGCGGCGCTCTGCTGCTGTCGCTGCGGCGGATGAAACGGATTCGGGCGGTTTCGCCGGACGACAATGTCGCCCTGGTCGAGGCCGGGGTAATCCTCGCCGACCTTCACGAGGCGGCGATCGCCGCCGGCCGGCGATTCCCGCTGTCGCTCGCCGCCAAGGGCTCGGCGACGGTCGGCGGGCTCGTCTCGACCAATGCCGGCGGCACCCAGGTGCTGCGCTTCGGGCCGATGCGCTCGCTGGTCCTCGGGCTCGAGGCGGTGCTTCCCGACGGCTCGCTGTTCGACGGCCTCTCGGCGCTTCGCAAGGACAATCGCGGCTACGACCTCAAGCAGCTGCTGATCGGCGCGGAGGGGACTCTGGGCGTGGTCACGGCGGCGAGCCTGAGGCTGGCGCCGCTGCCCGGGTCCACCGCCGTCGCCTGGGCCGGGCTCGACTCGCCGAAGGCGGCATTGGCCCTGCTCCGCCGCCTCGAATCGGCGCTCGGCGAGGCGGTGGAGAGCTTCGAGCTGGTACCGGACGAGGCGCTTCGGCTGGTCCTTGCCCATGTCGAGGGCAGCCGGGCGCCGCTCGCCGTACCGGCGCGGTGGAACGTGCTGATCGAGACCGCCGCCCCGGCCAGCGCCGGCGACGCCCGCGAGGCGCTCGAGGCGGCGCTCGGCGAGGCGCTCGAGGCGGGGCTGGTCGGCGACGCCGTCGTCGCGTCGAACGAGGCCCAGGCGGCGGCCCTGTGGCGGCTGCGCGAGACCATCTCCGAGGCCGAGCGGCATCGGGGCCCGGCGGCCAAGCACGACGTCTCGGTGCCGGTCTCGGCCATGCCCGACTTTATCGAGACGGCCGCCGAAGCGGTCAGGGCCCGCTTTGCGGGCGCGAGAGTGATCGCCTTCGGCCATCTCGGCGACGGCAACGTCCATTTCAACGTGGCCGCGCCCGCCGGCGAGAACGGAGCGCGCTGGCTCGCTGAGCGGGGCGACGAGGTCAGCGCCTTCGTCCACGACCTGGCCGGAGCGCTGGGCGGCTCGATCTCGGCCGAGCACGGCATCGGCCAGATGAAGCCCAGCGAGCTCGCCCGGACGCTGCCGCCGGCCAGGCTTGCCGTCCTCCAGGCGCTGAAGCGCGCCCTCGACCCCGCCGGGATCATGAATCCGGGTAAGCTGCTTCTCTGACCGGTTCCTCGACCGGCGCCGGCGCCACGAACAGCTTCGGGGCGAAGCGGGCGAGGAGGAGGAGCAGGGTGGGGAGCAGCATCGTGTTCCACAAATCGTGGAGGGCCGCGTCCAGCTCCCATGGCTCGGCCCGGTCGTCGCCGTAGGTGTCGAGCCATTCGTTGCCGACGGCGAAGAGGAGCACCGCGGCCCAGGGCATCCAGTGCGAGAGGCGGCGGCGAAGGACGAGGGCGCCGCCGACCTGGACGAGCAGCGCCGCGTAGATGTGGAGCGCATCGCGTTCGAGATCGGTATAATAAGCGATCGCCTCCTTGATTTGCTGCCAGTCCAAATCCGCGCTCCCATGACGGCTCGGCGAGCCTAGACAGGCGTTCATGGCGGCTCAACATGACGAAGGCCATAGCGCCGCCTTCGAGCAAGCGCGGAGACGATAAGGGATGGAAAGACGCGATTTCATGGCCGGCCTGCTCTGCTCGGCGGCGCTTCCGCTCGGCGCCGTCGCCGGCGGCGCCGCGGCGCAGGGCGGCGGGGAGGCGATCAACGTCGTCGAGCGGTTCGGCTTCGTGCCCGACGGCCGCACCGACAATTACGAGGCCTTCCACCGTTGGGCGGCCCATGTGAACCGAGTCCACGGCGGCCATTATCTCTTCCCACGCGGGACCTACTACGTGCACCGCCACCGGACGACCCACCCGCAGGTTCGCGACCCGCGCTACGTCCTCAATTCGATGATCGACCGCGCCGACGGGCTGACGATCACCGGCTACGGCGCGAAGATCCGGCTCAGCGGCGCTTTCCACCGGTCCGAGCGCCGGGGGCCCGACGGCGCGATGGTCGGGCGGCAGACCGGCATCTTCATGCCGTTCGAAATCCACCGCTCGCGCCGGGTCATCATCAAGGGGTTCGAGATGGACGGCGGAGTCCGCGACACGACCCGCGACCCCAAGGTCCCCGAATCCTATTCCGCGCTGATCGCGCTCGAAGGGTGCACCGACGTCCTGCTCGAGGACCTCGATCTTCATCACTGCCCGACCGACGGAGTCTATCTGACCTGCAGCTTCAAGGACACGAGCGTGCGCGGGCCGCGGCCGGGGCTCGCCAACCGCAACGTGACGCTGCGCAACGTCCGCTCCCACGACAATGCCCGGGGCGGCCTCGGCATCATGCAGGTCTACGGCCTGCTCGCCGAGGATTGCGCCTTCTACAATAACGGCCAGCCCGGCCGATATCTTCCCCACGCGCCCGGCTACGGGGTCGACGTCGAGCCGGACTATGTGAAGCCCCATGTCGACATTCTGACCGGCAATATCGAATTCCGCCGCTGCGAGTTCCGCAGCAACGTCTCGGCCTTCCTCGGCGGCTGGCGCGACCGGATCCAGGGCTATCTGCGCCTGATCGACTGCCGGTCGTCGAACGAGAAGGGGGGCGAGTATCACATCTCGCTGGGCGGCGGCGAAGAATGCCTGGTCGAGGGCGGCGTCCACGACGCGGGCATCGGCGTGATCGCCACCTCCTGGTCCGAGCAGGTCGGAGCGAACGTGATCCTGCGCGATTGCGAGATCCGGACCTCCGGCCTCTACGGCATCTCCCATTATTGGGACGGGAATCTCACCCGGCTCGAGAATGTGAGGGTCGTCGGCACCCATAAGGGCCCCGGAACTCACGGGGAGATGGTGCTGTTCAAGGCCAATCCGGGCGGCGGACGGCGCAATCTCATCCGCAATTGCGAATTCTTCATCCCCGCGGCCCGCAAGTCGCGCGAGCATCCCTACGATTATGAGATCGCCCTCTACCACACCGACTCGGAGGGGAATTCCTTCCGCACCGATCTGCCGGCCGCGGGCGGACAGCATTTCGCGGTCGGCTATGAGGGCGGCAGAGCCCGCGGCGACCGCTTCCGCGGAACCGCGCCGGGCCCGCAGGACAGCATCCGGCCGGGCCACAATTCGAGCCACGACACCCGCCTCGCGTTCACTTCCGCCTGAGGTCTTGGAGAGCCGCCGCCAGTCCGCTACGCGCGCGGACGGCGGTTTCGGAGAGCAAGGCGGCAATGGGCATCAAAGTGGGGCTGATCACCGACGGCGCGGCCGTGCCGCGCTTCGGGCTGGAGGCGCTGAACGCGCTTGCCGGCTGCGATTCGGTGACCGTCTTCGCCTGCACAAACACGCGATTCTCGCGCAGGCCGTTCAGGCACGGCGCCTATTATCTGCTCAACCTGCTGACCCTGCGCAACCGCTGGACCCGGCCGGTCGCGCTCGAATCGGGCAGCAAGCGGATCGAGCGGGTGGTCGAGTTCGAGTCCGAATGGGAAGGCGCGTGGCAGAGGCTGCCGGGGGCGGTGGTCGACGAGCTGAGGGAAGGCGGCTTCGACGTCGTCGTCAAGCTCGGCATGGGCCTGCTCCGGATCCCGCCGCCCGAGCGCCTGCCGGTGCCTATCCTGTCCTGGCACCATGGCGATCCCGACCTCTATCGCGGCCGCCCGGCGGGCTATTGGGAGATGGTCGAGAAGCGCTCCGTCATGGGCCAGATCGTCCAGGTGCTGGGCAACAGGCTCGACGCCGGCAAGGTGGTCGCCTTCGCCGAGACCCGGGTCCTTCCCTATTCCTATCGCGGCACGCTGGCCGAATCGTTCCGGCATTCGAGCCTGCTGATCAACCATGCGGTGCGCAACGCGATCGCCGGCACCTATCTGCCCAAGCCCTGCACCGGCCGGAACTACCGCCTGCCGTCCAACGCGGGAGTCGCCTTTTTCGTGCTTCGGATGGCCTGGCAGGCGGTCAAGCGCGCCGCCTACGGCCTGACCCAGGAGAAGAAGTGGAAGGTCTCGCTGGCGCCGTGCCCGCCCGAGGCGCTGGCGAGACTGATCGAGGGCGCCGGCTTCCCGGCGCCGGACAGCTGGCGGACGGTCCCGACCGGCAAGAGATATACTTATTATGCCGATCCTTTCTTCAGCGAGTTCCCGCCCGGGATTCTCGTCGAGGCGCTCGAGCGGCGGAGCGGGATCGGCGAGCTGGTGCTCATCGAGGGCGAGAGCCACCGGCGCATCTCCGTGGGGAGGGGGCATTATTCTTATCCTTCGACGATCAGGATCATCGACAGGCAATTGATCCTGCCGGAGACCAGCCAATGGTCGCCGACCCGGCTCTACGAGCTCGCCGGCGAGAAGCTGACCGACGTCGGGCCGCTTCGGGTGGCGGGCGACCCGATGATCGCCGATCCCACCCTGATCGAGCAGGGGGGCCATTATTATCTGTTCGGAAGCCCGTCGGCGCAGGGCGTCAACGTCCTCACCTTGTGGACCGCGGCAAGCCTCGACTCGGTCTTCGAGCTTCACCCGCAAAGCCCGCTGCGCATCTCGCCCGAGGGCGGGCGGATGGCCGGAGCCCTGCTTCGCCTCCCGGACGGTCGGCTGATCCGCTTCGGGCAGAGCTTCGAGCGCTTCTACGGCGACGGCATCGTCGCCTTCGAGGTCGAGGCGCTGACTCCCGATTCCTATCGGGAGAGGCGGATCGGCGACATAAGGTTCCGCGACCCGATCGGCCCGCATACGCTCAACGTCCGCGACGGCGAGCTGGTCTTCGACTGGTACCGCCACCAGTTCGACGCGCTGGTCGCCCTTCGCCGCCTGCTTTCGCGCCTGCGCCGGCGGAGCGCTATCCCCTTGCAATCGGTTGCGGATCGGCGGCGGAGCCACTAGGGGAAGCTGGCCGCGCCGCGGGCGCGCGCCAGGCCTCGTCGCGATCGGGCGCGAGGGACGGATCTCACTCTTCGCGGAGGATCGATGGTTTCGGCCGAGCAGCATGGGCATTTGTCGGACAAGGATTATTGGAACGACAAATATGTCGGCGAGATTCCGCGAGCGGTCGACCCGCGCGACAAGAGCCTGAGGAACTATTTCCGCCGCTACCAGCACCGGGATTTCTCCCGCTGGTTCGAAAGGCTCGGGCTCGGCCCGGGCTCGCGGCTGCTCGAGGTCGGTTGCGGCGGATCGATCTGGCTTCCCTATTTCGCGCGCGAGCACGGCTTCGAGGTCACCGGCCTCGATTATACCGAGCAGGGCTGCGCCTCCGCCGAGCATGTGCTGAAGCGCGACGGCGCCGAGGGCCGGGTGGTCTGCGCGGACATGTTCGATCCGCCCGCCGACATGGTCGGAGCGTTCGACATGGTCTTCTCGAACGGGGTCGTCGAGCATTTCACGAGCACCTCGGAGGCCGTCGCCGCCTGCGCCCGCTTCCTTCGGCCGGGCGGCGGGATGATGACCCTCATCCCCAACCTCGCCGGCCTGAGCGGGCTCGGCCTCAAATATTTCAACCGCAAGGTCTACGACATCCATGTGCCGATGGACTCGGCCGGGCTCGCCAGGGCGCATGAGGAAGCCGGCCTCGAACTGCTCAGCTGCGACTATATGACCCCGATGTGGTTCTCGGACTGGAGCCTGCCCGCCGACGACCAGCGCAAGGGACGGCGCCTGCTCCGTAACCTTTTATGGTATTCGTCGGCCTCGCTTTCGGCGGGGGTGTGGATGCTCGACGACCTCATCGGCAACCGCCTCCCCGCAAGCCGGCTCTTCTCGCCCTGGACGGTCTGCTGGGCGAGAAAGCCGGCGGCCTGACGGCCGGCGCAGGGATGGGGGCATGAAGAAACTGGCCTCGCTGGCGCGCAGCCGCGACGCCCACAACCTCTCGTCGCTCTACGCGGCGCTGGTCGTCAACGCGCTCGTCAACCTCGGCCTGATCGCCTATCTCGCCCGGATCCTCCGGCCCGACATGTTCGGCCTCGTCCTCCTTGCCCAGGCCTTCGGCTTCTGGGTGGCGATGATCCCCGAATATGGCTTCAGCCTGTCGGCCGGCCGGGCCGTCGCCCGGGCCGCCGGGGACGAGGTGCGGATCGCGACCATCTCGCATTCGGTCAACGCCGCCAAGGCGCTGCTCGCCCTGCTGACCATTCCGATCTGCGTCGTCGCCTATTTCGCCGTCTCCGGCTTCAACGCCCATCCCGCCTTCCTGATCGGCGCCGGCCTGTTCGCCATCGCCCAGGGCATGGATCCGATCTGGCTGTTCCAGGGCACCGAGCGCAACGTCCCCTACGCCATCATCTCCTCGGCCGGGCGCGGGCTGATGTTCGCGCTCGCCCTCCTCTTCGTCCGAAGCCCCGAGGACGGCGAGCGCTTCATGTTCATCCAGGCCTTCGCCGCCGCCCTCATCTTCGCGGCGGGCTGGCTCTATCTTCGCCGCAACTACCCGAGCGTGAGGCTGCGCCGCTCCGAGGTCGCGGCGATGCTCAAGGACAATTGGCCTACCTTCCAGTTCCGCTGGGTGCAGGCGCTGACGACGACGAGCAGCCTCGTCATCCTCGGCATCGTCTCGCCGCCCGGGGTGCAGGCGTTCGGAAGCGCCGAGCGCATCGTCCGCAACTGCCTCGGCCTGCTCGGGCCGATCTCGGCCGCCGGGATGCCGCGGATCTCGCGCCTGGTCGGGTCGGACGCCAACGCGGCCCGGAAGGTCGCCCGGCTGAGCTTCCTCGTCATGGCCGGTTTCGGCAGCCTCGCCGGAGCGGCGATCTTCCTTCTCGCGCCGCTCATCGTCAGGATCCTGCTCGGACCCGAATATGAGTTCGTCACCCCGGTGCTGAGGATCGTCGCCCTGGCGCTGCCGTTCGCGGCGGCCTCCTCGATGCTCGGAGTCCAGTGGATGCTTCCGCTCGGGCTCGACCGCACCCTGGTCGGAATGTACCTCATCGCCGGCCTGCTCAACGTCGCCGGCTGCGTCGTCCTCGGCTCGATCTACAGCGCGATGGGGGTGGCGGTGACGATGGTCGCGGTCGAAGCGGCGCTGGTCGCCCTGATCCTGGTCGCGCTCGGCCGGGCGGGCCACCTCGGCTTCCTGCGGGGCTGAGCCCGCGCGCGGTCAGGCCACCGCGCGCGCGGGGAGGGCGCCTTCGCGGACGCTGCCGGCGCCGCTATTCTCGAGCCAGGCCTGAAACATCAGCACGATCCAGAGCTTGTACTGCTCGTTGACGTTGCCCTCGAGATGGGCCTGCCACATGCGGCGGATCGGCTCGGGCCGCAAATAGCCTTCCCGCTCGAGCCGGTCGCGGTCGAGCAGGGCCTCGGCCCAGTCGCGCATCGGGCCGCGCAGCCATTCGCCGATCGGGACCCCGAAGCCCATCTTCGGGCGCTCGATCAGGGCTCGCGGCACGTGCCGGTAGAGCACTTCGCGAAGCGCCCATTTGGTCTGGCCGCCGCGGATCTTGTAGTCGATCGGAAGCCGCCAGGCATATTCGACGACGCGGTGGTCGAGCAGCGGGACCCGGGTCTCGAGCGAGACGCTCATCGCCGCCCGGTCGACCTTGGCGAGGATGTCGTCGGGCAGATAGGTGATCATGTCGAGCGCCATCATCCGCTCGATCTCGGAGAGGCCGGCGAGGGCCGGAGCGGCTCCGGTCAGCAGAGTCGCGGGCTCGCGTCCGCCGACGACCAAGGCCTCCGGGTCGCGCCAGCTGGAGACGAGGCCGCGATAGAGCTCGGCGGCGGTCGCGCTCTTCAGGACTCCCGCGCCCTTGTGGATCTTGTCGCCGGGCACCTTCATCCGAAGCGATTCCGGGAGGATCGGCTCGACCGCCGAGGCGATCCGGTTCCAGGTGCGCGGCGAGACGCTGGTCAGAGCCCCGGCGAGAGCGCCGCGAAGCGGCCGCGGCGCCATCGACAGACGGCGCCAGAAGGCCGCGGTCATCTTGTAGCGGTTGTAGCCGCCGAACAGCTCGTCGCCGGCATCGCCGGAGAGCGAGACGGTGACGCTCCGCCGGGCCAGCTGCGAGACGAGGTAGGTCGGGATCTGCGAGGAGTCGGCGAACGGCTCGTCGTACATGTCGGGGAGAAGCGGGACGACCCGCATCGCTTCCTCGGGCGTGACGTAGAGCTCGGTATGGTCGGTGCCGAGATGCTCGGCGACCGCCTTGGCGTGGGCGGCCTCGTTATATTCCTCCTCGTGGAAGCCGATCGAGAAGGTCTTCACCGGCCGGGCCGACTGGGCCTGCATCAGCGCCACGATCGTCGAGGAATCGACTCCGCCCGACAGGAAGGCGCCGAGCGGGACGTCGGCGATCATCTGCTGGCCGATCGCGTCCCTGAGCAGGGTCTCGAGCGAATCGACCGCCTCCTCCGGGCTCGCCGCCAGCGGCTCGCGGCGGCCCCGCTCGGCGACCTCGGCGGCCGACCAATAGGCCTCGACCTCCGGCTCGCGCCGTCCCCGGCGAAGCGTGGCGAAACAGCCGGGCATGAGCTTGGCGATGCCCCGATAGATGCTGTGCGGCGCCGGAATGTAGCCGTAACGCATCAGCAGCGTCAGCGAATCGCGGTCGATCTCGCCTTCGAACGCCGGATGGGCCCGGAAAGCCTTGAGCTCGGAGCCGAACAGGAAGGCGGCGCCCTGCCCCTCGCCCTGCCAGCCGTAATAGAGCGGCTTCTCGCCGAGCCGGTCGCGGGCGAGGATCAGGCTGCGGTCGCGGCGGTCCCACAAGGCGAGGGCGAACATGCCGATCGAGCGTTCGAGCGCTCCGCGCACCCCCCAGGTCTCGATCGCGGCGAGCAGGGTCTCGGTGTCGCTGTGGCCGCGCCAGTCGAAGCCATGGCCCTCCGCCTCGAGCTGACGCCGAAGGTCGAGATGGTTGTAGATCTCGCCATTGTAGATGGTGACGTAGCGGCCGCCGGCGGATTCCATCGGCTGGTCGCCGGCCGCCGAAAGATCGACGATGGCGAGGCGGCGGTGGCCGAAGGCGACCCCGGCCTCGGGATCGACCCAGATCCCGCCATGGTCCGGCCCGCGATGGCGGATGCAGTCGGCCATCGCCGTCGCGACCGGCGCCGCGCGCCCGCCGCCGAACAACGCCGCGCCACCGAGGAAGCCTGCAAAGCCGCACATCTACCTAAGCTCCAATCTCTTGCTGCCGGGAGCCCGCGGCCGCGGCGGGACGCTCGCCGGCCAGCTCGTCGTACAGCTTCGAATAACGTTCGGCCACCACCGAAAGCGAGTAGGTGGCCTCGACCAGCCGGCGGCCGGCCTCGCCGCGGCGCCTGCGCTCCTCCGGCCCGGCGCTGATCAGCCGTTCGAGGCCTTCAGTCAAGCCGTTGAGATCGCCCGATCTTATCACGATGCCCGAGTCGGCGGCGAGAAGCGCGGCGTCGCCGACGTCGGTGACGATGCAGGGGACGCGGGCGCTCATCGCTTCCGCCACGACGTTGGGGAAGCCCTCGCTGAGCGAGTAGAGGACGAACAGGTCGAGCGCGGCGAGCCAGTCGAGGACGTTGCGCTGCTCCCCGACGAGGTGGAAGCGATCGGCGAGGCCGGCGTCGCGGATCCAGCCGGCGAGCTCCTCATTCTCCCAGGTCACCTCGCGGCCGAGGATCAGGAAGCGGGCCTCCGGAAAGCGGCCGGCGATCTCCGCCGCGGCGGCGACGAAGCCGCTATAGCCCTTTTGCGGGCTGAACCGCCCGGCGCTTCCGATCAGCACGGTGTCTTCGGCGAGCCCGAGCTCCTCGCGGATCCGGCGCCGGGCGGCGGCCACCGCCTCGGCCGGGGGTGCCGAATAGCCGTTCGGGACGACCACCGACTTGGCCGGATCGTAGCCGAGCGCCTCGTGCACCCTGCGGGCCGATTCCGCCACGTAGAGGATCTTCTGCGGAACTCGGCGCGACAGCGGGATGCACAGCCGGCGCGCGATCATGGTCGAGCGCGCGATGCCGATGGCCGGGCTTATGTCCGAGATCCGCACCCCCCACAGGATCCGGCGGATCCCGGCGAGCCGGGCGGCCACTCCGCCGATCAGGTCGGCATGGTACATCCAGGTCTGCACCACGTCGGGCGACAATCGGCGGATCCGGCGGACGAGTCGGACGAAGCCGAGCGCGAGGCCGGCGAAGCCGTTCATCGCCATCACCTCGACCTCGATCCCGGCCTCCCGCAGCCGCGGCCCGACCTGGCCGAGGGTGCGAAGCGAGATGACATGGTGCCGGTAGCGCCCCTCCCGCCGCTGATGCATCACCAGGCGCTCGAGCATCAGCTCGGCGCCGCCGGTCGACAGGTCGGTGATGACGTGCAGGATGAGCATGATTTCCAGGGAGCGGAAGCGGGGCGAGCCGCTCCATGCAACAGGACGGCGCGAATCGGAAGAGGGCGCGGGCGCCACGCCCCTTGCGCGGGCCGGAGGGCGATCCTAGACGACGCCCCGAATGCCTTCCTCCTCCGTTCCAGCCTCGTCCGCGGCGCCGGCGCCGCAAAGGGTCGTCGTCCTCGGCTCGCTGGCGCTGTCGCTGATCAACTTCCGAGGCCCGCTGATCGCCGAGCTGGTGGCGCGCGGGCACCGGGTCTTCGCCCTCGCTCCCGACATCGACGAGGGCGTCGCGGCCCAGGTCCGGGCGCTCGGCGCGGAGCCGGTCTCGATCCGGCTCGGTCGGACCAGCCTCAACCCGTTCGGAGCGGTCGCCACCCTTCGCGACCTCACCCGGACGCTGCGCGAGATCGGCCCCGACATCGTCTTCGCCTATACGATCAAGCCGATCATCCTCGGCGCCGCCGCGGCGCGCGCCGCGGGGGTTGCGCGCTTCGTCTGCCTCGTCACCGGCCTCGGCTATGCCTTCACCGGCGGCCGCGAGCCGAAGCGGCTGCTGAGCCGGGCGATCGGCAAAACCATGTACCGGCGGGCGTTCCGCAGGTCGGTGCTCGCGGTCTTCCAGAATCCCGACGACCGCGGCGAATTCCGCCGCCTCGGCCTGCTGCCCGCCGAGCTTCCGACGCTTCTGGTCAACGGCTCGGGGGTCGATGTCGACCGTTTCCCCCTGACCCCGCTCCCCGAGGGCGCCTCGTTCCTGCTGATCGCCCGGCTGCTCAAGGACAAGGGCATACGCGAGTTCGCCAAGGCGGCGGCGAGGCTTCGGGCCGAGAGGCCGGGGGTGCGGATCTCGGTGGTCGGCTTCCTCGACACCTCGCCCGACGGGATCGGCCAGGCCGGCCTCGACCAGCTGGTCGAGGCCGGAGTCGATTATCGCGGCCTCCAGCTCGACGTCAGGCCGGCCATCGCCGAGCACAGCGTCTACGTCCTCCCCTCCTATCGCGAGGGCACGCCGCGATCGGTCCTGGAGGCGATGGCGATGGGCCGGCCGGTGATCACCACCGACGCGCCCGGCTGCCGCGAGACGGTCGTCGACGGGGTCAACGGACGGCTGGTGCCGGTCAAGGACTGGGAGGCGCTCTACCGGGCGATGCTGGGCTTCGTCGACGGGCCGGAGCGGATCGCCGCGATGGGCGCCGCCTCGCGCCGGATCGCCGAGGAGAAGTTCGACGTCCGCAAGGTCAACGCGACCTTGCTCGAGGCGGCGGGGCTGTGATCGCCTATTGCTGAATTGAATCGTCATCCCGGACTCGATCCGGGATCCACCTTCTTCGGGGCTTTGGAAATCAAGGACGAAAGGTGGATGCCGGATCAAGTCCGGCATGACGAGTCGCGCTAGCGCCGCAGGCGAAGCAGGACGAAGGCTTCGGCGGCGGCGACTCCGACCTCGGCGCCGCGCGACACCGCGAGGGCGCGCACCGCCTCGGGCGAGCGCGGAGTCGCCCCCTCGTGATGCTGGCTTCCGTAGCAATTCCAGGCGGCCAGCTTCGTCTCGAGAGTGTCGGAGACGTCCACCCACAGGCTCGGCGCGAAGGCGGGGCTGAGCTGCGGCGGGAAGAGGTGGGTTTCGGTCGGGGTCTCGTACATGGCGAGAAGGCGGATTCCCCGGCCCGCGTCGCGATAGGCGCGGGCGTGGACCAAAGCGGCATAGGCGATCACCGAATGGTCGCGGTGAAGATCGTGATAATAAGGCAGATAGAGCTCTTCCGGATCGACCGAGCCGATCAGCCGGCCGATGACGTCGTTGACCTCGTGGACCGGCCGGTCGGGGACGCAGACGGCGGGCAGGTTCTCGAAGATCAGGTCCTTGACCCCGAGCAGGGCGGCGGCCGCCCTCGCCTCGCCATGGATGCCTTCCCAGGAGGAAGCGGGCCAGATCGGATGGGGCTCTTCGCCCGGGCCGGTCATGACGGCGACGACGACGTCGCGCCCCTCGCCGGCGAGCTTCGCGATCGTCCCGCCCATGCCCAGGGTTTCGTCATCCGCGTGGGGGGCGATTACCAATATGGTCATCTCGACATCCTAAATCTCGGCTGGCCCCTGAGGGCGGCCGGAACGGGATCCGCGCCGGGCGCGGGGCGAAATTCATAGTCGGTCAGAACGAGGTCGGTGCCGCCGCCGCAGCGCACCACCGGAGCGCCCTCCTCATAGGTGAAGACCTGGCCGACGAGGGCGTGCCATTCGGGATGATGGGCGATGCGGGCGGCCCACACCACCAGCTCGCGCTCGCCGAGCCGGGTGAAGGCGCCGGGGAAGGGCCGGGTGACGGCGCGGACCAGCCGCTCGATCTCGTCGGCGCCGAGGTTCCAGTCGATCTCGCCGTCCGCCGGCCGCCGGATGGCGAGGTAGGTCGCCTCGCGATGATCCTGGGCCCGGGCCGGACGAAGACCGGAATCGAGCTTCTCGAACAGGCCGGGGATCATCCTCGCCTGAGCGGCGAGCTGGAGCTCGATCAGCCCGGCGAGCGTCGTCCCGGGCGGGATGTCGAACGCCTCCTGGGCGGCGATGTCCCCCGAATCGACCCCCTCGTCCATCCAGAACAGGGTGCCGCCGCTCCGCCTGAGGTCGAGCAGGATCGTCCAGGCGAGCGCCGCCCGGCCGCGCATCTTCGGCAACAGGGTCGGGTGGTAGCCGAGGGTGCCGAGACGGGCGACCGAGCGGAACTCGGCTCCGCACAGGCGCGACCAGCCGATCACCAGCAGCAGGTCCGGCGCCGCCTCGCGCAGCGCGGCGACGGCCTCGGGCGAATTGACGTCGTCGACCCGGACGAGGGGGGCTCCGAGCGCCTCGGCGAGCGGGCCGAGATCGACGAAATCGGAATGGCGGCGCTGCTTCTCGAGCGGCAGGGTGAAGAGCATCACCGGGCTGTGGCCGCACTCCGCCACCGCCCGAAGCGCCACCTCGGTCGAGTGGACCGCGCCGACCAGGGCGATGCGAAGGGTCACCGGCCGCCTCCGCCGCATTCCTCGAGCGCGCGAAGGATGAGCGCCTCGTCGCGGCGGCCGCCGAGGGCGAGGGTCGCCAGGGTCTGGAACATGATCCGGATGTCGAGCGCCATCGACCAGTGGCGGCGGTAGAAGAGGTCGAGCGCGACCTTCTCCTTGTTGGTCAGCTGGGTGTTGCCGGTGACCTGCGCCAGCCCGGTCAGGCCCGGCCGCATCGTCGAGCGCTCGCGGCTTCCGGTCAGCCCTTCGAGGACGTCGCTCGGCAGCGGCCTGGGCCCGACCAGCGACATCTTGCCGGTGACGACCAGCCACAGCTCGGGCAGCTCGTCGAGCCGGAAGCGGCGGAGGAAGCCGCCGAGCGCGGTCACCCGGCTTTCATCGGGCAGAAGCCCGCCGCTCTCGTCGTAGAGGGTCCGCATGGTGCGGAACTTGATCATGGTGAAAGGTGTGCCGCCGCGCCCGATTCGGGCCTGCCTGAAGAAGACCGGCCTGCCGTCCGCGATCAGCACCAGGCCCGCGATCAGAGCGATCAGCGGAAGCACGAGGACGAGCGCCGCCAGCCCCAGAATCAGGTCGCAACTGCGCTTCACCGGGTTCCCCAAGCCGGTCAGGCCCGACGCAGCCAGGTGACATTGTCGGCGACCTGTCCCTGGTCGGGCGCGACCAGATCGCGAAGGCTGCCGCGCACGGCGGTCCGGTCGACCGAGACGATGCCTTCGCGGAGCCGGGTGAGCATGGGCTCGAGCTCGCCGAGGGGGAGGAAGCGCTCCTTGGCCATCTTGATCCGCGGATGGGTCGTCTCGACCGAATTGCCGCCGACGAACAGCTCCTCGTAGAGCTTCTCGCCGGGCCTGAGGCCGACATAGACGATCTCGATGTCGCCCATCGGATTGCCCTCGTCGCGCACCGTCATCCCCGACAGGGTGATCATGTTGCGGGCGAGCTCGGAGATCTTGATCGGGTCGCCCATGTCGAGCACGAAGACCTCGCCCCGCTCCGCCATGGCGCTGGCCTGGAGGACGAGCTGGGTCGCCTCCGGGATCGACATGAAGAAGCGGGTGACGTCCTTGTGGGTCACGGTGACCGGGCCGCCGCGGCGGATCTGGTCGCGGAAGCGCTGGACGACCGAGCCCGAGGAATCGAGCACGTTGCCGAAGCGGACGATGCCGAAGCGGGTCCGGCAGCTCTCCTGCTCGGCCAGCGCCTGGATGATCAGCTCGGCGGCGCGCTTGCTCGCGCCCATCACGCTTTCCGGCCGGACCGCCTTGTCGGTCGAGATCATCGTGAAGCGGGTCAGCCTGGCGTCGAGCGCGGCCTTGGCGAGGACCATCGTTCCGAAGACGTTGTTCTCGACCCCGACCACCTCGTTATGCTCGAGCAAAGGCACATGCTTGTAGGCGGCGACATGGTAGACGCTGTCGACCTGATGCTCGGCGATCAGCTCGCGGACCAGCTGGTCGTTGAGGATCGAGCCGATCACCGGGATGATGTCCGGGGCGTGGCCCTTGGGCAGGCCGTGGCAGATCTCCTCGAGCTGCTGCTCGATCGAGTAGAGCATGAACTCGCTGTGATCGAGCAGCACCAGCCGCCGCGGCCGGCCGCGGGCGATCTGGCGGCAGATCTCCGAGCCGATCGATCCGCCGGCGCCGGTGATCAGGATCGAATGGCCTTCGACGGCCTCCTTGATCAGCTCGGTCAGAGGCTCGACCGGATCGCGGCGCAAAAGGTCGTTGACGTCGATCGGCCGGACGTCGCTGACGGTGAACCGGCCCGACACGATCTCTTCCGGCGCCGGCACCGTCTTCACCTTGAGGTTGAGCTTGGTGAGGAGCGAGATCGCCGCCAGCCGCTGCGACCGGGTCGCCTTGGGCATCGCCAGGAAGACCTCGTCCACCGCCTCGCGGGCGACCAGGTCGGGAAGGGCCTTCGGGGCGTAGATGGCGGCGCCCGAGACGATCTGGCCGTGCAGCGCGCGATCGTCGTCGACGAAGGCGACCAGCCGGTAGGCGCGGCTTCCGCGCATCGATTCGGCGAGGCTGATCCCGGCCGCGTTGGCGCCGTAGATGGCGATGTTGCGCTGGCCTTCGCGCAACGGATGGGCGCGGTCGTGGGACGCGCCCGAGAGGAGCAGGGCCATGGCGTAGCGGCCCATGAACAACAGCAGGAAGAGGAAGCCCCCGTAGATGAAGCCCACCGAGCGGGGCACCGTCATGATGAGGCCGTCCACCTCGATCTCGGCGCGCACGAAATAGACGCAGATCACCCAGGCCGTCGCGGCGACGGCGGCGGCGGCGAGGATGCTCGTGACCGCCCGCATGTCGAAATAGCGCAGCACGATATGATAGACGTTGAGCCGGTAGAGCGCGAAAATGCCCACCATGAAGGAGATCGCCGCCGCGCCGAGGACGGCGAGGTTGTCGGGCAGATAAGGCGCTCCGAGCCGCGCCGAGAAGGCCGCCCACAGGGCGATCGCCATCGCCGCCAGATCGAAGGCGATCAGGATCGCGCGCTTGCGCATGCGCCCGGTCGAGGAAATTCGGCTGAGAAGATTGAGGATCATATTCGCCAGTGCCGGAAAAGTGACAATCGACGCGCTTCAGCCCAACACCAACTCGGCAACAAGTGCAAGCTTTTCCGTTCCTTGCCGATCCGGCCGGGGAGGCCGTCGGAGGTGCCGGCGGGCCGCATCAGGCCTCGCTTTTCTTCGCCACGAAGAGATAGGCGGCGCTGCCCAGCACCCGGCTGAGCGCCCGCCGCCTCGCGAAGGTCATGTGCTTCCCGAGCACCATGCAGCCCGTATAGAACAGCTCGACCGGCTTGCACTCGACGACGGTGAAGCCGTTCTCCTCGAAGTTGCGCTTCCACCAGCCGGGCCTGAACGAGCTCATCTCGCTGATCGCGTTGCCGCGCTCGCCGTGCGGCATGAGCAGAATCGCCGAGCCCATTATCTTGGCCGCCATCACCAGCCGGCCCCGGACCGCGCACTGGATGGCGCTGACCGGAGCGGTGAGCGTCGTCCAGGCCCGCCACCCGTGGCTGGGCATGATGTGGATCGACTTGCCGCCCGGCCGAAGCACGCGCGCGATCTCGGCGTGCATCCGGGTCAGGTCGCCGACATGCTCGAGGGTGTTGGACGAGTAGACGACGTCGAACGAGCCATCCTCGAACGGAATCGTCCGGCCGTCATAGTCCACGACCGGAAACAGGCGATGGTCGGCATAATCGGACGAGGGGATATCGATCGCGCTGACCTCCAGCCCGCGCTCGCTGAGCACGAGCGCCTGCTTGCCGGTCCCGGCGCCGATCTCCAGGATCCGGCCCCGCTCGGGAAGGTAGGGCAGAACGGACTCCAGCTCGAGCAGCCTGATGTCGTTCAAATGGTCGACGGAGAACATGCTGGAATCCTAACGGGCGATCCGGGGCAGCGCCGCGGCCTTCGATGCGGGCTCGCTCAGCCCAACACGTCCTGGACGATTTCGGCAAGGGCGAGCGCCCTGCGCTCCAGCGCGTCCGGGCGGAGGGTCGGATGGACCTCCACCATCAGGCTGCGACGCCCGAGCGAATTCGCCACCGGCAGGTCCGGCCTCGGCAGACCTTCGAACGCACGCTCGAGATAGACTTCCGAGCAGGAGCCGGAGAACACCTTCAGTCCCACCTCGCCCGCGCGCTGGAGGACGGAGTCGCGCAGTCGCTCAGCCTCCGGCCGGTCGGGAAGATAGGCGTAGAGCTTGTAGAAGGCATGGCGCACGCCCGGACGCGGCATCGGCACCGCAAGACCCCCCGCGCCGTCGAGCGCCTCCGCCCAGATCCGGGCGTTGCGCTCGCGAGTCGCGATCCATTCGTCGAGCTTCGCCAGCTGCGCCAGGCCGATCGCGGCCAGCGGCCCCGGCATCCGCCAGTTGGTGCCGACCGAGTCGTGGAGCCAGCGGAAGCCGGGCCGGGCCTGCCGCTCGAGCGCCCTCGCGCGGTTCTTGCCATGGTCCTTGAACGACCAGGCCCATTCGAACGCGCCGCCATCCTGGAAGCTGACATAGCCGCCTTCGCCGCCGGTGGAGATGATCTTGTCCTGGCAGAAGGAGAAGGCCGCGGCATCGCCGAAGCTGCCGATCGGGCGCCCGTCGATCTCCGCGCCGACCGCCTGGGCGCAATCCTCGACGACCATGAGGCCCCGCTCGCGGGCGAGGGCCATGATCGGCTCCATCTCCGCCGGCCAGCCGGCGAGATGAACCGGGACGATCGCCCGGCTGCGGTCGGTGAGCACCCGCTCGATCGTCTCGGCGGTGATGTTGCCGCTGTCCGGATCGACGTCGGCGAAGACCGGCGTCGCCCCGACCAGCATCGCGCAGAAAGCCGAGGCGACGAAGGTCCGCGGAGTGACGATCACTTCGTCGCCGGGACCGATCCCGAAGGCGCGCAGAGCCAGCTCCAGGGCGAGCGACCCGTTCGCCACGGCGATTCCGTGCCCGCCCTCGAAACGCTCTTCGAGAGCGCGCTGGAAGGCGAACACCTCCCCGCCGGTCCACTGGTTCACCTTGCCCGAGCGAAGGACCGAAGCGACGGCTTCGATCTCGTCCTCGCCGTAGAAGGGCCAGTGCTCGGCGGGAGCCGGGGCGAGCGAGACCCCGTCGCGGGCGCCCGGCCCCGCACTCGCAATAACCGTCGCAGTCATAATTTGCCTATCCTCGATGGGTCGCGAACGGCGGCTGGACCGCCGCCGGCCGAGCGCCGGCCGACGGGTAGCCCAGGAAAACCTCCCTCGACAGCGCCTCGGCCATGCTGAGCTTTCTCGCCCGCCGCACCGCCATCACGCTGACGAACAGGACCAGGTACATCGGCACCAGCATCGTCCACTTCTGGCGGAGGCCGAGGCCGACGTTCCAGTAGCCGAGGGCGAGAAACATCGTCAGCCCGAATGCGTAGATCATGGCGTAGCGGGCGAACAGGACGGTCCTGAACATATGCAGCAGGTCGCGCGCGCGGCTCAGCAGCAGCACGACCACGAAGATCATGAAGAGGCTTTCGACGGAGGCGATCAGCGCGAACATCTCGGCGGCGTCGAAGAAGAGCGGCCTGAACAACAGGCTGAACAGCTTGACCGCGAAGCCTCCGGTGACCGCCGTCGTCCCGGCGTCCTCCGAGTTCAGGACCTGGTCGACGCGTTCGAACTGGCGGCCGATCGATTCGGCGCTGGTGATGTCGATGGCGTAGGCGCTCTCCAGCGCCGTGGCGGCGAGGACCGATCCCGCCACCGCCACGATGAACAGGCCGACCCGAAGATAGGCCGGTATGCCCTTGCCGACGAGGACCCCGAGCGAGAGGGCGGCGCCGGCGACGAGCGCGACGTGCGGCCGGATGAACAGCATCAGCAGAAGCGCCGCGGCCAGCGCCTTGGCCCGGGCCGGAAGCCGCATCGAGGCCCACAGCGCCAGCGACGTCGCGAGCAGGAACGGCCCGTCCTTGCCGAGCGCGCTGCTCCAGAAATGCAGGCTGGGGATGGCGATCAACGCATAGATGTAAGGGGTGTGCGGAATGCGAAGCTCGTCATGTATCTCCTCGAAGACACGAAGCAGGATGGTGATTCCGAGGAAGCCGAGGGCCTGGAAGATCAGATAATAGTCGAGATAGGTCCCGCCGAAGAGGCCCTTCGAATATTGGACGACGTAGATCAGCCCCTGAGTGCCGACGTTGAAGCCGTCCTGGTAGCTCTGGAACGGATCATAATAATACATGCCGGAATCGGCCGCGCCCACCTGGGCGCGCTGGAAATAGACCACGCTCGCGGCGACGTGGATGAGGTAGATCAAGGTCAGATAGACGATCTTCAGGCGCGTCGCGTGGGTGAACGCCACGGGGATGGCGAAGAAGCCGAGGATGATCCCGATCAGGCCCAATATGCTCACGTCATTCCGCCTTCAGATGGCGCAGGTCGGACCCGGGGTCCTCCGCGTCGGTGGGCTCCGATTCGCGCCGCGGCGCCGGAACCAGCAGCGCGCAGGCCAAGCCGACGACCGCCGCGAGCGCCGCCGTCCGGATCGGATAGTCGACGATGCTGTGCAGAAGCACGACCCCGATCGCCACCGAGGCGGCGCGGGCCATGGCGGCGCCCGGGACCTCGCTGCGCCATACCCTGACCAGCGCCGCCGCCCACCAGGCGATGAAGGCGAGGATCAGAAGCAGCCCGGCGATGCCGAGCTCGAGCACGAACTCGACATAGTCGTTATGGGCATGATTGGCATATTGCCGGGTCACCCGGTCCGGATTCTCGTAGCGGCGATAGACGGTCTGGAAGGTGCCGAGGCCGGTTCCCACCGGGAAGGAATCCTCGATCGCCCGGACCGTCGTGGAGGCGAGCACCCGGCGGCTGGTCGGCTGGTCGGTCAGGTCTCCGGCGAACGCCTCGCTGCTGAGCGGTCCGCGCAGGGCGACGACGGTGAAGACGAGCAGAACGAGGCCCATCCCCGCCGTCCACGGCCAGGCGATCCGGCCGACGACCGCGCGCCGGTAGATGAGCAGGCTGGCGAGCGCGGTCGGGATGAACAGGCCGTAGCCGGCGCTCGATCCGCTGATCGCGATTCCGACGGTCAGGAACAGGCCCACCGCGACGCTGATGACCGCGCCGCCGCTGCGCTTGGAGCGCGACCGGCGGCCGGCGGCGCGGCCGGCCAGGAAGGCCATGAAGGGCAGCGAGCAGAGCAGCAGGGTGCCTTCGTGGTTGACGTTGGCGAAGAAGCCGACCGGCGAGGTCGGGTTGGTGACCGCATAGGGCCGGAGCGGCGATTCGGTGCCGCCGATGAGCTGGAACGCGCCGAGCACGATCGACAGGCTCGCCACCGCCAGCAGCGGCACGGCGAGTCGCCGCCGGTCCTCGTTGGACAGGCTCGCCACCATCAGGAACATCGCCGCCGGCGGCAGCAGGGCGAGCAGCGACCAGATCGTCGCCGGCGGCGACAGCGACAGCGGCAGCGCCGGCAGCGGCATTCCGATCAGCTCGAAGCCGGTCGCGATCTCGTCGCGATAGGGCAGTGAGCTCCACAGCGAGGCGGGCAGCGGGATCAGGCTGACCAGGACGACGAGCACGAACGCGCCGCCGATCCACAAGGGGACCCGCGCCTCGCGCGGCAGGGGCGCGTCGCGGCTCCACAGCCAGACCAGGACGAGCACCAGCGCGGCGAGCTGGAGCAGGGCGTTGACCGCCGCCCCGGCCGCGCTGGCGCCGCCGAGCAGCAGGCAGGCGACGAGATAGGCCGAGGCGGCGAGGGTCCAGAAACGTCCGTTCACTGGGCGATCTCCAGGGCGGATACTTCCAGGTTGACGGAGGCGGCGACGTCGCCCGGCTCCGCGCGCAGCCGAAGCGACTGGCTGGCGCAGCCGGTGGCGGGAATTGTGAAGGCGGCGGCGAAGCGGCGCTCCGCCGGTCCGGCCCGCGACAGGTCGAGCACGCCGATCACCGGGCTTCGCGACGGCAGGCAGCTGACGTTCCAGGACAGGCTCCCGGAGGAGATTCCGTTGTCGCTTCGGGCGATCGCCCGGATCGTGTAGCGGCCCGGCGCAAGCGCCAGCACCTGCTCGGCCAGAGTCTCGGCGCGGCCGCCGAAATAGGCGATGTCGAGATAGGTGCGGCCGCCGTTCTTCGCCGGCTCGGCCCGGCCGATGTCGATCTCCTCGAACTTCCAGCCGAACGGCTTGGGCGCCGGGATTCCCCGGAACGCGCCGTCGAACAGGAATTGGTTGGCGGCCCGTTCCCGCTCCGGCAGGCCGGCGAGCAGGGTCCGCCGGGCGCCGGCATGATCGCCCGACGAAGCCTGGGCCTGGAGGATGAACTGGCGCTCGAGCCGGACGTCGCCGCCGCGCTTCAGCGCCCGCACCCGCTCGTACAGCGCCCGCGCATGGGCCGGGTCGATCTTGCGAGTCCCGGCGACGTTGAAGAAGTCCTCGCGCCACGAGGGTTCGGTGGCGAGGATCGTCGCCAGCGCCTCGCGTCCCTCCCGATCGGCGATCAGCTTGGTCAGCTCCGGAAGGAGCACCGGCCGAAGCTCGTTATTGCGGCGCAGGATGACGTCGACCTCGGACATCGCCTCCCGGAAGCGCTGGGCCTTGGTGTAATAGATCATCAGCTGCATGCGCACCGCGGGAAAGGAAGGACGGCGATGCCGGGCTTCCTCCATCAGCGCGATGGCTCGGCGCAGGTCGCCCCCCTGCTCGGCGACCCGGGCGGCGATGAAGAAGGGCTCGAAGGCGAGCGGCAGGGCGGCGAGGCCCTGCCGGGCGGTGCTCAAGGTCGAGGAGTCCGCCCGGAAGGTCGGCTGCTGGCTGATCCGGCCGAGATATTTGAGGGTCGGGGCCGGATCGGCGGGCGGAAGCGGGGCGAGGACGACGGACACGGCCGGCGAGACTCCCGCCGACATCGCCTTGACGATGAGGTAGAGGATCAGCGGCGAGGCCGCGGTGCCCGCCCAGGCGGCAATCCGCCTGCCGGAACCCCGGGCCTCCCCCTGTACGCCGCCCGCCACGATCAGCTGCTCTTCAGGAGCTCGATTTGCTTCTTGGGCTCATCGCCTTCGCGATAGGCATAGGCATCGTCGCCATAACCGTAGCCGTAGCCATAGCCGTAGCCGACCTTGGTGGCGTTGAACTTGGTGAGGATGCCGCCCATCACCCGCGCCTCGGCGAAGCGCAGCCGGTTGACGGCGTTGAGAACGGCGGCGCGGCGGACGACTCCGGCCTCGATCACCATCAAGGTGCCCTCGGTGCTCGAGGCGAGCATCGGAGCGTCGGCGAGTCCGAGCACGGGCGGGCCGTCGATGACGACATGATCGAACTTGGTCAGGACCTCGTCGAGTATCTCCTTGAACCGGCCCGAAGCGAGCAGCTCCGCCGGATTGGGCGGAATCGGGCCGCTCGGCAGAAGGAACAGCCGCTCCATCTGGGTCGGGTGGACGCATTCGGCGACCGAGCCCGATCCGGCCAGCAGGCTGGAGAGGCCGTGGCTGGTCGAGCTCGGGCCGCGGAAGGTCGGCTTGCGCAGGTCGGCGTCGAGCAGAAGCACCGAGGCGCCGAGATTGGCCAGGGTCTGGGCGAGCGCCAAAGCGGTGCTCGACTTGCCCTCCGACGCCCGGGTGCTGGTCACCAGCAGGCTCCGCGGCACGCCGTGGTCGGTCGAGAATTGCAGCGCGGTCCGGATCGACTGATAGGCCTCCGAGACCTGGGAGCGCGGATCCTCGAGCTGGTCGCGGACGGCCAGGCCCTTGCCGACCGCCGGGACGACTCCGAGCGAGGCGAGGCCGAGCTTGGTCGCGAGATCGTCCGGGGTCTTGATCGTGTCGTCGATCCACTCGATCGCGAAGGCGGTGCCGAAGCCGAGCAGGATGCCGATGAACAGGCCGAGGGCGATGTTCAGCGGCAGGTTCGGCTTGAACGGGGCGTTGGGGACCCGCGCGCGGTCGACGACGGAGACGACGTTGGCGCCGACGCCGCCGGCGACTCCGACTTCCTTGTAGCGCTGGAGAAGCGCGTCGTAGAGGCTTCGGTTGGTGTCCACCTCGCGCTGCAGGATGGTGTATTGGATGCTGCGCTCGCGCAGGTCCTGCAGGGCGGCCTTGTTCTCCTCGACCTTCGCCGCCAGCGCATTCTCGCGCGCGACCGCCGACTGATATTCCGCCTGAAGGATGCCCGCGGCCGAACCCGAGACGTTGCGGGTCTGGTTGGCGATCTCCCTGGCGAGCGTGTCGATCTGGTTGCGGAGCTGAACCATCTCCGGAAAGTCCGGCTTAAACAGGGCGAGCTTCTGCTGGTACTGCGCCTCGAGCGAGGCCCGCTGCTGCTGCAGGATCTGGACGGTCGGGTCGCTGATCACCGCCATCCGCGACGAGGCGCTGGCGGCCTGCCGATAGCGTCCCTCGGCCGCGATGCGCTCGCTGCGCGCCTGGGCCAAAGCATTGTTGTTCTGGACGAGCGTCGCCGCGTCGATCGACTGCTCCTGCTTGGGCGTGTCGGCGCCGCCGCCGTCGACGTTGAGCGTGATGATGCCCTGCTTGCGGGCATAATCGACCAGCGACCGCTCCGATTCCTCGAGCTTGGCCTTCACCGCGCCGATGCGCTGCTGGAGGAAGTTGCGCGCGTAGGACGTCGCCTCGTAGCGCCGCTCCATATTCTGCTGGATGAAATTGTCGGCGTAGCTGTTGGCGAGCTTGGCGGCGAGCTCCGGATCGGTGCTCTCGATGCTGATGCCGATCAGCCGGCTGTCGCGCTCCTGGGTGATCTCGACGGCGCCCATCACGGTGGTGGCGGCGGCGCTCTCGCGCACCGGCCGCGGCAGGTCCTGGTCGACGATCGCGTCGTTGCTGGCGAGATTGGTGCTGCGCGAGACCCGCTCGGCGAGCGAGCGGCTCTTGAGCAGGCCGGCCTGGGTGTTGAGGAACTCGCGGTCGTTCGAGTTCATCGGCTGGATGTCGCCGACGCCCTTGCCGACGACCTGGACGCCCTCCGGATTGACCTCGATCGTCGACTTGGCCCGGTATTCCGGGGTGATCATCAGCGAGATGACGATCGCGGCGAGCAGGCAGGTCACGGCGATGGCGGTGATCAGCCACCACCATTTGGCGATGATCCGCCAGACCTCGTTGATGTCGAATCGCGATTCCGGCTTGGCCGCCCGGCCGAAGGCGACGTCGGTCAGCCCCGTATGGGCCGGCAGCCTCCCGCTCGGATCGAACGGCAGCGCGGCCTGATTCGGGAGATAGCCCCCATGATTGTTCATGATCGTGGAATCCTGTCTTCTAAGTCGTGAGGCCGCCTCAATAGGGGCGCAACAAGCCGAGCACCGGGATGGTCTGTAGCAGGGTCTGGATCATCTGACGCGACTTGTCCCCGTCCACGACGACAATGTCGTTGCCGTAGATGACCGGGTCCTCGGCCTGAGCCCGGCGGATCATCTTGAGGTCGAACGCGCCAGCGACCCGCTCGCCGCGGATCGTGCGGAAGACGTAGACCCGGGACGGATTGGCGTCCTGGGTGGTGCCGCGCGCCATCGCCACCGCCTGGATGAGGGTGGTGGGGCCCTTGACGACGTAGACGCCGGGCTGGGTGACGGCCCCGTCGACGGTCACCTTCTGCTCCGCCCGCTCCTTGATCGCGACCTGGACGTTGGGATTCTGGAGATATTTCTGCGAGAGGCCGGCGGCGAGGAACTGGCGGAGATCCTCCGTCGTCCGGCCCTGCGCCTGGACCTCGCCGAGCAGCGGATAGTCGAACTTGCCATTGGCATCGACCTTGAACTCGCCGGTCAGCGATTCGACCTGGAAGACGGAGATGTTGAGCGTGTCGAGCGCGCCGATCGGCTGCGCCGAGTTGGCGACCGGCTCGGCCTGCACGTCCGGGGCGACGAAGTTCGCCGGAGCATAGGGCACGGTTCCGCCCCGCCCGGCGGAGCAGGCGGAGACGGCGAGCGCCGCTACGGCGATGACGGCGCCGCGCCACAGTCGCTTGAAAACGGGATCACGCTCTTCACGCCGATACGCTCGCATGGTCATCTTTTCTCCGGTCGGGGCCGACGCCCTCTACACAATCGACAGCTTCCGTGGAACAGCCCGTGCGCGCGATTCGGCGCGCAACGCTCCTTGCGGATGCGATGCCCGCGCTGCCTCTCAAGGCGAGCTGCCTTTATCTCGTTGCGCCGCTTAGCTTCTTTCTCCGCCGCCGTCCAGACTTCGGTGCATTTTCGGAGCCTTCGACGGGCCTTGGCGCGCCTTAAAAGCTTGTAACTGGGCCACAACACCAAATATCGGGCGCGGCCAGGCTGGTGAAAGAATGAATCGATGCTGAGTCGCCTGTTTTCGAAACGCCGGACGTCGCGGGAGAGCAAGGGCCCGCCCGGCTGCCGCGCCTATGCGATCGGCGACGTCCACGGCCGGCTCGACCTGCTCGTCGAGCTGCTCGGCCGGATCGAGGAGGACAACCGGCGGCGACCGCCCGCCAAGACCTGGCTCGTCTTCCTCGGCGACCTGGTCGATCGCGGGCCGGACAGCCGCGGCGTCGTCGACCTCCTCGCCGACCGGCCCCCGTCCTTCGCCCGCAACGTCTTCCTGAAGGGCAATCACGAGGAATTCTTCCTCGGCGTGCTCGGCGGCGACGACAGCGGAGTCCAGCACTGGCTCGCCTATGGCGGCACCGAATGCGCCCAGAGCTATGGCCTCACCAGCGGCTGGATGCTCAACTCCACTCCGTTCGCGATCATGGAGCGGCTGATCGAGCAGGTGCCGGCCAGCCACGTCCGCTTCCTCGAGGAGATGGCGGACAGCTTCCGCTTCGGCGACTATCTGTTCGTCCATGCCGGGATCCGACCGGGCGTCGAGCTCGACCGGCAGTCGTCGAAGGACCTGAGGTGGATCCGCGAGGGGTTCCTTGACGACCAGACCGACCACGGGGTGATGGTCGTCCACGGCCACACCATCGTCGAGCGGCCCGAGCAGCACAGCAACCGAATCGCCATCGACACCGGCGCCTACCGCTACGGCACCCTCACCGCGCTCGGCATCGAGGGCGGCGACCGCTGGTTCATCGAAGCGAGCATCCCGGCGAGCGAAGCGGCCTGAGGCGGACCTTGGATTTCGCGGCGGCGCTGGCTAAAGGCGGTGCGAAATAGTCTCCGTCATGCCGGACTCGATCCGGCATCCACCTTCCTCTTTCGGATCGAGAAGGTGGACCCCGGATCAGGTCCGGGGTGACATTCAAAATGATCAACCAACGTTCAAGCATGCGGGCGAATCTCTGCCGGTGCGCCCGCACCGGACCGGACAGGAAGAAGACGTAAATGACGATCCTCGTGACCGGCGCGGCCGGCTTCATCGGCCATCATGTCGCGGCCCGGCTGCTGGGCCGCGGCGAGCAGGTGCTCGGGATCGACAACGTCAACGATTATTACAGCGTCAAGCTGAAGCGCGACCGGATCGCCGAGCAGCGCTCGAGGCACGACAACGCCTTCAGCTTCGTCGAGGTCGACTTCGCCGACATGGCCGCGCTCGATCGGGCGCTCGAGGGCCGCGGAGTTCGACCGGATCGTCCATCTCGGCGCCCAGGCCGGCGTTCGCTACTCGATCGAAAATCCCCACGCCTACGTCCATTCCAACCTCGTCGGCCATCTCAACCTGCTCGAGCTCGCGCGCCGGCGCGGCTCGTCGCACCTCGTCTACGCCTCCTCCTCGTCGGTCTACGGCGGCAACGACAGCCTGCCCTTCCGGGTCGAGGACCGGGTCGACCATCCGCTCTCGCTCTACGCCGCGACCAAGAAGGCCGACGAGCTGATGAGCGAGACCTACGCCCATCTCTACCGGCTGCCGCAGACCGGCCTTCGCTTCTTCACCGTCTACGGCCCGTGGGGCCGGCCCGACATGGCGATGTGGCTGTTCACCAAGGCGATCCTCGCCGGCGAGCCGATCGACGTCTTCGGCGAAGGCAATATGCGCCGCGACTTCACCTATATCGACGACATCGTCACCGGCGTCGTCGCCGCGCTCGACAACCCGCCGCCGGACGACGGCGAGGAGAAGGCCGGCGGCAGCCGCGCGCCCGCACCGGCTCTACAATATCGGCAACAACCGGTCCGAGGAGCTGACCCGGATGATCGCGCTGATCGAGCAGGCCTGCGGCCGCGAGGCGAAGCAGCGGCTGCTGCCGATGCAGCCCGGCGACGTCCGCGACACCTATGCCGACATCAGCGCCATCCAGCGCGATCTCGGCTTCCAGCCGACGACCTCGATCGACGAGGGCGTTCCGCGCTTCGTCGAATGGTATCGCGACTATCATGGCCAGGATTGAGCTTTGCGCGGCCTGCCGCGGACCCCTCAGGCCCGTCACCGAGCGCCAGGGCACGGCGATCCGCCGCTGCGCGGACTGCGGGCTGGTGATGGGCGAGATGTCGCGGCAGCCGGCCGCGGACGACGTCGTGGCGACCGCGCCCGGCCACTTCACCCTGCTCCGCGAGCAATATGAGCGGCATCGCGACGTCAGCGGCGCCCTGCTCGACCGCCGCCTCGCCGTCTACGAGCGCCATCTCGGCGGACCGCCGCGCCACTGGCTCGAGATCGGCCCGGGCAACGGCGTCCTCTCCGATCTGCTCGCCGCGAGGGGCTGCACCTGGCTCGGGGTCGAATTTGACGACGCCATGGCCGCGGCGATGCGGGCCGAGGGCAAGAATGTCGTCCAGGCGGATTTCTCGGCCGTCGACCCGGCGACCCTGATGGACGAGGCGGTTCGGGCCAATGGCGGCTACGACATGGTCAGCTTCAGCCAGGTCCTCGAACATGTCCTCCGAGCCGACCGCTTCCTCGCCAACGCCTTCGCCGCGCTTCGGCCGGGCGGGCTGCTCCATGTCGACGTGCCCAACGATTCCGGGCTGACGGCGAAGCTTCGCCGCGCCAATCCGCTCTCGGCCGGCTATGGCGAGATCGTCCCGCCCAACCATCTGATCGCTTATTCGCCCCAATCGCTGCGCTCGGCGCTCGAAGCGGCGGGCTTCGAAATTCTCGACCTGTTCGGTTGCCGCTACGATCATCCGGTCTTCGGCCTGTCCCATGCCCACATGAACGAATCGGCGAAGATGCGACTGGTCTGGGCCCTGTCCGGCGCCGTCGGCGGCGGCGGAAACCTTGTGGCGCTCGCGCGCAAGCGGCTGTAGAGAGCCGCTTGCGCCAGGCCGTCACGCCATCCGGAGCCGTTCCGTCACCGCTTTTTCCACGTCCATGACCAAGCCGCTTTCCATCCTCTTCGCGGGCGACGTGCTCACGCAGCCGCTGGCGCGCCTGCAGGCCGGCCTGCCCGGCTTCGAGCTGGCCGTCAGCCATCACGACATCGACCAGGTCCCGCAATTGCTGGCCGGCCCGGTCGAGCACGACGTCGTCGCGATCCATCTCACCGCCGATTATTTCCTCGAGGAAGCGGTTCCCGGCGAGCCGCTCGAGCGGATGAAGGCGCATTGCGCCGCCCTGCTCGATTTCGCCGCCCGGGGCCGGGCCCTCATCCTGATCAACACGCTCGAACGCCGGCCCGAGCGGATCGTCGGCGAAGTCCATCTCGAGGCGCTGGCCGAGCATGCCGCGCTCGATTCGGCGCTGATCGACGTCGCCCGGCGCGCGGACAACATCTCGCTGGTCGACGTCGGCGGCATCGTCGCCGAGCTCGGCGCGGAGCGGGCGCTGAGCCTGAAGAACCGGCTGGCGATGCGCATGCCCTACACCAAGCCGGCGCTCGACGCGATTTCGGCGGCCTATGGCCAGGCCATCCGCGAGCGCCACGCGGCGCGCAAGAAGGTGATCGTGCTCGACGCCGACAACACCTTGTGGGGCGGGATCGTCGGCGAGGACGGGGTTGAGGGGGTCGCCGTCGACCGCCAATATCCGGGCCTCGTCTTCCGCCGCTTCCAGGAGCAGCTTCGCCGCCTTCGCGACACCGGGATCCTGCTGGCGCTGGCCACCAAGAACAATCGCGCCGACGTCGAGGAGCTGTTCGCCCGCCGCGAGATGCCGCTTCGGCTCGACGATTTCGCCGCCGTCCGGATCGACTGGGAGGCGAAGAGCGACAACATCGTGAAGATCGCCCAGGAGCTCAATCTGGGCCTCGAATCCTTCATCTTCATCGACGACAATCCGTTCGAGCTCGAGCAGGTCCGCTCGGCGCTGCCGATGGTCGAGACCTACCGGTTCGAAGCGGCCAAGGCGGACGAGGCGCTGGGCCTGCTCGCCGCGATCGACGGCCTCAAGGCCTGGTCGGTGACCGCCGAGGACAAGGGCAAGGCGGCGCAATACCGGCAGGAGAAGATGCGCTCGGACGCCAGGGCCGGCGCGACCAGCCTCGACGACTATCTCGATTCGCTGGAGATCCGGCTCGAGATCGGCCGAAACCGCCGGGCCCAGGTCAAGCGCATCGCCCAGCTGACCAACAAGACCAACCAGTTCAACCTCACCACCTGCCGCCATTCGGAGGCCGAGATCGAGGCGCTGATGGAGAGCGGCGACGTCTTCGACGTGCGCCTGGTCGACCGCTTCGGCGACATGGGGGTGATCGGCGTGGTCGTCGTCGCCGACGGCGAGATCGAGACCTTCCTGATGAGCTGCCGGGCGCTCGGCCGCGGGGTCGAGGGCCGGATCCTCGCCCATGTCTGCTCGGCGGTGGGCGACAGAGCGCTCCGGGCGAGCTATCGGCCGACCGCGAAGAACATGATGACCGCGACCTTCTACGAGAGCCACGGATTCGCCCTCGTCGAGACCGGCGCGGATGGGACGAAGCATTATCGGCTGGCGGACGGTCCGAAGCCGAAGCGCGACATCCCGCTGACGGAGGTGAGTTGATGGCCGGGTTCGAAGAGGTGATGAAGGAGGCGTTGCGCCGGGTGAACGAAAATGTCGGGTCGCCCGACCTCGAGGCTGTCGGGCCGGATACGAACGTCTTCGATCAGGTCGATTCGATGACGATCGTCGACCTCCTGCTCGAGACCGAGACTCTGCTCGAGGAGAAGACCGGCAATTACGTGCCGCTCGCCGACGAGACCATCTTCGACGCCTCGGCCTCGCCGCTCCGCCGGTGGAGCGACTGGGTCGCGCATGTGGAGCGGCACCATGGCGGATGAGGCCGCGCGCGCCCGGCTGCGCTTCGCCAATGCCGCGATCACCGGGATCGTCACCACCGTCGGCGGCAAGACGGTCCGGTTCGAGGAGGAAGGCCCCGCGCTCGGCCTCGAGCCGGGCGAGATCGCCCGGCTGCAGCGCGCCATCGGCCTGGATTCGCGACAGATCGTCGACGGCGACCAGACCACGGTCGATCTTTGCGAGGCCTCGGCCCGGCGCCTGCTCGACGGCCTCGGAGTCGCGGCCGAGTCGGTGACCGGCCTGATCCTCGTCACCCAGACCCCGGATCACAGCGCGCCCGCCTCGGCGATCGCCCTCCAGCACCGGCTCGGACTGCCGGTCACCTCGATGGCGTTCGACGTCCGCTTGGGCTGCAGCGGCTTCGTCTACGGCCTCGCGCTCGCCTACAGCCTCGTCGAGGCCGGGCTCGACCGGGTCCTGGTCGCGGTCGGCGACGTCGCCAGCCGCTTCGTCGATCCGACCGATCATGCCGTCGCCCCGATCATGGGCGATGCCGGCGCCGTCGCCCTGGTCGAGCGGCGGCCGAGCGAAAGCGTGTTCGAGCTCTATTCGGACGGTTCGGGCCAGCGCGCCCTCTATATCCCCAACAGCGGGATCAGGATCGATTCGGCCGACGAGGGCCGGGCGGCGGTGATGACGATGGACGGGGCGGCGGTGTTCAACTTCACGCTCCAGCGCGTGCCCGACCTCGTCACCGGGATCCTCGAGGCGGCGGGACGTAGCGTCGAGGAGATCGACTATTTCGTGCTCCACCAGCCGAACAAATATATCCTCAGGAACATCCAGAAGCGGCTGAAGATCGGCGAGGAGAAATTCCCGATGGCGACCCAGTCGGTCTACGGGAACCAGAATTCGGCCTCGATCCCGGGGACCATTTCCGGATTCCTCAGCGAGGCCTATAGCTCGAAAAGGCTGGTCTCGGCCTTCGCGGGCTTCGGCATCGGCCTGTCCTGGGGTGCTTGCGTCGTCGAGACCGACCCTATCTACGCGCCGCCGGCGTTCGTGGGATTGGAGTAGAGCATGACCGTCGATGAGTTCCTCAGCCAGCTGACCGACGCGATCGAGGCCGAGGGGCCGCTTCGCCCCGGGCAAAGGCTCGACGAGTCCGCCGTCTGGGATTCCCTGGCGGTGCTCTCGGTCGTCGACCTGTTCGAGCAGATCGGCGCCGACGCGGATCTCGACAGCATCGGCCAGGCCGAGACGACCGACGATCTGGTCGCGCTCGCCGGCCCGGCGGTCTCCTGAGATGGCGGACGAGGCGGAACGCGGCCACGCGTTGATCGTCGGCGCGTCGAGCGGAATCGGCCGCGCCGTGGTCGAGCGGCTCGCCCCGACGCATGAGGTGACCGCGCTGGCGAGACGGGCCGACCGGCTCGAAGAGCTGACTCCCCTCGGAGTCGATGTCGCCGCCTGCGACGCCACCGATTTCGAGGCGCTCGGCCGAGCCGTCGAGGCGGCGGTGGCGAAAAACGGCAAGATCTCCAGCTTCGTGCTCTGCGCAGGCCTCCAGAAGATCAAGCCGCTCAGGATCACCAAGCCGGACGAGCTCGGCGAGCTGCTCCGGGTCAACCTCCAGCTCCCGCTCGTGCTCGGCGGCCTCTTCACCAGCCGCAAGCTGGCCGCCGAAGATGCGGTGCTCTGCGTGGTCTCCTCGATCGCGGCCTCGCGTCCCGAGCCCGGCATCGTTGCTTATTCGGCGGCCAAGGCCGGCCTCGAGGCGATGGTGAAGGGCCTCGCGCGCGAGGCCGCGCCGCGCCGGGTCGTCGCCGTCGCCCCCGGCTGGCTCGATACCGAGATGACCCAAAGCTACGGCAATATCTACAACGAGGAGTTCCGCGAGCGGCTCGCCAAGTCGGCGCCCGGCGGAATCGCCACGGTGGAGTCGGTGGTCGACTGCATCGAGTTCCTGCTCTCGCCCGCCGCCCGGTTCATCACCGGCGAGGTGATCCGGGTCGACGGCGGCGCGGTGCTGTGATCTCCCTCCACCATGTCGGCTACGTGGTCCGCGACATCGATTCCTATGCGGAGGGCTTTCCCGGGCTGGTTTTCGAGCGGGCGGTGGACGACCCGCTCCAGCAGGCGCGCCTCGCCCTCTACAGCGCCGGGCCGGCCTATATCGAGCTGATCGCCCCGTCGGGGCCGGGCGCCTTCACCTGGGCGCATCTCGAACGCTCCGGCGAGGGGATGCACCATATTTGCTACGAAGGCGCCGACGAGGCGGAGATAGAGCAGATATTGCGCGAGCGGCGGATGCTGAAGGTCAGGGGGCCGATCCACGCCCCTTTGTTCGACCGCCCCGTCCTGTTCGCGATGACCCGCAAGAAGGCGATCGTGGAGTTCCTGCTATGACAAGGCTGGTTTTTATCGGCGGTGGCGAATTCGCCAAGGAAGTCCTGGAGATCGCCGAGCTGGGCGGCCACGAGGTCGTCGGCTATGTCGCCGACGCCGAGGGCGTGCTCGACCGGCCCTATTGGGGCGAGAAGGAAGCGCTGGCCGGGCGGCGGAGCGAGTTCGACGCCGTCTGCATCGCGTTCGGAGCGACCGATCGCAAGTCGGTCCAGTCGCGCCAGCGGCTGGTCGAGTGGGTCGTCGAAAACGGCTATGGCTGCGAGCCGCTCGTCTCGCCGCACGCGGTCCGCTCCAAGGGGGTCGAGATCGGCCCGGGAACGATCGTCGCCCACGGCGTGGTGATCAGCGTCGACGCCCGGATCGGCGCCTTCTCGATCCTCAACAGCAGCGCGATCATCGGCCACGACGCGGTCATCGGCGACAACGTCACCATCGCGCCCGCCGCCTTCATCGGCGGCCGGACCGAGGTCGGCAGCGGGACCCTGGTCGGGCCGGGGGCGATGGTCCTCCAGAGCCTCAGGGTCGGCAGCGAGGTCATCGTCGGCACCGGCGCGAGCGTCGTCCGAAGCGTCCCCGACGGCTCGACCGTCATGCCGCTTCGCTCCAAGACCCTTAAGGGCTGATCTCCTCCGGGTCGGCCTCGAGCCGCCGGGCGAGGTCGAGCAGGTCGCGCGAGCGCGGCCCGAGCTCGCGCGCCGGATTCCCGCCGTAGATCGTCCAGTCGCCGAGCGGGCGATTGACCACCGACATCGCCGCCACCGCCGAGCCTTCGCCGACGCTCGCGCCCGGCAGGACGATGCAGCCCGAGCCGATCGGGACGTAGCGGCCGATGTGGATCGGTGCCGCCTGGACGCCGAGCAATTCCGGCGGAATCGTCGAGTTGGTCATCGTTCTTCCGCTGAAATCGTCGATCGCCGAGAGCAAACGGACTCCGTGCGACAGGCTCGAATAGTCGGCCAGCTCGATCCCGCCCCGGGCGCCGAGGACGCAGCCGGAGCAGATATGGACATGGCTTCCGATCCGAAGCGGGCCGCCGGCGGCGATGATCGTGGTGAAGCCGTCAATCCGGACGAAGTCGCCGATCGTGATGTTTTCCAGGCCGACGATGGTGCAGGTGCGCGAGATCGCGCTGCCCTCGCCGACCCGCGCGAAGCCGAAGGCGCGCAGCTCGTCGGACTTGAAATAGCCTGGATCGAACGGGTTATGCACGCCGCATAGTGGATTGCCGGCCACCCGCTTGTCCAGCGCGGCGGAGGGTCAGAGAGTCCAGCGGCGCAGGCCCTCGAGCGCCCGGCCGCCATAGAGGTTCTTGAGGTCCGCCAACAGGCCGCCGTCGGTCACCAGCCCGGCCAGGCGGGCATCGTCGAGGCCGGCATAGTCGCGATGGGGCACGGCCACGACGACGAGGTCGTAGCGGGAGTCGAGCGCGTCCGGGGCGAGGTCGACGCCATATTCGTGGCGCGCCTCGCCGGCATCGGCGCGGGGATCGTGGACGGTCACCTCATGGCCCAGCTCGGCGAGCCGCCGGATCACGTCGATCACCTTGCTGTTGCGCAGGTCCGGCACGTCCTCCTTGAAGGTGAGGCCCATCACCAGCGCCGAGCCGGGCCGCCCGCCGCGCTCGCGGTGCAGGCTGTCCGCCACCCAGCGGCCCATGCCGTCGTTGATCGAGCGGCCGGCGAGGATGACCTGCGGGTCGTGGCCGAGCTGCTGGGCGCGGTGGCTCAGATAATAAGGATCGACGCCGATGCAGTGGCCGCCGACCAGGCCGGGCTGGAAGGGCAGGAAGTTCCATTTGGTTCCGGCGGCGGCGAGCACGTCCCAGATCGACAGGTCGAGCCTGGAGAAGATCTGGGTGATCTCGTTCATGAAGGCGATGTTGATGTCGCGCTGGGCGTTCTCGATGACCTTGGCGGCCTCGGCGGTCTTGATCGACGCGGCGCGGAAGACGCCGCCGCTGGTCACCGCCCCGTAGATCGCGGCGAGGCGGTCGGTGACGGCGGCGTTCTCGCCGGCGATGACCTTCTGGATCTTGTCGACCGTATGCTCGCGGTCGCCCGGATTGATCCGCTCGGGCGAGTAGCCGAGGAAGAAGTCGCGGCCGCGCCGAAGCCCCGACACCTCCTCGATCAGCGGCCCGCAAATCTCCTCGGTGACTCCCGGATAGACGGTGCTCTCGTAGACGACGATCGGCTTTTTCGCCGGGTCGAGCAGGGTCGCGACCGAGCGGGTGGCGCCGATCACGGGCGCGAGGTCGGGCTCGTTGCGCTCGTCGACCGGAGTCGGCACGGTGACGATGTAGACGTCCGCGCCGGCGGCGTCGGCGGCCCGGCTGGTCAGCTTCAGCGGCGAGGCTTCGAGGGTCTCCGGCTCGACCTCGCGGGTACGGTCGACCCCGAGCTTCAGCTCGTCGACCCGGCGCTCGTCGATGTCGAGGCCGACGACGTCGTAGCTTCGCGCCAGGGCGACGGCGAGCGGAAGGCCGACATAGCCCAGGCCGACGACGACGATCTGCTCGGAGGAAGGCACTTGGGTTCAGCTCTGCTTTTCAGGAGGATCGGCGGCCGGGGCCGTGGGCTTGCTGCCGCGCTAACATTCGACGCCGCCGCAAATGTCAAGCGCCGGGCTTGCCGCGGCCCGCTTTCCCTTTGACCGGCGGGGCGAGGCGGTGGAGGGTGGCGCCGCGGGCCTCGAGCCGCGCCCCGTTCGCCGCGGTCAGCGCCTCGAGGAACGAGCGCGGCTTCTTCATCAGGCGGCTCGTGTCGGCGGTGAGCCCGACGCTGGCGGCGATCTCGGCGACGAAATGGACGCAATTATGCTTGTCGAGGTCGTAGGAGGGCTGCTTCGCCGCCCGCCAGCGCGCCACCGTCGCCATCGCCCGGTCATATTCGGAATCGCTCAAGGTCAGAGTGAAATGGCGGTCGCTGCCCTTGACGTAGGAGACGCTGTGGTCGGTGATGACCTCGCCGGAGACCTTCCCCCAGAGTATCGCCGGGCTGATCGTCTTGGCGGTGAAGCCGTAATCCTCCTCGATTCGGGGGCCGCCGCGGTCGAGCGCGCCTTCGAAGATGACGAAGGCGTGCGGAAAGCTGGCGCCCAGCTCCTTCGAATAGAAAGTGACCGACACCGCCGCCGAGGCCGGGGCCGCGATCAGGGCGAACAGGGCCGCGGCCAGCAGGGCCAGCGCGCGGGGCAGGCGGAAGGCTTTGGTCACCGGCTCCTCTCCAGGTTGGGGCTTCGCGAACCTCCTGAAACAAATTGCGAATTCCCGCAACCTCCGCTCCGGCTGTAGCGATCGGGCAACAGTGCGCCCGCATTCCGTCGCGCCGCCGCCGCCGTTTTTCCCGCCGTCGGCGCCTGGTTCGGCTCTGGCGAGCCCTCGAAGATCGGCCGGCGTTTGGTCTTTCGAGGGCGGCGGCGGTTTCGGGATAGACTCGTCGAGGCGGCTCGATTAGGTTAAGGCGCTAAATCGAGACGATCAGACTCGAGTATTGAAGGGAGAAGCTGACGTGGCTTTCAAGGGACTTATCGCTGCGGCGACCTCGCTCGCTTTGGTGACGGCGCCGACCGTGGCGGCGGCACAGACGACGGCGGCCACCGTGGCCTCGGCCACTCAGGAAGTCGCGCCCGCGGGCGAGACGGTCAATGGCGAGCAGCTGCGCGGCGGGTGGATCATTCCGCTGATCGCGCTCATCGCCGTGATCCTCGGCCTGTGCGTCGGGACCGACATCTGCGGCGGCGACGACGACGACCTGCCGACCAGCCCGTGAGCTGAATCGGGGGCCGTTCGTCACTGAAAGCGTAATCCGCCGGACGAATTCTTCTTCGTCCGGCGATTTTCCTTGTCCGCCGCGCATCGATCCCGCCGCCGCTTCGGTCGGCCCGGAATATCGGCCGATTAGTGTCGCTTTCGTGCAACAGCCTGGCGTCTTCTTTCGGCGCGGATGAACCAACAAGGCGGCGCGACGTTCGGATCAGGCTTCGTAAACCTCTCTCAGGCTACGAGGCGCAACGGGTTTTCAAATCGGACGGCGATTTCCAGGGTAGACAGCCCGAAAACGGCCGATTACGTAGAGCCCGAAATCGAGAGATCAGGCTCGAGTACGAAGGGAGAAGCTGACGTGGGTTTCAAGGGACTTATTGCTGCGACCGCATCGGTTGCGCTGATGGCCGCGCCGACCATGGCGGCGGCGCAGACTTCCGCGGCGGCCGCCCGTTCGGCCGAGGTGGCTCCGGCGGCCGAGACGGTCGACGGCGAGCAACTGCGCGGCGGCTTCATCATTCCGCTGATCGCGCTCATCGCGATCATCCTGGGCCTCTGCGTCGGGACCGACATCTGCGGCGGCGACGACGACGATCTGCCGCACAGCCCGTAAGGGTTGGGCTGAAATCAGCCAGTCTGGAGTTTGCGGCCGGGTGAAGACCATCTTCATCCGGCCGTTTCTTATCCGGGAAAGGTCGCCTCGTGCGTGAATCGGGTCCGAGCCGCCCCGCGCTGCGCCGGACCGTCCTCGCGGCCCTGGCGGGCCTTCTCCTTTCGGCCCAGGCGCCGCCCGAGCCGGCCCCCGCGCCGGCCATGGCCGCCCAGGCGGCCGCTTCGACGACGCTTCGCCGGGACGATCTGCGGGTGGGGCTCGTCGCCTATCGCCTCGCCCTCGCCGGTTCGGCCCTGTGCCCTGAGCGCTATCCGCTGACCGGCCTCCTCTACCACCATCTCGCCGAATATGAGCCGGCCGACCGGCGCCTGATGGCCGCCCGCTACCGGCTCGACCGCGGGCCGGGAATCCTGACGGTGATGGCGGACAGCCCGGCCGCTCGGGCCGGCCTCGTCGCCGGCGACGTCCTGCTCGCGGTCAACGGCCGCTCCCTCCCCAGCGGGGCGTCGGTCGCGGCCGAGCCGAAGCGGGAAAAATGGCGCCGTCTCGCCGACGAGGCCGAGGACGAGATCGAGGCGGCGCTCCGCCAGGGCCCCGCCGATCTCCGGGTGCTTCGCGACGGCCGCGAGATCGAAGTCCGGCTCGGCTCGATACCCGCCTGCCTCGGCCGGGTCCGCCTCGCCCGCTCGACCCAGGTGAACGCCTTCGCCACCGGCCGAAGCGTCGTGATGACGCTCGCCATGCTCAACTTCCTGCGCAGCGACGACGAGCTCGCCGTCGTCCTCGGTCACGAGCTGGCGCACAACATCTTCCATCATCGCGCCATGCGCAGCGAGGAGGGGATATTGCGCGGCCTCGGAATCAAGCCGAGCGCGGTCTGGAAGCGGGAGGAAGCGGCCGACCGCTTCGGGCTCAGGCTGATGGCGGCCGCGGGCTTCGATCTCGACGCCGCCATCCCCTTCTGGCGGCGCTACCTGCGCAAATATGACTGGTTCCCGCAAATCTTCCGAAGCCACCCGAGCCTCGGCGCGCGGGAGCGAATCGCGGCCGAGGAGATCGCGGCGATACGGCGGGAGAAAGCGGGGCTGTAACCCTTTCCCGGAACCGGGAGGAGCCGGCTAAACCCTGGTCCGCAGCGACCACAGCTCGGGAAACGCGCGCTTGCCCAGGGTCGACTGGAGATAGGCGACTCCCGCCGTCCCGCCGGTGCCGCGCTTGAGGCCGATGATCCGCTCGACCGTCACGACATGCTTATGCCGCCAGACCGCGAGCGAATCGTCGATGTCCACCAGCTTTTCGGCGAGCTGATAAAGCGCCCAATGCCGCTCGGGCTCGCGATAGACCCGCGCCCAGGCGGCCTCGACCGCCTCGCTGGGCCGGTAGGGCTGGCTCCAGTCGCGCTCCAGCACCTCCGGGGGCAGGTCCAGCCCCGCCCGGGCCGCGGCGGCATTGGCCTCGTCCCACAGGCTCGGCTCGCCCAGCGCCTCGAGCAGGGCCGAATAAGGCGCCGAGCCCTCGTCCTGGAACTTGAGGTGGCCGCCGTCCTTGAGGCCGAGCCGATATTCGAATTCGCGGAACTGGGCCGACTGGAAGCCGGAGCTGGAGCCGAGCACGGAGCGGAAGCTGGTGTAATCGGACGGGGTGAGGGTCGCGAGCACGTCCCAGCTCAGGGTCATCACCGCCTGGATCCGGGACACCCGGGACAGCGCCTTGTGGACCTCGATCAGCCGGTCGCTCCGGATCATGTCGCGCGACAGCTTGAGCTCGTGGATGATCTGCTTGAGCCACAGCTCCTTGGTCTGGTGGATGATGACGAACAGCATCTCGTCATGATGGTCGGAGATCGGATGCTGGGCGGAGAGCAGCCGGTCGAGCGCCAGATAGCCGCCGTAGGTCATCGAGGCGGGTGTGTCGGTCACCGGGCTCAGCCGTGGGTCGCGAAGACGCTATGCCTGCCGGAAGCGTCGAAGGCCATGACCTGATAGCGCTGGCGGCGATCGTGGCCGACGTCCATGCCCGGCGATCCGGCTGGCATGCCCGGCACCGCCAGGCCTTTGACGCCCTTGCGGCCGGAGGCGATCAGCCGCTTGATATCCTCCGGCGGGACATGGCCCTCGACGACCACCCCCCGGATGAGCGCGGTGTGGCAGGACTGGAGCGCGGCGGGCACCCCCTGGGCCTTCTTGACCGCCGCCATGTTCGGAGCGCTGATCACCGGCAGCTTTTTCCCGAACGCCGCCTCGACCCGCTTGGCCCATTCGAGGCAGCAGCCGCAGCCGGGATCGCGCCACATCACGTAGCCGGCCGGCGCCGCCGCCGCGGCGGCGGGGAGGATCGGCACGACCGCCGCCCCGCCGAGGAGGGCGATCACGGCCCGCCGGTCGATCGTCTTCATTGCCATCACAAACGCTCCGCGCTGGACACGACGTCGGCGGCCCTCAGCGCCGCCAATATGCGCATCAGATGCTGCACGTCGTGAACCTCGATGTCGAGGTGGAAGGTGTGGAAAGACTGCCGTCGCGGCTGGCCTGGTCCATCGAGACGATGTTGGCGCCGTGGCGGCCGAGGATCCCGGCGATCACCGCGAGCGAGCCCGGCTCGTTCTTGATGACGACGCACAGACGCGCCGTGCCGCCGTCCGATTCGTCGCCCCAGGCGAGGTCGAGCCAGTCGGCGTCGACCCCGTCGGCGAGGCTGTCGCAGCCGATGACGTGGACCTCGATCTCGGTGCCCTCGCGCCTGAGGCCGACGATCCGGTCGCCCGGGATCGGATGGCAGCATTCGGCGAGCTGGAAGGCGACTCCGGGGGTCAGGCCCTTGATCGAGATGGCGGTGCGCTGCGGCGGCGGCTTCACGCCTTCCTTGCCGGTCGAGCCGGGGATCAGGGCCTCCATCACCGCGACGTCGCTGACCCGCTTGAGCGCGATCGCCTCCATCAAGGCGCCGTCGTCGTGGAAGTGGAGCCGCTTCAGAGCCTCGGTGATCGCTTCCCAGCCGAGCGGCTGGGGCAGGCGCTGGACGATCTCGTCGAAGATCTTGCGGCCGAGCGCGACCGTCTCCTCGCGCTCCTTCGACTTGACGAAGCGGCGGATCTTGGCGCGCGCCTTGCCGGTGACGACGAAGCTCAGCCAGCCGGGCTGCGGATGCTGGGCCTTGGAGACGAGGATCTCGACCTGGTCGCCATTCTCGAGCGGGGTCCTGAGCGGCATCACCCGGCCGTTGATCTTGGCGCCGACCGTCTGGTCGCCGAGGTCGGTATGGACGGCGTAGGCGAAGTCGACCGGGGTCGCGCCCTTGGGGAGCTGGATCAGCTCGCCCTTCGGGGTGAAGGCGAAGATCCGGTCCTGGTACATCGCCATCCGGGTGTGTTCGAGCAGCTCCTCGGCGGTCGCGGCATGCTCGAGGATCTCGAGCAGGTCGTCGATCCAGGGATGCTGGGTCGGCCGCCTGCTCCTCGTCGCCCTCCTTATAGGCCCAGTGGGCGGCGAGGCCGTGCTCGGCCTGGGCGTGCATGTCGCGGGTGCGGATCTGGATTTCGATCCGCATCTGCTCGTCGTGGATGACCGTGGTGTGGAGCGAGCGGTAGCCGTTGCGCTTGGGAGTCGAGATGAAGTCCTTGAAGCGCCCCGGCACGACCGGCCAGCGCTGGTGGATCAGGCCGAGCGTCCGGTAGCAATCCTCGACCGATATCGACGACGGCGCGGAAGGCCATGACGTCGGAGAGCTGCTCGAAGCTGACGTGGCGCTCGGCCATCTTGCGCCAGATCGAGAAGGGATGCTTCTCGCGGCCCTGCACCTCGGCCTCGATCCCGTTGGCCTCGAGATGGGCGCGGATGCCCCGGCCGATCCGGGCGATGAGGTCGCCCTCGCCCTTGTGGAGCTGCTCGAGCCGGCGGGAGATGGAGGCATAGGCGTCGGGCTCGAGCTCGCGGAAGGCGAGGGTCTGCATCTCCTGCATGAACTCGTACATGCCGATCCGCTCGGCGAGCGGCGCGTAGATGTCCATCGTCTCGCGGGCGATACGCTTCCTCTTCTCCTCGTTCGCGATGAAATGGAGGGTGCGCATGTTGTGCAGCCGGTCGGCGAGCTTGACGAGCAGGACCCGGATGTCGCCGGACATGGCGAGCAGGAACTTGCGCAGGTTCTCGGCGGCGCGCTGGCTCTCGCTCTGCGCCTCGATCTTGCTGAGCTTGGTCACCCCGTCGACGAGGCGGGCGACGCTCGGCCCGAACAGGCTTCTCGATCTCCTCGGGAGTCGCCACCGTGTCCTCGATCGTGTCGTGGAGGATGGCGGTGACGATCGTCTCGTCGTCGAGATGGAGGTCGGTGAGGATTCCGGCCACCTCGATCGGGTGGCTGTAATAGGGGTCGCCGGACGCCCTTTTCTGCGAGCCGTGCGCCTTCATCGAGAAGACGTAGGCGCGGTTGATCATCGCCTCGTCGGCGTCCGGGTCGTAGGCCCTTACCTTCTCGAGAAGTTCATATTGCCGCAGCACCGCACCAACATGGGGTGCGGTGCTGCTGCGTTGCAACACTATTCGGGTCCTGAAGGTCGTTTTTGACGGGTGGACAGTTCGCTCCTTGAACCCCTCTCCCGCAAAAAGCGGGAGAGGGGATTGGTGCCTGGACCTAGCGCGCTCTCGCGTTGCACTTCTCGAGCGCCGCCGGGTCGAGCGCCTGGCCTTCGACGGTGAAGCTGCGCAGGGTCCCGATCTCGTGCGCCAGGGCCGAGCAGTCGATCGCCGGGCGGCTGTTGCTGCGCGGGGCGACGCAGCCGCCGGCACCGCAGCGCCAGACGATGTCCTTGACGATCAGCCGCGAGGCCGTCGGCGGGCTGGCCGGCTCGGCCCGGTACTGGCCGCCGGGGGCCGCGAAGGCGGTGCCGCCGAGGAGGGTGAAGCTGAACAGGAACGCCAGCAGGGTGGAGGTCAGTTGCCGGTTCATGGCGGGCTCCTTTCGGTTGCGATATGCAACCTAATAAGGATGTCAGTTTTAGTTTGCAACTGGAAAATTGTGTCTTATGTTACAGCCATGAAAAAAGCTAAGGTCGCCCGATGAGCCGAGCCGAGCAATTGCGGGAGGTGTTCGCCGAATGCGGCATCGGCGCCGCGCTCGAAGTGGTGGGGGAACGCTGGTCGTTCCTGATCCTGCGCGGCGCGTTCAACGGCCTCAGGCATTTCGAGGAATTCCAGACCAATCTCGGAATCGCCCGCAACATCCTGTCCAACCGCCTCGGCCGGCTGGTCGAGCACGGCATCCTCCAGCGGGCGCCCGACTCGGCCGATCGCCGCAAGGTCACCTACCGGCTGACCGAGAAGGGGCGGGACCTGCTCCCCGTGCTGCTCTCGCTTCGCCAATGGGGCGAGCGCTGGATCTCCGGCCACCCGAGCAACCCGGTGCTGGTCGATCGCTACACCCGCCAGCCGATCGCTCCGATGACCGTCCAGTCCGCCGACGGACGGCCCTTGAGCCTGCGCGACATGGAATGGGTCGACCGGGCCGAGCTCGAGCGCGAGGCGAACGCCGCCTGAGCGTCGCCCCGGCGACGGATCAGCTCGGCTTCACCCTCAGGGGCAGCGATTCGAACAGCTCCGGCTCGCCCGGCCGCCGGGCTCCCTCTATTTCGAGGATGCGGAACTTGGTCGCCACTCCGCCCGGGGCGGAGAAGCCGCCGCTGCGGCCGTCGGCGGCGAGCACCCGGTGGCAGGGGATGACGATCGGCACCGGATTGCGGCCGAGGGCGAGCCCGACCGCCTGAGCCGCGCCCGGCGCCCCGATATCGCGGGCGATGTCGCCATAGCTTCGAACCTCGCCGCACGGGATCCGCCGCGCCGCCTGCCAGACGTTGCGCTCGAACGCCGAGCCTTCCGCGTCGACCGTTATGGCGCCGAGATCGGTCCTGCCGCCGGCGAGCAGGCTGACGATTTCGGCGATCGCCTCGGCCGCGAAGGGTGGCGGCTCCGCTTCGGCGGCGCCGGGAAAGCGCCTGGCCAGGCGGGCCCGGGCGAGCCCGTCGTCGGCCTCGGGCAGCGCTGCGCCTATGACACGGCCGCCGCGCCACACCAGGGCGCAGCGGCCTATCGCCGTGTCGAAGAGGGCGTAGCTGCTCTCGGCCGGGTTATTCGCGGGCGCTGCGGGCATCGTTGTCGCGTGAATAGCGGAAGACGGCCCCCTTCGCCTAGTGCCCGCCCCTAGCCGGGGAGTAGGTGCACCAGCTTGGTGTCGATGTCGTAGACCGCCCCCAGGATAAACAATTTCCGGTCGCGATAGGGCGGATAGAGGATCGGCTGTTCGGGCGAGCGCAGCCGGTTGCGCACGCGGATGACATTCTCCCGGATCGCACTATCGATCGGTTTCGGCATGTGGCGCACTGCCAGCGCCGGAGGGAGGATCGGCTCGACCAGCGCGTTGATGCTGCCGGGAAAGACGGCGTTCTTCTGGATGATGTCCGTCGCCGCTTCGACCGCGCCGCACCTGGAGTGACCGAGGACGATGATCAGAGGCACCTTCAGCACCAGGACCGAATATTCGATGCTCCCCATCGACTGCGCCGAGGCGATGGTGTTGCCCGCGTTGCGCACGACGAACATCTTGCCCGGCCCCTGACCATAGATGATCTCGGGCGGCACGCGACTGTCCGAGCAGCAGACCATGGTGACCCAGGGTTGCTGGCCCGGAGCGGCCTCGAGCGCCGCCGCCGCCGAAGGGGGCTGGCCGGCGGCGAATTGGCGGTTTCCCTCGGTGAGCATGGCCAGCGCCGCGGCGGGCGTGGGCTGCTTGCTCTCCTGCGCGAATGCCTCCCACGGCAGAATCCCACTTGCCAGCAGCGCCGAACCGCCAAGCATTGCGCGTCGCGAAACCTGCATTACAGCCTCCCGCATCCGTTAAACGACGTTTAACACGGCGGGGAGACCGTGAAAAGTCTTAAGACATGACTCCTCGCAATATTTTGTACTTGCCGAAGATTTCTATCAGTCGGCTGATATTATTCGAGAAACTCGAAGATAAGGGCGGCCCGAAGCCGCCCTTGCCTATTCGTAGTCGCCGCCGGCATTGTTGTTGCGCGGCGGGGCGGCGGCGGTCAGCCGCAGCGCCTCGGCCGAAGCGGAGAGCGAGCCGACCTCGTCGGGAGCCTCGTCGTCGTCCACCTGGACCCGCTGCAGGCCGGAGATGAGCGCCTCCTCGAGCTGCTTGGGCTTGACCGTCTCCTCGGCGATCTCGCGCAGGGCGACGACCGGATTCTTGTCGCGGTCGCGGTCGATGGTGAGCTCGGCGCCCCCCGAGACCTGCCGCGCCCGCTGGGCCGCGAGCAGCACCAGGTCGAACCGGTTGGGGATCTTGTCGACACAATCTTCGACGGTAACGCGCGCCATGAAGCAGCTCCGCTTGACTACCCAGGATGGGGGAAAGCGGGGGAGATACGGACGGGGGGCCCGGATGTCAATGTTTCGAGGGGGGTTGCCCTCGGTCGGCGGGCGGCACATGCACCCGGTCATGGCGGAAGTGGAAGCGGAGCGGCCGGACCTTGCGCTCGACGTGGCGGGCAACCGGCTGACCCTGCTGGCCGACGGGCCGGAGCGGCTCGCCGCCCTGCTCGAGCTGATCGCGACCGCCCGGGAGAGCCTTCGCTTCCTCTATTACATGTTCATGGACGACGATTCGGGGACCAGGGTGCGCGACGCCCTGATCGCCGCGGCCGGGCGCGGGGTTGAGGTGTCGCTGCTGGTCGACGGCTTCGGCTCCACCGCCAATCGCGACTTCTTCCGGCCGCTTCAGGAGGCCGGCATCGCCTTCTGCCAGTTCAGCCCGAAATTCGGCCGCCGCTACCTGCTTCGCAACCATCAGAAGCTCGCCCTGGCCGACGGCGTCCGGGTGATCATCGGCGGATTCAACATATCGGATGATTATTTCGGGACGATCGAATCGGGCGCGTGGCGCGACATCGGGCTGCTCGTCGAGGGGACTTCGGTCGCCTATCTCGGCCGCTATTTCGACAGCCTCTTCCGCTGGACCCAGACGTCCGATGCCGGGGTGCGCGAGATCCGCCGGCTGCTCCAGCAAAGCAGCGTCACCCAGGGCAAGCTGCACTGGCTGTTTGGAGGCCCGTCGCGCCGGCTCAGCCCCTGGGCCCGGGCGGTTCGCCGCGACATGCGGTCCAGCCGTCGGCTCGACCTCGTCGCGGCCTATTTCGCGCCCAGCCTCGGAATGCTCCGGCGGCTTTCCGGAATCGCCCGCCGCGGCGGGCGGGTGCGGATCGTCACCGCCGCCAAGTCCGACAACAACGCCACCATCGCCGCGGCGCGGAGCACCTATTGGTGGCTGCTTCGCCGCGGAGTGCGGATCTTCGAATACCGGCCGACCAAGCTCCACACCAAATTGTTCGTAGTCGGCGACGTCGTCCATATCGGCTCGGCCAATTTCGACATGCGCAGCCTGTTCCTCAACCTCGAGATGATGCTCCGGATCGACGATCCCGCCTTCGCCGCGGCGATGCGGCGCTTCGTCGACGGCGAGGTCGCCAATTCCGAGGAGGTGACGGTCGAAAGCCACCGCCGCAACCGCACCTGGCTCAACCGCCTCAGATGGGCGATCGGCTATTTCATCGTCGCCGTCGCCGACTACCGGATCGCCAAAAGGCTCAATTTCAGGGACGTGGGGCTGCCGAGGCCGTAGCGGGAAGCGTCATTGGAGCGAAGCGAAGCAATACAGAGCGGCATCCGAGGCCCGCAGGATTGCCGCGTCCCCCCGGCTTTCGCCGGGGTCCTCGCAATGACGGTCAGTCGCGCCAGGCCCAGAACAGCGTGGCGGGCGGGACGTTCATCCATTCGAAGCCGCGGTCGATGCGGTCGAAATGGGGGGAGATGAAGTCGAGCACCTTGGGCGAGAATTGATAGACCAGGAAGGCGCCGCCCGGGCGAAGGGCCTCGGCGGTCTGCTCGGCGATCTTCGGCCCGACTCCGGGCGGGAGGGTCGAGAAGGGCAGGCCCGAGAGGATGTAGTCGGCCTCCTCGAAGCCGCAATCCGCCATGATCGAGCGCACGTCGGCGGCCGAGCCGGTCACCGCCCGGAGCCGCGAATCGCGGATCTTGGCGCTCAGATATTGGGTGAAATCGGCATTGGTGTCGATCGTCAGAAGGGTCGCGTCGGGCGCCATCTTCTCGAGCACCTTCTCGGTGAAGGTGCCGACCCCGGGTCCGTATTCGACGAACAATTTGCAATTCGCCCAGTCGACGGGAGCGAGCATCTTGTCGATCAGCATCTTCGACGAGGGGATGACCGATCCGACCATCACCGGATGCTTGACGAACCCCTTGAGGAACATGAGCCAGGGGCCGCCCGCGGCGCCCCGGCGCGCGTAAGCGCGGGTTCGTTGAGCCTGTTCGCCGGGAAATGTCATGGAGTTTTCCGTAAAATCGAGGGTTGGCTTGAGCGTTGGCAAAACAACGCCCCGATGGCAAGGGCGAGGCGACCGGCGGCCCGATTTGGGGAGAAACCGGGACGAAACGCTACATTTCCGGGATTTGTCCCCCAATGACCGCCGCCGCAAGCCTCTCCCGCGAGCGATTCGCCCTGCTTTTCATGGTGATGCTGGTTGCCGCGTCCGGAAATACGGCGATGCAGTCGCTGATGCCGGCGATCGGCCGCGAGCTCGGGGTCGCCGACCTGTGGGTGGCGATCGCCTTCTCCCTGTCGGCCGTCGCCTGGGTGGTGACCGCGCCGCACTGGGCGCGGCGCGCCGACCATCGCGGCCGGCGCGCGCTGATGCGGCTCGGCCTGTACGGCTTCGTCGCCTCGATGCTGATCTGCGGCTCGATCCTCGCGCTCGGCTTCTACGGCCTGATCTCCGGGACCCTGGTCTTCATCGTCTTCGTCTTCGGCCGGACCGTCTACGGAATCTGGGGCTCGGCCTCGCCGCCCGCCGTCCAGGCCTATATCGCCGCCCGAACCGAGGGCGAGCAGCGCACCGCCTATCTCGCCGCCCTCGCCTCGTCCTTCGGGCTCGGGACGATCATCGGCCCGGCGATCGCGCCGCTCTTCATCTTCTGGCCGCTCGGCCTCGCCGGACCGCTCGTCGTCTTCGCTCTGATCGGCCTCGCCGTCCTCGCCCTCGTCGCGCTGCGCCTGCCGGACGACACGCCCCGTTCGCCGGCGCGCGGCGAGGTGGTCGACTATCCCTCGATGGGCGGCTTCATGGTCGGAGGGCGCGAGCGCGGCGGCGAGGGCGGCCCGGAGCGGCTGCGCTGGCGCGACCCGCGGGTCCTGCCCTGGCACATCATCGGCGTGGTCGGCGGCCACGGCCACGCCGCTTTGCTCGGCGTGATCGGCTTCCTCGTCATCGACCGCTCGGGAGTCGCGCCGGCCCTGTCGCAGCAGTCGATCGCGATCGTCCTGATGTCCGGCGCCGGAGCGACCCTGCTCGCCCAATGGGGCCTGATCCCGTTCCTGGCCCTCGACCCGCGCCGGCTCGTCATCTGGGGCCTGATCGTGGCCGCCGCCGGGACCCTCCTCACCGGCTTCGCCGGCTCGATGTACGGGATCACCCTGGGCTTCGCGATCGCCTCGGTCGGCTTCGGCCTGTTCCGCCCAGGCTTCACCAGCGGCGCCTCGCTCGCCGTCAGCCCCGACGAGCAGAACGCGGTCGCCGGGATGGTCACCTCGGTCAACGGCGTCGCCTACATCGCCGCCCCGGCGCTCGGCGTGCTGCTCTACGGCTGGTGGATGCCGCTGCCGTTCGTGGCGACGGCGGTGGGGATGGCGGCGCTGACCCTGTGGGTGTGGATTCGGGTGCGAAGCTGATGCTCTCCGGCGTAGGGACCCCATCAAAGTATACTTTGATGGGACCCAAGGCCGGGGTCCAATGGCACCGACGAACGACTGGGTCCCGGCCTTCGCCGGGAAGCTGTGACCGCTGCTCCGGCGGCTGCGGGGCAGCCGCAGTCGCTGCGCTCGGGCGCTTCGGCTAGCCCAGGTGCCCCTGCTGCAGGGCCTTGAGGGCGGCCCGGGTGCGGTCGCGGGCGTCGAGCTTGAGGAGGAGGTTGGAGACGTGGTTCTTCACCGTCCCCTCCGCCAGCGCGAGCAGGTCGGCGATCTCGCGGTTGCTGTAGCCGGCGCAGATCAGATGCAGCACCTCGCGCTCCCGGACGGTGAGCGCCTCGGCGATGTAATTGTCGGACGGCGACGAAGGGGTGCGGCGGATCGCCGCCATCAGGCTTTCGGTCATCGCCGGCTGGAAGGCCGTCTTGTCGTCGGCCAGGGCGCGGATCGCCCGGGCGAGGTCCTCGAGCGAGACGTCCTTGAGCATCAGGCCCTTGGCGCCGGCCTTGATCGCGGCGATCGCGGCGTCGCCGTCGTCGAAGGTGGTGAGGACCAGGGTGGGGGGCAGGGCATTCGCTTCGCTCAGCGCCTCCAGCACCTCGATTCCGCTCAGCCGGGGCATCCGGATGTCGAGGAGGAGAACGTCCGGCTTCAGCCGCGGCACCGCCTCGAGCGCCTCCTCGCCGTCGCTCGCTTCCCCCGCCACCTCGATGTCGGGCAGAAGCTCGAGCAGGCCGCGCACGCCCTGGCGGACCAGGGTCTGGTCGTCGACGATGACGACCCGGATCATCCTCGCCGGAGTCATGCCGCCTGCGGGCCTCGCGACGGCAGCCAGGCGTCGACGGTGAAGCCGAAATCGCCCCCCTCCCGAACCGCCAGCCGGCCGCCGAGCGACTCGACCCGCTCGCGCATCCCGAGAAGCCCCGAGCCGGGCGAGGAAGCGGTGGAACGGGCGCTGCCGTCGTTGCGCGCGACCAGCCGGACGCCTTCGCCGTCCGGGCTCACCTTGAGCCACAAATTGGAGGCTTCGGCATGCCTGACCGCGTTGGTCACCGCTTCCTGGGCGCATCGGATGAGGGCGTGGGCCTGGGCCGGGCCGACCCGAACGTCGGGAGAGATGTCGAGATGGATGGCCGGCCTCGGCACGTCCTGGGCGAGCGCCTCGAGCGCATCCCGGAGATCGGAGCGCTCCGCCTCGCGCAGGGTGGAGACGACGTCGCGGACCTTGCCGAGCAGGGCGCTGGCCAGGCCCTTCGCCTGCAGCACATGAGCGCTGGCCCGCCCCGGCTCGGTGACGTGGCTGGCGATCTCGAGCTGGAGGCCGAGCGCGGTCAGCTCGTGGCCCCAGGCGTCGTGAAGCTCGCGCGAGATTCGCAGGCGCTCGGCGCTGCGCACGTTGTTGGCGATGATCGCCTGGGCGGCCCTGAGCTCGCGGTTGGTCCGGGCGAGGGTCCGCGCCGTCTGGGCGGTGTAGGCGAAGAACAGCTGCAGGGCGACGGACAGGCCGAGGATCCAGCACATGTCCGGGTTGAGCGCCTGGGCGAGGGCGGCGATGACGGCCAGCGTCTGAAAGGCGACCCAGACCACCGCTTTGGCGGGACCGGTTTCCATCGCGACCTGCCAGGCGGTAATGATCAGGAAGACCGACATCATCGCCCAGGGGACGAGGATCGCCATCGCCGCGACCGCGGCGACCTGAGCGCCGAGCAGCGCCCATTTCAGGCCGGGCCGCAGCTTCAGCACCATCGCGCCGAGGACCGCCGCTCCGAACAGCGCAAAGGCGGCTAGCCAGAGCGCCGACACCGGAGCGCCGCGCATCGGCGTTCCGGTCGTGAAATTCTGGAGCACCGGCCAGCCCAGCGCCAGCCACACGCCGAGCGCCGCGACGCAGAAGATCCAGTGGTGCCGGTAGCCGAAATCGCCTGTCATGCCGGGACGCTGCCACAGGGCGGGCCGGCTTACCATAGGCCGAAGGTCATGGTTCGGCGGTGCGACCTCCGGCACTTATCCGCACCGGGAGGGAGAGGCAAACGGACGGACCCCCAGCGAAGGAGCCTCCATGCCCCGGTCCGTCAGCCTTGCCGCCGTCCTCATCGCCACCGCCTCGCCCGCCCTCGCCCAGCGCGCGAACGAGAATGCGGTGGAGGCCGCCGGCGACGCCTTCGGAACGAGCGTCGGCAACGAGAGGATCGGCCTCTACAGCGCGAGCGACGTGCGCGGCTTCAGCCCGATCACCGCCGGCAACATCCGGGTCGAGGGGCTCGCCGTCACCGAGCATGGCGGCTTCACCAACCGGGTGGTGAGCGGCTCGACGATCCGGGTCGGCCTGACCGCCCAGGGCTATCCCTTCCCGGCCCCGACCGGGATCGCCGATTATTCGCTGAGGAGCTCGGGCAACGAGGCGGTGCTGAGCGCCTTCGCCTATCTCGGCCCCTACGGAACCGCGGGCCTGGAGGCCGACGCCCAGATCCCCATCATCCGCGACCGGCTCAGCCTCGCCGCCGGCCTGGCCTATCGCTACGAGGAGAATTTCCCCGGAGAGGACGGTCGGTCGCTGACGGCTGGAGGAGTCCTGAAATGGCGGCCGAGCGGATCGATCGAGGTCAAGTCCTTCTACGGCCGAACCAAGGTCATCGACGATGTCGACATCCCGTCCATCTTCACCGCCGGGCCTTATCTTCCGCCGAAGATCGAGCGTCGCAATTTCGGCCTCGATTACGCGGGGAACGACATCGACCGGCAATTCTACGGCGGCGTCGCTTCCGTCCGCATCTCCGACGACTGGCAGGTCCGGGGCGGCCTCTTCCGCTGGGAGAGCGACGTCGAGAACGGCCGGACGGAGCTCTTCCGCAACGTCCAGCCCGATGGCTCGGCGGACCGTCAAATCGTCGCCACCCAGGACCAGAATGCCGCGTCGACGTCCGGGGAATTGCGCTCCTCCTGGTCGGCCGTGGAGGGCGACCGGCGGCACAGCCTCCATCTCGCGCTCCGCGGCCGCGACACGAAGCGGGCCTATGGCGGCGCCGACGTGAGGAACCTCGGGCCGGGCGTGATCGGCGATCCCGCCGACATTCCGGAGCCGGACTTCGATTTCGGGCCGCTCTCGAGCGACGAGGTCCGCCAGATCTCCGGCGGGATCGGCTATGAATTGCGCTGGCCGGGCGTGGCCGAGCTCAGCCTCGGCCTTCAGAAGACCGGCTATCGGAAGAACATCCTGATCCCCGGCCTGCCGGCGCTGGCGACCCGGGACAATCCCTGGCTCTACAACGGGACTCTGGCGGTCCACCTCACCGACAGGCTGGTCGCCTATGCCGGCTATACGCGCGGCCTGGAGGAGAGCGGAGTCGCGCCGGCCAATGCGGTGAACCGGAACTCGGCGCCGCCCGCGCTCCGAACGAGCCAGCGCGATGCCGGCCTGCGCTATGCGATCTCGCCCCGCCTCAGCCTGGTCGCCGGAATTTTCGACGTCCGCAAACCCTATTTCAACCTCGATCCGGACCTCGTCTATCGCGAGCTCGGGACGGTCCGGCATCGCGGCCTCGAATTGTCGCTCGCCGGGCAGCCGCTGGCGGGCCTCAGCCTCGTCGCCGGAGCGGTGTTCCTCGACGCCGACGTCGCCGGCGAGGCGGTCGACCTCGGAATCATCGGCCCGAAGCCGGTCGGCACTGCGGCAAGGATCCTCCGAGCCAATCTCGATTATCGACCGCCCTTCTTCGAGCCGCTCTCGGTCGACTTCGGAATCACCCACCAGGCGGGGCAGGTGGCCAGCGCCAAGCGCTTTGCCGAGCTCGGCGGCCGCCAGCTCACGACCGAGCCGCAGACGATCTTCGACATCGGCGCGCGCTACCGCTTCAAGGCCGGCCCGGCCCCGGCCACGCTCAGGGTCCAGGTCACCAACCTGTTCGACGTCTACCGCTGGAAGGTCGGCGGCAATTCGGCCTTTCGCTTCATCGACGAACGGCGCTTCATGCTCAACCTGGCGGCGGATTTCTGACGGCGGCCCGTCGGCCTAGTCCTCGACGGCGACGGCGTCCCGGAAGGTGATCTTCGCGATGATCTCGCCGTTCGAATCCTCGACCTCGACGAAATGATGAAGGACGAGCCGGGCGCTTCGAAGCACCTGCTCGGCCGCCAGCGAGCGGACGCCGCGATGCGCCTCCCTCACCGCCGATTCCGCGTCGGCCAGCTCGAGCCCCTCCGGGTCCCGGGCGACCAGGTCGTTATAGATGTGGAAGAAGTAGCGGGGCATCGCCCTCATGATAGCCTCCCATGGAGGGGCCGTGCCTTGCTCTGGATCAATATCCGGCCCCGGCGAGCGCCGCGCCGAAGATTGATCCATGATGTGTAGCCGGTGGCGATCATATTTAGGGGATGGCGGGCCGTGCGGGGAGTAGAAGGCCTTATCAATCAAAAAGTTCGTCGGCTCAGGCTGCGGCGAAATTCTTCCCCGCTATCGCGGGGGGGGGGGGCGACAATGCCAGCCATGGGCAAGCCGCTGGACCTGCTGGTCCGCAAGCTGGCGCTCCACTCGCCTCTCGAAGAGGCGGATCGCCAGGCGATCCTCGACCTCCCCTGTTCGATCCGGTCCCTCGATCCGCACAGCTACACGATCCGCGAAGGCGATCCGCCCGAATCCTGCGCGGTGCTGCTCTCGGGCTTCGCCTACCGGCAGAAGCTGACCGGCGACGGCGCGCGCCAGATCCTCGCCCTCCACATCCCCGGCGAGCCGCTCGATTTCCAGCACCTCTTCCTCGACGTCGCGGACCACAGCGTCCAGACCCTGACCCGCGCCGACCTCGCCTACATTCCGCGCCGCAACCTGCAGGAGCTGGCGCGCTCGCGCCCGGGCGTCGGCCACGCCATGTTCGTCGCCATCCTCGTCGAGGCGTCGATCTTCCGCGAATGGGTTCTCAACGTCGGCCGCCGCGACGCCCGGTCGCGCCTCGCCCACGTGCTTTGCGAATTCGCCCTGCGCCTCGAGGCCCACGGCCTCGCCGACCAATATGGCTATGAGCTGCCGATGTCGCAGGAGCAGCTCGCCGACGCGATCGGGCTCACCGCCGTCCATGTCAATCGCACCCTGCGGACGCTCGAGCAGGAAGGGCTGATCAAGCGCCAGCGCCGCTTCATCAGCATCCCGGACTGGCACCGGATGCGCCAGGCCGCCGACTTCTCGGAACGCTACCTCCACCTCGGCCGCCAGCAGGCGGGATTGGAGGAGGAAGCGAGGGCTTAGGGCGTGGGGACTTCCCCGGCCAAGGCCGGGGCCCAGCGGCGAGGCGGAAGGGCTGGATCCCGGCCTTCGCCGGGAAGCATCCGGCCTCAATCCGTCCCCTTGGGTCCCCGCGGAGTCAGCATTCCCGGCGAGACGAAGCCGATCCCGCCCGAGCCCATCGCGTCCTGCTTGAGGCTCGCCTGGATCTTCTCGTAATCCTTTTCCATCTCGGGCGTGACCGAGGCTCGGGTCTCCTCCAGCGCCATCTCGAAGTCGGAGCCGGTCACCTCCTTCGCCTCGATCGATCCGCGCAGGGCGAACAGTCCGGCGCGCCGGACGAGGTCCTCGAGGTCGGCGCCGGTGAAGCGCTCGGTGCGGGCGGCGAAGCGGTCGAGGTTGACATCCTCGGCGAGCGGCATCTTCGCGGTGTGGATGGAAAGGATCTTGCGGCGGCCGGCCTCGTCCGGGACGGCGACGTAGATCAATTCGTCGAAGCGGCCGGGCCGCAGCAGGGCCGGGTCGATCAGGTTCGGCCGGTTGGTGGCGCCGATCACCACCACCGAGCCGAGGTCCTCGAGCCCGTCCATCTCGGAGAGGATGGTGTTGACCACCCGCTCGGTGACCTGGGGCTCGCCGAGGCCGCCGCCGCGCGCCGGGACGAGGCTGTCGAGCTCGTCGATGAAGATTACGGTGGGGGCGACCTGGCGGGCGCGGGCGAACAGGCGGGCGATCTGCTGCTCGGACTCGCCATACCATTTGGAGAGGAGGTCGGACGACTTGACGGCGATGAAGTTCGCCTCCGCCTCGCGCGCCGTCGCCTTGGCGAGCAGGGTCTTGCCGGTCCCCGGCGGGCCGTAGAGGAGGAAGCCCTTGGCCGGGCGGATGCCCATGCGCTTGAACGCGTCGGGGCTCTTCAGCGGCAACTCGACGCCTTCGCGCAGCCGCTCCCTCGCCTCGTCGACTCCGCCGACATCGTCCCAGCGGGTGGTCGGCGCCTGGACCATCACCTCGCGCATCGCCGAGGGCTGGACCCGCTTCAGCGCCTCCTCGAAATCGCCGCCGGTGACCGAGAGATTGTCGAGCACCTCGGGAGGGATGACTCCGTCCTCGAGGTTGATCAGGGGCATGATCCGGCGCACCGCCTCGATCGCCGCCTCGCGGACGAGGGCGGCGAGATCGGCGCCGACGAAGCCGAAGGTGCGGCGGGCGAGCTCCTTGACGTCGACCCCGCCGTCGAGCGGCATTCCTCGGGTGTGAATCGCCAGAATCTCGCGGCGGCCGCCCTCGTCGGGGACTCCGATGACGATCTCGCGGTCGAACCGGCCGGGGCGGCGGAGCGCCTCGTCGAGCGCCTCGGGGCGGTTGGTGGCGGCGATGACGACCAGGTTCTGGCGCGGCTCGAGGCCGTCGAGCAGGGTCAGGAGCTGGGCGACGAGGCGCTTCTCGGTCTCGCCCTGGACCTGGCCGCGCTTGGGCGCGATCGAATCGATCTCGTCGATGAAGATGATCGCCGGCGAAGCCTTGGCCGCCTCCTCGAACACCTCGCGCAGCCGCCGCTCGCTCTCGCCATAGGCCGAGCCCATGATCTCGGGGCCGGCGATGTGGAAGAAGCTGGCGTCGCTCTCGTTGGCGACGGCTCGGGCGAGGCGGGTCTTGCCGGTGCCGGGCGGGCCGTAGAGCAGGACGCCCTTGGGCGGGTCGACTCCGAGCCGCTCGAAAATCTCGGGATAGCGGAGCGGAAGCTCGACCATCTCGCGAAGCTGGTCGATGGTCGAGCCGATTCCGCCGAGGTCGTCATAGGTGACGTCGGCTCGCCTCGTCTCGGTCGCCTCGGCATATTCGGGGCGGAGCTCGACCTCGGTATTGGCGTCGATGTGGACGATGCCCTTGGGCACGGTGGAGACGACGGTCAGCCTGATCTCCTGGAGGGCGTAGGCCGGAGCGTTGAGCATCTGGCGAAGCTCGGGCGGGATGTCGCCGCGCTGGATCTGCTGCTGGCCGGTGGTGGCGACGATGTCGCCGGCGGTGAGCGGCTTCATCCCGAAGCTGCGCTTCAGCGCCTGGGCGGAACCGTGGAGCCGCAGGTTCTTCTGGGCGGGCGCGAAGACGACGCGCTGGGCGGGCTTCGAGTTCTACCTTGCGGATGGTGACGAAGTCGCCCGATCCGATCTCGGCGTTGGCGCGCTGCAGGCCGTCGAGACGGACGATGTCGAGCCCCTCGTCCTCGCTATACGGGCCGACCGCCCGGGCCGGAGTCGAGCGCTTGCCGGTCACCTCGATGACGTCGCCCTCGGCGAGTTCGAGCTGGGCCATCAGCCGCCTCGGCAGACGGGCGAGGCCGCGGCCCGAATCCTCGGGCCGCATCGTCGCCACCTGCAGCCGGGTCGGCTGCCTTTCGTCGTCCGCCATCGGGCCGGCCTTTCTTCGCTGCTGTCTGGAGCCAGATAGGATCGGGTAACGGCCCTGCCACCCCGGGGGGTCCTCCGGCCGGTAAAAAAGGGAGCAGGGCGAAAAAAAGGGCCGGTCCCGGAGGACCGACCCTGAAAGTTTTTAGGAGAGGATGCCTGAAAGGCAGGGTCTTTCTCCGCCTCGCCGAGCGATTGTGCAAGTGCGAACGAGTATGCTACAGATGCATTTCTTGCACTGAGCCAAGCGGGGATTCCCGCCATTTCGCCGGAATAACCCTTAGCTGCAGCGCACAATGGAGGCGTGCTCATGCGCAGACTGCCGCCGCTTACCGCGATCGAGGCCTTCGTCCAGGTCGCCCGTCTGGGGTCGGTCAAGGCCGCCGCAGAGGCGCTCTCGCTCTCGTCGCCGGCGCTGTCGCGCCGGATCCAGGCGCTGGAGCGGTTCGTCGGCCATCCCCTGTTCGAGCGGCGCCACCAGTCCGTCCATCTCAATCCGGACGGCGAGCGGCTGATGGCCGGGATCGGCCCCTCGATCGACGCCCTCACCCTGGCGATGGAGCGCGCCACCGGCCCTGTCGAGATGATGCGGCTGAGGCTCGCGGTGCCTTCGCTCTTCGCCTCGCAGCGGCTGATGCCGAACCTGCCGTCGCTGAGAGCGCTCCACCCCGACCTCCATATCGACCTCGACACCGGCCCGAACCGGCTGGCGCGGCTCGACGAGGGACTCGACGCGGCGATCGCGATCACCACCGAGATCGATCCGTCGCTCTACTCGCGCCGGCTCGACAGCAATTGCGTCATCGCGATCGGCTCGAGGGCGCTCAGGGAGTCGATCCGCGAGCCCGCGCAGCTCGCCGGCGCCACCATCTTCCTCCACCGCGACATGCCCGAGACCTTCCGCTACTGGCGCGAGGCGGTCGGCCTGCCCGGCCTCGAGCCGACCGCGATCGACCATTTCGATTCGGGCCAGCTGATCCTCGACGCGGCGGCGCAGGGCCTCGGGGTCGCCTTCATGCTCGAAAGCCATCTCTACGGCTCGAGCGACGGCCGGCTCGTCCGGCTGTTCGACCACAAGGTCGAGAGCCCCTATTCCTACTGGTTCGCCTGCCGCCGCTCGGCGCTCAAGCGGCGGCCGGTTCGGCTGTTCCACGACTGGCTGTTCGACCGGCTGCTGATGAAGGACAAGGCGCTCGAGGCCGCATAGCCTTGGGAGGCCGAAGCGTCGTTGCGGGGGGAGGGGCTGAGTGAAGACGCTTTTCGCCGTTGCGCTGGGGCTCGCGCTCGCCGCCTGCGACGCCGCCGATTCCGGTCCGGCCTTTCGCTCGACCCCCGTCGACGCCGAGTTTCGATGGCTGGCGAGGGACATGTACGGCTCGCTTCTCATGCCCTCCTGCTCCGCCCCGAGCGGCTTCCGCCGGGCGGACCGGCTCCGGCGCGAGCAGGCGGCGGTTGAGGCGTTCGAGCGGCGGCTCGAGGCGACCCCGCCGGGATCGCATCTCGCCATAGCCCGGTCCGACGAGGCGCATGATCGGGCGCTCGCGCACGACTGCTGGAGCGACGAGGACCTACGCTTCGCGGAAATCCACGTCGGCATGACTGAGGAAACGGTGGCGAACGCTCTCCGGCGGATGGAGGCCCTGCTTCCCTCGCTTCGCCAGGCCGTGCCGGCCGGCGGCGTCGCGGACGGGCCGGCGGCGGAGTTCCGGCGCTCGGCGCGCGAGCTCGTGCGGTCCTCGCGTCCCCGCTGCCGGCTGACGAGCGCGGGGGACAATGACGAGATCGCGGCTCCGGCCCGCGCCGAGGTGGCGCGCTTCCAGGCCCGTCTCGCCGGCACGCCCTACGCGGCGCATTACGCCATCGCCGAGGCCGACGTGGCTCATGAGCATTCCATCTCGGTGGTGGAGTGCGCCGATCCGGGAGCGTCGGCGCCGGACGCGGCGGGCTCCAGGCTCCTCGCCGACGTCAGGCGGCGGATCGCCGCCCTCGAGGCGACGCTGGGCGGCTCCGCGCTCAGGCCTTGAGCGAGGCGACGATCCGCCTGAGGGCCGAGCGGGGCATGAATCGGGTGCCGAAGGCGCCGACCTTGTTGGCGATTCCGGGAATGACGATGGGCGCGTTGCGGTCGAGGCCCCTGAGGCCGGCCGCGACCACGCCTTCGGGCCGGACCGCGACCCTGGCGAGCTTCGAATTCGGGGCTCCGGCGACCTCGAAGAATTCGGTCGCGGTCGGGCCGGGGCACAAGGCGCTCACCCTCACTCCGCTGCCCTTCGCCTCGTGGTGGAGCGCCTCGGTTAGCGAGAGGACATAGGCCTTGGTGGCGTAATAGACCGCCGCATAGGGCCCCGCCTGGAAGGCGGCGGTCGAGGCGACGTTGAGGATGGCGCCGCGCTTGCGCTCGATCATCGCGGGAAGGACGAGGCGGCACAGGTCGGTCAGCGAGCGGACGTTGAGGTCGATCATCTCGAGCAGCCGCTCGCGCGGCGTGTCGGCGAACCTTCCGGTCGCGCCGAAGCCGGCATTGTTGATCAGAGTGTCGATCTCGAGCCCCTCGCCCTCCAGCCAGGGGAACAGCGCCTCGATCTGGTCGGTGCGCGTGAGGTCCGCGGCTCGGACGAAGACGGAGTCGCCGAGCGACTGCCGGAGCCCGTCCAGGCGCTCCTGGCGCCGGGCGACCAGCACCACCGTCTCGCCTCGCCTGCGGCACTGGCGGGCGAACTCGGCCCCGAGCCCCGCCGAGGCGCCGGTGATCAGAGTGACCCCCCGAGCCACCGTCAGGGCCTCAGCGAGGCTTTGACGATCTTGCCCGGCTCGCGCGGCGGCTCGCCCTTGGGGAGGGCGTCGACATGCTCCATGCCCTCGGTCACCTCGCCCCAGACGGTGTACTGGTTGTCGAGGAAGCGGGCGTCGTCGAAGCAGATGAAGAACTGGCTGTTGGCGCTGTCCGGGTTGGACGAGCGCGCCATCGAGGCGACTCCGCGGACGTGCGGGGCGGCGCTGAACTCGGCCTTGAGGTCGGGCTTGTCGGAGCCGCCCATGCCGGTGCCGGTCGGGTCGCCGCCCTGGGCCATGAAGCCCGGGATGACCCGGTGGAAGACGACTCCGTCGTAAAAGCCCTCGCCGACCAGCTCCCTGATCCTCGCCACGTGGCCCGGGGCGAGGTCGGGCCGCAATTTGATGACGACGTCGCCGCCGCTGTCGAGGTTGAGGACCAGGGTGTTGAGCTCGTCGGCCATGTGATGCGTCTCCATGAGGGGTTGAGCTCGGCAATAGTCCCCACGCTCCCCCCGCGCCACCCCCGCTCGACAGCCAAGCCGCCCGGGCTTAGGAAGCGCGACGGCAACGGCACCGGCGCGAAAGGGGGCGGATGAGCGAGAGCGAAATCGATCTGCCCGGAGCGCCCCCCGGCGCCCAGGCCGCCCGCCTCGACGAGGACGACCGGCTGAAGCCCGAATATGTCCGCGGCGTGATGGAGGCCGTCGAGGACGGCGATTCCGATCGCGCCCGGGCGCTGGTCGAGCCGCTCCACCCCGCCGATCTCGCCGATCTGTTCGAGCTGATCGACAGCGACGACCGCCGGGCGCTGGCCGCGGCGATCGCCGACATGCTCGACGGCGACGTGCTCGCCGAGATGAACGAGCATGTCCGCGAGGAGCTGGTCGACACGCTCGATCCCCGGCAGGTCGCGGACATCGCCGGCGAGATGGAGACGGACGACGCCGTCGCGATGATCGAGGATCTCGAGGAGGACGAGCAGCGCGCCGTCCTTCGCGAGCTCGATCCCGACGACCGCGCCGCGATCGAGGAGGCGCTCGCTTACCCCGAGGAATCGGCCGGCCGGCTGATGCAGCGCGACCTGATCGCGGTGCCCGAGCATTGGACCGTCGGCCAGGTCATCGACTATCTGCGCGCCGGCGAGGACCTGACCACCGACTTCTGGGAGGTGTTCGTCGTCGACGAGCGCCACCATCCGATCGGCACCTGCCTTCTGAGCTGGATCCTGCGCACCCACCGCCACGTCGCCGTCGCCGACGTGATGAAGCGCGAGCAGACCCTCATTCCGGTCGACATGGACCAGGAGGAAGTGGCTCTGCGCTTCCAGAAATACGCGCTCATCTCGGCCGCGGTCGTCGACCAGTCGGGCCGGCTGGTCGGGATGATCACGGTCGACGACATCGTCCACATCATCCAGGAGGAAGCGAGCGAGGACGTCCTCTTCCTCTCCGGCGCCGGCGAAGGCGACATCAACCAGCCGGTGCTGGAAAGCTATTCGGGCCGGGTGCGCTGGCTGCTCGCCAATCTCGTCACCGCCCTCGTCGCGGCGACGATCATCGCCCAGTTCGAGGACACGATCGCGAAGATGGTCGCGCTCGCCGCGCTGATGCCGATCGTCGCCGGGGTCGGCGGCAATGCCGGCACCCAGACGCTGGCGGTGACGGTGCGAGCGCTCGCCACCAACCAGCTCACCCAGTCCAACAGCTGGCGGGCGATCATGCGCGAGATAAGGGTCGCGCTGCTCAACGGAGTGACCGTCGCGGCGGTGATCGGAGTGGGAGTCGGCCTCGCCTTCGCCAATCCCGGCCTCGGCGCGGTGATCGCGGCGGCGATGCTCGGCAACATCGTCATCGCCGGCTTCGCCGGCGTGTTCGTGCCGCTGGCGCTGGAACGGGCCGGCGCCGACCCGGCGGTGGCGTCGAGCGTGTTCGTGACGATGGTCACCGACTCGATGGGCTTCCTGGTCTTCCTCGGCCTCGCCACCGCGTCCGGAATCGCCGGCTAGGGACAGTCTGGTGACAGTCACGTGACTGTCACCAGACTGTCCCCTATTGTCCCAATCCATTATCGAATTAAGACAATTCCATGCCCCTCCACATCAGCAAGGTCGCGTTCGGCTGCGCCAGCATGGAGACCTTCGCCCGGCGGCAGGCGCTGCGCGTGAAGGACGGAATGGTGCCGCTCGTCACCCGCTTCCGTCCGACCCGCGCGGACGAGCTGATCGGCGGCTCGGTCTTCTGGATCGTCAAGCACCGAATCCTGGCGCGCCAGGCCATCCTTTCGATCGCGATTCGCGAATCCGACCGGAGGGCGGTCATCAGCCTCGATCCGAAGCTGGTGCCGGTCCGCGCGACCGCCCGCCGCGCCCACCAGGGCTGGCGCTATCTGGAGGCGGCCGACGCTCCGGCCGACCTCGACGGCGACGATACCGGCCTGGCCGAGCTGCCGCCCGCGCTGACCGCGAAGCTGGCAGCGCTGGCGCTGATCTAGGCTGGAGGCGACCCGGGCCGACGCTTGCTTCCCCTCTCCCGCTTTCCGCGGGAGAGGAGGGGCCCACCGCGAAGCGGTGGGAGGTGAGGGTCTTGCTGAGTCCGGTGTACAGACCCTCACCTCCCAAGCTTCGCTTGGGCCCCTCCTCTCCCGTAAAGGACGGGAGAGGGGTTAAAAAAGGCCGCACCGTCGATTTGAGTGAAGGCTCTACCGGCTCTTGCCGCAGACGATGTTGCCGGTGCCCTGGCCCTCGAAGGTGCAGCTGGGATTGCCGATGATCTCGACGTCGCCGGAGCCGCTGGCATTGAGCTTGACGGTGCGGGCCACGGCGACGGTCACGCTCCCGGCGGTGTCGGCGGCGATCTGGGCGTCGTCGACGCTGAGGCCAGAAGCGGCGAGGTCCCCGCTGCCCTGCACGGTCGCCTTGAGCTGCCGGGCGCGGCCGGCGAGGGTGATCAGGCCGCCGCCGAGCAGGCCGACGACGAGATTGTCCGAATCGACTCCCGCCACCGCCAGGCGCCCGCCGCCGTTGACCGAGAGATCGGCGCGAAGGCCCCTGATCCGGTCGACGTCGAGGCTTGCCGAGCCGACGACCGCGGCGGCGCGGAGCTCGCGGGTGGTGAGCGCTATCCGGACCGGCCCGGTCCGCTCGCCGGGATAGCCGCCCCAGCCGGAGCGGTTGGCGCGGACCCGCAGCGTGCTTCCGATGACCTCGACCGAGATCCGCTCGAGCGCCTCCGGCGAACCCTCGGCTCGGGCGGCGGAGGCGCCGCCGGTCGTCACCGTCACCTGATAGGGGCCGTCGACCTGCACCCGGTCGAAATCGGTCACGGAATAATTGCGCTCGGCCGCGCCGGCCGCGGACGCGGCAACGAAGGCGAGGAGGGCAAGCGGCAGGGTCCTGGTCATGGCCGGGACCCTGCCGAAAAATGGTTAACGGTCGATGATGACCGTCATCCCGGCGTAGGCCGGGATCTCCTGGAGACCCGCAAAGCCTCAAGCGGCCTGAGGTCCCGGCTTCCGCCGGGATGAAGGCCTACCCCCCGCAGCGCGCTTCGCCCGAGCCCATCTTGCTGACGTTGCATTTGGCGGTGCCGGCGATGACGGCGTCGCCCGAGCCCATGATCGAGATATCGGCCGTCTCCATCACCTTCGCCTCGACATTGCCGGAGCCGGCGATCGACACTTTGGCGCGCTTGACCTCGAGGCCGCCCGCGCGGACGTCGCCCGATCCGGCGATCGAGAAATCGGCCGTCTCCGCCGTCCCCGCCGCGCTGACCCCGCCCGATCCGGCGATCGAGAAGCTCGCGTTCTTCGCCCGAAGCGAGCCGACCTCCATCTCGCCCGATCCGGCGATTCCGGCGGCGAACCGGTCGGCCTGCACGGTGTCGATCTTCATGTCGCCGGAGCCCGCGACCTCGGCGCCGCGCAGCGACGGAGCGGTGACATGGACGGTGACCGCATGGTCCTTGCTCCAGCCGAGCGACCATTTGCCCTTCTTCTGGCCGATCCTGAGCACTCCGTTCTCGACCGTGACCTCGAGCCGCTCGAGCAGCCCGGTGTCGCCCTCGGCATAAGCGGACGGCGCTCCGCCGACCTTGACGATCACGTTCTGCGACCCGGCGAGCTCGACCCGGTCGAACGCGCCGACCTGGAAGTCGCGCCGGCCCGACTGGCCGCTCGCGCCGCTGTCCTTGCCCTGCGCGTTCACGCCGCAGGCGGCCAACGCCAGCAGCGGCAGGAGCATCATCGGCTTATGCATCGTCGTCTCCCTGACTGTGTTATGAAGATAATACACATGGCCGGACGACGACGCAACAAAAAAGGCGGCCCGTCGCCGGACCGCCTTCTTCGTCTGGACGAGGCCGGCGATCAGACCGCCGCCTTCTCCCGGTTGTAGATCGCCGCGGCCTTGTTGAGGATCTCGAGGATCTTCACCAGAGCGGCGGGCTCGTCGACCTGCTCCATCGCGGCCAGCTCGCGGGCGAGACGGCTCGAGGCGGCCTCGAAGATCTGCCGCTCCGAATAGCTCTGCTCGGGCTGGTCGTCGGCGCGGAACAGGTCGCGGGTCACCTCGGCGATCGACACCAGGTCGCCCGAGTTGATCTTCGCCTCATATTCCTGGGCGCGGCGCGACCACATGGTGCGCTTCACCTTGGGCTTGCCCTTCAGGGTGGCGAGCGCCTCCTGCATCGTCTTGTCGGACGAGAGTTTGCGCATGCCGACGCTCTCCGCCTTGTTGGTCGGAACGCGCAGGGTCATCTTTTCCTTCTCGAACCGCAGCACGTAGAGCTCGAGCTGCATGCCGGCTATGTCCGTGCTCTGCAGTTCGATCACCCGGCCCACGCCGTGCTTGGGGTAAACAACGTAATCGCCAACGTCGAAGCTCAACGCCTTCGCTGCCATTTAATCGACCTTCCATTGGAAACAGCCGCCACCGTGCCGGACTCCCTCCGCCCCGAGGATGTACTCAAACTGCGATGTGCGGCGATTCTTCTCGTGACCACCGGTTGCGGAATGCGCGTCGCATCCGCTTCGATGGGAGGCTTATATCCGAAAAGGTGCCGAAAAGCTACCCTTTTGGAGGTAATCGGCAAAAGCGGTCGTTCCCCGGCGAAGGCCGGGGCCCAGCTTCACCCGTCCGCGCCGACTGGACCCCGGCCTTCGCCGGGGAGGAGGAAGGCTCAATCCCCCTGGCCGGGCTCCGGGGTGAAATATTTGTCGAACTTGCCTTCCTCGCCCTTATGCTCGTCGGCGTCGGCCGGGCTTTCGCGCTTGCGGGTGATGTTGGGCCATTCGGCCGAATAGGTGGCGTTGACCTCGAGCCATTGCTCGAGCCCGGCCTCGGTGTCGGGGAGGATCGCCTCGGCCGGGCATTCCGGCTCGCACACCCCGCAGTCGATGCATTCCGAAGGGTTGATGACGAGCATGTTCTCGCCCTCGTAGAAGCAGTCGACCGGGCAGACCTCGACGCAGTCCATATATTTGCAGCGGATGCACGCATCGGTGACGACGTAGGTCATGCTCTTCTCCCTGGGGCGAATCCCTAGTCGCCGCCCCCTTCGCTCGTCAACGGGGGCTTTCTACCCCTCTCCCTGCAGGGAGAGGGGTTTCGGAGCCGCCCTCCTCGATCTCCCTATAGAGCGCCCGAGCCTCCGCGGGCGGCCCGCGGCGCGCCGGCAGCGCCTCCACCTTGAGCACCCGCACCGCGCCGCGCTGGGCGAAGCTCAGCACGTCGCCGACCCTGACCGGCGCATGGGCGCGGTCGACCACCCGCCCGGCGATCCTTATCCGGCCCTCCTCCGCCATCGTCTGCGCCAGCGCCCGGGTCTTCACGATCCTCGCGAACCACAGGAATTTGTCGAGCCTCAGGCTGTCAGCCACGCTTCAGCCCCGCCAGCGCCGCGAAGGCGTTGCCGGTGCCGGGCCGGCGCGGCTCGTCGCGCCGCCGGGCGCGGCCGCGCCAGACCCAGGCCTGGACGCCGTCGGCCGGACGGAAGCCCAAATCGCGCATCAGCTTCGCCACCGCCTGCGGCTGCAGTCCTAGCGAGGTGGCGAGCGGCTCGTCGACCACCGGCTGGGCCTTGCCGGCGCGGGCCTCGTGGGCGTGGCGGGCAAGCCGCTCGACCATGTCGACGCGCAGCATCTGCGGGCCGAGCGGACGGAAGCCGAGGCGGGCGAGCCGCGCCTGCCCGCCGCCCGGCGGCGCCGGCAGGATCACCGCCGATTCGGGCGGAAGCCCGGGCATCGCCTCGCCCGCCGCCGCGGCGCGAAGCGCGGTTCGCCAGCGCCGCGCCTCCGGCTTGAGCACGTCGGGCATGAACAGGTCGAGCGCGCCGATGCGGATCTTCAGTCGGGTCACCGCGCGGCGCTGCTCGCGGTCGAGCTCGGCGAGCGGCTTGGCCACCGCCTCGCGCTCGACGATCCCGCCCTCGTCGACCAGCATCGCCAGGATCGAGCGGACCGCGGCCGGCGCCTCGCGGTCCTGAGCCGCCAGCCCGGCCGCCCGAAGCGGCCCGAGCGCGCTCTCGACCTGGTGGCGGACCCAGCTGTCGAGCCGCTCGACCACGATCGAGCGCCCCCGCTCGGACAGCCGGTCGAGCCGGCGGTCGACCAGGACGCGCGGGCTGAGCAGATTCTTGCCGGGTCCGAGCCGGGCGACCTCGTGCCCGCGCCACAGCACCGCCACCGGCCGCCCAGCTTCGGTGCGCAGGGTGAAATGATCGTCCGTGTCGGCAGCCAGCGCGGCGGCGCGCCGCTCATATTCGCCGCCCAGCCGCCGCTCGGCCGTCGCCAGCAGCATCTTGCGGTCGGCATGGCGGGCGGTCGGGTCGACCTCGAAGGCGAAGCCCTCCATCCGCCCGATCGGGAAGGAGCCGACGGTGACCTCGCCCTGCTCGTCGACGATCACCGGGAACTCGCCGACGCCCTTGCGGCCGATGTCCTTCAAGAGCACCGAGGTCCGGCGGTCGACGAAGCGCTGGGTCAGCCGCTCGTGCAGCGCGTCCGACAGCCTCTCCTCGACCTCGCCGGTGCGCGTCGCCATCACCTCCGGGTCGGCCAGCCAGTCGGAGCGATGGGCGATATAGGCCCAGGTCCGCACCCCGGCGAGCCGGTCGGCGAGCGTGTCGATATCGCCCTGGACGTTGTCGAGCTGGGCGACCTGGGCGGCGTACCAGGGCTGCGGGATCCGCCCCTCGCCCTCGCTGAGATGGAGGTAGATTCGCGCCACCAGCCGGGCGTGATGCTCGGGCCCGGTCTTGCGGAAATCGGGCAGGCCGCAGGCCGCCCACAGCCGCCGCACCGCCTCGTAGCCGCGCGCCCGGGCGGCGACGTCGGGGTCGCCGGCGAGCCGCTTGAGAACGGCGAGGTCGATCGCCTCGGGCGCGGCGCGCAGGCCGGGCTGGTCGGGCCGGCGCTCGAGCGAGCGGACCAAAGCCTCGACGCTCCGGAAGTCGGGGTCGCCCTCGCGCCAGTGGAGATGATCGAGCGGCGCGAAGCGATGCTCCTCGATCGCCGCCAGCTCCTCGGGCCGGAACTCGGCCGACAGCTCGCCCTCCAGGGTCAGCACCCCGAACGTCCCGTCGCGCTGGTGGCGCCCGGCCCGACCGGCGATCTGAGCCATTTCGGCCGGAGTCAGCCGGCGCCTCCTGTGGCCGTCGAACTTCGACAGGCCGGCGAAGGCGACATGGGTGACGTCCATGTTGAGCCCCATGCCGATCGCGTCGGTGGCGACGAGATAGTCGACCTCGCCGGCCTGGTACATCGCCACCTGGGCGTTTCGGGTGCGGGGCGAAAGCGCCCCCATCACCACCGCCGCGCCGCCGCGCATCCGCCGAAGCATCTCGGCGACGGCATAGACCTGCTCGGCCGAGAAGGCGACGATCGCCGAGCGCGGCGGAAGCCGCGAAAGCTTGGACGGCCCGGCATAGGAGAGGGTCGAGAAGCGCGGCCGGCCGATGATCTCCGCCTTGGGCAGAAGCGCCCGGACCATCGGCGCCAGGGTCTCCGAGCCGAGGATCATCGTCTCCTCGCGGCCGCGGGCGTGGAGCATCCGGTCGGTGAAGACGTGGCCCCGCTCCGGATCGGCGCCCAGTTGCGCCTCGTCGAGCGCGACGAAGGCGAAGTCCTTCTCCATCGGCATCGATTCGGCCGTGCACAGGAACCAGCGCGCGTCCTTCGGGACGATCTTCTCCTCGCCGGTGAGCAGGGCGACCCGGCTCGCCCCCTTCATCGCCACCACCCGGTCGTACACCTCGCGCGCCAGCAGCCTGAGCGGAAAGCCGATCATCCCGCTCGAATGGGCGGCCATGCGCTCGACCGCGAGGTGGGTCTTGCCGGTATTGGTCGGCCCAAGGATGGCGGCCAGCGGCGCCCGGGCGAAGTCGCTCATGGGAGCTAGATCGGGCGTTCGTGCGCGGAGTGCAATGAACTAGCTCAATTCCTCCCCGCGATTTCGGTTGCTCAATGGGGACACGTACCTTTTGCTCAATGGGGACACGTACCTTTTGCTCAATGGGGACACGTACCTTTTCGCGAAAAGGTACGTGTCCCCAATTCCCCGTGTCCCCAATTCCCCGGCCGTGAATTTGATCCTGTCGATCGCCAGTTCAGGCTGACGAGCGGCTGCCCCTCCACCCCGCTTCGCGGGGTCCCCCTCCCCATGCGCTTCGCGCACGGGGAGGACGGGTTCCGCCGGCCGCCAACGGCTCGCCCGCTCCCCCCGCACGGTTCGTCGCAAGCCTTTGGGCGCGCGGGACAAGTTTACTGGACTTTAACCCTGATTCCCCACAGTCCTCGTCACCTGGCCACGATCCGCGGCCGGGGGGTGTTTCACGGGTCGCGGGGGCTTTTTCCGCCTTGTACCAGTACAGCCAGATCAGGCCGGGTGCCGGCGGCGGCGCCGCCGCGCTCGCCTTCGAATCCGCGCCTCGCCCGCGCAGCTTCGGCAGCCGCGCCGCGCCGCGCCGGCGCGACTTCGACCTGGTCGTCGATCTCGGCGCCCGGATCGGCTCGCGCACCTGGTTCCGCGGCGCCTTCACCTGCGCCGCTTTGTGCGGCGCCGCCTTGTGGCTCGCGCCCGGCCTCGATCCGATCCCGGCGGCGTCCGCGGCGCCGCTCTCCGACGCCCATTTCGCCCAGGCCCGCTCGCTCGCCATCGCGCCGCTCGCCTTGGGCGCCGACACCGGCCGGAAGATGGCTCCGACCGACGCGGTCGAGCCGCTGCTCGACACGCCCGAGCGGCCGACCGTCGAGCTCAATGCGACGATCGGCGAGGGCGACGGCTTCGTCCGGGCGCTCGAGCGCGCCGGAGTCGCCCAGAAGGAAGCCGACCAGGTCGCCGCCCTCGTCGCCGCCGCCGTCCCGCTCGACCAGATCCGGCCCGGCACCGCGATCGCCATCACCCTCGGCCGACGGCCCGACCGGACCGTCGCGCGGCCGCTCACCGCTTTGTCGCTGCGCGCCCGCTTCGACCTCAAGCTGTCGGTCAGGCGGACCGGCGGCAAGCTGGCGCTGACCCGGACGCCCATCTCGGTCGATTCGACGCCGCTGAGGATCCAGGGCTTCGTCGGCTCGAGCCTCTACCGCTCGGCGCGCGCCGCCGGAGCGCCGGCGCGCGCGGTCGAGGCCTATATAAGGGCGCTCGCCGGCCAGACCAACATCGGCGGCCTCGCCGCCGACGACCGCTTCGACATCATCCTCGAGCATCGCCGCGCCGCCACCGGCGAGGCCGAGACCGGGCGCCTCCTCTACGCCGGCCTCGACCGCGGCTCGGGCAAGGATCTGAGGCTGATGCAGTGGGAGCGCGGCGGCCGCTCCGAATGGTTCGAGGCCTCGGGAGTCGGCCGCGAGAGCGGGATGCTGCAGCGGCCGGTGCCGGGCAACGTCTCGTCCAATTTCGGCCTCAGGCTCCACCCGATCCTCGGCTACACGCGGATGCACAAGGGGGTCGACTTCCGCGCCGGCTACGGCACCCCGATCCTCGCCGCCACCGACGGCAGGGTGATCCGGGCCGGCCGCGCCGGCGGCTACGGCAACCAGGTTCGACTCGCCCATTCCGGCGGTCTCGTCACCACTTACTCGCACATGAGCCGGATCGCCGCCGAGGCCGGCGCCAGCGTCCGCCAGGGCCAGGTGATCGGCTATGTCGGCTCGACCGGCCTCGCCACCGGCCCGCACCTCCATTACGAGCTCTACAAGAACGGGGTCCCGATCAACCCGACCTCGGTCAAGTTCGTCAGCCGCGCCCAGCTCTCCGGCGGCGACCTCGCCGCCTTCCGCTCGAGGCTGAAGACCCTGCTCGCGGTCAAGCCGGGCGCCGCCCGGATGGCCGACAGCGCCGCCAAGAAGAAGCCGCGGGCTTAATTCCTCCCCGAGCTTGCTCGGGGAGGAACGGGCTCAAGCCATCGCCATCGGGCGCGCCGGAATTCGCCCGGCCGCCCAGCCCGCCCAGGCGGCCGCCGCTCCGGCGGCGAGGCCGAGGGTCGCGACGAGGGCGGTGGGGACTGACCCGATCGCTTCGAACAGCCGCTCCCAGGCCGCCGTCCTCCCGAGAGTCTCGAAGGCCAGGCTCTGGGCGGCGACGAGGGCGCCGACGACGAGCCACGGCCGTCCCCATTTCGGGGCGTGCAGGTAGAGGGCGGCGGCGAGCGCGACGGCGAGGGCGTCGGCGATATGGACTCCGTAGCCGAAGCGGTGGAAATCGGCCGGCCCGGCGATGGCGAGCGGCGGCAGCGCCGGCATCAGCCGGGAGAGGATCGGCGGCAGCAGGAAGAGCACCGGAGCGAGCATGTAGCGGGCGTGGAGATGGACCTTCCGCCTCTCCTTCAGCGCCAGATAGAAGAGGAACGGCATCGCCGCCGAGGAGAGCGCGTCGATCGCGCCGAGCCGAGCTCCGAACACGTCGTAGAACGGGTCGCTCCCGGCGGCGAACTTGACCGCCATGGTCTGGATCACCAGCAGCCCGCCGGCGATGAACAAGGGGAAGAGCGCCAGGCTGGCGAGCCCGGCCGAGCGATGCAGGGCGTTTCGCCGGCGGTGGATCGACCAGCTCTGGAAGGCGAGCAGGGCGATCCACAGCGATGCCGTCGCGCCATGGACGTGGAAGGCGTAGGGGGAGTCGGCCAGCTTGCCGAAATAATTGGGCCAGAAGGCGAGGCCGGTGAGCGGAAACAGCAGCAGCAGATACCAATGGGCGTGGCGATAGGGCATTTGCGTTCCCCCGAACGGCCGGCCGATCTTAGGCGCTTTCGCCGGGCGCGCCAGAGGGGATGAACCTAAGGGCCTTGACTATTCGTTCTATATATGTTCTACTCCGGCCATGTGCATCACGCGCGAGTCGAAGCCCTTCGGCAAGGCCCTGCTGGCGGCCCTGGCCGGTCTCGGCCTGGCCCTGCGCCGCTTGGCCGAGGCTCTGCTGAAAACAAAGGATTTTCGAGCCCGGGATGAGGGGCTTTTGTGTCTTTTGGCCGGCGCCGGCGGGGCGACGGAAAAAAAGGCTCCGCCGCGTCCACTTCGTCCACTTCGTCCGATTCCGGACAGCGCGGATCAGCGGCCCTGGCTTCTCCACCGCTTGACGACTCGCGCCACCATCGCCTCCTCGTCGCCGGTCTGGCGCCACAGCTCGGAGAAGAGCGGGTCGGAAGATGCCGGGCGGCGGTCGCGCTCGAGGTCGTCGAACGAGACCCGGATCGGGATCGACACGCCCTCGCCGCAGACGATGCACTCGCGGTTCCTCAGCGCCGGGATGACGTCGAGGAAGCCGCGCGCGCCCTCGGGCATGGCCGACTTGACGAAATGCTGGTCGCGCTCGTTGTTGAGGCGCATCGCGATGATCGTTCCGCATTGCGACAGCACGCCCTCGGCGAGGTCGGACGGGCGCTGGGTGATCAGGCCGAGGCTGACTCCGTATTTGCGGCCTTCCTTGGCGATCCGCTCGAGCACCTTCCTGACCGACTGGCCGTTGCCGGTCTTGTCGGACGGGATGTAGCGGTGGGCCTCCTCGCAGACGAGCAGGACCGGGCGCGGCACCTCGTTCCTCGACCATATCGCATAGTCGAAGACGAGGCGCGAGAGCACCGCGACGACCACCGAGACGATGTCGGTCGGGACCCCGGAGACGTCGACGATCGAGATCGGCTTGCCCTTGGCCGGAAGGCGGAAGATCTTGCCGATGAAGTTGGTCATCGAATCGGCGATCAGCATCCCCGAGAACATGAAATGGTAGCGGGGATCGGCCTTCAATTCGTCGATCTTGGTCTTGAGGCGCATGTAGGGCGCGGTGTCGGTCGCCTTGTTCAGGAGGCCCATCTCGCTGTTGATGCCGGCGGCGAGGTCGGACAGCGCATAGGGAATGGGCGAATCGACGGTGAGCTTGGTCATGCCCTCGGCCGCCCGGTTCTTGGCGCGGGCCATCAGAAGGCATTTGGCGAGGATGTCCATGTCGCGCTGGCGCTCGGAGCCGGACGAGGTGATGAACACCTCGCAATGCTCCTCGAAGTTCATCAGCCAGTAGGGCATGGCGAGGTTCTCGACGTTGAACAGCTCGCCGACGCCCTTGAAGGCGGCCGAATATTCGCCGTGCGGGTCGATCATGACGATATGGCCCTCGGGGGCGAGATCGCAGATCCGGTGCATGATCAGGGCGGCCGAGGTCGACTTGCCGGTGCCGGTCGAGCCGAGCAAGGCGAAATGCTTGCCGAGCAAAGCGTCGATGTAGAGCGCCCCGCGGACGTCCTTGGTCGGATAGACGGTGCCGATCTCGATATGGGCGCGCTCGTCGGCGGCGAACATCTGCTTCATGTCGTCGCCGGAGACCGGGAAGGCCCTCGCGCCCGGCGGCGGATAGCCGGTGATTCCGCGGCGGAAGTTGATCAGCTTGCCGGACTGCGGATCCTCCTCGCCCTCGCCGAGGAAGTCGATCTCGGCCGAGACCATTCCGGCCTCGCCGTCGCGAAGCTTGAGGCCTCTCACGTTGGCGAGCAGCCAGCGATTGCCGGCCTCGAGCTTGACGTGGCCGCCGACCTGGCCGGACAAGGCGATGGTGGGATCGGGATCGCGGGCGATCTCGGCGCAGCGGGCGGCTTCGAGCTCGATCCGGCCGCCGCCGCCGCCGACCTCGACCACCCGCCCGATCGGCGCGTGGCGCACCGGCTGCGGGATGCGCGGCCGGATGGTCGGGGCGAATTCCTCCGCTTCGCCGGAGACCGGAACGGTCTGGAAGTTCATCATGTCGGTCATGCGGCTTATCGGGCCCCCGCTGGTTTCGCGCAGGCCCTCCTAGCAGCGAGGGGTAAACAACTGCTTTTCCTCAATGTGTCCCGGCGAAGGCCGGGACCCAGCCCTTCCGGCCTTGCCTCTTGGCCCCGGCCTTCGCCGGGGCGCTACCCCCGCCGGAACACCAGGCTTCCGCCCCACCCCAGCAGAAGCGACAGCGCCACGGCGGCGATCCCGTAGGCGAAGGACCAGCGGTCGGCGGCCTCGGCGACGTCGCGCTCGAAGCCGAGCTTCTCGATCCGGATCTCGCGGGTCGCGCCGGCGATCACCCGGCCGTCCTTTATGAGGAAGGTCTCGGCCGTATACTCGCCGACCGGCACCCGCGCCGGGATCGAGATCCGGCCGCGGTAGAGGACGTGGTCGGTGATCTTCACGCCGTCGGGATCCTCGAGATAGAGCTGGCGGCGCTGCATCAGGTCGATCAGGCCGGCCTCGAAGCGGCGCTGCACCTCGGGCGCCTTGCCGCCGCCGGGCGAGAGCGACAGATTCTGCAGGCCGAGCTCGTAGATCGCCGCCGTCCGCTCCTCGATCAGCTTGGACAGCGGCCGCGACGAGGCGACGGCGTAGAAGGCCGGCGCCGAGCGGAAGCGGGCGGCCTCGACGTTCATCCAGATGCCCGCCACCTTCTGCTTCTCGCGCACCACCAGCGGCTGGACCGGACCCTTCACCACCACGGCGATGTCGGCATGCTCGGTGGGCGTGCGGCCGCCGGGATAGAGGACGGCGCCGAACAGCAGCAACTCGGCGCCGTTGAAGGTCGATCGGATCTCGACCCGGTCCTGCGACACGTCGGGCACCAGCCTCGGCTTGGCGGCGCCGAGGACGAGCGGAGCCGCGCAGAGCAGCAGCAGGGCCCGGCCGAACGCCATTTCAGAGCACCTGCAGGGTGTAGATTTCCTCGGGCCGCCAGCCGAGGCCGATCGCCATCCTGAGGGCGACCGCGAGGACGATGATGGCGAGGAACATGCGAAGCAGCTCGGGCTTGAACTTCTGGGTGAGCCGCGCGCCGAACTGGGCTCCGATCACCGAGCCGAGCAGGAGCAGGCCGGCGAGCACGATGTCGACCGACTTGGTGGTGGTGGCGTGGATCAAGGTGGTGGCGGCGGTGACGAACAGGATCTGGAGAAGCGAGGTGCCGACGACGACCTGGGCCGACATCCCGAGCAGGTAGATCATCGCTGGCACGACGATGAAGCCGCCGCCGACTCCGAGCAGCACGGTCAGCATTCCGGCGCCGAGGCCGAGCAGGAAGGGCGCCAGCGGCGAGATGTAGAGGCCCGACTGGTAGAAGCGCCAGCGCATCGGCAGGGCCGCGATCATCGGGTTGTGGCGCTTGGGCTTCTTCGCATTCGCCTTCGGCTTGATTATGTCGAGCGAGGTCGCCGCCTCCTTGGCCATCATCGCCCCGATCGTTCCGAGCAGGATGACGTAGAGCAGGGAGATGACGGTATCGATCTGGCCGGCGTCCTGGAGCAGCCGGAACAGGCCGCCTCCGGCCAGCGCTCCGACCAGGCCTCCGGCGATGATCACCGCTCCCATCCGATAGTCGACGCCCTTGCGGCGGCGGTGGGCGAGCACGCCCGACACGCTGGTGCCGGTGATCTGGGTCGTCGCCGAGGCGACGGCGACGGGCGGCGGGATTCCGTAGAAGATCAGGATCGGAGTGGTCAGGAAGCCGCCGCCGACCCCGACCATCCCGGTCAGCAGCCCGACCACCCCGCCGAGCAGGATTATCGCCAGCGCGTTGACCGACAGGCCGGCGATGGGGAGATAGATGTCCACGCCGACTGGTTAGCCGCTGGCGCGGCGCGGCGGAAGGCGCTCTCGTTCGCCGGAGCGCGGGCGGCGGGATCAGAAGTCGGCGGCGACGGTCAGGGCGGGGCCGGAGCCCGGCCGGGCCTGGCCCGCGACCCGGAAGCGCCAGTCGGCGGCGACCAGGAAATGGCGGCCGACCAGCGGCAGGCGGAGGGACGCCTGGGGGCCGAGGTCGAGGCGGGCGACGCCGGGCTGGGCGGCGGCCCAGGCGCCGGCGCCGAGGCGGACCCGGCCGAGCGGCAGCGACAGCCTCAGCGCTCCGTCGCCGAACAGGTCGCGCGAGCGCGTGCCGACGATCCCGGCCTGGGCATAGGCGTCGACCCGAAAGCCCGCGACCGGCGAATCGCTCACTCCGCCGTGGAAGGCGAGCCCGAAGGCCGAGCGCCCCTCGCGCCCGAGGGCCTGCCGACGCTCGGCAAGGACGTGGACCGGGATCCGCCGGGAGGGTTGCCAGTCGACCCCGACGGCCGCCTCGGCGCCGGCGGCCCGGCCGAGCGGCGACGACAGCCGGACCGCGAGCGCGAGCGGACGGGCCGGGTCGCCGTTCAGCCGGAACCGGGCGACCGCGCCGGCCTGGCTGCCCCCCAGGATCCCGCCGGGCGCGAGCGCCGCCGAATCGCCTCGCCTCGCGAAGGACCAGGCGGCGAAGGACCAGCGGGCCCCGGCCCGCCCCGGCGAAGCCGCCGAGCCGGGGCGGAGCGGGGCGGCGGCACGGTGCTCGTTCCGGTCCGGCGGCGGAAGCGGCCACGCCGGCGGGCCCCAGGTCGGCGCCTCCGGGAGGGCCGGCGCGGCCGCGAGCCGCGGCGCTGCGCCCGGGACGGGGGCGGGGCGCGGCCGGCGGTTCGCCGGCGCCGGCCCGGCGGCCGCGCGAACGGGCGGCCGCGCCAGGGGCCCGGCTTCCGGCGAGCGGGCCGTCGCCGATCCGGAGCGTCCCGCCGGGGCTTCGCCCGCCTCGGCCGGCGGAGTCGGCCAGCCCGGCGCCAGCCAGGCCGCGCGCAAGCCGGTCCAGCCGGCCAGCAGCAGGACCAGGAAGCGCAGCGGCGGCGACCGGCTCATCGCGCCGGCGGCACCGCCGGGAAGATGTGCGCGGTCTTGCCCCAATGCGGGCGGCCGCCGCGCCGAAGCGCCCGGTAGCGGCCGAGCGCGGCGGCGGCGGCGAGCATCGCCACGACATTGCCGATCGCCGCCCTCGGCACCGACCGAAGCCCCTCGCTCCAGCCATAAGCGGCGGCGGTGAAGCCGGCCCGGACCGCCAGCCGCCAGGCCAGCAAGGCCGTGTTGGCGGCGACGAGGAAGGCGAGCCCCGCCGGAAGCGGGGCGGGGGCGAGGCCGGTCGCCCCTTCCCAGGCTTTCAGCGCCAGCCACAGCAGGAGCGCGAGATAGCCGGCGAAGAGCAGCACGGCGGCGAGAAGCGACTGGCGGTCGCGAAGCCGCATCCAGCGCTCGGCGAGCCCGCCGCGCCAGCCGAGCCGGTCCCAGCCGGCCAGCGCGATGCCCGTCATCCACCGCGCCTTCTGGGCGACCGCCGCGCGCAGCGTCCCGGGGAAATATTCGCGGGTCGCGACCAGGCTTCCATCCTCGCCGGCGACGCGCAGGAAGACCGAGCGCCCGCCCGCCTCGGCGAGGCGAAGGCCGAGCTCGTAATCCTCGGTGAGGCTGTCGGCGTCGAACGGCAGCCCGCCCCGCTCGGCCGCGAGGCGGACCAGCGCCGCGCGGGAAAAGGCGCACCCGACGCCGGCCGAGGGGAGGCCGGCGCCGAGCGCGCCACGCACGGCCATCTCCTTGCCGTGCGATTCGGAAAACTCGTCGGCATAATGGCCGCCGAGCCATCGCGAATGGGGGTCGATCAGCGGCAGAACCGGCAGCTGGACGAGGTCGAATCGCTCGACGAGGCCGTCGAACAGGCGAAGCTCGTCCGGATGGACGAGATCCTCGGCGTCGTGGAGGACGACCGCCTTGGCGAGCCGTCCCTCCCCCGCCTCGTCGGTCAGCAGCGCCCGCCACAGCCGGTTGAGGCAATCGGCCTTGGTCGTCGGCCCCGGCTCGCCGCCGGTGACGATCCGGACGCGCGGGTCCGTCACCGCGGCGGCGGCGGCTCTCGTCGCCGGGTCGTTGGGATAGGTGCCGACATAGAGTCGCCAGTCGCCCTCGCCCCAGGCGGCCAGAGCGCCTCGAAGCATCGGTCCGATCACCGCCGATTCGTCCCAGGCGGGCACGAAGACGGCGATCAGGCCGGGCGCCGCGGGCCGCGGCAGGTCGCGGACCGACGGGGCGGGGCGGGCGAGGCCGCGAAGCCGAAGCGCGATCCAGGCCAGATCCACGGCGAGGTCGCTCAGCCCCAGGATCAGGAAGCCGGTCGCGGCGAACAGCGCCGCTTCGCGCATGATCAAGTCCAAGCCGCCGAACAGCGGCGCCCCCACGCCCATCGATCCCGCCCCCTGAATCGGACGCCCCATCATCTATTTTGACGGAAAAACTGCAAGCCCTTTTCTAAAACAAGCAAAGTTCGAATTTGGCGGCCGGCCCCTGAGCCGTCCGCCCGTGCGACGCCGATCGTGCCGGGAACGGTCCTGGGTCTGCGCGCCGAGGCGAAACCGGGAAAGTCCGCCCCGAATCGGAGGCAATCCAGGAAACGAGTTTCTCGATATCCAAATAAGGGATATAACGACTCGTCCCGCCGGTCGGCGGGGCTCGGCCAACGTCTGGGGGGACTGGCTCATGCGCTGGATCATCGCGGCGGCATTCGCATTGCTCGTCTTTCTCGCGCCCTCGCCGGCCCTGGCCTGGGGCCAGGGCGGCCACTATACGGTCTGCGAGATCGGCTATCTGAACCTCACGCCGGCGGCGAAGGCGGAGGTCGACCGGCTGGTCGCGCTCGACGGCCGCTTCGCCAGCTTCACCGAGACCTGCACCTTCCCGGACAGCCCGGTTTCGCGCGCCTCCGAGCATTACGCCAATTACCAGCGCAGCGACCGGCGCATCCGCCCCGGCTGCCCCGGCGGGAGCCCCTGCGTGATCAGCGCCCTGGAGGGCGATCTCGCGCTCCTCCGGTCCGGCACGGACGACGAGAAGAAGACCGCCATCCTCTACATCGGCCACTGGTTCGGCGACCTCCACCAGCCGCTCCACATCTCCTTCGCCGACGATCGCGGCGGCAACAGCATCAAGGCCGACGGAATCTGCTCCGGCGCCTTCCAGGCGAGCCTCCATTCGGTCTGGGACACGTGCGTCGTCGAGCGGCGGATCTTCGCTCCGGGGACCGATCGTGTGGCTCGGGCGCGCGCCGCCGCGGCCCTGCTCAGCGGCGGCATCACCGACCTCCAGCGGCGCAACTGGAACCGCTCGCAGCCGTGGCAGTGGGCGGACGAATCCTACAAGGTCACCGCCGCGGGCCGGACGGGCTATTGCATCCGAAAGTCGGGCGCCTGCTGGTATTCCGCCGACAAGCGCGAGTTCGCCGCCGGCGATCCGCAGCGGGCGCAGATCGTCGACAACGCCTATCTCGACCGCGCCAAGCCGATCGTCGAGACCCGGCTGAAGCGCGCCGGAATCCGCCTCGCCAACGCCCTCAACCGAAGCTTCGACCCCGCTTTCGACGGGTGGGACTCGTGATCCGGCTCGGCCTCCTCGCCGCCGCCGCCGCGGCCTTCGCCGCGCCGGCCCTCGCCCAGCCGCCGGCGCCCGGCACCTACGTCGTCCACGCGATCGACGTCGGCACCGGCCTCTCGGTCTTCGTCGAAGGCCATGATTTCACGTTGCTCTACGACGCCGGGAGCAACGACGATTCGGCCCGGGGCAAGGACAAGGACCGGGTGCTCGCCTATCTCGCCAAGGTGCGGCCGGACATGACCGTCATCGACCATCTGATCCTCAGCCATCCGCACAAGGATCATGTCGAGATGATGGACGACGTGCTCGAGACCTACGAGGTCCGCAACTTCTGGGACTCGGGCGCCCTCAACGACACCTGCGGCTACCGCGCCCTGCTCGACGCGATCGTCGCCGAGCCCGGGATCGCCTATCACAATTCGCTCGGCGACGGCGGCACCCACGACGTCGAGGTCAAGAATGCCGGCACCTGCCACGGCCGGAAGCGTCCCGCGACCACGCTTCGAGTGCCTCGAAGCTCCCGGATCACCAGCGCCCCGGTCCCGCTCGGAGCCGGAGCGACGATGTCGATCCTGCTCGCCGACGGCACGGTCAAGATGCCGCGCGGCAATTTCAACGAGGCCAGCGTGGTCACCCGGCTGATGCTCGGCACGCGCAGCGTCCTCCTCCCCGGCGACGGCGAGGCCGGCGGCCGCAAGAAGCCGAGCGAGGCTCCCAAGGCCAATTCCGCCGAAGCCAAGCTGCTCGCCTGCTGCGCCCTCCAGCTGCGCTCGGACATCCTGGTGGCCGGCCACCACGGCAGCATGACCTCTTCCCGGACCGCCTTCCTCGACGCCGTCGGTGCGAGCCACTATGTCGTGTCGGTCGGACCCAAGGCCTATTCGGGGACCGTCCTTCCGGACAGCGAGGTCATCGACGAATATAACAAGCGCGGCCAATTGTGGACCACCGCGCTCAACGACAAGACCTGTCCGACCAGCCAGAAGATCGGCCCCGACAATGACGGCCGTCCCGGCGGCTGCGACAATATCCGAATCGTCATCGGCGCGGACGGAAGCGTCACGCCCGACTATTTCCGGGCGACCGACTGAGCGGCGCCGAGTCCGATGCGCGCCCTCGCCCTTCTCGCCGCCGCCGCGACGCTGGCGCTCGGCCCGCCCTCGCTGGGTCCGTGCGCGTCGGGCTCCGCCGCGGCGCAGGGTTTCTATTGCTGCAAGGTCTGCTCGAAGGGGAAAGCCTGCGGCAACAGCTGCATCGCCCGCTGGAAGACCTGCCACAAGGGCAAGGGATGCGCCTGCAACGGGTGACGGCCTGAGAGCGGTTCCCCCGGCGCGGCGCGGCCGCTAGGGCCTCCGCCATGGCGATTGGGAAAAGCGCACGGCCCCGGTCCGCGCTGCGGGCCTTTCTGCGAAGCGAAGCCGCCGGCGGCCTGCTGCTCATGGCCGCGGCGGCGCTGGCCCTGATCGTCGCCAATTCGCCGCTCGCCGGAGCCTACCACCACCTGCTGCATCTCGAGACCGGACCAACGCTGTCGCCCAGGCTCGGGACGATGACGATACACCTGTGGATCAACGACGGGCTGATGGCCGTCTTCTTCCTTCTCGTCGGGCTGGAGATAAAGCGCGAGTTCGTCGACGGGCGGCTGTCGACCTGGGAGCGGCGGCGGCTGCCGGTGATCGCCGCGGCCAGCGGAATGGCGGTGCCGGCGTTGATCTACCTTGCCGTCGCCGCCGGTGGGGACGGGCTCAGCCGCGGCTGGGCGATCCCCGCGGCCACCGACATCGCCTTCGCGATCGGCGTGCTGGCGCTGCTCGGGAGCCGGGCCCCGACCTCGCTCAAGCTGTTCCTCACCACCGTCGCCATCGCCGACGATCTCGGCGCGGTCGCGATCATCGCTCTCGCCTATACCGACTCGCTCGACACCCTGGCCTTGGGCGCGGCGGCGGCGATCCTGTTCGTCCTCTACGCGATGGGCAGGAGCGGGGTGCGCCAGCTCTCGCCCTATCTGATCGGCGCCGGCCTGCTCTGGTACGCGGTGCTGCTGTCGGGCGTTCATGCCACCGTCGCCGGGGTCCTCGCCGCCGCGGCCGTCCCGATCGTCGCGACGCCGGGCGCGCCGGATTCGGCGGAATCGCCGCTCCACCGGCTCGAGCACGGCCTGAGCCCCTGGGTCGCCTTCCTGGTCGTGCCCCTGTTCGGCTTCGCCAATGCCGGCGTGTCGCTGGAGGGTGTCGGGCTCAACCGGTTGCTGGCGCCGCTTCCGCTCGCCATCGCCGCCGGCCTGTTCGTCGGCAAGCAGTTCGGCATCTTCGGAGCGGTCTGGCTGACCGTCCGCTTCGGCCTCGCCTCCCCGCTTCGCGGCGCCACCTGGCTTCAGGTCTGGGGCGTGGCGATGCTCTGCGGGATCGGCTTCACGATGAGCCTTTTCATCGGCGCCCTCGCCTTCCCCGGCGACCCCGCTCGGATCGAGGAGGCGAAGCTCGGCATTCTCGCCGGCTCCTTCCTCTCGGCGCTGGGAGGATATTTCGTGCTTCGGCTGGCGCCCGGCCACCCTCGCCATCGCTCGGAGGAGGCGCGGCTCGATCGCGAGATCTCCGCCGACGGGGACGCCGACGGGGTTGAGGAACGTCCATGACGGTCAAGGAGCGCAGCTAGCTCCGTTTCGGATCGATTTGGCCGCGACCCACGCCAGTTTACGTCCATTTCGGATTCAAATATCTGAGACCCGCATATTCTCCGGGCGCACCCTCCGTCGCAGGGAGGATTCGTTATGGCGCTACGGTTGCGGGGACGAATCGTGTTGGCGCTGGCGGCGCCGTTCACGGGGATGGGCGCGGCCCAGGCGCAGCCGCCTCCGCTCCCGACCGACCGGATCGCGGTCCATTTCATCAATGTCGACCAGGGCAGCGCGGCGCTGGTCGAAACCCCTTGCGGCGCGGTCGTCATCGACGCCGGCGGACGCAACGCAACGTCCACCGCTCGCCTCATCGCCTACCTGAATGCATTCTTCGCGCGGCGGACCGACCTTCCCAGACGCATCGACGCCCTTTTCCTCACCCACAACCACGACGATCACGACCGCGCCCTGTTCAAGGTGGCCCAGGCCATTCCTGTCCGGGGCTACGTTCATAACGGTCGGCCGCGAACGGACACGTCGGGAGCGGGCAAAATGCTGGCCCATGCCGAGGGCGAGTCGCCGCCCATCCCCGTAAAGGCGATTACCGAAGCCGACATCGTCGCGGCCGGGACTCGGGGAGTGGCTGGTGCGATCGTCGATCCGCTCACATGCCCGCGAGTCGACCCCCGAATCCGCGTGCTCTCGGGCGGCTATGACGGCAACTCGGGCGACCTTGGAAATCCGAACAACCACAGCCTGGTCATTCGCGTGGACTATGGCCGCGCCTCGTTCCTGTTCACCGGGGACCTTGAAACCGGGAGCATAGATAGACTGGTCAGCCGCTATTCCGGCACTCGTGCCCTCAATGTCGACGTCTATGTCGCCGGTCATCATGGCGCCGAAAACGGCACGACCCCCGTCCTGTTGAGCCGTATGACCCCCGAAATCGCGATCATCTCGACGGGGCCGCCCTTCCGGATCGGAGGCAAGAGCGCCTGGGAGCACGGCCACCCCCGGGTCGGCACCATCTCGCTCCTGGAAGGAGCGATCGTCCGCGCCCGCGCCGCCCCCGTCACCATCAAGGTCGCCCGGGCCCCCCATGACTTCGAGAGCCATCTGCTCAGCGACGCGATCTACGGCACCGCCTGGGACGGCGACATCGTCGTCAGCGCGGGTCCGGACGGCGCACTTACGGTCGAGACCCACCCTTAGGCCCCCGGACGAGCCGAGCGGCGTGGATTTCGGTTGTCCATCGGCCGCCTTGATGGCCATGAAGCGGGCATGATGGCATTCCGCACGTTGTTCGCCGCGCTGATTCCACTCCTCCTGCTGGCCGGTTGCGTCTCCGCGGGCCCGGCGGGCGAGAGCCTCGACCCGATCGCCCGCGACTATGTGAAGCTCCAGCTCGCCATCGGCGAGAAGGAGGAAGGCTATGTCGACGCTTATTACGGCCCGCCCGAATGGCAGGCCGAGGCGAAGCTGAAGCCGCATTCGCTGCCCGATCTCGAAGCCCGTGCCGCCGTCCTCTCCGTGCGGCTGCGCAGCCTCGCCGATTCGCGGCTCGAGCCGATCGAGCGCCGCCGCCGCGACTTCCTGCTCGCCAATCTCCGCGCCGCTTCGACCCGCCTCAGGATGATGCAGGGCGAGAAGCTCGCCTTCGCCGACGAGGCGGAGGGCCTGTTCGGGGTGCGGCCCGAGCTGAAGCCGCTCGCGACCTACGATCCGGTGCTGGCCAGGATCGAGCGGCTGGTGCCCGGCCCGGGTCCGCTCGCCGACCGGGTGGAGGCCTTCGCGGAGCGCTTCTCCATCCCCCGCGACCGGCTCGACCCGGTGATGCGCGCCGCCATCGCCGAATGCCGCCGACGCACCCTCGGCCCTATCGCCCTTCCCGAGGGCGAGCGCTTCACCCTCGAGTTCGTCACCGGCAAGAGCTGGGGCGGCTACAATTGGTACAAGGGCGGTTCGACCAGCCTCATCCAGATCAACACCGATCTTCCGGTCCGCATCGGCCGGGCCGTCGATCTCGGCTGCCACGAGGGCTATCCCGGCCATCACGTCCACAACGCCCTGCTCGAGGACAAGCTCGCCAGGGGACGGGGCTGGGTCGAGTTCACCCTCTACCCGCTCTACTCGCCGCAAAGCTTCATCGCCGAGGGCTCGGCCAATTACGGCATCGAGCTCGCCTTCCCCGGCGCGGAGCAGCTCGCCTTCGAAACCTCGACCCTCTACCCGCTGGCCGGCCTGCCGACCGCCGGTGCCGCCCAGTATCTCGCCCTCCAGGAGGCGATGCGCGACCTGGCCGGCGCCCGCTTCACCATCGCCGCCGACTATCTCGACGGCCGGATCGACCGTGTCCGCGCGGTCGAGCTGACGCGCCGATACCAGCTCGTCTCGCCGGCCCGGGCGGACAAGTCGGTCGCCTTCATCGACCAGTACCGCTCCTACGTGATCAACTACGGCCTCGGCCTCGATCATGTCCGGAAAGCCGTGGAGCGCGCCGGCGCCGACCCCAAGGCGCGCTGGGCCGCCATGGCGCGGATCTTGTCGGAGCCGACCCTGCCGGCGGATCTGGTTCGGTGACGCGCCTCTTCTGGGACGAGCGGCAGCGGCTCCACGCTCCGGCGCAGGAGCTGCACAATGGCGGCTTCGTCCCTTATGCCGAGCATTGCGGCCGGGTCGATTCGATGCTCGCCGCGCTCGGCCCGTGCGGCGGCACGGCCGACCACGGCGAAGCGCCGTTGCTCCGGGTCCACCCGCGCCCCTATCTCGATTTCCTCAAGTCCGCTTTCGATGACTGGCGCGCGGCGGGACGGCCCGGCGACGCGTCCGGCTATGTATGGCCGGTCGTCGGCCGCCGCGCGCTCGACCTCGACCGGATCGATGCCCGGCTCGGCCGGTACAGCATGGACGCCTCGACCCCGATCGCCGAGGGCACCTGGGAAAGCGCCTATTGGGCCGCGCAGACCGCTCTGTCGGCGCTCGACGCGCTGCTCGGCGGCGAGCGCTCCGCCTTCGCCCTGTGCCGACCGCCCGGCCACCATGCCGGCGCCGATTACATGGGCGGCTATTGCTACCTCAACAACGCGGCGATCGCCGCGGAGGCGGCCCGGGCGGCGGGGAAGAGCCGGGTCGCCATCCTCGACATCGACTATCATCACGGCAACGGGACCCAGGACATCTTCCTCGGCCGCGGCGACGTCTTCTTCGTTTCCCTCCACGCCGACCCTCGGACCGACTATCCCTTCTTCTGGGGCCATGCGGACGAGAGTGGAACCGGCGAGGGCGAAGGGGCGACCCTCAACCTGCCGCTGCCGCGCGGCACCGCGATCCGCGACTATGAGGACGCGCTCGGCCGGGCGCTCGAGGCGATCGCCGGCTTCGGCCCCGAGCTGCTCGTCTGCTCGTTCGGCGCCGACACCTTCAGCGGCGATCCGATCAGCTTCTTCGCCCTCGAGACGGCCGATTACGCCCCCGTCGCCCGCCGCATCGCGGGCCTCGGACTGCCCACCCTGGTCGTCATGGAAGGCGGCTATGCCGTCGACGCGCTCGGCTCGAACGTCGCCTCTTTCCTGGAGGGCATGGATTAAGTTACGGTGCCGGCATGAAGATTCGCCTGCTCCTCGCTTTCGCCCTCGCCGTCGCCGGCGCGCAGCCCGCCGCCGCCAAGGGCATCCTCGCCGCCGACCGCCCCGAGGCCCAGGCATCCGCGACCTTCACCCTGACCTCGCGCGACTTCAAGGCGGGCGGCGAGATCTCGAAGAAGTTCACCGATTACGACATCGGCATGTCGCCCTCGCTGGTCTGGAAGGACCTTCCGGAAGGAACCAAGAGCCTCGCCGTGATCATGGAGGATCCCGACGCCTCCTCGTCCCAGCCTTTCCTCCACTGGCTGGCCTGGAACATCGATCCGGCGGCCGGGGCGATCGAGCGCGGCTCGGTGACGCTCGGCGCCAAGCTCGGCCGCAACGGCCGCGGCCACCCCGCCTATTTCGGCCCCCGCCCGCCGGGCAAGTCGCCGCACAATTACCACTTCCAGATGTTCGCCCTCGACGCCCAGCTGCCGCTCAAGGCCGGCGCCAGCCGCGACCAACTGCTCCAGGCGATGCGCGGCCACGTCCTGGCCAAGGCCACGCTGGTGGGGACCTTCGCCAAGCCCTAATCCTTCCCATGCTGCGCATGGGGAGGATCAAAGCTTCTCGGTCAGCTCCGGCACCAGCTTGAACAGGTCGCCGACCAGGCCGAGGTCGGCGACCTGGAAGATCGGCGCCTCCTCGTCCTTGTTGATGGCGACGATCAGCTTCGAATCCTTCATCCCCGCGAGGTGCTGGATCGCGCCCGAAATGCCGACCGCGATATAGACTTCGGGGGCGACGATCTTGCCGGTCTGGCCGACCTGATAGTCGTTCGGGGCGTAGCCGGCGTCGACCGCCGCGCGGCTGGCGCCGACCGCGGCGCCGAGCTTGTCGGCGAGCGGGTCGATGAGGGCGTGGAACTGCTCGGAGGAGCCGAGCGCGCGGCCGCCCGAGACGATGATCTTGGCGCTGGTCAGCTCGGGCCGCTCCGACGCGGCGATCTCGGCCCCGACGAAGCTCGACAGGCCGGAATCCTCGCCGCCCGAAACCGCCTCGACCTGGCCGCTGCCGCCTTCGGCGGCCGCCTTCTCGAAGGCCGTTCCGCGAACGGTCAGAACCTTCTTCGAATCGGAAGACTTCACCGTGGCGATCGCGTTGCCGGCATAGATGGGCCGCTGGAAAGTGTCCTCGCCCTCGATGGCGAGGACGTCGGAGATCTGCATCACGTCGAGCAGGGCGGCGACCCGGGGCGCGACGTTCTTGCCGGTGGTGGTCGAGGCGGCGACGAAGGCGTCATGGCCCTCTATCAGTCGGACCGCCAGCGGCGCGACATTCTCCGCCAGCTGGTGAGCATAGGCCGCTCCGTCGGCGACATGGACCTTGCCGACTCCGGCGATCTTCGCCGCCTGCTCGGCGACTCCGCCGACGCCCTCGCCGGCGACGAGCAGATGCACCTCGCCGAGCTTCGAGGCGGCGGTCACCGCGGAGAGGGTGGCGTCCTTGAGCTGGCCGCCTTCATGCTCGACGAGAACCAGGCACTTCATCAAATCGCTCCCACGGTCCGGAGGCGGTCGATCAGCTCGTCCACCGATTGCACCTTGATCCCCGCCTCGCGCTTCGAAGGCTCGCGGACCCCCAGCGTGGTCAGACGCGGCGCGGTGTCGACGCCGTAATCCGCCGGCGTCTTGTTCGCGAGCGGCTTCGACTTGGCCTTCATGATGTTGGGCAGCGAGGCGTAGCGCGGCTCGTTCAGGCGAAGGTCGGTGGTGACGATCGCCGGAAGCTTCAGGCGGATCGTCTCGAGGCCGCCGTCGACCTCGCGGGTGACGTTGACGCTCTCGCCGTCGACCTCGACCTTCGAGGCGAAGGTGCCCTGCGCCCAGCCGAGCAAGGCGGCGAGCATCTGGCCGGTCTGGTTCGAATCGTCGTCGATCGCCTGCTTGCCCAGGATGACCATCCCGGGCTGCTCCTCCCCGGCGATCCTGGCGAGGATCTTGGCGACGGCGAGCGGCTCGACCTCGTCGTCGGTCTGCACCAGGATCGCCCGGTCGGCGCCCATCGCTAAAGCGGTGCGCAGAGTCTCCTGGGCCTTGGCCGGCCCGATCGAGACGGCGACGATCTCGGTCGCGACGCCCTTCTCCTTCAGGCGGATCGCCTCCTCGACGGCGATCTCGTCGAACGGGTTCATGCTCATCTTGACGTTGGCGAGGTCGACGCCCGTCCCGTCCGCCTTGACCCGCGGCTTGACGTTATAGTCGATCACCCGCTTCACGGGCACCAGCAGTTTCATGCCGTTCCCCTTCTCATTCGCGCCCGTCTCCCTCGATGGGACGAGGTCCGGCAGTCGCCATGCGGCTCAGCCGCCTAAGTCAGGAGTCGGTGCGGAGCTGGCGGCCGGCGGTCGCACCTGATGCTCCAACGTCGGTGACGGCCTGCGACACAGCTGTCGCGCAAGGCTCGACCGCCGCGGCGCGGACGAACATCGAGCTTTTCGGAATTTCCGTCGAGCGTGCGGAGGTGAACACCGCAAGCTCGCAGGCTCCTGCCGGAGCGGCCAGCACGCCCGCGGCCAGGGCGAAGGCGAGGAGCCTCTTCACGCCGCCTCATTCACCGCCGCGACGATCTTCTTCGCCGCGTCGCCGAGGTCGTTGGCGGGGGTGATGGCGAGACCGCTGTCGGCGAGGATTCGCTTGCCTTCCTCGACATTAGTGCCCTCGAGCCGGACCACCAGCGGCACCTTCAGATCGACTTCCCTCGCCGCGGCGATGATCCCGTCGGCGATGATGTCGCAGCGCATGATCCCGCCGAAGATGTTGACGAGGATGCCCTTCACCGCCGGGTCGGAGAGGATGATCTTGAACGCGGCCGTCACCTTCTCCTTCGAGGCGCCGCCGCCGACGTCGCAGAAATTGGCCGGCTCGGCGCCGTTCAGCTTGATGATGTCCATCGTCGCCATGGCGAGGCCGGCGCCGTTGACCATGCAGCCGATATTGCCGTCGAGCTTGATGTAGGCGAGGTCGTGCTTCGAGGCCTCGACCTCCATCGGGTCCTCCTCGGTCTCGTCGCGGAGCGCCTCGAGCTCGGGATGGCGGAACTCGGCGTTCGAATCGAAGCTCATCTTGGCGTCGAGGACGAGCATCTTGCCGTCGTCGGTCGCGACCAGCGGATTGATCTCGAGCATCGCGCAGTCGAGCGCGACGAAGGCGTCGTAGAGCTGGCGGGCGAGCTTCTGGCCCTGCTTGTTCTGCTCGCCCTCGAGACCGAGCGCGAAGGCGAGCGCACGGCCATGGTGGGGCATGAAAGCCCTGCGCCGGGTCGATGGTGATCGTCGTGATCTTCTCGGGCGTGTCGTGGGCCACCGCCTCGATGTCCATGCCGCCCTCGGTCGAGGCGACCATCGCGACCCGCCCGCTGCCGCGGTCGACGAGCAGGGCGAGATAATATTCCTTGGCGATGTCGACCCCGTCGGTGACGTAGAGCCGGTTGACCTGCTTGCCGTCCGCGCCGGTCTGGATCGTCACCAGGGTCTTGCCGAGCATCTCCTCGGCGTTCGAGCGCACCTCGTCGATCGAGCGGGCCAGCCGCACCCCGCCCTTGGCCTCGGGCCCAAGCTCCTTGAACCGGCCCTTGCCGCGGCCGCCGGCATGGATCTGCGCCTTGACGATCCACAGCGGCCCGGGGAGCCTGCCGGCCGCCGCCACGGCCTCCTCGACGGAAAGCGCGGCATGGCCGGCGGGAACCGGAATGCCCTGCTTGGCGAGCAATTCCTTGGCCTGATATTCATGGACGTTCATGGCCGGGCCCTAAAGCACAGGGGCGGAGCAATTCCAAGCCGCGTGCTCGGACGGCGGGACTTCGCCCGCGAAAGCGGCCTGGGAGAGCGACATGCCGATAACGATCTTCGACTGGATTGCGCGAACGGCGATGCTGGCGATGGCGGGCCTCGTCACCCTCTCGATCCTCGGCGCCATCGCCGCCATGACCAACGACCCGCCGACCACAACCGGGAAGCGGTGATTTCGCCCATCGTCCGAGGCGTCGACTGCGGCGACAAGGCCGCGGTCGCCGCGGCCCTCGCCGCTCTCCGCGCCAAGGTCGAAGTCCGGCGGCCCTAGCCGGCCACCGCCGCCAGGATCTTGCGCCGGTCGAATATCCCGACCTCTTCGGCGAAGAAGCGTCCGAGCACGGGAGCATCGAGCTCGAACAGGCCGAGCAGCGCCATCGTGCCGCGGTCGAGCATCAGCCGGTTGACCGAGCGGTGGAAGTCGCGCCGCTTCCACAAGGCCGCCGCCTCGGCCTCGAACAGATCGTGAAGCGCCGCTCCGCCGAGGTCCTTCTGAGCCGCGAGCGACAGGCCGGTGCGCAGGGCGTCGGGCAGCGCCGAGCCGGTGAAGGGATGCGAGAAGCCGCCGCGGGCTCCGAGCTTCGCCACCCGGGCGCCGCCGATCCGCCAGAAGGCGGCGAAGTCGCCGCCGAGCGGGATCGGACGCGACGACGCCTCCGCCTTGCGCGGCTCGCCGTCGTGCCAGCCGCGCCGGCGGACATAATCCTCGATCCGGTCGGCCCCGTCCGCTCCGCCCTCGGGGCTTCGCGAATAGTCGATCCGCTCGACCCTCAGCGTGCGCTCGTCGATCGGAATGCAGCTGAAATGGCCGCAGCCGCCCGACTCCAGGGTCATGTCGGCGAGCACCGGCAGGTCGACACGGTGGGGATCGGCGAATCGGCAGGTGCGGGCGGTGCGGTGGCGCCAGGCGATCTCCAGGGTGGTCTGCTGGGCCCAGCCGCGGGCGTCGACGGCGCCGGTTCCGGCGATGGTCTCGCCGCCCGGCAGAAGCAGGCTGTCGTCGCGTATCGCCACCACCTTGGCGTTGCGGGCGCATCGGTCCGGCAGGGCATCGGCGACCGCATCGTGGATCGCCTCGGTGGTGACCAGGTGGCTCGCGAGCTTGAGCTTTCGGCTTCGCGAGGGGAGGGCGACGTAGCAGGAGTCCCAGCTCTTCGCGACGACCGGTCCGAGCAGGCTGCGTTCCTCCGCCGAGAGCCCGGCATCGAGCAGGAGCATGGCGCTGCCGCCGCCGAACCGCACCTCCTCGCCGACCAGAACCATCGGCGCTTCCGGCCTCAGCCGGGCCATGGCGAGCGCGGCGAAGCAACCGGCGACCCCCCCGCCCGCGATCAGCAGCCCGCAATTTTTGCCTTTGCGCATTCGGGCCAGCTTACCGTCCGAGCATGCGCCGCGCCAACCCCGGCCGTTCGCGGCCGGCCGGAAAGGCCCATAACGGCACGATTTTCTCGGCCGAGACCGCCGAACCGCCTCGCTGCCGGGACGGAAGCGGAAGAAGTAGGCAAGGGAGTGACAGAAACGGAACTTCCCGACATAGTCGCGCGCTGTAGGGGCAACAGCAGAAAACGGAGCCCGAGATGAGAGGATATGCCGGGCTCGCCGTGATGGGGATGATGCTGGTCCTGGCAGCGCCGGCGACGGCGCGGGACCGGCCCGGAGAGGGCGGCGAGGCAAAAAGCTTCGCGACGGCGGCGGCGACCAGCCGCACCGCCGTCAATCCGCAGATCATGACGCTCGACGAGCGCGGCCTCGTGCCGGCCGAGGACCCGACCGCGCCGCGCCTGTTCGGCAGCGTCCCGGTCGCCGACAACGTCGCCCTCGGGGTCGGCCTCTTCTCGGTCGTCGGGACGACCGAGAAGGAGCAGATCCGCCGCCGGCTCGACCCGTCGCGCGATTTCCTCCGCTCCGGCACGAGGGTCGCCGCGGTCGGCATGAGCCTGAGGTTCTGAGAGCTACTCACCCCGGCGAAGGCCGGGGCCCCCCGCGGAATCTAGGCAAGACTTAAGTCCCGGCAACGCCGGGGCGCATCTCGCGATGCGCTTTCCCCTTTTCCGCGGCCGAGTCTTGCGCTAGGAACAGGGCGTGAACGACACGCCGGCCGAAGCGGCGATCCGCAAGATCATCCATGTCGACATGGACGCCTTCTACGCGTCGGTCGAGCAGCGCGACAATCCGGAGCTGAGGGGCAAGCCGCTCGCGGTCGGCGGCGGAGTCCGCGGGGTCGTCGCCGCGGCGAGCTACGAGGCGCGCAAATTCGGCATCCGATCGGCGATGCCGGCCGTGACCGCGAAGCGCCGCTGCCCCGACCTCATCTTCGTCAAGCCGCGCTTCGACGCCTATCGCGCCGTCTCCGAGCAGATCCGCGCCATCTTCCTCGACTATACGCCGCACGTCGAGCCGCTGTCGCTCGACGAGGCCTATCTCGACGTCACCGAGGATCTGAAGGGAATCGGGATCGCCACGAAGATCGCCGAGGAGATACGCGCCCGGATCAAGGCCGAGACCGGCCTCACCGCCTCGGCCGGGGTCAGCTACAACAAGTTCCTCGCCAAGCTCGCCTCCGACCAGAACAAGCCCGACGGCCTGTGCGTCGTCACCCCCGCGCGCGGCCCCGCCTTCGTCGAGGGCCTCCCGGTCAAGCGCTTCCACGGAGTCGGCCCCAAGACGGCCGAGAAGATGGCCCGGCTCGGGATCGAGACCGGCGCCGACCTCAAGTCGAAGAGCCTCGAATGGCTCGCCGCCCATTTCGGGAGCTCGGCCCGCTACTATCACGACCTCGCCCGAGGCATCTGCCACCGCCAGGTCAAGGCCGACCGCCCCTACAAGTCGGTTAGCGCCGAGGACACCTTCCGCGAGGACCTGAGCGATCCCGAGGCCCTGCTCGCCGAGCTCGAGCGAATCGGCCGCCACGTCTGGACGAAGCGGGTGGTCGGCAAGGGGCTGTCGGGAAGGACGGTCAACCTCAAGGTCAAATATGCCGATTTCCAGATCGTCACCCGCGCCCGCTCGCTCGACCGGCCGGTGAGCGGCGAGGCGGAGTTCCTCGAGATCGGCGCCGAGCTGCTGCGCTCGCTTCTCCCTCCGGTAAAGAGCATCCGCCTGCTCGGCCTCGGCCTTTCCGGACTCGGCGAGGCCGACCGCCCCCGCGACGAACGCGAGCTCGCCCTGCCGCTCTAGAAGGAAGCCTGCGGCGGCTCCGCTCGTCGACAACCCGCCCGCCCTCCGCTGGCTTCCTCATGTCTTGGGGAGAGGCAGCGGTCCCGCCCGGCAATTGAGCAATAATCGGGGATATCAGCGTCTTGCGCCGAAGCCGCGGCGGCGATTATCGTTCGGCGATCGCGTCTGCAGGGGCCCGCCGATGAACCTCTCCCGCCGAACCCTGCTCGCCGCCGGACTCGCCCTGATCGCCGGCTGCAAGGGCGACGGCTCGGCGCCGCCCCCGCCGCCGCCACCGCTGCCGCCTCCGCCCCCGCCCCCGCCGCCGGCGACGGTCCGGTCCGAGTTCAGCTTCGCCACCGGCGCCGACGGGTTCGTCGCGGATTTCGCCGATTATTCGCCCGGCATGGAGCTGGGCGATCAGGGCATCCGCTTCGAATCCGAAGTGCGGCGGCTGCCGGCGCCGCTCGACAACCGCTTCGGCCTGCTGGTCGCCGGCACCAACCGGTCGGACGACCTGTTCATGTTCATCTGGCGGGAGGTGACCGGATTAGCGCCGGGCCAGGCCTATCGGGTGGAGACCGAGGTCACGATCGCGACCAACGCGCCCGCCGGGTGCGCCGGGGTCGGCGGGCCGCCGGGCGAGGGCGTCGCCGTCAAGGCCGGGGCGAGCCCGGTCCAGCCGGCGAAGGCGGTGAACGCGTTCAACGACGTCAGGGTGAATTTCGACAAGGATGCCGGGCCGCTCCCGGTCGGCGGCAACCAGGTCTTCACGATCGGCGATTTTTCGGGCGGCGGCGGCACCTGCACCCAGCCTTCCTATGCGGTGAAGACGCTTCGCTCGCCCGCCGACCGGATCCCCACCCTCACGGCCGACTCGGGCGGCCGGCTGTGGATCGTGATCGGCACCGATTCCGCCTTCGAGAGCCGCACCGAAATCTATTATCTCGAGGGCGCCGTCACCTTCACTCCGGCCTGATTGCAACCGCCGCGGCTTGCGCCTAGACGCGAAGCTTCCCCGGGGGACCCTGCGCACAGGGTTGAGAGGCGTCTCATGCGGACGCGACCCGTCGAACCTGATCCGGCTGACACCGGCGTAGGGAGGGAGTTCGGGTCCGCCCATTCTCCGTCCCGCCTGAAGGAGACATGGAAATGGCCGACGCACCCGCGCAGAGCGAGCTTCTCAAAGTCACCACCGGCCCGATCCGCGGCAGCCGCAAGGTCCATGTCGGCCCGCTTCGGGTGGCGATGCGCGAGATCGACCTCGAGCCGAGCTCGGGCGAGCCGCCGCTTCGCGTCTACGACTGCTCCGGGCCCTATACCGACCCGGCCGCGGGCATCGACATCCTGCGCGGCCTGCCCGAGCTCCGCCGCGACTGGATCCGAGGCCGCGGCGACGTCGAGGAGGTGGTCCAGCGCGAGGTCAGGCCCGAGGACAACGGCCAGCTCGGCCCCGACCGGAGCGGCGGAGTCGCGCCCTTCCCCAACGTGCGGAGGAAAGTGCTCCGCGCCCGCGGCGGCGCCAACGTCACCCAGATGCACTACGCCCGGAAGGGGATCGTCACTCCGGAGATGGAATATGTCGCGGTGCGCGAGAATCTGGGCCGCGAGCGGATGGCGGCCCAGGCCCGCGACGGCCAGGATTTCGGCGCCTCCATCCCCGATTACGTCACCCCCGAATTCGTCCGCGACGAAGTGGCGCGGGGCCGGGCCATCATCCCGTCCAACATCAACCATCCCGAGAGCGAGCCGATGGCGATCGGCCGCAACTTCCTGGTCAAGATCAACGCCAATATCGGCAACAGCGCCGTCGCCTCCGACGTCGCCGCCGAGGTCGACAAGATGGTCTGGTCGATCCGCTGGGGCGCCGACACGGTGATGGACTTGTCGACCGGCCGCAACATCCACGACACCCGCGAATGGATCATCCGCAACTCCCCCGTGCCGATCGGCACCGTCCCCATCTACCAGGCGCTCGAGAAGGTCGGCGGAGTGGCCGAGGACCTGACCTGGGAGATTTACCGCGACACCTTGATCGAGCAGGCCGAGCAGGGCGTCGACTATTTCACGATCCACGCCGGAGTGCGCCTGCCCTACATCCCGATGACCGCCAAGCGCGTGACGGGGATCGTCAGCCGCGGCGGCTCGATCATGGCCAAATGGTGCCTCGCCCACCACAAGGAGAGCTTCCTCTACACCCGCTTCGAGGAGATATGCGAGGTCATGAAGGCCTACGACATCGCCTTCAGCCTCGGCGACGGCCTGCGCCCGGGGAGCATCGCCGACGCCAACGACGAAGCCCAGTTCGCCGAGCTGGCAACGCTGGGGGAGCTCACCCAGATCGCCTGGAAGCACGACGTCCAGGTCATGATCGAAGGCCCCGGCCATGTGCCGATGCACAAGATCAAGGCCAATATGGACAAGCAGCTGGAAGCCTGCGGCGAGGCCCCCTTCTACACCTTGGGCCCCCTCACCACCGACATTGCCCCCGGCTACGACCACATCACCAGCGCCATCGGCGCCGCGATGATCGGCTGGTTCGGGACGGCAATGCTCTGCTATGTGACGCCGAAGGAGCACCTCGGGCTGCCGGACCGAGACGACGTCAAGGTCGGGGTGGTAACCTACAAGCTGGCCGCCCACGCGGCGGATCTGGCCAAGGGCCACCCCGCCGCCAAGCTGCGCGACGACGCCCTGAGCCGGGCCCGCTTCGAATTCCGCTGGCGCGACCAGTTCCACCTCTCGCTCGACCCCGACACGGCCGAGCAGTATCACGACCAGACCCTGCCGGCGGAAGGCGCCAAGACCGCCCACTTCTGCTCGATGTGCGGCCCGAAATTCTGCTCGATGAAGATCACCCAGGAGGTGAGGGACTTCGCAGCCAAACAGAACCAATCGGCCGACACCTACCTGGCCGCCACTCCTGTTACCGAGGTGGATGCGGAAGCCGGCATGGCCGAGATGAGCGAGCAGTTCCGCGAGCGCGGCGGGGAGATCTATCTGCCAGCAGGAGGGTAGGCGCGCGCGCTCGTCTAGGTGTGTCGCCCTATGTAGGCGATTCGAACTTTTGGGGGCGACTCGGCGATCCCGAAATATATGCGAACGCAAAGATCGGGTGATACGCCGTCAGCTGGCTTTGCATGAAATTCACAGTCCACCGGAACATCATCGACCAGACGAGGCTGCCTGCGCGTCTTTGCGGTTTCAGAGTCGCCACTACAGTCCACGCCATGCTCCCTCAGCCAAATGGGGACGGATCGGCCGAGCGGCTCGCCGGAAGCTAGAGCATCCGCCAACTCGGCGAGGGTTCTGAGATAGCGCAAGAGCTTATCCGGCGGGCCGGCGGCCGGGTTCAGATCAGCTATAGCCCCGTCGGTCTCCGCGCCGATTACTATTCTTCCGGTCAGCTGGGTGCGAGCAATTGCTACGGCTTCCGCGACCGTCTGTGGTGGCGTGTCGTCGGAGTCCTCCTCTTGCTGAGACGGCATAGAACGCAAGGCGATCGTGAGGCTTTCCACGTTGGCCTGCAGAGTTTGGATTTCGCTCGCTTGCTCCTCAACCCGCTTTCGAAGTGCATCGTTCTCCTTAGCGTAGCTTTCCTCTAGCGCGGCATAATCACCGTCCGCCACTGAGCTTCGGCGCGCTTCATCTATCTCGTGGCGAAGCTTGGAAGCGTCGAAATCGGAAAAGGCAGGCTCATCTGCCACAAACGTAGAAGCTTCTATGAGTCTTCGAGAGAGCATTCCTCGAAAAGTCTCACGAGCTGCGATGGGATCGCTCGCGCGGCCCATTATTCGGTCAAGTGTCCAAAGAGGATGAGATCTGAAGTTATCTCGGTTGTAGCGAAATGGCCAAAAGAGGCGAACGGCTCCGTTGTAACAGGACCACTCTTTGCCAAGGCTATTGGTAAGCTCCCAAGAGGCGGTATTACTAAGGCGAACCGTATGAGCTAGCCCGCAGACGTCTGCCGCAATTCGCTCGTGCAAATCACCAGCCAGTGTCTGCCCGTCGAGTTCGGAAATTAAGACCAGCGGGAGCCGCCGCTGCTCGGAGGTAATCAGCCTCTCAAGAGCCGAAATTTCATCCGGACCCACGTCGAAGGCATGAGCAAAAACGCGCTCCCCGCCAATGCCACTGCGCCACGGCAGGCCCACTGCAATAACATCTCTGAGGAATCGTGGAGATCGGATTTCTACTGCTGGTGGCGACAGACCGCTTGCAGAACCCAAGCGCAACGTACATCTGAATGCTGTGAGCTCAGGTCGCTGCAGGACTTGAATTTCTGTTTGCAAATGGCCGCCCTCGACCGGTTCAAGCACGGAAAACGTGACTCGGCTTGTCTCCGCCACCGCCTCATCCACTCGGTCGAATATTGCCTCACGTCCACTGGCTTTAATTTCCAGTGCCCCGCCAGCCTGTCGCTTGAACTTGCGCTGGCTCCAGTCTTCTATGATGCGCACGACCTCCGCTGCGCCGCGAGCCGCCCCCTCGTCACTCGTAAGTTGGAATCTAGCAACGGTGCGCATTAGTCACCGCTAGTCGAGCGGAAGCGCGGGCTCAAGTCTCGCGGCGACCGCAATTAATTTCTCCCTTCGCCGCCGTCTCAACGGTGAAGCGGGCAGTATATACTTCCCTCGCTCGCCCGCCCGCCCTCAATAATGATACCGGCACGACAGCACCTCAAGTGCCTGTGCCTTGTCCTTTCCCGTAACGCGATACACCAGCCGATGTTCGCCAGTGATCCGGCGCGACCACCAGCCGGTGAGGTTGCGCCTTAGCGGCTCGGGCTTGCCGGTGCCTCGAAACGGATCGCGCAGGCATTCGCCGAGGAGGGTGTTGAGCCGTCCCAGCACCTTTGCGTCTTCGGCCTGCCAGGTGAGATATTCGGCCCCCGCCTCAGGGTCGAAGGCCACTTTCACGGCTGGATAAGCTCGTGCTCCTCGCCCTCGCCGGCATCGAGACGGGCGATGCCTTCCATGAGCCGTTTCGCGTTGGCGGGCGAGGCGAGCAGGTGCAGGGTCTCCTGCAGCCCTTCCCATTCGCTTTCGGCGACGATCACCACATTCTCCTGGCCGCGGGCGCGCTTCACCACCACCGGTGCCCGGTCGGCGCAGGCGCGGTCCATCACCGCCTTGAGGTTGGCGCGGGCTTCGGAGAAGGTGACGATGTCCATGGCCTCAATGTACATAAACTTGTACAACTTTCAACGGTCGACGGGGCGGCCGACGCGGCCGTTCATTCCATCTTTCTATGATTATGTTGAGCGCAGGCCAAGGTGTTTCGTTTAGAGTTGCGCTGTTCCGAAACCTCGATCATGCCGCTATCACCGCAGCATCGCCTCCATCGCCCCGCCGGTACAATTCTTTAGGGGTGACTCGCGCTCCGCCGCCGCCTTAGCGTGCGGGAGGCAGAACCGCCGGGCAGGTAGCGATGGCGCACGATCTCGACGCACTCACCGAGAAGGAGAAGCAGACCCTTCGCCTGCTCCTCGCCGGGCACGACGCCAAGTCGATGGCGCGGCATCTCGGCCTCTCGGTCCACACGGTCAATGAGCGGCTTCGCGACGCGCGCCGCAAATTGTCGGTGTCGAGCAGCAAGGAGGCCGCGCGGCTGCTTCGCGAAGCGGAAGGCGCGGGCCCCGAAAGTCTCGGGGACAAGCCGTTCGGGGATGCGCCGGCCGATGCGTCCGGGCAGCAGGGCGGCCGGCCCGGCGCGACATTCCTTGCGAACCCTCGCAACGCCTGGGCGGTCGGAGGTCTCGTCATGCTCTCTTTCGCAACCGCGATTCTCGCTCTTACCGGGGCGCCCGACGCGGCGCCGGAGGGCGCCGCGCCCCAGGCGGCGGCCGCGCCCGTCGCCGAATCGGGCGCCGCTTCGGCCGCCCGGCAATGGCTGGCCCTGGTCGATTCCGCCAAATGGCCGGAGAGCTGGGCCGGAACCACCAGGTCGTTCCAGTCGCTGAACACGGTCGAGGCGTGGCGATCGGCGTCCGAAAGCGCCCGGGTCCCGCTGGGCGCCGTGCTGTCGCGCAGCCTGACCGGCGACGAAGGGATACCGGCGCCGCCCAACGGCTACCAGCTCGTCCGCTTCCGGACCGACTTCGCCAACAAGGCGCGCGCGGTCGAGACCCTGTCGCTGGCCCGCGAGGACGGCCAGTGGAGGATCGTCGGCTATTACATCGAATGAGGGCCGTCCGCGGCGGCGGCGCGCCACTCCACCTCGGCCCTCGGGCGGGAGGAACCGGTCCTTAACGGCAAGTCGGGCAGGTTGCGCCTCGACCCCGGGGGGACAGCCCGTGACGCCCAGCGCCCGATCCAGCCTCGAGACCCTGCGCTCCGCCCACTTCTGGTGCCGAAGCTGCGCCGCCGCCCACACCGGCATGTTCGACCTGGAGGCCCTCGCCCCGGAGGCCTGGCCCGGCCCGCTCGACCACGAGCCGATCGGCGACCTGACGTTCGAGCGCAATTTCCTCTCCTCGGATTTCGCCTTCCACGAGGCTGGCTATTTCTTCCTGCGCTGCACGCTCGACCTCCCGGTCGAGGGGATGGAGCGCCCGTTCGGCTTCGGCTGCTGGGCGGTGGTCCGGCACGAGGACTTCCGCGCTTATTGGGACGATTTCGACAATCCGGATCCCGCGCCCGGCGACCCCTGGTCCGGCTATCTGGCGAACGACCTCAAGCCTTTCCCCGCCAGCACCAACCTAGCCTGCACCGTCCGCGTCCAGCCCGACCGCAAGCGCCCGAAGATCGAGCTCGGCGACGGCAGCCATCCCCTCGTCCGGGCGCAGCGCGTCGGGATCACGGCCGACCAGGTCCTCGCCCTCTACCGGGCGAACGGCCACGACATAGGCTAGCCGCCGCGCCCGGCCGCCGTGACCAAGGGCGGGGCGATTGACGCCGGCGCCCGAATGGCGGAGGCTCCCGCCCTCGCCAAAGGAAAAACCCAATGAACCCAATCGCTTCCGCCGTCGCCCTGCTCGCCCTCGCGGCCGCCGCTCCGGCCGACCGGGGACCCGCGAGCAGCTCGATCGCGGCTGCGAGACGGTCTGCAAGGCCTATCCGCTGCTGACGCTCGCGGTGATGGCGGAGGGGCCGATGGATTGCGGCGACCATGCCGGCGACTATGTCGATTGCAACTCGAACGACACGCCGCAGGAGGCGGCGAAGCAGGCGAAGAGGCTGGAGATCCGCAAGCGGCAGGAGGCGGCGTTCAAGCTGGCGAGCGAGGCCTGCGACCTCTATTCGGCCAACCGCAAGCTCGAATCGGCGCAGCAAGCCGCCGCCGCCGGGCTGGCGCTCGCCCGGCAGGTCGGAACGGGCCTGCCCAAGGAGCTCGAGGAAGCCCCGCCCGCCGCGGGGGCGGAATGAAGCGCCGCGCCCCCTCCATCGCCCCGGCCTCCTCTGCTATCGCGCCCCCATGCACATCGCCCACGACCCCGCCTCGCCGCCCGCTCCTCAAATCGCCTTCCACGTCGAAGATAAGTAGATTGCCTAAGTAAAAACCACATGCCCTCGAAGTCCAACTTGACTCCTCGCAGGTAGTCGGGGAGCTTTCTAGCTCCAGCAAAGGAGAAGGATGATTCGATGAAGGGCTACATCGTCCGCAAATTCGGCGTATTGGGGCTGGCCGTGGCAGCCGCCATGGCTCCAACCGCTGCGTTTGCCCAGTATCAATATGGCTATTACTTCAACGACGGCAACGGCAATTGCGGCTATGTCGAATGCGGTCCCAATGGCTGCGTGGTCCTCGCCAGCTGGGTCTGCCCGCGCGAGGTGAGCGGCGACTGATCGGCAGAGGTCTCGGGCCGACGCAAATGGGGCGGGCGAGCCCGCCCCATTTTTTCTTCCGCTTTTCCGGATGGAGGATCGAGTCGGCCCGACGCCTCGGTTCAGCGAGGCGCGCGCCCGTCCAGCGCCTTGAGATAGACGCCAGCGAACCTGTCATGCCCGTCTCTCTCGAACGGCGGTGTATTATGTTCTTAACACAGTCGCTGCAACACGCGATGGCCCAGCGCTACGCCCCCGGCGCCCAGCCCGGCGGCGCCAGGGTGAAGCCGGCGAACTCGAAGCCGGGCGAGACGATGCAGGAGACCAGCGCCCAGCCGCCGTCCGCCTCCGCCGACTGCCACTCGGCCGGCGCGATCAGGATCTGCGGCTGCTCGCCGGCCAGCACGTCGCCGCCGAGCCGCCCGCTGCGCACCGGCCCGTCGTCGCCCGCCGCGGTCCGGAGGGTGAGCGCGCTGCCGGCGTGGAACAGCCACAGCTCGGTCGCGTCGACCTTGTGCCAGTGCGACCTCTGGCCCTCCTCGAGCAGGAAGAGGATCGCGGTCGCCGGGGCGCGTCCGCCGGGCGGCGCCTCGGCCCGCCAGGTCTCGCGGTACCAGCCGCCTTCCGGATGGGGCTCGAGCCTCAGCGTTTCGATCAGGCGCCTCGGGTCGGTCACGGCGCGGCGCCCTCTTCGCTGAGGAGGGCGTTGAGCGTGAGCCGCCCCGTCGCCCCGTCCTCGGGAAGCTCGGCGCCCGGGGCGATGGCGGCGGAGTGAAGGCTGTGGCCGCGGTAGACGAGGGCCCGGTTCGGGCGCGCCTCGAAGCGCGCGATAAGCTCGAAGAGCGCGTTGTCGCCCTGCAGGTAGCCGGCCGGCGGGTCGCCATGCTCGGCGAGGGCGGAGTCGAGCGCGGCCTCGAACTCGGCAAGGCGCCCGGCATCGACCGTCTCGAAGCCGGTCGAGCGCTGGCGGAAGAAGGCGGTGCCGCCCTTGTCGGCGCCGCCGAGGTAGACGAGGATCGCGATCCGCTCGGGCTCGAGCCCGTCGACATGGGGCAGGCGCTGGATCCGGGTCAGCGCCTCGGGCGGGGTCGTCACCAGCGACAGGAAGCCCATCGAGGCCGGCGGCACCGGGTCGAGGCCGAACGTCTCGCCGATCAGCGGCGCGAGCTCGGAGCGGAGCTGGTGGGCGATCCGCATCGGCACCACCGCGCTGATGCCCGGATGGAAGGGCCGGATCGGAGCGAAGGCCGCACGGGCGGCGATGTGGCGCCACAGGTCGGGCTGGGTCAGCATGTCGTCGAGGACGATGACGGGCTGTCCCTCCCGGCCCTGGCGGACGATCTCGACCGCCGCCCGGGGATTGACCAGGCCCTGGCTCATGCGCCTCGCGCCAGATTGGCCTCGACCGCCGCCCGGACCAGCGCCTTGAGCGCCGCTTCGTCGATCTCCTCGCCCTGGCGAATGTCGATCGCCCGGCGGGTGTTGCCGTCGAGGCTCGAGTTGAACAGGCGCGAAGGGTCGTCGAGCGCGGCGCCTCGAGCGAAGGTCAGCTTGACCTTGTCGCGGTAGGTCTCGCCGGTGCAGATCAGCCCGCCATGCTCCCACACCGGGACCCCGGCCGGGTTGGAAGGCTTGCGCCATTTGACCGTCTCGGTCGCGTCGGGATCGGCCTCCCGGATCAGCGCCCGGATCCGTGCCAGGGTCTCGCCCCGCCAGTCGCCGAGCGCGGCGATCCGGGCATCGATTGCTTCGGAACCCGTCTCCTCGCCCACCCTCGTCTCCTCATCGTCCGGCCGGGAAGGAGAATAGCCGTTTTCGCGGCCTAGCGAAGCTCCTCCAGGCCGAACTCCCTCGCCCCGGCCGGTCGGGCGCCGGTCTGCTCGATCAGCACCGCCTCCGCCCCCGGCCCGGGAAGGTAGAAATCTTCGTCGAAGGCCGACAGGCCCAGCTTGCGAAGATAGCGTTCCAGCATGTCGAAGGTGAAGCGGTCGCGGACCCGGCGCGCCCGGTAGCGCTCGGTCTCCTCGAACGGGAAGGGCGTGCCGCCGGCGTCGAAGCTCCAGCGGTCGCCGTCGTGAACGGCGCCGATCGAGCGCTGGTAGTTGAGGAAATGGGTCCGCTCCGGCCCGTAGACCTCGAGCACCACCGCGCCATATTCGCCCCTCGCGCCCTTATACTCGCCTTCGATCGTGTCGGGCACCGCGGTCACCCGCCTGCCGCGGCAGCCGAGCCGTTGGGCGAGCCAGGACATGACGCTGAAGGCGTCGGTTCCCCGGTGGCCGTTGTCGAAGAAGGCGCACCAGGGGCTCGCCGTCGGGACGAAGAGGTGCTTGGTCCGAAGCACGCTGACCAGCGGGAGCAGGCTGAGCAGGGCCGGCTCCAGGCCTCCGCCGACCCGGCGTTCGGTCAGCCGGCGGCCGAGCGGCTCATGGATGCCGCGATACCAGTCGAGGAAGGCCGCCGCGGCTTCGGCCGCCGGCGCTTCCAGGAAGCCGATCGTCGAGGTGATCGGGGCCAGCCGGCCGTCGAGCAGCAGCCGCATCGCTCAGCCCGCCCGGCGCCGCTTCCAGTCCATCGGCACCTCGATCCGCCGGTCGAGGCTGCCGTTCCATTCGGGCCGAAGGCCGTGCCGCTTCAGCTCGGCCGCGACCTCCCGCCCGATCGCCAGGTCGGCGGCCTCGCCTTCCCCGCACGAGCCGTAATGGAGGCACAGGCCATAGCCCTCCACCGCCGCCTCGGTGTCCTGCATATGGTAGAAGCTATAGCCTCTCGTCCGGACGCCCCCGGCCTCGGCCGCGGCGATCTCGCGGTCGATCCCGGCCAGGCCGCAGGTGCCGCAGCAGGTGAAATTCTGCCGGGCGACCACCCCCGTCCGGTCGAGCGCGGCGAAAGCGGCATCGAGCCGGTCGCAGTCGGTCTGCGGCGGCCAGCCTCTCTCCTCCTCGCGATGGGCGGCGAGCTCCTCCTCGGCGAAGCGCCGGGCGTGGCCCTCGAGGAAGGCGCGGTCGGCCTGGTCCTCGAACGCGTCGACGGCGCTCTCGACGATCCTTCCGGCCTCCTCGAAGCCCGCGGCGACGTCGCGGCGGACCTGCTCGCGCAGCTCGGCGAGGAGGTCGTCGTCGCCGTCATTGGCCGGCGCCACGGCGACCGGCCGCGGCGGGCCCTTTCCGAACAATCGGTCCCAGAACGATCCCACCGCTCCTGCTCCATCCTCTCCGCTTCGCGGCCCCTTTAGCCGTGAAAGCCTCAAGAGACCGTCAATCCGCGGCGCCGCTTGTCGCGCGCCGCCGGACGTGGTCAGACTCCGGGCCGGTCGCAGCGGGGAGGGAGACATGTCGACGGCAGGGCGTACCGACAGCGCGACTCGCCTCGTCCGCGCCTCTCCGGAGGCGGTCTACCGGGCCTTCGTCGATCCGTCGGCGCTGATGGCCTGGCTTCCGCCCGAGGGCATGAGCGGCCGGGCCCTGCTGCTCGAGCCGTGGCCGGGCGGACGCTACCGAATCGAGCTCAGGCTCGAGGGAGGCGGGCACGAGGTGGGCGGCAAGACGACGGAGCGGACGGACGTCACATCGGGCCGCTTCCTCGAGGTCGTCCCGGGCCGGCGAATCGTCCAGTCGGTCGAGTTCGAATCCGCCGATCCGGCCTTTGCCGGCACGATGGAGATGGTCTGGGAGCTCGACCCGGCGGCGGCGGCCACGACGGTCACGGTCATCGCCAGGAACGTCCCCTCCGGCATCTCGGCCCGGGACCACGCCGCCGGCCTCGCCTCCTCGCTCGAGAACCTCGCCCGCTTCGTCGAGTCGCTTTGACCCGCTACGGCACCGAGGGTCGGCCTGCGACAATTGCCACCCTTTTGCCGGCGCCGCGGCACGGGATTGAGACATATGCCGCACAAACCGGGCGGCTTGCGCGGCCCTCGGTCGCGGCTCCGAGATCGCGAAAGGAAATGCGGCGATGAATCCGAACAAGGCCCTGTGGGAGAAAGGCGACTTCACCCGGATCGCCGGAACGATGCGCGAGAGCGGCGAGGCGCTGGTCGCCTCGCTCGGCCTGAGCCGCGGCATGGACGTGCTCGACCTCGGCTGCGGCGACGGCACCACCGCGCTTCCCGCCGCCCGCGCCGGGGCGAACGTGCTCGGAGTCGACATCGCCTCGAACCTCGTCGCGGCCGGCAACGCCCGGGCCGCCGCCGCCGGCCTCGCCAATCTTCGCTTCGAGGAAGGCGACGCCTCGAACCTCGCCGGCCTCGCCGACGAGAGCTTCGACCTCGTCATAAGCGTCTTCGGCGCGATGTTCGCGCCTCGCCCGTTCGACGTCGCCCGCGAGATGGTCCGGGTCGCCCGGCCCGGCGGGCGAATCGTCATGGGCAATTGGATTCCGGGCGATCCGACCCTGGTCGCCCAGATCCTGAAGATCAGCGCCGCCTACACGCCGCCCCCGCCCGAGGGCTTCGTCAGCCCGGTCGCTTGGGGCGTGGACGACACCGTCCGCGAGCGCTTCGCCGCCGCCGGCGTCGCGCCGGACGATATCGCCTGCGAGCGCTCCACCTGGGTCTTCCGCCACGCCGGCCCGCCGGCCGGGTTCCTGGCGATGTTCCGCGACTATTACGGCCCGACCATGAACGCCTTCGACGCGGCGGCGAAGGACGGACGCGAGGCGCAGCTCCAGGCCGAGCTCGCCGAACTGTTCGAGGCGCAGAACCGGGTGGGCGCGACAGAGACCGAGATCCCCGCCACCTATTTGAAGGTGACGGTGACCGCGAACTGACGATCAGCGCCCCTTCACCTCGTTGACGATCATGTCCCAATGCTCCTCGAGCAGGGCGAAGCGGCGGTCCTCCTCGGCGTCGAACGCGGCCTTGTCGGGATAAAGCCTCGCCCGCGCCGCGCCCCACTGCCGATCCCATTCCGGGTCGGAGACCGCCGCCGTCGCGTCGCGGAAGACGATCGTCACCCGCAGGTCCCACCGCGGCCCGCCGGCGAGGTGGGTGAACGGCTCGTCGACGCGCATCGACCGGATGAACCCCGCCTTCTGCATTTCGCGGAGCAGGGGGGCGTGGTTCTTGTCGTAAAGGCGCTTGAACTCCTCGCCGCTGCCCCATTTGATCCGGTAGTAATATTCGAATGTCACCGGCACCGGGGCCACCGCAGCAGCGTTCGGCTGGGCGGCTGACGGCGCGGCCGCGGCCATCGCAAGCAAAGCCGCGGCGAGCATGGCTCTCATCATCAATTCTCCCCCTGGAGGTGATCCAGCAATCCGCCGTGCCGGCGGCCATGGCAACTTCAAAAAGCGGCCGCGGTCGGCCACAACGGCTCATGGCCCAGTCGATCGCCCACATCGCCCTCGTCGTTCGCGACTATGATGAGGCGATGTGCTGGTTCACCGACAAGCTCGGGTTCGTGCTCGTTGCCGACGAATACCAGCCGGAGCAGGACAAGCGCTGGGTGCTCGTCGCTCCGCCGGGCGCCGGCGATGGCGCGGCCAGCCTGCTCCTGGCCCGCGCCGCCACGCCGGAGCAGGCCGCCTTCGTCGGCGACCAGGCGGGCGGCCGCGTGTTCCTGTTCCTCAGGACTGACGATTTCGACCGCGACTTCGCCGCGATGCGCGCGAAAGGCGTCCGCTTCGTCCGCGAGCCGGCGGTCCATGCCTATGGCAAGGTCGCGGTGTTCGAGGATCTCTACGGCAACCTCTGGGACCTGGTGCAGTTCAGCGCCTAGGATCCGCGCTACGCTGTCGGAGGACGCGCATTTGTGCTAAGCGGCAACAGATCGATTCATTTCTCCGGAGGTCGCTGGTGGAAATCGAAAATAAAGAAACGGAGATAGCTTCCCTCGTTCCGCCGTTTGACGAAGATGACAGCGAGGACCGGCTGCCCGATCCCGGGGATACCAGGGATCCAGGCGATGGAAAAACAGATCCTCCCGATTACGAATAGAATAGGCGTGAACCAGCCACAGAGGCCAGCGGACTCGCAAACTTCGGGAGTCGCTACGCCTGCACTGGAGGACCTGCAAAAGGAGGTCATTGACGAGAGAAGATTCGTCACCAACCGGATCAGCGAGACGACGCGTTATCTCGGCTTTGGGCTGCTCGCGATTTTTTACGGTATCATCAGTTCGGCAGATGCTTACGCTCAGCAGCTGAAGCTGGGGCATCCGCTTCTATTGCAGCTGATGGCCTTGTCAGCCATGCTCGCCCTCATCCTCGATCATTTGCAATATCTGTTTGGTCGCGCCGCCGCTCGGAAGGCACTGAAGCGCACAGACAAGCCGTACACCTATAACAAGCAGTGGTCGTCCATGCGCGGGCGCTGGGCCTGTTTTTGGGGCAAGCAGGCGATGGCGCTGCTTGGCTGCCTCATTTTCCTCTGGGTAGTGGTCGCCGGACTCTAGGCGTTCAGAAGGTCACGAGAGCCGTCCTCAGAACAAGGTCTCGCCCCGCTCCAGCATCGCCACATATTGAGCGATCCGCTTTGCCCGGGTTTCCGGCTTCTTCGCGTCGAGGACGCGGTAGATTAGCCCGTAGCGATTGGCGCCTGTCAGGGTCGCGAAGAAGGCGGCCGCGGCGGGGCTTGCGTCGATCGCCGCCCTGAGCTCCGGCGGCGGCTCGGCTCGGCTGTGCGGCGGGTAGGCGTCGGCCCAGCGGCCGTCGGCCTTCGCCGCCTCGACCTCGGCCAGGCCGGCCGGGCGCATCCGGCCCGCCGCGATCAGCGCCTCCGCTTTCTCGACGTTGATCTGCGACCATTTCGAGCGGGGCCGCCGCAGCGTGAAGCGGATCAGGAAGAAACGCTCGTCATAGGCGTTGAGCAGCCCGTCGATCCAGCCGAAGCACAGGCCCGCCTCGACCGCCTCCTTCTGGCTGACCGACGCGATTCCGCTCCCCTTCTTGGCGAGCTTCAGCCAGATTCCGGCGCTGTCGGCCGGCTGCGCGTCGAGCCATGCTTCCAGCGCCGCCGAGTCGGCAAAGGCGAGGATCGGCAGTCCCTTCCTGCTCTCCATCGCGCCGCCATAGCCGATCCGGACGCGGCGGACATCCCGGGACCGCCTGAATTGCGCCACATGTCGCTGCCAGGTTGCGGACGATGCTCGGCACGCCTGCCGCTCCGACGCTCGAGACGCCCCGCCTGATCCTGCGCGGCTGGCGGCCGGGCGATCTCGCGCCTTATGCGGCGATGCTGGCCGACGAGGACACCGCACGCTTCATCACGGCGCGCGGCCGCGGTCTCACCAAGGCCGAGGCCTGGAACGAGACCGTCTGGCTGGTCGGCCACTGGCAGCTGCTCGGCCATGGCATGTTCGTCGTCGAGGAGCGGGCGACCGGCGCCTTCCTCGGCCGGGTCGGGCCGCTCCGGCCGCCCACGTGGCCCGCGCTCGAGATGGCTTGGTCGCTGGCGCCCGCGGCGCGCGGCAGGGGCTATGCGACCGAGGCGGCCCGGGCGGCGATCGACTGGTCGTTCGAGACCCTCGGCCTCGACCGGATCGTCTCGGTCATCCATCCGGACAACCTCGCCAGCCGGGCCGTCGCCGAGCGCCTCGGCGAGCGCCGGACCGGCGAACAATTCACGCCGTTCCGCGAGCCGTGCGACGTCTGGGAGATCAGGCGCGAGGACTGGTCCGCCTCCTAGGCTTCCGCCGGCTCCTTCAGCTTGAGCTCGCCTTCGTCATAGCCGTCCCAATAATGGAGGCGCTCGGCCGCCACCTTGATCAGCACCAGGCCCGGCGTGTCCATGCCCTGCTCGAACCAGCGGTCGAGGTCCTTGGTCCAATGCTCGGCGAAGCTCGCCTTGTCGCGGATGATCTCGGCCCGCCCTTCCACCGAGACGAAGAAGGGCTTGAAGCCGAGCGCCCCCGATTTGCCCTGATAGCCGAGGCCGACATGGGGGTCGCGGATGATGTCCGCCACGGTGCGGGTGTCGTCGCAGGTGAAGAACCAGGCATCGCCGTCGAAATCGACGTCGCGATTGTTGCTCATCGGCCGCCCGGCGATGGCACCGCCGCCGGTCCGGGTCGAAAGGATGGTGAAGTCGATGTCGCGCAGCTTCTCGGCGATCTCGGCAAGGGTCTTCTCGGCCATGTCGGGCTCCTGATCTGGATCACTAACCCCAACGCGCCGCCGCGGCAGCGGTTCAGCGGCGGCCGCGCCGGATTCCGGTGAAGCGGCGCTCGGTGCCCGGCGCGGTCAGGAGGCCGGTCATCCGGCGGCCCTTGACCCGGCCCGTGACGGTGAAGGGAATGAGCAGGCGGCGGCCGCTCAGAGTGAAGCTCGAGCCGGAGATCGAGCCCGTCGCGGTCGCACCGCCGCGATCGTAGACCTGGGCGAAAAGTTGCGAGCCGCGCTGCTCGACCTCCATGTAGCCGGTTCGGACATTGCCCCTTCGGCTCTTCCAGCTGAGGTCCCAGGTGCCGCCCATCTGCTGCGGCTTTGGGGCCGCGAAGGCGGGGGCAGGGGCGAGGATCGGCACGTCGGCGATCCCCGGGGCGAGGGCGGCCAGGATCAGCGCGGCGGCTCGGACGGCGAGTCGGGAGCCTTTCTTGTCTGCCACCGGGCCAATCTCCTGAAGACTTGGGTGTCCGGCCCTAACCCGTTGAGCGTCCGAAGGTTTCAGCACCCGGCCGAGGCCTTCAGCCGACCCGCCGGGCGGCGACGATCCGCACCGGCTTCTCGATCATCTGCCCGCGCATCGGTCCTCGCCCGGCATTGGCGACGGTCGGCGCGGCGAGGATCTTGCGGACGACGTCCATCCCTTCCTCGACTCGCCCGAAGACGGCGAAGCCCGGCTCGCCGGCCTTGGCGTCCATCGCCGGCATCGCTCCCCCGACGATGATGAAGAAGTCGCCCATCGCTCCCGACGGCGCCGCGCGTGCCATCGAGACGGCGCCGTCGACGTGCCTCAGGCCCGTCTTGCTCGTCGGCTCGTGCTCGATGGGTGGGAATGCCCGGCGGGCGCTGTGCCGGATTCCGCCCTGGACGAAGCCGCGCCCCTTCGCGCTCTTGGTCCGCGCCGCCCGGTAGAAATAGGTGCCGTCGAACCTCTTCTGCTCGGCGTAGCGGACGAAATTGGCGGCGGTGACCGGCGCCCTCTTGTGGTCGAGCGCGAGCAGGATCGGGCCGGCCTCGGTGTCGAGCCGGACTCGGACCAGGTCGGGCAGCGGCTCGGCCGGCGCCGGCGCCGCTTTGGCCCGCTCGGCGGCGGGCTCGGCCGGAGGCGGCGCCTCCCCGCAGCCGGCGAGGGCCAGCAGGCCGAGAGCGAGGGCAAGCCGAATCATCGGGCGATTGTGGAGCTTCGCGCCGCCGGACTCAAATGGACTTAAGGCGCACGAAAAAGCGCCCCGGCCGCGGGGCCGGAGCGCTTTTGCGAAGGTTGGACGGGCGGCTAGCGAGTCATCGCGTAGATCCGGACCACCGTCTGCGTCCGCGGGTCGATCTGGTAGATCTGGCGGCCGTCGGAACGGTAATAGGCGTCCGTTCCGTCGCGATAGTCGTTGCGGTAGGCATAGGGAACGGCGCTGAGGTCGGCGGAGGCGCGCTGCCCGACTCGCAGCCCGCCCGTGCCGGTCACCCGGTCGAGGATCTGGCCGACGAGGCCGCGGTCGGCCACCGGCTCGCGGCCGTCGGCCTGGCCGTTGTCCCAGCGGCCGTCGCGATTGTAGTCGCGGTCGTCCCAACCGTCGCGGTTCGAATCGTTGCGGGCGTCGACGTCCCAGCGGCCGTCGCGATTGCCGTCGCGGTCGTCCCAGCCGTCATTGTTGCGGTCGTAGCCGCCGTCGCGGCCATAGCCGTTGTCGCCGCGGCCGTAGCGGTCGTCGTCGCGATCGTAGCGGTCGTCGTCGCGGTCGTAGCGGGCGTCGCCGGTGCGCGCCGCCATTCGGATGCCCTGGCGAAGCGAGTTGATCCGGTGCTGGAGGTCGGCGCGCTCGCGGCCGCTGATGCCGTCTCGGGCATAGAGCGTCTCGAGCCGGGTCAGCTGACGCAGCTGCTGGCGAAGCGGCATCGCCTCGGCGCGGGTGATGGCGCCGCTGCGGACGCCTTCCTGGAGCTGCACCTGCAGCTGGCCGGAGCGGATCTGCATGTTGCCGCCGCCATATTGGGCGGCAACCGGCGCTGCGCCGGCGAACGCGGTGGTCGCCGCGAGGGCGATGAGAATCTTCTTCATTTCGGTAATCTCCTGTTGGAGCGCTCCCCAACGCCTGCCGTCACCTGGCGCCCGAAGCGGTGAGGGCAGCCTGAACGACATCCACAGCTGAGGTTCATCGCGCCGCGCTTGACTTTCTGTTCCACTTATGTTCTAATCATCGCATGTGCCGGGGGACGAATCTCTTCGCTTGGGCGCCGGCCCTCCTTGCCGCTTTCCGGCGGACAGGGGCCGCTTCGGCCGAAGCTGACGGCGCCGATGGCATGTGTAAGTTTCGCAAGCTTCGCCGCGGCCGAGCGACGTCCGCGGCGGTCGCCGGCGGTCCTCGCGGCGGCGAAATTTCATCCTCAAGGGAAGGCGAAACTTATGAAACTTCCGCCGCCCCGATCCGGCCGGGGCCGGGCTCAGAACGCGCCGGGCACCTCGCGCTGGACGGTGCTCGGACGCTCCGGAGTGAGCAGCTCGAGACGTTCGCGAAGGGCCTGGGTGGAGATTCCGGTCGAGGCGCTGATCCGGGTGCAGGCCCGGCCGGCGAGGAAGTCGAGCGCGGCCCGGGTCGACGCTTCCTGAGGGTCGCCGAACGGGCTGGGTCAGGTCGTCGCCGGCCTGGCAGCTCGCCTCCACCTTGCTCGCCAGGCCGTCGTAATAATCGCCCTGGCGCGCCGCATTCTCGGTCTTGAAGGCGACCACCCGAAGCCGGTCGTCGCAGGCGGAGCGGTCGACGGCGATCTGGCCGACCGGCTTGCCGTAGGTGTTGGTCCCGACCAGCGCCGCCCGGTTGTGGAGATAGGGGATGAAGGCGTTGATCACCAGCTCGCTGGCCGAGGCGCTGCCGGTGGTGCCGATGAAGGCGATCCGGGTCGGCGCGATCGAATTCGCCTCGGCCCGGAAGAAGCGGGTGGAGTTGTTCGACGATTTCTCCGGCCGGAAGGTGGTGAAGCTCAGCACGTCGCCGCTCGTCCGGTCGCGGCCGAGCAGGTCGCCCATCAACTCGGCGGTCGAGACGAGCCCGCCGCCGTTGTAGCGCAGGTCGACGATGATGTCGGTGACGCCCTGGGCTCTGAAGCCGGCGAAGGCGTTGCGAAGCGCCGGATCCGCCGTCGAGATGAAGGTTCGAAGGTTGAGATAGCCGACCCGGCGGCCGCCGTCGTCGAGGATCTTGGCGCCGTAGCGCGAGGAGACCGGGGTCAGGGTGTAATCGGCCTTGGTGACGCTGACGTCGCGCGTTCCAGCGGCGTCGCTGATGCGCAGCAGCCGGGTGATTCCGGGCGAAGAAGGGCCGAGCGCGGCGCTGACCGAATCGGGGCCGCCGGCGGCCATCAGCGAGGCGACCGTCTGCATGTCGGCCGCGCTGGTGCCGATCGCGACGATCTCGGCGCCGCGATCGATCCCGGCGGTGAGCGCCGGCGCGCCCTCGAACGCCTCGGCGATGAACACCCGGCCCTGGACCGTCTCGTAGGAGAGGCGGACCCCGAAGCCGGCGCTCGATCCCTGGCTGAAGAAGGCGTCCTCCTCCGCGATCGAGGCGAGATGGGTGAAATAGCGGTCGCGGCGCTGCGAGCGCGCGGTCGCGGTCAGGGCGTCGATATAGGCCTCGACCGTGGTGAAGCCGGAAGGATCGAGGCTGGCGGGCAGGGTCTCGGGGAAGAGATACCATTCGCTGAGCACTCCGGCCGCCCAATCCTGGCGCGAGCGCAGGGAGCAGGTCGAGACGGGCGGCGGCGGCGGCGGGACCACGCCGACCGGCGGCGCCGGATTGCCGCCACCCCCGCCGCCGCCGCCGCCTCCGCACGAAGACAGGAGGGCGACCAGCGCCATGGCCGTCCCGAAACGCCGGTACATCATCCCCGAATCCCCAAGCTTCCCAGTTTCTTCAACTGTTTAGCGCAGGCGCCCGCTTATTCCAGACTCTATTTTGCGCCCCGCCGGACGGCCGTTATAGCGATGTTTCGAAGGTTGCGGAGGGACCATGGCCGGCGGCAGCGATAGCGTCCTCCTCTTCTCCTACGGCACCTTGCGTCAGGCCGATGTCCAGCGCGCCACCTTCGGCCGGCGGCTCGAAGGGCGGCCGGATTCGCTGGCCGGATTCGCCGTGTCGCCGATGGCGATCGCCGATCCGCACGTGATCGCCGTCAGCGGCAAGGCCGTCCACACCATCGCCCGGCCGACCGGGGAGCCGGCGGACCGAATCCATGGCCTCGTCTTCCGGGTCACCGCCGGGGAGCTCGAATCGGCCGACCGCTACGAATCCGGCCCGATCCGGCGGATCGCGGTTCGGCTGGCCTCGGGCGCCGAGGCCTTCGTCTATGTCGCCGCGGACGGGCAGCAAAAAGGCGCCCCGGCCTGAGCCGGAGCGCCTTTCCCCTCGAAGCCTCGAAGGGTCAGTCCATGTCGTAGATTCTGACCACCGTGTTGGTGCGGGCGTCGATCTGGTAGATGTTCCGGCCGTCCGACCGGTAATAGACGCCGTTGCCGTCCCGATAGCGGTAGCGATATTGCGACGGCACCGAATAGAGATTGCCGGTCGCCCGCGAGCCGACCTGCATGTTGTAGCAATTGTCGCGGCCGAGCACGTTGTCGATCACGCCGCCGATGCCGCCGCGATTCTCGCAGACGACGTCGTCGTAATTGGCTTCATAGGGGCCGCCGCGGCCGCTATAGCCCTCGTTCCAATAGGGGTCGTCCCAGCGGCCGTAGCGATTGTCGCGGTCGAAGCGGCCGTTGTCGGCGACCCGAAGCTCCTGGCGGACGCTACGCAGGCGCTGCCGAAGGTCCTGGCGCTCCGTCTGGGTGAAGCCGTTATAGCTGTACTGGCGTTCGAGCCGCCTCAGGTCGCGCAGGTCCATGCGCAGCTCGCGCGCCTCGGCGCGGTTAATCACGCCCGCGCTGATGCCGGCCTGGAGCCGCGATTCGAGCTGGGCGATCTGGTTCGAGATGCCGACGGCGCCGCCGGCGCGGACGTCGCTATTATAGCCATATTGGGCGGCGGCCGGCGCCGCCACGGCGATGGCGCCGACGGCGGCCATCGAAAGAAGAAGCTTGTTCATGACACATACTCCACAAAGCCCCTCGCTTCGCCTGCACAACGATTGCGCACGGCAGGTGTTGCACTTTTGCGGTAGGGCGATGCTCTGGCGCCACGGACGGACGGCGTGTTGAAGGAGGGCGCGATGCGCGCAATGGCGGTTTTCGCGGCCCTGGCGGTCGCCGGATGCGGCGCGGCGGAAACGCCTCAAAGCTCGAACGGGACGGACTCGCCTCCGGCGGCGGCCGCGGCGGCCGAGCCCGCCAACGCCGGTCGGCCCGCCCCGCCCCCGCCGGCGACCGGGAAGACGATTCCGGCGGCCCTGCTCGGAGTCTATGACGCGTCGCTCGAGGCGTGCGGCAGGGCGAGCGACGGGCGCCTGACCGTGTCGGCGACCGAGCTTCGCTTCCACGAGAGCATCGGAACGGTCCGCCGGGTGACCGCCACCGGCGCCGATTCGGTCGCGGTGGAGGCCGACTATCAGGGCGAGGGCGAAAGCTGGCGCAGCCTGCGCGAGCTCAAGCTCGGCGACGGCGGAGCGACTCTGACGGTCAGCGGCGACGGCAGCCGCTTCGAGCGGGTTCGCTGCCCGGAAGGGACTCGCTAGGCGGCCTGGAATGCGCATTCCGTTCCTCCTCGCGGCCCTGGTCCTGCTCGCCACCTTCGCTCCTCCCGGCCTGCAGCGCCGCGACCCGCCGCCGGCGGTGAGCCTGGTCCGCTTCGACGCGGTTCCGCTCGAGGCGGCGGCGCCGGATTCGAGGCGGCTCGGCCGGCTGCGCTTCCTCGCCGGCTGGGCGCTGACCAGCAACGACGAGAGGTTCGGCGGAATCTCCGCGCTCCACGTCGAGGCCGGGCGGGTGCTGGCGCTGAGCGACGCCGGCTGGCGCTCCAGCTTTCCGCTGCCGGCCGGCGAGGGCTCGGTCCGCGCCGACATCGCGATGATGCAGGCGGGCCCCGGCCCAGCGGACGACAAGGCGAATCGCGACGCCGAATCGCTGGTCGTCGCGGGCGGGGCCTTATGGGTGGGCTATGAGCAGGCCAATTCGGTCTGGCGTTACGACCGGAGGGATTTCGCCGTCCGCGGCATGGCGACGCCGCGGGCGATGCAGCGCTGGAACGCCAATCGCGGCGCCGAGGCGATGGTTCGGCTCGCCGACGGCCGCTTCCTCCTCTTCAACGAGGGCAAGGGCGGCGACAGCGAGGCCTTGCTGTTCGCCGGCGATCCGGCGGCGGCGGGCACTCCGGCGCTGAGGCTCCGCTACCGTCCGCCCGCCGGCTTCCGGATCACCGATGCCGCCTTGCTGCCGGACGGCCGGCTGGCCCTGCTGCACCGGCGCGTCGGCCTGTTCGAGGGCTTCACCGCGAGGTTGACCGTGGCGCGCCTGCCGGTCCTGGCGGCGGGGACGGTCATCGAGGGCGAGGAGGTGGCCGCCTTCGAAGGCGGGGTCACGCGCGACAATTTCGAGGCGATGAGCGCCGGCCGCGAGGGCGGCCGCACCGTCCTGTGGCTCGCCTCGGACGACAATTACAACAAGCTGCAGCGGACCCTTCTGCTGAAGTTCGCGCTGGAGTGAAAGCCGGGGAATTAGGCCGCGGCGGCTTCGCCCTGCTTCTTGGCAATCTCGCGCTTCAGGCGCCGGGCCTTGAGGCTGAGCGAATCGTCCTTCGACTTGAGCAGCCAATTGTCGAGGCCGCCGACATGCTCGACCGACCGGAGGCCGTTCATCGACACGCGCAGCTTCACTCCGCGCCCGAGCGCCTCGCTGATCAAGGTCACGTTCTGCAGATTGGGCAGGAAGGTGCGCTTGGTCTTGTTGTTGGCGTGGGAAACGTTGTGGCCCACCTGCCGGCCCTTGCCGGTCAGTTCGCAAATGCGCGACATGTTCTCTCGTCCTGATCTGGAGCGGGTCCGAAAACGGTCCCGGAAAGCCGGGGCGGATAGCGGTGCGGGGCGGTTTCGTCAACCGGAAGCTGGCGTCGCCCCGGTCGAAAGGGTCGTTGCGGAGGTGCAACCGAATCGCCTACGCGTCGTTGTCCGCGAAGGAGGAAGCTGATCCATGTTACGCGCTGTCCTGATTCTCGTCGCCCTCGTCATCCTCCTCGCGATCGGCGCCGTCTGGCTCGGCCTCATCGATCTCAACCAGACCCGGCAGGCCCAGGCACCCCAGTTCGAGGTGAAGGTCAACCCGGTCGAGGTCGGGACGACGACGACCAACGTCCAGGTCGAGGTGCCGAGCGTCAAGGTCGCCGACGGCGAGCAGTCGAACCAGCAATAGGCTTTTCTGTTTCCCGGCGAAGGCCGGGATCCAGGCCTTCGTGCCCGTGGGCCCCGGCCTTCGCCGGGGAACAGAGGCTTTCCGCCGGCCCCGCTCCCGTTTACGCCTGCGCCATGACCGCCGCTTTCTCCGAGCCGATGCGCCGGGCCCTCGACGAGGCGCGCGCCGCCGCCGCCGACGGCGAGGTGCCAGTCGGCGCGGTGGTGACCCGGGCCGGCGAGCTGATCGCGACCGGCCGCAACCGGATGCGCGCCGACAACGATCCCACCGCCCATGCCGAGATGGTGGCGATGCGCTCCGCCGCCGCCGCGCTCGGAGCGCCGCGCCTCGACGGCTGCGACCTGTGGGTGACCCTCGAGCCCTGCGCGATGTGCGCCGGAGCGATGGCGCTCGCCCGCCTTTCCCGACTCTATTTCGCCGCGCCCGACCCGAAGGGCGGCGCCATCCTCCACGGCCCCCGGCTGTTCTCCCAGCCGACCTGCCACCACGCGCCGGAAGTCTATGCCGGCCTGGCGGAGGGGGAGGCGGGCGAGCTTCTGCGGGCCTTCTTCCGCGAGCGGCGGTAGGCCGTCACCCCGGCGAAAGCCGGGGGCCTCGCCGGGATGACGCGCTCTACGCGTCCTGCGCCACCGGGACGATCCTGATCTCGACTCGGCGGTTGAGGGCGCGCTCGGCCTCGGTGGCGTTGGTGTTGCCGGGCAGGGGCTGCGACGAGCCGAAGCCCTCGGTCGCGATCCGCTCGCGCTGGACGCCGCGGGCGGCGAGATAGTCCGCCACGGACGCCGCCCGGTTCCTCGACAGCGGCAGGTTGATCGAATCCCCGCCCGAAGGGTCGGTATGGCCGTAGACGTCGATCATCGTCGAGGGATAGGCGGACAGGGTCGAGGCGACCTGGTCGAGGGTCGCGCGGAATTGCGGCTGGATGTCGTAGCGGTTGATCGGGAAGGTGATCCCCGCCGGCATGGTCAGAAGCAATTCGTCGCCTTCGCGCTCGATCTCGACGCCGGTGCCGGCCGTCTTGTCCCGAAGCTCCTTTTCCTGGCGGTCCATGTAGGTGCCGACCGCGGCGCCGGCGACGGCGCCGATGCCGGCGCCGAGGATCTTCTCGGTGCGGTCGCTGCGGCCGCCGATCAGGTCGCCGCCGAAATAGCCGACGACGGCGCCGACGACGCCGCCGATCGCGCCCTTGGTCGACACCCGGCGTTCGCCCTCGGCGTTGGTCGTGCAGGCAGTGGTGGAGAGAAGGGCGACGGCCGCGGCCGCGCCCAGGAGGCGATTCTGGATACGCATACTCATTCCTTTCCCCGTGAAGGGCTACTCGAACGGGGGATCAACCACCGCCCGAGCGGCCGGTTCCACCCCCGTCGCGCGACGAACCGCTTGTCGCGGCGAAAGCTTCGCGGCTAAGAGGTCGTCAGCGCCATGCCGCCTCCTTCCTCCCTGCCGCCATTCCCCTGGTTCGACGTCGTCGTCATCCTGATGCTGATCGCCCTGAACGGCGTGTTCGCGATGGCGGAGATGGCGATCGTCTCGTCGCGCAAGCCGAGGCTCAAGGCGATGGCGAAGTCCGGCCGGTGGGGCGCCCAGACGGCGCTCGACCTCGCCGCCGATCCCGGCCGGTTCCTCTCCACCGTGCAGATCGGAATCACCCTGATCGGAGTCCTCGCCGGCGCCTATTCGGGGGCCAGCCTCGGCGGACCGGTCGGCTCGCGGCTGGCGCAATTGGGGATCGCCCCGGACACGGCGGCGACTCTGGGCTTCGTCGTCGTCATCATCCTCACCACCTACGCCTCGCTGGTCATCGGCGAGCTCGTCCCCAAGCAGTTCGCGCTTCGCTCGCCCGAGCCGCTCGCCGCCTTCATGGGGCCGCCGATGCTTTGGACCGCCAAGGCGACGGCGCCGCTGGTCTGGCTGCTCGACCGCACCAGCGCGCTCATCTTCCGGCTTCTGAGGATGCGCCGCGACAATGCCAACAAGGTGACCGCGGAGGAGCTCCACCTCGTCGTCGCCGAGGCGCACAGCGCCGGAGTGCTCGAGGAATATGAGCGGGCGATCATCTCCGGCGTGGTCCGGCTCGCCGACCGGCCGGCGCGCGAGGTGATGACCCCGCGCACCGAGGTCGCCTGGATCGACGTCCAGGCCGGCCCCGAGGAGGTTCGCGAGGCTCTGCTCGAGACCCCGCACAGCCGGATCCCGGTCGCCGAGGGATCGGTCGACCAGCTGATCGGAATCGTCCAGGCGCGCGACATCGTCGCCGCCCTGATCGAGGGCCGGCCGCTCGACCTTCGGGCGCTCAGCCGCGAGGCGCCGGTCGTGCCGGACCAGATGGACGCCATGGACGCGCTCGCCGTGCTTCGCGGAAGCGAGGCCCGGATGGCCTTCGTCCACGACGAATATGGCCATTTCGAAGGCATCGTCACCTCCGCCGACCTGCTCAACGCCATCTCCGGGGTCCTCGCCGGCGGCTTCGAGGGCGGCACCGAGGCGCCTCTCGTCGAACGCGAGGACGGCAGCTGGTGGGTGTCGGGCTCGCTCTCGGCCGACGCTCTGTCCGACCGCCTCGGAATCGGCCTCCCCGAGGACCGCGACTATGCGACCACCGCCGGCTTCGCTCTGTCGGTGCTCAAGCACATCCCCGAGGTGGGCGAGCGCTTCACCCACGGCGGCTGGCAGTTCGAGATCGTCGACATGGACGGCTTCAAGATCGACAAACTGCTCGCCAGCGAGGTGAGGGGGAAAAGGCGAGGGGGGTAATTCTCTCGTCCTCCCCATCTTCCGATGGGGAGGATCAGGCGCCCCCCAATTTCCCGAATTTCGCCTCGAACCCGTCGATGTCGCCGCGCTCAAGATAGCAGGCCTGCTCGACGAGCCGGTCGCGGGCGATCCGGCCCTCGAAGGCGCCCATCCGCTTGTCGAGCAGGGCGACCTCGGTCTCGGTCAGGCCGGCGAGCTGGTCGAAGCGGGTGATCCCGAACTCGTTCAGCTGCGCCGCCAGCTTCGGGCCGACGCCCTTCAGGCGCTGGAGATTGTCCGGCGGCCCGCTCGGGCCGGCGATGTGCGGATGGGCGTCGACGCCCAGTATCTCGCCGGCGACGTCCTGGGTTGCGGCGGCGAACTCGTCGGGCAGGGCATTGCCCTCGGGGCCGTCGGACGTCCGCCCCCGGCCGCGGAAGATCCACAGCGCCACGGCGAGGCCGATGACCAGCAGGACGACGATGAGGATGAGGTTGTTTTCGGCGACGTTCAGCATGGTCGGTCCTTCTTCGGATCAGGCGAAGCCCTCGCGCCGCCGCCGGCCCCAGAGGAGCGCGCCGAGGCCGAGGCCGGTGAGATAGGCGAGTGCGGCGAGGATCATCGTCTCCGCGAGCAGCGGCAGCGCCCGGCGCTGAAGCGCCGGCTCGTCCGTCCAGCGCAGGGCGCCGACGCCCTCGACCTCGCGGACGAAGTCGTTGATCCCCTGGCCGCTGCCCAGGCCCTCGCGCTGCAGGTCGTTGGTTCGGCCCTTGAGGGTCACGTTGCGGTCGAGCGGGTCGCGGCCGAGGCTGACGGCGAGGCCGGGCAGCTCCGAACGGGCGACGGCCGCCCGCGCCTCGCTCTCCAGCCGGTCGACCAGGGCCTGGCCATGGCCGAGCGGACCGTGCCAGATCCAGGCGGCGGCGAGCGCGGCGAGGAGACCTGTCGTCGCTTTGAGCATCGGCGGCATCCCGCCTCCCTTTCCCGAATCGGCGCCGCGCGCAAGAGATTGAGTCGCGGTGGAGCGACGGGAACGCTCAGCCGCCGCGCTCGATCTCGCGCCAGCCGATATCGCGGCGGCAGAAGCCGGTGGGGAAATCGATCCGGTCCACCGCCGCATAGGCCGCTTCGCGCGCCTCGGCCACGCTTCGCCCCAGGGCGGTCACCGCGAGCACCCGGCCGCCGGCCGCGACGAGCTCGCCGTCCTTCAGCGCGGTCCCGGCGTGGAACACCCGCACCCGCTCCGACGACGCCTCCTCGATCCCGGCGATCCTGCCGCCTTTCTCGGGCTCCCCGGGATAGCCCCTGGCGGCCATCACCACGGTCAGCGCGGCCTCGTCCGCCAGCTCCACCGCCCCGGCCTCGGCGAGCCGCCCGCGGGAGACGGCGTAGAGCAAATCGAGCAAATCGCCCTCGAAGCGCATCATCAGCGCCTGGCATTCGGGATCGCCGAATCGGGCATTGTACTCGATCAGCTTGGGCCCCTCGGCGGTCAGCATCAGCCCGGCGTAGAGCACGCCCGAATAAGGGGTGCCCTGCGCGGCCAGGGCCTCGACGGTGGGGCGGACGATCTCGTCCATCACCCTCGCCTCGAGCTCGGGCGTCAGCACCGCCGCCGGGCTGTAGGCGCCCATTCCCCCGGTATTGGGGCCGGTGTCGCCGTCGCCGACGCGCTTATGGTCCTGGGCCGACCCGAACGGAACGATGGCGGTGCCGTCGGTCAGCGCGAAGAAGCTCGCTTCCTCCCCTTCGAGGAATTCCTCGATGACGACCGCGCCCGATCCGCCCTCGAAGAGCGATTCGAGCGCGCCTTGCGCCTCCTCCCTCGTCGCGCAGACGACCACGCCCTTGCCGGCGGCAAGCCCGTCGGCCTTGACCACGAGGGGCGCGGGGAAATCCTCGAGCGCGGCTTCCGCGGCGAGCCGGTCGGAGGCTCGCACGTAGCGCGCCGTCGGGATTCCGACGCGCGCGCACAAATCCTTGGTGAACCCCTTGGATCCTTCGAGCTGGGCGGGAATCCGGTTCGGACCGAAGACGCAAAAGCCCATCGTCCTCAGATTGTCGGCCAGGCCGTCGACCAGGGGCGCCTCGGGCCCGATGACGATCAGCTCGACGCTGTTCTTGAGGCAGAAATCGACCGTGGCGCGGTGGTCGGCGGGGTCGATCCCCACCATCTGCGCATGCTCTGCGATCCCCGGATTGCCGGGCGCGGCGAACAATTTGCCGAGCCGCGGCGATTGCGCGAGCTTCCAGGCGAGCGCATGTTCGCGGCCGCCCGAGCCCAGCAGCAGGACATTCATGGACGATTTCCCTCCGGACGAGAGCGGCCTCGTAGCAACCCAGAGCCCCGGCGACAATTCGGCGCCCTTCTCGGTCTCCGAGCTGGCGATGCGGCTCAAGCGGACCGTCGAGGACGCGTTCGGCTTCGTCCGGGTGCGGGGCGAGATTTCCGGCTGGAAGCGAGCCGCCTCGGGCCATTGCTACCTCTGCCTCAAGGACGACAAGGCGGTGCTCGACGGGGTGATGTGGAAGGCGACCGCGGCGGCCCTCCCGTTCCGGCCCGAGGACGGGATCGAGGTGGTCGCGACCGGCAAGCTCACCACCTATCCCGGCCGCTCGCGCTACCAGATAATCATCGAGCGGCTCGAGCTGGCCGGCCAGGGCGCCCTGATGGCCCTGCTCGACAAGCGCCGCCGGGCGCTCGCCGCCGAGGGGCTGTTCGACCCGGAGCGCAAGCGGCGCCTGCCGTTCCAGCCGCGGGTAATCGGGGTCGTCACCTCGCCGACCGGCGCGGTCATCCGCGACATCCTCCACCGCCTCGCCGACCGCTGCCCCTGCCACGTCATCGTCTGGCCGGTCCCGGTCCAGGGCGAGGGCGCCGCCGCCCAGATCGCCGCCGCCGTCCGCGGCTTCAACGCCCTGCCGGACGGCGGGCCGGTCGCCCGCCCCGACCTGCTCATCGTCGCCCGCGGCGGCGGGTCGATCGAGGATCTGTGGGCGTTCAACGAGGAGGAGGTGGTCCGAGCCGTCGCCGAATCGCGGATCCCGACCATCTCCGCGGTCGGCCATGAGACCGACACGTCGCTGTGCGATTTCGCCGCCGACGTCCGGGCCCCCACCCCCACCGCCGCCGCCGAGATGGCGGTTCCGGTCCGGGCCGACCTGCTCGGCCAGCTGCGCGAGCTCGGCCACCGGATCGAGCGCTGCGCCCGCCGCGCGCTCGACCGCACCCGCGAGCAGCTCGACCAGGCCGTGCGCCGCTGGCCCGAGCGCGAGGCCCTGCTCGCGCCTCAACGCCAGCGCCTCGACGACCTCGCCGACCGCCTTCCCCGCGCCCTGCGGGCCGAGCTCGGCCACGCCCGCGCCGCGCTCGAGAGGAGCTCGGGAGCGCTTCGTCCCGGCCTTTTGAGGGCGGCTCATCTTCGCGCCAGGGAGCGGCTCGACGCGCTCTGGCGAGTCGCCGAGCTGGCCCATCCGAACCGCCCGCTCAAGCGCGGCTACGCCCGGGTCGAGGACCGCGACGGCAAGACCCTGGTCTCCGCGGCGGCGGCGCTCCAGGCCGAACGGCTGCGCCTGATCTTCGGCGACGGCGACGTCGAGGCGCGGGTGGGAGGCGCCCCGATTGAGCGGCCGCGCCGAGCCGCCTATGTTAAGCCCGCGGCCGAGCAGCCGAAATTGCTGTAGGACCACCCCGTCACCCCGGATCGAGTCCGGCGTGACGATTTGAACGAAGGCCAACCGATGCTGATGTCGAACAAGGGCCGCGAAGCGCGCCTCCACTACATGCCCGGCACCTTCCGGATACTGACCCCCGGCGACCACGTCCGCTGCGCTGCCACCGGCCAGCCGATCGCGCTCGAGGATCTGCGCTACTGGAGCGTGGCGCGTCAGGAGGCTTATGCCTCGGCCGAGCTCTCCGTGAAGGCGGAGGGGCGGGGGTGAGCGCCGGGGACGGAAGGCCTCGTTGACGGGACCTCGCCCCGACCCGGCGGAGCTCTACGCCCGCGCCGGCCGGGCGTGGGCGGAGGGGCGGCGCGACGCGGCCGCCGAGCTCCTCGAGGCGCTGGTCGGTTCGGACCCGGGCCATGTCGCCGCGCTCAACACGCTGGGGATGATCGCTCTCAACGAAGGCGACGGACGGCGGGCGGCCGAATGGATCGGGCGCGCGGCCGCCGCGGAGTCTGGGTCCGCGCCCATCTGGTTCAACCTCTTCCAGGCTTATGACCTCAGCGGCGATACGGAACGAGCCCTCGCCAGCCTCGACCGGGCGCTGACCGTCGATCCGGATTATCTTCCCGCCATCCTGATGAAGGCCGACCTTCTGGAGCGACTCGGGCGCCCTTCGGAATCGCTCGCTCTCTATCGCGCGATCATCGCCTCCGGCCCAAGCACCGACGGCCTTCCCGACCCGGCGCTTCGAGCCTTCGAGCGGGGGCTCGATCGGGTCCGCGCCGACGACGAGCGCCGCGCCGCCGAGGTCGAAGGCCCGCTCGCCGCCCTTCGGGCCGCCTGGCCCGGCGCCGATTTCGAGCGTGCCACGGCTTATCTGGAACAGCGCACCGGGCGCCGGAAGGTCTACGTGCAGCAGCCGGTGGCCGGCCATTTCCCCTATCTGCCCGCTCTGGAATTCTTCCCGCGCGACCATTTCCCGTGGCTGGCCGGGCTCGAAGCCGCGACCGGGGAGATCCGGCGCGAGCTCCTCGCCGTCCTGGACGGCGGCGCCGCCGGCTTCGGGCCCTACGTCGCCTTCGATCCGACCTTGCCCGCCAACCAGTGGGCCGAGCTCAATCACAGCCGCCGCTGGAGCGCCTGGTTCTTCTGGAAGGACGGTGAGCGGCAGCACGACAATTGCGCCCGCTGCCCGGCGACGGCCGCGCTGGTCGAATCGCTGCCCCTGCTCGACCTCCCCGGCAAGGGGCCTACGGTGATGTTCTCGATCCTCGAGCCGAAGACGCGAATCCCGCCCCATACCGGCTCCAGCAACGTCCGAACGACGGTCCATCTCCCCCTCGTCGTGCCGGAGGGATGCGGATTCCGGGTGGGGTCCCAGACCCGCTTGTTCGAGGCCGGCAAGGCCTGGGCTTTCGACGACACGATCGAGCACGAAGCGTGGAACGAGAGCGATCGTCCGCGGGCGATCCTCATCCTCGACGTCTGGAACCCGTTGCTCACCGAGGCGGAGCGCGCCGCGGTGCGGATCATCGGCTGAGCGAGGGCGGCCCGCCCGTCGGTTCACCGCCACCCCGCCTCCTTGAGCGCCGCCGCGCAGCTCCGGCTCACCGGCGCCGCTATCCCTCCCTTCAGCCGCGCCTCGCCGGTGCCCCGGTTCCAGCGCACGGCTTCGATCGCGTCGGCATGGGCCCACCAGGATCGATGCAGACGGTAGCCGTGAGCCAAAGCGAGCTCCTCGACGGCCTCGGCGAAGCGCATCGCGAGGAGCTCCGAGCCGGCGTCGGTGTGGACCCGGACATAATGGTCCTCGGCCTCGAGGGCGATCAGCCGAGCGCCGCGGCGCTTCGCCGAGAGCCTCATCCGGAAGGCGCGCTCGGCTTCCGGGAGCGGCGGGACGACGATCGTGCGGGTCTCGACGATCCGGCGCCACAGCAGGGCGCGCAGGGCCAGGATCAGAAGCATGACGACGAGCACCTGCCAGCCGAGCTGCGGCATCAGCCACGGCCGCCTCGGAAGGTCGAGGATAAGGGTGTTGAGCAGGTAGATGAGCGGCGTGGCCGGGACGGCCGCCACCAAGGCGACGATCGCGATTCGCGGCCAGAACCGGCGGATGCGCGGTCCGAGCGTCGAGTCGACCAGGATTCCGACGAGGCCGGCGCAGATTGCCGCCGCCAGCCAATAGGCGGTCCTCACCATGTCCGGGACGTCGAGCGTTCGATAGGGCCCGAGCGCGGCCATCACCAGCCCCATGGCGGCGAGCAGCAGCAGGTCGAGGGCGAGACGCTGCCGCTTTCGGCCCGGCTCCTTTCGCGACTCACCGTTCACGCCCCCAACCCCCCGCTCACGACCGAGCGGAACCTATCACGACCGCAAGCCAAATCTACTCGGCCGCCCGCCGCGGCGGGTTGACGGCGAATGGGGAGGCCGACATCCCTCCGGGGCCGCCTCTGAAGGGAGCCGTCGATGCGCAGGATTACCGGAGCCGCTTTCGTTTCGCTCGACGGCGTGATCCAGGCGCCCGGGCATCCCGACGAGGACCGGTCCGGCGGCTTCGAATTGGGCGGCTGGCTGTACCGATATTTCGACGAGGCGGTCGGCGAGCGGATCGACAAGCTGTTCACGCCGCCGTTCGACCTCCTCCTCGGCCGCCGCACCTACGACATATTCGCCGCTTTCTGGCCCTACAATGCCGAGGAGCCGGGCGGGATCGGCGAGCGGTTCGACCGCGCCTCGAAATATGTGCTGACCCGAAGCGAGCGCCGCCTCGACTGGTGCAACAGCCACCGGCTCGAAAGCGTCGATTCGATCGCGGCCCTGAAGCGGGGGGAGGGTCCCGGCCTGATTATCCAGGGCAGCGGCACGCTCTATCCGCAATTGCTCGCCGCCGGGCTGATCGACCGCCTGATCCTGATGACCTTCCCAGTCGTCGTCGGCTCGGGCAAGCGCCTGTTCGGCGAAGGGACGGCGCCCGCGGCGATGCGCATGGTCGAGCATGCGGTCACTTCGGGCGGCAACGTCATCGCCGCCTACGAGCCCGACGGGCCGCTTGAGACGGGCAGCTTCGCGACTCAGCCGCCCAGCGCCGCCGAGCTCGAGCGCCGGGCCAAGGTGGCAAGCGGCGGCTGGTGAGCCTCGCTTAGATCCGGCGCCTCGCCCTGACCCCCGGCTGGTTGTTGACCCGCATCATGTAGCTGCCCATCGACGCCTTGACGATCTTCACCTTGTGGCCGCGCTTCGGGTTGACCGCGAACGGATAATTGTCCGTCTGCGCCCAGGTGCTGTTGTCCTCGAGGGTGAGGATCCAGCGGCCGTCGCCGTCCTGGGTCGCCGAGCGGACGACGCTCTCGATCGACTTGACCTCCACTCCGTCGTCGCCGCTTCCGAACGGGTTGAGATCGGGGATGTCGAGGCCGAAGAGGCCGCGCTTCGTCTCCTGGATCTGCTTGCGGTCGACGACGACGAGGTCGCGATTCTCGGCTTGCTGCTGGAGCGTCGCCGCCGCCTCGTCGAAGCATTTCAGCCGCGCCGCATCGTCGGTCAGCGAACGGCAGCGGACCAGCGCCTCGAAGGCCTCGGGGCGCGCCTGCTGCTTGCCCTTCTGGGCGGGAAGCGCCGCCGGAGCCACCAGAGCCGCCGCCGCGGCCGCCATCACCAACAAACGCATGTCTCACCCCTTCTACCCGTGCCGGCGCCGATATTGGGGCAAGGGCCGAGGCCGCGCAAGCCGCCCGCTTGCCTCCCGCCCCCCGCCCCGGCTAGCGGAACCGGTATGAGTTCAGCCGCGAGCCTTTCCGCGGGGACGCTGGCGGCGACGCCGCTCTGGTTCCCCCATCTCCTCGATCCGGTCAGCGACCGGGTCCTCCTCGTCGAGAAAGCGGAAGCCGACTATCGCGATTCGGCCTTCCTCGACGAGCGCTCGTTGAAGCCCGACCGGCCCCGCCACGGAGTCGAATGGTGGCACCTCGCCGCGGCCTTCCCGCCGCCGTCGAGGCGCGACGCCCACTATATCTTCCACATCGGCCATGTCGGCTCGACGCTGGTCTCGCGCCTGCTCGGCGAGCTTCCCCAGGTCCTGGCGCTTCGCGAGCCGCTGATCCTTCGAACCTTCGCCGAGATGCTCTCACAGCGGGAGCAGCCGGAGGCGCTCTGGGACCCGGCCTCGATCCCCGGCCGGCTCGACGTTCTGACCGCCCTGCTGTCGCGAACCTTCCGCGCCGGCCAGCGGGTGCTGGTCAAGGCGACCAGCTTCGTCAGCGAGATCGCCGCCGACCTCGTCCCGGCGGGCTCGCGCGCCCTGCTCCTCTACGCCCGCCCCGAACGCTATTTCGAGACCATCCTCGCCGGCCCCAATTCGCGCCAGGAGCTGGCGACGACGGCCCAGGCCCGGCTCCGGCGGCTCCACCGGGCGGCGGGCGGCGAGCGCTGGCGGCTGTGGGAGATGGGCGAGGGGGAGCGGGTGGCGATGGCCTGGGCGGCCGAGATGGCGAGCCTGGTCCGGGCCGCCGAGGCCCTCCCGGAAGGCAGCGTCATGTGGCTCGACTTCGACGATTTCCTCGCCGCGCCGGCCCGCTCGCTGGCGAGCCTCGCCGACTTCTTCGGAGTCGATCTCGACCCGGCCGGCGCCGAGCATCTCGCCGCCGATCCGCTGATGCGCCGCTACTCCAAGGCGGCGGAATATGAATATAGCCGCGAGCTTCGCGAGGAGGTTCTCGCCGAGGCCCGCCGCGAGCAATCGGGAGCGATCGACGCGGCCCGGCGCTGGCTCGACGCGGCGGCGCCCGGCTGCCCGGCGGTCGCCGCCGCGCTCGAGCGCGCCGCCTCGACGGACGGGCGCCCAGCCGCTAATCCCTAGCGCCGATGTTCAAGGAGATCCCAGACCTGCTCACCGCCGAGGAGATCCAGGCGCTGCGCCGGATCGCCGCCGCGGCGTCCTGGGTCGACGGCCGGCAGAGCAACCCCCATTCGTCGGTCAAGAACAACCTCCAGCTCTACGAGAAGAACGCCGCCGACATCCTCGCCCGGGCGCTCTACCGCTGCGAGGATTTCACCAATTTCGCCTTCCCGGTCGTGCTCGCCCCGCCGATGCTGAGCCGCTACGGCCCCGGAATGCATTATGGCGGCCACGCCGATGCCGCCTTCCTTCCGCTCGGCGAGAAGCCACTGCGCTGCGACCTCAGCTGCACGATTTTCCTGTCCGATCCGGAAAGCTACGAAGGCGGCGCGCTCAGGATCAGCCTCGGCTCGCGCGACGTCCGCTTCCGCGGAGCGGCGGGCTCGGCGATCGTCTATCCCTCGACGACCTTCCACGAGGTCGAGGCGCTCGGCCGCGGCGAGCGGCTCGCCGGCATCACCTTCATCCAGAGCCGGGTCGCCGACGCGTTCAAGCGCGAGCTGCTCTACGAGCTCAACGAGGTCGCGGCGCTCGAGGGGCTCAACATGGCCCCGGAGAATTACGCCCGGCTCCAGCTGGTCCAGCGCAACCTGCTGCAGCGCTGGGGTGACATGCCGTGAACGCCGGGACCGCCTCCGTGACCCAAAAGCCACACCGGAGGCTGTTTCGCTAGGGGAATGGCGCCAGCGAATTGCTTCCCTTTCATGACTTCCCTTACAGAAGGCTTGGGTCGCCGACGCTTGAGCGGCGCAACAGGGATGGAAAATATCCGCGGCCAAAAGGCCGTTAAAAGGGGACGGACATGAATAAGAACCGCATTCTCAACAACTTGATGGCGACCACCTTTATCTGCGGCGCTATCGGTTTCGCCGCGCCGGCTTATGCGCAGGACACCGACGAGCCCCTGGCCCCCCAGGCCGGCCCGGTCGAGAACGCGGATCCCGCCGTCTCCGCCGATGCCGCTCCCGAGGGGCAGGGCCAGGACACCGAGGGCGACATCATCGTCACCGGCACCCGCATTCCGCAGCCGAACCTCAACTCGGCCAGCCCGATCACCGTCCTCAACAACCAGGACGTCAAGCTCCAGGGCACGACCCGCACCGAGGATCTGATCAACTCGCTGCCGCAATCGTTCGCGTCCCAGGGCAGCAACATCTCGAACGGCGCCACCGGCACCGCCACCGTCAACCTGCGCGGCCTCGGTTCGGTCCGCACCCTGGTGCTGGTCAACGGCCGCCGCCTGATGCCGGGTGATCCCCGCTCGCCGGTTCCCGACATCAACTTCATCCCGGCCCTCGCCGTCGACCGCATCGACGTTCTGACCGGCGGCGCCTCGTCTGTGTACGGCGCCGACGCCGTCGCGGGCGTCGTCAACTTCATCATGGACACGGACTTCGAGGGCATCCGCCTCGACGCCCAGTACAGCTTCTTCGACCACGTCAACAACGACAATCCGGGCGGCGTCCGCCAGGCCAACGCCGCTCAGAACTACTTCGTCCCGACCGGCCACCGCGCCGACGGCGGCACGGTCGACGCCAGCGTCCTGATCGGCGCCGGCTTCGACGATGGCCGCGGCCACGTCACCGCCTATGCGACCTATCGCAAGCAGGACGCGGTGCTGCAGCGCGACCGCGACTATTCGTTCTGCTCGCTCGCCAATCGCACCGTCCCCGGACCGGTGGACGGCCGGCTGTTCAACTGCGGCGGCTCGGCCACCTCGGCGAACGGCACCTTCTTCACCAACGTCGGCACCTTCCAGATCGGCCCGAACCGGACCTTCATCCCAGGCTCGACTCCGTTCAACTTCGCGCCGTACAACTACTTCCAGCGCCCGGACGAGCGCTACACGTTCGGCGCCTTCGCCAATTACGAGATCAACGAGGGGCTGAAGCCGTATCTCGAGGTGATGTTCATGGACGACCGCTCGGTCGCCCAGATCGCTCCGTCGGGCAACTTCTTCAACACGACCACGATCAACTGCGACAACCCGCTGCTCTCCGCGCAGCAGCGCGCGATCGTCTGCTCGCCGGCGAACCTGGTGGACGTCGACGGGGTGGTCGGCCCGGACGTCTTCATCGACCAGAACGGCAATCCCTATAATCGCGGCGTCCTCTACGCGGCCCGCCGCAACGTCGAAGGCGGCGGTCGTCGCGACGACCTGCAGCACACCGACTACCGCGTCGTCGCCGGCATGCGCGGCGATCTCGGCAGCGGCTTCTCCTACGACGCCTCCTACCAGTACGGCCGGGTGGTCTTCGCCCAGACCTACTTCAACGACTTCTCGATCACCCGCATCAACCGCGCGCTCGACGTCGTCGACGGTCCGGCGCCCGGCGTCGATCCGGTCTGCCGTTCGACCCTGAACGGCCAGGATCCGAACTGCGTCCCCTACGACATCTTCGCCCTCGGCGGAGTGACCCAGGCGGCCCTCGGCTACCTGCAGACCCCGCTCTTCTCGCGCGGCAATACGCAGGAGACGGTGGCGACCGGGTCGGTCACGGCGGACCTCGGCGAGCATGGCGTTCAGAGCCCCTGGGCCGAGAGCGGCGTCGCCATCAACCTCGGCGCCGAGTATCGCAAGGAGAGGCTCGAGTTCAACACCGACGCCAACTTCACCTCCGGCGACGGCGCCGGCCAGGGCGGCGCGACGATCGGGGTGACCGGCGAGTTCGACGTGAGGGAGCTCTTCACCGAGGTCCAGATCCCGCTGATCTCCGACCGGCCGTTCTTCGAGCAGCTCGAGTTCCGGGCCGGCTACCGCTATTCGAAGTACAATGTCGCCAACAACAGCTTCTCGACCGACACCTACAAGTTCGAGGGCGAGTGGGCTCCGGTTCGCGACATCCGCTTCCGCGGCAGCTACAACCGCGCCGTCCGCGCGCCGAACATCGTCGAGCTCTTCTCGGCTCAGTCGGTGGCTCTGGCGGGCAGCACCGATCCCTGCGCGGGTCCGGCGGTCGGCGGCCTGGTTAACGGCTTCACCGCCGCCCAGTGCGCCCGCACCGGCGTCTCGGCGGCCCAGTTCGGCAACATCAACCCGAACCCGGCCGAGCAGTATAACGGCCTGCTCGGCGGCAACCCGAACCTGGAGCCGGAAACCGCGGATTCCGTCACCCTCGGCGTCGTCCTCCAGCCGCGCTTCCTGCCGCGCTTCGCCCTGACCATCGACGCGTTCGACATCAAGATCGACGACACGATCGGCATCATCGGCGCCGACGTGATCATCAACCAGTGCCTTGCCACCGGCGATCCGTTCTTCTGCTCGCGGGTCAACCGCGCGCCGGGCAACGGCAGCCTCTGGCTGACTCCGGCCGGCTTCATCAGCGACGTCAATGCGAACGTCGGCCGGCTGAAGACCCGCGGCATCGACATCAACGGGTCCTACACCCAGCCGCTCGGCGGGATGGGCAGCCTGGCGTTCAGCTTCGTCGGAACCTATCTCGACAAGCTGGTCGTGACTCCGCTCGACGGCATCACCTACGACTGCGCCGGCTACTTCGGCCCGTCGTGCGGCACGCCCAATCCGGAGTGGAGGCACAAGTTCCGCGCCACCTACACCCACCCGTCGGGCATCGGCCTGTCGGCGCAGTGGAGGCACTTCTCGGGCGTCGACAACGACCTGCTGAGCGACGACATCGACCTCTGCCCGAACGCGGCCACCACCGGCTGCGCCGGCCAGGCCGGTCTCGGCGGCCAGCGCATCAAGGCCCAGAACTACTTCGACCTGGTGCTCACCGCCCGTATCGGCGATCATTACAGCTTCCGTCTCGGGGCCAACAACATCCTCGACCGGATCCCGCCGACCCTCGTCACGCCGGCGCCGTTCGGCAACGGCAACACCTATCCGCAGGTGTACGACTCGCTCGGTCGCTACATCTTCGCGGGCGTCACGCTCGACTTCTAAGTCGGACGGACCGGGAAAAATCGGGCGGGTCTCCTCGGAGGCCCGCCCTTTTTTTGCGGCCTGGCGCGTCGAGAGATGAGGCCGGACCGCTTCACCCGTTCGCCTTGAGCCTGTCGAAAGGCCTTCCTCCTGCTAGCAACGGGGAAGGAGCGGGCTTCGACAACCCCGGATCCGGTCCGGGGCCGAACGGGGACGGGCTGGTCCGACTACCCAGAGCTCTAGAATGCGCCGAGCTTGCCGGCGAGGCCGCGCAGATGGCGCTCGTAGTGGCGCCAGCGGCCCGACGATCGTGTATAGAGGGGCTCGCGCACCTGGGCCGCGCTCGCGGTCCTCACCGCATTGTCCGCTTCGTGGAAGGACAGGCACGCCTCGCGCCAGGGCAGGCCGCAAAAGGTGAGCAACGCCTCGATTCGCGGCCGCGGGTCGGCGACCAGCGAGTCGTAATCGAGATCGTATAAGTCGTTGGGATAGAGGCTCTTCCAATGCGCCATCAGCCGCCGGTACTGCCCGTGCCAATGGGCGGCGTCGTCGAGGTCCTGGGCATAGGCCATGGCCGGGTCGAGGTGGAGGAAGTACAGCGACAGCAAATTGTCGAGCGGATCGCGGCGGGTGTGGACGATCCTCGCTTCGGGGAACAGGCTCTTGATCAGCCCGATGTGGAGGAAGTTGTCCGGCCTTTTGTCGGTGACGAGCCCGGGCCCGGGGTGGACGCGCCTCAATCCCGTCAGATAGGCCGCCCGCAGCTCGGCCAACGCCGCGGCGGGCGCGGCGCCGGCGGCCTCGGGATAAGGCCGAAGCCGGGCGGCGAGGGCGGGGACCAGGCCGAGCTCGCCGCCGGGCGTCACTTCCTCGTGCCGGGCGAGGATCTGCTCGGCCAGGGTCGAGCCCGACCGGAACAGGCCGCAGATGAAGACCGGCGATTCGTCGCCTTCGCCCGGACGCGGCTCGACGGGACTCGGGAAGGCGGCGATCAGCCGGTCGACGAACCGCTCATGCTCCGAGCGGTCGTAGCGGACCGGCGATCCTTCCCGGCTCGCCGCATTGGCCCCGGCATAGGCCTCGAACGCCTCGTCATAGGCGCCGATTCGGTCGAGCGCCGCTCCCAGGGCGAAGCCGAGGTCGGCGCGCGCGCTCCAGTCCGGACCGGCGCCGACGATGGCGGCGCGGATCCGGCCGAGCAGCGGGTCGTCCGGCCCGCGAAGCGAAGCGGCGCCGGCCAGCCGGGCCAGAGCGAGCGGGTTGGCGGGTTCCAGCGCCAGCGCCCGCTCGTAGGCCGAGCGCGCTCCGGCGGAATCGCCGCGGTCGTCGTGCAGGTTGCCGAGGTTGAGAAGCGCCGGCACATAAAAGGGATTGAGCGCCAGCGCTTGGTCCAGCTCCACCTCCGCTGAGTCCGGGCGCGCGAGATCGTCGGCGTAGATCACCCCGCGGTTGAGATGGACCTCCTCGGGCTCGCTCACGCCATGAAAGAGAGCCTGCGCATAGGAATCGAGCGCGGCCTCGAACTGCCCCGACTGGCGCTCGAGCCGGGCGAGATTGTACCAGGCGTTGGGCGAGGCCGGACGAAGCTCGAGCGCCGCCCGATAAGCGGCGATCGCCTCGGCGACCCGCCCCGCCGAGCGATGCCCGGCCGCGGCCCGAAGCAGCGCCTCCGGTGTCGTGCCCGCATCCACGGGGAGAAGACCTAGGCCGCGGCCGCGATCCTGTCGAGGCGGCCGGGACGCCGCTTAGGTCGTTTTCTTTTCGCGCGATTCCCGGCAGAAGGCCGCGATGGACGCCGACCTCTCCCACGCCGAGGCCCAGGCCGATGCCGCCGCCGGGGCCGGGCAGCTCGCCGACGCTCGGCGGCTGCTCGAGGAGGCGGTGCGCGAGACTCCGGCGCGCCTCGAGACCTGGCTGAAGCTCGCCGCCATGTGCCGCGGCACGGGAGACCTCGGCGGCGCCATGTCCGCCGTCTCCCAGGCTCTGGCGATCGACCCGCTCGACCTCTCGGCGCTGCTGATGCGCGCGGTCCTGCTCGAGCGGATGGGCAAGGAGGCCGAGGCCGGAGAGGCTTACGGGCACGCTCTCGCCCAGCGCCCGCCCGGCGAGGCGCCGCGGCCGGACCTCGCCGGGATGATCGCCCATGCCGAGCAGCGCTACCGCCGGTTCCAGGAGGCGATGGTCGGCCGTCTCCGCCCCGACGTCCCGGCCGGCGCGACGGCCGAGGAACTGGCCCGCATCGACCGCTTCTGCACCAATATCGCGCGGCTCACCCAGCCCTACGCCCAGCAGCCGAGCCATTTCCATTATCCCGGCCTCCCCCCCTTCGAGTTCCACGACCGCCCGCATTTTCCCTGGCTGGCCGAGCTCGAGGCGGCGAGCGGCGCGATAAGGGAAGAATTCGACGCGCTGGTGTCGAGCGAGGCCGCGGAGCTGGTTGCCTATATCCAATATCCCGACGACGTCCCGCTCAGACAATGGGCGAGCCTCAACCGATCGCGTGATTGGACCGCCATCCATTTGCTGAGGAACGGCGTGCGGATCGATCGCAATGCCCGGCACTGCCCGCGCACGATGGAACTCCTCGACCGGCTTCCCCAGCCCGCGGTTCCCACTGCCTCGCCCAACGCGATGTTCTCGCTGCTCGCGCCGCGCACCCGGATCCCGCCCCATACCGGAGTCGCGAACACCCGGCTGGTCTGCCATTTGCCGCTGATCGTTCCGCCCGGCTGCGGCTTCCGGGTCGGCGCCGAGACCCGCGAATGGCAGTCGGGCAAGGCCTTCGTGTTCGACGACACGATCGAGCACGAGGCGTGGAACGACAGCGGCGAGCTTCGGGTCGTCTTCATCTTCGACGTCTGGGCCTGGGCGCTGAGCGAGGCCGAGCGCAGCGCGGTCGCGGCGATCCTGCCGCGAAGCGGCGCCGCCGGAGCGGAGGGCTTGTGAGCGACGCCGCCGCCATCCGCGACGCCAATCCGGCCGATCCGGTCGCCGCCTACAATGCGGGGCTGCTGGCGCTTCGCCAGGGCCTGGAGGAGGACGGGCTGAAGCTGCTCGAGGCGGCGCGCCGTTCCGCCCCGGGCGACTCGAAGCTGTGGCAGGTGGCCGGCCTGCTCCACCGCAAGCTGGACGATCACGGCTGGGCCATCGATATGCTCAAGCAGGCCGCCCGGCTGGCGCCGCGCGATCCGCTCATCGCCCACACCCTCGCCCGAGCCCATCTCGAGGCGGGGCTGCCGTCCATCCCCTATTTCCAGGCCGCCCGCCGGCTCGCTCCGGCCGATCCCGAAATCCTGGTCGGGCTGGTGGCGGCGGTGGAGGAGGACGCCGGGCCGGCCGCCGCGGTCGAGGCGCTGGAGCTGATCATCGCCCCCAACCCGACCTGGATCCCGGGGCTCGAGCTGCTGATGAAGCTGCGCTGGCAGTGCGGCGACCACGAAGGCTTCACCGCCGACTACGAGCGCGCCTTCGCCCTCGCCCCGCGCAACATCGCGCTTTGGCGGTCGCTGATCCTCGCCCTCACCCAGGCCGACAAATATGAGCTGGCGCTCGAGCTGGTGCTGCGCGGCCGACGCGAGGCGGGGCCGAACGTCATCTTCGACGCCAACGAGGCGGTCGCCCGCTCCGAGCTCGGCCAGTTCGAGGCGGCGGAACCGATGTTCGAGCGTCTCGCCGGGCTCGACGACGCCACCATCCGGCTGCGTCACGTCCGCCACCTGCTGCGCACCGACCGGATCGCCGAGGCGGCCGAGCTTGCCGGGACGACGATCGACACTCCGACCGCCTTCATGTTCTGGCCCTATCTGTCGATCGCCTGGCGGCTGCTCGACGATCCGCGCTGGAAGTGGCTGGAAGGGGACGAGCGGCTGGTCGGAGTCTACGATCTCGATCTTCCCGACCTCGACGCCCTGGCCGAGCGCCTGCGGCGCCTTCACCGGACCACCCACCAGCCGCTCGAGCAGTCGGTGCGCGGCGGCACCCAGACCCAGGGCAATCTGTTCCAGCGCCTCGAGCCGGAGTTCCGCGCGCTTCGAGCCGCCATCGTCGCGGCGGTGGAAAGGCATGTCGGCCAATTGCCGCCGGCCGACCCCGACCATCCGACCCTGAGCGTGCCGCGCGGCCGCCGGGTGCGCTTCTCCGGCGCCTGGTCGGTTCGGCTGACCGGCGGCGGCCACCATGCCAACCACATCCATCCGGCCGGCTGGTTCAGCTCGGCCCTCTACGTCGCCCTGCCCGAGCCGGAGGCGCGCGGCGAGCCGCCGGCGGGCTGGCTGACCCTCGGAGTGCCCCAGGCCGAGCTCGGCATCGACCTGCCGCCGATCCGCCGGGTCGAGCCCAGGCCGGGACGGCTGGTCCTCTTCCCCTCGACCCTGTGGCACGGCACCGTGCCGTTCGAGGCCGGCGAACGGCTCACCGTCGCCTTCGACGTGGCGCGGCCGGGCTAGGGCCCGAAGCCGTCATCGCGAGCGAAGCGAAGCCAGTGGTTGCCGCGCTTCGCTCCCCGCAATGACGCAAGAGGTCAGGCCGCCTCGCGGCCTTCGCCGACCTCGAGCTTCAGGGCGCCGTCGCCCTCGTCGACCCGGACGGTGCTGCCGTCCGGTATGTCGCCGCGGAGCAGGGCGTCGGCGAGCGGATCCTGGAGGTAGCGCTGAACCGCGCGCTTCAGGGGCCGGGCGCCGTAGACCGGATCGTAGCCGACCCGGCCGAGCCAGGCTCGGGCGGCGTCGGTCAGCTCGAGCCTGATCTTGCGGTCGGCGAGCAGCTGCTGGACGCGCTCGACCTGGATGTCGACGATCGGGCCCATATGCTCCTGCGCCAGCCGGTGGAAAAGGATGATCTCGTCCAGGCGGTTCAGGAACTCCGGCCGGAAATGGCCGCGCACCACCTCCATCACCTGCGGCTCGACGTCGTCGACGGTCTGGCCCTCGCCGAGATTGGTGAGGAACTGGCTGCCGAGGTTCGAGGTCAGGATGATGATCGTGTTGGTGAAGTCCACGGTGCGGCCCTGCCCGTCGGTGAGCCGGCCGTCGTCGAGCACCTGGAGCAGGACGTTGAAGACGTCGCCATGGGCCTTCTCGACCTCGTCGAACAGCACGACCTGGTAGGGCCGCCGCCGGACCGCCTCGGTCAGGACCCCGCCCTCCTCATAGCCGACATAGCCCGGGGGTGCGCCGATCAGCCGGGCGACCGAATGCTTCTCCATGAACTCCGACATGTCGATCCGGACCATCGCGTGGGGATCGTCGAACAGGAACAAGGCGAGCGACTTGGTCAGCTCGGTCTTGCCGACTCCGGTCGGGCCGAGGAACAGGAAGCTGCCCATCGGCCGGTTCGGGTCCTGGAGGCCGGCGCGGGAGCGGCGGATCGCCTTGGCGACGGCGCGCACCGCCTCCTCCTGGCCGATCACCCTCCTGCCGATCTCGGCCTCCATGTTGATCAGCTTCTGGCGCTCGCCCTCCAGCATCCGCTCCATCGGGATCCCGGTCCAGCGGGCGACGACGGACGCGATGTCCTCGCTCGTCACTTCCTCGCGGAGCATCGCGCTCTGGCTCGCCGCCTCGACCTCGGCGAGCTGCTTCTCCAGCGCCGGGATCCGGCCGTACTGAAGCTCGCCGGCCTTGGCGAGGTCGCCGGCGCGCTGCGCCTGCTCGAGCTCGAGCCGGGCGCGGTCGAGCTCCTCCTTGATCTTCGCTTCGCCGGCCAGCTTCTCCTTCTCCCCCTGCCAGCGCGTGGTCAGCTCGGCGGACTGCTGCTCGAGATTGGCGAGCTCGTCCTCCAGCGTCTTGAGCCGGTCCTGCGAGGCCCGGTCCTTCTCCTTCTTCAGCGCCTCGCGCTCGATCTTGAGCTGGATGATCCGCCGGTCGAGAGTCTCGATCTCCTCGGGCTTCGATTCGACCTCCATTCGAAGCCGCGAGGCGGCCTCGTCCATCAGGTCGATCGCCTTGTCGGGCAGGAAGCGGTCGGTGATGTAGCGGTGGCTCAAGCGTCGCCGCGGAGACCAAAGCCCCATCGGTGATCCGCACCCCGTGATGGAGCTCGTATTTCTCCTTGAGGCCGCGGAGGATCGAGATCGTGTCCTCGACCGTCGGCTCGCCGATCACCACCGGCTGGAAGCGCCGCTGAAGCGCCGGATCCTTCTCGACATGCTTGCTATATTCGTCGAGCGTGGTCGCGCCGATGCAGTGAAGCTCGCCGCGCGCCAGCGCCGGCTTGAGCAGGTTGGACGCGTCCATCGCGCCCTCGCCCTTGCCGGCGCCGATCAGGGTGTGCATTTCGTCGATGAACAGGATGATGTCGCCCTCGCCCTGGCGGACCTCGTCGAGCACGCCCTTGAGGCGCTCCTCGAACTCGCCGCGATATTTGGCGCCGGCGATCAGCGAGCCCATGTCGAGCGCCATCAGCCGCCGGTCCTTGAGGCTGTCGGGAACGTCGCCATTGGCGATGCGCAGCGCCAGACCCTCGGCGATCGCGGTCTTGCCGACGCCCGGCTCGCCGATCAGCACCGGATTGTTCTTGGTCCGGCGGGCGAGGATCTGGACGGTGCGGCGGATCTCCTCGTCGCGGCCGATGACCGGATCGAGCTTGCCGTCGCGCGCCGCCTGGGTGAGGTCGCGGGCGAATTTCTTCAGGGCGTCGTAGCGGTCCTCGGCCGACTGGGTGTCGGCGGTCCGGCCGCCGCGAAGCTCGTTGATCGCGGCGTTGAGCGCCTCCGCCTTGACGCCCGCGTCGGCGAGCGCCTTGCCGGCGCCGGTGGTCGTCGCCAGCACCAGCGCCAGAAGCATCCGCTCGACGGTGACGTAGCTGTCGCCGGCTTTCTGGGCGACCTGCTCGGCCTGGTCGAGCACCCGCAGAGTCTCGGCGTCGAGGCCCGGAGTCGCGTTGGCGCCGCCGCCGGTGACGACCGGGATCTTCGCCAGCGCTCGTCCGTCTCCCGCCGCGCCGCCTCGGCGCTGCCGCCGGCGCGCGCGATCAGGCCCGCCGCCATGCCCTGCTCGTCCTCGAGCAGGGCCTTGAGCAGATGGGTCGGGCGTGATCCGCTGATGGTTCATCCTGCAGCGCCACGGTCTGCGCCGACTGCAGGAACCCCCGCGCCCGGTCGGTGAATTTCTCAAGGTTCATATCTGCCCCTTCGTCCTTTCACCGCGAATATGGTGTTGCCATTTAGCAACACAAGGGTGATCCCCGCTCCCGTGAAGGACGGGAGAGAAAGGCCGCCTACCGCGCCGCCTTCTCCCGCCCCGGCGCGAGCACCTTGCCGAAGAAGCTGTCCGCGTACCAGCGCGGCGCCTCGGGCGCGTCGGCGATCTCGCGGGCGATCTCGTAGTTGATCCGGGCGAACTTGGCGCCCGCCTGCCAGTCGATCGGCAGGTCGAGCTGGTCGCTCACCTTGTGATAATGGGTGGCGAGGAAGTGGGTGAACTTCTCGCGCCCGCCATTGGCGAAGCCGGTCATCAGGAAGACCGAGGGGACGCCCTCCTGGACGAATCGGTAATGGTCGGAGCGGGTGAACAGCCCTTCCTGCGGCAGCGGGTCCTCGGCGAGCGCGACACCCATGGCGCGGCTGGCGCGCTCGACGGCCCGGCCCATCGTCGAATGCTCGGCGCCGAAGGCGATGACGTCGGTGAAGTCGTAGAGCAGGACCGGCATGTCGAGGTTGACGACCGCCGCCACCTTGCCGCCCGGCACGGAATGGCGGGCGAGATATTGGGCGCCGAGCAGCCCGTCCTCCTCGGCGGTGACGGCGGCGAACAGGATCGAGCGCCTCGGCCGGTCCGGCGAGGCGCCATCGCCCGGGCGACCTCGAGCATCGTCGCGATACCGACGGCATTGTCCATCGCGCCGTTGTAGATGCGGTCGCCTTCCCCTTCCGGCTTCATGCCCTCATGGTCGAGATGGGCCATCAGGAGCACATATTCGCCGGCCAGCTTCGGATCCGATCCCGGCAGCACCGCGAGCACGTTCGGGCTGGTGAAGCGCCGAAGCGCGCTTTGCTGGCTGACCGCGATTTTCGGCTTCAGGGCGAATCCCCTGGGCCGGCCGCCGCTCCGCTCCGCCTCGGCGAGGACGCGGGCGAGCGGAGTCTTCGCTCCGGCGAACAAAGCCTCGGCGGCCGGCGAGTCGAGCGTCGCCCGGAAGCGGAGGTCCGGCGCCGGCGTGTAGGGGCGGCCGTCCTCGCCGACCCAGCCCATCGAGGGCTCGTCCGGCATTCTGCTGCATCCGCGCCCAGGGCCGTCGCTTCGTCTCCTCCTGGGTCCGGATGAGGACCAGGCCGACGGCGCCGTGGCTGGAGGCGACCGCGCGTCTTGCTCCGAGTTGAGATGGGCGCCGACGTCGCTCTTCAGCCCGTGCGGGAAGCCGTTCAGGGCGACGACCACCTTCCCGCGCACGTCGAGGCCCTTGTAATCGTCGATCCCGATTTCCGGGGCTTCGAGGCCGTAGCCGACGAAGACGGCCGGCGCCTCGATCGAGACGGGCGCCTTCGTCCGGAGTCGGGCTGAGGATGACCTCCTGGCCGTGCAGGAAGCGGCGGCCGCCGATGGTGAGCGCGCCGGGCTCGCCGCCGAGCCGAGATTCGAGGAACGGGACCTGCTGGTACCAGCCGTCCTTCCCCGCCGGCTTCAGCCCGAGCGCCTCGAAGCGGCTCGCGACGTAGAGCGCGGCGAGGTCGTAGCCGCGCGAGCCCGTATCCCGTCCCTCGAGCCGGTCGTCGGCGAGGAAGGCGACGTGGCTGCGGAAGCTCTCGGGCGTGAACACAGGCTCAGGCGCGGCCGGCTGGGCGGGAGCGGGAGAGGCGAGAGCGAGGCCGAGGAGTGCGAGGCCGAAGCTGTTGAAGCGCATGAGGATTCCCGGATGAGTGCGAGAGGCCGCTCCCTACAGCAGTTCCGCGGAGCGTCAAAAGCGCATGGGCAATCCGCGCATATTGCGCGGCCAAGGCGGGCCGCTATGGTGCCGCCCGACCCAAACTCGGGAAGGACTGCCGAATGCGCCGCCTGTTGCTCCCCTTTGCGCTCTTTTCCGCTTTCGCCGTCGCCGGTTGCACGTCGACCGGCTCGGACGAGGTCGCGAGCGCTCCGGCCGCTCCGGCCGCTCTCGAAGCGGCGCCGGCCGCGGCCGCCGGGCCGGTCCCGGTCGCCCAGCTGGTCCGCCAGATCGACATTCCCTACGAGCAGTTCACCCTCGACAACGGCCTTCGGGTCGTCGTCCACGAGGATCGCAAGGCGCCGGTCGTCGCCATCTCGATCTGGTACAATGTCGGCTCGAAGGACGAGCCCAAGGGCAGGACCGGCTTCGCCCATCTGTTCGAGCATCTGATGTTCAACGGCTCGGAGAATGCGCCCGGCGACTATTTCGAGCCGCTTCGCGAGATCGGCGCGACCGACTTCAACGGCACCACCTGGTTCGACCGCACCAATTATTTCCAGACGGTGCCCAAGCCCGCGCTCGAGCGCGGCCTGTTCCTCGAGGCCGACCGGATGGGCCGTCTGCTCGGCGCGGTGACCCAGGAGAAGCTGACCAACCAGATCGGAGTCGTCCAGAACGAGAAGCGGCAGGGCGACAACGAGCCCTACGGCCTGGTCGAATATGCCCAGCTCGAGGCGCTGTTCCCGGAAGGCCATCCCTACCGCCACTCGACGATCGGCTCGATGGCCGATCTCGACGCGGCGACGCTCGAGGACGTCAAGAACTGGTTCCGCTCCAAATACGGCCCGAACAACGCCGTGCTGGTCCTCGCCGGCGACGTCTCGGCGGCCGAGGCGCGGCCGCTGGTCGAGAAGCATTTCGGCGACGATCCCGCGCGGCCCGGTCAACAATCCGGCCAAGGCCGACGTGCCGACCCTGCCGGCGCCCAAGGTCGAGGTGATGAAGGACCGGGTCGCCAACGTCCGGCTCTACCGCAACTGGATCGTGCCCGGCATGCTCGACGATGCCTCGGTCCAGCTCGACGTCGCCGCCGGGCGTGCTCGGCGGCCTCGCCAGCTCGCGCCTCGACAACGAGCTGGTCCGCAAGGACCAGACCGCGGTCGGCGTGCGCGCCTACATCCTGCCCTTCCACCGGGTCAGCCAGTTCGAGATCCAGGTCGACGTCAAGCCGGGGGTCGATCCCGACGCTCGTCGTCGACGCGGCTCGACGAGATCGTCGCCGAGCTGATCGCCAACGGCCCGACCGAGGACGAGGTCCAGCGGGTGGTGATGACCGACGTCGCCGGCCGCATCCGCGGCCTCGAGCAGGTCGGCGGCTTCGGCGGCAAGGCCGTCGCCCTCGCCGAGGGCGCGCTCTACGCCGACGATCCCGAATATTACAAGAAGCAGCTGCTCGCCTACGGCCGGGTCACTCCCGCGACCGTCAAGGCGGCGATGCAGAAATGGCTGACCCGGCCGGTCTACGCGCTGCGCGTCGAGCCGGGCGAGCGCGACGCCTATGAGGAAGCGAAGGGCTCGCGCACCGGCGGCGCCGCCAGCCAGCGGCCGCGTTACTACCGCCAGCCGCAGCCCGGCGAGCAGCCGCTGGCGCCGCTTCCGTTCGTCGCGCCGGCCGAGGACGCCCCGGAACGCGGGCCGCTCTCCTATCAGAAGATCCCGATGCCCGAGGTCGGCGAGATCTCGAACCTCGACTTCCCCGACATCGAGCGCGCCACGCCTCTCGAACGGAATCCCGATCGTCTACGCCCGCCGGACCGCCGTCCCGGTGGTCCGGGTCGCGGTCGAGTTCGACGCCGGGATCGCCGCCGATCCGGCCGACGCGCTCGGCACCCAGGCGCTGATGCTGAGCCTGCTCGACGAGGGCACGACCAGCCGCAACTCGATCCAGATCGCCGAGGAGCAGGAGCGGCTCGGCGCCGCGATCGGCCCGGACACGTCGCTCGACCGCACCGCGGTGGGCCTGGCCGCGCTGACCCCCAATCTCGGGCCGTCGCTCGACCTGCTCGCCGACATCATCCGCAACCCGGCCTTCGAGCCGGGCGAGGTCGAGCGGCTGCGGGCGCAGCAGCTCTCGGCCATCGACCAGGAGCTGACCGAGCCGAGCGGGCTCGGCGCCCGGACCCTGCCGCCGCTGCTGTTCGGCGCCGACCATCCCTATGGCCGGCCGTCCAGCGGCACCGGCGACCAAGGCGGTGGTCGCCCGGCTCACCCGCGACGATCTGGTCCGCTTCCACCAGAGCTGGATCCGGCCCGACAACGCCACCATCTTCGCGGTCGGCGACGTGCCGCTCGCCGAGCTGGTGCCGATGCTCGAGGCGCGGTTCGGCAACTGGACTCCGCCGGCGGTGCCGAAGGGGACCAAGAACTTCGCCGCGACCCCGCCGACGCCGAAGCCGCGGATCGTGCTCGTCAACCGTCCGCAATCGCCGCAGTCGCTGATCCTGGCGGGCGCCGTCCTGCCGGTCCGCGGCACCGACGACGTTCTGACTCTCAACGCCGCCAACGAGGTGCTCGGCGGCAACTTCCTGTCGCGGATCAACATGGACCTGCGCGAGACCAAGGGCTGGTCCTACGGCTCGCGCAGCAGCCTCGGCATGCGCGAGCAGCTCGTCCCCTATCGTCATCAACGCCCCGGTCCAGGCCGACAAGACCGGACCGGCGATCCGGGCGCTGATGGACCATGTCTCGGGCTTCGTCACGAACAAGGGCCTGACCGACGTCGAGCTAACCCGGGTGATCAACGGCAACACCCGCCAGCTCGCCGGCCAGTTCGAGACGTCGCAGGCGGTGCTCGGGGCGCTTCGCTCGAACGCCCTCTACCGGCGCCCGGACAATTATTGGGAGGCGATCGCCGACCGCTATCGCGGCATGACGATCAGCACGATCGACCAGGCGGCGCGCAAGGTGATCGACCCGAAGAAGATCGTCTGGGTGGTGGTCGGCGACGCCGCCAAGGTGCGGCCGCAGCTCACCGGCCTCGGCCTGCCGATCGAGGAAGTGACTCCGAAATGACGGCGGCCCGGGCCACGGCCCGGGGGAGCCGTCATCCCGGCGAAGGCCGGGATCCCAGGGGGTGAGGGGCACCGGCGTGCTTCACCCCCTGGGGCCCCAGCCTTCGCTGGGGCGACGGCTCAGCGGATCACCCTGGTCACATGGCCCATCTTGCGGCCCGGTCGTGCCTCGCCCTTGCCGTAGAGGTGGAGGTGGGCGGTGGGGTCCGCGAGGATCGCCGACCACCCCTCCGCCTCGTCCGCCGATCAGATTCTCCATCTCCACCCGCGTTCCGGTCAGCCCCGTCGCCCCCAGCGGCAGGCCGCAAATCGCCCGGACATGGTTCTCGAACTGCGAGGTGACGGAGCCCTCGATCGTCCAGTGGCCGCTATTGTGGACCCTCGGCGCCATCTCGTTGAACAGCGGCCCCTCGGGCGTGGCGAAGAATTCCAGAGCCAGGACTCCGACATAATCGAGCGCCTCCGCCGCCTGCCGGGCCAGGGCGTCGGCTTCGGCGACCTGGGCGTCCAGCCCCTCCGTGGGGACTTGCGAGCGGCGAAGCACGCCGCCTTCGTGCACGTTGCACGGCGCCGGCCAGGTGACGATCCCGCCGTCCCCGCCCCGGCAAAGCAGGATCGAGAATTCCGCTTCGAAGTCGATGAAGGACTCAAGGATCGAGGGAGCGCCGCGGACCGCCTGCCACGCCTCCCCGGCCTCCGAGGGTCTCATGATCCGGGCCTGGCCCTTGCCGTCATAGCCGAAGCGCCGGGTCTTGAGCACCGCCGGCACGCCGAGCGCCGCCAGGGCCTCGTCCAGGGGCGCCTCGATCGTCCAGTGGCCGCTATTGTGGACCCGCGGCGCCATCTCGTTGAACAGCGGCCCGTCGGGCGTGGCGAAGAATTCCAGCGCCAGCACTCCGACATAGTCGAGCGCCTCGGCGGCCGGCGGGCGAGCGCCTCGGCCTCGGCGACCTGCTCGTCCAGCCCTCCGGCCGGGACCTGCGAGCGGCGCAGGATGCCGCCCTCATGCGCGTTGCGCGGCGCCGGCCAGGTGACGATCTCGCCGTCCCGGCCCCGGCACAGCAGGATCGAGAATTCCGCCTCGAAGGCGATGAAGGCTTCGAGGATCGAGGGCGCGCCGCGGACCGCCGCCCAGGCGTCGCCCGCCTCCGAGGGCCTCATGATCCGGGCCTGGCCCTTGCCGTCATAGCCGAAGCGCCGGGTCTTCAGGACCGCCGGCACGCCGAGCGCGGCCAGCGCTTCGTCCAGGCCCGGCGCGGTCGTCCACCGCCCGGAAGGGCGCCGGCGAGCCGCCCAGCTCCGGCGATGAAGACTCTTCTCGCTCAGCCGGTCCTGCGCGACCGCGAGCGCCGCCGCGGGCGGGTGGAGCGGCGCCTCGGCCGCCAGCGCGGCGAGCGGGCGCGGCGGCGATATTCTCGAACTCGTAGGTGGCGACGTCGACCTCGCGTCCGAACGCGGCGAGCGCCGCCTCGTCGTCCCAGGCGCCGCGGGTGAAGCGGGCGGCGACCTCCGCCGCCGGCGGCGCCTCGTCGGGCGCGTAGACATGGCATTTGTAGCCGAGCTGCGCCGCCGCCATCGCCAGCATCCGGCCGAGCTGGCCGCCGCCGACGATGCCGATGGTCGAGCCGGGCGCCAACATCATTCAGCTGCCTTCATTCAGGCGCTTCGGCGACGCCGTCGGTCTGTCCGCCGCCGCCACGCCTCGAGCCGCCCGGCCAGGGCCTCGTCGGACAGGGCCAGGATCGAGGCGGCGAGCAGGCCGGCATTGGCCGCGCCCGGCCTGGCCGATGGCGAGCGTCCCCACCGGCACTCCGGCCGGCATCTGGACGATGGACAGAAGGCTGTCGAGGCCGTCGAGCGCCTTCGACCGGACCGGCACTCCGAGCACCGGCAGCCGGGTCATCGAGGCCGCCATGCCGGGCAGATGCGCCGCCCCGCCGGCGCCGGCGACGATCACCTTGAGGCCCCGCGCCGCGGCGCTCCGCGCATAATCGTAGAGCCGCTCCGGCGTTCGGTGGGCCGAGACCACCTTGGTCTCATAGGCGACCTCGAGCGCGTCGAGCATCTCGGCGGCATGGCGCATCGTCTCCCAGTCGGAGCGGCTGCCCATGATGATCCCGACGTCGGCCATGACGTGCGCACCTCTATCCGGCGGCGGGCGGCGAGGCCAGAGCTTCGTTTTTGCTTAACCGGACTGCGCTACAAGGCCGCTCATGTCCAAGCACGCTTCCGATTTCGCCGGCCTGCCCGTCGAGGCCTCCGACGAGAACGCCCTGCTCCGCGCCGCGCTCGCCGAGGCCCAGCAGCGCATCAGCGACCTCGAGCGCAACGCCGAGAGCGACCATGTCACGCCGCTGCCCAGCGCCCGCCGCTTCCGCTCCGAGCTCGAGCGGGTCGTCGGCCTCGCCGAGCGCCACGGCACCTCGGCGGCGGTGGTCGGGATCGAGCTGACCAACCTCGCCGAAATCCATGAGCGCCACGGCCATTTCGCCGCCGACGCCGCCCTCGTCCACGTCGCCCGGCTGCTCTGCGGCCTGATCCGCTCGACCGACATCCTCGCCCGAACCGGCGAGGGGCGCGTTCGGGCTGATCCTCGACCATCTCGATCACAACAGCGCGATCGACACCGCCGAACGGCTCGGCCGCTGCATCGCCGAGCATCCGCTCGACCTCGGCCATGTCCGAGTTCCGCTCGACGCGGTGGTCGCGACGACCGGAATCCTGCCGGGCGACCGGGTCGACGAGGTGCTGGCGAGGGCCGAGCGCAATCTCGGACTGGCGCGGGCGGAAGCCTGACGACGCTATTGGGCCGGGGCCGGCGAGCGGTCGCGGATCCATTGCGAGAAGATCCATTTCTCGCCGCGCGTCGGCGGCAGGCCGGCGTGCAGGGTGAGGGGATCGGGGGCCCGGGTCGCGGCGTCGACATTGGCGAACAGCAAGGCGTCGCCGCGGCGGCCGCGATAGCGGAAGCCGGTCTTTGGGAAGACGGTCTCGCCGCCGTCGAAATCGTCGTTGAGATAGATGAGGAAGGTGGCGATGCGCTGGCCGAAGCGGGCGAGCTGCGGGCCGTGGCCGCCATGGGCTGGATCGAGGAAATCGTGATGGGGCCGGAACTCCTCGCCGACCTCGTAGCGCATGATCTGGGCGGGCTCGAAGACGGGGAGCGGCAGGTTGCTGGCCGCCGCGATCCGGGACCTGATGATCTGGACGACGAGGTCCATCTGCCCGAGCCTGAGCTCGATCGCGCGGTTGGTCCGATTGGGATCGGGGCGGCCCTCGCCGGTAGCCGGGTCCCACACCAGGGCGGGGCCGAGCCGCTCCCTCGCCAGAGCGATCAGCCAGTCGCATTCCTCGGCCGAGGCGAAGCCTTCGAGAACGCGGATCCGCGGGCGCTCGGAGACCGGGCGCTTCGGCGGCGGCGCGGTCAGGGCGGCGATGTCGAACGGCCGGTCCGCCGAATCCGCGCCGAGCATAGCGAGCTGCGCCCTCGCGCCGTCGGCGCCCGCCGCGGCGGCGCGCTGAAGCCAGTCGAACGCCTTCGACCAGTCCTGGGGCCGGCCGGCGCCCATCGCCTCCAGCGTCGCCAGCATCGTCCCGGCCTCCGCGAGCCCTTCGTCGAAGGCGGTTTCGATCAGCTTGGCGCCTTCCTGCCCCGAGCCCTCGCCGCTGAGCAGCCGGACGCCGAGATCGAGCCGGGCCTGGAGATCGCCCGCTTCGGACCGGGCGCGAAGCTCGGCGAGCGGCCGTTCTCCGGAGCCGGCCGAGCCCGTCACCGCTCGCTCAGATAATAGCGGTCGGTCGCCGCCAGCTCCTCGTCCAGCTCGTAGACGATCGGCTGGCCGGTCGGGATTTCGAGCCCGGTGATCTCGTCGTCGGGAATGTCGGACAGATGCTTGACCAGCGCCCGAAGCGAATTGCCGTGGGCCGAGATCAGCACCCGCTGCCCGGCCTCGCAGCGCCGGCGCGATCCGCTCCTCCCAATAAGGCAGGACCCGGGCGATCGTGTCCTTGAGGCTCTCGGTGCGCGGGACCGGCGATGCCGGCATAGCGGCGATCGCCGGCGAGATCGTAGGGGCTGCCCGGCCTCCATCGGCGGCGGCGGCACGTCGAACGAGCGCCGCCAGACATGGACCTGCTCGTCGCCGTGCCTGGCCGCCGTCTCCGCCTTGTTGAGCCCGGTGAGGCCGCCATAATGGCGCTCGTTCAGGCGCCAGTCCTTCTCGACCGGAAGCCACAGCCGCCCCATCGCCTCCAGCGCGAGGTTGAGGGTCTTGATCGCGCGGGTCTGCAGGCTGGTGAAGCAGAGGTCGAAGTCGAGCCCTCTCGCGGCCATCAGCTCGCCGGCCGCCTTCGCCTCCTCGACGCCCTTGGCGGTGAGGTCGACGTCCCACCAGCCGGTGAAGCGGTTCTCGAGGTTCCACGCCGACTGGCCGTGGCGGATCAGGACGAGCGTGGGCATCAGCGCTTTTGCTCGGGCAGCTCGTCGATCATGGCGTGGAGCGCGTCGAGGCAGGCTCGGGCGAGCAGGGCGCTGCGCTCCGGCGACCAGCCGCGGCGCGGGATCGGGAAGGTCCTCATTGTCCTTGAACGGCATTTCCAGCGTCATCGACACCGCTCCGTAGCGCTCGGCGAGCTGCGAGGTCGACATCGACATGTTCGCCTCGCCCGGCTTGGCGATCTCATAGCCCTTGCGGGTCTGGAAATCGGGCGAGAAGCGGACCAGCTCCTCGGCGAAGCGCTCGAACAGCTTCTGCTGCCCCTCGTTCCAGCTCGGAATGCCCTCGAAGCCGGCGAGGAAATTGGCCGGGATCGCCTCGTCGCCGTGGACGTCCATGGCGAAGTCGACCCCGGTCCGGTCCATCTCGTTCCTGACGCAGAGCACTTCCGGGCTGCGCTCCGGGCTCGGCTCGTGCCATTCGCGGTTGAGGTTGGTGCCGACCGCGTTGGTCCTGCAGATGGCCGCGGCGCGACCCGTCGGGATTCATGTTCGGGACGATGTGGAAGGTCGCCCTGGCGAGCAGCCGGCGGGCGACCGGATCGGCCTCGTCGAGCAGCCGCTCGAGCGCGCCCTCCATCCACCATTCGGCCATCGTCTCGCCGGGATGCTGGCGGGCGTAGAGCCAGACCTGGAGCGGCCCGTCGCCGATCCGGAAATAATCCATCTCCTGCCCGTCGAGAGTCTGCCCGAGCGAGCGGTGCTCGACCAGCGGATGGGCCGCGACCGAGGCGACGAGGTCGTGATGGCGCTCCATCGTGTAGGGCGCGAAATAGGCGAACCAGACGCTGTTCGACGGCGGAGTCACCCGGATGGTGAGGATTCCGCCTTCATAGGACGTGTCGACCCGCTCCCACTCCTCGCGGTCGAGCGACATGCAGGCGCGGTAATTCTCCCAGCCGAGCGGATAGGCGGCGCCGGCGCAGTTGAGGATCCGGAGCTCGACCGGCTGGCCGGCCGCGCCGGTCAGGCGGAAATAGAACCATTGGTAGAAATCGGAAGCGTGGTCCTTGGCGATTTCGAGGTCGATTCGGTTGCCCTCGATGGCGACCGGGCGAATGTTGCCGCCATCGAAGGGGCTCGTAACGGATAATGTCATTTGAGCCTGATAGTGCGGCCCAACTCCCCGGGGAAGTCCCGAAACAGGGCCTCGGCGAGCCGCTCGACGACGGCGGTCCGGGCCGCTTGCGGAGAGCCGGTGCGCGCCTCGCCGACCGCCCGGCCTTCCCAGAAGACGGTGCCGTCGGAGCGGCGGCGGATGGCGACCTCGAGCAGGCTGGCGGTGACGTCGGCCGAGGTCCCGGCCGGAAGGGTCGCCGACACGCCGCGGCCGATCCGGGCCGCGCTCAGCGCCGCGATCGCCTCGCGGCTGCCCTGCTCGAGGTCGATGAGGGCGATCTGCTCGGACCCGGTGGTGGTCGGCACCACCGTCCAGCCGAGGCGGCTGAGCTGGCGGCCGACCGCGGCGGCATAGGCCGGGAATTCGGGACGGTTGGCGTCCGCCTTGTCGAACGGCTCGATCGCGATCTGGGCCCGGGCGACCGGCTCGCCGAGGTGGAAGCGGGCGACCTCGAGCCCGCCGCCGGCGGGACGCTTGCCGCCGCCGCCGCTCGCGCAGGCGGCGAGCGACGCCGCGAGGAGGAGCGGGACGCTGCGCAGAAAAGCTGTTTTCATTCCGGCACCTCTTCGTCTAGCGCGCGGATCGTGCGGGCGCTGCAACGACCTGTCCAGCGTTCTTTGCCGCAATCGGGTTCCCTGAGGAAAGAGGTTAGATGATGAGGCCCAACGTGCTGGTCACCGGCGGCGCCGGCTATATCGGCAGCCACGCCGTGCTGGCGCTGCTCGACGCGGGCTGGAAGGTGGCGGTGATCGACAACCTCACCACGGGCTTCCGCTGGGCGGTGCCCGAAGACGGCGGCGTTCGCCGAGGGCGACATCGCCGACCAGGAGCTGGTCGGCCGGCTGATCGCCGAGCACGATATCGGCGCGATCATCCATTTCGCCGGCTCGGTCGTGGTTCCCGAATCGGTCGAGAACCCGCTCAAATATTACGAGAACAACACCGCCAAGAGCCGCTCGCTGATCGAGAGCGCGGTCAAGGGCGGGGTTCGCCATTTCATCTTCTCCTCGACCGCGGCGACCTACGGCATCCCCGAGCAGGTGCCGGTCGTCGGAGACGTCGCGGACCCAGCCGATCAACCCCTATGGCTGGTCGAAGCTGATGACCGAGCGGATGCTCGCCGACACCGCCTTCGCCCACCCGATCAACTTCTGCGCGCTTCGCTATTTCAACGTCGCCGGCGCCGACCCGGACGGCCGCTCGGGCCAGTCGACCGCGGGCGCCACCCATCTCATCAAGGTCGCGGTCGAGGCGGCGACCGGCAAGCGCGACGGGGTCTCGGTCTACGGCACCGACTACGACACGCCCGACGGCACCGGGGTTCGCGACTATATCCATGTCAGCGACCTCGCCGCCGCCCATGTCCATGCGCTCGAGAAGCTGGTCGAGGATCCGGAGGCGAGCCACATCATGAACTGCGGCTACGGCCGCGGCTTCTCGGTGCTCGAGGTGCTCGACGCCGTCGACCGGGTGACCAACGTGAGGGTCGAGCGCCGGCTCGAGGCGCGGCGGGCCGGCGATCCGGATTCGCTGGTCGCCGACAACGGCCGGATCCTGGCGACCCTCCCCTGGCGGCCGCAGACTGGACGATCTGGACACGATCGTCGCCCACGCTCTGGCCTGGGAGAGGAAGCTGGCGGAGCGGGCCTGATCGTGGCGGCGGCGGAACTCGAGATCAGGGACTTGCTGGCGCGGGGGCAGGAACATGCCCGAGCCCGCGATTCCCGCGCCGCCGCCAGCTTCTTCGCCGCCGCCCTCCGCGCCGCCGCCGCTTCCGGCCCGCTTCCGGCGCCGCTCGTCGACGAGCTGAACGCCGCCCAGGCCTATCTGCGCGAGGCCGCAGCCGCCTATCAGGCCCATCTCGAGCGCGCCGTCGCCGGCGCGAAGGCCGGGCCGAGGCTGGACGAAGCCCTGGCCATCCTGCTCGGCCGAGCGCCGCTTCGCCTGCCTCCCATTCCCTATGCGCAGCGGCCGAGCGTCTTCCACTTCCCCGGCCTGCCGCAGCGGCCTTTCTACGAGCGCGACGAATTCGGCTGGTCTGCGACGCTGGAGGCCGCGACCGACGCGATCCGCGGCGAAGTCGAGGCCCTGCTCGCCGAGGGCGCCGACTTCCGGCCCTATGTCGAGCAGGAGAAGAACCGGCCGCAGCGCGACTTTCACGGCCTTCAGGGCGATCCCAGCTGGACCGCCTTCTATCTCTGGAAGGACGGCGCTGCGGTCGCGGAGAATCAGGCGCGCTGTCCCCGGACGACGGAGGCGATCCGCCGGGTGCCGCTCAGCGCGATCGGCTCGCGCACCCCTTCGGTCTTCTTCTCGCTGCTTCGGCCGGGGGCGCACATCCCGCCGCATCACGGCATGCTCAACTCGCGGCTGATCTGCCACCTGCCGCTGATCGTCCCACCGGGGGGATGGCTTCGGGTCGGCGGCGAGACCCGCTTCTGGGAGGAGGGCCGGCTTCTGGTCTTCGACGACAGCATCGAGCATGAGGCGAGGAATCCGAGCGAGGCGCTCCGGGTCGTCCTCATCTTCGACATCTGGCGGCCCGAGCTGAGCGAAAGCGAGCGGCACGGCGTCTCGGCCATTTTCGACGCGATCGACTCTTATTCGCCCAACGCTGCGCCGCAGCAGGACGCTTGACTTGGCGGCCCCCGCCGCCTAGGTGGGCGCCTCGTTTTCCCGGCACAATCTAAACAGATACAGGTCCTGACGGCCATGAAGATCCGCAACTCGCTGAAGTCCCTCAAGTCGCGCCACCGCGACTGCCGCGTGATCCGCCGCCGGGGCCGCACCTACGTCATCAACAAGACCAACCGCCGCTTCAAGGCGCGCCAGGGCTGACGCGGCAGGCCGAAGGCCGCTGCGTCACCCTGAACTCGTTTCAGGGTCCAGGTCGAGGCCAGGCTCCGCTGCTTGCCGATAGCCGCGGGTCGCCCCACCCTGGATGCTGAAACAAGTTCAGCATGACGATCGTGTCCGGCTCTCCGACCTCGCTCATCCTCCCCCACCGCCGTCGTCTTCGACGTCGGCAACGTCCTCTACGGCTGGGATCCCGCAATCCTTCCTCGCCCGCCAGCTGCCCGAGGACGAGGCGCGGCTGCGCTTCATCGAGGAGGTCGACCTGTGGGGCTGGCACGATACGCTCGACGCCGGCCGGCCGTTCGCCGAGGCCGCCTCCGAGCTCTCCGAGAAATTCCCCGATTACGCGGCGCTCATCTCCGCCTGGGGCGAGCGCTTCGGCGAGACGATCAGCGACCCCGTCCCCGGAGTCCACGCCATCGTCGAGGAGCTTGACGCGCGCGGGGTGCCGCTCTTCGCCATCACCAATTTCTCCGCCGAATTCTGGGCGCCGTTCCGCGAGCGCGAGGACGCCTTCTTCCGCCGCTTCCGCGACATCGTCGTCTCCGGCGAGGAGAAACTGCTCAAGCCCGACCCCGCCTCTACTATCGCGCGCTCGACCGCTTTCGGCTGAAGCCCGCCGAGGCTTTGTTCGTCGACGACCGCAAGATCAACGTCGAGGGGGCGGAGGCGGTCGGGATGCACGGACATCTGTTCACGGACGCAGCGGACCTGCGCCACCGGCTAAAGGTCGAGGGCCTCCTCTGAACCTTTGGCCCTCTCGCGCTTTTCATTTCGGCGATGAGACAAAGATGGCCCGCCAAATTGTGGATCGTCCGCCACGGCCAGAGCGCCGGCAACGTCGCGCGCGACGCCGCCGACGCCGCCGGGCTGCCGGTCATCGACCTCCAGGTGCGCGACGTCGACGTTCCGCTGAGCGAGCTCGGCCACCGCCAGGCCGACGCGCTCGGCCACTGGTTCGCCGCCTTGCCGGAGGAGGAGCGGCCCGAGATCGTCCTCTCCTCGCCCTACGTCCGCGCCCAGCAGACCGCCGAGGCGATTTGCGAGGCCGGCGGCACCGCCGCGGGCGCCAAGGGTCCGGTCAAGGACGAAAGGCTGCGCGAGCGCGAGTTCGGGCTGTGGGACCGGCTCACCACCGCCGGAGTGCGCGAGAAATTCCCCGAACAGGCCGAGCAGCGCAGCCTGCTCGGCAAATTCTACCACCGGCCGCCCGGCGGCGAGAGCTGGGCCGACGTCATCCTGCGCCTGAGGAGCGCGCTCGACACGGTCAGCCTCCATTATGCCGACCGCCGGGTGCTGATCGTCTGCCACCAGGTCGTCGTGCTCTGCTTCCGCTACATATTGGAGGAGCTGGACGAGGCGCCGGATCCTCGCCATCGACAGGGAGGGCGACGTCGTCAATTGCGGCCTGCTCCAATATGAGTTCGAGCCGGACGACGAGAGACACTGCGTGCCCAGGCTGGTCTGCTACAATTTCGCCGCGCCGCTGATCGAGGAGGCGGCGCCGATCACCTCCGAGCCCGACGCCATGGTCGCCGCCCGATGAGCGGCCCCGAAGCGCTCGACCGCCACCTTCTCCGGCACTTTCCGCTCCCCGATCATCCCGAAGACAGCGACAAGGAGGAGCGCGGCCGGCTGCTCGTCATCGCCGGCAGCCGCGAGCTCGCCGGCGCCGCCCTGCTCGCCGGGACGGGCGGACTGCGCGCCGGGGCCGGCAAGCTCCAGATCGCCACCGGCGCCAGCATCGCCGGCCCGCTCAGCGTCGCCGTTCCGGAGGCCCGGGTCATCGGCTGCGAGGAGACGGACGACGGCTGCATCGCCGCCGGAGCGATCGCGGCCCTGCTCGAATCGGCCGATGGGGCGCAGGCGACGGTGATCGGCTGCGGCCTCCAGCACGGCCCGCCGCTCGACGCCTTGCTCGACGCTCTGCTGGCGAGCGGGCTCGAAACGCCGCTGGTGCTCGACGCCGCGGTGCTCGGCAGCCTCGCGCCGAGGGCGGCGGCGTTGCGCGGCTTTCGCGGCGGCGCCGTCCTTCTCCCCCACGCGCGCGAGATGGCGCGGCTGCTCGAGTGCGAGTTCGAGCGAGGTCGAGGCGGACCCGCTCGCCGCCGCCCGCAAGGCCGCGGAGACTTTCGGCGCGGTCGCGGTGATCAAAGGCCAGTATAGCTACATCGTCGCGCCCGACGGCCGGGCCTTCCGCTTCGAGGGCGGCGGGGTCGGGCTTGCGACCTCAGGCTCGGGCGATGCGCTGGCCGGGATCGTCGGTGGGCTCTGCGCGCGTGGCGCCGATCCGCTGACCGCGGCGCTGTGGGGCATCTGGCTGCACGGCGAGGCCGGGCGGACCCTGGCCCGGGAGGTGGGCCGGATCGGCTTCCTGGCGCGGGAGCTGCTCGACCGGGTTCCGGCGCTGATGGACTGAGGAGCCTCGGGCGGGAAAGGCGAGGTGGTCTAATGCCCCTTCGCTTCCGCCTTGCGATGCCGCTCCAGCTCGTCGCCGACCAGCCTGACGATATGGATGACGTTGGTCGAGCCCGGGGTCCCGAACGGCACTCCGGCGATGATGACGATCCGGTCGCCGCCTTTGGCGACGTTGTGGCGAAGCACCATCCTCTTGGCCTTGGCGATCATCTCCTCGAAATTGGCGATGTCACGGGTCCTGACCGCATGCGCGCCCCACAGCAGGCCGAGCTTGCGGGCCGTCCTCGCCGAGGGGGTGAGGACGAGCAAGGGCACGGCCGGCCGTTCGCGCGACAGCCGCCGGGCGGTCGAGCCCGAGCGAGGTGAAGCAGACGATCGCCTTGGCGTCGACCGTGCCGACGATCGAGTTCGCCGCCTGGGCGATGGCGTCGGCGGTGGTCGGATCGGGAAGGGTGCGGGTGAAATGGACCCGCTCGGAATAGGTGGGGTCGCGCTCGACGCTGGTGGCGATCGAGTTCATCATCGACACCGCCTCGCACGGATATTTGCCGGACGCGCTCTCGGCCGACAGCATCACCGCGTCGGCGCCGTCATAGACGGCGGTGGCGACGTCCGAGACCTCGGCGCGGGTCGGCGTCGGCGCCTCGATCATCGATTCGAGCATCTGGGTCGCCACCACCACCGGCCGGCCGAAGCGGCGCGCCGCCTCGACGATCATCTTCTGGAGCGGCGGCACCGCCTCGGGCGGAAGCTCGACCCCGAGGTCGCCGCGCGCCACCATCACCGCATCGGCGAGCTCGAGGATGCCGTCGAGCCGCTCGACCGCCGCCGGCTTCTCGATCTTGGCGAGCAGGGCCGCGCGTCCCGCGATCAGCCGCCGGGCCTCGGCGACGTCCTCGGGCCGCTGCACGAAGGACAAGGCGATCCAGTCGACATGCTGGTCGAGAGCGAAGGCGAGGTCGGCGCGGTCCTTGTCGGTCAGGGCGGCGAGCGGAAGCACCACGTCGGGCACGTTGACGCCCTTGTTGTTGGAGAGCCGGCCGCCGACCTCGACGCGGGTCTCGATCCGGTCCGCGGTCGCGCTCAGCACCCGCTGGACCAGCTTGCCGTCGTCGAGAAGCAGCCTCGTGCCCTTCTCGACCCCGCCGAAGATCTCGCGGTGGGGAAGCTCGACCCGCTTGCGTCGTCCCCGGCGCCTTGTCGCGGTCGAAGACGAAGGTCTGGCCCTGCTCGAGATCGACCCCGTCGCCCTCGAACCGGCCGACCCTCAGCTTGGGCCCCTGCAGGTCGGCGAGGATGGTGGTCGGCCGGTCGAGCTCCTTCTCGAGCGTCCGGATCGTCTCGATCAGCCGGAGGTGGTCCTTGTGGGTGCCGTGGCTCATGTTGACCCGGAAGGCGTCGGCGCCGGCCTCGGCGAGCTTGCGGATCATCTCGGGAGTGCGGCTGGCCGGCCCCAGGGTCGCGAGGATCCGGACCTTGCGGGTGCGCGGGACGAACTTGCTGGGGAGCGTTTCGGAATTGGCCATTGCCCGCCCGCATAGCCGTGCCTAAGGCCGCGGCTCAACCCCCGTATGGAAGAAGGATCAAATGGCGGAAGGCACCATTGCGGCCGACGAGCTGAGGCTGCTGATCGAGCGGATCGAGCGGCTCGAGGAGGAGAAGAAGGCGATCGCGGACGACGTCAAGGACGTCTACGGCGAGGCCAAGGCGCGCGGCTATGACACCAAGACGATGCGCGCCATCGTCCGCCTGAGGAAGATGGAGACCCACGACCGCCAGGAAGCCGAGGCAATGATGCAAACCTATCTGCAGGCCTTGGGCATGGTGTGACGTCAATCTTCGGCTTCAGTCTCACGCAATGCGGCGTGGTACTCAGCCAAAGCATCAGGATCACCGGCCGCCAAACGCTGAACGGTGTCGCGTAATTCGTCATTGTACTGCGCCAGTGCCAAATTCGTGCTGGCCATGACGTAATTGACCGTTGCCACGAGCCAAGACAGAGCGGTGCCCACTATGTTTAGGTCGTCATCGCTGATCGCCAAATCCTCGTGCGGCTTAGGATGCGTTATGCGGTTTCTGATACCTATCGCCCGCCGTAGGTCGGACCAACCGATAGTGGAGAACTCTACGGCGATCTCGGGGCATATGATTTTGGCTTGTGAAACCACGAGTCGAATGGCCGCCAGCAGAGGCAACGAACGTACCAGTTCCTTGATTTGGCCACTTTCCGAAACCGAGTAGGACACTTCCCGTAATGCCAGGTCTATGACCGGGGTCAGGTGCCCGAGGTCCGCCAAAGCTCTCCGCACATGCTCACGCGCTATCCAGACCATTCCTTCCATGGCCGCGAGGCTGGCGCGGACTACGTCACGACGCGCGATTTGCGAGTGAGAACCGTTCAGCCGCTGCCGAGCTGAGATAACGTCTTCGATCAGAAGGGCGATGAAGCCCACGGATAGGGAATGTTCATCGCCAGGGGTGTTCATTGCCCATTCTCCCCGCCCTCCTTTGGTGAAGCACAAGGGTTGCCCGAACCGCAACCTGCCGCGTAAGGCCAGCGGAAAATGACGAGATCAGCAATATGGCCGGCCACAGCAAGTTCAAGAACATCATGTATCGCAAGGGCGCCCAGGACAAGAAGCGCTCGAACCTGTTCTCCAAGCTCTCGCGGGAGATCACGGTGGCGGCCAAGATGGGCCTGCCCGATCCGGACGCCAACGCGCGCCTCCGCGCCGCGATCACCACCGCCCGCGCCCAGTCCATGCCCAAGGACAATATCCAGCGGGCGATCGACAAGGCCTCGGGCGGCGACGCGGAGAATTACGAGGAGCTTCGCTACGAGGGCTTCGGCCCCGGCGGAGTCGCGCTGATCGTCGAGGCGCTGACCGACAACCGCAACCGCACCGCCACCAACATGCGCACCGCCTTCTCGAAGAACGGCGGCAATCTCGGCGCCTCGGGCTCGGTCAGCCACGGCTTCGAGCGGCTCGGCCTGGTCGCCTATCCCGCTTCGGCCGGGAAGCGCCGACGCGGTCTTCGAGGCGGCGATCGAGGCGGGCGCCGAGGATGTCGAATCGGACGAGGACGGCCACCAGATCTGGACCGCCCAGGAGGATCTCCACGGAGTCGCCCGGGCGCTCGAGGACGCCCTCGGAGCGCCCGAAAGCGTCAAGCTCGCCTGGCGGCCGGGCACACGGGTCGAGGTCGGCGCCGACGATGCCGGCCAGCTCATGAGGCTGATCGACGCGCTCGAGGACGATGACGACGTGCAGACCGTCTGGGGCAATTACGAGGTGCCGGACGAGGTGATGGAGAGGCTCTCCTAGGGTGATCGTCCTCGGCCTCGATCCCGGCCTCGGCTGCACCGGCTGGGGCGTGATCCGCGCCGAGGGCAACCGGCTCAGCCCATGTCGCCAACGGCCAGATCCGCACCGACCCCAAGGCCGAGCTGCCGGCCCGGCTGCTCGAGCTGCACGGCCGCCTTCTCGCCATCCTCGCCGAGCACCGGCCCGGCGCGGCCGCGGTCGAGGAGGTGTTCGTCAACGACAATCCCCAGTCGACGCTGAAGCTCGGCCAGGCCCGCGGAGTCGTTCTCCTCGCCGCCGCCGGCCTGGCCATCCCGGTCGGCGAATATGCGCCGCGGCTGGTCAAGAAGGCGGTGGTCGGCACCGGCGGCGCGGAGAAGGCGCAGGTCCACGCCATGGTCCAGCGCCTCCTGCCGGGAGTGAAGATCGCCGGCGCCGACGCGGCCGACGCGCTCGCCGTCGCCATCACCCACGCCCATCACCTCGCCACGGCGCGGCGGGTCGCGTGACGGCGCGCCGCCACCGTTCGCCCTGAGCCTGTCGAAGGGCCTTCTTTCGCCTTCGAGGGCCAGGAAAGGAGAGGGCTTCGACAAGCTCAGCCCGAACGGATAGGAGTTCCGCGATGCGTACCAGCCTTCCCGTCCGCTCATGATCGCCAAGCTTCGCGGCCTGCTCGACTTCGTTCGCCGCCGACCATGCCGTCGTCGACGTGAACGGAGTCGGCTATCTCGTCTTCGCCTCGACCCGCACCCTCGCCGCGCTCGGGCCGGTCGGCGGCGAGGTCGTGCTCCACACCGTCATGCAGGTCTCCCAGGACGACATCCGGCTGATCGGCTTCGCCTCGGGCGACGAGCGCGACTGGTTCCGGCTTCTGACCTCGGTCCAGGGGGTCGGCGCCCGGGTCGCGCTGGCCATCCTCTCGACCCTGCCGGGCGACGATCTCCACCGCGCCGTGGCGGGCGGCGACCATGCCATGATCGCCCGCTCGCCCGGGGTCGGCCCCAAGCTCGCCCAGCGCATCGTCCACGAGCTCAGGGACAAGGTCGGAAGCCTCGCCCTCGGCCCCGCCGCCGCGGCGCCGGCGCCCGGAAGCGCCGCCGCCGACGCCGTCTCGGCCCTGCTCAACCTCGGCTTCCGCCCGGGCGAGGCAGCGAGCGCGGTCGGCAAGGCGGAAGCCGAGCTGGGACCGGAGGCGACGCTCGACGCGCTGGTTCGGTCGGCGCTGAAGAAGGCGGCGCGCTAGCCGCCCCAGACCTCGCTCCACAGCCGGACGAAATTGCCGCCGAGCAGCTTATCGATCCGCGCCTGGCTCCAGCCGCGGCCCTTGAGGTCGGCGGCGAGCGTCGCGTAGCGGCCGACGTCGTTATAGCCCTCGACGAGGTTGAGCACGTCGGCCGCCTCGCCCGGCGCGGCGATGCCCTTCTTTCGGCGGTCCTCGAAGAATTCGCGGTGCCGCTTCTTCGTCTCCTCGTTGATCGGGTAGCCGAACAGGGGGCCGTCAGTGCCGAGGCCGACATGGTCCTCGCCGCAGACCTTCGCGGCGTGCTCGATATGCCGGATCAGATCCGCCTTGCCGGGCTGGCCGCTCAGCCTCAGGAACGGCATCAGATAGATACCGAAGACGCCGCCCTTGTCGGCGAGCGCCTTCATTTCCGAGTCGAACGTGTTGCGCGGCAGGTCGACCAGGCTCCGGCAGGCGCTGTGGGTGATGGCGGGCGGCCGCTTGGCCGCGGCGATGCCCTCGGCGATCGTCCTCTGGCCGGCATGGCTGAGGTCGAGGAGCAGCTTGGCCTTCTCGATTTCGGCTATTACCTCTCGGCCGTGGTCGGAGAGGCCGGCATTGGCGCGCTCGAGGCAGCCGTCGCCCGCCAGATTGCGCTTGTTGTACGTCAGCTGGATCTGCTTGACGCCGAGCGCCGCGAAGGTCGCCACCCGGGCGGGATCGCCCTCCAGCATGGTCGTGTCCTGGAAATTGTAGATGAGCCCCATCTTGCCCGCGGCGCGGGCGGCGCGGATATCGGCGGCGCTCTCGATCTTCATGAAATGCGCCTTGTGCCCGGCGAGCAGCGCGTCCCATTCGGCCACCGACTGGACGGCGCTCCGGAACCGGTCGGGGCCGTTGCCGACCTCGCCGAGAGTCATGCTCATCAGGTCGAGTCGGCGCTGCCCGATCGCCTCGATCAGCTTGGGCGAGGGCACGAAGCGGCCCGGCTCGGGCTCGTCCCAGCCGTCGATTCCGCCCTGGGCGTCGACCCAGACGGCCGCGTCGCCCGGCGGCCGGAGCGAGGGCGCCTGGGCGGGCGCCGCGACGGGGAAGGCGGCCAGGGCCGCGGCGGCGGCCGTGCCGGCGAGGAACTCACGTCGATCCATCGATCCACTCCTGCGATTTGCGGCCAGCCTACGCCATTCCGGCGAGGGCGGGAATCCGCTGCCGGGCCCGAGCGGGATTTCCGCAATCGCGGTCGCGACGGGGACAAAGCCGCTCGACAGCAAGGCCGCTTCGGCTAAAGCTCGGCCTCGTGGAGCAGGAGCGGATCATCACCGGGGAGCGGCGGCCGGAGGATGTCGACGCCGCCCTGCGCCCCAAGACGCTCGACGATTTCGTCGGCCAGAAGGCGGCGCGCGAGAATCTTCGGGTCTTCATCGAGGCCGCCAAGAGCCGCGGCGACGCGCTCGACCATGTCCTCTTCTTCGGCCCGCCCGGCCTCGGCAAGACGACGCTCGCCCAGATCATCGCCCGCGAGCTCGGGGTCGGCTTCCGAGCCACGTCCGGCCCGGTCATCGCCAAGTCGGGCGACCTCGCCGCTCTGCTCACCAATCTCGAGGACGGCGACGTCCTCTTCATCGACGAGATCCACCGCCTCGCCCCCGCCGTCGAGGAGATACTCTATCCGGCGATGGAGGACCGCGCCCTCGACCTGATGATCGGCGAGGGCCCGTCGGCGCGCTCGGTGCGGATCGACCTGCCCAAGTTCACCCTGGTCGGAGCGACCACCCGCCAGGGCCTGATCACCACCCCGCTTCGCGACCGCTTCGGGATCCCGGTCCGGCTCAATTTCTATTCGGTCGAGGAGCTCGAGCAGGTCGTCCGCCGGGCCGCCCGGCTGCTCGGCCTGGCGCTGACCGAGGACGGCGCCAAGGAGATCGCCCGCCGCTCGCGCGGCACGCCGCGGATCGCCGGGCGGCTGCTTCGCCGCGTCCGCGATTTCGCCCAGGCCGCCGGAGGCGAGGTGGATTCGAAGGTCGCCGACGCGGCGCTGACCCGGATGGAGGTGGACGAGCTCGGCCTCGACGCGATGGACCGGCGCTACCTCATGATGATCGCCGACCTCTACAAGGGCGGCCCGGTCGGGGTCGAGACGCTCGCCGCCGGTCTCAGCGAGCCGCGCGACACGATCGAGGAGGTGATCGAGCCCTTCCTGATCCAATTGGGCCTCGTCGCCCGGACCGCCCGCGGCCGCTGCCTGAACGGCAGGGCCTGGACCCATCTCGGCCTGCCCCAGCCCAGGACGGCGCAGGACGGCCTGTTCGATTGATCTGAAGGGGAGGGGAATGACGTTCATCCGCACCATCGCCGCCGCCGCCGCGGCCCTGCTGGCCGCCGCGCCCGCGACCGCCCACGACGGCCCGCATTACGAGCGGGATTCGGCCTGGCTCTGCCTGCCGGGCCGGGCCGACACGTGCGGCGGGCCGCTCGACACGACCGCGCTCAACGCCAACGGCTACGGCTCGACCGGCCAGGTCCTTCCGAACCGGGAGGCGAAGGCCGACTGCTTCTACGTCTATCCGACCATCTCGCGCGATGCGGGGCTCAACAGCGACCTCGTGCCCGGGCTAGAGGAGCAGGCGACGGCGGCGGTGCAGATCGCCCGGTTCGGCACCGTCTGCAGGACCTTCGCGCCGCTTTACCGGCAGGTGACTCTCGCCGCCTTGCCGAGGGCCTTCGCCGGCGAGGATCTCACCGCCAATTTCGCCACCGCCTATGGCGACGTGCTCGCCGCCTGGAAGAATTACCTCGCCACCCGCAACGACGGGCCGCCCGTTCGTGCTGGTCGGCCACAGCCAGGGCTCGATCCACCTCCTCAAGCTGCTCGCCGAGGAGATCGAGGGACGTCCGGAGGCGAAGCGGATGCTGTCGGCCATCCTGCTCGGCTGGCCGGTCGAGGTGCCGCAAGGCAAGAGGGTCGGCGGAAGCCTCAGATCGACTCCGCTCTGCGGCAAGGTCGGCGAGACCGGCTGCGTCCTCACCTACATGACGTTCAGGGCCTCCGCCCCGCCGCCGCCCGACGCCTTTCTCGGTCGCGCCGCGAGGGCGGGGATGACCGCCGGCTGCACCAATCCGGCGGCGCTCGGCGGCGGCAAGGCCGCGCTCGATTCCTACTGGTTCGCTTTGTCGCCGGCGCCGGCCGGCGCCGAGCCGACCATCTGGTCGAGCCAGGGCAATCCGCCCAGCCCCTTCCTTCGCACCGAAGGCCTCGTCAGCGGCGAGTGCCGCCACGACGGCCAGGCCGGCTGGCTCGCGGTGGCCGAGAATGCCGACCCGAAGGACGCCCGCACCGACCGGATCCCCGGCGACGTCTACGTCGCGGGCAAGCTCAACCCGGGCTGGGGCCTCCATTTGGTCGACGTCAACGTCGCCCAGGGCGACCTCGTCCGCCTCGTCGAGGCGCAGGCGGAGAGCTTCGGGCGGCGGTAGGGCTATCGACAGTCGAGCTGCCGCCTCTTTCCCCTCTCCCGCTTTTCGCGGGAGAGGAGGGGCCCATCCGCGCAGCGGATGGGAGGTGAGGGTCTTGCTGAGTCCGGTGTACAGACCCTCACCTCCCAAGCCTTCGGCTTGGGCCCCTCCTCTCCCGTAAGAACGGGAGAGGCGTTTCCGGCTGATCTCGAGCGCGAGGGTGGCGGACGTCTCGCGATGGATCAGGTCAACCTCGAAAACGCTCGCCTCGTCCCGCTTGCCGTCAGGGGGGTTGCCCCGGCGAATCCGCAGCCGATAGAGCCGGTGAAGATGGGCGGGGACGGACCGAAGCCGGCGGACGGAGTCATGCGGGGCAGCACGCACCTGTTCCCGCTGCGCGTCTATTTCGAGGACACCGACGTCGCCGGGATCGTCTATTACGCCAATTACCTCCGGTTCATCGAGCGCGCCCGCTCCGACATGCTGCGGCTGATCGGAGTCGACCAGCGCGGCGCGCTGGAGGGCGGCGAGGGCGTCTACGCCGTCGCCGAGCTGGCGGTGAAATACCGGGCACCGGCGAAGCTCGGCGACGACCTCGTCGTCGTGACCGAGATCGACGAGGTGCGCGCCGCCAGCGTGCTCATTCATCAGCGGGTCATGCGCGGCGATGAACTTCTCGCCGACGCCAGGGTCACGGCCGCCTTCCTCACCCCGGACGGCCGCCCCCGGCGCCAGCCGAGCGAATGGATCGAGGCCTTCACCCGGCTGATTAAGGAAGGAAGAGCGTGAACGAATTGGCGATGACGGGAAGCAGCATGTCGCCCATCGCCCTGTTCCTGCAGGCGGACATCGTCGTCAAGGCGGTGATCGTCGGCCTTCTCCTCGCCAGCATCTGGACCTGGGCGATCATCGTCGGCCATGCCCTGAAGCTGAGGCGCGCCTCGCGCGGCTCGCAGGCCTTCGAGCGCGACTTCTGGAAGGCGGACGACATCGACCGCTTCTTCGAGACCCGCGGCCAGACCGACCTGCCCAGCGCCAAGGTGCTCGCCGCCGGGATCGCCGAATGGCGCCGCTCGACCGGCGGCAAGACGGTCGACCGCGAAGGCGCCCGCTCGCGCCTCGCCCTCGTCATGCATTCGGCCCTGACCGAGGAGGTCGACAAGCTGGCCGTGCGCCTCAACATCCTCGCCACGGTCGGCTCGGTCGCGCCCTTCGTCGGCCTGTTCGGAACCGTCTGGGGGATCATGCGCAGCTTCAACGCCATCGCCGGGGCCAACAACACCAGCCTCGCCGTGGTCGCCCCGGGGATCGCCGAGGCGCTGTTCGCCACCGCCCTCGGGCTGTTCGCCGCGATCCCGGCGGTGATCGCCTACAATCGCATGAGCTTCGGCATCAACCGGCTCGAGGCGCGGCTGCAGCGCTTCGCCGACGGCTTCCACGCCACGCTGAGCCGCGAGCTGGAGCTGGAGGGGTGAGGTCCGAGGCTCCCACCACCGTTCGCCCTGAGCCTGGCGAGAGGGACCATTCGTCAGCTTTCGGTGGCAGGGGCAACGGACAGGGCCTCGCCAGGCTCAGCCTTCGAACGGTTCCCCTTCCCGTCGCCGAGGGAGGACCTCCTGATGCCCATGTCCCCCATCCTCGGCGGCCACCGCCGCGCCCGGCGCTCGCCGATGGCGGAGATCAACGTCACGCCGATGGTCGACGTGATGCTGGTCCTGCTGATCATCTTCATGGTGACCGCGCCGCTTGCTCGTCGCCGGAGTCCCGGTCGACCTGCCCGACAGCAAGGCGGGGGCGCTCGACCAGGAGAGGAAGCCCGTCCAGATCTCGCTCGAGGCGGACGGCAGCCTCTATCGTCGACGAGCAGCCGGTCCCGCCCGCCGAGCTCGGCGCAGCGCCTCGCCGCCATCGCCGCCTCGTCGCGCGAGCCGGGCGGCCCGCGCATCTTCCTGCGCGCCGACCGCGTCGCTCGACTACGGCCGGGTGATGGCGGTGATGGGCGAGATCAACGCCGCCGGCCTCCGCAAGGTCGCCCTGGTCACCCAAGGGACAGGCGAGGCTCGACAGCCCGATGGCCATGGCATCCGTCGCCCAGCTGTCGCGCGAGGCGCTGATGGACCGGGCCGAGGCCGCCGGGCTGGGAGTCGCGACGGCGGGCCACGCCGCCCTTCTCGCCGCCCTGTCTTTCGGCTTCGCCTCGACCCGCCTGCCGGTGCCGAAGAGCGATCCGATCGAGGTCTCCTTCGTCGACGAAGTCGGCCTCGAGAGCATGTCGCCCACTCCTCTGGCCGCCGAGCCTGCGCCCCTCGCCGGACCCCAGGACGCGCCGCCCGAGCCGGCCATGCCCGCTCCCCCTCAGCTTCAAGAGGTGCCGGCGCCGCAGCCCGAGCCCCGGCTCCAGCCGCAGCCGCGGACTCCGGCGCCTAGCCTTCGCCCCGCGCCCAAGGTCCAGCCCAGGCCGGCGCCGCCCAAGGCCGCCCCCGCCCCGCCCGCCAAGGCTCCGCCGCGGCGCAATTCGGGCGGGCTGAGCAGCGTCGTCGCCGGCCTCAGCGACCGGCCCACCCCCAGCCGGTCCGCCGACGCGCCGGCCGCCGCTTCCGGCCCCGCCGTCCAGGCCTCGCTCGGCGCCGAGGTGCGGCGCCAGCTCAAGCCGCACTGGAAGGCGCCGACCGGAGCGGATGCCGAGCAGCTTCGGACCGAGGTCGTCATCGCGCTCGGCCAGGACGGCCGGGTCGCCGACGTCCGAGATCGTCGGCACCAGCGGCCAGACCGCGAGCAACCGGCCGCAGGTTTCGCTCCACCAGGAGCATGCCGTCCGCGCCGTCCGGCTCGCTTCGCCCTTCCGACTCCCCGCCCAGCATTACGAGGCGTGGAAGCAACTCCGGGTCACCTTCGACAAGAGGCTCTCGCAATGATGAAGCGCCTGTTCCCGCTCTTCCTCCTCGCTTTCGCGATGCCCGCGGCGGCGCAGCTCAGCGTCGACGTCACCGACGAGAGCGGCGACGATCTCGTCATCGCCGTGCCGGTCATGCCGACCCCGCAGAGCGCCGACACGCCGGCCGGGAGCACCGAGGCGCTCGGCCGCCAGGTCGCCGAGGTCGTCGCCGCCGACCTGCGCGGAAGCGGCCTGTTCCGGCCGGTCGGGCCCGGCGGAGTGCGCGCGGTCCCCTTCCCCGAGGTCACCGCGCCCGCTTACGAGGCCTGGAGCAGGCGCCGGCGCGGCCGGCGCTCGTCCAGGGCTTCGTCCGCGCCAATCCGCGACGGCCAGCTGACGGTCGGCTGCTATCTCTACGACGTCGCCCTCCAGTCCGAGCTGACCCGCCAGGGCTATGTCGTCGCGCCCGCGCGACTGGCGCCGCGCCGCGCACAAATGCGCCGACGTCATCTATTCGCGCCTGTCCGGCGAGAGCCCCTTCTTCGACAGCCGGATCGCCTATATCGCCGAGACCGGCCCCAAGGACCGCGCGGGTCAAGCGGCTCGCGATCATGGATTCGGACGGCGCCAACCACCGCTTCCTGACCAACGGCCAGTCGACCGTGCTGACCCCGCGCTTCTCGCCCGACTACAAGCAGATCGTCTATCTGAGCTATGTCGAGAACGGCCGCGGATCTACGTCTACGACATCGGCACCGGCCGGCAGCGGCTGGTCACCGAGAGCCGCAACCAGACCTTCGCGCCGCGCTTCTCGCCCGACGGGCGCTGGATCCTCTATGTCGATGTCGGTCGACGGCAATACCGACATCTACCGCGTCTCGGCGCAGGGCGGCACGCCGGTGCGGCTGACCAACTCGCCCGGGATCGACGTCGGCGGCTCCTATTCGCCCGACGGGACCGCGGATCGTCTTCGAGAGCGACCGCTCGGGCAGCCAGCAGCTCTACGTGATGAACGCCGACGGCACCGACCAGCGCCGGATCAGCTTCGGCGGCGGCGGCTATGCGACGCCCGAATGGAGCCCGCGCGGCGACCTCATCGCCTTCACCCGGATCGCCGGCAATTTCCGCGTCGGGGTGATGAGCCCCGACGGCGTCGGGCGAGCGGCTGCTCACCGACAGCTGGCAGGACGAGGCGCCGAGCTGGTCGCCCAACGGCCGGGTCCTGCAGTTCTTCCGCACCAGCCAGGGCCGCTCGGGCCGATCGAGCGTCTGGCAGGTCGACCTCACCGGCCGCAACGAGCGCCGCATCCCCACCCCGCTGGACGGATCGGACCCCGCCTGGGGCCCGATCCTGCCGTGAAGCACTCGCAAAGGAGAGCGTAGATGAGAGCCACCCCCTGGAAAGCCGCGGCGATCGCCGCCGCCCTCGCTCTGGCCGCCGGCTGCGGCAAGAAGGCGCCCAAGGAGCTTCCGCCGCCGCCGCAGGAGGAGACCACCGGGGAGACGACCGGCGAGGACGATGCGTCGGCGGGCGGGGTCGGCACCGAGGCCCTTCCCGGCTCGCGCGCGCATTTCCTGCAGTCGGTCGGGCTCGGCGGCGACCGGGTCTTCTTCGACACCGACCAGTACGACCTCGACGACCGCGACCGCTCGACCCTCGACGCCCAGGCGCGGCTACCTGCAGTCGCAACCCGACGGTGCGCGTGACGATCGAGGGCCATGCCGACGAGCGCGGCACCCGCGACTACAACCTCGCCCTCGGCGACCGCCGCGCCAACGCCGCCAAGAACTATCTCGCCGCCCGCGGCGTCTCGCCGTCGCGGATGACGGTGATCAGCTACGGCAAGGAGCGGCCCGAGGCGCTCGGCTCGGACGAAACCGCCTGGGCCCAGAACCGCCGGGCGGTGACGGTGTTGCCGGAGTAAGCAAAAGGGGCAAAAGGGGACACGTACCTTTTCGCGGAAAAGGTACGTGTCCCCATTCTCCATTTTTATTCGTCCGCGTAGATGGCGACGCGGCGGCCTTCCGCCGAGGCGATGCCGCGGTACATTCCCGGCGTGTTGAAGGCCCAGCCGGCGTCGCCGGCGGGGGTGACGAGGATCACCCCGCCGCTTCCGCCCAGCGCTCCGATGTCGGCGATCGCCTTGTCGGCGGCGTCGCGCGCGCTCTCGCCGAGCATCCGCATCCGGGCGCAGATCTCGTGGGCGGCGACCGAGCGGATGAAATATTCGCCCGCGCCGGTGGCCGAGACGGCGCCGGAGCGGTCGTCGGCATAGGTGCCGGCGCCGATCAGCGGCGTGTCGCCGATCCGTCCCCAGCGCTTTCCGGTGAGGCCGCCGGTCGAGGTCGCCGCCGCGACATGGCCGTCGGCGTCGACGGCGACCGCCCCGACCGTCCCGTATTTCAGCTCCTCGTCGAAATAGTGGCTGTCGTCGGAGCGCATCACGTCGAGCTGGCGCCGGCGTTCCGCCGTCGCGAACCATTCCGGCTCGGCCTGCTCGAGGCCCCGGTCGCGCGAGAACTGGTCGGCGCCTTCGCGGCTGAGGAAGACGTGGGGGCTGTGCTCCATCACCGCCCGGGCGAGGCTGACCGGGTTCTTCGTCGCGGTGACCCCGGTGACCGCTCCGGCGTCGCGGCAGCGGCCGTCCATCACCGCGGCGTCGAGCTCGTTGGTGCCCTGATAGGTGAAGACCGAGCCGCGGCCGGCGTTGAAATTGGGGTCGTCCTCGAGCAGGCAGGCGGCGCGCTCGACGGCGTCGAGGGCGCTTCCGCCGGCCGCCAGGATCGCTTCGCCGGCGGCGAGCGCACGGTCGAGCCCGGCGCGGATCTCGCGGTCCTGCTCCGGCGTCGACCGCTCCCGCTCGATGACTCCGGCGCCGCCGTGGATGACGAGCTTCCAGGGAATTTGGGTCATTCGAAGGCTCCGTTCGCAAGGGGCAACGCGCGGCAGGGCGTGCCCTATCCGTCGCGGCGGGGAGCGGCAAGGCGAAGCCTCGCGCCAAAGCCGGCAGGGGCAGCGCCGGGCCCGCCCGGAACGCCTCCGAAATAAGGTCCGATTCCGACCAAAAAGGCGGGAAACTGCGGGTTGTACGCACAGGACTCCCGGGCCTTCGAGGATTAACCTTTGGACTCGGAGGCGCCGCCTGCCGCGGCGCTCGAGCCAGAGGGGTATTCATCATGGCGATCATCAACGGCACCGGCGCCGACGACACGCTCAACGGCACCAACAGCTCGGACACGATCAACGGCCTGGGCGGCAACGACACCCTGTTCGGCAACGGCGGCAACGACACGCTCGACGGCGGCACCGGCGCCGACACGATGTACGGCGGCACCGGAAGCGACATCTACATCGTCGACGATAGCGGCGATTCGGTGAACGAGAATGCCGGCGAGGGCGGCAACGACGAGGTCCGCACCACGCTCGCCACTTATGCGCTCACCGCCAATGTCGAGAATCTGCGCTACACCGGCGCGGGCGACTTCACCGGCACCGGCAACGATCTCCACAACTACATTTACGGGGCCGGCGGCAACGACACCCTGTCGGGCGGCGACGGCTACGACACGCTCACCGGCAATGGCGGCGACGACAGCCTCTACGGCGGCACTGGCGGCGACGTCCTCGTCGGCGGCACCGGGGCCGATTATCTGGAGGGCAATGAGGACAATGACGTCTACCATGTCGACAACGCCGGCGACACCGTCGTCGAGGCGGCGGGCGAGGGGACCGACGAGGTCTACACCACCCTGACCAGCTACACGCTGGGCAGCGACGTCGAGAATTTGACCTCGAACACCTCGTCTTTGTCCGCCTTCCACGGCATCGGCAACGGGCTCGACAACATCCTCTACGGCCACGGCGCCACCGACACTCTGGAAGGGCTCGGCGGCAACGACACGATCCGCGGCAACGGCGGCGACGACGTGCTCGACGGCGGCGCGAACGACGACCTCCTCGTCGGCGGCGCCGGCGCCGATACGCTGACCGGCGGAAGCGGCAACGACAATTTCCGGATCGGCTATTACGAGAGCGGCACCGGCGCCTTCGCCGATCGGATCACCGATTTCGCGAGCGGCGACATCGTCGATGTCTCGGGCTGGGACGCCAATATCGGAGTGGGCGGCGACCAGGCGTTCAGCTTCATCGGCGGCGCCGCGTTCAGCGGCACGGCCGGCGAGCTTCGCACCTATTTCGACGGCGTCGATACCTGGGTGCAGGGCGACATCAACGGCGACGCGGCGGCCGATTTCGACATCCGCTTCGACGGCAACGTCGCTCTCGCGTCGAGCGACTTCGTCCTCTAGGCGGGCGGGCGACCGGGTCCGCCGCCGGCGCGCGGCGGGCCCGGTCATTAGGTTGAGCAACGGCGTCGAGGGCGGGTCGAAAAAGTTCCCGATAATATAGTTCGTTTTCGACCAATTTTCCGGCGGCGTGAAGGACTCTCCCAGCAGTGGAGATTAATCTCCTTTGATCGGCGCCGCCTCCCGCGACGCCGAAACAAGGGGGTCCTCCACAATGATTATCATGGGTACGGCCGTGAACGATTCCCTCGTCGGGACGTCCGGCGACGATGAGCTCTACGGTCTTCAGGGCGACGACGCGCTCGACGGCGGCGACGGCAACGACATCATCGACGGCGGCACCGGCGCCGACACGATGACCGGCGGCGCCGGCGACGATCTCTTCTACCTCGACGATTCGGGCGACGTCGTCGTCGAGGCGGAGTGGGGCGGCTGGGACGAGGTGCGCCTCTCCGGCACCTATGCCGACCTCAGCGCGGCCTGGGTGGAGACGGTGAGGGTCACCCATTCCGGCGGCGCGACCGTGCTCGGCGGGGCCGGCCTCAACTGGATCGACGGCGGCTCGGGCGCCGACTGGTTCGAAGGCGCCGGCGGCAACGACATGCTCAGCGGCAATCTCGGCGACGACCGTCTCGACGGCGGCGACGGCGACGACGAGCTCGACGGCGGCTTCGGCAGCGACACGATGATCGGCGGCGCCGGCAACGACAGCTACCGGGTCCAGCAGGCCGGCGACGTCGTCACCGAGGCGGCCAATGCCGGCATCGACACCGTCTTCCTGCATCTGCTCACCTACACCCTGCCGGCCAATGTCGAGAATGTCGACGCGCGCTACGCGAGCGGCGGCGCGATCAGCATCACCGGCAATTCGCTCAACAACCACATCATCATGGGCTTTGGCGCGGTCAGCGTCAGCGGCGGCGCCGGCATCGACACCGCCTCCTACCAGAGCAACGGCGCGGTCGTCGTCGACCTCACCACCTGGGTCCACGGCGGCGCCGCGGCCGACGACAGTCTGACCGGAATCGAGAACCTCACCGGAAGCAGCGGCGACGACGTCCTTCGCGGCAACGGTTCGACGAACATCTTCGACGGCGCCCTCGGCGCCGACACCATGGTCGGCCGGGCCGGAAGCGATGTCTATTATGTCGACAATGCCGGCGACGTCATCACCGAGGTGGCCGGCGGCGGCGGCTGGGACGAAGCCCGGGTCCGAAGCCTCGCCAGCTATGCGTTGCCCGATTATGTCGAGAAGCTGACCAGCCTCACCGACGCCGCCTTCACCGGCACCGGCAACGGCCTCGCCAACGAGATGAACGGCACCAACGCCGTCGACACCTTCTACGGCGGCGCCGGCGCCGACACGCTGAACGGCGGCTCCGGAAGCGACCTGCTCTACGGCGAGGGCGACCACGACCGGCTCGACGGCGGCTCGGGCAGCGACACGATGGCCGGCGGCCTCGGCAACGACACCTATATCGTCGACACCGTCGGCGACGCCGTCTTCGAGCTTGCCAACGGGGGCATCGACCAGGTCTTCACCAGCCTGTCGAGCTACACGCTTCCCGCTCACGTCGACCACCTCACCTTCACCGGCTCGCCGACCGGGGCCGTGATCGGCAACGGCAACGACGCCTACAACAACATCATCGCGCTGGGCGGCGACGACGTGCTGACCGGCGGCAACGGCCATGACGAGCTGTTCGGCAATGGCGGCGACGACGTTCTGAGCGGCGACGGCGGCGAGGACCTGCTGATCGGAGGGCCGGGCGCCGACCTTCTCACCGGCGGCTACGAAGGCGACATCTTCCAGATCAACCACGGCGATTCCGGCCTCGGCGCCGGCGCCGACCGGATCACCGACTTCGTCCAGATCGTCGAGCGGATCGACCTGCGCGGAATCGACGCCGACACCGGAACGGCCGGCGACCAGGCGTTCAGCTTCATCGGCGCTTCGGCCTTCTCCGGCACCGCCGGCGAGCTGCGCTACGAGTTCGACGGGGTCGACACCTGGGTGCAGGGGGACATCGACGGCGATTCCGCCGCCGATTTCGAGATCGTCCTCACCGGCGGCTATCCGATGGCGGCGGGCGACTTCTTCCTCTAGGCGGAAATTCCTCTCCCGCCTTTCGCGGGAGAGGAAGGGCCCAAGCCGAAGGCTTGGAAGGTGAGGGTCTTTCTGACTTCGGTGTACAGATCCTCACTTTCCACCCGCTTCGCGGGCGGGTCCCTCCTCTCCCGTAAAGACGGGAGAGGGACAATCTCCACGCATCCTCCACGACCCTTCCGCTTTCGCCAGCGCTTTCAAACGCCTATATGGGCGAAGATGAGCATCCGTCCGTGGCGCGACATCGCGCGCCGTCCGTCCCGCCAGATCATGGTCGGCTCCGTTCCGGTCGGCGGCGGCGCGCCGGTGACGGTGCAGACGATGACCAACACGGTCACCTCGGACGTCCGAGCCACGATCGACCAGATCCGCCGCTGCGAGGAAGCCGGCGCGGACATCGTCCGGGTCTCCTGCCCCGACGAGGACTCGACCCGCGCCCTCAGGCAGATCGTTCGCGCCGCGAGGGTGCCGATCGTCGCCGACATCCATTTCCACTACAAGCGCGCGCTCGAGGCGGCCGACGCCGGCGCCGCCTGTCTGAGGATCAACCCCGGCAATATCGGCTCGGCCGATCGGGTGCGCGAGGTCGTCAATGCCGCCAAGGCGAACGGCTGCGCGATCCGCATCGGGGTCAATGCCGGAAGCCTCGAGCGCGACCTGCTCGAGAAATATGGCGAGCCCTGCCCCGAGGCGCTGGTCGAGAGCGCGCTCGACCATATAAGGCTGCTCGAGGACCATGATTTCCGCGAGTACAAGGTCGCGGTGAAGGCCTCCGACGTCTTCCTCGCCGTCGCCGCCTACCAGCAGCTCGCCGACGCCGTCGACTGCCCCTTGCACCTCGGCATTACCGAGGCCGGCGGCCTCCGCGGCGGCACGGTGAAGAGCGCGATCGGAATCGGCTCGCTGCTCTGGTTCGGGATCGGCGACACGATCCGCGTGTCGCTGTCGGCCGAGCCCGAGGAGGAGGTCCGCGCCGGCTTCGAGATCCTCAAGGCGCTCGGCATCCGCAACCGCGGAGTCCGGGTCGTCTCCTGCCCGAGCTGCGCCCGCCAGGGGTTCGACGTCATCCGCACCGTTCAGACTCTGGAAGAGCGGCTGTCGCATATAAGGACGCCCATGTCTCTTTCCGTCCTCGGCTGCGTCGTCAACGGCCCCGGCGAGGCGCGCGAGACCGACATCGGGATCACCGGCGGCGGCAACGGCAAGCACATGGTCTACCTCTCGGGCGTGACCGACCATCACGTCCGCGACGAGGACATGGTCGACCATATCGTCCGGCTGGTCGAGGCCAAGGCGGCGGAGATCGAAGGCGCGATGATCGACACGCCGATCCCGGACGCCGCGGAATGAGCGCCCATTGCTGCCACGAAAAGGGCCACGAGCTCGAGCGGATCGCGCTCCACAAGGACATCCGCCGGGTCCTCGTCGTCGTCATGATGCTCAATTTGATGATGTTCGTGCTCGAGTTCGGAGCCGGAATCATCGCCGACTCCGCGGCGCTGATGGCCGATTCGGTCGACATGCTCGGCGACGGCCTGGTCTACGGAATCAGCCTCTACGCCCTGAACCGAAGCCTCAGGTGGCGGGCCGGAATGGCCCTCGCCAAGGCGGGCTTCATTCTCGCCCTCGGCCTCGGGGTGGTCGTCCAGATCGTCGTCAAGATCGTCTGGGGCCATCCGCCCCAGTCCGATCTCATGCTGATCTTCGGCACCATGGCCCTGGTCGCCAATTTGAGCTGCGTCGGCCTGCTCTGGCCCTACCGCCGCCACGACGTGAACCTGTCGAGCACCTTCGAATGCTCGCGCAACGACGTCTTCGCGAATGTCGGGGTGCTGGCGGCGGCGGTCCTCGTCTCGGTCACCGCCTCGCCCTGGCCCGACATCGCCATCGCCGCGGTCATCGCCTTCCTCTTCTTCCGCTCCTCGCTCAAGGTCACCCGCGACGCCTGGCCGCAATTCCGGTCGACCGCGCCGCACGTTCACCCGGCGGAATAGCCTGTGTCCCGGCGAAGGCCGGGACCCAGTCCCTTCCTGGACCCCGGCCTTCGCCGGGGAACAGCTTTAGCCGTTCCTTCACCTTGGCCGGCTATCGCGCTGAGGCATGAAGGCCTTGATCTTCTTCATCGCCGTCGGGATCGTCGTCGGCCTCGCGTGGCCGTCCGGCCGGGCGACCGCTCCGCTGGCGCCCGCCGTCGCGGCCTCCGCCGGGGACGAGGAAGAGCCGCGCGAGACCGTGCTCGAGCGCAGCGAAGGCGGCCATTTCTACGCCAATGTCGAAGTGAACGGCCAGCTCGTCCGCTTCCTCATCGATACCGGGGCGACCGGGGTCGCGCTGACCGAGGCGGACGCCGAGCGGATCGGGCTGGAGTTCAGCCGCGGCGAATATGAGCATGTCGGGATGGGCGCCTCGGGGCCGGTGCGCGGCAAGTTCGTCACCCTCGACAAGGTCAGCCTCGACGGCAAGGCCGCCCGCAACGTCGACGGCGCGATCCTCGAGGGCAGCGACATTTCCCTCCTCGGCCAGAATTACCTCGGCCGCTTCTCGGTCGAGATGCGCGGCGACGAGATGCGGATCTATTAGGGAAGGCGGCGGCCTGATCCGTTCGGGCTGAGCTTGTCGAAGCCCTCGCCTTTCCCTTCGAAGAGAAGGAAAGCCGTTCGACAAGCTCAGGGCGAACGGCGGTGATTCGATGTCGGGCTTCAAGGTTCGAAGCGTGACGTCCGCCGCCGCCGCCGCTATCGGCGGCGGATGAGCGCGCCTCGACTTCACCCCAAACCCGCCATTCCCTTCGCGGTGGCGACTCTCGGAATCGCGCTCTTCTCGACCATGGACGCCCTGATGAAGGGGCTGTCGCTGGCCATCGGCACCTACAACGCCCTGCTCTGGCGGACGCTGGCGGGGGCGGCGATCGGGGGCGCCGTCTTCTTCCTGCGCCGCTCGCCGCGGCCGGCGCCGGCTGCGCTCAAATTCCACCTCATCCGGGGCACGATGGGCAGCGTCATGGCGCTGACCTTCTTCTGGGGCCTGGCGCGGGTGCCGATGGCGCAGGCGATCGCGCTCGCCTTCGTCGCGCCGCTGATCGCCCTCTACCTGGCGGCGGTGCTTCTCAAGGAGCGGATCGAGCGCAGCGCGATCCTAGCCTCCTTGCTCGGCTTCGCCGGAGTGGTGGTGATCCTCGCCGGCCAGGCCCAGGCGGAGATGGGGCGGGAGGCGCTGCTCGGCTCGCTCTCGATCCTCGTTTCGGCCGGGCTCTACGGCTGGAATATCATCCTGATGCGCCAGCAGGCGCAGGTCGCCGGGCCGGTGGAGATCGCCTTCTTCACCGCCCTGATCATGACGCTGTGCTTCGCCGCCGCCGCGCCCTTCCTCGCCGAGCCGCCGCCGGCCGACCAGTTGCCGGCGATCGTCGGCGCCGCCGCGCTCGCCTTCGGCTCGCTCATCCTCCTCTCCTGGGCCTATGCCCGGGCCGAGGCGCAGCGGCTGGCGCCGGTCGAATATACCGGCTTCCTCTGGGCGGCGATCTTCGGCTGGCTGGTCTTCGCCGAGCCGATCCAGCCGCTGACTCTGGCGGGCGCGGCGATGATCGTCGTCGCCTGCTGGTTCGCCACAAGGCCGCAGACCTCGCCGATGCCGGCGGTCGAAGCGGGCGCCTGAGGGAGTGACAGTCACTAGTGACAGTCACTGGTGACAGTCACTAGTGAGTGTCACCATGGCCTGGGTCCTCCTCATCCTCGGCGGCCTGTTCGAGGTCGGCTTCACCACCTGCCTTCGCTTCGTCGACGGCTTCCGCAACCTGCCCTGGACGCTGGGCTTCCTGGTCTCGGTCACCCTGTCGATGGGCCTCCTCGAGCGCGCCGCCCGCGACATCCCGATGGGCACGGCCTATGCCGTCTGGGGCGGGATCGGCGCGGCCGGGACGGTGCTGGTCGGGATCTTCTGGTTCGGCGAGCCGGCCGGCTCGGTCCGCATCCTGCTCCTCCTCGCCCTCATCGCCTGCATCGTCGGGCTGAGGCTGACCGCCGCATGAGCTTCGACGAGGGCCTCTACGCTTGGGTGCAGGAGGCGCTGGAGCCCATCGGCCAGGTGACGATGCGCAAGATGATGGGCGGCGCTACGCTCTATCTCGACGGGAATGATCGGCTGAGCCGTGCCCCGCACGGCTCAGCCCTGTCCGGGGGACAGGGCGGCCCGATCATCTTCGCGATCCTCGACGAGGGCGAGATCTGGCTCAAGGCCGACGCCGAGAGCGACTCGATCTGGGACGCCGAAGGCTGCGAGAAGTTCAGCGTCACGTTCAAGGACGGCAAGGTCGACACGATGAACTACCGCCGCGCGCCGCAGGACGTCTACGACGACCCGGAGGCGATGCAGCGGTGGGCAGGGCTCGCCGTCGAGGCGGGCGCCAGAGCCGCAGCGAAGAAGCGGCCGAGGAAGCGTCAGAGCGACGGCAGGGCCTGATCGCTCGCCCCCCAGCCGCGAAGCCGGCGGGCGCGCTTCGGAAGATCGCCCGGGTCGGCGATCGTCATCGCCACCGCGCTCTCGGCCTGTTCGAACTCCCGCCACGTCACCGGGGCTGCGACCGGCGCGCCGTCGCGGGCGCGCAGCGACCAGGGCATGATCGCCGTCGCCGTGCGCTGGTTGCGCAGGTAGTCGAGGAAGATCCGGCCTCGCCGCTGCGCCTTGGGGAGAGCGACGGTGAACTGGTCCGGAAGCAGTCCGGCGAGCGCGGCGCAGAAACGGTGGGCGAAGCGGCGGACCTCGTCCCATCCGGCCTCGGGCCGGATCGGAATGACGACGTGGACGCCCTTGCCCCCGGTCAGCAGAGGCCAGCTTTCGAGGCCGATCGCGGCGAGCGACTCGCGCAGCTGCAGCGCGCCCTCCCGGACCGCCGCGAAGCCGACGCCCTCGCCCGGGTCGAGGTCGAGCGCGATCCGGTCGGGCCGCTCGACGTCGTCGACCCGGCAGCCCCAGGCGTGGAACTCGACCGCCTTCGCTTCGACGCAGGCGAGCAGGCCGTCGGCGTCGTCGACGTAGAGATAGGCCTCGGTCCGGCCGTTCTTCTGCTCGATCGGAAATTGCCGGATCGGCTCACGGAAGAAGCCCTCGCCGGTCGGCGGGTGGTCGCGGTTGCGCTGGAAGAAGCAGCGCTCCCCCGAGCAGCGGTAGAGGTTGAGCGGCCGTCGCTCCAGGAACGGCAGGATCAGCGGAGCCGCGGCGCGATAGTAAGCGGCGATCGCCTCGCGCGGCGGCAAATCGGGCCGCGGGTAGACGGGCTCGGTGAAGCGGGTCACCGGCCCCTGGGACGCCCCGCCGGCTGCAGATGCGGCGCGATCTCGGGGCTTTCTTCGATCGAGCGCAGGAAGCGGGGCTCCACCCGTTTGCGCGACGCCTGCTCATAGGCGTAGCCCAGTGACAGGATCAGCTGGTCCGACCATTTCGGCCCGATCAAGCTCAGCCCGACCGGCAGCCCTTTGACCTGGCCCATCGGCACCGTCAGGTGCGGATAGCCGGCGATCGCGGCGAAGCTGCCGGCGCCGCCGCCCGATATCTGGTCGCCGTTGACCGCGTCGATCGGCCAGGCCGGCGGCATGGTCGGCCCGACCAGCGCGATGACGTCATGGTCCTCGAGCATCTTGTCGATGCCCTCGGCTCCGGCCAGCCTCAGGCTCGTCTCCCGCGCCTTGCGATATTCGGGATCGTCGAGGCCCTTGGTCTTCTCCGCCTGCTCGAAGGTCTTCTGGCCGAACAGGGCCAGCTCGCGCGAGGAGCCCTTGTTGAAGGCGATCACCTCGGCGAGAGTCCGCGTCCTGACCGCGGGCGGGGTCGTCGCCAGATAGGCGTTGAGATCGGCCTTCAGCTCGGTGAGCAGAACCTTGAGCTCGCCTTGGCCCATCTCGGGCTTGCGCTCGAACTTGGCGATCTCGACGAGCACCGCGCCTTGCGCCTTCAGGGTCCGCAGCGCCTCCTCGAACGGCTCGTCGGTGCCGAAACCGCTGGCGAAGCGCATCACGCCGATGCGCTTGCCGCGAAGCGAATCGGCGGCGAGGCCGGCGGCGAAATCGCCCCGGTGGGAATCGGCTTCCCGGGTCTGCGGGTCGGCCGGGTCGCTCCCGGCGATCGCCGACAGGACGAGGGCGGCGTCGCGGACCGTCCGGGTCATCGGCCCGGGCGTGTCCTGGCTGTGGCTGATCGGGACGACGTGGGTCCGGCTGACCAGGCCGACCGTCGGCTTGAAGCCGACGATGCCGTTGATCGCCGCCGGGCAGGTGATCGAGCCGTCCGTCTCGGTGCCGATCGCCGCCGGCACCATCCCGGCCGCGACCGCCGAGCCGCTGCCGCTCGACGAGCCGCACGGATTGCGGTCGAGCGCGTGCGGGTTGCGGGTCTGGCCGCCGACCGCGCTCCAGCCCGAGATCGAATCGTTGTCGCGGATATTGGCCCATTCCGACAGATTGGCCTTGCCGACGATGACCGCGCCCGCCTGCCGCAGCCGGGCGACGAGCGGAGCGTCGCGGTTGGTGACGTTGTTCGCCAAGGCGAGGCTTCCCGCGGTGGTCGGAAGCGGCCCGAGCGTGTCGATATTGTCCTTGATCAGCACCGGCATGCCGAACAGGGGCCCGCGCGCGCGGCGGATGCGGTCGAGCGCGCGGGCCTGGTCCATCGCGGTCGGGTCGACGGCGATCACCGCGTTGACGCTCGGGTTGAGCGCCTTGATCCGCTTCAGCGCCGCGCGCGTATTCTCGGTCGCGGAGGCGGAGGAGCTGAAGTCGGCGCCGCGCTGGGCGGCCGCCGCCGTCGAAAGGAGCAGGGCCGCTAAGGCAAGGCCGGGGATGCGCATGGGGTCGATCTCCTAGGGAAGCGGCTGCAGCAAAGCGTCGAGCGTGCCCTTGCCGGCGGCGGTCGGCTCGAGCCGCGGGTAGCGCATGCCGCCGTGCCAATCGAGGTCGAGGGTGCGGAAGGCGTCGCCGCTCTGAACGAGCAGCCGGATCGGCTCCTTCGACCGGGTCGCCGCCACCGCCGCCCGCTTGTAAGCGTCGCCATCGAAGCTCCGGCCGTTCACCGCCAGGATCTTGGAGCCGACGGTGAGGCCGGCATCGAAGGCCGGTCCGTCCCAGATCACTCCGGTCACGCTGCTGTCGCGGGTGCTGACCGTGAAGCCGCCCGAATAGCTGAGGTCGATCGTCTTGGTCTTCTTCTCGCCGGCCTTGAACCAGTCGGTCGGAACGTCGGTATAGACGAGCCGGTAGCCGCCCTCGCTCGATCCCCTCGAGCGGCGCCCGCTCGGTATAGGCGTCGAGCCGGCGGTTCAGATAGCCGGCCCAGTCGTAAGGCTGGATCCGGTTGAGGGTCGCGACGACGTCGTCGAACCTGTAGGTCGAGCTCGCCATAGTCGCGGTCGTTCATCCCGAAGAAGGCGCGGGCGAAGTCGTTCATCGAGCGCCGGCCGTTCGACCGCTGGCGGAGGATCCGGTCGACGTCGAGCCAGATCAGCAGCCCCTCGCTGTAATAATCCTCGGAACGTTGCCAGCTCCGCCAGGGCTGGGGCGAGCGTTGGGCGGTGATCGGGTCGTTGGTGGTGTCGATCAGCGGCTGCCAGCCCCGGCCCGGCGGTCGAATCGTAGGTGGCGGCGAAGGCGGCGATCGCGTCGAGCACCTCCTGCTTGGCCGAGCATCCCGGAGCGCGCGCCGAGCACATAGCCCCAGAATTGGGTCTGGCCTTCGTAGACCCAGAGCAGGCTGTTCTGCATCGGCATCCGGTAATCGGGCGTCCAGACGTCGGCGCCGCGGCGATACTTGCCGTTCCAGCTGTGGACGAATTCGTGCGGAAGCAGGTTGCGGTCGCGCTGGGCGCTCGCCCAGTCGGTGAAATAGCCGGTCCTGACCCCGTTCTCCGAGCTTCGGTGATGCTCGAGGCCGATCGTCGCCGAGATTCTCGGAGATCGACAGCAGGAAGTCGTAATGGTCGTAATGGCGGGCGCCGAACAATTTCACCGCCTGCTCGACCAGCTTGCGGTGGAGGGCGATCAGATCCTCCGACGCGGCCAGCTCCTCGGGCCGGTCGGCGACGACGTTGAGCGTCACGTCGGGCGCCAGCTCCCACTTGCGGAAATGGGCTCCGGCGAAGAGCCGGCGAATCGACCAGCATCGTCGTAGGGCACCGTCTGGTAGGTGATGGTCGAGGTGCCGCCGCCGCCTTCCGGCCGCGAGCGAGGTCGCCACCTGCCAGCCCTTCGGCACGGTCAGGATCGCCTGGACCGGGATGCCGCGGACGTAATAGCCGGCCGGGTAGAGCGAGTTGGCGATCCACTGGATGCTGGCCAGCTCGGGCGTCATCACCGTCCGGCCCTGGTCGGAGTCGGTGGCGGAGAGATATTGGAACTCGACCTCGATCGACTTCACCCCCTCGGGCACGTCGACGTGGAAGGCGTGGACGTCGGTCGGGTCGCGCCGCCAGGTCAGCCGCCGCTCGCCGGCGCTGATCTTCAGCCCGGCGACGTTCTTGACCGCGCCGCGCGGCGTGTGCGCGCCGGGCAGCCATTCGGGATAGAGCAGGACGAAGTCGCCCGCCCCCGGCACCGGAATGGTCTGGCGGACCCGGAAGATCCGTCGCTGGACGTCGGTCGCGTCGACCCTCAGCCGGATCGTGCCCGGGAAGGGGATGTCGCGCGCCGGTGGGATCGTGTCGATCCGCGCGAGTGGCTCGGCGCGGGTGAAATTGTCCGGAAGCTGCGCTGCGGCGGCGCTTCCGATGAGCAGAAGGGCGAGGAAAGCGAAGGCGTTACGCATGGGCGACTCTTCCGTGGCGGGCGCCGCCCCGATGCCGAGTCCCGAGCCCCGCGTCCAGACCTACTCCCATTCCTCCCCGAGCTTGCTCGGGGAGGGGGACCAGGCGAAGCCTGCATTGCCGAGCTCGAATTTCCCCTCCACCGCGCTTCGCGCGGTCCCCCTCACCCAGGCAAGCTGGGGGAGGATTTCGGGGAGCCGCCTTCCAAGGCCGCGCAAAACTGCTAAGGCGCCGCCGATGAGCAAGGGCCCGCAGAAGATCCGTGGCACCCAGGATATCTGGGGCGAGGATGCCGACCGCTTCCAGGCGGTGGTGGCGGCGTTCGAGCGCGTCCGCCGGCTCTACGGCTTCGGCCGGGTCGAGATGCCGGTGTTCGAGAGCACCCAAGTCTTCGCCCGCTCGATCGGCGAGACCACCGACATCGTCTCCAAGGAGATGTACAGCTTCGAGGACCGCGGCGGCGACAACCTGACCCTCCGCCCCGAATTCACCGCCGGAATCTGCCGCGCCTATCTCTCCGAAGGCTGGCAGCAGCATGCCCCGGTCAAGATCGCCACCCACGGCCCCGCCTTCCGCTTCGAGCGGCCGCAGAAGGGGCGCTACCGCCAGTTCCATCAGCTCGACGCGGAGATCATCGGCGCCGGCGAGCCGGCCGCCGACGTCGAGATCATCGCGATGGGCGCCCAGCTGATCGCCGAGCTCGGGATCGGCGAGCGGGTCGAGCTCAAGCTCAACACCCTCGGCGATCCGGCCACGCGGGACGCCTGGCGCGCCGCCCTGGTCGACTATTTCCGCGATCACAGGAACGACCTCTCGGCCGAGAGCCGCACCCGGCTCGAGAAGAACCCGCTGCGCATCCTCGACAGCAAGGAGCATCAGGACTGGCCGATCGTCGATTCCTCGCCGGTCGTCGACGATTATCTGACCGCCGAGGCGGCCGACTATTTCGCGAAGGTGACCGCCGGCCTCGACTCCGCCGGAATCGCCTGGACCCGCGACCCGCGGCTGGTGCGCGGCCTCGATTATTACCGCCACACCGCCTTCGAGTTCGTCACCGACGATCTCGGCGCCCAGAACGCCGTGATCGCCGGCGGCCGTTATGACGGCCTGATGGAGAGCCTCGGCGGCCCGCACACGCCCGCGGTCGGCTGGGCGGCGGGGATCGAGCGGCTCGGAATGTTGATCGATCTTCCGGCCGGCTCCGCCGCGGCCGTCGCCGTCGTGCCCGACCGGCCCGAGCTCGAGACGGAGGCCTTCGCACTGGCGATGCGACTCAGGCGGAGCGGGATTTCGACCGACTGGTCGTTCCGGGGCAATGCCAAGAAGCGGATCGAGAATGCGCGCAGGCGCAACGTCTCCGCCGTCCTGATCCTCCGCGACCAATCCCAGCAGCCCCGTCTGCACCTCACTCATTATTCCGGCGACGACGACCGGCGCCGAGCACTGGCGACCGACATCCAGGCTGCGGTCCGCGGCCTTTACGACGGCATTTCGGGCGGCGGATCGAGATGACCTCCATCTCGGCCGAAAGGATCGCCGCGATCGAGGCGCGGCGGGAGGAGCTTCAGAACGCCATGTCGGCCGGCAACGTCGCCCCCGACGAGTTCGTCCGGCTCTCGAAGGATTATGCCGAGATCGAGCCGGTCGCCGCGGCGGCGCGCGAGGTTCGCCGGATTCGCGCCGAGATGGACTTGCTCGCCGAGATGCTCTCCGACGCCAATCCGGAGATCCGCGAGATGGCGAACGAGGAGCTGGCGGCACTCCAGGCGCAGCTGCCCGAGGCGGAGCGGGCGCTCGCTCTGAAGCTGCTGCCGCGCGACGCCGCCGACCAGCGCCCGGCCATGCTCGAGATCCGGGCCGGCACCGGCGGCGACGAGGCGGCCCTGTTCGCCGGCGACCTGTTTCGGATGTACCAGCGCTATGCCGAGAACCGGGGCTGGAAGGTCGAGCTGATTTCGGCGAGCGCGGCCGAGCTCGGCGGCTACAAGGAAGTGGTCGCCTCGGTGACCGGGCAGGGCGTCTTCGCCCGATTGAAATATGAGAGCGGGGTACACCGCGTCCAGCGCGTTCCGGTGACCGAGAGCGGCGGCCGGATCCACACCTCGGCGGCGACGGTGGCGGTGCTTCCCGAGGCCGAGGACGTCGACGTCCAGATCAACGACGCCGACCTCAGGATCGACGTCTACCGCTCGTCCGGCCCCGGCGGCCAGTCGGTCAACACCACCGACAGCGCGGTGCGCATCACCCACCTTCCGACCGGCCTCGTCGTCATCCAGCAGGACGAAAAGTCGCAGCACAAGAACAAGGCCAAGGCCTTGAAGGTGCTCCGCACCCGGCTCTACGAGCAGGAACGCGAGCGGCTCGCCTCGGAACGCGCCGGCGCCCGCAAGTCGATGGTCGGCTCGGGCGACCGTTCCGAGCGCATCCGAACCTACAATTACCCGCAGGGCCGGGTCACCGACCACCGGATCAACCTCACCCTCCATCGCCTCCCAGAGATACTGGAAGGCCAGCTCGACGAGCTGATCGCGGCGCTGGTCTCGGAGGACGAGGCGGCGCGGCTGGCGAGTTTGGATGAGGCGTAGGGGAGAGGGGATTAGAGGAGCACTCGCTTCCGCAGCCGATTGCCTCGTCCCGCACAGCGACACCCCCCGGCTCGACGCCGAGCTGATCATGGCCCACGCCCTCGGCATCTCGCGCGAGGACCTGCTCCTTCGCCGTCTCGACGACCCCGCACCGCAACGCCTTCGCCGCCCTCCTCGCCCGGCGCGAGGCCGGCGAGCCGGTCGCCTACATTACCGGCCGCCGAGCCTTCTGGACGGTCGAGCTCGAGGTCGGACCCGGAGTCCTCGTCCCGCGCCCCGACAGCGAGAGCCTGATCGAAGCCGCGCTCGCGCATTTCGGCCCGGCCGGTCCGGAGCGCATCCTCGACCTCGGCACCGGCCCCGGCACCCTCCTGCTCGCGGCTCTGGACCAGTGGCCGGAGGCGACCGGCCTCGGCATCGACGCCTCCGACGTCGCCCTCGGCTATGCCTGCCGCAATGCGGAGCGGCTGGGTCTGTCGGCACGCGCCGCCTTCCGGCGGGGCGACTGGGGGGAGGGGCTCGACGAGCGGTTCGACCTCATCCTGTGCAACCCGCCCTATGTCGAAGCCGGCGCCGAGCTGCCGCGCGACGTCGCCGAGTGGGAGCCGGCGCGAGGCCTTGTTCGCCGCCGCCGACGGCCTCTCCGAATATCGCCGGCTCGCCCCGGAAATCTCGCGCCTGCTCGCCCCCGGCGGCCTCGCCTGCCTCGAGCTCGGCGCCGGCCAGCGCGACGCGGTGGCGGCGCTGTTCGAGGCCGAAGGCGTTTACCATATCCTCACGCAGCGACCTTAAAGGCATCGAGCGCTGCCTTACGCTAAGCCGTTAATCCAGGTGATCATCTTTCCGCTTGGATTTCGTTGCGGGCATAGCTACATAGGGCGTCAGGGACGGGGCTCTTCACAGCTAAGCATGCGTGAGGCCATCCGTCGCCGACCCCCGATTGCTTAGTCGTCTCCGGACGATCAGCGTGAGGTGGCGGAGGCCGCGTGCGCGGTCGCTGCCCGGGTCGTGCAGAATAAAGCGGCCGGGAAGGGCCCGGCTGTCGAAGTGGCTGAAAGCAGGACCACGAGGACGAGGACCTACATTTGATAAACAATCGTCAGAACGGCCGCCGTCGCGGCCGCGGTGGCGGCGGACCGCGCTCGCCGAACCAGTCGCCCAACGTGGGCAACCGGCAGGACAACCGCTCGCGCGGCAATGCCGCCCAGCTGCTTGAGAAATACAAGTCGCTCGCGCGCGACGCGCAGCTCCAGGGCGATCGCGTCCAGTCCGAATATTGGCTTCAGTTCGCCGACCATTATTATCCGCGTTCTCAACGAGAACCGCGCCCGCTTCGAGGAGCAGCGCCGGACCCGCGACGATTACGGATCCGACGAGGACGAGGATCAGGACGAGGCGATGGCCGCCGAGGGCGATGACGGCGACGAGTCCGACGATCGCGACGGCCGCGACCGTCCAGGACCGCGACGGCCGCCAGGACCGCGAGCCGCGCGGCGACCGTCCGGACCGCAACGAGCGCCCCGCTTAGGCCGAGCGTCCGCGCCGCGAATATCGCGACCGCGACGAGCCGCGCAACGGCGAGCGCCGTCCCGAGCGCTTCCGGCCGCGTCGGGACGATCGCGACGAGGCCCGCGCCGAAGCGCCCGAGGCCGAGGAGCGGACCATCTCGCTCGACGTCCTGCCGCCGGCCATCTCGGTCGTCGAAGGCGACGCTCCGGCCAAGACGCCGCGCCGCCGCACCCGCCGGCCGCGCGCCGACGAGGGCGACGCCGAGATCGCGCCCGCGGCCTGATCCTCGCGGAGAACCGAATCACCAGCGAGACGGCGGTCCTGAAAAGGGCCGCCGTCTTTCTTTGAGGCCCGGTTGCGATTGACAGTCCCGGCGGCTCTGTACACCCTGCCCGTCAAGGGAGGGCCCGGCATGCGCCGCTTTGCTTTCATTGCACTTTTCGCCGCCGCGCCGGCCTTGGGCCAGTCGGCTCAGGGCGACCTCTCGGTGACCATCTACAACGACAATCTGGCCCTGGTTCAGGACGTCAGGCAGATCGCCCTGCCGGCGGGCGTGTCGCGCCAGGAATTTCCCGACGTCTCGGCCAGCATCCGGCCCGAGACGGTCAGCCTGGCCGGCGAGGGGTTCGAGATCGCCGAGCAGAATTTCGACTTCGACCTGCTCTCGCCGACGGCGCTCATGCAGAAGGCGGTGGGCCAGACGGTCACCCTGCTTCGGACCAATCCGGCGACCGGCGCGGAGACGCGCGAGCGGGCGCTCGTGCTGGCGGTGAACGGCGGCGTCGTGCTGAAGATCGGCGACCGGGTCGAGGTGCTCCGCGACGACGGCCTGCCGGTGCGGGTCATTTTCGATTCCATCCCGCCCAACCTTCGAGCCCGGCCGACCCTGAGCGTCACCGTCGACTCGGCCCGGGCGGGAGCGCGGCCGCTGACCCTCAGCTATCTCACCACCGGCCTGTCGTGGAAGGCGGATTACGTCGCCATGTTCGACGAAGCCGCCGGGAGGATCGACGTCCAGGGCTGGATCACGCTCACCAATTCGAGCGGGACCACCTTCACCAACGCCGATACCCTGCTCGTCGCCGGCGAGGTCGCGCAGGTCCAGGGCCCCCGCCGGGACGGCGCAGACTATGAGCCGCAGGGCAACAGGCCCGGCACCGAGGCGGCCGCGAGGCCGCGCGTCGGCGATTTCTACGTCTATCCGATCGACGGCCGGACGACGATCGCCAGCGCCCAGACCAAGCAGGTGAGCTTCCTCGACGCGAGCGGCGCGTCGGCGTCCAAGGCCTATGAATATCGCAATTCGTGGCTCGGCCGGAGCAGCGATCCGCTGAGCGCCGCGACCGTGCTCAAATTCTCCAACTCGGGCGGCGCCGGCGGCCTCGGCGACGCCCTGCCGGCGGGGATCGTCCGGGTCTATATGCGCGACAGCCGCGGCCAGGCGCAGTTCGTCGGCGAGAGCCAGATCCCGCACACGCCGATGGGCTCGTCGCTGGGCCTGCGCACCGGCAACGCCTTCGACGTCAAGGTCCGTCCGACCGTCGAGAAACGCGAGAAGATCACCTCGGAGGAATGGGAGCGAAGCGCCCGCTTCCGGGTCACCGATCCGGGCGGGACGACGACCACCACCACCGTCGAGACCCAGCGCGAATTCTGGCGCACGACGATGACCTACAGGGTGACCAACGCCCGACCGCAGCCGGTCACCGTCGACGTCATCCAGGACGGACTCGGCCGCAACCCCGACGCCCGGGTGACCAGCGAGAGCCTCGGGGGCCGGCAGCTCTCGGCCGATTCGCGAATCTGGAGCGTCCCCGTCCCCGCCAATGGCGAGACCGTCCTCACCGTCGTCTACGAAACCCGTTACTGAGCCCCGCCGGTGCGGATCTCCGCCCCGATCCCGGCTCTGCTGCTCGGGATGGCGCCCGCCTTCCTCGCCGCCCAGCCGGCGGTGACCTCGGCCGCGCCCGACAAGGTGGCGGTCAGCATCTATCGCGACCCGGACCGCGCCCGGGACGACGTCATCGAGCTTGACGAGCGGCTCAAGGGCTTCGCCCTGATCACCGAGACCCGCACCGTCGACCTCCCGCCGGGCGAGGTGACGGTGCGCTTCGAGGGCGTGGCGAGCGGCATCCAGCCGCAGTCGGCGATCCTCGTCGGCACCGATCCGGCCGAGCGCAACCAGGACCGGCTCCTGCTCTCCGAAGGCGGCCTGGTCGACGCGTTCACCGGTCAGCGGGTGATCCTCCGCCGAACCGACCCGGCGACCGGCCGAAAAACCGAGGAGAGCGTCCGAATCCGCTCCGGCCACGACGGCATGGTCGTCGAGACCGCGAACGGCTTCGAGGCGGTCCAGTGCAGCGGCCGCCCCGAGGCGCCGGTCTATCCGGGAGTCCCCGCCGGCCTCTCCGCCAAGCCCGTCCTGTCGGTGAAGACCAAGGCGCAGCCGGGCGGCCGGCGGCAGCTCACCCTCTCCTATCTCGCCACCGACTTCGACTGGCAGGCCAATTACGTCGCCCGGCTCTCGACCGACCTCAGGAGCCTTGACCTGTCGGCCTGGCTGACCCTGGCGAGCCGCGACGACACCAGCTTTCCCGATGCCGACGGCGCCGTCGTCGCCGGCCGGGTCGCCCGCGAGCAATCCTCCGACGAGGAAGAAGATGACGACGACGACGAAGCGGAGGGAGGCTTCTGGTATTATTGCTGGCCCGACGGCACCACCGGCAGCCCGCCGTCCACCCGCTCGCCTTTCGATCCCGGCGCGGTGCCGGAGCTCGAGGCGCCGATGGCCCTCCGCGCCGACGAATATTTCTATGGCGGCGGCGGCGACGACGGGGGCGACATCATCGTCACCGGCAGCCGGATCGCCCGGCCCGAGCCGCTCGGCGACCTCAAGCTCTACCGCATCCCCTTCCCGGTCACCGTCGCCTCGCGCTCCTTGAAGCAGGCCGCCTTCCTCTCGTCGCGCCGGGTCAAGGGCGAGCTCGTCTACCGCACCCGCGACGCCGATTCGCTGGACGAGCCGGAGTGGCTGTTCCGTTTCCGGAACGACAAGAGATCGGGGCTGGGCCAGCCGCTGCCGCGCGGACAGGTCGTGCTGTTCCAGCAGGCGAACGGCCGGCCGATGCTGCTCGGCGAGACGAATATCGAGGACAAGGCCGAGGGCGAGGAGGTCGAGATCGTCTTCGAGGAGCCCGCCAACGTCAGCGCCGACACCGAGTGGGTCCGCGACGGCGAGGGCTGGGAGGAGGAGAAGCTGACGGTCGCGAACGCCAATCCCTTCCCGATCCTCTACGAAGCCGAGTTCAAGGACAATGATTATGAACGCTACGAGCGCTTCTCGGAGCGGATGACCCGCCGCAAGGGCGCGAGCGTCTGGAGGGTCAGGATCCCCGCCGAATCCAGCGCCAGCCTCACCTTTCGCGAGGTCGAGGTCGACGAGGAGGAGGAAGAGGAGGAGGACGAGGAGGCGCTGGAGGACGAGGACGAATATTGAGTCCCCACTCGGCGGCCGCCCTAGCCCGGCTTGACCGGCCGTGGCCGGTGGTTCTCGTCCAGCGCGACGAAGGTGAACAGCCCTTCGGTGACCTTGACCTCGCTGGCGCCTCGGTCGCGGATCGCGATGACGTCGATCCGGATCGCGATCGAGGTCCGGCCGATCCGCTCGACCCAGGCGTAGACCGAGATGAGGTCGTGGAGCAGGATCGGAGCGAGGAACTTCATCGCATCGACCGCCACCGTCGCCACCGGACCGTCCGATTCGCGCGCCGCGACGATTCCGGCGGCGATGTCCATCTGGCTGAGCACCCAGCCGCCGAAGATATGGCCGTTCGAGTTGATGTCGCCGGGCCTCGGCACCACCCGGAGGATCGGCTCCCGCCCATCCCTGCCGATTGCGCCCTCGCTCACGGCCGTTGCTCCTTGCCCGAGGCGGCCTCGTCGTGCCCGCTCCGGTCGGACAGGAAGACCAGCCCCATCAGGGCGGTTCCGAGCAGCACCGACAGGCCGACCCCGGCGATCGTCGCCAGCACCATCTGCCAGGGCATGGAATCGCTGGTCGCCTTGAGCCAGGCGACCGCCAGCGCCGCGGCGATCGCGGCGGCCAGCGCCATCCACTTCATCATGCTCTTGTAGCGGGACCAGGCGAGCGCGGAGGCTTCGGCCTTGGGCGGCAGGGGATCGTGGCGGGGCATGGCCGTCAT